>NZ_LT800494.1:4411608-4712889 GCF_900166665.1 Cytobacillus gottheilii | reverse complement strand
GTCGGTGGGGTAACCTTTTGGAGCCAGCCGCCTAAGGTGGGACAGATGATTGGGGTGAAGTCGTAACAAGGTAGCCGTATCGGAAGGTGCGGCTGGATCACCTCCTTTCTAAGGATGAAATGAAGTTATCTTCATTAAAAGACGTCTTTATTTGTTCGTTCAGTTTTGAGAGAGCAATCTCTCATTATAACTTGTTCCTTGAAAACTAGATAATGCAATAGAAGAAGATTACCAAGTAATCGCCATCTTAGTTTTTTCTCTCTTATTTATTTTAAGTAAGAGCAATAACCATAAACATTGGTTAAGTTAGAAAGGGCGCACGGTGAATGCCTTGGCACTAGGAGCCGATGAAGGACGGTACTAACACCGATATGCTTCGGGGAGCTGTAAGTAAGCTTTGATCCGGAGATTTCCGAATGGGGGAACCCATCATCCGTAATGGGATGATATCTTTACCTGAATACATAGGGTATTGAAGGCAGACCCGGGGAACTGAAACATCTAAGTACCCGGAGGAAGAGAAAGCAAACGCGATTCCCTGAGTAGCGGCGAGCGAAACGGGATTAGCCCAAACCAAGAGGCTTGCCTCTTGGGGTTGTAGGACACTCTACACGGAGTTACAAAGGAGCGAGGTAAGTGAACAGGTCTGGAAAGGCCGGCCATAGAAGGTAAAAGCCCTGTAGTTGAAACTTCGTTCCCTCCAGAGTGGATCCTGAGTACGGCGGGACACGAGAAATCCCGTCGGAAGCAGGGAGGACCATCTCCCAAGGCTAAATACTCCCTAGTGACCGATAGTGAACCAGTACCGTGAGGGAAAGGTGAAAAGCACCCCGGAAGGGGAGTGAAATAGTTCCTGAAACCGTGTGCCTACAAGTAGTCAGAGCCCATTAACGGGTGATGGCGTGCCTTTTGTAGAATGAACCGGCGAGTTACGATTACATGCAAGGTTAAGTTGATAAGACGGAGCCGCAGCGAAAGCGAGTCTGAATAGGGCGAATGAGTATGTGGTCGTAGACCCGAAACCAGGTGATCTACCCATGTCCAGGTTGAAGTTCAGGTAACACTGAATGGAGGACCGAACCCACGCACGTTGAAAAGTGCGGGGATGAGGTGTGGGTAGCGGAGAAATTCCAATCGAACTTGGAGATAGCTGGTTCTCTCCGAAATAGCTTTAGGGCTAGCCTCATGTAGTAAGAGTCTTGGAGGTAGAGCACTGTTTGGACTAGGGGCCCTCATCGGGTTACCGAATTCAGACAAACTCCGAATGCCAAAGACTTATCCATGGGAGTCAGACTGCGAGTGATAAGATCCGTAGTCAAGAGGGAAACAGCCCAGACCACCAGCTAAGGTCCCAAAGTATACGTTAAGTGGAAAAGGATGTGGAGTTGCTTAGACAACCAGGATGTTGGCTTAGAAGCAGCCACCATTTAAAGAGTGCGTAATAGCTCACTGGTCGAGTGACTCCGCGCCGAAAATGTACCGGGGCTAAACGTATCACCGAAGCTGTGGATGGACACCATTAGGTGTCCGTGGTAGGAGAGCGTTCTAAGGGCGTTGAAGCTAGACCGTAAGGACTGGTGGAGCGCTTAGAAGTGAGAATGCCGGTATGAGTAGCGAAAGATGGGTGAGAATCCCATCCACCGAATGCCTAAGGTTTCCTGAGGAAGGCTCGTCCGCTCAGGGTTAGTCGGGACCTAAGCCGAGGCTGAAAAGCGTAGGCGATGGACAACAGGTTGATATTCCTGTACCACCAAAATCCGTTTGAGTGATGGGGGGACGCAGGAGGATAGGGTAAGCGCGCTGTTGGATTAGCGCGTCCAAGCAGTTAGGCTGCAAGTGAGGCAAATCCCGCTTGCATACGGCTGAGCTGTGACGGCGAGGGAAATATAGTACCGAAGTTCTTGATTCCACACTGCCAAGAAAAGCCTCTAGCGAGGATTAGGTGCCCGTACCGCAAACCGACACAGGTAGGCGAGGAGAGAATCCTAAGGTGAGCGAGAGAACTCTCGTTAAGGAACTCGGCAAAATGACCCCGTAACTTCGGGAGAAGGGGTGCTCATTAGGGTGTTAAAGCCTTGATGAGCCGCAGTGAATAGGCCCAGGCGACTGTTTAGCAAAAACACAGGTCTCTGCGAAGCCGCAAGGCGAAGTATAGGGGCTGACGCCTGCCCGGTGCTGGAAGGTTAAGAGGAGGGGTTAGCGCAAGCGAAGCTCTGAATCGAAGCCCCAGTAAACGGCGGCCGTAACTATAACGGTCCNTGGTTAAGTTAGAAAGGGCGCACGGTGAATGCCTTGGCACTAGGAGCCGATGAAGGACGGTACTAACACCGATATGCTTCGGGGAGCTGTAAGTAAGCTTTGATCCGGAGATTTCCGAATGGGGGAACCCATCATCCGTAATGGGATGATATCTTTACCTGAATACATAGGGTATTGAAGGCAGACCCGGGGAACTGAAACATCTAAGTACCCGGAGGAAGAGAAAGCAAACGCGATTCCCTGAGTAGCGGCGAGCGAAACGGGATTAGCCCAAACCAAGAGGCTTGCCTCTTGGGGTTGTAGGACACTCTACACGGAGTTACAAAGGAGCGAGGTAAGTGAACAGGTCTGGAAAGGCCGGCCATAGAAGGTAAAAGCCCTGTAGTTGAAACTTCGTTCCCTCCAGAGTGGATCCTGAGTACGGCGGGACACGAGAAATCCCGTCGGAAGCAGGGAGGACCATCTCCCAAGGCTAAATACTCCCTAGTGACCGATAGTGAACCAGTACCGTGAGGGAAAGGTGAAAAGCACCCCGGAAGGGGAGTGAAATAGTTCCTGAAACCGTGTGCCTACAAGTAGTCAGAGCCCATTTACGGGTGATGGCGTGCCTTTTGTAGAATGAACCGGCGAGTTACGATTACATGCAAGGTTAAGTTGATAAGACGGAGCCGCAGCGAAAGCGAGTCTGAATAGGGCGAATGAGTATGTGGTCGTAGACCCGAAACCAGGTGATCTACCCATGTCCAGGTTGAAGTTCAGGTAACACTGAATGGAGGACCGAACCCACGCACGTTGAAAAGTGCGGGGATGAGGTGTGGGTAGCGGAGAAATTCCAATCGAACTTGGAGATAGCTGGTTCTCTCCGAAATAGCTTTAGGGCTAGCCTCATGTAGTAAGAGTCTTGGAGGTAGAGCACTGTTTGGACTAGGGGCCCTCATCGGGTTACCGAATTCAGACAAACTCCGAATGCCAAAGACTTATCCATGGGAGTCAGACTGCGAGTGATAAGATCCGTAGTCAAGAGGGAAACAGCCCAGACCACCAGCTAAGGTCCCAAAGTATACGTTAAGTGGAAAAGGATGTGGAGTTGCTTAGACAACCAGGATGTTGGCTTAGAAGCAGCCACCATTTAAAGAGTGCGTAATAGCTCACTGGTCGAGTGACTCCGCGCCGAAAATGTACCGGGGCTAAACGTATCACCGAAGCTGTGGATGGACACCATTAGGTGTCCGTGGTAGGAGAGCGTTCTAAGGGCGTTGAAGCTAGACCGTAAGGACTGGTGGAGCGCTTAGAAGTGAGAATGCCGGTATGAGTAGCGAAAGATGGGTGAGAATCCCATCCACCGAATGCCTAAGGTTTCCTGAGGAAGGCTCGTCCGCTCAGGGTTAGTCGGGACCTAAGCCGAGGCTGAAAAGCGTAGGCGATGGACAACAGGTTGATATTCCTGTACCACCAAAATCCGTTTGAGTGATGGGGGGACGCAGGAGGATAGGGTAAGCGCGCTGTTGGATTAGCGCGTCCAAGCAGTTAGGCTGCAAGTGAGGCAAATCCCGCTTGCATACGGCTGAGCTGTGACGGCGAGGGAAATATAGTACCGAAGTTCTTGATTCCACACTGCCAAGAAAAGCCTCTAGCGAGGATTAGGTGCCCGTACCGCAAACCGACACAGGTAGGCGAGGAGAGAATCCTAAGGTGAGCGAGAGAACTCTCGTTAAGGAACTCGGCAAAATGACCCCGTAACTTCGGGAGAAGGGGTGCTCATTAGGGTGTTAAAGCCTTGATGAGCCGCAGTGAATAGGCCCAGGCGACTGTTTAGCAAAAACACAGGTCTCTGCGAAGCCGCAAGGCGAAGTATAGGGGCTGACGCCTGCCCGGTGCTGGAAGGTTAAGAGGAGGGGTTAGCGCAAGCGAAGCTCTGAATCGAAGCCCCAGTAAACGGCGGCCGTAACTATAACGGTCCTAAGGTAGCGAAATTCCTTGTCGGGTAAGTTCCGACCCGCACGAAAGGCGTAACGATCTGGGCACTGTCTCAACGAGAGACTCGGTGAAATTATAGTACCTGTGAAGATGCAGGTTACCCGCGACAGGACGGAAAGACCCCGTGGAGCTTTACTGTAGCCTGATATTGAATTTTGGTACAGCTTGTACAGGATAGGTAGGAGCCTGAGAAACCGGAGCGCCAGCTTCGGTGGAGGCGTCGGTGGGATACTACCCTGGCTGTATTGAAATTCTAACCCGCGCCCCTGATCGGGGCGGGAGACAGTGTCAGGTGGGCAGTTTGACTGGGGCGGTCGCCTCCTAAAAAGTAACGGAGGCGCCCAAAGGTTCCCTCAGAATGGTTGGAAATCATTCGTAGAGTGTAAAGGCACAAGGGAGCTTGACTGCGAGACCTACAAGTCGAGCAGGGACGAAAGTCGGGCTTAGTGATCCGGTGGTTCCGCATGGAAGGGCCATCGCTCAACGGATAAAAGCTACCCCGGGGATAACAGGCTTATCTCCCCCAAGAGTCCACATCGACGGGGAGGTTTGGCACCTCGATGTCGGCTCATCGCATCCTGGGGCTGTAGTCGGTCCCAAGGGTTGGGCTGTTCGCCCATTAAAGCGGTACGCGAGCTGGGTTCAGAACGTCGTGAGACAGTTCGGTCCCTATCCGTCGTGGGCGCAGGAAATTTGAGAGGAGCTGTCCTTAGTACGAGAGGACCGGGATGGACGCACCGCTGGTGTACCAGTTGTCTTGCCAAAGGCATCGCTGGGTAGCTATGTGCGGAAGGGATAAGTGCTGAAAGCATCTAAGCATGAAGCCCCCCTCGAGATGAGATTTCCCATAGCGTCAAGCTAGTAAGAACCCTGAAAGATGATCAGGTTGATAGGTCAGAGGTGGAAGCGTGGCGACACGTGCAGCTGACTGATACTAATCGTTCGAGGACTTAACCACAATGAAATGCGGAGGCGACTGTTCAACTTCGACAGACGTTGGAGGGCCAGTCATTCAAATCCTGTACTTTGGATTTGGAGGAATGGACCGAAACGGCCGAGAAGTTAGGAGCCAAAGCTAGACAAAACAATGGCATTACTTACATTCTTCTTCTAACATTATCTAGTTTTGAAGGAATAACCTTTCTTCAATTAAATAGTCCGGTGGCGATAGCGAGAAGGTCACACCCGTTCCCATCCCGAACACGGAAGTTAAGCTTCTCAGCGCCAATGGTAGTTAGGGGCTGTCCCCTTGTGAGAGTAGGACGTTGCCGGGCAACATGAAAAAAGTACATCTTTATAGATGTGCTTTTTTTGTCGTTGAAATTCTAAATTGAAGACGACTGTTTAACTTCGAGAAACATTGGAGAGCCAGTGCATGTAGTTGGCATTGGAGGAAGGACCTAAAATGCCGCAAGGTATAGTCTTAAAAATGTAAGTTTGCTCAACTTATCTTTTTACCAAACTGTGAGGGAAGCGAGAAGCGAACAGGTCGAGGAATCGATTGAGGAAAGGCCGGAGCGTACGTAGTTGGTACGTGAGGACCTTGACGAGTGAGATGACGAAGAGATGTGAAGGTTATCGATTTCCGAACAATGATAGCGAGAAGGTCATACCCGTCCCTCCCGAACACGGAAGTTAAGCTTCTCAGCGCCAATGGTAGTTAGGGGCTGTCCCCTTGTGAGAGTAGGACGCTGCCGGGCAACATGAAAAAAGTACATCTTTATGGATGTGCTTTTTTGTTTTTTCATTTATATAAACCAAGGATTTTTCATTAATTTAATTACTTAATTCCTTTAATACATATCCATTTATTATTTGAATGGACATATAAATTTACCTTTTTAAATCCAACTTTGTGAAAAAGCTGTTCTAAATCTACCTTGGTTTTATAGTCTCTCATATGGTAGTTTATTTTGTATATCTCTGCAGCAACGAGGAAACACCCTTGCTTTTTTAACACCCTGAATATTTCTTTTACTCCATCTTCTAAATGGTCCCAAAAGTAGTGAGTTTGAAAAGCTGTAACCAAGTCAAAAGTATTTTCTGAGAACGGAAGATCATATATACTTGCTTGTTGAATATTTACTTTACCTGCGGCCACATCCAATTTGTTTGATCTGTATGAACTTTGTACTGCCTGCTGGGAATAATCTATTCCGAATATCTTTCCTTCTGTATTCAATTGTGATAATAACCGAATTGTCTTTCCGCCTCCACATCCTGCATCTAATATTGTGGCTCTTTCTGTTATTTTTACTTTTTCAAAAGCCCATTTATTTAACTGAATATGTGCGGAATTCATTATTTTTAACATTAGTGAACCTATCTTCCCATCGGGCCTCTTTGCTTGCTGAATTAACTTATTTAGCATATCTATTGTTATACCTCCTTGTATTTTATATTAATAACTCGAATATACGAATGGGTATAATTAATAGTTCCACAAAGCTGGGCCATAACCTTCAATTAGACTATTTTCATAAGTTCTTTTTTTATACAATCTCACGTTTCGTTTTTTATATTACAGGTTTGAAGAACAAAAAATTAGGGGAAAATGTTTAATGCTAGTTCGTTGCAAGTTTTTACATAGATCATGTATAATATAAGTCAAATATAGTCAAAGTCAGATAGGGGGTGGCCGGGTGAGGAACATTTCGGACATCATTGAAAACTACCTGAAACAAGTTTTAGACTTGAGCGAGCAGGAGATTGTTGAGATTAAAAGAAGTGAAATTGCAGACAAGTTTCAATGCGTACCTTCTCAAATAAATTATGTTATCAATACTCGGTTTACAATCGAGAAAGGGTATATGGTGGAAAGTAAACGTGGAGGAGGAGGTTATATAAGGATCATGAAGGTGCAGTCTTATGATTACGCCCATTTAATTGATCAGCTAATCTCCATAATCGATTCACGAATAGCCCAGAATAGTGCTGAAAATGTTATATACAGACTTGTTGAAGAAGAAATTGTCTCAAAAAGGGAAGCAAAAATCATGCTAAGTGTCATTGATCGATCGGTATTATATATAGACCTGCCCTATAGAGATGAACTTCGAGCACGTATGCTAAAAGCAATGCTTACAACCTTGAAATATAAATAAACAGCAGGTTGGAGGGGAACCGATGGTTTGTCAAGAATGCAATCAAAGACCAGCTACCTTGCACTTTACGAAAATAGTAAATGGCGAAAAAGCAGAATTTCAGCTATGTGAAAAATGTGCTGCAGAAAAAGGGGAGATGTTTATGTTCAATAATGGACAGAACTACTCCATTCATAATCTCTTGGCAGGACTTCTTAATGTACAGCCAGCTTATCAGGGCAGCAGCCAAAATGCCTTTCAGAATGAAAAGGTCATTCAATGCCCCAATTGCTCTATGACATATAAGCAATTTATTAAGATTGGCAGGTTTGGCTGTGCAGAATGCTATGAAACATTTAGTGAACAGCTTCCCCCTATTTTTAGAAGGCTTCATAGCGGAAACGAAACACATAATGGAAAAATTCCCGCCAGAATCGGAGGAAGTATCCATTTACGAAAGAATATCGAAGAACTCAAGCATAAAATGAAAGAATTCATTGCCAACGAAGAGTTTGAAGAAGCTGCCATAACACGAGACGAGATAAGAAAGTTAGAAAAAGAGCTGAATTCCGCTCATGAGGAGGGCGAGTAACTTGTCGTTGGAGCGTTTTATTAACCAGGCGATTAGCTCCTGGATGAGTACGGAGGGACCGGATTCAGATATAGTCTTAAGTTCTCGAATTCGACTTGCTCGAAATCTTAAGCAATATAGATTTCCAACATTGTTTGAGAAGGATGAGGCTGAAGCCGTTATTAATCAAGTCAAAAAACGTTTAGAGCATCCTGGAGAAATAGAAGATAAACACTTGGAATTGCTGCTTATGGATGAACTGCAGCCGCTGCAGAAAAGGGTATTAATGGAGAAGCATTTAATTAGCCCTCACTTAGCGGAAAACTCTACACATGGTGCTTGCCTCCTATCAGAAAGTGAAGAGATTAGTATCATGATTAATGAAGAGGATCATATACGCATTCAATGTCTATACCCAGGTTTTCAGTTATTAGAAGCACTGCAGATGGCGAATACAATTGATAATTGGCTTGAGGAAGAAATTGATTATGCTTTTAATGAAAAGGTCGGTTTTCTAACAAGCTGTCCTACCAATGTAGGAACCGGTATCCGTGCTTCTGTCATGATGCACTTGCCGGGTCTTGTATTAACACAGCAGATCAATCGAATTATCCCTGCAATTAATCAACTCGGTTTAGTTGTTAGAGGAATTTATGGGGAAGGCAGCGAAGCACTAGGGAACATCTTTCAAGTTTCAAATCAGATGACGTTAGGTAAATCCGAAGAAGATATTGCCGAAGACTTGAAAAGTGTTGTCAGTCAATTAATTTCACAGGAAAGGTCAGCAAGGGAAGCATTAGCAAAGACTTCTAACATACAATTAGAAGACAGAGTTTTCCGTTCATATGGGACTCTCCTGAATTGCAGAATCATTGAAACAAAAGAGGCGGCACGCTGTTTGTCTGATGTTCGCCTTGGCATTGATATGGGATACATTGAAAATGTATCTGAAAATATTTTAAATGAGCTTATGATTTTGACTCAGCCGGGCTTTTTACAGCAATATGCTGGCGGACCTTTAAGACCACAGGAAAGGGATATCCGCAGAGCAACACTCATTCGTGAAAGATTACAAATGGAAAGCAAATAGTTGGGAGGATAATCATATGATGTTCGGACGATTTACTGAAAGAGCGCAAAAGGTACTTGCATTAGCACAAGAGGAAGCAATCCGCCTTGGACATAATAATATTGGCACAGAACATATCCTGCTCGGTTTGGTTCGAGAAGGAGAGGGAATTGCAGCGAAGGCATTATATGCTCTAGGACTTGGTTCTGAGAAAATTCAGACTGAGGTAGAGAGCTTAATTGGACGAGGACAGGAAGTCTCACAATCACCGCATTATACGCCAAGAGCGAAAAAAGTAATTGAATTATCAATGGATGAAGCAAGAAAGCTGGGACACTCCTATGTAGGGACAGAGCATATTCTTCTTGGATTAATCCGTGAAGGAGAAGGTGTTGCTGCCCGTGTATTAAACAACCTTGGCGTCAGCTTAAATAAAGCGAGACAGCAAGTGCTTCAGCTCTTAGGAAGCAATGAATCTGGAGGCCATCAAGGCGGTGCATCAGCAAATGCCAATACACCAACTCTTGATGGATTAGCCAGAGATTTAACTGCGATTGCAAGAGAAGGAAGTCTTGACCCTGTTATTGGGCGCAGTAAAGAAATTCAGCGTGTCATTGAAGTACTTAGCCGCCGTACAAAAAACAATCCTGTTTTAATTGGTGAACCAGGGGTTGGTAAAACAGCAATTGCTGAAGGGTTAGCACAGCAAATTATCAATAATGAAGTGCCAGAGACACTTCGTGATAAAAGAGTTATGACACTAGATATGGGTACGGTTGTTGCTGGGACAAAATACCGCGGTGAATTTGAAGACAGATTGAAGAAAGTAATGGATGAAATTCGCCAGGCCGGCAACATCATCTTATTCATTGATGAACTTCACACCTTGATTGGTGCTGGTGGTGCAGAAGGTGCCATTGATGCTTCAAATATATTAAAACCATCCCTTGCACGTGGTGAATTGCAATGTATTGGTGCTACAACGCTTGATGAATATCGCAAGTACATTGAAAAGGATGCAGCACTTGAACGCCGCTTCCAGCCGATTACAGTTGATGAGCCGACGTCCGATGAATCTGTTCAAATTTTGAAAGGATTAAGAGACCGTTATGAGGCGCATCACCGTGTAACCATTTCAGATCAGGCGATTGAAGCAGCGGTTAAATTTTCGGATCGTTATATTTCTGACCGTTTCTTACCAGATAAGGCAATTGATTTAATTGATGAAGCTGGTTCAAAGGTAAGATTGAGATCTTATACGACTCCTCCAAACTTGAAGGAGCTTGAAGTTAAGCTTGAGGATGTCCGCAAAGAAAAGGATGCAGCCGTACAAAGCCAGGAATTTGAAAAAGCAGCATCATTGCGTGATACAGAACAGCGCCTGCGCGAACAGCTGGAAGAAACCAAGAAAACTTGGAAAGAAAAGCAGGGCAAAGAAAATAGCGAAGTAACCGTTGAGGATATTGCACATGTTGTTGCTAGCTGGACAGGAATTCCGGTATCTAAGCTGGCAGAAACAGAAACGCAAAAGTTGCTTAACTTAGAAGAAATTCTTCATTCCCGTGTCATTGGACAAGAGGAAGCTGTTAAAGCAATCTCTAAGGCTGTGCGCCGTGCACGTGCCGGATTAAAAGATCCTAAACGTCCAATCGGATCATTTGTGTTCCTTGGACCAACAGGAGTAGGGAAAACAGAATTGGCAAGGGCGCTGGCAGAGGCTATGTTCGGCGATGAAGAGGCAATGATCCGCATTGATATGTCCGAGTACATGGAGAAGCATTCTACTTCTCGTTTAGTTGGTTCTCCTCCAGGATATGTTGGCTATGATGAGGGCGGCCAGCTGACAGAAAAGGTGCGCAGAAAGCCATACTCTGTTGTCCTGCTCGACGAAATTGAAAAAGCACACCCAGACGTATTTAATATTCTTCTGCAAGTATTAGAGGACGGAAGACTGACAGACTCAAAAGGCAGAACGGTTGATTTCCGTAATACAGTCTTAATCATGACTTCAAATGTTGGAGCAGAAGCTTTAAAACGCAACAAGTATGTAGGTTTCAATGTTCAAGAGGGAGATCAGGATTACAAAGATATGAAAGGAAAAGTAATGGAGGAGCTGAAAAAAGCATTCCGTCCAGAATTTCTGAACCGTATTGATGAAATCATTGTTTTCCACGCTCTAGAAAAGAAACATCTGCAGGAAATTGTTTCGCTCATGTCAGATTCATTGACTAAACGCCTGCATGAACAAGAAATTCAGCTGGATCTTACTGAAGCTGCTAAGGCGAAAATCGCTGAAGAAGGCTATGATCCGGAGTATGGAGCAAGACCATTGCGCCGTGCGATTCAAAAGCATATCGAAGATCGTCTTTCTGAAGAGCTTTTAAAAGGAACTGTATTAACAGGTCAGAATGTTGTCATTGATGTCGAAAATGGCGAGTTTACCGTTAAGACAGCTGAAGCAAGCGGGACACCAAATTTAAATAAAGCATAAGTTTACTGAGGTACACGAACAAATTTTCGTGTGCCTTTTTTATAAGTAATATCCTTCTGAATGACTTCAGTAATAATGGGGCTGATCCGATAGTCCTTCCTTCCCTGTCCCCCTGTTTTATCTTTTTATCACTTTAGTTCTCTTTCCATAGCCTGTCTGTTATAGTTATAGATCATCAATAAGTATTTAACTGGAATCAATGATAATTGTTATATTTGTGAAATATATATAGATGTATGGAAGAAGGGGAAAGTAATGGCAAAACGGAAAACGAAATTTATGTGTCAGGAATGTGGATATGAATCACCAAAATGGATGGGGAAATGTCCAGGCTGCGGTGAATGGAATAAGATGGTGGAGGAAGTTGAAAAGCCCGCTAATTCAAGAAGAGGGGCATTTGCTCACTCGCAGGGAATGGGGACAGCCTCGAAAGCTACTCCAATTACGACAATTGAAACGATATCAGAGCCACGGGTACTGACAGAATCACAGGAATTAAATAGAGTACTTGGAGGCGGTGTTGTTAGGGGATCACTCGTTTTAATAGGAGGAGACCCAGGAATTGGGAAGTCTACCTTGCTCCTTCAAGTCTCTTCACAGCTTGCGAAAAAGAATCACTCGGTTTTATACATATCCGGTGAGGAATCGATGAGACAGACAAAGCTGCGGGCAGACCGCCTCAGTATAACGTCTGAGCAGCTGCTTGTTTACTCTGAAACAAGTCTTGAAGAAATCAGCAGAACCATTGAACAGACCAGCCCTGCCTTTGTGATCGTTGATTCCATTCAAACGATTTACCATCCTGAGGTTACATCGGCTCCTGGAAGCGTTTCGCAAGTACGCGAGTGTACGGCGGAATTAATGAGAATCGCCAAAACAAAAGGGATTGCTATCTTTATTGTTGGCCACGTAACAAAAGAAGGATCGATTGCTGGGCCGCGGTTATTAGAGCATATGGTGGATACCGTTCTTTATTTTGAGGGGGAGCGCCATCACACATACCGAATTTTGCGTGCCGTGAAAAACCGGTTTGGTTCCACGAATGAAATGGGGATCTTTGAAATGAAGGAGATGGGCCTTGAAGAAGTGGCCAATCCGTCTGAAATCTTCCTCGAAGAAAGGTCTGAAGGTGCAGCAGGCTCCACGGTCGTTGCTTCAATGGAAGGTACTCGTCCGGTTCTAGTTGAAATTCAAGCGCTAATTTCGCCGACAAGCTTTGGGAATCCAAGAAGAATGGCCACAGGGATTGATCATAATCGAGTCCCGTTATTAATGGCTGTGTTAGAAAAAAGAGTAGGTCTTCTTTTGCAAAATCAAGACGCCTATCTAAAAGTAGCTGGCGGTGTAAAGCTTGATGAACCAGCCATTGACTTAGCAGTTGCGGTGAGCATTGCTTCAAGCTTTCGGGATAAGCCGACCCGTGCGACAGACTGTGTCATTGGAGAAGTGGGATTAACAGGTGAAGTCCGCCGCGTGTCCCGAATCGAACAGCGTGTACAAGAAGCTGCAAAGCTTGGTTTTGAACGAGTAATCCTTCCCGCCAATAATATCGGAGGCTGGCAAGCTCCTGCAGGTGTTCAGCTCATAGGCGTTAACTCAGTTAGTGAGGCATTAAATGAAGCACTAGGGAGGTAAATATGGAAGCAAAAAAAGCGGACGAGAAAAAGATCACCAAAGTCCTTCGCTTTATGGCCCCTGGAACACCAATCCGTGAGGGGATTGAAAACGTTCTGCGAGCCAATACGGGAGGACTGATCGTCTTAGGCTCCAAAGAGCAGACAGACGGAATCGTAGAAGGCGGTTTTCGGATTGATTGTCCGTTTACTCCCAGCTATTTATATGAGCTGGCCAAGATGGATGGAGCAATTATTTTAAACGAGGAAGGAAGTCGTATATTAGTAGCGAATGCTCAGCTTGCGCCAGACCGAGGCATCCCTTCAACGGAAACAGGGATGAGGCACCGCACAGCTGAGCGTGTTGCTAAGCAGACTGGTGCGTTGGTTATTGCAGTATCACAGCGGAGAAACGTCATCACGCTTTACCAAAGCTCTCTGCGGTATGCATTGCGAGATATAGGTGTGATTTTAACCAAAGCAAATGTAGCTGTGCAAACACTTGAAAAATATAAGGCGGTTCTTGAACAAAAAATCACGGATTTAAGTATGCTTGAATTTGAGGAAGCGGTTACTTATACTGATCTTGTAAATGTACTGCATAGTGTATCCATGGTGTTTAGAATAAAAAACGAGCTGCTGACATTCCTTTGCGAGCTCGGCACAGAAGGCAGGCTAATTCGGCTGCAAATGGATGAGTTATTGACCGAATTAGAAAAAGAGGCTGAGTTTATTATTAAGGATTACGCCTTTTCACCTAAAGTGAGTGCAAAAGAAGTTCTCTCTTCACTTCAGCAAATTTCAAACGGAGATCGAGCAGAAGACAGTGTAATTATGAAACTTCTCGGATATCAAGGATACATTCATCTTGAAGAAATGAAGCAGCCAAGAGGATATAGAATGCTAAATAAAGTGGCGCGCTTGCCATCCATTATTATTGTAAATTTAATAGAACAATTTCAGGAGCTGCCAAATATTATGGCTGCTACGATTGAAGAACTGGATGATGTTGATGGCATTGGAGAAGTGAGGGCAAAAAAAATAAAAGAGGGCTTAAAACGTATAAAAAACCAAGTTTTTTTAGATAGACATGTATAGAGACCATTGAACTATAAATTTGGTTGTGCTAAAATGGTTGGTTATTATTTGACACCTCATGATGTTCGATGCTAACCTATTGATATACCTTATCAACTGGAAAATGCCTTATGTGGATTGGTTTTGTAGAATAACATTTGTGTTACAAAAATAAAATTATCTGTAATAGAAGGTTTCGATTTGAAAAAATTGTTTATAATGATTAAAAGGAGGTGAGGGAATGTTAAAACGTATTGTACAGGCATGCTTCCTTATTACTGGGGTCGCGCTTGGAATCTTTTTAATTCCTCAATTATTATCGTTTGTTGCCTTAGACGGGGTTTCTTGGTTAAATAATCCATATATATCCGGTGTGTTAGGTGCCATTATATTTTATCTTATTACTTTTTGGGCGGTTGATTATGTTGTCAACTTTGTGCGCTGGACAGAGGAATCGCTCGTTAAGGTTCCCATTACTGATATTATTTTTGGAAGTGTTGGACTAGTATTTGGGCTTGTGATTGCGTTTCTTATTGGTTTTGCGCTCTCAGAGTTTCCTATCATAAATACAGTTGCACCGATTGTATTAACACTGCTATTTGGATATCTGGGCTTTCAGGTAGGCTTTAAGAAGCGGGATGAACTATTAACACTCTTTACAAGTAAGAAAAAGAAAGCGGCTGAAGAGGAAACTGAAAAAACAGCCCCTAAAACGCTGAAAATTCTAGATACAAGTGTCATTATTGATGGTCGAATTGCAGATATCTGCCAGACAGGCTTTTTGGAAGGAACAATTGTGATCCCGCAATTTGTTCTCGAGGAGCTGCAGCATATTGCAGATTCTTCTGATGTACTCAAACGAAATAGAGGACGCCGCGGTTTAGATATCCTTAACCGTATCCAAAAAGAACTTTCCATAAAGGTAGAAATATATGAAGGTGATTTTGAAGAAATTCAAGAGGTGGACAGTAAGCTTGTTAAACTAGCTAAAATATCTAATGGTGTTGTTGTCACAAATGACTTTAATTTAAATAAAGTTTGTGAATTACAGCAGGTAGCGGTTCTTAATATAAATGATCTTGCAAACGCTGTAAAACCAGTTGTTCTTCCAGGAGAAGAGATGAAAGTCCAAGTCATTAAAGATGGCAAGGAGCAAAACCAGGGAATTGCTTATTTAGATGATGGAACGATGATTGTCGTAGAAGAGGGACGAAATTATATCGGTAAACATATCGATGTTCTTGTTACCAGCGTTCTGCAAACTTCTGCGGGAAGAATGATTTTTGCTAAACCCAAACTATTAGAAAAAGCATTATAATAAAGTGATTGATAGAGCTGTTTTGCTAACAGCTCTTTTCAAATTGTGCGATGATAAACGGTTTTTTACAAAGAGTTACTAGAAAAGATCCTTAAAGTGTAAGAGGAATCAATGGATAAACAGTAAATTATGATTGATTGCTGTTTTGCTCTCTTTCTAGTGAATTGAATATCTGATAGAATGATGATGTTATAAAAGGTAGATATTGACCAAATGGATAGGAGATTACAATGGGTTATGAAGTGATCATTCCTGCAGCCGGGCAAGGAAAAAGAATGGAAGCTGGGAAAAACAAGCTGCTGCTCGAGCTTCGGGAAGTCCCTGTGCTTATACATACATTAAAGGTGTTTGAACAAGATCCAAATTGTGGAGCGGTACATCTTGCAATCCATCCAGACGATGAAGGGGAAATGAGAAAGCTCCTGCAAAAATATGAGATAAAAAAAGTTGCGTCTCTAATCCATGGCGGAAAAGAGCGCCAGCATAGCGTGTATCATGTGGTGAAGGAACTAGTTGGAGAAGGCATTGTTTTAGTGCATGATGCAGCAAGGCCGTTTGTTGAAATAGACGCCATAAGCCGCCTGGTAGAGGCAGCAGAAGAAACAGGTGCCTCTATTTTAGCTGTGCCTATGAAGGATACCGTTAAAAAGGCAAATGAAGGCTTGGTCTCAGAAACGATTGAGCGGGCAACTCTATGGTCTGTGCAAACTCCTCAAGCATTCCGCCTGACTATGCTGTTTGATGCTCATGAACGAGCTGTAAGAGAAAGTTATGTAGGAACAGATGATGCAAGTCTGGTAGAACGAATAAACGGAGATATAAAAATTGTTGAAGGCAGCTATGACAACATAAAGCTGACGACACCCGAAGATCTGTACTTTGCTGAAGCGATTATGAATAAAAGAGAGCAAGGTAAAAAGAAAAAGTAAATGTTTGGTTTTACGCTTAGCCCTCTTGTTCAAACAGAGGTTTTGCCAAAGCCTTTCAATTGTATAGAAACAGAGGATTAGCATCATACATCTTAAGGATATTTCTAAAAAGGAGTTGAATGGAATGTTTCGTATTGGACAAGGATTTGATGTACATCAGCTGACAGAGGGAAGACCTCTTATCATCGGCGGGATTGAGATACCATATGAAAAAGGGTTATTAGGACATTCGGATGCCGATGTGCTATTGCATACAGTAGCCGATGCCTGTTTAGGTGCAATTGCAGCTGGGGACATCGGAAAACATTTTCCTGATACAGATCCTGAATTTAAGGATGCTGACTCTGCCAAACTTCTGCAGCATGTGTGGGCATTGGTTAAAGAAAAAGGTTATGAGCTTGTTAATGCAGATTGTACGATCATTGCTCAGATGCCGAAGATGGCGCCGCATATTGATAAAATGAGAGAAAGAATTGCATTTTTGTTAGAGACAGAAATTGAGAACATTAATGTGAAAGCAACAACAACTGAAAAGCTTGGTTTTCCTGGCAGAGGTGAAGGGATTGTTTCCCAGGCGGTTGTGTTATTAAAAAAGCGCGAAAGCTAATGCAGCATTAGCAGCTTAGAGAAATTACGAAAAATGAAGCGAAAAAATAAGGAGGCACTATGATGTCAAATAATATCCGTGTCCGTTATGCACCAAGTCCAACTGGACATTTACATATTGGAAATGCACGTACAGCTTTATTCAATTATTTATTTGCACGCAGGCAAGGCGGAAAATTTATTATCCGCATTGAGGATACTGATAAGAAGCGCAATATCGAAGGCGGAGAAGAGAGCCAGCTTAAATATCTAAATTGGCTTGGAATCGATTGGGATGAAAGTGTAGATAAAGAAGGAGAGTATGGTCCTTATCGTCAATCTGAAAGAAATGACCTTTATCAAAAATATGCACAAGAATTGCTGGAGAAGGGTCATGCTTATAAATGCTACTGCACAGAAGAAGAGCTGGAAGCAGAACGCGAAGCACAGATGGCAAAAGGTGAAAATCCAATTTACTCTGGAAAGTGCCGCAATTTAACGGATGAACAAAGAGCAGCATTAGAAGCAGAAGGCAGAAAGCCGAGCATCCGATTCCTTGTCCCAAAAGGGGTTGTATACTCTTTTGATGACATGGTAAAAGGACAGGTATCGTTTGAATCAGACGGCATTGGTGATCATGTAATTGTGAAAAAGGATGGGACTCCAACATATAATTTTGCAGTAGCTGTCGATGATCATCTAATGGCCATCTCACATGTTCTACGCGGAGATGATCATATTTCAAACACACCAAAGCAATTAATGATTTATGAAGCTTTAGGCTGGGAGCCTCCTGTTTTTGGTCATATGACTTTAATTGTCAATGAAAGCCGAAAAAAATTAAGCAAGCGGGATGAGTCCATCATTCAATTTATTGAGCAATATGAAGAGCTTGGCTATTTACCGGAAGCTCTCTTTAACTTTATTGCACTGCTTGGCTGGTCGCCTGCTGGAGAAGAAGAAATCTATAGTAAAGAACAATTTATTGATTTATTTGACGCAAGCCGTCTTTCTAAATCCCCAGCACTGTTTGATAAACAAAAATTAACATGGCTGAACAATCAGTATATGAAAAAGATTGATCTGGATCGACTTGTCAGCCTTTCTCTGCCGCATCTAGTGAAAACCGGAAAAGTAGAGGAACAGCTATCACCTGAAAAACAAGAGTGGGTGCGAAAACTCATTGCTTTGTACCAGGAAAAAATGAGCTTCGGTGCTGAGATCGTCGAAATGTCTGAACTGTTTTTTACCGAGGAAATGAATATAGAAGACGAAGCAAAAGAAGTGCTTTCTGGCGAACAGGTGCCGGAAGTGTTAAATGCATTCTTAGTTGAAATTGAAAAGCTTGAGCCGTTTGCTGCTGATGGAATTAAAGCAGCAATGAAGGCTGTACAAAAGCAGACAGGACAAAAAGGGAAAAACTTATTTATGCCGATACGTTCTGCAACAACAGGCCAGACACATGGTCCGGATCTGCCGCAGGCCATTGAGCTTTTAGGTAAAGAAAAAGTAAAAACCAGAATCATGAGCATTTTAGGTTAACATATTGGGAAAAATGTAATATAGTAAATATAATTAAAAATAATTTAAAGCGTGGAAGAGGAAAAGTAGGGAAATGAAGCTTTTTAGAGAGAACCATCACCGGCTGAAAGTGGTTCAGGCCTCTCATTTTTTGAAGTGCCCCTCTGAGCCCTGTATCGAACGATAAGATAACTCTTTAGAAAAGAGTGCTGTAGATATAGGCGGAACCTATCCGTTATTAGGCTAAAGTTGAGGCATGATCGTTCAAACGATTAGTCTAAACAGAGTGGAACCGCGGGTAAAACGTCTCTGTCATTTGACAGGGGCGTTTTTTATTTTGATCAAAGGTAAGGGAATGATAGCGGAGGAGTTTTCCATGTTTGTCTTTTACTCATTAGCAAATGGCAGCAGTATTCAGTTTCCTGATTTACACGCGCAATATTCCAAGACACACGGATAATATTTCCCGGAAAATACTATTCGAGAAAAGCAAATCGCCCAGAGGAGGGGTGTTTATGTTTAAGCGAATGAAAGAGGACATTGGAGTGGTTTTTGAACAAGATCCCGCTGCACGAAGCAGTTTGGAGGTCATCTTAACGTATTCTGGTTTGCATGCTGTTTGGGCACACAGACTTGCTCATAAGTTTTACAAAAAGCGATTTTATTTCCTGGCAAGAATGATTTCACAGCTCAGCCGGTTCTTCACCGGAATTGAAATTCATCCTGGTGCAAAAATAGGGAGGAAATTCTTTATTGATCATGGGATGGGAGTTGTTATTGGAGAAACATGTGAAATTGGAGATAATGTCACAGTTTTCCAAGGAGTAACATTAGGCGGAACAGGCAAGGAAAAAGGAAAGCGGCATCCAACTATTTTGGATAATGCCCTTATTGCGACAGGAGCTAAAGTACTGGGCTCGATTACGATAGGGGAAAATGCAAAAATCGGCGCTGGCTCAGTGGTGCTTCACGATGTTCCTCCTAATTCAACAGTGGTTGGGATTCCGGGACGAGTGAAGGTGCAGGATGGTGTGAAGATCAAGGATTTAAATCACACGGATTTGCCGGATCCGCTTTTTGATCGAATGAAAGAAATAGATGAGGAACTTTTAGCCTTAAAAAATGAATTAGAGTTGTTAAAGAAAGAAAGGAGCAAAGTATAATGGCTATTCAGCTTTATAATACATTGACAAGAAAAAAAGAACCGTTTATTCCTTTAGAGGAAGGGAAAGTGAAAATGTATGTATGCGGACCAACGGTTTATAACTATATTCATATAGGGAACGCCCGTCCGCCAATTGTATTTGATACAGTGAGAAATTATTTAACATATAGAGGCTACGATGTACACTATGTTTCAAATTTCACAGATGTTGACGATAAGTTAATTCGTACAGCGAAAGAATTGGGCGAAGAAGTGCCGCAAATTGCGGAGCGTTTTATTGATGCTTATTTTGAAGATGTAACAGCTCTAGGATGCAAACGTGCAGATGTTCATCCGCGTGTAACTGAAAGCATGGATATTATCATTGAGTTTATTCAAACGCTAATTGATAAGGGCTATGCATATGAATCAGAAGGAGATGTATACTTCCATACGCGAAAATTTGATGGGTATGGAAAGCTTTCACATCAGTCTATAGATGAACTTCGAGTTGGTGCTCGGATTGCAATTGGAGAAAAGAAGCAAGATGCACTGGATTTTGTATTGTGGAAATCAGCCAAAGAAGGCGAAATCAAGTGGGATAGTCCTTGGGGCCAAGGACGTCCAGGCTGGCATATCGAGTGCTCGGCAATGGCGAAAAAATACCTGGGAGATACGATTGATATTCATGCTGGCGGCCAAGATCTTTCATTCCCGCATCATGAGAATGAAATCGCTCAATCGGAGGCTTTAACAGGAAAAACCTTCGCACGCTACTGGATGCATAATGGCTATATTAATATTGATAATGAAAAGATGTCGAAGTCATTAGGTAACTTTGTCCTTGTGCACGATATTATTAAGAAGCATGACCCGCAAGTATTAAGATTTTTTATGCTTTCTGTTCACTACCGTAATCCTATTAATTACAACGATGAACTTCTCGAAAACACAAGAGTTGGATTAGAGCGCATCCGTACTTCGTATGAAAACTTAAAGCACCGCAAACAGGCAAGTGCGGAACTGACAGATCATAATGAAGAATGGCTGCAAAAGATCAGTCAGCATCATGAAGAATTCATTACTGCAATGGACGATGATTTTAATACTGCAAATGCTATTTCTGTTCTATTTGAACTTTCTAAGCTTGCTAACTACTATCTGATGGAGAAAAACACTTCTGCAGCTGTTATTGATGCATTTTTAAAGGAGTTTGAAGATTTATTCTCCGTTTTAGGCCTTTCACTTGAAAAAGAACAAGAAGAACTGCTTGATGAGGAAATTGAACAATTGCTGGAGCAGAGAATTCAAGCAAGAAAAGACCGTAACTTCCAGCTGGCAGACGATATTCGCGACAAGCTAAAGGAAATGAATATCATTCTTGAGGATACAGCTCAAGGGACCAGATGGAAGAGAGGCTGAACAAATGCTCAGCTACAGTGAAAAATTAGATGAAAAACAATTAAATAGTCTTGCGCTTGCCTATATGGGAGATGCTGTTTATGAGATATATGTACGAAGGCATCTTTTGCAAAGCGGAAAAGTAAGACCGCATCAGCTTCATAAAGAAGGTACACGATATGTGTCAGCAAAGGCTCAAGCCCATGTTATACATGGTTTTCTAAATGAAGGTCTGCTTTCGGAGGAAGAGGAAGCAGTTGTGAGAAGAGGCAGGAACGCTAAGTCAGGAACCATTCCTAAAAACACGGACGTCCAAACCTATCGCTACAGTACAGCGTTTGAAGCGTTGGTCGGTTATTTATATTTAGCAGACAGAGAGCAGCGGCTTGAGGAATTAATACAAGCCGCATTCCGCTCCGTCGAACTAAAGGAAGGAGGCAAATAGAATGAGTCAGGATTTTATCATTGGTAAAAACCCGGTTATAGAAGCGTTAAAATCGGATCGGGATATTAATAAAATTTTTATAGCTGAAGGTTCCCAAAGCGGCCAGATGCAGCAAGTAATCGGTTTAGCAAAAACAAATGGCGTGCTTGTTCAATTTGTACCGAAAAAAAAGCTGGATCAGCTTGTTGAAGGAACACATCAAGGAGTTGTAGCGGCAGTAGCAGCTTATCAGTATGCAGAGGTGGACGAGCTTTTTGCTCGTGCTGAAGAAAGAAATGAAGATCCTTTCTTCCTGCTGCTTGATGAAATCGAAGACCCTCATAATCTTGGATCGATTATGCGGACAGCTGATGCTGCAGGAGCGCATGGTATTATCATTCCAAAACGAAGAGCCGTAGGACTGACGGCAACTGTAGCGAAAGCATCCACTGGTGCCATTGAGCATATACCGGTTGCACGGGTGACCAATATGGCCAGAACAATCGATGAATTAAAAGAACGTGGTGTATGGATTGCAGGAACAGACGCATCCGGTAAGCAAGACTACAGACAATTTGATGGAACTATGCCGCTGGGTTTAGTAATCGGCAGTGAAGGAAAGGGAATGGGCAGGCTGATTAAAGACAAATGTGACTTTTTGCTGAGTTTACCGATGGCTGGACATGTAACATCTTTGAATGCATCTGTTGCTGCAGCACTGCTTATGTATGAGGTATACAGGAAACGTAATCCTGATGTACGATAATGGATATTTTGATTGTAGACGGCTATAACATAATTGGCGCCTGGCCAGAGCTGGATGAGCTTAAAAAGAAGGATTTAGCTTCGGCCAGGGACAGGCTAGTGGAAAAAATGGCTGAATATCAAGGGTATACTGGGTTTCGGGTCATTATTGTGTTTGACGCGCATTTTGTAAAAGGAACGGAAAAAAAGTATAAAAACTATAAAGTGGAAGTTATTTTTACGCGGAATAACGAGTCGGCAGATGAACGAATTGAAAAGCTTGCGAGTGACCTGAATAACATCCGGACGCAAATTCATGTGGCTACTTCTGATTATACGGAGCAATGGGTGATTTTTGGCCAAGGCGCTTTACGGAAGTCAGCCCGCGAGCTGCTCAATGAGATGAATGTCATTGAAGGTAAAATTCAAAAAAAGGTCAAAAAAATCCAAGAGAAAAGACCGTCTTCTAAAATTGCTCTCCCGGATGAAGTGGCAGAAATTTTTGAAAAATGGCGCCGAGGGAAGGAATGAGCGGTTGACGCTTGAAAAAAATGTACTGTATAATATTTCTATCCATGCTTGTACGGTCGGAGGGATCTTAGTGAGTACTGACTTCAAGACGAATGATGATAACAACATTGCCTTTTTGGAGCTTGAGGATGAAGAGCTGATTGAATTGGTGCATAAGGGTGAGAGTCAAGCGTTAGATTACTTGATTCATAAGTATCGCAACTTTGTAAGAGCAAAGGCAAGGTCCTATTTTTTGATTGGTGCAGATAAGGAAGATATTGTACAGGAAGGCATGATTGGTCTTTATAAAGCGATCCGCGACTATAAAGGCGACAAGTTATCTTCTTTTAAAGCCTTTGCAGAATTATGCATTACCAGACAAATTATTACCGCCATCAAAACAGCCACACGGCAAAAGCATATCCCTTTAAACTCATATGTATCTTTGGACAAGCCTATTTATGATGAGGAGTCAGACAGAACGCTGATGGATGTCATTTCTGGTGCAAAGGTGATGGATCCAGAGGAACTGATCATCAACCAGGAGGAATTTGACCAAATTGAAGTAAAAATGTCCGAGCTGCTGAGTGACCTGGAACGAAAAGTCCTTGCTCTATATTTGGACGGGCAATCATACCAGGAGATTTCCGAAGAACTTAATCGTCATGTGAAATCGATTGATAATGCGCTGCAGCGAGTAAAGCGCAAGCTTGAGCGATATTTGGAAGTTCGAGAGTTTTCTCTGTAAATATAATTTAGAATTTTGCAGTTATTGACATCATTTGTCGCCCGTGGTACAGTTTTAAAGACGTAAATGAAAGTGTAGCAGGTGGAGACTATGCAAAAAAAAGCTGTTTTAGCGTGTTCACAATGCGGAAAAAGAAATTATTCTACATCTGCGAGCAAAGATGGAACGCGGCTGGAATTTAAAAAGTTTTGCAGCACATGCAGTACGCATACAGTACATCGAGAAACAAAATAAGCGTAGAAAATTTGCGGCTGCTTACGCCAGAATGGTTTTTTTAGTACAAGTCATTCGAAAGATAAGTACAGCTAAGCCTCTGTTTACGCCTTTTTTCGGTAAGGTTACTTATTTGATCTTAGAATAAATAGCACATTAATGTGGGCTTTTAGGATATATCTCTTGAAGTTGGGGGTTACGAAATGCAACGCATCGTGAATTTTTTCCGTGAAGTTGGACGGGAAATGAAAAAGGTCAGCTGGCCAAAACGCAAAGAACTTACAAAGTATACAGTTACTGTATTATCAGTTGTTGTGTTCTTTTCAGTGTTTTTCGCTGTGCTTGATCTTGGAATTTCCGAATTGATTCGTTTAATTCTTGAATAACCCCTGTGATTCCATGGTATAATGGAAAATAATACAGGTCAAATTCGCAGAAGCCCGGAAACGGGTTTTTTCATTTGGTTAAAAAATGAAAAGCGAAGAGATGGAATCAGCATCATCTGCGTAAGTAGATATGTACTTGTTTGTAAACAATCGCTGGCTGAAGATTGTGAAATAAAATTATGAAATTGCAGGGAGGGAAGGACGAACAAGTCCTCTTGAATGGAAAAGAATTGGTATGTTGTTCATACGTACTCTGGCTATGAAAATAAAGTAAAAGCAAATTTGGAAAAACGGGTCGAATCGATGGGGATGCAAGATAAAATCTTCAGAGTTGTGGTTCCAGAGGAAGAAGAAACAGATTTTAAAAACGGGAAAAAGAAGGTTGTTAAACGCAAGGTATTCCCAGGGTATGTTCTAGTGGAAATCGTCATGACTGATGACTCATGGTATGTTGTCAGAAATACGCCAGGTGTAACAGGCTTCGTAGGTTCTGCAGGATCTGGATCAAAACCAACCCCTCTTCTGCCGGAAGAAGTTCAGGTCATCCTCAAGCGTATGGGTGTGGACGAAAAACGAGTTGATGTTAACTTCGAGCTTGGTGAAACTGTACAAGTTCAAGAAGGGCCTTTCGCTAACTTTACAGGTACGATTGAAGAGATTGATAAAGATAAAGCGAAAATCAAAGTGCTAGTGAACATGTTTGGCCGTGACACGCCTGTTGAACTTGATTTTTCTCAAATCGAAAAAATTTAAGGGTAATCAGACGGCTGTCTCAGATGAAGAAGGTGTGGAGGTCATTCGAACGAGGGCTTTTCGCATCTTTAAGCAGGCGGTTTTATGATTAACTTCATATATTTTCAAAAAAACTTGAAATCAGTTTGGGAAAGTGGTAGAATTTCAAAGGTCAGTATGTCTCGGAATGAGACCGGACAATTGTTAGTTCTTTATCTTAATATAAAGAATATGAGTTGAGTGGGAGGGTTTATTCCCTATTACCACATCACGGACTTTAAGGAGGTGTGTCTCGTGGCTAAAAAAGTAATCAAACTTGTTAAGTTGCAAATTCCTGCAGGTAAAGCGAATCCAGCACCGCCGGTAGGTCCTGCACTTGGTCAAGCCGGTGTTAATATCATGGGATTCTGTAAAGAGTTTAACGCTCGTACAGCTGAACAGGCTGGCTTAATCATTCCTGTTGAAATCACGGTGTTTGAAGACCGTTCATTTACATTTATTACGAAAACTCCGCCTGCTGCTGTTCTTCTTAAGAAAGCTGCTGGAATTGAGTCTGGTTCTGGTGAACCAAACCGTAATAAAGTAGCAACAGTCAAGCGTGACAAGGTACGCGAGATTGCTGAAACAAAAATGCCTGATCTAAACGCTGCAAGTGTTGAAGCTGCAATGCGTATGGTTGAAGGTACTGCACGCAGCATGGGTATTGTTATCGAAGACTAATCCCTGCTGTAATTGATGAGGTTGCGACGCTGAATTTGGTTTCACGCGCAACCTTTATTAGTGCGGACGCTTTATGAGTTGTCCGAACGCTTTCTTAACAGGAAAGCTGTTTCGTCACGTGGGAGGTTATTCCGCTAAAACCACAATATAGGAGGAAATTTTAAAATGGCTAAAAAAGGTAAAAAGTTTATCGAAGCTGCAAAGCTTGTTGATAACACTAAAGCATACCCGGTTGTTGAAGCAATCGAGCTTGTTAAAAAAACAAACTTCGCTAAATTTGATGCAACTGTTGAAGTGGCATTCCGTTTAGGTGTAGATCCTAAGAAAGCTGACCAGCAAATCCGTGGAGCAGTTGTGCTTCCAAACGGAACTGGTAAAACACAACGCGTTTTAGTTTTCGCTAAAGGTGAAAAAGCAAAAGAAGCAGAAGCTGCTGGTGCTGATTTTGTTGGCGATTCTGAATTCATCAACAAAATCCAACAAGGTTGGTTTGAGTTCGACGTTATCGTTGCAACTCCAGACATGATGGGTGAAGTTGGTAAGCTTGGGCGTGTATTAGGACCTAAAGGCTTAATGCCAAACCCTAAAACTGGCACTGTAACATTTGACGTTGAAAAAGCAGTAAATGAAATTAAAGCAGGTAAAGTTGAATACCGTGTTGATAAAGCTGGTAACATCCACGTTCCGATTGGTAAAGTATCTTTTGAAGATACAAAGCTAGTTGAAAACTTCAACACAATCTTCGATACTATGCTTAAAGTAAAACCTTCTGCTGCTAAAGGCACATACATGAAGAACGTTTCTGTTACTTCTACAATGGGCCCTGGCGTAAAAGTAGATCCATCTTCTGTAACAGTAAAATAATTACAGAGTTTGGTTAAAAAAGGATTTGACAAACAATAATACATTTAGTAATATGTATTTTGTTGTGAAAAATAAATAACATTTGTACCGAAGACAGCAGGTGCTTATAGCTTAATTTCCTGCCGAGGTCATACGATAGATTGATTGCTTACATTAGCTATTGTATAC
Source organism: Cytobacillus gottheilii (assembly GCF_900166665.1). Lineage (GTDB taxonomy): Bacteria > Bacillota > Bacilli > Bacillales > Cytobacillaceae > Cytobacillus > Cytobacillus gottheilii_A. The sequence continues at coordinate 4,686,342 of NZ_LT800494.1, read as the reverse complement.
AACCTCCATGTCTCTTTCGGATATGGAGGTTTTTTATAAGCCGGCCGGTATAAATGCAGAAATTCTACAGGAGGTGTAAGGATGAGCAGCGTAATCGAACAAAAGAAACAAATCGTAGAAGAAATTGCTGATAAATTTAAAGCAAGTTTATCAACAGTTGTTGTTGACTACCGTGGTCTTTCTGTTGCAGAAGTAACTGAACTTCGTAAGCAGCTTCGTGAAGCTGGCGTAGAATTTAAAGTGTACAAAAACTCTTTAACTCGCCGTGCAGCTGAAGCAGCTGAACTTACTGGTTTAAACGAATCGCTTACTGGTCCAAACGCAGTAGCGTTCAGCACAGAAGATGTTGTTGCTCCAGCGAAAATCTTAAACGATTTCGCGAAAAAGCATGAAGCATTAGAAATCAAAGCAGGTGTCATTGAAGGTAATGTTGCTTCAGCAGAAGATATTAAAGCTCTTGCGGAACTACCATCCCGCGAAGGTTTACTTTCTATGCTACTCAGCGTACTTCAAGCTCCAGTCCGCAACCTTGCTCTTGCTGCAAAAGCTGTTGCAGATCAAAAATAAGAACAAGGCGCGTAAGTTAAATTACTCGTTAAACTAATAGATTCAAACCAAATATAAGGAGGAAACATACTCATGACTAAAGAACAAATCATTGAAGCAGTTAAAAATATGACTGTTTTAGAACTTAACGACTTAGTAAAAGCAATCGAAGAAGAATTTGGTGTAACTGCTGCTGCTCCTGTAGCAATGGTTGGTGGAGCTGCTGCTGGCGGTGCTGCTGAAGAGAAAACTGAATTTGATGTGGTTCTTGCTTCTGCAGGCGACCAAAAAATCAAAGTTATCAAAGTTGTTCGTGAAATCACAGGCCTTGGTCTTAAAGAAGCGAAAGAACTTGTTGATAACACTCCTAAAGCTCTTAAAGAAGGCATTTCTAAAGAAGAAGCTGAAGAAATCAAAGCTAAGCTTGACGAAGTTGGAGCTGGCGTAGAAGTTAAGTAATAATGTTAAAAAGCCCGCTGTTAAAGCGGGTTTTTTTCCACTTATGCATTCTTTTTTTCTTCTATATTATAGAAGTAATTTCGAACTCTCCGTCCTTAATTTGTATGATTAATCTTCTACTTTATCCCCGCCCGGAGGTGATATTATGTCTGAGCATTACTATTCCCAAACTCAAAAGGTAGAAAGTCAGCCGAAAACATGGCGTTATTCATTGAATGGAAGCTCTTTTGTTTTTAAAACAGACAATGGTGTCTTTTCGAAAGCAGAGGTTGACTTTGGTTCAAAGCTGCTAATTGAAACATTTATGGAGCCTCAAATAGAGGGGAACATTCTGGATGTAGGCTGCGGGTATGGACCTATCGGATTGTCGGCAGCTAAGAAATTGAGTACTCGGACTGTTCATATGGTCGATGTGAATACTCGTGCTCTTGGTCTTGCAAAGGAAAATGCTGAGTTAAATCATATTAAGAACGTTCATGTGTATGAAAGTGATCGCCTTGAAAAGGTAAAAGGAAATAAGTTTGCTGCTATTTTAACGAACCCGCCTATTCGTGCAGGGAAGCAAGTTGTGCATGAAATATTTGAGCAGAGTTATGAAGCGTTACTCCCCGAAGGAGAGCTTTGGGTCGTTATTCAAAAAAAGCAGGGAGCGCCTTCTGCAATAGAGAAATTAAGTGACCTTTTCCCTGAAGTAGAAACGGTTGTGAAGAAGAAAGGCTATTTTATTATTAAAGCAAAAAAAGATTGACTTGACATTTTCGCTATGATAGTATTGTAAAATGCCAACATATTATATTTCTGATCTAAACTAAATTAATCATCTCTTGTATAAATTTGGTTTTATTGGGAATGCTAATAAAATAATAGTCGTATTGTGGAAATGTGGTTTTATGACTAAAACCCTTTTTCTTTTTGTCTTATGAGTATCGGCTTGCTTGCGGTTAAAAGGTGTACTATTCATAATTAGACACTTTTACGCAGGCTATAATGTTTTTTGAAGAATAAGTTTTGAAACTGATTAGTGCTTCAGTGCCTCTTTTTTTCGTGAAACAATGATCCAGCGTGCAGCATTCAATGTCGCTGGAAACCAATGTGTATCGAACGGATGCAGGTGCGCTTGCGCTTTTCTAAATAAATTAGCTTGATTTGAGGGGTGAATCAGTTGACAGGTCAACTAGTTCAGTATGGACGACACCGCCAACGTAGAAGTTACGCGCGAATCAGTGAAGTTTTAGAATTACCAAATCTAATCGAAATCCAAACCTCTTCTTATCAATGGTTTCTTGATGAGGGTTTACGTGAAATGTTTCATGACATTTCGCCGATTGAAGACTTTACTGGTAATTTGTCGCTTGAATTTATTGATTACAGCCTTGGCGAACCAAAATATTCCGTTGAGGAATCGAAAGAACGAGATGTTACATACTCTGCACCACTGCGTGTTAAAGTGCGTCTTGTAAACAAAGAAACAGGCGAAGTAAAAGACCAGGATGTCTTTATGGGTGATTTCCCGTTAATGACAGAGACAGGTACGTTCGTAATTAATGGAGCGGAACGTGTCATCGTTTCCCAGCTTGTGCGTTCTCCTAGCGTATATTACAGCGGGAAGCTTGATAAAAATGGAAAGAAAGGTTTTACTGCGACAGTAATTCCGAACCGCGGCGCTTGGCTTGAGTATGAAACAGATGCCAAAGATGTCGTATACGTTAGAATAGATCGTACTCGGAAACTGCCCGTTACGGTTCTTTTGCGTGCACTTGGGTTCGGCTCTGATCAAGAGATCATTGATTTAATTGGGGATAATGAATATATCCGCAATACGCTTGAAAAAGATAACACGGAAGGAATCGATAAAGCGCTATTAGAAATTTATGAGCGTCTCCGTCCGGGTGAACCGCCAACGGTTGAAAATGCTAAAAGTCTTCTTTTGTCAAGATTCTTTGATCCTAAGAGATATGACTTAGCAAATGTTGGTCGTTACAAGATTAATAAAAAGCTTCATATAAAAAATAGATTATTTGGTCAGAGATTGGCAGAAACACTTGTTGATCCAGAAACAGGTGAAATTATCGCAGAAAAAGGTGCTACTTTAGACCGCCGTACGTTAGACCGTATCTTGCCTAACCTTGAAAAGAACATCGGTTTCAAATCTGTAAATCTTTTAGGTGGAGTTATCTCAGATGATGTAGAACTTCAGTCTATTAAAATCTATGCACCTAATGAAGATGGGGAAAAAGCTATTAACGTAATTGGAAATGCATACGTTGAGGAAGCAGTGAAGAACATTTCACCTTCTGATATTATTGCTTCCATCAGTTATTTCTTTAACCTGCTGCATGGTGTAGGCGATACAGATGATATCGATCACTTAGGAAACAGACGTCTGCGTTCTGTTGGAGAATTACTGCAAAACCAATTCCGTATTGGTTTATCCAGAATGGAACGTGTGGTTCGTGAAAGAATGTCAATTCAGGATACAAATACGATTACTCCACAGCAGTTAATCAATATTCGTCCTGTCATTGCATCTATTAAAGAGTTCTTCGGAAGCTCTCAGCTTTCCCAGTTCATGGATCAGACAAACCCATTAGCAGAATTAACACATAAACGCCGTTTATCTGCCCTAGGGCCTGGTGGTTTGACGCGTGAGCGTGCAGGCTTTGAAGTTCGTGACGTTCACTACTCTCACTACGGCCGTATGTGTCCAATTGAGACACCAGAGGGTCCGAACATCGGTTTGATCAACTCTCTATCATCTTTTGCAAAAGTAAATCGTTTCGGCTTTATTGAAACACCTTACCGCCGTATCGACCCTGATACAGGTAAAGTGACATCCCGAATCGATTATTTAACAGCTGATGAAGAGGATAACTATGTTGTTGCACAGGCAAACGCTGTTTTAGGCGAAGACGGCTCTTTCCTAGATGAAGAAGTTGTTTCTCGTTTTAAAGGGGAAAACACAGTTGTAAGCCGAGATCGCATCGATTACATGGATGTATCTCCTAAGCAGGTTGTTTCTGCCGCAACAGCTTGTATTCCGTTCCTTGAAAACGATGACTCTAACCGTGCCCTTATGGGAGCGAACATGCAACGTCAAGCGGTTCCTCTTATGCAGCCGGAAGCTCCTCGTGTAGGAACAGGAATGGAGTATGTATCAGGGAAAGACTCTGGTGCTGCTGTTATCTGTAAACACGAAGGTATTGTTGAGCACGTGGAAGCACGCGAAGTTTGGGTGCGCCGCATTAATGTAGTAGATGGCCAAGAAGTAAAAGGCGATCTTGACAAGTACAGAATGTTAAAATTCATCCGTTCCAACCAAGGAACTTGCTATAACCAACGTCCAATCGTTGCGGTTGGAAACCGTGTAACAAAAGGAGAAATCCTTGCTGACGGTCCTTCTATGGAGCTTGGGGAATTAGCATTAGGACGAAATGTTCTTGTAGCGTTTATGACTTGGGATGGATATAACTACGAGGATGCGATCATTATGAGTGAGCGCCTTGTAAAAGATGATGTATATACTTCTATTCATATTGAAGAATATGAATCAGAATCTCGTGATACTAAGCTTGGACCTGAAGAGATTACAAGAGATATTCCTAACGTTGGGGAAGATGCTCTTCGCAACCTCGATGAACGCGGAATTATCCGTACAGGTGCAGAAGTAAAAGATGGTGATCTTCTTGTTGGGAAAGTAACTCCTAAAGGGGTAACAGAACTAACGGCAGAAGAAAGACTATTGCATGCGATCTTTGGTGAGAAAGCTCGTGAAGTCCGTGATACATCTCTTCGTGTGCCACATGGCGGCGGCGGAATTGTATTGGATGTAAAAGTATTTAATCGTGAAGATGGAGACGAATTGCCTCCAGGTGTAAACCAGCTCGTTCGCGTCTATATTGTTCAGAAGCGTAAGATTTCTGAAGGAGATAAAATGGCCGGACGTCACGGAAACAAAGGGGTTATATCCAGAATCTTGCCAGAAGAGGATATGCCTTACCTTCCGGACGGAACACCTGTTGACATCATGTTAAACCCACTTGGGGTTCCGTCTCGTATGAACATCGGTCAGGTGCTTGAGCTTCATCTTGGTATGGCTGCAAGAGCATTAGGCATCCACGTTGCGTCTCCAGTATTTGATGGAGCAAACGAGGAAGATGTTTGGGAAACAATTGAAGAAGCTGGGATGGCAAGAGATGCTAAAACCGTTCTTTACGACGGCCGTTCAGGTGAGCCTTTTGACAACCGTGTATCTGTAGGTGTCATGTACATGATTAAACTTGCGCACATGGTTGACGATAAGCTCCATGCTCGTTCAACAGGACCATACTCTCTAGTTACGCAGCAGCCGTTGGGCGGTAAAGCTCAATTTGGCGGACAGCGTTTCGGTGAGATGGAGGTTTGGGCACTCGAAGCTTACGGTGCAGCCTATACACTTCAGGAGATCTTAACGGTTAAATCTGATGATGTTGTAGGACGTGTGAAAACATACGAATCGATTGTTAAAGGTGAAAATGTCCCTGAGCCAGGTGTACCTGAATCGTTTAAAGTATTAATCAAAGAACTTCAAAGCTTAGGTATGGATGTGAAGATTCTATCTGGTGACGAAGAAGAAATTGAAATGAGAGACCTTGAGGATGAAGAAGAGATTCAGCAAGCTGAATCCCTTACAATTGCTCCAGATACAGCAAATGAAGAATCTGAAAAGGTTGCTGCAAAAGAATAAATGAAGCATACGGAGTGAGGGCAACCATGTCCTCCTCCATTCAATAATAATTTAGGCAAAATGGGTAAAATCCGGAGATCAAAAGGGAGGTAGGCCCCTTGCTAGATGTAAATAATTTTGAGTATATGAAAATAGGTCTAGCTTCACCTGACAAGATTCGTTCTTGGTCACATGGTGAGGTAAAAAAACCTGAAACGATTAACTATCGTACATTAAAGCCAGAAAAGGACGGTTTGTTCTGTGAGCGCATTTTTGGTCCTACAAAAGACTGGGAATGTCATTGCGGAAAATACAAACGAGTTCGTTACAAAGGTGTAGTTTGTGACCGATGCGGCGTTGAAGTAACACGCGCAAAAGTACGTCGTGAAAGAATGGGTCATATTGAGCTTGCGGCTCCTGTTTCTCATATTTGGTACTTCAAAGGGATCCCTAGCAGAATGGGGCTTGTTTTAGATATGTCACCACGTGCTTTGGAAGAGGTTATTTACTTCGCTTCCTATGTAGTGACAGATTCTGGTGATACAGCACTTGAGAAAAAGCAGCTGTTATCCGAAAAGGAATACCGTGCATACCGTGAAAAATACGGAACTAAGTTCCAAGCATCAATGGGTGCTGAATCCATTAAAAAACTTCTTTCAGATATCGACCTGAACAAAGAGGCTGATACACTTAAAGAAGAACTGCGCACTGCTCAAGGGCAGCGTCGTACACGTGCAATTAAAAGATTAGAAGTTATTGAAGCATTCCGTGGTTCTGGTAATGAACCTTCTTGGATGATTCTTGATGTTCTTCCTGTTATTCCTCCAGAGCTTCGCCCAATGGTACAGTTAGATGGCGGACGTTTCGCTACTTCTGACTTAAATGACCTTTATCGTCGTGTTATCAACCGTAATAATCGTTTAAAGCGTTTATTAGACCTTGGTGCTCCAAGCATCATCGTTCAAAACGAAAAGCGTATGCTTCAGGAAGCGGTTGATGCACTAATCGACAATGGCCGCCGTGGCAGACCAGTTACTGGACCGGGTAACCGTCCATTGAAATCATTGTCACATATGCTAAAAGGAAAGCAAGGACGTTTCCGTCAAAACCTTCTGGGTAAACGTGTTGACTACTCAGGTCGTTCCGTTATCGTTGTTGGACCAAACTTGAAAATGTATCAGTGCGGATTACCAAAAGAAATGGCATTAGAACTATTTAAGCCTTTTGTTATGAAGGAATTGGTTGAAAAAGGTCTTGCTCATAATATTAAATCGGCAAAACGTAAAATTGAAAGAGTGCAGCCGGAAGTTTGGGATGTACTAGAAAGTGTTATTAAAGAACATCCAGTTCTTCTTAACCGTGCCCCTACTCTGCATAGACTTGGAATTCAGGCATTTGAGCCAACACTTGTAGAAGGCCGTGCAATCCGTTTGCATCCGCTCGTATGTACAGCTTATAACGCTGACTTTGACGGAGACCAAATGGCAGTTCACGTTCCGCTTTCTTCAGAAGCTCAAGCTGAAGCAAGACTTCTAATGCTAGCGGCACAAAACATCTTGAATCCGAAAGATGGAAAACCAGTTGTAACACCTTCTCAGGATATGGTGCTAGGTAACTACTACTTAACTCTTGAAAGAGAAGGAGCAGTTGGAGAAGGAATGATCTTTAATGATACGAGTGAAGCCCTATTGGCATACCAAAATGGATATGTTCACCTTCACACGAGAGTAGCAGTTAATGCTTCTTCATTAAACAATCAAACCTTTACAGAAGAGCAAAACAACCAGCTTTTAATTACGACAGTTGGAAAACTGATCTTTAATGAGATTTTACCTGAGACATTCCCATACATTAATGAGCCTACAAAAACTAACTTAGAAGAAGAAACGCCTAAGAAGTACTTTGTAGATCCTGGTACAGACGTACCTGCAGCAATCAAGGAAATGCCGCTTGTAGATCCGTTCAAGAAGAAAATTTTAGGTAATATTATTGCGGAAGTATTTAAACGCTTTAAGATTACTGAAACATCTAAAATGCTTGACCGTATGAAAAATCTTGGATTCCGCTATTCTACAAAAGCCGGTATTACAGTTGGTGTATCCGACATCGTAGTATTAGGTGATAAAGAGCAGATCATCCAAGAAGCACAAACAAAGGTTGATAATGTCACGAAGCAATTCAGACGTGGTTTAATCACAGAAGATGAGCGTTATGACAGAGTTATTTCCATCTGGAGTGCTGCGAAGGATGATATTCAATCAAGATTGATGAAATCTCTTGATAAATCGAACCCGATATTCATGATGAGTGATTCCGGAGCCCGTGGTAACGCGTCTAACTTTACACAGCTTGCTGGTATGCGCGGACTAATGGCCAACCCGGCTGGACGTATTATTGAACTTCCAATTAAATCAAGTTTCCGTGAAGGTCTAACGGTATTGGAATACTTCATCTCCACTCACGGTGCGCGTAAAGGTCTTGCCGATACAGCTCTTAAAACGGCTGACTCTGGTTACTTAACACGCCGTCTTGTTGATGTTGCTCAAGATGTTATCGTTCGTGATGATGATTGTGGTACTGACCGCGGTCTTGAGATTTCAGCCTTAAAGGATGGAACAGAAGTAATTGAAGCTCTTGACGAACGTTTAATTGGACGTTATGCAAGAAGAACTGTAAAGCATCCTGAAACAAAAGAAGTAATTGTAGCTGAGAATGATCTAATTACAGAAGACATTGCTGTTCAAATTATTGATGCAGGAATTGAAACTGTGTGGATCCGTTCAGCATTTACTTGTAATACTCGCCACGGTGTATGTAAGAAGTGTTATGGCCGTAATCTTGCAACAGGTCAAGAGGTTGAGGTTGGGGAAGCAGTTGGTATCATTGCTGCTCAATCCATCGGTGAGCCAGGTACGCAGTTAACAATGCGTACATTCCATACAGGCGGGGTTGCGGGAGACGACATTACACAAGGTCTACCACGTATCCAGGAGATCTTTGAAGCTCGTAATCCAAAAGGTCAGGCTGTTATTTCAGAAATTGATGGTGTAATCGTAGGCATTAATGAAGGCCGCGACCGCCAGCATGAAATTGTCGTTCAAGGCGAAGTTGAATCACGCACATATAATGCGCCTTACACAGCGCGTTTAAAGGTTGCTGTCAACGATCAAGTTGAACGCGGTCAAGAATTAACTGAAGGTTCAATTGACCCGAAAGAGTTAATCAAGGTCAAAGATGTTACAGCAGTTCAAGAATACTTACTGCGTGAGGTACAGAAAGTTTACCGTATGCAAGGGGTTGAAATTGGGGATAAGCATATCGAAGTTATGGTTCGTCAAATGCTTCGTAAGGTACGTGTCATTGATGCGGCTGAAACAGATGTGCTTCCAGGTACATTGCTTGATATCCACCAGTTTACTGATGCAAACGAAAAAGCTCTTCTTGCAGGGAAAATTCCTGCAACCGGACGCCCGGTATTGCTTGGAATCACAAAAGCTTCACTCGAAACCGATTCCTTCTTATCTGCTGCATCCTTCCAAGAAACAACAAGGGTTCTTACGGATGCTGCAATTAAAGGAAAACGTGATGAGCTGCTTGGCTTGAAGGAAAATGTTATCATCGGTAAGCTTGTACCAGCCGGAACAGGCATGCAGCGTTACCGAACAGCAGAGCCTTATACTGCCAACGAAGCTGCTGAAGATGCAGTAACAGTTGAATAATTAATAGAAATGCGGTATTTGCTTTCTCGAGCAAATACCGCATTTAAATGATATTTATCTGCCCAGTTTGAAATCTTTGTTGACATTAAGTTTTAAAGATGCTAATATAGCAAAGGTGCTCCTATTAACTGGATACTTTGGAGGATATGAATGATGTCTTATGAAAAAGTATTGCAGGCAAAAAACTTTGTAGTAGGAACAAAGCAAACAGTAAAGGCTCTAAAAACAGGAACAGTCCAAGAAGTTATATTGGCTGCTGATGCTGATCAACATGTACTGGCAAAAGTAGAGAATACAGCGAAGGAATTACTTGTTCCGATTCAATATGCGGATTCGATGAAAAAGCTCGGAAAAGCATGCGGGATACAAGTTGGAGCAACTGCTGTTGCGATAATTAATTAAAAACTGTTTTTGCGGAAGACTTCTGCAAGAACTTTGTTTTTGCTTCAAAATGAACCACCTGGATGTGTGGGCTTACACGAAAAGATGAAGGGAGGAAAACAATCATGCCTACTATTAACCAATTAGTGCGCAAGCCTCGTAAAACGAAAGAGGAGAAGTCAAATTCACCTGCGCTTAACAAAGGTTACAACAGCTTCAAAAAAGTACAAACAAATGTTTCTTCACCACAAAAACGCGGTGTATGTACACGTGTTGGTACAATGACTCCAAAAAAACCGAACTCGGCGTTACGTAAATATGCACGTGTTCGTTTAACAAACGGAATTGAGGTTAACGCTTATATTCCTGGTATTGGACACAACCTTCAAGAACACAGCGTTGTTCTGATCCGTGGAGGACGTGTAAAAGACTTACCGGGTGTACGTTACCACATCGTACGCGGTGCTTTAGATACAGCTGGTGTTAACAATCGTATGCAAGGCCGTTCTAAATACGGTGCTAAGCGTCCGAAAGCAGCTAAGAAATAATAAAACAAACAATTTAAAATACAACCCTTTCTGAAAGGAGGAAAATTAAATGCCACGTAAAGGTCCTGTAGCAAAAAGAGACGTATTGCCAGATCCGATTTACAACTCAAAGCTTATCAGCCGTTTAATCAACAAAATGATGATCGATGGTAAGAGAGGGAAAGCGCAAGCGATCCTATATTCTGCATTTGATACTATTCAAGAACGCACTGGCAAAGAGCCAATGGAAGTTTTTGATCAAGCGTTAAAAAACATCATGCCTGTACTTGAAGTTAGAGCACGCCGTGTTGGTGGAGCTAACTACCAAGTACCAGTTGAGGTGCGTCCTGACCGCCGTACGACTTTAGGTCTTCGCTGGTTAGTGAACTACTCACGTCTTCGCGGTGAAAAAACAATGGAAGAGCGTTTAGCTAACGAAATCCTTGATGCAGCAAACAACACTGGTGCATCTGTTAAGAAACGTGAAGATATGCATAAAATGGCTGAAGCAAACAAAGCGTTTGCTCACTATCGCTGGTAAGATAACCTTATTAAATAAAATAACCCTTATACTAGGAAGGAGAAAGACCCAATGGCAAGAGAGTTCTCCTTAGAAAATACTCGTAATATTGGTATCATGGCGCATATTGATGCCGGTAAAACAACAACAACTGAACGTGTACTTTATTACACTGGCCGTATCCACAAGATCGGTGAAACGCACGAAGGTGCTTCACAGATGGACTGGATGGAACAAGAGCAGGAGCGCGGAATTACAATTACTTCCGCCGCTACTACTGCTCAATGGAAAGGTCACCGTGTTAACATCATCGATACACCAGGACACGTAGACTTCACTGTTGAAGTTGAACGTTCACTTCGTGTACTTGATGGTGCTGTAGCAGTACTTGATGCTCAATCTGGTGTTGAGCCTCAAACTGAAACAGTTTGGCGTCAAGCAACAACATATGGTGTACCACGTGTTGTTTTCGTAAACAAAATGGATAAGCTTGGTGCAGATTTCCTATACTCACTAAGCACATTACATGACCGCCTGCAAGCAAATGCAGCTGCTATTCAATTACCGATTGGTGCTGAAGATCAATTCGAAGGCATCATCGATTTAATTGAAATGAAAGCAACGTTCTATGGTAACGACCTTGGTACAGATATCCAAGAACGTGAAATTCCTGCAGAATACATGGATCAAGCAGAAGAATATCGTGAAAAGTTAATTGAAGCGGTAGCTGAACTTGATGAAGAATTAATGGAGAAATACCTTGGTGGAGAAGAAATCTCTAACGAAGAGCTAAAAGCGGCAATTCGTAAAGGTACTGTAAACGTTGAATTCTACCCTGTTATCTGTGGATCAGCTTTCAAAAACAAAGGTGTTCAAAAAATGCTAGACGCAGTCATTGCATATCTTCCATCTCCATTAGATGTACCTGCAATTAAAGGTACTCTAGCGGATTCAGATGAAGAGGTAACTCGTCCTTCTAGTGACGATGCACCATTCTCTGCACTTGCGTTTAAAGTTATGACTGACCCTTACGTTGGTAAGCTAACATTCTTCCGTGTGTATTCAGGTACACTTAATTCTGGATCATATGTAAAGAACTCTACAAAAGACAAGCGTGAGCGTGTAGGTCGTATCCTGCAAATGCATGCAAACTCTCGTGAAGAGATCTCTACAGTATATGCAGGAGATATCGCTGCAGCTGTAGGTCTAAAAGACACTACAACTGGTGATACTTTATGTGATGAGAAAGATTTAGTAATCCTTGAATCTATGGAATTCCCTGAACCAGTTATTCAGCTTTCTATCGAGCCTAAGTCAAAGGCTGACCAAGATAAGATGACAACTGCTCTTCAAAAACTTCAAGAAGAAGATCCGACATTCCGCGCGCATACTGACCAGGAAACTGGACAAGTTATTATCGCAGGTATGGGTGAGCTTCACTTGGATATCCTGGTAGACCGTATGCGTCGTGAATTTAAAGTGGAAGCAAACGTTGGTGCACCTCAGGTTGCATACCGTGAAACTTTCCGTTCTTCAGCGCAAGTTGAAGGTAAATTTGCACGTCAATCTGGTGGACGTGGACAATTCGGACACGTTTGGATTGAATTCTCTCCTAACGAAGAAGGAAAAGGCTTTGAATTCGAAAACGCAATCGTTGGTGGGGTAGTTCCTCGTGAATATATCCCTGCAGTTCAAGCTGGTCTAGAAGACTCTCTAGATAGAGGTGTACTTGCTGGATATCCACTTGTTGACATCAAAGCAAGACTATATGATGGTTCTTACCATGATGTTGACTCATCTGAAATGGCGTTTAAAATTGCTGCATCAATGGCACTTAAGAATGCTGCTTCAAAATGTAACCCTGTAATTCTTGAGCCGGTTATGAAAATTGAAGTAATCATTCCTGAAGAATACCTTGGTGACATTATGGGTAACGTTACTTCACGTCGTGGACGTGTAGAAGGTATGGATGCCCGTGGTAATGCACAAGTTGTTCGTGCTATGGTTCCACTATCAGAAATGTTTGGTTACGCAACTTCATTGCGTTCTAGCACGCAAGGTCGCGGTGTGTTCTCAATGCACTTTGATCACTATGAAGAAGTTCCAAAATCAATTTCTGAAGAAATCATCAAAAAAAATAAAGGTGAATAATTGATTTTACCTTTTCAATCAAGTATAACTACTAATGTAGGCTATTAGACTGCCGGGAGTTATCTTCCGGCCGTCATTAAAAAATACTTAACTTTTACAATCCGAAGGAGGACTTTTAAAATGGCAAAAGCTAAATTTGACCGTTCAAAACCCCATGTTAACATCGGTACTATCGGACACGTTGACCATGGTAAAACTACTTTAACAGCTGCTATCACTACTGTTCTTTCAAAAGCAGGCGGCGGTGAAGCACGCGGATATGATCAAATCGACGCTGCTCCAGAAGAGCGCGAGCGTGGAATCACAATCTCAACTGCACACGTTGAGTACGAAACTCCAAACCGTCACTATGCACACGTTGACTGCCCAGGACATGCTGACTATGTTAAAAACATGATCACTGGTGCTGCACAAATGGACGGCGGAATCCTAGTTGTTTCTGCTGCTGACGGCCCAATGCCACAAACTCGTGAGCACATTCTTCTTTCTCGTCAAGTAGGTGTACCTTACCTTGTTGTATTCATGAACAAATGTGACATGGTAGACGACGAAGAACTTCTTGAGTTAGTAGAAATGGAAGTTCGTGACCTTCTATCTGAATATGAGTTCCCTGGCGATGACATTCCAGTTATCAAAGGTTCTGCTCTAAGAGCACTTGAAGGAGATGCTCAATGGGAAGAAAAAATCAACGAGCTTATGGCTGCTGTTGATGAGTATATCCCAACACCAACTCGTGACACTGACAAGCCATTCATGATGCCAGTTGAGGATGTATTCTCTATCACTGGACGTGGAACAGTTGCTACTGGACGTGTTGAGCGTGGAGTAGTTAAAGTTGGAGACGTTATCGATATCACTGGTTTCACTGAAGAGCCAAAATCAACAACTGTAACAGGTGTTGAAATGTTCCGTAAGCTTCTTGATTATGCAGAAGCTGGTGACAACATTGGTGCACTTCTACGTGGTGTTGCACGTGAAGATATCCAACGTGGACAAGTACTTGCTAAGCCAGGTACGATCAAGCCACACACAAAGTTCAAAGCAGAAGTTTACGTATTATCTAAAGAAGAGGGTGGACGTCACACTCCATTCTTCACAAACTACCGTCCTCAGTTCTACTTCCGTACAACTGATGTAACTGGTATTTGTAACCTACCTGAAGGCGTAGAAATGGTTATGCCTGGGGACAACATCGAAATGCACGTTGAGCTAATCGCTCCAATCGCTATCGAAGAAGGTACTAAATTCTCTATCCGTGAGGGTGGACGTACTGTAGGCGCTGGCGTAGTTGCTACAATCGTTGAATAATTAAATTAAGTACCGGGAGATTTATCTCCTGGTATTTTTTTATGACAAAAAGTCAATAAGCCCTTTTAGCTGCAGTCTTAATATAGAGCTGCGGCTTCTTGTTTCTATGCATGTAAAATCCGAATAACAATATTCCACAAATAAAACCTTAAAAATATCTGTTTAGTGTAGAACGGTAATCAAACTCATGCAGTATGTAATTCTAAAAGATAACTCCTTAATACATAATTAGCATATGTGAAGGAAACGATGATTTAGTTTAACGAAGGAAGCTGGTTCCCAGGGGATATAAGATATTCCTATATTGGAACAGTAATATAGAAGAAACACATCAATATCCTGATTATAAAATAGAAATTGCTGTTAGTTAAAAGAATGACTTGAAATAAGGTGTATAAGTAGATATAATTAAAAAAGTGCGCGAAACGGAAATGAATCAATATTTATGTTGCAATTCATTTATAGTTTCTGTATAATAGACAATGTTGGTCTTTGACTGCGATGATGTGAAAGGTTGCTGACACACCCGGCCGCTTTGCCATGGCGAGTGTGTGGGAAATTTTCACGGAGAATGTCTATATGAAAATAGGCGAAAAGGAGGGAAAATAATGGCAAAACAAAAAATTCGTATTCGTTTAAAAGCGTATGATCACAGAATCCTTGATCAATCTGCTGAGAAAATTGTAGAAACTGCAAAACGCTCTGGTGCGGCTGTATCTGGTCCAATTCCATTGCCAACTGAAAAGTCAATCTACACAATTCTTCGTGCGGTGCATAAGTACAAAGATTCTCGTGAGCAATTCGAAATGCGTACGCATAAACGTCTTATCGACATCATTAACCCAACACCACAAACGGTTGATTCTTTAATGCGTTTAGATCTACCATCTGGTGTGGATATCGAAATCAAGCTTTAATTTAATAAATAACTAACATATTGTAGGAGGTGTGACTGAAATGACCAAAGGAATCTTAGGAAGAAAGATTGGTATGACTCAAGTATTTGCTGAAAACGGTGATCTAATCCCGGTAACAGTTGTTGAAGCTGCTGGAAACGTTGTTCTTCAAAAGAAATCTTCTGAAACAGATGGCTACGAAGCGATTCAAATCGGTTTCGAAGACAAACGCGAAAAGCTTTCAAACAAACCTGAAAAAGGTCATGTTGCAAAAGCAAACACTACTCCTAAGCGCTTCGTTCGTGAATTCCGCGACGTAAACTTAGCTGAGTATGAAGTTGGTCAAGAAGTCAAAGTAGAAATTTTCGCTGAGGGCGAAACTGTTGATGTAACAGGAATCTCAAAAGGTAAAGGTTTCCAGGGTGCTATTAAACGCCACGGACAATCTCGCGGGCCAATGGCGCACGGTTCACGTTACCACCGTCGTCCTGGTTCAATGGGTCCTGTAGCTCCAAACCGTGTATTCAAAGGTAAATTATTACCAGGACGCATGGGCGGCGAGCAAATCACAGTTCAAAACCTTGAAATCGTTAAAGTGGATGCAGAACGCAACCTTCTTTTAATCAAAGGAAATGTGCCAGGTCCTAGAAAAGCACTTCTTAAAATTAAAAGCGCGGTAAAAGCGAAGTAATTACACTGGAAAGGAGGAAACATAAATGCCTAAAGTAGCATTATATAACCAAAGCGGTTCTAAAGTTGGTGATATCGAACTTAACGAATCAATCTTTGGTATTGAGCCTAATAACCACGTAATGTTCGAAGCAGTAGTAATGCAAAGAGCATCTTTACGTCAAGGAACTCATAAAACAAAAATTCGTTCTG
This sequence comes from Cytobacillus gottheilii, assembly GCF_900166665.1. Classification (GTDB taxonomy): domain Bacteria; phylum Bacillota; class Bacilli; order Bacillales; family Cytobacillaceae; genus Cytobacillus; species Cytobacillus gottheilii_A. The sequence continues at coordinate 4,670,251 of NZ_LT800494.1, read as the reverse complement.
AAGTAGCGGGCGGTGGACGTAAGCCATGGCGCCAAAAAGGAACTGGCCGTGCTCGTCAAGGATCTATCAGATCACCACAATGGCGCGGAGGCGGTACTGTATTCGGTCCTGTACCACGCAGCTACAGCTATAAATTACCTAAAAAAGTACGCCGTTTAGCAATTAAATCTGCACTTTCTTCTAAAGTTTTAGATGAAAATGTACTTGTATTAGAAGGTTTAGCTTTTGAAGCTCCAAAAACAAAGGATTTCAAAGGTCTTCTAAAAGGTCTATCAGTTGATTCTAAAGCACTTATCGTAACAGCTGACCTTGATGAAAACGTAGCATTATCTGCTCGTAACATCCCTGGTGTAACTGTTGTAACTGCTGCTGGAATTAGTGTGTTAGATGTTTTAAATCATGATAAATTAATCATGACGAAACAAGCGGTTGAAAAAGTAGAGGAGGTGCTTGCATAATGGATGCACGCGATATCATTAAGCGCCCCGTTATCACAGAACGTTCTACTGACATCATGGCTGAGAAGAAATACACTTTCGAAGTTGATGTAAGAGCAAACAAAACACAAGTTAAAGACGCTGTTGAAGAAATCTTTGACGTGAAGGTTGAAAAAGTCAACATCATGAACTACAAAGGTAAATTCAAGCGTATGGGCAAATTTGGCGGATATACAAACAAACGTCGTAAAGCGATTGTGAAATTAACTGCCGACAGCAAAGAAATCGAGATTTTCGAAGCTTAAGATCATTGATCTAAAAAGAAGAGGAGGGAAACGAAATGGCGATTAAAAAGTATAAACCTACCTCTAACGGTCGTCGCGGCATGACGGTTTCTGATTTCGCAGAAATCACAACAAATAAACCGGAAAAATCTTTACTTGCTCCTATTAAGCGTAAAGGTGGTCGTAACAACCAAGGTAAGTTGACAGTTCGTCATCAAGGTGGCGGTCATAAACGTCAATATCGTCTAATCGATTTTAAACGCAACAAAGATGGCATTCCAGGCCGCGTTGCTACAATCGAGTATGATCCAAACCGTTCAGCAAATATTGCATTAATTAACTATGTTGATGGAGAAAAGCGTTACATCCTAGCTCCTAAGAATTTAGAAGTGGGTATGGAAGTAATGTCTGGTCCTGAAGCAGATATCAAAGTAGGTAACGCGTTACCACTTGTAAACATTCCAGTGGGTTCTGTTATCCACAACATCGAATTAAAACCAGGTAAAGGCGGACAATTAGTACGTTCTGCTGGAACAAGTGCACAAGTACTTGGTAAAGAAGGCAAATACGTATTAGTACGTTTAAACTCTGGTGAAGTTCGCATGATTCTTGCTACTTGCCGTGCTACAATCGGTCAAGTTGGTAATGAACAGCATGAGCTTATCAACATTGGTAAAGCAGGTCGTTCACGCTGGTTAGGCAAGCGTCCTACAGTTCGTGGATCTGTAATGAACCCTAATGATCACCCACACGGTGGTGGTGAAGGTCGTGCACCAATCGGACGTAAGTCTCCTATGACTCCTTGGGGCAAACCAACTCTTGGATTCAAAACTCGTAAGAAAAACAACAAATCAGATAAATTTATCGTGCGTCGCCGTAAAAAATAACGGGATTGAACTACGGTTCCAGAACAGGGCCGTAGAACAATCACGAAGGGAGGTTCAATCATGGGTCGCAGCTTAAAAAAAGGACCTTTTGTTGACGAACATTTAATGACAAAGATCGAAAAGCTAAACGAAACCGAAAGTAAGTCTGTTACTAAAACTTGGTCTCGTCGTTCTACGATCTTCCCGCAATTCATCGGACATACTATTGCAGTATATGATGGTCGTAAACATGTGCCTGTATATGTCACAGAAGACATGGTAGGACACAAGCTTGGAGAATTCGCTCCAACTCGTGCATACAAAGGCCATGGCAATGATGATAAGAAAACAAGACGTTAATGAGAGGAGGGCATTCAAATGCAAGCTAAAGCTGTTGCAAGAACAGTTCGTATTGCTCCTCGTAAAGCTCGTTTAGTCGTAGATTTAATTCGAGGAAAGCAAGTTGGTGAAGCGGTAGCGATTCTTAATCTGACTCCAAAAGCAGCTTCTCCAATCGTAGAAAAAGTATTGAAATCTGCATTGGCAAACGCTGAGCATAACTACGAAATGGACGTAAACAATTTAGTAGTTACTCAAGCATTCGTTGACGAAGGACCAACTTTAAAACGTTTCCGTCCTCGTGCAATGGGTCGTGCAAGCGCAATTAACAAGCGCACAAGCCACATCACTATCGTTTTATCAGAAAAGAAGGAGGGATAATCAGTGGGTCAAAAAGTAAATCCAGTCGGTTTGCGTATCGGAGTTATTCGTGATTGGGAATCTAAATGGTATGCAGGCAAAGACTATGCTGATCTTTTACACGAAGACCTAAAAGTGCGTGAGTATATTACAAAGCGCTTAAAGGATGCTTCTGTTTCTAAAGTAGAAATCGAACGTGCTGCTAACCGCTTGAACATCACTGTCCACACTGCTAAGCCAGGTATGGTAATTGGTAAAGGTGGTACTGAAGTTGAAGCGCTTCGTAAGTCTCTTAACTCACTTACTGGCAAACGTGTTCACATCAACATTCTTGAAATCAAAAAAGCAGATATCGATGCGAAATTGGTTGCGGAAAACATTGCTCGTCAATTAGAAAACCGTGTATCTTTCCGTCGTGCTCAAAAACAAACAATTCAACGTGCTATGCGCGCTGGCGCTAAAGGTATCAAAACAATGGTATCTGGTCGTCTTGGCGGTGCTGATATCGCTCGTTCTGAATCATACAGTGAAGGAACAGTTCCACTTCATACACTTCGTGCTGATATCGACTATGCTACAGCTGAAGCAGATACTACTTACGGTAAATTAGGCGTAAAAGTATGGATCTATCGTGGAGAGGTCCTTCCAGCAAAGAAGAAAACTGCGGAAGGAGGCAACTAATATGTTAGTACCAAAACGCGTCAAATATCGTCGTGTACACCGTGGGAAAATGCGCGGTCAAGCTAAAGGCGGCACTGAAGTTACTTTCGGTGAATACGGTCTACAAGCATTAGAAGCTTCTTGGATCACGAACCGTCAAATTGAATCTGCCCGTATCGCAATGACTCGTTACATGAAACGTGGCGGTAAAGTTTGGATTAAAATCTTCCCACATAAGCCTTATACTGCAAAGCCTCTAGAAGTCCGAATGGGTTCTGGTAAAGGTGCTCCAGAAGGCTGGGTAGCTGTTGTTAAACCTGGAAAAATCATGTTTGAAATCGCTGGTGTTTCTGAAGAGGTAGCTCGTGAAGCACTTCGCCTTGCATCACACAAACTTCCTGTAAAATGTAAGTTTGTAAAACGAGAAGAAATTGGTGGTGAATCAAGTGAAAGCTAATGAAATTCGTGACCTTACCACTGCAGAAATTGAACAAAAAGTGAAATCTTTAAAAGAAGAGCTTTTTAACCTTCGCTTTCAATTGGCGACAGGACAACTGGAAAATACAGCTCGCATCCGTGAAGTTCGCAAGGCGATCGCTCGTATGAAAACTGTTATCCGTGAAAGAGAAATTGGTTTTAGCAAGTGATATTGAGAGGAGGTTCGCACAATGAGTGAACGCAACCAACGCAAAGTTTACACAGGACGTGTGGTTTCTGACAAAATGGATAAGACTGTTACTGTTTTGGTTGAAACATACAAAAAGCACGCACTTTATGGTAAACGCGTTAAGTACTCTAAAAAGTTTAAAGCTCATGATGAGCAAAACGAAGCAAAAATTGGCGATATCGTTCGTATTATGGAAACTCGTCCACTATCTGCGACTAAACGCTTCCGTCTAGTAGAAGTTGTTGAAAAAGCAGTTATTATCTAATTGTTCGGTTGGGAGATTGATCCCGAAGGGAGGTTACACACATGATTCAACAAGAATCACGTTTAAAAGTTGCTGACAACTCTGGTGCTCGTGAAGTACTAACCATTAAAGTTCTTGGCGGTTCTGGCCGTAAAACTGCAAACATTGGTGATGTCATCGTTTGTACAGTGAAACAAGCAACACCAGGTGGCGTTGTTAAAAAAGGTGACGTTGTTAAAGCTGTAGTTGTTAGAACAAAAAGCGGTGTTCGTCGTAATGACGGTACTTACATTCGTTTTGATGAAAACGCATGTGTGATTATTCGTGATGATAAAGGTCCTCGTGGTACTCGTATTTTCGGACCTGTTGCGCGTGAACTTCGTGACAACAACTTCATGAAAATTGTTTCATTAGCTCCAGAAGTATTATAAATATAAATCAAATTGCCTTTAAGGAGGTGCGCACAGATGCATGTAAAAAAAGGTGATAAAGTTATGGTCATCTCTGGTAAGGATAAAGGCAAAACAGGTGTTATCCTAGCAGCATTCCCAAAACAAAGCCGAGTGCTAGTTGAAGGAGTAAACGTTGTTAAGAAACACGCTAAGCCTTCCCAAGTGAATCCGCAAGGCGGAATCATCAGCCAAGAGGCACCTGTTCATGTATCAAACGTTATGCCTGTTGACCCTAAGTCTGGTGAACCAAGTCGTGTAGGCTACAAAACGGTTGATGGCAAAAAAGTACGTGTAGCAAAAAAATCCGGTGAAGTTCTAGATAAATAGTTAAATGAAGAAGGGAGGTACTCTGAATGAACCGCCTAAAGGAAAAACACAGTAAAGAAATTACACCTGCTCTTATGAGCAAGTTCAACTATGAATCAGTAATGCAAGTTCCTAAGCTTGAAAAAATCGTTGTCAATATGGGTGTCGGTGATGCTGTTTCAAACTCTAAAGCATTAGATAATGCTGTTGAAGAGCTTGGACAAATCACTGGTCAAAAACCACTTGTGACTCGTGCGAAGAAATCAATCGCTGGCTTCCGTCTTCGTGAAGGCATGCCGATCGGTGCTAAAGTTACATTACGCGGTGAGCGTATGTACGAATTCTTTGATAAATTAGTATCAGTTTCTCTTCCACGTGTACGTGACTTCCGCGGTATTTCTAAAAAGTCTTTTGACGGCCGTGGAAACTACACTCTTGGTGTTAAAGAACAATTAATCTTCCCTGAGATTGATTACGATAAAGTAAGCAAAGTTCGTGGTATGGATATCGTTATCGTTACTACAGCTAATACTGATGAAGAAGCTCGTGAACTTTTAACTCAATTTGGAATGCCATTCCAAAAGTAATCGCTAAATAGAGGGAGGCGAAAACGTGGCTAAAAAGTCAATGATTGCGAAGCAAAAACGCACGCCTAAATATAAGGTACAAGAATATACACGCTGCGAGCGTTGCGGCCGTCCACATTCTGTATACCGTAAATTTAAGCTTTGTCGTATTTGTTTCCGTGAATTAGCATATAAAGGTCAAATACCTGGTGTGAAAAAAGCTAGCTGGTAAAACCCAAAGTTGGGAAGGAGGTAAAAACAATGGTCATGACAGATCCAATTGCAGATTTGCTTACTCGCATCCGTAATGCGAATATGGTTCGTCACGAAAAATTAGAAGTTCCTGCTTCTAATATCAAAAAAGAAGTTGCTGAAATCCTTAAGCGTGAAGGATTCGTGCGTGATGTTGAGTTTATCGAAGACAATAAGCAAGGCATTATCCGCATTTTCTTAAAATACGGTGCTAACAACGAGCGTGTTATTACTGGTCTTAAGCGTATCAGTAAGCCTGGTCTTCGTGTATACGCAAAAGCTGATGAAGTACCTCGTGTACTTAACGGTTTAGGTATCGCACTAGTTTCTACTTCTCAAGGAGTTCTTACAGATAAAGAAGCTCGCGCTAAACAAGTTGGCGGAGAAGTACTAGCATACGTTTGGTAATAGAGTTTCTTAATGAATGGAGGTGCAATAAATGTCTCGTATAGGTAAAAAACCAATCGAAATTCCATCTGGCGTAACAATTACAATTGATGGAGAAACAGTTACAGTTAAAGGTCCTAAAGGTGAACTTTCTCGTTCATTTAACCCTGATATCGAAGTGAAAGTGGAAGAGAACATCATTAACATTGTTCGTCCAACTGAATCAAAAGAGCACCGTGCTCTTCACGGAACTACTCGTGCATTGATCGCTAACATGGTTGAGGGAGTTTCCAAAGGCTTTGAAAGAGGTTTAGAGCTTATCGGTGTCGGTTACCGTGCTCAAAAACAAGGGAAAAAGCTAGTGTTAAACGTTGGTTATTCTCACCCTGTAGAAATCGAGCCTGAAGAAGGTCTTGAAATCGAAGTACCATCTAATACAAAAGTTATCGTTAAAGGAACTAACAAAGAACGCGTTGGTGCTTTAGCAGCTAACATCCGTGACGTTCGTCCTCCAGAGCCTTACAAAGGTAAAGGGATCCGTTATGAAGGCGAATATGTGCGCCGTAAAGAAGGTAAAACAGGTAAGTAATGCCGCTTAGGTAAACGAAAGGAGTGACCGAAATGATTACGAAGGCTGATAAAAATGCAGTTCGTAAAAAAAGACATGCACGTGTTCGTGCAAAGCTTTCTGGAACTGCAGTTCGTCCTCGTTTAAATGTGTTCCGTTCAAACAAACACATTTACGCTCAATTAATTGATGATGTAAACAAAGTAACAATCGCAAGTGCATCATCACTTGATAAAGATGTTAACCTTGATTCTACAAGCAATGTTGATGCAGCTGTTAAAGTTGGAGAACTAGTTGCAAAACGTGCTGTTGAAAAAGGAGTTAATTCTGTAGTATTCGACCGTGGAGGATACCTCTATCATGGCCGCGTAAAAGCATTAGCTGATGCTGCACGCGAAAACGGGTTGGAATTTTAATAGACAAAGGAGGGACACAAAAAGATGCGTCGTATTGATCCAAACAAACTTGAACTTGAAGAGCGCGTAGTTACGGTTAACCGTGTTGCAAAGGTTGTTAAAGGTGGACGTCGTTTTAGATTCTCTGCTCTTGTAGTAGTAGGTGACAAAAACGGTCACGTTGGCTTTGGAACTGGTAAAGCACAAGAGGTACCGGAAGCTATCCGTAAAGCAATTGAAGATGCGAAGAAAAACCTAATCGAAGTACCTATGGTTGGAACTACAATTCCTCACCAAGTAATCGGTCATTTCGGTGCTGGCGAAATTCTTCTAAAACCTGCATATGAAGGTACAGGAGTTATCGCTGGTGGTCCTGTCCGTGCGGTTCTTGAGTTAGCTGGTGTTGGCGATATCCTTTCTAAATCTTTAGGAACAAACACACCAATTAACATGGTTCGCGCTACATTGGACGGATTGAACCAATTAAAACGTGCTGAAGACGTAGCAAAACTACGTGGTAAATCAGTAGAAGAACTGTTAGGATAAGGAGGGAAATCAGATGGCGAATAAACTAGAAGTGACCCTCACTCGCAGCGTGATTGGCCGCCCACAGGACCAACGCGAAACAGTTAAAGCCCTTGGCTTGCGTAAAATGCACCAAACAGTTGAGCACCAAGATAACACTGCAATCCGCGGTATGATCAACAAGGTTGCTCACCTTGTAACGGTAAAAGAAATCTAATCATCACTCTTCTATAAAATAAGGAGGTGCAATATGAAACTTCATGAATTAAAACCTGCAGAAGGTTCACGTCAAGAACGCAAACGTAAAGGACGCGGAATCGGTTCTGGTAATGGTAAAACTGCTGGTAAAGGTCATAAAGGTCAAAACGCACGTTCAGGCGGCGGTGTACGTCCTGGTTTTGAAGGTGGTCAAACACCTTTATTCCAACGCTTGCCGAAACGCGGTTTTACAAACATCAATCGTAAAGATTACGCTGTTGTTAACCTTGATGCATTGAACCGCTTTGAAGATGGAACTGTGGTTTCCCCAGAGCTTCTAATCGAAACAGGCGTTGTCAGCAAGGAAAGAGCAGGAATCAAAATTCTTGCTAAAGGCAAAGTTGAGAAAAAGCTTACAGTTAAAGCTCATAAATTCTCTTCTGCTGCAAAGGAAGCTATTGAAGCTGCCGGCGGTACAACAGAGGTGATTTAATGTTTAAGACAATCTCCAATTTTATGCGCGTGGGTGATATAAGAAACAAGATTATATTCACCCTTTTAATGCTGATTGTTTTTCGCATCGGTACGTTCATACCTGTACCAGGTGTGAATGCCGATGTATTACAAGCTCAGGATTCACTAAATGTATTTGGTGTGCTTAATACATTTGGCGGCGGTGCACTTCTAAACTTCTCCATTCTTGCAATGGGGATCATGCCGTATATCACAGCATCAATCATTGTTCAGCTTCTGCAAATGGATGTTGTGCCTAAATTTACGGAATGGTCTAAGCAAGGAGATGTTGGGCGCCGTAAGCTAGCACAGTTTACACGCTATTTTACTATTGTGCTTGGATTTATCCAGGCTCTTGGTATGTCTTACGGGTTTAATAACCTTGCAGGCGGTATGCTAATTGAGAATACTGGTATAGGTTCATACCTGCTTATTGCAACAGTATTGACCGCTGGAACTGCATTTTTAATGTGGCTTGGCGAGCAAATTACTGAAAAGGGAGTAGGAAACGGAATTTCCATTATCATTTTTGCTGGGATCGTTGCTGGTATTCCAAATATCGTCAATCAGATTTATGCTCAGCAATTTGAAAATGCGGGAGACGATTTATTCCTTCGCATCATTACAATGGTGCTGATCCTTATTGCAGTTATTGCTATAATCGTTGGTACAATTTTTATCCAACAGGCTTTAAGGAAAATTCCTGTGCAATATGCAAAACGGGTATCAGCAGGCAATACTTCTGCTGGTATGCAAAATACACATTTGCCATTGAAAGTAAACGCGGCTGGAGTTATTCCAGTAATCTTCGCAGTGTCATTTATCATTACACCAAGAACGATTGCGGGTTTCTTTGAATCAAATAGTGTAACGAATTGGATTATCAACGTATTTGATTACACACAGCCAATTGGCATGGTAATCTATAGTGCGCTGATTATTGCATTTACGTATTTCTATGCTTTCATTCAAGTAAACCCAGAGCAAATTTCTGAGAACTTGAAGAAGCAGGGCGGGTATGTACCAGGTATTAGACCAGGTAAAAACACGCAGGAATACTTAACTCGCGTTCTCTACCGTTTAACGTTTGTCGGTGCATTATTCCTTACCGCGATCTCAATTGTGCCGATGTTTTTCATTAACATCGCAGGATTACCAGATTCAGCGCAAATTGGAGGAACAAGCTTACTAATTGTTGTCGGTGTTGCACTTGATACAATGAAGCAGCTTGAATCACAGCTTGTTAAACGTCATTATAAAGGCTTTATAAAATAAATTGGTTAAGGGGGACGTGCGTTCCCTATAACCATTTTCAGACTAGGGGGAATTCACTTGAATCTAGTATTAATGGGGCTCCCTGGTGCCGGTAAAGGTACACAAGCAGAGAAAATTGTCCAAAAATACGGCATCCCTCATATTTCCACAGGAGATATGTTCCGTGCAGCCATCAAAGGAGAAACGGAACTAGGCCTGCAAGCGAAATCGTTCATGGATAAAGGCGAACTCGTTCCTGATGAAGTTACGATTGGCATTGTTCGCGAGCGTTTGAGCGAATCAGACTGTGAAAATGGGTTTTTGCTTGATGGATTTCCAAGAACGGTACCTCAAGCGGAAGCACTTGAAAATATCCTTTCTGAACTAAACAAAAAAATGGACTATGTTATTAATATTGATGTTGATCAAGAGATCTTGATGGAGCGTCTCACAGGCCGCAGAATTTGCAAAAGCTGTGGAGCTACTTATCATCTTGTGTTTAATCCTCCTGCTAAGGAAGGCGTATGCGACCGTTGTGGCGGAGAATTATATCAACGTGCAGATGATAATGAAGAAACCGTGAAAAATCGTCTTGATGTTAATATTAAACAAACAAAACCATTACTTGGTTTTTATGAGTCTAAAGGCTATTTACGCAATATTGATGGCCAGCAAGAGATCGGAAAAGTATTTTCTGATATTGATGTTCTACTCGGAGATTTGTCTAAATGATTATTTGCAAAACCGAGCGAGAAATTGCGATTATGCGTGAAGCCGGAAGAATTGTTGCACTGACGCACGAGGAACTGAAAAAGCATATCACCCCTGGAATAACTACGAAAGAATTGGATTCCATTGCTGAAAGCTTTATAAAAAAGCATGACGCATATCCATCTTTTAAAGGCTATAATGGTTTTTCAGGAAGTATATGTGCTTCGGTTAATGATGAACTTGTTCATGGCATTCCTGGTGATCGAGTCTTAAAAAATGGCGATATTATCAGCATCGATATTGGCGCCAAATATAACGGTTATCATGGTGATTCTGCCTGGACGTATGCTGTGGGCCGCATTGATGATGATACGAAGCGCTTATTAGACGTAACGGAGCAGTCATTATATACAGGCCTTAAAGAAGCGATTCCAGGAGAACGTCTATCGAACATCTCTCATGCAATTCAAACTTATGCGGAATCAAATGGTTTTTCTATTGTACGTGAGTATGTCGGGCATGGGATAGGGCAAGACTTACATGAGGAGCCGCAAATTCCACATTATGGTCCCCCGAATAAAGGACCTCGTTTAAAACCGGGCATGGTGCTTGCTGTTGAACCGATGGTAAACGCCGGAAGCCGTTATGTGAAGACGCTAGCTGACCAATGGACCGTTGTTACGGTTGATGGGTCTAAATGTGCTCATTTTGAACATACGATAGCGATCACAGAAACAGGTTATGAAATTCTAACAGTCTTATAGACATAAGGTTTCACAAAGTTTTTCTGGACATTTTGCGCATAAAAAGAATTTTTTCTTTTTACAAGACGTAAACATAGTCAGTATGCTATAATTATAAGGTTGTTGAATGGTTGTCCCGATCTTTTCGGCTGCCATAAGCAGTACAATAATTTAGTAACTCTTCAGGTTTGGAGCAGATCTTTAGGAACCTGACCGCGTAATTAACAAAAGAAAAGCTGACTGCTTTGGGATGATCCTGAGCATTTAAGATTTTGTATTTGATTAGAAGAAGGGAGACGCGTTCGATGGCAAAAGACGATGTAATCGAGATAGAAGGCACAGTAGTTGATACTTTGCCAAATGCAATGTTTAAGGTAGAATTAGAAAATGGTCATACAGTGTTAGCTCATGTGTCCGGTAAAATTCGTATGCACTTCATCCGTATCTTACCTGGAGATAAAGTGACTGTTGAGCTTTCTCCATATGATTTAACTCGTGGAAGAATCACATATCGCTTTAAGTAATCATTGCGCTCCGTACTATTAAGGAGGTTAGGATAATGAAAGTAAGACCATCAGTTAAGCCGATCTGCGAAAAGTGCAAAGTCATCCGCAGACGCGGCAAAGTAATGGTTATCTGTGAAAACCCTAAACACAAACAAAAACAAGGTTAATAACAAGGAGGTGCGCGTATAAATGGCACGTATTGCTGGTGTAGATGTACCACGTGAGAAACGTGTGGTTATCTCATTAACTTATATCTATGGTATTGGTAAAAACACTTCTTCTAAGATTCTAGCTGAAGCTGGTGTAGCTGAAGACACTCGCGTTCGCGATCTTACAGAAGATGAATTAAACAAAATCCGAGAGCAAATCGACAAATTAAAAGTTGAAGGTGACCTTCGCCGTGAAGTTTCACTTAACATTAAACGTTTAATGGAAATCGGAAGCTACCGCGGTCTTCGTCATCGTCGTGGTTTACCTGTTCGTGGACAAAACACGAAAAACAACGCACGTACACGCAAAGGTCCTCGTAAGACTGTAGCGAACAAGAAGAAATAATCTGTAAAGGAGGTACTTTAAATGGCTCGTAAAACTAACACACGTAAACGCCGTGTCAAAAAGAATATTGAAAATGGTATTGCACATATCCGTTCTACTTTCAATAACACAATTGTAACTATTACAGATGCACATGGAAATGCTCTTTCTTGGTCAAGTGCTGGAGCTTTAGGGTTCAGAGGTTCTCGTAAATCTACTCCTTTTGCAGCACAAATGGCAGCTGAAACAGCAGCAAAAACTTCCATGGAGCATGGTATGAAATCTTTAGAGGTAACTGTTAAAGGACCTGGTGCAGGTCGTGAAGCAGCTATTCGTGCTCTTCAAGCTGCAGGACTGGAAGTTACTGCAATCAGAGACGTAACTCCTGTTCCGCATAACGGATGTCGTCCACCAAAACGCCGCCGTGTATAATTTTACTGTATAGATTTTGTATCCTTGTCTATAATGGGATATGATACAAACTTTCGTTTTTATACAGAATAATTATTCCAGTTGTTGTGCACAAAACGGGAACGTATACATGGGGGAATTTCGGTTAGAACAAACTAGCCGGGGTTTCGACGTTTTGAAGGAGGGTATATTTTGATGATCGAAATAGAAAAACCAAAAATCGAAACGGTTGAGATCAGCGATGATGCTAAGTACGGGAAATTCGTCGTAGAGCCACTAGAGCGTGGATATGGTACAACTCTGGGTAACTCCTTACGTCGTATCCTTTTATCCTCACTCCCAGGTGCCGCTGTCACATCGATCCAAATTGATGGGGTACTTCATGAGTTCTCAACAATTGAAGGCGTCGTAGAAGATGTAACATCTATCATTTTAAACATTAAGAAGCTAGCACTGAAAATCTACTCCGATGAAGAGAAAACACTTGAAATTGATGTGCAAGGCGAAGGTGTTGTTACAGCAGCGGATGTCACGCATGACAGTGATGTAGAGATTCTTAATCCAGATCTTCATATCGCTACACTTGGCTCAAACGGTCACTTACACATGCGCTTGACTGCAAAACGCGGAAGAGGCTATACGCCTGCTGTCCAAAACAAACGCGAAGATCAGCCGATCGGTGTGATTCCGATTGATTCGATCTATACACCAGTTGCTCGTGTCTCCTATCAAGTAGAGAATACACGTGTAGGGCAAATGACTAACTATGATAAGTTAACATTCGATGTTTGGACTGACGGAAGTACAGGTCCTCAAGATGCGGTTGCACTTGGAGCGAAGATCTTAACTGAGCATTTAAATATCTTTGTCGGTTTAACTGATGAAGCACAAAATGCTGAAATCATGGTTGAAAAAGAAGAAGACCAAAAAGAAAAAGTACTTGAAATGACTATTGAAGAACTTGATCTTTCTGTTCGTTCTTATAACTGCCTAAAGCGCGCAGGCATCAACACTGTTCAGGAATTGGCTAACAAGACTGAAGAAGATATGATGAAGGTTCGTAACTTAGGAAGAAAATCACTTGAAGAAGTGAAACATAAATTAGAAGAGCTTGGTTTAGGCTTGCGTAAAGACGATTGATCATTAAGCAAGTGTATAAAGCTCGGGGAATGACTTCAACAAAGGAGGGAAACTCTCATGGGATACAGAAAGTTAGGACGTACTAGTGCTCAGCGTAAAGCGATGCTACGTGACTTAGCAACAGACTTAATCATCAATGAGCGTATTGAAACAACAGAAGCTCGTGCAAAAGAACTTCGTTCAGTTGTTGAAAAAATGATCACTCTTGGTAAACGTGGTGACCTTCACGCACGTCGTCAAGCTGCTGCTTTTATCCGTAATGAAGTTGCAAATGCTGAAGAGAACCAAGATGCTGTTCAAAAATTATTCAGCGATGTTGCTTCTCGTTACGAAGAGCGTCAAGGCGGATACACTCGTATTATGAAACTTGGACCTCGCCGCGGTGACGGTGCTCCAATGGTAATTATCGAGTTAGTATAATAAAACCTTAGCGAATGAACAGATCAGTCTGCTGACTGTCCTGTTCGACGCACAACAACAAGTGGGGCGCTGGACAGTTTAAGTACAAACTTGTTCTTTGCCCCCTTTTTGTAAATGGACTTGCTTCCTTTAATTACTAAGTCCAGTAATAAGCCAATCTGAGTGTTATGATGAGCGTGTATTTAGTTTACTATGTACACTAATGTAAAAAGTAAAGAAAGAAGGAGTACTTTTTAAATAGTACTTTAACCAGACAATTTTTACTGACTGGTTTATCCCTTTCCTTCGCGACTCGTCTAGCTCGTTGCATCTCTTCCTCATAGCTTTAGCGGACAAACAGGATGGCCTGTTTTGGAAGAGATGCAGGCTTTATTTTAATTAAATTAATTAGGTGCTATAGGATCGCATGTGACCTAGTTAATGTTTAATAGACTAATGTCATCATATATTGAATTTTACAGGATTTAATGCAGCTGCATCATGAGCTTTAAATAGGGAGGCAGCATGATTCTACACGCTTAGAAATTCATGTAGATCGTTTTACTATGTGAAGTACAAGCCTAAATATGCTATAGTCTTACTATTCAAGCTCGCCAAGTTGGCGGGTTTTTTGTTTTTAAAAAATAGCTGTTTGTACACCATGATATATTTGTTTTACTGCCATTATATATTTTTATTTTTAGCATGGCTTGCTCATATGAAAACTTGTCATGCAAACAAGGATAGCGGAGAATAGAAGAGATTAGAAAGGCTGAGAGGAGCGTATTTGGATGAATGAACTTGTCCGTTTACAGGATATTTCTTTTCAATACGATGAAGAGGCGGATTATGCCTTAAAAGGAGTATCCTTTTCTATATATGAAGGAGAATGGCTTGCGATTGTTGGCCATAATGGTTCTGGCAAATCAACATTAGCAAAGCTTTTAAATGGGCTGCAATATGCACAGGAGGGAACGATTTCTGTGGATGGCTTGCTGCTTTCAGAGGATACCGTTTGGGAAGTCCGCAAAAAAATCGGTATGGTTTTTCAAAATCCCGATAATCAGTTTGTTGGAACAACTGTGCAGGATGATGTGGCTTTTGGTTTAGAAAATCACGGAGTGGCACGAGAAGAGATGGTGGATCGAGTTTTACAATCACTCGAAAAGGTTAAAATGGACCAATTTCTTGATCAAGAGCCGCACCATTTATCAGGAGGACAGAAGCAGCGTGTAGCGTTAGCTGGGGTTATAGCGCTAAGACCAGATTTGATCATCTTGGATGAAGCAACCTCTATGCTCGACCCCCGCGGCAGGGAGGAAGTCCTGGATACAGTAAGAGAACTAAAGCAGGATCATCACATGACTGTTATATCAATTACGCATGATCTAGAAGAAGCTGCCAAAGCAGATCGAATTATTGTCATGAATAAAGGACAGCTTTATAGAGAAGGCACACCCGATGAAATCTTTCAACTGGACGAAGAGCTTGTGCAGCTGGGGCTTGATATTCCTTTTCCAGTTAAGATGAGCAAAATGTTTAAGAAAAAAGGAATTCCATTGACGAAGTATCATTTAACAGAAGAGGAGTTGGTGAATGAGTTATGGACATCACACTCCAAAATGTAGAATACCGTTATCAGGCAAATACGCCGTTTGAACGGCTTGCGATTGAAGATGTATCAATTGATTTGCCGGCAGGTACATTTTTAGCACTCATTGGTCATACAGGGTCAGGGAAATCGACCGTATTGCAGCACTTAAATGCACTAATTAAGCCAACTAAAGGTACTGTGAAAATTGGTGATACCGTCATCACACAAAATAAAAAACAAAAAAACTTGAAGCAAGTGCGTCAAAGGGTAGGTATTGTTTTTCAATTTCCAGAGCATCAGCTATTTGAAGAAACCGTTGAAAAAGATATTTGCTTTGGTCCCATGAACTTTGGTGTTTCCGAAGAAGAAGCAAAGGCGCGAGCTCGCCGTGCAATTCAGCAGGTAGGACTGTCTGAAGGTATCCTAACAAAATCGCCATTTGAGCTCTCAGGCGGGCAAATGCGGCGTGTTGCGATTGCTGGTGTACTGGCAATGGAGCCGGCTGTCATTGTGCTTGATGAGCCGACAGCGGGTCTTGATCCAAGAGGAAGGCAGGAGATTATGAATATGTTTGCCTCCCTTCACCAGGAAAGAAACCTTTCTACTGTGCTTGTCACACATAGTATGGAGGATGCTTCCCGTTACGCCGATCAAATTGTCATTATGCATAATGGCAAGGTCGAGAGGAAGGGAACACCTTCAGAAATTTTCTCAAATCCTGAAAGGCTGCTGGAACTGGGACTCGATGTTCCTGAGGTTGTGAAGCTGCAGCATAAAATGGAATCTGCATTTGGAAGAAAGTTTGCGAAGACGTGCTTATCTATGGAAGATCTCGCTGAAGAAGCCATGAAGCTTTTAAAGGGAGGAGATTCTCTATGATGGAAAAAATGATTTTTGGGCGCTATGTTCCAGCAGAATCGATTATTCATCGAATGGATCCCCGCTCAAAGCTGATTCTCATTTTTTTGTTTGTCTGTGTTGTCTTTATTGCTAATAATGTTTATACGTATGCTGCACTCATTATCTATACATTTGCTATGATCCTGTTATCAAAAGTGCCAGTGCGATTTATTTTAGCAGGATTAAAGCCGGTCTTTCTGCTTGTTATTTTCACCCTGATTCTGCATTTGTTTTTAACACGGGAAGGCGCCATCATTTTTGAGCTTGGACCGATTACCATTTATCAAGAGGGACTTAGACAAGGGATTTTTATCTCATTGCGTTTCTTTCTATTAATCCTAATGACTTCAATCTTAACGTTAACCACTACGCCAATTGAAATAACGGACGGCCTTGAAACACTATTAGGTCCTCTTAAAAAGGTGAAGTTCCCGGTTCATGAGCTGGCCTTAATGATGTCGATTTCTCTGCGGTTTATTCCAACCCTTATGGGAGAGACCGATAAAATCATGAAAGCACAAACCGCACGTGGTGTTGATTTTTCTGGCGGTCCAATCAAGGAGAGAGTAAAAGCAGTGATTCCTCTATTGATTCCCTTGTTCGTCAGCTCTTTTAAGAGAGCGGAGGAGCTTGCTACTGCCATGGAGGCAAGAGGCTATCGCGGCGGTGAAGGAAGAACAAAATATAGACAGCTAAGCTGGAGAATGACGGATACGATGATGCTGCTTCTGCTGGCAGCTCTAACAGTCATTCTAATCCTGCTGAGAACATAATGGAGCTTGATAGTCATGAAAAGAATGAAATGTACAGTTTCATATGATGGTACCAGTTTTGCCGGCTACCAGGTGCAGCCAGGGAAGCGTACAGTCCAGCGAGTGATCGAGGAGGCATTGACTAAGCTTCATAAAGGTGCTGAAGTGAAAATTACAGCATCCGGCCGTACCGATGCAGGAGTACATGCAAAAGGGCAGGTCATCCACTTTGATACTCCGCTGGAAATCCCGGAAGATAGATGGACGGTTGCACTCAATGCTCTGCTGCCGTCTGATGTTGCCGTCACACACGCAGAATGGACGTCTAATGCCTTTCATGCCCGTTTTGATACAAGCGGAAAGGAGTACCGTTATTTTGTCCAGAGAAGGGCACAGAGGGATCCGTTTCAGCGCAACTATGCTTCTTTGTATCCATACCAGCTGGACATTTCAGCAATCAGGATGGCGATACCTTATCTAATTGGTGAATTTGATTTTACAAGCTTTTGTTCTGCAAAAACAGAAGTGGAAGATAAAGTGCGCAGAATTACTTCAATAGATGTCAAGGAAGACGGAGATTTGCTGATTTTCAGTTTTAGAGGAAATGGCTTTTTATATAATATGGTCAGAATCTTAGCAGGCACCCTGCTGGCGGTTGGGAATGGACAGCTGCCGGCAGATGAAATACCGGTAATTCTTGAGGCAAAAGACCGCACCAAAGCAGGGAAAACAGCGCCTCCGCAAGGATTGTATTTATGGAAAGTTTTTTATGAGAATGATGGAAAATGTAAGTTGGATTAATTTACAAAAATATTTAAATCGATATAGCTATACTTGCTGATTGGAACGGAAGGATACGAGACTCCTGCGGGAGGAGTGGGAATCTGAGACCCCACAGGAGCACAGCGACGAGGAGGCTTAGCGCCCGCCCCGCGGAAAGCGAGTGTCCTGCTGTGGAAATCATATATATATATGTATTTTAAATTTTTTTCTAAAACAACTAATCCAGGTGTAACATTTTCTTGACATTGTTCTCCCAAAGTTATATTATAGCATATGGTATTGTTATTAAACCCACGATAAGCCCCGGAACTTATTGTGTGATATATGAAACCAAAAAACGAATGAATTATGGAATTATTAGGAGGGAATATCGATGCGTACAACGTTTATGGCGAATTCAAATAATATCGAACGTAAATGGTACGTGATTGATGCTGAAGGACAAACTTTAGGTCGTCTTTCTAGTGAAGTTGCATCAATCCTACGTGGTAAACATAAACCAACTTTTACACCGCATGTTGACACAGGTGATCATGTAATTATTATCAATGCTTCAAAAATCCACTTAACTGGTAAAAAGCTAACTGACAAGATTTACTACCGTCACAGCATGCACCCAGGCGGATTAAAGTCTAGAACTGCTCTTGAAATGCGTACGAACTATCCTGAGAGAATGTTAGAGCTTGCAATCAAAGGCATGCTTCCAAAGAACTCTCTTGGCCGTCAAATTTTCAAGAAGTTAAATGTATATGCTGGTAGCGAGCATCCGCACCAAGCTCAACAACCTGAAGTTTACGAACTTCGTGGATAATTTTTAAAGGGAGGTTATTATCTTGGCACAGGTTCAATATATTGGTACTGGTCGTCGTAAAAGCTCCGTTGCACGTGTTCGTTTAGTTCCAGGCGACGGAAACATCATCATCAATGGTCGTGAAATCACTGACTACATCCCATTTGCAGCTCTTCGTGAAGTTGTAAAGCAGCCACTTGTTGCTACTGAAACAGTAAGCAGCTATGACATTCATGTAAATGTTAATGGTGGTGGATACACTGGTCAAGCAGGCGCAATCCGTCACGGGATCTCTCGTGCATTGCTTCAAGCTGATCCAGAATTCCGTCCTACACTTAAGAGTGCTGGACTATTAACTCGTGACGCTCGTATGAAAGAACGTAAAAAATACGGTCTTAAAGGCGCTCGTCGTGCACCTCAGTTCTCAAAACGTTAATTTTACGTTTCAGAAGGCTCTCAACCATATGGTTGGGGGTCTTTTTTTATTATAAGAGATTTATGCGGCGGGAGATTAAGCCAGTATGTAGTTAGCTTCAGCTTTTTTTAATTACAAAAAGCTTCCCTTTTACTGCAAATATTATAATAAAAGTCAGCATGGTTTCATTTTGCGTTTAGTTTGAAGTAAATGTTCATATGCAGAGACTGCTTAAAGCCCAATAAGCTGAGCAGCCTCTTCTCATTAAATTTGCCATTATATCCATAATATAAATAATACTTGCCTGGAGGTTGACATGAAAAAGCCAAAGATTAGTTTACAAGCGGCCATTATTCTATTTGTTTGTATTGTTGTGGCGCTGTCACTTGGAATAACGGATTTGCTCATAAGCAGAGGGATTACCTCCAGTGTTGAAGATACACAGAAAGACAAAGCGCTAAATGTAGCCAGGATGGTGGCAATCAGTCCGCAAGTCATTAGTGCGCTTGATGAACAAACGAATCAGGAAAGTGTTCAGCCATTTACCAATGAAATAAGAGAACTGACCGAGGTTAACTTTGTTGTGGTAATAAATATGGAAGGAATTCGTCTTTCACATCCGGATCCTAATGAAATTGGCAAGCATTTTAGAGGAGGAGATGAAGGGCCAGTTCTCCAAGGGAAAGAGTATGTATCGACCGCAAAAGGCTCGCTCGGTCCATCATTAAGGGCGTTTACGCCTATTAAAAATGCACAGGGCATTCAAATTGGAGCAGCAGCAGTGGGGATTTCATTAGATACCGTTACGAAGGCTGTACATAAAGGTCAAATGGTTATGGTGATCGGTACATTAATTGGCATCCTGATTGGTATCCTCGGTGCAGTAGGGCTTGCTAAGTATATTAAAAAAATCCTTTTAGGACTTGAACCATCTGTGATTGCAAAGCTGCTAGAAGAGAGGAGCTCCATGCTGCAATCTGTACGGGAAGGAATCATCGCAATTGATCAGGAAGGGAAAATTACTTTAGTGAATCGAGCAGCCTCGAAGCTTTTTAAAAAAGCGGGCATTGAAGGAGACCCTATGGGACAGAGCATTGAAAATTATCTGCCAGAGACTAGGTTAACGCGCATTATTAAATCCGGGCAGACGGAGCTGGATCAAGAGCAAAAGTTAAATGGAGTCACCATTCTCGTTAACAGAGTTCCAGTAGTTGTTGAAAACCAGGCGGTGGGAGCAATCGCTACATTTCGAGATAAAACAGAGGTTCAGCTTCTTGCTGAACAACTCACAGGTGTCCGTAATTATGCTGATGCTCTCCGTGCACAGGCGCATGAATTTATGAATAAACTTCATGTTATTCTGGGATTGGTTCGTACAGAGCAATATGAGACACTTGCTAGCTATGTGAGTGAGACAGTCAGTCACCGCGAAACGGAAGTAGGTTTTGTTACGAAAATGGTACTTGATCCTGTACTTGCGGGGTTTCTAATTGGAAAGCTTAGCTTTGCAAGAGAATCAGGAGCTTCCCTATCAATTGAATGCCCAAATAAAATTCCGAAGCCGGAGCAATCGAAAGCAACGAATGAACTCATTACTATTATAGGGAATTTAATCGATAATGCATTAGAGGCCGTTGCAGACTGTCCTAATAAAAAAGTCGAGCTGCTGCTGGACTACGCCGAAGAAATTTTAACAGTAGAAGTAAAAGACACAGGGAAGGGCATAGAACAGTCAATGCAAGATCAAATACTGGAAAAGGGATTCTCGACAAAAGGCGAAAATCGCGGGTTCGGGCTCTATCTTCTGCAGCAGGCCATTGAGAGGCTGGAAGGAGATTTAATTGTTTCCTCAAAAATTGGCAAGGGCACGAATTTTGCTGTGTATATACCGTACAAGGAAGAAGGGGAATAAAAATGATTCAAGTGATGATTGTTGAAGATGACCCGATGGTAGCGGAAATTAATAAGCAATATCTTTCAAAGATTGAGGGTTTTCGTTTAACTGCAACTGCGGGCTCAGTTGATGAAGCGATCCGTTTGCTGAAGAGTAATGACATTCAGCTGATTCTTTTAGATCTTTTTATGCCAGGTAAGGTTGGACTTGAACTATTAACGTACCTTAGGAAAAACGAGCTTGAAATAGATGTCATTATTATCTCAGCTGCATCTGACTTGGGACGAATTCAAAAAGCATTGCGATATGGAGTGGCAGACTATTTAATCAAACCGTTTGAGTTTGAAAGATTCAATGCTGCACTAACAAGTTACCAGCAAAAAGCAATGCTGGCTTATAAGCAAAAAGAATTTAGTCAGCAGGAGCTTGATCATTATCTTTTAAACAGGGAAGAAACGGCCATAGCGGAAGAACTTCCAAAGGGCTTAACAAAAGATACACTAAAACAGGTATGGGAATCTGTACAAGAATTAAAAAGAACAGCTTTTTCAACAGATGAGGTTGCCGAAAATGTTGGCATATCAAGAGTATCTGCCAGAAAATATCTTAATTTCTTAAAGGAAATTGGTATATTGGATGTAAAAGTCATCTATGGAACGGTTGGCAGGCCCGTTTACCAGCACGAATATAATCGCTTTAAAGAACATCTAATAAAAAATTTTTTGTAAGCAGTGAATTATCCTGCTTACTTTTTTTATTTACAAAAAGAAGGGATAAACTTTCATAAACTATGAAAACGGTTTACTAAATACTATGATGAACCAGTAACAAATCAAAGGGGGATTTATGTATGGCACAAACAGCTAAGAAATTGGAATCGCTTACTCCTATTCCTGGAGGTTCTGGTGCAAAAAGTAAATTTAATTTACTTCATATAAATATCGGGGTTATTCCATTACCGCTTTATCTATGTATCGCTACAGTTGTTTATCTTGCAACAGTTTATGAAGTATTGCCTACAGATATGATTGGCGGCTTCGCCATCATTATCACAATGGGGATTCTTCTGGGGGAAATTGGGATGAAAATCCCTGTTTTAAAGGATATTGGCGGACCTGCAATTATGGCTTTGCTCGTACCATCCATATTAGCGTATTTTAATCTAATTAATGAAACAGGTATGACAGCAGTAACTCAATTAATGAAATCATCGAACTTTTTATATCTTTATATCTCAATCCTTGTAGCAGGAAGTATTCTTGGCATGAACCGCAAAGTGCTTCTTCAAGGTTTCTCAAAAATGTTTGTACCGCTCGTTCTTGGTACGCTTGCTTCAGTAGGGGCTGGAGTTTTGGTGGGCATGCTGTTTGGGTATTCCGCTAAGCACACATTATTCTTTATCGTTGTTCCGATTATCGGGGGAGGAATTGGTGAAGGTATTCTGCCGCTTTCCATTGGATACGGGCAAGTTTTAGGTGCTGATGCAGAAACATTTGTTGGACAGTTAATTCCAGCGGCAGTCATCGGGAATATTGCAGCCATCATTTGTGCTGGTCTTCTTTCCCGCTTAGGAACAAAGAAACCACATTTAACTGGAAATGGTACTTTGGTTAAATCCAAAGGGGGAGACGGCATTACAGAATCCACTACCATTAATAAACCAGTTGATTTCCCACTAATGGGTGCAGGTCTTTTAATTGCTTGTACGTTCTTTATTGTTGGCGGACTTGGCCATATGGTGCTGGGAATGCCTGGTCCAGTATTAATGATTGTTGCAGCTGCATTGGTTAAGTGCTTCAAGCTTGTTCCTGCAAAGATTGAACAAGGTGCACACCATATGTATAAATTTGTATCTTCAAGCTTAACGTGGCCATTAATGGTTGGACTGGGTCTTTTGTACATTCCATTAGAAGATGTTGTAAAGATTGTCACTCCTTCATACATCGTTGTGTGTGTCGCAGTCGTTGTTGCTATGGTTGCAACAGGTTATTTTGTTGGAAAGCTTATGAATATGCATCCAATTGATTCAGCAATTGTAACAGGCTGTCATAGCGGACTTGGAGGGACTGGAGATGTTGCGATTCTCTCGGCATCCAACCGTATGTCATTAATGCCTTTCGCACAAATTGCAACAAGACTTGGCGGTGCAGCTACTGTAATCCTTGCGATTATGCTTTTGAAATTGGTAAGCTAATTTTAACAAGACAAATGCAAAGCAGGCAGCATTCATACTGTCTGCTTTGTTTAGTTAGAAAATAATATAAATAAGTTAATTACCTATAAGTAGAATTCAAAGGTAATGAACATGTTAAAATAAGATAATAGACAACCTTATTATAAAGAAAGAAGGAAATTTCATGAGTGCTTCTAAGGATATTATTATCACACCATTAAAAGGGAAAGAAATCCTCTCTAATCCTTATTTAAATAAAGGGATCGCATTTACAAAAGAGGAAAGAGAAGACCTGGGTCTGAATGGACTTCTGCCTGCACAGGTTCTTACATTAGAGGAGCAAGTAAGCAGAGCTTATGAGCAATACTCAATGAGAACGACTAATTTGTTTAAAAACGGATTGCTATATGATTTATATAACCGCAATGTTGTTTTATTCTATCGGCTGCTAAAAGAGCACTTAGCAGAAATGCTGCCAATTATTTATACACCTACGGTCAGCGATGCAATCCAGTCCTACTCACATACTTACCGTCGCCCAGGGGGCTTATACCTTTCTATCGATGATCCAAAAGGAATTGAAGAAGCCTTTCAAAACCTTGGGCAGCCTAAAGATGGAATCGATTTAATCGTTGTTACAGACTCCGAAAGTATTCTTGGCATTGGAGATCAAGGGGTAGGAGGCATTAATATTGCTATCGGAAAGCTTGCTGTTTATACAGCAGCTGCTGGTATTGACCCTAGCCGTGTTCTTCCGGTCGTCCTGGATGTGGGGACAAACAATCAGGAACTAATTTCTGATCCTCTTTATGTAGGGAATAAAATCCCTCGTGTTCGCGGCGAGCAATATGATGAATTTATTGATTCATTTATTGAGTCTGCTAGATCTCATTTTCCGGAAGTTCTTCTTCACTGGGAGGATTTTGGGAATGTAAATGCCCGTAAAATATTAGATAAATATGGTGATAAAATCCTTACGTTCAATGATGACATCCAAGGGACAGGTGCAGTTACACTTGCTGCAATTATGTCAGCGTTGAAAGTCACAGGAGTTTCTATGAAGGATCAGCGCGTTGTGGTCTTTGGACCAGGAGCTGCCGGAATTGGAAATGCTGATCAAATCGCTGATGCTATGATTCTTGATGGACTGACAAAAGAAGAGGCATATGGACAGTTCTGGGCTATTGATTACAGAGGTTTACTGACAGATGAAACACCAGATGTTTTTGACTTCCAAAAGCCTTATGTCAGATCAGCTGCAGAAGTAGAAGGCTGGGACCGTAATGAGGAAGGACTTATAACATTAAAAGAAGTTGTGCAGAGAGTAAAGCCTACGATTTTAATTGGTACTTCTGGACAAGCGGGTGCGTTTACAGAAGAGATTATTAAAGAGATGGCAAAACATGTGGAACGCCCGATCATCATGCCGATGTCTAATCCGACTTCTCTTGCAGAAGCTGTACCTGAAAACCTGATTAAATGGACAGATGGAAAAGCGCTTATTGCCACTGGCAGTCCGTTTAATAATATCGAACATAATGGAATCACTTATGAGATTGGTCAGTCGAACAATGCATTTGTATTCCCCGGGCTGGGACTTGGAGCGATAGTGGCTAAAGCCGAAGTTATTTCAAAAGGGATGTTCGTTGCCGCTTCAAATGCCGTTGCCGAAATGTCTGACAGCAGTCAGCCTGGTGCATCTCTTCTTCCATCTATTGAGCATTTGCATGAAGTATCGATTTATGTGGCAGTTCAAGTAGCAAAAGCAGCAATGGAAGAGGGAATTGCAAGAGCAGAAATAACAGATCCTGCTAAAGCTGTAAACGATGCAGTATGGGAACCAGAATATAAAGAAATCAGAAGTGTTGGAGTTTGGACGAGAATTTGATAATTTCACTTCACTTTAACGCTGAAAAAAGCAAGAGGCTGGGACAAAAGTATTTAACACACCCATAGAACCGAATGGTTAGGAAGTCATCTTTCTAACCATTCGGTTTTTTATGATTATAAAATATATTTTATTAACATGAGTGAAATGGAGCGGGGGCCCTCGACTCCTGTGGGCAATAGAGGAAAAGGTGAGACCCCGCAGGAGCTTGCTCCGAGGAGGCTCAGCTTCCTCCCCGCGGAAAGCGAGGGTCTGCAGCGCAATGGAACGGATTTGTATATACCTAAACCATGATATTGAATATTCGTGTTTTAGAAAGATTAATTTCGTTTTGTCCCAGCCTCTTAAATTTTGTCACCTTTTACTCTTCTAAAAATATCTCCTCAAGCGAAGGTTCATCAACACTGACACGGTACACATCGATTTTTTTCTGATTAAAAGCACGGATGACTTCTGCAATTTTTTTCTCATGATCAAGGGTAAGTGTGACTTGTGAATCAGCAGCAGAAACATCAGTGCCCACTGTTTGCAGCCATTCCATCATTGTATGATGATCTCCTTTAGACATAGGAGAATGCTTAACCGTTACAGTCAGTGTGGAACGGTAAAAAGTCCGCAGTTCCTCCATCGTGCCAATTTTGCCAACCTTGCCTTCTTTCATGATGGCAATTCGGGTGCACACTTTTTCTACCTCATCTAAATTGTGGGAGGTCATAAAAATGGTCTTTCCGCGCTCTTTTAAATCACGAATCAGCTTATGAATATGAAGAACAGATTCTGCATCTAATCCAGACGTTGGTTCATCGAGAAAAATGAGCTCCGGGTCATGAATGATTGCCTGGGCAATACCGAGCTTCTTTTTCATGCCAAAAGAAAATTTAGAGGTTTTAACATGTGCATGCTCATCTAATCCGACAGACCGCAAGACCGCCATACAATGTTGTTTGCCAGTAGGCTTTCCAGAAAGTGC
This sequence comes from Cytobacillus gottheilii, assembly GCF_900166665.1. Lineage (GTDB taxonomy): Bacteria > Bacillota > Bacilli > Bacillales > Cytobacillaceae > Cytobacillus > Cytobacillus gottheilii_A. The sequence continues at coordinate 4,644,375 of NZ_LT800494.1, read as the reverse complement.
TGACAGAAACTTTAAATGATCAAATGCCGTTAAAGATTCATAAAAAGTAGAGTAGTCAGGCATTACACCAACCCGTTTCTTTACTTTCTCAATAGAGCCCTGAACACCAAGCAGCGAAAAGGTGCCGGATGTCGGGTGGATAATGCCTGTCAGCATATTAATGAATGTTGATTTTCCGGCACCATTGCGGCCAAGAAAACCAAAAACTTCGCCCTTTTCTATAACCAGATCAATTCCCTTCACCACTTGATGTGCTCCATATGCCTTCCTTAACTGAGCCGTTTCAATCGCGGTCATTAAAATTCCCTCCTTTTGAAAATGATAGCTGAGATAAACAGCAGAAATGCCGCCAGTATGTTAATAATCAAGAATAAATAGTTATCATGCTCTAAATAGTAAAATGGAGTGACAAACTTAAGCCAGCTTACCCATTCATTTGACGTAAACGTAATCCACATCCCAAAAATCGGATAGGCGATACCAAGGAGAATGCCGAGGAACATGGTAATGCCTGGCTTAGGTATGATTGTAGAAAGCAGAACCGTCAATGAGATCTGGTAGATTAAAAGGCTCATGACTTGAAAAAAGCTAAAAAAGTCGAACTGTTTGGCAAAAATGCTGATGATTAAAAACGATATGGTGACACAGACTGTCCAGAATAGAACAATCCCCAAAAATTTTCCGAACATAATAGACGACCGGGATGTTCTTGTCACCAGAAAACGCATTGTGCGTTCATGTGTTTCTCTATTAATGCAATCATGTGAAAGTCCTAATACAAATAATTGTCCAAACAATAACAATAATGAAAGCAGACCAATTGTATGAACATAGTTCATTTCATCTGCAGTAAAGTCTATGACATTCGTTAATACATTTGAGAATTTCGATGAATAATAAGCAGTTGCTAATAAAATTGCGATGACTATAATGGACTTTATACTTTTAAATAAACTGAAAAATTCCCTTTTGCTGATTACAAACATAATTTTTAATACTCCCTTCATAAATGTGTAATTGATATTCAGTATAAGGACTCAATCTTATGTAAGAAGAAACTTCACCTTAATTCAACCTTAATTCTTCCATCCGAAATTACATCTAATGGTAAGATGGGGATGTAAGTAAAAGAGGTGAAAAAAATCTATGCAAGAACATATATTAATTGTCGATGATGAAAAAGCCATTGTACAAATGCTAAAAATTATTTTAACAAAAGAATCCTTTAAACATATTGATACGGCAGGTACAGCAGAGGAAGCACTCTCCCTTTGTAAGATGAAACGATACGATTTGATTCTGCTTGATGTAATGCTGCCGAATCGGAGCGGCTTCGAAATCTGTCCATTAATTAGAGAAACGACGGATGCTCCGATCTTCTTTTTAACAGCAAAATCAACAGATTTAGATAAACTTTCAGGATTTGCTCTAGGAGCGGACGACTATATTACAAAACCGTTTAATCCACTGGAAGTTGTGGCCAGAATTAAAGCTCACCTGCGCAGGAATATGTTAAGGACAATCCCTGCTCAAACAAACTATCAATTTGGGTATTTGTCTGTAAATGCCTCGTCTGGAGAAGTCAAAGTAAAAGGGAAACAGGTTGAGTTGCCTGCACAAGTATATCAGCTGCTGCTATTCTTTTGTAAACATCCGAACCAGCTGTTCAGCAAAAGCCAGCTCTATGAGCGAGTATGGGGCGAAGCGTTTCTGGGTGAGGATAATACGATTATGGTACATATTAGAAAGCTTCGTGAAAAAATTGAAGAAAACCCAAGTAAACCTAAGTACATTGTAACGGTTCGGGGGCTGGGCTATAAATTTGTTCCGGAAGGTGTTCGTCATGAACATTTATAGACGTTTTATCGTCCAGTTTTTATTTCAGATTATAATAGGCTTTATTCTGCTGCTTCTCCTATTCATAGCGATCTGGGGAATGATTGGCTTTTCGATTAGCAGTGCCGAGATAGAGAAGGACTTATCAAATGCTGATTCATTTTACTTCTCTGGGGTAATCTCCATGCATAATGGAAAAGCTGAGTTTGATGACAAACTGAAAGTGCTGGCGAAAAAGCAAGGTATGGAGCTGATTGTTTTTTCGCAAGAAGGAAGGGTTGCTGGTTTTTATAATACGGCTGTAACCCCTCCGGAAGAGTTAGATGAGGGAGAGCTTGCTTCACTGGTTTTAGGCGAGTCCAAGAAATACTCCTCGTTTGAATTATTGGATTGGGAACAAATACAGCCTTATTATCTGCTAATTAGAAAAGGAACTGCTCTGGAAGATCTTTTAGCAAAGATCAGTATGATGGTTGACTGGGACAATCAGCAGCTAAAACTTACACCTATAATGATGGACGAAATAAATAAAAAAAATGAATGGGTTCAATTCATTAATTCGTCAGGAGAAGTAGTGGATGATTATGCTGCAGAGGGTCAGCCTAACGATTATACTATCGAGGAACTTTCCATGCTATCAGAAACAGAAAAAAATTCAGTCAGCTCTCATTTTGATAATGATACTGGACAGGCCATTATTGCTGGCACAGATGGGGGATTTTCAGCAGCAAACATAGACGAAAGGATCTATAACAGTATTAGTCAAAGCTTCCTTATCGCCTTTCTTGTTCTGTTTTTATTATTGTTAATTGGAACAGTTTTGTATGCCCGCAAGTTTGGAATCCCGCTGATTACCATGATGAAATGGATCAAAAATCTTGGTGATGGTATTTTTGAAGAACCTCAGGATCTCCATCAACAATCTGTCCTGGTGAATAAAAAGGGAAAGCTAAAAAAGAAATACCGATTATATAAAGATTTTATTCTAGCTCTACATCAATTAACCAAAACGTTAAAAGATAATGAATCTGAGCGGCTGAAAATGACAAAGACAAGAGAAGAGTGGATTAGCGGGATATCACATGATTTAAAAACTCCGCTTGCTTCCATAGCAGGTTACTCTCAAATGCTGAAATCACCAAATTATTCTTGGTCTGAACAGGAAACAAAGGAGTTTGGGGAAATTATCACTGACAAATCTGCGTATATGATGGATTTGCTTGAGGACCTGACACTGACTTATCGGCTGCGGAATCAGGCACTCCCTATTGTAAAAGAAGAAGTTGATCTGAATGAATTTATCCGCAGAACCATCATTTATTTTGTTAATGATCCAAACAACAGGAATATGAACCTGCAATTTAATCCTTCTCCTGAGAGCATATCAGCTCATATTGATCCCAAATGGTTTCAGCGGATACTGGATAATTTAATTCAAAACGCCATTAAATATAATCCGGCTCATACATCCATTACTGTTTCGGTTTCTTTGATTGAACAGCATTTTATTGTGATTAAAGTTGAAGATGATGGAATTGGCATGGATCAGGAAACACTTGATAAGCTATTTCAGCGTTACTACCGGGGGACCAATACAAGTGATACGAGTATGGGAACAGGGCTTGGCATGGCGATTGCCAAACAACTTGTACAACTGCACGATGGCACCATTCAAGTAAACAGTACACGGAATAAAGGGACATTCATTCGGATATTAATTCCGGCAATGGATAATGCAAAAGAGCATAAGCAGTGAAAACCGCTACCAAAGGGGGACATTGAATGACTGACGAAGAAAAATCAGCAGTCAAACAGTGTCTTTTTCATTTGCATAAGAAAATATCTGCAGCCTTTTTCTCATTGACCATTAAATAGAGGCAAGGTATAATTAATTTACGGAACATAGTTCCACAATATGAAACTACGAACATGTTAAAGAACAATAAATGCAATAAGAAGTATGGAGTAAATCAGTGAGGTGGATAAAATGGGGAAGAGGATCGTAACAATCGGCGAAGCAATGGGCTTGTTTGTTTCTGATGAATTTGGCCCGCTGGAAAAGGTGCAGAAATTTACGCGCTCGATTGCCGGAGCAGAGTTAAATGTAAGCGTTGGCATGGCGAGACTTGGCCATGAAGTGTATTATGCCACTCAAGTGGGAAATGATCCTTTAGGCAAATCGATTAAAAGATTTATTGAAAGTGAACATATAAGCAGTTCATTCGTTTTTGAGAGCAACGACTATGCTACAGGTTTGCAGATGAAAGAAAAGGTGACAGAGGGGGATCCTCATGTTGCCAGTTTCCGAAAAGGAAGTGCGGCTTCCAGAATTGGACTGGATCAATTTAAGGAGGTAGACTTCTCTAAGTTTGATGTTGTACATCTAACGGGTGTATTTTTGGCACTTTCCTCTGAGACAAAGGCTGTTTCTCACTTTTTTGCCGAAGAAGGCAGAAAAGCCGGGGCTACTATAACATTTGATCCGAATCTGCGTCCAAATTTATGGAATAGTCAAGAAGAGATGGTTCAAAGCATTAATGACCTTGCTGCTAAATGCGATTTAGTTCTGCCAGGCATTTCAGAAGGGAAAATCTTAACGGGCTTTGATACACCAGAAGAAATCGCTGACTACTATCTCCATAAGGGTGTAAAGCTTGTTGTCATTAAGCTTGGGGAAAAAGGCGCTTATGCCAAAGGGCAGGATTATGAAGGAACTTATATTAAAGGCTTTAAAGTGGATGAAATTATTGATACTGTTGGAGCAGGAGATGGATTTGCAGCAGGAGTGATCAGCGGATTATCAGAAGGGCTGTCCATTGAAGATAGTGTCATACGCGGTAATGCTATTGGTGCCATTCAGCTCAGCTCTCCGGGAGATAATGAAGGCCTGCCGACAAGAGAGAAGTTAGAGCATTTTATCGAATCCGCAGGTTCTATAAAAACAGCAAACTGATAGAAAGGAATGAAAATAAATGAAAAAAGTAAACACCTTGCAGCAGATTGCACAAACAAAAATCGTCGCTGTCATCCGCGCAGATTCTTCTGAAGAGGCTATACAGATTACAAAAGCCTGTATTGAAGGTGGAATCACGTGCGTGGAGCTGACATACACTACCCCTGGTGTAGAAGATGCTATTAAATCACTGGTCTCAGAATATAAAGATGACAGCAGAGTTGTCGTTGGAGCAGGTACCGTACTGGATGAAACCACAGCCAGATTAGCTATTATGGCAGGCAGTGAGTTTGTTGTCAGTCCTGCTTTCAGCAAACAAGTTGCGAAGCTTTGTAATTTATATGGAATTCCTTATATGCCTGGCTGCGTAACGATTACTGAAATGCAGGAAGCAATGACATATGGGGCTGATGTAATTAAACTATTCCCAGGCAGCTTGGTGGGTCCGGATTATATCAAAGCAGTAAAAGCGCCATTGCCTCATGTGAATATTATGCCAACAGGCGGAGTAAGTCTGGATAATATTCAGGAATGGCTTGATAATGGATGTGTTGCTGTTGGAGTAGGCGGAAATTTAGTCAACGCAGCAAAAGTGGATGGAGATTACCAGAAAGTAACGGACTTGGCCCGTCAATATGTTGAAAAAATAAACTAATGGATCTTGTGTAAGCGGTACTTATAACAGATTTTCTTGCTAAGAGTACAAGAATGATAAAAAAGAGTTGTTGTACAGCTATATATTGTTTTGTGCGCTATTCTTCCATTTATAAAAGTAAAAGGCTCGTTGGTCATTAAATGTGACCTACGAGCCTTTCTTTATATTAAACCCATTGAATAATATCTTCTGCCTGCTGTCTGGATTTTGGGCGATTCGGATCTTGGGCGCGATAGCCGAAGGCAGCGAAGCAGGAGAGGCCGAAGTCATCGGTTAGAATGCCTTCTTCTTTTAAGATAGCCTCTGCTTTTCCTTTATCAAAGCCTTCAATTGGACAGGAGTCAACGCCAATCATGGCTGCAGCCGTCATCATATTTCCGAGAGCAATATACGATTGTCTCGATGCCCACTGAAAGAACAGTTCGTCAAAGGCATTAAGCTTAAATTCATTTTCGATAAAGTTGGAGTAGGCTCCACCGATCCCTTTGACAACTTCGGGCGGCATTTGATGGACATCTTTCATAATATGCTGAATATAAACCGATTCAGGAGTAAGACTTTGTTTTACTCTGCTTAAAATAAGAACGAAATGACTGGCTGTGGGAAGTGTTTTTTGTGCACCCCAGGAAACAGCTCGCAGCTTTTCTCTTATCTGTTCATTTTGCAGAACAACAAATTTCCAAGGTTCAAAACCGAATGAGGATGGAGAAAGCCTTGCAGTTTCTAAAATAAATGCAAAATCCTCTTCTGTAATTTTTTGCGCCGGATCGAATTCCTTGCATGCATGGCGAAATTGGAACGCCTTTAGGATGTCTTCTTTACGGATACTTGGTTTGTGTTGCATCTAGTTCACTCCTTTTTGATGATTAACAAAAGTATAATACAGCGCACACATTTTATGTTGCAGGCAGTATTTTGCATAACTGATTTCTATTCTGCACAAGGAAAATAAAAATAGCGGCAAATTAGCCGCTATTTTTGTTATTAAGATAATAAACCTTAGATTTTTCTCTTCCGAAGTCTTGTAAACACGAACCAAATAAGAAATAGCGCAATCGGGATCAGAAGATAGTTCGCATACTGAGCAAAGATGGCTCCAGCTCGTTCCCATTGCGGCCCTAAAGCATAGCCTAAATAAACATAAATGGCTGTGACAGGAAGCATGGCAACATATGTATAAATGATAAATTTCCAAATATTCATCTTCGCCATCCCGCATGGAATGGAAATTGCTGTGCGCACTCCAGGAATAAATCGGCCTAAAAAGGCAACTGCTCCTCCGTACTTTGCAAAAAATTCATCTGCTTTGTCAATATGCTCTTCTTTTACTAAAAAATACTTTCCAAATTTCAAAACCACTGGACGGCCGCCAAATCGGCCTAATGCATATAATGTCAATGGACCGAGCACACCACCGATGGAACCGGCAATAATCGCTCCATATAAATTCATGTCCCCTTCATATACCCAAAAGCCAGCTAACGGCAAAACGAGCTCAGCTGGAACAAATTCGAATGTTAAGGCAAGCATAATGCCGAAGTAAGATAATCCTTTAAAAGCCTCAATCATTTCTAAGATCAGAGCTTCCAACCGGACACCTCCTCTAAAAGTAGTTGATTTATTTTTCAAGACATAAGTATATCACAAGTCCATCTTTCTCTATAGTATTTACCTATAACCGCCTCTTATTAAAATGGAAAAGAATCGCAGAAAAATGGCAAATGAATCAATGCGGATTTTTGAATGACTGTCTTTGAAGAGTTAAAGAATATCTTCAAGGGGTGAATACATTTGACTGTGATCACAACATTTACAGAAAAAAGACGAGAAAAGCAAATTAAATATGAGAAATCCGTTCTGAAGGAACTAACTATAAAAGAGTTAAAAGAAAAGGTAAAGCAATACTTCGGGTCTTCCCGGTTAGTCTCGAACTTGCTCATGAACAGCGGAATAGAGGAAGCATGTTATGATGTAGCGATTGAAGCTTACTTGCTCGGTGCTCAGTACAGCCGATTCGGCATTCGAGGAGAAACGAATGATCAAGTGATGGAGCGCTGTAAGGAAGAGCGAGTGCATTTCACTGATACGCTCTATCATTTTTTCCTGTATTGGAGTCATGGGCAGGAAGGGGCGATGAGTGAATCGCTGTATTATTTATGTGAGCAGTATGTAAACAACTGGTGGCTTGAAGGTTACAGCAAAGGAAAGCGGAGACAGAAGCTTCGGCTGCATTAATCTTTTCATGTTCTAATCCCCCTCCTTGTCCCATATATTGAATGGAGGACGAGCGGGGAGTTGATGACTTACATGAATAAAAAAATAAAAGCAGGCTTTTTTATCATTGGTTTAGCGGTTTTGTTTTTTATTCTGCAATACGATTTTTCTGAAGATGATTCATGGGAATCGTGGAACCTACCTTTAACAGGGAAGATCATCCTTTTGGATCCCGGTCATGGAGGACCTGATGGCGGAGCTGGAGATGAAGATGCTCTTGAAAAGGATATCGCCTTAAATGTTTCATTTAAAATTAGAGACTATCTTCAGGAGCAAGGTGCACTTGTCCTTATGACGCGTGAAGAGGATCGAGATTTAGCGCCAGAAGGGACAAAGGGGTATAGCAGGAGAAAAGTAGAGGACTTAAAAAAACGGCTGGAACTGATCAATGAATCCAATGCAGAATACTATCTCAGCATTCATTTAAATTCCATTCCATCACCGCAGTGGAGCGGTGCGCAAACTTTTTATTCAAATCATTTAATTGAAAATGGCAAAGCAGCGAAGTTTATACAAGATGAACTGCGCAGAAATCTGGAAAATACAACAAGAAAGGCAAAACCTATCAACAATGTATATATCGTTGATAAAGCGAAAAAGCCTGGTGCACTTGTTGAAATCGGATTTTTATCAAACCCTGAAGAAAAGGCTCGTTTAAAAACAGATGAGTATCAGGAAAAGGTTGCGGCTTCTATATATAACGGAATTCTTCGCTATTTTACAAATGAAGCGGAATTAGAAGAGGAAGAATAAAGGAAAAACAAGGTGCTCATTATGAGCACCTTTTCATGTTGCGAGGGAGAAATTACAATCTGAATAGATAGCGTTTACATGGTGTGTTCTCATTACTGCCCAATAATTCATACAAGTGTAATTTTTGTTTACTATCCTATAGGGATAAACATGTTATAGTAGAATTAATGCTTGGTTTTTATCCATGCTAATATTAAGAGTGATCATACATAAGGAGGGGCAACGATGTTAACAGAGCAACGCATGAAAGACGCGATCAGCGAACTGAAAGAGCCATTTTTACATAAAACATTAGGTGAGTTAAATGCAATTGAGGAAATTAAAATTAAAGAAGAAAAAGCGCATGTCAGTGTAAAAATTTTAATTGCAAAGACGGGTACTGCTGAACAGCTTCAACTGCAGACTGAAATCGTCAATCGCTTAAAAGCGGCAGGAGCAGCGACCGTTGGCATTCGTTTCAGTGAACTTCCAGAAGAGATTCTTACTCAATATAGACAAGCTAACGCTGAAAGTGGAGCTGGATTATTGTCTCCTGGAAACAAGACACAATTTATTGCTATTGCAAGCGGAAAAGGCGGCGTTGGAAAATCAACTGTTTCAGTTAATCTCGCTGTATCCTTAGCACGTTTAGGGAAAAAGGTCGGACTTGTGGATGCGGATATTTACGGATTTAGTGTACCAGATATGATGGGCATTACGAAGAGGCCAGTTGTTAGAGGAGAGCAAATCATCCCTGTTGAAAGATTTGGCGTAAAAGTCATCTCTATGGGCTTCTTTGTTGAGGATAATGCGCCTATTATCTGGAGAGGCCCTATGCTCGGCAAGATGCTGAATAGTTTCTTCAATGAAGTGGAATGGGGAGAGCTCGACTATCTGCTGCTTGACTTGCCTCCAGGAACTGGGGATGTTGCATTGGATGTGCATACGATGCTGCCATCCTGTAAAGAAATTGTTGTTACAACACCGCATGCAACGGCTGCTTTTGTTGCTGCCAGAGCGGGAGCCATGGCATTAAGAACAGAGCATGAAATCTTAGGTGTCGTTGAAAATATGGCTTATTTTGAAAGCAAGGTAACCGGTGAAAAAGAATATGTTTTCGGCCAAGGCGGCGGGCAGAAGCTTGCGGAAGAATTGCGTACAGATGTTTTAGGGCAGCTTCCTTTAGCACAGCCAGATTATAATGAAGATGACTTTGCTCCATCTGTTTATGATCAGGAGCACAAACTTGGACAAATCTATGGAGATATAGCCAAGAAGATTGTTGCAGCAACTGAGATATAATTTTACTATAAGCTATTTAGATTAACATACTGACCATGAAGGAAAATAAGCGTGAAGCATTATGCTTCACGCTTTTTCATTTAGATCATCAGTGCTGCTGACGGTATAAAGTGCTGTCCATCTGCGGGGATGTTAATTCATTAACTTCCGCCGCCGCCAGATTCTTCTTCACCTCCGCCTTCTTCGCCGCCTTCTGCTGGCTGCTCCTCGCCGCCTTCTTGGCCGCCGCCGCTGCCACCTCCGCCCGCTTCTTCTGCGGCTTTAAGAAGTATGTCCTGCAGCTTTGCTTTAAACAAGGGGCTTTCAAACGTCTCTGTCACCACTGTTTGCAGATGTTCTCGATATTCTTTGCTTTTTAAAATATTGGTCACTTCTTTTTGCAGTTCAGGATCTTTGAGTACTTCAATCATCATGCCGCGATATTCAGGATCCTTCATTAAATCTTTAAGTAATTGCTCATTTCCATCCTTCATGCTTTTTGCCATGCTTTCAGCAAACTTAGGATCTTCAAAAGAAGATTTCCAAAACTCGGTACCTTCTTTAGAAGTAAGTGTTGTTTGAATGGTGTCTGCAACAATCGCTTCATCCATAATGAGACTCTGTTTTATTTTCTCATCCTCCAGCAGTTCCTGTACTGCCTTTTTGCCATCATCTGTTTTTAATATATCAACAACCATTTTCTTTGTTTGATCATAGTCCATTTGACCGCCAGATTCTTCTTGGCCGCACCCAGAGATAAGAACTAACAAAAGAAGAGGGAAAAGTATACGGGCTAACTTTATCATGTTGAAGACTCCTTTCACATTTATCCTTAACATTAGAATGAAGAAAAAGGACAAATATTATTCGTGAACTTGTGATGTACCTAGATTTTTCAATGTTTGGTTGGTACAATCATAGTAGAGGAATTTAATGCTATGGGGGAAAAATAAATTGACTAGCCGGCTTTGGGTAAAATTATTCTTATCAACCCTGTTACTTGGGGGAGTAGTAACAAGCATCACCGGATTTATTGTACGATGGGATGAATTCTCTTCAATCTTTATGCCTTTTGATTTTCTGGAGGTTCTTTCCGTTCTATTCTGGCTATTTGGCGTTGGACTGATTTTTAGTATTATTAGCCAGATGGGCTTTTTTGCATACTTAACCATACATCGCTTTGGACTTGGGATCTTTAAGTCCCATAAATTATGGAACGGTGTACAGGTTGTTCTAATAGTATTTGTACTGTTTGATCTTGTATACTTCCGCTATAACGCATTTGCGGAAGAAGGAGACAGCTTGCTTCCGTATATAGGTTTAGCAGGAATGCTGCTGGCAGCTGGATTAATTGCTGCGTTTCTTAAAGTAAGAATTTCATCAAAAGAAACATTCATACCTGCCCTGTTTTTCATGATCGTCGTGACCTCGATTGAATGGGTGCCGATTCTGAGAGTAAATGAGCATAGCTGGGTATGGCTGATGATTTTCCCGCTGCTCATTTGCAATGCATACCAATTATTAATCCTGCAAAAGATTAATGAACAATCTCGGATGCGCCGCGAGCAAATGCAGGCAAAAAAGAATATACCGCTAAAAAAATAAACTGTTCTCCATTTGCATTAATTGTTATGCAGATGGAGAGCAGTTTTTTGTTTTATCGGGTGAACTATTTTAGAGCTTTACTTGATTTCATCTGTTTTGGCATCTGCATTGGCAATCATTTCTGATACAGATACAAGCTTATGCCCATGATTTTTAATGTTCTTGACTATATCCGGTAAAGCAGCAGCAGTTTGTTTTGCTGAATCAGAGGCATGAAGAAGGATAATATCCCCTTTTTTTGCTTTCTCTGTATTCTGAATAATCACCTCTGAGCCCGGATTTGTCCAATCTTTAGAGTCGATACTCCAATGAACTACGGTATAGCCCAATCCTTCGGCTGTTTTTAATGTGTTCTGGTCAAAATGCCCTGTCGGTGCACGCAGCAGTTTAATGTTTTTAACATTCAGTTTGCCGAAAGCGGTTTGCGCTTTTGCGATATCCTGTCTGACTTTCTCAGGTTCGAGCTCTGTATAATCCTTGTATTCATAACCTAACATCCCTATTTCATATCCTTCTTTCACTATTCTTTCTACAATCTCAGGGTGACTCTCTGCCCAAGCACCAGATAAAAAGAAAGTAGCTGCCTTTACATTTTCCTTTTTCAATACGTCGAGAATTGGCTCCGCCTTTTCATCGCCCCAGCCAATATTAAAGGTGAGTGCCACGTTTTTTTCTCCTTTATAGATTGCTTTTGGTCCATCTTTTACGGAGAATGCCGGCATATGAATAAGGTTCTGAAAGTAAAAAATCCATGCTGTGAAAAAAGCGGCAGTGATGATCACGATCATCTGTTTTAAACGTTTTCCATTTAGTACGTAAAAAAAGTTCATTCCATTATCACCTCGTCCAATCCATTGCTTGCTACATATGTATGCTGTGCTTGTCTAGAAAATGCAAAAAATACTTATAATAAAAGTACTTGTGGAAAATACTACTAGAACTAAAAAGAGTTGGAGGAAGGTATATGATCGGATTTCTAATCAATCAAAAAGAAGTGCAAGAGATGGAGTACTTAATAAAAAGGGAGCTTGATGAAATCCTATTTGATTTAAAAGATGAAAGAATTGATTCTATGGTTAAAAGAGCAATGAATGAACGTTATAAAATCTTGTTTCAGTTGTTTACTCGAATTGCTTCACCAAAGGAATGCTTGAAATACACGCGCAGCGGCAGTATTTATAAGCAGTAATGTTCGTTAGATATAATCTATTTTATTTTTTTTGTGAAAATTGTTGACTTCATAATAGTAAGTTGGTATATTAATAAACGTCGCTGCTGACATACAGCTTGATTGTTAAAAAACATGAAAAAAGTTGTTGACAGAAACGACAGCACATGGTAAATTAATAAAGTCGCTTTTGAGCGGCGGAGTTAAAAATTGCTCTTTGAAAACTGAACGAACAATAAAACGTCAACGTTTAAAAAAGATTCTTCGGAATCAACAATGTACATTATGTACACAAGAGCTAATCAACTCTTTCTTGGAGAGTTTGATCCTGGCTCAGGACGAACGCTGGCGGCGTGCCTAATACATGCAAGTCGAGCGGACGGATGGGAGCTTGCTCCCTGAAGTCAGCGGCGGACGGGTGAGTAACACGTGGGCAACCTGCCTGTAAGACTGGGATAACTTCGGGAAACCGGAGCTAATACCGGATAATGCTTTTGGACTCATGTCCTTAAGCTGAAAGATGGTTTCGGCTATCACTTACAGATGGGCCCGCGGCGCATTAGCTAGTTGGTGAGGTAACGGCTCACCAAGGCAACGATGCGTAGCCGACCTGAGAGGGTGATCGGCCACACTGGGACTGAGACACGGCCCAGACTCCTACGGGAGGCAGCAGTAGGGAATCTTCCGCAATGGACGAAAGTCTGACGGAGCAACGCCGCGTGAGTGATGAAGGTTTTCGGATCGTAAAACTCTGTTGTTAGGGAAGAACAAGTACCGGAGTAACTGCCGGTACCTTGACGGTACCTAACCAGAAAGCCACGGCTAACTACGTGCCAGCAGCCGCGGTAATACGTAGGTGGCAAGCGTTGTCCGGAATTATTGGGCGTAAAGCGCGCGCAGGCGGTCCTTTAAGTCTGATGTGAAAGCCCACGGCTCAACCGTGGAGGGTCATTGGAAACTGGGGGACTTGAGTGCAGAAGAGGAGAGTGGAATTCCACGTGTAGCGGTGAAATGCGTAGAGATGTGGAGGAACACCAGTGGCGAAGGCGACTCTCTGGTCTGTAACTGACGCTGAGGCGCGAAAGCGTGGGGAGCGAACAGGATTAGATACCCTGGTAGTCCACGCCGTAAACGATGAGTGCTAAGTGTTAGAGGGTTTCCGCCCTTTAGTGCTGCAGCAAACGCATTAAGCACTCCGCCTGGGGAGTACGGCCGCAAGGCTGAAACTCAAAGGAATTGACGGGGGCCCGCACAAGCGGTGGAGCATGTGGTTTAATTCGAAGCAACGCGAAGAACCTTACCAGGTCTTGACATCCTCTGACACTCCTAGAGATAGGACGTTCCCCTTCGGGGGACAGAGTGACAGGTGGTGCATGGTTGTCGTCAGCTCGTGTCGTGAGATGTTGGGTTAAGTCCCGCAACGAGCGCAACCCTTGATCTTAGTTGCCAGCATTCAGTTGGGCACTCTAAGGTGACTGCCGGTGACAAACCGGAGGAAGGTGGGGATGACGTCAAATCATCATGCCCCTTATGACCTGGGCTACACACGTGCTACAATGGATGGTACAAAGGGCTGCAAGACCGCGAGGTTTAGCCAATCCCATAAAACCATTCTCAGTTCGGATTGCAGGCTGCAACTCGCCTGCATGAAGCCGGAATCGCTAGTAATCGCGGATCAGCATGCCGCGGTGAATACGTTCCCGGGCCTTGTACACACCGCCCGTCACACCACGAGAGTTTGTAACACCCGAAGTCGGTGGGGTAACCTTTTGGAGCCAGCCGCCTAAGGTGGGACAGATGATTGGGGTGAAGTCGTAACAAGGTAGCCGTATCGGAAGGTGCGGCTGGATCACCTCCTTTCTAAGGATGAAATGAAGTTTATCTTCATTAAAAGACGTCTTTATTTGTTCGTTCAGTTTTGAGAGAGTAATCTCTTATTGAAAAGCATATAACTTTACCGTTATGTGGGCCTATAGCTCAGCTGGTTAGAGCGCACGCCTGATAAGCGTGAGGTCGATGGTTCGAGTCCATTTAGGCCCACCATTTTCTTTAACGGGGCCTTAGCTCAGCTGGGAGAGCGCCTGCCTTGCACGCAGGAGGTCAGCGGTTCGATCCCGCTAGGCTCCACCAATTGTTCCTTGAAAACTAGATAATGCAATATAGAAGAAGATTACCAAGTAATCGCCATCTTAGTTTTTTCTCTCTTATTTATTTTAAGTAAGAGCAATAACCATAAACACTGGTTAAGTTAGAAAGGGCGCACGGTGAATGCCTTGGCACTAGGAGCCGATGAAGGACGGTACTAACACCGATATGCTTCGGGGAGCTGTAAGTAAGCTTTGATCCGGAGATTTCCGAATGGGGGAACCCATCATCCGTAATGGGATGATATCTTTACCTGAATACATAGGGTATTGAAGGCAGACCCGGGGAACTGAAACATCTAAGTACCCGGAGGAAGAGAAAGCAAACGCGATTCCCTGAGTAGCGGCGAGCGAAACGGGATTAGCCCAAACCAAGAGGCTTGCCTCTTGGGGTTGTAGGACACTCTACACGGAGTTACAAAGGAGCGAGGTAAGTGAACAGGTCTGGAAAGGCCGGCCATAGAAGGTAAAAGCCCTGTAGTTGAAACTTCGTTCCCTCCAGAGTGGATCCTGAGTACGGCGGGACACGAGAAATCCCGTCGGAAGCAGGGAGGACCATCTCCCAAGGCTAAATACTCCCTAGTGACCGATAGTGAACCAGTACCGTGAGGGAAAGGTGAAAAGCACCCCGGAAGGGGAGTGAAATAGTTCCTGAAACCGTGTGCCTACAAGTAGTCAGAGCCCATTAACGGGTGATGGCGTGCCTTTTGTAGAATGAACCGGCGAGTTACGATTACATGCAAGGTTAAGTTGATAAGACGGAGCCGCAGCGAAAGCGAGTCTGAATAGGGCGAATGAGTATGTGGTCGTAGACCCGAAACCAGGTGATCTACCCATGTCCAGGTTGAAGTTCAGGTAACACTGAATGGAGGACCGAACCCACGCACGTTGAAAAGTGCGGGGATGAGGTGTGGGTAGCGGAGAAATTCCAATCGAACTTGGAGATAGCTGGTTCTCTCCGAAATAGCTTTAGGGCTAGCCTCATGTAGTAAGAGTCTTGGAGGTAGAGCACTGTTTGGACTAGGGGCCCTCATCGGGTTACCGAATTCAGACAAACTCCGAATGCCAAAGACTTATCCATGGGAGTCAGACTGCGAGTGATAAGATCCGTAGTCAAGAGGGAAACAGCCCAGACCACCAGCTAAGGTCCCAAAGTATACGTTAAGTGGAAAAGGATGTGGAGTTGCTTAGACAACCAGGATGTTGGCTTAGAAGCAGCCACCATTTAAAGAGTGCGTAATAGCTCACTGGTCGAGTGACTCCGCGCCGAAAATGTACCGGGGCTAAACGTATCACCGAAGCTGTGGATGGACACCATTAGGTGTCCGTGGTAGGAGAGCGTTCTAAGGGCGTTGAAGCTAGACCGTAAGGACTGGTGGAGCGCTTAGAAGTGAGAATGCCGGTATGAGTAGCGAAAGATGGGTGAGAATCCCATCCACCGAATGCCTAAGGTTTCCTGAGGAAGGCTCGTCCGCTCAGGGTTAGTCGGGACCTAAGCCGAGGCTGAAAAGCGTAGGCGATGGACAACAGGTTGATATTCCTGTACCACCAAAATCCGTTTGAGTGATGGGGGGACGCAGGAGGATAGGGTAAGCGCGCTGTTGGATTAGCGCGTCCAAGCAGTTAGGCTGCAAGTGAGGCAAATCCCGCTTGCATACGGCTGAGCTGTGACGGCGAGGGAAATATAGTACCGAAGTTCTTGATTCCACACTGCCAAGAAAAGCCTCTAGCGAGGATTAGGTGCCCGTACCGCAAACCGACACAGGTAGGCGAGGAGAGAATCCTAAGGTGAGCGAGAGAACTCTCGTTAAGGAACTCGGCAAAATGACCCCGTAACTTCGGGAGAAGGGGTGCTCATTAGGGTGTTAAAGCCTTGATGAGCCGCAGTGAATAGGCCCAGGCGACTGTTTAGCAAAAACACAGGTCTCTGCGAAGCCGCAAGGCGAAGTATAGGGGCTGACGCCTGCCCGGTGCTGGAAGGTTAAGAGGAGGGGTTAGCGCAAGCGAAGCTCTGAATCGAAGCCCCAGTAAACGGCGGCCGTAACTATAACGGTCCTAAGGTAGCGAAATTCCTTGTCGGGTAAGTTCCGACCCGCACGAAAGGCGTAACGATCTGGGCACTGTCTCAACGAGAGACTCGGTGAAATTATAGTACCTGTGAAGATGCAGGTTACCCGCGACAGGACGGAAAGACCCCGTGGAGCTTTACTGTAGCCTGATATTGAATTTTGGTACAGCTTGTACAGGATAGGTAGGAGCCTGAGAAACCGGAGCGCCAGCTTCGGTGGAGGCGTCGGTGGGATACTACCCTGGCTGTATTGAAATTCTAACCCGCGCCCCTGATCGGGGCGGGAGACAGTGTCAGGTGGGCAGTTTGACTGGGGCGGTCGCCTCCTAAAAAGTAACGGAGGCGCCCAAAGGTTCCCTCAGAATGGTTGGAAATCATTCGTAGAGTGTAAAGGCACAAGGGAGCTTGACTGCGAGACCTACAAGTCGAGCAGGGACGAAAGTCGGGCTTAGTGATCCGGTGGTTCCGCATGGAAGGGCCATCGCTCAACGGATAAAAGCTACCCCGGGGATAACAGGCTTATCTCCCCCAAGAGTCCACATCGACGGGGAGGTTTGGCACCTCGATGTCGGCTCATCGCATCCTGGGGCTGTAGTCGGTCCCAAGGGTTGGGCTGTTCGCCCATTAAAGCGGTACGCGAGCTGGGTTCAGAACGTCGTGAGACAGTTCGGTCCCTATCCGTCGTGGGCGCAGGAAATTTGAGAGGAGCTGTCCTTAGTACGAGAGGACCGGGATGGACGCACCGCTGGTGTACCAGTTGTCTTGCCAAAGGCATCGCTGGGTAGCTATGTGCGGAAGGGATAAGTGCTGAAAGCATCTAAGCATGAAGCCCCCCTCGAGATGAGATTTCCCATAGCGTCAAGCTAGTAAGAACCCTGAAAGATGATCAGGTTGATAGGTCAGAGGTGGAAGCGTGGCGACACGTGCAGCTGACTGATACTAATCGTTCGAGGACTTAACCACAATGAAATGCGGAGGCGACTGTTCAACTTCGACAGACGTTGGAGGGCCAGTCATTCAAATCCTGTACTTTGGATTTGGAGGAATGGACCGAAACGGCCGAGAAGTTAGGAGCCGAAGCTAGACAAAACAATGGCATTACTTACATNTGATAAAAACCGTCTAAAAAAACTTGGTGCTTCAGGTGTGCTGGAAGTTGGAAATAATATTCAAGCTATCTTTGGCCCACGTTCTGAAACAATAAAAGGTCAAATGAAAGATATTATGAACGGTAAAAGACCGCGTGTGGTTGAAAAGGCACCTGAAGGCGGAGTAGAGCAGCAAATCGAAGAAGTGAACCCAAAAGCATTGCAAACAGAACATAAGGAAGACTCTTTTGTATCGCCGATTAAAGGTGAAATCAAACCAATAACAGAAGTTCCGGATGCTGTATTCTCTGGGAAAATGATGGGTGATGGATTTGCAATTATTCCTTCCAATGGGAAAATAGTTTCACCTGTTGATGGGAAGATCGTTAATTTATTCCCAACCAAACATGCCATTGGCATACTGTCTGACAGTGGAAGAGAAATTCTTATCCATGTTGGTATCGACACTGTTAAGTTAAAAGGGCAGGGTTTTGAAACTTTCGTTAAAGAAGGGGACATGATCAAAGCAGGGCAGCAGCTTCTGCAAGTCGATCTTGACTATGTAAAACAAAACGCTCCTTCAATCATGACTCCGATTGTATTTACCAATCTGCAATCAGGAGAAAACGTGGTTATCAATAAACCCGGCAATGTTGATCTAAATGATAAAGATATTATTAAGATTGAAAAATAATATATAATAGAAGAAAGTGGTCAGTTTCCCTTGTGGGAGCTGGCCGTTTGGTTTTTAAAACATATAGTAGTGAGTAGAAGGTAAATGATTACAAATGGTGTAGTTCCTCAAAAATACTGGTGCGTTTCCCTCATATGCAGTACCTTTCGCGGTAATTCTTACTCAATGAACTATGATGTAAAAAGCGAAATACTTAGGGACATAGTGATTAAAGTAGTATAGAATCTGTATGAGGAAGAGGTTTAAAAATCATTCATAAGGGTATATAGATTATTAACCTCTTTTGTAATAGTTTTTACAGCATGAGTGTAATTAGAATAAGCTAATTATAAGTACTTTTATTGAAGCTATATACTTTATTGAAATATTTTTTTAAAAAAGTATTGGATTTCTATTGACCTATTTGGGTGTGTGATGTTATTATATTTTAGCAGTCGTTAATCAAGAGTCATAAACAGCTAAGAAAAAAGCTGAGAAAAAAGTTGTTGACTTACACGATGATAGCTGTTATGATAAGAAAGTCGCTAACGAAGCGGCGAAAAATTGCTCTTTGAAAACTGAACGAACAATAAAACGTCAACGTTTAAAAAAGATTCTTCGGAATCAACAATGTACATTATGTACACAAGAGCTAATCAACTCTTTCTTGGAGAGTTTGATCCTGGCTCAGGACGAACGCTGGCGGCGTGCCTAATACATGCAAGTCGAGCGGACGGATGGGAGCTTGCTCCCTGAAGTCAGCGGCGGACGGGTGAGTAACACGTGGGCAACCTGCCTGTAAGACTGGGATAACTTCGGGAAACCGGAGCTAATACCGGATAATGCTTTTGGACTCATGTCCTTAAGCTGAAAGATGGTTTCGGCTATCACTTACAGATGGGCCCGCGGCGCATTAGCTAGTTGGTGAGGTAACGGCTCACCAAGGCAACGATGCGTAGCCGACCTGAGAGGGTGATCGGCCACACTGGGACTGAGACACGGCCCAGACTCCTACGGGAGGCAGCAGTAGGGAATCTTCCGCAATGGACGAAAGTCTGACGGAGCAACGCCGCGTGAGTGATGAAGGTTTTCGGATCGTAAAACTCTGTTGTTAGGGAAGAACAAGTACCGGAGTAACTGCCGGTACCTTGACGGTACCTAACCAGAAAGCCACGGCTAACTACGTGCCAGCAGCCGCGGTAATACGTAGGTGGCAAGCGTTGTCCGGAATTATTGGGCGTAAAGCGCGCGCAGGCGGTCCTTTAAGTCTGATGTGAAAGCCCACGGCTCAACCGTGGAGGGTCATTGGAAACTGGGGGACTTGAGTGCAGAAGAGGAGAGTGGAATTCCACGTGTAGCGGTGAAATGCGTAGAGATGTGGAGGAACACCAGTGGCGAAGGCGACTCTCTGGTCTGTAACTGACGCTGAGGCGCGAAAGCGTGGGGAGCGAACAGGATTAGATACCCTGGTAGTCCACGCCGTAAACGATGAGTGCTAAGTGTTAGAGGGTTTCCGCCCTTTAGTGCTGCAGCAAACGCATTAAGCACTCCGCCTGGGGAGTACGGCCGCAAGGCTGAAACTCAAAGGAATTGACGGGGGCCCGCACAAGCGGTGGAGCATGTGGTTTAATTCGAAGCAACGCGAAGAACCTTACCAGGTCTTGACATCCTCTGACACTCCTAGAGATAGGACGTTCCCCTTCGGGGGACAGAGTGACAGGTGGTGCATGGTTGTCGTCAGCTCGTGTCGTGAGATGTTGGGTTAAGTCCCGCAACGAGCGCAACCCTTGATCTTAGTTGCCAGCATTCAGTTGGGCACTCTAAGGTGACTGCCGGTGACAAACCGGAGGAAGGTGGGGATGACGTCAAATCATCATGCCCCTTATGACCTGGGCTACACACGTGCTACAATGGATGGTACAAAGGGCTGCAAGACCGCGAGGTTTAGCCAATCCCATAAAACCATTCTCAGTTCGGATTGCAGGCTGCAACTCGCCTGCATGAAGCCGGAATCGCTAGTAATCGCGGATCAGCATGCCGCGGTGAATACGTTCCCGGGCCTTGTACACACCGCCCGTCACACCACGAGAGTTTGTAACACCCGAAGTCGGTGGGGTAACCTTTTGGAGCCAGCCGCCTAAGGTGGGACAGATGATTGGGGTGAAGTCGTAACAAGGTAGCCGTATCGGAAGGTGCGGCTGGATCACCTCCTTTCTAAGGATGAAATGAAGTTTATCTTCATTAAAAGACGTCTTTATTTGTTCGTTCAGTTTTGAGAGAGCAATCTCTCTGGGTTAGTATTTTGAAAAAGAATACTAACTTAAATACATTGCTCCTGCGCCGCAGTAGTTCGAGGAAGTTAATCCTCAGCTCGTCGCAAGGCAGCATGAAGAATAGCTGCGATGGCTAATCACGATGTGATTGAAATCAGTGGCCTTGTTCCTTGAAAACTAGATAATGCAATAGAAGAAGATTACCAAGTAATCGCCATCTTAGTTTTTTCTCTCTTATTTATTTTAAGTAAGAGCAATAACCACGAGCGTAAAAAGTATGTGTTTCAAACTCATCTTTTTACCAAACCGTGAGGGAAGCGAGAAGCAAACAGGTCGAGGAATCGAGTGAGGAAAGGCCGGAACGTACGTAGTTGGTACGTGAGGACCTTGACGAGTGAGATGACGAAGAGATGTGTAGCTTATCGATTTCCGAACACATGGTTAAGTTAGAAAGGGCGCACGGTGAATGCCTTGGCACTAGGAGCCGATGAAGGACGGTACTAACACCGATATGCTTCGGGGAGCTGTAAGTAAGCTTTGATCCGGAGATTTCCGAATGGGGGAACCCATCATCCGTAATGGGATGATATCTTTACCTGAATACATAGGGTATTGAAGGCAGACCCGGGGAACTGAAACATCTAAGTACCCGGAGGAAGAGAAAGCAAACGCGATTCCCTGAGTAGCGGCGAGCGAAACGGGATTAGCCCAAACCAAGAGGCTTGCCTCTTGGGGTTGTAGGACACTCTACACGGAGTTACAAAGGAGCGAGGTAAGTGAACAGGTCTGGAAAGGCCGGCCATAGAAGGTAAAAGCCCTGTAGTTGAAACTTCGTTCCCTCCAGAGTGGATCCTGAGTACGGCGGGACACGAGAAATCCCGTCGGAAGCAGGGAGGACCATCTCCCAAGGCTAAATACTCCCTAGTGACCGATAGTGAACCAGTACCGTGAGGGAAAGGTGAAAAGCACCCCGGAAGGGGAGTGAAATAGTTCCTGAAACCGTGTGCCTACAAGTAGTCAGAGCCCATTAACGGGTGATGGCGTGCCTTTTGTAGAATGAACCGGCGAGTTACGATTACATGCAAGGTTAAGTTGATAAGACGGAGCCGCAGCGAAAGCGAGTCTGAATAGGGCGAATGAGTATGTGGTCGTAGACCCGAAACCAGGTGATCTACCCATGTCCAGGTTGAAGTTCAGGTAACACTGAATGGAGGACCGAACCCACGCACGTTGAAAAGTGCGGGGATGAGGTGTGGGTAGCGGAGAAATTCCAATCGAACTTGGAGATAGCTGGTTCTCTCCGAAATAGCTTTAGGGCTAGCCTCATGTAGTAAGAGTCTTGGAGGTAGAGCACTGTTTGGACTAGGGGCCCTCATCGGGTTACCGAATTCAGACAAACTCCGAATGCCAAAGACTTATCCATGGGAGTCAGACTGCGAGTGATAAGATCCGTAGTCAAGAGGGAAACAGCCCAGACCACCAGCTAAGGTCCCAAAGTATACGTTAAGTGGAAAAGGATGTGGAGTTGCTTAGACAACCAGGATGTTGGCTTAGAAGCAGCCACCATTTAAAGAGTGCGTAATAGCTCACTGGTCGAGTGACTCCGCGCCGAAAATGTACCGGGGCTAAACGTATCACCGAAGCTGTGGATGGACACCATTAGGTGTCCGTGGTAGGAGAGCGTTCTAAGGGCGTTGAAGCTAGACCGTAAGGACTGGTGGAGCGCTTAGAAGTGAGAATGCCGGTATGAGTAGCGAAAGATGGGTGAGAATCCCATCCACCGAATGCCTAAGGTTTCCTGAGGAAGGCTCGTCCGCTCAGGGTTAGTCGGGACCTAAGCCGAGGCTGAAAAGCGTAGGCGATGGACAACAGGTTGATATTCCTGTACCACCAAAATCCGTTTGAGTGATGGGGGGACGCAGGAGGATAGGGTAAGCGCGCTGTTGGATTAGCGCGTCCAAGCAGTTAGGCTGCAAGTGAGGCAAATCCCGCTTGCATACGGCTGAGCTGTGACGGCGAGGGAAATATAGTACCGAAGTTCTTGATTCCACACTGCCAAGAAAAGCCTCTAGCGAGGATTAGGTGCCCGTACCGCAAACCGACACAGGTAGGCGAGGAGAGAATCCTAAGGTGAGCGAGAGAACTCTCGTTAAGGAACTCGGCAAAATGACCCCGTAACTTCGGGAGAAGGGGTGCTCATTAGGGTGTTAAAGCCTTGATGAGCCGCAGTGAATAGGCCCAGGCGACTGTTTAGCAAAAACACAGGTCTCTGCGAAGCCGCAAGGCGAAGTATAGGGGCTGACGCCTGCCCGGTGCTGGAAGGTTAAGAGGAGGGGTTAGCGCAAGCGAAGCTCTGAATCGAAGCCCCAGTAAACGGCGGCCGTAACTATAACGGTCCTAAGGTAGCGAAATTCCTTGTCGGGTAAGTTCCGACCCGCACGAAAGGCGTAACGATCTGGGCACTGTCTCAACGAGAGACTCGGTGAAATTATAGTACCTGTGAAGATGCAGGTTACCCGCGACAGGACGGAAAGACCCCGTGGAGCTTTACTGTAGCCTGATATTGAATTTTGGTACAGCTTGTACAGGATAGGTAGGAGCCTGAGAAACCGGAGCGCCAGCTTCGGTGGAGGCGTCGGTGGGATACTACCCTGGCTGTATTGAAATTCTAACCCGCGCCCCTGATCGGGGCGGGAGACAGTGTCAGGTGGGCAGTTTGACTGGGGCGGTCGCCTCCTAAAAAGTAACGGAGGCGCCCAAAGGTTCCCTCAGAATGGTTGGAAATCATTCGTAGAGTGTAAAGGCACAAGGGAGCTTGACTGCGAGACCTACAAGTCGAGCAGGGACGAAAGTCGGGCTTAGTGATCCGGTGGTTCCGCATGGAAGGGCCATCGCTCAACGGATAAAAGCTACCCCGGGGATAACAGGCTTATCTCCCCCAAGAGTCCACATCGACGGGGAGGTTTGGCACCTCGATGTCGGCTCATCGCATCCTGGGGCTGTAGTCGGTCCCAAGGGTTGGGCTGTTCGCCCATTAAAGCGGTACGCGAGCTGGGTTCAGAACGTCGTGAGACAGTTCGGTCCCTATCCGTCGTGGGCGCAGGAAATTTGAGAGGAGCTGTCCTTAGTACGAGAGGACCGGGATGGACGCACCGCTGGTGTACCAGTTGTCTTGCCAAAGGCATCGCTGGGTAGCTATGTGCGGAAGGGATAAGTGCTGAAAGCATCTAAGCATGAAGCCCCCCTCGAGATGAGATTTCCCATAGCGTCAAGCTAGTAAGAACCCTGAAAGATGATCAGGTTGATAGGTCAGAGGTGGAAGCGTGGCGACACGTGCAGCTGACTGATACTAATCGTTCGAGGACTTAACCACAATGAAATGCGGAGGCGACTGTTCAACTTCGACAGACGTTGGAGGGCCAGTCATTCAAATCCTGTACTTTGGATTTGGAGGAATGGACCGAAACGGCCGAGAAGTTAGGAGCCGAAGCTAGACAAAACAATGGCATTACTTACATTCTTCTTCTAACATTATCTAGTTTTGAAGGAATAATTTTTAAAATTGTTCTTGATATTTTTCATAAAGACGTTATAATAATAAATGTCTTTAAAAAGTCCGGTGGCGATAGCGAGAAGGTCACACCCGTTCCCATCCCGAACACGGAAGTTAAGCTTCTCAGCGCCAATGGTAGTTAGGGGCTGTCCCCTTGTGAGAGTAGGACGCTGCCGGGCAAATTTTATTTTATTATTCCGCAGTAGCTCAGTGGTAGAGCACTCGGCTGTTAACCGAGCGGTCGTAGGTTCGAATCCTACCTGCGGAGCCATTTTTATGAGATTTAGTTTAGCTGATGCTTCCATAGCTCAGCAGGTAGAGCACTTCCATGGTAAGGAAGAGGTCAGCGGTTCGAGCCCGCTTGGAAGCTCTGTAACAAAATTAGACTGGCCCCTTGGTCAAGCGGTTAAGACACCGCCCTTTCACGGCGGTAACACGGGTTCGAATCCCGTAGGGGTCACCATTTATCCGGAGGATTAGCTCAGCTGGGAGAGCATCTGCCTTACAAGCAGAGGGTCGGCGGTTCGATCCCGTCATCCTCCACCATTATTTGAGCCGGTGTAGCTCAATTGGTAGAGCAACTGACTTGTAATCAGTAGGTTGGGGGTTCAAGTCCTCTCGCCGGCACCATTGTTTTTTTATTCCGGAGGGGTAGCGAAGTGGCTAAACGCGGCGGACTGTAAATCCGCTCCTTAGGGTTCGGCGGTTCGAATCCGTCCCCCTCCACCATTTTAATTTTAATACATATAAAAACATAAAATGGACAAGCTATAAGTAGTCCTTTTTATTTTGAAAAAAAATGATCATTATTGGGCTATAGCCAAGCGGTAAGGCAACGGACTTTGACTCCGTCACGCGTAGGTTCGAATCCTGCTAGCCCAGCCATTTTATGAGCCATTAGCTCAGTCGGTAGAGCATCTGACTTTTAATCAGAGGGTCGAAGGTTCGAGTCCTTCATGGCTCATCAGTGTAATGCGAAGAGATTCAGGGAATACTTTCCTGGATCTCTTTTTGTATTCTGTAGCATACAATCTGCTTGCTGGCAGTATTCAAATGCAGGAAGTTCCGCCGTTGGATTATCACTCTAACCATAACCATAACAGGTTATGGTTTTTTGTGTTTTTAAAAGGTTCTATAATAAAACCGTAGGCTTTATTAACACATGTGGAAGGAGAAATGAAATTGACTCAGGGCATGCTTCATCATATAGAAGTGAATGTATCGAATTTGTATAATACCTTGGATTTTTGGGGATGGTTTTTAGAAGATTTAGGCTATAGCGTTTATCAAGAGTGGGAGAAAGGGCAAAGCTGGAAATTGGGGAACACCTATATTGTCTTTGTTCAAACGGAAGAAAGATTTCTTGATGTTCCCTATCATCGCTGCCGAGTAGGACTTAACCATTTAGCTTTTCATGCTCGATCACGAGACCATGTTGATGAATTGACAATGAAATTAAAGCAAAAAGGCACTAATATTCTTTATACCGGCCAACACCCTTTTGCTGGAGGAGAAGATCATTACGCTGTGTATTTCGAAGATCCAGACCGAATGAAGGTTGAACTTGTTGCTCCATAAGTTTGCTTGCAAATGGTAACCGGATCGTAAAGGGGGAGTTCTAATGAGAAAGGTCGAGGTTTGTACCTACAATCCAGATTGGGTTCGGCAATTTAAAGAGGAGGCGGAAAAAATCCGTCATATTTTCGGAAGTGAACTTCAAAACATATATCATATCGGAAGTACGTCAGTAAAAGGGTTAAGTGCCAAGCCAATAATAGATATATTGCCGATTGTACAAAACATTCACACCGTAACTTTGTATAATGAAGCAATGATTCGGCTTGGATATGAACCGAAAGGCGAGAATGGAATTAACGGGAGAAGGTACTTCCAAAAGGGGGGGAATTGCCGCACTCATCATGTTCATATATTTGAGGAAGGTAGTTCGGATATCCTTAGGCATATCTCTTTTCGAGACTATTTGCGGAATCATCAAGATATAAAGCAGGAATACGCGGAGTTGAAAATGAAATTGGCAGCTGCATATCCATATGATATCGACGCTTACATAAAGGGGAAAGAACAACTAGTAAAACGCATTGAGAGACAAGCGTTACAGTGGGCAGGCTTTGCTAATAGTTAAAAACTAATAATTGAAAAGGCAAGGATATAAGGATTGCAAACTAAGTATTCATCCGAAAAGAAGTTGAATTTTATTCCCCATGAAAAACGAGAATCCGCAACGCAAGGAAAAGGATCTCCTGAAATAAGGATTATAATAGAACTCGTTAAACTAGAAAATAAATTATTTTGGTCTCAGTTTCTTTTTTGGTTTTATGAGCTGAAGGGTTTCCCTTTCACCATGAAGAACGCATATATATACATATTTTTGCTGAGTTGAGTCATTTCTTTGAAAGCGGTTAAAATATAGGGAGTTACATATTTGATAGGGGGAATCTGCTAATGAGAAAGCTCAATATTATTGGAATGCCAATGGATTTAGGACAAATGAGGCGTGGTGTGGATATGGGGCCGAGTGCGATTCGCTATGCAGGTGTCTATGAACGATTACAGAGCCTATTTGATGAGATCTCAGACGAAGGAGACATTCCTGTCGGCCGGCCACAAGTTGAAGTAGATCCAGAATCAAATCTTAGAAACTTACCATTAATAGCAGAAAAAACTGAACTGCTTGCAGAAAAGGTTGATCAGGCAATTTCATCTGGCTCGTTTCCATTAGTGCTTGGGGGGGATCATAGCATCGCGATTGGTACACTGGCAGGAGTATCAAAGCACTATCAAAATTTAGGTGTTATTTGGTATGATGCACATGGTGATTTAAATACTGCTGAAACATCACCAAGCGGAAATATCCATGGAATGCCTTTGGCTGTCAGTATGGGCATCGGCCACCCGCTTTTGGTAAATGTGGGGGACTACGCGCCAAAAGTGAAGCCTGAACATATTGTCCTCATTGGTGCAAGGTCTTTAGATGAGGGAGAAAAAGAATTAATTAAAGAGAAAGGCATTAAAGTTTATACGATGCATGAAATTGATCTGATGGGAATGGCAAAAGTGATGGAAGAAACCATTCATTATCTAAAGGATAAAACAGATGGCGTTCATCTTTCATTAGATTTAGATGGTCTTGACCCTAATGATGCACCAGGTGTCGGAACACCCGTCATTGGAGGAATGAGCTACAGGGAAAGTCATCTAGCCATGGAACTGTTGTCAGAATCAAAACTCGTAACTTCAGCAGAATTTGTGGAAGTAAATCCAATTTTAGATGACAAAAATAAAACAGCTACTCTGGCAGTTGCCTTAA
This sequence comes from Cytobacillus gottheilii, assembly GCF_900166665.1. GTDB lineage: Bacteria > Bacillota > Bacilli > Bacillales > Cytobacillaceae > Cytobacillus > Cytobacillus gottheilii_A. Next base: position 4,616,744 of record NZ_LT800494.1, on the reverse strand, counting down.
TGGGATCTCTCTTTGGCGAGAAATTAGTTTAAACGTTATATGCAAAGCGAATTAAAGTGATTTCCTATGAGGAATCACTTTTTTAATTGGCTAGCTTTATATCAAGATATTTACAGTAAATGAGGTTAATATGTAGGGTAACAGTTATTTTCTTTACACAGCTTCAGCTGCTTGAAGTCCATTGAAACAAAAACATACATTTTTTAGCACAAAAAAAGCTATTGGATTATCCGAATAGCTATACATTAGAATTAGGGATTATATTTTCTTTGATTGAATCATGTGATATTCATTCAGCAGCTGATCCAATTTAACGCTTGTCCGAATAACTTCCTCGTTTGAAAGCGAAGTCGTGGCAGCTAAATAAACCATTTCTTGACGGTGAAATTCAATATCCTTTAATAATGTATTTACACACATAAAACCATTCCTTTTAGTGTAATTTACTACTTTTATACCCTCAGAGGAAATTTTTTAAACCACTTGAGTAAAAATTTGTTAATATAGAAAATGAGAATTTAAAAAAAGTGAAACCTTTTCCGCTATCGATTCGTAATATCGTATAGCCGCACTAGAGCGGAGGTAAATAAATGGAGACAATCGTAAAGAAAAGGATCAAGCAGGTCATAAAGGGAGACCAGGATGCTTATGCAGAAGTGGTGGAAATGTATAAGGACAAAGTCTTTCACGTATGCTTCCGTATGTTAGGCAACAGACATGAGGCGGAGGATATTGCACAGGAAGCATTCCTAAGAGCATATGTTAATATTAACAGCTTTAATATCGAGTTAAAGTTTTCAACGTGGTTGTATAGAATTGCAACAAACCTTTGTATAGACCGGATCCGGAAGAAAAAGCCAGATTATTATTTAGATGCTGAAGTAGCAGGTACAGATGGACTTAATATGTACTCGCAAATTGCCTCAGATTCGAGACTTCCTGAGGAAGAGGTTCAAAGTCTTGAACTGCAGGAAACGATTCAAAAAGAAATTTCTAAGTTGCCAGAGAAATACCGCTCTGTTATCGTATTAAAGTACATTGAGGAATTATCACTTAATGAAATTAGTGAAATATTAAATCTGCCCCTTGGAACGGTTAAAACCAGAATTCACCGAGGCAGAGAAGCTTTAAGAAATCAATTAAGATACCTTTAAAAAAGAGGGTGAGAACTTTGAAATGCCAAGAAGAAATCGTCGTATATATGCATGAGTATTTAGATGATGAGATCTCAGCCGAACAAGAACAAGAATTAAGAGAGCATCTGCAGCAATGCCCTGATTGCCAGACTCATTTTCATGAATTAAAGAGAACCATTGCCCTCGTGCAAAGTTCTTCTCATATACAAGCACCATCTGATTTTACTGCAAGTGTGATGGCCAGACTTCCTAAGGAAAAGAAGAAAGTGGGCATGCAGCGCTGGTTAAGACATCATCCGCTTTTAACTGCAGCAAGTCTCTTTATAGTCTTGATGACAGGAAGTTTACTATCGTCCTGGAATGATGACCCACATCTATCAGTGTCTAAGCAGCCGAACCTTGTGATTGAAAATGATACGGTTATTGTCCCTGAAGGTGAGATTGTTAAGGGCGATGTAGTCGTTAAAAATGGCAATATTAAAATTGATGGACAGGTTGAGGGAAGTGTAACAGTTATAAATGGAGAAAATTATCAGGCATCAGCTGGTCATGTAACGGGTGAAATTGAGGAAGTGAATCAATTGTTTGACTGGATGTGGTATCACATTAAGAACACGGCTCAGGATGTCATGAATATTTTTGGTGAGACAGAAACAGTTAAGAACGAGTAAAGCAAGCGGATCTCTTTTTACCTAATATGTTATAGAGTCAACAAATGAATGCCTGAAAATGCAGCAGTCCAATTCACAAATGAATTGGACTGTATCTTTTTAGATGAAATATGAAGGTGAACACAATATTCCGAGCCTTTTTGCTAAAGATAAAAGCGAGAATCAACTGAAAATTGGATTTACATTGAAATATGATATAATATGTAAGTTACATATTATAAATACTTCATCAATAAAGTTCAGAAGTTTCACCTTTCATTTGCAGGATTGAATTTGAACTTTCTACTATAGACCTGGAGGAAGAGCAATGTCGTTTTTGGATTTCTCGTTTGCAGATTTCTCTTTATTTAGATTATTATCGAACACGATTGATATTCTCCTTGTTTGGTTTGTTATATATAAACTAATTATGATTGTAAGAGGTACAAAGGCTGTACAGCTTGTTAAGGGGATTTTTGTGATCTTGCTTGTCAAGATCGTTAGTGATCAATTTCATTTGCAGACACTTGGATGGATGATGGAGCAGGTTCTGCTATGGGGATTCTTGGCAATCGCAATTATTTTCCAGCCAGAGCTGAGAAGGGCGTTAGAGCAGCTTGGCCGCGGCAGGTTCTTCTCACGAAGCGGACATCAGGAAGAGGAAGAGCAGGAAAGGTTAATCGAATCGATTGCCAAAGCAGTAGATTACATGGCGAAGCGGAGAATTGGTGCACTGATCTCACTTGAACGAGAAACAGGCATGGGGGATTACATTGAAACTGGCATTCAGCTTCACTCAAAAATTTCTTCTGAGCTGCTTATCAATATATTTATCCCGAACACTCCGTTACATGATGGAGCCGTTATTTTGCAAAAGAATCAGATTGCGGCGGCCGCTTGTTACCTGCCGCTATCAGAGAGTCCCTTTATTTCAAAGGAACTGGGTACACGACATAGAGCGGCGCTGGGTATTAGTGAAGTGACCGACAGTATAACCATTGTAGTATCAGAGGAAACGGGCAGTGTGTCTGTGACCAAAAATGGCGAGCTGCACCGAGATCTTAAATCAGATCAATTTAAAGAAATGCTCTCTAAAGAGCTTTTATCTCAATATACAAAGCAAACTTCTTCCGCTCGATGGAACTGGAGGGGAAAGAATAATGGATAAGTTTATTGATAAGCTCATCGACACCAGCTGGTTTATGAAAATATTTGCTCTGATTCTGGCCTTATTGCTGTTTGACTCACAGTATGATCCGAATAAGGATGTCAGCGAGATGAACGTTCCAAGTGAGCAGGATACAGAAATTCTTGAGGAAATACCTGTTAAAAGCTACTATGATACCGAGAATTTAGTGGTGACTGGGGTGCCGGAAACTGTCACAGTAACGGTTTCTGGACCACGTGCAAACTTGCAGCAAGTGATCGTGCAGCAAGATTTTGAGGTATATGTTGATTTAACGGATGCAGAAATTGGCACACAAAATGTACCTCTTCAAATTAGAGATATATCTGAAAGACTTGAAGTGACAGTCGATCCTGGCAGTGTAGAAGTAACGATCCAGGAGAAGGTTTCAGAGGATTATCAAGTTGAGGCTGAATTTAATCAGAGTTTGCTTGGGGAAGGATATACAGCCGAGCAGCCTATTGCAGAGCCTAATACCGTTACTATTACGGGAGGGAAAGATGTAGTTGATCGTATTGCATTTGTGAAAGCAACGATGAACAACTTGGAAGGACCGATCACTGAAACCGTCACCGAAAAAGCGAGCGTCAGTGTGTTCGACCGAGATATGAACAAGTTGAATGTGGTGGTGGAGCCTGCTGAAATAGAAGTTACAATTCCAGTGGAGCGGCTCACGAAAACAGTACCTATTCGAATTGAAGAAGAAGGAAGTCCAGCTAACGGTTATTCCATTGATTCAATAACCTTGAATGTGGACGAGGCTACTATTTCAGGAAGTGAAGCGGTTCTTGGCGAAACCGAGAATGTCCGTGTTGAAGTAGATGTAAGCGGGCTGAACGCGGATACTGAGCTAACCTTGCCAGTCATCATTTCAGATGGCATTACGGCAGTCGATCCAGAACAAGTGACCGTTAGGGTTGAAGTTTCCGCCATTGACAATGGCGAGGATGAAAGTAATGATGCTGGCGAAGAAACGCAGAATCAAGATCAGGCACAAAACACAGAAGAAACAAGAACCTTGGCGAATATTCCCATACAAATTGCAGGTTTAGGTGAAAATTATGATGCACGATTTAATACCCCTGCAAGCGGGAATACAAGTTTAACGGTCCGAGGTCCAAGAAATGAAATTCAGGGACTTGTCCCAAATGACTTTGATTTATTGTTGGACTTGGCAAACTTAGATGAAGGGGATCATGAAGTAGAGATTGATGTAAACGGTCCCTCGAATCTCAGCTGGAGCTTAGCTGTTGAAACGGCTACCATTACAATTACACAAAAAGAAGCTTAAATATAAGGAGCGATTTTTTCATGGGTAAATATTTCGGTACTGACGGAGTGCGCGGAGTTGCAAATAGTGAGTTAACACCAGAGCTGGCGTTTAAATTAGGACGCTTTGGCGGCTATGTTCTAACGAAAAATCAAGACCGGCCTAAAGTTCTGATCGGGCGTGATACACGCATTTCCGGACACATGCTGGAAGGAGCCTTGGTAGCTGGCCTTTTATCAATTGGAGCTGAAGTAATGCGTTTAGGTGTAATTTCAACACCAGGTGTGGCCTATTTAACAAAAGCTCTTGGAGCAGAGGCTGGAGTCATGATATCTGCTTCTCATAATCCAGTGGCTGACAATGGCATTAAATTTTTCGGACCGGATGGCTTTAAGCTTTCGGATGACCAAGAAAATGAAATTGAGGAACTCATGGATCAGCCTGAGGACAGCCTTCCGCGTCCTGTTGGAGGAGACCTTGGCCAGGTGAACGACTATTTTGAAGGCGGCCAAAAGTACTTACAATACTTAAAACAAACGGTAGACGAAGATTTCTCAGGTATACATATTGCACTAGATTGTGCCCACGGAGCAACTTCGCCGCTAGCCACTCATTTATTTGCTGATTTGGATGCAGATCTCTCAATGATGGGAGCATCGCCAAATGGGCTAAATATTAATGAAGGTGTAGGTTCTACACACCCAGAGGCACTTGCTGCCTTTATTAAAGAGAAAAATGCTGATGTTGGTCTTGCTTTTGATGGAGATGGAGACCGTCTGATTGCGATTGATGAAAATGGAGATATCGTTGATGGAGACCAAATCATGTATATTTGCGGTAAATACATGAAGGAGCAGGGAAGACTAAAGCAGGGTACAGTTGTTTCTACGGTCATGAGTAACCTGGGCTTTTACAAGGGCTTAGAAGAACATGGCATTGAAAGTGTGCAAACGGCTGTGGGTGACCGATATGTCGTAGAAGAAATGAAGAAGAACGGCTACAACCTCGGCGGTGAGCAATCAGGACATATTATTTTCCTTGATTACATTACGACTGGTGATGGCCTGCTTTCAGGACTTCAGCTTGTCAACATTATGAAAATGACGGAAAAACCATTATCCGAATTAGCTAAAGAAATGAAAAAATTCCCGCAGAAGCTTGTCAACATCCGGGTAACAGACAAGCATCATGTGACAGATAACGCAAAGGTAAGTGCCGTGATTTCAGAAGTTGAGCAAGAAATGAACGGAGATGGCCGTATCTTGGTGCGCCCTTCTGGTACAGAACCGCTTGTACGTGTTATGGCAGAAGCTCCAACAAAAGAACTTTGTGATTCTTATGTGGAAAGAATAGCGGCAGTTGTACGGGCTGAGATGGGTTTAAAAGAAGAATAGAAAATATGAAAAGTTATGCATGAAGGAAGAGAACCATTTACTTCCTTCATGCATATTTTTATATGGTCAGTCATTTTAAAGAAAAATGAACAGAATGCTCTTTCAGAAAGATCAAATTGTGAAAAAATGTTCATTCTTTATGTTTTTGATTGACGGATTTTTATATTTACGGTATGATAATCCTGTTTTTGTAAGCTTCTTGCATGCAAAGAAACAATCTGAAAAAGGAGGATCGAAACAAGCTAACAATTAAAAAGCGCCTGGACTAATCCGCGGACGGACATGGATTAGTTGACGAGGAGGAGGTTTATCGAATTTTCGGCGGATACCTCCCGGTTTATAGCAAAACCGAAATTTCTTCTTTAAAACATTAAGGCAACTTGATGGACAAAGAGAAGAGAATGCTAAATAAAAATGAGCAGAACGCCATAAACTAACAGAAAGAACGTTGAAATGGCTATGCTTTTATACGGACTTCTTTTAAAGGTCCGACATCATACAACCAAAAATAAAAATTACAGAGATAAGGGGCAAGCATGCCCTAATTATAAGGCTTCTTGCCCCTTCACTAGGAGGAAAAGAAGTATGTGTGGTATCGTTGGATTTATCGGAAATAATGACTCAAAGGAAATTTTGCTAAAAGGCTTAGAAAAGCTTGAATACAGAGGCTACGATTCAGCAGGAATCGCGGTTATGAACGAAGATGGTGTTCAAGTTTTTAAAGAAAAAGGCCGTATTGCAGATTTGCGCTCAATTGTAGAAGAGGATGTTCTTGCAAATACAGGAATTGGGCATACACGCTGGGCAACACATGGTGTACCAAGCACAGTTAACGCTCACCCGCACCAAAGCACAACAAGCCGTTATACACTTGTTCATAATGGAGTTATCGAAAACTATGACCTTCTAAAGCGTGAATATCTTCAAGGGGTAGCGTTAGAGAGTGACACAGACACTGAAATTATTGTTCAGCTGATTGAACTATTTGCTAAAGAAGGACAAAGCACAGAGGAAGCTTTCCGCAAAACTCTTGGGCTGTTAAAAGGTTCTTACGCAATCGCTCTATTGGATGAAGAAAATAATGAGACAATCTTTGTTGCTAAAAATAAAAGCCCGCTGTTAGTTGGACTTGGTGAAGACTTCAATGTAGTAGCTTCTGATGCGATGGCAATGCTGCAGGTGACAAACCAGTATGTGGAGCTTATGGATAAAGAGATTGTTATTGTTCAAAAGGATCAAGTAACAATTCAAAACATGAATGGCGAAACAATCAGCCGTGATCCATATACAGCAGAATTGGATGCAAGCGACATTGAAAAGGGCACATATCCACATTATATGCTAAAAGAAATCGATGAGCAGCCGCTTGTTACACGTAAAATTATCCAAGCATATCAGAACAATGCAGGCAAGCTGACAATTGATGAAGAAATTATTTCAGCAGTGAATGAATCAGATCGCATTTATATCGTAGCAGCTGGTACTTCTTATCATGCAGGACTTGTTGGGAAGCAATTCATTGAAAAATTAGCGAATATTCCAGTAGAAGTACACATTGCGAGTGAGTTTGGCTACAATATGCCGATTCTATCTGAAAAGCCGTTGTTCGTCTTTATTTCTCAAAGCGGAGAAACGGCAGACAGCCGCGCAGTACTTGTAAACGTAACGAAGCTTGGCTACAAAACGCTAACAGTTACAAACGTACCAGGATCAACCTTATCTCGTGAAGCAGATTACACATTGCTTCTGCACGCAGGTCCAGAAATCGCAGTTGCTTCCACAAAGGCTTATACAGCTCAGCTAGCGGTATTAGCGATTTTAGCAGAGGTAGTCGGCGCAAGCAAAGGCTTCAAGCACGAATTTGATTTAGTTCAAGAGCTCGGTATCGTCGCAAACGGCATGGAAGTGCTTTGCGATGCGAAGGAAGAGTTCGAAGATATTGCGCGCAGCTTCCTTTCTACAACGCGTAATGCTTTCTTTATTGGCCGCGGAATCGATTACTATGTTGGTCTTGAAGGCTCACTGAAGCTTAAAGAAATCTCTTATATCCAAGCAGAAGGCTTTGCTGGCGGAGAACTTAAGCACGGAACCATTGCCTTAATCGAAAACGGTACGCCAATCATCGCTCTTGCTACACAAGAAAGTGTAAACTTAAGCATCCGCGGCAACGTAAAAGAAGTTGTAGCCCGCGGTGCGAACCCATGCATCATCTCGATGAAGGGTCTTGAAATGGATGGAGATACATTCATCATCCCAGAAGTGCACGAACTATTAACACCACTTATCTCTGTGATCCCGCTGCAGCTAATTGCTTACTACGCAGCTCTTCACCGCGACTGTGACGTTGATAAGCCAAGAAACCTGGCGAAGTCGGTTACGGTTGAGTAAATAGGAATAGGATAAACACNTTGATTGACGGATTTTTATATTTACGGTATGATAATCCTGTTTTTGTAAGCTTCTTGCATGCAAAGAAACAATCTGAAAAAGGAGGATCGAAACAAGCTAACAATTAAAAAGCGCCTGGACTAATCCGCGGACGGACATGGATTAGTTGACGAGGAGGAGGTTTATCGAATTTTCGGCGGATACCTCCCGGTTTATAGCAAAACCGAAATTTCTTCTTTAAAACATTAAGGCAACTTGATGGACAAAGAGAAGAGAATGCTAAATAAAAATGAGCAGAACGCCATAAACTAACAGAAAGAACGTTGAAATGGCTATGCTTTTATACGGACTTCTTTTAAAGGTCCGACATCATACAACCAAAAATAAAAATTACAGAGATAAGGGGCAAGCATGCCCTAATTATAAGGCTTCTTGCCCCTTCACTAGGAGGAAAAGAAGTATGTGTGGTATCGTTGGATTTATCGGAAATAATGACTCAAAGGAAATTTTGCTAAAAGGCTTAGAAAAGCTTGAATACAGAGGCTACGATTCAGCAGGAATCGCGGTTATGAACGAAGATGGTGTTCAAGTTTTTAAAGAAAAAGGCCGTATTGCAGATTTGCGCTCAATTGTAGAAGAGGATGTTCTTGCAAATACAGGAATTGGGCATACACGCTGGGCAACACATGGTGTACCAAGCACAGTTAACGCTCACCCGCACCAAAGCACAACAAGCCGTTATACACTTGTTCATAATGGAGTTATCGAAAACTATGACCTTCTAAAGCGTGAATATCTTCAAGGGGTAGCGTTAGAGAGTGACACAGACACTGAAATTATTGTTCAGCTGATTGAACTATTTGCTAAAGAAGGACAAAGCACAGAGGAAGCTTTCCGCAAAACTCTTGGGCTGTTAAAAGGTTCTTACGCAATCGCTCTATTGGATGAAGAAAATAATGAGACAATCTTTGTTGCTAAAAATAAAAGCCCGCTGTTAGTTGGACTTGGTGAAGACTTCAATGTAGTAGCTTCTGATGCGATGGCAATGCTGCAGGTGACAAACCAGTATGTGGAGCTTATGGATAAAGAGATTGTTATTGTTCAAAAGGATCAAGTAACAATTCAAAACATGAATGGCGAAACAATCAGCCGTGATCCATATACAGCAGAATTGGATGCAAGCGACATTGAAAAGGGCACATATCCACATTATATGCTAAAAGAAATCGATGAGCAGCCGCTTGTTACACGTAAAATTATCCAAGCATATCAGAACAATGCAGGCAAGCTGACAATTGATGAAGAAATTATTTCAGCAGTGAATGAATCAGATCGCATTTATATCGTAGCAGCTGGTACTTCTTATCATGCAGGACTTGTTGGGAAGCAATTCATTGAAAAATTAGCGAATATTCCAGTAGAAGTACACATTGCGAGTGAGTTTGGCTACAATATGCCGATTCTATCTGAAAAGCCGTTGTTCGTCTTTATTTCTCAAAGCGGAGAAACGGCAGACAGCCGCGCAGTACTTGTAAACGTAACGAAGCTTGGCTACAAAACGCTAACAGTTACAAACGTACCAGGATCAACCTTATCTCGTGAAGCAGATTACACATTGCTTCTGCACGCAGGTCCAGAAATCGCAGTTGCTTCCACAAAGGCTTATACAGCTCAGCTAGCGGTATTAGCGATTTTAGCAGAGGTAGTCGGCGCAAGCAAAGGCTTCAAGCACGAATTTGATTTAGTTCAAGAGCTCGGTATCGTCGCAAACGGCATGGAAGTGCTTTGCGATGCGAAGGAAGAGTTCGAAGATATTGCGCGCAGCTTCCTTTCTACAACGCGTAATGCTTTCTTTATTGGCCGCGGAATCGATTACTATGTTGGTCTTGAAGGCTCACTGAAGCTTAAAGAAATCTCTTATATCCAAGCAGAAGGCTTTGCTGGCGGAGAACTTAAGCACGGAACCATTGCCTTAATCGAAAACGGTACGCCAATCATCGCTCTTGCTACACAAGAAAGTGTAAACTTAAGCATCCGCGGCAACGTAAAAGAAGTTGTAGCCCGCGGTGCGAACCCATGCATCATCTCGATGAAGGGTCTTGAAATGGATGGAGATACATTCATCATCCCAGAAGTGCACGAACTATTAACACCACTTATCTCTGTGATCCCGCTGCAGCTAATTGCTTACTACGCAGCTCTTCACCGCGACTGTGACGTTGATAAGCCAAGAAACCTGGCGAAGTCGGTTACGGTTGAGTAAATAGGAATAGGATAAACACAAAAGCTATTGTGGATTTTAATATAAAATGTCACAGTTTTTAACTTAAAATGACACAGGATTTTATTATCGTGTGACATAATATATAAATCAATCTATGTAATTTAGAATCGTGATATGTGCCTCGGCACTTTATCACGATTCTTTTTTTGTTTAAAAAATCTAACGGAGGAAAGAAGTTACACAATAAATTCAATAAAAATAGCAAACTTGGTATGTAGCTGTCTTATTCTTCTTCTCCATGCTAAAAAGTCGGTAGCTACTGTTAAATAGTTGGTATCCAGAGCGGAAGGAAGAGTGAGGAAAAAAGAGCAGGCGAACAATATGTACTCAATCATTTTTCAATCGTAAAATCAATTATATTTCAGGCTGGATCCAATAGTGGTCCAGTCTTTTTGTTTTGTCCAATATCTCCTCAATCCCTTGTCCAGTAGGGGTTCAATCATCCTTGCTCATTCTTTTCTCTCTTCTAATATGTTGTTTTCCTCACTGCATAAACCCGTAGGGTTTCAGTTCTTTTTCGTGTATTTCTCAACGTGTTTTTTCAATCTTTTCTCTTGATTCTTCCCTCCATTATGGAAGAACTTTTTAACATTGTCTGAATATTCGATACGACCCAGAACGGAAAAAAGAGGGCGAAAATGGGGGTTTTGGGGAAGAACTATGTAGCAGAATGGAATGAAGAAAAAAGGCAAGATAAGAAGGGTGGGGCTTAGAGTCGCAAGGGTTTGAGGGGAGTGAGAGGGAGAGGAAGACGGGGAAGGACTTTTTAGCAGGGCAATATAGTAGAAGGAAGTAAAGGGATGAAGCAAGAGTTGGATCGGTAAATAAAATGTATTTCAATGGGATTCAATTGAAATTTTGCGTTTCAATTCAGGATGGAATGTATTCAAGTTGTGACTGTGGAATTTACGAAGGCAATCCTGGTGGAAATAAATTCTTCTTAATCATTATTTAATTTATACCCCTGTAACTTTCTCGGTTTCCATGTAACTTTGTTCTTCCCTGATGTAACTAAGTTGGTTTCTGAGCGGGAAAAGAACGATGAGAAGAACAGGAGATACAATATGTACTCGGATGGTTTTTCAATCATTACTCAATCGGTTTTTTTAATCAAAAATCAATACAAATTCAGGCTGAATCCAATACCAGGGTTCAGTCTTTTTTTATATTCAATATCCCTTCAATCCCTTGTCCAATAAGGATAACAGAAGGAAGAGGGGGAGGAATAAAGAGGAAAAATTCGAGAGGTATTTCGTATAAATCCGTAGGGTTTTTCATGCCTTTTCAATATTATTCCATTAGTTTTTTCATTCTTTTATCCTGATTCTTTCCTCCATTACGGGTACCAACTCACTTACAATGTCGGAATATTCTATACAACCCGAAACGGAAAAAAGAAGGGAAAAACGGGGAGTTTAGGGAAGAACTAAGTTCCATTGCATAACGGAGTGAAGAGGGCGTAGAGTCAAGAGGGAGTAGGCGTTGAGGGAGATTTGGCGAGGGAAGAAGAAAGTTACAGGGGTATATAGTAGAAGAAAGAAAAAGCATGAATCAAGAAAAAGTACCACCTCTGATGTTGGTAACAAAACTATATGTCCTAGTCAAAATAAAGGAGTTGAGCCTTAATTTAACAAGGTGAATTTCTGTATAATGGTAACAAAAGAAATTAATAATGGAAGATTACCTTTTTTGAAATAGTTCTAAAGAGAACTTTTGAAAGAAGAAGATGGAAAAATTAAAGGGGGTGATTCCTTTGCTACTTTACGATGCAATTCATAAAACATTTGATGATTTTAAAGAGGTTTTTCGTTTTCGTATGAATGGAGAGACTGGTACATTAATTGAAACAGATAAAGAACTGAAACAGGGGCAAGTTATTATATTAAAAGACATAAAAGAGTATGCAATTATTGTGGATAAGATTTGGGAAGAAAATGGACAATGGTATTTTACTCATTTTTCTGCTGAGGATCTTGTTGTTCGAGCAAGAGTTCCTGGAGCAATTAGAACTTTATAGAGCAGCAAACAAGTATCTCCCTGTAACTTTCATCTACCCTACGTAACTTTGTTCTTCCCTGTTGTAACTAAGTTGGTTTCCGAGTCGGAAGAGGACGGAGTGAAGAGTGGGAGAAAACGCTTGTACTCGGATGATTTTTCAATCATCATTCAATCGGTTTTACAAATCAAAAATTAATACAAATTCGGGCTGGATTCATTAGTGATTCAGCCTGTTTCTCTTTGTACAATATCCCTTCAATCTTTTGTCCAATAAGGGATTAATCACTCCTTATCAAATCAATTCAGTTGTTATCCTCACAATATAAAACCGTATCATTTTCCATCTTCTTATTGTATTTATATCTTTACTCTGTTAATTCTCATAATTGCAATGTTTTCTTGAATTTCCCTTCTATTCGTGGAAAACTTAATTATATTCAATTAAAAGGACATGATTTTTGAGTTGGGCTTGATCATTTATAATGGAATATATCTTTATCCGACAACAACCGTTTCTTTTTCATCGGGTATTGTCTTTATGATCGTAGTTATAATTAACACATGAAGGAGGGTGCAAGGAGTGCTAAAAAGTATGAACGAAGCATTAGATTATATTGAATCACATTTGAATGACGAAATTGATTATAACGCATTGGAGCGAATTACAGGAACTTCTCTTTATCATTTTCGAAGAATGTTCTCATTTCTTTCTGGCATGACGTTAGGAGAGTATGTCCGTAACAGGAAATTATCTAACGCTACTTTTGACTTGTTACATGAGGGAATGAGTGTTACAGAAACAGCATTCAAATATGGTTATGAATCAGTTGATGGATTTTCACGTGCCTTTCGGGAATGGTCGGGAATCAGTCCTTCAGAGGTTAAAAAGAAAAATATGCTTAAAGCATTTCCTAAGCTCTCCTTCCAATTAACGATTCAAGGAGGAATAAATATGGATTATAGAATAGAGAAAAAAGAATCATTTAAGATTGTGGGTGTGAAAAAGAGAGTTCCTATTCAATTTGAAGGTGAAAATCAAGAAATTATAAAGTTAGCTAAAAGCATTACACCGGAACAAAGAAAAAGACTGCACAGCTATGCAAACATGGAACCAAACAACATCGTGAATGCCTCATATAATTTTGATAATGAACGTATGGAGGAAAAAGGCAGTCTCAATCATATGATTGGTTTCTTAACTACAATAGAATCAGGTTTTGATGAGTTTGAGGTGGTAGAAGTCCCAGCTCTAACATGGGCAATATTTGCATCTAAAGGTGCATTTCCGAAAATTATGCAAGAGACCTGGGGAAAGATAGTCTCAGAGTGGCTTCCTTCTTCAGATTATGAATTGGTAGAAGCTCCTGAGATTTCATTTACGGGAGATTTGTCTGATAGAAATAATGTTTATAGTGAAATATGGTTCGCTGTGAAGAAGAAAGGTGAAATTTAGCATATTGTCTCTCTACCTATTAGTGGTTTTCACTGCTTAATAGCTGGTGTATTAGAGGGAAAAGAGTGTAGAAAAAAGAGTGGGCTAACAATATGTACTCAATCTTGATTCAATCGTAATCAATACAAAATCAGACTGGATTCCATTAGCGGATCCAGTTCTTTTTCATTGTTCAACTTCCTCCCAATCCTTTTTTCAATAAGAGTTCAACCGTTTTTTTTAATCCATTCCATCAAATCCAGTTGGTTTTCTCACTGATTTGTGCTTAAAAATTGCAATAAGAAGTGTATAACAATGAATTACACTATGATATGATTAAAGTTATTAGCACTCTATGCGTGTGAGTGCTAATAATATACTGATTAGGTGGTGTTCCTAGTGAAAAATACCAAATTAATTATGATCGAGGGGATTCCCGGTTCGGGTAAATCCACAACTGCACAACTCATTTCAAATATACTGCAAAGTATGGAGTATAAACATAAGTGGTGGTATGAAGAAGAGCAAGGTCATCCTGTTTATGTTTATGATGATTATAAAACAATGCAGAAGATCATTAATGATTTATCTAGCGGGAATTATCAAAAAGTGATAGAACTAGCTCTAAAAAGATGGAACGAGTTTGTTGCTGGTGCACAGTCGTCCTCTGAAATTATTATTGTTGACAGTTGTCTTTTTGGATATTTAACTTGGAGCTTATTTCCATTTGGGGCTTCAAAGCAGGAGATTATGCAATATGTCAAGGATGTGGAACGAATAATAAAACCATTGAATCCACAGATTATTTACTTTTACCAAAGGGACATTGAAGCAGCACTCAAAAAAATCTGTACACGAAGAGGCAAAGATACGGAGGAAAACTTTGTCCGTTCCGCAACTCAATCACCTTATGGTAAATCTAAGGGGTTAGTTGGATTCAAAGGTATGGTTACATATTGGGAAGACTACCGAAGTATTATAGATAAGTCTTTTCAGGACTTGGAATGCTCCAAAATGGCCATTGACAACACTGATGAAAATTGGTCTGACTATGGTCGTGAGATATCAGCATTCTTAGGCATAAACGAAGTTAATGAAAGCTCTATGATTGAACAAAATTTTCATCATTTAGTTGGAACGTACGTTGCAGGGGAGAAAGATATCCTGTACTGTTCGATTCAGATTCATTCAGGAAACTTAATTGCGGATGGACTTCCACATGTATGGAAAAAATCATTGTTAATTCCAAAGTCATTAAATGCTTTCGATATTCAGTCATTGCCGTTTCAAGTGAGATTTGTAGAAGAGGAGGATAATATACTGCGAATGCACTTAACTGGTCCGACATTATTAAATGGATCGGTTGATTATGTATTTAGTAAGAAAATGTAAACAGAATCTTATCAATATTCATCTGTCCCTTTGTAAGATGGTTCTTTAGGAGATAATAGTAAGGATGAAGCGAGGAGGTATCATTAATTTATGAAACCAAGAATCACAGTAATTACAATAGGTGTAGATGATTTGGAAAAGGCATTAGAATTCTATCGTGATGGTTTGGGACTACCAACAGAAGGTATTGTAGGTAAAGAATTTGACCATGGAGCAGTTGCCTTTTTTGACCTACAAACAGGTTTGAAACTTGCTATTTGGAAACGAGAAGATATTGCATATGAGGCAAAGGTTACACGAACGTCAGCAAGCCCTACTGAATTTACTATTGGTCACAATGTAAGCAGTAAAGAAGAAGTAGATAAGGTATTGGAACAGGCCCAAAAAGCGGGTGCAACAATAACGGACCCAGCACATGGTACTTTTTGGGGTGGATATTCTGGTCACTTCCAGGACCCAGATGTCCATTTGTGGGAAGTAGTCTGGAACCCGGCTTGGGAGGTTGAGGAATAGACATGTGTTGTTGAAAAAAGAATGTACTTTGGCTAATTAATAAATTGGAGATGTAAAAACAATGAAACAAAACAAATATGATGATGCTTTATTTTTTTCTGAATATGAAAAAATGCCAAGATCAGTCAAGGGACTTGAAGGTGCTGGTGAATGGCCTGTATTAAAAGCATTATTGCCAGAGTTGAAAAATAAGAGCGTACTTGACTTGGGATGTGGTTTCGGTTGGCATTGCCGCTATGCTCGAGAACAACAAGCAAGTTCTGTTATTGGAGTTGATATTTCTGAAAAAATGCTTCAAAAAGCTCATGAAATGACGAGTGATCCTTCAATTTCGTACATTAACATGCCAATTGAAGACATCAATTTTCCAGACTCACAATTTGACATTATCTTTAGTTCATTGGCTTTTCACTATATTAAATCGTTTGATACAATTTGCAAAAAGGTTTTTGATTGCTTAAAGCCTGGGGGTTCATTTGTTTTTTCGATGGAACATCCAATTTTTACTTCTCGAAATGAACAAGATTGGTATTGTGATAGCCAAGGAAATCGTCTTCATTGGCCTGTTGACAATTATCAGTCAGAAGGTGTGTGTAATACAACCTTCCTAACTGAAAACGTAATAAAATATCACCGTACAGTTTCAACTTACATAAATAATTTAATTCATACTGGTTTTAAAATTAATGCAGTTATGGAACCTATGGCTACTGAAGAAATGGTAAAGAATGTTCCAGGGGTGGAAGATGAAAACAGAAGACCCATGTTTTTAATCATTTCAGTAGAAAAGTAATAGTAATAGTTTATTAAATAGAAAGTACACCAATAGACATCTCAGAACAGTAATTTTCTGAGATTTCTTCGTATACGGCACATAAACTACTATTCAACAAATTGGAGGGTTAAATGCAATGAGAACCGAACGAGAAATGATGAATATGCTTATAGATTTAGCTAAAAATGATAATAGAATTCGACTTATAACGCTAGAAGGTTCACGAACTAATAAAAATATACCTCGTGATTCATTTCAAGATTATGATATTTCCTATTTTGTAACAGATATGGATTCTTTCAAAGAAAGCGATCTATGGCTTGATATTTTTGGGAAGCGTTTGATGATGCAAAAACCAGAAGATATGGAGCTTTTTCCACCAGAGTTAGGGAATTGGTTTTCTTATCTTATGTTATTTGAAGATGGGAATCGAATAGACTTAACCCTTATTCCGGTAAACGAAGTGGATGATTATTTTTCTAAGAGTGATGGATTAGTAGAAGTGCTGCTTGATAAGGATTCACTTGTTAAAAATGATGTTATTCCTAGTGATCGCAAATATTGGATTAAAAAGCCAACAGCAAGAGAGTTTGATGATTGTTGTAATGAATTTTGGTGGGTTTCAACGTATGTAGTAAAGGGATTAGCGAGAAGGGAAATCCTTTTTGCAGTGGATCATTTACATGAGATTGTTAGGTCGAATTTGTTAAGAATGATGTCTTGGCAAATAGGATTAGAAAAAGGCTTTAATTTCAGTCTTGGGAAGAACTATAAATTTATTTATCACTATCTACCCAAAGAAGATTGGGAAACATTACTTACAACATATTCTGAGAGTAGCTATTCAAATATGTGGCAATCTTTGTTTACTTGTTATGAGCTCTTTAGAAAATACTCTAAATCTGTGGCAGAAGATCTTGGATATAAGTATCCAGATCATGATGAATCCATTTCGAATTATACGCAAAATATTTATAAGTCATTGAATGAATAGAAGGAGATGAGTAAATATCAAAAATCACATTGTAGTTCCTATAGCTGTTCAGCAAAAAGCTATGAATTTAGGTGATAAGGGTAAACAATGGCTCGATAGTTTAGGTGAAGTAACTCAGTTATTTGAACGGAAATGGAATATACAAATGGGTAAAAGTTTAAATGGCGGCACGGAGGCCTTTGTTGCTGAAGTAAGTACAAAGGGTGGAGGTGAAGCCATACTAAAATTGATGATGCCTCAAATTGAAGGAAATTCTGTATTTGAGCAGGAAATAGCAGCTTTAACGATTGCAGGTGGCGATGGTTATGTTCGATTGCTGAATTATGATATGGATCATCGAGCAGTTTTATTAGAAAAATTGGGTTCTCCTTTAAAAGATGTAGGTTATTCTATGGAAAACCAGATTGAGATCATCTGTAACACACTAAAAAAATCATGGGGAAAACCTATACCGAAAGACCGAAAACTACAATCAAGTAAGGATATCATAAATTGGTTTTTAAATTTTATTCCCGAAATTTGGGCAGAACTTAATAGTCCATGTTCCAGGCAGTTAATTGATAAAGCACTGGAATTCCTACAGTCTCGTTTGTTAAATAATAGCAAAGAAAAATCCGTATTGGTTCATGGTGATGCTCACAGTGGAAACATTCTTCAAGATAGGACAGAATCTCAACCCTCATTTAAACTGATTGACCCTGATGGTTTGGTTGCTGAACCAGCTTATGATCTTGGAGTATTAATGCGTGAATGGCTCGATGATTTGTCCATTAATCCAGTTGAGAATGGTCGTAAAAGATGTATGCTTCTAAGTGAAATAACTGGTTTAAAAACTCAAGCAATATGGGAGTGGGGTTTTATTCAGTCGATATCTACTGGATTATTCCTAATAAAAATTGGTCAGGAAGAAATGGGGTTACAAATGTTGAAAGTTGCGAAGGCTTGGAGCGAAGTTTGAACAATTAATACCTTCGATAATCTGAATAATGGTTGTTTTAGTGTTATATAAAAAGGAGTCGCCAAAGCAACCCCTTAACTAAATGAAATGAATAGCAACTTCAATACTTATGGGAGCCAATCAAGGCAGTTATTAGAAAGTTGCTGTAGTTCCTCTATAAATATACTAGCATGAAATCCATCACAAACGGCATGATGTACCTGTAATGAAATAGGTAATAATATTTTGTCTTCCTGATTAAAGTATTTACCGCCAGTAATAATTGGTAACAAGTAGTTATGATTATTATTTACGTTTAGGTTGAAACCAGTAAAACTCACCCATGGAATACTTGATATAGGAAAGGAATTATCTGGGGTATTTTCTTTTGTGAAAAATCCTTTAACCTCTGCATATTGTTTCATATCGTTTTGATAGTTATTATAGAAGACACGAAATTCATCAGAGAATTCTGTCCATATACTTGAGAATGATTTGTTATCATTATGGAAGATTGTATAACTTGGTATCATTTTTTCCCAATAACCTAATTCACCCTCATCATTAAAGCATGCTCTAAATTCCTTATGAGCATTTACTATCCTAGTAACCATGTAAATAAAGGCAGGGTATAGCTTAATCCCTTTGTTACGGAGCTGTTCCAATAACGTTGTAATATCTATATTTGCTGTAATACTAAATGTGCACTTCTGATTTAAGTAATGCTCGAAATACGGCAATCTATCCCATTTTTCCTTTTCAATTAGATTAAATTTCATTTGATTAGCCTCCTAAAAATGTGTTTTTAATTTTTAGAAGGCTAACTTGTCTGCTTTCACCAATACACTCACCTCATAAATAATGCTTTAAATAAGATACTAATTCATTTGAAATTCATATTCAACCATTCTAATACGCATAAGTATGGCTTTTCATAATAATTAAAGGGCAACCTCGAATTGTGTTATACTTTTTCCGAGTTGATAGTGTTTTACTGGAGGGACTAGGATGAATCAAGTAAAAAGTATATTAAAAGACTTTTATGACATAGAGACTAATGATGTGTTGCCTCAGCAGGGTGGTTGGGCATCACTCGCTTATAAAGTGTTTAACAAAAATCAAAGTTATTTTTTGAAGGTATATGAAAAAAGCAGAGCTTTCACTCCGAAGTTGACTGCTCTGATTGATCAATATGTTCCTATCTTGGTTTGGCTTATAAACAATAGCAACTTAAATGGGAAAATCACCGTTCCATTGATAACAAGTAGTGGGGAATATAAATGTGAAGACGAGTATGGTGTGTATTTACTTTATGAGTATATTGAGGGGGAAACGATTGGGGATCAAGATTTAACAGACGATCAGGTTCGACAGCTTTCAAAAATGATAACGGAGCTACATTCATTTGGGAAAGACATTCCAGTTGAAACCGCTGCTATAAAAGAAGATTTTGAGGTTCCATTTTTACAGATGTTGAGACAACTATTGCAAAAAGGGAGAAATGATTTTCCATCTGATGTATGGGAATTGATCCATTCCTCCATTCCACAATTAAATAATCTGATTCATACAGTTGAGGAGCATTCCCTGTACTTGAAAAATGCCAATTTGAGAATGGCCTTATGTCATACAGATTTGCACTATTGGAATTTAATGCAGTCCGGAAACCAGTTAATGTTAATTGACTGGGAAGGGTTAAAATTAGCTCCAGTAGAAGCTGACTTAATGTTCTTAGTTGATAAACCATACTTTAATGAATTTATAAAGATCTATCAGGAAACACATCAAAACTTTTCAATTAATACCGAAGCTATGACCTTTTATAAGGGAAAAAGACGATTAGAAGATATATGGGAGTTTATGGAACAGCTTTTATATGATAATCAAGGTGAGCAAGAAAGAATTGTGACAATGAACTATTTGCAGGAAGAGCTGAATGGAATAAGTGAGTATTTGTTTTAGAACAGGAGCTATTAAGAGATGAACATAATAATTAAACAAGAACAGGTCGAGGACTATAAAGTAACTGAAGAAGTGGTAAAGTGTGCATTTGCTAATGCAGAACACAGTGATAAAAATGAACATAATTTGGTGTCTCGAATTAGAAACTCTAACGTATTTATTCCAGAATTATCTTTAGTGGCGATGGATAAAGATAATAACAAACAAGTGGGACATATTCTATTATCCAAGATAAAAATTATGAATGACAATCAAATTGTAGAGTCACTTGCTCTTGCACCTGTATCTGTCTTACCAGAGTATCAAAATAAAGGTGTAGGAAGATGTTTAATTCTTGAAGCATTAAGAGAAGCAAAAGAGCTTGAATATAATTCGGTTGTCGTCTTGGGACATCCAGAATATTATCCGAAGTTCGGGTTCAAAAAAGCATCTACTTGGGGGATAAAGGCACCTTTCGAAGTCCCAGATGAAGCATTCATGGCAATTGAATTACATGCAAATGTTCTTGATAAAGTTTCAGGAGTTGTAGAATATCCTAGCGTATTTTTTGAATGATTAGCCGAAAGTTGCAAATGGGAAATTTGACAATATTTAAGGAGCTGAAAGTTTATGATCGTGCAAAACATTATGAATGAAATAAGTAAAGAGTTAAAAGATGTGCCTGGCATTGTTGGTGTAGTTTTAGGAGGTTCAAGAGCAAGGGGTACAAATCACTCAACTTCTGATATTGATATTGGAATTTATTATGATGTAACGGCAGGCTTCGATGTTGAAAAAATTAGCAAAATAGCAACTAAATTGGATGATGAACATAGAGAAAATTTAGTTACATCATTAGGTGAGTGGGGTGCCTGGATAAATGGTGGTGGTTGGATTGTCGTTCAAGGGTACCATGTAGATTTGATTTTTCGAGATATAAAAAGGGTATCTCAAGTAATTGATGAATGCTCTTTAGGTAATGTTTCAACCCATTACCATACAGGGCATCCACATGCCTATCTAAATGTCATGTATATGGGGGAACTCTCCATTTGCAAAATATTGTTTGAACGGGCCAATCAAATATCAGGTTTAAAAGCGAAGACAAAGCCTTATCCGAAACTATTAAAGGATGCCATAATTGACTATTTCATGTTTGAAGCATCTTTTTCTTTGATGTTTGCGAAGGACAATGTGGATAAGGATGATGTTTCATATGTTATGGGGCATTGTTTCCGAACGATTTCATGTTTAAATCAAGTCCTGTTTGCTATGAATGAAGAATACTGTATCAATGAGAAAAAGGCAGTTCGAATGATTGACGGATTTTATAATAAACCACAAGATTACAAGATAAAGATAGATAAAATCATAACATTGATTTCTTCAAGTATAGATAACACAAAACTAGGGATTGAAATACTCGAGGAACTTATAACAGAAACGGAAAAATTACTAGAAAAAGTGTAAAATATTAGGGCCGTTTATCCAAAAGGGAGATGTTTTTAAATGTTAAGCTCAAAAAGGCTCCAGTTTCGAAAAATGGTAGAAAGTGATATTGAAATATATCATTCTTGGAGAAATGATTTAGATGTAATGAAAACTACAAGCCCGTCATTGGATGTATATTCCCTTGATGAAACGAGAAGTTTTGTGGAAAATATTATTCTCAATTCAACCACTTCTAGGAGTTATATCACCTGAGGAAAGGGAAAGTGATACCGCAATTGCTGTAACGTCACTTATTAATATTGATACAAAAAATAGAAATGCTGAATGTATTATTGATATTGGTGAAAAAGAATATTGGGGTAAGGGATATGATTCAGAATCCCTCAAATTATTACTTGAATATGCCTTTAAAGAATTAAATTTACATCGTGTTTCACTTAGGGTATTCTCATTTAACGAAAGAGCTATACATATTTATAATAAACTTGGATTTAAGAAAGAAGGAGTCTTGCGAGAGAGTTTATTTAGAAATGGTAAATGGCATGACATCATTACGATTGGGATTTTAAAAAGGGAATATACTAGCAAGTAATCATAAACTGGAGGTAGAGTAAATGCAGTACGGTCCAAATCCGAATGATCTATATCCTAATGAGACAATTAAAAGCGTCTGTTTTATAAAGAATACAATTACCAGGCCTAATATAAGTGTGGGAGATTACAGCTACTATGATGATGTAAATGGAGCTGAAAAGTTTGAAGAACATATCACACATCATTATGAGTTTCTTGGTGATAATCTAATTATCGGTAAGTTCTGTGCGATTGCTAAAGGGATAGAATTTATTATGAATGGTGCAAATCATCGGATGAACTCTGTAACGACCTATCCCTTTAATATTATGGGTAATGGCTGGGAAAAAGCAACACCATCACTTGAAGACCTACCATTTAAAGGAGACACAGTGGTTGGCAATGATGTATGGATTGGGCAAAATGTAACAGTAATGCCTGGTGTTCATATAGGAGATGGAGCCATTATAGCAGCCAATTCTGTAGTAGCAAAAGATGTTCCTGCTTATCATATAGTAGGTGGGAATCCAATCAGGATTATTAAGAAGAGATTTGATGATGAATTGATTGACTATTTACTTAAACTAAAATGGTGGGACTGGCCACCTGAGAAGATCTTTTCTAATCTTGAAATACTTTGTAGTTCTGATTTAAACAAAATTAAAACCATTAATTAACTATCGGACATTGTTTGAGTAGCATTCGGGACGATAGGTAATTAGTTACTCTTATTCCCACACGATGTTTATGAACTAGAAAAAAGAAACCTTTATGATTCCCTTTGAAAAAGAGGGTTACTATACACTTTGAAAGTGAAAATCAAAAAAGTATAAACTTATTCAATCATTTCTTAATTTAAAATCAATTCAAATTCGGCTGGATCAATAGTGATTCGGTCTTTTTCTTTATACCCAATATCTCTTTAACCCTTTATTCCACCCTATTGACAAGAATTAAGAAAGTATTATAATAAGATTAATTGAACGGTTAATCAAAAAAATGATTGTACAATCAAATTCGGGAGGTGTGAATATTCATGGAAGATAAGCAAACCTTTATAGCAGAAGCTAGGAGAGAACAAATAATAAAGGCTGCCATTGAGGTATTGAAAGAAATTGGTTATGTAAGCACAAGCCTGGCTAAAATAGCAAAAAAGGCAAATATAAGCACCGGGCTTATTTCATATCATTTTTCTGGTAAAGAAGACTTGATGAACAATACATTAATGTATTTGGTTGAACAAGAGTGGGAATTTATTAATAAATGTGTGATACAAAAGCAGACTGCCACAGAAAAATTAACAGCATTTATTGAAGCAAGTTTAGCTTATCAAGTAACAAATAAAGCGAATAATATTGCTTTGATTGAAATCGTTTTTAATGCTCGGACACCTGATCACACACCCTATTATTTATTAGAGGATGAAGAAGAAGATTTAAAAACAAGTTTATTAGGAGAAATACTTCGCCAAGGGCAAGAGTCAGAGGAATTTGGAGATTTTTCACCTCAAGTAATTTCAACGATAATCCAGGGAGCCATTTCTGAATCTATGTTAACCTTTCAAAATAAATTAAGTGTAGAGGAATATAAAGAAACGTTGATAAAAATTATATTAAGAATAATTAATTAAGCGAGTAACTATTTGAAATAAGAAAGGACAAGCCCTATGAGAGAAACTGAAACAGTTCTTGGATTAAGTAAAGTGGAAAAAACACTTATCATTTTAGTTCCTATGGTTTTAGGTGGCTTGATTGGTTGGTTTATACCAGTTATTGCAGATTGGCTATTAAATCTTCCTGTATTGCCATGGGAAAAACTTATTGAATTCATAGCATCATTAAATAGCCTTTGGGTCTCCATCATAACAACTATTATTGGAATTATTGTTGGGATTTTGCTGACATTGACTATTTTTGAGGAGAGTCTCGAAGTTACAATAACTTATGAGAATTTGCAATTAAAATTAGGTGATAAGGTAGATACCCTTGATAAAAAAGATATTTCCACTATTTATATAGAAAATAAGCAGTTAATTATTCTTGGAAAAAATAGCAATGAATTATATAGAGAAGTTTTTGAAACGAAAATAGATACCGTTCAGGAAACGTTTAGGACGTATCAATATCCCTGGAAAGAGAAGGACCCATTTGAAAAAGAGTACCAACGATGGGTGTTAGGTCATCCAGACTTTCCAGAAAAGGTAAATGCCCTTCTATATGCAAGGGAGCACGCTTTAAAAGAAGATGAAAAAGAGGATGCTAAATATCTACGTGAGGATTTAGCAAAATTAGGTGTCGTCATTCGAGATGAAAGAAATGGTCAATATGTGAGGCTCGTTAAAGATACGAATTAAAAAAGGAAATGACTTTAATTTAAGAGTCATTTCCTTTTTGTTTAAGTTGTTCTATTAATTTGTATAAGTAATGTGGAATGTCAACACTTTTTCAGACAATTTCTTTAAGGGGGAGTTCCCTTGTATTCCAACAGACTTAAATAGCCCAACGTTTCGTGAATTCCGAACTTATTAAACCAATTCACATAGTGGATCCGATCCACATCATTATAAAGCGAGTGAAGCTATGATGAAACTTCCTTCTCTTTCATCTTGTTTCTCTCCCTTCACCAGTTACTATAAAGTATACCGTAACGTGAGAGTCAATATGTTTGATAAAGTTTTTATTAATTTCTTGGTGAGTAGGGAATTATAGAAACGGGTATATATGGGATAATTACGTCCTTTATAGAACCCTCTTAACGTATAAAATATCCATTTTTTACTTCAAGAGTTTCCTTTTCTTAGTCAACAAATATCCGATATATTGGGAGATTGGTTAGAGATGTTAATGGCAAGATTTATAAACAAAATATAATAAAAAGAGATGAATATCCGAAATAATAGGAGGATACTATTCATGAATATCATAAAAAACTTTTTTACAAGTAGCACGACAACAGCCAATAAGAAGATTGTTCTAGTGTATGTTATATTTCGTGCAATTACTGTTTTTATGCTTATCAATCAGATACCTATGCAAAGATGGGGGGATGCTTTTCTACTTGTATTGACACTCGCTTTATTTGCTATCCCACAACTTGTGGAACGTATGTTTAACATTGAAATTCCCAACTTGTTGGAACTGATAATCATCTTATTTATTTTTAGTTCGACTATTCTGGGAGAACTGAGCGATTTTTATGGTTATTTCAAAATTTGGGACACAGCACTTCATACGCTTAATGGTTTTTTAGCTGCAGGTGTCGGCTTTTCACTTGTCTATCTGTTAAATAAGAATGCTGAGGGGATGAATTTAAGCCCATTATTTCTAGCGATAGTCACCTTCTGTTTTTCTATGACCGTTGGCGTTATGTGGGAGTTTTTTGAATACTCCGCAGACCGCTGGATGAATCTCGATATGCAGAAAGACCGAGTTGTTCAACAAATCAACAGTGTAAGCATTGGGGCAGAAAGCAATGGCGTAAATCATATTGAGAATATTCAACGCACAGTTATTGAAAGTGAAGACAATTCGGGAAATAGTATTGAAACCGTTATTGACGCTGGATATCTTGATATTGGAATTATTGATACAATGAAGGATTTATTTGTCAACCTGATTGGTGCTATTGTCTTCAGTGTGTTCGGCTTTCTATATGCTCAGCATGACCAGAAAAAATATAAGTTTGTACGAAATTTCATACCGCAAAAAAGGGAGTAAAGAAAACTGTTAATGAAGGTCTGATGAAGTGGAGAACCGTTATTTACCTTTGACTTTTTCTGTAAGTCGGTCTACAATTAATAATGAATTTTAAACTAAAAGGAGGATTATTAAAAAATGATACCTAGACTATGGTCCCTAACTTTGAACCAGTAATTGAATACGTTCAAAGACTCTGTTTGTGTATACAGAGTAAACGGGATTAGTCTGTCCTTTTTTAATAATCTTCATTTCATATTTTTTAAAAAATCCGCCCCATACGGGCATTTTGTCCATCTTTTTGAAGATGATTCTTACTGCTAGGTGTATGCGGATTAGAATATGTAATGTTTAGAAAGGCGGATTGTTCTACCTTTCTTTATTTATGTCTAATTTTCCTCCCAATGTAAAAAAATTGGTAGGTTTATTTGCTAACGGCTCCTGATAGCCCCTATAAACAAGGATGGGTCTCTTTCCCTTTACTCTTAATCACAGGCAGATGCTTGTGATTTTTTTAATTTTATGGAGGCAAGGATAATGGGAAATAAAAATTGGAAACGAAAATTTATTGCAATATATACAGGGCAGTTCTTTTCATTACTAAGTAGTGCGGCTGTTCAATTTAGTATTATTTGGTGGCTAACTGATTCAACGGGTGGATCCCCACTTGTCCTGACGATGGCTGGTCTAGCCGGATTTTTACCACAAGCATTAGTTGGTCCATTTGCAGGCACAGTCACGGATCGTTACTCTCGAAAATTGATGATGATTCTGGCAGACATGACTGTCGCTCTTGGCAGCCTACTCTTATTTATAACAATGTATTTTAATGAGCCAAGTATTCCATTGGTGATCGTTATCTTAGTCATACGTTCTCTTGCAACTGCATTTCATATGCCGGCAATGCAAGCATCTATACCTCTACTTGCACCTGAAGAGCATCTTACAAAGGTAGCAGGCTGGGGACAGACAGTAAGTTCTATTTCAAATATTGCAGGGCCTGCAGTTGGGATGTCTATGCTTGCAGTTAGTTCACTTGAATGGGTATTGATGTTAGATGTTCTTGGTGCTGTGATGGCAAGTAGTATTTTATTGTTCATTCACATTCCAAGAGTATCGAGAAAAGAAGGAGAGGTTTCTATCAGTATTATTACTGAAATGAAAGAAGGATATTATGCGATAGTGAAGCATCCTGTTGTTTTGAAGCTAACTATGACAATGACCATCGTCGCTATGCTTTATATTCCACTAGGTACCTACTTTCCACTTATGACACGGAATCATTTCGAAAGAGGTGTTGTAGAAGCAGGTATAGTGGAGGTGATTTTTGCCATTGGATTAATTGTTGGGGGGGCACTATTAGGTTTACTAGGTGATCGCTTCGATAAAATAAAAACAATGGCTGTAGGAATGCTGTTGATGGGGATTGCACTATTCATATCTGGTATCGTCCCGCCTTCATTGTTCATTGCATTTATTGTGATGGCTGGTTTGGTTGGTTTATCTGGACCATTGTTTTCAGCACCATTCTATGCCTTTATTCAAACAGAGATACAACCTCATCTCTTGGGAAGAGTTTTTAGTTTTGTGACAAGTCTTTCGTTATTAGCGACGCCGATTGGTTATGCGGTAGCTGGAGTTTTGATTGAACTTACAAGTGTTGCTACATTATTTTCTATAATAGGTATCTTGATTATTATAAATGCAGTTATAACAAGGAAAGCGAAATAGGAGGAGATATTCATGCAATTTTTACTATTCTTTTGATGCGAGCTTGAACATTAAATAGTAGCTCGTATCGGTCCTGGCTATCGGTACGAAATCATTAATTTTCGGGAGGTAGCAAAGATGGAAAAAGTATGTTTTGAATTAGAAAATATAGAATTGACTTATTTAGATAAAACTGTATTAGAGATTGAGCGTTTAGCTGTACACCATTTTGACCGTATTGGTATTGTCGGAAAAAATGGAGCAGGAAAAAGCACATTATTAAGATTGCTAGCGGGAATAGTTCAACCGACAAGTGGAATAGTAAAAAGTCATGTAGACTTTGCTTATTTTGATCAACTAAAAAAACCTGAACAAACAGAGATAGATTATGATCTAAAAGGGAAATTGTCTATTCCAGTAACGGAACTTGAAAACTTTAGTGGCGGTGAACAAACTAGGCTAAAGTTAGCACAGATTTTTACGAACTATCATGAAAGTTTATTGATTGACGAACCAACAACGCATCTTGACGCAGAAGGTACTCAGTTTTTTGTTGAAGAATTAACTTATTACTATGGTGCTCTTGTGCTTGTGAGTCATGACCGGTATGTATTAGATAAATTAGTGACGAAAATATGGGAAGTAGATGATGGGAAAGTAACAGAATATGCAGGGAACTATTCGGATTATATTCGTCAAAAAGATTTGGAGAAAAGACAACAACTAGAGCAGCATGAAAGATTTGAAAAAGAAAAAACACGTCTATTGAAAGCAGCAGAGAAAAAAATGCAAAAGGCTGAAAAGGTAACACAAGGGAGTAAAGAAGTAACAAAAGTTAAAGGGAATCGAATGTTTGAAACGAAATCAAAAGGTACGAGTCAAAAAGCCATGCAACGTGCAGCAAAGGCAATGGAACAGCGAGTGGAACAACTGGAAGAAGTTAAAGCTCCGAAAGAAGAACAAATCATTCGCTTTCACCAGTCTGGTGCTCTTCAATTACACAATAAATTTCCGATAATGGCGGATCAGTTAAGCCTGAAGGCGGGGGAGAAGACGCTTCTTGATCAATCAAGTTTTCAATTCCCGTTAGGCAAGACCATTGCGATTACAGGTAAAAACGGTTCAGGAAAAACAACGTTGCTTCGCCATATTTTACAGCGTGGTGAAGGGATTACGATTTCACCAAAAGCGGTTATCGGCATTTATGAACAAACAGACTATCAGTTTACAAAGGACGAAGCGGTACTGGAATTTATGAAAGATAGAAGTGATTTTGATGAGAGCAAAATTCGTTCTGTTCTTCATTCTATGAACTTTACAGGAAATGATTTAAAAAAGAATGTCCGTCATTTAAGCGGCGGAGAGTCTATTCGCCTCGTATTGTGTCAGCTATTCTTAGGAAGATACAATATACTCATTTTGGATGAGCCCACGAACTTTTTGGATATATTTTGTATTGAAGCGTTAGAACGATTTTTAAAAGGATATGAAGGAACTGTACTCTTTGTATCGCATGATCGAACCTTTGTTGATCGAGTAGCTGATCATGTTTATGTCATAGAGGAACAAAACTTAGTATTAAGAAGTTAATGTAAAAAGTAGGAAAGGGATGTAAAGGGTCATTTTGTAGTATTGCACTATACTTATCTCCCTTTTCCTCTTCCCCCATGCTAAAAAGTCTGTACCTAATGCTTTATAGCTGGTTTTCAAACGACAAAGGAACGGGAAGAGCGGGTGCCAGTCAATTATGTAGTCAATCGTTACTTAATCGGCTTTTTCAATAAAAAATCAAGGTGCTGGATCCAATAATGATTCAGCCCTCATCCTTTTTTAATCTTCTTTCTATTATGTGCTTCCTCACTATAGACATCTGTAGAATCCGCCCATCTTTTCTCTTTATCCATCTCATCCCCAAATTACGACATTTCACACTGATGGAAAGGATAGATGATTAACGAGGTTCTAAACATAAATGTATGGGTAGGACTTATACCTAAATATCGTAATTGTAAGTGATTTTACCTTGTCATAATAATATAGCTGGTGCAGGGGTTATATTAGTATGGGGGAATTTGGGAAATGGCTTGTAGTCACGTGTGTGTTGACAATGTAATTACATGTGTGTTAATGTAAGTTTATTCAAATTAAGGAGGCATTATTCTAAAATGGATACTAATTTACACATACGAATATCAAAAGAGCTAAAAGAGAGTTTCCAACAGGTTGCTAAGGAAAATAATAAAGATACCTCGTCCTTAGTTCGTGATTGGATATCGAGTTATATAGCGGAACATCAGAAAGCGGATGAAGATATTGCTGCTGCCTTATATCGAGTAGGATATCAATTACAACAAGCACTTGGAGGACGAGAAAAAGTTAGCAAGGAGTTTGTGCAACAATTGCAGGAATATGCCTTAACGGATCAAAAAAAATTCACACAGCAAATACTGACCACCTATTTGGAACTTGATTTAACGATACCCTCAGTTGTTTCGAAAATGTACAATAAATATGCTTTTTCACAAATGTTCTTGTTTGGTTTAATTGGTGATAAGCCAAAAGAGGAATTATAGTATGTTACTTGAACAGGGTGGAATCAAGGTGGAGCAACAGGAGAAACGCTATGTACTGCACTCGGATGGCTTTTCTATAATCATTCAAACGTTTGTGTAACTATAATTCAACTAAAAATTCAAGCTGGCTTGTACAGAACAGTGAATGAAGGAGTAAAAAATAATATGAAAGATATATCCACAATTGGTATGGGTTTCTTGGAAAAGCTCTTTGCAGTTTTATTTCCTATTGTGTTAGGAACGATTGGTTGGTTTCTTCCAAGATTATTGGATTTCATAATAAAAATTCCACTCTTTAATGATTCAAAGGTCATTGTACTCTTGGAGTCACTTGACCCTTTTTGGACTTCTATTGTCTTGATGATTATAGGCGTAATTATAGGGGGTCTTTTGTCATTAACAGTCTATAGTGAAGCCTTGAAAATGAGTATTAGAGATAAAGAAATTTTGATTAATAAAGATGATAAAGAAATTAGAATTAAAAATTCAGACGTAAAAGAAATCTTTATGGATGATAGTACAGTTGTCATTACAGGTAATAAAGGGCAAGAATTATTGAGAGAAAAGACAGACATAAAAAAAGTTATAATACGAGAGAAATTCCTGAATCATCACTATCCTTGGAGCGAACAAGATCCGTATGCTGATCAATACAAACTCTGGACTCTTGAAGACCGTACGGTTGGAGATAATGTCTATGCCATATTATATGAACGTAGGAATGCAATAAGAGAAAGAGATAAGAAAAAAATAAAACATTTAAGAATGGACTTAAATGAACTTGGAATTGTTGTGAAAGATAAGGGAGAGGTTCAATATATACGAAATTTTCATGATTAACTTGTCTTCGTTGCCTTAAAGTCGGTACCCACTGTTATATAGTTGGTTTCCAATCGGCAAAGGAAGTAGGAAGAGCAGCGGGCAGCTAATATGTACTCAATCGTTATTCAATCGGTTTTTTCAATCAAAAATCAATATCAATTCGGGGCGAGTCCAGTAGGACTTCGTCCCGTTTCTCTTAATTCAATATCCCCTCAATCCCATGTCCAATAAGGGTTCCAGCCCAATTTGTAAAATAGCTTCTTTTTTAGTAGGCTTTAATTAATTAGTGCCTTAAAAGATTTCTTTTTCCAAAAAAATCGGTGGTAAATAGATTGAGCCAAGAAATTGACTATGAACGTAACTGGATATGCGAGCCATATTCCATCTATCCCAAGTCCTGTAAAGTGTGACAAGGAGTATGCTACTGGAACTTCAATCATCAAAATACTTGTGACTGTAAAAATTGTTGGCAATAATACCGTACCTGTTGCTCTCATTGTTGCTGAAATTGCTTGAGTGTGACCCAAAATAACATAACTCCAAAATGAGATTATAATAAGATCTTTGGCAAGATTAATAGTATCGGTGTTGTCCAAGAAAATTCCCAAAATTGGATTTGGTAACAAGTAAAGAACGAGAATAAGAATACCACCAAGAAGATAATTTAGTGTAATGGCTATTTTTGTTATATGTTTAATGTTCGAAATATTCCCGGACCCCACAGCTTGTGCAACAAATACTGAAATGGCAATTGAAATACTCATCGCTGGTATTTGAACGTAGCTTGCAATTTGATTCACGATTCCGTATGCAGCCGTTGCATTGGATCCATAATCATTTACAAAAGTTATGACTGCAATTTCTGACAATGCGATTGAAACCATACTTATGCTGGTAGGAATGGCTAATTTCAGTAAGGCTTTCAATACGGAGCCTTTCAAGTGAAGATGTTTCAAAATAATAGAATCTAATTTGAGTACATGACTTTTTTTGTGTAAGTACACTAATAGAATCACGAATGTAATAAAATTGGATAATACAGAGGCGTAAGCAGCACCATTTAATCCAAATTCCGGTAAGCCCAGCCAACCGAAAATAAGAATTGGAAGCAAGGCGATATTTAAGATAATACTAATTAATAAGAAATAAAAAGGTGTTTTTGAATCTCCAACACCTCTCATAAAGGTTGTATAGCACATATATAAGAATGTAATAGGTAATGTAACAAATAAAATACGTGCATATTCTGTACTTGCAACCAGAATATTCTCAGGTGTTCCCATCCATTTTAGGATATCTTCTGTAAAGAACCCTCCGATTAGGGCGACAGCAATGGATATGATCATCGTAAATGCCAAAGTTACTCCAACAACTTCCTTCATTTTTGAGATATTTCCACCACCGTACGTTTGCCCAACTAGAATGGAACTTCCAGATCCAATTCCGATTACAAAGGATATTAAAAAAAAGAATAGAGGGAAGAATGCTGAAATAGCTGCCAAAGAATCTACTCCAAGTGTTTGTCCAACGACGATAATTCCAAACACTTGACCTAATGATTGCAAAACACTTGCAAAAATGACAGGTATGAGAAAGGCAATCATCGGTTTTGCTAGGACCATAGTTTCATTTAAAGATTTATTCATTTCAGATAACTCCTAATAGGTTTAATTTCAAAAGAATTCCTCACTTTTTGGATCAAGATTTTGAAGTGGAGGTAAGACCATTGAGTATGAACATTTAAGTCATAACTCGTGTATTTTTATATAAAAAATTATGATAAAACCTGATAATATAAACCAAATTGAGTATCATACCATAACAGTTTGCTATGTTTACGTTTCGGGATACGTGTTTGTAAACCCCACTCAGGATACTGTTTTATAATTTGAACTTGATCACCAGTAGCAACAGCAATAAATGATATATAATGATCTTTTGTCATAGGATGATCGCTTGAAATAAACCATTCATTATCAATTTCTGTAATTGATAGCTTTTCTTTGTCTGTTGCTTTCTTTGCTACTAATCGTTCTAATTTTCTGCCACAGCAAGATAGGGTGATATCTCCAGTGGCTAATACAACATTATTACATGACGGACAGACAAAATAATTTGACTTTTTCATATTTCCTCCTACAAATTCATTCGACGATAATTCACCATCTAAAATATTTTCTATATTTACGCCCAATAGGGTAGATAAACTTGGTAATAGAGTGACATCTGGGCAGCCATATCCACGCTCCCATTTTGAAATCGTTCGATCAGAAATGTTCATTTGATCAGCTAATTGTTTCTGTGTCAGCCCTTTTTCTTTCCGTAAATTATAAATTAACTCTCCAACTTTACGATTATCCATTATTTTTTCCTCCTGCTCTATTTCCATCTTAGGGGTTTATATGGTTAGCATCAACAAACGCTCCGTAGAGTTAAACATAGGTAGAGTTTACCTATTTTCCTTTTGATCATGTTTTTATGACTGTAATCATTCGACTGTTTATAGCTGTTATTGGTTTATGGATCCTTCCTCATATGGTTAACTATATGGAAAATAAAAATTAGGATTTTTCAAAAGTAAAAGCTAATTGTGAAAGAGTATACTTAAAGTAATGGGTGCTTTAATTAGATAAGTTCCAAAACAGATCAGGAAATAGCTAGGTAAATATGGGCCTAGGCTATTTCATTTCATAAAACAAAAAACTATAAACCAGAAACTGTAGCTGAAATGATTGCTTAGTGTTTCATTGCAACCATAGGAGTATGTAATACAAAAGAAGCTATTAATCTTCGTCCCAAAACATATGTCTACTGTGTCTCTATAAAAAAGGTGTTCCTTAAATGAAAATAACGTTCCAATTTCGAAGATTTTTCCGGTACTTTTCCCGGCAGACCCTCTGTTTTTTTATTTCCAAAATCGGAAAAACCCCCATCGTAATTCAATATCAGTCCAATCCCATTTTTTAATCAAAATTCAGCACAAATCCAATCGTTTTTTTATTCCCTATTCCTCCAATCCTTTCATTGTAAAGGTCCGGGCTATCTTAGGTATTGTTTCTGTTGGTTTCCTCGCAGTATAAAATAGGAATCCTTTCAAGTGTTTTTCCCAACTCTTTTTGGGACGGAAAACTATTGGGGTTTCATTCGATTCCTTCCCAAAAGGAAAGCAAACATTCTAAAATAAGAAAACGGGAATGGTGGTCAAATAAGCCCCTGAAACACCGTCGTAGGGTATGAACTTATCTCTTAAACTAGATAAAATAACTAAATAAAAGAAAAATCTTAAAATGTCTTGGGTGCCCTAGATTTATTTCGTTCATTTTTGGGTCATACAAAAAAAGCAAGAGCCTTTGCTCCTGCCATCTGGCTTGTTTAGCTGTTGTTTTCTAATCAATGCCTGCTGATTATTTTATAAATAATCTTTTCCGACAGATGACCAAAAATCGCTCCAATTACCCCAATTGCAAGACCGGTGTAAACTGGGCTAATAAAAATAAATTGAAAAAATAGACCCATAACCATTCCTGCAACGGATCCGAAAAGTATTCCTGTGAATTTGGCCTTTTTGAGAGGTTCCTTTATCCCTTTTTCTCTTAGAGTATCGTTTATGCAAATTGCTTGATTGTATGCTTGCCACATGCCGTAACCCCAAAGAGAAGGATAAAATAATCCCCAATTGTAATGAACAACCTTATGTGCCTGTTGCAGCTCCCCTCTGAAAGTATGGTAAATTGCCATATTTAGATTAGAACTGTAATTAATCAAAACCTCCAAAACCATTAAGACAAAACCTATAAAGAGTTGGCCATTGTAAAATTGACCAAATCCAGGTAAAACAAATGACCATAACAAAGCCGACCAAGGGGATTTATATCTATTTTTCATTGTAAATTTCACCCCATATGCCCTTCTACTTCAGACTATATCTTGTTTAACCAATGATTATTTCTTAAAAAAGGAAGGTGCATGACCTCCCTTTTGAAATCAGCTATTAAGATTAGCTTTGGCTAACTCATCTCTGTCTGATGCTATTGGAGGCTGTTCTAACCATTTATTATTTATCATGATATTGGAGCCATCCTCAGAATATAATTGGATTTCCACCATCAATCTGTTATACATAACGCCTATATCCAGTCTGGGACTTTGAGAGATACCTGTTCCATAATACCCAATACTCAAACCGATTAGGGCTGTTGTAAAGAACATCATCAGTTTATCGGAAAAAGTATAGACTGTGCTATTCGTGATTTCTGTTGCCCAGGTCGTGGGAACTGGAAGATAACTATCTTCGAATTTTTTTCCAAATAATTTAATGTGCTTTTTGGCAATTTCTATCCCTCTGACAAAGAATTGTTTTGCTTGTTTATCCTGAGCTACCTGACAAAAACCTGCCAGTGTAGCTGCTCCTAAAGCATTTCTTTGAATGTTAGCAAATAGATTGGATATTTCAGATGCTACTAATGGTCTTTTTTCACCAATAATATCCCATACGAAACTCTGCTTTTTTACAAAATCCTCTCTTTCTAAATTCGGCAGATACGGAGACCTTATGTAAAGACCTTTAGACAAAAGCAGGTCCTTCGTCTTTTTAAAAAGCTGCATAGTCTCTGAAATGCACTCCATATAAAAATCTGTTATATCAGCTCTAGTAGAACCTGATAAACTAGCTGAGTAGGTTGTAAGTCCAATCATAGACATTTGATGAATAAAGTTTAATACATAATTGTCGGAATATAATTTAGGAGCCGTTAAATCGACATCTTCCTCTATTTTAAAACCATGAGGGATTGTATGTTTTTCCTCAGTAAAAAAGGAAGTTAGTTTTTCTATATGTTTATTTGAGAGCTCTAAAGCATATTCGATGACAGGCTTAATCTCTGCATCCTCAGCCTTTTCAAAAAAATATGTAAGAATACACACACTTCCGCTATCATTCAAATATTGTGCCCAAAGTTGTGCAATTTCCACTGATGTTATCCTTATCTGCTTACCATTCACCATCAATATAATCCTCCGATAATAAGACTTATTCTCTTTATTTTTCCCAATGTTCCCCCAAGTATGTATAAAGCTAATACTCTCCTCTTCCCAACGCAAAAAAGTCGGTATCGACTGCTAAATAAGTTGGTATCCAAACGACAAAGGAATAGGGAATAGTGGCGGGAGGTCTATTATGTAATCAATCGTTATTCAATTGGTTTTTTCAATGAAAATTCAATATTAATTCGGGGCGGGTCCAGTAGGACTTCGTCTCTTTTTCAATTGCTCAATAACTGTTCAATCCCTTTCCAAATAGGGCTACAATCGTTTTCCCAATCCATAAATCCGTAAAATTTTCAAACTCAATTCTGTGTGTTTCCTAACCATGATACCAACCTAAGCAGGGGAATAGTTATTGTGGCTTTGAAATAAAGTTGAACTGTTTATAAAAAGTCGCACCGTCTTGAAAAAGTTTAATCTTTTGCAAAAAGGATGAGCCGAAATTTCCAATTTCTTTAAATACTGTGAGATTACATACTATTTTTTAGATGGTCTTTTAGTTTTTGGGAAAATAAAAAAGACATCAAATAATTCAAGGAAGTATAATGGTATGTATTAAAATAAGGAGTTTAAAAATGAATCTATACGAATTATTTCAAATGTGGGTAAATCATCCGAAAAAAGGAAGTGGTAGAAAAGATTTAGACAATACAGATGAATGTTGGAAAAAGGTATTACAAGATATTCGTAATTGGGAGAGCAGTGAAGATAAAAATGATAATGATTTTGCAAAATATCTACTTTATACGGGGAAAATAAGAAGAGTTCATTTAGACCTGAATGAAGTGAATTATAATAATCATTATGTCTCATGGACATCAGCGGAAAAATTAGAAGATTTATATTGGTTTAATTCATCGTGTGATCATACAATAATTACAGCAGAAGCAACAAAAGATAATCCGGGAATTAGTATTAAGGGATTTATAGAAGCAATGAAATGTGATAATAAAAATTTTGAATTAAACTCACCGGCTATCAGGGCTGAACAAGAAGTGATTTTTCCATTACAAGAAAAATCAATATTAAGCATTGAACGAATAAAAAAATTAAAAAGAGATGAAAAATGTCATTAAATCCCTAGGAAAAGAAGGATTTTTTGTCGTTCAATTATAGTCCTAGTAACCACTTATTCTTTAGAATTGGTGGTTATTTTTATTATAGATGGAAAATATATCACTTCATTCAAACTTACTTATGATATTGGGAAGAGCATCGGCAGTGTATTAGGTAATACCGGTTTTTTCATTAAAAAGTCAATACAAATTCAGGCTGGATATATTAGTAATTCAGTCTTTTTTTACGTGTTCAAAATTCCATCAATCCCTTCAAATAAGGGTTTCAATCGGTCTTTCTTCATCCTTTCAATATCAGTCCTATTTTCTTAACTGTATTATTCCGTAGGATTTTTACGTCCTTTTCAATAACTTCTAATAGATTTTCATTATTTTTCCAAGGTGTGACTTGGTAGGCAACCTTTTAAAATCAGTCACAATTTACAATAGGATTATAGAGTAAATCAACAGTTGCTCAAAATGATTGAAATCAAGCTATCACTATAAAGGAGACGCTCAAATGGAAAAGTATTTTATAAATTATCATACTGGTGCTGGAAATCTAATTGCAGAAGTAAATGATTTAGATGAGGCAAAAAGATTAGCAGAAGAAGGTATTGCCTACACACAAGCACAAATTACAATCGAAACTTTAGATGGTGAAGTTATCACAGAATCAAGATGGTGGGGTGTAGAACCGGATGAAGATTCTGATGTACTTGAAATTATTGGCGGTGGATATTACCAAACTTGGAGTGATGAATTGGCAAACAAAGTTTACTGATGTATTTCAACTATAAATTACATTTGAAATCCAATCACTGGGAATGATTCATTCTCATTTCCAACAAAAATTAAAACCAATTGGTTTTGTTCATTCAATACCTATTCAATCCTTGCCAGATAATGTCTCAGCTAACTCCCAAACATTATTCAATTAATGTCACTTCTTTCCTAACTCGTTTCTCCATACAGAAAAGAAGGAAGAAATATAAGAGTGAAAGATAAAAAAAGTTTTAAGTGACTTGCCAGGCAACCTTTTAAACCTCTATTCCAGATAAAATCTAAACATAAAGTTAAATAAAAGATAAAAAAAATAAAAAGAATGGAGATGCAAATATGAACTTAATTAACGGATTAAGTCGAAAATATGTTGAAGGTACGGATGCGGAGTATATTTACTACAGTGAAAATATGTTGGAGGATAACCTTATTATTGCTGTAGATATGTTTGTTTATGAGGATAGTCCTGATGGAAAAGAGTTGAGTGTTCAAACTTGGATAAATGTTCAACACTATAATGATAATGATGCGTTTACTTTTACAATGTACAGTGGAGATTATTTGCAGGAAATTCAAGTTTATAGAATTGTAAAAGATATTTATGACTTATATTTGGACAATGTATTATCAGATTTTCTAATGATAATTCATGAATTAAGTGTAAGTTTCCAATCACAATCTATGCAAAGTAAAAAAGAAAATGCTATAGATGTCAGAAATGGCATTTTATCAGATTTCGAAAAAATTAATTGGTAATAGACTAATTGGGGTTAATTGCCTTCAATCATAAACCAATCGGTTTTTTTAATCAAAAATCAATCAAAATTCGAGGCTGGGTCCATTAGTGATCCAGTCCTTTTCTTTGGCCTATTTTTCAATCCTCTGTCCAATAAGGATTCATAGCATGTTCAGTTATTTTGCATATCGTTTCTCTATAGTTGGAAAGAACAAGGGTAGAAGAAAGATGCTGAGATAAGTGTAAATGGAAAATCAAAATTCAGTTCAATCGGTTTTGTTCATTCGAATCTCATTAAAACCTTGCACCACGGTAAGGATTCATACAAACAGGGAAAAAGGACGAAAGATTAGAATGAAAGATAAAAAATAGTTTTATGTGACTTGCCAGGCAACCTTTTAAACCTCTATTCCAGATAAAATGAAAACATAGAGTTAAACAAAATGAAAAGAAATGAGGAGATTTAATATGAGTACAAAAAGAGGTATACAAAAAGACAACAATATCAAGGTTGAAGTTAGAACATTAGATGATTTTGGTGACTATATACAGGAGATGATAGACAGAACTCAATTTAATGGAGTGATTCTCAATGACCGAGAGGGTAATCCTATTGTTTTTGCAGTAGTAAAGGGTGTCCATGAAGATTTAAACAATCACGTTAAACAGACTAGAAGATACTTTTCGTATGAAGAATCGTGTAAAATAGCTATCTTAACCAACATGGTAGATATGTACTTCTATTCGGATTTTAAAATACCAGGCGTAATGGATGAAACTCCGTTTTATAGGATTCATCTTCCATCCTTCACTCAACAGGACGAAGAATTTATGATGAAGTTTCAAAGAGAATATTTCTTGGACCATTTTAACGAACTTTATGCCCAATGGAAGGAGCAATACGCCATTTAAAGGGATATGCAATTTCTGTTTGTTGCAATAGGACAGAATTAAATCAAGAGATAAAGGTCGACCTCCCCCTTTTACCGGTTTGAGGTCGATTTTTTTCTTCTGATTTGCATCTGTATTTTGCTGGTAGTTTAATAACCGTAAGTTATAGAAAATAATTATTTTGAATTCGAAACTTCCTTGTGAATCCCACGTATAAGTTACTAATTACGATTAAAAACAAAGGTGATAAAATGGAATATTGGGATTTAGTTGAGAATCCTACGGGAGAAACATATCGGCGGTTAGTGATCATTCGGACAAATTCTATTTTGTAACTAGAAAAGAATTGAACTACAATCCGGGTATTCTTGCACAATTTAAACCATATACACTCCAAACCTATAAAACAAAAAAATGGGCAAA
Source organism: Cytobacillus gottheilii (assembly GCF_900166665.1). Classification (GTDB taxonomy): domain Bacteria; phylum Bacillota; class Bacilli; order Bacillales; family Cytobacillaceae; genus Cytobacillus; species Cytobacillus gottheilii_A. The sequence goes on along the minus strand of NZ_LT800494.1, from coordinate 4,576,698 downwards.
TACGATTACAAAAGGTCCGGCAGCAACGGTGTATGTAATCGAAGCAAATCGGGATACATGTAAACTGCTGCAACAATCTGCAAACACATTATATGATTGGGTTGCACCTAATTTGCCCGAAGACCTAACCTTTCTAAAAAATAACTTTGAATGGTTTTCATGTACGACTCATGAGGAGTTTGGTGGGTTTTCTATTCGTTCGGAATACTATAGGAATTTACTTGATCAAATTACAGGTTTGGAAAAGGTAGAATGATTTGAGTAAGGTAAGTGAAGAAATACGTCATACATAAAGAGGAGAAAATAAGGATGATACATATTCTATTTGGTGCATCAGCTTCAGGTAGTTTGAAATATGCTTTAAGAGAAACGGGCCTTAATAAAAGGGAAAAGATCATCTCTTTTTGGGACATTTTCTCCACTGGTCCAGTCTGGCAGTTGCATGAGGAAAATGGGGTGAAATCCAGATTTGAGTGGATGAAGAAGTGCATGAATGATGAATTTGGTGAGTATCCAGATTATACCGGGAGTTTTAATAAGACGTTCCTTCAAATCAACTCTATACCTGATGGGGAACATGTAACAATTTGGGCTTCTGATAGTGCACATGAACAAACAGGGCTGCGATTCGTTGTGTATCTTTTAAAGGAAAGAAATATTGATATGACTGTTATTAACACGACAGAGGAGTATGATAAACTTTTCCGGATGAAAAAGGTCAAATATACACTGCTTCATACAGGCGAAATTCCCCCAGAAAAACTCCAACACATATTTGAACATGGGTCAGGAAAGTTCTTAACCGACCATGGTAGGGAGGGTTATGAAAAAGAGTGGCTCTCTCTTGCGGAGACCCGAGAAACTTTAAGGATTTGGCGGAATGGAAGAATACAAAGCGTTCCTGAAGACTATTATGATGAAGTTATTATAAAGAAAGCCAAAAAGCTACATGGTAAACAGAAGACAAAAGACTTCATGAAATCAGCAAGATTAATTGGTGAGGTGCTAGGGCATTTAGACCAATACGTAGGGGATACCCTTCTCGAATATCGACTTAAAAGGCTGATAGAATCTGGAGTATTTGAGTTCGAAGGAATTCTTGAAGCGATGCGATTTTATAGTGTGAGATTAAAAAGTTAACAGAAGGTGTCAATATGATAAAACAATTTTCAAAAGAAGTTATTAGTAAATTGAAATATTACGTATATATTTACTCTGATCCAGAGACGGGTGAGATATTCTATGTAGGTAAAGGAATTGGAAACCGAGTATTTTCACATTTAACTGATGCTGCAGATACAGCGAAGAGTCGAATGATTAAGCGAATCCTTGAAAAGGGCCAGGAACCTAAGATAGAAATCCTAATTCATGGTTTGGAGGATGAACATACTGCATTAAAAGTTGAAGCAGCGATAATTGATTTACTTGGTAAAGAGAAATTAACAAATAAAGTCCGTGGATGGCAAAGTGGCGTTTTTGGAAGGGTTGAGGTTAACCAGTTGGTATCCCATTATGAAAGGGAACGAGTTCAGATAGAAGAACCAGCAATTTTAATTCGTTTAAATAGTACGTTCCGTTATGACATGACCGATATTGAGCTTTATGATGCAACGAGGGGTGTCTGGAGAATAGGCGATGATAGGGAAAAAGCTGAATATACTTTTGCAGTATTTGATGGTATTGTTCACGAGGTATACAAGATCATTACTTGGTTCCAAGCGGGAAGCACATTCAGTACAAGAGGATTTTTAGATAGAGAGAACAGATGGGAATTTGTCGGCAAAAAAGCTGATGAAGCGATAGGAACTAAATATATTGGAAAATCAGTTGAGCATTACCTTTCAAGAGGTGCACAAAATCCGATTAAGTATGTAAATATAAAAAATAATGAGAATGAAATATAGATAATTACGTTGAATATTTACCAAACTGTACTAACATTTCGAGGTTGAAAAAACCATTTTGGTTTATAATTAATTTAAAACCAATATATGGAGGTAAATGTCAATGGATACCATTCAAGAAACCATAAAATTAGCAGGTTTAGGTAGAAAAAAGGCTATGCAAAAACAAATAGAGTTATTTCGAAGTGGTTTGATGGAAGAAGAAAACCTATTAGGAGTAGGAGCATCCAATCCTAAACCAACTGAACAAATCTATGTAACTGACAAAAGGATTATTGTCCATAAAATAGAAGGTATTTTCAAGAATGAAAAGGTAGAATTCCCCTTGTCATCAGTTAGTTCTATTAACACAACTGTCAAGGGACTAGGTGCGAATATTGAAATTGTGGCTTCCAATAATAAGGCATCTGTAGAAAAATTACATATCCATATCGCACAGGAACTGAAAAGTTTAATTGACTCGTTATTACATTCAAGTTCTAATCAAACAGCTTCCATCAATACTTCTGTCGATATAGCAGACCAAATAAAGAAATTAGCAGATTTACGTGACAGTGGAATATTAACAGAAGAAGAATTCAACGCTAAAAAGAAACAATTACTTGGTATATAAAACCAACCTTTAAAATTTCTTCATTTACGGAAGGGTATATCGAAAACTTTGTTGGTACATGTAGTTATGAAAGTGATGGTGGGGAGAATCCTTTACATGAGTGCCCTGATTGTGGAATGGAGACGTTTATTTGTTTAGATGGGTATCAATTCTCATGTTTAATCTGCGGGATCAAACCAAGCCAAGACGAAATAACAACATGTGATGGACCAAGATGCAATGGAATAATTGTTTATAGACAAGAAGATGGAGCATCTTTTGTGAGTATTGTTTGGGTTACTTTAAAAATGCTTAAACAATATAGAAAAAGTGTTTGGTAATACGTCAATGGTAATGTCCGATCCTCAATTAATATTGAAAAAGAAATAATTAGACTAGGTCAAAATTGATCTAGTCTTTTTCGATGTTCCGCAGATAGTTCTATAAATCCTCTTCAGCCACTATATTCTATTCTGTTGTTTTCCTCACTTTATAAACCAAATGAATTATTGTTCCATTATCATGTAATTTTACTGGGGTCATTTAGTGATATTTCTGCTTAGTTTCAATCATAGTAGGGAAATAGTTTATTAAAAGTATTTATAAAGTCTGAATAAAGTCCGTTCCAGGTACACTACGCTGAAATTTAGAGTAACTTACTGATGATTTTAGTTTGATAATATCTATAAAGTCCACATTAAGTCCGTTTCAAGTACACTATGAAATAACCTTGATTTCGATGATAGAGGGAAGTGAAGTTTAAGGGCTTTCTTCCCTCTCCGCAAAACCTTTCTACGGTTTTTAAGCAACTGAGAAGATTGTGGGTTGACCGTATTCCTCTAAGCAAATATCAATATCTGCACCGAAATAATAACCCTTCTCTATGAAATAACCAATAATGGAATCGAAAACATTATTTTCTTCTGCAAGAGTGTATCCTGCCTTGTTCAGTAGCTTTTCTGTTCCTTCCAGGTCTAATTCAAAAGCAATAGCAAAGCATAATAATTTTGATTTCGTTGGATGGATTCGGTTATTAACAACTTTATATTTATATGCTCTATCAATTCCAGCTTTTCTCAGTACATTAGGATCATCTTTTCGCTTTTTCTGATACAGTTCTTCGATATATTCGCCTAATGTTTGGGTGTCTTTCACCTTGTTTATTCTTGCGTCTAAATCGGCTGTAAAATCAAAATTACCGAAGGCATGTCCAAAAGAAGTTGTTGGTTCATGCGAAACTCCTGCTTTTTTGATTATATTAAGGGATTTTACCCTTGAAGCTATTACATTATTTTCTATAAACAAGTCCAATTCCTCTTTCAATTCTGGATCAAGATTGTTGCTCATTTCTATCTTCCTCCCAAAAAAGTTCTATATGTGACTTGCTGGGCAACCTTTATATTCCATTGCCTATATACAATAGAATCATAAAGCAACGCAATAGTGAATTCAAGAAAGGTGAGAACAGCAATGAATTGAAGGGGAGGGAAACATTGGGATTGGAGGAACGTACTGTGGATATACCAAGGTGATACCACTAATGATGAACAACAGCTAAGAGGCTAAAAACACTATCCGTAGGAGGAAATGAAAATGAATAACAAAATGAATGCACCAATAATCAATATGGAAGAAGTGGAAGACTTTATCTTGAAAAGAATTCATCAAGAATTTCCTGATTTTGCAATATCTAAATTACTCGTTGAAATGGTACTGGAATTTGAAAATGAATATTTGGAGAAAGAAGGGATTGCCATCCCCACTGAATATATTTATCTGTATGACAACGGAGACCTATTTGGTGTAGAAAATGAAATGATTGGGTATGACTATGAACTGGCTTCTATTCATGATCTAATAGAGCAAAAATGGTGTGATGAAAGGGATTTAGGAAAAGTCTTTGTTGTTGCTGAAGGGCAATACTTGTATGAAGGTGGGAAATTCAAGGAGTTATAATATGCTAGAGGTAAGACAGGAGCGGATTCCAATTGATTCCGTTCCTTTTTCCCTGTCACTTTCCACTTCGAAAGGCAAAGGAATACCATTGACTATATTTGGTGGCAAACTTATTATATTCACCAATTTAAGAACCTCCTATACATTAATTTCAAAAAAGATAAAGAAAAGGTGTATAAAAAGAGGAAAATTTGCTAATGAATGTTAGTGCTGGATGGGAGGTGATGATTTTGTTAATAGAAATTTTCTATTAAGGGCTGGGTAAATAGAAAAATAACTAATAACTCTAGTATGATCATTTAAAAGAAAGGATGAAATGTATGGCTTTACAATATGCTAAGGTTAGGATTAGAGGTACAAAACCATTATTGATCCACACCTTTAATGCGAATGTATTATCATTGGAAAGAAAAGAAAGAAGCGGTGGAGCTGGAAATGATCCTGAAGAATGGAAAAGCACTTATACTGCAGATGAAAATAATCATTTATACCTTGATTCTTCCTATGTTTTCGGTTGTATGAGAGAGGCGGCTAGGTATAGTCCAAGTGGCCGTGGCCGTTCCACTCTTCAAAAAGTAGTTTCTGCAACACTTCAAGTATTATCGAATCGTATCTATTTAAACAGATATATGCCAAGAGAAATTACTAAAGATGAGAATGAGCCAGTCTACTTAGACGTTCGTTCAGTAATAAATCCGAATACAAAAAATAGGAATTTGCGTTATCGTGTAGCATTGTCTCCTGGTTGGGAAACGGAATTTGAAATTATTTGGGATAATACCTTGGTAAATGGTATGCAAATAGAAGGTGTATTACATGATGCAGGTATGTTAGTAGGGTTAGCTGATGGACGTTCTATAGGATATGGGCGTTTTGATGTATCATCGGTAGATATCCAATCCTATGAGGAGTTCAAAAAAGGTGCCAAAAAAACGTCAGCCTAGAGCAATCTGGAATGTTACCAGGAAAAGAATATGGTTAAGAGATGGTGAAAGGTGTGTTCGATGTGGGATTCCGCTGAAGTTAAAGGGATGCCACATAGACCATATTAAAAGTGGAAAATTAGGGACTAATGAAGATAACAACCTACGCACTCTCTGTTATGTTTGTCATGTTCTCCGTGCGGATTTTAGGCACAATGGAATGAGATCAAAAGCAATAGCCCAAGGGATCATTCCGCCGAATTGGAGGCACCTTGTTTGGGATGGGTGATCTATTATAGTACATCAGATTTTAGAATGAGATAGCAAATTTATCTACATTAAGTTTTTTTATGATAAATTGGGGTGTGCAATTAAGGGCAATAATAGAAAATTTATGTACGAAACAAAGGAAATTTATATAAAATTCTTTTGTCTGTTGGGAATTGGTCCAACCCGACACTGAAGAGTAATTGGACTTTGGGGCTCGGATAGACAGGGATTGGTGTGATATGGTTAGGTGAGTCAAATTGCGGAGGGGTAAGGTAGGGTATGGTACGCTATGGAGAGGTATGACAGGACATGGCACGGACGGAAGAAAAGAAGGTTTTTCTTTTCTTCTCCTTCATTTGAGATCTTGTTAAAAGGTTTTCACTGCGAATCTTCACTATGTCGATGTTTGATTAATAAAGTATTAACACTTTTTAGACTATTGAGGGAGTGTTGAGCCTTATCTTTAAATTCTTTTATTCCTCAATTTCTACTTCCCAATCGTCATTATAGTCGGAACCAAGTAGTTTTTTGATTTCATCCTCTGTTGCATCTTTATCTCTTTTAGATTTAAGGTAATCAAATTCCTCTTTTGGTACTAAGTATTCTCCTTCCACTTGCTTTCCTGAAAGGTACCCCTGTTTAATCCAACTTATCACTTTTTCTAATGTAACCTCATAATATTCAGCTACTACTTTTGCAGGAATATAAGGTATAACAGTTTCATCCCTTCCAGCATGATTTTTTCTATCAATATGCCGTAGGATTTCTTCAGCTTTTTTGTCCTGCTTTCTTGTGGTAGTGAAATTAAATTCCGGAATCAGCCAAACACCCTCTTCAGTTTGATAAGCGTCCTGGAACATTCCTTTTTCACACATGTTTTGTACTGTTTGACGATCTAACCCTAGTTTCTTGCATACTTCAGTAAATGAATACATATTTTCACCTTTTTCCTTATTAACGTAAAGTTTATCCAAATACTTATCTTGATTATCGCACTAATCTTATTTATAATACAATTTAATAAAATGAAAAGCAGGGAAAACTATGATTGAAAAAACTGCGTTCAAAATAAAATTCAATATATTAAATGGCTCGTATTCCAGTTAAGGGGGAATACGGGCTTTTTTATTTTCCTTTGACTTTAGTCATTGGTAAAGAAGTGAAAAGGACTTACTTGTGAGGAGGATGAAGAAATGGGAGTATACCTAGGATTGGAAGTTATACCAGATTATATTAATCAAGACGATTGGGAACGAGTTTTTGAAGAAACATTGAAACTTGTTCAAGCATATCCATTTGCTACATTGAGTGTAGAACAGAAGGATGATTACAAACGATTAGTATTGGAGCAAACAAAAGAGCAACACCTTTACGTGGATGGGAAAACGGAAAGATATTGGAAGATAAATGGTGATTTAGAGAGTAAAGAAACAGGTGAAAGTTTCACTCTCAGTTCTAATTTAGAGAGATATAAAGAGCGGAAGGAAGATATACAAGAGAAAGACATTCTTTTATATCAAAGAAGGAATAGTGGAAAAGGAGCTTCAGAAATATTCTATGCCAAGACCCAAGGATTGCCTTATCATATTCCTTTACTAGCGATTGCTACGTTAATTGAAAGTAGATTTCCACAGTATGCCTGTGTATATGGTGATATTACAATGGAACAGGCTCAGAAGGCAGTAGAATGGGCGAACTCAATTCTGGATAAGCCAATAACCTTACCGGTAAGAATAGACCCACCAAAGCTCTTAGAAAGTTTGAAGACAATAGAGTCCGATGAAAAGCAACTAGAGACTTGGTATGACATATTTATAGGTGATAGTGAAGCTATTGATAGGCTTGTTGCAAAGCATTTTAGCATTGAAACAGTTTCATGTTACCTCGCTAAAGAATTACGGAATTTTAACAGTGCAACCCAACTTGGAGCGGAGCTACTTATTATCAAAGGGTTAAATATTGGGCTTCCATTAGAAGTTCTAACAGATATTTGTTGCTTCCATGAGAATGGTCCAAGATTTAATGCGATTGAGTTTTCAAAGGCACTTTGCTCAACATGGGTAATGGTAGCTCCTGAAATAAGAGAGAATTTGAATTTGCTGAATAAATCACCTGAAACACCGGAGACTGTCGAATCTCAATTTGGTTCAATTTTTTTAGAAGTGGCTTTTATTGGGAGGCGAACCAAACGGTTTATTCCAAAGGATGAGGTACTGAAGATGCTAAAGAAAAAATTTAATGATACGGACCAATTTGTTGAGGTAATCGAAACAAAATATCAAGAGATTGTAAGACTGATTGAAGGACATGGTAGGAGATTAGAGGAGATAGAGGAGGAACTACACAATGAATCGGAGCAAAATATAGTCTCTACCTTTGGAGATTTATTGTATTGGGATGAAACAAAAGTGGTAAGTGAAGACATCATTGAAGTGCTTACGGAAATCAAAAATGGTGTTAATAATAGTTTATCTAAAAAAGATAGTCAGTTAATGCAGGTGATAGGAGGATTGGAGAAAGGCCCCTTAATAAAATTGATAACCAAGCTGGCCCAAGAGCAGCACAATCTTATTTTATCAAGGAGTGCTTGGGATTGGATTGAAGCGGAGAATAATGACTCGCTAAAGCGAATGGTAATAGTGTTATTTGCTTTAGAAAGCATGGGAAGTGCAACAAAACTATATAGAGCGGTATTTGAAAATAAAGGTTTATTTGATAAATATTTAAAATGAAGTAACGAAAATTTTGGTGCTGATCTAAGGGAGGGGTTAGTGTGTGGTTATTAATTGTTTCCGTTATTGCCGTTCTGATTAATATTTCATTAGGTGCAGTTGCTGCAACGATTATTTGGCAGTCGAGATGGAGGAAGTAAGTTTAATTTAGGAGAGATAGAATGTGAAAATATGCAGAGGAAGAGCTGGATATAATTCTGTGAGTTTTACTGGAGAAAGGTACCAGTCAATATCTCGATTCAAGGATGGGAAAATCACAACAGAACTGAAAATGAAAAAAGCAGATAGGAAAATAACCATGATTCTATCGAGGATACCTTTTGTTCGTTCCTTCTCCATGATCTTTGAACTTATAATCGAAAATTGGAAAAGGTTTTTATTAGCGTTTATTGTCTTGTTGTTGATGGAGATTTTATTAATTGGAGAATCAAGTTCTTTTCTTTTACATACCATTCAAATTAGCACCTTAGAGTTATTGTTTATCTTTCTAGTTATAGCAAGTCTAATCATAAAAATAAGCCCCATTGGAAAATATCACGGAGCAGAGCATCAGACCGTCTCAGCCTTTGAGAGTGGTCTAAATTTAAGGTTAGAAAACGTAAGAGAGCAACCGAGGGTGCATAAGGACTGCGGCACAAATCTAGCGGTGAGTATCTTTCTTTGTTTCTCTATCCTATCTCTAATACTTGAAAATTCAGTTCATGTGTTTCTTTTAAGTTGGGCTATTGGATTCGAATTGTGGAAGGGTGAGCCAAAAGTAATTTGGGATTTAATAATGGTAATTGGAAAAGTAACGCAATATCTTCTCTTTACATCAAAGCCTCAAGACAAGCATTTAATTGTGGCAATAGAGGCAATGAAAAGATTAGAAGAGAAAGAATTAGCAAATGAAAGATAAATTCCTAAACATGGAAAAGAGTGATAATAATTATGACAAATGAAAAGAGAAGAGACTCAGAGAGAATAATGAGGATACTGCATTTGATTCAAGAAATATGGGGATTGAACCCGGATATGCGTTTCTTTCAATTATTGGTCGTACTGAAACATGAATACTCTTCTGAAAATAATGGATTTGGCAGGAGAGAAGGTTTTGAAATAGATTCGAAGGGACATAAAATGCCGATTTCTTATTTAGACTTATTTTACCTTGAAGATAAAGAATTTGAAGAATATCTACGGGCTTTTGTCTCTGAACATTGACAATGGGAAACTTAAAATGAAATGGAGATTGCTATGAATATATGTAGTAAAGAGGATGAATTAGTACAACGGTTTGAAAACACTAATCCGGAGGAATTTTTAAATGAATTGTCTGATTCTACTGGCTCAACAAAAGAGAATTTCGAAATCTTAGAACAAATTTGGAAATATAATCTTCCTGATAGTGTCTTAAATGTTTTAATTCATTTTACATTTAGGATTTTCGACACCAAACTATCCAAAAGTTTCATGGAGAAAATAGCAATTGATTGGATAAGAAAGAAGGTTAAAACTCCAAGAGAAGCTATGGAATTATCAACAAAGAGATATAGAGAATATCGAGAATGGGCAAAAAATGCTGCAAAAGAAGATAGGGAGGCTAAAAAACCTTCACAATTAAATAAAATTGAAAGTACAAGATCAAAAGCAATAGAACTTGCTGCGAGTAGCTCAAGTATGAGCGATGAAGATTTGGGGAAGTTCGTTAGAGAAATGTTTAAGTCATGGTTTTAGAGATGTAATGGTTGTGTACCAGTATATTGATTCACAAGAGATTTGAAAATCTATTGATAATGATAAAGGAAGGATAATCTATGGATAATTCCTTGTTTCAAGCGGTGTATATGAATGATTTAGACACAGTTGAGAAGTTACTTGATGACAAAGATATTGATGTTAATGAAACAGATCGGCTAGGGCGGCCCCTTTTACAAATTGCTTGTTATTTCGGGTTTTACGAGGTTTGCAAGGCACTCCTTGAAAAGGGAGCGAAGATTGATGAAGATTGCTTCCGAAGAGCCGAAAATGGCTGGGATGGGTTTAGGCAGAGTGAAATAATTGAGTTGTTACATGAGCGGCAAAAAGGTAATTGAAACCCCCGATACTTAATTCAAAGGGTTTACATGTGGGGCCAAAACGCTAATTCTCTTGGGAATTCACATTAAAAATACAATAAATTCGCATACAAAAAAACGCAATCCAAATAGGTTTGCGTTTTTGTTTTTCATTTCAAATGATTCCTTTTGTGATTTTAAATGCTTTCATCGGCAATAACTTCATCAAGGCCAGCGTAATACTCACTATAACGTAATTCAGGCATAATTTCGCCATCGTCATATTGCTCTATTGCCTTTTCAATAGCTTCTTCCTCACTATTCGCTTCAATTTCAACCATCGTACTGAATAGGACTCTAACAACTACATCATATGTTTTTTCCATTTTAATTCCCCCTTTTGGTTTCGCAATTTAGGTCATTTGTTAACATTTGTGATTGAACTTGTTGCACCTCTGAAGTAAACCTGTTAACCCTATACTTAGGTGACTTTTTTGGTTGATAGTATTTGATGAAATCCAACAGACATTTGCTGTAGATTTCTCTGAGTCGAATGTGAGAGAACTTACTAGAATACAAGTCAGAGAACTCTTTATAAATGTCCTCGTTCACTTGTATGGTTCTAGTGATAGTTTTGCTGCTAGGGTCATAGATTTCAGGCTCTAATATCAATTCACTTTCATGTGCATGCAAAAGCCCCTTTAACTCTTCAAGATGTTCAGCAACAAACTGCAATGTTTCCTCCATTTTGTTCTCGTTAGACCCTGATTGGAGATATTTCTTGTATTCCTCAATTGGTATAATTCGATCGTACTGTTTGCTAGTTTTGTTGTACTGATAAGATGCGTTATCTCTCATGATCTTTGAGAAAGTAGATTCAGACAAGCCTAACTTAGAAGCTACATTTTTCAAGTGGTCGTTCGTCTCTGCACTTAACATCTTATTAGCTAATTCTACTCTCTCAATTGCGGATAAACTCATGAATTTTTGTGTATCCATAATCATTCCCCCTTTAATTCTTCTTACCTTTTATACTAGATTTCTCCTAAAAAAATATTCCTTTCTAATAGAAAATAATTTGCTCTATTAAGTAGTAAATGATGGTGCTGGTGCTTAGTATATAAGGTCTTATGACAAATCAGGAACTGAACATAGTGTCAGTGAATTAATAGGAGGAAATGATAATGGAGCAACAGGGAAATAAAGACATTATTGAGATGATTGAAAATAACTTCGGTGAATTCGTTGAGGAATTAAAGGGTCAAAGAGGGTATAGCTTAAAGGATATTTCTGATAAGACAAACCTCTCACCTAGTTTCATTTTCAGACTTATCAAGGGCTACAGAGGCTGTGAACTGACAACTAAGCTAAACATACTTATCAATGGTTTTGGATTGGAAGGTTGGGCAGAGGAATACATTAAACAGGTTTTACAAAACAAAGATCAACTAAAAAAAATTACTGATTAGAGTAATTGAAAGAGGAGCTACTTATTTATTTTTCGGTAGCCCCTTTTTTAAAGAGTGAATTAACCGATAATTCAATAAAATACGATTGCCGAAACATAAACCATTAGTATTGTTTTCAAAATCTAGTTTTCAGTCTTCTTATGAAAAACGCACCCTTGACTGTGAACGGCTATAGGGGTGTAATAGGCGGTCTGAGTGAGGCACCCGTTTGCATTATCTCAAGGAATTGAGAATGCTTCAAATGTATAACTTATTATCGGTTTATTGGATGAATTTTCAGATAAGTAGGATTCTCGAATCATAAACCATTAATATTGTTTTCAAAATGTAGTTTTCAGTCTTCCTATGAAAAACGCCCCCTTGACTGTGAACGGCTATAAGGGTGTATTAAGTAAGTCTCAGTAAGGCACCCGTTTGGAGGGGATGACTTGTATTAATCCTAAAGTTAATGTCATACCAGCATATTAAAGTTCGTAAGATTTCAGAATTGAGAGATAACCAACCACAATAGGTTATGAAGCACAAGGTATCGAGAATGGTTTGGAGGAAAAAGTAAGCGAGGTTCATGGTTCGAGCTAAATACTGTTGCAAGATACCAAAAATAGGAATGAAATTGCTAATCAGCGTCTATTTTGCGATAATTAAGAGGATAAGTAGTAAATAAATACTATTATTTTACAGATAAATTAGAGAGGTTGCATTTTTAGATTAATAGAGGTTTGTGAATGAACATCACAAGAGAGTTGCGGGAAAATAGGAGGAAAGCAAATGCAAGAGAAAGTAACACAGGACCATATTAATAGAATACTATGGCAAGCAGCTGATTCATTTCGGGGCAAAATAGACTCCAGTACATACAAGGATTATATCCTTACAATGCTGTTTATTAAGTATCTCAGTGATTCGTATAAGGAGAAGGTAGAGCAGTATACAGAGCGTTATAACGGCGATGAGCAGCGTGTTCAACGAGCTATGTCGAGGGAACGATTTGTTTTAGATGAACTGTCAACATTTGGTTATTTATATAGTAAAAGAAATGATCCTGAAATTGGCGAAATCATTAATAAAGCGTTGGAACGAATTGAAAATGAGAATACAGGAAAACTTCGAGGTGTATTCCGCAATATCGACTTCAATAGCGAATCTATTCTTGGGAAGGCAAAAGAAAGAAATGCTATTCTACGTTCTTTGTTAGAGGATTTCAATCAGCTATCTTTAAGGCCATCACAAATTGGAGATGAAGATGTTGTAGGGAATGCTTATCAGTATATGATTGGACAATTCGCCTCGGATGCTGGAAAAAAGGGTGGGGAGTTCTATACACCTGCGGAAGTATCCGAACTTTTGGCACGTTTGGTAAGACCTAAAGAAAATGATCGTGTGTACGATCCGACATGTGGATCAGGCTCCCTACTGATTAAAGTTGCAAATCAGGTTCCAAATAAAAAAATAGCAATCTATGGACAAGAACGAAATGGAGCGACGCATTCATTGGCTCTCATGAATATGTATTTACATGGTATTGATGATGCAACAATTGAATGGGGCGATACGTTAGCTAATCCATTACTTTTAGAAGACGGCAAATTAATGAAGCACTCGGTAATAGTTGCAAATCCACCCTTCAGCCTTGACAAATGGGCCATGGGATTTGCGGGTGAAGGGAACATAGATAAGAAATTTAAAATGGAGGGAAGTCTTGATCCATTCCGCAGATTTGAATGGGGTGTTCCACCAAGTTCCAAAGGCGATTATGCCTTCGTGCAACATATGCTCTATTCATTGGCAGAAGATGGACGTATGGCTACCATTCTTCCACATGGGGTTTTATTCCGTGGAGCAAGTGAAGGACAAATTCGTAAGCAGATTTTAGAGATGAACCTGTTGGATGCTGTAATTGGCTTACCAGAAGGACTATTTTATGGTACCCCAATCCCGGCATGTATTATGGTTTTTAAAAAAGACCGAAAGAGAAAAGATATTCTATTCATTGATGCGTCAGGAGAAGACCATTATGAGAAAGAGAAAAATCAGAACAAGCTACGAGAGAAAGATATAGAGGAAATTGTTTCTACGTATGAGAAATGGGAAACCAAAGAAAAATTTTCGAGTGTAGCAACATTTGATGAGATTAAAGAAAACGACTTTAACCTAAATATCCCTCGGTATGTTGATACTTTTGAAGAAGAAGAACCTGTTGACATGGTTGAAGTGAAAAGTAATATAGCAAATATTAAGGATGAACTTCAAGAAGTTGAAGCACAGATGGAAAAGTATTTGAAAGAGCTAGGATTATAAAGGATGGAAAACGATGACGACTGTTGTTAACAATATTGGATGGAAAAAAATTAAATTGGGTGAGGTTATTGAATTATTTTCTGGTCAGCATATAGATTCTAGTAATTATAATACTGAGGGAATTGGTATTCCATATATATCAGGTCCTGCTGATTTTCATAACGGTCAAATTATTATAACAAAATACACAAATAAACCTAAAATTGTCTGTAAAGAGGGTGACATCTTAATAACAGTAAAAGGTTCTGGGGTTGGAAAAGTAATAATATCTGATGGGGAATATGGTATAGGCAGACAGTTAATGGCTATTAGAACACCTGAAAAATTAAGGGACTTTATTTATTACAATCTTCAGATGAGAGAAAAACATTATAATTCGGATTCCACTGGTCTGATTCCTGGTATTTCAAGAAGTGACATATTAAATGATCTTATATACCTACCATTAGAAAATAAGGTGTGTGAGGGAATCGGAAATATTTTAAAAGTTTGGGATAAATCCATTGAATTAAAAGAAAAGCTGATAGAACAGAAAGGCAAGCAACAAAAAGGGCTTATGCAGAGGTTGCTGTGGGGACATATTCGTATTAGTGATATAGATGGAGGAAGCTCTAACCAAGAATTAGATAAAAGAAAAATATTGATTAATAAAGGACTCCCGCCTAATGGGTATCAGAAAGTTAAGAGATTTATAATTCCAAGGGATTGGAAGTTTGTAAAAATTAGCGAAATAGCTAACCAAGTGACTACAGTAAATAAAAATAATAACAAATATGTAGTTCTTTCCTGTACAAAATATGATGGATTAGTGGATTCGTTAAAATACTTCGGAAAACAAGTCTTTAGTGCAGATTTATCTAAATATAAAGTGGTTTCAAAAAATGAATTTGCATATGCAACTAATCATATTGAAGAGGGATCAATAGGCCTGCAAAGAGATTATGATTATGGTCTGGTGAGTCCTATGTACACAGTATTTAGAGCCAAAAGCAATATTAATAATGAGTTTTTGTTTGCTTTATTAAAGACCGAAAATTATAGAAGGATATTTGAAACAATGATGTCAGCATCGGTAGATAGAAGAGGTAGTTTAAGGTGGAACGATTTTTCTAAAATAAGAATACCTTTCCCATCAATAGAAGAACAGAATAGAATTATGTTTGTTTTACAAACAGGTAAAAAGGAATTAGATCTTTTAGAGAAGGAACTTGAAGCTATAAAACTTCAAAAGAAGGGCCTTATGCAACAACTTCTAATAGGTAAGGTTCGGGTATAGGTGTAGTACCAAAAACCTTTTCATCTTTATCTTAGAAACGGAGGTGTGAATATGGAAACTGAAGAGATTTACGGTGAACGAATAAGTAGCCAAATCCCTGCAGTCGAATTACTTCAGGAAATAGGTTATCAAAAACTTCAGTCAGAGGAAGCTAATCATATACGAGGAAATTTGCATAATGTTCTCCTAAATGATGTGTTAGTTGAAAAACTACATTCAATGAACTCCTATGAGTATAAAGGAAAAACATATAAATTCAGTAATATTAATATTCAACAAGCAATTCGTGATTTGGATGAACCTTTGTCAAATGGACTTGTAAAAACAAATGAATCAATTTTTGAAACTCTAATGAATGGTAGAACATATACCGAATTTCTACCTGATGGTTCTAAAAAATCCTTTACTATTCAGTTTATTGATTGGACTAATATTGAAAAAAACATATTTCATGTTGTAGAAGAATTTGAGGTAGAGCGGATGGATGGTCGTGGAACAGTCCGTCCAGATATTGTGCTGTTTGTGAATGGTATCCCTTTTGCAGTAATTGAATGTAAAAAAGCATCTATATCCATGGAACAAGGAATCAGTCAAATGATTCGGAATCAAGGTAAAGATTATATTCCGCAATTGTTTAAGTATGCCCAAATAGTGATGTCTACGAATAAAAATGAAACAAAATATGCGACCTGTAATACCCCTAAAAAGTTTTGGTCGGTTTGGAAGGAAGAAAAAGAAGAGTGGTTGAATGCCTGGTTAAGTAAAGCCTTAGAGAAAAGATTACCGACCACTCAAGATAAAAATATCATTTCATTATATCATCCAGAACGTTTATTAGAAATCACCCAATTTTTCATTGTATTTGATAAAGATGTTAAAAAGGTTGTCCGTTATCAGCAATACTTTGCAATCAAAGAAATCATTAAAACGATTGAAGAGAAAGATGAAAATGGGAACCGCCAAAGTGGTGTCATTTGGCATACACAAGGTTCAGGTAAATCACTAACAATGGTAATGCTTGCAAAATATATTCTTTCTGAATTGTGGGAGCATAATCCCAAGGTAGTAGTGGTTACGGATCGTGTTGAATTGGATAAACAGATTCATAAAACCTTTCGTCATACAAGATTAAAGGCCAACAGGGCTACATCAGGCAATCATTTAATAGATTTAATTAACAATAATAATGCAGATATTATTACGACATTGGTTCATAAGTTTGATACAGCATCGTCAAAGCAAAACCCTATAGAATCAAGGGACATCTTTGTCCTTGTTGACGAGTCGCACCGAACTCAGTACGGGGAGCTTCACATCAAAATGAAAAAGGTTTTCCCTAATGCTTGTTATTTGGGCTTTACAGGAACGCCTTTAATGAAAAAAGAAAAGAACACAATGATCAAGTTTGGTAAGCTCATTCATACTTATACGATTGCTGATGGTGTAAGGGACAAAGCGATTGTGCCTCTACTTTACGAGGGCAAAATGGTAGATCAGTCTGTTAATCAGAAAGCGATTGATAATAGACTTGAGATGATTACTAGACACCTTAACGACAAACAGAAGGAAGCAGTCATGAATAAATGGAGTCAGTTTGAGAGAATTGCTTCTTCTAATCAACGTTTAAGCATGATTGCATTTGATATAAATGAGCATTTCCTAACTAATTATAAGACTCAAGGTAGTCGATTTAAAGCAATGCTGGCCACAAATAGTAAAATTGAGGGAATACGGTATTTAGAGG
This sequence comes from Cytobacillus gottheilii, assembly GCF_900166665.1. Lineage (GTDB taxonomy): Bacteria > Bacillota > Bacilli > Bacillales > Cytobacillaceae > Cytobacillus > Cytobacillus gottheilii_A. Next base: position 4,559,498 of record NZ_LT800494.1, on the reverse strand, counting down.
CATTTGAAGAACTAGGTGATTTGAATTGTGCTGTTGTTATTTCTCCACCAGATCAACGAGAAGGGCATGAAGTAGTTGATGTGGAGTCAAAAGATAAAGTACAACGATTTTGGAAGCGGATGATGAATCGGTATGAAACACCTGAAGGATATGAAGATGCCATCAAAGATGAATTTGTAAATGGAAACGATATTGACTTGCTAATTGTTGTAGACAAGTTGCTAACTGGTTTTGATGCACCTAGGGCAACTGTGCTTTATATTGATAAACCAATGAGAGAACATACACTCCTACAAGCAATTGCAAGGGTTAATCGCCTTTATGAAGGAAAAGAATATGGGTTTATTATTGACTATCGGGGCCTTTTGGAAAAGCTAGACCAGGCGATGCAAATGTATTCAGGCTCTGGTTTAGAAAATTTCGATCCGAAAGATTTGGATGGAGCTATCTACGATGTTATCAGTATTATTGGTTCACTGAGGCAGTACCATTCAGATCTTTTACAAATTTTTGCACCAGTAAGGAACAAACAGGATTTGGAAGAATTCGAGGTCTGGTTAGAGGATGAAGAGCGAAGGGAAACATTTTATGGTATTCTAAGTAACTTCGGAAGAAACTTGGGAATTGCATTGGAATCTGAGAAAATCTATAATGCACTTCCATCAGAAGAATTGAATAAGTACAAACAGGATCTAAAGTTTTTTCAGGAGCTTAGGAAAAATGTTAAATATCGTTATTCAGATACAATTGATCATAAAGAATATGAAGCTAAAATGCAGATGTTAATGGATCACTATATTTCAGCAGAAGAAGTAATCCGAGTTACAAACCCTGTAGATATATTAAATGAAAAGGCATTCGAAGAAGAATTAGAAAGGCTGGAATCTAAACGGGCAAAGGCTGATGCCATCCGAACTCGTTTAACAAAAAGTGTCAGAGCTAAGTGGGATGAAAATCCTGCATACTATAAGAGGTTCTCTGAAAGGATTCAAGAAGCAATTCGAGAATATAAAGATAAACGCATATCGGAAGCAGAATACCTTAACAAAATGAAAGACATCATGAAAGATTACCGAAAGGGAGAATCAACCGAAGATTATCCAGAAGCAATTAAAGAAAACCGAAATGCTCAAGCCTTTTATGGAGTAACGAAAGATTTGATGGCACAAATAAAAGAAAGTCATTCATCTTATGGTTCAGATCCTATCGGTGATTTAGCTTTAAAGATGGATGCAGTAGTTAAAGAACACCAGAAGGTTGATTGGCATAATAACCTTGAAATCCATAACAGAATTGCACAAGACCTAGACGATCTACTCTTTGACTTTTCTAATAAATATCAAATTGACCTAGATTTTGATACAATTGATAAGATTATTGAGCAGATAAAAACCATTGCTCTTAGACGCTATTAAGGGTGGTGAACAACATGGAAAGACATCAAATACAATACGCCAATAAGACAATAGATTTTGCAATACAACGAAAAAATGTGAAGAATGTTAACCTCAATATTAAGCCTGATATGACAATAGAGGTTTCAGCAAACGAAAAGGTCCCCCTTACTTATATATATGATTTTGTAAAGGGTAAAGGATCGTGGATACTAAAACATGTGAAGCATTTCGAAGACGTTCAGCCAATTTACCAAAGTAAAAGAGAATACGTAAGTGGCGAATCTTTTAAATATCTAGGTAAACAATATCGGCTGCGTGTTCAGCAGGTAGAAGATGATGAAGTAGTAAAGTATTTTCGGGGTTTTATTTATTTGTTGGTAAAGGAAACAAACAACTACAGCCGAAAAGAACAATTAATGGATAATTGGTACCGGGAAAAGGCTATTAAAGTGTTTAATGAATCCATGAATAAACTCTCACCATTGGTAGAGAAATATGGTATTGAAAAACCAACTCTTACCCTTCGTATGATGAAAGCTCGCTGGGGATCAGCGTTAACAGATAAAAACATCATTCAACTAAATACTGAACTAATAAAGGCCCCGAAGCATTGTATTGATTACGTAATCTTACATGAATTAATCCATTTTAAATACAATGATCACAGTGAAAAGTTCTATAACATGCTTTATACTCTTATGCCTGATTGGGAGAAGCGAAAGAAGATTTTGGATGAAGAGATAGTAAAAGAAATGTAAAGGGACAGTTTCCGTATCAGGGGCTGTCTTTTTATTTATTTATTAATGAGTTAGGAGAATCGGTTGCTGCTGGTTCCTTTTTATTTGCCACCCTTAAAAGGTGAGTGGTGGGGTCTTATTTACGAAAGTATGCAGAGTTCAAGCAAATCTACCAAACAGTGACGAAAAATGGTGTCTGTATTTAATACAAAACCTCAAAACTTGTCACTATTAGGTTTATACTCAGCCAAATTTGATAAAAACCCAAACAAGATTTTAGGGGTTGGTAGCTCAAACCATGCTCGAACACGGAATTCAAAAAATGGCGTTATATCTTTTCAAAACCTATCTATCATAAAGTATCAAATGAAAGGGAAGTGATAGATATGAAAAAAGCAAATAAGTCATACCGTGAAGAGTTTTACACAAAGAAGGCTGTTGAGTTAAACGTAAAGTCACCAAAAGAAGCAAAACAAATTTATGAGGGTTTGAAGCATTACGCTAGATTAACAGAAAAATATGGGCTAAACCAGGTTCAACATTGGCTCAGCGTTTTACAAGGAATAAGTAATTCCTCAATTGGGGGTGATAAATAATGAGTCAAGCACCCCAAACTAAATCCTCACAAACTCCTCAATTTCCTCAAACCGATCTACTGATCACTCCATACACTCACGGATACAAAACAAAACCATCAAAAATTGATGCAGCAAAAATGCAAAACTACTTCAAATCCGTAAATATCGGAAACAAAACAGAGTTTAGGCATATGGATGAATACGAATTTGCACATAATATCCTAGAAACTGGTACACCACATCTTGTGGTAAACTATTTTGATTCACCAAATAAAAGGGATGAAGTAAAAGGCCTTATGTCAAATATTATTGAATACGATATAGATGACATAAAGCATTTATCCTATGAAAGAAAAAAGGAGCTAGAAAAGAAGTTGTTTAAAAACTTCTATATGGTTCAAAGATCATTCTCAAGTAGTGATGATTTCAGCGATCCCCGATACCACGTATATGAACGGGTCATTCCATTAGAAAACTGTTCGTATGAGCATTGGGCTTATGCGTACAAGAGAAGAATGGAGTATTGGGAACAAGAACTAGGTATTTCCTTTGACCAAAGCCAACATTTGCTAAAGCTAATTTATGCCTCTGGTAAAAAGGTCCACATTAACAAGAAACAAAAACCGACAAACCTCCAGCCTTATGTTGACGAATTCCATGAAGAAAAGAAAAAAATGAAGACCAATAAAAGAAAAGTTGGTGATAAACAAGTCGCAAGAAAATTAGCCGACAAACGCTTCAATAATCAATTCCAAACAATTGGGGTTAACTATGATGCTATTGTTAAGGCTCTTGAAGAAATGCCATTTATTGATGATTACAAAGAATGGTCTAATCTCTTACAGACTTTTTATAGCATGATGCTTGAAAGATTAATTAACAGGGATCAAGCATATCAGCTATGTGAAATCATTGATGATGGAAATGGAGCCTATCGTGAAGAATTCAATAAGTTCGAAAGGTATGGATACTGTGAAAGGACGATGGGGAGTTTCATTTATGATTTGCACACGTTTGGTATTGACACAAAAGGAATTTTTCAACTAAGTGAGAAACATGAAATGAGAATTGATAAGGAATGGGAGATTGAAGGCTATCTTTCAAACAATGTTCAGGTTTGTGGGGAAATTAAGGATTTGGTACTGAATAATCCTGGAAAACGTATTTTGTTTATTGGGGATACCGGAATTGGAAAGTCAAAATTCACTTTGGATGTACTTGATGAATTTAATGATAGATTACAGTCTCTCAAAAAGACCTACAGAAGTATCGGTAGTTTATCTTACTCAATCATGTCAATTCCAAGGAGAAACCTAATTAACAATCTAAAGGAAAACTTTACAACGGAAAAGTCAGCCGTCTTAACGGGTTCCGATGAAATGATTAAGGGGCAACGAGAAAGCGTGATTGCTGCTAATGATAAGTTCCTTACAACACCTGATCATGCACATGTAATTCTTGACATGAAGCTGGTAGAGGGGGAAAGAGTGAGCCGAAGTGGTTATGCTGCAGCAACGTTAGAAGTTTTGAAACACCATCGTATCATGATTCTCGATGAATGCCATATGTTAGCTAATGACTCAACGTTTAAGTCCGATACCATCGAAAGGTATTTGGCGGAAGAAGAAGAGCATATGAAAAATGGTGGTGTAGTTTTACACATGACAGCCACCCCCGAGAGTCTAACCATTGAAGGTGTTTATGATTTGGTTATCAAGGTTACACAAAAGAATCGAAAAAACCCTTTTCGTCAGGCTGGATATAAAGTCCTGTCCGGCAAAGATACCAATGAAGTCGACTCAATGATGCTAAAGCTAATTAGAGAAGCAATCAAAAAGAATCCAACGAGAAAACTTCTGGTATTCATTGAAAATAAAAAGTTGATCGAGGACTATAAAAAGGACCTGGAAAAGAAGGGAATTAAAGGGGTTGGTGTTTATTCCAAAAAAGAGAAAGCTAGGAGTGAAGAAGAGCTGTCCATTATCGAATCAGGGATTATTCCGGAGGATGTTCAAGTTATCCTTGGAACAACAGCGATGAGTGCTGGAATTAGCATTGTATCAGGATTCAATGAACAGGCTGAAACATGGGTGTACTGTAGTAGTTCCAGTATGAATCATGAATTTACACGTTTGGTGCAGATGTCTAATCGTTATAGAGTAAGTAAGGAAGTAGAGTCATATGAGGCTTTCAAGATTTTCTTCCAAGAAAGTTCATCAGATAAACAAGGTAATGTTTTCCGATACCATGCCTATGTGGAAGAGCAGAAAAGGAAGGCTGAAAACTCCAAGAAATACATTGAAATGTTACGGGGTGAGGATGTTCCTGTTATCGGTGATTTGGATGAAATAGAACGCAACTGCGGGGTATATTCGGATAATGATGGTAGTATACGTATCAACTACCCAGCAATTGAATCTGAGGGAATTATGATAAAAACTTACAACAATTACAATAATTATCGTTCCCTCATTAAAGAATTGGAGGCTAAATTCAGGTGCCAGTTTACGGATTCGAATGAATCCGTAACGGTGAACAAAAATGAATTACTGAAAAACAATAAAATCAAAGGTGATTCTAAAAGCATCATTAAGCAATTAGCCTCCAATGAAAGCTATTTCAATCAATTAAAGGAAGAATATATGGCAGGGAGAAAAGATGGAGAACTTGAACTTGTTCGTAATATCTTAAAGGGTGGAGGTAAAAAGGACTTGAATTACTTTCTTGAAACAGAACATGATTATGAAGTGGTTAGCAAAGTGTTTAAAGCCCATCAAAAGCCATCACAGTCCAAAACATATTGCTATGTTGATGACCTAAAAGCCATTGAGGAGATTAAGGACATTAGAGGAAGAAAAAAAGTAACCTTACAAGTTCAGTTGGTGGATGTGTTAGATGAAGTATTCAAGAATAGTAAAAAAAGACTTACGTTTGAGCTCAGTGATGAAGTGAGTGATTTCTTGAAAAAATGTCTTGGTAGAAAACTCAAGGAAAAAGGACTTGAACTGGATGCCAGCCGATTCAAGCCCCAAACTTTTAAAAAACTACTCAACATCGAAGTAAAACCATCAAATGGTAAGAAGTTCTATACATTACATGGTTTCAAGGATGAACAGTATATAACCCTCACTTATGGTCTGCAAACCATAGAAGAAGATATGAAGGAAGTTGCATAGCAACTTCCTTTTCTTGTGGGTCTAGTATTCTATTCCGGAAAGACACTTATTATTATACAAATTTTAACCTATTACAAATTAGTTGCGTTTATCATTTATAAAAAATTACTCAAAAAAGTCTAATTGTGACTTGGCAGGCAACTTTTTAACCCCGGTGACTATATACAATAGAATTATAGAAGGAAACCAAAAAGAAAAAAGGAGACATAAACAAATGAAAAATAACGTAGTAAAATTTGATAATTATCAAACTGCTGAGGAAAAAGATAATTCTCTAACAATGGAGGAAACAATCGAAAGACTACTGATAAATGGACAAAACAACCTAGAGTTTGAACCAGTTCCCAAAAATGCAACGGGAGACGATTGGAATTATGATGAGGAGGAATTTTACATTGGAAACGATGGTGATGTTCTAATGGGCTATCTTCTGTATAATTCAGAAGAATTTCAGCAAGAAGGTATAGACGGCAATATTGAAATGGAAAAGGAAATCTTCCTAACAGAAGAGGGTAGACTCCTAGTTGTTTTTGCAGTAACTGAATACGATTATTGCCCTAGTTGTGAAAAAGTCCATTGTAGGTTACACCGAATTATTGCACAAGATCAGTCTTTAAGTAACGAAGAAGCAGTCGCTGTGCTGAATGAACTATGTATTGAATTAGATGAAGAACCGATGTTCTTTGAATAGGTTTAGGATCCAAAAGTTGAGCACATACAATTTGATTCTTAAAATTAAGTAGGGATCAAACTTGGTAGAACCTCAAAGGTGATTATTTCAAGGAGAAAGGTACTAAAATGAGGTAACAATAATGGAAAAGATAAAACACTTTTTCTTCCTCATGAAAACAAATAGAATAGGTCCACTAATTAGTGAAATTCAAAAGGAGATAAGAAGCTATGTTCAAGATTTTTATCTCCTTTTTACCACGATAGATTAAGGAGATGATTTAAGTTGAATCAAGTCATTACACAAATTCAACAAAAATATCGAGAGAACCGAGAATTAAAAAATTACAGTATCTTTGATATTGACATTAGCTTAAAGGAACTTGCAGACAGAGGGTTAATCTGGGTTCTAAAAGATTTGAAAGATATGTCTGATGGTGAGAAAATACTGATTGATCATTATTTGAATGAGTATAGAGCCAATCAAATTTACGATAACCTTGATGGCATCCCCTATCTACAGCCCTCGAATGAATCTGCTACAACACCACTCAACCAATATTCATTAAATCCAGTACCTGTAAAAAAAGAAAAACAAACCAAAAAACAACAACACCTCGATGTAAGAGATGTAAAGCAATTCATCGGTTATAAGAAGGCCAAAGAACTCGAAGAAAAGATTATTGAACTATGTAAAAGTTTTCCCTCATATGAAAAGAAACATGTTATCGACCAAATTCATAGGAGTGCTAAATCAATAAAAGAAAGAATCTCTATAGGAGAACAGATATATATTGGTGAAAAGTTTTCCCAATATAGTATGAGCATTGGGTCGGCAAAAGAAACTTCAGCATGGTTACAAATTTCATTGGGGCAAAAATATATAACACAAGAGCAATATGATGATTTGGATTGTTTGGTAAACCAAGTGGTATCCATCTTAACCAAAACCCTATGTCACTTAAAGGATAATGAGGGAAAGGGGATAGATTTGCCTAACCCTTATACTCCAAATGTGAATAATTTTGGTGCATACAAGAATGCTCTATTACTGGTGGAAAGGATCTATGAGATTACAAGGCAACGAGAATATTGGCGGGAAAAAGATCTTTTATATGGCATGCGACAATGTTCCACTTCATGTGTTGCCAATATCGCAGAAGCTCATCAATTGTATATACCCAAAAAGTTTCGTTTCTTCAATGATTCATTAAAGGCGTTACAAGGGCTCGACAGCTTATTGGAAACATCCTTGAACAAAGGTATTATTTCGAAGGAGACCTTAAAAGAGATTGATGGGTTGAGGTTTTCTATACGGAATGTACTTACAACGAAAATGTCAAACATCAGCGATGAAAAAGCGAGTTAATCTTTTGAAAGGGTAAGGAGATATTATGCTCTTTATCCTTTCTGTTATTTAATTTCAGGTATATTAATACTGTTATCAATTGGTTCATAAGTTCTTAGAGTTGTTGTAATATCTAATTAAAGAGGTGATAAATGGTGGATTTCGTTAAGGACCTGTCAGAAATAATGTTGCAGGCTTATAAGGAAAAAGGTATAAACCCTCCTAATGGAGATGCCCATACTTTATTATCCCGGTTTTTCAATTTAAAGGATAAAATAATTGAGCCTAAAATAAGAAACGTTAAAGTATCAAAGGAGCTAAGTGGGGGCGTATTAGATGATTATTACAAACAATGTTTACATCATATTAAAAATAGGTTTAAGAATGGGAAAGATGTAAGTATTTTTCTAAGTAAAAAAAGTATTAAGCCTTCACAAAAAGATTTACTTCTATATGATTGGGGGATTCATCATTTGCATTTAAGTATGCCGAAAAAAGGAAAGAAATTTGTAGAAAGATCAGACTACCTATTATTTTTCATGATTGACAATAATAATGTCTATTTTATAGATGTAACCAAACATAAATTACCTGATGGAACGGAATTTTCACAGCAAGAATTGTTGAGAATCGTTAAGAATAACTGGCCTTACTTACTTGAACCATATAAATTAAAAGGTGCATTTTCATTAGAGAGAGAAATGTCGGATAAAGATTATTCGGAATTGAGAAAATCAGGAAGTGCCTCTTTAATTGAAATTGATGAAGAAGTTTATGGGTTAATTGGGGGTGGAATAACAACTGCACGAACCAATATAAATCACACAACGAAAACAGATCATATATTTCGAACGTTGAGAGATATGGAAGGTACTTTAAAAGAAAATCATAAGAATATGTCCGATTTCCTGTTTCAAAATGGATTCAAGCAAATTAACCCTTCATTCAGGTTAATTGTTGAGGACGAAACTTTTTATGTTATTAATGAGAATACTAAGGTAATAGTTTTGGAATCTAAAAGTCTTTTTGAAACTATTTTTCGCTAGAATCCTAGTGAGGATTCTTTACTTTACAAAACCCTGTTGTGTAAACAAGGAAATCCTATAAAATCGGCATTTTTATTTTTGGATTTTGCCTCTAGGCTGTTGAATCTTACTCAAATAGAGATTTACAATGAATATGTAAGATTCATACAGGAGGTGAACTAAAGTGAAAGTTGTTCATCCGATTCGAGATTTAAAACAACTTGAAGCGGTGAAAGGATACCTTCGAGGGAAAAATAAAAGAGACTATTTGCTTTTTATGGTCGGTATTTCATCAGCTCTAAGAATTTCTGACATTTTGATGTTAAAGGTGAATCAAGTGTGGGACGGTAGGAAGCCAACAGAGTTTATCGAAGTGAATGAAAAGAAGACTGGTAAATATAAGCGGTTCCCGATTACGCCAAATTTAGCGAAAAGTATTAAAGAATTTAATAGAGAGTTTCCTGATAAGAAACAGGAGGACTTCCTTTTTACCAGTAGAAAGGGAACCAATCAACCTATCACCAGGCAATATGCTGCATCAATGTTGAATGAAGCCTGTGATATGGTAGGGATAACAGAGAAATTCTCAACGCACGGAATGAGAAAAACTTGGGGCTATTGGGCTTTTAAGAAAGGCATATCACTTGATTACATATGTATAGCCCTTAATCATAGGTCCGTTGCGGAAACTAAAAGGTATCTTGGAATATTACAAGAAGATCTTGATGAATTGTACTTACAAGTTAATTTATAAAATAGAGGCATTTGTTGCTGACTTTGTTATACGGAGAAAAAAAACAATCCGTTTTGACAAAAGTCAACGCAACAAATGCTTTTTTATATTTAAGGGGGCTTACTAAACGATGGACAAAATTAATGCTGTCATTCAATACATTGATGAGCATTATCATGATGAGATTTGCAATAAACATGTAGAAGAATTGGCGGGTTGTTCTTATGTTGATTTTGTTTCTGAATTCCAAAAAGTAACAGGGTCACAGTTCTTACGTTATTTAATCCGTAGGCAATTAACACTGATAAAAGAAGAATTATGTCGTATTAATGATTCACAGGATAAAAATTACTCTCCATTTAATGGTTGGGATGAATATTCTAATCTTTTTAAATGTGAATTCAAAACAACTGTTGATTCAGCAATTGATAATGAACACATTATTCTTCAAGAAAGAGGGAGTAGGGGGATACCGAATGATTAGAGAATGGAATGAAACAACTATTAAAAGGTTCCTAATGGAAAAACGAGGTCAAGGAACAGGAAAAGACTATAAACCATGGCTGCAAGTTCAAGACATAGCATCGAAAGGAAGATCTACTCGTATTTTTGGTCATACCACTCAAAGGGTCTACCATCTATTAAGCGATATGCAGTTATATTACTTCTACTTATTGGAATTTGACGACCATGTTACTGACATAAGGGAGCAGTACCCTTTACTAGATTTCCATGACATGAATATCCAAGTGGATGAGGAGCTTACAAAGAAACTATTTGATACGAAGACACAAGTACCACATATCTTTACGGTTTCTTTTTTTGTAACAAGGAAGGGGGAAAATGGAGAACCTTATTATCAAGCAAGAATAATTAAGCAATCACAGGAGTTAGAGAAAAATGCAACCTTGCAAAGATTGGAACTACAAAGAAGGTATTTTGAAAAGAAAGGGATTGATTTTGGAATTGTGACAGAAAAAGAAATCAATAAACAATTGGCACGAAATATTGGCTGGGCATTGAACTCCTATGACATTCAAGATTATCCATTGCTTACTTTGAATTTGCCCCACTTAAAAAGAGATATAGTTCAGTATTTGTCTAATAAATCGGATACGTTTCAAGGCATTTTTTCCCGATTGGAAAGAGAATATAGCTTGGATGAAGGATTGGGTCTAATCTTATTTAAACATTTGATAGCCCATAAAGAAGTAAGCATGGATTTAAGCAGGAAAATCTATTTGACTAATAAAATTGAAAATTATCATATTGAATTTACTGGTGAAAATGGTGGTGATGTAAGGTATGCAGTTGGTAATTAATGATTTATTACAAAGCACTGAAAATCCTGAATTTATTCAAAGGGTAGTTTGGGTCGATAATGAGCATCAACTTTGTTTTCTAGTTAATGTCCGTGAACCATCATTTCCTTACAGTGAGGAAATACACAGTATAGAATCCTCTTTGATCAAAGGTGAGATTACAAAGGTTGCAACTGAACCGTGGGCGTTCAGCGTGAAAGAAGAAGATTTATCTGGGATAGAAATTGAAAAACGTGATAAAGCATGGATAGTAATAAATCAAATCTATTTAATTCCTGACATTTTTATTCCAAAGAGGAGATCAGAGCTAATAAAAATGGCCAGTAAGGATTTTTTCCTTAGCACAAAGACCATTCGACAATATTTAAAACGATATTGGTCGAGAGGGATGGTAAAGAATGCTCTCTTACCCGACTTTAATAAGTGTGGGAAACAGCAAGGAAAGGAACGTAAATATATCAAAAAGGCAGGAAGACCCTTCGCTTACTCTTCCTCTATTCAAAGGGCAGCAATAACCGATGAATGGAAGAAAATCATTAGAATTAGCCTAGAAAAATACTACTTTATTCGTTCTAAACCCTCATTAAAATATGCTTATCAGCAAATGGTAAAGGAGTATTTCTCCAAAGAGGATGAAAAGTCAGGCTATAAAGTATTAGATTTAGATAAGCCAATTATTTCATATGACCAATTCTATTATTGGTATCGCAAGTGGTACAAACCGGAAGATGCCATTCATAAAAGAGAGGGCAGAAGGGAATTTTTACAAAACTATCGTGCTATAACCGGTTCAGCCACAGAAGATTCTATGGGGATAGGTACATATGCCATTGATGCAACCATTGGTGATGTTTATTTAGTTTCAAGTTTTGATAGGAATATAGTGATTGGCCGTCCTGTCATTTATTTAACTGTGGATATTTTTTCCAGGTGTATTGTTTCTGTATATGCAGGAATTCAAAATATGTCAAAAGAATCGTTGAGGTTGGCTCTTGCAAATGCCTTTGAAGATAAAAAGGAATTTTGCAAGCGGACCCTCGATATGGATATTGATGAAAATGATTGGCCTATTCATTATCTTCCGCATACTATTTTGGCGGATCGGGGTAGTGAGTTGATTTCCAATGAATTAACACAAATCACGGCGGATTTAAACATTAAGATCCAAAATTTAGGTCCGTACAGACCTGAGCTAAAGGCCGTATGCGAAAAATACTTTGACATTCTTCAGGACCACATCTCTCCATTCCTCCCTGGGGCGGTCCAAAAAGATTTTATGAAGCGTGGAGGAAAGGATTACAGGAAGAAAGCAGTGTTAAACCTAAACGAGTACGTCCAAATTTTAGTCAGAACGGTTCTATATTATAACAATCATAATTATTTATCGGACTACCCGTTAACGCAAAGTATGATAGCAGAAAAGGTCCCACCAATACCGATAGAAATATTTAAGTGGGGTTTGCGTAAAGGAACAGGATTACTGAGAACTATGCCTTTAGATGCGATCAGAAGTAGTGTTTTACCTAAAGCTAGTGCAAAAATCACCCCGAAAGGAATCAACTTTGGAGGTCTCTATTATACTTGTGCGAAAGCATTGAAAGAACGGTGGTTTTCTAAGGCTCGAATAAAAGGCAGTTGGAGTATGGGGGTGCATTATGATCCTCAAGACGTATCTAATATTTATATTCGTATAGATAGGTTGAACTATGAAGTTTGTTCATTAATCGAACAATACGAAATGTATCGTGGTGTAAAGATGGAAGAAGTTGTGAGTTTAAAAACTGAAAGAAAGCAACAAGAGGCAGAATATGAGGAAAGCAGTTTAAATGGAGCAATTCAATTAGCTCAGGACATAGAGGAGATTGTTAAAATGGCGAAAAAAGAGGCTAACAATCAAATCTTAAATGGTGAGGTTCCTAAAGATATAAAGAATATTAGAGAAAATCGAGAAAAAGAGAGAGAAATATTTAAAAGGGAAAAACAAACCGTGGTGGATCAAAATAACATTGGAAAGCAATCGAACGAAGTAAATCATGATACTGAACCGGTAAAAGTGTTGGATATTTTCCGAAAGAAACAAAAGGAAGTGCTTTATGATGGAGATAATTGAATTACATAATGGAACTGAGGCACAAATTGCAGAATATAGGGAACAAGAGATATTGGAATATCAAGGCAATCCTCTTATAGAGGCGTTGCCGCCAATCTATTCTCAGGAGGAAGTCATTGACCGTCTAAGCATGTATCCTCCATATAATAAGGAAGAAAGATATTTGAATGACCATCAGAGAGTTCATCTAATTTCTAGGTTGCTGCATTATTTTCAAGCTATCCCGATCCATCTAAGAATTGAGTCATCAATATCTAGGTTAATTAGAACTGGTTATACCTATCGCAATCCAGTAAGTTCTACTTATGCACAAACTTTTGTGGATAACTGGAATAATATACAAAATAAGTCTTTTGATAAGTCTATTATCCAGACAGGACAAACATTGAGTATTTTGGGGGTCTCAGGTGTAGGAAAAACACGTACATTACAGCGAGTCTTGCAAACCATTCCACAGGTCATTTCTCATGTTTCATATAAAGGGCAAGCCTTAAATCACTATCAAGTAACCTATTTAAAAATTGAAACCCCTTTTGATGGTTCCGTAAAAACCATTATTTACGATTTTATGTATCAAGTAGATCTACTTCTAGGCTCCAACTATTTTAATAGATACGTAAACAGTCATTTGTCAACAAGTCAGCTAATGCCCATTATGGCTCAGATTGCTAAAAGTATAAACCTTGGCATGCTATTCCTGGACGAGTTACAACATTTAAAGGGTATAAAAAGCTCTAGCTCAGCACAGATATTAAACTTTTTTACAGCGTTAATCAATACGATAAATATCCCTCTCATTATGGTTGGAACCCCAAAGGCAATGGATGTCTTACAATCACAGTTTAGACAAGCAAGAAGAAGCACTAATATGGGGAACATCATGTGGGATAGATTTGAAAAAGATGCTATTTGGGATTTATTTGTTCAGGGTATGTGGAAATATCAGTGGACAAAAGAGGAATCACCGATTACAGAACAAATTTCTTCAACCCTATATAATGAGTCTCAAGGAATTGCAGACATCGCAATTAAGCTCTATATGATGGTGCAGCTACGTGCTATTAGTAGTGGTAATGAAAAGATTACCACTGCGTTAATTAAACAAGTGGCTCAAGAAGAATTAAAAATGGTTCAGCCTATGCTAAATACATTAAAGAGCAAGGACTATAGCAAGCTAGTAAAATATGACGACATAATGCTACCAAATATTGAGGACTTTATTGAACAAGAACGGATTATTGTTGATCAAAATCAGGTACTGAACTCACTCCAAGAAGGAGCCGAACGGAAAAATGAGCAAGTACAATTAATTGATGATACTGTTTTCCGTTTAGGGATGCTAGGTTTTAATAATGATGTTGCTGTTAAGGCAGCACAAAAAGTTGTTTCTGAGAACAATCAAATAAGGGATGTATCACAAGTCGTAAAAGATGTTTTTCTTCTATTAAACAATAATGAAAAAAGTACGGATAAAGTAATAAGTAACGACCTAAGAACCATTATAAAAAAAGGGAAAGAACAACAAATAATTGCGTATCAAGCACTACTAGATGCTGGAGTAATTAAGCAGGATTACCCTGAGCGTGATGTTTCATGATTATACAATTCCCAACCCCATATCCTGATGAACTTTTATATAGTATTATTGCTCGGTATCACATCCGATCAGGAAATGTTTTTTGGAAACACACATTGGAAGATTTATTCGGTAAGAGGACGATAAGTGCTTCGGTATTTTTGCCATCTGGAATTGCCTCTCTAGTTCAGCATTTGCCTAAAAACACGACATTGAACGAACAGATGCTTATAGAGAAACATACAATGTATCCTTTTTATACAGTGTTCTTGCCAACAGAAAAGGCTCAATCAATTTATGAGTCTATGACAAGTGATGACGGAAAGAAGATTTATATGCAATCGGGTATTATGGCAAGTTCGATACCACAAAACAGGTATTTAAAATATTGTTCAGCCTGTGCTGAAGAAGATATAGCTACGTATCGAGAATTGTACTGGCATCGCCTTCATCAGTTACCTGGAAATCTCATTTGTGCTAAGCATGAGTTGTGGTTAGAGGATAGCGATGTATTGATAACTCATTCTAATAAACATGCTTTTATCTTACCAACCACCAGCAACTGTGATTTGAAAAGAAAGAGAAAAATAACTGAGAACAACCTAATACATCTCAAGGATATTGTTTTACGAGCAGAGCATTTATTGAATAGGAAATATCAAAATCAATGCTTTTCCCATTTCACAAAGTTTTATCGCTATCATTTAATGGAAAAAGGTTACGCTAGTTATAGAGGACAGGTTTATCAGAAAAAGTTGTATGATGATTTTCATACATATTTTTCACAGCAAGTTTTGGAAAATCTGCATGTGAAAATACGGCAATCCGATTCTTGGATAGCCAATATATCCCGTAAACATCGAAAGTCATTTCATCCTTATTATCACATTCTAATGCTAACCTTTCTTGGATTAGATACTAACTCAATATTTAAGGGCAATTCTTTTGAAAGTTATCCTTTCGGAAAGCCTAAATGGCCTTGCCTTAATGTCGTTTGTCCCAAGTATCATAAGAAGGTTATTGATGAAGTAACTGTAAGAATATGTGAGAAAACAAAGAAACCTATTGGGAGATTTACTTGTCCTGTATGTGGATTTTCTTATACAAGAAAAGGACAGGACCCAGAAAAAACAGGACAGTACCGCTATACACGGATTATGGATTTTGGTCCTATATGGAACAAGGTATTAAAAACTTTGTTAGAAGAAAAACTCAGTTATCGGGAGATTGCTCGAAGATTAAATGTTGATCCCGGAACTGTGATTAAATATAAATCAGAAAAAGAGGGGATAGAGAAATCAACAAAAGAAGTTTTGAAGCAGGATGAGAGTGGAACTATCGAAAGATATCGACAAGTTTGGATGCAGCTGCAAGGCGAGAATCCACGGCTATCTAAGACTCAACTAAGAAATATTAATCCAGCAACTTATGCCTATCTATATAGAAATGATAATGAGTGGCTTCAAAATAATTCACCTAATTTGAAAAAGAGAAGAAACGATAATAAGAGAGTGGATTGGCAGAAAAGAGACCAAGAGATATTAGCTAGTGTACAAAAGTCTATGGATGAAATTAGATATTACAACGATAAGCCTAAAAGGGTTACAGTTAAGAGGATTGGTGATGTAATTGGAGAAAGAGCGTTATTGGAGCAACATTTAGATAAGATGCCAAAAACCAAAGCATTGGTAGATGATGTTTGTGAGTCAGAAAAGGATTTTCGTGTACGAAGAATAGGTTATGTAATTGGTTTAATGAATAATGACGAAGATGAAATAAAGGTATGGAAGGTGCTTAGGAATGCCGGGATTAATAAAAAGTTCTACGAAGAGGTAAGTGAGTACATACGACAAATTACTAATTTCAGTATTTAATAGTATCCCGGTGCAAGTGATTACATAGTGTTTTGAAAAGTGTCTACTATTCTATAGTAAAAAAGAGGGGTTTTCAGTATAATAAATTTAGGAAATTATTACTAATTTTAATTTAAGGGGTATAGATATGGGGAAAGCGACAGCAGTATATATGGATTATGATAATTTATACCGTTCTATTAATGAATCATATTCCCAGTTTAAAACAAGTGAAGTAGTAAAAAAAATACTAGAACATTTAGCATTAGGAGAGGAAAATTCAGTCCAACTTATTAAAGCGTTTTGTGACTTTAAGACAGCAAATAATGAAATAAGTGATCTACAGGAGAATTTAGTAGAGTTACGGCATATTAATTCCATTGGAGATGGAAAAACCAATGCGTCTGATTTAGCTTTGGCGATTGATGTAATTAAATCGCTATATAATACTCGTAAGTTCGAACACTATGTAATTGTTTCCTCGGATTCTGATATGCTTCCTCTAATTTTAGAGCTTAGTTATCAAGATAAAGAAATAACTCTTTTATACTTAGAATCTAAAGTAAAAAAAAGATACGTAGAAAGCCTAAAAACTAGGATTAATGTAAAGAAGATTGAGGATATTTTAGGTGTGGAAACATACAGACCTTTTGATATAGAAGATATAGAATCAAGTGATGAGGAAAAGTTAAAATACTTAAATTGTATTAATAAAGGAATGAATAGACTATTTGTTAAATACGGTTCTAAACCTCTGACAGTAATTTATCAAAAAAATATTTTAGAATTTTTGAATGATGAGTCAAGTTTTAATTTGCAACCATCTGATTCCTCTGCAATACTGGATTATTTTAAAAATGAAAAATTAATTATTATTAAAGAGGTAGAAGTTAATATAGAGGATAAGGAAACAACAAGAAAAGCTAATTTTATAAACCCCGAAAAGCTGAATGAGCTAGGATTAACCTTGGACGAGGAAATAAATGTTAAATATGAAACAAGAGAAGAATCCTTAGTATAAGTGTCAAATTAATTAATTTATGTTAGATGTTTTAGCTAAACAAACACTGGTATCTCCTTCTCAAAGAATCAAAAAATCTTTAGAGTTAAAAAAAATTTAAAGAAAGTGTTGTATTTTTCTCTAAAAATGAATATAATGATGATGAAGATTCAAAAAGAACGATTAAAAAGAACGATTTATAAATGAACGAATTAAAGAACGAATTAAAAGAACGCTTTGAGGAGATCCTTCTAAAAATTGAAGGATCTTTTCTCATTTGGTGAACCTTCAAAATAAATGAATTTATGCCCTATAGGATTGGAAAATAGGTAAATAAGAAGGTAAAAAAGTGATTCCATAACAATCATAAATAATCAAATCAGTTAGTTATGCCTCAACAGAGTGTAAATGGAATGGAAAAGGAAATTACATAGGTAGACAACGAAAAGAATCCAATCGTGATTTCATCCTTTTTGCACAATATCCTTTCAATCTTTTGAATAATAGTTGACAAAGTCAATTGTTGTATATATCATTTACTGTGAGGTGAATGAAAAAATGAGTTTTAAAGAAGCAATTGAGATCAGAGAAATTCTTCAACAATTGGTTCGTGATTTTGGTTTATTACAGCGTGAAGGTTCAGAATGTTGCGGAATAACAGTCCTGCAAAGTCACATTATATATGAACTGGATAAAAATCCCCGTATTTCCTTAATTGATCTGGCTGAGAAATTATCCATGGATACCGGAATGCTAAGTAGGCAAATCAATAAAGTGGTGGAATTAGGGTATGTTTCTCGAACCCCAGATCCAAACGATAGACGTTATGTTGTTTTATTACTTACTGAAGAAGGGCAAGTAAAAGCAAACGAAATCTCCGGTCAAATGAATCAATACATTGGGCAGATTTTAGGATTCATTCCAGATGATAAAAAGGATCAGGTTATAGATAGTTTACAGGTCTTACTGAGTGCCATGAGGATGAATGATGGATCTGGTTCTGGTTGTTGTACCACTAAATAAATAGTGGTTTCCTTTTGGGTGATATTTGACTTTATCAAGTGTTGATTTTAGCAATTAAAGGAGGGGTGATTAATGATCATTAGGGAGGTCGAAGTAAAAGACTTGATGAAAGTTCTTCAGATTTATAATCAAGGAATAGAGGATCGGATTGCCACACTTGAAACTAGAACGAAAGATCAAGATTATATCCATTCCTGGTTTCTTCATCGTCAGGGGAGATACGTTGGGTTGGTCGCAGAGGATGAAGAAAGAAACATTGTCGGATGGGCAGCCATAAGTCCTTATAATCCTAGAGATGCCTATAGGGGAGTAGGGGAAATCTCGGTCTATATCCATCGTGATTTTAGAGGGAAAGGGATTGGGCAAAGGTTGCTAAAACAACTTGAAATAGAAGCATCGAATCATGACTTTTATAAATTAGTTTTATTTACTTTCCCATTTAACTCTATAGGTCAAGGCTTATATAACAAATTGAAGTATCGCCAAGTTGGGATATTTAAGAATCAAGGAATTCTTGATGGTGAATTTGTAGATGTAATGGCGATGGAAAAAATACTAGGTGCAAATTGTTAATCTAAGCATCTGGATTTTACATACAGCAAATATCTCAGTTACAAAGTCGAAGTAGTCTTCTTTAAAAAACATAATGAGAGGAAAGATGAAAATGGAATGGATAGAAATCAAACCGACCTGTTGTCAAGCTGAAGAGGAATTGAAAGAAACTAATAAAGATGAAAACAAACATTTACCCGTTGCAATTATTGGGGCGGGCCCTGTAGGTCTTGCAGCAGCAGCCCATTTAGCAAGATATGATCAACCATTTATTCTTTTAGAATCTGGAGCTCAAGTAGGGGCGAATATCCTAACATGGGGTCATGTTCGAGTATTTTCACCTTGGAGATATAACATTGATGAGACGGCATCTAAACTTCTTAAAGAACAAGGTTGGACTGAGCCAGACCTAAATGAATTACCTACTGGGAAAGAATTAGTTGATCAATATTTAAAGCCGTTGGCAAATACTCCTGAAATTAAAAAATCTTTGTTTGCTAATACAAAGGTTTTTTCAATTAGCCGAAAAAATATGGATAAAATGAAAACTGCTAATCGAGAAAAACAACCATTTGTCATTTATGCAGAGCAAAATGGCGAATTTAAAAAGTTTGAGGCGAGAGCAGTTATTGATGCAACAGGCACCTGGGGTAATCCTAATCCTGCAAATTCAAATGGCATTTGGTTAAAAGAAGAGGAAGCCATAAAAAATCAAATTTTCTATGGCATCCCAGATATTCTAGGAGCAGGTAAAAGCCGTTATCTAAATAAACGTGTTGCTGTTATTGGAAGTGGCCATTCTGCAATCAATTCATTATTAGAGTTAGCAAAATTAAGAGAAGAATATCCCGCAACAGAAATTGTATGGGTTTTGAGAAAAGTGCGAGTTGAAGAGGCTTATGGAGGAGAGGAACTGGATGCACTCGAGGCGAGAGGTGATTTAGGAAGTCGCATACACAAATTAGTGGATTCGTGCGTAGTTCAAGTTATTACTCCTTTTAGGATTCAAAACATTAAAGGGGAAAATGGGAAAATAGAGCTAGTAGGGGAGACTAAAGATGACTTAAAAACCTATTCAGATATAGATGAAATGATTGTCAATACAGGGAATCGTCCAGACTTTTCAATCCTTCGGGAAGTGAGGACCAGCATTGATACAGCAACGGAATGTGTCAAAGCTCTCGCTCCATTGATTGATCCTAATATTCATAGTTGTGGAACGGTACGTCCTCATGGGGAAAAAGAATTACGGCAACCTGAAAAAGATTTTTATATCGTTGGAGCAAAAAGCTATGGTCGAGCACCAACATTTTTAATGGCGACAGGATATGAGCAGGTTCGCTCCGTTGTAGCATACATATCAGGGGACTACGAAGCCTCAGAGAAGGTTGAGTTGGAATTACCTGAAACGGGTGTATGTAGTACGAATCTAAATGTTACAAAAGCATCCTGTAGTTCAAATTCATGCTGCTAAAATTGTGAAATTAGAAAGGGGGAGTCGAATATACTCTCCTTTTTTTGGAGGTAATGATGATGGTCATTAATAAAGGTGGTAATTTAAGTAAAGAATACTTTATTGCATATCTTAAATTAATTATGAATAGTAGACAATGCACCTTAGAAAAGGCAAAGGAAATCACGTTTGAGCGTCTATTTCAGAAAGATAAGGAAACACTTGGGAGCATTTCTTTTGAACGTTTTACAAATGCGTATGAGGATTTAAAAGAGGAAGGAAAGTGAGTTTAAAACCTTTTTACCATAGACAAATAGTTAGAGGGGAAAGTGCTGTGAAAAACCATTGAAGAAAAAACTTGAAACACATATATAAGTGGATTATTATATAAGTAAATACTTATTTAAAGTGAAAAAGTGAGGTGTAAAATTGAAAACGACTATTGAAATAGAACAAGTTGCTGTAATACTTAAACTATTAGGAGATAAAACTAGGCTAACCATGATGAAAATTCTTGATGGTGGAGCATGTTGTGTATGTGAATTTGTTGAGATATTTCAAATGACACAACCAGCTATAAGCCAACATCTAAGAAGGTTGAAAGATATGGGATTGGTTCAAGAGGAGAAAAAGGGACAGTGGGTTTTTTATTCAATTAATGAGAACAATATCTACTATCCATTTGTTACTCAGATTCTTAACCAATTACCTAGCCAAAAGGATAAGTTAGAGGATTTAGAAAAACAAGGGAAACGGATTTCTTGTTGTTAATATTGGGGGTTTTACATTTTGTCAGGAACACTTATTTTAGCTCTTATTATCTTTATTGCAACATTGATTTTAGTTATTTGGCAACCTAAAGGGTTAAATATTGGCTGGTCAGCTTGCGGAGGGGCTGTAATAGCTTTATTAGCAGGAGTAGTGGGATTTAGTGATGTTCTTGAAGTAATTGACATTACATGGAATGCAACGTTATCTTTCGTTGCAATTATCCTCATTTCATTAATATTAGATGAGATTGGATTATTTGAATGGGCAGCATTACACATGGCACGGGTAGCAAAAGGTCATGGAATAAAGATGTTTGTTTACATCAGTATTCTAGGTGCTATTGTAGCGGCCTTATTTGCAAATGATGGTGCGGCATTAATTCTAACACCCATTGTACTTGCTATGGTACGAAATTTAAAGTTTAAAGAACAAATGATATTTCCCTTCATTATGGCAAGTGGATTTATTGCTGATACAACTTCACTTCCGTTTATTGTAAGTAACCTAGTAAATATAGTCTCTGCAGACTTTTTTGGTATCGGATTTGTGGAATATGCCTCACGAATGATAATTCCAAACTTATTTTCACTGATTGCGACGATTTTTGTATTGTTAATTTACTTTAGAAAAAGTATCCCTAGAAATTACGATTTATCAAAATTAAAGGAACCAAAAGAGGCTATTAAAGACTTAAAAATGTTTCGCTTATCATGGTATGTTCTTAGTTTATTAGTAATTGGATACTTTACTAGCGATTTCATCAACGTACCTGTTTCTATAATTGCAGGAACCATTGCTATTTTCTTTTTCATAATGGCAAGACGTAGTGCTTCTGTTAATACTAAGGAAGTTATTAAAAGTGCACCTTGGAATATTGTATTTTTCTCTATTGGAATGTATGTGGTGGTATATGGATTAGGAAATGCGGGACTTACATCTGCACTGGCAAGTGTCATTCAAACAGTAGCTGATCAAGGTTTATTTGTTGGAACTGTTGCAATGGGATTTTTAGCTGCTTTCCTCTCATCCATCATGAATAATATGCCAACCGTTATGATTGATGCTTTAGCCATTGCTGAAACAGATACATCTGGTGTGTTAAGGGAAGCACTTATTTATGCTAATGTAGTTGGCTCCGATTTAGGTCCAAAAATCACACCAATTGGTTCTTTAGCAACATTAGTATGGCTTCATGTATTGTCACAAAAAGGTGTTAAAATTTCATGGGGAACTTATTTTAAAACGGGTATTATTTTAACAATTCCAATTCTATTTATTACATTATTAGGTCTTTACCTAACACTTACTCTATTTTAAAAAGGAGAATTATTATGTCTAAAAAAACAATCTATTTTTTATGTACTGGAAATTCTTGCAGAAGCCAAATGGCTGAAGGCTGGGGGAAGAAGTATTTAGGTGATGAGTGGGAAGTTAAGAGTGCAGGTATCGAGGCACATGGCTTAAATCCCAATGCAGTGAAAGCAATGAATGAAGTAGAAATTGATATTTCAAATCAAACATCTGACATTATTGACCCAGAGATCCTAAACAATGCTGAATTTGTCGTTACTTTATGTGGAGATGCTGCTGATAAGTGTCCAATGACACCACCACATGTAAAACGTGATCATTGGGGATTTGATGACCCTGCAAAAGCTCAAGGAAGTGAAGAGGAAAAATGGGCTGTATTCCAACGAGTTCGTGACCAAATAGGTGAAAGAATCAAGCGTTTTGCTGAAACTGGAGAATAAAACAGCCTTATACCAAGAGATCCATCTCTTGGTTTTCTTTAAAGACTAATATAAGTATATGCTTATTTAATATTAATCGGAGGGTTTTAGATGAAAAAAGTCGAGATATTTGATCCAGCAATGTGTTGTTCAACAGGAGTATGTGGTCCATCAGTTGATCCAGAACTAACCAGAGTAGCATCTGCGGTATATTCTTTGGAGAAAAAAGGATTTGATGTGAAACGGTATCAATTAACAAATGACCCTGATAAATTTGGTAAAACACAGTCAGTGAATAGTGTTTTACATGAAAAGGGACCGGATGCGTTACCTGTAGTTTTAGTAGATGAACAAGTTGTTAAAGTTGGAACCTATCCAACAAATGAAGAACTTGCAGAATGGCTAGGGGTAAAAGCTGAAGAGCTTACTGAAAAACCGAAAGTCCGACTTTCATTAAACATAAAAAAACAGTGAAAAGAAAGAAGTGAAAAACATGTTTCAATCTTTCAAACCTCAAAATGTTGTGCAGACACAGTTTTTATTTTTAACTGGAAAAGGCGGAGTTGGAAAAACATCAACTGCATGTGCAACAGCCGTAGCTTTAGCGGAAAGTGGAAAAAAAGTTTTACTAATTAGTACAGACCCAGCATCTAATTTACAGGATGTTTTTGATTTTGAATTAACAAACTCGCCTAAAGCAGTTCCAACGGTAGAAAATTTATTTGCCAGTAATTTAGATCCCGAGGCATCAGCAAGTGCATATCGTGAAAAAGTAGTCGGTCCATACCGTGGAATATTACCAGATTCCGTTGTAGCTACAATGGAAGAGCAACTATCAGGAGCATGTACAGTCGAGATTGCCGCATTTGATGAATTTACAACTTTACTTACAAACACAGAAATTATAAACCAATATGACCATATCGTTTTTGATACAGCACCAACGGGCCATACGTTACGTCTATTACAACTACCAACAGACTGGAACGGATTCTTAGAGGAAAGTACGCATGGTGCTTCTTGTTTAGGTCCTTTATCAGGACTTGCTGATAAGAAAAATTTATATTCGGAAACTGTTGATGTTCTTTCGGATTCAAATAAAACAACACTTATATTAGTAACAAGACCTGATATATCATCTCTAATAGAAGCAGACCGGGCATCAATAGAACTCAAAGAGATTGGAATAAAAAATCAAATACTTATTGTTAACGGTCTGCTTCTGAACTATATGAAAGACGATGAAGTTTCATCAGCTTTTTATCAAAGGCAAAGGAATGCTTTAAAGCAGATACCAGCTAATCTAAAACAGACAGTAAGCTATTCATTACCGTTTGTTTCATATTCTCTAACTGGGGTTGAAAATTTACGTTATTTATTTAAAGAATACGTTATTCCAGTATCAGAGGAAAACAGTGAGAACGAGATAGTAAGACTACCAAATCTAAACGATGTCATTAGTGATTTCTCATCAACTAATACAAGAATAATTTTTACTATGGGTAAAGGGGGCGTTGGAAAAACAACGGTCGCTTCAGCCATTGCAGTTGGTTTGGTGGAACAGGGCCATCGAGTTCATTTGACGACAACTGATCCTGCAGCTCACTTGCAGTATCAATTTCAAAGCGACCAATTAAATCAAAATCTAACTATTAGCAGCATTAATCCTAAAGATGAAGTAGAAAAATATAAAACCGAAGTGTTGGCGACTGCTGGTAAGGATTTAGATGAGGAAGGTCTGGCTTATTTACAGGAAGATTTAAACTCACCTTGTACAGAGGAAATTGCAGTCTTTCGTGCATTTGCCGAAGTAGTTGCCAAATCTGAAAATGAGATTGTCGTCATTGACACAGCTCCTACAGGTCATACATTACTCTTATTAGATGCAGCACAGTCATATAGCAAGGAAATTGCTAGGTCTACTGGCGAAGTGCCAGAAAGTGTAACAAAACTACTTCCAAAGATTAGAGATTCCAAGGAAACATCTGTCGTAATCGTTACCTTAGCTGAAGCTACACCTGTATTTGAAGCCTCCCGATTACAAGATGATTTAAGAAGAGCAAATATTAGCCCAAAATGGTGGGTTATTAATCAAAGTCTATTTGCCACTGATACCAAAGACCCTGTGTTAAGAGGGAAAGCAATTTCTGAAAAAGAGTGGATTCGTGAGGTCAATAATCATTTAGCCGATAGTTGTGCGATTATACCTTGGTTGCATGAAGAAAAGATTGGGTATGAGAAACTAAAAGACTATATAAATTAATGATGTAGAAAAATGATGGAGGTACTACAATGACAACAAAGAATTATCATGAATTAATCAAGGATAGAATTTACATCGGTGGTGCAGACGATGTAAATGATTTATTAGGGAATGAGAAAATAGATGTTGTATTTGATTTAAGAGCTGAGGCTCCGATAGAAGATGTAGTTTATAACCGTATTCATAGCCCTATTGTTGATGATGCAGCAGACCAAGAAGAATCTATTAAGAAATCTATTGATCATGTAATAAAAGCATATAACGAGGGTAAGAATATTTACTTCCATTGCCAAGGAGGAAGTAATCGCACTGGTACTGTTGCAATCGGAACATTATTAGCCTTAGAAAAAGCAAGTACAATTGCTGAAGCAGAAGAAATTGCTAAGGCAGCAAGACCAAAAATTAATGTGAAGCCAGAAATGAAAGAGGCTTTAAAAAGAATTTATCCAAATGGATAGGGGAGAAACCTTAATGAAAATTACAGATGCTGCGAAACACTTATTAGAAAATGTATTAACGGAAAATGGTGCAGAAGGTATACGCCTTTATTCAGTTGCTGGATGCTGCGGACCACAATTTGCGTTATCTTTAGATGCACCACTTGAAACTGATATAATTGAAACTATTAATGGTATTAAAGTAGCAATTGATTCACAGGTTGCTACAACTGAGGAGCTAACTTTAGACAAAGAAGAAAATCAGAACGGTGAAGGTTTAGTATTATTAGGTGCAAGTGGTTGTTGTTAGGAAAAGGTAAAAAGGAGTAGTTAGCTCATTCATGAGTTGATTACTCCTTTTTATTTTAGATTTTGCTAAGTATCCTTAGAGACACTTGCTGAGGAGATTCGGAATCAATTTGACACCGGTCCAATATAGTGAGGAAGCTCAATAAGGTAAGGTTTGTAGCTGTGCAACTGCATAAATAACGAAAAATATAACAGAGGTTATCCGGATATTTTGTGATAACCTTTTATTTTGTATTAAAAAAATTGTTATTAGAATCGGATACCATAATTCAATTTTACATTCATTCAAATAACCACTTGAATGTTAGCGAGTAAAAGGAGTATACTATATTCAAATAAACACTTGAATGAGAATGGAGTGAAAAAATGAATAAAAAAGATACCTGTGAGATTTATTGTTATGATGAAGAAAAGGTAAATCGAATACAAGGGGATTTACAATCAATTGACATTGTTAGTGTATCCCAAATGCTAAAAGCTATTGCAGATGAAAATAGAGCAAAAATTACCTACGCTTTGTGCCAAGATGAAGAACTATGTGTGTGCGATATAGCAAATATTGTAGGTGTTACTGTAGCGAATGCTTCTCATCATTTACGTACCCTCCACAAGCAAGGGATTGTTAAGTTCAGAAAAGAGGGAAAACTAGCATTTTATTCATTAGATGATGACCACATCAAACAGATAATGATGATTGCGTTAGCACATAAAAACGAGGTGAAAACCAATGTCTGATCAAACAGCAAAACTAAATGAACAAGAATTGAAAGCCTATCGTGTTCAAGGATTTACTTGTGCCAACTGTGCTGCCATTTTTGAAGATAATGTAAAAGATCTTCCTGGTGTTCAGAATGCGAAAGTAAACTTTGGAGCATCTAAAGTTTATGTTCAAGGGAATACAACGATTGAGGAATTGGAAAAAGCAGGGGCGTTTGAAAATTTAAAGATTCGGGATGAAAAAGAACAAAAAGTAGAGCGTGAACCATTCTGGAAACAGAAAGAAAACATTAAGGTATATATATCTGCCATTTTGCTTGTAGTCAGTTGGTTCTTAGGTGAGCAATATGGTGAGGAGCATATACTACCTTCGATTGGTTATGCAGCGTCTATTTTAATTGGGGGGTATTCGCTATTCATTAAAGGACTTAAAAATCTAAGCAGATTACTCTTTGATATGAATACGCTAATGACCATTGCGATTATAGGAGCTGCCCTTATTGGTGAGTGGGGTGAAGGAGCAACCGTTGTCATCTTATTTGCGATCAGTGAAGCGTTAGAGCGTTATTCAATGGATAAAGCTCGTCAATCAATTGAATCATTAATGGATATTGCTCCAAAAGAAGCATTGATTCGCCGTGGAAATGAAGAAATGATGATTCATGTTGATGAAATTCAAGTTGGAGACATCATGATTGTAAAGCCTGGCCAAAAATTAGCAATGGATGGAATCGTTATAAAAGGAACGTCCACGTTAAATCAGGCTGCTATTACTGGTGAAAGTGTTCCGGTAACGAAAACGATAGATGAAGAAGTTTTTGCGGGAACCTTAAATGAAGAAGGGTTACTTGAAGTTAAAGTGACAAAACGAGTAGAAGATACCACTCTTTCAAAAATCATTCACTTGGTAGAAGAAGCTCAAGCAGAACGGGCACCTTCTCAAGCGTTCGTCGATAAATTTGCGAAATACTATACACCAGTTATTGTGATCTTGGCTCTTTTAATTGCGGTTATTCCACCGTTATTTGGGGGAGATTGGAGCGAATGGGTTTATCAAGGTTTAGCTGTATTAGTAGTTGGTTGTCCATGTGCCTTGGTTGTTTCTACTCCAGTTGCGGTTGTAACTGCAATAGGAAATGCAGCAAAAAATGGAGTGTTAATTAAAGGTGGCATCCATTTAGAAGAAGCAGGGCATTTGAAGGCTATTGCTTTTGATAAAACAGGTACATTAACTAAAGGGATTCCTGCTGTAACAGACATTATGATATATGGTGGAAATGAAAATGAACAGTTAACCATTACAGCAGCGATTGAAAAAGGATCCCAACATCCATTAGCTTCAGCTATTATGCGGAAAGCAGAAGAAAAGGGATTAGACTTTAATGATGTAATAGTTGAAGACTTCCAATCTATTACAGGTAAAGGTGTAAAAGCCAAGGTAAATAACGAAATGTATTATGTTGGAAGTCCAGCACTTTTTGAAGAATTACACGGAAGCATTGAAAGTGATAGAAAACAAAAGATTACTGAAATGCAAACCCAAGGAAAAACCGTGATGGTACTAGGAACGGAGAAAGCGATTCTTTCGTTAATCGCCGTAGCCGATGAAATTAGGGAAACATCAAAAGAAGTCATTGGTAAATTGAATAATATTGGAATTGAAACGGTAATGTTGACAGGGGATAACAAAAGAACTGCATCAGCAATTGGGAAACAAGTTGGAGTTACTGATATAAAAGCTGATTTGCTACCAGAGGATAAGTTGAATTTTATTAAAGAACTTCGAGGAAAACATCAAAGTGTAGCAATGGTTGGGGATGGTGTGAATGATGCACCAGCACTTGCAGCTTCCACTGTTGGTGTAGCGATGGGTGGTGCTGGAACAGATACAGCATTAGAAACGGCTGATATTGCCTTAATGTCTGATGATTTAAGCAAATTGCCATATACAATAAAGTTAAGTCGTAAGGCTTTAGTAATCATCAAGCAAAATATTACCTTCTCTTTAGCGATTAAATTAGTGGCATTATTGTTAGTTATGCCTGGTTGGTTAACGCTATGGATAGCGATATTTGCAGATATGGGTGCAACATTACTTGTGACATTAAACAGTTTGCGATTGCTAAAAGTTAAAGAATAGAATCATATGTAAAAGGGATAGCAAGACGTTAACGGGCAGAATACTTGAAGAAAAGAATTTTAATATTATACTTGACCGTGTACCTTAGTACACGGTTTATTATGTTTATAGGGGTGAATAATTTGAGTTACCGAATTAGTGTGTTTGCCGAAAAATCCGGTGTAAATAAAGAGACAATTAGGTATTACGAAAAAAAATCATTATTAAAAGATCCTTCCCGAACGAATGAAGGTTATCGGATATATTCAGATGATGATGTTAAGCGTGTAAAATTTATTAAAAGACTGCAAAATCTTGGCTTTTCATTGAGTGAAATATATATATTACTTGGAGTTGTCGATAATGATGAAGTTCGCTGCAAAAATATATTTGAATTTGTATCAAAAAAAGAATTAGAAATTCAAGAACAAATTGCAGATTTAAAGCGTATTGAGTCAATGTTAAAGGACTTAAAAAGTCGATGTCCAGATCAAAAGGCAATACATCAATGTCCTATTGTTGAATCTTTGATTTTTGATTGATTTTTAAATAGAGGAGGAAGAAAAGGTGAAAAAATATCGGATTAAAATCAACGGAATGACCTGTACAGGCTGTGAACAACATATTTATGCTGCTTTAACCAACATAGGTGCTTTAAATATCGAAACCAGTTTTAGACGTGGTGAATCGGTATTTGAAATACCAGATGATGTTAATGCTGAAAATGTAAGACAAGCAATTAAACAAGCAAAATATCAACCAGAAGACATAGAAGATATTTCAACACAGAAGCTAAAAGATATAGAGTTAGATATTAAAAGTGATTACGATTTACTTATCATTGGTTCAGGCGGGGCAGCTTTTTCTGCTGCCATTAAATCAATTGAATATGGGGCAAAAGTGGGGATGATTGAACGTGGAACTGTTGGTGGAACTTGCGTGAATGTTGGTTGTGTTCCATCAAAAACACTTCTTAGAGCAGGAGAAATCAATCATATAGCAAAAGCAAATCCATTTATAGGGTTACAAACATCTGTTGGAGAAGTCGATTTAGCCTCTTTGGTGAAGCAAAAGGATGAATTAGTTAGCGAACTTCGAAATCAAAAATATATAGACTTAATTGATGAATATGGTATTGATTTAATAAAGGGTGAAGCAAAATTTATTGATGAAAATACAGTTGAAGTAAATGGGGAGAAACATTCTGCTAAACGCTTTTTAATTGCAACAGGTGCTTCACCATCAATACCAACAATTTCAGGACTTGAAGAAGTAGATTATATTACAAGTACAACACTACTTGAATTAAAAAAGATGCCTAAGCGATTAACAGTAATGGGTTCAGGCTATATCGGGTTGGAACTTGGGCAACTGTTTCATAATTTAGGTTCAGAAGTAACTCTTATCCAAAGAAGTGATTGTCTTTTAAAAGAATATGATCCAGAGATTTCAGAAGCTGTAGAAAAGGTTTTGACAGAACAAGGTATAAACCTTTTGAAAGGGGCAACTTATGAGCGTGTAGAGCAAGTTGGAGCGGTAAAAAAGGTTTATGTAACGGTAGATGGCAAGAAAAAAGTTGTGGAATCAGAACAACTACTTGTTGCAACAGGAAGAAAACCAAATACGGATTCTTTAAATTTAAGTGCAGCAGGGGTTGAAGTCGGAAAACGAAATGAAATACTGATAAATGATTATGCCAGAACAAGTAATCAGAAGATTTATGCAGCAGGAGATGTAACATTAGGGCCGCAATTTGTATATGTAGCAGCCTATGAAGGTGGGGTTGTTGCTGATAATGCGATTGGTGGGTTAAATAAAAAATTAGATTTATCAGTTTTTCCTGCTGTCACATTTATAAATCCATCCATTGCAACAGTTGGTTTAACAGAGAAAAAGGCAAAAGAACAAGGCTATGAAGTAAAAACATCTGTACTATCTTTAGATTCCGTTCCAAGAGCATTAGTAAACCGTGAAACGACAGGTGTATTTAAGGTTGTTGCTGATGCTAAAACATTAAAAATTCTTGGAGTTCATATTGTATCTGAAAATGCAGGTGATGTGATTTATGCAGCGACATTAGCAGTTAAGTTTGGTTTAACCGTGGAGGATTTAAAAGATAGCCTTGCACCATATTTAACAATGGCAGAAGGACTAAGACTAACTGCTCTTACATTTGATAAAGATGTTTCGAAGCTATCTTGTTGTGCAGGGTAAATGTAAATAAATTAATATCATCGGAGGTATGTATGGATTATTGTGAAAATATGAGACAAATGATTGGGAATTCTTCACTAATTATTGTTCGGCCAAGTGTAGCTATTGTTAATCATTACGGAGAAATATTATTAAGTAGATATTCAGGAGCAACTTGGGGGATTCCGGGTGGAATTTTGCAGTTAAATGAGTCAGTTGAGGATTGTATTACACGAAAAGTCTTTCAAGAAATAGGCTTAAAGATAAAAGAGTTAAAATTATTTGGTGTCTATTCAGGAAAGGAATTAATAAATCGTGTCGAGGAAAGTGGAGACGAGTATCAAACGGTTGCAATTGGTTATTTATGTACCAAGTACGAAGGAGAAATAACACCTGAAAGCAACCAAGGAATAGAGGCACAATTTTTTGGATTAGATCATTTACCTGACGAGATTGACCCTTTTATTAAAGACAAGTTAGTTGGGGTAAAAGGTCAACTTGAAAAATAAAACTCTCTTATTAAGCCAAGGGGCGAATGCTTTACTTTATAATAGCATTGCCTTTTTTTGTTTACGTAGAATATTGTGAAGTATCACACCTTAAAGTAATGGGGCGAGATAGCTTATCCTTTTTATATTTATTTCATCTTGTTTCTTTATTCTTTTTTCTATTATATGTAGCTGTCTTATTCTTCTTCTCCATGCTAAAAAGTCGGTAGCTACTGTTAAATAGTTGGTATCCAGAGCGGAAGGAAGAGTGAGGAAAAAAGAGCAGGCGAACAATATGTACTCAATCATTTTTCAATCGTAAAATCAATTATATTTCAGGCTGGATCCAATAGTGGTCCAGTCTTTTTGTTTTGTCCAATATCTCCTCAATCCCTTGTCCAGTAGGGGTTCAATCATCCTTGCTCATTCTTTTCTCTCTTCTAATATGTTGTTTTCCTCACTGCATAAACCCGTAGGGTTTCAGTTCTTTTTCGTGTATTTCTCAACGTGTTTTTTCAATCTTTTCTCTTGATTCTTCCCTCCATTATGGAAGAACTTTTTAACATTGTCTGAATATTCGATACGACCCAGAACGGAAAAAAGAGGGCGAAAATGGGGGTTTTGGGGAAGAACTATGTAGCAGAATGGAATGAAGAAAAAAGGCAAGATAAGAAGGGTGGGGCTTAGAGTCGCAAGGGTTTGAGGGGAGTGAGAGGGAGAGGAAGACGGGGAAGGACTTTTTAGCAGGGCAATAAAAAGCTATTGTGGATTTTAATATAAAATGTCACAGTTTTTAACTTAAAATGACACAGGATTTTATTATCGTGTGACATAATATATAAATCAATCTATGTAATTTAGAATCGTGATATGTGCCTCGGCACTTTATCACGATTCTTTTTTTGTTTAAAAAATCTAACGGAGGAAAGAAGTTACACAATAAATTCAATAAAAATAGCAAACTTGGTATGTAGCTGTCTTATTCTTCTTCTCCATGCTAAAAAGTCGGTAGCTACTGTTAAATAGTTGGTATCCAGAGCGGAAGGAAGAGTGAGGAAAAAAGAGCAGGCGAACAATATGTACTCAATCATTTTTCAATCGTAAAATCAATTATATTTCAGGCTGGATCCAATAGTGGTCCAGTCTTTTTGTTTTGTCCAATATCTCCTCAATCCCTTGTCCAGTAGGGGTTCAATCATCCTTGCTCATTCTTTTCTCTCTTCTAATATGTTGTTTTCCTCACTGCATAAACCCGTAGGGTTTCAGTTCTTTTTCGTGTATTTCTCAACGTGTTTTTTCAATCTTTTCTCTTGATTCTTCCCTCCATTATGGAAGAACTTTTTAACATTGTCTGAATATTCGATACGACCCAGAACGGAAAAAAGAGGGCGAAAATGGGGGTTTTGGGGAAGAACTATGTAGCAGAATGGAATGAAGAAAAAAGGCAAGATAAGAAGGGTGGGGCTTAGAGTCGCAAGGGTTTGAGGGGAGTGAGAGGGAGAGGAAGACGGGGAAGGACTTTTTAGCAGGGCAATAAAAAGCTATTGTGGATTTTAATATAAAATGTCACAGTTTTTAACTTAAAATGACACAGGATTTTATTATCGTGTGACATAATATATAAATCAATCTATGTAATTTAGAATCGTGATATGTGCCTCGGCACTTTATCACGATTCTTTTTTTGTTTAAAAAATCTAACGGAGGAAAGAAGTTACACAATAAATTCAATAAAAATAGCAAACTTGGTATGTAGCTGTCTTATTCTTCTTCTCCATGCTAAAAAGTCGGTAGCTACTGTTAAATAGTTGGTATCCAGAGCGGAAGGAAGAGTGAGGAAAAAAGAGCAGGCGAACAATATGTACTCAATCATTTTTCAATCGTAAAATCAATTATATTTCAGGCTGGATCCAATAGTGGTCCAGTCTTTTTGTTTTGTCCAATATCTCCTCAATCCCTTGTCCAGTAGGGGTTCAATCATCCTTGCTCATTCTTTTCTCTCTTCTAATATGTTGTTTTCCTCACTGCATAAACCCGTAGGGTTTCAGTTCTTTTTCGTGTATTTCTCAACGTGTTTTTTCAATCTTTTCTCTTGATTCTTCCCTCCATTATGGAAGAACTTTTTAACATTGTCTGAATATTCGATACGACCCAGAACGGAAAAAAGAGGGCGAAAATGGGGGTTTTGGGGAAGAACTATGTAGCAGAATGGAATGAAGAAAAAAGGCAAGATAAGAAGGGTGGGGCTTAGAGTCGCAAGGGTTTGAGGGGAGTGAGAGGGAGAGGAAGACGGGGAAGGACTTTTTAGCAGGGCAATAAAAAGCTATTGTGGATTTTAATATAAAATGTCACAGTTTTTAACTTAAAATGACACAGGATTTTATTATCGTGTGACATAATATATAAATCAATCTATGTAATTTAGAATCGTGATATGTGCCTCGGCACTTTATCACGATTCTTTTTTTGTTTAAAAAATCTAACGGAGGAAAGAAGTTACACAATAAATTCAATAAAAATAGCAAACTTGGTATGTAGCTGTCTTATTCTTCTTCTCCATGCTAAAAAGTCGGTAGCTACTGTTAAATAGTTGGTATCCAGAGCGGAAGGAAGAGTGAGGAAAAAAGAGCAGGCGAACAATATGTACTCAATCATTTTTCAATCGTAAAATCAATTATATTTCAGGCTGGATCCAATAGTGGTCCAGTCTTTTTGTTTTGTCCAATATCTCCTCAATCCCTTGTCCAGTAGGGGTTCAATCATCCTTGCTCATTCTTTTCTCTCTTCTAATATGTTGTTTTCCTCACTGCATAAACCCGTAGGGTTTCAGTTCTTTTTCGTGTATTTCTCAACGTGTTTTTTCAATCTTTTCTCTTGATTCTTCCCTCCATTATGGAAGAACTTTTTAACATTGTCTGAATATTCGATACGACCCAGAACGGAAAAAAGAGGGCGAAAATGGGGGTTTTGGGGAAGAACTATGTAGCAGAATGGAATGAAGAAAAAAGGCAAGATAAGAAGGGTGGGGCTTAGAGTCGCAAGGGTTTGAGGGGAGTGAGAGGGAGAGGAAGACGGGGAAGGACTTTTTAGCAGGGCAATAAAAAGCTATTGTGGATTTTAATATAAAATGTCACAGTTTTTAACTTAAAATGACACAGGATTTTATTATCGTGTGACATAATATATAAATCAATCTATGTAATTTAGAATCGTGATATGTGCCTCGGCACTTTATCACGATTCTTTTTTTGTTTAAAAAATCTAACGGAGGAAAGAAGTTACACAATAAATTCAATAAAAATAGCAAACTTGGCATTTGAATTAACTGTTCTTTTTATTGCACAGTTTTTTATTATGGCAAAAGTACATCTATATAATTTTGCCTAGTCTTGTACCACCGCTATTGCAGTTAGGGCAATTAGTTGAAAAGAAACCAGAGTTTGCACATACATAACAATATGTTTTATTGCAATCATAACACTTGTATACCTCTACATCTTCTTCATTACAACCACAGTTCATACACATAGCAAAGGTTGATGCCATAGTAATCGCCTCCTTAAATGGTACTGGTTTTTATTTTATTAAAATTATTTCCAATAAAAACGCTGAAATACCCCTTTTAGTAATTCATACACTTTTCCCTTCCACGCTTCAAATTTGTTGAATCACTATTCAGTTCGGATAAGGATTTTTCTTGATTCTCAATTCTGAATTCAAAACAGATTGATATATTGCTTGGAGAGGCGTATCTTTATTTTGGTTGTAGAAATGAGATCGATTACTTGTATCGGCAGATAATAACTCCTCAACTAGAAGGTTTTCATTAGCAGCATTAAGGAGTAATAGGAAGCTGTATAGTCGTTTAAGAAGGCTTTAATCATGATATACTAGTTGAAAACATATAAGTGAGGGTGTATCAATGACTAAGCACCGAATCTATACGACTAGTTTTGCAAGTGTCTATCCCCATTATGTGACAAAGGCAGAGAAAAAGGGACGAACAAAAGAAGAAGTCGATGAAATTATCCGCTGGCTAACAGGCTATAGCCAAACTGAGTTAGAAGAGCAAATAGAAAATAAAACAGACTTTGAGAACTTCTTTGAAGCCGCTCCGCAAATGAACCTATCAAGATCCTTAATAAAAGGTGTAATCTGCGGTGTGCGAATCGAAGAGATTGAAGAAACAACAATGCGCGAAATTCGCTATTTGGATAAACTGATTGATGAATTAGCAAAGGGAAAAAAGATGGAAAAGATTCTGCGGTAATCATGATTAGAATGGAGGAAACACTGACTCTTTTTAAGAGATCGGTGTTTTTTTATTTCTTTTTTAAACCTCTATCAATGTAAATGTTTTGTAAATTGAACAAGTGTGAAATATAGGGAAAACTACCTAATCCTTTCCGTAACAATAGATAGAATCGTAGTGCTGATTTTAACAAATGTAAAGCCATGTAAATGAATTGTAAAAAAACTCAGAAATGGTAGAAAAGTAGAATATCCGAAGTCATAATAGGTTTTAGGCAAAATTCATACACTTCGGGAGGAATTAGTAATGAAAAAATTTCTTGGTTTCTTGCTAATAGCAATTTTAGCAGTAACACTTGCAGCTTGCGGCGGCGAATCTTCAAGTAACGAAGATACATCAGGAGATTCAACAGATGATAACAATGGAAGTGAAGCAACTGAAACAGCAGAAACACCTGAAAGTCTTGTAATGGGGTTTGTACCATCACAGGATTCCGATACAATCGCAGATACTGTTGAACCGTTAGCTGATCGTTTAAGTGAAGAACTTGGTGTTGAGGTAGAAGGTAAAGTAATGACTGATTACTCAGCATTAATTGAAGCAATGGGTGCAAATGAAGTACAAATTGGTTTTATCCCTGCATTTGCTTATGTACTTGCTAATGAGCAATATGGTGTAGATGTACAATTAAAATCTGTTCGTCACGGCAGTGGAACATATAAAGCACAATACGTTGTACGTGCAGATTCCGGCATTGAGTCACTAGAAGATCTAGAAGGTAAAATTTGGGCTTATCCAGATGCTGCTTCAACTTCTGGTTTCCTATTCCCTGCAGCACAATTAATGGGCGAGTTTGATATTGCATCTGCTGAAGCACTGCAAACTGAATTTTTCTCTGAAGGTGTTGCGGCTGGCGGCCATGATTCCGCTGCAATTGCAGTTTATGATGGTGATGCTGATGTAGCAACGACATTTGATGATGTTCGTACTACACTAACTGAAGATTATCCAGATATGGAAGAAAAATTAAAAATTCTTGGCTATACTTCAGAAATTCCGAACGATACCATTTCTACTGTTAAAGAATTAGATGAAGAGCTAGTTACAAAAATTAATGAAACATTCCTTTCTTTCAATGAAGATGAAGAAATGATTCAAATCATGAACGATGTATACAGCTGGGATGCAATTGAAGAAGCTGAAGATGCTGAATATGATGTTGTTCGTGACACATACTCAAAACTTAAAGATTCAATTAGCTTAGACTAATATTGAATAACTTGGAGAGGGGAGGCAATTTCTCCTCTCTTTTTACACTTCTAAAAGGATTAATTGAATTGCATGGCATTCATCTATATGCCAATTGGTCAGAATCGTAGCTTACCAATTAGCAAGATTCCTAAAAGGGCAGGAATTGTGGCTGTTAGAATACACCTAGAATAAAAGGGGTTATAACCAATGATTGAATTTAAAAATGTTTCCTTAACATACCCGAATGGCACAAAGGGTTTGAAAAATGTAAACTTAACAATCAACGAGGGAGAATTTGTTGTTATTGTTGGGCTTTCAGGTGCCGGTAAATCAACATTAATACGCAGCATAAACCGACTTGTTACGGCGACTGAAGGAGAGCTGCTGGTTGATAGTGAGAACATCTTAACCCATAAGGGGAAAAAACTTCGCAATCTCCGCACAAAAGTCGGCATGATCTTCCAAAATTACAATCTAGTAAAACGCTCCAATGTCTTTAAAAATGTGTTAGCTGGTCGGCTGGGTCACACAGGCACTTTGCGTTCACTTTTTAACTTATTTAGTAAAGAAGACCGCAGTCTTGCTTATGAAAGTCTTAAGCGTGTCAATATCGAAGAAAAAATATACAATCGTGCAGACGAACTAAGCGGCGGACAGCAGCAGCGTGTAAGTATCGCGCGCGTGCTCACTCAAAAGCCCAAATATATCTTAGCCGATGAACCTGTTGCATCACTTGACCCGCCTACTTCTCATCAGGTGATGACGTATTTAAGAAAAATAAATCAAGAAGATAATATAACAACGATCGTAAATCTCCATTTTATTGATATGGCAATGGAGTATGCGGATCGAATTATAGGCATGCGCGCAGGTGAAGTAGTATTCGATGGACCTGCTTCAGAAGTAAATGAAAAAACATTTGAAGAAATCTATGGCCGAACAATACGTGAAGGTGATCTTCGCGGAGGGACTGAGGCATGACAAAAGTAGAAATAAAAAACACTAGTACGCAGTCACCTGCTGTTATTCCTATAAAAGCAAAGTTTCGGATTACACTTATTTTCTTTGCTGTTCTTGCATTCTACTTGTTTAGTTCTTATAAAACAGAGTCTTCACTCACTGAATTTATAGAAGGCTTTGGAAACATGGGAGAGCTATTTCAGAAGTTTTTCCCGCCAAATTTAGGTTTATTTCAAGCCATTTGGCCAGCTTTAGCTGAAACAATTCAAATGGCTATTATAGCAACAACAGTTGCAGGGATCCTCTGTGTTCCATTAAGCCTACTGGCAGCTAATAATGTTACAACCAATAAGGTCCTTTATAATATTGTCCGCTTTTTATTAAATATTTTAAGAACGATTCCGGACCTTGTACTAGCTGTTATTTTCGTTGCATTGTTTGGAATTGGAGCATTACCAGGTATCATCGCACTTGTTATTTTTTCTCTTGGTATATTGGCCAAATTAATAAGTGAAACGATAGAATCCATTGATATGAATCCGCTTGAGGCGATGCAGGCATCTGGAGCGAACACGATTCAAACTATATATTATTCAGTTGTGCCGCAAGTATTGCCTCAGTTCACTTCATTTGTTCTATATGTTTTTGAAATTAATATCCGTGCGTCCGTCGTATTAGGATTAGTAGGTGCCGGTGGAATTGGACAAATTCTGGATCAGCAGATCAAATTCTATGAGTATCCGAATGCAATGGGCATTATTATCATCATTTTTGCATTGGTTGTTATCATTGAATTTATTAGCACAAAAGTAAGGGAGGCGATTGTCTAATGATGCATAATTTACCTCCTAAACCGAAGCGGTCAGCCTTTAAGACAGTTCGAGATATCATTATTGCCATTATTTTAGCAGGGATCTATATTTGGACATTTATGGGCATCGATATTGACTTTGCCAAAGCACTAGATCGAATGGCTAACAACTATGCCCGCATTATTCCTAAGCTTTTAGATCCCGACTGGTCAGCACTATCAGATGTTTGGGCAGCCATGGTAGAAACGATTTATATTGCTTTTGCCGGCTCTTTGATGGCAGCCATTATCGCCATTCCTCTAGGGTTCTTAGCTGCACAAAACATGACGAATAACAGAGTATTAACGACAATTGGAAAATGGATCTTAAGTGCAATTCGTGCTTTTCCGGATATCATTCTAGCCATTTTATTTATAGTTGTTGTCGGACCAAAGCCTTTTGCGGGAGTCCTTGCCATCGCAATTGGTTCTACAGGCATGCTAGGGAAATTGTATTCAGAAGTTCTGGAATCAATCGATACAAATGTGGTGGAAGCCATGGAAGCGAACGGAGCGAATAAGCTGCAAATTCTAGTTCATGGAATTCTTCCGCAGATTACACCAGAATTTCTTTCCTATGCCATTTATCGATTTGAAATTGATGTTCGTGCTTCAACCATCCTGGGAATTGTCGGGGCAGGGGGAATTGGAACACTAATTGTATTTGCGAAAATGAATCGTAACTGGGAGGAAATGGGGCTTATATTGTTAATGATTATTGTAGTTGTAACAATCATTGACCTCATCTCTACTCAAATACGGAAAAGACTTGTGTAAGAAGATGCTGTCATCGAATGGCTGATTTAATGGTAAGCTTATCAAGTCAGCTTTTTATCTAGTCAAAACATGAACCATTGTTTCATAGTATAGAAGGGTCAAGCCTTGAATATGTAATAACTTTCTGTACGAAACTTACGGGAGATATAAAAAGCCATTCTCAAAAAGAGAGGGGCTTTTTATCTTAATAAAGAAAATCTCATCCTTAGGTTTCTTTTGAAATACCTTGTGTAACCTTTTCGAATATAACCTGGAAACCATATAACACAAAAGACTTTATTAAAAAAACGAGTGATAATTGAAACTTAGTTAACCTCACTAAGGATGCGTAACCGATCTTTTTAAACCATTCCATGCCAAAGTATGTAAAGAGAGAATCCACTATGAGGTTTACTAATAGGTACAAATTAAACTTCCCATAAGTGAATTTTAGTATCCACATAGAACCAATTAGGAACGGACCAAGTATAATGGGTAAGCCTCCCAGGAAATTTGATTTCAGGGAAATGGGAAACCACCACCACTTTCTCTTTTCTGCAAATCTAAATTCAAAGATGATATACAGACTCATGAGAAGAGAGGAAAGGATAAACCGTTTCACTGATTTTTTACCAAGTAAAGGAAGGGATAACCAGGATAGCAGCACCATTCCTATATTTAAATAACTTGCCTTTTTCATTTGAACACCCTCTGTAATTATACTTATACAAATAATATTGCCTTTAAAAGAGGCAAATATGATTTTAAATGGCAAAAAAGTGTAAGAGTCTTCACTACTCCAAATTAGTTTATTCTCTTTTTCTGCATTGTACCTAAGCGGGAAATCATGTATCCTTTTTATTATTAGATCTTATTGTAAGTCATCAAGAGAATGAAATAGAAGCAGCAGGTTATCTACAGAGAAATGAATAATTATGAAAAATCAAAAGGAGATAAAAATGAAAACAAGATTATTTCTTTCCATCATTTTGGCCATGCTCATAGTGTCAGCTTGTGGACAAAAGTCACTGAGTGAGCCCATGACACTTCTGAATCAGAATCAAGAAGAAGTTACATTTCCATCAGACAAGCCGGCTGTATTTTTCTTTATTACAACATACACCTGAGGACTTTGCGCACAGCAACTAGTTCAGTTGCACGAAAATATGGATTTGTTAACAGATTTAGATGTTGATATGTACGTAATCAGCAAGGATTCTCCAGAGGAACAGCTTCAATTGTATAAGGCTTTAAATGATGAGTTCGGTCAAAGTCTCCCTTTCATTTCCGATCCTGAATTAGAGTTAATTGACGCTATGGATATGAAGAACGGAGATGCAGCATACAGAGGCTATGGAATCATTGACTCAGAGGGTAATGTCACTTTCACAGAGAAAAATGACCATTGGGGAGAGCAGATTGAGGATACGGTAGAAGATATTAAAGAGAATGTAAATTGAGACACGGGGAAACCCCTGTCTCTTTTTAGTTTCATAAAAAGGTTGGATGGTGCCTGATCTTAACAAGCAGCGAAATGTTCTGCAAAATGAAGATCATTTTAAATAATAATTAGTTTGTTGGGTATACAAAGTTATTAATCTAGCTATATAATGAAATTGTAATGATCAATAAATTTAAGGAGGAAACACAATGGCGAACAATCCTAAATTTAACGAGCCTATAGTAAGGCATATCTTTACTGCAGATCCTTCTGCACATGTATTTGAAGGAAAACTTTATATTTATCCTTCACATGATCTTGAGCATGACGAACCATCTAATGACAATGGTGATCAATATAAGATGGAAGACTACCATGTATTATCATTAGATGAAATTGGCGGAGAGTGTACAGACCACGGTGAGGCGCTTCATTTAAGAGATATTCCTTGGGCGAGTAAACAGCTTTGGGCACCAGATGCTGCTTATAAAAATGACACCTATTACTTATTTTTCCCAGCGAGAGATCATGATGGTATTTTTCGGATTGGTGTTGCAACAAGCAGGAGACCAGAAGGCCCATTTAAACCAGAAGAAAATTATATTCCAGGAAGCTTTAGTATTGACCCGGCGGTGTTTGTGGATGAAGATGAAAGCGCTTATATGTATTTTGGGGGTCTTTGGGGAGGACAGATGGAAAAATGGCAGACTGGAAATTTCAGACAAGATGGAGAAGGTCCAGACCCTTCAGAACCTGCCCTAGGCCCAATTGTTGCTGAATTAAGCGATGATATGCTGAATTTTAAAGGTGAACCGAAGGAAATATCTATTGTAGATGAAAACGGAAACCCGATTCTGGCAGGAGATGAGGATCGCAGATATTTTGAAGGTCCGTGGCTTCATAAATACAATGGTCTCTATTATCTATCCTATTCAACAGGAACAACCCATAAAATTGTTTATGCAACCAGTGAAAGTCCATACGGTCCATTTGAATACAAAGGTACGATTTTAACTCCTGTATCAGGCTGGACTACTCATCATTCAATTGTTCAATATAAAGAAAAATGGTATTTGTTCTATCATGATTGCTCATTATCGGGTGGTGTGGACCATAAGCGCTCAGTGAAATATACAGAGCTGAGCTATGATCAGAACGGAATGATTCAAACGATTAATCCTTATGGCGATAAATAAGCTTCGTATATGGCTGACGTCCTTAAATGGAGTCAGCTTTTTTAATTAATAAAAGAAAAGAGAGGCAAAAACCCCATATGAAAAATCATGAGGTTTTAGCTTCTCCTTTAAGGAAATTTTCTACAACAAATGCTGATACACCTAAGACAGTGGAGTATTTACTCAATGTAGAGAAAGTAAATTGCATCTCTCTTTTATGATATGGAAGGGTGTGCTGTTCAATCGTTGTTTGTATGGATTCTTCAATCCAGTCCTTTGCGATTGCCATGCGGTTACCGAGGATAATTTGGTCAGGGTTAAAGGTATTAATGATATTATTGATGCCATATCCTAAGTAATTTCCTGCTTCCTTAAAAAGATCTCGTGCTGTCTGGTCCCCTTTATCTGCTAGTTGTATCAATTGTTCTAAGCTCTCCGCGTTTTGCCCGGCCATTTCCAGTAAGGCCTGTTCAGAAGCGTATGCTTCCCAGCACCCTCGGCTGCCGCAATTACAGCGTTTGCCGTTCATTTGTATAACCATATGTCCCATTTCACCTGAAAATCCGTTTTTTCCTTGATATAACTGCTTATTAAAAATAATGCCCACACCAATGCCGATACCAGCACTTATATAAATGATGTTCTGAAAGTCTTGGCCAGCACCAAATTGCTGCTCACCTACAGCTCCTGCCTTTGCTTCGTTTTCAATGATGACAGGTATTTGGAACATTTTTTCAAGATCGTCCTTTAACTGAATATTGGTCCAGCCTAAATTCGGAGCGAGAAGAATCGTCCCTTCACCGTTGACAATACCAGGCACGCCAGCTCCAATACCGACAACACCGTACTTGCTGGCAGGCATTTCTTCCAATAGAGCTTGAATCATCGTTTGAACAATGCTAATGATTCCTGAATAGGGAGTACGCTGAACACTTTGATTTTTTTCAATTATTATTTTTCCCTGCAAATCGGTAAGAACGCATAATACATAGTTGACCCCGATATCCACACCAATGGTATAGCCGGCTTCTTTATTAAAATGGAGAATAACAGGACGGCGTCCGCCGCTGGAGATTCCTGGTCCGGATTCGAAGATCAGTTCTTCTTCTAATAGTTCATTTACTAATAAAGACACGGTTGTCTTGTTTAATCCTGAAACTTGAGCAATGTCTGCTCTTGAAATCTGTTCTTTTTCAATAATGATTTTTAATACGAGTGCTTTATTGTTTTTCTTAACGACCTGCTGATTCCATGTCATGGTTTCCACTTGTAAAAAACTCCTTATTAGCTAGTAATAGTATTTTATCATAAATGTTTGTTTATCAGATATACCAACTTTGGATATGTGAGTATCTCAATATTACTTGGGTGTTATAAATGAAAATGCTGGTTAATCTTCTTGTTGTTGCTCTATGTAGTTACGACATTCCTACTAATAGTAAGAAAAATGTAACTCTAATAATACTGTAAAGAAGTTTGCGAGTTTCGGTGAATGGTAAAGATAGAAACTTAGTTTATTATGTATACAAACTAAGATGGCGATGCTATAATATATTTAACAAATGGCATATATTTCATTTGTCATTATTAGATTACTTGTTTAATAAAACAATAGGAGGAATATTCCCATGGTTTATTTTGAAAACGTTAACAAAATTAGATATGAAGGTTCTGCTTCTAAAAACCCTTTTGCGTTCAAGTATTATAATCCAGAAGAAAAGATTAATGGGAAAACAATGGAGGAAATCCTGCGTTATTCAGTGGCATATTGGCATACATTTACTGCTGATGGATCAGATCCATTTGGGGCTGGTACGGCGGTACGTACTTGGGACCGATTTCATGGATTAGATTTAGCAAAAGCACGTGTGGAGGCTGCCTTTGAATTATTTGAGAAGTTGAACGTTCCATTTTTTGCTTTCCATGATGTGGATATTGCTCCAGAGGGCAGCACTTTAAAAGAAACAAATGAAAATCTCGATCGTATTGTTGGGATGATTCAAGATTACATGAAAACAAGCAGAACCAAATTACTATGGAATACAGCGAATATGTTTACAAATCCAAGATATACTCATGGAGCTGCTACTTCTCCAAATGCAGATGTTTTTGCATATTCAGCTGCAAAAGTGAAAAAAGGTCTTGAGGTTGCAAAAGAGCTTGGTGCTGAAAACTATGTATTCTGGGGTGGGCGTGAAGGATATGAAACACTTCTGAACACCGATATGAAACTTGAACAGGACAATTTGGCACGCTTCTTCCATATGGCAGTAGACTATGCGCAGGAGATTGGTCTAGATGTTCCGTTCTTAATTGAGCCAAAACCAAAAGAGCCAACGAAGCATCA
Source organism: Cytobacillus gottheilii (assembly GCF_900166665.1). Lineage (GTDB taxonomy): Bacteria > Bacillota > Bacilli > Bacillales > Cytobacillaceae > Cytobacillus > Cytobacillus gottheilii_A. The sequence goes on along the minus strand of NZ_LT800494.1, from coordinate 4,514,887 downwards.
GTATGATTTTGATGTGGCAACTGGCTTGGCATTCTTGCAGAAATATGATTTAACAGACAAATTTAAGTTTAATATAGAAGCAAACCACGCTACACTTGCTGGGCATACATTTGAGCATGAATTAAGAACTGCCCGTATTAATGGGATGCTGGGTTCTGTTGATGCCAATCAGGGAGATACCCTTTTAGGGTGGGATACAGATGAATTTCCGACAGACTTATATACAAATACTTTAGCGATGTATGAAATTTTGAAAAATGGCGGTTTAGGCAGCGGCGGATTAAACTTTGATGCTAAAGTAAGAAGAGGTTCGTTCGAGCCGGAAGATCTTTTCCATGCACATATTGCAGGAATGGATGCTTTTGCAGTCGGTCTAAAAGTGGCAAATAAATTGATTGAAGATAAAGTGCTTGATCAATTCATTGATGAGCGGTACAGCAGTTATACAAGCGGAATCGGTTTAGATATTGTGGAAGGCAGAACAAACTTCCGCGAACTAGAGGCTTATGCACTTCAATTAAACGAAATTAAAAATCAATCAGGAAGAACAGAGCGCTTAAAGGCTGTAATTAATCAGTATTTACTAGAAACTCTTGCTGGTGTAAATGCTTAATTTATTTTAATAAGCGAATAGAAATGTGCTGGGGGTTTATCATTCCAGCACATTTCTTTAAAAAGGGTGATAGAAATGAAATATGTAATCGGCATTGATCTTGGTACTAGCGCGGTAAAAATCCTGCTAGTTAATCAGCAAGGAGAAGTATGTAAAGAAATATCTAAACCTTATCCTCTTATCATTGAAAAATCGGGTTATAGTGAACAAAACCCTGAGGAATGGGTGGAGAAAACAACGGCTGGATTAGCGGAGTTAATCGAGCATTTTGACGGAGATGTGAATGATATCGAGGGTATTAGCTTCTCTGGCCAGATGCATGGCCTTGTTTTGCTGGATCAAGACAAGGAAGTGCTTAGAAATGCTATTCTCTGGAATGACACAAGAACAACGGAGCAATGTAAGCAGATCTATGAGGCGGTCGGCAAACAGACGTTATTAGAGATCACAAAGAATCCTGCGCTTGAAGGCTTTACCTTGCCGAAGATTCTTTGGGTTAAAGAGAATGAGCCTGAAATTTATCAAAGAGCATATACTTTTATGCTGCCGAAGGATTATTTACGGTTTCGGATGACAGGAAACATGCACACGGAATACTCTGATGCAGCTGGAACTTTATTATTAAATGTGGCGAAAAGAAAATGGAGCTCTGAGTTATTAAATCTTTTTGAGATTCCGCTTAAGCTATGTCCGCCATTAGTGGAGTCACATGCGTATGTTGGAACGATTCAATCAGAGTTTGCCAGCCAAACGGGTTTATCAGAAGCGACAAAAGTGTTTGCAGGTGGTGCGGATAATGCTTGCGGTGCCATTGGAGCTGGGATTTTAAAAGATGGAAAAACCTTATGCAGTATTGGAACTTCCGGGGTGGTTCTTTCTTATGAAGAAAAGAATGATTTGGATTTTGACGGTAAGGTCCATTACTTTAACCACGGGGAAGAAAATGCTTATTACACTATGGGTGTGACATTGGCTGCAGGATATAGTTTAAGCTGGTTTAAAGATACCTTTTTTAAAAATGAGGATTTTGATGAGCTTTTAAAAGATTTGAATCAAGTTTCGCCTGGCAGTAATGGATTAGTATTTACACCATACATCGCTGGGGAGCGAACTCCGTATGCAGATTCAGCCATACGCGGCAGTTTTATTGGCATAGATGCGGCCCATGAAAAAAAGCATTTTGTTCGTGCAGTACTTGAAGGAATTACTTTTTCGTTAAATGATTCTATTGAACTATTTAGAAGCAGCGGCAAATCGATTGATTCAATTATCTCTATTGGCGGCGGTGCTAAAAATGAAATATGGCTGCAGATGCAGGCTGATATCTTTAATTCCAAAGTTGAAAAGCTGAACAATGAGCAGGGTCCAGGTATGGGAGCTGCCATGCTGGCTGCATATGGAAGCGGCTGGTTTACATCTTTAAAAGATTGTGCTGATGTGTTCATTCAAAGTGCAAAAACGTATGATCCAATACCAGAGAATGTAAAGGTGTATAAAGAAATCTTTGCAGTGTATCAGCAGGTGTATTCTCAGACAAAGTCACTTAATGATCAATTAAAAGCCTTAAGAAAATAGTCATCTATCATTCTATCCCCACTTTTGCGGGGATTTCTTTTCATTATGAGAGGTGCCGTATTCGTTTAAAAGGAGGGAATATTTATGCAGGTCATCAAAGAAAGCTACGGACAATTAGATCAGCAGTCAGTCTTTTCATATACCATCATCAATGATCAAGGGGTAGAAGTGACTGTTATTAATTATGGCTGTACGATTACACGCATCATAGTACCGGATAAAAATAATCATTATGAGAATATTGTACTTAACTATGAAACACTGGAAGACTACTTAAGTGACACAAATTATTTAGGAGCGATTGTCGGACGAGTTGGGGGACGCATTAAAGGTGGCTCCTTTGAGTTAGACGGAAAAGAATATACCTTGATGCAAAACGACGGCACACATCATCTTCATGGCGGGAAAAAAGGGTTTGATAAGGTTGTATGGGATGCTGAAATTATTGAAGGAGGCGTATGCTTTTCTTATGTAAGTAAGGATGGTGAAGAGGGATACCCGGGGAACCTGACAATTAAGGTAACATACACCCTTAATCATAATAATGAACTTTCTATCCATTATGAGGCTGTAACGGATCAGAAGACATTGTTAACGGTAACCAATCATTCCTACTTTAATTTAAGCGGGGATGCTAAGAGGAATATTTTAAACCATACGTTAACTTTAAAAAGTGATGAATTCCTAGAGCTGGATCAAGACTTTATCCCAACTGGCCATAAAGCTGGAGTAGCAAATACACCCTTTGATTTCAGACGGGAGAACCTGATTGAAACAGGAGTGACCTCTAACTATCGGCAAAATGTCTTAGTAGGGAATGGATATGATCATCCTTTTTTACTGAATACAAATCATGATAACGAAATTGTGCTTAAGGAAAAAGAGAGTGGAAGAACTTTAACCGTTGAAACAGATGAACCGGCCGTTATTGTTTATACTAGTAATATGCTGCAATCTGAAAAAGACTTTCAGGGTGTGCCTTCTCAAAAGTATTTAGGAATAAGTCTGGAAACACAAGGATTGCCTGATGCTATACATCATGCCAATTTTGCATCTATCATTTTGGATAAAGGGCAGCGGTATACTTCTGTAACCCATTATAAGTTTGGATTAATGGTAGATTAATAAGAAAAGCGGTGGACAGTTTGTCAGAACTCGTCGGATCCATTGGGAATGATTCGCCGAGATCGGTATATAGGAGTGGGTATAATGAATAAAACGGCAACCCGGGCTTATGCTGCAACAGAATGGATCACAAAATTTGCATACGTTAACCTATTATGGATTGGTTTCTCGCTGGCTGGTCTAGTAGTTTTTGGGATCTTTCCAGCAACTGTCTCGATGTTTACGGTCGTTCGCAAATGGATAATGGGTGATGCTGACATTCCGATTTTTCAGACCTTCTGGAACACCTATAAGTCTGAATTTATGAAAAGCAATTCTTTAGGAGCTATCACAATCTTCGTGCTGGGACTGATTATACTTAATTTAGTTATTATACAAAATGCGGGAAGTGGTTTCTTTGGTATTATTCAAGTCCCTGTATATATGTTTATGTTTGTGGCAGGTATAACTATTTTTTATATGTTCCCTGTCTATGTTCACTTTGAGTTAACACTAGTGCAAATTATTAAAAATTCATTCTTGATGATGCTGCTTCATCCAATAGAAAACCTAGTGATGATTTCGGGAGTGGCTGCTGTAGCATTAGTGGTAAAGTTCATACCAGGATTAGGGTTTTTCTTTGGCGGCAGTATGACAGCTGCCATTTTGATGGCTGCTTGCTATTTGGTCTTTAAGAAGGTTAAGAAGAAGCAGATGATATAAGGAGCTGGGACATACCCGGATGGTTATGGATCATTTTTATAATCATTCGGGTTTTTTATTGTTGCTTTCATATTATATTAATTAGAGGGAGTATAAGTACAACAAGGTCCCTACCTTTAATGTTGAATAGGGATCTATTATTTTCTAGTACTGTTAGAGAAATAAACAAAGCTGTCCGGAAGGTTTGAGAGCAAACTTCTAGACAGCTATTTTTATCCTTTTATCCTGCTATAGGTAGAATCCTTTAACCTTTTACAGAACCTGCGGCCATTCCTTCTACAATTTTATCGCTTAAGAATAAAAAGGCTAGTAGAATCGGGATGATGCTGATCACTAGTGTGGCACCAATAGCACCCCAATCTGTTAAGTATTGACCAACGAAATTGTTAATTCCAACAGTCAATGTTTTAAAATTATCAGAACTAATAAAAGTATTAACAAATACGAATTCATTCCAGTTATAGATCATATTAATAATCGCTGTAGTTGAAAGGACGGGCACGGTCATTGGAAGGGTGATCTGGAAAAAAATCCGATGCACAGAGCAGCCGTCCATTACTGCAGCTTCTTCAATTTCACGTGGGAAGGTTTTATAAAACCCTAATAGAATCATAATGGTTAAAGGCAGGTTAAATGCTGTATAGGATAAAACAATTGATGCTGGGTTATCTATTAAATTTGCATTGTTAAACATATTAAAGAGAGGAATTAATGTTGAATGCAGCGGAATCATATATGCGACTAAGAATAAGCCGAGAATGGGGCCGCTCAGTTTCCAATGCATCCGAGTCACAGCAAATGTTACGAAACTAGCTAAAATGATTGTAAGTGCCACAGAGAGAACGGTAATCCAGACACTATTGAAAAAATAAAGACCGATATTCCCTGACGTCCATGCTTTCATATAGTTTCCCCACTGAGGATCTTGTGGCAATGCAAAAGGCGACATCCCAAATACTTCTTGATTCGATTTAAGTGAAAAGAAAACCAGCCAAATTAATGGGTAAATTTGAATAACCGCAAACAATCCTAATATAAGATAAAGAAATCCTAAACCGATTTTGTTCAGATAAGATTTCTTCGGATTAATAGGTGCGGAAACGTTCATCGTTGTTTTGTGTGTGCGAACCTCACTCATCTTGCTTCAATCCCCCTTAATACTGAACATCATCTTTCGATTTCGTAACTTTTGAAGTCAGCCATGTCATGAGTAAACAGATCATTAATAAACCGAATCCGATTGCACTTCCATATCCAAAGTTATTTAGTTTAAATGCTTCTTTATACATATAGGATGCCATTACTTCACTGGCTCCATTTGGTCCTCCGCCCGTCATAACATAGATTAAGTCAAAATACTTTAATGACCCGACTACTGCGAGCATAATTGTTACTTTAAATACATTTGAAATTAGAGGTAACTTAATTTTAAATGCAATTTGGATTGGTGATGCACCGTCAATTTTAGCTGCTTCAATGACTTCATCGGGTACATTTTTCAGTGCAGCATAATAAATCAGAATATAAAAACCGGCATATTGCCAAATAACGGGTATGAAGATTGCATAAAGAGCAATTGCTGGGTCTGCTAGCCATATTGGCGTGTTTTGAACCCCAAGCGCTTCGAGTAATTTGTTGGCCATCCCATTTGTTGGATCAAATATTTTCATCCAAAGCTGTGCGATCGCAACTGAAGATAATAGCATAGGAATTAAATAAATCTTTCGTAATAAATCAGCACCCTTAATTTTACTTGCAAGAACTAGTGAGATTGCTAAGTATAGCAATAAGCTTGCCGTAGAAAAAAGAGCTAATAAAAAAGAGTGCCAAGTACTTGTCCAGAACATTTTATCTTGAACCAAGGTGATATAGTTATCTAATCCTATAAACTTCATTTCACCAATTCCATCCCATTCCATAAGACCGTAATAACCGGATAATGTAATTGGGATATAAATTAGAATAAGAATGAGAAGTAAAGCAGGGAGTGTATAAAGGGTAATAACGAACTTATTCGACATTACATTTTTCATGAGGTTAGCATCTTCCTTTCTTTAAGGTGAAGGTGAAAAAAGAAAAGGACATACTTCTTAATCATATGTCCTCCTCTGAATTCAGTATTATTTCTCAGCAGCAAGCGCCTCTTCTTGGGTTTTTGTGAACTCTTCAGGAGTAGATTGACCGCCGAATAAAGCTTGAATTTGATTTAAATGTACATCAGCGACCCCAGCAGACATTTGTACATCTGCATAAAGTGTAAGGTTAGTCGCATTGCCTAAATCATTTAAAATATCAATGTACATTTGATCGAGATCGCCATTTGAAGTATCTACAACAGTTGCTGGAATGACACCAGCATCTGTTACTGAACGCTTGCCCCATTCTTCAACTAAATAAGAAACGAATTTTTTTGCTTCGTCTTTAACCTTGGATTCTTCTGAAACAAATAAACCGACACCTGGTCCTCCCACATAGCTATCAATGTCACCTTTACCGCCTTCATAAGTAGGGAATTTGAAGTAGCCGACTTTGTCTTTAAACTCTTGAGCAACATCAGGACTAGTGGTGTAGTTTGGCAGTTCCCAAGTTGCCATTAAATACATTGCAGCTTGCTCATTCATGAAATACCCTTTAGCTTCATCATTGGAAAGGCCATTAAATCCTTTTACAAATGCGTCCATATCAACAAGCTTTGCTATTTCCTCAGCAGCTTGAACCAGTGCAGGATCTTCAAAGCTTCCAGTACGATTGATGGCGTTGTTTAAGGATTCAGGACCACCAATACGATCAGCGAGGTACATATACCACATAGATCCAGTCCAGCGATCCTTGTTTCCTAGAGTGATAGGAGTAACTCCATTATCAGCAAGTGTTTCTACAATGCTTAAAAATTCATCATATGTTTTTGGAGCTTCCAAGTTATACTTTTCGAAGATTTCTTTGTTGTAATAGACAGGAGTGATATTTAATTCAAGAGGTAAAGCATAGGCAGAATCATCTACCGAAAAAGCATCAAGCGTACCAGCAACAAATTGGTCGTCTTTCACAATATCATCTAGAGATGAGAACTTGTTTCCATCAACGAAAGGCTGCATATACCCAGCTGCCCAAGTAATCCCAACATCAGGAAGTTCATTAGAAGCAGATAATACTTTAATTTTTTCTTTGTACTGTTCATTTCCTAAAATCTCAGTTTGAATATCGACATTCGCATTTTCTTCTTCATAAGATTTAATGATGTCATCGACGATCGAATACTGTGCATTCGAACTTCCTTCAGGCCATAGATGCATCATTTTTACAACGGTTTTGTCACTGTTTGACTCACTTGTGTCTTCTGTAGAAGAAGACGATGAGCAGGCCCCTAAAATTAATCCGCTAACTAATGCCAAGGATACCACTTGAGAAAACGCTTTCTTTTTCTTCAAAATTAAATCCCCCCTATAATATGTTTCTCCTACCTTCATATTTAACTTTACCATTAAGGAGATTTCCTAAAAAGGTAACCACGATTGGGAAATATACTACTTTGTTTAGAAAGCCCTTTCATTATTGTGCTTTCGGTAAACCGCAGGGGTAACACCTTCCATTTCCCTAAATAGTTTTATAAAGTATCGGGAGGTTTTATATCCTACTTCGTCGGCGATCTCGCTGACTGGCAGATTGGTAGAAATCATTAATTCTTTGGCCCGCTGAATCCTTCGTCTTGTTATATATTCACTAAAGGTTAGATTGATTTGTTCCTTAAACAAAACACTGAAATAACTTGAGTTTAAATGGACATGTGCAGCTACGTCTTTTAAAGTTAGTTCATCTTTAAGATGTAGATCTATATATGTAATGGCTGCACGGACCGGATCTGTAGTTGAACGGACTTTCGTGCTGGCAGTGATGATCTTTTCATCTACTACTTTTTCAATTATTCCAGCTCGCACCTGTTTTGCTAACACCTGAACGGCTTCTTCAACGGCTTCAATTAACTTCTTCTTTCCAACAGGTTTGAGCAAATAATTTACGACTCCTAATCTTAAGGCTTCTTGAGCATATTCAAACTCGGAATAGGCAGAAATCACAATGACAACGGGATTCATTTGAATGGCTTTAATATTTTTTAATAGCTGTAAACCGGTCATCTCAGGCAGCCTAATATCAGATAGCAAAATATGAATCTTTTTGGTTTCTGCAATCCTAAGTACTTCTTCAGCACTTTCGGCAATGTGAATGGCAAATTCTCCATTATTCCAGTTTTCTAAAGTGCGCTGAATACCTTTCCTTGTAATTGGTTCATCATCTACGATTACAATATTCCTAGTAAACATGTTATTCCTCCGCATCAATCGGTATTTTAAATGAGATCGTTGTTCCTTTGTTTACTTGGCTTTCAATCAAAAACTCCTGATGGGAAAAATCCTTGAAATACAAATGCAGCCGCTTATAGACGTTTGATATGGCCATTCCTTTTCCATTTTCTGAAGATGTCCCGCCTGTCTTCATAGATTGAACAACCCAGCGAATCCGGTCCTCTTCCATGCCAGAACCGTTGTCTTTAACAATGATCCGGAGCTCCTTCTCGTTCTGTTCAGCAGGCTCAACAATGACAGAGATATGACAATCCCCTGTTTTCCTTCCCGCTCCATGCAAAATTGCATTTTCAACCAATGGCTGAATAATCAGTTTAGGAATTTTAATAAGTTCATATTCTTTTGGAACGGAGGCTTTCCACTTTAACCTGTCACCGAAGCGCATCATCATAATATCCATGTAGTTTCCGATATGCTGAATTTCACTTTTTAGAAATACCCAATCATCATCGGTTTCCTTGGTAATGGTATAGCGGTATAAACTTGACATGGACACAACAAGTTCTGATAATTCATCTTCTCCTTTTTCTTCTAGTGACCAATGAAGTGCATCCAAGGTGTTGAAGAGAAAGTGGGGATTAATTTGAGCCTGAAGAGCCTTCAATTCACTCTGATTCCGTAAAATTTCTTTTTGATAAACCATTTGAATCAAGTGATTGGTACCTTTTACGAGCTGATTGTACGTATAATTTAATTCATTAATTTCATTTACAGAATGCACACGCGGATTTAATGTTAGTGAACCTTCACCTGCGCGCTGCATCGTTTTTGTCAGTCGTAAAATTGGTCTTGTAATGATGGTAGAGAGGAATATAGAAAAAACAGTAAAGATGAATCCTCCAACTACACCAGAAATGATAATCCCTGCCCGAATTCCTGATATACCCTTTGTTAGTTCACTGACTGGAGTTAAGATCAATACCGTCCAGCCAGTTAAATCAGATGTCTGCTTTGTGACTAAGTAATCCTGCTTGTCCAATTGAATGATATTTTCACTGCTTTTAATGATACTTGTAGTGTCCCCGGTGTAATTTTGAATAATTGGATTTTGGTTTTGATCTAGAAGAAGAGAGAATTGATCGTTCTCATAAACCTCATTTGCAAAATAGAAATGTTCGCGGTTAATGGAAATTAACAGATAACCTCCATTTCTATACTCCCTTTCCATGAGGTTTACCCTGCGAATGGCTAAGAAGTTGTTTTTATCATTAGGATCATCACCGATCCACACTATGTTTCCTTTAGCTCGGTCTGCCGCGTTAATCCACTTTCTATCCGTTTGATTGATTAATGAGTCTTCATCGAGAGGAAGTACACGCTTCTGATTATTAGAAAAAAGCTGAACGGAAACGACTCCCTCTGTATTCCCCATAATTCTATTCACGTGTCCCATTAATCTTTGACGATCCCGAAAGACTAATTCATTTCCGTCATATACATCTGTCAATACTCTCTGAACCTCTCTGTCGGTAATCATAAGCTTTGAAGACATATTAATTTGACTATAAAGCGTTTCCATTCTTCCGTTTGCTTCAATAGCTACTTGCTGAAATTGCTTTTCTGCATTGTTTTTCAATAACGTAGAGACTTGTCGCAGTGTAAGAAGACTGACAATCAATAGTACAATCACCATGACTGTTAAAAAGATAAACAAAATTTGATTACGCAATGTATTCCATTTCTTTAGCTGATTCAACATAAGCGGTTAGCCTCTCTTAATAAGGGGGATTTTCCTCAATTAAGTCTATAAAACAGGTTTTTAAAAATATTTTATCATATTTACGGAAGATTAAAAATATTAGTTTGTTTATTAGATAAACTAACAGAAGTAATGTCATAGCGACATCCTTTGTAGATAGTAGGAGTATTAAGTAATGATTCTCCGGAAGAATAGCTTCAACTATGCAAGCTTTACAGGAAAGGAGAACTGATTGAGGAGAGACTATTGAGCATATGAAAGAGGATCTAAGTGAGAAACTGAGAATACCTTAATCTTTTTTAATTATTAAAAACCCCAACTGCCTTCATTGACAGATGAGGAACAGGCTAATATTGCGTCAGCATTCAAGGGATGCCAAAAGGCAGGTTATTCTATACTAATAAACGGCAGATGGCTATTCCTGCAATGTACTTGGTGGAATCAATTTGATCAGTTCCTGTGCAAGAAGCTGCGGCGATTCTTTGGAACCTCTTTTAATCCAGTCATGAATAATATTAAAAATTCCTCCAGATAAAAACAGAACTTGAGTTCTGCTTATCTTATTGTTCTTTACATCCTCTTCTGTTATCATTTCGATTCCATAATTAATATAATCAAGAAGAATTCCTGACATATTTGAATTAATGATATTTTTTAGAATTCCTTCTGAGTAGTCAAGAACCTCAATTACATATTCTATAATTCTCTGTAAATCTGAATGAGGATCTAAATTAGCAATTTTTCCAGAAAATTGTTCCACTTTCTCGTCAACAGTTGCACGCATAACATCGTAAATTGTACTGTAGTATTTGTAGAATGTAACCCTCGCAACACCAGCTTTTTTACATATATCTGTCACTGTAATATCTTGCAGCCGCTGTTCATGCAATAGTGCATTTAATGCTTCCATAATATATTTCTGGGAGTTAATGCTGTCTTCTCTCGATTTTCTCATCGCTAACACATCTCCTTGTTTTGTTCGCTTTAAGGCTTAGGAAGCCATTTAAACTTGAAAGAAGGATTTTTACTGCCTATACTTACACTTGTTAGTTCATTTGTAAGTTTTATTTTATGGAAAGTATTTATGCATGTCAATGCAGCAAATAGAAAAGGGGAGGTATCGAAGTACTGAATTTTGTTTCAATTATTTAACTTGAGGAGTGCAATATATGTCAAAATTTTTATATAAAATGGGTAAAGCTGCTTATAATAAGCCATGGGCTTTTATCGTAGGCTGGCTTTTTATATTGGGAGTAGTTATTACTGCCATAGTGGCAAACGGAATTAGTGTTAGTACAGAGACTCGAATAGATGGAACAGAATCACAGGATATTTTAGATCAGCTTGAGAAGGATTTCCCAATGGCTTCTGGAGGACAAGGCAGTTTTTTATTTGAGCTTCCAGAAGGAGAACAAGTTGACTCACTTGAGAATATTGAATCACTGACAAAGACAATCAACGATATTTATGAATTAGAAGTAGTGGTTAATCCACTCGAATTATTAGCTGAAAGCCCGCAAGCATCACAAATGCAGGAAATGCAAGCACAGCTGGCTCAAATTCCGGGTGCAGCTGAAGTGAGTTATAGACCACTGATTGTCAATAACATTCCAATCCCTGGCGTGAAGATTTCTGAAGAAGGAAATATTGCTCTTTTTCAATTCCAGCTTACTGAACAAGTCGAAAGTTTAACAGATGATGAACTTGATGAATTATTAAGTACAGCGAGTGAAATTGAAGAAGATACATCCATAATTGCAGTACCTTCTGGTTCACTTATGAAAACGGATATTCCGATTGGCGGCACCCATGAGATTATTGGGTTAGTCGTAGCAGCGATCATTCTCTTTGTTACTCTAGGTTCATTGGTGGCAGCGGGATTACCGCTCGTTACAGCACTAATAGGCGTTGGTGTAGGTGTCGGCGGAACATACGCAATGTCTAGTATTTTTGAAATTAACAGTATGACCCCAGTTCTTGCATTAATGGTTGGTCTTGCTGTTGGAATTGATTATGCGTTATTTATTGTCAACAGACAAAGAAGATTAATTTTAGAAGAAGGGTTATCTTCTAAAGAAGCTGCAGCTAGAGCGATTGGCACTGCAGGCAGTGCAGTTTTCTTTGCAGGATTGACGGTTATTATTGCCCTTTGCGGTTTATTGGTCATTGGAATCGGCTTTTTAAGCAGCATGGCTTTAGTCGCTTCGTTAACTGTATTCTTAGATGTGCTCGTTGCTCTTACGCTGCTGCCTGCTCTTTTAGGGCTGGTGGGTGAAAGAATTGTCTCTGCAAAAGCAAGGAAAGCACAGCAAGGAAAGCACAAGGATAAACCAACGTTCTCATCGCACTGGATTAACGGTGTTATTAGGTTTAAATGGCTTGCAGTTGTTATTGTTGTAGCGGGATTAGGATTCTTGGCCTACCCTGTAATAGATATGAACTTAGGAATGCCATCAGGAGCAAGCGCAAATAAAGATACCGCACAAAGACAAGCCTATGACTTAATCACTGATGGATTTGGCGAAGGCTATAATGGGCCGTTAGTGCTGGTGGCTGAAAATAATGAGGCAAATGCAGTTAATCAGGAAGATCTTTTTCAATTAATCACTAATTTACATGAACTTGATGGTGTTGCGGAAGTGACTCCAGGAGGGTTCAATGATGATGGAACAATGGCAATTCTAAGTATTGTTCCTGAAAATGGGCCAACAGATAATGAAACAAAAGAATTAGTTGAGCATTTAAGAACAGATGCATCAGTTGTTGAAAATACTGATCTAGTTGTCGGAGTAACAGGATTGACAGCGATCAATATTGATATCTCAGAGAATTTATCTGAAGTGTTTCCGATTTATATTGGGATTATTGTCGTCCTATCACTCGCTATTCTTTTGGTTGTGTTTAGGTCTATCATTGTACCTATTAAAGCAACGGTAGGTTTCCTGTTAAGTATTATGGCAACATTTGGTGTTACTACAGCAGTATTCCAATGGGGCTGGTTAGGCTCTATCTTTGATGTAGACACGGGTGGTCCATTATTAAGCTTTATTCCTATTATGGTTACAGGTATCTTGTATGGATTGGCAATGGATTATCAAGTTTTCCTTGTTTCATCTATGCGGGAAGCATATGTACATGGACATAAAGGTGATAAAGGTGTCATAAATGGCTATACAATTGCAAGCAGAGTAGTTGTTGCTGCTGCCTTAATTATGGTTTCCGTCTTCTCAGGATTTATTTTTACAGACGACATCATGATTAAACAAATCGGATTCGCTCTGGCACTGGGCATTTTAATTGATGCCTTCTTAATTAGAATGATTTTTGTACCTGCAGTGATGTCAATGTTCGGTGACAAAGTATGGTGGCTGCCAAAATGGCTCGATCGAGTTCTGCCAAACCTTGATATCGAGGGTGAAAATCTCATTAAAGAGCTTGAGAAGGAAAAAGGATCTAGATAGTATCTTTGCAGCCTTTGATTACTATAGAGCTGGAACATATGTATTTGACACAACCTTAGAGCCGAATGATTAGAAAGTGACTATTTCTAATCATCCGGTTTTTTATTTGCTTTTTTTAATTTTTCTTTCGAAACATGAGTGAAATGGACTCCTGTGGGCGGTAGAGGAAAGGGTGAGTCCCCCGCAGGAGCGGAAGCGACGATGAGGCTCAGCTTGTGCCCCCAAGAAAAAACAGGGTCCGCAGCGCAATGGAACGGGCTGGTTTAAATACTTCAACCATGGCAATGAATATTTGTGTATTAGACATAGAATTTTTGTTTTGTTCCATCGTCTTTTTTCGTTAAGCAGAGTAAGGTTATTCATATATTGAAAGAGGTATAGCCTAGTAAAGTATTATTTTTTTCTAAAAGGCTCATGTTTTACCAAACTATTTAAAAAATCACATTTGTTCACAAAATATTAACTTTTTCATTGTAAAATTATGAAATATATGTAACTATATTTATGAGGTCATCAGATGACCTGTTATATGTAAACGCTTGTATTTTTTATGGAAAAGCAAGGGGGGAAGGGTTTATATGTTATTGCTCATTGCACTAAGTGCAATTATTGCTCCGTTTTTGTTTCTTGTTGTCCTGAGAATGTCTGCAGCAAAGGGCATGGCAATTAGTTCAGTTATCGTAATTTTGTTAGCGCTTACCACTTGGGGGATGGAAGGGCAGGTTGTTTTATCATCTGTTTTTCAAGGGACGCATAAAACATTAACGATCTTATGGATTTTATTTGGAGCCTTGGTTTTGTTAAATACGCTTCAAAATACAGGGGCAGTCGATCGCATTAACCAAGGTTTTCAAAGTATTTCAGGGGATATGCGTGTACAGGTTATTGTTGTCGCTTTCTTATTCGGTGCTCTTATTGAAGGTGCAGCTGGATTTGGCACACCGGCAATGGTAACAGGACCGTTATTATTAGCCTTAGGTTTTCGGCCATTAGTAGCCGCAACGATCGCGTTAATTGCAGATAGTACGTCCGTTATGTTTGGAGCGGTAGGAACGCCTGTAGCGGTAGGATTAAGTAATATTCCGAATGCGGATACCAGTTTTTTTCACGACATAGCCGTAACGGTTACGAGTGTTGACCTGCTTGCAGGTACTTTTATTCCATTTATTCTAATCGTGCTGTTAACTGCCTTCAGCGGAGACGGCATGAAAGCTGCCCTGCCAATGCTTCCATGGACGATGTTGATTGGTGTTATTTACACAGTCAGCGCATTGGGAGTAGCAAGCCTATTTGGTCATGAATTTGTATCTATTCTGGCAGCACTAATTACTTTAGTTGTAGCGACATTAACAGCTTCCAAAGGCATCCTGCTTCCAAAAACGGAATGGAAGAAAGCAATGCGTGAAGACTTTACAGTTAGCGATGAAAGATCTTCAATGAGTATCTTTACAGCTTGGTCACCATATGTAGCAGTTGTTGCCTTGTTATTGCTGACAAGGATTGTACCTTGGCTTAAAGAATTTACACAAACTGCTGTCGATTTCACATGGACCAATATTTTAGGTGTCGAAGGGGTAACATCAGCTTGGGAATTCTTGTATTCTCCCGGAACCGTTTTAACACTGGCAGCTATTTTCGCTTTCTTAATCCAGCGCAAGTCATACAGCACATTTACTCAAGCATCGAAGAAATCATTAAGTACAATGAAAATCACAAGCGTTTCTTTAATTGCTACGTTAGCAATGGTGCAAGTGTTTGTTAATTCAGGTATCAACATAAATGATTTAAATAGCATGCCACAATATATCGCAGAATCATTTGCTAATTCGCTAGGTTCGGTTTGGATTTTTGTTGCACCATTCCTGGGAGAATTAGGATCTTTTATCACTGGAAGCGCGACCGTTTCAACATTAACGTTCTCTCCGATTCAGTACAATGTGGCTGAGGCGATTGGACTGGACATTAATATTGTGTTGGCTGTACAGCTGATCGGCGCGGCAGCAGGAAATATGATCTGCGTGCATAATGTCGTGGCTGCGAGTGCAGTTGTTGGCTTATCCGGAAAAGAAGGAGAAATTATCCGCAAAACGCTTATACCTGCGATTCTATACGGAGTCTTAGCTGGTATTTCAGGATTTCTTTTCCTCTATATCTTTTAAACTCGAAAAGCATGATTTCCCATTGGTTTCTCCTGTCAGTAAACTTATATAATAGAGAGATAGATGGGGGTTGAAGAAAGTGAATTATAAACGTGTACGCGGAAAAAAGATCTATGAAGAAGTAGCTGAAACTTTAATTGAATTCATAAAAAAAGGTGATTTAAAACCTGGAGATAAATTAGACTCTGTTGAAAAGTTGGCTAAAAGCTTTGAAGTGGGACAGTCAACAATACGTGAGGCGCTTAGCGGTCTGCGAACGATGGGGTTAGTAGAGGTAAGGCATGGAGAGGGAACGTTTGTTAACAGTTTTGATCCAACTAAGTTCCAGCTTCCGGTTAATATCGCATTTTTAATGAAAATAGAAGATATAAAAGAGCTATACCAGGTGCGCGAAATTTTAGAGGTAGGCACAGCTGCTCAGGCAGCTCTTGTTCATACAGAAGAAGACCTCCTTGCGCTTGAGAAAGCAATCATTGTTATGGAAAATGCAAATGGCAACGAAGAATTGGCATCTAGCGGAGATATTGATTTTCATCTAGCTATTGCAAACGCAACACATAACAAATTATTAATTAACCTGATGAGCAGTGTTTCCTCCGTTATATCTGAAACGATTCAGGAAGCGAGAAAAGTATTTTTATATTCAGGTAATACCATAGAAGATCTTAAAACAGAACATCGAAAAATCTATGAAGCTATAAAAAATAGACAGCCAAACGAGGCAAGACAGGCGATGCTTGAGCATTTGCAGACAGTTCAAAAGCGCCTTTTTCAGTATATTGAATAGTTGGTCGTGTGTTTTAACAAATTTTTAGAGGTGAGTAAGAATGAAAGTTTCCTTATTTAGTACATGTCTTAGCGATATTCTTTATGCGGATGTGTCCAAACATACACTTGAACTTTTAGAGCGGTTCGGATGCACAGTTGATTATCCTATGGGGCAAACCTGCTGCGGTCAGCCTGCTTACAATAGCGGCTATTTGCAGGAGGCAAAAAAGTCTATGAAACAAATGATGAAAGCTTTCCGCCAGTCCGAATATATCGTAGGTCCATCCGGTTCATGTATTAGTATGCTTAAAGAGTATCCCCACGTTTTTGTCGGGGATCCGGAATGGGAGCAGGAAGCCAAGACATTTGCTTCTAAATGCTATGAAATTACTGAGTTTCTAGTAGATGTGCTAAAAGTGACAGATGTTGGGTCAACGTTTAAAGGAAAAGTAACATTCCATTCTTCTTGTCATATGAAAAGGCTGCTTGGCGTAAAAGAACAGCCGAAAATATTATTAAACAATGTAGAAGGAGTCGAGTTAGTCAATTTGCCTTACGAGGAAGACTGCTGCGGCTTTGGAGGAACTTTTGCCGTGAAAAATGCTGCTATTTCCCAGGAGATGGTGAGCGAGAAGTCACGACATGTTTCAGAAACAGAAGCAGAATACCTGGTTGGTGCTGATATGGGTTGTTTAATGAATATCGGCGGCCGCATGAAACGTGAGGGAAAAAACGTTAAGGTTGTTCATATTACAGAAATTTTAAATACTCACTAAGTACGGAGGGGCAGACATGAGCGTTAAAATTGGTGAAATTCCATATAAAGAGCGTATTCAAAAAGGAATTAAGGATGACTTCATGAGGAAAGCCGTATCCTCCGCGCAAGGAAGGTTTCGTAATGGAAGACTGACACAGGCAGAAGCATTAGGAAACTGGGAGGACTGGCGTCAGCTTGGGTCGGAAATTCGTTCTCATACGTTAGAAAATCTCGATTACTACTTGCAGCAATTAAGTGAGCAGGTAGCGAAACGTGGCGGCAATGTCTTCTTTGCAGAGACGGCAGAGGAAGCAAATGACTATGTGAAGCAGATTATTCAAAAAAAGGAAGCCAAGAAGGTTGTTAAAGCAAAATCAATGGTAACAGAAGAAATTGGCTTAAATAAGGCTCTTGAAGAAGTTGGAGCAGAGGTTGTTGAATCGGATTTAGGGGAATGGATTTTACAATTAGATGAAGATCCGCCCTCACATATTGTAACGCCTGCATTGCACAAAAATAAGCAGCAAATTCGTGAAACATTTATGAGAGAAAAAGGATATTCAGGTTCAGATACACCAGAGGAACTGGCTGCTTTTGCAAGAGAACAGCTTCGTCAAGACTTTCTGGCAGCCGATGTTGGAGTTACGGGCTGTAACTTTGCTATCGCTGAGTCTGGTTCTGTTACATTAGTCACGAATGAAGGAAATGCAGAAATGGTTACGAGCCTGCCGGATACTGTCATTACTGTTATGGGAATGGAGCGGATTGTTCCAACGTGGGAAGAAATGGAAGTCCTGGTTGGTTTATTAACGCGAGCCGCAGTTGGCCAAAAGCTGACAAGTTATATTACGGCCATAACTGGAGCAAAGCTGGATGATGAAGTTGATGGTCCAGAAGAGTTCCATTTGGTTATAGTAGATAACGGCCGGTCCAAAATATTAGGAACAGAGTTTCAATCTGCTCTGCATTGTATTCGCTGCGCAGCCTGTATCAATGCTTGTCCGGTGTATCGCCATATTGGCGGTCATGCATATAATTCTATTTATCCAGGACCAATCGGCGCAGTCATCACGCCTCTTTTAGAAGGCTATGATGATCATAAAGAGCTTCCATATGCATCCACTTTATGTGCAGCATGTACAGAAGCTTGTCCGGTTAAAATTCCGCTCCATGAGCATTTAATAAGACACCGCCAAATTATTGTTGAAAAAGAAAAGAAAGCACCAATGGCAGAGAAGCTTATGATGAAAGGGTTTGAACAGTGGTCTGCTCATCCATCCCTTTATAATCTTAGTGCAAATCTGGCAAAGCCTGCTCTTAGTCCTTGGACAAAAGAAGGGACAATCGAAAATGGTCCAGGACCGTTAAAAGACTGGACAGACGTGCGTAACTTTGATGTTCCGCAAGGCCAATCGTTCCGAGCTTGGTTTAAGCAAAGGCAGAAAGATGGTGAGACATCATGACAATCAAAAATCGCGACACGTTTTTAGATAAGCTCGCAGATCGTCTTGGTAGGGAGCGCCGCACGGAAGGCGTTGAACGTCCAGAGTGGAGTGTAACGCCTCAATATGAGGTGTTTAAAGATAAATCGCAAGATCAGTTAGTAGAAATACTAGCTGAACACTGCAGAGTGATTCATACAGAATTCAAGCGGACAGATCGTAAAGGCTTACTCGACACTGTTAGAGAAACGATTAGCGGATTTGATGGAAAGTCCATTATTATGCCAAATGACATACGATTTGAAGAATATGGGGTTACAGATTATCTTAAAGCCGCGGATAAAGATATGGATATTCACATTTGGGATCCAGCAGAAGGAAAGAGAAATCAGCAAATAGCAGAAGCGGCAGATGTTGGGCTCGTTTTTAGTGACGTAACGCTCGCCGAATCTGGCACTGTCACCTTATTTCATAATAAAGATCATGGGCGCTCCATTAGTCTGCTGCCAAAAACCTTTATAGCGATTATACCGAAAAGTACACTTGTGGCAAGAATGACACAGGCTGCTGCACTTGTACACAGTATGCAGACGGCAGGCGAGAATGTACCATCTTATGTTAGCTTTATCACAGGACCAAGTAATAGTGCTGATATTGAAATGAATCTTATTGTTGGTGTTCATGGACCTGTTAAAGCGACGTATATTGTGGTGGAATGAGCGTCACAGGAACGCCCCGAAATGTGTCGAAAATCTAAGCGTTTTTCAAATCAGATTCCAGAAAAGTTTAAGAGGCTGGGACATAAGTATTTAACACTCTCATAGAACCGAATGGTTAGGAAGTCATCTTTCTATTCATTCGGTTTTTTTACGATTATAAAATGTGTTTTATTAGCATGAGTGAAATGGAACGGAGGACTCTCGACTCCTGTGGGCAATAGAGGAAAAGGTGAGACCCCGCAGGAGCTTGCTCCGAGGAGGCTCAGCTTCCTCCCCACGGAAAGCGAGGGTCCGCAGCGCAGGTGGAACGGACTTGTTTAAATACCCAAACCAAGATATTGAAGGTTCGTGTTTTAGAAAGATTTATTTCGTTTTGTCCCAGCCTCCTGATGACGAGGATAAGGCTTACTCGTCCATCATTCTTCGAATATTGCATTATAAAAGGTAATTAATTTCTCTTCGCCTATAATGTGAAAAATGCCTAAACCATTTAAATAAGGCGATCGCTGTTTGCTTCTTATTTTAAAAAAAGTGAGACCAATTATTCATGTAGTTCGTAGATAATGAGTAAGACGTTTTCTAAAATGAGGCATTTAGAATGAAGGTGGGTAACCGTAGTAATATCTTAGAAATTCTAAGGAGGCTGACTGATGGAGAAGCTAGTGAATAAAATCCAGTCTGATATAGAGGAACTTAAAAATAGAGTTGGTGAAAAAAACGCCGCAAAGTTGGAATTAGATAAGTGTATGCGAATAATCAAGCGATTGGAAGAATTCTCAGCAAACTGTGAAGAATGCCACCAGTATGTAAATGATTTAGAAAGTCATTTTATAAAATTATTAAATCAGACAAAAACGGAGGAGCTTACCCAACAGGATATTAAGCTTCATAGAAAAATAACAGCAAACATTACTTCTCATTTAATAAACAAGCATAAACTGGTGACAAGCGGATACTATATGAGTGTTTATTTATCCCTTGGTTTAAGTTTAGGAATGGTATTTGGTTTGCTTTTATTCGATAACATGCCGCTAGGGCTTCCGATCGGGATGGGAATCGGTGTTGCAATAGGGTCAGGATTAGATACAGATGCTAAGAAAAAAGGAAAAGTACTGTAGATGGAATTTAGGGCGGTAAAGAGATTAAATCAACTAAATACCCAATCTAATAAATAAACGGAGAAATTCCGACTATAAAATAAATATCATTGAAAAGAGCTTAAATAGACGGAGAAATTCCGCCTATTGCCCTAAATAATATGAAAATGTAAGGTTTTCCTTTAAATAACCGGAAAACCTCCCCTTAAATCCTTCGAAAAGAGCTATATCCTGCAAATAGTCGGAAAAATTCCGTTTAATTTAAAGCGCTAGTTAACTCAATTATGGACAGAACATTCATTGACGCTTTAGCCATGTCCTTATGTGGTCGAAAATAACCCTTATTAGGCTAAAGGGGAATACAATTGATTGGACAATTGTCCCAATGTTGTTAAGTTGATGAAGAAATCCCCTTTGGTTTTGGCGGCCAAATAAAAAAGGTAATTGAGATGACCAGATCAATTGCCAAAGCGATTGACCAAATTCTGGTTACTCCCAGTAAAGCTTCTGTTCTTGCTGGGTCACCAATCCAAAAGATCAATCCCACTAATATACCCACGCCAATAATATAGGCTAACAGATGTCTAAGCCAGCTTGTAAAGTAATGCTTTGCATAATCCATTCCATAGCGTTTTCTTGGCTTTTCTCCTTGCTTTGTTACGTAATATTGAAAGCGCTGATCTGCCCATGCAATCATGCTTTTTCCAAACGACAGAGAAACTCCTATATATACGGCAGCAAGGGCATGTGCTAATGTAGCGGATTCACCCTGATACAAATCAAAACCAGCTGTAAGTAACAAGATGACATCAATGACAGGAGTTAATGCTAATAAAAACAACCCAAGACTTTTTCTTTTGAAAATATATCGGGTCACTAACCCTAATAAGATGACGACCCAAAACATCACTTCACAAAAGATAATCATCCAGCCAACTATATTCAAACGATCCAGCTCCTTTTTAATACAGTTGTATTATTTAAAAAGATTATAACATCTGGTTTTAAATAATACAATCGTATTATAAAAACAATTTATGATAAAATAAAACTATGCCAAAAATAGTTGATCATAATCTAAGAAAAAACCAAATTGCTGAAGCGTCATGGAGGGTTATTCTTGAACAGGGAATGGAAGGAGCAACAGTCCGGAATATAGCAAAAGAAGCAGGGCTCTCATTAGGAGCATTACGTCACTATTTCTCCACTCAAGATGAACTGCTTGAATTTGCGATGAAGCTTGTTATGGAACGTGCGACAGAGCGAATAGAAAAAATAGCCTTAAAAGAATTACCTCCAAAAGAGATGATGTTGCAAATCCTAATGCAACTTGTCCCAACAAATTCCGAAACACTGGCTGAAATGGAAGTGTGGTTCACATTTATAAGCTACGCAAGACATAAGCAAGTGAATATGGATCTTCCACATGATGGGATCTATCAGGGAATGGCCAAGCTTATTCGATCAATGGATCAGTTAAAACTGCTGCGTAAAGACTTAAATATCGATCTGGAAATTGAACGGTTGTATGCATTAGTTGATGGAATCGCAATACATGCTTTAATGGAAAAAGAACGAATGAACCAAGAAAGAATATATGAGTTATTTGTGTATCATCTAAATTCGATTTGGGAGGATTAGCAATAATCTTTTAAATACAGGAGTGATTCATGTGGTGGATTTGAGCATAAAACCAACTATTATAGGTGAGGCAGTCATCTTAAGGCCATTTAATCTGGATGACTTTCCATCTATTGAAGAGTGTCTAAAGGATCCTGAAGTTTTAAAGCTGACAGGGAGCAGTGCGGATTACGACAGAGATGCAGTCATAGAGTGGTATAACACTAGGAATGAACAGAAGGACCGGCTTGATCTTGCCATTGTGGATAGGACTCTAAATATTACAGTAGGGGAAGCAGTTATCAATTTATATAATGATAAGAATCATAGTATGAATTTTAGGATTCTGATCGGTCCAAGAGGGAGAAACCGTGGAATGGGATCTGAAGCCACTCAGTTATTGATTGATTATGTATTCCAGAATACTAATTTAAATCAAATTACCTTGAGTGTATTTGATTTTAATCCGAGAGCAAAGAAAGTGTACGAAAAGGCTGGATTTGTACTGGAGAGTATTGATCGAAATGATCTGGAATTTGAAGGAAAATGGATTGATTCCTTGAATATGGTGTTGAGCAGGGAGCGATGGTCAGCCCGGTCTGACCGGTCACTGTGATGCCTCAAAATTCCCCGAAATGTCCCGCATTTTGTCGATTGTTAATTTAGAGAAAAGTTTGAAAAATGGTAGAGGATTTATTATAATAGTAATAATTCTATTTTGAACGGAGGTGGGGAATGATGTTGAATCAAGCTGTTTTAGTGTGCGGTTTTTGGAATGAGTTTTTGTATTTTAACCGTGCAAAATTTGCTGTTGAAGTTGTTAACGGGACACGTCTGTCCATTTTTAACAACTTAATAGCAAGCTAAAACAGTGAAAACATCTCTAACCCACTATATATAACTGGCAAAAGAGGGGCGTTTCATGCTCCTCTTTTTTCTGTATAAAATATTTGTCTGAGATCCATGGGTGTTTTCTGTACCCATGGATTTTTGTTATTTAAGGAGGAAATAGGATGATTGCATGCAGTGTAAATGGAGTTAGCAAAATGTATGGCGGAAGCGTCATTTTTGAACATATATCTTTTGAAATTCAAGATCAGGAACGGGTCGGCTTAGTTGGCAGAAATGGAAGCGGAAAGACGACATTATTAAAATTATTATCTGGTGAAGAGGCCCCCGATCATGGGCAAATCCATTGGAGAAAAGGTTCCCAAATTGGATACTTGGCACAAATCCCTGAATTTCCAAAGGAATTAACAACGAAGGAAGTATTAAAGACGGCCTTCTCAAGTCTTTTTCAGTTAGAAGATCGATTGAAGGAACTCGAAGTGGAAATGAGTACACCAGCTAACAGTGAAAGGTTAGAAAAGCTGATCCAAGATTACGGCCAGCTGCAGGATGAATTCATGTTAGCAGGAGGGTATGAAGTGGAGGCAAATATCGATAAAATCGTCAACGGCCTTCAGATTTCGAATCTGCTGGAAAAGTTATTTGCTTCCTTGAGCGGAGGAGAAAAAACAAAGATTGGTTTAGCCTTGATGCTGCTTAAAAAGCCGGACTTTTTAATTTTAGATGAACCGACTAATCACTTGGATTTAATGGCAGTCGAATGGCTTGGGCATTTTCTCAAAGACTATAGCGGGACAATTGTGGTGGTCTCCCATGACCGATATTTTCTAGATGAAGTCGTTAATAAAATTTTAGATTTAGAGGATGGAGAGATTCAATCTTATCCAACAAACTTTTCTGATTATATAGTGAAGAAGGAAGAACAGCTGCTGCAGGAGTTTCACGCTTATGAAGAACAGCAAAAGAAAATAAAGAAGATGAAAGAAGCGATTAAGCGGCTCAGAGAGTGGGCAAACCGTGCAAATCCCCCAAATGAAGGGCTGCATAAGCGGGCGAGGAATATGGAAAGAGCCTTGGAAAGAATGGAAAAATTGAACCGACCAGTGTTAAATCGCAAGAAAATGAACCTTGATATGGACTCTTCTGGTCGCAGCGGAAAGGATGTAATCAGTCTTAAAGAGGTATCGAAAACATTTGGAGAACAGTTGCTTTTTAGTCATGTCAATTTGCATATTTCATACCAGGATCGAACGGCTATTATTGGAGAAAATGGAACGGGGAAATCTACTTTGATCAAGATGATACTTGGTCAAATGGAAGCAGATGCAGGAGAAGTGAAGATCGGTAGCAACGTGAAATTTGGTTATCTATCACAGCATATTTTTTCTGATATTGCAGATGAAACCGTTATGGATGTATTCCGCAACGAGGTAAGAGTGACAGAAGGTGAGGCGAGACAGATATTAGCAGGATTTTTATTTTATGGTCATATGGTTTTCCGCAAGGTTTCCCAGTTGAGCGGGGGAGAGCGAATGAGACTTCGCTTAGCTCAGCTGATGTACCAGGATACGAATGTTCTGGTTTTGGATGAGCCAACAAACCATCTTGATATTGACTCTCGTGAAGTGTTAGAAGAATCTTTAGAAAGTTATAAGGGGACGATCCTAGCCGTTTCGCATGACCGTTACTTTTTGAATAAGCTGTTCGATAGGATCTATTGGATTGAATCGAAGAAAGTTCATGGATTTGACGGGAATTATCAATGGGCTAAACAGAAAATGTTTGAAAGAACAAGCCGTCTTCAGCCAGGAGCAGAAGAGAAGAAGAAAGCTGCTCCAGCCAGACTAAGATCACCTAAACAGAAGGATTTACAGCCTAGAGATCTGGAAGAGGTGTTAGAAGAAGTAGAGAAGAAAATTTCTGGGCTAGAAGAAAGGCTGGCAGAAGTTCAGGATTTAGAGCTTCTGCAGCAATTGTTTGCAGAGAAGGAAAAGCTTGAGCAGCAGTGGGAGGAACTCTACGAACAATTGATTGGCTAGTATGCTTTAATCTTGGATCCAAAATAAAAGACTCAATCTGGTGATTGAGTCTTTTCCTGTAGAGAATTAGTTGCTGCCTTCTGCATAGTTTTTAAAGTTATCTAAAATGGCCTGCCAGCCTTGCTGTTGAAATTCAACTGGATGAGTGCTCTCGGCATCAAAGGTCTCAACGATCTCGGTTTCGTTTCCGTTTTCTTTAAATTGTATTTGAACCGTTCTGCCATCAGCCATTGTATAGGAGATTCGTTCATGTAACACCACTTCATCATACACTCCGCCCATGTCGAAGCCAGCGCTGCCATCCTTTGCTTCCATTCTGGAAACAAAGCTCCCTCCAGCTCGAAGGTCGTTTTCAGCAAATGGAGTGTGCCAATCCTCAGAGGCACTATTCCAGTTTTTAATATGGTCTGGTTCTGTCCAATACGTCCAAACTTTTTCAATTGGTGCGTGAACAGTTGTTTCCACCGTAACTTTGTTAGAGATTTGCATGTTTTAGCTCCTTCAAAATATTCTAATTTTGCCGCAAAAACTTGGTGATAATCTATTTATTATTATAAGTGAATATTTATATTTTCACTATTGAAAATTGTCTTAAATTAATAAACTAATGCTAAGTTTATGGTGTTAAACTATAAAGGAAAATCATACATTGAAAAAGGAGATTTTGCAGTGAAAATCAGTGCGGAGCATTTCCCAATAATAGAAACACCCAGATTAAGATTAAGGAAAATAACAGCAGAGGATGCGAATAGTATTTTAGTTTATCTTTCTGATGAGGATGTAATGAAATATTACGGATTATTACCCTTTACATCAGTAGACGATGCGTTAGATGAGATCGCTTGGTATCAATCCATACAAGATCAACAGACCGGTATGAGGTGGGGCATTACTCTAAAGGAAGAAGATATTATTATTGGAAGCTGCGGTTTTCATAACGGAGTTGCAAAGCATTTTCGAACAGAAATTGGTTTTGAATTAAGTAAAGCTTATTGGGGCAAGGGAATTGCAGCAGAAGCAATCAAAGCAGTCGTCAGTTACGGGTTTGACCAAATGAACATCAATCGGATTGAAGCACTAATTGAACCAGCAAATCAGCCTTCGCAAAAAGTGGTAGAAAAAATAGGCTTTATAAAAGAGGGGCTATTGAGAAACTATGAATATACAAACGGGAAATTTGATGACTTATACATATACTCTCTATTAAAGCGGGATATAAGGACAGATGCACAATCATTCTAATAAAGGTGATCTATGAAAAAATTAATCATAATATGCTTGGTCATGCTCTTGATCTCTTGTCAGGCGCAAAACACCAATGATAGCTCGCTTTTGACTGAAGAAGAAATCGTTGCTGCCTTAATAGAAGATGGAATTAATTTAGAAGAAGCAGACAGTACAAAAGGGAGTGTTTTCGGCTCAAAGTTAAATCATGTGAAACCAGCTGTCTATAAGTTAAATGCTAAAGAGCTATATATTTTTGAGTTTAAATCAGAAGAAGCATTGAAAAAAGGACTGAACGATTTTGATGATCAGACCGCTGCCTTTAATTTAGTCTCATTCCTTACTTATGGAAAGCAAAATATATTGATCTTTTACGTGCATGAACAAAATTTAAGCTCAAAGGACATTCCTTATGAGAAAGAAATACAAGAAACATTAGATCGTATGATAGAGGGTTAGAGCCAAAATGTTTTTAGATGGTTCTGCCCTCTCCTGTTTTACCAGTTGTAGCCCTCCGTATTTCCACAAACGATTAAACATTTCAACCTGCTGCTTACACTCATTTAATATTGCATTCAAAAGAAAATGACCATTGTAAAGATTTTATAAATAAGCGAGCACTCCAATTGACTCTATAAAAATAATTGGTTAACATACTCTAGACCGGTTGCTATATTTTTGGGGTGAATAGGATGAAGGGTAAACAGAATACAAAGGATATCATCTTGCAAACTGCTACTCGTTTATTTCAGCGTCAAGGCTATAACGGAACAGGGCTTAATCAGATCATTGAGGAAAGTGGTGCTCCAAAAGGCTCCATTTATTATCACTTTCCAAACGGCAAAGAAGAAATTGCCATTGAAGCCATTTCAGTGATGAGAAAGCTAGTACTGGAGGGAGCTGAGAAAGACTTATCTGGGAAAAATACAGCAGCAGAGGCATTCGAATATTATCTTGATAATGTAGCTGCGATTTTTGATGTAAGAGATTGTATCGATGGGTTATCAATCGGATTAATCGCATCGGAAACAGCGTTTACACATGAGAGGCTTCGTTATTCATGTGAAATGGTTTTCAAAGATTTTCAGACTCTATATGCTGGGATCCTCATGCAGTATGGGTTTAGAAGAGAAAACGCGGAAGAGTTAGGAATTACCATAGCTGCAATGATAGAAGGGGCATGCATTTTGTCGATCACGTATCAAAATGGGAATCCTATCCGGAGGATCGCAAGGCAGCTGTCGTTGCTGTTAAAAATGAATCAAGAATGACATATAGGGGGAAACAGAATGGAAATGGGTAATACACAGCAGGTGAAAACGGGGGAAATCAATATTGGTGATTTGCGCGTTGTGCCGATCATCATCTCATTTGTTGTAGCAGGTTTTATTGGCTTGTTTAGTGAAACAGCGTTAAATATGGCGTTAACAAATTTAATTGGAGACTTTGGTATTCACGAAACCACGGCTCAATGGTTAACAACTGGATACTTGCTGACATTAGGAATTTTAGTGCCAGTTTCAGGACTTATTATGCAGTGGTTTACAACAAGGCAGTTATTTATCACATCACTTATTGCTTCGATTATTGGAACGCTGATCGCAGCCATTGCTCCAACTTTTGCTGTTTTAATGATCGCACGTGTCGTTCAGGCAATCGGGACAGCTTTATTACTGCCGCTTATGTTTAATACAATGCTACTAATAATACCGCCGCATAGACGTGGTCGTATTATGGGTGTTATTGGTCTGGTTATTATGTTTGCTCCAGCCGTAGGACCAACGATTTCAGGTATTATTATCAATAATTTAACATGGCATTGGATTTTTTGGTTCTCACTGCCTTTATTAATTGGTGCTCTTATTTTTGGCTTATTCTTTATGCAAAATGTAGCAGTTCCAACAAAACCAAAAATTGATTTTCTTTCTATTATTCTATCGACTCTTGGTTTTGGCGGAATTGTATTTGGATTCAGCAGTGCGGGTGAAGGCGGCGGCTGGGGAAGTCCAACGGTTATCATTGCCATTATTGTTGGGGTAATTTCCTTAGTTCTATTTTCAATCCGACAAACGAAGATGGAAAAGCCGATGCTTGATTTACGAGCGTTTAAATACCCAATGTTTACAATTGGATTGCTGTTAATTCTTGTTTGTATGATGGTCATGTTATCAACCATGATCCTTTTACCATTATACTTACAGACATCCCTTGCCTTAACGACGTTTGCAGCAGGATTGCTTCTTCTTCCAGGAGGAATCATTAATGGAATCCTGTCTCCAGTTATGGGGGGTTTATTTGATAAGTTCGGTCCAAAATGGCTAGTGAAAATTGGGATTGTCATTTTAGCAGGAGCTATGTTTGGATTCTCAACGATTACAATGGAAACAAGCTCTGGATTTATTATTGGTCTTCACATCGTTACAATGGTGGGAATCTCTATGATTATGATGCCTGCTCAAACAAACGGCTTAAATCAGCTGCCGCGTGAGCTTTATCCTGATGGAACAGCCATTATGAATACATTGCAGCAGGTGGCTGGTGCGATTGGAACGGCCATTGCCATCTCTATTATGTCTTCAGGTCAAGAGTCATTTATGACATCTGTTGAAGATCCAGCTAACCCTGTCAATCAGCTTCTTGCCTTTACTGCAGGAGTTCAGGATGCGTTCATCTTTGCTATCATTATGGCGATCATCGGATTCATCATTTCCCTGTTTATTAAACGTGTAAAAGTTGAACATCAAATGTAATAGAATTACTAACAGCCTTGTTATTAAACTAGCAGGGCTGTTTTTTTATATATTTTCCTTGAAAATATTTCCTGAAATGACAAACTGGCATGATAAAATGGAAATAACCAGAAGATGAAGCAATAAAATAAAGTAAATAAATATAAATTTGTAATTCTCTATGTGCTAGGTAAGGTACACAAAGGTGTGATCTATTTTAGTGTAAAAATATATATGACAGGAACGAGGAAATGATTTGATACAGAAAATTGATATTACAGATCCTGAACATGCTAAGGCAGTTTTAGATGTTCAAATTCCTTCCTATAACATTGAGGCTTATATTATAGGCTATCAAGATATTCCTCCTTTAAAAGATACGGTCGAATCACTGCAGCGGTGTGGAGAAATATTCTTTGGTTATTATTGCGGGAAAAAGTTATGTGGTGTCATATCGGTGAAACTGGAAAAAAACGTACTAGATATACATCGGCTAATCGTGCATCCTCAATATTTTAAAAAAGGGATTGCTGGGGAACTTTTAAGTTTCATAGAAACGTATATGGATAATATAGATACCATTTGCGTCTCAACTGCCTCAAATAATGCTCCAGCCATTCAATTTTATACTAAAAATGGATTTTCCAAACTGGAGGAGATAAGGGTGAATGAACAGCTATCTCTGACTTCTTTTAACAAATTACTACAATGACCGAATGTGGGTGGAATAATGAACTGCTTATGTAAAACAGGAAGTACTAAGGATATTAAGGTTGAAGGCGATATTGGTGCAGATCCGATTTGGTGCAACAGATGCGGCTGTAATTTAGATCTTGAGGAATTGCCTATTTCGGATGCTTTAAAAGATGAGTTGTCTTCATGGAGCTTGAAATACGGGGAGTGGATTAATTGGGAAACTGAAAAATTCCTTCCTAATGGTTTGGAATTGGAGGAAGTGTTTAACGAAAGTGGAGCCTTATTAACAATGCAGGTGATTGAAGAACTTGGAGATAGATATATATTTCAATATGTTGCATCTAATTATCGGGTTATATCAGAAAGAGATACAGAAAATGAAATGGTTCAGTTGCTGGATGATTACTTGCCAAGACACAAGCACGACATTGAAAGAGTGACTAAATTAAATAATTTGGATAAAAGTGAGTTGCTCCCCTTGCTGCCGGCGCTCATGGAATGGATGCAAGACATCAATTGGCCGATTGCGCGTGAGGTTGTGCAGCTGCTGTTAACCTACCCAGAGGATATTATCCATCTGATTAAAATTGTTTTAACAACAGATGATGAACCATGGAAATATTGGTGTTTAGAGTATTTGGTTAAAGAAATGCCAGATGATCTTAGAGCGGTATTTAAAGATGATTTAATACATATAGCGGAAAAACCAACAGAAGGTGAAAAAGATGAGGGTCTGGATGAATTGGCAAAGGAAATAGTAAGTAATTTAGCATGATGTCACTCTCTTTTTGTTTTAAATAGACAGAATATAATATTTAATAATAGGAGATGATCAAATGGGCATTAGAAACTCAGCAAAAGCGATAATCGTCCAAGATAACAGCTTACTGGCAATTAAAAAACGCGATGAGGCAGGAGGGTATTATATACTTCCAGGCGGCGGCCAGGAATTTGGAGAAAACCTTCATCAGGCGTTAAAAAGAGAATGTATTGAAGAAATCAATGCAAGTGTAGAAATTGGAGAGTTGCTTTTTATCCGTGAGTATATTGGGAAAAATCATGAACATGCCCATTTTGATCACGAGATTCAGCAGACAGAATATATGTTTTTATGCAGGATTTCAGAGGACAGTAAAGAAATAGGAAATGGAATCAATCCTGACGATGGCCAGATTGGTGTAGAATGGCTGAATATATCAGAGTTATTGGAGCATCGATTATACCCGCACACCATGCGGCAGTTCATCATGAACTATTTTGCAGGCAAACAACAGCCTGTTTACTTAGGAGATATAAACTAGTTTAAGAGAGGAAGCAGATGGAAACGACGACTCAATTATATTTAGTCAGACATGCTCATTCTGACTATACACCTGATGAGCTAAGAAGGCCGCTGTCTGTGCGTGGTTATACAGATGCGGCTCGGGTGACAGAAGTTTTAAAAGGGGAAAGAATTGATTATGTTTACTCAAGTCCCTATAGACGGGCTTTGCAAACAGTGGAAGGAATTGCAGAATATATAGGCAAAGAAATACTTATAGAAGAAAACTTTAAGGAAAGAACCTTAGCTGCCCGCCCTTTAGAAGACTTTCAGGCAGCAATTGCGATGGTTTGGAGTGATGAGGATTTTTCCTGGGAAGGCGGGGAATCCAATAAGTTTGCACAGCAAAGAGGTGTGACCGTTACAAAGGAGCTGCTTAAACGGCATCCAGGCCAGAAAGTGGCTGTTGGCACACATGGAAATCTGATGGCGCTGATCATGAATTATTATCATAAGGATTATGGTTTTGACTTTTGGAAGAGCCTCGACATGCCTGACATATATATGCTTGTTTTTTCTGGAAATGATCTTATAAATATAAAAAGAGTTCTGTAATGGAGGAGGGAAGAGATGTTTGTTAAGGTGTATGAATATTATGTTCAAGACGATAAACTGGAAGAGTTTTTAGATATTCAAGAAAAGGCCAGCAGAATATATGGCAGATATCTATTATTCCATACACAGTACTTACAGAGTAAAGATGACCCCACAAAGTGGTTAGAAATAACGAAGTATACTGATGAGAAAGAATACATACAAAGTCTCGAGTTAATCAATCAGCATCCTGAGATTCAAGCTTTATTCAAAGCGTTCCAATCTGTTCTTCTGACACATAAAAGAGAAATACGAGAAGAAAATTATACAATAAGAAAAGTGATTAGCAATTCTGAAGGAAAAGGACTGACGACATGAGCAAGCCTCTTGGACAGAACGATGAAATTCTTTTTACCTTGCCTAAAGACTGTGGGAACTCACCGAAAAAGAAAATAATCCAAGAGATTCTAGTGGCAGCTGCTCGTAAGGATTCATCCTTTATATTGGAGAATAGTGATGAGAATGTGTGCTGGAACATTGTAAATAAAGTAAACCTTCAAGGCAAAGAAAAGGTCGGAGCGTATTTACAAAGCAATATTGTGATATCACAGCTGGAATTATCAGCAGTCATTACACATGGTAAGCAGGCGGCAGCACATGGTCAACTTACATTAGCAAATGGAGATTCCTATTCTTTTTGCCATGTCATTGATTTTATCAGTGCGGGGAAAAATGTGCTTAAGAATGTTACGTCCTATGTAATTAAGCTGGATGAATAGTTTTTGAGGATTGAATTCGTATGATTGACGGTCAATTTTAAATAGGATATTATAGATACCGTAAGTCTATAATTAGAAGGTGAGTTTGTTGAAATTTTCAAAAGCAACTAATTACGCATTACATTCAATGGTTTTTTTAGCTGTTATACCATCTGGGAAAACAATTGGAGTAAAGTCATTGGCTGAAGTCCAAAAGGTTTCTCCTACGTATCTGTCAAAGGTACTGGCAAACCTGGTCAAGGCTGGTTTTGTAGAGTCTGTAACAGGTGTAAACGGCGGATATAAGCTGATTAAGGATCCAAAGGAAATTACTTTTTTAGATGTGATCCAAGCAATTGAAGGCAAAGCATCCTTTTTTCAATGCGGACTAGAAAATAATATCCATGATCGCCGAAATTGCATGATAGAGAATGTTATGAATGAAGCTGAGCAAAAAATGGAAGAGCATTTAACGCTTAATACCATTGCAGGTGTGGCTGAAAAAGTAAATGCCGATATGATCACGAGTATTCACACGGCGGCAAACTAATTTTTTTCTTCTAATTATAGACTATAAATATCTTTAATGTCTTTGAAAGAAGAGTAGTCAAAAACATCATTTGATATCTGCATAAAAAATTAACGAATGAGGTGGCGTAAGTATGTTGGAGTGTATCATTATTGGCGGTGGTCCCGCGGGATTAAATGCAGCATTGGTTTTAGGAAGAGCAAGAAGACAAACTGTACTGTTTGACAATAACGATGCCAGAAACAAGGTGACCCACGAGTCGCATGGCTTTATAACAAGAGATGGTGTAACACCTAAGGAATTCAGAGAAGCAGCTCATAATGATATTTTTAAATATCCTTCCGTAAAAATTGAGAAGGAAACAATAATTGAAGTATATAAGGAAGAGAATGGACTTATCAGTGTAAAGACTGCAGATGGACAGATTATCACAAGTAAAAAACTTATTTTTGCTACAGGATTAAAAGAAAGACTCCCCAATGTTGAAGGTGTTAGGGAGTTCTATGGGAAAAGTTTATTCAGCTGTCCGTATTGCGATGGCTGGGAACAAAGGGATCAGCCCCTTGTCTTGATTTCTGAAAATGCCCATGCGGTCCATATGGCAAAAATGATCTATCAGTGGAGCAAAGATTTAATCATTTGTACGAATGGAAACACCATCATCTCTGAAGAAGATAAATTAGTATTTGAGCGTAAAGGAATTCTCGTGAGGGAGGAAAAAATAGCCCGTTTACACGGTGCAGAAGGCAAGCTGGAAAAGGTTATATTTGAAGACGGTCATGAAATCTTAAGGACAGGCGGGTTTGTCACGACAGAATTATACCAAGGGAATCAGTTTGGAGCTTCGTTAGGCTGTGCGTCAAATGAAAATGGCGGAATCATAGTGGATGCCCTCGGAAAAACGAATATAACTGGCGTGTTTGCTGCAGGTGATACATCATTCTCAGGCCCTTCACAGCTGATTATTGCAGCGAGTGAAGGAGTCCGTGCAGCGGCTGGTGTGAATAGTGAGTTGACGATGGCGGAGTTTTAATTCGTTTTGCAGAGGAAGAATAGAAGGATCGGCACAGGATGAGGTACAACATCCTGTGCTTTTTTTGTTTTTGCAAACCTTGTTTTATTACTTAAATATACAAAAATCCTATAGTCATGTACTCGCTTTCCGGCTGGGTGGGTGCTGAGCATAAGCAGAGTCTCACACTTATCGTTTCATTGAACAGGCATAGTACACAGATTTTTTCTGAAAATGCAAAAATTACAAATGCATAAAAAATAGACGGAAGAATTCCGCTTAAATCATAAAACCACTTAAAATGAGCTTAAATAGACGGAGAAATTCCGTCTAACTCTCCGAAAACCATGCAAATCGGCGATTTTATTCCACATAACCGGAAAATCTCCGCTTATTTCGCCTCGA
Organism: Cytobacillus gottheilii; assembly: GCF_900166665.1. GTDB lineage: Bacteria > Bacillota > Bacilli > Bacillales > Cytobacillaceae > Cytobacillus > Cytobacillus gottheilii_A. The sequence continues at coordinate 4,480,693 of NZ_LT800494.1, read as the reverse complement.
AATTGCTCAATTCTAGAAATAAGGGTAAAATCTCCGCTTATTTCACTGTTTTTTATTCAAGTAAACATCTACCAAAAAAACAAGCACTCAGAAAAGAGCCAACCAAGTTTTTAAATAGAAGGGTTGATTTATTGTATATATTGTATATAATGTGTATATAAACAATATATACAATAAAAGAGGTTGCCATGCAAATTATCATTTCAAATAGCTCAAAACAGCCCATATATGAGCAAATTTACGAACAACTGAAAAGGAGTATCACATCAGATGAATTGAAAGCAGGACAGTCGCTGCCATCTATGCGGCAGCTGGCAAAGGAGTTAAATGTAAGTCTTATTACAACAAAGCGCGCATATGAGGAGCTGGAGAAGACCGGGTTCATTTATTCAATAGTCGGAAAAGGTTCTTTTGTGTCAGAGCAAAATAGTGAGATGGTGAAAGAAGCGAAAATGAAGGGGATTGAGGAGCAGCTGCTCACTGCCATTCGAAATAGCAAAGACATTGGCATCAGCCTTACAGAATTAAAAGAACTACTGACGATTCTTTACAGGGAGGAAGAATAATGGAAAACATTATAGAACTTAAAAATGTTCATAAATCCTTTAAAGGGTTTAACATTAAGAACTTTTCTATAACTGTAAAAAAGGGGTTTGTCACAGGATTTATAGGAGGAAATGGAGTTGGAAAATCAACAACCATAAAAATGATTATGAATTTGCTGCAGCCAGATAGCGGGACGGTTTCTGTTTTTGGCTTGAATTATAAAGAGCATGAGAAAGAGATTAAGCAGCGAATTGGATTTGTTTATGATGAAAATATATTATATGATCATTTGTCACTGAAACAAATGAAAGATATTGTAAGACATGCATATGAAAAATGGGATGATCATCTATTCAACCAGTATGTAAAACTATTTGATTTGCCGCTAAAGAAAAAAATTAAAACGTTTTCGAAAGGAATGATGATGAAAGCCTCCCTCACGATGGCTTTATCACATCATGCCGAACTAATCATTATGGATGAGCCAACATCCGGATTAGATCCTATTTTTAGACGAGAACTTCTGGAGATCCTTCACCAGCTGATGCAAGACGGTGATAAAACAATCTTCTTTTCCACACATATCACAACAGATTTAGATATGATTGCAGATTATATTACGTTTATTCATGATGGCGAGCATATTTTCACAAAAAATCTGATTGAAATTGAAGAAGAGTATGCGATTGTTAAAGGCGGATTGGAGCTATTGGATAGAGAAATTGAGCAGGAATTTTTGGCAGTTCGCAAATCGAATTACGGTTTCGAAGCTTTAACATCAAATAAGAGAAGAGCAGAAGAGATCTTTGGGGATATGGTGATTATGGAGAAGGCTACACTAGAAGACATTATGTATTACACAAAGAAAGGAGCGAAGCAGCATGTTTAGTTTGGTTCGTAAGGATCTAATCTTGCAGAAAAGTTCAATCCTGCTGTTGCCGGTTTTGTGTATCTACTTGACGATGAATACTTCAATTTTATGGGTTGGAATTGTCTTTAGCGTTGTGATCTCATTGTCTTCTTTTTCAAAGGATGAGAAGTCTCCTATTCATATACTGTTTAATTCCCTGCCCTATACAAGGAAGGAAATTGTCAGTTCAAAATATATTGTTACGCTTATTTTTACAACGGGAGTTGCTCTCACCATTCTTATAGGCAATTACGTTATTAATGGTGTGATTGTTGATTGGAAAGTTTTTTTACTGATGTTTTGTATTGTCCTTAGTGTGATTTCCTTTATCTTCCCGCTCTCTTATCAATTTAAAAGCGGCCAATTATTAATGGTCACACTTATCGGATCAGGCATCTTTATTGTGGTAATAAATCTATTTGTTCGAAATTGGATTGATCAGATTAGAGCGTTTATTGGATGGCTCCTTGCTTTGGAGGGAAATCTGATCTATTTTATGATGGCTGGTGCTGTTTTCGTTTTATATGCAGGCTCGTGGCTTTTATCGATGTATATATATAAGAAGAAAGTATTTTAAGAGCGTGGTGTTGTCCACGCTCTTTTTTTTGAAAGTGGTGCAGTAGGCTGGTCCTCTGGCAATTAGGGCGTTTGGCGGATAAAATTTTCTGACGGCGATTATATGAAAAAGACGGCGAATATATGAAAATAACGGCGAATATTTGAGTTATTACGGCGGATAAATTTCCACAACGGCGAATATCCGTCTTTTTTGTATCATTAGGACAGGGAAATAACTAGCTGAACGGTTGTTTTTCCACGCTGCTGTCTAACTTGTAAGTGAGATTTCTCTATGTGGGACAATAATGAATGAATTTCCCCCTAAAAAGGTATCAAAAACTTTTCCCCCAGCCATCTGCAGCAAAAAAGCCAGGAGAACCGTTCTCCTGACTTTCCTGGCTTAATGATGATGGCCGCCTGTGTCACCCTCTTGTTTGATGCCTTTTTGGAGGGCGTCCAGGTCGCTCTGTGAAAGTTCACCGACAATGAATTGCTTTGTGGGAACGATCATGGAACCGGCGCTGCTGGCGTGAACTTTGACATAGTAGAGGCCGTCCAGGTCAAATGGTTTGCTGAGGCCGAAGATGCCATCTCCCAAGTTTTCAGCTTCTTCCATACCATAATTCAAAGAGCCGTCCTGCTTCCAGATTTCTAGGTGAACAAAATCAGGATTTTCTACAATTTTTCCATTTTGAGTGAGTTGAACTTGGATCAGCTCAGATTCTTCCTTTGAAAAATACTCAGGTATCAAAATATCTGCTTCGAGAGGAGATTCTTGCTTATATAGATCAGCAACATTCTCATCAAGTGAACAGGCGCTTAGAAGAAAAGCTGAAAATATAAAAACACTAAATAATCTTTTCATAGATATAATCTCCCTTTAAGCATTAAAAAATCTCTTTATAGCAGGAATTCTTTGGATCACAAGCAGGTCAAGCAGCCATACAATAATCAATGATAGGCCAACTAGCGGGAAAATAATTCCTAAACCTATGAGCGTAAAAAGGAAAAGTTTCTTATTGAAGATTTTAGGTGCTTTTGGTGCACCCATTTCTTTTTTAGGCTTACGTTTTAACCATAGATATAAACCGCTTAGGACGATTAATATAATCCCCAGGCAGATAAATAAACTAATTAACTGATTGATCAGTCCAAATTCTGTTCCTTTATGAAGTGTAATGCCAATGGCAATGACTTTTCCCATAAATTCATAGTTGTCATAACGATAATCTGTTAATACTGCACCAGAATACTGATCAATATGCATCGTTAATTCGTCTTTCGCTTTTGGGGGAAAAGCAGATAAGGTATACACGCCTTCTTTTGTATTAGGGATACTAATGGTGTAGCTTGGATGAAGGTCTTCTCTATTGGCAATGGATACTACTTCATCTATTGAAACTGGAACATAGTCTTGGATATCCGACTGTGGGACTTCTAAATTTTCCGCTGCCCATGGAACATCTGCAATATCTTTTGTTTTTACGATCGATTCAGGTCCGCTTCCTACCCAAACAGAAGGAGGATATCCTGTACCTGTGTTTGTAACAATGGTTTGAAAGTTAGTGCCCCAGAAACCGGACCAAGGCAAACCCGTCATTATTAGAAATAACATTCCAGCTGAGATCCAAAATGCTGGAACAGCATGAAGATCTCGTCTAAAGATTTTTTTCCCTTTATTAAAACGAATGAACAGCGTGCCAAGAAGGCCTGTCTTTTTCCGTGGAGCCCATAAGAAAAAGCCGGTAACGATTAATACAACTGCCCAGCATGCAACAAGCTCTACAACACGATCCCCTATAGTGCCTGCCATTAGTTCTCCGTGGACTTCTTCAATTTTATCCATAATACGATCTTCATTATTAAGTGAACCAACCAGTTCACCTGTATATGGATTAATAAAAGCCGTGTATGATTTATCGTTCATTGTAATGGTTGCTTCACTTGATCGTGTTTCGTTTTCTCCAGGACGGTAGGCTGTAATCAGTCCATTTGGATATGCTGCTGATACAGCTGCAAGCTGCTCTGTGGCAGGAAGCTTGTCTCCTTGTGCTTCAACAACATAGTAATCTTTATACATAGCTTGTTCAATCTGAGGAGCAAATAAGTAAATAGATCCTGTAACCGCTAGGATAAGAAGAAATGGTGCAATAATAATGCCGGCATAAAAATGCCAGCGCCAAACTGATCTATATAATGAAGCATCTGTTTGCTTTTTAGAAGAACTTGTCTTCGTTAATTCTTTCATTGGATTTTTCTCCTTCAATAATAATAAGTACTGAAAAAGCGTAAAACAAAAATGTGATAAAAATATGAAGTTATTAATTATGGCAATGTGAATTATTATACATGAATGAAAATAGAATAGAAAAGAGATTAAAATTTTCCTTGATAAATCGTAACCATTACGATACTATTAGAATCGTAATTATTTCGTTTTGGAGGTTATTGTTTTGAATAGATTTTACATAAAGAAAAATTGGATGAGTTTAGTGATATTAATTATATGTGCAGTTATGCTGAGCGCATGTATGGGTACCTCTTCTGAGAAAGGACAAGAAAATGGAGAGAAGAATATTCATTTCTTATATAACTTCTCTACCAATTCACTTGATCCGCATGTAGATTCAAGTTACGTGCCTATTAGAGCGGGAATTACCGAAACGCTAATCCGCTTAGATGAAGAAAATTTAAGCATTGAACCTTGGCTGGCTGAAAGCTGGGAAGGTGAAGATGGTGAAAATTGGACAATCAAGCTTCGTGAAGGCATCAAATTCCAAAATGGAAATGCAATGGATGCAGAAGCTGTTAAGAAGTCATTAGATCGAGCATTAGCAGAAAATGTAGCGATTCAAAATGCCTTAAAGATAGAGGGTATAGAAGTCGTAGATGAACTGACACTGCAAATTACAACAGAGCCATTTCCGGAGTTTATTTCTGAACTGGTTAATCCAAATGTTTCTATTATAGATGTTACAGAAGAAGATATTGTCAATAATCCTGTTGGAACAGGCCCGTTTAAGCTTACTTCGTTTTCACCGGGAAGTAAACTGGAGCTTGAACGTTTTGATGATTATTGGGACGGAGCATCAAAATTAGATACTGTAACTTTCTCTTTTAATGAAGATGCTAATGCACGCTCTTTAGCTCTAGAATCAGGTCAGGTGGATATCGTGTACCGTCCGGAAGTAGAGACTTTAGAAAACCTGCAAAAAGATGAATCCATTGAAGTAGAATCCACAGCAACATTCCGAGTGCATCAAATGACAATGAACGTTCAAAGAGAGAGTTTAAAAGATGTTAATGTCCGCCGTGCTGTTGATGCATTAATTGACAGACAGGGAATTGTAGATGAAATCTTGCTTGGCCACGCTGAGCCAGCTGTTGGACCATTCTTGCCGTCCCTTCCATTTGCACCAGATTATGAAGAAAAGCCGCATGGTGCTGATGTAGCAGTAGAATACCTAAAAGAAGCCGGCTATACACTGCAGGATGGGGTTATGCAGAAGGATGGGGAACCACTTAAGCTAACTTTACTCTCATATCCTGCTAGAGCAGATTTGCCGCTGATTGCACAAGTGTTCCAATCTGATGCAAAGCAAATTGGCATTGAAGTTGAGATTAGACAAATTGAAATTCCAGAAGAATATATGGCCTCTAACCGCGATTGGGATTTAGCTACCTATAGTAACTTAACAGCACCGCGCGGAGATGCTGGATATTACTTGAATGCTACGTACCACCCAACAGGAGCATTAAACTTTAGCGGTGCAGACGAGCCAGAACTAACAGCAATTATTGATGAGCTGAATCAAGCGGTAGATCAAGATGATCGTTCTGCGCTTGCTGAACAAGCAGCTGATTATGTAAATGAACATATGATTAACTCGTTTGTGCTGCATCCTTCTACCATTGTTGCTTTTAACAAGGATAAAGTGGTAAATTGGGTAACAACAAAAAGTGAGTACTATATGATCAACAATAAGTTGGAAGTGAAATAATGTTAAAAATCATCACCAGGAAATTTTTTGAGGTATTAATATTTGTATTATTTATCACGTTTGTTAGTTTTCTGTTTATTAGACTAGCACCTGGTGATCCAGTATTGACCATTTTAAATGTAGATGAACTTTCAGTAAGTCAAGAGCAAGTTGAAGCTCTTAGAACTGAAATGGGATTCGATAAGCCAGTTCTCGTCCAGTACGGGCTCTGGCTTTTGAATTTTATCCAATTGGATTTTGGAGAATCCTTCGTTACAGGACAAAAGGTCATGGACATGATATTAGCTGCTTTACCGGCAACAGTGGAATTATCTATAGGTGCCATTGTTGTCATGTTAATTGTAGCTATTCCGCTCGGATCTCTAGCTGCCCTTTATCGTGACCACTGGATTGACCATGTGAGCAGAATTCTATCCATTGTTGGAGCAGCCATCCCAAGCTTCTGGCTAGGGCTTATTTTCATTCAGCTTTTTGGAGTGCAATTAAATTGGTTTCCGACAATGGGCAGAGATGGATTGATGTCATTATTCCTGCCGTCCATCACTTTAGGTTTAGCTATTTCAAGTGTATATGTACGTCTGCTTCGCTCAAGTTTGCTTGATTCATTCAGCCAAGAATTTATTCGTGCTGCCCGGGCACGCGGATTGTCGGAAGTTCGGATCTTTTTCATGCATGCATTTCGGCATAGTATTCCGCCAGTCATAACTGTTTTTGGTGTGAGCTTAGGAAGTTTAATTGGCGGTGTCGTTGTTATTGAAGTCATCTTTTCCTATCCTGGGTTAGGAAGTCTTGTAGTTGAAGCGATTCGGCAGAGAGATTACCCGCTAATTCAGGGGTATATATTGGTTATGGCTATGATTGTATTTGTCGTGAATACATGTGTTGATCTCTCGCTTCGTTATCTAAATCCTGAGATCAGAATGAAAGAAATGGAGAACAAATAATGAAGTCGTTGAATGCTTTTGCGCAGAAAAAACAAAAAGGAAAATGGCAGCTCAACCTGCTCAAGCTTCTGCTGGTCGTTATTGTGCTAGTTTGTCTTTATGCCTTTCTATATTTGCAGCACGATGCAACGCAAACAGATCTTGGCCAGAGGCTTCAAGACTCGAGCTGGGAGCATCCGCTTGGTACCGATCATCTTGGCAGAGATGTACTGACAAGGCTCCTGTTAGGTGGACAGCAAACAATAGGATATAGTTTATTTGCACTTTTAGCTGCATTGCTTGTTGGAATTCCAATCGGACTTATCTCGGGGTATAAGGGCGGTGTAGTTGATCGTATTTTTATGAGAATTGCCGATGGATTTTTGGCTTTTCCTGATACTATCGTAGCAATAGTGCTTAGCGGCTTGCTTGGTCCTGGAATTGGCAACCTGATGCTTGCAATTGTCTTGGTTAAATGGGTGAATTATGCCCGTCTTGTCCGCAGTACGGTCATGCTTGAATCTAAGAAAGATTATATATTAGCTGCTCGCACAAATGGACTATCATCATTTAGCATTATTAAAAAGCATATCATTCCTCATATTGTGGGAAATGTTCTTGTCATGGCAAGTTTAGACTTAGGAAAAATCATTTTATTAATTTCATCCCTATCCTATATTGGGCTTGGTGCACAGCCGCCAGTGCCAGAGTGGGGAACAATGCTAAATGATTCTAAAGCACATTTCCAGTCACACCCTGAATTAATGATCTATCCTGGTATAGCCATTGTCCTTGTGGTGTTAGTTTCAAATATGCTTGGAGACTATTGGAGAGATCGATTCGATGTTAAAAAGGAGATGCAAGGATGATTCTATCAATTGAACAATTAGGTGTGAGCACGAAGGAAAAACAGCTTGTTCATAATGTCTCTTTGTCGATTCGGGAAGGGGAATGGTTTGCCCTCGTTGGACAGAGCGGAAGCGGAAAAAGCGTGCTTTCACAGGCAGTTGGTCAAATGCTTCCCGCCAATTTAAAAGCAAGTGGAAATATTCAGTTCATGAATCAAAACATGCTGACTTTAGACAGGAAGCAGATGAAAGATATTCGGGGCAAGCGAATTTCGTATATCTTTCAGGATTATCATGGCTCTTTTACTCCTTTTCGAACGATTGCTCAGCATTTTCACGAGTATCAAAAGGCGCATGGCATTTCGAGTAGAGAACAGCGAAAAGACAATGCCATTGAAGCACTTGAATCGGTGGGATTGGATGCGTCTTTCTATAAGAGGTATGCTTTTCAGCTCAGTGGAGGACAGCTTCAGCGTGTTTCCATCGCCTTAGCGCTTTTGCTTTCGCCAGATTTGGTGATTGCAGATGAAATCACAACTGCTTTGGATAGTGTTTCAAGTCACAAAATACTGCAGTTATTAGCTCAAAAGCAAAAGGATACGGGCTGTGCGATTCTTTTTATTACGCATGATTGGCGTCATGTTAGACGCTATGCCGATCGTCTGGCTGTCATGAAGGAAGGCCAGATTATTGAAACGGGCGGGAAACACCGTATTCTTGATCATCCGAGGCACGAATATACACGACAATTGATTAAAGCAGCTCCTATTTTAGGAAGCGGGCTGCGTTCTGGTTTAGAAGAGGAGAAAAAACATGAACCTACTTTCAGTTAAAGATTTGGTCAAATCCTATAACGGAATAAACGCGGTGGATCATATTTCTTTTGATCTCAAAAAGGGTGAATGTCTTGGACTTGTCGGAGAAAGCGGGTGCGGAAAAAGCACACTCTCACGCTGCTTGCTTCGGCTGGAGGGTGTAGACGCTGGTTCTATCACTTTTAAGGACAAGGAAATTCAAAATTTAAGCCAAAGTCAGCTTCGGCCAATTCGTAAGGACATACAGATTATTTTTCAAAATCCTACAGCAGCCTTAAACCCCCGCTTGAAAATAAAGGATTCCATACTAGACCCATACCTTCAGTACCAAAAGGAATTATCATTAACTCATTTTTCTTTTACTTCCAAGGATCAGTATGTCAATCAGCTTTTAGAAGCTGTTGGATTGCCAAAAGGGATGGGAGACAGGTATCCTCATGAAATCAGCGGCGGTCAGCGGCAGCGTGTGACCATTGCAAGAGCCATCAGCATTGAGCCGGAGATGTTGATTCTTGATGAGCCAACTGCCAGTCTTGATGTGATTACGCAAGCGGAAGTATTAGCTTTACTGGCTGAGCTTCGCCAGCAGTTACAGCTATCTTATTTGTTTATTTCACATGACTTAACAGCTGTTCATCAATTAAGTCAGCAGATTATGGTGATGAAAAAAGGAAAACTAGTCGATCATTTTCCTGTTTCTGAATTATTTTCAGAGGACCGTCATTCTTATACAAAAGAATTGATTGAAATATTTTAAGGGCTTAAGTCCATCGGAGGATAAAAAGAATGGGAATGCGGAAATCAGCCGTCTCAAAGGATTTACAGACAACTGTCACTCACCATGATTATATTAAGCTGGCCATTCCGCTGATTATTGCAGGGATTTCAACACCGCTTATCGGAGCTGTTGACACTGCTGTAGTAGGAAGGATGCCTGATCCAGTGGGAATAGGAGCTGTATCTATTGGGGCAGTTATCTTTAATACAATATACTGGCTGCTGGGCTTTTTGAGAGTAAGTACGACAGGCTTAACAGCACAAGCGATTGGTGCAAATGATAAGGAGGAATCTGCCTTATCATTTTTGCGTCCTATGGCCATAGCAATTGGTATTGGTCTTATTTTTATTATTCTGCAGGGTCCAATTTTATATATTTCTCAAAAATTATTAGGTATCCAATCTGAAATAGAGTCATTGACCTCTGCCTATTTCTCCATAAGAATTTGGGGAGCGCCTTTTGCACTATTAAATTATGTGTTAATTGGGTGGCTAATGGGCTTAGGAAAGGTGAAATTATCATTAGCTACACAAGTATATATGAATGTATGCAACATCTTGTTGGATCTTTTATTCGTACTGGGGTTTGGAATGGGCGTAGCAGGGGTAGCAGCAGCAACCTTAATTGCTGAAGTCAGCACCGTTTTCATAGGATTATATTTTGTACTAAGAATGAAACAAATCGATATTAGCACTATTCGCTGGAATCTGATCTTAAAAAAAGAAGCGTTTATGAGAATGCTTATATTAAATAGAGATTTATTCTTAAGGTCTATTTGTCTGCTGACCATGACAGGAGTTTTTACAGCGATGAGTGCCAGAATGGATGAAGTGGCACTGGCAGCAAACAGTATTTTACTGCAGATTCATTATATAATAGCTTATCTGATTGGAGGATTTGGGAATGCCTCTAGTATCCTGATTGGCAAATCCATTGGCAGTCAGCAAAAAAACTTGTTCAAACGGACACTTTCGCTTTCCTTTATATGGGGAGCTATTTCTGCGGGCGTGTTAGCGTTTGTCGTTTTATTTTTTGGCGAACAGCTTTTATCCTTTTTCACAAACATTCAAGAAGTGAAGGTTCAGGCTGCCTCGCTCTTAATCTGGATGGTGGCTTACCCAATTGTGGGCTTCTGGAATCTTCAGCTGGAAGGTGTGTTTTCAGGAGCTGCTGAAGCAAAATATGTTCGAAATAGTATTTTTATGGCGCTTATCTTGTTTCTGGTGTATACCTTTGCTGTCCAATCAGCCATGACCCCGCACCAGCTGTGGTTTTCGTTTATTATCTTTACGTTAGGCAGGTCTCTATTTCTAGCGATGTCAGTTGGGAAGTTAGAAAGATTAAAATTCAAATAGAGGATTTTTTATGAAAATTCCATAATCTATTAAATTGCACTAGTAGATGGTACTTTCTTCTGTTAAACTGATGATAAAAACGGTAAAAGAGTGTTTGGAATGCAGGGGAAAATAGTAAAGGATTTAGCAGATTTAATGCTAAAAGGAGACGAACACGGCACATGGGTTGAAGTATCAAAATTGATAGATGAAGGATACGATCGTCTATATATTTATGAAATGCTATTAACGAAAGTAATGAGATACATAGGCGAGCTTTGGGAGGAAAATGAAATTTCTGTTGCAGAGGAGCATATCGCATCCAATGTATGCAGTTTTGTGCTTTCTAAAGTAGGAGAAAGTGCTGCGATCGAAAAAAAGAAGTCTCCAGGCAAGGTAATGATGTTTTGCATAGAAGGGGAAGAGCATAGCCTAGGTCTAAAAATGGTCCACAATGTCTTTAAAGAACATAGCTGGGATATACGCTTTTTTGGATCAAATCTTCCTGTACATGATGCAGTTGTATTTGCAAATAAGTGGAGGCCAGATGTCCTATGTATCTCAATATCTATCGTGTATAATCTTCCGAATCTGATCCGATTGGTGGAGCAAATTGACCAATTAGACTATAAGCCGAAGATTATAGTTGGAGGGAGAGTATCAACCATGTATCCATTAAATGATTATCTTAAAAGTAAAACGGTGGTTCTGAAGGATTTGGTTGAGGTTAATGATTGGCTTGTGAATAATAAGATTAGCAGCAGAGATTATGTCGGTAGCTAAGAATCATATTGAATCCGTCCCTTTCCCGTATTTTATAATGGATGAGCAATTAAATATACTCGGTGTATCTGACGAAGTATTTCAGCATTTCCCGCAAGCGTCCAATTTTATGGATTTGGTTGACTACGGAAGTATAAAAAAGGTCGAAAAATTTATGAAATCTAACGTCGGCCAAACGAAGATTGAAATTAATATGCTGACGAAGCATCAGCCTATTACCCTTTTTGATGTATATATTCAATGGGATTCAGAAAAGAAGTTAAATGTTTTTTGTATTGAAAAACAAGAATTTGTTCATCAGGTCCAATCATTTGTAACAAAGCTGGAAAGACAGCTGAACAATGAAAATCTTACAATTGCTGAGAAACAGGATGAACTGGAACACTCTTTAAAAAGAGTGCAGCAGCTTCTTATGCAGCAAGACAATCTATCGAATATTAGTAAGTTAGTCAGTCACATTGCAGATGAATTGAAGAAGCCCTTAACAAGTATCAGGGGTTTTTTACAACTGCTTAAGCCGCATCTAAGTTCGATTGGCAAAGAGCATTATGCAAATATAGCATTAGACGAAATCAATCAGGCAAACAATCTTATCTACCAATATTTGAATACGACAAAACCAGCTACCCCCAATAAAACCCAATCCAACCTGCAGAAAATGATTACTGAAGTGGTCCAGCTGACAAATGCAGAATCGAAAAAGATCCATTGTGAAGTAAAGTATGTAAAAGAACATATTCTGCCTGCTGTTAATGTTGATGTGAAGCAGATGAAGCAAGTCTTCTTAAATATCCTGAGAAACGGGATGGAAGCGATCCAAAATAGCAAAAACAGAAACAATGGACAAATTCTCATAAGAACGGATTTAACAGATGATGCCATTAGTATCTCATTTGAGGACAATGGAATCGGGATGACACAAGTAACCATTGCAAACCTTTTTACCCCATTTTTCACGATGAAAGAGAAGGGAACTGGAATTGGATTGGCTGTTTCACTGCATATTATCAATATGCATGGAGGCACAATTGAGGTGAAAAGTGAAGCAGAAAGCGGCTCACAATTTACCATTATTCTGCCTATAGATATGTAAGGATCGTAAATGCAGCTCCGGAATTTGCTATTGATAGAGGTGATAAGGATGAATGACGATATAATTATTGCAAACATCATAGAAGATGTCATGAAGGATACATATCTTGCCTACCCCGAACTGATGGAGCGATTTGGAGAACGGGGCAAAGAAAAGTGCAAGGAAGATAACGGGCATCACTTTAAAAATCTCGAAACAGCTTTTTCTGTCAATGAACCAAAGATTTTCCTCGATTATTCCCACTGGCTTAACAATGTGTTAACGAGCAGGGGAATGAAAACAGAGCATATAATTGATAATTTTGAGAGAATTTATTCTAAAATTGAAGGCCAACTATCAGCAGAGCGAGAGGAATTTTATCGGAAAGCCTTTGTCCTCGCACTTTCATCTTTGAAGGAAATATAAAAATTTACTTTGTACTGTTACAGAACAAAATGTAAAATATAAGGGTAAAACTGTGTCAAAGGGGTAAGGTTTGTTTTGAAAATGTCAAATGAGGAATTAATCGAAGCCTATCAAGATGCAATAAGACTAGAACTTGATGAAGATTTTATTGCAATGCTAGCGGAAGAGATGATAAGAAGAAACATAAAAATTGTGAAAAAAAATTCAGTTGAAATGAAATCATAGCATCTAAAAGCAGTGCTCCTACGCACTGCTTCTTTTTTTGTATAGGTTTTTTTTATATCAAATGATTTATTGATACTGATGGAAAACAGATTGAACAAATAAGAATTTACACCTCAGATTGATTCTTCTTAAGGTTGATGAAGACATTCTAAAACTAAAAAAGGGTGGAAATCTATCTAATTTATGCTAAAATATGTATAAATGTTTCAGAATACAATTAACACTAGGGGATCCCTTGATAAGGGCTGAGAATAAAGTAGTTACTTTTAAACCCTCATAACCTGAACAGGTTCGTACCTGCGTAGGAAAGTGGCGCTATCATTCATATATTTGCGCTTATTTGAGCGTGCGCAAATTTTAACCACTTTCCTATATTTAGGGGAGTGGTTTTTTGTTTGGCCGAAAAAGAAAGGGGCTGAGAAAATGAAGCTGATGGCCGTTACGAATGGGTATCAAGAGATCAATGAACTAACGAAATCAATTATTCAAATACATCCATTCGTTGATTACATCCAAATTAGAGAGAAACGGCGAAGTGCGGGGGAACTGTATCAATTAGGTAAGCGCTTAATTAACGAGGGAGTGCCGAAGGAAAAGCTGCTAATGAATGATCGTATGGATATTGCTCTCCTTTTACAGCTGCAGCAGCTACACTTGCCTGGAAATGGACTGCCGCTGGAGCATGTAAAAGGCACCTATCCTAACTTAGACTGTGGTATATCAGTTCATACATTGGATGAAGCGATAACAGCTGAGAAGCATGGTGCAACATATATGCTGTACGGCCACTGTTTTCCGACAGACAGTAAAAAGGGAAAGGAGCCGATTCCATTAAGCTCCATTCGAAATATAAAAAGATCTGCTTCAATCCCCTTGTACGTCATTGGCGGTATTAATGAGGTTCGTATTGAACAGGTTGCCTCATATGGAGCGGATGGGGTAGCTGTTATGTCAGCAATCTTTGCATCTAGAAACCCAGCGGAAGCTGCTAAAAGATTAAAGGAGAGGTGTGCATATGTTAAAAACCAATCACACTGAAGTAGCTGTCATAGGAGGCGGAATTATTGGCAGTGCAATCGCTTTTTATTTGGCGAAGGATAAACGCCAAGTTGCTCTATTCGAAGAGCGAGATATTGGAAGCAGGTCAACCAGTGCCGCAGCCGGGATGTTAGGTGCGCATTCCGAATATAAGGAATTTCAAAATGTATACTCATTTGCACGCAGCAGCCAGCTTTTATACAAGGAGCTGTATCAGGAATTAAAAGAACAAACTGGGATCGATTTTGAAATGAAAACAGGCGGACTGCTCCAGCTTGCATACACACCTGAAGAGAAGGAAGAAAGATATCCTCTTTTGCAGCTGTCGGAAGTGGAATGGCTGACAAGAGAAGAGGCAATAACAAAAGTGCCCCATTTAACGGATCAAATCATTGGAGCGTCATTTTTAAAGGAAGATGTCCACATAACACCTGCCATTGCTTCCAATAGTTTTAGTAAGGGGGCATTACTTCTTGGGGCAGATATCTTTGAATTTACGAAGGTTTTGTCGGTGGTTAATGAACACAGCCACTACAAGGTCAATACCACACAGGGATCGTATACGGCAGATCAGGTGGTAATTGCCAGCGGTGTGTGGAGCAATTATTTCTTTCAGCAAACAGGGTTAATGAATGCGATTATTCCAGTAAAAGGTGAGTGTATTGCAGTTTTAAATGATCAGATGCCGCTTGCACACTCCATCTTCCATGATCAGCATTATATTGTCCCAAGAAACAATAATGAACTCATTGTGGGTGCTACGAAAAGATGGAATGACTGGAATGAAGAACCCACCCTTGAGGGGATTGAAATGGTGATTAAAAAGGCAAAAGAAATGCTGCCTTCTATTCAAGGAATGAGATGGCTGAGAAGCTGGGCGGGCTTAAGACCACAAACCTTTGATGGTTTTCCTTTTATCGGAGAACATCCGGAACAGAAAGGTCTCTACTTTGCAGCTGGTCATCAAAGAAACGGTATATTGTTAGCTCCTGGAACAGGGAGAATGATCGCCGATTTAATAAGCGGTAATCCAGTTAATCCAGAATGGGTGGAGGCATTTAAAATTGATCGCCTTCCATCGGCAGTTTCAACTGGGAGGGGGTGAATAGGTGAAGATCGAGCTAAACGGAAAGGTACATGAATTGCCAGAGCAAGTAAAAACGACTGCTCAGCTTCTAGCCTTTTTAAAACTGCAAAATCGTATTGTTATTGTAGAAATCAATCAAGACATTGTACTGAAAGACAAATATGAAAGCCATCAATTAAGTACTGGTGACAAAGTAGAGCTTATTCATTTTGTAGGAGGGGGTTAATACATGTTAAAAATTGCAGATCGTACGTATCAGTCCAGGTTGCTGCTGGGAACAGGAAAATATCCATCCTTTGAGGTTCAGAAGATGGCGGTGGATGTCTCTGAAAGTGAAATTCTCACATTTGCAGTAAGAAGAATGAATATTTTTGAGGAAACACAGCCCAATTTTCTGGAGCAGCTTGATTTAAAGAGGTATACATTATTGCCTAATACAGCAGGTGCAAAAACAGCGGAAGAGGCGGTCAGAATTGCAAAATTGGCTAAAGCATCAGGATTATGCGACATGATAAAAGTAGAAGTGATCGGTTGTGATCGTTCGCTGCTGCCAGACCCTGTTGAAACGCTGAAAGCTTCTGAGCTGTTACTGGAGGAAGGCTTCATTGTTCTGCCTTATACATCAGATGATGTCGTTTTAGCAAAGCGGCTTGAACAGCTTGGTGTTCATGGCATTATGCCCGGTGCATCTCCTATTGGATCAGGGAGAGGCATTATCAATCCATTAAACCTTCAGTTTATTATTGAGCAAAGTGATGTACCTGTTATTGTTGATGCTGGAATTGGTTCACCGAAGGATGCTGCATATGCCATGGAGCTTGGAGCGGATGCCGTCTTATTAAACACAGCTGTTTCAGGAGCAGAGGATCCTGTGAAAATGGCATTGGCAATGAAAATGGCGGTAGAAGCAGGAAGGTTAGGGTATGAAGCAGGAAGAATTCACGAAAAAAACTATGGAGTTGCAAGCAGTCCGCTGACAGGGATGATCACATCTTGAATAGCCGTTACATGAAACAGGAATTATTCATCGGCAAAAAGGGACAGAAGAAAATAGAAGAGAGCACAGTAGTTGTATTTGGAATGGGTGCTCTAGGTTCTGCAATATCGGAGATGCTCGTTCGTGCTGGTGTTGGGAAATTGATTATAGCAGATCGCGATTATGTAGAATGGAGCAATCTGCAAAGACAGCAGCTGTATACAGAGGATGATGCAAAGCAGAAACTGCCTAAAGCCGTAGCTGCGAAACAGCGGCTGCAATCCATAAACAGTCAAACAATCATAAAAGAGCATGTAATGGATATTTATTTTCAAAATGTGGAGGAATTGGCAGAGGGATCCTCCATTCTAATGGATGCAACAGATAATTTTGAAACGAGATTAGTGATTAATGATGCGGCCATGAAACAGAATATCCCATTTGTCTTTGGTGCCTGTGTCGGCAGCTATGGAATGACATATCCAGTCTTGCCTGGCAAGGGCCCATGTTTTCACTGTCTGGTTGATTATATTCCATCGCAAAATGTTACGTGTGATACAGCGGGAGTGATCAGTCCGATCGTCCAGTGGGTTGCCTCTATGCAAGTTGCACAGACCATGAAAATCCTAACCGGTGAAGATGTAACACCGACTTTGCGTTCATTTGATATTTGGAAAATGGAACATGCAGAAATGAATGTTGAAAAGCTGAAAAACCCTGAGTGTCCATGCTGTGGGATCGAGCGGCTGCACCCTTTTTTAACCATGGATAAACAAACAAAAGCTGATATTTTATGCGGGAGGGATGCTGTTCATATCCGTCCTCCTGTACCGAGAACACTGGATCTCAAATATTTGGCAGAGCAATGGGAAAAGCAGACGAAAAAAATGCTGGCTAATACACATTTACTTTCATTTCAGTATGAGTCTTATCGCGTGATATTATTCAAGGATGGGCGAGCCATCATTCATGATACGGCTGATATCACAATGGCCAAAACGATTTATACAAGATTGACAGGCTAAGTTTTGAACTTCAGTAACCTCAAGGGATATAATATCTCTATGAGGTTATTTTTCGTATATTCAGAAAAGAAAAGGGAGTGAGGTAGATGGGTTTGTTTAGCAAGTTGTTTGGTGCTAACAAAGAAGCGTTACCGGAACAAACGAATGTAAAAAAAGATACCGACGACACAATTAGTATATATGTTGTGTATAAAAATTTTGAAGATACAGAAGAAGATTTGCAGAACCATTATGCAGTGGAGGATGAAATCTGGACGTATTCAAGCTTAGGGGAATCTTCGCCGATTTCTGAGTATTGGGCAAAGGAGCAAAATCTTCCAATTCCACTGGACAATAAATATCCTTATTTTCTTTTATATCATGACTTAGGTAAAAGTAAAGACAAAAAACCGATCTTCCAATCCAGCAGCAAAGAAGAAGTCATGCAATTTTTAGAGAAGTATGAGAGTGGAGAATGAAGAAAATATGCTTGTATGAGTAGAACCTCGCTATTTGGGTAAGATAGAGATAAAGGGAGGTGTCGATCTCATGGCAAAAGATGTTTTGTGTGAAGTCAACAGCTGTGCCTATAACATTAATTCTGAAAACAAATGTGGTGCAACACAAATTTATATTGTCAATAATAAAAAAGATGATGCTTCAACTAGCAGTGAAACAGACTGCAAGACGTTTGAACCTGCGGATTTATAAGAGTGAAGGAGGCAACCGGCGGTGGTTGTCTCTTTTTTATACTTAAAAAGTAAAAAATAGTAACCAGCCTTTTTGCAGCTAAGATATAAAAGCTTCGGAAAGGTCTATTGCTTTTCATTTCTAATTATAGTGTTGATAATAATAATCATTATTATTCACGAAAAGAGAAATAAATGAAAATTTTTATAGGTATTTTTTAAAAAAAGTCGAACTAATTCAAGATATCACTGGAAAGTGCAGAATTAGAGAGGAAGGGAAAAGAATGATTGTATATGGAGAAGAAGTACCGTCACATGAAGTGGGTGCCGGTGTAAGCCGAAAACTCTTAACACGGGGCGGAGGATTAATGATGGTTGAGGTTACCTTTAAAAAAGGTGCAATAGGTTCGGTCCATCAGCATGATCATGAGCAAATTAGCTATATTATAAAGGGAAGTTTTCAATTTGAATTAGATGGAAATGTTCAGGAAGTGAACGCTGGAGATAGTATTTATGTACCATCAAATGCAGCTCACGGTGTCATTTCGCTGGAAGAAGGTTCGGTCATTTTGGATGTCTTTTCACCACAGCGAGAAGACTTTTTAGAATAGGCTCTTCATTTTTATCTTAGAAATAATCTATCCGCTTTTGTTGTATTTCCTTATAATGTAAAATGAGTAGAAAATAAGGTTTCGATATATAGGGGTAAAAGATGAAGAAAAAAAATCTGCTTTTTTTGGTTGGGCTTTTTGTTATTTTGCTTATTTTAGCCAGAGCCTTTTGGATCATGTTTAACAACTCTGTTCCCGATGCGAATGCAGTCAATGGAATCGTCCATCTAGATCATTTAGCACATTCAGATATTGCTATTTCAGGAGAATGGGAATTTTATTCAGGAGAAATCATAAGTAATAATCATTTATTATCTGAAGCGCAAAAAAAAATCGTTGAGGTAGAAGATAGGTGGTATTCATCTAAAGGGTACGGAACATATCGGCTAATGATTTATCATAATCAACAGGATCACGCTAACGGGCTGTATAGTATTCGATTTCCATCTGTACGGGCTAAAACAGCGATCTATATTAATGGTGAATATGCAGGCGGTTCAGGGAAAGATATCCCTGAATCTACTCCTTATCATGTCCAATTTCCGCTAGATGGAGATCATACTGAAGTAATTGTTCATGTTAAGGAACTAGGCGTAGACATGAAAAAGAACTCTGCTGGAGGCATCCTTTTTGGAAAAAGTGAGTTTATAGAAAAGAATATACAACTTAGCTCCTTGAGCCAGATAGCTGTAGTAGTTGTTCTTTTGCTGCATGGGTTGTACGTTTTTCTATTATATTTAATCGGATTTAGGAGCAGAGCACTTTTATTTTTTGTGATGCTCATGCTTAGTGCTTCTTTAATGGTGTTAATTTCAGATGATCGGCTGCTTATATCTGTCATTCCGTTAACGTATACAGAGCTAATTAAAAGTATATTCAGTATCTATACGTGTACCGCATTATTTCTATTTTTATTTATTAGATATTTTCTGCTAGATTATAAGCTTCCTACACTATTTAATTATTATCCTTATTTATGTGGAGCTTATATCGTTTTTATATTTATTACTCCTGTACAAACCATTTTGAATTTCAGCTTTGTTCTTGGGGGAATCCTATTTATATCAGGGCTGGCAGCTCTCATACAGTTTGCCAAACTTGTCATCAGCGGGCGGGAGGATGTTGTATTTCTGTTCTTTGCAGCGGCAGCTGTGTTAAACAATGTTATTTGGTCTATATTAAAGTATCGATTAACAGCAGATTATTACTTTTATCCTTTTGATATAATGGCAGCTGTTATTCTATTTTCTGTTTTTTGGCTGAAGAGTTATGTTCGCAAAGTAAGAGAAACAGAGATATTGTCTGCGGAATTGTTAAAGTCAAATAAGCAAAAAGATGATTTTCTGGCAAATACCTCTCATGAGCTGCGCAATCCTCTTCATGGGATATTAGGAATCACCGAATCTCTCCTTAAAAAAGATAATAATACCAATTTACAGCTAATATTGGATATAGGCAGGAAAATGTCATTGCTGCTTGATGATCTGCTTGATTTTACGAGGTTGAAAGAAAAAGGAATTGTTCTACATATCGAAGGAGTAAGACTTCAGCCGGCCGCAACAGGGGTGATTGATATGCTGAAGCATATGAACGCTGGGAAAAGGTTAGAGATCAAGATGAGTATAGATGATGATTTTCCTAGTGTAGCAGCGGATGAACGTAGATTGATTCAGATTATCTATAATTTAGTTCATAATGCACTTAAATTTACTGATACTGGATTAGTTGAAATTCGCGCCGAGTATGATGAAACTAAAGCAACTATTTTTGTATCAGATACAGGCATCGGCATGGACATGGAACTTCAGAATCGAATTTTTCAGCCGTACGAACAAGGTGATCCAAGCATAACCTCCTTTGGGGGAGGGATTGGGCTAGGTTTATCTATTTGCAAGGAGCTCATTCATCTGCATGGTGGTGAATTGTCTGTCAGGTCGGTGCCTGGTGAAGGATCTACCTTTTCTTTCACTATGCCAGTGGCAGCAAAGGAAGAGCTGGTTACGCAAAGCCCTATTACTGTCAAACATAGCAAAGAAAAAGAGGAATTGCTAATGACGCCGGCTGCAGCGGAAGAAGGGCAAGAACGAACGGCCAGCATTTTAGTTGTTGATGATGATCCCGTGAACGGAAAGGTTCTAGTTGATTTGCTCAGTAGTGAAGAGTATAAGCTTACAACGGTTTTAAGTGGGGAAGATGCTTTAGAGCGCCTTAATGAGAAATGGGATCTGATTATTAGTGATGTAATGATGCCGAAAATGTCCGGATATGAACTAACGCGAAGAATAAGGGAGAGGTATTCGATTTCCGATTTGCCTATTTTGTTATTGACAGCACGTAATCGTCCGGAGGATAAGTATGCGGGTTTTCAGGCAGGGGCGAATGATTACGTGTCCAAACCTGTTGAAATCCTCGAATTACAAGCACGTGTAAATGCACTAGTTCATCTGAAGCTATCTGTTCAAGAGCATTTAAGGGTAGAGGCAGCTTGGCTGCAGGCTCAAATTCGTCCGCACTTTTTATTTAATACGCTAAATACAGTACTGTATCTGCAGGAAGAAGATCCTGATAAGATGAGAGCTGTTTTGGAGGCATTTATCGTTTATCTGCAATCGAGCTTTGACTTTCAGAATTCAATGAGACTTGTGCCTATCCAGTATGAACTTGAGTTAGTAAAAGCTTATTTATTCATTCAGCAGGAAAGATTTCAGGAGAAATTAGAGGTGAATTGGGAGGTTGAAGAAGAGCTCCATGTGATGATTCCGCCATTATCCATCCAGCCGATCGTTGAAAATGCCATTCAGCATGGCATCTTGCCGAGTAAAATGGGAGGAAAGCTTCTGATCTCAATAACTAGAGAGAGTGAGGAAGTCTCTATTACAGTTTCTGACAATGGCGTTGGGATGACACAACAGAGAATGACTGACATTCTTTCGGATGATCGGCTGAAAAACCGCGGAGTTGGAGTCTATAATACGAACTTGCGTTTAAAAAAGTTATATGGAACGGGTCTGAAAATGACAAGCGGCCTTGGTCAAGGTACCACAATCTCTTTCAGAGTAAAGAATGAAAGATAACGTTTGGAAATAAACATTAGTTATAAAAACAAAAATTTTAGTAATTATATCTATAAGGTGAAAGAGGCTGATATTGCAAAACATCAGTATCTTCCTTATGTAAAAATACTTTTAATTCAAGAATCTCGAATTATTGAGCAAAATTCATGCATTTAATATATTCTTCTACTATAATGATTAAAGGATAGCCTTAAACATAACCATTCCGTTTTGTTTTATATATAAGGTCCTTAAAATCATTCCATCAGGAGGAATTATTACATGAACGTTTTAGTAGTAAAAGCAAATAACCGTCCGGCAGCTGAAGGTGTTTCCAGCAAAATGTATGAAACATTTATGGAAGCATTACAAGGTGCGGAACAGTTAAATGTGACAACTTATGATGTATTCGCAGAGGATACACCTTATTTCGGACAAGATCTTTTCAACGCGTTTGGAAAATTACAGAGCGGTGAAGAGTTAACAGATCTTGAACAAAGACTATTAGCTGCAAAACAAAAAGCGATGGACGCTGTTTCAGCGGCGGATGTGGTTGTGTTCACATACCCACTATGGAATTTAACGATCCCTGCAAAGCTTCAAACTTTCATTGACTATGTTTATGCGGCTGGTTTCTCATTCAAGTATGACGAACAAGGTAACATGGTTCAATTAATGACGGACAAAAAAGCGATCTTCCTAAGTGCTCGCGGGGGAGTATACTCTACTCCTGAGATGGCTCCAATGGAAATGTCCACTAACTATTTGCGCAATGTAGTTGGCGGCATCTTCGGAATGGACATCATTGACGAAGTAGTAATTGAAGGTCACAATGCAATGCCTGACAAAGCGGCTGAAATTATTGAAGCTGGATTAGAGAAAGTAAAAGAATCTGCAGCTAACCTTGCTAAGCTTCCACAAAATGCTTAATAACGGCTTCACCTTAACCAGGAGACTTGTTCTCCTGGTTTTTTGTTGGGTAAAAGTTATATAAGAGAGCGTTACAAGATATTCTAAATTTTTCCGCAGTTAATTCATTCCTTTTCGTAAACCTGCAATTTTTAAAAAAGGGTTGATGAGAATACTATAATTAGATTATTATCTAATTAGATAATAATCTAATTGGGGTTGTGGTAAAATGCTCAGCTTGTTTAAAGAAGAAAAAGAATACCGAAAACTTTTCAGCGCAGGTGTGCTAAATGGCATTGGCGATCGCTTCAGTCAGGTGGCTGTCCTGGCTCTTTTATTGGAACTAACCGGATCTGGTTTTGCTGTTGGATTAACTTTGGCAATTCGGGTAATACCGTTCCTGTTATTTGCTCCGCTTGGCGGCTGGCTTTCAGATAAATTTTCCAAAAAGAACATTCTGGTTTCAACGGATCTCATACGAATAATCTTTGCTCTTTCCTTTTTATTTGTTAAAAGCCCAGACCAAGTTTGGGTCATATACGTTGGAACATTTATCCTTGGAGCAGGAGAGGCTATTTACGCGCCGGCAAGGAAATCAATTATACCGCTGCTTGTAGAAGAGAAGAACCTTGTGAAAGTGAATAGTTTAGAGCAAGTAATGCTTGGTATCATTTTAATTGGCGGATCTTTAAGCGGTGGAGCAGCTTCCTATTTTTTAGGATCGGAGATTACTTTCTGGGCAAATGCTATATCATTTTTACTGGCTGCCTTAATCCTTTCTCGCTTACATGTGAAAAAAGAGAGTATGACCGAGCAAAATTCCGAAAGTGTTCAACAAGGAAATACAATTGCCTTCTTGTTTTCTTCTAGTCTGCTTCTGCTCTTGCTTGCCAGTGAGTTCCTTATTCCGCTGCTGAATGGAATAGACAATGTTCTCATTAGTGTATATGCTGTTGAAGAATTTCAATTTGGAGACTTGGGAGTTGGCCTTTTTTACGGTTCTCTCGGAATGGGGCTCATGCTCAGCTTTATAGTAGGGGAGCGGCTGCACAATCATTTGCTGATCATTGGTTTTTCAGTCCTAATTTTTGAAGGATTATTTCTCATCATATTGAGCCAGCTGCACTCTATATCGATTGCTGTTTTAGTCTATATCATCATTGGATTTTGTGCTGGTGTGGGAGGTACTTGTTTTGATTCTACCCTTATGAGAATCGTCCCGAAAAACAAACAAGGATCTGTATTTGGTTTATTTGCAACCATCTCTAATTCCATGATTGGGATCTCCATGTTTGGCGCGGGGGTCGCTCTTGAATATGCAGATAATCGGTGGCTTGGCATGCTGGGCGGAGTGGGTTTTATGATCTCAGGGGCGTTGCTGCTGTCTGTGTACCTCTCTTTAAAAAACAATAAAGGCAAGATGAACTTAATGGAGGATCAGAGGTAAGTACACTAAACCAATTCATTTTCCAGCTGTAAGTTTATAATCCATAATAGAGAGTTCCTGCACATTGCTATGTTTCAGGAACTCTCTATATTATTACTCTATTGGAATACGAATTCTCTCCTCATACGCTTTCATATAGTGGATGCCGTTAATGTAAAGAGTTTCTGGATTTGTTACTTTCTTAAAAACCATTGTTCTTTCTTTTAAGATGCGACCGTTTTCTGTCTTAATCATTTTCTCATCTATCGTGGAGTCTAAAGGATAGTGTTTTCCGTTCGAAATAATAGAAACGCCATTAAGCCTTACATTCTCCTCGGTTGAAAAAGTTATTTCAGTGCTCGCTGCTGTTTCGGTTATATCTTTAACAAGTACTTCATTTCCTTCAATTAAAATGGGTTCTTCACTGATAGAAGAGAGCTCAATGCTCTTTTTAGCAATCTCCTTGTAGACAGGAAGCTTTTCAATGACAAGCTCCAGGGATTCTAGGTTTTCCGGGAGAGCATCATAGCGCAATTCCATTTTACTCCCATTTAAGGAGGAAGAAAGGCTGCTTCCCAAGCGCTCGATCGGTTGTCCATTGGCATGAAGTTCAATCATGGTAATGAAATTGCTGTCGTCTTCATACCTGTAATCTAAATGAACCTTGCCCTCAATAAGAGTCATAGTGGGAGTTGCTCTTAAAGATTGGAATTTAATGGTTCCCTGATCACCCTGAAAGCTATGGTTTAAATTTTGTTTAATCTCTGTTTGCAGTGCTTTATTTGGATTAAAAGGAAAGCTGATTTGGAGATTGTCCGTTCCTTCAATGCCCCCAACACGAAAAGAAACGGTTAGTTTTTTTGCCAGCGGACTGACTGGATCAAATGACATTGTCCCTTTTAATTCAGTCCCATCGTCATTTAATGCGCTTGTACCTCCAACAGGGTTTGATTTTGTCAGGAATCCGTTAATAAGATTGGGCCATACATCCTTTTCTTCCATATCAATTCCATTTGGATTTTCTAATGTATAATAGAGAAGAAACTGATTTTTATCTGCAATTACCCCATCAATGGTTAAAACACTTCCATCAGAAAGATGTGTTTCCTTTCCGATCATTTGTCCCATTCCAGCTTCATTAAGGTCTTTTAAGGATTGTGTAAATAGCTGGTCAAAGCCGAATAAGGTTTTACCATAATAAGCGACAGCGTTGTAATGGTAACCAAAGAAACAAAGAAATATAAGTGCAGCTGCTGCAAGAGGCCAAAACCGATGATTGAAACGCCCCTCTTTTGGAGGTGTTTTCTCTAAAGCAAGGCGCAAACGATCCTCCAATTCGTTTGGTGCCTTGATTTCCTGTAGTTTTTGATGTTCATTTATAAACATTTTATTCCATTCATCCTTCATTCATTTACACCCCCATGTTTCTCTCTTAGCTTTTTTAGACCCTGAAAGATTCTTGATTTGACGGTTCCAAGTGAAACATCCGTTATAGAAGCAATCGTTTCATAATCGAGATCATGAAAGTATCTTAATTGGAGCGTTTCCCTTTGCGGGTGACTTAGCTCGCTTAGCATGGCCTCTAAATCAGCCTGCTGTTCACTGGCTAAGAAAGAGTTGCTGCTTGAAGTGGGTTCGATTGCTGCTTGCCAATCATTTGTTAATATCTGTTTGCTGCGCCGCCGAAGTGCTGCTTTGCACTCATTGACCAAAATCGTTTTGCTCCAGCTGTAGAAAGAGCGATCCTTTTTAAGCTGATTTATTTTGTCATAAAGAACGACAATCATATCCTCTAATGCATCCATTGCGTCATGTGAATTTCCCATATAAGCATAAGCAAGACGATAATACGCATCCTTTTCATTCATAATCAACGTAAGTAATGCTTCTTTATCCCCCTTTTTAGCTTTCTTAATTAGCCGAACTTCTTCCATATTCTCACCTCGCTCACTTCTAAGAGTTATAACCAGCAGAAAAAGTTCAATTTTTTTAGATTCAGTAATAAAATTTATTTCGTTTTTAACTTTTAATGTTTGTATACTTCTATTTCTACTAAAGTATCAGTCTTTATGCAGCTTTGAAAAGGGAAAAAATGAAGGGAGTTTGTGATTACCGCAGGAATCGTTTATAATAGGGCAATGGTTACTTAGAGTAACTAAATATTAGAGGCGCATATATTTTCAATCTAATAGTTACTCATGGTAACTATCTAAGAGGAGTGATTTGCAATGGAGTCTTACAGAAAGTTTTTTCACCAATATTTTCTGCTGTATCGGCCGTTTATAAGCGACTTGAATCGTCTTTTAAACGAATATGATCTGCATTACTCACAATGGTCGATTATGTATTATTTAGAGATGTATGAATCTGTTACACTTGTGGAGCTTTCCAAGTATTTATATGTAGAAAAGCCAACGATTACGAGAACGGTGAATTCTCTAATTAAATTACAGTATGTGGAGCAAATAAAAGGCAGGGATAATAGAGAAAAGAGAATTCAACTATCACGGAGAGGAAAGGAAATAACAGCCATCCTTCGAAAGAACATAGATGAATATGAACAGGATATTATGACTGGTATTTCCCCAGAGAAGCAAGCTGAGGTCATTGAAGTAATGGATCAAATTCGCAGCATGATTATTAAAAGGGGAGTGTAAGGTGTGGAAAGCATGAAAGAAAAGTTATGGACAAAGAATTTCTTAATTGTTTTTGGTGTTAATTTTTTGCTATTCTTATGTTTTTATTTATTAATGGTCATCATCCCCGTGTATGCAAAAGATGAGTTTGGAGCTTCTACTGGAATGGCAGGATTTGCTTCCAGTATTTTTGTTTTAGGAGCTTTGATCGGACGATTATTTGGAGGAAGTGTAATAGAAAGGATTGGCCGGAAAAAACTGCTGTTCATAGGTTTAGTCACGTTTTTAGTTATGACAGCTCTGTACTTCTTCATAACAGGCTTAACCAGTCTGCTCCTTGTTAGGCTGCTTCATGGCATTGCCTTTGCTTTTGCCTCAACCGCAACAGGAACGATTTCAGCAAGCTTGATCCCTAAATCACGACATGGCGAGGGAATTGGCTATTATGGAGTCAGTATTATTATTGCAACAGCCATTGGTCCGTTTATTGGCATGATGATTACTGAACATGCTACTGCATTTATTAATTTTATCATTTGTGGAGTGTTTGCCTTTATCACACTGCTATCAGCTCTATTTGTAAAAGTGCCGGAACTTTCATTGTCATCAGATCAGAAAAAAGAACTATCACAATTTAAGTTATCTAATTTTCTTGAAGTTAAAGCTATCCCTATTTCGGCCATTAGTTTTGTAATGGCTTTTGGCTATTCAAGCATTCTTTCTTATCTTACTTTTTATGCGGAGGAGATTGATTTAGTTAGTGCGGCCAGCTTCTTTTTCATTCTTTATGCTGTAACCGTTATTTGTACCCGTCCTTTTACAGGCAAGTGGTTTGATCAGAAAGGACATAATTTCATCATCTACCCAGCGACCCTGTTTTATATTGTGGGCATGCTGCTACTTAGTCAAGTGCATAGCGGAACGACGTTGCTGCTATCTGCCGTATTGATCGGTCTTGGTTATGGAACTATACAATCAGGTGCCCAGGCTTTGGCGATAAAGGTGACGCCATCACACCGCATTGCGCTGGCCACATCTACTTTTTATATATTTGTCGATGTAGGAATTGGCATCGGTCCATTTATTCTAGGATTCATAACACCGTATATCGGCTTCCGTGGAATGTATATTTTAATGACGGTCCTCTTAGCAGCAGGTATTCTTTTATACCACTTCTGGATTGGAAGGCAAAGCACAAGAAAAGAAGCGGCAAACAAGTTGGACGGTTCAGCTGGTTCGCTATAGTGCAACAGATTTGGAAATATGAAAAAAGGGGCCAATTGCGGCTCCTTTATCCTTTCAGATGGGAATCTATTACCTCATATTTAATCCTTCATCTTTAATCCGTACACTCACATCAATGGTTATATTGGATTTCCCAAAAGCATCTCCCCAATTGTCACTTACCTTTTCCCAATGTTTATTTTGAAAGGCACGCGCATATTCTCCAAACCCTACTGGGTCTATTCCGTTATCTTGAAAACTCTTTACGAGTTTGTTGAAATCAGCTGTTAATTTTTCTTTTAACTCTTTTTCTATTTTTTCGCGATCTTTATAAGGATTTTCGTTCAATGCTTCTTTAATATAAATGGCTAGTGAATAGTCTGTCTCAAAGACAAATTGATCGTTTTCATATTTAACTTTAATCTTTCGGTTTAAATCTCCAACATTATAGCTTAAAAGTTTTGATTGGAAGGGGTTTGTTTCCTCTTTGCTTAATTTGGTTGTTAAAAATAACTGATCAAGTTTAGTGTTGCTTAGCAGCTGAAGCAATTCTCCTTCGTATTGATTAATATCTGAGACATACATATCTTTATGGTTTAATAAGGTAAATCCGCTTAAATTGATACTATTATTTTTATAAGTGATTCGGGGAATAGAGCCAGTTTTTGTTTTAGAGTAATGATCTGATTGAACATCATGCAGAGTCGTTTCTCGTGTAATATGGCGTTTATCACCTGTTTCTACAAGCTTTGATATATGTAATGGAAGTCTGATTTTATCACTGGGACTGCTATAGATTACATCGGCCACACTTTCTTCTACAATAATCACCTTGCAATTAATAGATGAAAAGGAGTCTCGGTATAAGCTGTCTAAAAGCTCGAACCAATCTTCATGCTGAATGACTTTTTTACCAATCAGCAAGACTTGCATTTTTCCCTTGCTGATCGTGCCGGCTAATAAACTATCTAATTCGCCTCTGCCTTCTCTTAATGAGGAAGCCTTGACGCTATACTCTTCATTCTTATCGCTAACTTCTTTATCGAAAACAGGATTGGAGCTATAAATGATCATCTCGTTATCTTCATTCAAATCAATTCCAAGCATTAATGTCATGGTAATATCTTCAATATTCGTTTTATCATTGCAGCCTGATAATAAAAGTGTACTAATGCAAAATGAAAGTAGAAGATATCTTTTAGTTTTCAAGCTGCTCACCTTTTTCTTTTTGAGAATGAAACAAAGATAATCCATACAGTAAAAACGCAAATACGTAGATAATCGCTCCCATAAATGTCACACCATTTTTCATTTTATTTAGTAACGCCCAGTCCTGATTTATTATGAAGGTAACGATAATAAATGAAATTAAGATCGGAAGAATGATGTTTTCGCAGCGCTTGATTTTAACGATATGACTCAGACTTGTTGCAGTAAAATAAACATACGGAATCCATGTTGTAGAAACAACAAACATATAAACAGGCAAGAGAATGACATCGATTCGTTCAACATAACGGAAACGGATATTGCTCAATTGATTGAGTACCGGTTCGAAATAATTTCCAATAGTGTCTGGTCCATAAAAAAGGTAACAGGCAATCGTTGCACTGACATAAATCACCATGGTAATAGTGTTGGCAGCAATTGCTCCTTTTAGCGCATTCTTTTTATTGCCGAGATATGGATAAATAAAAAAGATAATTTCAAAACCTAAGAACGAAAAAACAGTTGTTTTTGAGCTCTCAATTATGGGCATAAACCCGTCTTTAAAAAAAGGAAGAAAATAGAGCCAATCATTTTTCTCAATGGGAATATACAATAAAAATAAAATCCAAAATGTCAGAAGAAAGGTACTTTCCGCATAGCGTCCGAGTACTTTGACTTTTCCTCTTGAAACTATAAATGTTGGAATAACCAGCAGAGAGAGCAGTGTTGTTACACTTGTGCCAGGCAAAATCCAGCTTTTTAAAAGCATGACCATGGACAGCATTAATGTATAAGAGAAGAAAACCAAGTAGCTGGCAAAGTAGATAATGACGAGTTTACCAAGTATATTGCCGAAATATAACTTGAATATTTCCTCAGCCGTTTTTCCTGGATAACGTTCTAACGCTTTAATAATTAAGATGCTTGTAAGAGAAGCTAAAACCCAACCAATTAGAATGGCGATCCAGCCGTCTGAGCCAGCGATTTCACCCAGTTCACGAGGAAGGGACAAAATTCCCACACCCATTTGGGCACCATGAATTAGGAAGATATACTGTGATGTGGTGAGTTTTTCATTCATGTCAATCCATCCTTTATGTAAACACTTAGTCCTTTGATGATTGCTTTGATTTTCCGGCTTTCCAAAGAGGGAAACGGAAGAGACTATCCTTAAAATCAGAAGAATGAATCGGATTTAACAGAGTACCATAGGGTGAGCCAATGGATTCGAGTTTAACAATATGGCCGATCAGGGTCATAAAACCTACAGCAATTCCAACGATCCCGAACAGTGAGGCAATAATCATCATAGGAAATCGCATTAACCTAATGCCAAGGGACATATCGTAATTAGGAATAATAAAAGAGGAGATGGCTGTTAATGAAACAATGATGACCATAAAGTTACTCACAATTCCTGCCTCCACGGCTGCTTGGCCAATGACAATTCCTCCCACGATGCCAACCGTTTGCCCAACAGGGGCCGGCAGCCTAATGCCTGCTTCTCTTAGCATTTCAAGAGTTATCTCCATAAGCAGCGCTTCGATTAATGGATCAAAAGGAATTTCTGCGCGAGACTCTCCAATAGTGATTAATAAGCGGATCGGGATGATTTCGTAGTTAAAAGATACAATGGATATATAAATGGCGGGCAGAAAAATAGAGATCAGTACGGCAACAAACCTTAAGATGCGTACAAATGAAGCCAACATCCATCTTGTTGTATAATCATCAACACTCTGGAAAAATGACATGATAGAACCTGGAGCAATTAATGCGCTTGGAGAACGATCTAAAACTACACATATTTTCCCTTTAAATAAATCAATTGCCGCCTGGTCTGGCCTTTCGGTTAATCTGAATTGGGGAAATGGTGACCAGTGATTATCCTCAATGCATTCTGCTAGTTGGCCAATATTAATAAAATGATCTCCATTAGTCCTTTTAATACGTTTAGTCAGCTCAGCCAGTTGTTCTTCCTTCGCAGTTCCTTCAAGATAAACTAGATAAACATGTCTATTTAAATCACCCTCCATCTTGACTTCTGCTGCTTTTAATTTCGGCGAAGGAATAAATTGCTGCAGCAAAGCTATGTTTTGGTCTGTTGTTTCACCAAAACCAAGATGAGAACCTTTTAATGTTGTTTCAAAAATTGAATCTTCAATCGTTCGGCTGGGACCTCCGACGGTAGTATAGATATAGGCCTCATTATGTTCTTGAAGGAAAAGAATTGTATTGCCTTTTAATAGGCCATTAATCGTTTCTTGAAGAGCAGATGTCTTTTTAAAATCGGCAATAGAGGCATGTGGAGGCTGATCGAATTCTCCTGTGCAAAGAGGAGGGATAATATGCTTCTCAATTTTCTTAACATCAGCTAAATCTTGCAAATAAACAAGCGTGCCATCAACCTGGCGGTCAAGCAATTTTATATCTCTGAATATTAAATTTGGAGTCAATGTAAACACTTGTTTTATGTTAAAGATATTTACCTGAAGGTTTGTGCTTATCTTTCCTTCTAAGGGATGTCTTGAGTCTGGCACGTTCTTTCTATCTTTAAAAAAGCGCATCCTATTTCTCCTTTTGAAAGGGTGATAAACCGTTTCATCATGTTTTTCTTAAGTTTTCCAAAGTGCAGAATCTATATGTGGTCTGAAAAACACCTTTTGTTAAGTTTTCGTAAAAAAAGAGAGGAACCAATGAGGGCCCCTCTTTAAAGATCAAATTTAAATAACTATGATAAACTATATGTAACCGCACTGCACCAGACATCTTTTACAGTTCTAATGTCATAAAAACACTATTAGGATCTACTGCATAACCCCCAAAAGGTTCACAATAATGAAATCCTGCTTTTTCATACAAAAGGCGTGCAGGCAAGAATGCTTCCATAGAGCCAGTTTCTAAACTCAATCGTTTATAACCACGGTTCTTAGCCTCAGCAATAATATACTCCAGCATCAGCCGGGCAACACCTTTCCTAACATGGCCAGAAGAGGTTTTCATTGACTTCACTTCACCATGATCAGGGGTTAATTCTTTTAAAGCACCGCAGCCAAGCAGGTCCTCATCTTCCCATACACTCCAAAAAGTAACATCAGGCTGTCGTAACCCCTCTAGATCAAGCGCATGAATGCTCTCTGGAGGAGAGTGAAGTGTCATGCTATGTAGATGATCCTCTAGCAGCTGTTTAATCTCGGTACTTATTAAATCGTCTTTTTTTATTTCCATAACAAAACCCGCCCTTTCATTCCTATTCTTATTGAACATCATATTTCAAGAAGAGTATTAAATGCCAGAATAAAATGAAAAGAAATTGGAAAAGTTCTACAGCTCCTTTACAATAAAATAAAGATCTCTGTGAGGAATGAGGTAGAGACACATGGAATTGGAAGCTATGAAGAAAACCATTAGCAGTTTAAGTGAAAGTGATGCAAAGTCTATGTTACTTCTCTTGTTTGCGAAAACAAATCAATGGAAGCAAATGGGGAATACGGATTCAGAACTGGCGATGGAAATTGAAAAGATGTACAACGGACTTGAGAGGGCTATTCAGGAGAAGCAGAATGAAAAACGGGT
Source organism: Cytobacillus gottheilii (assembly GCF_900166665.1). Taxonomy (GTDB): domain Bacteria; phylum Bacillota; class Bacilli; order Bacillales; family Cytobacillaceae; genus Cytobacillus; species Cytobacillus gottheilii_A. The sequence goes on along the minus strand of NZ_LT800494.1, from coordinate 4,448,036 downwards.
TGAGGAATATGAACGGATTCATATTGTGTTTGGAGCTTCACCAGCAGGAAGTCTTCGAGTAGCTCTTAAGACGATGAAGCTTGAGAATAAGGAGAAAATTATTGTGTTTGGAGACATGCTCTCCGTAGGACCGATCTATCACTTACATACAGAAGACGGGCAGGAAAAACGCGCGAATTGGATGTTAACCGCTTTTCCTTATGATGAAGAAGACTGGAGAATAAGCGAGTTTGAAAAAAGTCTCCATGAAATCACTTCAATCAGCGAGAATCAGCCTATTACCATTTGGTGTTCAAACAGTGCACATGAGCAAACGGCACTTCGTTTTGTTCTTTTTCTATTAAAGGAGCGAGAACATCAAATTCAAGTGGTCAATACAGCTGCCTTACATGAAACGCTATTCAAAAGGAAGGATGTTGAATATCAGGTGCTGCATACTGGAGAAATTCCACCAGAGAAACTCCAAATTATGTACGAGAAGAGTGATCGTGAGAAACTGAGCCAACAGGAGAGGGAAATGTTCGAAAATGAGTGGCTTTCCTTAGCGGAAACAAAGAATGCTCTAAGAATAGAACAGAATGGAATAGTTGAGTCAGAGGATGAATCTTATTTTGATCAAACCATCATTGAGACTGCAAAAGAGTTAAACATGGATATAGAATTTAGAAAATCAGCTCGTCTCATTGGCCAGGTTCTAGGAGAATGTGAGCAGCATATAGGGGACTCCTTTATAGAATATCGCCTCCGCAAGTTAATTGAAAAAGATGTCTTTGAGGTAAAAGGGAGTTTGAAGGCGATGAGATATTATAGTGTTAAATTAAAGGTCTAAAAAGAAATTGAAAGGCCGTCCAATTAGGTAATACTAATGGACGGCCTTATGATCTTCTTGTCTTTAGCTCAATCCTCTAACATAACCGGCGGGATATCATAATCCTGCTGTTTTTTATAATCTGAGCCTTCCGTGTGCTTTAAATGCTTATGGCTTGGGTATGTTGACTTATGTTCATGTGAGAGCTTTGCCACTTTGCCTCTATCAGTATTAACCAAGATAAAGTCCTCCCTTACTTATTATATCCATCTTTGCTTAAGGGGATATCTTTGCCGTTTACATTCTCGATTTTCCCGTCAATTGTGCCTTCTGTTAATGTATCAGAAACTTGTTCATGCGTATGAGCAAGTCCAGAAGAAAGTTGATCCTCTTTGTTATAGTCATCTGGACGATAAGATCTGCCTGCAAGTTCTAAAGACTGCTGATTTTTCTTAGTCATTTAAAATTCACCCTTCCATATACTATTCGGTTTAAAAAGAGGCACACGAAACATGCTTCGTTTAATTGTAGTGGCCATACTTTAGTATGCTTCTGTAAAAGAATCAAATGAATGTTAAAAAACTCCTGTTGAACAATAAAAGGTCTAGAAAACAAAAAAGCCAGAGAATCGAGTTCTCTGGCTTTTGCATTTGGACAGCTTCAAGCTGCTTCTTAGTTGTCTTTTACTTCTTTACGATTTTTCTTAAGCATCTTGGATAAGATTTCATAAACGATTGGAACGATGATTAACGTTAATATCGTTGAACTAGTTAATCCGCCGATAACCGTAATACCAAGGCCTTTTGAAATCAGACCGCCGCCGCCGTTTCCAAATAACAATGGAATTAATGCGCCGATTGTTGCAATAGCTGTCATCAAGATTGGACGAAGACGAGTAGCTCCTGCTTCAAGGATCGCTTCACGCATATTCATACCTTCGCGTTCCATATGAATGATTCGGTCGACCAATACGATTGCATTGGTAACAACAATTCCTATGAGCATCAACAGCCCCATCATAACAGAGACGGAAATTGTCTCTCCAGCTATTAGAAGTCCTACGAATGATCCAATCACTGCAAATGGCAGTGAGAATAGGATGGCAAATGGTGCTGCACCTTCACCAAATGTAACAACTAGAATGAAGTAGACAATCGCAATGGCTGCTAGCATCGCAATTCCAAGCTGTGTAAATGTTTCGTTCATATCTGCTGCAACCCCTGCAACTCCAGTTGTAACTCCATCTGGGAAGTCTAGGTCGTCGATTGCTGCATCGGCGTCAGCTGTTGCTGTTGATATATCATCACCAATAATGGTTGCTGATACAGAAGCGTAGTACTGACCTTCACTTCGTGCAAGTGTATTAAGTGTTGTTCCTTCTTCAACGGTTACAAGCTCTGAAAGTGGCATTGACATGCCCATTGGTGTTGCGATTTCTGTTTCAAGAAGTTCATCAATTGACTTCGGTTCAGCCTGCTGATCCTGCTGAATGATCACATCAAGTGTTTCTCCGTCTTTTTCAACGGTTGTTAAAACTTCTTTTGTTTCTGTATTGCTTAATGCCATAACAATCTGACCAGTTGTTAATCCATATTGGAGTACGTCTTCTTGGTCTACATTAAAGGTATACTCTACATACGCATCTTCCGCACTTGATGATACATCTTCAAGTCCATCTGTCTCGTTAAGCACGTCTTCAACCATTTTCACGGATTCATTCAGGTTATCTAAATCTTCACTATAGAATGTGTAGCTAACCTCATTTGTTGACATTCCCATAGATGAGAAGTCTTGGCTTTTCCACTCACCGGATTGGCCGATATTAAAGACATATTCTTCAATGTCTTCGCGTGCTTCTGGGAAGTTCTCCATTTCTGGATCAAAGATCAGGTACATTAATGCACCGCCGGCACCTCCGCCCATCATGGCTGCAGAAGGATCAGAAGAAGCTTCATCTTGAATGGATAACTGGACAATATCAATATCTTCTCGTTTTAACATTTCTTCTTCAACAACGGTTACGTTGTCCAATGTATCTTCTGCAGTTTCACCGGTTTCAGGTGTATACGTTAGATACATTACTTTTTCTTCTTCACTGCCTAAAAAGCTAAACCCAATAAGTGGTGTTAACGCCAAGCTTCCAACAAGAAGAATAACAGCGATCACGGATGTAATGATTTTGTGATTCAATGTTTTTTCGAGAACACCTCTATACCACATTGCAAGCTTGCCAACTTCTTTATGGCTGCTTTCTGTTTTCGGACTGTAAAGCTTCTTTTTAAATAAGAAGTGAGAAAGAGCCGGAACGATCGTGATCGCAACAATTAAGGATGCACCTAATGCAAATGTCATTGTTAATGCGAAAGGCATGAACAATTCTCCAACCATGCCGCCAACAAAAATTAACGGAGCAAATACAGCTACAGTTACTAGAGTTGAAGATAAAATTGGCTTAAACATTTCAATTGTTGCTTCTCTAATTAATGCGCGGCCTGTAAGCTTTTCTTCTTTCAGATGCATGCGGCGATAAATATTTTCCACAACAACGATGGAGTCATCAATAACCCGTCCGATTGCGACGGTAATAGCCCCAAGCGTCATAATATTTAATGTGATATCCAGCCAGTGCAGCAATAGGAAAGCCATGAAAATAGAGACTGGAATGGAAACGATCGAAATAATCGTTGATTTAATATCACGTAAGAATAGAAGGATAATTAATACAGCGATTAGTCCTCCAAATAAGGCTTTCTCAATCATTGTATGAACGGAGTCTTCGATAGGAGCTCCTTGGTCTAACGAGATATCAATGATTAATCCATCTATTGCTTTTTCTTGTTCTTTCGCAAAATCTTTAACTGCATTGACAACATCAACAGTGTTATCCTGCTGTCCTTTTACAATCTGAATAGCAATGGCATTTTCACCATTCGTTCGAGAAACAGATTGTTCGCGTCCAACTGTTTCAATTGAGGCAATATCGCCCAATGTTACGAATGGAACTTGATTTTCTTCTGAAGGAGTTACTGGAATAAGAAGCTCTCTTAACTCCTCAACCGATGTAACTTTGCCGTCTACAGCGACTGCCTGTTCACCATCTTCAAATTCATAAAGGCCAAGAGACATAGCCATATCGCTTGCTTGAATCATTTGCTTAACATCATCTTCTGTTAAACCAAGCTCAGCCATTCTTTCTTCATTGAAGGTAAAGATAGCTTCTTCAATATGCTGTCCAGAAATTGTTGCAGAAGCAACGCCATCAATCTTTTCAAGCTCTGGTAAAATTGTGTCCTCTACAGTAGATGTTAATTCTACAATATCTTCTGAGCTGCTGCTGATCGATAAAGCAACTACAGGCATCATATTCATCCCAATAGATGTTACAGTAGGTTCCTGAACATCTTCAGGCAGTGTTACTGTATCTAAGGCTGACTCAAGTTCTCTTTTCTTTTCATCCATATCAATGCCATACTCATATTCAACCTGAATACTTGCTACATTTGAACTGGAGTTCGAGAAAACAGCTTTTACGTCCTCAAGTCCTTCGATCGCACTTTCAATAGGAATTGAAACGTCTTCCATTACTTTTTCAGGAGTTGCTCCCGGATAGATCCCCATGACCATTAAATATGGAATGTTAATGTTCGGAATCGTTTCTGTTTTCATTTGTGTACCTGAATAAATACCTGATGCTGTAATAATGATCGTTAATAACCATACAGCGAGTTTATTTTTCAGGACAAAATTTACTAAACCTTTCACAATTACACCTGCCCCTTTATTGACTTTGTTCAATTAATTACATATAATAATGACTAATCGGTCATTTGTCAATTGATTTCATTTAGGAGAGTATTAAGATATGGTAAAGAAACAGTTAATAATGGAAAAGGCACTTGAATTATTTGCGGAACAGGGATTTGATGCTACTTCTGTACAACAGATTACTGAAAAGAGCGGTATATCTAAAGGTGCGTTTTATTTATCCTTTAAATCAAAGGATGAGCTAATCTTTGCTTTAATTGATCATTTTATGAGTGAAATCGTTTCCAACATTGACTATCTGGTCAGTGGTGGGGGATATCATCAGGATGAGCTGTTATATCAGTTTTACCTGACCATATTAAGAAACTTTGAAGAACACTCCAATCTTGCGACTGTTTTTATGAAGGAACAAACACATACGTTAAATATGGAACTGATTATGAAGCTTCATTTTTATGATAAACAAATCAATCGTGCCATCCTGAAAATGATTGATCAAATTTATGGTGATTCAATTGCGGCCACAAAGTTTGATTTGCTTTATTGTGTAAAGGGATTTATGAAAATGTACTCGGAGCTTTTTATCTTTTCAAAGCTTCCGCTTGATTTGAAGTTGCTGGCCAGCTCACTTGTTGAAAAAACAAATTTGCTTGCAAAGCATTCTACGGTCCCTTTTGTTACAAAAGAGCTTGTTAATTTGCTCGATCTGCCGGCAGAAGGTCCTCCGACACAAGAAACCTTAGTCAAACATATAAATGATCTCATTGCTGAGGTACAAGAAGGATTTGTAAAAGATGCACTGCATGAGTTAAAAGAACAAATAAATAAACAAACATTAGATATCCTGCTGATTAACGGATTAGTAGAAATCGTGCGCCAAGATGCTCAGTGCATGTGGGTTGCATTTCTCCTTCGCCGCTATTTTAATTTAAGCTGAGATTAACGATTAAAAAATTAGTGCTGATTCAGTGATAAGGTTCATTTCACGGAACCGAGACATGATTTCAAACGAATAAATGAAGCTGGGACAAAACAAAATTAATCTTTCTAAAACACGAATATTAATATTTTGATTTAGATANTAGATACATTACTTTTTCTTCTTCACTGCCTAAAAAGCTAAACCCAATAAGTGGTGTTAACGCCAAGCTTCCAACAAGAAGAATAACAGCGATCACGGATGTAATGATTTTGTGATTCAATGTTTTTTCGAGAACACCTCTATACCACATTGCAAGCTTGCCAACTTCTTTATGGCTGCTTTCTGTTTTCGGACTGTAAAGCTTCTTTTTAAATAAGAAGTGAGAAAGAGCCGGAACGATCGTGATCGCAACAATTAAGGATGCACCTAATGCAAATGTCATTGTTAATGCGAAAGGCATGAACAATTCTCCAACCATGCCGCCAACAAAAATTAACGGAGCAAATACAGCTACAGTTACTAGAGTTGAAGATAAAATTGGCTTAAACATTTCAATTGTTGCTTCTCTAATTAATGCGCGGCCTGTAAGCTTTTCTTCTTTCAGATGCATGCGGCGATAAATATTTTCCACAACAACGATGGAGTCATCAATAACCCGTCCGATTGCGACGGTAATAGCCCCAAGCGTCATAATATTTAATGTGATATCCAGCCAGTGCAGCAATAGGAAAGCCATGAAAATAGAGACTGGAATGGAAACGATCGAAATAATCGTTGATTTAATATCACGTAAGAATAGAAGGATAATTAATACAGCGATTAGTCCTCCAAATAAGGCTTTCTCAATCATTGTATGAACGGAGTCTTCGATAGGAGCTCCTTGGTCTAACGAGATATCAATGATTAATCCATCTATTGCTTTTTCTTGTTCTTTCGCAAAATCTTTAACTGCATTGACAACATCAACAGTGTTATCCTGCTGTCCTTTTACAATCTGAATAGCAATGGCATTTTCACCATTCGTTCGAGAAACAGATTGTTCGCGTCCAACTGTTTCAATTGAGGCAATATCGCCCAATGTTACGAATGGAACTTGATTTTCTTCTGAAGGAGTTACTGGAATAAGAAGCTCTCTTAACTCCTCAACCGATGTAACTTTGCCGTCTACAGCGACTGCCTGTTCACCATCTTCAAATTCATAAAGGCCAAGAGACATAGCCATATCGCTTGCTTGAATCATTTGCTTAACATCATCTTCTGTTAAACCAAGCTCAGCCATTCTTTCTTCATTGAAGGTAAAGATAGCTTCTTCAATATGCTGTCCAGAAATTGTTGCAGAAGCAACGCCATCAATCTTTTCAAGCTCTGGTAAAATTGTGTCCTCTACAGTAGATGTTAATTCTACAATATCTTCTGAGCTGCTGCTGATCGATAAAGCAACTACAGGCATCATATTCATCCCAATAGATGTTACAGTAGGTTCCTGAACATCTTCAGGCAGTGTTACTGTATCTAAGGCTGACTCAAGTTCTCTTTTCTTTTCATCCATATCAATGCCATACTCATATTCAACCTGAATACTTGCTACATTTGAACTGGAGTTCGAGAAAACAGCTTTTACGTCCTCAAGTCCTTCGATCGCACTTTCAATAGGAATTGAAACGTCTTCCATTACTTTTTCAGGAGTTGCTCCCGGATAGATCCCCATGACCATTAAATATGGAATGTTAATGTTCGGAATCGTTTCTGTTTTCATTTGTGTACCTGAATAAATACCTGATGCTGTAATAATGATCGTTAATAACCATACAGCGAGTTTATTTTTCAGGACAAAATTTACTAAACCTTTCACAATTACACCTGCCCCTTTATTGACTTTGTTCAATTAATTACATATAATAATGACTAATCGGTCATTTGTCAATTGATTTCATTTAGGAGAGTATTAAGATATGGTAAAGAAACAGTTAATAATGGAAAAGGCACTTGAATTATTTGCGGAACAGGGATTTGATGCTACTTCTGTACAACAGATTACTGAAAAGAGCGGTATATCTAAAGGTGCGTTTTATTTATCCTTTAAATCAAAGGATGAGCTAATCTTTGCTTTAATTGATCATTTTATGAGTGAAATCGTTTCCAACATTGACTATCTGGTCAGTGGTGGGGGATATCATCAGGATGAGCTGTTATATCAGTTTTACCTGACCATATTAAGAAACTTTGAAGAACACTCCAATCTTGCGACTGTTTTTATGAAGGAACAAACACATACGTTAAATATGGAACTGATTATGAAGCTTCATTTTTATGATAAACAAATCAATCGTGCCATCCTGAAAATGATTGATCAAATTTATGGTGATTCAATTGCGGCCACAAAGTTTGATTTGCTTTATTGTGTAAAGGGATTTATGAAAATGTACTCGGAGCTTTTTATCTTTTCAAAGCTTCCGCTTGATTTGAAGTTGCTGGCCAGCTCACTTGTTGAAAAAACAAATTTGCTTGCAAAGCATTCTACGGTCCCTTTTGTTACAAAAGAGCTTGTTAATTTGCTCGATCTGCCGGCAGAAGGTCCTCCGACACAAGAAACCTTAGTCAAACATATAAATGATCTCATTGCTGAGGTACAAGAAGGATTTGTAAAAGATGCACTGCATGAGTTAAAAGAACAAATAAATAAACAAACATTAGATATCCTGCTGATTAACGGATTAGTAGAAATCGTGCGCCAAGATGCTCAGTGCATGTGGGTTGCATTTCTCCTTCGCCGCTATTTTAATTTAAGCTGAGATTAACGATTAAAAAATTAGTGCTGATTCAGTGATAAGGTTCATTTCACGGAACCGAGACATGATTTCAAACGAATAAATGAAGCTGGGACAAAACAAAATTAATCTTTCTAAAACACGAATATTAATATTTTGATTTAGATATTTAAACAAGTCCGTTCCACCTGCGCTGCGGCCCCTCGCTTTCCGTGGGGAGGAAGCTGAGCCTCCTCGAAGCAAAGCTTCTGCGGGGTCTCACCTTTTCCTCTATTGCCCACAGGAGTCGAGGGTCCTCCGCTCCATTTCACTCATGTTCATAAAATATATTTTATAATCATAAATAAAAAAACCGAATGATTAGAAAGGTAACTTCCTAACCATTCGGTTCTATGAGTGTGTTAAATACTTATGTCCCATCCTCGTTTATTTTGTAGCTCCTTTTGCCCCAAAATCAATAATTTTTAAATCTACCTTAAATTGAACATTTGCTTTGCTGAAAATTTTATCCATATTATCTTTGTTTTCTTTATAAAATTTAGGGTGTTGAGAACGAATATAGTAGAAGAAGCCTGGAGCATCTGACTTTAAGTCATTTTGTAATTTGTCCAGGATAATCTCAACCTGCCGTTCGACTTCCTTCTCAGCTTCTTTCTCTATTTCTTTTAAATAAGTAGAGTTAAAAGAATCTTCATTTGAATACCAGTCTTCAGAGAGACGGGTATTATATTCGGTTGAAATGTCGATTGTTACTTGTGACTCCTTAACAGTTGTTTTAATTTCTTTATTTGTTTGATTAATGACCTCAACACTAAAACGTTTTCCCTTATGTTCTCCAACGATAATTCCACCTTCAATATTCCCCTCAAGCCAGTTCATATAGGAAACTTCATCTGCGGTTAACATTCCTGCTAATTCAGAGTGATCATTAATAACGCTAGCTCCGTCTAATTTAAGCATTTTTTCTTTAATCGAAACAGATTGTATGGCAAAGCTTCCAGCTGCTTGAAGGCTTGCAGAGGTCTGACCCAATGTAATCGATGGCAGGATCTTACTTGTCGCCGAAATATTCTCACTTAAAGAATATAGATCATTAGAGGGCACACTTCCGGCTTCTCCTGTACTTAAAATTTGTTCTGCTGGATCTTTTGAAACTAAAATGATACAGCTTCTTCTGGTATCATTATCTTTTATAAATTGATTGATTACAGCATCTAAAGGGAGATTTCGTAATACATTATCATTAATAATGATTAGTCGCTGCTGATTTGAAAATAGTACGTTTTTAGACATAGCTACATCTCTCATGGCATCATGGAGGGTTCGTGCAGGCACGGTTATATTTTCATATGAAGGAGCTGGAGTTACAGAAGACTGCCCGGAAGCTGGCAAGATAATCTGGTGTGTCAGAGATAGCTGATCATCCTCTCCAAGGTCAATGCCCACCCCTACTAATAAAGACAAATCTTCTATCTCTTCACTGTCCCAGCACCCGCTTAAAAGACAGACAATCACAAATACTTCTAGTAAATGGATGATCCGTTTCATGTTCTCATTCTCCTTTTTACTGCATAAACGAAAAACGTTGCAAAAGGAAGGATGACAAGAACAACCGGAAAGGCAAAACCAAGGATGTTACTGAAAATGAAAATATCACCAATATCTTTGGCGTAATTAGCTAAAAGAAATATCAAGGGGACTAGAATGATTAAGTTTGTAGAGAATCTATTATGAAACACGTGCGTCATGCTTTTTACAGCAAAATAAAAATAAAGCATATGTGTGGTGAAAAACTGCAGGATCCAGGTAACTAAGAGAAAGAGCTCTAATCTTTCCACGAAGATTCCTTGAACCTCAAAGGATTGTATAAATGAAATAGTTGGCCATGTGACTGATGTAACCTCATCGATTGTAAGCGTGCTGACAACTAAAATATAGGTTAGTACATACATCCCGACAGGAATAAAACACCCTATTAAAACGCCTTTGTTAATATTCAGCTTTTTATCTGTCATGCCATATAAAAATAAAATCAATTCAATGCCAAAAAAGGAGAGTTGTCCAGCACTAAACCCTCTTAGAATAGGCTGGAAGCCATATCCTAATATAGGCTTTATATTTATAAGATCAACAACCTTAAAGCTCATGCTATAAATAAAAAGTACAACTATTATGGTAATAGGGAGAAACAATATGCAGACTTTAGCGATTGGTTTAATGCCTCCAATTATTAAGTGAGAAGCAGCTAAGATAAGGGCTAAAATAGTTACTTCCATAGGGGTATTCTCGAGCATATAAAATCGAACCATCTCACTCATTGCCCGGACCTCAAAACTTGCAATAGAGAGAAAATAAACGGCTAAGGCGAGGCAGATGGCTTTGCCTGCCCACTTTCCATAAGCCTCCTCAATGTAAGAAAAATAATCTGTCACCTTATGTTTTTTTAGCATATAAACAAGGAGAATTAGCAGAAGAGCAGCGCAAATTCCATTGAGGCATAGAATGATCCATCCATCCGTAGTTGTTGCCTGCTCCGTTAATCCTCTAGGAAGGGTTAGCATCCCGACGCCAAGCATAGCACATGAGAGGATTGATGTAATTTCTAAATTTATTAGATTTGGTTTAGCTTCCATATACTTATCTCCTAGTTATTGCTCGCTTTTTTAGGAAGTCTGATTAGAAAATCACGCTGTTTTTTCTTATTAAATAATTGTCTCAAGTCTAGATAAGGTTCATTAAAGCTTGTTAATTTTGCTAAATGAGTGATAAAAAAAATAAAAAATAAGGTTGTACCATATAAGCCCAGTACTGCTGCAATTGCCATTGCACCAAATCGCAATGCCCTAAAGCCGAGACCAAAGCTATATTGAGGGACCGTGAAAGAAGTGATTGTGGTAATGGAGACAATAATAACCATGATCGAACTGACCAAATTTGCCTGAACGGCAGCCTGCCCGATTATAACGCCGCCAACGAGGCCGATCGTTTGTCCAACAGGAGTTGGAAGTCTCACTCCTGCTTCCCTTAATAATTCAATAGTTAATTCCATAATGATCGCCTCAATAAAAGGGGGAAAGGGTACATTTTGTCTTGTTCCGGCGATTGTCATGGCGAGCTCAGTTGGAATCATTCCAGAATTAAAGGAAACAAGTGATATATATATCGCTGAAAGAAACACGGTTATAAACACTGAGATGTATCGTAATAACCTTAAAAATGACGCAGCAATCCACCGTTCATAATAATCATCTGGAGATTGAAGAAGCATATCTACCTTTGTCGGAGCGATTAGAGCGAAAGGAGAGCCATCGACTATAATTCCCACGCGACCTTCCTTTAGAGAGGCGAGTACTTTATCAAGCCGCTCGGTATTTTGTATTTGTGGGAAAGGTGTATAATGCGTATCCTCAATTAGTTCTTCTAGAACACCTGAGTCTAATATGTCCTCTTTTTTAACTCTTTCAATGCGAGAAAGTACCTCGTCAACAAGCGGCTGCTTCGCCATATTTTTATTATAGATAATAGCAATTTCTTTTTTTTCCTCCGAGCCTGTTTTTATTTTCCTGACAACTGTGTTTTGATCTTTTGTACTCTGTCTAATGAGAGCAATATTATCGCTTAGGCTTTCAATAAGTGAAATTTTAGGTCCTCTGACTACACGTTCTGTCGTAGGCTCAGCCAAACTTCTTGTTTTAGAACTCGGAAGATTTAGAAGAAGTGCTTCTTGTTTTCCTTCCAAAACAAGTGCAATTTTTCCATCAAACAACTCTGATATTAAAACTTCTTCATTATGTGCCACATTGAATAAAAATGGCTGGAAAAAGTGTGTTAAGTCATCATAAGAATGGATATTATCCGATGCTGAACTGGTGAGATCTTGAGCCAGTTTCCAATATTCTGTATAGTCAATAACTCCATTTATAAAAATGAAAAATGCTTTCCTAGAAAGGATCGTTATTTCTGTGAATTGGACATCATCCTGATTTTTTGTTAACTCTTTTAATGACTCCTCAGTAAAGGTTTGTTTATTTTTATTAGACATGTTCTCACCACCAGCGTTGATATGTACTTGTATTTTTTACTTGTATTTGATAAATATTCAAATAAGTGAGTTCATAATTTTATGCGTCTTCTAATACGTGTTAAAATGAAAAGCAGAAAAAAAGAAGAGGAGTTGAAGTAATGTATCGTCAAGTACAGGATTTTATGAATGATTGGAATGCGGAAGCAGTTAGTACAGCAGCCGTTATGGATGCATTGACAGATGAAAAATTAGCACAAGCAATTGTAGAGGGACACAGTACCCTTAGGTGGTTAGGGTGGCACCTGGCAACAAGCCCAGTATTCTTCTTGAGCTTAGTTGGAGTAAACCTTGCACCTCCTTCCGATAAAAAAGAAGAAGAGATGACTGCTGCGGATATTCAAATTGCCTATAGAAAAATGGCAGAGGAATTAAAATCTGCAGTAGAATCGACTCTAACGGACGAGCAGCTTACTGAAACTATTGATTTTGGCGGCCCAACAGCAAAAGGGTCTATTCTTAGTAAACTAATCCTGCATCAAACACATCATCGCGGGCAGATGACTGTTTTACTTCGCCAAGCAGGGCTGTCTGTACCTGGCGTTATGGGACCAACAAAAGAACAGCAGCAGGGATAAACAATTCTTGCATAATAGCCGGTTCTCCAATAAGAGAGTACCGGCTTTTTTGATGTTGTGGATTATGACTTCGTGCTGATATTCATAAAAAGAACATAAAATGAATTGTTTTGCACATGCTATTAAAGATATTCCTCTTTGGATATCCGGAACTACATCCTAACTACGAGGTGATTTTATCATGAGTTACCGCAATCGATTAGACGAACACTCTGCACAGTTTCACCATAACTGGACAAGACCAAAACGTTCTAAATCGCAGGTGAATGGGCATACGGAAATGTCGCAGACGAATATCATACTGCGCAGTAATGCCAAAGCCCATCGCTGGTAAGTAGTAGGAAAAGGTGAAGGTAAAATGGGAATAGGCAATATATATTGCCAGCGCGAAAAGACCTGGGGAAATTCCCTTAGGTCTTTTTGTGCATATTTTTTTAAGTTTGCTTCTCATAATAAAAGGTTGAACGTTCATACTAACAGGCAAGGAGGAGATCGCATTGGAGCTCATGACTATGTGTGTAATCGCCTGGTTGACGGTTGCTATTTTCACGTTTCTGCCGCGTAAAATGTCAGCGGCATCCAATATACTTACTTATTTAATGATTGCTGTTATTGATATAAACAAAATTTCTTTTCTTGCTTTTCATTTCCAGTGTATTGAAATAAGCTCTGATACGATTCGATTTATCTCTTTTATTGTCTACAGGGATATCATTTTTTCTTTTTTACTGCTCATCATGGTGAATATCTGGTTTGCTTACGATCATAAATGGATTCGATTTCTGTCTGCAGTGATTACTTTGGGGATTATATCTATCTTGCGGTTACTCCTTAGTTCAATGTCCGTTTTCATGTATAAGCATTGGTCTTATATACATGAACTTTTAATGGATGTTGTCATGTTGTTTCTTACAATTTTGATCGCATTCATTTCCCGCAAAATTACAAAAGGAATGAAGACAAGTGGAAAACATCATGTATGAGCAGGGTTTTAATGCTAATGAAGTTGTGATCCTAGGGATGATTATAATAGGAGGACTAATTGTGATCGTTCTTCCGAAAATACTATCGAAGGCATCAGCTATTTTTAGTTTATTATTTGGGGTTACAACTGGGCTGATGTTTGATCACACATTAGCCGTACCTCCATTAGATCTATACGATGTAAACGATCAGTCAATCTATCAGACATTTGATATGTTCAGTTATTTAATGTATGCCCCGTTTGGATATATCTTTATTTATATATACAGACGTTTTAATATAGCGGGGTGGAAGGTTATTCCCTATATTTTAGGCTGGACCGCTTTAGCCATTCTTATTGAAGTATGGGCAATTAAAGTAGGTATTTTTCACTTCAAGAACGGCTACCGTTCCATGTATTCAATTCCAATTTATCTTTTTGTACAATCTGTGCAGTTATTTTTATATGAAAAGGTTTTTATGAATCATGATTACGATAAGGGGGCGAACTAAGAGCTCCCCTTAAAGCTCTAAAGGAGTGTACTATATAGATTTGGCTGTATACCAGAGGTGTTTTTTATTTTGTAATGTGATATTTCCGATCTGCCGCTTTTAGACAAATGAGCAGCACAATGCCCACAATTAGGTATACGAATCCGCCTGATTCGATTGGATATCCAAAAGAAGGAATCCATTTTGGCAAGAAAAAGATGCCCAGTAATGAAATCGTCGAAAGAGAAAAGAGAAGAAAGAAGTCTTTAATCTTATTAGCTGCTTTGTAAATAGAATTTTGAAGCCATTTAAAGATCAAAATAACATCGAGGGAAATAATTGCTGCTATGATAAAGAAACTGACGATAGCCGTTCCTATATAAATGGTCTGATCTCTGTCTTTCACATAATGGATAATAATGTCCCCAATCCCATTAATGACAGCAAAAATGCCTGCTAACTGAAGCAATAAGAAACCTATGAAAAAGGCTGCGCTTTTGCTTGGTTCTTTTGGAAGCTGCTTAATCATTTCCTTACAATATGCTGCTGGATCTTCTCCAAACACACCTTTCGCACTTTTTCCTTCTTTCTGCGCATCTAACAAATGCTCTAAAAGCTCCAACAGTAATTCTTCAGATTGCTGTTCCGAAACGGATATACTTGTGCGTATATAAACTAACATATTGTCATAATACTCTTCATTTTCTTTTGTAAGATGTTTGCGTTTTTGATTATTTAGTTGAATTAACTCTTTAACATTCATGATCATTACTCCTATTTAATAATTTACCAACCGGTTTTTGAATACTGCTCCATTCTGTTTGAATTTCAAGCAGTGCCTGTTCCCCAGATGTGGTTAGCTGATAGTATTTGCGTTTAGGACCAGAAGGAGATACGCGCATTTCACCTTTTATAAGTCCTTCTTTTTGAAGCCGCAGCAGGATAGGATAAATCGATCCCTCACTTACATCATTTAAGCCAAAATGCTGAAGCTTTTGTGATAGTTCATAACCATATACCGTCTCTTTTTCAATGATTGATAAAATACATCCTTCTAATATTCCTTTTAATAATTGACTTCTAAAAGACATCCCTTTTCTTCCCTTTTATTGTATATTGTATTGCAAGATAGCGAGGCTTAAAAATGTCTTTCTGGTCAGAAAGATATAGTATGCCAATCGTTATAACGTTCTCATGTTTAGGTATCTAATACGTTTTACCTCCTTTTTGGATTTTTGTGTGTAGCATAAAACAAAACACTTAGTGAGTATCTAACGTGTAATTTCAAGGTAGAGGGATAATCAACTACCTTGTAAAACAATATAGTGTTAGATTAACCAGGGATTTTAAATAAGTCAAGGAATTATTTTCAAAAAATACAAGGATTCTTTCAATTATGTAAAGATATCTTTACTTTTTTATATTGAAGATGATATACTTTGTGTAAAGATATCTTTACACAGATGGCGGGGAAATCATTTGAAGGTTACCAATCGAATTAAGGAGATCAGACTCTCAAAAGGGATTAGCCAGGTTGAAATGGCAGAGGCATTGCAAATTACGAGGCAGACGATTAATGCAGTCGAAAAGCATAAATATAATCCAAGCCTTGAGCTTGCTCTTAAAATGATTAAATATTTTGATGTGCCGATTGAAGAATTATTTACATTGGAGGAGGACCAAAAATGAAAAATCTACAGTATTTTGCATTTGGTTTTATTGTTGTCTGCATCGGAATTGGTATCCTTATTGCCAAATGGATCATTCCAGATTTACCATGGAGCGCTGTGGCAGCAAGCATAGGAGGAGCTGTAGCAGGTGTTGGACTTGTGGCAGCGGTCGCTAAAATTCGCGCAATGAAAAAAAGAGATCATGTGCCAGAAGTTGATGAAAGAACATGGAATAACATGAAGAATTTCTATGCTATTGCACTTTACTTTGTTTTGATTGGCAGCATGGCTGTTGTGCTTGTATTGGTTGGGTTAGGTCATAATACGATTGAGCTAGGAGCAGTAAGTCTATATTTATTGTTTTTGTTCATGATTCTTGCCATTGGATCGTTTATCGTTAAGAAGGCATAATGCTGCAGTTTACTTTGCTGGGCATTTCGCTTTCAATTTGCCTTGCTTAAAATGGGCTGCAGATTTATATTGATTATTTACAATAATTGTATTAGAATAAATGTAATTTCATAATCTTATCCAGAGAGGTGGAGGGATTTGGCCCTTTGAAGCATCGGCAGCAGACTCATAATTGAGCACTGTGCCAATTCCAACAAGCGTATTTGCTTGGCAGATAAGGAGAACGGTAAATTAAATCTCATCTTATGCTGTCAAAAGCATAAGGTGGGATTTTTTTGTGTCTGCTAAGTATTGAATTCTGCCCGGAAAGCCTAGGACGCTGTATGTTACGTATCAGTATTAATTGTCAGTATAAATCTGACTAATTCGATGAGATTAATTTCATTTTGATGAGGTGAAGAAATGATAAGACATATTTCAATTCAATGGGAAGATCGAGAACTGGCAGCTGCGATTCATTATCCGGATTTATATGGGAAAGAAAATAAAAAATATCCCGTCATCGTAATTTGTCATGGATTTGTAGGAACGAAGGTAGGAATTAATCGTCTCTTTGTCAAAGCATCTAAAGAATTATCACTGGAGAAATGTGTAATTGTCCGCTTTGACTATGCAGGATGCGGCGAGAGTGAGGGAGATTACGGGCAAAGCTGTATTGATGATTGGATTAGCCAGACACAATCTGTCATCAACTATTCTCTAGAGATAAAACATATAGACCGGGAACAGCTAGTGCTGATAGGTCATAGCCTGGGAGGGGCAGTGGCTCTATTGACCGCTTCACAGGATCAGAGAGTTAAAAGACTTGTGTTATGGAGTGCTGTTGGTCATCCATTTAAGGATATAACTTCTATTGTTGGAGAGGAAAAGCTGAGGCTATTGAAAGAAAGTGGCGAATTTGATTACCAAGGATATTCCTTAAGGAAAAAATTTATAGAATCTCTTAAAAAATACCATCCTCTAAAACTTGTGTCTAAATTTAATGGAGATGTTCTTCTTATACATGGATCAGCGGATGAAGAAATTAGCGTTAATCATTGCTACAATTATTATTATGCATTTCGGACCCGCAAAAAGGGCTGCTGTGATAAGAGAATTATCAATGGAGCGAACCATACGTTTTCATCTGCGGCGACATATAAACAGCTGATACACGAAACAAAGTTGTGGATTGGACAGAGACATACACTGGTTATTTAGTATGAACAGAACAGCAGAAAACGAGCGGGAAAAGCGGTAAGTGAGAAAGGGGCTTTTAATCACTTCCGCTCTTTTTTCTTTTCTTAAAATAGTAATTTAGTAAATAAAGAAAGAATGTCATGACAGCCAAATATAAAGGCAGCTGTCCTGCTGAATGCTTCAATGTTAACGGTTTACCGTATACATCCCATTTTTCATCTGTTTCATCAACATTCTGCTGAATGGGTGCACAAAGAGGCACCTTCCAGAAACCGTAACTCTTATTAGCAAAAACCAGAATTTTATCTCCTGCTTTATACGTGTTTCCCCAATCGTTATCCTCATATATTTTGACCTTCGCAGTGTCTACACCTTTCCATGACTGAACAACTTCAAGTTTAGTATTTTTGGTCAGATGGCTACTGCTTATCACTTTGCCGATAAATACAGCTTCATATTCCTGTTTGGACTGCAAGGGATCTGGTATTGCGCAATCAAGAGCGTATATCTTAGGGGGAAATACTAAAAAGGCTAGTACCAGGATAGTCAGAGTGATTTTTTTATAAAGTCTCATAGTTTACTAATAGAAGAAAACTGCCTTCCAATATAGCCGGGAGAAATAGGTGTAAGTCCCATTTCTCTTGCCCAAATAGAGAGCTGCCCAATATGGTGAATTTCATGTGCTACTAAATGATGCAGAATATCAGATACAGAATGAAACTCATCTTCCCATGGAATATAAACTTTTTGGTTGTATGTATGTGGCTCTATTGCGGTCATAAAAACCCTATTCTCAGATAATGTTTGCTGAGAAAGAATTTTCATCTGATCTAAACTTTTATAAGAGTCAAAGTCGAAATTCACATCGTCCTGACTTTGGATCGCACGCAGCCAGCTATACTCTGCATCGATAATATGAAACAGTGTATATTGAATACTGCCGACACCGCCGACTCGCTTTTGCAGCAATGCTTCTGATGAAAGCTGCTCACACCAGAGCAGCCATTCATTTCGAACTTGCCAGTTATACTCAAAAAAAGACAGCATCATAACTCCCCCTTTTATTTAATACTTACTATTCTATTTTATAGTCGAGAATCCTCTAGGTATTTGGTTCTTCTAGTGCGATGATCATGAAATTCCGCAAGTTTCATAGGTTTTCCTCCAATCCTTTTTGGTGGAGATGCGTATGGATAATAGAAAGGAGTGAAATAGAGTATGAGAATACAGAATAGGCGCCGGACGAGGGGCCCTGGCTTCTGCCTGTCCGGAGGTTATCGCTATTGTGGTCCTGGATGCAGCGGTCCGGGAGAGCCGATTAATTATGTAGATTCCTGCTGCAA
Organism: Cytobacillus gottheilii; assembly: GCF_900166665.1. GTDB lineage: Bacteria > Bacillota > Bacilli > Bacillales > Cytobacillaceae > Cytobacillus > Cytobacillus gottheilii_A. The sequence goes on along the minus strand of NZ_LT800494.1, from coordinate 4,429,056 downwards.
GAAGCACGATGAGTGTCTAAGAGAATATGGAGATAGCTGCAGATGCGATCATGTATTGATTCAATGTGTGGAGACAAAAATAAATGGTTGTACAGACGAGGGGAAGAAAGCTCGATTAATATCAAGATTTATGAAATTTAGAATGTCGATGAGATGCGGACGATGGGCTGAATAGTCTCTTGAATCGTGTCCAATCTTGTCCAATTTCAGCGCCAAAAAAGGGAGAAGAGCTCCCTTTTTGAGTTTGGCGGATATTTTGTTGTTCTTGGCGGATAAAAAAATTAACGGCGGATATATTTTTTTATCCGCGGATAGCGGCTTTCCAAAGCAGTTTCCTCCGCTTTTCATAGTCAAATCCTCTGCTAATCTCTCTAAAATTGAGATAAAAGATCTTTCAAGGGTTAATTTTATCAAATGATCGCTTTTTTCATTGACGAACTCTGCAATTTAAAAAGAAATCATACACAGGAAACTATAAATAAAGTTACAGTGCGTTTTCAATTCGCCCTTCAATCAAGCCCACCACATCTCTGCTGCTGGCTCTTTGAATAAAAGCGGTTTCAAATTTGCAACTGCTTTAGAAAAGCCCTCTTCTACGGACATTAACCCATCTTCATGCTCGATGCTGACGACATAGTCATAGCCATACAAACGAAGAGCACTGATCATGTCGGCCCATGTTTTGTTGTCATGCCCATATCCGACAGTACGGAAATTCCATGAGCGGTTTTGCATCTTACTGTAATCAGTCATATCCGTTATACCATTTCGATTCACATTCTGCTGATCAAAGATGGTATCTTTTGCATGGAAGTGGAAAATAGCATTTTCTCTGCCAAGAATCTTAATCGCCTCCACAGGGTCAATGCCTTGCCACCACATGTGGCTGGGATCAAGGTTTGCGCCAATTGCAGTGCCGCAATGTTCCCGTAGCTTCAGCATGGTCGCAGGAGTGTACACAGAGAAACCGCCGTGTAGCTCGAGGCCGATTTTCACGCCAAGCTCTTCAGCTCGTTCATTTTTTTTGCTCCAATACGGAATGATTTTCTCCTCCCATTGCCACTTCAGGACTTCTTGAAAATCATGAGGCCACGGAGCTACCGGCCAGTTTGGATAGAGAGCATTCTCGTGATCTCCAGGACAGCCGGAAAAAGTGTTCACAACAGGAATTTCAAGCTCAGATGCAAGCTCCATCGTTTTGTTCAGCAGTATATCTGCGGGGGCGGATATAGACTTTTGCGGGTGAAGGTGGTTTGAATGGCAGCTTAACGCACTCACCATTAAACCATGGCTGTTAATATCCTGTTTAAATTGTTTAAGGGCACTACGATCACCGAGCAATGTATCAAGCGAGCAGTGAGCATCTCCGGGATAACCGCCAGTGCCGAGTTCAATTGCTTCAACTCCTTTTGAAGAAACAAATTGAAGCATGTCATGAAATGATTTATTTGAGAATAAAACTGTAAAGACACCTAATTTCAAAATAGACCCCTCCAATTATTATTTTCAGAAAATAAAGAAATGTAATCCGTTACATAAACTAAGTTATTAAAAAAATCATGAGAAATCAACTGTTTTATGAAATTAATTTTCTGTATTGACAGATAATTCCGTGTGTAATATCATCGAATTGAAATCGATTACATCGTAAGCAGTTCAGCAATACAGAAAGTAGGCAAAAGAAATATGGCGAATATCCAGCAGGTTGCAAAGCTAGCAGGTGTATCTGTTGCAACCGTCTCGAGAGTATTAAACGGACAAAGCACAGTCAGTGCAAAAACCAGATTTAAAGTACAGGAGGCAATTGAGCAATTAAATTATGAACCTAGCATGCTCGGCCGAAACTTAAGAAATTCTGAAAGCAGAATGCTGCTGATCTTAATTCCAGCGATCACAAATCCATTTTATTCAGAGGTTATTAAGGGAATTGAGCATATCGCAATCAGTTCAAATTATAATATTTTGCTCTGTGAGACCGATTCTAGCCCGGAGCGTGAAAATATATATTTTGACCTGGTAAGAACAAAAATGGCTGACGGCATTATATCAATGGACCCTGCTGTTAATACCGAAACGCTTAAAGTTCTGGCAAAAAAACATGCGATTATTCAATGCAGCGAGTACACGCCAGACAGCGGGATTCCTTATGTGACAATCGATAACGAAAAGGCCTCTTACCAAGCAGTCAAGCATTTAATACAACTAGGGCATAAAGCAGTTGCGATCATTAATTCAGATGAGAAGTATCTGTACGCCAGACAAAGAATGATGGGTTACAAACGGGCAATCATTGAGCATGGACTAGAACTCAATGAATCGTATATCATCCATACACAGCAGCTTGGATTTGAGCACGGGCAGCAGGCGATGAGGAAGCTTTTGAGTCTAAAAGAGCGACCAACTGCCGTATTTGCAGTATCGGATTTGCTTGCCATTGGGGCATTAAAAGAAATAAATAGCCAAGGATTGCTGGTGCCAAATGATATTGCGGTAGCAGGCTTTGATAAAATTGATTTTTCGAATATGACCAATCCAACTTTAACAACGGTTGCACAGCCGATGTATAAAATGGGGACCATTGCTGCTGAAATGCTCATTGCGAAAATAAAAGGTCAAGAAGTCGAGGATGTCATTTTAGACCATGAATTAGTCATACGCCAATCAACTTTAGGATAGACATCAGCTAAGATCAGCGCTCTGTTATTAATGATTTGATAATAGAGCGCTGACCTTACATGTAAATGTAATCGATTACATTAAAGGTGGCATGATGTAAAACTAAAAAAAGGGGTGGATCGCTTGAAACGCTTATTAATGATTGGTCTTACTGTTTTTTTACTAACGATTCTTGCGGCGTGCAGTGAAGAAGGCAGTGGAGACGGCAATGGAGAAACTGACGGTGAAAAAAGTTTGAAAATTGGGATTTCTCTTCCTTCCGCTACACATGGATGGATGGGAGCGCTAATTGAGGAAGCTGAAAACCAGGCAAAAGAGCTAAAAGAAAGTGAAAACATTGATTATGTGATCACTAATGCAGCAGATCCGAATAAACAGGCCAATGATGTGGATGACCTTATTTCTCAGGAAGTAGATGTTATAGTCATGCTTCCGATTGAATCAGCTGCCTTAACACCTGTTGGGCAAAAGATCAAAGATGCTGGAATTCCGCTTGTCATTGTGGATAGAGAATTAGAAAATGATGCGGCAACAGTAGTCGTGAAAGGCGACAATGAAGGAATCGGCGTAAATGCAGGAAAGTACTTTGTTGAACAGTTAGGCGGAGAAGGAAAAGTGGTTGAAATCACAGGACCGCCTAGTTCTGTAACTGAGCAGCGCGGAGCAGGTTTTAAAGAAGCAATGGAAAGTGAAGAAGGAATGGAAGTGATCGCCTCACAGAGCGGTGATTTCTCCACAGAAAAATCTCTAACTGTTATGCAGAACATCCTTCAGGCACATCCTGAGATTGATGCTGTGTTCACGCAGGATGATGGAATGGCTTTAGGTGTTATTCAGGCAATTAAAGAGGCAGGCAGAACAGATATTCAATTTGTTACTGGTGCAGGCGGTGCGAAGGAAGTATTTGAGAATATGAAAGAGGACGGCTTAATTAAAGCAACATTCCTTTATTCGCCAACAATGGTGAAGGACGCGGTTGTGATCGCAGGGGATATTGCAAAGGGTGAAGATCCTTCAGAATCAATGGTTGTTAAAGAGGCTACACAGGTTACAAAAGATAATGCTGATGAGTTCTATAATCCAGATTCAAAGTTTTAATAGATGTGGAAGGAAATGTGACAGCATTTCCTTCCGCTGCTTTGCCGATTGTCAAAGTGAAGGGGTGAGGAAATGGAGAATATAGTCTACTTAGAAATGAGAAATATTAAAAAATCTTTCAATGGAGTCAAGGTGCTTAAAGGTGTTTCACTTCAGGTTCAAAAAGGCGAGGTTCATGCACTGCTTGGAGAAAATGGCGCCGGCAAATCAACGCTTATGAATATATTAGGAGGAGTTCATCAGCCTGATTCTGGAAGCATTACAATAGAAGGACGCGATGTGAAAATGTCCGATCCACGTGAATCAAAAGCAAACGGAGTCAGCTTTATCCATCAGGAATTAAATGTTGTCCCTGATTTAATGGTTTATGAGAATTTGTTTTTAGGAACAGAGATTAAAAATAAATTTGGCTTTCTGCATGTTGAGGAAATGTGCAGACAGACTGCCGATATTTTAGGACGGCTTGGAGTGGATATTCATCCCAAAAGTTATGTCCGGGAACTCGATAATTCCTATAAGCAATTTATTGAAATAGCGAAATCATTACTTCATAAATCAGAATTGATTATCATGGACGAACCAACCTCCTCACTCGCTGATCATGAGGTAGAGCGGCTGTTCACTTTTATTCGTAATCTAAAGGAGACTGGCGTTTCCATCATTTACATTTCCCATAAGCTTAAAGAGATTGAAGAGATTTGTGATCGTTTTACGGTGCTGCGTGATGGAGAGCTTGCAGGAGCAGGAATTGTAAAGGAATTTAAACTGGATCAAATTACAAAGCTAATGGTAGGGAAGGCGATCTCGAATGAACGGTTTGAACACAAGGAAAGTCAGGATGCTGTTCTGTTAGAGGTAAATAACTTAAGCAGTGAAGGGTTATACAAAAATATAAATTTTTCCGTAAAAGCCGGAGAAGTAGTAGGATTTACGGGTCTTGCCGGAGATGGAAGAACAGAGCTGTTTGAAAGTATTTTTGGCTATCGAAAAAAATACACGGGTCAAATGAAGGTTCGCGGCCAAGTGTTAAAAATAGATCATCCGCAAAAGGCTGTCAAAGCGAAAATTGGTTTTGTTCCAAAAAACCGAAAAGAGAATGCCATAATCAAAGATTTAAGTGTTATTCATAATATGAGTCTTTCATCATTATCCAAGTTTAATAGAAATGGACTGCTGGATCAAAGCCTTGAGAGAAAGCGATTCAGACATTATAAGGATTTACTGAATATTAAAGTTCATGATCCGAATATCACGATCGATAAACTTAGTGGAGGGAATCAGCAAAAGGTAATGCTGGCAAAGTGGCTGGAGGCAGACCCTGATATCCTCATTTTCGATAATCCTACACAGGGTATTGATGTTGGAGCAAAGCAGGAGATCTATGAGCAAATTCTCGCGTTAGCAGCAATGGGGAAAGCGATCATCATTTTATCCTCAGAAGCACCTGAGATTCTTAGGCTCTGCCAGCGCATATATGTTATGTATCAAGGAGAAATCGTATCCTCATTTAATGGAAATAGAGCCACAGAGGATATGATCATGAGCTATGCTACAGGAGCAAAAAGGGAGGATGAACAGATTGGCTAATCCAGAATTAAAAGAACCCGCAAACCAAGAATCTGCCATGGGAAGTGCAAAATCACGTCTTACATGGATTTGGTCAGAATATAGCGTTATTATTGCTTTTGTCATTATTTTTATTTTAGCTGCCATTGTGAGTCCAAGATTTTTAGATATTAATAATCAGTTGAACATATTAATGCAGGTTTCTATTATTGGAATTGTTGCTCTCGGTATGACAGTAGTTATGCTGTCCGGCGGGATTGATTTATCGGTAGGATCGGTTCTTGTTTTAGTTGGCGTTCTTACAGTCCTTGCGCTGAATGCCAGTGGAAGTATACTAGTTGGGATACTGACAGCTTTAGCCTCGGGCGTCATTATTGGTCTTTTGAATGGATTATTAGTTGCGAAAGGGAAGATTGCCTCCTTTATTGCAACGCTCGGAATGATGGCTGGTGCCAGGTCAATTGCTTTATACATTGCAGAAGGCGGGAGTATCTCAGGTGAAGTATCAGGCTTCACAGCAATTGCCAATACTGAACTATGGGTTATTGATGTACCAATTATTATCTTTATTTTAATGGCCGTATTGGTGTATATGCTTATGCATAAAACAAGCTTTGGCCGTCATGTTTACGCGCTTGGAAGCAATGAAAAAGCGGCACTGCTTTCAGCTATAAGAGTAGATCGGGTGAAAATCGCTGTATATAGTCTTGCAGGATTACTTGTGAGTGTGGCAGCAATCATTGAAACATCACGTTTGAATTCTATTTCATCCTCAAGCTCTGGCATGCAATATGAGCTTGACGCTATTGCAGCAGTTATTATTGGGGGAACAAGAATGACGGGTGGCCGCGGGAAAGTCATTGGTACTTTCTTTGGGGTTTTAATATTAGGTATCCTAAATAATATGATGAATCTAATGAATGTCTCTCCGCACCTGCAAGGGTTTGTAAAAGGAGCGATAATTATTGTGGCGGTTGTATTTCAAAAGAGAGAATAGGAGGAATGCTGAATGGGAATCAACGTGGGGATTATTGGCTGCGGATCCATTGCAAAAAATCGGCATGCACCTGAATATGCGGCTAATCCATATGTGAATGAAATTGTTTTTTATGATCGAAATCCAGAAAGAGCAGACGCATTAGCAAAACAGTTTAAGGGCAGAGCAGCCTATTCATTAGAGGATCTGTTAGAAGACCCAAGTGTTGAAGCAATTAGTGTATGCTCCTCAAATGAAAATCATGAGAAAGATACGGTAAGCGCTCTGTTAAGCGGAAAGCATGTATTGTGCGAAAAGCCCCTTTCTCTAGAAGTGAATGAAGCAAGAAATATGATACGTACAAGAGACGAAACAGGGAAAAAACTGATGATTGCTCATAATCAGCGATTTACAAAAGCACATCAAGAGGCAAAGGAGATTATCAGCAGCGGGAAGCTTGGAAAGGTATTAACATTCCGAACTACCTTTGGGCATGGCGGTCCTGAAAGCTGGGGAATCAATAAAACCAATTCCACTTGGTTCTTTAAAAAGGATCGATCTGGCTTAGGAGTGGCGGGTGATCTTGGCGTCCATAAGATCGATCTTATTCATTATTTGCTGGACGATCAAATTACAGATGTGAGTTCATTCATGGGAGCTCTTCATAAAAAAGACGAATCTGACAAACCGATTGAAGTTTGTGACAATATTGTATGCTCATTGAAAACGAAGAAAGGCGTCATTGGTACAGGAGCATTCTCTTGGACTTATTACGGAGAAGAGGATAACAGCACCATTTTATACGGTGAAAAAGGGATCCTGAAAATCTATCATGATCCAGCCTATCAATTGGAGCTGATTTCTCATGCAGGAGAAAAGATAAGGTACGAGATTGAAGGTATACAGACAAATGAGAATCAAAGTGCCAGCGGTGTCATTGATGCTTTTCTGGAAAGTCTGCAGCATGATGAACATGTACCTGTCACAGGAGAAGATGGCTTATTATCTCTGCAGGTCATTTTAGCCATTTTACAGGCTGCTGAGACGAATACAGTTGTTTCAATAGAATAATCTCATCTTACTACATCCATACTGGGAAACTGGTATGGATCTTTTTAGCTTGTTGAAATAAAAGTGTAGATGATGGCCAGCAGGAAACCACTTCATAAGCAATTTCAATAGTACATTATAATAAATTCATATTTTACAAGTATTCACTGGAGGAATATACTGCAAGGGTAACTAACTGAATGGTGGTGATTCCTGGAATGGTCATGGTGGAAATTTTCTTAAATATCATAGCGCCCATTTTATTGCTTTTGTTATTAGGGCTATTTTTACAAAGGAAATTTAAGTTTGATTTAAAGTCTTTTAGTCAATTAATGACCTATGGTTTAATGCCCGCAGCCATTTTCATGAATATTTATCGTACTGATTTTAACCTGCAGCTTCTATTGGAGGTTGCACTGTATTTGTTGCTATTTACAGTGGCAATGATGATGATTGGCATCGGCTTGAGCCGTGTCCTCAAGCTTGAACGAAATGATGCCGCCATTATGAAAAATGGGATCAGTCTTATGAATTCCGGTAACTATGGACTGCCTGTCAGTCAAATGCTTTTCTCCGCTAATCCGGTCGGTACCTCTATTCAGATCATTGTTCTTCTTTTCCAAAATATCATGACCTATACATACGGACTTTATAATCTCATTGCTGCGACCAAGTCTGGCTGGGGCATTGTAAAAACATTTTTAAAGCTTCCGCTTATTTATGCGGCTATATTGGGAGCTATCCTAAACGGATTTGATGTGAACCCGCCTTCGTTCCTCCTTACTCCCATTCAATATTTGGCAGATGGATTTATGGCGATCGCTTTGATTATTCTTGGGGCACAATTAGCCTTTATTAAAATAAAGGCTGTTAATCTAGCAGTGGTTTTTACTTGTCTTACACGCTTGATCATATCACCGGCAGTGGCTATAGGGATCATTTTCCTGCTCGGCATAGAAGGTGTTATTGCGCAGTCATTGCTTGTCGCCAGTGCTTTGCCGACCTCTAGAAATAGTGCCACCCTGGCATTAGAATATGACGTGAACCCGGATATAGCGGCCCAAACGGTCTTGATCACAACGCTGCTCAGTGGAATCTCCGTCTCCGTTGTTGTGTACTTATCGTCTATCCTGTTTCCATATTAGCCTCTGGAAACAGCAAGGAATGAATGCAGCAGAAAAACAGTGGCTCGGACAAAACTAAAATACCCAAAACACAATATTCATTGTCATGGCTTGGGTATTTAAACAAGTCCGTTCCACCTGCGCAGCGACCTTGTTTTCCGTGGGGAGGAAGCTGAGCCTCCTCATATATAGCAATTACTTGCTCGGATATAATTCTTGAAGAAATGCAATAGATTCATTGATAAGTTCCTTGAGAATTTCACGATCCACATCGGTAAGCTTATTAATATAGACACATGCTTTGCCAGTTGTATGCTTGCCAAACTTCTTCAATAATTCTTCTCTTTTTTTCTCGCCTGGAGCAAAATATAAGCTGATTTTTGCTTTGCGCGGTGAAAAACCGACAAGAGCTGCATCTCCCTCATGGCCAGTAGGATATTTATAGTGATACGAGCCGAATCCGATTATGCTTGTTCCCCACATTTTTGCTTCATAGCCAGTCGTTTCTGTGAAAATATCGAGCAGTTCATAGGCATCTTGTTTCTTCTTCTCACTTTCAACACTTTCAATAAACTGGATGACACTGTGATCTGTTTCCTTTGTTTTTAATTCGTACATACTCATCCTCCTTCAACTTATGCTTATATTATAAATATAAACGAAATGGACAAGATTTATATGAAAAATTATGTAAATTCTTTATTTAATCTACTTATGAAAAAGGAACGAGTGAAATGAAAAATGAAAAATGAAATCGTAAGGTATTTGAACAAAATAGAAGCAGAATATCACGTGAAAATCATCTATGCATGTGAATCCGGCAGCAGGGTATGGGGCTATTCTACAGAAAGCAGTGATTATGACGTCCGCTTTGTTTATGTTCACCATCCAGACTATTATTTAAGTATTGATCCGGTTGGGGTTGGTGCAAAACGCGATGTTATTGAACAGACACCTGCTAACGAGCTGGATTTCGCTGGCTGGGATCTGACAAAAGCACTTAAAATGTTTCGAAAATCAAATCCTTCTTTTTTGGAGTGGCTGTATTCAGAGGATGTTTACATTGAAAGATATGATACTGCCAAAGCGATAAGAAAGCTGACGGGTGTTATCTTTTCTCCACAAACTGGCCTTTTTCATTATGTGAACATGGCTGAAGGAAATATGAAAGGTGCTGAAAGAGGCAGCGATTTTCAGGTGAAAAGATGGATCAATGTTCTTAGGCCGCTGCTGGCAGCAAAATGGATTGAAGAAAAGTGTTCTTTTCCGCCGCTAAACGTTCAGTCCTTATTAGATGAAGTGAATCTAGAGGATAATATGAATAAAATCGGTCGAAAAATACTTGCTAGAGAGCAAGGAGAAGTAAAGGAGCAACTGCTTTTATTTCGTGATTATGCGAAGCAAGAGATATCACGTATTCTAACAGAAGCAAAAAAGAGCTCAGAAAAGCATGGAGATTATACCGATGAACTAAATGCCATTTTTAGAAAAACACTGAAAAAAGCTTGGCTGCAACAGGAGTAAAAAAATCATCTATGGAAATAATATTTTCTTATGGAAAGCAAAACAGATGGTCAAGCAATTTTTTATTTTCTTCATACGATAATAGTAAAAGGGCAAAGCTTAGCTTATCTATACAATTCTGGCTGTTTTTCCTGGGTCAACGGATCTTCTCCTTTCCTTACATTTGCAGGAGAGGGTAAAAAGGTTGTTCAAGACCCATTCAAATACCGTCTGCTATGCTGCAAATAGGCATATGGATTGGAGGATACCGATGATGAATGAAAAAAAATATCAAAACTTAAAAAGAGGAGAGAAAGGGGCAATGATCAGTATTGCCGCTTATTTGGTCCTGTCTTCTTTAAAGTTGATTGTCGGGGTTATTGCTGGTTCTGAGGCGTTAAAAGCAGACGGCTTGAATAACGCAACCGACATCATTGCCTCCATAGCTGTCTTAATCGGATTGCGAATTTCTAGAAAACCTGCCGATAAAAATCATGCCTATGGTCATTGGAAGGCTGAGAATATTGCTTCCTTAACAGCTTCCTTTATTATGATTACGGTCGGAATACAAGTTCTTATCGGTGCTGGAACTTCACTATTAGAGGGAAAAAATGAAACGCCAGATATGATTGCTGCATGGACAGGGATTTTCAGTGCTGCTGTGATGTACTTTGTCTATCGGTATAATAAAAAGCTGGCTAGAGAAATTGATAGTCAAGCTGTCATGGCGGCTTCAAAGGATAATATTTCTGATGCATGGGTCAGTATAGGAACAGCTGTCGGAATTATCGGCGCTCAATTTGGCTTGGCATGGTTAGATCCGGTTACCGCTTTTATTGTTGGTTTCCTTATTTGTAAAACAGCATGGGAAATTTTCAGGGATGCTTCACATCAGCTGACAGATGGCTTTGATGAAAATGAGGTAAACGAGTATAAAGAATTGATTATGCAAGTCAATGGTGTAGAAGCAGTTAAAAATATTCGAGCGAGAAACTATGGAAATAATACAGTTGTCGATATTGTCATATTTGTTAAATCTCATCTGGACATTGGGCGTGCCCATGATATATCTACAACAGTTGAACACAAATTGATCGACGAATTTGATGTCTACGATGTACACGTCCATGTTGAACCGCTTCCGACATAGGGGACATTCCATATCTGTCAAAAGAAAGGGATATCCAGTCAGCCTTTGAAAGGAGACTGGATATCCCTAATTTTTCGTTAAACAATCTTACTTATTATGCATTCTAATGGCTTGCTGAAACGTTCATATGCTGAAAGGAACGAACATGAAACAAGCCTTTATCAGTCAGCTTGATCTCAGGGATGACCGGCAATGCAAGAAAGCTTAACGTCAGGAACGGATTGAAATGCTGCTGGCAGCCAATGATTTCAAGGGATTTGTTGATCTGAAGCAGCTGTTCATTTACCTCTTCATAGGATCCTTGTGATAGTAATCCTGAAATTGGCAGTTCAAGTTTTGCTAATACTTTTCCGTCACACACTACTGCTAAACCACCCTGCATCTCGCCAATCACTTTAGCTGCAAAAAGCATGTCTTCGTCAGAAGTACCTGCAATCATCAGGTTGTGGGAATCGTGACTGACGGTTGTAGCAATGGCTCCTTTTTCTAGACCAAGCCCCTTGATAATTCCAAGTCCTATATTTCCTGTTTGATGATGTCTTTCAATGACCGCTAGCTTTAAGAGACCTTTATGAGGGGAAGGAACAAACAAGGATGAAATGGTTTCAACCTCTGTGATTAAATGCTTTGTAAGAATGCTGTTTGGAATGATTTCAATAACGTTCGCTAAATGACCATCAAGATGGATTTGGAAATCTTCTGTTTTTAAAGCTGGCAGTTTAACAGAATCTAATAATTCTGGCGGTGGTATAAGTGTTGTCGTATCATCTGGGAAATTGACAAGCTTTCCTTGATCAGCCACACAAACACCATTTTTATACACAGCTGAAATAGGCAGGTCTGTCAGGTTGTCTGTCAGGATAAAATCAGCGTTATAGCCGGCTGCGATGGCTCCATAGCCTTCAAGGCCAAAGCATTCAGCTGCATTTAAAGAAGCCATTTGAATCGCTGTAACTGAATCCACTCCTTCTGCTATTGCCATTCGAACAAGATGGTCAATGCCGCCTTCTGCAATTACATCATCCAAATGTCTATCATCTGTTACAAATAGAAAGCGGCGGGAGTTACGTGTGTTGACTGCTTTAATAACTTCTTTCAGTTCTTTCGCTGCAGTTCCTTCCCGAATCATGACATACATTCCCTTACGAAGCCTCTCGAGGGCTTCTTCTGCTGTTGTGCATTCATGATCGGTCGTAATTCCTGCAGCCATGTATACATCAAGCTGGTTTCCTGTTAGCCCTGCCGCATGACCGTCTATTTTTCGGTGGAGACGACGGGCATCCGTTATTTTTTTCAGTAATCCTTCGTCTGCATTTAAAACACCTGGGTAATTCATAACTTCTGCCAGTCCCAGCACTTTTGGATGATCATAAAAAGGAAGTAAGTCCTCTGCAGTGAGCTCAGCACCTGTATTTTCAAAAGGAGTAGCTGGAACGCAGGAAGGCAGCATGAAGTGGCAGTCGAAAGGGATATTCATGGCAGTGTCGAGCATATATTGAACACCGGCTTTTCCAGAAACATTGGCAATTTCATGAGGATCGCAAATGACACCTGTCACTCCGTGCAAAAGCTGGATCTTTGCGAATTCAACCGGTGTGACCATAGACGATTCTATATGTACATGACCATCAATAAAGGCAGGACTAAGGTATTTATTTTGTGCATCCAAGATGTTCTCTGCCTGATATTCGCCGCCGACACCTGCAAAAAACCCATCAACAATGGCTACATCTCCTGAGATGATCTCTCCGCTAAATACATTGACAATACGTGCATTTTTAATGACTGTATCAGCTGGCTCTTTTCCAGCACCTACGGCAATTCTTTTTTGAACTTTATCCATAAATGTAATCCTCCTTATAAGAATGATAGAGCAGAGTGCTCTAGTCGGTGCCTTTAGATCATATAAAGCTGAATTAAGACATATTTCCCTTAAAATAAGTATGAGATTACCGTATAATCATTTTCTTATAGCGTTGCTGGCTGATGAAAAATAACCGTTGTAAGAAAGTAGATAGATTCACGGCTGTACATTTCTGTGACAGACTTTACAACCAGTCCAAAGCTTGTCTCAAGTATATGTTATGTTTCATCACACGATATTTTTACTACTATATCATGAAACGGAGAAAGTTCATTCATTTTAGGCTGTTTTCATAAACTTTGAATAATAATTTATAAGGGTATGAGAGTTGTACACTAATCACTCAAAATATTTTATAAACAAAAAAGAGGGTGGGACAAAACGAAAATACTATTTGTAAAATATTCAATATCTTGATTTGGGTATTTAAACAAGTCCGTTCCACCTGCGCTACGGACCCTCGCTTTCCGTGGGGAGGAAGCTGAGCCTCCTCGTCGCGCGCCGCTCCTGTGGGGTCTCATCCTTTCCTCTATTGCCCACAGGAGTCGAGGATCCTCCGCTCCATTTCACTCTTATTTAGTAATATTAAATGTTAAAAACAAATAAAAAACCAGGTGATTAGAAAGATTCACTTCCTAATCACCCGGTTCTGTGGTTGTGTTAAATACTTATGTCCCAGCCTCTAACACATTAATTTCTATTTTCTAGCTTTCTTTTTTCTGTTACAAGTCTTTGGAATTCTGCATCAAGCTCAGGTGATGGTTCAATACTTAGTCGAGATAATATCTCAGATATTTTTGTTTCAAGGACGAGCAACTGATCGTTGGACGTGTCTCTTGATTTCTTCGGTTTGTCGTTTGTATAACTAGTATAATCGCCATCGAAGATGATTAGGCTGCCATTTTTTATGTCAAATATTCTATGTGCAACCTTTGAAATAAACCGGCGGTCATGTGAGACGAAGATCACTGTGCCCTCAAATTCGCTTAATAGTGACTCAAGTGCTTCCACAGCGTCAATATCAAGGTAGTTAGTCGGTTCGTCTAAAATAAATGTATTCATGTTACTGACGAACGATTTGGCTAATGCAACCTTTACACGCTCTCCGCCGCTCAGCACACCGGCCAATTTATATACATCATCTCTGTAAAAGTGAAGGCGAGCCAAAACTGTCCGGACAAAGGTTTCATCTTGAACGGAGGTCGACTTAACGTTCTCCAAAATGGATTGATTTAAATCGAGCACATCTAAATTTTGACTGAAATAGCCTATTTTAGCTGCTGGAGAGATGGTGATCCCATCACTGCCATTAATCAGCTTTTTCAAGAGGGTTGTTTTGCCTGCACCGTTGGCTCCAATGATAGCGACTTTATCTCCGCCCTTAATATGAAAGCTTTTTGTCGACCAGAGTGTGCGAGAAGCAAAAGCTCCCTCGATGTTTTCAGCACGAATAATGATTTTATTTTTAAAAGAACGCTCATTAGGCAATACCATTCTGATTGGGATCTGTTCTTTTAATTTTTCTACTGTTTCAAGCTTCTCCAATCGTGTTTCGATGGATTTTGCAGTCTTTTGCATTTTTTTCTGCTTCTTAGCGAAATAAGGCTTTGCTCCTGTAATGCTTGCTTCCGAAAGACTTACATTTTTAGGTTTCTTTGTTGCTCTATCGGCACGCTTCAATTTATCCTCTAACGCCTGTTCGAGCTGGTGTTTTTTCTGTATATATTTCTCATAATCTCGTTCATGCTCAAGTCTTTCCAGCTCTTTTTGCTGTACATAGTCAGAGTAGTTCCCTTTATATTCTTTGATTTTCCCTTCGTTTACTTCCCAAATGGTTGTGCAAAGGGCATCAAGAAAGGCGCGGTCATGAGAGACGATCAAAAAGGCACCTTGCCAATTCCTCAGTATTTTCTCAAGCCACTCCACATGTGAGGTATCCAGATTGGTTGTCGGTTCATCTGCAAGCAGGAGTTCAGGATTCTGCAGCATGGCAGCTTTAATATAATCTTGTGTCACTTCGCCGCCGCTTTTCGTTGTATCTGTTTTTTTGATCTGCGGCAGAAGAACAGGGGAGGTAAGCAAATGGATATTTCCGCTATCTGGTTTGCGCTTTTCCGCTAATACCTCTAGTAGTGTGGTTTTGCCGCTCCCATTTTTACCAACAATCCCGATCCTTTCTTTGCTGTAAACTTGCAGGTGTTCAACATCGATAATTAATCTATCTTTAATAAAAACCTTTAAAGACTTTGCTTCAATCAATTTCATTTTATCATCCCCATTCCTTCATAATGGAGGAGACAAAAAAGCCTCCTATCCGGATTCAGAATAGGAGGCACAGGTGTACGTAAAAAAAGAGACTGCTCCCTTTTTCCTAACGTTTGCCGAATCAAGCCAATCCTATTCTGAAAACGTTGTTTAAAGGCAGCACAGAATAGAGCAAATATGCTCGTGTATCCGTATAGCCTTATAAACATGTTTTCGAAAAATAGGATTATAACTTCATGTCAGCAGGTTCACCCTTCCGTTTTTAATTAATTTAACAATACGGGAATGGATATTAATTGTCAATGGGCAAACTTGAAAACCTTTTCTTCACGTTTTCTATTAAAATGTTAACATGATTATATTTAACTTTTTTAACAATCTTTGTTGTTTTGAGATAAAGTATGATGATTGCCACTTCAGGGTGCTCGCTTTCCGGCGGGGCGGGTGCTGAGCCTCCTCGTCGCCTAAGCTGAGGGCACTGAAAAAGTCCATTTAAGTCAGTGAAACATTTACTGTTTCACTGGCTTTTTGTTTTATAATAGAGGTATTAACTTATCGCAGGTGGTATATAAAATGATCTCCAACCAACAATCCCTTAGTTTCAGCCCCTATTTACAGATATACGATCTTGTTGTTCCACAAGATAATATGCTTCGTCAAATCAATGATCTTGTGGACTTCAGCTTTATTCTAGAAGAGTTAGAATCAAAGTACTGTCTAGATAACGGTCGTAATGCCGTTCACCCGATCCGTATGTTCAAATATCTCTTGCTTAAATCCATTTTTAATTTATCAGATGTAGATGTGGTCGAACGATCAAAGTATGATATGTCCTTTAAATACTTCCTTGAAATGGCGCCAGAAGATCCTGTTATTGACCCCAGTTCCCTAACGAAGTTTCGTAGGCTTCGTCTAAAAGATGTGGATTTATTAGATATGCTTATAAATAAAAGTGTTGAAATCGCATTAGAGAAAGACATCATTAAAAGTAAAACGATTATTGTTGACTCAACTCACACAAAATCCCGTTATAATCAAAAGTCCGTTAAAGAATTTTTACAGGAAAAATCAAAGAATGTACGTCGGTCTGTCTACCAAATCGATGAATCGATGAAAGAGAATTTACCGGCCAAAACAACAACGAATAGTGTTGAAGATGAATTACAGTACTGCGAAGATCTTATTACCGCCATCGAATCAGAGCCAAGAATTTCAGAATTACCTGCGGTGAAAGAAAAGTTAAATGTATTAAAAGAAGTCGTTGAGGATTGTACAGAACAGTTGAGTTTTTCCATGGATCCAGATGCCAAAGTAGGACATAAATCGGCAGACTCCTCTTTTTTTGGATACAAAACACATTTGGCAATGGCTAACGAACGGATTATTACGGCAGCGGTGATCACAACTGGAGAGAAAAGTGATGGAAAATATCTTCAAGAATTAGTTGAAAAAAGCATCAAAACAGGAATGGAAATTAAAACGGTTATTGGAGATACGGCCTATTCTGAGAAAGAAAATATTCGTTATATAAAAGAAGAAAATTTGGAACTTGTTTCAAAATTGCATCCACATGTAACGCATGGTACGCGAAAAAAAGAGGACGAATTCACGTTTAATAAAGATGCAGGAATATATGTGTGTAAGGCTGGCCATTTGGCGATCCAAAAGAAATTTGAAGAAAGAAAAGGTCAAGATCGAAATCCAAGAATTAAATATTTATTTGATACGAATAAATGCAACACTTGTCCCTTACAAGAGGGCTGTTATAAAAAAGGAGCGAAAACAAAATCCTATTCTGTCACAATAAAATCGACAGAGCATAAAGATCAGGAAGCATTTCAAAAGACGGTTAAATTTAAAGAGCTATCTCGAAATCGATATAAGATTGAGGCTAAGAATAGCGAATTAAAACATGCACACGAGTATGAAACAGCGAAATCCTCGGGTTTATTTGGCATGCAAATTCAAGGGGCAACCACCATATTTGCGGTAAATATAAAACGAATTCTAAAGTTAATAAAGTAAGAAAATGGACAACATAGTCCAAAATTAAGGGATTCAGACAAAAATAAAGCCAATTTCTTTCTAATAATAGACAGAAATTGGCTTTTTTATCTTTATAAGATTTTACCAGGTTAAAGAAAAACGAAAAACCTTAAGAAAATCAGTGCCCTCG
>NZ_LT800494.1:4334519-4410841 GCF_900166665.1 Cytobacillus gottheilii | reverse complement strand
AGCTGAGGGCACTGAAAAAGTCCATTTAAGTCAGTGAAACATTTACTGTTTCACTGGCTTTTTGTTTTATAATAGAGGTATTAACTTATCGCAGGTGGTATATAAAATGATCTCCAACCAACAATCCCTTAGTTTCAGCCCCTATTTACAGATATACGATCTTGTTGTTCCACAAGATAATATGCTTCGTCAAATCAATGATCTTGTGGACTTCAGCTTTATTCTAGAAGAGTTAGAATCAAAGTACTGTCTAGATAACGGTCGTAATGCCGTTCACCCGATCCGTATGTTCAAATATCTCTTGCTTAAATCCATTTTTAATTTATCAGATGTAGATGTGGTCGAACGATCAAAGTATGATATGTCCTTTAAATACTTCCTTGAAATGGCGCCAGAAGATCCTGTTATTGACCCCAGTTCCCTAACGAAGTTTCGTAGGCTTCGTCTAAAAGATGTGGATTTATTAGATATGCTTATAAATAAAAGTGTTGAAATCGCATTAGAGAAAGACATCATTAAAAGTAAAACGATTATTGTTGACTCAACTCACACAAAATCCCGTTATAATCAAAAGTCCGTTAAAGAATTTTTACAGGAAAAATCAAAGAATGTACGTCGGTCTGTCTACCAAATCGATGAATCGATGAAAGAGAATTTACCGGCCAAAACAACAACGAATAGTGTTGAAGATGAATTACAGTACTGCGAAGATCTTATTACCGCCATCGAATCAGAGCCAAGAATTTCAGAATTACCTGCGGTGAAAGAAAAGTTAAATGTATTAAAAGAAGTCGTTGAGGATTGTACAGAACAGTTGAGTTTTTCCATGGATCCAGATGCCAAAGTAGGACATAAATCGGCAGACTCCTCTTTTTTTGGATACAAAACACATTTGGCAATGGCTAACGAACGGATTATTACGGCAGCGGTGATCACAACTGGAGAGAAAAGTGATGGAAAATATCTTCAAGAATTAGTTGAAAAAAGCATCAAAACAGGAATGGAAATTAAAACGGTTATTGGAGATACGGCCTATTCTGAGAAAGAAAATATTCGTTATATAAAAGAAGAAAATTTGGAACTTGTTTCAAAATTGCATCCACATGTAACGCATGGTACGCGAAAAAAAGAGGACGAATTCACGTTTAATAAAGATGCAGGAATATATGTGTGTAAGGCTGGCCATTTGGCGATCCAAAAGAAATTTGAAGAAAGAAAAGGTCAAGATCGAAATCCAAGAATTAAATATTTATTTGATACGAATAAATGCAACACTTGTCCCTTACAAGAGGGCTGTTATAAAAAAGGAGCGAAAACAAAATCCTATTCTGTCACAATAAAATCGACAGAGCATAAAGATCAGGAAGCATTTCAAAAGACGGTTAAATTTAAAGAGCTATCTCGAAATCGATATAAGATTGAGGCTAAGAATAGCGAATTAAAACATGCACACGAGTATGAAACAGCGAAATCCTCGGGTTTATTTGGCATGCAAATTCAAGGGGCAACCACCATATTTGCGGTAAATATAAAACGAATTCTAAAGTTAATAAAGTAAGAAAATGGACAACATAGTCCAAAATTAAGGGATTCAGACAAAAATAAAGCCAATTTCTTTCTAATAATAGACAGAAATTGGCTTTTTTATCTTTATAAGATTTTACCAGGTTAAAGAAAAACGAAAAACCTTAAGAAAATCAGTGCCCTCGCCTAAGCTCCTGTGGGGTCTCAGCTCCCCACTCGTCCCGCAGGAGTCTCGCAACCTTCCGTTTCAATCAATAGAGTTATTGGTAAAAAAACTTTTTAAAATGTGTTAGGACAGCGACCTTTCAATAATATTCAAATAAAAATTTATAATAACCATAACTTTTGAAAATCTCAGACGTCTATAGATTAACAAAAAAATAGAAAAGGGAGGGATGAGACTTGAAGGAAGGAGAATTAGAGGCCTTATACAATAGCTATCATCAGACGATTTTTAAGTTTATTTTTATGATGGTTAAAGATTATCAGCAGGCAGAGGATTTGACACATGAGGCATTTATTAGAGCGTATAAAAATCATCATAAGTTTAATAATTTATCCAGTGTTAAAACGTGGCTATTTCGGATAGCCCATAACGTGTCTATTGATTATTTAAGGAAAAAGCGGCCTATCCATTTAGTGCAAGAATTTTTTCAAAGAAAACAAGCAGCTGACTTCTCACCAGAAACTACCCTGCATTTGAAAGAAAGATCCCAAAAATTATATGAGGCAATCGTTGATTTAAAGGAGTCTCATAGAAAGGTCATCATTTTACGGAAAATAAAGGGCTTTACACTTATTGAAACGGCTGAGATTCTAAATTGGACTCCAAATAAAGTGAAGGCTGTGCAATATCGCGCTATGCAAGCTTTAGAAAGAAAACTGTCAAAGGAGGTTTATTGGCATGAAAAAATTGATTAGTGAAACCCAATTTGATAAAGAGTTTACGAGGCTCGAACAGGACATGGAGTGGGATTATGATCGGGCACAGCAGATGAAATATCAAATTCATAGCAGTGTTAAAAGGTTACAAATACGAAGGGTTATTGGAAGAGGATTTAGCGCAGCAGCTGCAGTTGTTTTTATGTTTACAGTGTATTTTTTTATACAGATGCCCTTATTAGAAGAAAAAAGTGAGGGAACTGCTGTTACTGCATACTCTTTAATGAATTTTTATGAAGGAGAAGACTATGTAAATGAATATAGCAATAACCTGAAAAGAACGGTGTTAACAGATCAGGGAATAAGCAAGACAGTATACCCCCTTGATCTGCACAAGACTTCTGGCATTATTACTGGAGAACCTTCGATTGTCTTAAATATTCTAGAAAGAGGAGATAAAAAAACGTATGAAACCCAAGCCTTTTATCCAACGGTGGATAAAGGGGAAATAAGGATCCACACTCAAAGACATGACAGAAACAAAGATAAAGTTTATGCTTCATTGCTTCCTCATGAAAAATTTCCAGCTAAGAGTTATGATCTGAAAGAGCTCTCTGTAGCAGGACATAAAGCGATCCTAAAAACACCTGCAGAAAATATGGATCATATAGCTCCTGCTTTATATGTTGTGAGTGATCATTATCTTTATTATTTCCACTGGGAAAATCAATACGGGAAAGAACACCTTCAAATTACAGCGGATGACGTTATTCAGGTTGCAGCAAGCCTCCGTTATAACAAAGAATAACCTAATACATTTACGAATGGAAATCGTCTATCGTGTGAAGGTGTTCCATTATCATTTTATTTAGCTTTTCCGCTGCCTTTGTAGGAATCTGGTGCTTTTCTTCTTGTAAAAGGATCAGATTATTATGAGGCAGCTTTTGGTGGAGTATTTGCGCATATTTATGAAATGAGCGATCTTTTTCACCATAGATGAGCAACACAGGCAAATGAATTTTATTAAGCTGATCTGTGCAGTTATAGTGCAGGCTGAAATTGTAGTATTGATGGATATTGTCTGGATCACCTTTTACTGCTTCTTTATATAACTTTTGATAAATTTCTCGTTTATTTGAGTTTCCCCAAGAAATAGCGAATGATAAAAGAGATAGTGCCTTCCAATTCGATATTCGTGCAGCTAACTTAATTTTCTGTTGTAAGTATAGATCTTTTACTTCAGACATCCCGCTAATAATAATTCCGCCCAACGCTCTGCCAGGCTGAGTCAGTAAAAACTCCAAGACTACCCCGCCACCTGTAGAATACCCACACAAATAGGCTTTATCAATCTCGAGATGATCAAGAAGACGAACAATATCGTCAGCAATTAATGGATAGGTAATATTTTGTTTGGAGGATCCGCTTTTTCCGTGTCCGCGTATATCAAAAGTTATCACTTTAAATTCTTTTGATAAATCCTCGCTTTGATAGTGAAAATTTGCACTTGTCAGCAAGGGAGGGTGTATAAAAACAATAGGAACACCATTCCCTTTCACTGAGTAATACAAAGTTGATTCACCAATGTTTAATAGTGGCATAGCGCTCCACCTCTAGTCAGTTGAGTTGTACGATTATTAGTATGATGCAATGGAGCGCCAGGAATTCTAAATATAATTTTAAAAAATCAGCTGTCAGCTAGTCAACTTTGTATTTGATATATTCGTAATGATCGGTAGGAATACTTTTAATCACCTGATTTTCCTGATCTCGATACACTTCGTAACGCTGATAGGTTTCAACCAAATAACCGTCATCCACGGTTTCGCTTTCATATCTCAGTTCAAGCTCAGGAGTTAAGCCTTCCAAGGGATCAACGTCTTCAGTAGAAGAGGCTGTGACGTCCTCATCCTCAGAACTGGCATTCACGACAGGGATCTGAGGGTAATCATATAGCTCGTTAAATGCTCCATCCTCTATGGAATAGGAAGTTTCGTAGTAAGCGATGATCATTATGATTGCGGCAACTCCAAGCAGCGGTAACAAACGTTTCAATGTACATGTCCTCCTTTTTGTCATCTACTTAAAATATATGCATGTCCGACTATGTCAGAACTACAAGAGGCAGACTGAACTTGGATAGAAACGTTTGCCGATTAGAAAATCAACTTAAGTGACTTGCACTTCCTTCATACGATATAGCTACTCTCCTAAATGAACGGCGATGCCACCCAGTTATCCTCTCTGAAAGTAAAAAAAGACACCTAAGAGGTGCCTCTTCTAAAAGATTATTGTTCATGTAAAAATTTCACACAGACAGGATCAGGTACAGCTACATCCTGTTGAAGAAGTGTGAGCTTTCCAGTTTGAGCATCTCGGCTGTATAGCGAGAGATTGCTGGAATTTTGATTGCTGGCAATGATAAATTGCTCACTTGGATCGAGAACAAAATCACGCGGCCAGTTGCCATATGTGGAAGTATGTTCAACAAAAGTTAATGTATTTGTATTTTCATCAACAGCAAAGACTGCAATTGTGTCATGTCCGCGATTCCCGGCGTATACATAGCGATTATCAGAGGATAAATGAATAGCACTTCCTTGGTTGTTCTCCGTAAAGTCATTTGGAATCGTCTTAATAGCCTGGATTTGTTCAAAGGATCCATCTTCTGGAGAGTAGGTTAGTACCACAACCTCAGAGCTGAATTCAGTCATGACATAAGCTGTTTTGCCGTTTGCATGAAAGGTAAGATGTCTTGGTCCGCTGCCTGGTGTGAATGTGAATACAGACTTCTTGGATAATTTCCCATCTTGTACTTCATACGTAATGAGTTCGTCTGTACCAAGGTCTACTGCGGCTGCATATTTACCGTCTGGTGTCATTCCTGCATAATGTGTATGTGCTTTCTCCTGTCTGCTGTCTGGACCAGAACCTTTATGCTCCATAATAGAGCTTGCAGGCTGAAGGGAGCCGTCGTCATTCGTTAAGTAAGATTCCACTGTTCCTTTATGGTAGTTTGCTGTCAGGACAAGATTCATTGCTTCATCGATGCTGACATGGCAAGGTGGCGAACCTGCAGAAGTTAGACTGTTAAGGAGTTTCAGGCTTTGATCGTTTTCATCTATTGAATAGGCAGCAACACCGCCATCTTCTCCGTTTTTGACAACAGAATATAAGTGGCGATTATCCTTTGAAATCGTTAAATAAGTTGGATTTCCTAATTCTGCTGCCACTTCAATCTCTTCTAGCTTTTTTAACTCAGTATCAAGTGCAAATGTATAGATCCCTTTGCTTTCCCCTTTGGTGTATGTACCAATATAGCCATAGTATTTTGCCATCTTTAAACCCTCCTATATAAAATATGGTTTCTTCATCCTATGTTAGCATGTTCAAATTGAATCTGAAAATAATTGCATTTTATATTATAAGAAGAGGGGTTGGGCTTATAAGCTCATGAAAGAAAAAAACAGAGGGGAAATAACGGCATAAAAAAGAACATGTCCGATCTCTAATCGAGATATCAGATATGTTCTTTTTTTAATATGTGTATAAATAGAAGCATGATAAACGACAGTCCAACCATACAGGCGACCCAAAGATAAGCCATTTGCATATTACCTGCATCTATAGCTAAATAAATGGCTGTGGATGTTGTCTGTGTTTTTCCGGGAATATTGCCTGCAAACATAAGCGTTGCCCCAAATTCCCCTAGAGCTCTGGCAAAACTTAAAATCGCTCCTGTCATAAGCGCTTTGCCTGCGAGAGGGACGGAAACATGAAAGAAAAGACGAATCTCTCCAGCTCCATCGACTCTCGCGGCTCCCTCAATATCAGAATCAATGCCTTCGAATCCAGCTTTAGCTGATTGATACATAAGAGGAAACGAAACAACGACTGCAGAAATGACAGCTGCCCACCAGGTGAAAATAAGAGGCTGATCAAACAGAAACTCAATAAATTGCCCTGCCGGACTGTTTCTTCCGAAAAATAAGATCAGCAAGAAGCCGATGACTGTCGGCGGCAAGACAAGTGGCAATAGAAAGAGCGTTTCTATGACAATCTGGCCTTTAAATTTTTTCCTGGCTAAAACCTTCGCAAATATCGTCCCTAAGATGATAACGGTCACACTGGAGACGGCCGCAATTTCAATGGATAGTCTAACTGGTGACCAAAAATCGATAGCCATATTAATTCAAACCTTTAAAGCCATATTTGTTAAAAATTTTCATCGTTTGCTCGCTTTGCAGATAGTCGTAAAATAACTTGGATTCCTCTTGATGATCTGATTCTTTTAGGATACCAACAGGGTAAATAATATCTTTGTGTGTACCTTCCGGAGCAGAAGCAACTATTTCAACCTCTTCAGAAACAGATCCGTCTGTTCTATACACAATCCCAGCATCTACATTCCCTGTTTCTACATAGGTTAAGACTTGCCGGACATCCTTCGCATAGACGATGTTTCCATTTACTTTATCCCAAAGCCCCATATTTGTTAAAGCTTCCTTCGCATACATTCCAGCGGGCACCGTTTCGGGCGTTCCAATTGATATCGTTTCTAATGTCAATAAATCCTCGAAACTGCTGACTGTGGAGGCTGTGTCTTTAGATACAATGAGTACTAAATCATTTCCGATAAGGTCTATTCCATCTTCTATTTTTCCCTCTTCCACAAGGATTTGAAACTTGTCCTCGGCGGCAGAAAAGAACATGTCTGCAGGTGCACCTTGTGAAATTTGCTGCTGTAGAGAACCGGATCCGCCAAAATTGAAGGTTAAATTAATATTTTTATGGTCATTCTCAAAGTCAGTTTTTATCTCATTTAAAACATTTTGTAAGCTTGCTGCAGCTGAAACCGTTAATTCTGTCTCTGCCTGTTCTTGGTTTTGATTACTGCCAGAACAAGCGGCGGCAAAGAAACAGCACAATAAAACAACCGCTAACAAACCGATCCTTTTTCTCATCGCTGTCTTCTCCTTCACGAACATGAACTACCATCCATTATAACGTATTTACCTAAAAGGGGGGACAGTTCTCTGGGTCTTCTGTAAACATTGAGCTCCTTTTGTGACAATTTAAAGAGAGAGATTTGTTGCTGGCCCTTTTAAATGAATAGCAACTCCGTTCTACTTGACTTTTATGAATAAAATTGGAAAGTTCTAGAACATTTATGTATATTATGTTATAGTACATTACAACAGTAATGTACTATGTTAGGGGAAGGGGGCAGCCGGTATGTTAAATATGAAAAGCAATAAGCCCATTTATGTACAAATTGCTGAATGGATTGAGTCAGAAATATTAAGCGATGCCCTCAAGAAAGAAGATAAGGTCTACTCGCAATATCAGCTGGCAGAATTATATACGATTAATCCTGCTACCGCAGCCAAAGGGCTGAGTCTTTTGGCTGATGAAGGAATATTATTTAAAAAGCGCGGACTAGGCATGTTTGTCACTGCAGAAGCAAAAGACATTATTTCTAAGAAGCGGAGGAATGAAACCGTGAAAAGGCTTATTCAAGAACTTGTTACAGAAGCAAAGCGCCTGCAAATTAGTGAAGATGAATTAATACAGATGATTAAGGAGGAGGGGTTCAAGCCATGAATGTGATTGAAGCAAAAAATGTAACCAAAAAGTATCTTCGAAAAGAAGTATTATCAGATGTTTCTTTTTCAATTAAGGAAAATACTATTACGGGATTGATTGGCCGAAATGGCGCTGGAAAAACGACATTGCTAAAATTAATCACTGGTTTTTTAAAGAAAACATCTGGAAATTTAAATGTTTTTGAACAAGAACCATTTGAAAGCTTATATGTATCCGAAAATTGTATATTCATAGATGATTCAATGGGGTTTTCCTCTGCTTTGAATCTCGGTGATATTTTAGAAGCAGGAGCAGTATTTTATCCAAATTGGGATCAGGGTTTAGCACAGCGATTATTTGAGTACTTTCAATTTGATTATGATGGCTATCATAACAGGCTTTCTAAAGGAAGAAGGAGTACGTTTAATATGATTGTGGGCATTGCTTCAAGATGCTCCTTAACCATATTTGATGAGCCAACAACAGGCATGGACGCATCGACCAGGAAAGATTTCTACCGGGCAGTCTTAAGAGATTATCTTAATTTCCCTCGAACCATCTTTATTTCGAGTCATCATTTAGAAGAACTGGAGGATATTTTAGAAGATGTCCTTATTTTAAATAATGGAAGAGTTCACTCTCATATTCCTATTTCTGATTTAAAGGAATGGGGTCTTGCGGTGAAAGGTAAACGTGAAGATGTTTCGCACTGGCTGCAGGATCAGGAAGTTATCTATCAAAAGTCTGCAGGAAATGACCTGGAATATGCCATCGTTAAAAATAAAGGGCAGTCTCAAAACGTTACAGGTCTTGTTTTTTCATCCGTATCTGCAGCTGAAATGAGCATTCACTTGACGGGGATGTCAAAAGGGGGAATTGATCATGTCTTCGCAAGCCGTGAAATTAAGTAATATCGTAAAGAAGCAATACTTCATTAAGTTTAAATCTAATTTAGATGTGTTCAGTTCACTCATATTCATACAGCTGCTTGCTGTTGTGTTTTCTTTTAATGCTACCAGCAGTATGGGTGGGTCAGATGGTTTTTTCTCTTACAATATTCGCTATTATTCCGCTGATGTGATCATTGCCTTTACATTTTTATGGATTTTTATTGCTGCCATCACAATGACAACTAAACAAAATCGGTATGATGACTTCTCATTCGTGGCAAGCCGGCTTTCGGCCAGTTTATCGAACATTCTTTTTTTGGTGACGCTTAGTGGAATCGGCAGCATATTTGCTGGGGTAGCTGGATTTTTACCAAGAGCAATTTCCATACTCTTCTTTGAAAAAATTTACTATGACACTTCACTGTCTCTGAATGCTTTCTTAATCAGTCTGGCAGGTTCATTCCTTTATATGATGTTAATTGGTGCAGTAGGATATTTTATCGGTGCATGTGTGCAAATTAATAAATTATTTATCCTTTTATTTGTGGGACTGCTGATCAGTTCCAGCAGTAATTCTTTTTCCATTAGTATTCCACAAGGTTTCCTTGAATTCTTTGCGTTTGAACCGCAATTCGGGTTATTCGCCGCTAAGGTGCTGTGTGCCAGCGCGTTGTTTTACACAGCAGCATCGATGATTTTTACGAATTTGGAGGTGAGAAAATGAGTTCGGGAAGAAAAAAGAAAAAACTCACTCATTGGCTTCTCATTGTTTATTCCATCGTACTGATTGTCAGTATGCTAGTGGTTCTCTTCATGAATGATTACCTGGAATTATCAAAAGCTGAAACGAGTTTATTTGGTGTAGAAGATGATTTATTGTCAGGTAACTATCAGGATATAGCTGAGCAATATAAAACAGGGGAATATCATTTTGATTACGAAGGAGACACACTGGAGATCACCACACAATATCCGGAAAGTTCACTATTTATTCTTGAAGAAAAACAGGAGCAGGATCAAAAAGTAGATGTTACGATATTTGGTCCTTACGCTCAAATCAGTCAATATGATGTAAGTGCACAGATGAAAACTTTTCAAGCTGATATTCAAGAAGGGGAACTAGCCTTTTCCATTGATGGCGGAGACTATCTGGATATGAATATTGTCACTACAAACTTTACTAGTGATCAATTTCTAAATAAGAAACGTTTAGGCAGGGACTTTGCTTACAACGTTCCGATCATCTACATTCAGCTGCCATCAAACATAAAAATTAACCATGGCCCAGAAATCCATACAAGAACAGTTGTAAAATAGGTCAATAGGGGGACGGTTCTGCTGGAAGACAGCAAAACGGTCCCTTGTTACATGAGCAGCAGAGTCTAAGCTGAAGGTATCTTAAGAGGCATCAGTATGTTTGATTCGATCTGTTTGACCAATTCGCAAAGGCTCTCTTTTTGTTTTATAGGCCATCCAATACGCAAATCCAATAAAGATGGAGCCGCCAACGGCATTGCCTAAATAGACAGGAATGAAGTTTTCAATATAACTTACCCATGAGAGGTGACCAGCAAAAATGGCCGCCGGGATAACGAACATATTGGCAACCACGTGCTGGAATCCAATGGCTACGAAGGCCATGGTAGGAAACCAGATTCCAAGAATTTTACCTGCTGTGTCTTTGGCGCCATATGACAGCCAAACGGCAGCGGCCACTAACCAGTTGCAGCCAATTCCGGAAATAAAAGCAGGCAGAAAAGCGGCTTCTACTTTGTGTTCCGCAATACTAATGGTTTTTTCAAGGAATACGCCACTTTCTGTCAGACCGGCAACATGGCCGAAAAAGTAAGCCACGAATAGAGCACCAGCGAAATTACTGATCGTCACCAGTCCCCAATTCTTTACAACGGAAAGAAGCGTTACTTTCCTCGCCATATTTGCCAGCGGAAGAACCATCATATTACCTGTCAAAAGCTCGCCTCCAGCAATTAATGTGAGGATTAGACCAATTGGAAAGAGGGCAGCACCTAAAAAGGAGCTTATTCCAGCTAATTCGCCTGCCAGTGGAGCTGTCACACGAATATAGAGCAGATAGCCTAAAGCAATAAATGCACCAGCCTGAAATCCCAAAATAAGTGTTCTTATAAGAGGATAATCTGCTTTTTTAACACCCATATCAACTGAATACCTTGCAATTTCATCTGGTTTATAAAAGGACATATCGGAAAACCTCCGGCAATAAGTAAAGTGTTGTGAAGTACATCACATATAACTCTATTTTAATACAAAGATTTCCAAAATGGTGTGAACGTTTTAGCACTGTTTGTAAAGCGTTTACATTAAAAAGCTATAGGCAGAATAAACTAAAAACACCAGTTAGAGTCTAGTATGTGTCAGTGACCATTTAATAAACAACGTGCTGCCAGAGTAATATTTATCACAGGAAAAACCGAAGATTCAGAGAATGAATATTGACAATAGTTTATTTCAAAAATATAATTACTTACATAAAGTAAGTGAAAGAGAAGGAGAAATTAATATGGTATTTCATGAATCTCCACATGTTTATGTGGGGCATGTGCATTTAAAGGTTCAGGATTTGCAAAGATCACTAGCGTTTTATCAGGATATACTTGGGTTAACGGTATTAGAGCAATCAGACCATACTGCGCTTTTATCTGCTGATGGAAAAACAGAGCTTATTTCATTAACTCAGCCATCTCCTATCTTTCCAAAGCAAAATCGAACATCAGGCTTGTACCATTTTGCACTGCTTCTGCCAGAGCGTAAAGACCTTGCAGCGGTGATTCGACATTTAATCAGCACAGGTTATCCTCTGCAAGGCGCATCCGACCATTTAGTAAGTGAAGCCCTTTACTTAGCTGATCCAGATGGGAATGGGATTGAAATTTACCGAGATCGTACTTCTGAAGGCTGGGAATGGGAAAACGGCGAGGTTGTCATGGCAACAAATGCAATGGATGTTGAAGGTGTATTATCTGAATGGGATGGAAGTCATTGGGAGGGTCTTCCTGCTGGAACCATCATGGGGCATATTCATCTGCATGTTTCAGAGTTTGCGAAAACAAAAGAATTCTATATAAAGGGATTAGGATTTCAAACTGTCTGCACATATGGAGGGCAGGCTCTCTTCATTTCAACAGGAGGATATCACCACCATATTGGATTAAATACATGGAATGGGATTGGAGCTCCTGCGCCAAGTGAGGCTCATGCGGGAATGGAATCTTTTACACTCGTTTATCCGAATGAAGAGGAACGCCAAGCCGCCGTTAATAGACTGAAGACACTTGGAATAGATATAGCCAAAGCGAATGGGCAATATATTGTAAAGGATCCTTCTGGTACAAAAATGATTTTCTAACCCTTGCCTGGAAAGGCTGCGTCATTGTATGGTAGTAGCAAAATGAGCGGGGCGGGGGGAAAACATGAACGAAATCGATATTGCTGAATTAGAAGTAAGGTTTCCGTTAATAAAAGATTTACGGACATATAAAGAAGTAACTTGGGAGAATCCGAATTATCGGAATGAAGTGACAGCAGATCTTGGTATGGCAGATATAGAAGACGCCGAAAAAAGATTACAGAGGTTTGCTCCGTTTATTGAAAAGGTTTTTCCTGACAGCAGAGAGAGCGGAGGCATCATCGAATCTCCACTCCTTTCCGTAGAAAAAATGAAGCAGAACCTTAGTGATACTTTAGGAATAAAGATGACAGGTGAGCTTTTATTAAAATGTGACAGCCATCTTCCTATATCCGGGAGTATAAAGGCCCGAGGAGGAATATATGAGGTCTTAAAGCATGCGGAAGATCTTGCGCTTCAGCATGGATTGATAACTGAGCATGATCATTATGAAGCATTTGCAAGTGAGCCCTTTAGGCACTTCTTTTCTCAATACAGTATTGCAGTTGGATCTACCGGAAACTTAGGGCTAAGTATTGGAATTATGGCGGCAGTGTTAGGTTTCGAAGTATATGTTCATATGTCTGCAGATGCAAAACAATGGAAAAAGGACTTGCTGCGGTATAAAGGTGCGAACGTTATTGAGCACGTTGGTGATTTCAGCGAAGCGGTCGCTCAAGGACGGGCACAGGCAGAGCGAAACGATACGATGTATTTTGTTGATGATGAGGATTCCAAGCATCTTTTCTTAGGGTACGCTGTCGCTGCATTACGGCTTAAAAAGCAGCTGGATCTTAAGGGAATGACAATAGATCGTGAGCATCCTCTTTTTGTTTATCTTCCATGTGGAGTAGGCGGTGGACCCGGTGGCGTAACGTTTGGATTAAAGAAAGTATTTGGAGAGCATGTACATTGCTTTTTTGCAGAATCTGTCCATTCTCCATGTATGCTGCTTGGCTTAATGACAGGACTTGACGATAATATTTCTGTTCAGGATATTGGGCTTGATAATGACACAGCAGCAGACGGACTCGCTGTCGGCCGGCCATCTGGCTTAGTGGCACGAGCAATTAAATATGCTGTCAGCGGTATTCACACGGTCTCAGATGATAGGCTGTTTGCATTATTATACCAGCTGGCGGAGCATGAGAATCTGTACCTTGAACCATCCGCCCTTGCAGGGTTTAGCGGATATATTCATCTTCAGGAAAACCACTCTTACATCAGAAAACAAGAGCTCAAGCACGATCAGCATAACGCCACACATATCGTCTGGGCAACAGGCGGGTCAATGGTGCCTGAGAGTGAGATGAAGGAATATTATTTAAAAGGCAAGCAGATTTATGAAGATGTTCTTAAAAAATAGGACACATAAAAAAGGTTTGGAATGAATTCATCATCATCCCAAACCTTTTCATTTATCTTAATCTTTAAAAGGATTATCCTCTCGTGCATTAAACTTTCTGAGTCTTCCGTCCCTAGTTCCGATTTCATCGGCATATCCGCTAGGGTAGTTTTCAGGATCCGCCTCCATTCTTTCATTTAACGGACGGTTTGGATCTATATTTACATCAGGTATTGGCGCAGTTTGATCATCAGGTGCATAGCTTCTGTTATCCATTTCACCGGGATTTAAAGGATCCTCTTCTTCGCCTTTTCTAGATAGATTCGAGTTTGGATCATTGCGCAAATCATTGCTGGATGCCAACTCATCTGCTGCTGAATGTGAATCTACAATCACAAGAATATTGCCCTCTTTCACATCAGCTTCGTAACGATTTGCCTCATCTTCTGGAATACCCATTCCAATTAATGCCCCCGCTATAGAGCCAGCTCCTGCACCAACTGCAGCTCCAGCTAATGCGGTAGCAATTGGTCCAGCTGCAACAATCGGACCAATACCCGGAATCGCCAAGGCGCCGACTCCAGCAAGAATGCCGGTTAATCCGCCTAATATGCCTCCTGTAGCTGCACCAGTTGCTAACCCTTGTTCCGCTTTCGTTCCAGTTTCTTCTGTCACTTCTTCCAAGTTTGCTCTGTTGCGGCTAATCACGGAGATATCCTCTGATCGATAGCCATCTGCTCTTAATCGTTCTACTGCGTCAATAGCCTCACGCTCATTTGTATAGGAACCAACTACTTGTTTATTCGTTGCCATATTTTATAACCTCCTTGGGCTTGTATATAATGTACATACCCCCTGCACATAAAAAATAAGGCAGGTAAAATTTACCGAAATTAATTAGGAAGGAAGAAAATTTATGAAAAAGCTTTATTATCAGGATTCTTATAAGAAAAAGTTCACTGCAAATGTACTGCAGCAAGCTAAAGATGAACAAGGGAATCTCTATGCTATTCTTGATCAAACCGCATTTTATCCCACTGGAGGCGGCCAGCCGCACGACATTGGAAGATTGAATGAAGTAGAGGTTGTGGCTGTTGAAGAAATAGAAGGTGAAATTCGTCATTATATAAACGCACCATTAACACAAGGTGAGATCACAGGAGAGGTTGATTGGTCCCGCCGCCTTGATCATATGCAGCAGCATGCTGGACAGCATATTTTATCAGCGGCGTTTGCAGAGCTTTTTGAATTCCAGACAGTAAGTTTTCATCTGGGGAAGGAGACTTGTACCATTGATATTCATACAAATACTTTGAGGGAGGAGGAAGCGTTAGCCGCAGAGACACTTGCGAATGAAATCATTTTCGAAAATAGACCAATAGAGACGAAGTGGGTCAGCGCTGCGGAGGCTATTCAATATCCGCTTCGCAAGCAGCCGTCTGTCTCGGAAAATATTCGCCTTGTTATTATCCCGGATTTTGATTATAACGGCTGTGGAGGCACTCATCCTTCATCAACTGGACAGGTCTCCACTATTAAAATACTGGATTGGGAAAAGCAAAAGCAAAATATCCGAGTTCAATTTGTATGCGGCAATCGTGTACTAAAACAGCTTCATGAAAAACATAGCGTAATGAAGCAGCTGACAGCCGCATTAAATGCGCCGCAGGAAGATGTTGCAGATGCTGCTATGCGACTAATAAAAGATTCTAAAACACTGGAGAAGGATGTGGAGAATAAAAACGAGCAATTATTATCCTATGAAGCGAAGGAATTGCTGATTCAGCATAAAACCGAGGATAACGTACAAGCTGTTTTTAACGGTCGCTCCATTAAAGAATTACAAACATTAGCACGTAAAATAACAGAGTTAGCAGAAGACTCTGTGGTTATTTTGATTAATGAGCTAGAGGATAAGCTTCAGTTTGTTTGTGCATGCGGAAACGGCTCCGCTGCTAATATGAAACAGCTAGCGAATGAACTGCTGAGCAGGATCAATGGCAAAGGAGGCGGAAATAAATCGTTAGCTCAAGGCGGTGGTCCAAAGAGCATGTCTGGAGAGGATTTACTTCGGGCAGCAAAGGAAATATTAATGGTTAATTGATAAAATATTTAGAAAAATCTATCAAAAGGATTGTCAAAGCGAAACATGTGTATTACAATTCTGTTATAGGTCATGCATTATAATGAATGTTTATGCTAACGCATAAATACCTCATATAATATCCGTGATCAGGGGGCGTAAAGATGTTTGCAGATAATACCATTTACATAGTCGGAGAAAGTAAGACAACCACGAATAATGCAATTACACAGCAATATAATGGTTTTTTTATTGCGCTTGTTGTTAATCGGGATACCGGTGAAATTCTGGATGCTGAATGTACATCAAC
This sequence comes from Cytobacillus gottheilii, assembly GCF_900166665.1. Taxonomy (GTDB): domain Bacteria; phylum Bacillota; class Bacilli; order Bacillales; family Cytobacillaceae; genus Cytobacillus; species Cytobacillus gottheilii_A. The sequence goes on along the minus strand of NZ_LT800494.1, from coordinate 4,394,797 downwards.
AATCGACATCACTTCTAATTTCGTGAAGGCAATGTTGACATCCAAAAATATGAAAGATCTCGATCTTGTTTTAGAGCAAATAGAATCTAGGTATTTTGGCTCGTCCCAAAAAGCTCTTATGGTTGCATTTAAAAATGCGAATATTAAATACATGCAAATAACGAATGTATAGCTGCTTCTTCTGCTTTCACAGATGAAATCCAGCTGTCAGAGTAAATAGACATCTACTCTGGCAGCTGGATTTTTTCATAGAGTTTGATTTTAAGATTTCATTTGAGAGATGGAAGTGGAGGGTAATTCCCGAAAACTTACAGTGAAAGGCGTTTGGGAATTTGAAATCGTTGAGTGATTTCCGAAAGAATAAGAGCAACTAGGCCTCTGTCTGCGCCTAACGGCTTGCCACTCGGCAAGTTTTCTTTACACTTCCTTTGGGGATCACCGAGGTCAAAGGAGCTGATTCGACGTAGCCCCTCGTTGAGAAGGAAGTATAAGTGCAACTACGCCTCTGTCTGCGTCTACTACTTGCCAATCGGCGAGTTTTCTTTACACTTCCTGGTGAGATCACTGGGGACGAAGAAGAAAATTCGAGGCAGTGCCCCAGTGAGAAGGAAGTATAAGTACAACTAGGCCTCTGTCTGCGCCTAACGGCTTGCCACTCGGCAAGTTTTCTTTATATTCATTGGGTTTTTGTCATATAATCTAACAATTTATGAAAATGGTTTGGAAGAGTGAGAAGGGGGTTTCGGGGTTGAAGTTTTATATTTCAGTAGATATGGAAGGCGTTACGGGTTTGGCGGATTATACGCATGTGGATTCATCCCGGCATAATTACGAGCGTGGCCGGATTTTAATGACAGATGAGGCGAATTATGTGGTAACCGAGGCGTTTCAGCAAGGCTGTACAGAGGTGCTGGTGAATGACAGCCATTCAAAAATGAATAACCTGCTGATTGAAAGGCTTCATCCGGAAGCAACTGTGAATGTAGGAGATGTTAAACCATTTTCAATGGTACAAGGTTTAGACTCTTCATTTAGCGGAGCTGCGTTTGTGGGTTATCATGCCCGGGCTTCGATGAGAGGAGCGATGTCTCATTCAATGATTTTTGGCGTGAGGCATATGTACATAAACGATATGGCAATTGGAGAAATGGGCTTTAATGCACTGGTGGCAGGGTATCATGGGGTTCCGATCCTCTTGGTTGCAGGAGATGACCAGGCGGCATTAGAAGCAGAAGAACTCATCCCCAATGTCACAACCGCCATTGTCAAAAAAACAATCTCCAGGTCAGCGGTTCAGTCGCTCACACCGGCAAAAGCAGGTGAATTGTTACGGGAAAAAACAAAAGAAGCATTAGCAAATAGAGACAACGTAAAACCGCTTGTGCCTCCTTCCAATCCAGTTCTTCGCATTGAATTTGCCAACTACGGGCAAGCCGAGTGGGCAGCATTAATGCCTGGTGCGGAAATTGAAGAAGGAACGACCATTGTCAAATTTCAAGCAAAGGATATTCTTGAAGCCTATCGTGCCATGCTTGTTATGACAGAGCTGGCGATGCATACATCATTCTGTTAGGGGGGGCTGGATTTGGCCAAGTATATACTTAAACGCCTTATCGCTATGGTTATTACACTTTGGTTCATCGTTACATTGACGTTCTTTTTAATGCATTCCATTCCTGGTTCCCCTTTTAATGAGGAGCGTGCTACAAGTGAAGCAGTTCAGGAAAATCTGGAAAAGTTCTATCAGCTGGATCAGCCATTAATTGTTCAATACGGAAATTATCTCAAGTCGGTTGTAACGTTTGATTTTGGTCCTTCGATTAAAAAATCATCACAAACCGTTAACGAGATGTTAGGCAGAGGGTTTCCGATCTCCTTTGAGCTTGGTATTGTCACCCTGATTGTTGCTGTTATATCAGGAATTACCCTTGGTGTGATTGCTGCTCTTCGCCATAACGGCTTTATCGATTATTTGGCGATGACCATTGCCGTGCTTGGGATATCCATCCCAAACTTTGTATTGGCGACGATGCTTATTCAGCAGCTCGCTGTTAATCTCCCAATTTTTCCGGTTGCAACCTGGTCAAGTTCCATGCATATGGTACTTCCCACACTCGCCTTAGCTACAGGACCCATGGCGATCATTGCCCGCTTAACAAGATCCAGCATGCTGGAAGTTTTAACACAGGATTATATCCGAACAGCTAAAGCAAAAGGGTTATCTCCAGTGAAAATCATTTTTAAGCATGCGTTAAGGAATGCCTTGCTTCCAGTAGTGACCATTCTCGGCTCCCTTGCAGCAAGTATTTTAACTGGCACCTTTGTTATTGAAAAGATCTTTGCCATTCCTGGTATGGGCAAGTATTTCGTCGAAAGCATTAACCAGCGTGATTACCCTGTTATTATGGGTACCACTGTCTTTTATAGCTCTATCCTGATCATCATGCTTTTCTTAGTCGATATTGCTTACGGCATTCTTGACCCGCGCATTAAGCTGCATAAGAAGGAGGGGATTTAATGGAATTGCGGAAGCAGCATGATCCTAACATAGCACATGACATTCCCGATGACTGGTTTACACCAATAAATAAGGATGAAGGAGCAGCGGAAGCAGTTGTTCGTCCTAGTCTCTCTTATTGGAAAGATGCGTGGCGCAGATTACTGAAGAATAAGCTGGCCATGGCAGGAAGCTTATTTTTAGCACTGTTGGCGATTATGGCAGTCATTGGACCGATGATTTCTCCGCATGATGTATCACAGGGGATTTTAATGAATCAAAACCTGCCTCCATCATCCGAATACTGGTTTGGAACAGATGAGTTAGGCCGTGATATTTTTGCACGGACATGGTATGGAGCAAGAATTTCCCTGTTCGTTGGGATTGTAGCTGCTTTAATTGATTTCATCATTGGCGTTATTTATGGAGGTGTTTCGGGCTACAAAGGCGGAAGAACAGACCATTTAATGATGCGGTTTATTGAAATTTTATATGGTTTGCCTTATTTGCTTGTTGTCATTCTCATTAGTGTGGTGATGGGTCCAGGCTTGTTCACCATAATTTTCGCTTTATCTGTTACAGGCTGGGTTGGAATGGCGCGAATTGTTAGGGGACAGGTTTTACAGCTGAAGAATCATGAATTTGTCCTTGCTTCAAAAACATTTGGCACAAAAACGCCTAGAATAATCCGGAAAAACCTGCTGCCGAATACAATGGGGCCAATCATTGTTCAAATGACTTTAACTGTTCCCTCAGCGATTTTTGCTGAAGCATTTCTTAGCTTTCTAGGTCTAGGCATACAGCCGCCATTAGCAAGCTGGGGTTCTATGGCGAATGATGGATTGTCCGCTATTTTATCTGGGCATTGGTGGCGGTTATTTTTCCCGGCATTATTTATTTCTTTAACCATGTTTTCATTCAATGTGCTTGGTGATGGACTTCGGGATGCTCTTGATCCAAGGCTGAGGGGGTAGACAGATGGAAAAAACATTAGAGGTAAAGGATCTTCATGTCGCATTCTCAACCTATGGGGGAGAAATAAAAGCAGTCAGAGGAGTTTCTTTTGATTTATATAAGGGAGAGATTCTGGCGATTGTTGGAGAATCAGGGTGCGGAAAGAGTGTTACTTCACAAAGTATTATGCGATTAATTCCAAGTCCTCCAGGAAAAATCACAAATGGGTCGGTTTTGTTTAAGGGCAGAGATTTAACAAAGGTGAAGGAATCTGAAATGAGGGAACTTCGGGGTGCTGATATATCCATGATCTTTCAGGATCCAATGACGGCATTAAACCCAACCATTACGGTAGGAGAGCAAATTATTGAAGCGATTATACAGCACGAAGGAATATCGCGAAAAAAAGCAAAAGATCACACATTAAAAATGTTAAAGCTTGTTGGCATTCCGAATCCGACTGAACGACTTAAGCATTATCCTCATCAGTTCAGCGGAGGGATGAGACAAAGAATTATGATTGCAATGGCGCTTGTTTGTGAGCCGGAAGTGCTGATAGCCGATGAACCGACGACTGCTCTGGATGTGACCATTCAGGCGCAGATATTAGACTTGTTTAAGGATATTCAAGCGAAAACAGGTGTCTCCATTATCTTGATTACTCATGACTTAGGCGTAGTTGCACAAGTTGCGGATCGAGTTGCGGTCATGTATGCCGGCAAAATCGTTGAAGCTGGCACCCGCAGAGAAATTTTTTACAAACCGCAGCATCCGTATACAAAAGGTCTGCTCAAGTCTGTTCCGCGTCTTGATCTGGAGGATGATGAACTGATTCCCATCATGGGTTCTCCACCGGATTTATTTTCACCTCCAGCAGGCTGTCCATTTACAGCCCGCTGTGAACATGCAATGGAGGTGTGCAGCAGAGCATATCCTTTCCAGACAAGGCTGACACAGGAGCATCATGTGGAATGCTGGCTGCAGGATGCAAGAGCAAAAACGCTAATGGCAAGATAGCTTCTTTCACAAAAGTGAGAGTTCTATATAAGGAATAAAAAATGGTGCCAATTAAGGGGGAAAAAGAATGAAAAAGCTGTTGTCTTTATTTTTAATGGGTTTGCTGGTATTTGTGCTCGCTGCGTGTACAGCCAATGAAAATGCAGGTAATGAAACAGAACAGCCTGACGGAGAGGACACTGAAACGGCTGAAAAAGTATTGTATTTAAATAACGGCCAGGAGCCTACTTCGTTTGATCCACCTATTGGTTTTGACTCTGTTTCATGGCAGGCGCTAAATAACTTAATGGAAGGTTTGACACGACTCGGAAAGAACCATGAACCAGAAGCTGCAATTGCTGAAAAATGGGATCTTTCCGATGATGGAAAAACGTATACATTTCATATTCGCGAAAATGCAAAATGGTCAAACGGCGATGATGTTACAGCCGGAGATTTTGTTTTTGCATGGAAAAGACTTTTAAATCCTGAAACAGGTTCTCCTGCCGCATTTCTTGGCTACTTTATCGAAGGCGGAGAGGCATTTAATAATGGAGAAGGCTCAGCAGATGATGTAGCTGTGAAAGCAGTTGATGAGAAAACCTTCGAAGTGACACTAATCAGTCCACAGGAATATTTCCTGAGCGTGATCTCGAATCCGGCATTTTTCCCGGTCAATGAAAAAGTGGCTACCGAAAATCCGGAATGGTTTGCAGAAGCTGAAACATTTGTCGGGAACGGTCCCTTTAACTTAGCGGAGTGGGACCATGACAGTCATTTCTTAATGGAGAAAAACGATCAATATTGGGATGCAGAAAATGTGAAGCTTGATAAAGTACATTGGGCAATGGTTGATGATACGAACACAGAATACCAGATGTTCCAGGCTGGTGACCTTGACACATCAGATGTGCCAGCAGATTTAAGTGAACAGCTTTTTGGTGAAGGAAAGGTTGAGGTTGTGGATCAGGCGGGAGATTATTTCTATCGCTTTAATGTAACGAAGGAACCTTTTCAAAATGAAAACATTCGTAAAGCATTTGCCATGGCAGTTGATCAAAAGCAAATCGTTGATTTCGTGACAAAAGGACAGGAAAAGCCAGCTTATGGATTCGTTTCATATGGATTTACGGATCCTTCCGGCAACGATTTCCGTGAAACTGCAGGAGACCTTGTGAAGACAGATGCAGAGGAAGCGAAAAAGCTTCTTGCACAAGGAATGGAAGAGGAAGGCTATGACACGCTTCCTGAAGTAACACTGACATATAGCACAAGTGATGCGCATAAAAAGATAGCAGAGACCCTTCAGCAGATGTTTAAAGATAATCTTGGAGTAGACGTTCAGCTTGCGAATATGGAATGGAATGTTTTTGCAGAGGAACAATCTGCCTTGAAGTTCCAGCTGTCGCGCAGTTCATTCCTTGCTGATTATGCAGATCCGATTAATTTCCTTGAAAACTTCCAAACAGGACATTCAATGAACCGAACAGGCTGGTCGAACGCCGAATATGATCAGCTTATCCAAGATGCAAAGAATGAAGCAGATGAAGCAGCACGCTACGACATGATGTATGAAGCAGAAACGATTTTAATGGATGAAATGCCAATCATTCCAATACATTTCTATAACCAAGTGTTTATGCAAAATGAGGGTGTGTCTGGAATTGTCCGTCATCCAGTTGGCTATATGGAGTTGAAATGGGCAGATAAGAATTAATGTTAAAGGACGGGTAGGGATGTTCTGCTGAACATCCCTCTGTCTGCTTACTGTATTCAACCCTTCTAAATGGGATTAACACAGCGAATGAAGGATGTGACAGCAATGAAAGAAATCAAACCGCAAAGGCTGGAAAAAGGAGATACGATTGGGATTATTTCACCTGCCAGTCCTCCTGATGTAAAGAATTTAGAGCGATCTTTTTCTTTTCTGGAGCAGCTCGGACTAAAGTATAAGGTCGGAAAGCATGTGTATGCTCAGAACGGTTATTTGGCTGGAGAAGACGAAGATAGGCTGGCAGATTTGCATGAGATGTTTTTTGACCAGGATGTGAAAGCTATTTTCTGTGCGGGCGGCGGTTATGGTACTGCCAGAATTGCTGCTCAAATAGATTATGAGCTTATTAGAAAAAATCCGAAGATCTTTTGGGGCTATAGTGATATTACGTTCCTGCATACGGCGATTAGACAGAAGACAGGATTGATTACATTCCATGGACCGATGCTTGCATCGGACTTGGGAAAAGAGTCTGCAAACGAATTGTCAAAGCAATATGTCAGTCAGCTGTTTGAACCGCAGGAATTGCGTTATCCAGAGTATCTCTCCAAACTGGTAACCATTGTCTCAGGGACCGCGGAGGGTGAATTAATCGGCGGCAATCTTTGTTTATTAACAAGCACACTAGGGACTGCTTTTGAAGTTGATACAAAAGGAAGGCTGCTGCTGATAGAAGATATTCATGAGGAACCGCGCAATGTCGACCGCATGCTAAACCAGCTGGAAATGGCCGGAAAGCTGGATGATGCCGCTGGATTTATAATAGGAGATTTTAACGACTGTGAACCCAAAAGGGAAGCATCGCTAACACTTGACGAAGTAATTGACTACTATATACAAAAAACGAATAAACCGGCAGTGAAGGGTTTTAAAATTGGCCACTGTTCCCCTCACTTCTCTGTTCCGCTTGGAGTGAAGGCAGTTTTACATGCTGATCAAAAGGAATTCATCATTGAAAACGGTGTGATATAAGGGTGGGAGAAAATGAGGATTGCAAAATTAGAGACATACCGGCTAGCCGTTCCGCTTATTAAGCCGTTTAAAACCGCTTTGAGAACTGTAGAAACAGCATATGCAGTTGTGGTGAAAATTTCCTGTGATAACGGAGTTGTTGGCTGGGGTGAAGCTCCTCCAACCGTCGTTATTACTGGGGAAGGAATGGACAGTATTGAAGCTGCCATTCATCAAGTATTAAAACCGTTTCTAATTCAGCAAGATTTAAACCACTATGAAACGATCTTTCAAGGAATTCATACATTGCTTGTTGGAAATACGAGCGCGAAGGCTGCTATTGATATGGCATTATACGATTGTATCGCTCAGCAATGCAAATTGCCTCTCTATCAATATCTCGGCGGACATAAAAACGAGATTGAAACCAATTATACAGTAAGTGTAAACGACCCAAAAGAGATGGGTGAGGATGCCGTTTCATATGTACGGCAAGGATTTCATGTTTTAAAGGTAAAGGTAGGCAAAGACTTAATCGAAACCGATATTGAAAGAATTCAGGAGATACGCAGGAGAATCGGCAATCATATTAAAATTAGGCTTGATGCCAACCAAGGCTGGAAGGCGAAAGAAGCGGTAAGGGCTATTCAAAAAATGGAAGACTTGGATTTAAACATTGAACTGGTAGAGCAGCCTGTAAAAGCATGGGATATTGAAGGGCTAAAGCAGGTCACAGATCATGTTGAAACACCAATCATGGCAGATGAGAGTGTTTTCACACCCAAGCAGGCCTTTGAAGTGATCAAAACAAGAAGTGCAGATTTAATCAATATAAAATTAATGAAGTCAGGCGGCATTTATCAAGCGCAAATGATTAACCAGCTTGCCGAGATTAATGGGATGGAATGTATGGTTGGCAGCATGATTGAAACACGCATTGGCATTTCAGCTGCAGCCCATTTTGCGGCAAGTAAAAAAAATATTACCCGGTTTGACTTTGACGCGCCGCTTATGCTGGCACAAGATGTTGTAGAGGGCGGCATTGTTTATAATGGGAGGAAAATTACGCTTCCAGATTCATTTGGTCTTGGTATAAGCAATGTACAGAATGAGGGAGGTGCGGCAAATGTCAAACAAAGCAAAATGGCGAATTAATGTACCAGTTGCAACCGTTTGGACAAATCCTCAATCACCGCGGGATCTCGATCAAAAAGCAATTGGCTCGCCAGCAGACATAACAGGCTGGCTCAATGGGTTTTCATATGAAAACAGTCTGGAACTTTGCAGCAGCAATCTTGTTCAATCGCAGGTTTTGTATGGCGGGGAAGTGCTAATCGACAGGATTGAAGGGGATTGGGCTTTGGTAATCGTTCCTGATCAGCCTTCTTCTAAAGATGAAAGAGGGTATCCAGGGTGGATACCATTGGCACAAATCACGAAGGAAATCACAGAGTTAGAATCTGATTCTGTTGCTGTGATTACGAATAAGCAGGCAGGTCTTTTTTCAGAGGAAAATGACTTGCTTATGGAGCTAAGCTATATGACGATACTGCCTGTCATTAGTGAGGAAAAGGAAGTAATTAAAGTCAGTACCCCAGGCAGCAGTGCTTACTTGCAAAAGAAAGATGTCAGCATTTTCGAGTCTGTTCACCAGCGGTGTTTTGGTAATGGAGCGATGATCGTTCAAGCTGGAGAGAAATTTATCGGTCTGCCCTATTTATGGGGAGGAATGAGCAGCTATGGGTATGACTGCTCTGGCTTTGCTTATGCAGCATGCCGGGCGAATGGCTATGATATCCCCCGCGATGCATCTGACCAGGCGCAGGCAGGATTAAATGTGGATCTAGATCAAATCCAGCCGGGGGATTTACTATTTTTTGCTTATGAAGAAGGCAAGGGAAAGATCCACCATGTTGGTATTTATTATGGAGAAGGCAAATTGCTTCATTCACCGAAAACAGGAAAAACAATCGAAGTAATTGAGCTGCAGAACACCATATATGAAAAAGAGCTTTGTGCAGCACGGCGCTACTGGCTAGAGACGGAGGAATCATAATGGCAAATGACACTCTCTTGGAAGTGAAAAATTTAAAGAAGTACTTTCAGATGGATAAAGGTGTGATGCTAAAGGCAGTTGATGATGTTTCTTTTGCGATAAAAAGAGGAGAAACATTTGGAATTGTCGGTGAATCTGGCTGTGGAAAATCAACGGCAGGGCGAACGATCATTGGGTTATACGATCAAACAGATGGTGAAGTGTTGTATGATGGAAAAAATGTACATGAAATGAATGAAAAGGAACGCTTTTCTTTTCACCGCAAAATGCAGATGATTTTTCAGGATCCATATGCATCCTTAAATCCGCGGTCTACCGTTCAAGAAATTATTTCTGAACCAATGGAAGTGCAAGGCTTATATAAAGATAAAAAGGAAAGACAAGAGCGTGTATACCAGTTGTTAGAAGATGTTGGACTGAACCGGGATCACGCTAACCGCTACCCGCATGAGTTTAGCGGCGGACAGCGTCAGAGAATTGGAATTGCACGGGCATTATCCTTAGACCCTGAATTTATTATTGCTGATGAACCGATCTCGGCACTCGATGTTTCTGTACAGGCACAGGTAGTTAACTTATTAAAGGGGCTGCAGAAGAAAAAGGGTCTCACATACTTATTTATTGCACATGATCTATCAATGGTAAAGCATATCAGCGATCGAATCGGTGTCATGTATTTAGGTCATCTAATTGAGTTAACACAAAGTAAAAAGCTGTATCATAATCCGCTCCATCCTTATACCCAAGCCTTATTATCAGCTATTCCGATTCCTGATCCTGATGTTGAGGACAAAAGGGAAAGGATGATTTTGGAGGGTGAACTGCCTAGCCCTATGAATCCGCCTTCCGGCTGTGTGTTTCGAACACGCTGTCCGCATGCAATGGAGGTGTGTACGGCAGAAAAACCGGAATGGCAGGAAATTGAAGATCAGCATTATGTGGCCTGTCATTTATATGATCCTAGTAAAACAGGTGATCATGATTGGTCCCAGGTAGCGGCATCGCGATGAATTGGGATCAATTTAATAGAGACGTTCAAAGGCTTACTTCTGCCGCGCATGGCAGGGTGAGCCTTTTTATAGAGTCAGATAAAGGTGTAATAGAAATAGATCATCATGCGTTATATCGAGCAGCAAGTACGATAAAAATCCCTATTTTAATAGAGGCTCTGCGGCAGGCTGAGTCTGGAAGGCTTGATCTCAAGCAACCTATATCCATTTCTTCTGCTCATATAACTGGCGGTGCAGGAATATTGCAATCACTATCTCTTCCAGCTGAGATGAAGCTGGTTGATTTATTGTCTTTGATGATCGTTGTGTCCGATAACTCAGCCACAAACATTCTCATTGATCTGCTCGGGCAGAACCAAATTGTACAATGTTTAAAAGTCATGAACTTACAAGAAACAAAATTGCAGAGAAAAATGATGGATATTGAAGCAGGAAGGAGAGGCTTCGAAAACACCACATCCGCTTATGACCTGGGAATCTGTTTGAAATTTTTAATAGAAGACGGACTATTAAAGGAAGAAAGCCGAGCATTGGCTTTGGAAATGATGGGGAGGCAGCAATTCCGTAAGCTGGCTTATTCAGTAAACGGCAGCAAGATAACAGTTTACGGAAAAACTGGAGAGCTGCCCGGTGTCAGCCACGATTGTGTAATAGTGAAAAAGGATCATCATTTGCTTTATGCCGTGGTATTAATGGATGGTTTCACCCAAGCAGAAGAAGCCCTTATTTATTTCAGCCGCTTAGGACGGCTGATTGAGCAATATATGTCTAATAGTTGAAATTCATCAAGGAGATTAGGACCCTTGCCGAAGTAGCTTGAGCGTGAGAAAAGACCAAATCATATTGATTTGGTCTTTTATTCTTAGCATTAACGCAGTCATCAAGATTGCGCTGCTATTGATCACTTTTATGATGAAATGGACATTTTCCTGTAATCGGTTCAATGTCATCTCCTATAAAATACTGTTTCCATTCTCTATGATTTGGATCCCCATAATGGCTGATGTCTGGATGCTTCGGAAGTCCATCCCATTTTTCCACACGTTCTCTTACTTTTTCCCGTGACATTATTCCGCCCTTAGATGTTCCTTCAAGCCCTTCAAAGATTCTGCGAGGCTGAAAACCGAGGACAAGACTGTTGCCAAGATCACGTGTCTTTCTTTGCTTATAGGCTGGTGCATTGCCAAATGCAAAGAACGGCTCGCCAGCAAAAGAAAATGCCCATAAGTGGTGGTCAGGATCTGTCGGGTAATCCGCTGGCCAAGGCTTTTGATCTTGATCATGCAAGTATTGAAGAATATTCCAGAAGTATTGACGATAGTGTTCGATGCTCTTTTCTTCCAATTCAGGCTCCACAAATACGAATAAGCCATGGCGTGTTAGTTTTGGGGCATCAAATAGTTTAATAAATTCCTCAATCGCTTTAGGCAACGAAGACCAGTCGTCCTGAGAAATATAAGCATAGCGAAGTTCGCCTTTTTTTTCAGCGCTCATCCCGAAATAACAAGGGAATGTTCGGTCCGTTACTGTATCTCTGAACGTTTCATATTCCCGAATAACCCATTCAGGGACCATTTGTTCATCTGTCATATCTTCTTTTGTCAGTAAAAACTTTTGCGCTGTTTTCATTGTGCACCTCCGAAATAAATACATATATATTTTTATTAGCAAGTTCAATTCACACTCTTTTTTTATACCCTCCGCTGCTATAAAACTAACGTGAAAAACTCGATAATATATGCTGCAGGAATCGGAGTTTTCAAGTCTGACAGAATAAAAATTTATATGTATGCAAATTGAAACATATGGTAAAATAATTTGAATGAAAATTAAAAGGGATATGATGTCAGTTGAATTTGCCATCTTTTAAAAGTGCTTATGATTCTTTGTCAATGCTTTCTGTATCTCAAGATTTATTAACAAACTTAAATAATATTGCCTATAAAAGACTTAAGGCGATTTCATGGCTTGTTGTCATTACATATGCTGCACTCCTATATTTTGGATTTGTGATGATGGGAGATGTGGACGACCAAACTTATCTATTTGTTTTGCGAACCTTTCATTTCTTAGTATTTGTCCTATCCGCTTTGTTTCTCCTATTTCATTATTACCGAAAAAAAAGAGCCATTATTTTATCACCAAAAACGTTAAATAACATTGTACATATCTATGCTGCCTTCTATGCTGCGGTCGGATCCGTTTCTTCTATTAATAGTCAGAGGCTGACTGGGAATATAGATTCATATGTTATTATCATCCATACAATAGGTGCTTTTCTTCCGCTGAAATTTGGAAATATATCCATGATCTTAATGGTCAATCATCTCTTGTTTTTAGCAGGATTGTTTCTTTATGCAGAAAATCAGTATGAGTTTCTCACAAAAGCTTTTAACTCTACTGCGGCTTTAATTTATGCCTTATTACTTGCAGGAGGAATTTTTATATATATTAAAAGAGATTATGCACAAGTAGGGAAGCTGAAAGAAAATGAGCAAAACTTCAGGAAGATGTTTGAGGTTAATCCCTATCCGCTCGTATTGACGAGTTTTGAGGGGAAACCGATCTTAACCAATAAAAAGGCTTCACTTTATTTTCAAAGCTTAGTTGAAGATATTCATCTTCTTGGTACCCTCAGTATCTACAATGATCCTTCGGAAAGAGAGCATCTTATAAGAGAGGTAAAGGAGCGGGGAAGTGTTCAACGCACGCTTGAATTGAAGGGATCAGATGGAAGAACTGTGTGGGCACTTATTTTTTGTGAGAAAGTGACTTATGGAGATCAAGAGTGTATATTAACGGGAATTACTGATATAACTCATATGAAAAAGCTGGAGAATGAATTGATGCAAAATGCTTCTATTGATTCTTTAACAGGACTGATGAACCGCAAATACGGACTAAATCACCTTCAGCTGGAAATTGATCGGGCTGATGATTCAAATAGCACTATGGTAATAGGCTTCATTGATATCAACAAGCTTAAAATGGTAAATGACCACTATGGTCATTTAGAAGGAGACGATTTAATCAAGTCTATTTGCCAAAGCATCCAGGAAGTTATTCATGAGGAGGATTTGCTTTTCAGATATGGCGGAGATGAATTTGTACTAGTGTTTTCAAACAAAGATCTGTTTGAGGCAGAACGCATATGGAAGCAGGCTGAACAGAAATTTGCAGAATTGGACCAGCGTGATCATCGGCCGTATAAGGTATCAGCCAGTATTGGCTATTATCAGTATGAGCCCAATTCTAAACTGACCATTGAAGAGATGCTGAAGTATGCAGATGATGCTATGTATAAAAATAAGTCCGTGATTTATGAAAGCTTGAAATAAGAAAAAGGCAGTATGGGAAGGGTGGATCCCATGCTGCCTTTTTTGTAGTGTGTCAAGTCAAAAGCCGAGCAGTTATATGCTTGTTGTGTGGACCAATTTTATTAAAAACTATGAGGAAAGCTGTAATCACGCCACGGAACACCAAAAAACTGGATAATAGAGTCGCGATTAATTTATAATCGTCCATAATACACCACAAACTGCATAGTGCAGTCCCATTCTCTATAGTAATCAGCCTGTCAATACATCTTCCTGTGGATAGCGGATCTTCTGCTGGTCCGGTTTTGCCAGGGTATATGCCAGTGTTAGCGGGCCGATATTTCCTAAAAACATAATAAACATAATAATAAGTTTTCCGATTACCGATAACTCAGGTGTAACCCCCATTGAAAGACCGACAGTGCCAAATGCTGAAATCACTTCAAAGGCAAGCGGCAGAAAATCTCTCTCTTCAAAAATGGTCAGTAAAAATATCGCCATACAAATAAATAGGAGACTGGTAACAGCAATCGCCAGTGCTTTCATGATGGTCGTTTCTTGTAATCTTCTTCTAAAAATGACCGTATCCTTTTTGCCGCGAATAAAAGTGATGGCAGCTAATAGCAGGATTAGGAAGGTGGTTAATTTAATGCCGCCGCCTGTAGAGGTGCTTCCTGCACCGATGAACATCAACAGCATCATAAAGAAGGCAGTAGGATCCTCAATACTGGAAATATCAACGGTGTTAAAGCCTGCTGTTCTTGGAGTGACAGCCTGAAAATAAGATGCAGCTGCTTTTTCCCATAATGAGAGAGGACCGAGTGTGCCTTCATTATTAAATTCCAAGAAAAAAATGACGAACATGGCAAACAAATTTATTACAAAAGTGCCCGTAATCATCATTTTGGAATGAAGCGTTAATTGCCTGAATCGCTTGGCATAAACAAGGTCTCCAATGACCGTAAAGCCAAGACCTCCAAAGATAAATAACATTGTAATAACAATATTCATGACCGGGTCACCAACAAATCCGGTTAAACCATCAGACCATAAGGCCAATCCTGCATTATTAAAGGCGGAAATCGAATGAAACAGGCTATAATAAAGCCCTTTGCCAAACCCATATTCCGGAACAAGGCGAATGCTGAGTAAAAGCGCAGCTGCAGCCTCGATAACGAAAGAGTAAATCAGAACACTGCGGGCTAGCCTGATCACACCTCCGAGTGAATTTTGATTCAACGCTTGCTGTATTAACAGTCTTTCTTTAAATTTGATTTTTTTGCCGATGAGGACATAAATTAAAACCGCATAGCACATAACCCCAATTCCGCCAATCTGCATGAGGAACATCAGTACAATTTCCCCGAAGAGAGTAAAGGTTGAGCCGGGATCAACGGATGCCAGACCAGTCACTGTAATGGCAGAGGTCGATATAAAGGCAGCATCCATCCATGATACGCCCTCCTCCGTTGCAATAGGCAGCTTCAAGAGGACCGTGCCCATCACTGCAAATAGAGCAAAAACAGAAACAATCAACTGGGCAGGATTGAATGTCCAGTATTTAATATTCATTGCTTAACCCTTCTATCTCCCCATTTTAAAGCGTGTATTGAGGTTTATTTGATATTAAAAATACGCCCGTCACTAAATATTGTCAATATGAATTTTGCAGGAACATGACAACAAAAAAAGACACAAACCGAATAACGGTTTATGTCTTAATCTGTTTAGTATAAATTATGCTTGTAACTCAGATCTAAGGAAGTTTGAATCTTTTCGCTATCAAGATCTTCCATATTGATATGTGCAGCAAGCATTTTAGCAGGCTGCGGCAGCTGTTCCTTTGTGCTCCAAGAGGATGGCTCCCATAATTGAGAGCGCTTAAAAGCTTTAGCACAATGAATATAGCATTCTTCTACTTCAACAACAATTCCGAGCTGAGGAGATTTACCATTAACAGCCATCTTTTCAAGTATTTCAGCATCTTGAATAATGGTTGCACGTCCATTAATGCGAAGTGTTTCTCCTAATCCAGGAATGACAAAAATGAGTCCAATATTTGGGTTTGAGAGGATATTGATAAGCGAGTCCATTTTTCGGTTCCCGGGTCTTTCTGGAATAACTAAATGTTTCTCATCAAGCACATACACAAAGCCTGGCGCATCCCCGCGAGGTGAGCAGTCACAGCGTCCAGTAGAATCAGATGTAGAGATAAACACAAATGGTGATTGATCCATAAAATTTCTGCAATGATCATCTAAAAAGGAGATCGTTTTATTTAACACGGTTATTCCTGGTGTTCCTGCAATACTATGAAGCTCTTCAATTGACTTTACAACCTGATTAAACTTGATGGTATTCTCCCCCTAACATGTTCTTACTTAAATAGTAACATGCTTAAGACGGAAATTGGGCAAAAAAGAAGTCAGTGATAATCATCACTGACTTCTTTAGCAATCTCTATTATTCTCCTAAGTAAGCGTTAAACATCCAGATATGTGTATCTAGTGTAGCCATTAAGCCTACTGCGAAGTCGTTTGTTAAATCATCGTTTTGATCTGCTGCAAGTGCAGCTAAGTCTTCCAGTTCTTTCTTTAACTGAGTATAATCTGCTGCTAAGTTTGCAACCATCTCGCTTGCTGTAGCTGGAGCTGTGTCCTCCGTTAATGTGGAAGTGTTTAGATATTCCTGCATAGTCGAAACTGGTTTACCTCCGATTGCAAGTAAACGCTCAGCAGCTTCATCCACAACGTTAGCAGCTTCATTATATAATTCTTCAAATTTAGCATGCAGTGCAAAGAAGTTAGGGCCTTTTACATACCAGTGATAGCGATGCAATTTTGTGTATAGAACACTCCAGTTAGAGATTTGTACGTTAAGTGCTGAATATAATTTTTCCATTATAAAAGCCTCCTCATTGATCTTATAAATTGATTATAACAAGTATAAAAATAAAATCAATATTAAATTATAATTATTTTAAATTAATATTGATAATAAATAAAAAAAGCGCTGACATCTTGATAATGTCAGCGCTTTGTTATGTTAATAGGTTTCGTTCTATTTTTTATCACCAGGTAAAGCAAATAAGCAGTAACAACGGCGCCTCCGCCAATCAGTGTAATCTGTGTAAAGTGTTCCTGAATATAAGGTCCCGCCTTGGCACCAAGGTAGAGGATGATCGCTGCCTCTAAAAAGAATCGTGCACCTCTGCCAATAATAGACCAAATAATCAATACGTTTAATTTAACATTTGAAATCCCAGCAAAAATGGTGAAAATTTTAAAAGGGAATGGTGTAAATGCAGAGATTAATATTGCCATGGCTCCGTATTTAGCAAAATATTCTTCTACTTTGTTAATCTTGCTTTCCGAAATAATGAATTTCAAAACTGGCCTTCCAAGTCTTTTACCTATTACCCAGCCAAATGCAGCGCCAAGCACGGATGCTGCAGTGGTTAACAATGCATAAGCAAAAACTTTGTCCGGATTGGCGATCCCAAGAGGAATTAAGAGAACGTCAGGTGGAATCGGAAAAAAAGAAGAATCTGCAAAGGAGATAAACAATAAACTAAAGACACCATACTCCATTAACCAAACTTCAATACTATGTATAAACGCAGGCATATTCCAATGCTCCTTTCATGATCATCATATGCTTGTTCAAACGAGGTTAGACATGTCTTTTTGGCAGGTGTACAATGTTGGGAGTATATGTTTCTAAGCAGAGGGTGATATCGTGGAATACTTTTTCTTTTTTTTATTAGGTGTTTTAGTAAGTGTCATGTCGGGCTTTTTTGGGATCGGCGGGGGGTTTATTTTAACACCGTTTTTAATGCTGATTGGTTATGAACCAGTTGAAGCGATAACGACGAGCTTGTTATTTACGATAGGAAGCTCTCTTTCGGGGATCGTTGCCCATTTAAGGATGAAAAATATCTATTGGAAGGAAGGTTTGCTGCTGGGAATTAGTGGCATGCTGGCAACACAGATTGCTAAGCCATTCGTTCTGTTTCTTGAGGAACGCGGCTATGATGAATGGGTCATCCCAATGCTGTATATTGTCATGCTTTCCTATTTCTCCGTACAAATGCTGAAAAAAGAGAAAGCAGTTCAAAAGGGGATGCAGAAACGTTCACCTGGAATTGGAAAAGTATTAATCATTGGTTTTGGAGCAGGCTTAGTTTCTACAACCCTCGGTGTAGGGGGAGGCTTTATCATTGTTCCATTAAGTGTTGCCTTCCTTGGATTTCCGTCTAAAAAAGCGGTGGGCACCAGTTTATTTGCCGTGTTATTCATTGTTTCATCCGGTTTTATCTCGTATTCCTTTGATGTTCAGATAGACTTGCTCGTAGGTTTAATCTTAGTAGCAGGCGGTCTAATCGGCTCACAATTTGGAGCCCGTTTAACCAATTTCTTTGCAAACGGGGAAATTACGCGCCTATTAGGAGTATTGTATATATCTACTGTTATTAGTGTCATCATGAAGCTAGTAAACTTCAATACAGCAGGTTTGGCGATTACCGCACTTTTCGTGCTGAGCTTTTTTGTGATTGCCTTTGTGAGAATGCGCAGCAAGAAAAAAACTGCAGAAGAGCAGTAATTGCATTTTATGTGAAGCTTCCATCCAAAAGATGCTCATGCCGTTGGAAGAGTAAGGGTAACGGCTTTGACAAGGGCAAGTCTGGATGGAGGCAGAACGAAATATTTTCTTGTAATCAAGCATAAGGGAAGCCTTCTTAAAGTAATTCTTCTTTTAACATAGACTGTGTTTGAAAACTTAATTTTTATTACTTAAATGTACTCAGAGTACTCACTTTCCGGCGGGCGGGTGCTGAGCATGACTATCATTTCGCATAGTAACAGATTTTCCTAGAAATCCACAATGACAAATCTCAGAAATAAGCGGAAGAATTCCGCTTATTTCGTAAAATCACTTAAAATGTGCTTAAATAGACGGAGAAATTCCGTCTAAATAACCAAAAAACGTGCAAATGGGCGATTTTATTTCAAAATAGCCGGAAAATCTCCCCTTATTTCGCCCGAAAATAGCTCAAATCTGGAAATAAGGGTAAAATCTCCGCTTATTTTTCAGTGACTCCTTCATCTGAAGGGCGAGGAGAAAATGTCCGATCGGTACATAGCTTTTCTCTTTGTAGTGATAGCCTTGCCGAGAAAAAAGCCGAAAATTAAAAACCGTAAAATTTAGTCAACATAATTTTTCCCAGATGAGAACATGTAATTCTTCTGATGAAATCTCATCCCAAAGACAAGTCCCATTGCCATCATATTCCCCATAATCGAACTTCCGCCGTAACTGATAAAAGGAAGTGGAATCCCCGTAATCGGCAGCACTTGGATGGTCATGCCGATATTTTGGAAGACATGAAAGGTGATCATGCCAATAATGCCGACACAAATATACGTATTAAAAGGATCGGCAGTTTCTAGGGCTGTCTTCGTTAAATGATAGATCAGCAAGAAGAACAATCCAATGACGATACTGGCGCCGACAAAACCATATTCTTCTCCGATGACACTAAAAATAAAATCGGTATGAACATCGGGGATATACACTTGCCGATCATAAAAGCCTTTTCCAGATAGAAGACCAGAGCCAATTGCATGCAAGGAATTATATAATTGCAAGCCATCTCCCTGACGGTGGCCAACAGGGTCTAACCAAGCATAAATACGGTACATCTGATACGTATCAACGTATTTCTCAAGATACTGTGGCGCCCGAATCACAAGATATAGAATACCGGCAACAGCTGCGCTTCCAAGAGTGATAATTGGAAGAATCAGCTTCCACGTGATTCCGGAAACAAGAATAATTCCAGTCATGATCGCCAAAATTACAAGCGCTGTCCCTAAATCCTCGACCACAATTAATGCAAATGGAATAAAGGTCAAACCGCCGATTTTTAAAAGGAGCAACAAATCCGTTTGAAACGTTTTGGCCACATACTTTTTATGATGACCCACGGTTATTTTAGCCAGAGCAATAATTAAAAAGATTTTAAAGAATTCAGAAGGCTGGACAGAACCTAAGAATTTTATTTGGTACCAGAGTGTTGCTCCTTTTCTCTCCTCAGCAAGCCATTCTGGAGCAACGAACAAACCAGCCTGCAGAATGAACCCAAGTCCAAACAAATACCAGGCAAGCTTCTTTACCTGTTCTGTATCAAAGTACATCACAATGGCTAAGATGACGGTCCCGGCAACATAATTTTTAATTTGGGCGAGAGCGAAATTGACATTATATTGAGAAGTTGATTGCCCGCTGTATATAGCAACACAACTAATGATAAAAAATAAAAACAGCAGCAAGCTTAAATTCCAATCAAAACGTTCTGTCATTCTGTTTTGCCGATTCATTTATAACACCCAGTTTCTTTATCATCTCTACATCTCTATGATTATTTCGATGGTAGCAGTCTGAATTAAACATTATTTTCCTTTAGACTATCAAAGCAGAGAATGTCATTCAATACAATCTTCGCAGCATCCAAAATAATAATCTATCAGTATAGACGAAAATGGGGTTAGGATAGTTTCCTTTTTAAATAGAAATGACAAAATGGTTTAAAACAGGTATAAGGTAGACGGGGGAATTCCCGAACGATAGGCCGGGTGAGGGTTTGGGGAAATAGAACGGCAAAGTAACTCCCGAAAGAGAAGGCGAGTGTCAGTTTGGGGAAATAGAACGGCAAAGTAATTCCCGAAAGAGAGGGTGAGTGTCGGTTTGAGGAAATAGAACGGCAAAGTAATTCCCGAAAGAGAAGGCGAGTGTCAGTTTGGGGAAATAGAACCGCTGAGTCATTCCGATCGCGAGAGTGCCTCTATTTAGGGAAGTTGAGTCACCGTATAACCCCAAACTGTTAAAGTGTCTAAGCAAACCATGCTATTAGAGGTTTAGACCAGCAGGGATAGGGGATTGTTCAAATAAAGAAAAAACCCCTTGATATCAAGGGGATATGTTTTACGTTAAATAGCTAATAAACATGGTGGCAATGCCAAAATACGTAATTAGTGAAAAGATGTCATTTAATGTGGTGATCAGCGGACCAGATGCGATCGCTGGATCGATGTTAAGGCGATAAAGGATTAGCGGAATAACGGCACCGGCTAATGTTCCAATAATGAGAGTTAAGAATAAAGAAACACCAACCACAAGGCCTAATACCGCATTACCTTGCCAAAAATAAGCGATAAGGGAAATTAAAATACCGCAGGTTAGTCCAATTAAAAGACCGACAAAAAATTCACGAAGGATAAGCTTTGTGACAACTTTTTTATTAATATCATTTGAAATAAGTCCGCGAACAACAACTGCAAGTGACTGTGTACCGGTGTTCCCTGTCATGCCTGATATCATCGGCATAAAAAAGGTTAATGCAACTACCTGCTCAAGTGTTTGTTCATAGCCGCTAATAATTCCGCCGGATAGAATGCCAATAAAAAGAAGCAGGATCAGCCATGGTAACCGCCGATAGGCAGCAACAAATGCTTTCGTATCAAAGTCAATCGATTTACCAGAGGCGGAAAGCTTTTCAATGTCTTCATTCGCTTCCTGGATCACAACGTCGATTAAGTCATCGACCGTCGCAATTCCCATTAGAACATTTTCTTCATTTACGACTGGAATAGCAAGGAAGTCATATCTCTCAACCATCCGTGCAACCTCTTCCTGATCGGTTGTGACGGTAGCGGCAATCACACGCTCATACATGACATCGCTAATTTTTTCATGTGGTTCAGCAATCAATAAATCACGGTATGACACAACACCAACAAGCTTGCGGTGCTGATCTATAACATAGAGGTAGTTAATCGTTTCCGCATATTCAGCAAAAATCTTCAGTTTTTCGACGGCTTCTTTCACACTATAGTAATCGCGGATCCAAACAAAACGGTTTGTCATGATCCGGCCGGCGGTTTCTGGCGGGTAATTCATGATGTCTTGTACAATTTGAGACTCGCTTTTTTTCATGCCGGAAAGAAGCGAAGCGATTTTTTCAGGTGATAACTCGTCAAGCAACAATGCAAGGTCATCGTTGTCCATCTCGTCAAGTACTTTACCTGTCCGCTCTTTTCCTATCTTATTCAGTACCTCCAGCTGCTTTTCCTTATTCAGTTCTTCCAGCAAATCAGCTAGCCTGTCGACGGATAAGAACAATAGGAAACGAGGCTGGTGCTTTTCGGGAAGGTTTTCGTAGAGCTGAGCAATGTCATACGGCTGCAGTTCATCAAGAATTACGTCGAAATCCTTCTTTTTGTTTTCTTTTAACGTTTTAATAATGTAAAGTGTGATTTGATTTTCGGTCATATTTTGGATCAAAATCGTCACGCCCCTTTCTGCAGAAATTATTAGAGTATAACATATCTTCGCCTGCTTATATTCTGTTTACATTATAAGAAATAAAAGAGTTATATGGAATGGCGGCAACCGCTTACCTAAAAAAGAATTTTAAATCTGAATTGTAATATTTTTTTAATAAGCAATTTTTGTGCCTTTTTGCTAAAATGAAGATAATTAAAATATGGTATTTCCAAATTTAAACAAGTTTCTTATGTGTATTGTATGCTCATAAATAGAAGTAGTGCGATCATATGTATGTGACCTGTTTTAAATATACCCATTTAGAAGGCTGCTGAAGCTTGGTGTTTGAAATCTATCATTTTGCCACTATGAATACAGAGAGCTATTCGTATTTTTATTTACCCGGGGGTTACATGTATGAAGAAGAAAAATCAGGATATTCGGGATCTCGTTTATATTTTGTTAAATGAACAAGAGCAATATGTGATGACATATGGAATTGAATTTGCCGAATTCTCACAGTCATTATCCGATTCCTTTAATCACCTTTTGCTTTTAAAACACAACTTTGATCATGGTGAATTCCACGTGCATACGATGCTGGATTTTGTCACGAAAGAAAAGCTTTCAAAATTAGTAAATGATGATGTGTATTCATATGGTGATTTTTGCTGGATTGATTTTGAAGAGGTAGAAGCCTTAAACGAGCTGCCGGGTCAAGTGTTAGCAGAGCTTCTATACCTTGGACATACAAAGGAGCACCTGAGACAGCCATTTTATAATATCTTAAGCAATCGTTTTGTTTATTTGGCGCATGATGATGGCTGGCTTAACAAAACATATTATCGTGATATGCAAAACTTCTATAACATGCTTGGTGATTGTCTGCCAGGAAAACTAGAACAAATTAAAATTGAGAAAACCCTGCTTGGATTTAAGCGGAAAAAAACATATCCGGTTATCCCGCGCGAGGTCTTAAAGGATTTAAGACCTTTGATGAAAGAAGGCATTGTCTTATCAATTAAAGATATGGCACAAAATCGGACTCGTATCGAAGTGCCTATATGGGTAATTGGTGACTTTGTTAATATGGACAATATGATGGATGAATATGAAGAAGCTTCAAAAAAGAGAAAATGTGAAGCCAAGCTTGTAATTGACAAGAAGACGAGAGAATGGCGAATCTATAGCAGTTAATCGTTAGCTCACTTAACTTGTCTTACTGAGGAAATAATGAGATGCTATGGATATTATTCATTTCATGAAATGTGACGGCATTAGAGCGCTGCTTAATTCTCTACAATGCTTAAGCACAATTGCGGCAAGCAGTTTATGGAGAACCATATCTGTATACTGACATCTCCGGAATAGCTGCGGAGGTGTTTTTTTCATTCCTAACAAGCTTTCAAAAAGGCAGAGAGAGGTACGCATGCTATCCATTCGAAAGTTTTTAAGAAATAAGGGACTGGCCTATTTACTGGCTGCGTCGTTTTTGATAGTTTCAATCCTGCTTGGTGTTTCCATTGGCAGTGTTTCAGTGCCGATCCTGCAAATTGTGCAGATCATCGGAGCAGAGATCTTTCATTATAAGCCAGACGGTGTCAATCCCTTGTTTGAGAATATCGTCATGAATATCCGCCTGCCTCGCGTGGTGCTGGCCGGGCTGGTAGGTGCCTCACTTGCCATAGCGGGAGCGGCATTTCAAGGTTTATTAAGAAACCCATTGGCAGACCCTTATACATTAGGGGTATCTTCTGGGGCTTCTGTCGGTGCTGTGATGACTTTGTTTTTTGGAATAACAATACCTGCAGCAGGGCTTTTTACATTGCCGATATTAAGCATTGGGTTTGCTTTTATCACCATCTTATTTGTGCTTATGTTTGCCCGGCAAATAGACCGTGCAATGAGGGTGGAGACCATTATCTTAACTGGCATTATTTTTAGCTCATTTTTAGGGGCAATGATTTCGCTGATGATTGCGTTAACAGGTGACGAGCTTCGCCAAATCATCGGCTGGCTGCTTGGCAGCGTTTCTATGAGGGGCTGGGATTATGTATTGATTCTGCTGCCTTTTTTGATCATAGGCTCAGCGATCTTATTAAGTAGCAGCCATGAGCTCAATGCGATGTCATTTGGAGAAGAGCGTGCTTTTCATATCGGAGTAAATGTACAGAGAAAGAAGATGCTCATTTTAATCGGAGGCTCAATCTTAACGGGTGGTGCTGTAGCAGTTTCAGGAACAATTGGATTTGTAGGTCTGGTAATTCCGCATTTGACTAGGCTCATTTGGGGGCCGGATCATCGCCATTTGCTGCTTTTATCCATGCTGACAGGCAGCGGCTTTTTAATTCTTGCAGATTTGCTTGCACGAACAATTATTTCTCCTGCGGAACTGCCGATTGGTGTGATTACGGCATTAATTGGTGCCCCTGTGTTTGCAGTTATTTTAATGAAAAGACGATCTGAAAGAAGAGGATAGATGTGATTAGTGTTCGAAGCGTTACAGGCGGGTATGCCAATCAGTTCTTAGTTCAGAATATTAGCTTTGAAGTCGAAAAAGGTGAATTGCTTGGCATCATTGGGCCGAATGGAAGCGGAAAAACGACGCTTTTGAAAATGTTAAGTGGAGTACATAAAGTCGCAGCTGGAGATATTTTTATAAAAGGGAAAAGCCTTGAATCTTTTAGTCCTAAAGAGCTGGCCAAAGTGATTGCTGTGTTATCTCAGCACTCCGAAGATCACTTTTCCTACTCAGTTAAAGAGACAGTTTCCCTCGGGCGCTACGCTCATCAAAAGGGCTGGTTCCAAGCATTAACTGATAAGGATGAACAGATTGTGGCTGAGGCAATGGACCTGACAGGCATAAGCCGTTATGCGGATGAGCAATTGCAGCATCTTTCAGGAGGGGAACGTCAGCGTGTGTTTTTGGCACAGGCATTAGCGCAGGAGCCGGAGATTTTATTGCTTGATGAACCAACCAATCACCTGGATCTATCCTTCCAAAAAGATTTATTGGATCTGCTGCAAGTTTTAACAAAAAAACAGGGCTTAACAGTCATTTCAATATTCCACGATCTTAATTTATCTGGCCTTTATTGTGATCGGTTATTGCTGATGGATGCTGGCCAGCTGCTGAAGGATGATGTGCCATATGGAGTGTTGAGAGAAGAGGTCATTTCCTCCGTTTATGAGACGGAAATAAAAAAACAGCCACATCCGTTTGTCCCTGCACCCCAGATGGTTCTGTTGTCGGAAGGAATGCAGGATGAAAGGAGTTCAAGAAAGATAGGAGCAGAGCATTTAACGATTGAACAAGGCCAGTTCTCATTACAATCGCCTTTCTATCTTAAAACCTTAGCATCTGGTGTGTCGGGCTCTGGAATCGGCTGGAACCGCTCCTTTGTCAATTGGCATACAAAACAATCCCCAATAAAATGTTCGGCTGAAATGGAAGACTATATAATAACCAAGGGCTTTGAAGCGGGAGAAACGATCGGAATGATTTCAGCTGGTAAACCGGAGGATGCCAGCTATGCATTATTTGAAGGGGAAGGTTTTTCGGTCTTTACAGTGGTAATAGCAGATGTGTCTATTGAGTATGGTATAAATACATGGATTTTTATAAACGGAATGTTTTCAGACGAAGTTTATATTCAAAGTATTATAACAGCAACAGAAGCGAAGGTAAAAGCGCTTGAACAATTCCAAGAATTTGATTTGACGAATGAAAGCATTTTAATTGCAGGCACTCAGCAGGGAGAGACACTAACTTCAGCAGCGCGGATCTCTCCTCTGGGCAAGTTAATCAGCCAAGGAATTTATGAATGCACAACTGATGCGATGATGAAAAGTTTAAAGAGGATAAATGGCCCTTTCTGTTGAAGAACAATCTAGTGGTTCGACTTACCAGCTGCAGGAAGTTAAATAAAAAATAATGAATATAAAGGGGATAAAGGGATGCTTCTATATACGAAAACGGGTGACAAAGGAAAAACAAGTGTTATTGGCGGCAGAGTGGAAAAGGATGATATACGCGTTGAGGCATATGGTACTGTTGATGAAGTAAACTGTTTTGTTGGACAAGCAATGACACAGCTTGATGATTCTCTTTTTCGCGATGTTCTAGATGATCTTGAAAAAATTCAGCATGAGTTGTTTGATTGTGGCGGAGATTTAGCTAATGTAACAGTAAATAAAGAGTCTAAGCTTGATGCTGCAGCAGTCGAATATCTTGAAGGCAGAATTGATCAGTTTATCGAAGAAGCGCCAACACTGGAAAAATTCATATTGCCTGGCGGCTCGCCTGCTTCCGCAACCATACATATCGCCCGCACAGTAACAAGAAGAGCCGAGCGCCTTGTTGTCACGCTGGCAAAAGCAGATCCGGAAATTTCTCCTGCAGCATTACCCTATATAAATCGATTATCTGATTATTTCTTTGCTCTTGCGCGGGTAGTGAATTTTCGACTGAACGTTAAGGATGTTGAGTATGCCCGCAGTGCAAATGTATTTAAGGGTAAAACAAGAAATAATTAATCAATAAAACCATTCCAAAAAACGTCTTCTTCATTATAAAGTGATTAAAGGAGCGGTCAAAATGAATTTAAAACTTGGATATGTTATTTTATATAGCTTAGATCTAAGTAAAACAAAACATTTTTATCAAGAGCTGCTTGGTTTAACATTAAGAAATGAAATTGGTACTTATATTGAGTTTGAAACAGGAAATACGATTTTAGCCTTTAACACCCGTGAAGATGGCCGTGCCATCACAAAACTCCCGATACCTGATGAGCTGAGAAAAGAGCAAACGTTTGAACTTGGATTTGTGACAGAAAATGTAGAGATGATGATTGAAAAATTAAGAGCTGCAGGTGTACCGGTCCTTCTTGAACCAGTTGAAAAGCCGTGGGGGCAAAAGGTTGCTTATGTGGAAGACCCAGATGGTCACTACATCGAAATATGTACGCCAGTAGGCTAAGAGGCTGTGACATAAGTATTTAACACACTTTTGGAACCGAATGGTTAGGAAGTCCATCTTTCTAATCATTCGGTTTTTTATTTATAATTATAAAATAATTTTATTAACATGAGTGAAATGGAGCGGAGAATCCTCGACTCCTGTGGGCAATATAGGAAAGGGTGAGCCGCCGCAGAAGTTTTGCTTCGAGGAGGCTCAGCTTCCTCCCCACGGAAAGCGGGGGTCCGCAGCGCAATGGAACGGGCTTATGTAAACTCGCAAACCATGACTATGAATGTTCGTGTTTTAGAAATTTATTTTTGTTTTGTCCCAGTCTCTTTTTTATTTATATTGTCAAAATTAAGTTGTTTATATTGTTTGATAGAATATTAGAGAAAAACTGCAATAAAAGAAGAGAATAATATATTTAACCGCTTACACGGAACTTGTAAATTATTAATTGTATGATATGATACATATGTTTTTAACGGCCCCGACGTCGATGAGAGTTCGACGTCAACTAAATAAAAAGTAAGTGTATTTGAGAAGCACTATTTTAAGGAACTTATCTATTGTTATACTTTCAGAAAGTATAATGGCAAAGCTAATCCTTGCCTAGCAGGCTAGTCTTTATGTTCAATGTTTAGAAGCAAAAAGAGTGCTTTTAACTGGACTTAAATGCCGTGATCCTTATTATAACAGCTAATCTAACACTGAGTTTGCGAATAAAGGGTGCAGCACTTTTTTCATCTATGAAAGGTGTTGTTATTTTGTCTGTTCGCTTTTTTGTGCTCTTCTTTTATACACTTACAAATAAAAAATGAGGTGGAATATTGAGAGTATTATCAATGAAAGAACAATGGCTTGGAAATGTGCGAGGTGATATTCTGTCCGGAATTGTTGTGGCGCTTGCCCTAATTCCAGAAGCAATCGCCTTTTCAATTATTGCGGGTGTTGACCCAATGGTTGGTTTGTACGCTTCCTTCTGTATCGCTGTCACGATCGCTATTGTTGGAGGCAGACCAGGGATGATCTCAGCTGCTACCGGAGCAATGGCTTTGTTAATGGTAACACTTGTTGCTGATCATGGTTTGCAATATTTATTTGCGGCAACGATTTTAACAGGTGTTCTGCAAATTCTGTTTGGGGTATTTAAACTTTCGCGGTTTATGAAGTTCATTCCCCGTTCTGTCATGATTGGTTTTGTAAATGCCTTAGCAATTTTGATTTTTATGGCGCAGCTTGACCAATTCGTCGATGCAACTTGGGTGATGTATGCTATGGTTGCAGGAGCATTAGCCATTATTTATCTTTTCCCAAGAATCACAACTGCTATACCATCTCCGCTAGTGGCAATCATAGTGATTACCATTATTGCACTTATGACTAATAGTGGTGTACGTACAGTTGGTGATATGGGAGCAATCACATCTTCGCTTCCTGGATTTCTGATTCCAGATGTGCCGTTTACTTTTGAAACACTGCAGATTATTTTCCCGTATTCGATTGCTTTGGCAATTGTAGGGTTGCTGGAATCTCTTCTGACAGCATCAATCGTTGATGATATGACAGATACAGCAAGTGATAAAAATCGTGAAAGCCGTGGGCAGGGAATTGCCAACATTATTACAGGCTTTTTCGGGGGCATGGCTGGCTGTGCAATGATTGGCCAATCCGTAATCAATGTTAAATCAGGCGGAAGAGGAAGATTATCTGCTCTTGTTGCCGGTTTGTTTTTAATGTTTTTAATTCTTGTTCTAGGTGATATTGTTGTCCAAATCCCAATGGCGGCTCTGGTAGGCGTAATGTTTATGGTTTCCATTGGAACCTTTGACTGGGCTTCTATTAAAGGACTTACGAAGGTGCCGGTCACGGACTCGATTGTCATGGTAACAACAACTGTCACGACGGTGGTTACACATGACCTTTCTAAAGGGGTCTTAGCTGGTATTGTTCTCAGTGCGATTTTCTTTGTAGCGAAAATTTCAAAGGTGCAGGTAACCTCCACAACACAGGGGACGAAGAAATTGTACACTGTAACGGGTCAGGTATTCTTTGCCTCCGTTGATGAACTTGTTGGGTCCTTTGATTTATATGATGATCATAAAGAAGTCGAAATTAACTTCAGCGGTGCTCATATTTGGGATGATTCTGCAGTTGCTGCGATTGATAAAATTGTCATTAAACTGCGGGAGAATGGAAAACAAGTGCAATTAACCGGCTTGAACTCTCCAAGCATGAAGTTAATGGAGCGACTTTCTATTCAGCATAACCCAGGTGCTAAGTTATCTGGACATTAAAACACGCGTCTTAGCGTGTTTTTTTTTTGCTGTTTAACAGTAGAAAAATTAAGTCAGTAAATAACACGTTGTTGTTCTTAGCGACCACCTGTGTAAATCTTGAATATGTCCAATTGAAAAGGCGTAAGAATCTGGATCATTCCTTACGCCTCTTTAAGTGAATAGCGTTAAGCACTCTGTGAATTAGAAGTGTGTTTCGCGGCAGATTTTCCTCCTAGTTTATCTGCGAGCACAGTTAATGCTCCGTCCCCAGTAACATTACATGCTGTACCGAAGCTATCTTGTGTTAAATAAAGAGCAATCATGAGGGCAAGCATTGTTGCATCAAAACCGAGCATCGATTCGAGCAATCCAATTGCCGCCATAACAGCACCACCTGGGACTCCAGGTGCAGCAATCATGGTAACACCCAGCATAAGAATGAAAGGGAGAACCTCTATAAAGGAAATACTTTGTCCTTGAAGCATGATGACAGCAATGGCACAGCTGACAATTGTGATTGTGCTCCCTGAAAGGTGAATCGTTGCCAGTAATGGAACAGAAAAGTCAGCTGTTTGTTCTCGGGCACCTATCTTTTTCACTTGCTTTAAAGTGACTGGGATTGTTGAAGCGGATGATTGAGTGCCAAGTGCAGTAAAATAGGCGGGAATCATCTGTTTGATCATATAGAATGGATTTCTGTTTGCTGCAATTCCGGCAGCTGTGTACTGAATGAGTAATATAATAAGATGAAGAGCAATAATCATGATAAAAACTTTTGCAAAAACACTCAGAATGGTTCCAATTTGTCCGCCCTGGGTCATGTTTGAGAAGATTCCAAAAATGTGGAACGGCAATAATGGGATGATGATTTTTTCGATTAGTTTTTGTACAATGGCCTGAAAATCATTTAATGCATTTTGTAAAGTGCTTCCTTTAATCGCTGTAAGACCTAATCCAAGGGTGAAAGCAATTAAGAGGGCAGTCATCACGCCCATTACTGGTGCCATCTCAACTGTGAAGTATGCCTCAAGCAAAGCCTCTTCAGGGTTGCCGAATTGTGTGAAGCTCTGATTTTTTAACATCACGGGATAAAGGAGACTTGCTGCGAGAAAAGCTATAATCCCTGCTGCGATCGTTGAGATGTAGGCGAGACCAGTCGTAATCCCAAGCATTTTTCCTGCTCCTTTGCCCATAGAACCAATTCCAGGAGCAATAAAACCTATAATAATAAGCGGGATGGCAAAACCAAGAAAGTTGCCGAACAGACTGTTAAATGTGGCAAACACTCTTATTATGAATTCTGGTAAAAAGGTTCCTGCGATTATACCTAAAATGATAGCAATAATAATACGCGGCAATAAGCCAAATTTCCTCATTCTTATGTCCTCCTATAAAATACAATTGTTTTTAATAGGAGGATTATAACGTATGTTTTACAAAAAGTTAATAGAAATAAATTATTTTAGAATAATATAATTATTCCGTATATTCAGTATAATAAAATGTAATGGAAAAATAGGCGGAATGTAACTTTTCTTTAATGTTGTCATGGTTTAATAGGATGAAATGAAATAAAATCATTAAGAAAAGCTACATTTGTATTTCTTATTCATACATATACGTATAGGCTATGATTTACTTTTTACTATTGAGGGAATATATATGGCTGACCTGCTGTAATATGAATGTACTTCTGATCCTTTGTAACAGCAGGTAGCAGATGGAACTTTTACGCTCAAAAGTGTAAAATGATTACGTGTGATTTAAAAATGGAGGTTCAACAAATGAAAACTAAAATCGGCTTGTTATATGGCGGCAAATCTGCGGAGCATCAAGTGTCCATGCAAACGGCAATGGCTGTCATTAAAGCTTTAAATTCAGATAAATTTACAATTCATCCAATTTATATAACCGAAGAAGGGCGCTGGGTCAAAGGGAACGAGTTAATTGGTCCTGTTGAAAGTGTGAAGGAGCTTGCGTTTGAGCAGGGAGAAGCATTGTCTCCCACAGCGTTGGCACCAACCTTGTTTAAATCATCTGATGAAGATGCAGGACCTTTTGATGTGATTTTTCCACTTTTACATGGGCCAAATGGAGAAGATGGAACTGTCCAAGGAATGCTTGAACTGCTGAATCTTCCGTATGTAGGCAACGGAGTGCTTGCTTCATCTGCTGGAATGGATAAAGTAATTATGAAAAACATTTTTGCTCAAGCGGGATTGCCGCAAGTAAAATATGTTTGGTTTATTCGCAGCGAGTGGAAAAAAGCAGAGGCAGCTGCATATGAGAAGGTAGAAACAGAAATCGGATATCCTTGTTTTGTTAAACCTGCTAACCTTGGTTCAAGCGTAGGAATCAGCAAGTGTGAAAACAGAGAAGAACTTTCAGCGGCCTTTAAGGAAGCGTTTCAATTTGATCGGAAAATTATTATTGAAGAAGGTGTAACAGCTCGTGAAATTGAAGCAGGAGTTATGGGTAATGATGATCCAGAATGCTCTGTAGCAGGTGAAATTATTCCGAAAGCATCTTTTTATGATTATAAAGCGAAGTACCAGGATGGAGATACTGCTATGATGATTCCGGCTGAGATTACTGATTCGGAATATGCTGCACTAAAGGAAATGGCCATAACAGCTTTTAAAGCACTTGATTGCTCAGGATTAGTCAGAGCAGACTTTTTCTTAACAAAAGACGGTCAATTTTATATTAATGAAGTAAACACAATGCCTGGATTTACTCCTTTTAGTATGTTCCCGCTATTATGGAAGCATTCAGGTGTAGAATATCCAGAGCTGATTGAACGTCTTGTTCAGCTCGCGGTGGAAAGACATGAGGAAAAACAGCAGATTAAGCACACGATGTAATCTGTCATTATTTTTAAAAAGTCAAAGAGCTAAATAGTGAGCATTACGCCTCCCTAAAAACTGTCTGCATGACTATAGACCGGTGAACAAGGCGTTATGCTTTCTACATATGTTCACTTGATAGACATAGACAAATTAGATGTACTAGTGAAAATAGGAGGCAGGCCATGATTGCAAGAAACTTAAAAGAGGTAGCCGCTATGATCGGTGTGGATGATTTTCAATCCGAACATTCGAACGTGCATATTACCGGAGTAACGATAGATACAAGAAAGATTACAGATGGAAATTTATTTGTTCCCTTTAAAGGAGAGCGTGCTGATGGGCATGCTTTTGTAGAGGAAGCTTTAAAACAAGGAGCAGCTGCGGCATTATGGCAAAATGACGTTCCAAATCCGCCGCTGCACTTGCCAATCATTATAGTGGAAAACACACTTGTGGCTCTGCAGGAACTAGCCCGCAGCTATAGGAAGCAGTTGGATGTCAAAACGATCGGCATAACGGGCAGCAATGGAAAAACCACGACAAAGGATATGACGGCAAGTCTCTTATCGCTAAAATACAAAGTACAAAAGACGGAAGGGAATTATAATAATCATATTGGTCTTCCCTTAACGATTCTGAATCTGGAAGAAGATACTGAACTGGCTGTGTTAGAAATGGGTATGAGCGGTAAAGGGGAGATTGACTTCCTCAGCCGTCTTGCACTGCCTGAGGTTGTCATGATTACAAATATCGGTGAAGCTCATCTGCAGGATTTAGGATCCAAAGAAGGGATTGCACAAGCGAAACTTGAAATCATCAATGGTCTAAAAAGTGATGGATGTATTATCTATTATGGGGATGAGCCGCTCCTGCAGCAGCACTTTGAACAGTATAATGGCGGAGCAATGCTGAAAACCTTTGGTTCAAACACTTCCAACGATTTATATCCGACACATATCAGTCAAAGCGATGATGGAAGCTGCTTTAAGGTGAATATCTCAGATAGGGAATTCCAGCTCCCGGTGCTGGGTACTCATAATGTTCTTAATGCTCTTGCAGCCATGACGGCAGCCTCTTTTTATGATATTTCCTTTGAGGATATGAATGAAGGGCTATCTAAAATTAAGCTGACCAATATGAGAATGGAACTTTTACAAGGAAAGAAAGGCGAGCGAATCATCAATGATGCTTATAACGCAAGCCCAACATCCACGAATGCAGCGATTGAATTGATTGCGAACCTTCCTGGATATCAAAATAAAATTCTTGTCCTTGGCGATATGCTGGAATTGGGCGAAGAGGAAAAGGAATATCATATCAAGGTTGGCGAGTCTATTAATCCTGATAAAATTAGTGCTGTATTCACATATGGAGAACTTGGACAATACATTGCAGAAGGTGCAGGCCGCGTCTTTCCGGAAAATAGAGTATACTCATTTAAGGAAAAGCAGCCGCTCATTGAACAATTGCAAAAGCTAGTGAACAAGGAGACGATTGTACTGGTAAAAGCATCAAGAGGCATGAAATTAGAAGATGTCGTAGCAGGTTTGCAAGAATAAGCTGTACTGATTATTTTTAATAAAATATAGCCACAGATGTTAAGTGGATATGAGAATGCTTTAATTTAAAAGGATAATTGAATAATCTGTTCTACTGGAAAAACTACCCTGTTTCATGTGAAACAGGGTAGTTTTTGTTCTATTGACTCTTTTGTTTAAGAACATCTTATTTATTTTAGAGCTTACTTCCTAGTCCGACCAGTGTTTTCTTGTTTACCAAAAATATCAAAAAGGGGTTGCTTACTGTTATTATTTTTCATATACTGTGTATATAGATATAAACAGTATAACAGTTAAAGCAAGGAGGTTTTTTGATTGGCAGAGATTAAGCAAGCGTGGTGGCTCGCAAAGTTTGAAGTGAAAGAAACGGTAAAACGAATTTGGCTCATGTTGCCTTTTGCAATCATATTTGGATTCTTTTTCACGGTAGCAATTGAGGAAGAGATGAGCTTTTTGTATGACCTGTTTTTTATAATTTGTTTCTGGTGTATGACCTATTGGATGAGACCGAAAGAGATTCAGTTTCAGAAAGTGGATGAAGGTGTCTATGCTTCGCCTTACTTCTTAATGCTTAATCAGCTCGCAGTAAAAAGAGAAGCATTGATTATCAGCCGATATTTGGTTTATTTCATTTTTGCAATCCCGTTTAATATGATTGTTCTAACCATTATGCTTGTCTTCTCAGACTTTTATAAAGCTGAATTGCAAGGAGTTTCAGCAGCAGCATTTTTTGTCATATGGCTGAGTTTCGGGATTATAGGAGGAGCTCTTTTTCCGGCAAGTGATGTTGGAGATACAACAACAAAGAATAAATGGTTTTATGCAATCTATACAATCTTATTCTTTGGTATTCTGCTTGGTGCTATTTTCGGTGTTCATTTTTGGGCTGGAAAGGGCGTTGTGTTCTTGAGTATAGAAGCAGCTCAAAAGTGGCCAGCAGTTTCTATTATCAGCAGTGTGGTCCTTTCAATCATAACGGTTAAATATTGTAAAAAGTATGCTGAAAAGCAAATTAGAAAAATGAATTACTTAAAATAATGAATGTCTATGGAAGGAGGCGAAGACGTGCAATTGCCAATTCGTCTTTCAAAAGACTCCAAAACACCGATCTATCATCAAATTGAGGAGCAGGTGAAAGCGTTAATTGCTGGCGGCCAGCTGCCTGCGGGTACACCGCTTCCCTCAATACGAGCCTTGTCAAAAGATCTTGAAATCAGTGTGATCACAACAAGAAGAGCCTATTTAAATCTGGAGCATGGAGGCTTTATTCAAACATCACAAGGAAAAGGGACATTTGTAGCAGATGTTTCTGCATCCATTAAAGAGGAGGTTAAGGTTTCTGCCGTGTATAAAGCAATTGAGAATAGTGTTGAAACAGCACTTCGTCATGATTATACATTAGAACAGATTGAGGAAGTATTTAAGGAAGTTATAGCTTCCCTGAAAGAGAAAGGAGGAAGCAAGCATGAATGACATAAGGGTGAGTTCCGCAACAAAAATAATAGAAGATTTTCAGCTTGGACCCATTGATCTTCAATTTGAAACAGGAACGATTACAGTGGTTGCAGGTGACAATGGAGCAGGCAAAAGTACGCTATTAAAAATGCTGATGAACTTAGCGCCAGCTGATAGCGGTACGATTGAAATCGGCGGGCAGGTTGTTAGCTTTGAAAATGAAGAGTGGAAGCAGCTGATCACATATCAGCCCCAAACAGTAATAGGATGGGACTTTTTCCGAGGAAGAGAGCTTGTTACTCTAATGTCAGGACTTTATCCAAGCTGGGA
The DNA here is from genome assembly GCF_900166665.1 of Cytobacillus gottheilii. GTDB lineage: Bacteria > Bacillota > Bacilli > Bacillales > Cytobacillaceae > Cytobacillus > Cytobacillus gottheilii_A. The sequence goes on along the minus strand of NZ_LT800494.1, from coordinate 4,359,482 downwards.
TCAGAATTTTTTTGACAGAATTGCAAGGTCTTTGAAACTTCCGCTGGATAAAAAGTTTGCGAAGCTTTCGCAAGGGGTGCAGCAAAAACTTTGTCTTGCTCTTGCTCTTGCACGCGATACAAAATTTATTATTTTGGATGAACCAACCGCACATATTGATATTCCTGCAAAAAGAATCCTGCTGAACTTTTTTATTGAATGGATGGATCGTGGAGACAAGGTAATGATTATTTCCAGTCATCAGACAGAGGATATCCGAAAGCTGGCCGATTATATAGCGGTGATGAAAAATGGCCAGCTGATCGGTCATTATGTAAAGGATGAATTGGATGGCTCGTATAGACGATACTGGCTTGAAGAGCCGATCAGCAGCTATTTGCCGGGTGAAGTTAATCGCGAGAATGATAGAGTTATATGTGTCAGCGATCCGGAGTCAGCTGAACAATATTTGATGGCAAAGGGAATCAAATGGCTGCAATCAGAACCACTTGATATAGAAGAAATTATTTCATATATACTCTCAGAGGAGGCGGATTCAAAGTGACGACAGAAACATTAAGAGTTGAAGGTGTCGGGAAGTCGTTTAAAGACAAACGTATTATTAAGGATATTTCTTTTGAAGTGAGAAAAGGGGAGATCCTTGCTATTCTCGGACCAAATGGTGCTGGTAAATCTACGACCATCAGAAGCATTATGGGCATTATGTTCCCTGATGAAGGTTCTGTTACTTTTCATGGATTGAAATCTGGAGAGATTCCTAAAAATAAGATTGGCTATTTGCCAGAGGAACGGGGCCTTTATAAAAAAGTGCCGATTATGGATATTATTCTTTATTTTGCTGAATTGAAGGATTATCCGAAGAAGAAAGCTAGAGAGAGAGCATTATATTATCTGAAAAAACTAGGTTTGGAAGGGAAAGAGAAAAGCACGATTGAGGAATTTTCAAAGGGGATGGGTCAGAAGGTTCAATTTATTGCATCCATTATCCATGAACCAGAATTGCTGATCCTCGATGAACCATTCTCCGGTCTTGACCCGGTCAGCCAAGATGTTATGAAAAATGAAATTAAAGAATTAGCTCAAGCTGGTACGGCCATATTGCTGTCTGCTCACCAGATGAATGTGGTAGAGGAATTATGTGATCGGCTTTTCATGATTCACCGCGGTGAAAAAGTTGTGTATGGCAAGCTTGATGAAGTGAAAGCACAATTCGGCAGCTATAAGTGTACATTACGGGGCCAAAACAGAATCGAAAGTCTAGAACAGCTGCCTCAAGTTCACAGAGTTGAACAAAATGGAGAAGCTTTCACACTTTATTTGCAGCAGGATATTAATCCGGCTCAGTGGCTGCGGGAATTGCCGGAAAGCTTAAATATTCAGGAGTTATCCATTAGCCGCACGTCTCTTCATGAAATCTTTATTGATATTGCAACAGATAAAAATATTATAGAAAGGAATGATGACCATGCGTAACAGTATGAAAGTAGCGAAATGGGAGTTTAAAAAGAATGTTAAAAATAAATCCTTTATCATTTCCTTACTGATTACTCCGCTTATGTTTATCTTGTTCTACTCATTTCCAACCTTATTAGACTCCTTTGAATCAGAACCAGAGGCACCAACTGTTTACATTCAGGATGATTTGCAGATTTGGGAGAGTGTGGGTGCATTTGTTGAGACACAAGGGATTGAATGGGACACTGAAATCACCTCCGAAAACCAGGAAACGATTCTGGATGAAGTTAGAGATAACGAAAATACAGCCTATATTGTGTTCGATGAACAAGCTTTAGAAGAAGGTTTACTGAAGGTTTATTCCAACGAAAGCATGGAGGGGGAATTCAGCCAGGAAGTAAATATTCTGCTTCAGCCTCTGCAGCAGTTTCGGATTAGTCAGTTAAATTTATCTGATGAAGAAGCAGCTTATATTGCAAGAGATCTATCCATTAATCAAACCGAAATGAGCCAAAATACAGAAGAGGGAACAGATCCTCTGACGCGTTTAGTGCCAGGAATATTTGGAGGAGTTATCCTGTTTTCGATCGTTATGACAGGAATGATGGTCTTCCAAAGTGCTTCACAAGAAAAGAAGGAGAAGGTAGCAGAAATTATTCTTTCCTCTTTAATGCCTACTGAGCTTATGCAAGGAAAAATCATTGGTTATTTCGCAGTTGGCATGTCTCAGGTACTGGTATGGGTGATTATTATTCTGCCATTCTTGCTGTGGAATTCAGATTTCCCGATTGCTGATTATTTATTTGTTCCAGAAACACTGTTTTTCGTATTCATCTCTATTCTGGGCTACTTGCTGTTTGCAGCCATTTTCGCAGGTATAGGTGCGACATTTGAAGATGTAGATACGACTAGTAATTTCCAAGGCTTTGTTTTTATGCTGCCATTTGTTCCGCTTCTCTTTATCGGTCCTGTCCTATCAGATCCAAGCGGAATCATTGCGCAAATTGGAACATACTTCCCGCTTTCATCTCCAGGTGTATTGCTTATGAGACTATCCATGCTAGATAGCTGGCCATGGATCGAGATTGGCATCTCGCTTGCCATCTTAGCCGCAAGCATTTGGATTTGCATGAAGTTAGCAGGAAAGATCTTCTCGATCGGAATTCTGATCTATGGCAAAAATGCATCACCAAAAGAAATTATTAAGTGGTTAAAATACTAGCTCCAAAAGAGGCTGGGACATAAGTATTTAACATACCCATAGAACCGAATGGTTAGGAAGTTACCTTTCTAATCATTCGGTTTTTTGTTTATGATTATAAAATATATTTTATGAACATGAGTGAAATGGAGCGGAGGATCCTCGACTCCTGTGGGCAATAGAGGAAAAGGTGAGACCCCGCAGAAGCTTTGCTTCGAGGAGGCTCAGCTTCCTCCCCACGGAAAGCGAGGGTCCGCAGCGCAGGTGGAACGGACTTGTTTAAACACCCAAACCAAGATAGTGAATATTCGTGTTTTAGAAAGATTAATTTCGTTTTGTCTCAGCCTCTTTTTTTGTGAAAAGTTCAATCGTGTGCTGCCTTTTTATTTACAATGGATCCTTGCAAAAAAAAAATATTGATTGGAACGGAATGGTGCGAGACTCCTGCGGGAGGAGTGGGAAGGTGAGACCCCACAGGAGCGAAGGGCGACGAGGAGGCTCAGCACCCGCCCCGCGGAAAGCGAGTACCATGGAGTGGAAATCACTTGCCAACTTAAATGGGTTTCAGTAGTAAGAAATGGAGGAAAGAGATACAATAATAACAATTATGGAAATAGGCAGGTGGCTAAGGTGATTGGATGTATGTGTATACATGGATTTACAGGTGCCCCATTCGAGGTAGAACCGCTTGCTGCTTACTTAAGAGAGCATACGGATTGGGAGATTGCTGTTCCAACTTTGCCTGGGCATGGGGAAAGCCTAAAGCTTAAAGGCATTGAATATAATAAATGGATTCAGCATGCTGAAAATGAACTAGAAAGATTGAGTGCTAAATGCGAAAAGGTGTATGTGGTAGGTTTTTCTATGGGTGGATTAATAGCCAGTTATCTGGCGGTGAATCATAAAGTGGACCGTCTGATCCTGCTTAGTGCTGCTGCTTACTATGTAAACCCTCGGCAGCTCTTGAAGGACGTTCGGGAGATGCTGACAGATGCTTTTCAGGGAAAACTGTTTGAAAATGAAATGTTCGTCCGCTACACAAGGAAAATCAAAGCCACACCGATCACTGCTACGCTTCAGTTCCGCCGTCTTGTTGGAGCGGTAAGACCGATCTTGAATCAAGTGCATGTTCCTACCTTAATTGCTCAAGGAGAAAGCGACGGTGTTGTTCCTCCAAAAAGTGCTGAATTCCTTTATCGTCATATTGGTACAGAAATAAAAAAATTAATTTATATTAAAGATTCAAAGCACCTTATCTGTCATTGCAGTGAAAATGAGAAATTATTTAAAGAAGTATTAGAGTTCTTAGAGAACAAGGGAGAGGATGTTAAAACCTCCTGAGTCGTGCGATCATAACATTGCAATGAACCATTATCGGTGATAAGATTAAAGTTATAGTTTTCACAGGACTTCTCAGAAACCCGGACATACTCCAGCACTAGGAGAATGTCTTTTTTCATGAATAACGGTCTAGGATGACAAACGTCTTCTTGTTATACGTTAGGAGATAAAAAGGTCGGTAAGATCCGATTTTTAATACTTTAAGAAAGTATAAATTATCAGCGCTGAAGAAAATTCGACGCAGTTGCTAACTTGGAGTAAGGTTTAAGTGCAACTAAGCCTTTGTCTTCGCATTGGAGGCTTGCCGGTCGGCAAGTTTTCTTTAACAATAACAACTTTGATAAATGTGCTTTCTGCATAAATTGAAAGGACCTTCGTTTTCTCATCCTTCCTCAAGCGGGTTTCAGTGATCGGCAGCATCCACATGGGAGCAGCTGTTTTAATGAGTGTTCATCCTGCGTGCATCACAGAAAATATTTTTCAATTGATAGAAGGAGAATGAATATAGTGACAAAGTTTCAAGATTTGGGCATAAGCCCGGCTACAATGAAGTCTTTAAAAAGAATGGGATTTGAAGAGGCGACGCCCATTCAAGCGCAAACCATTCCGCTTAGTTTAGAGAATAAAGATTTAATCGGTCAAGCTCAAACGGGTACCGGGAAAACGGCAGCATTTGGAATTCCGATGATTGATAAAATTGATTACGAAAAAAATGTCATCCAAGGAATTGTTATTGCTCCGACTCGCGAGCTGGCGATTCAAGTATCTGAAGAGCTATATAAAATTGGTTTTGGTAAACGCACAAGAGTTCTATCTATTTATGGTGGTCAAGATATTAATAGACAGATCCGCGCTTTAAAAAATAAGCCTCATATCATTGTTGGAACACCTGGCCGTATTTTAGACCATATTAAGCGCAAAACAATTCGTTTAGACAATGTTCACACGGCAATCCTTGATGAAGCGGACGAAATGCTGAATATGGGCTTTATTGACGATATTGAAGCGATCCTTTCCAGCATTCCAGAAGAACGTCAAACACTTCTATTCTCAGCTACAATGCCAGAGCCGATCCGCAAAATGGCAGCTCGCTTCATGAAAGAACCGCAAATTGTACGTGTAAAAGCAAAGGAAATGACAGTATCACTCATCGATCAATATTACATTGAAGTACAAGAGAAGAATAAATTTGATGTGCTGACACGACTGTTTGATATCCAGTCACCAGAGCTTGCGATTGTTTTTGGACGGACAAAGCGCCGGGTTGATGAGCTTGCAGAGGCGTTAACGTTAAGAGGATATATGGCTGAAGGAATTCACGGAGATTTAAGCCAAGCGAAACGCATTTCGGTTTTACGCAAGTTTAAAGAAGGTTCCATTGATGTTTTAGTTGCTACAGATGTAGCTGCACGCGGACTGGATATCTCAGGTGTTACGCATGTTTATAACTTTGATATTCCGCAAGATCCGGAAAGTTATGTCCACCGTATAGGTCGTACAGGGCGTGCGGGTAAAGAAGGTGTCGCAATGACATTCATCAACCCGCGTGAAAAATCCTATTTGCATGTAGTTGAGCGCACAACCAAACGTAAAATGGAACGTATGGATGCTCCGACGCTTGATGAAGCATTAGAAGGCCAGCAAAAGGCTGTCGTTGAAAAAGTGGCGCAAACAATTGAAGAAAACAATCTTTCTTATTACAAGCAAACAGCAGAAGAATTACTGGCAGATCAGGATGCTGTTGCAGTTGTTCAAGCTATGCTTAAGATGCTGACGAAGGAACCGGACACAACTCCTGTTAAATTGACAGAAGAAAAGCCGCTTCCAACGAAACGCGACAGAAAGCCTTATGACCGCAGCAAAAGTTATAATGGCGGACAAAGAAATCGTTCAAATGGACAATACAAACCGCGCCAAGGACATACAGGCAAAAGATCTAATTACAATAACAGTAATAATAAAACAAATTCAAATACGTATCGTTAAAAAGAGGAGAGCCATAAGGCTCTCTTTTTTTTGGGGGGATTTTTAAAAGTTTGAAATGCAGCGAGTATTCTGCCATGCAGGGGATGTTACAGCTAAGGCAGTAATAAGTGATCATTCTGTCCATTATGAGTATAATAATAAACATTAAAGAAATTCCACTAAAGGAATACAACGAACTTATATGTCATGTATACTAAATGTATCAATGATAAGACTTTCAGGAGGTACCGCATGATTACAAAGCCGCAAAAACGGATTTCAAAGAGAGGTTTAAAGGTATGGCGAATTGCGGGCGCCATCCATTCGGTCATTGCTTTTCTCGCGTCTTGGGGAGCAATTGCCTTAACCATTATATTTGAATGGCCGTTTTGGATTATTGGAGCAGCATTAATTTTTTTCGCTGCCTATGCTTATACATTTATTCTGTTAATCCCGAGCCTGAGGTGGAAACGCTGGCGCTATGAGGTGAGAGAAAATGAGATAGAAATTCAGCATGGTGTTTTTGTCATTAAGAGTACACTGATCCCGATGATTCGTGTACAGCATGTGGATACACAACAAGGACCTATCTTGCGCAAATACCGATTAGCAACCGTGGCTATTTCAACAGCAGCGACTGTACATGAGATTCCTGCTCTTGATGTTGATGAAGCAGAGCAGCTGCGGTTTTTTATTTCGAACTTAGCAAGGGTGGCGGTTGATGATGTCTGAACCTAAAAGACTTCATCCTGTCGCAGCGGTAGCAAATTTTTTACAAAGCCTAAAGGAATTGCTGCTGCCCGTCTTTGTTCTCATCATATTTGGCGGTGAAGGGGTATTCTTTCAATTCATTGCTTCTGGGCTTATCATTCTCCTGCTGCTGATATCCGGCATTGTGAGATGGCTGCGGTTCACCTATAGAATTGAAGAAGGTGAACTGCGCATTGAGTCAGGGGTTTTTGTGCGCAAAAAAAGGTATATCCCTTTTGAAAGGATTCAAAGCTTGGATCTTTCAGAAGGAATTCTTCAGCGTCCCTTTAACTTGGTGAAAATGAAGGTTGAGACAGCTGGTTCAAGTGGCAAAGGAGATGCGGAAGCGATCTTAACTGCCATTAATAAACAGGAAGCATCGATGATCCAGCAAGCACTTCTCCATTCCAAAGGTCAAGCTTTGCAGGATGGTAATGAGGAGCTGGCGATCGAGCCTAAAGCAGATATCGTATACAAAATTTCACCTGGGGAGCTGCTGCTTCTTTCTTCCACTTCCGGGGGTGCGGGTGTTGTTATATCCGCAGTAGTAGCTTTTCTTCTGCAGCTTGATGAAGTTCTTCCGTATGAACGGATTTTTGCTCAATTTGAAAGTTTTATTAAAAGCGGGATCTTATTTATAAGCATCATTGTTTTTATTATTTTTTTTATTGCATGGCTTATTGCACTGATTGGCTCCCTACTTAAATATGCTGATTTTACGGTCAAAAAGGTAGATAATGATTTAATTATTACGAGAGGTTTGCTGGAGAAACGGCAATTTACGATTCCATTTAACCGGATACAAGCGGTTAAGATAACGGAAAATTTATTGCGGCAGCCGTTTGGATTTGCCAGTGTATATGTGGAAAGTGCGGGAGGTTCACTGCAGGATGTAAGCAGTTCAAGTGTACTGCTGCTGCCTATAACAAAGAAGAGCCGCATTGCAGACATTCTCAAACCGTACATAAAGGGTTACTCGTTTGAACCTCTATTAAGACCGGCACCCCGCAGATCCTGTTTACGTTACTTATTTCGAGGGTTCTTGACCTCAATTTTACCAATCGTGCTCCCGATTCTTTTTTCACGGCCATGGGGGTACTTTGCCCTTCTCCTATTGCCGTTTTCTCTTCTTCTATCTTATTTAAAATATAAAGATGCAGGATGGGGGATTGATGGGCAGCAATTAACTTTGCGATACCGCGGATTGCTGAAAAATACGGTATTCATGAAGAAGAATCGTATTCAGAAGCTTTCGATGGAACAAAGTTATTTTCAGATAAGAGCTGATCTCGCTACAGTCGATGGGGCTGTGATGTCCGGATTTGGCGGGAGCGGCGGTACTGTCGCTGACCTGGAAAAGAGCGATGTGCAACAAATGTATGAATGGTACTCATATACAGACAAGAGGTTAAGAAAGACTGAAGATTCGTCGTAACCTAAGTTCTTATGCAAACAGTAAAAAAAGCGCTATAAAAAGCGCTTTTTTTATACTATTATTATTTTTTTAGAGTGGCGGCTCCAATAAGGAATCCTGCAAGTAAACCGAATAAATGAGCCGTTATATTAATGTTTGACTGCATAAACGTCATAATAACGGCAATGACAGTGATGGTGATAATCAGCTGTTTATTTTCATTTGAGAGAAGGTCCTTCCGAAATACAATAATCGATGCGAAAAAGCCAAATAAGCCAAAAATTGCACCGCTCGCACCAACATGTATATACGTTAAAGGCTCAATCAGCAATGTGGCAATATTGGCTGCGAGCCCTGCTGCCAAATATAAGAGCACAAACTTTCCTTTGCCCAGCATTCTTTCTAATACTGGTCCGAACAGTACAAGAGAAAAGCTATTAAAAAGGACATGACCAAAGCCGCTATGCATAAAAATCGGCGTAAAAAGACGCCAATACTCGCCGTTTACAATATAAAGGTTTACACCTGCAAAACGTTCCATCAGCCAGCCGGATGGCAATAACGGCAATGCCGTCAGCAGATACAGTATAATGTGAATGGCAATAATAGTTGAGATGACAGGATAGTAGCGGATAAACTCTTTAAAGCTTTCGGTTCTGACAAACATAATAGCCCCCTTAAAAAATTCATTATGAGTCCGTTAATTGATTTAGTACCATAATAGCCCTAATCGGGTAATTCAGCACCTAATTTGCATATTTCGATGAGGAGGAAATAATATGATCATAGGAATCGGCATTGATATTGTGGAACTGCATAGAATTCAAAAGCTGGCAGACAAGCATCAAAAATTCGCGCTGAGAATACTGACAGTCTCAGAATATCAGCAATTTGAGCAGCTGCACGGTGAACGTCAAGTTGAATTTCTTGCAGGAAGATTTGCTGCCAAAGAAGCCTATTCTAAAGCCATGGGGACAGGGATCGGCACAGATCTCTCTTTTCAGGATATAGAAATAATGAAAGATGAGAGAGGAAAGCCATCTATAATGAAACCCCTCCAAAAAGGTGTCCACCTTTCGATCTCTCATAGTAAAGAGTATGCTGTTGCACAAGTTATTATTGAAAATTTATAAAGAAAACAAGGCTTTATGCTAACTCCTTTTAATGATATGTTCATTTGTCATTCTTTTTATGAAAAAATAAAAGCTTGTCATTCCTCCTAGCATATTTCCTAAGGTTGTCTCATATATTCGTAGTGCGTAGAAGAGACAAGGCCAAGGAAACGCATATGGCGAAAAGCCGAATCGAGACAAAAGGGGTTGAAGGAATGAAGAAGAGGTTGTTGCTGCTGCTTGCCGGTCTAGGTATTGTTTTGACTTTAGCAGCCTGTGGCACGAAATCACAGGAGGATGTTACAAAAGAACTTAGCAAAAAAGTGGAAGAGGCTGAAAGCTATAAGGCTAAAGCGAAGATGACACTGCAGATGGGTACAGATCCGCAAACATATGACATCGAAGTCTGGCATAAAGATCCAACTTATTATCGAGTAAACCTAGTAAATGCGCAAAAAGAACAAAGCCAAATGATTCTTCGCAATGATGAAGGGGTATTTGTCTTAACTCCTGCATTAAATAAAAGCTTTAAGTTCCAAAGTGAGTGGCCAGAAAACAGCAGCCAGGCTTATTTATATGAGTCGCTTGTGAAGGATATTTTAGAGGATCAAGAAGCTAAATTTACAGCTAAAGAAGATCAATATGTTTTTGAAACAAAAACAAGATATCAAAACAGTCAAATGCTTCCGACGCAGGAAATTACATTGAAAAAGTCAGATCTCTCTCCTGTAAGTGTTAAAGTGAAGGATACAGAAGGGAATGCACTTGTAACCGTTGATTTCACAGAAATGAAGTTCAATGAAAAATTAGAAAAAGGCGACTTTGATATGAAGAAGAATATGACTACTGCACAGCTTGGAAACATACCTGTTTTAGCAGAGAATCAATCGGATGAATTTTCTGTGATGTATCCTGAATATGAACTGCCAGGTGTCGAGATGCAGGAAACTGAAGTTGACACGGAGGATGGAAAACGAATTATTCTATCTTATAAAGGCGAGAAGTCATATACACTCATTCAAGAAAGAGCAGTTGCTATGGAGACATCCAGCTTAGCGACTTCAGTAAGCGGAGAGCCAGTTGATTTAGGCTTTACAATTGGTGCGATGACAGATAATACCATCTCCTGGACATATCAGGGAGTTGAATATATGCTTGCTTCCAATGACCTAACGGAAGAAGAAATGCTATCTGTTGCCCAATCCGTTCAGGGTGACGTAGTCAAATAGGAAAGAATGTCAGGCTTACCTTTAGCTTAGCAGTCAGGAGTGAACAGGCTGTTTTAAAGCAGGGCAGATCCGTTTTTCATTATGTAAACTGGTAGCAAACAAAGATGCAGTCCATTTCAGCTGGGAATTGGGCTGCATCTTTATTTTTGATATTAAGGCTTTGCCGTTGTTTGCACCTATTCTATAGATCGAGTTATATGAGGGGATTGGTGGGATGTGGCAGATCGGTTTCGGATTGAAGAAAAGGCTCTGTTATATGTTTAGTGTTGTATATTTCGCGGAGTGATTGGAACAAATAGGAGGAGAAGGAATACCGGTTAACTTCCCAAAATATAGATAAATTTAATCATTTTCCTCAAATAAGGAGAAAAAATCTCCGCTTATTTTGCTGGAAAATCAGCTTTTCCTAAAATAGAGGAAATTTGTCCGCTTATTTTCCAAGTGTTGTGAAGTTATCTTTCTCTTCTATAACTATAAAAAATGATTGGACAATGGTATATTGCTTGCCTAATCGCCTTTTCTTATAAATGTCAATGGCTGTGTCGAAGAGTAATAGCAAAGTTCCTGCATTGGATAGTGCTTAAGTGAAAGAGCAGCCTGTTCGTATTATGGCCAGCTGCAGTTGCCCCTTATTATTTCTTGACATTTTACTCTGAGGAGACTGATAATTTAACATAATATTTCACTGCAATGAATGAAGGAAGTGAAGGTGCAGAGATGAATATGAATCATTTCTTCAGAGATACATGGGCAGAAATAAATCTCGATGATATAACATATAATGTAGAGGCAATGAAGGAGCATGTTCAAAGTGGTACGAAAGTTATGGCGGTTGTTAAGGCAAATGCTTATGGGCATGGCGATTTGGCTGTTGCCAGAACCGCCTTGCAGGCAGGTGCTGAGTATTTGGCTGTCGCAGCGTTAGATGAGGCGTTTGCTCTTAGAAAATCGGGAATCACTGCTCCGATTCTTGTAATGGGTGCAGCCAGACCAGAGTATGCACCTCTAGCAGCAAAGGAAAAGATTGCTCTTACCATTTTTCAAAGTGAATGGCTGCAAGAAGCAAAAGCCTTTTTGCTTGATTGTCCTTCTCTTCGGGTGCATGTCAAGTTTGATACGGGGATGGGGCGAATTGGCATTCGTTCAAGGGAGGAATGGACAGAGATTGAGCATTTACTGAAACATAATGAGTTTATTTTTGAAGGAGCTTTCACGCATTTTGCCACGGCAGATGAACTTGAGACAGAGTATTTCACAAAGCAGCTCCTGCAATTTGAAAAGATGCTCTCGTGGATGCAGCATCTGCCGCCACTTATTCATTCTAGTAATAGTGCCGCAGGATTAAGATTTGCACGGGCTCATTTTAATGTGGCCAGATTGGGCATTGCCATGTATGGGTTAACACCTTCAATAGAAATGGAAAAGGTGCTGCCATATCCTTTAAAAGAAGCATTTTCTCTGCACACCAAAATCATACACGTGAAAAGGCTGCAAAAAGGGGAAAAAGTAAGTTACGGAGCAACTTACACAGCAGAGCAGGATGAATGGATCGGCACTTTGCCAATTGGCTATGCAGATGGCTGGATTCGGAAATTGCAGGGGCAAGAGGTGCTCGTGAATGGAATTAGAGTGCCAATTGTAGGCAGGATTTGCATGGACCAATGTATGGTGAGGCTACCGTATGGAATGAAAGTTGGCACCACGGTCACGTTAATTGGGAAACAAGGAAATGAAGTGATTTCAGTCAATGAAATTGCTGCAAAACTTGAAACCATTAACTATGAAGTTACTTGCTTAATCTCAAGAAGAATACCAAGAGTGTATAAGCGGGAAGGTAGCATCATAGAAATTAGAAATGACATTTTAATGTAGAGAGTGTCGGTTATTTTTTGTTTTTCTTGAATAAAAACTTATTTTTTTAGCCGATAATACAGTAGAATTGATGAATAGTCTTTGCAACTGCCCGGAATAATGGTACTATTAGAAATGGTAGATATAAAATGGTGTAGCGATGGTGGAGGTGTATGTTTGTGTCTGAGTCCAGCACAACAACAGAGATTATGGTGGAGCTGCCGCAGCAGCTTTTGACCGAGTTAGACGGCTTCGTAAAGCAGGAAAACGTTAATCGGAGTGAACTCATTTATCAAGCGACCAAAATGTATTTGCGTGAACGGAAAAAAAGACAGATTCGCGAATCCATGAGACGCGGCTATATGGAAATGGCAAAAATAAATTTGACGATTGCATCTGAAGCATTTCAAGCGGAATATGAGGCAGAACACACAGTTGAACGTCTTGTAAGCGGAGGCTAATAAATTGATTGTCAAACGTGGTGACGTTTATTTTGCAGACCTATCCCCAGTTGTTGGTTCCGAACAAGGCGGCGTACGTCCAGTATTGGTCATCCAAAACGACATCGGGAATCGGTTTAGTCCCACAGTAATTATTGCAGCAATAACGGCCCAGATCCAAAAAGCAAAGCTGCCTACTCACGTTGAAATTGATGCGAAGCGTTATGGGTTTGAAAGGGATTCAGTCATCCTCTTGGAACAGATTCGTACAATTGATAAACAGCGCTTAACCGATAAGATTACCCATCTCGATGACGAAATGATGGAGAAAGTGGATGAAGCCCTGCAAATAAGTTTAGGACTCATCGAATTTTAATTATAAATGTGATCGCTCCATAGCAGGGGGCGATTTTTTTTTTAATGATTTAAAAATGAAGGTTTTATAATAGGAAGAAAAGAATATATGGTTAGAGATTTCTTAACCATTTCAGTAGAATGTAAGTAGAAGAATGAGCAAAAACAGTTTGAATAAAATCGTCACGAAAAAATTATGCCAAATAGGTTTAGCCTATAAGTAAAGCGGGTATATAAAAAAGTCATAAATATCATTTTTTTATTTCTGCTTACGAAATATAAGTAATAACTTTGCTATAAAAACTACATATATGTTTGTTTTTTTACAAATTTTGAGTTTGTTTAACAATGCCAAGTATTGGGAAAGTGCATATTCTTTATATGATAAAATAGGGAGGACATAATGAATAGCGTAATCTTAAATTATATTCAAGAAAACAAAGACCAGATTTTTAATGAATGGATAGAGTCCTTGAAGGAAAATGGCGACGAACGTGTTGTAAAAGTTGTCTCTGATCAAGTATTCAATTCAACCAGCTATGAATTTATAGATGTTATTATTGCGAGTGTAAAAAACTCGACGGAGGAATTTACCTCTAGACTATCGAATTTTTCGGAAAAAGTAGTGCGTCTTGGCTGGCCGCTCAGCTTCGTAACAAAGGCCTTAAATATTTTTGGGAAAATTGTTTTCAAAAAGATGCAGGATGAAGGTGTAGTCAATAACAACAATCAAATGGATACCGTTTTTGAATTTGATCGCTGGATGAACCCAATGGTTAACGAGATGGTCAATATGTACTCTTCGACATGGGAAAGAACGGTTTCAATGCAAAAAATAGCTCTCCAAGAGTTATCTGCTCCGCTTATTCCGGTATTTGACAATATAACGGTAATGCCTTTAGTTGGAACGATAGATACTGAGAGAGCGAAACAAATTATGGAGAATCTTCTCCAAGGGACAGTTAAGCACCGTTCAGAAGTGGTGTTAATTGATATTACGGGTGTGCCTGTTGTAGACACAATGGTAGCACATCATATCATACAGGCTGCAGATGCAGTAAGACTTGTAGGTGCAAAGTGTATGATCGTTGGCATCCGTCCTGAGATCGCCCAGACGATCGTAAATCTTGGGATTGACTTAAATCAAATTACGACCAAAAATACGCTAAAAAAAGGTGTAGAAGCGGCACTTGAGATAACAAAAAGAAAAATAGTTAAGGTGGAGGAAGCAGAGTGAGAAGTCCGAGAATACCTATTTTAAAACTGCATAATTGCCTGCTTGTATCCATTCAATGGGAGCTGGATGATAAGACAGCACTGCAGTTTCAGGAAGATTTACTGAATAAAATCCATGTCACAAGCGCGAATGGGGTTGTTATTGATTTAACCTCCATTGATTTTATAGATTCTTTTATTGCTAAAGTCCTTGGCGATGTCATAGATATGTCCAAACTGATGGGAGCTAAAGTTGTTATTACTGGCATTCAGCCTGCTGTAGCTATTACGCTCATTGAACTGGGTATTGGATTAAATGATGTCCTTACTGCCATAGATCTAGAAAAAGGTTTGGAGAAACTACAACAGGAATTGGGGGAGTAACCATGGAAAACCAATCCTGCGTAAAGATCATTAACGAATGGGACATCGTTGCAGCAAGGCAGCTGGGACGTAATGTTGCAAAAGACCTTGGCTTCGGTACGGTCGATCAGGCGAGGATAACAACAGCGATTAGTGAGCTTGCACGGAATATTTATTTATATGCCGGCCAAGGTCAAGTGTGCATCGAGAAGATATTTGACGGGGGAAAAGCAGGGTTGCGGATATTGGCAGCGGACAGCGGTCCCGGGATTAGTGATTTGCGTCAAGTAATGGAAGATGGTTATTCCACTTCAGGTGGACTAGGAGCTGGACTGCCTGGAGTAAAGAGGTTAATGGATGAATTTGTCATTGACTCAGAACCTGGAAAAGGTACAGATATAAAAGCAACCAAATGGCTCCGTTAGGGGGAGTGTAAATGGATTTTCGAGAAATAATTGCGGATAAATACCGAGATATTCTCGTCAATTATCTTAAAGACCAATCGGAGCAATCATTATACAGCAGTCAAAAATTCAGCCGGAAATCAATTGAACATATGATTTCGCCTGAGGAAATTATAAGTATTCATAAGCAGCTAATCGTTGATCTATTTCCAGATATGCAGCCTGAGATTGCTCATTCATTTGATATTCTCTTAGAGGTAATGGTTGGGTATGGCTTTGCGCTTCGGGAGCATCAAAATTTAAAGCATATCCAGCAGGAGCTTAGAAGTGAAATGGAGATTGCTGCAAATGTACAGAAAACGTTATTAGGTACAACCATTCCGGATATTGATTGTCTTGATATAGGGGCGATTAGTGTGCCTGCCAAACATATGAATGGAGACTACCATCATTTCGTGCAGGATGAAAACAATAGTGTAAGTATTGCTATAGCAGATGTCATTGGGAAAGGTCTTCCTGCTGCATTATGTATGTCTATGATTAAATATGCGATGGATAGTTTGCCTGAAAATAGAAAGAATCCTAAAGATGTCCTTGAAAATTTAAATCGCGTTGTAGAACAAAATGTTGATTTAACAATGTTTATTACCATGTTTTATGGAATATATGATACGGAAAACCACGTGTTTTCTTATGCTTCAGCTGGTCATGAGCCATGTTTGTTTTACAATGCCAAAAGCGCTGAGTTTACGGAGCTTCCTGCAAAGGGATTGCTGCTGGGGATTGAAAAGAAGACGAAGTACAGCCAATATGAGCGAAAAGTTGATGTTGGAGATATGATCATTCTTATGTCTGACGGTGTAACGGAATGTCGCACCGAGGATGGGTTTATTGAAAGGGAATCGCTTCTTGAACTCATTAAAACTTTCATCCATCTAGATGCGCAGGATATTGTTAACAGCGTTTATAAAGAGCTTGAAAAAATGCAGGATTTGCAGCTGCGCGATGACTTTACGTTAATTATTTTCAAAAGAAAGGTTTAACGCAGCCCAGATCGGGGTAATAAAAAACATGGAGAAGACATGTATAAAGGTGGGTCTAGTATGAATATTTCTATAGACGTAAAGGAAAATGAAAAACTAGTTGAGATAAAAGTGAGTGGAGAAATTGATGCATATACGGCACCGAAGCTTCGTGAAAATCTATTTCCCCTCGCTGAAAAGGAAGGCGTCCAAATGGTTGTGAACTTATCGGATGTTTCCTATATGGACAGTACAGGATTAGGTGTTTTTGTTGGAGTTTTTAAGAACGTTCGTGCAAATAATGGCGAATTTAAAATCGTTGGTTTATCAGAAAGGCTTAAAAGACTTTTTGAAATTACAGGCTTAGCCGACATAATTGATATTAACAGCCAGATTGAAGGTGGAGTACAATGAACGAACCATTCGATTATATTGAAATGAGAATCCCTGCAAAGCCAGAATTTGTTGGGATCATCAGGCTGACGTTGTCTGGAATTGCAAGCCGATTAGGCTTTACTTATGATGAAATAGAAGATTTAAAGATTGCTACTAGTGAAGCCTGCACCAATGCAGTGCAGCACGCGTATAAGCAATCTGACGAGGGTGAAGTCCTAATTGGTTTTGGCCTCTATAATGACAAGCTTGAAGTTATGGTGGCTGATAATGGAAAAAGCTTTGATTTTCAACAAGCGAGAGAAGGGATCGGCCCTTATCATGAGACAGATTCAGTGGAATTCTTACGTGAAGGGGGACTGGGCCTATATCTGATTGAAACATTGATGGATGAAGTTCGAATTCATCATAAAGAGGGTGTGACGGTCTTTATGACTAAGTACCTAGAGGGAGAGCAGGTGGAGAGGGATGCAGAAACAATCTCAACCTAATCACAGAACAAAAGATGAAATTAATCAGCTAATTAAATCCTATCAAGAATATCAGGATGAAGTTGCCCAGAATACACTCGTATTACAGTACAAAAATTTAGTAGAGTCGATTGCCAGAAAGTATTCTAAGGGAAGATCTTACCATGAAGATATCGTACAAGTCGGTATTATCGGTCTGCTTGGTGCGATACGCCGCTACGATGAATCTTTTGGAAAATCATTTGAAGCTTTTGCGGTTCCGACGATTATTGGTGAAATCAAAAGATTTTTAAGAGATAAAACTTGGAGTGTACATGTACCGCGCCGCATTAAGGAGCTTGGCCCGAAAATCAAAACGACTGCTGAAGAATTAACTGTACAGCTGCAGCGTTCTCCGAGAGTTGATGAAATTGCTGATTATATCGGCGTTTCGGAAGAAGAAGTATTAGAAGCAATGGAAATGGGGAAAAGCTATCAGGCATTATCAGTTGATCATTCTATTGAAGCTGACTCTGATGGCGGAACCGTTACATTACTGGATATTGTCGGAAACGAAGATGATGGATATGAAAAGGTTAATCAAATGCTTGTTCTTGAAAAAGTCCTTCATGTTCTATCTGAACGAGAAAAACAAATCATTCAATATACGTATTTGGAGAACTTAAGTCAAAAAGAAGCTGGGGACAAGCTTGGCATTTCACAAATGCATGTATCGAGATTGCAAAGGCGAGCAATTAAAAAGCTTCAAGAAGCAATTCATTCAGAAACAGATAATTCGGAGTGCCTTTCATGATTGATCGGTTAAACGACAAGGTTGAGGTCTTGGCGTTTCAGACGGCGAAAAAAGGCAAGGATTATTGTGGGGACAGTTATTTTTATATAGCTACTGACGAATATTATATTTGTGTACTTGCAGATGGGCTAGGGAGCGGACAATATGCAAATGAAGCCTCTGCAGCTGTAACGGACATTGTAGAGAAACATCATGACATGGATATAGATTCATTAATGAATCTGTGTAATAAGGCTCTTGTTCATAAACGAGGGGCAGCTGTTTCTATTTTTAAATTCTCTTTTGCAGAGAAAGTACTTACATACAGCTGTGTAGGTAATATCCGCTTTTTTCTATATTCTCAATCAGAGAAGCTTACGTATCCATTGCCAGTAACGGGATATTTGTCAGGAAGAAAACAAAACTTTAATACGCAGCGTTTTAAATACGAAGAGAACTCTAAATTTCTAGTATTTTCAGACGGCATTAATATAACGGGAGTCAAAGATTTACTTAAACCATTTGTGCCGCTCTGCCATATCGCTGAAACGATTAAAAAAGAAAGTGTAACAATGGACGATGATGCCACTTTTATCATTGGCAACCTGCTCTAACTGGAGCGGGTTTTTTTGTATTTTCAGGAAGTCACGGAGGAAATAGACACATCTGCTCATTAGAAGAACGTATATGTGTAACTAAACTTGCAGTTTGAGTAGAGGCTAATCAATTGGTCTATTCTCTCTCTCTATTGAGAGAATAGAATTTAAAGCATATGCTGAGTCTTTTAATACCGATGAAGGAATGTATGAAATCCACTTCATCTTTTGTTAAAATAAATATTAAAAGCAAAATGTGGAGGAATGGAATTGGAAAATCGACAAGAAATCTTGCAGCAAATTGCAAAAGAAGAAGGACTAAATAATAAACAGGTCAACAGTACAATTGCCCTTCTAGAAGAGGGAAATACAGTTCCTTTCATTGCACGTTACCGTAAAGAAATGACCGGGGCCCTTGATGAGGTGCAAATCCGCAACATTATGGAACGTTGGCATTACATACAAAACCTGCAGCAGCGTAAGTCAGAGGTCATCAGATTAATTGATGAGCAAGGAAAGCTCACAGAAGAGCTTTCACAATCGATCCAAAAAGCCGAGAAGCTTCAAGAGGTAGAAGACCTTTATCGCCCGTTTAAACAAAAAAGAAGAACGAAGGCAACCATTGCAAAAGAAAAAGGATTAGAGCCATTTGCAAAGTGGCTTGCCGATTTGCCGCAGAATGTACAAATTGAAGATAAGGCAAATGAATTTCTGTCAGAGGAATTTGAACTGCACACAGTTGAAGATGTGCTGGCCGGGGCAAAAGAGATTATTGCAGAATGGGTTTCGGACGATGCTGAGAGCAGAAAATGGATCCGACAGGAAACGGCAAAAAGCGGAAAAGTTGAATCTAAGCTTAAGAATCAGGAAAACGATGAGAAAAATGTGTTTGAAATGTACTATGAGTACGGGGAGCCGATCAGCAAGATTGTTCCCCATCGTACATTAGCACTAAACCGTGGTGAAAAAGAAGATGTGCTGCGAATTAACATTAAACCAAATGATGAAGTGGTTGTCGGGTATTTATTGAAGAAGTGGATAACTGATGACCGATCTCCTGCTGCAATTTATCTAAAAGAAGCAGTTGAGGACAGCTATAAACGATTTATTCAGCCATCCATCGAGAGAGAAATACGTGCGGAGCTAACAGAGAAAGCAGAAGAGCAGGCAATTCGAATTTTCTCAGAGAATCTTCGCAAGTTACTGCTGCAGCCGCCGCTAAAAGGAAAGGTTGTCCTGGCGGTTGATCCGGCTTATCGGACAGGATGTAAACTTGCAGTGGTTGACGAAACCGGCAAGGTATTAAAAATAGATGTCATTTATCCGCATCCGCCTGTTTCTAAAAGAAAAGAAGCAAGTTCTAAAGTCGTTGATATCTTAAAGACATTCCGTGTAGAAATGGTTGCAATTGGTAACGGAACGGCTTCAAGGGAAACAGAGCAATTTATTGCCGATATTTTAAAAGAAGTAAATGAAGAGATATATTATCTCATTGTAAATGAAGCCGGAGCGAGTGTTTATTCTGCTTCAGATCTTGCGAGGGAAGAATTTCCGAATTTGCAGGTAGAAGAAAGAAGTGCTGTATCCATTGGACGCCGCCTTCAAGATCCACTGGCAGAGTTGGTGAAAATTGATCCGAAATCGGTAGGAGTAGGTCAGTATCAGCATGATGTTTCACAAAAGAAATTGAGTGAATCTTTAACATTCGTTGTTGAGACAGCCGTTAACCAAGTGGGTGTAAACGTAAATACAGCCTCTTCTTCATTGCTTCAGTATGTTGCAGGTCTTTCAAAAACAGTGGCAAACAATATCATTAAAAAACGAGAAGAAGAAGGGAAGTTCCTGCAGCGAAGCCAGCTAAAAAAAATCCCGCGTCTTGGTGCGAAAACGTATGAGCAGGCGATTGGTTTTTTGAGGATCTTAGATGGTTCAGAGCCTCTTGACCGCACCAGTATTCATCCGGAATCGTATCCGGAAGTAATGAAATTGCTGCAGAGTTTAGGTTTTTCTACTGCAGATCTCGGTTCAACGGCACTTGTTGATGAATTAAAGGGATTAGATATAGAAAAAACGGCTGATGAGTTAGGGGTTGGTGTGCCGACGCTTAAAGATATTATTGAGGCACTTGTACGTCCTGCCAGAGACCCGAGGGACGATTTGGCGAAACCATTACTAAAAAAGGATGTCCTGCAGCTTGAGGATTTGGAAACAGGAATGGAACTCCAAGGCACAGTCCGCAATGTGGTCGATTTTGGGGCGTTCGTAGATATCGGAGTAAAACAAGATGGGCTTGTTCATATCTCAAAGCTCAGCAAACAGTTCGTCAAGCATCCGCTCAATGTTGTTTCTGTTGGAGATGTTGTGACGGTTTGGGTTGATTCAGTGGATAAAAATAAAGGCAGAGTGGCTTTAACAATGCTTAAGCCTTAATGAAAAAGAGGGTGATTCTGGGCAGGTTTGCTTAGAATCACTCTCTTTTCTGATAGTATGAATTAGCATTGTCGTTTTTGCTTACATAAGGATAAAAGATATAAGCGCAGCTAGTAGCTTGAATATCTCTTCGAATACCTATCTTATATGAATTTTAAGATTTATTAGTACTGTGTAAAATTGAGATAGCAAAAGAATGCAAGGTACTATTAAAAATACTTTTTTCGATAAAAGTACCAGCACTGATTTAATAACTTTATCTGGTACCGATCTTTTTCATAAAAAGCTCGCTGAATTTGATTTTGAAACCATACAGGCATGATGATTCCTCCAATATGTTTCATTCGCAGTTCTCTGGGGTCTTATAATGTATGCTATAATAGGTTGTCATGTTTACAAGTTTAAAAGGGGATTTTCAAATGGAACAAGCAGAATTGCAAAAGCTGGTTGAAACGATATCACTTGAAAGTTTTCAAAAGCCATTTCGGCATAAAGCTTTTTTTAATAACCGCCTTCGGACAACAGGCGGAAGGTATATGCTGAAGGATCATCGAATTGAATTAAATAAAAAGTATCTAGAACAATTCGGTGTCGAAGAATTAATTGGCATTATCAAACATGAACTTTGCCATTATCATTTGCATTTAGAAGGCAAAGGTTATAAACATCGAGATCAGGATTTCCGGGCATTGATGAAAAAAGTAGGAGCTCCGCGGTTTTGTTCTACTTTACCTGTGCATACTAGCAAAAGCAGAAAGCAAGTTTTGTACCGCTGTCAGAATTGCGGTCACTTATATGAAAGAAGACGAAAGATTGACACACGGAAATATGTTTGCGGCAAATGTAAAGGGAAGTTAGGCTTCGTTAAGGAAACTACTTTAATTGAGCAATAGTATTAAGAAAACAGTCAGGTGAAAATATCTTGAAAACATGCTTGACTTTTAAAATAGCGGTCATTATAATGTAAAGAGTCGATAAGATGTTAGTGTTATTCCGCAGTAGCTCAGTGGTAGAGCATTCGGCTGTTAACCGAACGGTCGCAGGTTCGAATCCTGCCTGCGGAGCCATTATGGGGAAGTACTCAAGTGGCTGAAGAGGCGCCCCTGCTAAGGGTGTAGGTCGCGTAAGCGGCGCGAGGGTTCAAATCCCTCCTTCTCCGCCAGTTTATTTTTTTTGGCCCGTTGGTCAAGCGGTTAAGACACCGCCCTTTCACGGCGGTAACACGGGTTCGAATCCCGTACGGGTCACTTTAATATACCGGATGCATCACATGGTCCTGTGGTGTAGCGGTTAACATGCCTGCCTGTCACGCAGGAGATCGCGGGTTCGATTCCCGTCGGGACCGCCATTCTAATAATGGGCTATAGCCAAGCGGTAAGGCAACGGACTTTGACTCCGTCATGCGTAGGTTCGAATCCTGCTAGCCCAGCCATTATTTTTTTGAGCCATTAGCTCAGTCGGTAGAGCATCTGACTTTTAATCAGAGGGTCGAAGGTTCGAGTCCTTCATGGCTCACCATTTTCAATTTAATATGCGGGTGTGGCGGAATTGGCAGACGCACCAGACTTAGGATCTGGCGCCGCAAGGCGTGGGGGTTCGACTCCCTTCACCCGCACTTCTACTTTAATCTTAAAAAAGTGCTTGCGCTGGATAAAACATTGTGTTATGATTGATCTTGTCGCTCTTAATGAGCGGTCGTGGCGGAATGGCAGACGCGCTAGGTTGAGGGCCTAGTGGGAGTTAATCCCGTGGAGGTTCAAGTCCTCTCGGCCGCACCAAAAAAAAGTTGTTGACAAGAACAATACGATGTGATAAGATATAAAAGTTGCTTTAGAAATATGTGCGCCCGTAGCTCAATTGGATAGAGCGTCTGACTACGGATCAGAAGGTTATGGGTTCGACTCCTTTCGGGCGCGCCATTTATACGGGGAGTAGCTCAGCTTGGTAGAGCACTTGGTTTGGGACCAAGGGGTCGCAGGTTCGAATCCTGTCTTCCCGACCATCGAGTCTTCCTAAAAAATATCATTATTATAATGCGGGTGTAGTTTAGTGGTAAAACCTCAGCCTTCCAAGCTGATGATGAGGGTTCGATTCCCTTCACCCGCTCCAAAAATTGCTCTTTGAAAACTGAACGAACAATAAAACGTCAACGTTTAAAAAAGATTCTTCGGAATCAACAATGTACATTATGTACACAAGAGCTAATCAACTCTTTCTTGGAGAGTTTGATCCTGGCTCAGGACGAACGCTGGCGGCGTGCCTAATACATGCAAGTCGAGCGGACGGATGGGAGCTTGCTCCCTGAAGTCAGCGGCGGACGGGTGAGTAACACGTGGGCAACCTGCCTGTAAGACTGGGATAACTTCGGGAAACCGGAGCTAATACCGGATAATGCTTTTGGACTCATGTCCTTAAGCTGAAAGATGGTTTCGGCTATCACTTACAGATGGGCCCGCGGCGCATTAGCTAGTTGGTGAGGTAACGGCTCACCAAGGCAACGATGCGTAGCCGACCTGAGAGGGTGATCGGCCACACTGGGACTGAGACACGGCCCAGACTCCTACGGGAGGCAGCAGTAGGGAATCTTCCGCAATGGACGAAAGTCTGACGGAGCAACGCCGCGTGAGTGATGAAGGTTTTCGGATCGTAAAACTCTGTTGTTAGGGAAGAACAAGTACCGGAGTAACTGCCGGTACCTTGACGGTACCTAACCAGAAAGCCACGGCTAACTACGTGCCAGCAGCCGCGGTAATACGTAGGTGGCAAGCGTTGTCCGGAATTATTGGGCGTAAAGCGCGCGCAGGCGGTCCTTTAAGTCTGATGTGAAAGCCCACGGCTCAACCGTGGAGGGTCATTGGAAACTGGGGGACTTGAGTGCAGAAGAGGAGAGTGGAATTCCACGTGTAGCGGTGAAATGCGTAGAGATGTGGAGGAACACCAGTGGCGAAGGCGACTCTCTGGTCTGTAACTGACGCTGAGGCGCGAAAGCGTGGGGAGCGAACAGGATTAGATACCCTGGTAGTCCACGCCGTAAACGATGAGTGCTAAGTGTTAGAGGGTTTCCGCCCTTTAGTGCTGCAGCAAACGCATTAAGCACTCCGCCTGGGGAGTACGGCCGCAAGGCTGAAACTCAAAGGAATTGACGGGGGCCCGCACAAGCGGTGGAGCATGTGGTTTAATTCGAAGCAACGCGAAGAACCTTACCAGGTCTTGACATCCTCTGACACTCCTAGAGATAGGACGTTCCCCTTCGGGGGACAGAGTGACAGGTGGTGCATGGTTGTCGTCAGCTCGTGTCGTGAGATGTTGGGTTAAGTCCCGCAACGAGCGCAACCCTTGATCTTAGTTGCCAGCATTCAGTTGGGCACTCTAAGGTGACTGCCGGTGACAAACCGGAGGAAGGTGGGGATGACGTCAAATCATCATGCCCCTTATGACCTGGGCTACACACGTGCTACAATGGATGGTACAAAGGGCTGCAAGACCGCGAGGTTTAGCCAATCCCATAAAACCATTCTCAGTTCGGATTGCAGGCTGCAACTCGCCTGCATGAAGCCGGAATCGCTAGTAATCGCGGATCAGCATGCCGCGGTGAATACGTTCCCGGGCCTTGTACACACCGCCCGTCACACCACGAGAGTTTGTAACACCCGAAGTCGGTGGGGTAACCTTTTGGAGCCAGCCGCCTAAGGTGGGACAGATGATTGGGGTGAAGTCGTAACAAGGTAGCCGTATCGGAAGGTGCGGCTGGATCACCTCCTTTCTAAGGATGAAATGAAGTTTATCTTCATTAAAAGACGTCTTTATTTGTTCGTTCAGTTTTGAGAGAGCAATCTCTCTGGGTTAGTATTTTGAAAAAGAATACTAACTTAAATACATTGCTCCTGCGCCGCAGTAGTTCGAGGAAGTTAATCCTCAGCTCGTCGCAAGGCAGCATGAAGAATAGCTGCGATGGCTAATCACGATGTGATTGAAATCAGTGGCCTTGTTCCTTGAAAACTAGATAATGCAATATAGAAGAAGATTACCAAGTAATCGCCATCTTAGTTTTTTCTCTCTTATTTAGAAACTAATCTTTAGTAACGAAGTAAGAGCAGTAACCATGAGGGTAATGAGCGACAAGGAGATCAAGGAAGCGACGGAGCGAGCACCGGAGCGTACTTCGTACGTGAGGAGCAGAGTGACA
>NZ_LT800494.1:4332866-4334330 GCF_900166665.1 Cytobacillus gottheilii | reverse complement strand
AAATTGCTCTTTGAAAACTGAACGAACAATAAAACGTCAACGTTTAAAAAAGATTCTTCGGAATCAACAATGTACATTATGTACACAAGAGCTAATCAACTCTTTCTTGGAGAGTTTGATCCTGGCTCAGGACGAACGCTGGCGGCGTGCCTAATACATGCAAGTCGAGCGGACGGATGGGAGCTTGCTCCCTGAAGTCAGCGGCGGACGGGTGAGTAACACGTGGGCAACCTGCCTGTAAGACTGGGATAACTTCGGGAAACCGGAGCTAATACCGGATAATGCTTTTGGACTCATGTCCTTAAGCTGAAAGATGGTTTCGGCTATCACTTACAGATGGGCCCGCGGCGCATTAGCTAGTTGGTGAGGTAACGGCTCACCAAGGCAACGATGCGTAGCCGACCTGAGAGGGTGATCGGCCACACTGGGACTGAGACACGGCCCAGACTCCTACGGGAGGCAGCAGTAGGGAATCTTCCGCAATGGACGAAAGTCTGACGGAGCAACGCCGCGTGAGTGATGAAGGTTTTCGGATCGTAAAACTCTGTTGTTAGGGAAGAACAAGTACCGGAGTAACTGCCGGTACCTTGACGGTACCTAACCAGAAAGCCACGGCTAACTACGTGCCAGCAGCCGCGGTAATACGTAGGTGGCAAGCGTTGTCCGGAATTATTGGGCGTAAAGCGCGCGCAGGCGGTCCTTTAAGTCTGATGTGAAAGCCCACGGCTCAACCGTGGAGGGTCATTGGAAACTGGGGGACTTGAGTGCAGAAGAGGAGAGTGGAATTCCACGTGTAGCGGTGAAATGCGTAGAGATGTGGAGGAACACCAGTGGCGAAGGCGACTCTCTGGTCTGTAACTGACGCTGAGGCGCGAAAGCGTGGGGAGCGAACAGGATTAGATACCCTGGTAGTCCACGCCGTAAACGATGAGTGCTAAGTGTTAGAGGGTTTCCGCCCTTTAGTGCTGCAGCAAACGCATTAAGCACTCCGCCTGGGGAGTACGGCCGCAAGGCTGAAACTCAAAGGAATTGACGGGGGCCCGCACAAGCGGTGGAGCATGTGGTTTAATTCGAAGCAACGCGAAGAACCTTACCAGGTCTTGACATCCTCTGACACTCCTAGAGATAGGACGTTCCCCTTCGGGGGACAGAGTGACAGGTGGTGCATGGTTGTCGTCAGCTCGTGTCGTGAGATGTTGGGTTAAGTCCCGCAACGAGCGCAACCCTTGATCTTAGTTGCCAGCATTCAGTTGGGCACTCTAAGGTGACTGCCGGTGACAAACCGGAGGAAGGTGGGGATGACGTCAAATCATCATGCCCCTTATGACCTGGGCTACACACGTGCTACAATGGATGGTACAAAGGGCTGCAAGACCGCGAGGTTTAGCCAATCCCATAAAACCATTCTCAGTTCGGATTGCAGGCTGCAACTCGCCTGCATGAAGCCGGAATCGCTAGTAATCG
>NZ_LT800494.1:4246145-4323645 GCF_900166665.1 Cytobacillus gottheilii | reverse complement strand
GATACAAAACCCGCTGATCTGACTAAAATTGTTGTCGCAAAAGGGCCAGGATCTTATACTGGAGTTCGTATTGGTGTTACGATTGCTAAAACATTAGCTTGGTCATTGAATATCCCTCTAACAGGAGTTTCAAGTTTGGCTGTGCAAGCTGCTTCAGCAGGAAGATATTTTAATGGGTATCTTTCCCCTTTATTTGATGCCAGAAGAGGACAAGTGTATACTGGCTTATATCGTTATGAAAATGGAAAGTTAATCAATATTAGAGAAGATCAGCTGCTCCTATCGAAAAATTGGGCTGAGGAACTGACTCAGCAGCCAGAAAATATTCTATTCCTTGGAAACGATGCAGCTATTCACCGTCAGCAGATTTTGGATATCATGGGTGAACAGGCAATCTTTAGTGGTATAACGGAAATGAATCCGCGTCCTGCTGAATTAGCATTGATAGGGAAAGATATGGAGCCTGAAGATATTCATACCTTTGTACCGAACTATATTCGCTTGGCAGAAGCTGAAACAAAATGGCTGGAAGAGAATAAGAAGCAGAAGCTTTGAATAAATGGGGAAGTGTCAAAATGAATAAGTCGTTAACATTTCGGTTTATGAAGGAAGAAGACATAGAGGATGTTTTACAGATTGAACAGGCTTCCTTTACGACCCCATGGACTCGAGAGGCTTTTTATCATGAAATGACTCAAAATCGTTTTGCGGTATATGTTGTACTCGAAGAAGATGGAAAGATCATTGGCTACTGCGGCTCTTGGGTGGTTGTGGATGAAGTGCATATCACTAATGTTGCCATTCATCCTGATTACCGCGGTCAAAAGCTTGGAGAAGCATTAATGAGAAATATGATTGAAGTGGCGATTGAACTTGGTGCCGTATCAATGACACTTGAAGTGCGTGTCTCCAACCATGTTGCACAAGCACTGTACCGCAAACTTGGTTTCCAAGATGGAGGCATTCGCAAAAATTATTATACAGATCTTCAAGAAGACGCTTTAGTAATGTGGGTGAACTTATGAGTGAGCAAAATCAATGGATAATGGGAATTGAAACAAGC
Source organism: Cytobacillus gottheilii (assembly GCF_900166665.1). Classification (GTDB taxonomy): domain Bacteria; phylum Bacillota; class Bacilli; order Bacillales; family Cytobacillaceae; genus Cytobacillus; species Cytobacillus gottheilii_A. Next base: position 4,322,582 of record NZ_LT800494.1, on the reverse strand, counting down.
TGTGATGAAACAGCTGTAGCTATTGTGAAAAATGGAAAAGAGATTGTTTCGAATATCGTCTCTTCTCAAATAGAGAGTCATAAAAGATTTGGCGGCGTTGTACCTGAAATTGCCTCCAGACATCATGTTGAACAAATGACAATTGTCATTGAAGAGGCTATGAAGGAAGCAGATATCACGTTCTCTGACTTAACAGCAATTGCTGTCACGGAAGGACCTGGTCTGGTTGGTGCTCTGCTGGTTGGAGTAAATGCTGCAAAAGCTCTGGCATTTGCACATAATATTCCGCTTGTTGGTGTTCATCACATAGCAGGTCATATTTATGCGAACCGCTTATTAACAGAGATGAAATTTCCGCTGCTGTCTCTAGTCGTTTCGGGAGGACATACAGAGCTTGTGTATATGAAAGAGCACGGCCATTTCGAAGTAATTGGTGAAACACGAGATGATGCTGCTGGCGAGGCGTATGATAAAGTAGCAAGAACATTGGATCTGCCTTACCCAGGCGGACCTCATATTGACCGGCTTGCACAATTAGGCGAACCAACCATTCCGCTGCCGCGTGCATGGCTGGAAGAAGACTCATATGATTTTAGCTTTAGCGGTTTAAAATCAGCAGTTATCAACACTGTCCACAACGCAGAACAGCGTGGGGAAAAAATAGAGCCGGAAGCATTAGCTGCAAGCTTTCAGCAAAGTGTGATTGATGTACTCGTCACTAAAGCTGAAAAAGCAGCAAAGGCTTATAAGGTTAAACAAGTTTTATTAGCTGGCGGAGTGGCGGCGAATAAAGGTCTGCGTGCTGCTTTACAGGAGACATTTGAACCTCTTAAAGAGATTGAGCTGGTTATTCCTCCTTTATCATTATGTACGGATAATGCAGCGATGATTGCAGCTGCAGGCAGTATTTATTATGAAAAAGGGATAAGATCACAGTTAAATCTTAATGCTAATCCTGGTCTTGATATCTCTATCCACAATTCTTAAACAGTAGGAAAAAGTCCCTGTTCGTGCAGGGGCTATTTTTTGTGGATAAATAAACTAATTTTCAGAAAAATACAGTGAATATGTGGATAAGTGAACAACTTTTTGTGGATACTGTGGAAAAGTGTGTGGAATACTTATTTTTCAAGGATTGTTTTGTTAATAGTTTTGTGGATAAAAAAAGAACCGAGATGACAATAGTCCCGGTTCTTTTTAGAGAGAATAGATGCCTAAAGGGGGTACGATAATTAATCTGCAAGCTCAGTCCATTCTTCAAGAAGGGTTTCAAGCTCAAATTTTGCCAGATCATTATCTGTTGTTATCTTTAGTACCCTTTCATGGTCCTGATAAACCTCTGGGTCACATAAAAGCTGCTCGTATTCTTCTATTTTAAGCTCAAGCTGCTCAATTTGTTTTTCAATTTCTTCGATTCTTCTTTTTCGCTGCCGTTCCAGTTTCTTGGCTTCTTTATCTAATTGATAATTGTTTTTTTCTGCTGAAGGAGCAGAGGAAGCTGCTGAAGAAACGGAATCAAATTTTTCAAGCTCCTCTTGCTCTTTCTTTTTATCCACATAGTAATCGTAATCGCCTAAGAACTCCTCCGCACCCTCTTTTGATAATTCGATCACTTTAGAGGTGATGCGGTTAATGAAATAGCGGTCATGGGAGACAAATAAAATTGTGCCGGGATAATCAATGAGAGCATTTTCCAAAATCTCTTTACTGTCTAAGTCCAGGTGATTGGTAGGCTCGTCCAGTATTAAGAAATTCGATTTTTGCAGCATTAATTTGGCTAGAGCAAGTCGTGCTTTCTCACCGCCGCTCAAAGTTGATACTATTTTTAAGACATCATCCCCTGAAAAAAGGAAGTTACCTAAAACGGTTCGGACATCTTTTTCCGGCATAAGGGGATAATCGTCCCATAGTTCATTTAAAACACGCTTATTGGATGTAAGCTCAGCCTGCTGCTGATCATAATAACCAATCGTTACATTGGAACCGTGCATGATCTTCCCTTGTAAAGCTGGAAGATTTTCAATAATAGTTTTAAGCAAAGTAGATTTTCCAATCCCATTGGGCCCTACTAAAGCGACACTGTCTCCTCTAGTAATCCGGAATGAAAGGTTTCCAGCAACTGCTTCACCTGAATAGCCAATAGCAAGATCCATAACCTGCAGCACATCATTGCCTGATTGCCTTTCAATTTGAAAGCCGAATGATGCTGATTTCTCATCGCCAAGAGGACGATCCATTACATCCATTCTTTCTAATTGTTTACGGCGGCTCTGTGCTCTTTTGGTCGTTGAGGCACGTGCCAGGTTTCGCTGAATAAAGTCCTGAAGCTTTGAAATCTCTTCCTGCTGCTTTTCATACTGCTTCATATCACGTTCAAAATCTGCAGCTTTTTGATCTAAGTAGCGGCTGTAGTTTCCAGTAAATCTTTTGATCTGATGACGTGAGATTTCATAAACCTGCGTAACAACCTTGTCGAGGAAGTAACGGTCATGAGAAACAATTAAAATAGCTCCTTCATAGCTCTGCAGGTAAAATTCGAGCCAGGAAAGGGTCTCAATATCCAGATGGTTTGTTGGCTCATCGAGAATGAGCAAATCAGGTTTTGTTAAGAGCAGCTTTCCAAGCGCAAGCCGTGTTTTCTGTCCGCCGCTTAAGGATGAAATTTTTGTATCATATCCTAATGACTGAAAGTTCAAGCCGTGTAAAATGGAACGGATATCTGCTTCATACTGATAGCCGCCATTCTCTTTAAAACTGACTTGAAGGCGATCATACTCCTTTAAAATGCGATTATACGTTTCTTCGTTGCTCATTGCGTTAGGATCAGACATTTTTTCTTCCAACGAACGCAATTCTTTTTCTTGCTGCTGTAAGGAAGCAAAAACGGTGAGCATTTCATCCCAAATTGTCAGTTCAGATTCAAGACCTGTATTTTGCGCCAAATAGCCAATTTCTACTTCCTTAGGCTTCATGATTTCCCCGCTGTCATAAGAAATATGGCCAGCGATTATTTTTAATAAAGTCGATTTTCCTGCTCCATTACGTCCGACGAGCGCAATGCGGTCTCTTGTTTGTACTTCCATTTTTATATTCGTTAAAATTGGATCAGCACCGAAGCTTTTATTGAGCTGATTAACTTGTAATAGTATCATGATTTTTCACCTCTATAGTATAAGACAAGTGTATCGTATTCCGCTTAGGTTCGGCAATAAACCGGCGTTATTTGAAGAAATTTGCAAATAAATATGTGAATATGAATACAAACTATACACAAATGCACCTAAAATAGTGTATGATTCTGTTGTGAGGTGTTAGTATATGGGAGATTTAACGCATTTTAATGAAGAAGGCAGAGCTAAGATGGTTGATATTGGCGAAAAAGCCGAAACCGTTCGCACAGCAATTGCCCATTCAAGTATAAAAGTAAATGAGGTCATATACGACAAGATTACGTCTAACAGTATGAAAAAAGGAGACGTATTAGCCGTTGCACAAGTTGCCGGGATTATGGCAAGCAAGAAAACATCTGACATTATTCCAATGTGCCACCCAATAATGCTGACAAGTGTGGACATTTCATTCGAATGGAAGCTGACAGATTCCGACTATATCCTGCAAATTACGGCAACTGCCAAAACAAAAGGCAGCACAGGTGTTGAAATGGAAGCGTTAACAGCCGCATCAGCTTGTGCATTGACTGTATATGATATGTGTAAGGCCGTCGATAAAGGGATGATCATAGGGGAAACCTATCTACTAGAAAAAAAAGGCGGCAAAAACGGGGATTTTAAAAGAACGGAGTAGGACGGAGAATACGGAGGTACAATGATGTCAACAGAACAAACCAAGATTCCGCAGGCAACGGCAAAACGATTACCGTTGTATTATCGATTTTTAAAAAATCTTCATTCATCAGGTAAGCTTCGGGTGTCGTCTGCAGAATTAAGTGATGCTGTAAAAGTTGATTCTGCCACGATCAGAAGAGATTTTTCTTATTTTGGGGCACTTGGTAAAAAAGGATATGGCTACAATGTGAATTACCTGCTGTCCTTTTTTAGAAAAACGCTCGACCAAGATGAAGTAACAAAGGTTGGTTTAATTGGTGTTGGTAATCTGGGGACTGCTTTATTAAACTATAACTTCTTGAAAAACAACAATACAAAAATTGAAGTGGGCTTTGATGTTTCTCCTGATAAGGTGAATCAAAAAATTGGGGATGTATTCGTTTATCATATGGACGAGCTTGAAAAGGTTATTGAAGAAAATGACATCCAAGTTGTGATTTTAACTGTACCTTCACAGCATGCCCAAACGATTACAGATAGAATTTCACAAAGTACAGTAAAAGGAATCTTAAACTTTACTCCTGCTAGATTAACTGTGCCTCCAGCAATTAGGGTTCACCATATTGACTTAGCCGTGGAATTGCAATCATTAATTTATTTCCTAAAACATTACCCGGCAGATATGTAGGAACCTTGAGGAGTCATATCTCTTTCATAATAAAAACAAAAATGAGCCATATGCTGGCTCATTTTTTGTTTTCAAGATTTTTAAGTTTAAAGTGGAAGCTGATCATTTTAAGGCCAGCTCCAATATCAAAGGTGGCAATAATTATGAGAAGATTTGTCATGAAGCCCCAATCTCCGTTTTGCTGAAGACTTTGAATGGCAATGTAGACAAAAAGAATGCCAAGGATTAAATAAACAATGCCTGAAAACAGAGGTGACCTTCTCATAGAAACCCTCCAATAAATGCTGCCATTTGTTCCATTTCCTCCAGCCAGTTTTCAATTCTTTCCATATTCAGCTGCATAATGACCACAAGTGAATTCATAGCAACGTGCGCAAAGATCGGCACAAGGATCCGCTTTGTTTTTACATATAGAAAGGCAAACGTGAAACCCATCGCTGAATAGAGAAGCAGATGTTCAAATTCAGTATGTGCAGCCGCGAAAATAACAGAGCTTAGCAGCGCTGATATGAAAAAATTGAAGCGTTTATGCAGACTGCCGAAAATAATCTTCCGGAAAATGATTTCCTCCAAAATGGGTCCAATAATCGACACGACAATAATAACGATTGAAGACGTTTCAATAATGCTCATAATTTGCTGTGTGTTTTCTGAACCCATTTCAATGCCAATCATATATTCAATATTTGCAGCAACAGACTGTGCAATCAGAGCTAAAAACACACCGCCAATCGCCCAGGCTATCGATTTTACAACGGATGATTGCTCAGATAAACTCCGCTCCACTTTCATATCCTTTCTCAACAGGAAAAGAATGAAGATGAGCGCAAGAGAAAAGCTAATCACAAGCCAAGAAGACACGGCCGTACCTTCATCCATTCTAGTGCCAGTTATAAGCTCACTTCCAAACACCATAAGCGGCAAGCCGACAATTGATGAAAGCTGCATGGCAATATAAACAATTAAAATAATCCAGTATTCTTTTTTCAAATGATGATCTCCCTTATGACATAGAATCAAGCATATGCTCTTTCAACCATTTTACTCATAAAGAGGGGGTACTTTCAAATAGAAGGGTACCCTGACCAGTCTTTGTGCATAAAAAGAATGGGAATGTATATAATGAAGAGGTTGCCAGAAATGGATCTCTCTATACTCTGGCACAGGCAATAATAGACTTCCTTTTTAAGACAAAAATTTTTTATGAAAAATACAGCATCATGCTTGCAAATAAAAGTCAGAACTATTAATATAATAAATGTGTTAGCACTCAAGTCGATAGAGTGCTAATAAATAAATCACTACATAATGATTGAGGAGGTTGTTTCACTTGTTAAAGCCACTAGGTGATCGAATTATTATCGAGCTTGTTGAAACTGAAGAAAAAACTGCAAGCGGTATCGTGCTTCCAGACTCTGCAAAGGAAAAGCCGCAAGAAGGCAAAGTCGTAGCGGTTGGTACTGGACGCGTGCTTGAAAATGGTGAGCGTGTTGCATTGGAAGTTGCTGATGGCGACCGCATTATCTTCTCAAAATATGCTGGAACTGAAGTTAAATACGAAGGCAAAGAATATTTAATTCTTCGTGAAAACGATATTCTTGCAGTAATCGGATAAATCAAAAATAGACTTAGACTTATATTACTTTAAAATCTTTGAGGAGGTTATTACAAATGGCAAAAGAGATTAAATTCAGTGAAGAAGCTCGCCGCTCTATGCTGCGCGGGGTTGATACACTTGCAGATGCAGTAAAAGTAACTCTTGGACCAAAAGGACGCAACGTGGTTCTTGAGAAAAAATTCGGTTCTCCGTTAATTACAAATGACGGTGTGACAATCGCGAAAGAAATCGAACTTGAAGATGCATTCGAAAACATGGGTGCAAAACTTGTTGCAGAAGTAGCAAGCAAAACAAATGATGTTGCTGGTGACGGTACGACAACTGCAACGGTTCTTGCTCAAGCAATGATCCGTGAAGGTCTTAAAAACGTAACAGCTGGTGCAAACCCAATGGGTATCCGCAAAGGAATCGAAAAAGCGACTCTAACAGCTGTTGAAGAATTAAAAGCTATTTCTAAGCCAATCGAAGGCAAAGAGTCCATTGCACAGGTTGCTGCAATCTCTGCTGCTGACGAAGAAGTTGGTCAATTAATCGCTGAAGCAATGGAGCGCGTTGGCAACGATGGCGTTATCACAATTGAAGAATCTAAAGGCTTCACAACTGAGCTTGATGTGGTTGAAGGTATGCAATTTGACCGCGGATATGCATCAGCATACATGGTAACTGACACAGATAAAATGGAAGCTGTTTTAGAAAATCCATATATCTTAATCACTGACAAGAAAATCTCCAGCATCCAAGAGGTTCTTCCTGTACTTGAGCAAGTTGTACAGCAAGGAAAGCCATTATTGCTTGTTGCTGAAGATGTAGAAGGAGAAGCACTTTCTACTCTTGTTGTAAACAAACTTCGCGGCACATTCAACGCTGTTGCTGTTAAAGCTCCTGGCTTCGGTGACCGCCGTAAAGCAATGCTTGAAGATATCGCAATTCTAACTGGCGGTGAAGTGATCACTGAAGAGCTTGGCCGTGACCTGAAATCTGCTGGTATTGACGCACTAGGACGCGCTTCTAAAGTGGTTGTTACAAAAGAAAACACAACAATCGTGGAAGGTGCTGGAGACAGCGCGCAAATCCTTGGCCGCGTAAACCAAATCCGCACTCAAATGGACGAAACAACGTCTGAATTTGACCGCGAAAAATTACAAGAGCGCCTTGCTAAATTAGCTGGCGGTGTAGCAGTCGTGAAAGTCGGCGCTGCAACTGAAACTGAACTAAAAGAGCGCAAACTTCGCATCGAAGACGCCCTAAACTCTACTCGTGCAGCAGTAGAAGAAGGTATCGTTTCCGGTGGTGGAGTTGCCCTTCTAAACGTATACAACAAAGTGGCTGAGCTTCAAGCAGAAGGCGACGAAGCAACAGGCATCAACATCGTTCTTCGTGCTATGGAAGAACCAGTTCGCACAATCGCACACAACGCAGGCCTTGAAGGATCTGTTATCGTTGACCGCTTAAAGCGCGAAGACGTAGGCACAGGCTTCAACGCAGCAACAGGCGCTTGGGTTAACATGATCGATGCTGGTATCGTAGACCCAACGAAAGTAACTCGTTCTGCACTTCAAAACGCAGCATCTGTTGCAGCTATGTTCTTAACAACAGAAGCTGTAGTAGCTGACAAGCCAGAAGAAAACGCTGGCGGCGGAATGCCTGATATGGGCGGTATGGGTGGAATGGGCGGCATGATGTAATAAGCCGCCTCACCCCTTGGTTAAAGGGTTTTGCTAACAAAATGCTAACATCAGATATATAAAAGAAGCTTCTCATTAGTTGATAAAACCTTTGAGAAGCTTCTTTTTTCATTTTCTTCTTTATAATTACTTAATTGGTTATTTCAGTCTTGTAGTATAATAGGGCTATATTTCTATTAGGAGTGTTTCTATTGGATGGACAGATATTAGCTAACAGCTTAGTTACATTAAAAGGAACAGATCTTAGAATGGTCTATGCATTATTACTCAAAACGAATATTGGTCATCTTTTAACGTCAAAGACAAAAGATGTTATAGCTAAGTTATCTAAAGAAGAAAGTGATAACTTTACATATCATTTAGAGCAAGAAGTAAATAAGCTCAGAAATGTGGAAGATCAAGTTCTTCAAGTTGATTTATTTCTTGAAATGACAAGGTTATTGAAATTAAGAGGAACGAAATACACATTAGAGAAAGAAATCGTGGACCAATCTATATTAATTGTAAACGACGTTTATCAGCAATTATTAAAACAAGATAAGCAATTTAAACGCTTCGCAGAAAATGAATTACATTCATCAAATTTACAACAGATGATTAAATTCCAAATGAGTAAGTTATTTAATGAACTTGATAATAGCTTTAAGGATTTTAATATTGAAGATCAAACGAAATTTGCTTCACAAGTCAATGAATATATACAAAGTTTACCCGAAGAAAAGCAGTCGAAAATTAAGAAAAAGCTTGGTGTTGATGACCTAACGGATGAAATGGTTCGTAAGGCAATAGCAACCAGCGGGTCAAGTATTGTGTTCGCTATAATTGTTGAGGTTAGTGGGTTTGCCTTCTACACTACCGCAACATCTTTACTTGCTTCATTTGCTGGCCTTTTTGGTATCACTCTCCCATTTGGTATTTATACAGGATTGACATCTACCATAGCTGTATTGGCTAACCCATTATTCATAGTCCCGGTCCTGCTAGGTGGCGGTGCGTTACTTGTGAACCATCAAAATAAATCGTTAAAGAAAAAACTTATGCCTATTATCGTCATGCAAATTACACTGCCTTTTATGAGTGGGGGAGCTGATGAAGTTTCTTTCGAGTTATTTATGACCGAATGGAATCGGCGTTTCAATGAGTATTGTAAGTTACAAATAGAATTAAAAAATGAAGATGCAGAAGAACTGAAGTTACAAAGCAATATTAGAAAAACAAAAGGACAAATAAGTAATATAAATTCATCAATTTATAAAGAGGAACTACAAATACGTATTGAGAAGCAACAGATTTTTAATGCTCTGAAGTCTAGCAATCTAGAAGATTTGGATATAAATGAGGCTTTTCGAAAAAATAGAAGAGAATACTGGGATGTTAATGATCAGATAGTATCTCTACAGCAGGCGAAAAAAGTAGATGCTGTTAATGATAGTTTTTTTAGGAGAATAGGGAATAAAGTTTCAAATTTGGGTACAACTTTTGATATTAAAAGCGAAGAGAAGAAAATGGAAAAGTATCTATATTTAATGGTTGAAGATGTATTAAAGTCAACTAGTCCTTTCAAAAAACTAGAACGGGAAAGGGTTCAAGCTAGTACCATGAATCTTATAGAATTACATCAATCTAAAAATGAAAAAGTGACATACAAAAATAGTCTGGAATCCTTATTAAAGCAGGTTAGTCAAAATCAGAGCAGCATTAGGCAGGATATTAAGGCAATGGAAAAACAGAATTATGGACTCCAACATCTAAATGCATCTACACAACAACTACTGCCTGCGAGTGAAGAGGAGTAACTGTATGAGTATATTGAATAAACGTTTCTGGGATTATTGGAAAAACGGAAAATATGAGGATGCTCTACGTTGCGCAGTAGAGGAAGAAAAAGATCAAAAGCAAAATAGACTGCAAACAATGTTATTTGGTACGCCGGAACAACTAAAACAGACAGGTGCAATTACAGCAGTTAGTGCTGGTGAGTTTATTTATGACCTTATAATGATAAATTCTACTGTAGTAAAGGGGCTTGATTTTGCTAGAACAGAAGATTTGTCTTCTCTATTTACATTAAGCCAGTTCTCTAGTCAAATTGATACAACGGTTTTAACTGGAGATATGGCCCAGCTACAAGGATATGTTGGGGAACAAATGATAGCTGCTGAATTACAAGCCAAGGGGCATGACGTAGAGTTTCCAGAGAAATCGAATAACCCAGGTTGGGATCTATTAGTTGATGGCCAGCCCTTCCAAGTAAAGAATTTAGCTAATCCTAATGGGGTAAGAGAACATCTGGAAACATATCCAGACATTCCAGTTTATGTGAATGCAGAACTTGCACCTTATTTTGAAGGGAATCCGAATGTCTATGTTTCTAACATTTCTAGGGATGAAGTGATAGAAGCAACATCTACAACGCTAACACATGCTGATGATTTATTAGATTTTGAGATTCCTTTGATTGCAGCAGGTGTAAGTTCCATTTATAACATAAAGAGGGTTTGGAAAGATGATGTAGCAATTAACCAAGCCGTCTTTAATATAGTGAGCGATACATCTTCAAAAGTAGTATTAGGGGCATTAGGACAAAAAGCTGGAATTGTAGCTGGGACGATGTTGTTTGGACCCGCTGGAGGTATTACTGGAGCTATGTTTGGTGCATTCGCTGGAGCAAGTCAAGGTGGTAGATTATCTAATGGGATTAGACGAGTATTCTCTAAAAAGCAGGAGAAAGAACTAAATGAAGCGATGGATGATTTGATCACAAAAGTGATAACTCAAATCGATCAAAAGCTTCATATTAAAAAGGGGAAAGTAGAAAAGTTAAGGGAAGAAATGATTAGTTCTAAAGCTAATAATGCTGTTTGGGCAGATGTTGAACGACGTTATAAAGATGAAGTAGCTTACCTTATTAATAGAAAAGAAGAATTAAATACTATAAATGAATCGATTAAAAAAGGGTCAACGCTTGTCATGGATGTACTCCCTAATGTGATGGCAACTATTACTAAATGTGGTGTTCACTCTTTTCACCTTCAGAATGAGATAAAGAGATTACAACAAAAAACCAATCAATATAAGAATAAAATTTAATTAAGAAAAAGGTAACTCAGCAATTTGAGTTACCTATAAATTGTAGCTTGTTCTGTTAGGAATGGGATAACTTTTTCCTTAAATAAGTCTTCACTTAAATTTGTTTGTGTATTATTCATAATTTGTAATATTTCATTAGAAACGAGATTTGAGATTGAATTACCGTATTGCTCAAAATATAATTTAAAAATGCGCAATTCAATTTCTATACGACTTTTATAACGTACTGGATCCACCCTGTTAAATAGAAATGAACATATTAAATGATAAATGGCTTTCTTGTTAATATCATCTTCTACTTTTAAGAAATGTAAGAAAGCGTATGCTAAGTGAGTGGTATTTAGATAAAGTTCTTTATATTTATAAGTGTTAAGCAAAGCATTAATGATTGGCAGAATTTCATGTTTTGATAGTGATTCATTAGAGAAGTCAGTTTTTTGAAATAATAGTATCGCTTTAGCGGTTTCGGTATAGAGGTTATGTATATTTTCCTTTTGTGACATCTCATATATGTAGCTCATGTTTTCGTAAACAATATCATAGTTTTTTTCTTTCCATTCTTCCAGACTTTCTTCATATATGTCTTTATCCGTTGTTTCTTCACTAAATAAGAAACGGATTTTTTTAAAAATACTTTTGAAAGCAAAGAATAAAACTATAACTAACGCCAAAGTAAATATAAAGGTTGATAGATTGCTCATTATGAAATCAGTAATCCTAAGAAGTTTTTCTTTATATTCCCCTACATAGGGTATAATTATAGTTAATATAAAGTTAAATAAAATTAATACTAATGATATTAATAATACATATTTTATGAAGTAAATTGATCGTTCTTTAATTAATTCACTGTTAAACACTAAAAAACCTCCTCATGAATATTATAAAAGAAGAATGGTGATTTGACATGAAAAAAGATATTATCTTTTTTAAATTGATAGCAAAACAAAAGTCCATCATACCTATTGTATTATTAACTTCTATTGGTATGGGAATATTACATAGAAACATTGAAAATAGTTTACTACTCAATATTACTTGGGCATTGATACTCTCAGGAGTAATATTACTCCTTAATCAAAAAGCACTAATAAATTGGGGGAATAAACCATTATTTCAGAAGATAAAAGAAGGTAGCTTAATTTTATTTGGGAGTTTCCTAGTCCTCTTAATTCCAATACATATAATTGTAATGATTGGTTTGTTTCTTGTACAGATTTATCTTGTAACAGTTCTCTCTGAGTCTGGTGATGAATCAACCCCATTTATTAAGAGGAGATTTACTGCGGTTAGACTTTCTGATGAAGAAAGAAAAAACTTTAATATAAGTCAAAAGTTAAATTATCCCGAACCAGATTCTGAAATAGAGCTAGCAATCATGCAGAATGAATTAAAAATGCAAGAAATTTTGCAGGCAAAAGAGGATCTTGAAAAACATATCTTTAACAAGGAATCAGAGATACAAAAGATGCAGTCTGTCATGGAAAATAGTCAAGATTACAAATATATTAAGTCGTTGAAGGAGACTATTGAAAAGACAGAAAAGGAAAAAGATAATTTAGTAAACAAAAGAGCTAAATTAATGCATGATAAACAATCCTTGGAAGAGCAGTTATATATTCAAAAGATCAAGTTAGATAAGCAACAACTGATAACCGAAAAATTAAAAAAGGAGCAAATTGAACTTAAAGAAGACCTACAGAAGAAAAAAGAAAATCTATTAATGGAACAAAAGAAAAAAGATAAATTGGAATTAAAGCAAAAACGTTTATCGGATACCTTAAATGAAAGATATAAGGAAATACAGGCATTAAATAAAGTAAGAAATAATCTTGAAAATGAAAAAAGAAAGACTTATAAAGAGATAAATGAGATAACTGACGAATTAAATAAAACAAGAGAAAAACAAAAAAAGTATGAGGAAGACCTTGATACGGTAAAAAGGGAAAATGAGAAGCTTAGGAATAATTATAAAGAAGAAAAAGAAAAAATACAGCTAGAATTAGAGAAGTTATCAAAACAAAAAGAAGCAATTGAGCAGAGTTATACTGAAACTTCCATAAAACTAAGTAATACTGAAAACCAGAACCTTTCTTATCGTAAAGAAAAAGAACAGTTAAGTAAAGACGTTGATTATTTACAAAGAGAAGTTAGTAAACTTTCTGAAGAACAAAGGTTTGAGTTAGAAGATAAACAGAAGCGCATCTCTGAACTGGAGTTATTGATTGCTGAAAAGGCAAAAAATGAAGAAATATATAACTTGAAATTACAAACTATCAAAGAGGAAAAAGAAAAAGTACAAAGTGATTATGAGCTTTATAGGGAAATAAAAGAGCAGGAACTATACAGACTTAAAGTGAAAATAGATTTTAAAGATAAACAGGAAGGCTTGTTGAAAGATGAGTTGAATGATTATAAAGAATCTTTAGAAGCACTGAAAAGTAGTGAAGAAAATTTGGTTTTTGAGATAGGTACTCTTAATTCAAAAATAGAAACCAAAAATAAAGAAGTGTTTGATTACAAACAACAACTTGAAACACTAGAGTATGATAAAAAGCAATTAGAAAAAAAGCACTATGAAAATCAGAAAGAAATTGAAGCCCTCTCGGAAGTCTTAGAGGAGTATAAAAACGGAAAAGAACAAATACTAAAAGAAGTTGATATAAAAGAGAAAATAATTGTAACCTTAGCAAGAGATACACAGATATTAATTCATGAAACAAGGGAACTAAAAGAAAGAATTGATGAGAAGGAAAAAGAAATTAATGAAAATTGGGACCTGATTAATAGTATAGATGAAGAAAATAAAGAATTAAATGACAAGAGATTTGCCTTTATAGAAAAGCAACAAAAAATAGAAGAATTAGAGGCTACAGTAATTGCTTTAAATGGTGAAAAAGAAGGGTTATTGTCAGAATACAGGAAATTGAAATCCGATGTTCAGCAAGCTGTTGCGCCTTATCCAACCCCCAGAGTAATATTAACTAGTAAGGCAGAGTTGAAATTTAGGTTTAAAGAACTTTATTCAGAACTATCTTTTAGTGAGTCATTTGTTAATAGCGTTAAGAAACTTAATAAAAAGGAACAAGTATCTATAGAAAAGCAACTGCTCTATCTGAATTTTGATTCAGAGAAATTAAAAAAGAGACCGAATAGTATTATTATAAATAAAGGATCTGCTGTCGAAGAATATGAATACGAACAAAAAGATCGTAAAGGAATAGGGACAGGGAGAATCTATGTTAGGGGTAAACGTATAATTGCATTAAGTACCGATAAAGAGGAACAAACTAGAGTAATACAGAAAATAAAATCTGGTGAATTAAATTAGTTTTTCAATTAATAGGTTTTTATAGCTTTTACCGCAATTTTTGTACATCTTCTTAACGATATTACACTCTCAATGTTACTGGCAAGATAATGTAAAGTTTTAAAAGTATAGACTACTTCCTGATTTTTAGGAGGTAGTCTTTTTATGTTGGGAAATATGCCTTTCAGGTTCATGGATGATAGACGTTTAAAACAGACTTTACTTGGGGAGTTTTGTAGTAATGATGGAAGCAAGGAGAAGGTTTCCTTGTGTTTTCCGTCTCTGAGAAAAGAATTATTATACAGCAGTGTAGTTCATTGTCCTAGCATTGGTAAAGAAGGTTCACTAGAATAAGAGGATTTTTTTAGTAAATCAAAGAGCAGCAGGAAGGACTAGAACCATCTCGTGTATAATTAAAACATACAGGAAAAGTGAACGCGGACCTTACGATAACCAAGGAGGAAATAGAATGCGAAGAATCATCTTATCGACCGAAAGCGGTGCCGACATACCTGGTGATTTAGCTGAAAAGTACGATATTCAAGTCGTTCCAATGCACATCATTATGGATGGAACAGATTATTTAGATGGTGATCTGCCGGTCCAGGAGATTTATGACTACTACGGACGTACGAAGAAGATACCTTCTACTACCTCCACAAATGCTCATGAGTATCAGGAGTTCTTTACAAATATAAGAAGGAAGTTCCCAGATTGCATCATTGTACATATTGGTTATACATCAAAAGCTTCTTCTTCTTTTCAAAATGCTGTCATTGCTGAAGAAGAATTTGAAGACATTTTTCTGATTGATGCTCTGAACGTTACTGGAGGATTAGCGGCGATTGTGCTGTATGCCGCTGAGTTGTTAGAAAAAGATCCGTACATAGATCCCCAGCATTTAGTTGAAAAAATTGAGGGAATTGTTCCTAAATCAAGGCTGGCTTTCATTCCAGGCAGTCTTGAGTTCCTGAAAGCGGGAGGGCGAGTAAGTAATATGGCTTCTCTGATTGGAACTCTGTTAAAAATAAAGCCATGCATAGAGTTAAAGGATGGGAAGCTTATATCGACCAAAAAGTACCGCGGGAAAATGAGTGGAGCTGCTGAAAAACTCTTGAGTGATTACTTAACTAATTTCAACATTGATAGAAAGCAGCTTTATTTAATTTATTCAATAGGGCTTGATGAAGGGATTATGCAGCGGATGGATGAGCTGGCGAAAGAAAATGGATTCCACAATATAAGATGGATTCAAGCGGGCGGTATGATTTCGACTCATTCCGGAGCTGGGGGCTTCGGGGTAGCTGGATTAGAGCAATAGTAAGGGGAATAGGGGGATATGCCTTAATAAGGTACGTACGGTTTGAAAGGGAGAAGCCGAGTGGTCTCCCTGCTTTATTATAATTCGGTATTACCTATGATGTTAGAAAACAAGTAGCATGAAATAAACCATGGTAAAATAGAATTAGCAATTACTGTGAAAAGGGGTAGGTGAAATGGATCCATACCGTACTGATCCCATGTCAGTTGATGAATATTTTCAAATTCGTGAAAACTCTGATGCGCTGCTAGAATATATTGATGGGTATGTTTATATGTCACCATCACCATCGACAAAACATCAACGTATATCCAGAAAGCTTGAGAACAAATTTGGAAATTTTATTGAAGATACCCCTTGTGAATTATTTCATGCTCCCTGTGATATTGAATTAAAAAATGAGAAAGTGAAGGGAACCAAAATTGTTATCCCAGATATCAGTATCATTGGTGATAAGAGTGGTTTTACAGATGCCAGATATGTTGGTGTTCCAAACTTAATCGTTGAAATCTTAAGCCCTTCCAATCAATCACATGACCTTATTACAAAGTTAAATCTTTATATGGATTATGGTGTTAAAGAGTATTGGATTGTCAATCCAATGTTGAAAGCCGTAACAGTATACGCCCTCAACGATGAACATATGTATGAACAGCATGATATGCAAAAAGATACAGGTAAAGTTTCTTCAAGATTGATTGAAGGTTTTTGGGTTGATATCGAGGGAGTTTTTAAGGATTAACCTATAGTGGGATCCTTTATAGTTTGAATTGAAGCCTATACCTGCCACACAAAATAAATGCTCATCCTTTTGCTTTTAGTAAGCAAAAGGATGAGCATTTTTACATAATAGTTCCTCTTATGCTTCACTCCCTCCTTTTCAATTATTTTTCTCACCTCTTACGGGGAAATACAGCTTAAGACGTAGTAAACAATCAGTCTTAAACACCTGTACCCAATAAATACCATTTTGTATGATTACTACAGCATAATGAATTATCATCATGGAACCTAAGAGAGCAGTTAGAAGAAAAAGTGTTGAAGGTGAAAGCTCGAATCCAGACAAAGGTGAAGGAGGGAGAAAAGTTAATGTTTCTAAAAATGATTATGAACGATTTCAACCGGAATAAGCTGGTCACGATCACCGTCTTCTTATTTATTACAATGGCTGTTATTTTGGCAGCCAGTGCAACTAATAACATTGCCAATTTGATTCAGGGGATTTCAAGTTTTCAGGAACGAGCAGTGCCAGCTGACATTACGGTGATGCATGCCGGGGATTATGATCAGGCGGAGATCGATCGATTCACTGAAAAATATCGTGACCATATTGCAATGCAGGAAACTATGGTGCTTCAGAATATTGATGGAAGTAATATTCATTTCGGTCAAAATCAAACAATGGCTGGAACGATACAGGATATTTCTTTTGTGGTGCAAAATAAGCACTTTGATTTTATCTTGGATCTTGATAATGAAAAGCTGGATGTAAAGCAAGGTTCTGCAGCTGTTCCGATCTATTTTATGGAACAATATGATTTAGAAATTGGTGATCATATTGCAGTGAAAAACGGCGGGTATGAGCAGGAGTTTGTCATTTCAGATTATGCAAGGGATTTTGAGATGAACTCTCCTCTTACTTCTTCGAAAAGATTTGTGATTTATCAGGATGACTATAATGAAATGCTGAAAATGCAGGCTGGGGAACTGGAATTTTTGATTGAATTTAAGCTGAATGAAACTGGTAATTCTGATGCTATTCAGAATGCCTATCAAGAGGCTGGCCTTCCGGCAAACGGTCCGATCATTGAAGGAAAGATCTTTATGTTGTTTAATGCCATGTCGGATATGATTGTCGCGCTTGTCATTATATTGATCAGTATTCTTCTTATTGTGATAGCTTCACTCTGCATCCGGCTTACATTTCTGGCAACGATTGATGAGGATATAAGAGAAATCGGTGTTATGAAAGCCATGGGGCTAGCCAAAAAAGATATTCAAAAGGTCTATCTTAATAAATACAGATTCATTTCCGCAGCTGCCGGTTTGGCTGGGTATCTCCTTTCCTTTGCTGTCGTAAATCTATTAAACGGTCATATGAGACTTTATATCTCTTCGGATTTAACAGGGAGCTTAAAATATATCCTTACGCTTATAGCTCCATTGCTTGTTTATCTTATGATTGTGATGTACTGCAAAACAGTACTGAAAAGAATCGATAAGATCTCGGCAGTGGAGGCGTTGCGTGGAGATATCATGGAGTCCGGAAAGACTCGGAAATACAGTTTTCCGCTGCTAAATAACAAGTTCTTCAGCACGAATATTTACATGGGACTGAGGGATACAGCGAAGCGCTTCAGGTTATACAGGCTACTGCTTGTTATTTTTATTATATGTACATTTATTATCATACTCCCTGTAAATATTTATCACACGATCCATTCACCTCAGTTTTCCACCTATATGGGGATCGGAAAACAGGACGTGAGAATCGATCTTCGAAGAACGGATACCATTACAGAAAATTTTATCAAGCTGCAGGAAGAGCTGAAAAATGATCATGATATAGAAAAGTTTGCACCTTATATGACAAGCTCTTACCAAGTCAAAAACGCGGATGGTTCCTGGAGCACTATGAATATTGAAACCGGGGATTTCTCCTTGTTTCCACTAACATTTTTGGAAGGCAGAGCACCGGAGAGGGGAGGAGAAATAGCACTATCATTTGCAAATGCTGCAAAAAAAGACGGATTAAACAAGAAAGTGGGAGATGTAGTAACTGTCAAGGCTGGCGGGAAGGAGCAGACGCTAACCGTTACGGGGATCTATCAGGATATTACAAACGGAGGAAAAACAGCAAAGGCGCATAGCAGTCTCGGAGTAAACGAAGAAGCTGTTCTTTGGTATATTGTGAGTCTGGATTTGGCCGAAGGCGTGAATATACAGGAGAAAATGGACTACTACCAAGATGCTTATAGCTCAGCACAGGTAAATGATATCGAAGAATATACCCAGCAGACTCTTGGGAATATCATCGATCAGATGGGTGTCGTGGTGATCAGCGGAATCTCCATCGCTATTATCATAGCTGTTTTCATTACGGCATTATTCCTTCGAATGCTCTTATCAAAGGATATGTCTCAGATTGCCATTATGCGAAGTGTAGGTCTAACGTTGAAGCAAATTCGCCATCAATATATGGCAGGAACTTTAATGGTACTGATAGTGGCGATCACAATTGGTGTTCTTGCTTCAGACTTTCTAGGTGAATTTCTTGTAAGTTTGGCTATGTTTTCTATGGGAGCAGCAAGAATTGAATTTGTTCAAATTTTATGGCAGACTTGGCTGCTTTGTCCTTTAGCACTGCTTATAGCTGTTGGATTCACGATATTTGTATCCTGTAGGGCTGCTGTAAAAGGTGATTTATCTGTTGTTTTAAGAAGTTGAGATTGCTATGGGAAGGGAGAGGTATGTCTCTTACACTTTGCGTTTTGAAGATGTGGTCACGAGGAGAGGGGAAGCACCCCTTTATAATCTAGATACTGGAAATTGGTGTCGTGGAAAGGTGAGAAACACCCCTATGGAATCCAGAATCTAGAAAATGGTGTCGCGAAAAGGTGAGAAACACCCCTGTGAAATCCAGAAACTAGAAATTGGTGTTGCGGAAAAGGGAGAAACACCCCCGTTAAATCCAGAATCTAGAAATTAGTGTCGCAGAAAAGAGAGAAACACCCCTATGGAATCCAGAATCTAGAAAATGGTGTCACGAAAAGGAGAGAAACACCCCTATGGATCCAGAATCTAGAAAATGGTGTCGCGGAAAAGGGAGAAACACCCACTTGAAATCCAGAATCTAGAAAAAGGTGTCGCGGAAAAGGGAGAAACACACCCGCGAAATCCAAAATCTAGAAAATAGTGTCGCAAAAAGGGGAGAAACACCCCCGAGGAATCCAAAATCTAGAAATTAACCTCACCAAAAGAAAAGAAGGTCCCGCAATTATCTCAGGACTCACAGAAAAAATGGCATGGGAGGAATCATAGATGACCAACATACTTGAAGCAAGCGAGATGACCAAAACCGTAGAGTTAGGAAAGGGAAATGAGATTCATATCTTAAAGGATATAAATCTGGAGGTAGAAGAAGGTGAGTTTGTGTCGGTTATGGGACCATCCGGAAGCGGGAAATCAACATTGTTATACAATATAAGCGGAATGGATCGTATTTCATCTGGCAGGGTGAGGTTTAAAGGCCGGGAGATCAGCAGTCTAAATGAAGAAGAATTGGCAAAGATCCGACTGAAAAAAATGGGATTTATCTTTCAAGATATTAACCTATTAAAGAACTTGTCCCTGATTGACAACATAATGTTTCCTGCACTTGTTTCGACAGGGGAGGATAAAAATGCAATAAATCAAAAAGCAAAAAAACTAATGAGGGAGACAGGAATAGAAAAACTTGCAGACCATACGATTACACAAGGTTCTGGCGGACAGCTGCAGAGGGCAGGTATCTGCAGGGCATTGATCAATAATCCGGATATCCTTTTTGGAGACGAACCGACCGGAGCCTTAGACAGCAAATCGACAGAAGAGATTATGGCCATTCTGGCTGAGATTAATCAAAATGGAACAACGATCATGCTCGTTACGCATGATGTAAAGGTAGCTGCAAAAACAGAAAGAATCCTGTTTATGGTAGATGGAAAGATTGTTTCTCAAAAGAAAATGTCTAAATATGACGGACAGGAAGATAATAGTAAGAGAAGAGAAGAAAGTATTATGAACTGGTTAGTGGAGAATGGGTTATGATTTTGAGTTAATATGCATCTCTTTTCACGACATTGTTTTAGATCACTAGCAAATGATAAATGCCTCTCTTTTAAAATGTGAGGCATTTTTATATTAATTTGCTTAATCAATGGCTAAACGTTTCTTCTATTTCTTTAATTGCCTCCGCAAATCCAATATTTGAGTTTCCCAGGCGGTTATTACAATTTTCTTTCGAATTATCAGTAAAAATTAAGTGTTCAGAGACTTAATTTTATTTTCAGCAAATTAAAATATTTACAATTAATATGGTTTGTTTTAAAATTAAAGTTATATTGAAATCGATTTCAAAATAAAATAATAAAAAACTAAAATATAGAAACATTATTTTAATTTTACTTTTAAAATATATTGAAATCGATTTCAAAAAGATGGAGGTTTAGCAAAATTAATGAAAAAAAGAGTAACAATTAAAGATGTAGCAAAATATGCTGGTGTTTCACCAGCAACTGTATCAAGGGTGCTGAATAACTATCCATTTATTAAGCCAGAAAAAAAGATGAAGGTTGAAGAAGCTATTAATGAGCTAAACTTCGAACCTAATGAGATTGCCAGAAGCTTAATTACAAAAAAGACAAAAACGCTTGGATTAGTAGTTGATGATATTTCAAATCCATTCTTTTCTGAAACATCTAAGTTAATGATTAGTAAAGCAAGGCAAAGGGGTTACGAAGTACTCATCTATGATACGAATGGTGAGGAGGAATTAAAACATACGCTGCAGTTTTTATCCAATAAAAATGTTTCGGGCATTATTGTAGGTTCGGTACTAAGATTTGATCAAAAACATGAAGAAATGATTGATGAGAAAATTCCAATTGTATATTTTAACCGAAAGCCTGAAGAAACAGATCTATTTTCAGTGACCATGGATAATAAGAAAGCTTCGAAAATGGCTATTGGGCATTTAGTGCAAAAAGGTCATTCTAAAATTGCTTTTATTGGCGGAATGATGGAGTATTCTACATATTATAGTCGGTATTTAGGATATTGCGAAGCAATTATAGAGTTTGGTTTGGAATTGAATGAGAGTTTTATTTTAAAAGAAAGACCAACCAGTGAAAGTATCCAAAATTTTGTATCGAGGGTGCTCAATGAAGATGATAGACCCACAGCAATTATAGCAGCAACCGATCAGATCGCTATAACAGTTTTAGATGCTGTTTCGAAAAATAATTACCAAGTGCCAGCTGATGTAGCGGTAATCGGCTTTGATAATATTTCTATTTCCAGTAATCCATATATTAGCTTAACAACGATTTCTCAGCAGAAAAATAAAATGGTCGAAATTTCGTTAAATACGTTAATTGATTTAATCGAAGATGAGGAAAAAGAAATTCCTAAACATGTCTTAATACCTCCAAAATTAATAATCAGAAAAACTACCTAATAAATTCCGGTGTTTTTTAATAAAAAGATAAACAAAAAGGTAGGGATAGATAATGGGATTTATTCAAGAATTATTTGGATTAGATGGCAAAGTTGCTATTGTTACTGGCGCGAGTAAAGGGATTGGAAAAGAAGTGGCAATCGCACTTGCTAAAGCAGGTGCACATGTTGCATTGATTGCTCGGAATGAACATGAATTAAACGAAGTTGCGAAGGAAATTAATCAGACAGGCAAAAAAGCTTTAAGTGTTCCTATGGATTTATTAGACGTGGATGGCATGGCGGGAAAAGTTGAGGAGATTTATAACTACTTTGGAAGAATTGATATTTTAGTTAATAATGCTGGAATTAATATTCCTAAATCGGCCATGGAAGTCACAGAAGAGGATTGGGATAAAGTTTTAGACATCAACTTAAAAAGTGTTTTCTTTTTATGCAAGAATGTAGCCAAATATATGATTCCCAGCCGTGAAGGTAAGATCATCAACATGTCTTCGCAGATGGCTTTTGTCGGATATTATAAAAGAACAGCCTATAGTTCGAGTAAAGGCGGATTACTACAACTAACTCGGAGTTTAGCAATAGATTGGTCAAAATATAATATAAAAGTTAATTCTATAGCCCCAACGTTTATTGAGACGCCAATGACAAAACCAATGTTTGAAGATAAAGCATTTTTAGAAGATGTACTAAATAGAATTCCACTTGGAAGATTAGGAAAAACAGAAGATTTATTTGGAGCAATCATATACTTGTCTTCTTCAGCTTCTGATATGGTTACAGGCCATACCATTATGGTAGATGGTGGTTGGACAGTTTGGTAATTAAATTGATTAATAGGAGGAACTAATATGATTGGTACACTGAATTACAAAACAGCAACTAATATACATGATTTTAGAATGCCTGGGAATGTAAAAATTGGCCGAAATTCTTTTTTTACGATTCATGAAGAAATTAGAAATATCAAACCTAGTCAAATCATTTTTATCAGTGATAAGGGATTAGAAAAGGCAAAAGTAGTAGAGGATGTAATGAATGAATTGAGTATTCATAATATACCTATTAAAACATTTACAAATATAGAGGGCGAACCAGATTTTGATACAGTCAGTGAAGCAATTACTTTTATTAAGGAACATCATGCAGATCTGGTTCTAGGTTTAGGTGGTGGAAGTGCACTTGATGTAGCAAAAGCTTCTGCAGCTTTAGCAGACAAGGACTCAATTCTGGTTGAAAAAATACTGGCTGGAGAAGCAATTCCAGAAACAAGAGGGATACGATGCATTTTAATTCCTACCACTTCAGGTACGGGATCTGAAGTAACAATGAATGCTATATTTGGAGATCGTAAAAACAATATTAAAAGAGGGATCGTTAGTCCTTATTACTTACCGGATACTGCGATTATTGATCCAGTTCTTACGATAAGCTGTCCGCCTATGGTAAGTGCTGCTTCTGGAGTAGACGCTTTTACGCATGCTATAGAATCTTATGTTTCTAAAAAAGCTACTCCTTTAACAAAAATATATGCAGAAGAAGCGATGAAGCGGTTCTCAAGTAATATTACTAAAGTGGTTTTCAATGGCAGTGATCTGGATGCTAGAGAGGAAATGAGTTGGGTTAGTTTTTTAGCCGGTGTTTCGCTTGCAAATGCAGGGGTAGGTGCAGTTCATGCTTTGGCATATCCTTTAGGCGGAAAATATCATATACCTCATGGTGTAGCTAATGCATTGCTGCTTCCATATGTGTTTAATGTAACGGGAAAAACCTGTAACAAAGAGATGGTCGAGATTGCAAATTTCTTATCCTTAGGTGATTTCAGTGAACGACCACATCAAGCATTGAATGCGGTCACTGATTATCTATGCAGATTATTAGCAGATTTAAACTTACCTGCCAGTTTAAAAGAATTGGATGTAGATGAAAGTGATTTAGAAAATTTAGCAATAGAAGCATCTAAAGTTAGTCGTTTGTTAGATAATACTCCTTATTCATTGTCTGTCAAATCGATCCTTGAAATTTACAAAAATGCATATCACAAAGTGCTGTAATAGGAGGCTGAACATGGATAAAAAGAATCTATATATTAATGGTAATTGGGTTGAAGCAAATGAATATTATGAGCTGAAGTCACCTTATAGTCAGGAAGTAATAGCTAATGTACCATTAGCAGATAAAAGTCACGTGGAAGAAGCGATCAATGCCGCGCATGAAAGCGCTTCTATTATGAAAAAAATGCCTGCTCATAAGCGAGCAGATATTTTACTAAAGGTTTCTGCTCTATTAGAAGAAAACCTCGAAGAAGCAGCTAAAATTCTAACATTGGAAAATGCCAAGCCGATTAAAGCAGCTAGGGTAGAAATAAGTAGAACAGCGCAAACATACCGCTTTGCAGCAGAAGAAGCAAAACAATTATTTGGAGAGACGATTCCAATGGATGCTGCTAAAGGGGCCGAGGACAAATTCGGATTTACGATTCGGGAACCGTTAGGAGTCATTGCGGCCATTACTCCTTTTAATTTCCCGTTTAACCTTGCTGCTCATAAACTGGGACCGGCGATCGCTGCAGGGAATACAATTGTATTAAAACCTGCTAGTCAAACACCATTAAGTGCCTTATATATTGCTGAACTTTTTGAACGCGCTGGCTTGCCAAAAGGTGTTCTCAATGTTCTAACAGGCAGTGGAGGAGTTATTGGTGATTTACTCGTCTCAGATAATAGAGTTAAAATGGTCACTTTTACAGGAAGTTTAGAAGTGGGCAAGCGAATTAAGGAACTCGCTGGTTTAAAAAGAGTAACATTAGAATTGGGATCAAATGCACCAGTTATTATAGATAAAGTACAAGATTTAGATAGAGCAGTTAATAAATGTATACAAGGATCCTTTGCTTATTCTGGTCAAGTATGTATTTCTGTCCAAAGAATCTATGCACATGAGGATATATTTGATGAATTCCTTGAGAAATTTGCATCCGCTGCTCAATCACTGGTCATTGGTAACCCACAAGATGAAAAGACAGATATATCAGCTTTAATCCATACAAAAGAAGTAACAAGAGTTACTACCTGGATTGATGAAGCAGTAAGTAAAGGAGCAACAAAGGTCTTAGGTGGGGAGTTGTATAACCCTGAAACATTACTGCCTACAATTTTAAAAAATGTACCTCGTCAAACATCCTTATGTACGCTAGAGGCATTTGCACCAATAGTATTCGTTAATCCTATTAAAGATATTAATGAAGCGATTAAAGAGGCAAACGATTCTCAGTTTGGTCTACAAGCAGGCATATTCACCGATTCAATTCAAACCGCACTTAAAGCTGCAAGAGAACTTGAATCTGGTGGGATTAATGTAAATGATGTCCCAACCTTTAGAGTAGATCACATGCCTTATGGTGGAGTTAAGAATAGTGGTCTGGGCAAAGAAGGGATTAAATATTCTACAGAAGAAATGACTGAGTTGAAATTTGTCTCTTTTACATCATAAGTTATTTGTTTTTTAAGATTAATCTTCATCGCTTAAGCTCCTGCGGTGTCTTATCTGTCCCGCTTCTCCCACAGGAGTCTTGCACCTTCAATCAAAATAGATTTTTATTAAAGGTTTAGAAACAGCTATAAAATAAATTATAGCTGTTTCTAAGTAAAAGCCTCCGTTGAAAAGGCTTCCAGTATTCTGTTAATTAAAAAGTTCAGCAAATTACAAAACATCTGTTGACTTAGGGAAACATATGATGTATATTTTGAAATAACGAAATATTATATTTTTACATACTCATTTTTTAACGTTAACATGGTGAAAATATAATATTTAAAAATTTATATTTTTTTTCATTGATTTGAAATCGATTTCAAACGAGGTGGAAAAAATGTAATTTTATTACAAAATAAGAGTTTCATAAATTAAAAGGAGGGATGTAAACTAATTATTGGAGTCTATCTATAGTCTTTACTGTGGGACTATAAAGAGACTATTGTTGAACAATTTATAAAAATTGCTTTTCATTTTTTTTTAAAATTGATTTGAAAACGCTTACTATATTAACGGAGAAATACGGATATAAGGGGAGGAAAATAATGATTAACTCTAAATTTAGAAAAGTTTCTTTATCACTGGTTTTATTCGTCCTAATATTTGGTTTAGCAGCTTGTTCTGGTCAATCTAGCGGTGAGGCTGACCCAGATTATCCAAGTAAACCAATTACTGTTATTCAAGGGTTTAATCCAGGAGGAGGAAGTGATCAGTTAGCTCAACTAACTCAACCCTATTTAAATGAACTTCTTGATACTACGTTTACAAATGAATATGTTCCAGGAGCTGCAGGAGCAATTGGGTGGACTAGGTTAGCTCAAAAAGGAGATGCAGATGGCTATACCATCAGTATTACAAATGCTCCAATGCTTATGACAAACTATATTATGAACTCTGAAATAGGTTATACATTAGAAGATTTTGAACCAATCGCAAATATCGTAACTGACCCTGGAATTATTGTTGTTCCTGCAGATAGTGAATTCAATACGTATGAAGACTTAGCAAAACATCTCGAGGAAAATCCTGGTGGCTTAAATGTTTCTCACTCCGGTGTTGGAGGAGATGACTTCTTTACTCTATTAAAATATATGAATGAAACAGGACTCCAACTTGAATTGATCCCGTATGAAGGTGACGGACCAGCATGGCAGGCTGCAGCTGGAGGAGATGTAGAGGTTAACTTTAATAATCTTGGAGTTGTATATTCCCAGGTTGAAGCTGGTAATTTAAAGGCTCTAGCTGTATTTAGTGAAGAGAGAATGGAGTTATTACCAGATGTTCCAACAGCCAAAGAATTAGGCGTGGATGTTGTCTCAGGTTCTTCCCGTGGATATAGTGCACCGAAAGGATTACCAGAGGAAATAAAACAAAAATTACTTGATGCATTTAAGCAATTAGAAAATGACTCTGATTTCAAGGCGGGATTAGAAAGTTCAGCATTGCCAATGGATCTTAAAATTGGTGAGGATTATGCTAATTTTCTAAAAGAAGATGAGGAATTATCGCAGCAAATTTGGGATGAAGTAAAGGATGAATATCAACAGTAACAATAAAGCAGGAAGAAGAGATTTTCCTCTTCTTCCTAATTTAAAGGGGGTATTTTAATTGTCAATGGTTGTTAAACACGCAATTGCAACGGGATTAGTCTTAACATTGTGTGTAGTATTCTTTCTAGAATCATTAGACCTCCCAGCCACAGCGGCAAGATTACCGCAGATTTTAATCATTATTATCGCTATTTTAGGGATTCTGATGTTTGTTGAGGCATTGAAAAAAAGCAAGGATACAGGTAGTACGGAAGGTGAAGAAAGGCCTGAGAAGATTAATGTGAAACGCGTAGTGATCTTTGTGGCACTGATTGCGTTATATATTTTCCTTATGGACATTATTGGTTACTTCATCTTGACACCTCTATTTACATTTGCAGCATTAGTTTATTTCAAAGCTACGAAA
This sequence comes from Cytobacillus gottheilii, assembly GCF_900166665.1. GTDB lineage: Bacteria > Bacillota > Bacilli > Bacillales > Cytobacillaceae > Cytobacillus > Cytobacillus gottheilii_A. The sequence goes on along the minus strand of NZ_LT800494.1, from coordinate 4,295,379 downwards.
GTGGTTGTCGCAATTATTCTATCAATTGCTTTTACTGCCTTTATCTATGGGTTGTTTAGTATTTTCCTAAATGTACCTGTCCCAAGAGGCATTTTCTTTTAAGAAATGTAAATTCTTTTCAGGGGGGAGAATTGGATGGAAGAAATTATGTCCGGTTTGCTGAATGTATTATCATTCAGTAACTTATTATTCATCGCAATCGGTATGACACTTGGTATATTCATCGGCTCTATGCCAGGACTATCAGCTACCATGGGTATTGCAATCTTACTTCCGCTCACTTATGGTATGGATCCCGCAACGGGGATTGCCATGCTGGCATCATTATATATGGGTGCTTCATACGGGGGATCTATTCTGGCTATTTTAATCAATACACCGGGTACACCTGCCGCTGCTGCGACGGTGTTGGATGGCTATCCAATGACGAAAAATGGTCAACCTGGTAAAGCGCTGGGTATATCACTTGTTGCTTCCTTTATTGGTGGTATTATCGGCGCAATAGTTCTATTAACTATTGCACCATTTTTAGGAGAGGTAGCGCTTAAAATTGGGGCAGTTGAATTATTCGCAATTGCTGTACTAGGAATAACAATAATATCATCACTTTCTGCTGGTTCTGTTGTTAAAGGGTTATTGTCAGGTACATTAGGATTGTTAATTTCTTTAATTGGAATGGACGCCATAACGGGTACTCCACGATTTACATTTGGCAGTATTTATTTATTTGATGGAATTTCCTTTGTAGTTGCCTTAATTGGTCTCTTTTCAATTCCACAAGCTATAAAATTAATTGAAAGAGATCAAAAAGAAGTGAAAGTAACAGAGATAAAGGATAAAATACTGCCGTCTTGGAAAGAAGTTTTTCAGTATAGAATGACTCTGCTCAGATCCAGTGTTATAGGTGTCTTCACCGGATTGATTCCTGGAACTGGAGGGGATACAGCGAGTTGGTTTAGTTACAATGAAGCTAAAAGGTTTTCTAAACATAAAGAGAAGTTTGGGACTGGGTATGGAGAAGGAGTGGCTGCTCCTGAGTCTGCAAATAATGCTGTTGTTGGCGGAGCTTTAGTACCAACCATTACGTTAGGAGTTCCAGGAAGTTCATCTACTGCGGTTCTTCTAGGTGGTCTTATGATTCATGGCATCATGCCAGGTCCAACATTAATGACGGAACATGCGGATGTTGCATACACATTACTTTGGGCAATCTTAGTATCTTGTTTCTTCTTATTTATCTTAGGACTCTTGTATACAAGAGTTGCGGTTAAGGTTACAAAAGTTCCGCCAAAGGTGCTGGCTCCTATTATCATTTTGCTGTGTGTGATCGGAACCTTTGCTGTAAATAATAGTATTGTAGATGTCATGATTATGTTCGGATTTGGTATTCTTGGTTATTTTATGGATAAAATGAAAATCCCAGTAGCACCAATGGTCGTTGGTTTAATCCTCGGAGCTATGTTAGACACTAGCATGCACCAATCATTAAAGATTGGCGGAGGGGACTGGATGATTTTCCTTTCAAGTCCATTAGCTGTTGTTTTATTAATCGTTGCTTTATTTACTGTTCTTCAATCAACACCATTATTTAGTAAGCTTAGGCTGTTATTTAAAAGGTAGAATACTATATTAAGAGCATGGTCAAGTATTACTAAGATACTTGACCAAAAAAATAATAAAATTCATCTGATGAATTTTAAGGATAAGCCATTTATGGAGGTATTACATGTCTAAGGTCCAATACCACGAGCTTCTCAGTGAAGTGGAAACAAAGATTGAAAGTGAAGAATGGAAGAACGGTATGAGACTCCCTAGTATGAATGAGCTTTCAACGCAATATAATGTAGCAAACTCTACAGTGCGGGAAGTCTATCGAGCTTTAGAATCTAAAGGTTATATTGCGATTCAACAGGGACGAGGTACATTCGTTACGTATAACAGCAATAAACAATTTGCGAACCGATCATCTTTTATGGAGTTACTAAGGATTACAGAATTTCGTACAATCATAGAACCCGCATTTGCAGCTTTAGCAGCAAGGGAAGCATATAAAAATGAGATCGATCTAATTATTGAGTCAGCAGAAATCATGCGTGTAATGGCTGAAAATAATCAAGTCACAACTAGTGAGGATTTGCGCTTTCACCGTTTGATTGTAGAAGCAACGCATAACGAATATGCCTTAAAAGTATATGAAAACTTACAAGAGGAATTAAAACGTATGCGTGCTTATACAAGAAGGCCTGACATGGTAGAAAAGGCTGTTCATTACCATCAAATGATTGCAAATGCGATTGCTAATAGAGATCCACAAAATGCCAAAATGCTTATGGAGTCTCATTTACAATCGAATAGTGAATTAGCTATGTATGAATTAGCGGGGGCTGCTTCAACTAGCTACAAGTAATGATAAAAAATATTGGGGAGATATATAAATGAAAATTGGTGTTATTCATGCTACCTGTAATGCTGTACCACCGTTGAATGGTGCATTTAAAGCATTAGCTCCAGATGTGATTGTATTTAACTTTGTTGATGAACATATTCAGTACTATGCTAACCAAATAAAAGGGATAGATGATAAAGTACACAGGGATTTTGTCAATATGGCAATGACTGCTCAAGAAGCAGGAGTAGATGCGATAATAGTTGCTTGTACTGTATTGACTCCGATTGTAGATGTAGTGAAGCCATTTGTTACTATACCCGTTATTGCAGTTGATCGCCCGATGCTTGAATTGGCAGTAAATAACTATCATAAGATTGGTGTGGTCGCAACGAATGCACCTTCAGGACCAGCAACAAAAGCTCAATTGGAGAAGATTGCTGAGGAACTTGGTAAGAAAATTGAGGTGGATATTGAAATTAACACTCAGGCTATGACAGAGCTTAAAGCAGGCAATGAGGAAGAGCATAATCGTCTCAACACCCTTGCTGCAGAACAATTGAGAGATAGAGGCTGTGAAGTAATTATACTTGCACAGATTACCCAGGCATCCGCTGAAACACAAGCGAAGGAATTAGGACTTCCAGTTTTAACAAGTCCCAAAGAAGCAGTAAATGAAGTTTTAAAAATGGCAGTAAAGAATTAAAAAGTATTTTAGTTTCTATATTAGCAGATTCATTTCTAGCAATCTTAAAACATAAAAATTATATGATCTTAAAGGAGCGATTTGCAATGAAAGTAAGTTATGTTGGCTTAGGAGTAATGGGAGCAGGTATGGCATTAAATCTAGGAAAAGGTGAAAGTGAAGGTCACTATGAATTTCTTGCATGCGATGCAAATGAAAGTGCACTAGAGCAATTTAAGGAAAAGGGATTAAAAACAACTACTAAAATTGAAGATACATTTGATAGTGATTATATTTTCTTATGTCTCCCAAACTTAGAAATCGTTAAGGCGGTTGTGTTAGGGGAGAATGGGCTTCTTAAACATTTAAAATCTGGTCAGACAATTGTTGACTTTAGTACGATTAGTTATTTAGGTGCTACAGAAATTGCAGCAAAATGTAATGAAGCTGGAATTGAGTTTCTTGATTGCCCAATTTCAGGGCAACAGGCAAAAAGTATGGATGGAACACTTAGCATTATGTGCGGAGGCAACGAAGAAGTATTTAATACAATTAAACCAATGCTCGATAGAATGGGTTCGCAGGTTCTGTACATGGGTGAGAACGGGGCTGGACAATTAACTAAAATGATTAATAACTGTGCTCTAAATATCTGTGTGGCAAGCTTTAGTGAGTTACTGCCAGTAGGAGTTAAGCTCGGATTAGATCCAGAAAAACTAGGTGATGTATTGATGACAGCTACTGGATCAAGTTTTGCATCAAAGACTTTAATCCCTAAGGTTTTAGAAGGCAATTTTGAACATGGATTTTCACTTGGAAGAGCATATAAGGATATGGAAAGTATGTATGAAGTATTAGTTAAATCTGAAATCCCGCTGCCAACTTTAAATGGAACAATGCAATCATACCAGCTGGCACTGCAGAGTGGACACCGAGATGACTATAAGCAAGCCATGATTAAGTTTTATGAAGATATGCTAGATGTAAAAGTGCGTAAAGAAGGATTTAAATAAGCTGACCAGCAGCCAGCAGGGGAAATATTCCCCTGCTATATCATAGTAAGCTTAAACGACTTATTAACAATATAGCTTAGTCTTTCCATGAGGGACTCTAAGTCAATATGTAATAGGAGGCAAAAAAAGTGATCTTTGGGTGTATTGCAGATGATTTTACTGGCGGTAGTGATATCGCTTCCTTTTTTGCAAAAGGAGGACTTAGCACTATTTTATATAACGGAGTACCTAGTAATCAAAGCGTGCCGCAAGCAGATGTATGTGTTATCGCGTTAAAAACACGTACGCAAAATACGATTGATGCGGTAAAGGATTCTCTCGAGGCTATAAAGTGGCTGAAGGAACATGGAGCAAAACAGTTTTATGTAAAATACTGTTCGACATTTGATTCTACACCAGAGGGGAATATTGGACCAATAAATGATGCGGTAATGGAGGAAATTGGTGTTCCTTACACGATTATATGCCCTGCACTTCCAGTAAATGGCCGTATTGTAAAAGATGGTTGTTTATATGTTCATGGAGTTCCCTTGCACGAGAGTTCCATGAAGGATCACCCACTAACACCAATGTGGGATTATGACTTAGTCCAATTAATGGAGCCTCAAAGTAATTTTAAGAGTGTAAAATTACCAAATGATCTAACAAAAGAAGACACAGCTGAATTCATTAAAAAAATTAAAACTGAAAATAATTCAACACCATTTTACCTTATACCGGATTATGAAGATGAAGGCGATGCAGAAAAAATTGTTGAGTTGTTTGGGGATCTCCCTCTATTAACAGGAGGCAGCGGCTTGGCGGAACCTTTGGCTAGAACGTTTAAACAAGACAAGAAAAAAGAGGGATTTGGACGTTCTGATTCTAAGGCCTTGATTTTATCAGGAAGTTGTAGTGAAACAACAAGAAAACAAATTGAAGCTTTCCAACAATCTGGTGGAGACAGCTATTTTATTGACCCGCTTAGGATATTGTCAGGTGATGAAACGGTTGATACCATTTGGAATATGATCGAAAACACTAAAGGAGCAATTCTCATTTATAGCAGTGATACTGCAGAAAATATAAAGAAGACCCAGGAGAAGGGTAAAGAAGAAGTTGCAGGTTTATTAGAGAATACAACTGCAGAGCTTGCAGCACGTGCAGTAGCAGCGGGCTATCACAGAATTATTGTTGCTGGAGGAGAAACTAGCGGTGCAGTAACGAAAAAACTTGGATATAGCAGCTATCATATAGGTGCCAGTATTGCACCTGGAGTTCCTATTATGATTCCTACACAGGATACTAGAGTTCGTTTGGTTTTAAAAAGCGGTAATTTTGGCGACAGTAATTTTTTCTTACAAGCACTGTCGAAAACTTAGGAGAAGGAAGGGGTTACGTTGAATAAGACATTAGATCAAAAGTTCGATGATTCAATATGGGTTGCTCATAGCCTCTTTAATCGTGGAAAAGCAAGCGGCAGTATTGCAAATCTAAGCTTTAAGCATGAGGATAAGATTTATATTACTGCGACCGGAACATGTTTTGGAACGCTGAAACGAGATGAGTTTGCTGTCATTGATTTGGAAGGAAATCAGATAGATGAATTAAAACCAAGTAAAGAATTGCCAATGCACCTATCCATTTATAAGGCAAAACCTGAAGTAGGGGCTGTCGTCCATGTTCACAGTACATACAGTGTACTGTGGAGTTTTGTACCAGGATTACAGGAATATGATTGTATTCCAGATCATACCCCCTATTTGAAAATGAAGTTAGGAACAGTCAGTCTGGTCCCTTATGAAAAACCGGGGAGTAAGGAACTGTTTGTTGAATTTGATAAGCGTGTAACAAAGAGTGATGGGTGGCTTTTAGCACAGCATGGACCAGTGGTGCCAGGAAATAATATAATGGAAGCATTTTTTTCATTAGAGGAATTGGAAGAGAGTGCACAAATTGCCTGGGAGTTACGAAATAGATTATAGCAAGAGCTGAAGAGAAATGAACTTATTAATACATTATGCAGATTATTTATTGGGAGGAGATTGAAATGACTAAAAGGATCGGTCTTGTACATGCCACTATGAATTCTGTAGATCCCATTTTACATGCGTTTAGGACACTTCATCCATCAGTTGATTTAATTAACGTTATGGATGAAGGACTAATTTGGGAATTAAATGAAACAAATCAGATTACACACAGTATGACACGGAGATTAATCGATATTGCTTCAAAAGCAGAAGACGCTGGTGCAGATGCCATATTATTAACGTGTTCATCATTTTCACCATATGTGGCTGAGTTTAAGCATTTATTTAAAGTTCCTGTATTAAGTTCGGATGAAAGTATGCTTAATGAAGCAGTAAAAATTGGCGGTAATGTTGGGGTAATCGCAACCGTAGGCAAGGCGGGACCTACTACAACGAATCTTCTCTATCAAACTGCAGATGAACAAGGGAAAAAAATAGAGGTAGATACAATTGTAATCACTGAAGCTTTCCAAGCCTTGCAAAGAGGAAACCAAGCAAAGCATGATGAATTAATTCATGAAGCAATTGACAAACTGTCTCAGAGCTCGGATGTCATTCTGTTGGCCCAATATTCGATGGCTCGTGCACTAGATACTTATAAAAAAGGAACAACACCTATTTTAACGGGTCCAGAAGTAAGTGCGAATGCAATTGTTGAGCTTGCTGAAAAAAGAATAGAACTTAGCAGATGATTTACTGCGCTTCTATGTGTATGAATTAACCTACAATTTTTCTCCTTGTTAAATTAAATGTGGCAAATGAGAGAGACTGGGACATAAGATTTAACACACTCATAGAACCGAATGGTTAGGAAGTTATCTTTCTAATCATTCGGTTTTTTTATATATGATTAAAAATATATTTTATTATCATGAGTGAAATGGAGCGGAGGACCCTCGACTCCTGTGGGAATAGAGGAAAAGGTGAGACCCCACAGAAGCTTTGCTTCGAGGAGGCTCAGCTTCCTCCCCACGGAAAGCGAGGGTCCGCAGCGCAATGGAACGGACTTGTTTAAACACCCAACCCAAGATAGTGAATATTCGTGTTTTAAAAAGATTAATTTCGTTATGTCCCAGCCTCTTCTATATCTAATAGAATTAGTTAAGACCCAACAACGGCTCACAGCACTTCTTATATTTTTTCATGCTTCCGCATATACAATGATCATTCCTTCCAGGCATTTTATAATCTGCATTAACAAGGTCTTGGATTCTTTTTTTCTTTACATGGGATGCGACGACTAGCATTCTTTCATGTGCATAGCGATACACTTGTTTGTGGCTCTCACAAAAATACTCAACGCCGAATTCGTTATTGGATTTGACTCTGTTGCGAGGACAGCCTCCATGACATAAATGAAGGAATTCACAAGACTTGCATTGGTTCGGTAAGTTTGGCTTTAGATCATGAAAATTCTCCATCAATTCATTCGTAAGCAGATCTTCTAGAGTATCAACGCCAACGTTTCCTAATCGGTACTCTTCATGTATAAAGAAATCGCATGGATATGCATCACCGTTTTGTTCTAAAACAAGGTGTTTGGGACAGGTTTCAAGGTGAGAGCATAGGCCGGCATGCTGATTCAGGTACACTGCTAACATGTCATCAAAGAAACGGATGGATGTCTGAGGCGTACCATCGTTATACCACACGTCAAAAATATCGCATAAAAAATCACCATATTGTTTAGGTGTGATTAGAAAAACGCCAGGTTTATTAATTTCCTGTGCTCGAAAATCCATGCAGGGAATGAACTGAACAAAAGGGAAATTTTGTTCCTGATAAAAATTCATTAGATCAGCTGCTCTTGTAATATTGTTCTCATGTAAAACGGTTAGAATATTAAAGTCCGCATTTGCTTCTTTAAGATACTCAATTCCGCGCATTATTCTTTTATAGCTTCCTTTACCAGACCCCATGACCCGTCTGGCATTATTAATTTCTTCTGGTCCATCCAAGCTTACGCCGACCAGAAAGTTATATTTCTTAAAGAATGCTGCCCATTCTTCATTTATTAACGTACCATTTGTTTGGATGGAATTACTGATGACTGTGTTGCTTGGTGCATGTTTTGCTTGTAAGTGAACCACTTTTTTGAAGAAGTCTAATCCTGCTAATAAGGGCTCTCCGCCTTGCCATACAAACGATACATAGCCTTTTGATATATTCATATATTCAATAATGAATTTTTCTAATACAGTGTCATCTATACGGTTGATCTTCTGCGGCATCCCGTTGCACTGGCTGTAATAGCAGTAGTCACATGCTAAATTGCATGCTTCAGAAACGGTTTTCCACATGACGGATGTTAATGCAGGCTTGAGTGTCGCAGTTCCTCCATAAGCCATCAATTTTTTTCTCCTTTATAACAGTCAAGTTTATAAAAAATGTTAAGTGAAAGGAGGATGTTTGTCTGTGATATTGATCACATTGATATTGATCAAAACGCATTTTTAAAAGGTATTTCTATGCTGGCTAAAAGGATGAATGGGTGTTCTGTATTTATTGACGGTGAATCGAAGGTATCTAAAAAACACTATTTATACTAGAGCAGTCCCAAAAACAGAAAATGTGGGCATGGTTCCTGGTATATAGTTTGGATTTGTCAGGAGTAGTTCAAATTTATCTATCATAAAAAAATAAGAAAAGCAAGTTTAAAATAGTATATTTTGAGGAAATGGAACAAGGTTGTATATGCAGAAAGCAGAGGTTCTATTTCGCAAAAGTAAAATCGAATTTTTAGGAATTGAGACTGGCCTCCAAAATGAAAAATTAGTACATAATATTAACACGATGCCCAATGCATAACTAAGTATAAATAAGCCAATAAAGGAAATAGCAAATTAATTAATAACTTATAATCAGTGGGCTAATAACTATAATCGGGAGAATCAACTGCTTAAAGGATCGTAATTGACAATATATAGAATTAATTGTAAATTTTTATCAGGAAAGGAGTTTTTAATTTGAAAAAAATGACCATTCTAATCCCTGCTTATAACGAAGAAGATGTTCTAAACCAGTTATATAAAAGGATATCGACTGTTGCAGATAGTATAAAAAAATACTCTTTTGAATTTCTGTTTATTAATGACGGCAGTAAAGATAATACCATTCACATTTTACAGAGGTTAAGGAAGCAGGATCAACGTGTGTCTTATGTAGACTTATCTCGGAATTTTGGTAAGGAGATAGCAATGATTGCAGGGTTTGATTATGCTACTGGAGATGCAGTCATCATTATAGATGCAGATTTGCAGGATCCTCCTGAGCTAATTCCTGAAATGATTCATTATTGGGAGCAAGGATACGATGATGTGTTCGCGAAGAGACGAAACAGAGCGGGTGAAACTTGGCTGAAAAAATGGACAGCTAGCAAGTTTTATTCTTTGTTGCAGAAGTTAACTAGAATTCCTATTCAAGAAAATACGGGTGATTTTCGTCTTCTAGATCGAAGGTGCGTCGATGCGTTAAAAGAAATGCGAGAATCACAGCGTTATACGAAAGGAATGTTTAGTTGGATCGGATATAATAAGAAAGAAATCTTATTTGATAGAGATCCGCGTGCAGCTGGTGAATCTAAGTGGAATTATTTTAAACTTTTTGATCTTGCGATTGAAGGGTTGACTTCGTTTACAACTACTCCTTTAAGAATATCCGCTTTCTTTGGGTTTGGAATCTCCTTCTTTGCATTTCTATATATGGCATGGGTAATTATAAAGACATTGATCTGGGATGAGCCTGTAATGGGTTACCCTTCTCTTATGACCGTTATTTTATTCTTGGGTGGTATTCAGCTTTTATCTCTAGGCATTATTGGTGAATACTTAGGTCGAATATTTAATGAAACAAAAAATCGACCATTGTACTATGTGAATATCTACAATGATGAAAAAGTAAGAAATTCGGTTAAGAATCATGCTTAATCGAGCAACCATTAATTATCTATTTTTTGGGATACTAACTACTGCAGTAAATATATTAGTTTACGCTTTATTAGTACATATATTCCACATTGATTATAAAGCTGCTACCACAGTTGCCTGGATCATTTCTATTATCTTTGCGTTTTTCACAAATAAATTGTTTGTGTTTAATAGCAAAGATCTGTCAATTAACCGAACTATGAAGGAATTAGGCAATTTTGTTTTTTTTAGAGTTCTTTCATTAGCAGTAGATCTGTTAATTATGTTCCTGCTGATTGACATTTTCATGACGAATGATATTGTGGCTAAAATTACTGCGAATGTGGTAGTTATTGTAATAAATTATGTCACTAGCAAGTATCTTACCTTTCGAAATAAGTGAAGAATAAGGAGAATTTATATATGAATACCTTGAGCAATTGGCTCGACTTTCTTTCTACAAAGATCATTTTAGTACTCTGTTTAATTTTCTTTGTGGCAGCTGCATTTTACTCATTTATAAATGGGATAGAAACTTATATATATACAAACGATTTCCTTCATTTTTTAGCCTGGATTAGCGGAATAGTTGCAGCTTTAGGTGTTTATATACTTTTTATTAATCGTTTATTGTCGAATAAAATGTTTTTAATCTTTCTAATCTTATTTGCATTTACTGTTCGACTAATTTGGATTTTGAATTTTAATACGCGTATTGAATCAGATTTTTATATATTATATACAGCCGCGGTAGATGCAGCTAATGGCAATTTTAATTTCTCTGAACAGCTGTATTTTAGGAGCTGGGTTTATCAGATTGGCTTTACGATGTACCAAGCACTAGTTATTGCAGTTTTTGGAGAGAGTGTATTTGTTCTAAAGTTTATAAGTGTTTTTTATTCTATTGGCATTACTGTATTAATTTATTTAATTGGGAAAGAAGTTATAAATGAAACAGCAGGCAGGATAGCAGCGATCTTCTATGCGTCTTATGCCTCTAGTATCGTTATGACCTCTGTACTTACGAATGATCATCTTTCCACACTATTTTATCTGCTTGGATTTTACCTAATTGTCAAAACTAAAAATCCAACGATAAAGATAGGATTACTCATAGGGTTATTTATTGGATTAGGCAATATCATAAGGCCTCTGGGAAGTTTAATTCTCATCGCTATTTTTCTATATTATATAGTTTACAGGGTTATTCTGGAGACAAAGGAAAGAAGACTCCGATCGTTAGGAACCCTTTTTGGAATATTCATTGCCTATTTCCTCGTCATGAATATTGCAAGCTATGCATTCATTGCTGCAGGAGTAACAGAATATCCCTTATCTAACAGAGCGCCGTACTGGAAGTTTCTTATCGGAGTCAATCAGGAGACAAATGGAGGTTATTCTGCAGAAGATGCTTCTTTTATGTCACAATTTTCACTAGGTGATGAACGTGATAAGGTTGAAAAAGAACTCATTCTAGAAAGAATAGCAGATAAAGAGCAAGTTGCTAATTTATTGTATAGGAAATTTAAAATTATGTGGGGGCATGGTGATGCGTCCATTAATTGGAGTATGAGCTCCATAGATAGGCCATTTGTTTTCCAGCAATTAAAAGCAATAGAACGTGCAACCTATTTTATTATGCTGGTCTTTGCTTTTATTTTCTTATTCTTATTTAGAAAAAAGCTAAGCACTCCTCTCATATTTTTATTGGTAGTGATCTTAGGGTATGTCATGTCACATCTCTTAATTGAAATTCAAACCAGATACCGATTCTTTATCATGCCAATATTTTCAATTTTGGCTGGAGGGGGATTGGCCATGATAAGCACTATGCTATTTAAATACAATAAAGTTGTTTCTGAGCGGCTAGATCCAAAGAAGAATGATATTCAATAAAGTTCTGATTTAGAGGAGTTTGTTTATTAGAGATGAAACGCTTCCCATAAGCTAGGCAGATAGAGGTTAAGTCTGACAATCTTAGGGGGAGTGTTTTTCTGTCTAGAAGATCTATCACACCAGTAATGAAATGAAGGGTTTAATATCATTAAAACCTGAACAATTGTGGCCAAAAAGATTGTAAAAAGTGCCGCAGTATCATAGTAATATGGTTCGTTACTGATACTGAAGGTCTTAGAGATCATCTAGTTTTGCTATAATTAATACGAGTGAGTTGGCAATTCTTATTCTTATCAATCGACACCGTTTAAAGGTCTTTTTTTAAAGTATACATCCGCTACAGCCACCCACTACATAAACGCAGCCTTCACAATGTTATACAAGTTAATAAATATAATAAGAAGAATAGCGAAATTAAATATCTTTTCTACTTGGCTATCTGTTATTTTGGTGACGATATTAGAGCCGATCCAGCCTCCTAATATACCGCCTGGAATCATGACGAAAAGCATGGATAGGTTGTAGTCACCGAAGCCGCCAGAAAAGGCAATTAGCAATAAAGCTGACAGCTGCGAGAAGAAAATGATAAAAATAGAATTAACTCCGGCATTCTTTGTGCTCATGGAGAACAGGAGGCATAAGATTGCCACATTTAGTGGTCCTCCGCCAATTCCCAGAAAGGCTGAGAGAAAGCCAAGAGAACCGCCGACTAGAAAAATAATGGTTTTATTTTTTAGCAGGTACGATTTTAAGCTATGCTTCTTTTTAAAATAAATAAGGATTAGTGATAGTAAAATGGCTAATAAAGAAGATTGAATAATTGCAGTAATAGTTGGAACGTTTAGAGAGATCGCAATGACGTTAAAAATGGCTTTGCCTGCAAGCCCTCCTAAAATGGACCCTGCTGCCAGGATCGAGCTCGTACCTTTATCAATTTTCACTTCCTTACCTCTCAGTTTAATCAATGAAACAGCAGCCATTGATAATACGGTAGCGGCCGATAAAACACCTATTGTTGGAAGGTCGAAGTCGCCGAATAGGTCCAGCATGGGCTTGATAATCACTCCGCCACCCAGGCCAGCAACTGCACCAAGTGTAGTTGCAATTAACCCAATGGCAAAATATAAAATAAACATTAACATCCTCTTCAGCCCCTATGCAGTTCTTATGTTCGTAAAACGTTCATGTAAATTAGGATAGCAAACTTTCATTGATTAAAAAAATTCCATTATTGAATGAGGTATAACGAGAAGTTATACATGAATACCACAGCAAGTACAATAAAATAACGTAATCCCGATGTTATAATAAAACCAACAAGATTTTTGAACGTGTAGGAGGTTCAGATTTGAACATTGATAATCTTAAAATGTTCTGTGCTGTAGTGGAAGAAGGCAGTATTACACAAGCTGCTAAAAAAGGGTTTGTATCGCAGCCGGCTGTTACGAAACAAATTCGCCAGCTTGAAAATGTATATGGTGCTGCTTTATTTGATCGCTCTGAAAATAAATTAATTCTTTCCGAGGCTGGAAAGGGTTTATACCCATATGCAAAAGAAATGATTTTGCATTATCAAAAATCGAAGGACGCCATCCAGTACTTGCTGGAAGGTCAGGATATTAAGCTCAACGTAGGGGCCAGCTTAACAATAGGAGAATATATTCTTCCTGAATTGCTGAAACGTTATTTGCATAAACAGGAGAATATCAAGTTTCATTTAGCATTGAGCAATACACCCGATATGTTAACGAAACTGAAATTGAATGAGATCGATGTCGCTTTAGTAGAAGGCTTGTTGGAAAAAGATAAAAAAGATCAGGAACTGCTGATTGAAAAATTTTCAGAGGATGATTTAGTCTTAGTTACTTCCTACGATCATCGCTGGAAAAACAGGACTGAAATCCATATAGAAGAATTAACAGAGGAAATGATGATCTGGCGGGAAGCGGTCTCGGGCACTAGGGGCTTAGTGGAGCATTCTCTTCATGAACGAGGTGTATTAATGAATATCCAATCTGCAATTGAACTGGGCAGTGTTCAAGCGATTAAAAGCTCAGTTGAAGCGGGACTGGGGATCAGTATATTGCCAAAATTAACGATTGCAAAAGAATTAAAATACAGCTTATTAAGAGAAGTGAAGATAAAAGATTTCCAGCTTAAAAGAGACTTATATGTAGTCAGGAAAAAGACGAGGTTCAGCCGAGCGGGACTGGATCCGTTTGTAGACTATATTAAAAAGGAGTTTCATTAACTCCCAAGTGAGCGTTAAGCATGGAGTTTTTCATATTCTGCTTTGTCTCTAGCAGAGAAGTCTAAATATAATATGAAAATGTCAGCAGCAAAGGTTGTCAAAATTGTAACTGCCCAGTTCATATATTTCTCCTAATATCTGCTATAATAATTCTATTGGTTTAACACTATAGGATGGTGCACAATGGAAAATCGACCTAATGAGAAGGCGCATTTATGGACTGACGAAGAACGATATCGTGTATTAGTAGAGCATGTTAGTGATTGGATTTGGGAAGTAGATGAAAAAGGCATCTATACGTATGCAAGTCCAAGGGTAAAAGATATATTAGGATATGAGCCTTGTGAGGTCATCGGCAAAACACCATTTGACTTAATGGAGCCGGGAGAAGCGCTACGGATTGGTTCTATATTTGAATATCATGTGGTAAATAAGCTTCCTATTAAAAGCTTAGAGAATATTAATCTGCATCGCGATGGACATGAAGTGATACTAGAAACTAGCGGCTCCCCTATCATTGACGATGATGGGAATTGTATAGGCTATAGAGGAATGGATCGGGATATTACACTAAGGAAGCAAAATGAGCGCAGACAGCAGCAGCTTTTAGAGATTATTGAAGCCTCCCCGGACTTTATAGCAACATTAGATACAGAGGGAAATAGTCTATATTTCAACCCGTCTGCACGCAAAATGCTGGGAATCAGTGAAGAGCAAACTGGCAGTCAAACAGCGAAACAAAGATGGGTGAATGAGACGATTGAACATTATGGAATTCCAACTGCCATCGCGAATGGCCATTGGAAAGGGGAAACCTCGATCCTTAAAAGTGATGGAAAAGAAGTACCCGTTTCGCAAATGATTGTGGCACATAAATCTGAAAATGGTTCTGTGGAATTCCTTTCTACAATTGCTCATGATATAACGGAAAGAAAAGAACTGGAAAGAGTGATTGAATACCAAGCGTATTATGACGCATTAACGAAATTGCCTAACAGGCATTCTCTCTATAAAAAAATATCGGAAATAATGTTCGAAAACCTAAAAGCAGCTGTATTATTTATAGACTTAGATAACTTTAAAGACATTAATGATCGGTTTGGTCATGAAACAGGAGACCGCATTTTAATCAGTACAGCAGAACAAATAAAAAAATGCGCCGGAGAAATCCCGTTCGTTTGCCGATATGGAGGAGACGAGTTCATCGTTATTTTAGAACATATAGACGATGAATTTGCAGTAAAGGAAGAGGCAAGGCGAATTCTGAATGCACTCCAAAAGCCTGTTCTCCTTAATGGCCATATATTTCAAGTGACAGGGAGTATCGGCATCAGTATGTTTCCGGACGATGGAACCGATGTAGTCACATTAATCAATAAAGCAGATCACGCCATGTATCAGATAAAAAGAGATGGAAAGAACAATTATACAGGCAGCTTTTAAAAATAAGATCTAGATGGTCAACCTAATTTGTTTTACCACTTGGGGCTCAGTTGACTTAGGGGGATATTCATCCGTACCAAATTCAAACGATAGGTTTCATAAAAGTGGTCAAGCTGGTGATGGAAGAGATACGCTAGAAAGAGAAAAAATAGTTTATTGTATAGAGATATTTCCAGCTCAAATGGGAAAATTTTTAATTCGTCTGAGGAATTATAGAGGCTGAGACAAAACGAAAATACTATTTCTTAAACACAAATGTACATTGTCATGGTATGCGTGTTTACACAAGTCCGTTGCACCTGCGCTGCAGACACTCGCTTTCCGTGGGGAGGAAGCTGAGCCTCCTAGAAGCAAGCTTCTGCGGGGTCTCACCCTTTCCTCTATTACCCACAGGAGTCGAGGGTCCTCCGCTCCATTTCACTCAAGTTAATATAATATCTTTTATAATCATAAAAACCGAATGGTTAGAAAGATGACTTCCTAACTATTCGGTCCTATGAGAGTGTTAAATACTTATGTCCCAGTCTCTTATTATAGGGTATTAGTTCTTAATAGAGCACCTTACTCGATCTCACCAGCAGGTCCAAAGAATTCAAAATGGATATGCTCGGACGCTACACCCCATTCCTTAAGAGCGGAATAGATCTTTTTCATAAAGGGAACAGGTCCGCAGAAGTAAAAGTCTGCCTGAGGAGTTCCAGCTATTGACTTAAGCCATTCTAAATCTATGAAACCTTCTTTGTCATAATTATTATTTTCCCGATCCTTTTCAGTTGGGCTGGAATAAGCAACAAAACTTTTTACATGCTCTGATTTCCTTGCAGCCTCTATAACTTCGTTTTTAAAAGCATGGACATCACTGTTCAAAGCACCATGGATAAACGTAACCTCTTTGTTAGGCTGTGCTTTTATAATGGTGTGAAGCATACTGACCATCGGCGTCAATCCGACACCGCCGCTGATTAAAATGGCAGGTAGCTCGTTTTGTTCTAAAACAAAATCGCCAGCAGGAGCATTAACTTCCACTATATCTCCTTCCTGAACATCTTCATGAAGATAAGAAGATACCACACCTTGTTCTTCATGCTTCACACTTATTCTATAATAATCTTTGTTTGGTTCGGCGGATAAACTATAGTGACGGATATGGGTATATGTATCTCCGTCAGGCTGAACTCTTACAGTAAGATACTGACCAGCACGGTAAGAAGCAATGTCCAATCCATCCTCAGGCTTTAAATAAAACGAAGTGATGACAGCACTTTCTTTTACTTTACGCTCCACAATGAAGTTTCTAAACCCTTCCCAGCCGCCTGGCTGCTCTTTAGCTTCTTTGTACATTTCTTTTTCAATGCCAATAAAAGCATCTGCAATAATACCATAGGCTTCTGCCCATGCATTGATCATTTCGTCAGTTGCTGCATCTCCTAATACATCTTTGATGGCAGCTAATAAATGTTCGCCTACAATAGGGTAATGCTCAGGCAATACACCTAGTGCTCTATGTTTTTGACCGATTTGTTTTACGACAGGAAGAATTGTTTCTAATTGATCAATATTTGCAGCGGCAGCGTACACTGCATTTGCTAGAGCTGCCTGCTGACGGCCTTCTCTTTGGTTGGCATGATTAAAAATATTCAGCAGTTCAGGGTGATTGGAGAACAGCTGGCTATAAAAACGTGTAGTAATCTGTTTTCCATATTGTTCGAGGACAGGAACTGTGCTTTGTATAATTTTAATGGTTTCTTGACTTAACATCATATCATCCCTTCGAAATATAAACATGTATTATTTATGCATGTTTATAATATACCAACGGTGACAATAAAAGATATATAAAATATACATCTTTTGAAAAGTTGTCACATTTAACATGTGAAGAAGGAGGTACTATAAAGTGCTGCTAAGCAAAGATAACCGTCTGAAGGCTTGCCAATCGGCGAGATTTCTAGATATAATACTAGCAAACTGATTAAGGAGCTTTAACTAGAATGAGGCTAACAACCTATACGGATTATTCTCTTCGAGTTTTAATATTTTTAGCTCTGAAGAAGCCTGATGATTTAAGCACGATTCAGGAAATAGCAGATTCTTATGATATCTCCAAGAACCATCTGATGAAGATTATTCATCACTTGGGCCAGCTGGGATATGTGGAGACAATCAGAGGCCGAAATGGTGGCATCCGCCTTGCTGAAAAGCCAAAAGATATAAATATTGGAAAAGTAGTCTATGAAACAGAAGATGATTTTCATATTGTTGGCTGCTTTAAACAGGGAGAAGGATATTGCTCAATCTCGCCATCCTGTAAATTGAAAAATGCTCTGCATGAGGCATTGCAAGCTTTTTTGAATGTCTTATATGGCTATACATTAGAGGATTTTGTATTAAATAGAAAAGAACTGAATGATTTGTTTGGAATCAAAGATGTCTAATCAACTGTAGCTAATACTACAATTGGTTGGCATTTTTTTTTGACGAAAGAGGGACAGATTTTATGACCTGTCCCTCTCATGCACACTTATGATCCAAACTCTTTCTCAACCGTTACCAAAGCTGCTCCTATGATTTGATGCATATCATAATATTTATATGTGGCTAACCTGCCTCCGAAGATCACATTTGCCTCATTGTCTGCGAGCTCTTTATATTTTCTGTAGACTTCATTGTTTTTGTCATCGTTGATCGGATAATATGGTTCGTCACCAGGTTTCCACTCTGATGGATACTCTTCAGTAATGACCGTTTTATCTCCTGTGCCAAATTCAAAATGCTTATGTTCAATGATTCTTGTATATGGGGTCTCTTGATCTGTATAGTTTACAACTGCATTTCCCTGGTAGTTATCTGTGTCCTTCATAACCTTTGTCTCAAAATGCAGGCTTCGATATTCCAGGATTCCATATTTGTAATCATAATACTGATCAATCATGCCTGTATAAACAACCTTCTTCGCTAGTCCTTTTAATTCTTCACGTTTTTCAAAAAAGTCAACATTTAATCTGACCTCAATATTTTGAAGCATTTTTTCAATAATTCCTGTGTAGCCGCCAATGGGGATTCCCTGATAGCGATCATTAAAATAATTATTGTCATACGTAAATCGAACTGGCAGGCGTTTGATAATAAAAGCCGGCAATTCTGAAGCTGGTCTTCCCCATTGTTTTTCTGTGTAGCCTTTAATTAATTTTTCATAAATATCAGTTCCCACCAGGGAGATAGCTTGTTCTTCTAAATTTTTTGGATCGGTGACACCAGCAGCATTCTTTTGCTCTTCGATTTTAGCTTTAGCCTCTTGTGGTGTCACAACACCCCATAATTTATTAAAGGTGTTCATATTAAAGGGGAGGTTATAAATTTCGCCTTTGTAATTTGCGATTGGAGAGTTCGTATAGCGATTAAACTCAGCAAACTCATTTATATAGTCCCAAATCTTTTGGTTGTTAGTATGAAAAATATGGGCTCCATATGTATGAACATGAATATCTTCCATCTTTTCTGTATACACATTACCGCCGATATGATTGCGTTTATCAACAACTAGACATTTCTTTCCTCTTTTATGGGCTTCATAAGCAAATACAGAACCAAATAAACCAGCCCCTACAATTAAATAATCGTACATCTGAAAATCTCCTTATTCACAATTTATCACTGCCATTATTTTAACCTAAATTTATAATAGTATAAAATGGGAGAAGTAAATTGAAAACGTATTAAAAATAGCGATATGGAATTATATAGGATGAAAATGTCACAAACCCTTGTCAATTGCTAGAGGCAATTGCAAGCTATTCTATTAGAATGCTATACTTAAACCTACAATGTGACAAAAGGTGAAATTATGAATATTGAGGCACTGCAACACTTTAACAAGGTATATCAGATGAAGAGTATTAATTCGGCAGCTAAAGAATTATTTATTACCCCACAGGGTCTAAGTAAAACCATTAAGCAGCTTGAATTAGAACTAGAGGCCGAGCTGTTTGACCGGGGGCCTCGGGGAATGATTGCAACAGAAGCAGGTGAACTGCTTTTCGCAAGAAGCCAGCATATTGTTTATCTGATGGAGGATTTGAAAAAAGAAATCAGTATTCTTAGCGGCAGAAAAGGAACACTGAATGCAGTCGTTACCTACTCTTCTACTGCTGTACTGCCGGTAGAGATATTATATGAATTTTCCAGAAGCTATCCTGATATTCAAGTGAAAATAACCGAATTGCCTGATGACTCGATCCTCAATCAGATGTTTCAAGAGGATGTTGATCTCGCTTTGGTGACTGACTACGAAGATATTGAAAACTGTGAACATGAATTGATCAGATTAGGAGAAGCTGTTGCGGTCGTTTCGGCAAGTCATCATTTAGCAAATAAACACATAGTTTCTATTGAAGATCTGAAAGATGAGCCGTTAGTGGTGAAGTCTGTTACAAAAGGAAGGGAACATGCGTTTGTTGATAAATGTCTGGATAAAGGTTTTACCCCAAATGTTGTTCATGAATTCGGCAGTATATTAACAGCTCATCGATTGTGTGAAATAAATGGCTTTGTTGCAATTTCTGTAGACTTTGTTGAAGCAGCCTTACAGGAAAATAACTTAAAGATTATCAGGCTTAAAGAAAAAATTCCGCAAAATATTTATTTGGTTTCACGCAAAAGAGGAATCCAGTCCAAAGCCATTATGTTATTTAAAAGCTATATAAAAGATCAATCCGAGATATAAGTCGATTTAAGGTGCTAGAATGCGCGTTAAATCGACTTTTTATTTTGCGTTTTTTGCAAGGGGGCAGCCGCTGATCAGAGAGTTATAAAACTGAAAGAGCGGTTTGATAGGAAAAATCAAAATCTTGATAGGTAACTGAAATAATTTGATAGGAAAAAGAAAAACTTTAATAGGAAAGCAAGCGAGTCTGATAGATTAGTGAAAAAGTTTGATAGGAAGCCGCCCCGGACCGTAACCTGATCCATTTGAAGTAAAACTCTTCTTTAATGGAAATCCAGCACAATGGTGACATTCTGTCAGATCTGGCCTATTAATGGCACCTCTTCTAAAAAAAAAGACGATGCCAAACGAAAAGTTACACCCCCCTAACTTTTCGTTTATAGTCGGTACTATTATTATAAGTTAAGCTTAAGGTGCAATCATTAAAACGGTTTCAAAAAACCGGACTGAAATGATAGCGCTTTACAATTTCGGCAGGAATTGTTTGATGAATAAAGATATAGTCAAACAATTTTCTAATTTACTAAATTTATATAAAGCGGGGGTCAAACAGAATGGCTAAGAAGAAAATGAGTAAGAAAAAGTTCCGCATTGTCTGGAGCTCAATTCTGAGTTTGCTCTTAGTAATCGCTCTTGGGGCAAACATTGCACTATCTTACTATTCAGATGTCATTACGGCTTATTTTACAGAAATTGATACGACAAGCAGCGAAGCAGTTGCAGCTCGTGAAAAATCAACTGAAGTAGCCGAAAAGATTGCAGATGAAGGAATCATTCTTTTACAGAATGAAGAGAACGCTTTACCACTAGCTGAGGGAACGAAAGTAAACGTTTTCGGCTGGAGTTTCACAAACCCAATTTATGGTGGTGCTGGGTCAGGGGGAACAGATGCCTCAACAGCTATCACACCTAAAGCAGGATTTGAAGCAGCAGGAATTGAGATTAATGAAGAATTATATAATGCTTACGCTGCAACAGATCTAAAAAGACCAGTTATTGGAATTGAAGGTCAGGACTTCACCATTCCAGAGCCTGAACCTGAAGATTTTTATACAGATGAGTTAATTTCTCAAGCGAAGGAATTCTCGGATACGGCTGTACTCTTCATCGCTCGTTCTGGAGGAGAAGGTGCGGATCTGCCGAAAAGCTTGTATGGAGAAGATACGTATAAAGAAGATGGCAGTCCTCAAGGTCCAACAGGACAAAAATTTGGCTTTGAAGATGACCAAGATCCAGATAAGCATTATTTAGAACTGACAAACAGAGAACTTGGCATGCTTGATGCTGTTACAGAGAATTTTGACAATATTATTGTCGTTGTAAACAGTGCGAACACTTTTGAACTGGATTGGATCAATGACTATGATCAAATTAATGGTGTTGTCAATATTGCTGGACCGGGGCAAAGTGGATTTGGTTCACTAGGTAAAGTACTTGCTGGTGACTTAAACCCATCTGGTAAAACAGTTGATATTTATGCAAAAGACGTTCTTGATGCACCAGCAGCTGTAAACTTTGGTGATTTTGATTACGTTCTTGAAAATTCCGATGGAACTTATTCAACAGCTGTCGATTCAAAAGGTGTTCCATTAAAGTATGTTGATTTAACTGAAGGTGTATATGTTGGATACCGTTATTATGAAACTGCTGCTGAAGAAGGGGTAATCAATTACGATGAAAAAATCCTCTATCCATTTGGGCACGGTTTAAGCTATACAACTTTTGAACAAGAAGTAGTGGCTGACAGTTTAACATGGAATGATACAGATATTTCTGTTGATGTAGAAGTAACTAACACAGGAGATGCAGCAGGTAAAGAAGTTGTTCAGCTTTATTACACTCCGCCTTATACTGGGGAAATTGAAAAATCCTCTATTAATCTAGCTGCATTTGGAAAAACGGGTGTTCTTGAACCGGGTGCTTCTGAAACCGTAACATTGTCATTCAAAGTGGAAGATATGGCAGCTTACGACCATAATAAAATTTTCAGTGACAACGGTGCATATGTTCTTGAAGCAGGCGAATACAGCCTTAGCCTGATGAGAAACTCTCATGAGAAGATCGCTGATGTAGGTTCGCAAACACTCACTGAAATTGTTTATGATTCTGGACGTTCAACAGACGAGCAAGTAGCGGTAAACCAATTTGATGAAGAAGTAACAGGTGAGGGCAGCATTGAAACCTATCTATCCAGAGCTGACGGTTTCGCTAACATGGATGAAATTGACCAAAACGAAACGTTCACTGTTACAAATGAAGATGGTTCAACGAAAGAAGTAGAAGGTACTTTAGTAGACCAAGACTTTGTCGATATGGTTAACAGCAAGCGTTATGACATACCAGCTGATACGCAGGATTCAGCACCGACAACTGGCGCTGATAATGGCTTAAAGCTTGAAGATTATAAGGATGTCGCTTTTGATGATGAAAGCTGGGAGCCATTACTTGATCAATTAACAGTTGATGATTTAGTAACAATTGTAACACTTGGAGGTTATAAAACTTCAGAAATCGCATCTGTTGGCAAGCCTGCAACAGTTGACTATGATGGTCCTGCAGGAATCAGCAACTTCATCTCTGGTTCACCATTGTCTGGGATTCCATTCCCTGCAGAAGTAATGCTTGCATCTACTTGGAATATTGAGCTTTCTACAGCAATGGGAGAAGCGATTGGTGAAGAAGCGGCTGCTTATGGTGTGACTGGCTGGTATGCACCGGCGATGAATATTCACCGTACAGCATTCGCTGGCAGAAACTTTGAGTATTATTCTGAAGATCCTTATCTATCCGGTAAGTTCGCGGCTGCTACAGTAGCAGGTTACCAAAGTAAGGGCGGAATTGTTTACTTAAAGCACTTTGCCTTAAATGACCAGGAAGACAACCGTACGCTTGGCGTTCTAACATGGGGCGATGAGCAGGCAATTCGTGAAATTTACTTAAAGCCTTTTGAAATCGCCGTTAAAGAGGGCGGAGCTTTAGGAATGATGTCTTCTTTCAATAGCATTGGTGATGTGTGGGCAGGTGCGGATGAAAGCTTGCTTACGGAAGTATTGCGAAATGAGTGGGGCTTTAGAGGTTTGGTTAATACAGACTTCTTTATCCAGGATGCATATCCGTATATGAATGCTGACCTTGCTGTGCGTGCTGGTAACGATATTATGCTTACTGGTGTAGCGCCATATGGTGTACCGCAGATTAATACGGACAGCAATGATACTCTATGGGCAATGAGAGATGCTGCTAAAAATGCCATGTATGCTGTTGCAAATAGTGGAGCCATTGACAATGGAATGAGTTCTGATACTCCTCAATGGGTCATCATTACAATTGTAGTTGATGCACTAGTTGCTCTAGGAATTATCTTAGGATTCTACTTTGTATTCCGCAGTTCAAGAAATAGAGATCAGCAGCAAGCAGAAGATACAACCTTAGCTTAATATAAAGCAAAAAATATCAGCGGTACTCCTATTGTGGGGGTACCGCTTAATCCACAAAAAGAGGACTGACCAATGAAAAAACTAGATGAAACGAAAATAAAGTCATTAAGATATAGCGACATCATAGAAAAAATGACGATAGAAGAAAAAGCTTCATTGATGTCCGGGAAAGATTTTTGGCAAACACAGGATATAGAGAGATTTGGTATAAACAACATCTTTTTGGCAGATGGACCGCATGGCATTCGGAAGCAAATGGCTGCTGCTGACCATCTTGGTCTTAATGAGAGTACTCCAGCAACCTGTTTCCCAACAGCCGCTACGGTAGCAAATAGCTGGAATGTGGAACTGGGAGAAAAGATTGGTGAATATTTAGGTGAAGAAGCTGTTGCTCAAAAAGTAAATGTTCTGCTTGGACCTGGGATCAACATGAAAAGAGACCCATTATGCGGCAGAAACTTTGAGTACTTCAGTGAAGACCCGTACCATACAGGGAAAATGGCTGCAAGTTATATAAAAGGGATTCAATCTCACGGTATTTCTGCGTGCGTGAAACACTTCGCAGTGAACAATCAAGAAGAACGGCGGATGTCTATTGATACGATCGTAGATGAAAGAACGCTGAGAGAGATTTATTTAACGGCATTTGAAATAGCTGTCAAAGAAGGACAAACGAAGACGGTTATGTCATCTTATAATATGCTCAATGGTGAATATACAAATGAAAACATTCACTTGATGCGAGAGATCCTGCGTGATGAATGGGATTTTGACGGTGTTGTTGTAACAGATTGGGGCGGCAGCAATGATCGTGTTGCAGGTCTTGTGGCTGGAAATGAATTGGAAATGCCGACAACAGCTGGTGAGACAAATCAAGAAATCATTGATGCCATTAAAAATGGCAAAATCGAAGAACATTTTCTAGATGAAGCGGTTGATCGGCTTCTTCATTTAATCTTTACAACAGAGGAAGTATTTAATAAACCTTATAAACAAAGCTTTGACGTTATGGAACATCACCAGGTCGCTCAGGAAGTGGCTGAGGAATCTATGGTACTTCTAAAAAATGTAGATCAAATCCTTCCGCTTAAGAGTGGTGTTAAAGTAGCAACGATTGGACAATTTGCTGAAGAAGCAAGGTATCAAGGTGCTGGTTCCTCTATTGTTAATCCAACCATCTTAGAAAACACTTTGGAAGTTCTTGCAGATTCTAGAATAGAAAATATCGGCTATGAACCTGGTTTTGAGCGTTATGGGAAAAAGAATTCGAAAAAAATAGAAAAGGCATGTGCACTTGCTAAGAACGCAGATGTGGTTCTTTTATATATTGGTCTGGATGAAGCTACTGAAGCTGAGGGACTAGATCGAAGCGATATGAAAATTCCAGAAAATCAAATTGAGTTATTACATGCTATTCATAAGGTGAATCCAAATATTGTAGCTGTTTTGTCTTGTGGAGCAGCAGTTGAAATGCCTTGGATTGATAAAGTAAAGGGCTTATTGCATGGATACCTCAATGGCCAGGCAGGAGCGAAAGCAGTTCTTAAGATCCTTACTGGCGAAGTGAATCCTTCAGGAAAATTAGCTGAATCCTATCCTATTCGCTATGAAGATACACCAGCGTTCTATCAGTTCCCTGGTAAGGAAGTAAGTGTAGAGTACCGTGAAGCTATGTATATTGGCTATCGTTATTACGATACTGCCAACGTTGAAGTTCGTTTTCCTTTCGGATATGGGCTAAGCTATACTACTTTTGATTATTCTGATATTCAAGTGAATAAAGAAGGTGTTACTTTCAATTTAACTAACACAGGCTCTGTTGCTGGAATGGAGATAGCACAGCTGTATGTTGGCTGCCAATCAGGCGAGATTTTCAGACCTGCCAAAGAGCTCAAAGGGTTCAAAAAAGTGTTTTTAAACCCAGGTGAAACAAAAGCCGTTGCAATTCCTTTTGATGATAAAACATTCCGTTATTACAATGTAAAGAGTGATAATTGGGAAATAGAAGAAGCGGATTACAGCATTCTGATTGGTGCATCGAGCGCAGATATCCGTCTCAGAGAACAGATTTATATTGAAGGTACCAACGCACCTGCACCTTATGAAAAATCAAAATTACCAAGCTATTATTCTGGCAAAGCAAACAAAATAAATGTAGAAGAATTTGAAGCGCTTCTTGGACGAAAGGTTCCGCCGGCTAAATGGGATCGCTCAAGACCGCTTGGCTATAATGATACGATTGCACAATGTCAGTACGCAAAAGGTGCAATTGCCAGATTTGCTTATAAATCCATTACTTTTGCTCATTGGTTCCTTAAGAAAATAGGGAAACGGAGTACAGCCAATCTGATCATGATGTCTGTTTATCATATGCCGTTTAGAGGGATTGCGCGTATGACGGGAGGCATTATTAATATGCCAATGCTGGACGGTATACTCATGATGGTGAATGGCCAATTCTTTAAAGGGATCGGACATTTTTTAAGAGAACGAAAAAAGTTTGTAAAGATTGCGAAATGAAGTAAATACCAGTAGTTGAAGCAGAGAAGGAGATGTAAAATGAATAGTGAAAAGAAATTAGCTTCTGGTCCGCAAGGATTTTGGGCCAGATATAAAGAAAAACATCCGAATATTGCTCAATTTCTAGTATTCTTTATTTTGAGCAATGGAATCACCGTCTTACAACTCGTGTTAATGCCAGTTTTTAAGAGTATTTTTGCCCAAACAGCATTAGTAAGCACCAATTTCCAAGTGCTGCAGATTGGCCAAAATTTTGATGGAAGCCCGTATTATGTGTTTGATTATGCAGCAGGAGCACTTGCTGCCGGCGGAGGCGGAGGCCTGGCCTATTTCCTGGCTGTGCAAATTACCATAGCCATTGCTCAAATCATTAACTTTTTTGCCCAAAGAAGCATTACATTTAAATCAAACAGTAATATCTGGAAGGCCGCTTTCTGGTATGTAGTTGCTTACATTATCATTACGATCGGTGCAGCTGCTGCACAAGGATTCTATAAAGCACCAATTTATGATCTATTAATGAACACTTGGGGCTTTGGCGGAGCTGGAGAAACGGCAGCAGATGTAATTACAATGATTATTAACAGTGCTATTTCTTTCTGGGTATTCTTCCCGATCTTTAAAGTTATCTTTAAACAAGAGCCTGAGGCGCAGGTTAAATAAATATAAGAATATATTAGTAGGTACACAGTTTATATATTCGGTTTCAAGACACTAAAACATTATTTTTTGCTGGCTTTCTGTAATAAAAGGTGAGACACTAAATTGCTTAAACACATGGGTGTCTCACCGCTATCCTTTTTATCGGACCGTATTGAAAAGAAAGATGCAGCGGTTTGCCAGACAGAATACATCTCTTCGTAAGGATGAGTAAAGTAGAACCTGAAAGTAGGTTATAGAAAAGGTTGTGTGAGTATGAAGTTATTATCAGTTGTTATACCATGCTATAATTCTCAAGATTATATGAACTATTGCATAGAGTCCCTATTGCCAGGAGGGGAAGACGTAGAGTTACTGATAGTAAATGATGGCTCCAGTGATCGGACAGCAGAAATTGCGGATGAATATGAAAAAAGATATCCTACGATTATTAAAGCGATTCATCAGGAAAATGGTGGCCACGGGGAAGCGGTAAATGCAGGAATTCGTCATGCTTCCGGAAAATACTTTAAAGTAGTCGACAGTGATGACTGGGTAGATATTAGAGCTTATATGAAAGTGTTAGAGGTTTTACGAAACCATAGCAATGACGAGCATTTATTAGACATGGTAATCAGCAACTTTGTATATGAAAAAGAAGGTACTAGATATAAAAAAGTAATGAAATATGATAATGTCCTTCCGGAAAATAGAGTTTTCTCTTGGGAAGACGTGAAGGAATTCCGTAAGGGACAGTATATCTTAATGCACTCTGTTATTTATCGGACACAGATGTTATGGGATTGCTCAATAGAACTTCCAAGGCATACATTTTATGTGGATAATTTATATGTCTTTACCCCGTTAAAATACGTAAAAAAAATCTATTATGTTAATGTGGATTTTTACCGTTATCTCATCGGAAGAGAAGATCAATCTGTACAGGAAAAGACGATGATTAGAAGAATTGATCAGCAGATTAAAGTCAATAAGCTAATGATCGAACAAGCCCATCTTGATCGGATAGAGAACGAAAATCTCCGTCAATATATGCTTAGACATTTAGAAATTGTCACAGTGGTTTCGAGTATTTTATTAATTCGCTCCGGAACAGTTGAAAACCTGCACAAGAAAAGAGAACTGTGGAAATATATCAGAACAAATGACTTTCAATTATACCATCGCCTGAAATTTGGCATAATGGGCCGGTTAATTAATCTGCCGGGCCGAGCTGGAAGAACAATCTCTGTAGGAGCATATAAAATATCTCAAAAGCTTGTGGGATTTAACTAAACTATACTTGATTGAATGCGAGACAGAACGTCTCAGTCATAGATAAACCCGAACTGTTTCATCGTTTAATAGTTCGGGTTTTTATTGTCCTTTTAGAAAATTAGTCTATAACATTAAATTCTTAAAATTGTTTCTGCCTCATTATATATGCCATTTTTTCACATTCCAGAAACGAGAAATATAGAAAATAGATAGATCCTATAGTAGAATATTTTTAGAGGATTAGCTGAGAGAAGAATATAAAAAGCTTCAGATGTATTTCTTCGGGGGATACTGCTGAATTTGTCAAAATGAGGAATCGAAATGAAATATAAAGCTTTAATTGATCAAATGACACTTGAAGAAAAAGCATCTCTAATGTCAGGTAAAGACTTTTGGCAGACACAGGATATTGAACGCCTTGGAATTAAAAGCTTATTTCTTGCTGATGGTCCACATGGAATTAGACGGCAAGAAGCAGCCGCAGACCAATTAGGACTAAATCCAGGAATTCCAGCAACCTGCTTTCCAACTGCTGCAACTGTGGCAAATAGCTGGAATGTAAATCTGGGAGAAAAAGTGGGCGAGTTTCTTGGAGAAGAGGCTGTTTCCCAACAAGTCCATGTGCTGCTGGGTCCTGGTGTTAATATGAAACGGAATCCGTTATGCGGAAGAAATTTTGAGTACTTCAGTGAAGATCCCTATCATGCTGGAAAACTGGCTGCAAGCTATGTTAGAGGAATTCAATCTCAAGGCATCTCTGCCTGTATAAAGCACTTTGCAGCGAATAATCAGGAAGAAAGAAGAATGTCCATTGATACGGTTGTAGATGAGAGGACGCTTAGAGAAATTTATTTAACAGCTTTCGAAATTGCTGTCAAGGAAGGACAAACGAAAACCGTTATGTCTTCCTATAACCGATTAAATGGTGAATATACAAATGAAAACCAGCATTTAATGAAAGATATACTTAGAGGTGAATGGAGTTACAAAGGTGTTGTCGTGACCGACTGGGGAGGAAGCAATGACCGTATAGCAGGCCTCTTAGCCGGAAATGAGTTGGAAATGCCAACTTCGGCTGGTCAGACTAATCGGGAAATTGTGGATGCTATCCATTCGGGGAAGCTGGAAGAAAAAACACTGGATGAAAATGTTGATCGCCTGCTCGACTTAATTTTTACTGCAAGTGAAATCTATGAGAAGCCCTATAAAAGCGATTTCGATGTGGAGAAACATCATCGGGTAGCTCAAAAAGTATCAGAAGAATCCATTATTTTGTTAAAGAACGAAGATAAATTGCTGCCGCTTAAGTTCGGCAAAAAGGTTGCTGTTATTGGAGACTTTGCAAAAGATGCGCGCTACCAGGGCGGGGGCTCTTCTTTTGTAAATCCAACGATCCTTGATCATACAATGGACTGCTTTGAGGAATCTGGGATCGTTAGTATTGGCTTTGAACGAGGCTTTGAGCGATATGGAAAGAAAAATGCGGAGTTAATCAGCAAAGCATGCTCTCTTGCTGAAAAAGCTGATGTTGTTTTTCTATACATCGGGTTGGATGAAGCGGCAGAAGCAGAAGGTTCCGACCGCAAAAGTATAAAGCTTCCAGATAATCAAATTGAATTATTAAATGCTTTGCATGAGGTAAATCCAAATATTGTTGCCATTCTTTCTTGCGGCTCTGTTGTTGAGATGCCTTGGATTGATAAAGTAAAATGCTTATTACACGGATATTTAGGCGGACAAGCTGGCGCAAGAGCGATCCTGAGAGTACTATCAGGAGATGTCAATCCATCAGGAAAATTGGCGGAGTCGTATCCGCTGCGTTACGAAGATACCCCGTCGTATCATAACTTTCCAGGTAATGAGGCCAGTGTAGAATATCGAGAAGGCATGTATATTGGTTATCGTTATTTTGACACAGCAGGTGTAGATGTTCTTTTTCCATTTGGATTTGGGCTTAGTTATACGACATTTGAATATTCAAATATTCGTGTTGATAAAGATGGCGTCACGTTTAAATTAACGAACACGGGAGATCGGGCAGGCATGGAAGTGGTGCAGCTGTATGTAGGCTGCCAATCTAATCAGATTTTCAGACCAAAAAAGGAATTGAAAGGCTTTGACAAAATCTTTATTAATGCAGGTGAAACAAAGACCGTTGCCATTCCATTTGATGATAAAACATTCCGATATTTTAATGTTCTGACAAACCAGTGGGAAATTGAAGAGGCCGAGTATGATATTATGATTGGTGCTTCAAGCGTGGATATTCGCCTGCAGGGTTCAATCTATATAGAAGGAACAGGTGCAGAGGCGCCCTATGATCAGGAAAAGCTGCCTTCCTATTTTACTGGTAATGCTCGTCATGTCAGTAAAGAAGAATTTGAAATGCTGCTTGGCCGCAAAGTGCCCGCTTCTGCTTGGGACCGCACGAAACCGCTGGGGTATACGGATACCATTGAGCAGTGTCAATATGCAAAAGGGTTTACGGGCCGGCTTATTTATCATTCCATAGTGTTCGCACATTGGGTTTTATGGAAAATGGGGAAGAGAAGCTCTGCCAACCTTATTATGATGTCCATTTATTATATGCCATTTAGAGGAATTGCCAGGCTAACTGGAGGAATTGTAAACATGCAGATGCTAGACGGCATCTTACTGATGGTGAATGGACGTTTCATTAAAGGCTTACGGCATGTATGGAAGGAAAGAAAGAAAAAGATAAAAGCTCAGAAAGTATTATCTTGAGTGGAAAAAAGACCGTCCCTTTGGCGGTTTTTTTCTTTTAGCAAGGGCATTTACACAATAAAGATGAACGTTTATATGATATGCAAACATTCCAACAGCTCAACGAAAAGTTTAGTCCCCCTAACAATTAGTTGATGTCCATTCTTCTCAGGGTGAGTTAGTCTAAAGGAAAGAGTGTAAGCGTTTAACAAAGCATGAAATACGTTCATTTTATAGGGGGGAACGAATGGAAATTCAAGCTGTTAACCCATTTTTGCCAAGTTATGAATACATACCGGATGGCGAGCCATATGTTTTTGGAGATCGATTATATGTATATGGATCTCATGATCGATTCAACGGGAAAATGTTTTGCTTAAATGATTATGTCTGCTGGTCTGCCTCAGTGGACGATTTAAGTAAATGGAGATATGAAGGGGTTATTTACAGGAAAAAACAGGATCCTAAAAATAAGCTGGGTCTCTATCAAATGTTTGCTCCAGATATTACACAAGGAACAGACGGGAGATATTATTTGTATTATACGATCGGGTTTAGCGGTATTATGGGGGTTGCTGTGTGCAGTACACCAAATGGAGCATTTGAATTTTATGGTCATGTCAGAATGCCTAATGGTGAACTTTTGTGCAGCCAAAAGGGGGATCCCTTTTTGTTCGACCCCGGAATACTAGTGGATGATGATGGAAGGGTGTATTTGTATTCTGGTTTTGCGCCTGAAAAAGGATTACCGAGTTTTGTTACGGGTTTTAAAAAGCGAGCATACAAAGGCGGATATGTGATAGAGCTTGGAAAGGATATGAAGACAGCCATAAAGGAACCGAAGCTTATTTTTGCTAAAGCAGGCGAGGCGGCAGGAACAGGATTTGAAGGGCACGAGTTCTTTGAAGCTAGCTCAATTCGAAAAATAAATGACACTTATTATTTTATTTATTCTTCCATTAAAGGACATGAGTTATGCTATGCGACAAGTAAAAATCCTACAGGAGACTTCATATTCGGAGGAACCATTATCAGTAATGGTGACTTATACCTTAATGGCCGCAGCGGGGATGAAGAGGCTTTAAATTATATCGGCAATAATCATGGCAGCATTATCTGTGTGAAAGGGCAATGGTATGTGTTTTATCATAGACAGACAAACAGACACCACTTCTCCAGACAAGCACTTGCAGAGCCCATCACGCTTAGAGAAGATGGCGTTATTCCTCAGGTTGAAATGACCAGCAGCGGTTTAAATAATGGGCCACTATATGGATTTGGAGAGTATGAAGCACGGACTGCCTGTCATCTAATGTCCAGGAATGGTGCAGGACGTTATGGCACCTATTTTGGCCATATAACGTTTTCAGGCCACCCATACTTTACACAAACCGGCAAGGACAGAAATGAGAACCCGACTCAATATATTGCGAATATGAGGAATGGAGCGGTTGCGGGGTTTAAATATTTTATGATGGAGGGTTTAAAGGAAATTTCGGTTCGAGTGAAAGCAAGCGGAGAGGGAGAGATGCTGATCTCGACTTCATTGTATGCAGAAGAAGCTGCCAGGATCCCAATCAAACAGAGCTCACAGTATGTCTTTTTTCGTACAAAAATCAATATTGATGATGGAAAACAGGCACTATATTTTACATATAACGGTTCAGGAAGTGTAGACTTTAAATCTTTTTTACTTGAATAGTCTTCGTTTTCTTTTGTGTGTATATAATATTGTTCAATGGCTATGCTAACTGAAAAAGGAATTAAGAGTAATGTCCAATATTGTTCCTTATTTCGTATTAACCGTAATTAGTGTGTCGGTTCTAATAACAGTCATTCTCCATCAGCGTCAATTTGGATATTTTGTGCTGTTTCTTTGTTACTCGGGAATGGTTTATGTTGCAGAGCTTTTCGTCATGGTGATTGGAGACTGCTATGTCTATAAGCCAGAAGTGCTGGACATTCCCTACTATGATCATATCTTAGGAGCCATTGTTTCAAATTTATTTGTTATTCCTGTATTAGGAGTATTAACGGCAGTGTATCAATTAAGATTACGCTGGTTAGTGGGGTTTGCGGCTATCCTCGTAGGTGTTGAGTGGATTTTTGAATCCCTTGGAATTTATTATGTGAATTGGTGGACGAAGGTACATACCTTTATTGCAGTCCTGCTTTTCTTCCTGCTCAGTAAAATTTGGATGAAAGCTTTGCTGTCCGGGAAGAGAGGAATCCAATTCTTATCCTTATGGATGCAAGGCTGGGGTGGGGCAGCGACGGTTATGTACATTATGTCAGTAATGGGAATTCGGTATTATCAATTTGGTTTTTTTGATAATCCTTATCGTGATGATTATTTTTATTGCCGCAATTTTGGCTTTGATAAAAGGATTTATATTTGCAGGAGCCGTCTTTTTTATCCAAAAAATACGCTACCTTATACTGGCGCCTCTTGTCGTTTTCGGTGTAGACATGCCTCTGTATCTATTTGGTGTGCTTGTTATTGAGATCCCTTTTTTGTATTACACAATTATGTATTTAATACTGGGATTTTTATTGCTTTGGTGGAACCATTATGCCTACAATGCGCTTAAAAATATGACGGAATGAGTAATTGCTTTATGTATGAGATCTCTATTGACAGCAAATAAAAACACCTCGTAAAAACAAGTTTTTTACGAGGTGTTTTACTATTACTTTTTCTGAGCTAATCACTCAGCTACGGCAGCAGACTCTTCTGGAGAGATCAGTCCGTCAGGCATTCCATTTTGACCGTTCACGATAATATCTTCGATTGCAGCTTGATCGAGTCTTGAACCTACATCATTTAAGGCATGACCTGCTCCGTCTTCTAAGGTTTGTCCATGACAAGAAATACAAGATGTGTTGACAACTTCTTCAGCATTAATGGACGAAGTAGCATGTTCATGATGATCTCCTTCTGTACTTGCTACTTCTGAAAGTGCTAACCCTGAACCGAGTGCACTAAACAACTACCTGCAAATGCGTTTTCACATAACTCAGGGTACAACCCAACAGGTACAGTAGGCGCTCTAGCTTACCGTGCTGCAGAAGATATTGATAAATACCTGTAAAACGGCGGTACCCTTGCTTAAGAACTCAATATAACCATCCTTAGATTAGTGGGTAAGGTCATTGAAGGTTGGCTTTACCCACTAATTTTTTTTTGAGATATAGTGAGGCTGAGCCAGAAGTGTCACACCTCAAGATCAATCCGCACTATGAGCAGATATTTTTCATTTATATTTGTTTATAGTGCGTTTTTTTTGTTGCTGAAGATGTGTTTCTTCTATTATATATAGTCTTCTATTCTATTAAAAAAAGCCCTCCAAATGGAGAGCCTAACGCATACTTAATACTTATATTTTTGATAATCTTCCCTCATTGCTTTTGTTAGGGAAATGATCATAAATAATAAAATAAATATGAATGGAAATGCTGAAACAATAGAAGCTGTCTGTAATGCCTGAAGCCCTCCGGAAGCTAGAAGAACAGAGGCGGTTGCTGCTTGGATAACACCCCAGCTGAGTTTGATTGCATTAGGCGGATTAAGACTGCCATTGGTACTCTGCATGCCTAAAACAAAGGTAGCCGAATCGGCCGATGTAATGAAGAATGTTCCGATCAAAAATAAGGCTAAAATGGTCGCCAGTGTCCCTAAAGGGAGTGAAGAGAACATGCCGAACATCGCTTCCTCAGTTGCTAAATCCGTTAATCCTGTATTAATGCCTTCTATTTCCTGAAATAACCCAGTTCCTCCAAAAACGGCAAACCACACAATGCAAAAGATCGTCGGTACAAAAAGAACACCTGAAACAAATTCGCGAATGGTGCGGCCCTTCGAAATTCTTGCAATAAACATTCCTACAAAAGGAGACCATGCGATAAACCAAGCCCAATAAAAGATTGTCCAATCCTTCACCCATTGGTTAAACTCAGGGTCTACAGGAGCGACTCTAAATGTATCTGCTGGCAAATTCTTTATATAGGACCAGGTGGTTGAAAAAATACTTTCAAAAATAAAGGCTGTTGGTCCAATAATAATGGTTAATAAAAGGAGCGCAGCCGCTAAGATCATATTAATGTTGCTCAAATATTTAATACCGCGGCTAATGCCTGACCAAGCTGAAATCATAAATAATAGAGTGACGACAATAATAATAATAAATTTTGTTGAAATGGTATTTTCAATATCCGAGATAAAGGCAAGGCCGCCGCCAATTTGCGAAGCTCCAAGACCAAGCGAAGTGGCCACTCCGAAAATGGTTGCAAATACAGCGATGATATCAATTATTTTTCCAAGACTGCCGTTTACCTTTTCTCCTAATAGAGGCTGAAATGTAGCACTGATCATTCCAGGAGCTTTTCTTCTAAATTTGAAGTAAGCAATTGATAGAGCAATGATCGTGTAAATGGCCCAAGTATGAAGACCCCAATGGAAGGTTGAATATCTTAAGGCTTTAGCTGCTGCCTCAACCGTTTCTGGATTTGATTCTGGTGCTGAAGCGAAGTGGGCAAGAGGTTCTGCAACACCCCAAAAAATAATCCCAATCCCCATTCCAGCGCTAAATAACATGGCAAACCACGTTAAGCGATTGTATTCAGGCTTGTCATTTTGATTTCCTAATTTCATTTTACCGTACTTGCTAAATATTAAATAAATAGAATAAAAGAGGAAAATAGCGACTGAGAATATATATAACCAGCCAAACTTATCAGTTAAAAATGATTGAATCCCTGAGGAAACGGCTCCAAGATTTTCCGGAGCAAATCCGCCCCAAATGACAAAGATCACACAAATAATTAATGAAATCCAAAATACATCTGTTACTTTTTTCATAGTAATCTCCTTTCTGACAAAATAGATAGAACGACCTTTCTATTTTAAACATAATTTGAATAAGTTATCAACCCGTTAACAATAATAGAATCGATAAAAAAACGTTTGACGATCAAACCCTTAAATTGATAGTCTAAGAAATAGTGTTATTCTTATAAAAGGGGATTTATATATGAGCCGATCTTCAAAAAAAGAAAACTTACTTGATGTTGCCGAAAGGTTATTTTATAAACATGGCTTCCGCGGGGTAGGACTGAAGCAAATTATAAATGAGGCAAATGTGGCTACAATGACTCTTTATAATCATTTCCCTTCTAAGGATAAATTAGTTGAAGCAGTCCTAAAACAGCGGGAGGAGAGGTATTGGTCTTATCTGGATATGTTTATAGAAAAAGATACAGACTCTCCTTTTATACTAGCTGTTGAAGCTCATTGTCATTGGCTAAAAGAAGAATCTCATAAAGGTGATATGTTCTTAAGAGCAATAGAAGACTATGCTGGAACAGATAATGAAATTGAAAACATTGCGCGTGGCCACAAAGCTAAGCTGTTGAAATACTTTCAAGAACTTGCGCAAAGAAAAGGGAAAGAAAATGATCTGGATTTAGCTAATCAAATTACTTTGCTGCTTGAAGGAGCTACGTCTATGACAACGATTATTGGTGCAGAACAAGCAACAGAATATACTATAGCGATCGCCAGGAAAATTATTCAGGATACGCCATAACGGAATATTTGTGCAAAATTCTTCACATTCTTTGACACTTCTTTATGCTATTCTTTAACTGTACTTGTAATGGGTTGCATTTACAGATGAGGAGGAGGCATTATGAGGATAAAGGCAATTATTTTAGGAGCTGCACTTGTGGCAGCAGCGATTGTTTTTTTAGCTTTTAATAATCTTGAAGCAAATACAGTGAATACAAACATAAAAAAACTCGTAAAAGACTATAGCACGGGGAACGTCCCTGGTGAATCAGTTTCCATTACTTCACATGAATTAATTGTTACAGAAAGCGATGGAAGTGAACGTATATATGAACTGCCAGAAGATGATTTCTTTGTTTCGATTGCTCCCTATGTCAAGGAGACACATCCATGTGCAATCCATAATTTGACCGGATGCCAAGGTGAAATGGTCAATGAAGAATTTTCCGTATATATCGAAGATGAGGAAGGAAATCCGATAGTAGATGAAACGATGAAATCTCAAGATAACGGATTCATTGACATATGGATTCCGAGAGATCGAACATATCAAATTTCTGTCTCATATAACGGTAAAACAGCGGAATCAACGATTTCTTCTTTTGAAGGAGATGATACCTGTATTACTACCATGCAGCTATAGCATTTAAAAGCTTTCCTTCCTTAACTATGGCAGGAGAGCTTTTTTATGGACCTTTTTATATAATTGCTGTTTACATAAATAAGTTTTTGAAAAATCAAGAAAGCTTGTGAAAACAGCCAATTAATATTTGGAAAATTCTTTCTGGCTGGCAACGTTAATTGGAGTGCAGATATATTCCTTCTAGATATAAAGAGTTTCTTTAGCAGATAAAAGTTATTGATATGTTATAATTTTCTATATATCCTAAAGCGTTTTCATATAGGTGCTATCGGATTAGAAAGGCGGGAGGTAAGAATGAAACCAAAAGTGTTTATCACAAGGCAAATACCGGATTCAGTTATACGAAAGTTGGAAGAAACATGTGAAGTGGCTGTGTGGGGATATGAAGATACTCCTGTGCCAAGAGATGTTTTGGAAAGTGAGATCGCTGAAGCACATGGATTATTTTGCATGCTTACAGATAGCATTGATGCAGAGTTAATTCAGAAGGCGAATAAACTAAAAGTAATCAGTAATTTGGCTGTTGGCTACAATAATATTGATATAGAAGCTGCAAGTAAGAAGGGAATTATGGTAACGAATACTCCGGGAGTTCTTACTGAGACTACTGCAGATTTAACATTTGCCCTGCTTATGGCAACAGCTCGCAGAATACCCGAGGCTTCTGATTTTCTTAGAGCTGGGGAATGGAAAACATGGTCCCCTATGCTTTTGACAGGTCAGGATATTTATAATCAGAAATTAGGGATCATCGGGCTTGGCAGAATAGGTGAAGCAATTGCAAGGAGGGCAAAAGGATTCCAAATGAATGTGGTCTATCATAACAGAAGCCGGAAGCCCGAAGCGGAAGAGTCGCTTGGTCTGACCTATGTGTCAATGGACGAGCTCCTTGAAACGTCTGATTATGTATGTATAATGACACCATACACAAATGAAACGAAAAATCTTATACGAGCTGAACATTTTAAAAAGATGAAAGATAACGCTATCTTGATTAATACCGCTCGGGGCGGAATTGTGAATGAAAAAGAT
Source organism: Cytobacillus gottheilii (assembly GCF_900166665.1). Classification (GTDB taxonomy): domain Bacteria; phylum Bacillota; class Bacilli; order Bacillales; family Cytobacillaceae; genus Cytobacillus; species Cytobacillus gottheilii_A. The sequence goes on along the minus strand of NZ_LT800494.1, from coordinate 4,257,229 downwards.
TTATATGATGCCCTGAAAAATGGAGAGATATGGGCAGCCGGCTTAGATGTTTTTGAGCAGGAGCCGGTTCCGCTAGATCATCCATTGCTGTCCCTGCCAAACGTTGTTACACTTCCCCACATTGGAAGTGCCAGTATAAGAACGAGAAGTGTGATGGCAGAGGTTGCTGCTGATGATCTTTTGAGAGCAGTAAATGGCGAAACGCCTGTTCATTTAGTCAATCCATAAAATAAAAGAAAGAGCCAAGAATGCTGATGACAGTATTCCTGGCTCTTTTCTTTTGTATTCATTTCTTCTATTCGTTACGCAAAACTCTTCTTCACATTTTCTGCACTCTCCGCGGTACTTCTCATATAAGAAGCAACCAAATGCTGATCTTCGGTTAGTGTTTCTATTGATGCGCCAACTTGTTGAAGACTTGCTGTTGCTTGTTCAATAAGAGCAGCGAATTCAGTTGTAGAAGATTCAACCTCTTCACTGTTTTTCCCGACTTCGCTAGCTAGTCTAGAAAATTCTGTGAACCTGCCATTAATGCCTTTTAACATGACATTCAGTTCACTAAAAGTAGTGCTGACTTCATTCGCAGATTGGACACTTTTAAGCAAGCTGCTGCTACTTGTTTTCATATTCGTTTGTGCTAATTCGTTTGAATGGTTAACTGCTCTCAAATTATCGGTGATTTTAATGGTTGTTTCTTTCGTAATATCCGCAAGTTTTCGGATTTCTTCTGCCACTACAGAGAAACCTTTCCCTGCTTCACCGGCACGTGCCGCTTCAATGGATGCATTTAGAGCAAGCAGGTTGGTCTGTTCAGTAATTTGCCCAATATCGTTGGCAAATTGATTTGTTTCTGCGATTTTTTGTGCTAAAGTCGTAAAGTTTTCCTGTAAATCTGTAATTACGTTTTGGAGCTGATGCATTTCCTGCGATAATTGTTCAGCTAGAGTATGGCCGCTTTCTGCAAAAGCGCTGGATTGTATGGAATCCTGAATCAGCTGCTCCGTTGATTGATTCATTTCTGTAATCGTTTGAACATTTCTTTGCGCATGATTCGCAATCGCAGAAATTTGTTCACTTTGTGCAGCGCTGCCAGATGAAACTTCATTTATGGCTGTTCGCATTTCATCCTGAGCATGCACACTGTATTGAACCTTCTCGTTAACCTTTTGTATACCTTCTACAATTGTTGACATCTCTTTTTCTAACTGAAGTTTTTGCTGTTCTTTTAAGCTAGCTTCGGTACTGGCATTTTCTAAAAATAATTGCAGCTGTTTAAATTGTTTTTGATTCATAAAAATTAAAACCGCTAAAATAACGCCTGATAATATGAATAAAATAAAGAAACCAATAAATTCATCTTTTAAATAAGAATAACCCTCAGCAGGATAAAAACAGTTAAGGATAATAGTGATAAGGCCAAAAAATAATCCGATTGCATATAGAGCCTTTTGAAAGGGAATCGCTGCAAATACCAGGAATAGGAATACTGTAATAACTCCTGTTAAGTTTCCCTTTTCAATCGTGAAAGTAAGAAGGTTAAAAATATTCATACCGATAATAATAATATAAGGAAAATAGCGATCTTTTTTTACTTTCTTTGTTACAAAGTAGGCTAAAGCATAAGCAATAATTTGAAAGAGAGTAAAATAAGTTAATAAAGTAAAGCTGCTTAACATGATTAGGCTAATAATGACTAAAGAGGAAGAGCCTAAATAGCTTAAAAGCATTAGCTTATTTTTACCTTGTAAATCCTCAAGCTTCATTTGATCCATTGCATTCATAGTTTTTCCCCCGTGTTATTCATTCTCTTAATTCATATCGGCAGATTTTCCGCAGAATGAATAGGGTTTAGGGGCCTGGAAAAAATACTTATTTATTATATGTTTACAGCCTCGGAACTCGGGTATGTAAAAGGGAGATTCACTATAATCGAAGTGCCCTGTGCATTGCTGAAAAGATGAAACCGTCCATTATGATTTTCGATAATTTGTTTGCTGATCATCAATCCCAGGCCAGTGCCTTTTTCTTTTGTCGTAAAGAAAGGTTCTTCTACTCGATTGAGCAGGTGCTCTGGAATGCCTGGACCGTTATCACGGAAGGAGATTTGAACAGAATCATGCAGAACATCCAAATCAATTGTAATTTGTCCGCCATCTGGCATTGCTTCAATACTATTTTTCAAAAAATTAATAAAAACTTGTTTTAGCTGGTTTTCATCGCATTGAATGGAAGGTGTGCACAATTTTATATTCGTGACAATTTCAATATTGTTTAAGATTGCCTGTGTTTCTATTAAAGTTGTCACATCATGAAGTAAATCTTGCACATTGTTTATCACTTTAAATTCCATATCTTTTGGCTTTGCCAGCGTTAACAGCTCTGACAGAATTAATTCAATTCTGTCTATTTCTGCGTGTATAATTTCAAAATATGGCTTTGTATCCTCGTGTTGATCTTCTGTCAATTGCAGAAAACCTTTAATAGCTGTTAAAGGATTGCGTATCTCGTGAGCAATGCCAGCAGCCAGCTGACCAGCAGCCATTAGCTTTTCCGAATGAAGTAAAAACTCTTCTGTCTTCTTTCTTTCCTTTGTATCTCTAATAAGTAAGTAAACAGCTTTTTCACTCTGAAATATCACCGGAATGCCCTTAACCTCTGCTTCAAAGCAAATTCCTTCATGTCGGTAGAACATAAATTCCTGAAAATCAAGGATGCTATCTTGTTTCAAATTCATAAGCATCTGCTGAAACGAGCTTAAGGATCCTGGTGCTACAGACATAAAAATATTATTAGCCACGAGTGAATTTTTTTCAGGAATTCCAAATAATTGTGCTGCCTGTTGATTATGGTACAAAATCACCCCGTCCCGTAAAAGAATGACCGGATCTGGAGAATGATCCACGAGACTTGTTATTATTTGTTCTCCTATTTTCATTACCCCCTTATAGATGCATGACTATATATAGTTTCACTCAAAAGTTCCCTCCGCAGGAAAAAATGTGCAATAATATTACCCCTATACCACATATAGATAACGCTTAAACCTTTTTTATGAATTATTTTTAAAAAATAGAAAAAAGTGCTTGGACTTGTTTTACCCCAAAGATCTCTGCCTCCCCTTCGATCGTAGCCGATTAAAAAAAGGATTAAAAACTTGTCCGCCAAATTCCTTATTAAATGAGACGTTCTTAAAAAAGAACAAATACCCTAGAAGTGAAATATTACTCTTAATTCAAACTATTTATCTACGAACATTCACATTTCAAAATAAAAGCCTGATCGGAAAATAAGAAAAAATAACTATTATTTGTAACATTTGTAATAAACGAAAAGGAAAATTTAAAATTGACTTAAAAAAAATATCTATGCTCCTATTACTTGCTGGGAATATGGAACTAAGTAAAAATCTCGATTTTGAGAGAATAATAGGGAGAAAATATCAGACATATTTCGACATTGCCCGAGAGAGTTTGACGGAAATGTGAACGCGTGTTAGTTAATATATAGCATCAAAGAAGAAAAATTTTCTAAAAGTATAGGTTTATTTGCTCCTTGCCGAGGTATAAGGTAGGGAAAAGTTTTCCAATTCCTTATGTTTTGAAGAAGAAAATAGCTTAGTGGAACATTATAGAGAACAGGTGCTATTATCTTTCAAAGTGTAAGAGCTGCTGACAAGTTTATGGCTTGACAGCTGAATAAGCTTTTAAAAAAACAAAAGAACGACTGTGGGAGAGAAGAAACAGGATGTTAGAGTCTAAAAGAAGAGCTGCCATTTTTTTATTGCTTGCCTTTCTGCTAGCAGCTGGAGCAGGTTATCTTGTTCTGGATAAGGTAAGAGATCTGAATGCTGAATTGGGAGGGATGACGAAAATATATATTGCGAATGGCAATATCCCTGTTAGGACATTAATTGAGGGCAGTCAAATTAGAACAATGGAAATCCCGAATAAGTTTCTGAATGATGCGCACATAACAGATAAAGATGAAATTATTCATAATGTTTCTGTTGTGCCATTATCAGAAGGAGAAATCATAACAAATAATATGTTAAAACCTTTCACTGAATTGCGGGATGAAAACAATAGGCTTATAGCTATGTATCCTTCCGAAAAGGTACAGTTTGATCAAGTAATTGAGACACTGGATCGTGTTGATATCATTGTTTCGACTGACAATAACGGAGAGCAAAAGACAGAAGTGTTCATGAGGGATGTACCAGTTGCTTATGCTGATGGAACGGAGGAAGACTTCGCTGGTGTGGCTCTCGAGGTTAGCATAGAGGACGCACCTAGACTCATACATATGCAAAATTACGCAGATAAAGTAAGAGTCTTGAAGGCCAATGTAGGGAAAGAGGATACACCTCCAGCTCAGATACCAGAGCAAGACAATACGGAGGAGGAACCATCTCCAGCGAATGAAGAAGAGGCAGTAAATGAAGAAGCCGAAACCGAGGATGGAGCGGCTGATTCATCTGGAGAGAGTGAAACAGAAGCCGATCAAAATAATAACTAAGAGGGAATCGTATGGAGTCGAATTTAAAAGTACTGTTAGTCAGTGATGATGAGGTTATTCATAATCAGATTTTAAATGCCATGTCAGGAAGCTACTCGGTCCAGCTGATCGAATCAAGAGATGTTGTCAGAGAAATGAACCGGGAAGATCGGGACATTGTCATTTTTGTGCAGCCTGACAGTGATATTGCGGTAGAGAGTATTGAGTATATTAAATCGGCAAGCCCAACGACATTCGTCATGTTTATTGCGAAAAGCTCAGATTTTAGCCAGCTTCGCAGTATTACGAAGGCAGGGGCTTCTGAATTTTTTGTTTACCCGGAAGAACATAGTTTATTCATCAGCAGAATACCTACTATTTTTCAAAGCTATGAAGCTAATAAATCAAAACAGACGGAAACGTTATCTTCTTTTACAAGAGGAAGAGGGCAGATCTATTCAATTTTCAGCGGCAATGGCGGAAGCGGCAAATCTAACTTGGCATCCGCATTTGCACAGACGATCAAGGTAGAGTCAACAGCAGAAGTTATTCTGATTGATTTGAATTTACAATTTGGCGGGCTTGAAACGTTAATGGCCATTGAATCTAACCGTTCTATAGCCGATCTGATGCCAGTTGTGAGTGAGCTGAACGAAAGTCATATTCGGAATGTATCGCAAAAGCTGGAAAGCTCTAAGCTTGAAGTGCTGATCAGTCCATGTGATGCTGAAACAGCAGAAAAAATAACAGAGGATTTTGTGGCTAAACTGTTGAGAACATGCAGAAGAAGCTTTGATTTTGTTATAGTCGATCTTCCTTCTTATATGAATAATCATGTTGTTACAGCACTTGAAGAATCTGATCGCATTTTTTATGTGTTAACACCAGATACACCATCTTTAAAGGTGCTAAAGCAATTTGAAGAGCTTGCAGTGAGACTGGGAATTGAATTGCCGTCACGAACTTCCATTATTTTGAATAAAACAAGCAAAGATAATGAGGTGCAGGTAAAGGATATTAAAAATGTGTTAAGGTTTCCGCTTGCAGCAACAGTCAGATTGGATAATAAAGGACTTCAGCCTTTCTTGAATAAAGGAGAGCCGATCAGAAAAACAGCAAAGGAAAGAAGGCTCATTCCATTTGCAAAAGATGTGAAGAAATGGGGACTTTCTGTACTGGAATAGGAGGTTTGGCAAATGGCATCCTTATTTGACAAAAGAAAAGAAAAAATCATCAGCTCAGCCAAACTGCAATCCTATCAATATGAAAATCACCTAGTGGACGAATTGGTTGAGCATTACAAATCAAGGCTGCTTCGAGATACGAATTTAGAGGCGCTGACGAAGCTGTCCCAAGGGGAAATGCGTCTTAGCATTGAACAATTTGTGAGCCAGTTCATGGCAGAGGAGAAAGTGATTATCTCCCGCCATGATAAAGAGATATTAATTACAAGAATACTAGATGAATCGGTTGGTTATGGACCGTTAGAGCCGTTAATTAATGATTCATCCATAACAGAGGTCTTAATCAACGGCTTTGAAGAGGTGTATGTGGAACGGTTAGGGAAGCTGGAGCTGACGGATGTAAAATTTCGCGATGATGATCATGTCAGACATATTGTTGATCGAATCGTAGCTCCAATCGGGAGAAGAATTGATGAAAGCTCTCCGATGGTTGATGCCAGACTGCCGGACGGAAGCCGTGTCAATGCCGTTATACCGCCAATAAGTCTGAATGGCACATTGGTATCGATCCGTAAGTTCCGGAAAGAGCCGTTTACAATGGATGATCTATTAAACTTCAATGCTCTTAATTCTGCTATGTCCCAATTTTTAGATGGTGTTGTAAGGGCAAAAATGAATACGTTAATATCCGGAGGTACGGGAAGCGGGAAAACAACGATCCTAAACGTATTAGCAGCATCAATCCCGCACGGAGAAAGAGTTGTAACGATTGAGGATTCCGCTGAATTAAGACTGAACCGCCCAAATGTCGCAGGTCTTGAAGCGCGTCCGGCCAATGTGGAAGGAAGCGGTGAAGTAAGCATTCGTCAGCTTGTAAAAAACGCACTTAGGATGCGGCCGGACCGAATTATTGTCGGTGAGGTCCGAAGCGGTGAGGCTTTTGATATGCTGCAGGCAATGAACACGGGTCATGAAGGCTCGCTGACAACTGTACACGCCAATTCACCAGATGATGCTCTAAGAAGGGTAGAAGCAATGGTTGTTATGGCCGGAATGGAGCTGCCAAGTCATATTGTCCGAGAATATATCGTCGGGGCACTCGATATCATTATTCAAGCTACCCGACTAACCGATGGAACGAGAAAAATCATCTCGATTTCTGAGGTTGTGGAAGAACAGGATGGCTCCCATTCTGTAAAAGAAATATTCCATTTTAAACGAACAGGCATGTCATCAGATGGAGCAATTGAAGGCTTTTATACACCGACAGGTTACATTCCGGCATCCCTTGATAAGTTAAAGGTCTTTGGAATAAATATCCCTGAATCTTCCTTTACGTCTGTTTATGAGGAGGTGAAGTAATGGCCGAGTTTTTTCTATCCATGTTTGCCGCTCTTATGTTGATTATCTCCATCTATTTCATACTCGATTACCGGATGAAAAAACGGGAATGGCGCAAGGATGTTCATGAGTTTTACAACGATGGAGTGAAGAGGAAAAGTGTTATTGTTTTGCTCGGCACGAAGTTTGATCAAACGGAAACAGCACAGCCGATCTATGAAAAGCTTCGCAGTGCCAATATCCCTTTAACACCGTCTGAATACCTTGGAGCGCATGTGGTTATTTTTATGGGAATTATTATCTCCTTGCAGAACTTCTTCGGCATTGGGTTTCCAGTCAATCTGCTTGTTGCTGCATTAGTGCTTGAAGGAGGCAAAAGGCTGCTGTTTTTAATCCGAAAAAATTATATGAAGCAGCGTATTATTGAACAGCTTCCTGAGATTTGCCGAACATTGGCCAACTCCAGCCGCTCAGGTATGACATTGACGCAAGGAATTAACCTTGTTGCACAGGAAGTGAGTGAGCCAGCTAAAAGTGAGTTCCGCAGGCTCGCTCAGGAGCTGTCATTGGGAATCGATTTTAATACAGGTCTTAAAGCAATGGAGAAACGCATTGACAGCAGAGAGTTTCAGCTCTTTGTCGCAACTATGCTAATCCAAAAGAAGGCTGGAGGCAATCTCTACGCTGTTCTTGATGAAATGAGTCAGACGCTGGAAGATCGAAAAATCCTGCAGCAGGAGATCAAAACAATGACAGCTGAACAGAGATATGTTTCTTATATTGTCCCGGTGATTCCTATATTCCTAGTGTTAATGATGAATAATGTCATCGATGGATTTTTAGATCCGTTATTTTCTGGATTGGGAATCTTCCTGCTCGCATTTTTCGTAGCTGGAACTGTACTAACGTTCATTTTAGTCCGAAAAGTGACGAATATTAGGGTGTGAAAAGATGGATGGATTAATCCTTATTATTGTTAGCTTATGTTTAATATTTGTTGCCCTTTCTTTAAGAAGTTTTTATAAGTATCTCATCTCAAAAGAGAGACTTAAAGAGGAAATAAAAGAGAAAACATTTATCTATAATTCATTTGAAAAAAAGATTACAAGAAAAGAGAAAATGATTTCAAAAATGCTGCAATATGCTGATGACTTTTCTGGCATTGGCCAGAGAATCAATTTCTTTAGTGAAAACGAAGAAGTAAAGAAGCAGCTAATGCAGGCTGGCTTTCCATATGGATTGACAGTAGAGCGATTTCAAGGCCAGAAAATCTTCTTACTTATTGTTGGTGTCATTGCTGGAGGAGTATCACTTGTTCTTCGACTGCCTTTTGCGGAAGTTTCGGTCATTCTGCTGCCTGTTGCAGGCTATATGCTGACGATACTTTGGCTTAAGAAAAAGGCAAAGCAGCGCCAGGCTGAGCTTTCCTATCAGCTTCCGGATTTTCTCGATACGATGAGTGTAACTTTGCAGGCAGGTGTGGGCTTAGATCAAGCTCTTAGAGATATTGTCCCTTACTTTGAAGGACCTGTTAAAGATGAATTTGGCCGATTTATACAGGAAACAGATGTAGGGGTGCCAAGAGCAGATGCCTATCGGGAACTCTTAAAGCGCAATGAAAGCAGAGAGTTCCAGATGCTGATTAAATCATTAATTCAAGGTGAACGGCTTGGTGTTCCGATTTCCAAGACCTTTAAACAGCAATCCGAAGAAATGCGGAAGATCAAGAAAGAAAAAATTAAAGAAGAGGCAGCCAAAGCCTCACCGAAGGTCACCTTGATAACCACTTTTATTGTAATGCCGTCTGCCATCATATTAATTGGCGGCCTGATGGCTATCAATATGTTTAAAGATAGCAGTAATCTATTTAACTTATTTAATTAAAAAAGGAGAGATTTACGATGAAAAACATGATGATTAAGGCTTGGACAAAAGTAATGAATCCGGTGAAAAACGAAAAAGGTGCACAGTCACTCGAGTGGTTAGGAATTGCAGCTTTACTTATTCTCGTATTAGGGATTGTATCGACTGCAGTAAGTGAGCAGAGTACAGGGATCGGATCCATTATCTCTAAAATTATTGAGCAAATATCACAGATGGTAGGCGGCTGATTCGTCATTTATAAACTGGCGTCTTTGCCTGAGGCTGCAGGACGCTCTCATGGCCTTCGGATTTTACAAGATATAAACGTTTTGAAACTCTAGGGGTATTTTTATTTTTAAGGTGGTTAAAAAATTGACATATACCAAAAGGATCTTTCCTATTTTCATATTGTTTATCCTGCTTTTGGCTGCCTGCAGCAATGATGAGGAGCTGGAACAGGTTAAATCTAATACTGAAGATGTATCTGTTTCTGCTGATACAGAAGAAGTAGCTGATAATACAAAGGAAGAAGAGGAAGAAAATAAATTAAGTGAGTCTGATGAAGAAGAACCTAAATTAGATATTGAGCCTCTTCCATCAACATATGAAGAATTAGCTTCTAGGCCAGTCGGGGAACATCATGATTTTACGTTTAATTTAAATGATGAAGATATCCAAAGAATGTTAGATACATTCAGTGATCTTCCTGAACTGTCAGAAGAACCATCAAATGAAGAATTAGATTATTACTTTCAAGAGCTTCTGAAAAAGGTTCAGCAAGGATACAAAGGACCAGAAGAGGCCATTAAACAGTTGCGTTTCCAGTCTATTGGGAATCCAGAACAGGAGAATTCAAGGTATCAATTTAAAGAAAATTTAAATGTTGAAATTCTTTTAGACGCTTCTGGCAGTATGGCAGCAGAGGTAAATGGAGATGTAAAGATGGACGCAGCTAAAGAATCAATCCTGCAGTTCGTCGAGTCCCTTCCAGAAACTGCTAATGTAGGAATTAGAGTTTATGGTCATAAAGGAAGCGGTTCTGAAGCTGATAAGCAAAAGTCTTGCAGCAGTAGCGATATTATTTATCCTATTTCAGCTTACGAAGAATCTTCGTTTCAATCTGCTTTAAATGAAGTTACTCCAAGTGGATGGACACCAATCGAATTAGCGATAACTGAAGCACAGAAAGATCTATCAGAGTTTAATGGAGCAAATAACACAAATATTGTTTATTTGGTCAGTGATGGTGTTTCTACATGTGAAGACCAGCCAGTAGAAGCAGCAAAGCAACTATACGATTCTAATATTGAACCGATTGTGAATGTCATTGGGTTCGATGTTGATAATGAAGGTCAAAATCAGCTCAGAGAAATTGCTGATGTGACAGAGGGTATTTACACTTATGCTGCTGACGGAAATGAGTTAAGCGAAGAGCTTGCGAAAGTAAGTGATTTGGCTGAAACATGGGAAAAGTGGAAGGAACAAGGTCAACAAAGCCTAGAGTATAAGAATGTTAATAATAAAATTGATATATTCGTATATATCACAGATGAGAAATCCAAAACCACCAAAGAAAAGTCCATTATATACCTCATCACTTCACAGATGGCGCAAAATGGAAAAATGAGTAATGAAGCAAGAGACTATTTGCAGCAGAAAAACAATGAATATCATGATTGGATTCGAGAAGAAATTGATCAATTCAATGAGGAGCTTAAAGCCTTAAACGAAAAAAGCTATAGTGAAGCATTAAGAACACTCGAAGAAAAATATCAAACGAATGCTCAATAAGCGAGGTGATTATTTTTGAGTGAAAGATTGTTTAATCGTGTGGTTGCTCTGCTAATGATTGCTGTACTTGTCTTTTGGAGTGCCTTTCCAGCATTTGTTGGAGCAGCTGGTTTTATTACACCAGGAAAACCGATTACACCGGGACAAAGTATCACCCCAGGGAAGCCTATTTCAGGTGGAACCTTTATTATTCCCGGTAAGGCATATGACCCTGGAAATCCAGTTGAAGCCGGTAATGTAAGTGGTGTATCAGGTCAGCCTATATTACCAGGGTCTCCCCTCAATCTTGGATCATTTATGATCCCGAATGCACCGCCAGTACCGCCAAGTTCATTTTATTGGCAGGGAAATCCAATTGACTCTGGGAACGCGATTCTAGGAGGCAATGCTATTTCCGGAGGAGACGCAGCC
>NZ_LT800494.1:4224543-4244725 GCF_900166665.1 Cytobacillus gottheilii | reverse complement strand
TGCACCGCCAGTACCGCCAAGTTCATTTTATTGGCAGGGAAATCCAATTGACTCTGGGAACGCGATTCTAGGAGGCAATGCTATTTCCGGAGGAGACGCAGCCAACGGTGGAGACGCAGCCAACGGTGGAGATGCAGTCAACGGTGGAGACGCAGCCAATGGAGGAGACGCAGCTAATGGAGGAGACGCGGCCAACGGTGGAGATGCAGTCAACGGTGGAGACGCAGCCAATGGAGGAGACGCGGCCAACGGTGGAGACGCAGCCAACGGAGGAGATCCAGCGAAAGGAAATGCAACGAACGGGAATTCAACAAATGGTGGTGGTAATCCAAACGGCAGCTCAGCCACAGATGAAGTTCCTCCTTGGTATAACGTTATTTTTAAATCTACTGATGGTTCCAAAGGATGGTTTAGCCACACTTTAGGAGCATTAAGTGACTTTAAAACATTTGGATTGGGCTTTCTGAATCGAGATGTGGCGGGGGGGATCTTATCAAGCTATGCTGGGTTTGGCTTTACCACAAGTAAAAAACCTAATATGCACGGTGTTGGCGGGAATAATGGTTATAATAACAAACTGCTTGATTACTTATATCAAAGATATAAAAGCTATACCTATAATGATGGAGCAGCACATTTTGGCCCTTATTCTAGACACATAGGAACAGACAGAGCTAATGCTTTCTTAGATGGTAAGAAGCTAAGACCGTTTAATAAGAGTCTAATAAGCCATGTGGGTGATTCACTCAAGACCTCATTAAAAAATAGCTGGAGTCCTTTTTCAAGTAATATATTAAAACCAAGTATTATATTAAAACCTAAAGAGTGGTTTAAATCAGGTATTATAAACAAAGACTTTTTTGCTAAAAGTAACATGCTAAAGCTCAGTGGACCTATAGGTTATCTCACAACTGCAGCGAATAGCATATACGATTACGGCTGGGGAGCGAAAAAGGATACGGGTATCCTATCAACTAATTTTGCTGCGGATTTAACAACGGATCTGGGTATTGGAGTTATATCAACAGGAGTTGGAAGTGTTGCATCCAGTCTTGCGGCAGGAGCTGTAGCAGGTTCAGTAGTTCCAGGAGTTGGAACAGTTATTGGAGCCGCTGCAGGTTTAGCAGGTGGTTTGGTTACCACGTATTTAATTAACGGAACAGCAACTGGACGAAACTTGAAGAAAAAGGTGTCAAATGGAATTAAAAAAGCTTATGACTGGGTAGGCGGAGGTTTAAAGAAATTAGGTGGTTTATTTGGTTAAAGATTACGAAAGAAACGCAAAATACTTTTTTTCTGAAAATGGTTTCGGGCTGCTAGGCTTTAATGTGCTCATGGGCACACTTTTAAGCCTAGTCCCTAGGCCATCTCTTCTTATATTTTCACTATTTATGCTTGTTACAGCAATTGAAGTTACGATAGCTTGGATTTGGTGGAAAAAAGGGATGGAAATTGTCCGGTTCAACTCTTTAACAGCATTTTTAATGTTTTCAACTTTTGGGGTATTCTTGGTTTTTCCATTATTGCGTATCTCAAATGGAATGTTTTTTTGGGTGGTTCTGGCATTCTATCTTTTCATAGCATTTTATTCCTTATATAAAAGGGAATTGGTATTCCAAGCGTTTCATAAACCAAAAGGTTCTAAATTGTACATTAGTATAATCGTCATTTTATTTATATTTCTTATTGTAGGGGCACTTTCATTTCGATATGGTCAAGAGATGGTCATATTGGCGATGATGAATGATCATCAGGGAGCATTTTTTATTTCCGTTTTTTTATATTTTATTGGATTATTTGTGACTTTTATTTCAACTTCCTTATTGAAAAAACCGTCAGAGATTAAACGAAAATGATTACCTTAATATTCTTATATATATAAATTTGCCATTGTGGAGGTGCATAACTTGTTCAGTTTCTCCGGTTTTCTAAAAACCTTGGGAATGATCTTACTAGCTTTTATCATGATTTCATTTGTCATAGGGTTTGTAGGAGTTAATCATATTGGGCTAATGCTGTCTTTAATGTATATGTTTAGCTACTTATTAGCTGGAGTATTGGCCCCTATTTGGAATGTGAATACTCCGTATTTTGCCAGCTTTATGTTAAGTGTTACGCTGACTGTACTTAATTTACTTGCAGCCAGTTATTTACTGAATATAATGGTTTTAGCTGATCCTGCTGAAATAAATAGCAGTTTTATGTATAACACGTCATTATCTTTACTAGCAACATTCGCAGTCGTGAAGATTATGGAGAAGAGAAGGGGTGAAACCCATGCTTAGAGATGTGGCTGATCTGTACAATCGCAATATCATCAACATATTGCTTATATGTTTGATATTGGTTGTGCCGATTACATTTTTCAATTATGCTGCTATAGCTTATATTATTAATTTAGATACAGTGGAATACGCTAACATTCCAGCTTTGGCATTGTGGGTTTTAAACTTCACTATTTTATTCCCTCCTTTTTTTCTAATTGCAAAGATGGATGCGACTGATCAAGAGGTGAATCTCAAAGCTATTCTATCTTTCTTTATTATGAAATTCGGATTTGTAGCGGCCGTCACCATCGTTTTTTTTGCCATTGGTATGATCGGCTCCGTGTTTCTTTTTATTCCAAGTCTGATAGCGGCTTTAATCATTCTTCTTTTTCCATTGTATGCAGATCAGGAGAATATTAAAGCTGCGATACAAGGGGTTTGGGGGATCATTAAAAGAGAGCATATATTTTTGTTCATCGATGTACTCATTATTGTTTCTTTGAATGTGCTCGTTTGGTCAGGCTCTTTGTATCTGCTCGGAGGCTTTGAGAATAATACACTTGTGTTTATTGTTTTACGCGCTTTAATTAATTCACTCATTTTCCCCGTCGTGTATTTTTATTTGACGTTTAAGTATCGAAAAGACTTTGCGTAAAGAAGGTGATAGGAATGACTGGAAAAGAGCAAACGACAGCTGGCGGGTTTAAGCACGTGCATGTTGCTTTGGTTGTCTTATTTTCAATCCTGACTTTAGGGGTATATTTAGCTTATTGGTTTATAAGCAGAAGGCATGCTATAAGAGAATATGAAGGATCTCAATTTGTCCCATTTAAGTGGTGGGGAATCTTTCTTGTTCTACTATCATTATCATTTTTATATAAGTTTATCGGTCCGATCTTTTTGACTCCTTATGGGGTAGCCTTTTTTGATTCAATTGACCTGATATTTTCCTATTACTTTTTAGGCATACTCTATTATTCTGTCTTTCGTTTAAAAACAATTATAGAAGATGCATATGAGGAAAAATTATTTGCCTCTTGGCTTCTTGTGTTATTTCATGTTTGGTATATCCAGTATAAATTGAATAAGTTAGGGGACGTGGATATAGATGAAAAGGCGTTTGCGCCCCAAATGGCAAAATGAGGATGGGGCAATTAGTTTAGAATTCTTAGGGATTTTGCCGTTTTTCTTTCTATTCTTCTTGCTCCTTTGGCAAGTGGTTGGCACAGGCTATGCAGTCTTTACCGCTAAAACAGCAGCGAACGACGCAGCAAAGACGTATGCAGCCACTAACGATCTTCAAGAGGCTATTCAAACAGCTCGAAATTCAATTGGGTCCAGCAGTGTATTATCATATAAAAATCTAGTCCGTGAAAATTCGAGCACCGGAGATTTCAAGCTTGTTCTGTACACAGAGCACACGTTAAGCTTTGTACCGGATATGTGGAGGCAGCAGGCAACCTTTGAACTGGAAGAAGAAGCATTTGGGAAGGTTTTGTATAAAGAATGAAGTGGCTGAACAATGAAAGAGGAAATGCTGCGATCTTCATGCTGTGGCTGCTCGGGATCGTAGCAATCATATTTGTCCTGACAATTAATATCGTAAAAGTCTATATTGTGAAAGAGCATAGCAGTCTTTCGGCAGAGCAGGCGGCTTTTGCGGGAACGGCAGTACTAATAGAGAATACAGCGGAAGCTATTGAAAACTATGAAAGTAATCCAAGCTATATGTTAATAAGAGAAATGCATGAAAATGCATTAGCTGACGGAAAGCCGATCTCCGCTTTAATTGAAGAGAAAAAGAATGAATATGTAAACAGCGGGTTAGATGAGTCAGCTGCGTATATTGAAGCGGCAAATAATATCCTGACAAAAAGCAGGTTAAATTGGAATGGGTTTTTAAAACACGAGCTAAGAAATCAGTTATCAGAAACAAAAGCTGGGGCAGAGGCCATAATCCGATCTGCAGTCATGGATGTGATCACAGCTAATCATGCCAGACCAGAGGACACGGAGATTTCTTTTTCACTTGATAAATGGCGAGTTGAGGTGAAATCCACGGTTCGATTTGAATCGGTATCTGATAATAAATATATTTCAAGTTTTGTAGAAGATATTCCACAAAGGGGATATGGTCCGAAATTAGCTTATATAGAAAATGTGTACACAGGAGGCATGAACTGGCCAGATCCACCATCTGAAGAGACAGACTAATTCTTTGAGAATTGATCCTTATTTGCAGCAGGTTCAATTCTTTTTTTAATATTCAGTGTCCTTTCATTGAACGAATTGTTATAAAGTTTCCTGTGCAGCTAAGCATCTGGCTTAGATCGATTCGCAAGTTAAACCGTTATTCACAGTGAAACAGTTAGTCATTTTATTTTCCTTTTCTTTTTTGAAAATAGAGGTGTTTATAGTGAACTTAGGAGCATATCGTGAGGATCCGCTAGCTGATAATATCATCTATCTATTGATTTTACCGAGTTTAGCAGTTTTAGGTTTTATGTTTTATCCAGAAGCAGAACCAATTGCTGTGGTTATTGGCAGTGTAATAATCTTTTTGATGATTGCGCTATCTGTTTTTATGAAATTTAAGAAGTGGCATTATTATTTAGGGTTTAGAGGATTGATTACAGTGATTTATCTTGACCTTACTTCTGTGTTTATGGCTTTGACAATCATAAGAGCAGGCGGTGGCATTGTGATTTCAAGCATTCTTCTTGTGATGTTAATGTTGACCATTTTTATTGCACATACATTCCCGAATTTTATCCTAGTAGAAGCAAATGAACCTCGTACGAAAATTGGAAAGGCGATTATTTCCTTCGCTTATTTGGGAAGCGGGACGGCTGCGGCGATTGGATATTGGTCTGTAAATGGGTTCGGAGCAAGTCTTGTATTAACAACCGTTTTTGTTTTGTTTCTCATTGTAATTGCTTTAGCTCACGCGAGTTTTCGTTTGACGTTGAAGCGTTCTGAGTAAGAACAGGGGTTTATAATATAAGAAAATCAGTTTTTTCCATATATTGTTTTGGTGATCAAGTTAATCAGAGAGAGAAATCTTGAGAAAAGTAGGTCGTTTAATGAAAAAACGAACTTTATTAATCATTTCAATTATTTATAACGCAATTATTTGGCTTGGAATTATGCTCCCTCTATATATAGAGGAAAGAGTAAACGGTGAAATATCTAGAGAATCAGCCCTATACATAGCCTTTCCAACCATTCCGTTTATGATAATAGGTGTTATTATGACTGGAGTAGCTATATCTCCTAATAGGAATGGCAATGATTTGGTGAATAAAAAGTCAGTAATTTTTGGACTCGTATTGACGATTGGATTTTTGGGGTATCGAGTGGGAATGTCGTTTATTAATGATTGAATTGAGTCTGTGTATATTGGATATAAAAAAATAATCTTAATTTCCAATATATTATCATATTGGTCTAATGATAGCTGATGCTGATAAAAAGTTTAAATATTGCTTAGGGATGTCAATGATTTGATCAATTAATTCAACTCTTTAAAAAAAGAGACCTGTGTGAAGGCGAGGCTGTTAATGACCAAACGAACGTTGTTAATCATTTCAATTTTATATAATCTTGTAATCTATGGAATCTCCCTCGGTGGTCTTTACCTAGAGGAACAAAAAGAAGGAGAAATGACTGGGGATATGTTCCTTTGGCATGTTGGTCCTGCATTTCCTTTTATGATCATTGGCCTCATTATGGCAGGAGCTGCGGTGTCACCTAATACAGACAGGGAAAGAAGGTGAACAGGAAGTCTGTCATTTTGGGCATTATGCTGGGGTTTGGGTTTGTATCCTATCGGTTAGGAATATCTTTAGCAGGAGAATAGTTGAATGAATAACAGTTATTTATCTTTCAAGCCTAACATTCTGCTAATCATTTAGAAATCATATAAAGCGACGATTAGTCAATTTTACCCAGGAACCTTTCTAATGAAAATTCGTAAACATACATAAGAAATATGCGCAAAGGGAGGAATAACATGATAAAAAAAGTATCCTGGTTATTTATGATCTGTTTATCCGCATGTTTGCTTCTTTTAGCAGGCTGTGCTGATAAAACTGACAGCGCCAATAAGCAAGAGGAAGAGGAGAAAGAGAAGGCTGATCAATATGACCAGTTAGTGCAAGAAAAAAATGAGGGATTAGAGCTCGAGCCTCTTGAGCTAACTTCTTACAGCGAAGAGGTAGGAGTCGAGATTGCCGAGCCAGCATATAAGCATTTTGCAGCAAACGGCGAGGTAACCGTTGAAGGAACAATTGAAAAGCATGCTGAGTTGAAATCTGACTATGTCTGGATAAAGATTTATGCAGATGAAGAAGGACCTGCCGGAGATAAGCATGAGTATTATGCGCCGATTACGGAAGGGGAATTCAAGCAGAACATTCGCTTCTTCAATGGTGAAGGAGAATATCGGGTCGAGGTTCAAGTACCAAGTACAGATCGAGATAACTATTATTATGATACGGCTAAATTTACGGTTGAAAATGTAAACCCAGACATGAACAGAGATATTAGCTATACGCCATTTGGCTTTGCTGCAGGAATAAAAATTGATGGAGGTACAAGTTTTCTGCAGGAAGATGGAGTATATTCATTAACAGGAGAAGCGACGGAATTAACAGACGAAGATACGTTAATGCTTGTGCTGTCAAAAGACAGCGAAACATGGAAGCATGTGATTCCGCTCGATGGAAGTGAGTTTGCATATGAGGTGCCTCTTTTTTATGGAGCAGGTCTACATGAGCTAGAAATCTTAGTGCCTGATGACGAGCGTGAAAATTACTATCAAACGGCGACAACGCTTTTAATAGATAACGAGTCTAATCAGGTAATGGAACCAATAGAATACTCTAAAGCTTATATGGAACGCGGAGTTACTCTCAATTCTCCGCAGTTTGGCGGCGAAGAGGCGGATGGTGTCTATGAAGTAAAAGGAACGATTGACCCTTCTGCTGAATTCGGTTCTGAGACTGATCATATTTATATCACAACCAAAAAAGGGGAGGATGAGGCATTGGATGTAATTCCTGTCGAGGACTTCCAATTTGATGATTCCTTTCATTTACGGTTTGGACCTGGAACATACGAAGTAACGGTGAGTGTTCCTGAGATTAAAGAAGAAAACAGCGATTATTTCAGATACTTTGGATTTGCAAAATTCCATGTGAATTCAACGGCACCAGATGAGCGTGATCTTCTTCCATCAAGAGGTGTTCAGTCTGATGATCCACAAATTATCAGTTTGGCGGAGGAAGTAACAGGCAGCATTGCTGGAGAGCGGGAAAAAGTAAAAGCAGTATATGAATATGTTGCTAAAAATATTGCTTATGATGTTGAAAAGTATGAAACAGATAATTTTAATTGGGATGACAGTGCATTGAAAGTTTTGGACCTTAAAAAAGGTGTTTGCCAGGATTATGCGTACTTAGCGATCGCCATGCTGCGTGCGGTTGATATTGAAGCACGGTTTATTGAAGGGAAAGCTCGCGGGAGCGGCATCTTACCAGGTAATCATGCATGGGTTGAAGCGAAAGTGGACGGAAATTGGCTGACAATGGATCCTACGTGGGGCTCTGGTTATGTGGATGATGGAGTTTTTACTGCCAAGTATAACGAAGACTATTTTGATCCGAATCCAGATGAATTTGCCAAAACACATACTCGC
This sequence comes from Cytobacillus gottheilii, assembly GCF_900166665.1. Taxonomy (GTDB): domain Bacteria; phylum Bacillota; class Bacilli; order Bacillales; family Cytobacillaceae; genus Cytobacillus; species Cytobacillus gottheilii_A. The sequence continues at coordinate 4,236,760 of NZ_LT800494.1, read as the reverse complement.
ACTGGCGTGGCTTATTAGATATAGTCTATTGCGGACTTCCTTGGAGGAGGTCCGCAATTTTTTTATCAGGAAAAAATGACTGTTCTTAGGTAAATTAGTAGGATTGGAGTAACAGACCAGGGCTGTAGTCGTTAAGGTTGCCCCAAAAGAATAGATTTCTAGACTAATTCCCTGAATCAGTAAAATGAAGAGAGGTCTTGAATTATTCAAGTATTCTCTAATTGATTACCAAACAAATGTGAAGACGAATTAATAGAGCTGATCGCGAAACTCACACCATACTTCTCTCAAGAAGAGCAATAAACAAATCCAAAATTTTCTTCCGTTAATTAAGGCTGTTTCACAAGCAGTTTTTTCCCAGTTCCTGTTATAATAAAATAGAATACTTTCAACTGATTATTCACAACGTTTTGAATTTACAACAGGACTTTGTTCATTTAGGTAGAATTTATTAGATAGCAGAATGATTCGACAATTTTCCTTGCTGCCGGTGAGGGTCTAGGAGGTAATTATGGGGAGAGAACAAATGCATCCATCCATTGAGCGGGTGCTCAAGAATATAGAAAAGGTTATTATCGGAAAGCGTCAGGTGGCTGAGCTTAGTCTAGTTGCACTGCTGGCAGAAGGTCATGTATTGCTTGAGGATGTTCCGGGGGTAGGGAAAACGATGATGGTCAAAACCCTTGCGAAATCGGTTGGCGCACAATTCCGCAGAATACAATTCACACCAGACCTTCTTCCGTCTGATGTGACTGGTGTATCTATTTATAATCCAAAGGAAATGGAGTTTCAATTTCGTCCAGGACCGATTATGGGAAATATAATCTTGGCTGACGAAATTAATCGTACTTCTCCTAAAACGCAATCAGCATTGCTGGAAGGATTGGAGGAAGGCAGTGTTACCATAGATGGTGTTACACATCGCTTAGAAAAGCCGTTCTTTGTTATGGCTACACAAAATCCAATTGAATATGAAGGAACTTACCCGCTTCCAGAGGCACAGCTGGATCGTTTCTTATTGAAAATGAAAATGGGATATCCGGATGCCGCTGAAGAGCTTGAGGTTTTGAATAGTGTGCAAAAGCTTGCTCCTCTTGAAGAATTAGAGCCTGCAATTGATTTGGCTGAGCTTAAGGACTTGCAGATGCAGGTGAAGGAAGTACATGTAGACGAAACAATAAAAAGATATATTGTTGAAATTGCAGAGCGAACCAGAAGTCATGGAAATGTCTATCTTGGAGTAAGTCCCCGTGGTTCGATTGCCTTAATGAAGGCTGCTCAGGCATATGCCTTTTTAAATGGAAGAGACTTTGTGCTGCCGGACGATATTCAATATCTGGCCCCAGCCGTTTTTGAACATCGATTAATCCTTAAATCAGAAGCGAAATTTGAAGGGATTACATCAGGGGATGTCATTGATCGCATTCTTGCAAGGACACCTGTTCCGGTTCAAAGGGCTGTGAAATAAATGAAGCGATTTTTTGACGTATTAAAGGGTGTTTGGAAATTAGTTGTCCTCTTTTTCTTAATCATCCTTACATTTTCATATGCCATGTTTCAAGGCGGGTTTGTCAGCTGGTTTTTATTTTACAGCTTCCTGCCTTTTGCCTTATATGCGCTATTCCTCGTTTTTTATCCGTTTCAGCGAATAGATGCCGTTCGTTCCTTATCCAAACACGAGTTTAATGCAGGCGAACAGCTGAAAGTATCGATTGAACTTGAAAGATATGTTCAGTTCCCGCTCTTTTTTCTTGTGGTTGAAGATTGTATTGATGAGAAGTTAAATCAGCTTGGGATGGCTAATAAATCAAAGACCTTGATGTTTCCAGGTTTTCAAAAAAAGTTATCTTATGAATATTTCATTGAGAACTTGCCAAGGGGCGAGCATATTATCACTGCTATCCGATTAAAAACTGGCGATCCGCTTGGCTTAATTGAAAAAGAAATTGTTGTTCAAACAGAATCAAGATTGGTTGTCTACCCATCTTATGAAGAGTTAATTTATAAACCGTTTGAAAACCATTACGATCAAGGAATGACTGCTTCAAGAGAGCGAGTACAAAGAGATACATCAATGGCAATTGGCATTAGAGAATATCAGCCTGGTGACCGCTTTTCCTGGATAAATTGGAAAGCGACAGCAAAGCGTAATGATATTATGACAAAAGAATTTGAACAGCGTCAATCACATGATGTGTATATTATGATGGATTGCACGCCGCATCGCTCGTTTGAAGCAATTGTATCGTTTTCGGCCTCTATTATGAGAGCGATCTTGCGTAAAGGTGCTCAAGTCGGCTTTTTAACTTCTTCAGCTGAAAGAGCTGCGTTTCCAATTCGCGGAGGGGAAACACAGCAGCAGCAAATTTTATATCACCTTGCGAAAGTAAGGGACGAGAGTTCTGTAACATTTGACCGTGTATTGGAAACAGAGAAATTTCTCGCTCAGCAAAATTACAATCTAATGCTCGTGACAGGACAGCTCACAAAAGAATTAATTGAAAAAGCCGGCTATTTCTCTTCCCGGAAAGGAATCGTGACGATTTTCTTAATAAAAGGAAAAAATGATTCTCCGACAGGAACGGAGCTTTCCTTAAAGTCTGAAGGCTCAGCAAGAGGAATTCGGGTTGTTATGATACATGACGGCAGCTTCTCTGAGGCTTTTTCGGAGGTGAGAAAAGCGTGAGAGTACGTGATGTGAAAAGAGATTTAACGACATTGATCTTATATGCTATTGGCTTTTTTCTGTTGTGGGAATGGCTAAGACCAGTAGAGCAGCTGACGGATACGTCTAATATATGGCTTTTTATCACTTTTGTGGTGCTCGCACTATTATTAGCCTTTTTGGGTACGCCGATTGTGTTAAGTGGTCTTATTAAGACTGTTTTTATTTTGTATGCCCTCCACTTTTTATACGGAGAAGGTTCATTCTTGTTCCTGACGTGGGCAGGTCCGTTTGCAGAAGATATCTTTAATAATTTTGGCTCCATCATTAATCGGGATTGGTCAAGCTTATCGAATCACTTTCGCAGTCTGTTATTTTTTGTTCTTTTATGGCTGATGACGTATCTGGTTCACTATTGGCTAATGAACAGAAGGCAAATCTTCATTTTTTTCTTTATGACGATGATTTATATAACGGTATTAGACACGTTTACACCGTATGAAGCAGATATGGCGATTGTTCGAACAATCATTTTGGGCTTTGCTGCCATGGGAATGCTAACCTATTATCGTTATCTGGAAAAGGAAGGGGTAAAGGCCTCACTTCATTTTTCCCGTAAATGGATGTTGCCGCTTGCTGTTATGATTGCTTTAAGTGTGGGGGTAGGCCTTGCTGCTCCAAAGGCTGAGCCGATCTGGCCAGATCCTGTTCCATTTATTCAATCGTATAGTGAGGATAGCGGTGGTCCCGGTACTGGTATAAAGAAGATTGGATACGGAGAGAACGACTCTCAGCTTGGCGGGCCGTTTATTGGCGATGACACCCTCGTTATGAGAACAGAAACACAATCACGCCACTATTGGAAAATTGAATCAAAAGATATATATACCGGAAAAGGCTGGGTAAGATCAGAGGAAGATGAAGGCGAGATCTTCTTTACGGCAGATGAAACTGTGCCGATCCCGGAGCTTACAGAAGATGTTACATCTGAAAAAACAGAAAGAACAAGTTCTGTATTAAATGTTATGAATTATGATCATATCGCCTATCCGCTTGGCGTTCAAAGTATATCAACGGAACCAGAGCTTTCGTACACACTAGATTCAGAAATTGAAAAAATCAGAACCCAAAATCAAGTGGGCAGAAGTACGCCAGCAGCAGAATATGAAGTCACATATCAATCTTCTCAATATAGTGTGACAACACTTCAAGCAGCAAATAGGGAAACGGTTCTTCCTGATGAGTTGATGGAAAGATATACTCAGTTGCCGGAAAGTCTGCCGCAGCGCGTCCGAGACCTGGCTCTTGAGATTACACAGGATGAAGACAACTGGTTTGATATGGCCCGGGAACTAGAGTCCTATTTTAATAGCTCCGGTTTTACGTATGATCAGCAAAATGTTGCCATTCCAGATGAAGATGAAGATTATGTAGATCAATTCTTATTTGATACGAAAATTGGCTATTGTGACAACTTCTCAACCGCTATGGTTGTGCTTGCAAGGTCGCTTGATATGCCTGCCCGCTGGGTAAAGGGCTTTACTGAAGGAGACTATATTGAGAGCTCAGGCAGCGGTGTAAGTGTGTATGAAGTGACAAATAATAATGCTCATTCCTGGGTGGAGATTTTCTTCCCAGAGGTTGGCTGGGTACCATTTGAGCCAACTCAAGGTTTCACCAATAATGTTCAGTACAATTTCGATGCCGATACAGATACACCTTTGCCGCAGACAGAAACACCAGACCAGCCGGAAACACCAGAGCTTGAAGAGGATGTAACTGAAACAGCATCAGGTTCAGAAGAGTCATCCGTGACAGCTATCTGGAATTCGTTTAAAGGCTTTGTAGATCGACATACTTTATGGATTATTCTTGGAGCTTTGCTCATAGCTGCAGCGGTAGTGCTCCTCTATCTGAAAAGAGGCCGCTGGCTTCCTCGTTATTATGTGTGGAAAATGAAAAACAGCAGCAGCAATCAAGATTTTACAAAGGCTTATTTTATCCTTCTGAAAGAGTTGGAGCGTTACGGGTTAAAACGTAAAGACGGACAGACTTTGAGGGACTACGCTGCATATATAGATCATTTCTTTTCTTCAAAAGAAATGGGCGAGCTTACGTCTAAATATGAGCTTTTATTATACAGAGGGAAGCTTGATGAAGATAGCTTTATAGAAACGAAGCAATTGTGGGAAAATTTAATTAAAAAGACAATAGCTTGACCATAAAAATAACCTGTTGTTAAAATAGGTTGAAGTGAAAAATGATTTAATAACAATTGGTTCATATAACTTAATACAGCACCCTTCATATATCCTCGATAATATGGTTCGAAAGTCTCTACCGGATCGCCGTAAATGATCTGACTATGAAGGCAGTATTCTATTTAGCCTATAAAGCCGGAATTCTGCCTTCAGTTTCTTTGAAGAGCAGGATTGCGGTTTTTCTTTTTATCTTGGAATGAAAGATGCTGTATGTTGATCCAATGAACAGCCATATAGGTGTTAACACTATTTGAAGAGGTGAACAGCGTGACGGGAAAAACAGAATTGCAAAACCAAGAAATGATTATAGTGCTGGATTTCGGTAGTCAATACAACCAGCTTATCACACGCCGAATTAGAGAATTGGGTGTATATAGCGAACTGCATCCTCACACAATTACAGCTGAGGAAATCCAAAAAATTAATCCAAAGGGCATCATCTTTTCCGGCGGTCCGAACAGTGTGTATGGCGAAGGTTCATTCCGCTGTGATGAACGCATTTTTGATCTTGGTTTACCAATCTTTGGTATTTGCTATGGCATGCAGCTGATGACTATGCACTTTGGCGGTAAAGTTGAACAGGCAAAGCATCGTGAGTATGGCAAAGCTGTCTTAAATGTACAAAATGAATCAAAGCTATTTGCTGATCTGCCAAGTGAACAAGTAGTTTGGATGAGCCATGGAGATCTTGTTGTAGAAGCTCCAGCAGGCTTTACTGTTGATGGCACAAATCCTTCTTGTCCAATTGCAGCAATGAGCAATGAAGAAAATGGGTTATATGCTGTACAATTCCACCCAGAGGTTCGCCATTCTGTTCATGGAAATGACATGCTGAAGAACTTTGTCTTTAATGTTTGCGATTGTACTGGCAATTGGTCCATGGAGAATTTCATTGAAATTGAGATGGAGAAAATTCGTCAAGCTGTTGGCGATAAAAAAGTGCTCTGCGCACTAAGCGGCGGAGTAGATTCATCCGTTGTTGCCGTTCTTATTCATAAGGCAATTGGTGATCAGCTGACATGTATCTTTGTTGACCATGGTCTTCTTCGCAAAGGAGAAGCGGATAGTGTAATGAAGACTTTTGCAGATGGCTTCAATATGAATGTTATTAAGGTTGATGCGAAAGAAAGATTCTTAAACAAACTTAAAGGTGTCAGCGATCCAGAGCAAAAACGTAAAATCATCGGCAACGAATTCATTTACGTATTTGATGATGAAGCGGTGAAGCTTGAGGGAATTGACTTCTTAGCTCAAGGTACGTTATATACAGATATTATTGAAAGTGGCACAGCTACTGCGCAAACAATTAAGTCTCACCACAATGTGGGCGGTCTGCCAGAAGACATGCAGTTCAAATTGATTGAACCTTTAAACACGCTGTTTAAAGATGAAGTGCGTGCACTAGGAACTGAGCTTGGCATTTCAGATGAAGTGGTTTGGAGACAGCCATTCCCAGGACCTGGTCTAGGAATCCGCGTGCTTGGGGAAATTTCAGAAGAAAAGCTTGAAATCGTAAGAGAATCTGATGCGATTTTAAGAGAGGAAATTAAGAAAGCTGGACTTGATCGTGATATTTGGCAATACTTCACTGTGCTTCCGGACATTCGCAGCGTTGGAGTAATGGGAGATGCGCGTACGTATGATTATACGATTGGAATTCGTGCTGTTACATCTATTGATGGCATGACGTCTGACTGGGCTCGTATTCCATGGGATGTACTAGAACTGATCTCGACAAGAATTGTGAACGAGGTTTCTCATATTAATCGTGTTGTTTATGATATTACTAGTAAGCCACCGGCAACGATTGAGTGGGAATAACTGCAAAATACGAACGTTTAAAAAAACGAACATGAAAATGTTCGTTTTTTTATTGACTCAAAAGTCCTATACTGCTAAAATAAAAAAGAATTAAATATTTGTCGTAATACGTCGTATAATTTTGGGGATATGGCCCAAGAGTTTCTACCAAGCTGCCGTAAATAGCTGGACTACGAGGTAAGTGTTATGCACAGTTTCGGGTATGATCAGCTATTATTCTATATTTTTTAGCCCGCAACTTTCGTAATCTCACCTTAAAGTCTTAGCTCCGGTTGCTTGCCGGAGCTTTTTTGTTATTAAAAAAGAGATTCATAGGAGGAGAAACAATGAAGAAGTATTTCCAGTTCGAAGAGCTTGGAACAAACTATCGCCGTGAGATTCTTGGCGGTCTGACTACGTTCTTATCAATGGCCTATATTTTAGCAGTAAATCCATTTACATTATCACTTGGGGATGTGCCAGATCTGCCTGAGTCGATGAGAATGGACCAAGGAGCTGTCTTTGTAGCAACTGCGCTCGCTGCAGCAATCGGATCAATAATAATGGGGCTTCTTGCCAGATACCCAGTTGCGCTTGCGCCAGGTATGGGCTTAAATGCATTTTTTGCTTATACAGTTGTTCTGACAATGGGGATTCCTTGGGAGCATGCATTGGCTGGAGTAATGATCTCTGGTCTAATATTTATTGTTTTATCTCTATCAGGCATTCGGGAAAAAATTATTAACGCGATACCTGCTGAACTTAAATACGCCGTTTCTGCTGGTATTGGTTTGTTTATTACCTTTGTGGGTGCGCAAAATGCAAACATTATCGTAAATGATGATGCTGTTTTATTAGGCTTTGGTGACTTAAGTGATGGCAATGTCCTTCTTGCTATTTTCGGTATTGTGATTACGGTTATTTTAATGACAAGAGGAGTTAAAGGCGGAATCTTTATCGGAATGGTGATCACTGCGGTCGCTGGGATGATTTTTGGATTGGTTGGCAGACCTGATGCGATTGTTGGCAGTATTCCTGACGTTAGCCCAACATTCGGAGCTGCTTTTGGTGCTTTTGGGGAAAGTTCATTCTTTTCAACACAAATGCTGGTTGTGATCTTGACGTTCTTGTTTGTTGACTTTTTTGACACAGCAGGTACATTAGTTGGGGTTGCCAACCAAGCGGGATTAATGAAGGATAACAAACTTCCTCGTGCAGGAAAAGCGCTTTTAGCTGATTCAACAGCTACGGTTGCTGGAGCAGTACTTGGAACATCAACGACTACTTCATATATTGAATCAACTGCTGGTGTTGCAGCTGGAGCAAGAACTGGTTTAGCTGCTGTCGTTACAGGTGTGTTATTCCTAATTGCTTTGTTCTTCTCGCCACTTCTATCGGTGGTTACTTCAGCCGTAACGGCGCCTGCTTTAATTATTGTTGGGGTTCTTATGGTAGCTTCGTTAGGAAAGATTGATTGGACAAAATTTGAAATTGCCGTTCCTGCGTTTTTAACGATTTTAGCGATGCCTTTAACATATAGTATCGCAACGGGGATTGCAATTGGATTTATCTTCTATCCGATTACGATGATTGTAAAAGGCAAGATTAAAGAAATCCATCCAATCATGTACTTCTTATTTGTTGTATTTGTTCTATATTTTATTTTCTTAAAATAATAATGGCTGGAGACCTGTCGTGAAATGGCGGGTCTCTTTTTAATTGATTGACTTTTAAATTACAATTGACTTCATATTCATGCTCTTATAACATAAAGTACATCATGCTAGACGGAGAGAGCGTATGAATAATTATCGAATAAAAAAAGCTTTAAATAATAATGTCATTATCGGTACACATGATGAATTTGGCGAAGTTGTCATTATTGGCAAGGGTGTAGGATTTAACCGAAAAAAAGATGATCTCATTTCAGAAGAAGCGATAGAGAAACTATTTGTCTTGAAAAATGAAAAAGAAAAAGAGAACTATATCAAGCTATTGCCCTTTGTTGAAGATGAACTTCATCAAGCTATTATTTCTTCCATTGATTATATTAAGAAACGCACCAAGAACTCATTAAATGAACATATCCATGTCGCGCTGACAGATCACCTTATGTTTGCTGTATCTAGGCTTGCGAATGGAATGGAAATGAAAAACCCTTTTCTTATTGAAACAAAAACGCTTTATCCCTTTGAGTACGACATAGCAAAGGAAGTTGTGGGGATTATTGAACGGAAAACGGATGTTCACCTGCCAGAGGGTGAGGTAGGATTTGTAGCTCTTCATATTCATAGTGCCGTGCTTAATAAGGATCTGTCGGAGGTTAATCAGCATTCACAGCTTGTCAGTCATATTGTAAATATGATTGAAGACCAGCTCGATATTAAAATAGATAAAGACAGTATTGATTATATGCGTCTTGTCCGCCATATTAGATTTACAATTGAAAGGGTTAACACTGGAGAGAAAGTGGAGGAGCCAATAAAGATATCTTCCCTCTTGAAAGAAGAATATCCTATGTGTTACAATCTTTCGTGGAAGCTCATTAAGATAATGCAGCAACAGCTGAAAAAGCCTGTCTTTAGTGCAGAAGCCGTATATCTGACAATGCATTTACAAAGACTGCAAAATAAAATTAAATGATTAATGAAATTATGCGTTCTACACGTGTTACTGATTCGATCAGGCATGAGTGAAGAAGGATGATTGATTTGGGTTTTTTAGGGTATCCTACCCTATAGAATCCAATTATAATCCCTTTTTCCTCATGCCTTTTTTGTTGTTATCGGTATTTTAATTCTTATTGAAAACGCTTAATGAGCTAAAAAATATGGTTTGGAGGGTTTACACATGTTTAAAAAGATTTTCGGTGTCCTGCAAAAAGTTGGGAAGGCGTTAATGCTTCCTGTGGCGCTCTTGCCGGCAGCTGGTATTTTACTAGCACTAGGTTCAGCTTTAAATAACCCGACGTTATTAGAACTGGCACCCTTTCTAGATAATAGTACAGTTGAATTAATTGCATCCGTGATGCAAAAAGCCGGAGATATTGTTTTTGCTAACTTGCCGGTGTTGTTTGCAGTTGGTGTTGCTGTGGGGCTTGCTGGCGGAGAAGGTGTAGCGGGATTAGCAGCCATTATCGGGTACTTAATTATGAACGTGACAATGGGAACAGCAGCAGGGATTACTGCTGAAGATGTAAATGGATTGAATTATGCAAATGTATTGGGTATCCCAACACTGCAAACAGGTGTGTTTGGCGGTATTATTGTTGGGATCATTGCAGCTACTCTTTATAATAAATTCTTTGAAATTGAACTTCCTTCCTATTTAGGATTTTTCGCTGGTAAACGATTCGTTCCAATTGTAACTGCAGGAGCATCTGTCATACTTGGGGTTGCGATGCTATTTATCTGGCCTCCAATTCAAGACGCGTTAAATGCGTTTTCACAAAACATGGTACATGCTAACTTAACGATTTCATCTTTCATATTCGGTTTAATCGAACGTTCTCTTATACCTTTTGGTTTGCACCATATTTTCTATTCTCCATTCTGGTATGAATTTGGTGAATACTTAACAAATGCCGGTGAAGTAGTCCGGGGAGATCAGCGTATCTTCATGGCTCAGATCACTGATAATGTACAAAACTTAACAGCTGGAACGTTTATGACTGGTAAATTCCCATTCATGATGTTTGGTCTTCCAGCAGCAGCTTTAGCGATTTATCACGAGGCACGTCCGGAGAAAAAAGTACTTGTTGGGGGCTTAATGGCTTCTGCAGCGCTTACTTCCTTCTTAACGGGTATCACAGAACCACTTGAGTTCTCATTCCTATTTGTAGCACCAGTTCTATTTGCAATCCATGCAGTCTTTGCTGGACTTTCTTTTATGACCATGCATTTATTGGATGTAAAAATCGGTATGACATTCTCAGGCGGTCTTATTGACTATATCCTGTTCGGTCTAATTAATCCGCAAACAAATGCGTGGATTGTGATCCCGGTTGGATTAGTGTTTGCTGTTATTTACTATTTCGGATTCAGATTTGCTATTCGCAAGTTTAATCTGAAAACACCTGGCCGAGAATTGGTTGAGGATGAAGAGGAAGAAGCAGCTGGTTCAGGAAAAGGCGGAGATCTTCCTTATGATGTTTTAGAAGCAATGGGCGGGAAAGAAAATATCTCGCATTTAGATGCTTGTATCACTCGTCTCCGTGTATCGGTAAATGACATCGGATCCGTTGATAAAAACCGTCTAAAAAAACTTGGTGCTTCAGGTGTGCTGGAAGTTGGAAATAATATTCAAGCTATCTTTGGCCCACGTTCTGAAACAATAAAAGGTCAAATGAAAGATATTATGAACGGTAAAAGACCGCGTGTGGTTGAAAAGGCACCTGAAGGCGGAGTAGAGCAGCAAATCGAAGAAGTGAACCCAAAAGCATTGCAAACAGAACATAAGGAAGACTCTTTTGTATCGCCGATTAAAGGTGAAATCAAACCAATAACAGAAGTTCCGGATGCTGTATTCTCTGGGAAAATGATGGGTGATGGATTTGCAATTATTCCTTCCAATGGGAAAATAGTTTCACCTGTTGATGGGAAGATCGTTAATTTATTCCCAACCAAACATGCCATTGGCATACTGTCTGACAGTGGAAGAGAAATTCTTATCCATGTTGGTATCGACACTGTTAAGTTAAAAGGGCAGGGTTTTGAAACTTTCGTTAAAGAAGGGGACATGATCAAAGCAGGGCAGCAGCTTCTGCAAGTCGATCTTGACTATGTAAAACAAAACGCTCCTTCAATCATGACTCCGATTGTATTTACCAATCTGCAATCAGGAGAAAACGTGGTTATCAATAAACCCGGCAATGTTGATCTAAATGATAAAGATATTATTAAGATTGAAAAATAATATATAATAGAAGAAAGTGGTCAGTTTCCCTTGTGGGAGCTGGCCGTTTGGTTTTTAAAACATATAGTAGTGAGTAGAAGGTAAATGATTACAAATGGTGTAGTTCCTCAAAAATACTGGTGCGTTTCCCTCATATGCAGTACCTTTCGCGGTAATTCTTACTCAATGAACTATGATGTAAAAAGCGAAATACTTAGGGACATAGTGATTAAAGTAGTATAGAATCTGTATGAGGAAGAGGTTTAAAAATCATTCATAAGGGTATATAGATTATTAACCTCTTTTGTAATAGTTTTTACAGCATGAGTGTAATTAGAATAAGCTAATTATAAGTACTTTTATTGAAGCTATATACTTTATTGAAATATTTTTTTAAAAAAGTATTGGATTTCTATTGACCTATTTGGGTGTGTGATGTTATTATATTTTAGCAGTCGTTAATCAAGAGTCATAAACAGCTAAGAAAAAAGCTGAGAAAAAAGTTGTTGACTTACACGATGATAGCTGTTATGATAAGAAAGTCGCTAACGAAGCGGCGAAAAATTGCTCTTTGAAAACTGAACGAACAATAAAACGT
>NZ_LT800494.1:4094543-4219543 GCF_900166665.1 Cytobacillus gottheilii | reverse complement strand
CGTGATTTACCAAAGGATTTGCGTGAGAAAGGCTATGGTGTAACAAGCTGGGCTGCAAATGGCTTAGAAGGTGACCGGATGGCGCTGCAGATTTTAACACCTAGAAAATATGAATTAAGACTGTATCAAACAATTAAAGAACTGGATCCAAAAGCGTTTATTATTGCATATGAACCAAAGACGATACATGGAGGCTTCTGGGTGAAGTCGGTTAAGAAAGGAAAGCTATTTTCATGAGCAAAGGGAAACAGAAATTTGAGGTTTTGGAAAACGAAAGTATTGATGACTGCCTTGAAAGAATGAAAAAAGCAGGCTATATGGCAGTTAAAAGGACGGAAAAACCTATTTTTAAAGAAGTAAAAGATGGGGGTAACGTATCTTATGAACCCGCTGGACGGCAGATTATTTTTGAAGGCATCCAAATAAGTGAGTAAAACACGAACATTAATTGTCTGACTTTTTATATTGTTCGAGATTTCCGTTGACATACTCTTTCACAAGTTGTTAAGATAAACGTGACAGAAACAGAAGAAAACGAATGTAATCAGTTAATGACGATAAACGAATAAATAACCCTCGTATAATGTTGGGAATATGGCCCAGAAGTTTCTACCCGGTAACCGTAAATTACTGGACTATGAGGGAGAGTTAATATGACCGGCGTTTGGTGCTTCCACATTTGAATTGTCGATGGAATTATTGGCACCTCATATATTTTAGCCTGGGCAGATAACTTTCTCTCATGAGAAGGCATCTGCCTGGGCTTTTTTTATGCAATAGAGATTATGTTGGTGCCTGCATTTAGAAGAATATTAGAAAGATATTAAACAAGAGAAGTCACACTGCTGGAGGAGAGACATGGGAACAAGAGTAGCAGTCATTATGGGCAGTAAATCAGATTGGGAAACGATGAAACATGCTTGCGATGTGTTAGAAGAATTGGAAATACCTTATGTAAAGAAGGTTGTTTCCGCACATCGAACTCCAGATTTAATGTTTGAATATGCCGAAAAGGCTCGGGATAACGATATAAAAGTGATCATTGCCGGAGCGGGCGGTGCAGCACATTTGCCTGGCATGGTAGCAGCAAAAACGACTTTGCCTGTCATTGGGGTTCCTGTTCAGTCAAAGGCTTTAAATGGGTTAGATTCTTTACTTTCCATTGTACAGATGCCAGGAGGCGTTCCTGTTGCAACTGTCGCAATTGGGAAGGCAGGTGCTGTAAATGCAGGTTTACTGGCAACGCAAATGCTTGGAGCGTTTGATGAAAAAATAGCTCAAAAGTTAGAACAGAGACGGGAAAGAATAAAGAAAGAAGTATTGGAGAGCAGTGATGAGCTTGTCTAACAAAATAATTTTACCCGGACAAACAATTGGTATTATTGGCGGCGGACAGCTGGGGAAAATGATGGCTCTCTCGGCAAAGGCAATGGGGTATAGAGTTGCTGTTCTAGACCCAGCTGAGGATTCGCCATGCGGACAGGTAGCAGATATTACGATCGTCGACGCTTATGATAGTTTTGAAGGCATCAGAGAGCTGGAAGCTGTAAGTGATGTAATCACATATGAATTTGAAAATATTAGTGCAGAAGCACTTGATTGGCTTTGCAGCCATGCATATGTTCCACAAGGGAAAGAGCTGCTGGAAATTACCCAAAATCGTATTACGGAAAAAACGGCAATATCAGCTTCAGGCTCAGCTGTAGCTCCATACGCAGTGATACAAACAGAAAACGACATTTATGATAATATAGAAAAGCTTGGTCTTCCGGCCGTTTTAAAGACTGCCAGAGGAGGATATGATGGTAAAGGGCAATATGTTCTAAAAGATGAAAGCGATATTGCTGAAGCAGCAAAGCTTCTTCAAAACGGTCCGTGTGTGCTGGAGCAATTCATTTCTTTTCATAAAGAAATCAGCGTGATCATTTTTAGAAGTCCATCAGGAGAAAAGGCAGTTCTTCCGGTTGCTGAGAATGTCCATAAAGACAATATTCTGCATCAGACAATCGTGCCAGCAAGAATTTCAGGCAAAGCAGCAGAAAAGGCGATAATGGCTGCAGAACATCTGGCTGAGGAGCTGAATCTGACAGGTACGCTTGCCGTTGAAATGTTCTTAACGGATGAGGACGAAATATTTATTAATGAGTTGGCACCTAGGCCGCATAATTCCGGTCATTATTCGATTGAAGCATGTGAAACGTCACAATTTGAGCAGCATATTCGGGCTGTATGTAATTTGCCCCTGGGAAGCATGAGCTTATTAAAGCCAGCTGTCATGGTGAACATCCTAGGTGAGCATCAGGAGCCATTGCTTGCAAGAATCCCTGCTCTTTATAACTGGAAGGTGCATCTGTACGGCAAAAAGGAAGCTAAGTTTAAAAGAAAAATGGGACATATTACATTATTAAGAGACCATGTCGAAGAAGCGCTTGCTGAAGCGGAGCATACTGGCATCTGGTCTTGCAGTAAGGAAAGAATCGGAGGATAAAAAGATGATTGAACGTTATACTCGCCCAGAAATGGGAGCCATTTGGACGGAACAGAACCGCTTCCAGGCATGGCTGGAGGTTGAAATTTTAGCATGTGAAGCATGGGCAGAGCTTGGTGACATCCCAAAGGCGGATGTTCAAAAGATTCGCGAAAATGCTTCCTTTAATATCGATCGCATTAAAGAAATCGAAGAAGAAACAAGACATGATGTTGTTGCATTTACACGTGCGGTTTCAGAAACATTGGGCGATGAAAGAAAATGGGTACATTACGGCTTAACATCAACAGATGTAGTAGATACCGCACTTTCATACTTAATTAAACAGGCTAATGATATTTTAGTAAAAGATTTAGAACGCTTTGTGGAGATTTTGAAAAATAAAGCACAAGAGCATAAATACACAGTTATGATGGGCCGTACACATGGCGTGCATGCAGAGCCGACTACATTTGGTTTAAAGCTTGCACTATGGCACGAAGAAATGAAAAGAAATCTAGATCGTTTCAAAGAAGCGGCAGCTGGCGTGGAGTTCGGGAAAATTTCCGGCGCTGTTGGAACATATGCCAATATCAATCCGTTTGTTGAAAGCTATGTATGTGAGAAGTTAGGAATTCAGCCAGCACCAATCTCTACACAAACTTTACAGCGTGACCGCCACGCTCATTATATGAGCAGCATTGCTTTAATCGCAACTTCCATTGAAAAGTTTGCAACAGAAGTACGCGGTCTGCAAAAAAGCGAAACGCGCGAAGTGGAAGAGTTTTTCGCAAAAGGGCAAAAAGGCTCCTCTGCGATGCCTCATAAGCGCAACCCAATAGGTTCAGAAAATATGACAGGCTTAGCAAGAGTGATTCGCGGTTATATGATGACAGCTTATGAGAATGTTTCACTTTGGCATGAAAGGGATATTTCTCACTCTTCTGCTGAAAGAATCATTCTTCCTGATGCAACCATCGCATTAAACTATATGTTAAATCGTTTTGGCAATATCGTGAAAAACTTAACGGTATTCCCTGAAAACATGAAACGCAATATGGATCGAACTCTTGGATTAATATATTCACAACGAGTCCTGTTAGCTTTGATTGATAAAGGGCTGCCGCGTGAAGAAGCATATGATACTGTGCAGCCTCGTGCAATGGAAGCATGGGAGAAGCAAGTGCCTTTCCGCAGTCTTATTGAAGCGGATGAGACTATTACAGCGAAGCTTTCTCCAGAGGAAATTGAAGATTGTTTTGACTATAACTACCATATCAAACATGTAGATACAATATTTGACCGTTTAGGTCTGTAAAGACTGATGCCGTCTAAGGTGCGATCATCTAACTGAACGCATCTTAGATAGGCAAGCTTTTGAATGATAGGTCTGAAAATTCATTTGGATCTGACTACCTGGATTATTCCTACTATTTCGTTAAAGGGGGCTCTCCTGTTATGGAAAAAGGAACACTGTTATACGAGGGCAAGGCGAAGAAAATATATAGCACTGAAGAAAAAGAAATCGTCTGGATTGAATATAAAGATTCTGCCACTGCCTACAACGGGGAGAAAAAAGCAAGCATTGCCGGCAAAGGAAGACTAAACAATGAAATTACCAGTTTACTATTTTTAAAGCTTCAAGAGCTTGGCATAGGTTCACATTTTGTGAAACGCATTTCTCCAACAGAGCAGCTTGTGAAAAGAGTAGACATTATCCCTCTTGAAACAGTCGTTCGCAATTACTCCGCAGGAAGCTTCTCCAAGCGATTAGGAATGGAAGAAGGACTTCTGCTTTCTCGGCCAATCGTTGAATTTTATTATAAGGATGACGATCTGGGAGATCCGATTTTAACTGAGGATCATATTGAAATTTTAGCATTGGCAAGTGTTGAGGAAGTTGAGGAATTAAAGGTAAAAGCACTGCAGGTAAACAAAGTATTATCTCAATTTTTCAAAGAGTTAGGCATTGTGCTTATTGATTTTAAGCTTGAGTTTGGGAAAGATGCAAACGGAGATATTATCCTTGCAGATGAAATATCTCCAGATACCTGCAGGCTTTGGGATGAAAAAACAAAGGAAAAGCTTGATAAAGATGTCTTTAGAAGAGATTTAGGAGATTTAACAGAAGCATACGAAACTATTTTAGCCAGATTGGGAGGCCAAACAGCATGTACAAAGTAAAAGTCTTCATCACATTAAGAGAGAGTGTATTAGATCCTCAAGGTTCAGTCGTAAAAAATTCTCTGCATTCACTAGATTATAACGAAGTATCAGATGTCCGCATTGGGAAGTATATGGAGCTGACTGTGGAAAAAACGGAGCGGAATATTGAAGAAGTCGTTAAGGAAATGTGTGAGAGATTGCTGGCTAATGTCGTGATTGAAGACTATCGCTTTGAAATTGAGGAGGCTGTTGCACAGTGAAGTTTGCCGTTATTGTATTCCCAGGGTCAAACTGCGATATCGACATGTTTCATGCCATAAAGGATGAGCTTGGTGCAGAAGCAGAGTATGTGTGGCATGATACAGAAAATCTTGATGAGTTTGATGGTATTTTGCTTCCTGGCGGGTTCTCCTATGGTGACTACCTGCGGTCTGGAGCAATTGCACGCTTCAGCAATGTAATGAAAGAGGTTGTGAAGGCAGCAGAAGCTGGAAAGCCAATCTTAGGCGTTTGCAACGGATTCCAAGTATTATTAGAGGCTGGCCTGCTGCCGGGAGCAATGAGACGGAATGAAACGCTGAAGTTCATTTGCCGCCCAGTCAAGCTAAAGGTTGAAAATCGAGAAACGATGTTTACATCCTCTTATCAAGAGCAGGAAGAGATCATGATTCCAATTGCACATGGTGAAGGAAACTATTATTGTGACGAGCAAACACTATCTCAGCTAAAAGAAAACAAGCAAATTGTGTTCACATACAGCGGAACAAATCCAAATGGAAGCCTGGAAGACATTGCAGGCATTGTGAATGAGAAGGGCAATGTTCTTGGAATGATGCCTCACCCAGAAAGAGCAGTAGATGAACTTTTGGGCGGAGCAGATGGTCTGAAACTTTTTCAATCGATCGTAAAAAATTGGAGGGAAGCACATGTCGTTAATGCTTGAACCTAGTCCGGAAGAATTAAAACAGCAAAAGGTATATGCAGAAATGGGATTGACGGATGAAGAATTTGCGATGGTTGAAAAGATTCTCGGACGTCTGCCAAATTACACCGAAATCGGCCTCTTCTCTGTTATGTGGTCAGAGCATTGCAGCTATAAAAATAGTAAACCAGTATTAAAAAAATTCCCTACAAGCGGTGAGAGGGTTCTGCAGGGCCCAGGTGAAGGTGCAGGGATTGTAGACATTGGAGATGAGCAGGCGGTTGTATTTAAAATCGAGAGCCATAACCACCCTTCTGCCATTGAACCATATCAAGGTGCAGCTACTGGTGTAGGCGGAATTATCCGTGATGTTTTTTCAATGGGTGCAAGACCTATTGCTCTATTAAACTCTCTTCGATTTGGAGAGCTTGAAACCGCTCGAGTGAAGTATTTGTTTAAAGAAGTGGTTGCGGGAATTGCCGGATATGGAAACTGCATTGGCATCCCGACAGTTGGGGGCGAAATTCAGTTCGAATCCTCTTATGAAGGAAACCCGCTCGTTAATGCGATGTGTGTTGGTCTCATTGATCATAAGGATATTAAAAAAGGGCAGGCACATGGAGTGGGCAACACAGTTATGTATGTGGGAGCAAAGACTGGTCGTGATGGCATTCATGGCGCGACCTTTGCATCAGAAGAATTAACAGAGCAATCAGAAGAAAAACGACCTGCTGTTCAGGTTGGCGATCCTTTCATGGAAAAGCTTCTTCTGGAAGCTTGTTTAGAGCTTGTTCAATCAGATGCATTAGTCGGCATTCAGGACATGGGAGCGGCAGGATTAACAAGCTCATCAGCAGAAATGGCGAGCAAGGCTGGTTCAGGGATTGAAATGAACCTTGATCTTGTGCCGCAGCGTGAAAGAGGCATGACTGCTTATGAAATGATGCTATCTGAATCACAGGAGCGCATGCTCATCGTAGTGAAAAAGGGAAGAGAGCAGGAAATTGTTGATCTATTTTCAAAATATGAGCTTGAAGCTGTAGCTATTGGAACGGTAACAGATGATAAAATGCTTCGTTTGCTTCATAACGGTGAAGTGGTGGCGGATGTGCCTGCAGATGCCTTAGCAGAAGAGGCTCCTGTTTATCATAAGCCTTCTAAAGAACCGGAATATTTCCGTGAATTTCAAGCGATGGAGAATCTAATTCCGACTGTAGAAGACTATCGTGAGACATTAATCAACCTATTGAAGCAGCCGACAATTGCAAGTAAAGAATGGGTTTACGATCAATACGACTATATGGTGCGCACAAGTACTGTTGTTGCTCCAGGCTCAGACGCAGCGGTTGTCCGTATTCGCGGTACAGAAAAAGGCTTAGCGATGACAACAGACTGCAATTCAAGATATATGTATCTTGATCCGGAAACAGGCGGGAAAATTGCTGTTGCCGAAGCAGCAAGAAATATCGTTTGCTCAGGCGGAGAACCGCTGGCAATTACCGATAACCTTAACTTTGGAAATCCCGAAAAACCAGAGATTTTCTGGCAGATCGAAAAGGCAGCCGACGGGATAAGTGAAGCATGCCGCACCTTAAATACACCGGTCATTGGCGGAAATGTTTCATTATACAACGAAACAAACGGGACTGCGATCTATCCAACTCCAGTCATTGGGATGGTTGGACTCGTGCAGAACATTAAACATACAACCACACAGCATTTCAAAGCAGCTGGAGATCTTATCTATCTTTTAGGAGATTCAAAGGATGAGTTTGGCGGCAGTGAATTGCAAAAGCTCACGTACGGAAAAATCTTTGGAAAAGCACCAGAGCTTCATTTAGAGACAGAAGAAAAGCATCAAAGCCAAGTATTGGGTGCTATTCGCTCTGGGTTAGTGGCATCTGCTCATGATGTTGCAGAGGGCGGACTTGCTGTAGCAGCAGCTGAAAGCTTATTCGGCACAGCAGAGCTTGGGGCAAAAATCAAGGTCACAGGAAATGAAGTATCTGCTCTTTTTGGAGAGTCTCAATCACGTTTCTTGCTTTCCGTTAAAAAGGAAAACCAAGAAGCATTTGAAGCATTAACAGATGCTGTATTGATTGGTGAAGTAACTGATATTCCAGAATTACAACTAACATCTGAGAACGGGCTTCTGCTGTCTGAACAAACAGCCATTTTGAAGGAAGCTTGGAAAGGGGCTATCCCATGCTTGCTGAAATAAAGGGACTAAACGAGGAATGTGGCATTTTTGGTGTCTGGGGTCATACGGAAGCAGCTCAAATCACCTATTATGGTCTTCATAGTCTGCAGCATCGCGGACAGGAAGGTACAGGCATAGTCGTTACAGATGGTGCTAAGCTGAAGGGTGTAAAGGGCGAGGGGCTTGTAACAGAAGTTTTTACCGCAGAAGCGATAGAAGAGCTTGAAGGGAAAGCAGCAATCGGGCATGTGCGATATGCAACGGCAGGAGGCGGAGGATATGAAAATGTTCAGCCGCTTCTCTTTCACTCACAAAGTGGAAGCTTAGCATTATGCCATAATGGCAATTTAACGAATGCAACTGCTCTGAAGCATCAGCTGGAGGCACAGGGAAGTATTTTTCAAACAAGCTCAGATACAGAGGTGCTTGCTCATTTAATCAAGCGCGGCGGTTTTTCTTCTTTTAAAGATCGTGTGAAAAATGCGCTATCCATGGTAAAAGGCGCTTATGCTTTTCTAATCATGACCGAGACAGAAATGATGGTAGCACTTGATCCAAACGGAATGCGTCCCCTTTCACTTGGGAAGCTTGGAGATGCTTATGTTGTTGCTTCAGAAACATGTGCGTTTGATATCGTTGGAGCTGAATTTATAAGGGATGTTTTACCGGGAGAGCTTTTGATTATCGATGATAACGGCTTCCGTTCTGAAATGTTTGCAATGGCTTCAAATATCGCAATGTGTATGATGGAATATGTTTATTTTTCCCGTCCGGACAGCAATATTAACGGAATCAACGTGCATACTGCTCGTAAAAACCTTGGTAAACAGCTAGCTGTTGAAGTGCCAATTGAAGCGGATGTAGTTACAGGTGTTCCTGATTCAAGTATCTCTGTTGCAATTGGGTATGCAGAAGCTACGGGGATTCCATACGAAATGGGCCTCATTAAAAATAAATATGTTGGCCGCACATTTATTCAGCCATCCCAATCATTGAGGGAACAAGGTGTAAAGATGAAGCTTTCGCCTGTTCGCGGTGTTGTAGAGGGGAAACGGGTTGTGATGGTTGATGATTCGATTGTACGCGGAACAACAAGCAGAAGAATTGTTGCCATGCTGAAGGAAGCGGGTGCTACAGAGGTTCATGTTGTCATTAGTTCTCCTCCCATTAAAAATCCTTGCTTCTACGGAATCGACACATCCACGAAGGAAGAACTCATAGCGGGCAATCATAATGTAGAAGAAATTAGAGAAATCATTGGTGCAGATACACTTACCTTCCTATCAGTAGAAGGAATGGTCAAGGCAGTCGGCAGAAAAGACGGTCAATGTTTAGCCTGCTTCACAGGGCAATACCCGACTGAAATTTATCCAAGCACATTACATCCGTATGAAAAGGTATAAAGCGGCACGCATTAGCCGCTTTTTTTAAAGAAATTGAGTTTGATTAACTTGTTTATGGTAGTAGTTTTAGCAATACGCTTGTTAATTGGAACGGAATGGTGCGAGACTCCTGCGGGACGAGTGGAAAGGTGAGACCCCGCAGGTGCGACAGTGCCAGGGAGGCTCACCACCCGCTCCGCCGGAAAGCGAGTACCATGGAGTGGAAATAACAGTAAACTTTACGAAAAATTGAAATATCACAGACGAGGTGAAAAGCATGGCAAATGCTTATAAGCAAGCTGGAGTAAATATTGAAGCAGGCTATGAAGCAGTCACTCGCATGAAAAAGCATGTGGAAAGAACGGCTCGTCCAGGGGTCATGGGAGGGCTAGGCGGATTTGGCGGTATGTTTGATCTGTCTTCACTGAATTTAAAAGAGCCTGTGCTTGTTTCTGGAACAGATGGGGTAGGAACCAAGCTCATGCTTGCCTTTATGATGAATCAGCATGATACAATCGGAATTGATGCTGTGGCCATGTGTGTGAACGATATTGTCGTTCAAGGAGCAGAGCCGCTTTATTTCTTAGACTATATTGCATGCGGCAAGGCAGAGCCTGAGAAGATCGAAGCGATTGTAAAAGGGATTTCTGAAGGCTGTGAACAGGCAGGATGTGCTCTTATTGGCGGAGAAACAGCTGAAATGCCTGGAATGTACAGTGAAGAAGAATATGATCTTGCCGGATTTTCTGTAGGTGCTGCTGAAAAATCGAACTTGATTACAGGAAAGAATATTCAGGCGGGCGATGTATTAATAGGATTAGCTTCAAGTGGAATTCACAGCAACGGCTATTCTCTTGTAAGAAAGCTGTTTTTTGAACAAGCCAATATGAAGCTCGAGGATTATGTTGAAGAATTGGGCTGTACTTTAGGGGAAGAACTGCTGCGCCCAACAAAAATTTATGTAAAACCGCTTTTAGCTGCTATGAAAAAGTTTGAACTAAAAGGTCTCTCGCATATTACCGGAGGCGGATTTATCGAAAATATTCCGCGAATGCTCCCAGCAGGCTTAGGTGCTGAAATTAGGAAAGATTCAATTGAGCTTCCTGCTGTCTTTAAGCTTATGCAGGAGATTGGCAGTCTTGAGCTGAAGGAAATGTATAATATTTTTAATATGGGAATTGGAATGGTTGCTGCTGTTAACAAAGACTTAGCAGTGGAGGTCGTTCAGTATTTCAATGAAATGGGAGAAAAGGCAGCTGTCATTGGTGTTGTCACAGAGCAAGAAGGAATCGGCATCACGTAATGAACAATCCGTGGAGGAAAAAAATGAAAAATATTGCAGTGTTTGCTTCCGGCAGCGGAACGAACTTTCAAGCGATTATAGACGCCGTTCAGACAGGTTCTCTGGAAGCTCAGATTAATTTGTTTGTCTCTGACAAGCCAAACGCATACAGCATTGAGAGAGCGGCCCATAATGAAATTCCAGCCTTTGTTTTTCAAGCAAAAAACTATGGCAGTAAGGAAGAATATGAAACAGAAATTCTTCATGAATTGAAAGCAAAAAACATTGACCTTATTGTTTTAGCAGGGTATATGAGATTGATTGGAAACGTCCTTCTCCGTGAATTTGAAGGGAAAATTATTAATATTCATCCTTCTTTGCTGCCGGCTTTTCCGGGAAAAGATGCGATTGGCCAGGCATTGAGAGCAGGAGCGGAAGTTACTGGTGTGACTGTTCATTATGTTGATGCAGGAATGGACACCGGGCCGATCATTGAACAAAGAAAAGTACCCGTCGATAAAACCGACACAATAGCAACTCTTCAAAAAAAAATCCATAAAGTCGAACATATTCTTTATCCAGAAGTATTGCAAACATTATGTAAAGATGAACTGTCAGTGAAATAATCGAATGAAACGGTCCTACAGACGGCAAATAGACTTAGGGGGAAGACGAATGAACAAACGAGCGCTTATTAGTGTATCAGATAAAAGCGGGATTGCGGAATTTGCGAAAAGCCTGCATGAACTTGGTTTTGAAATTTTATCAACAGGCGGAACAAAAAAGGCGTTGGAGGAGCAAGGAATTCCTGTCATTAGTGTCAGTGAAGTCACTGGTTTTCCGGAAATTCTGGAAGGACGTGTAAAAACACTAAATCCAATGATACATGGCGGTCTGTTAGCTAAATTTGGCGAGCCATTGCATAAAGCACAGCTGGATGAGCATGGAATCAGCCCTATTGAAGTTGTTTGTGTGAATTTGTATCCTTTTCAGCAGACGATTGCTAAGCCGGATGTAACGGTAGAGGATGCAATTGAAAATATTGATATTGGCGGACCAGCGATGCTGCGGGCATCAGCAAAAAATCATGAGTATGTAACAGTCGTTGTGGATCCTTCTGATTATGAAACAGTTTTAACACAGCTAAAACAAGATGGTTCGGTCACAAGTGAAACAAAACGAACACTTGCAGCAAAAGTTTTCCGCCATACAGCAGCGTATGACAGCATGATTGCACAGTATATGACAGATTTAACAGGTGAAACAGCACCTGAAAAATTAACGGTAACGTATGAATTGAATCAGGGGCTCCGTTATGGAGAAAATCCGCATCAGAAAGCGGCATTTTATCGAAAGCCGCTTGGCTCTGAATTTTCCATTGCCAATGCAAAGCAATTACACGGCAAGGAGCTTTCGTATAACAATATCAATGATGCAGAAGCAGCCATTCAAATCATTAAGGAATTTGCTGAACCTGCTGCAGTGGCGGTTAAGCATATGAATCCGTGTGGAGTTGGTACAGGCGATTCAGTATATGCTGCCTTTTCAAAAGCATTTGAAGCGGATCCGATTTCCATTTTTGGTGGAATCATAGCCTTGAATCGAGAGGTTGACGGTGAGACGGCACAAAAATTGCATGAGATTTTCTTAGAGATTGTCATTGCTCCTGCCTTTTCAGAAGAAGCACTGGCGATTTTACAAGGAAAGAAAAACATTCGTTTATTGACCATACCTTTTGCTAATGGAAACAACGAGCAAAAGTACACATCCATTGAAGGCGGATTGCTTGTTCAGGATTTTGATGGCTATAGTCTGGAGAATGCGGAAATCTCTATACCTACTAAGCGTGAGCCATCAGAGGAAGAATGGAATGCTCTGAAACTTGGCTGGAAAGTCGTTAAGCACGTTAAGTCCAATGCAATCGTAGTAAGCAGTGATGAGATGACTCTTGGTGTTGGAGCAGGTCAGATGAACCGTGTTGGTGCAGCTAAAATTGCTCTTGAACAAGCAGGTGAGCGGGCAGAGGGAGCTGCGCTTGCATCAGACGCATTCTTCCCAATGGATGATACCGTTGAGGCGGCTGCAAAAGCTGGGATTACAGCAATCATTCAGCCGGGCGGCTCGATCAAGGATGCAGATTCCATTAAGAAAGCAGACGAATATGGCATTGCGATGGTATTCACAGGAGTAAGACATTTCAAACATTAATCACTGTGAAAGAGGGAATGGGAAGATGAATGTTTTAGTCATTGGCAGAGGTGGAAGAGAACACGCCATTTGCTATAAAATGAATGAAAGTGAAAGTGTGGAAACCGTTTTTGCTGCACCTGGCAATAAAGGCATGGAGGATGTTGCACAGCTCGTCAATATAGACGAGCAAGATCATGAGCAGCTTCTTCAATTTGCGAGGGAAAACCAAATCGGATTAACGGTAATCGGACCTGAGGTGCCTCTTTTGGCAGGTTTGGCTGATCTCTTTAATAAAGAAGGGCTGGCTGTTTTTGGACCAGAAAAAGCAGCAGCAGAAATTGAAGGCAGTAAGTCTTTTGCGAAAGAGCTAATGAAAAAATACCATATTCCAACGGCAGAATATGAGGTGTTCTCTGATTATTCAGCTGCAAAAGAATATATTGAAAAAAAGGGTACTCCAATTGTTATTAAAGCGGATGGATTAGCTGCCGGCAAAGGTGTCACCGTCGCTATGACACAGGAAGAAGCCTTTACAGCAATAGAAGATATGCTGTTAGGTGCCAAATTTGGAGAAGCGTCCTCTACGGTTGTGATTGAAGAATTCCTTGAGGGTGAAGAATTTTCACTTATGGCATTCGTAAATGGAGAGAATATCATCCCGCTCGAAATCGCTCAGGATCATAAACGTGCATTTGATGGGGATCAAGGTCCTAATACAGGTGGGATGGGTGCGTATTCACCTGTTGCTCATATTGGAGACGAAACGGTATCGATCGGTGTTGAAGCGATATTGAAGCCGGCAGCTGCCGCGCTTGTAAAAGAAGGACGAAGTTTCTGCGGAATCCTATACGCAGGATTAATCAAAACAGAACAGGGTCCAAAGGTCATTGAATTTAATGCTCGTTTTGGAGATCCGGAAACACAAGTTGTGCTGCCAAGAATGAAATCAGATTTGGCAGAGGTTATGCTTGCTGTTATAAATGGTGAAAGTCCTAAGATTGAGTGGGATCAACAGGTGATGCTTGGTGTTGTTGCAGCGGCAAAAGGATATCCGGAGCAATACGAAAAGGGAGCAGTTTTGATGGGGCTGGGTTCTATAGACCATTCTGTCACTGTATTTCATGCCGGAACAGACCGTAATGAGCAAGGAGAGTTTACGGCAAATGGCGGTCGAATCCTGCTTGCAGCTGCTAAGGCAGAAACATTGGCAGAAGCACAAAAAAAGGTATATAGCCAGTTAGAAAATATAAAGTCGGAAAATATATTCTATCGCAATGACATTGGAGATAAAGCAATCAAACACGCTTTTTCCTGATTTTTCTTACGAATACAAACAACAGGGCAATAATGCTGCCGATTACTGCAACCAGCACAAAAGACATATCCGTTAGGTATTCCCAAAACATTTCGTCCCCTCCTTAAATCTGCCCCCTTTTACAGGGGGCATTTATTATTTAATCGTTAATTGGGTTATGCGGAAGCATTTGCTGAATCGTGTCTTCATTTGTATTTCCTTTTCGTTCATGCATCATTTCCTGGCCCTTATCATATAATGCTACGATTGGACAGTAGCGGACAATTCCTTCTGCAACCTTCATGGCACCAAGAATGGAAGCAACTAAATAGGAATCACGCCATGGAAACTTTACAAGCTTTGCAGTACTCCAAGATAAAATGGTAAGTCCGCAAGTGATGCGGAGCAATGCGCTTAGAAGACCGATATTCGGTGTTATTTTCAAATTTAACAGCTCCTTCATAAAATTTTTACATTTTTAACCTAATTCTTTAATGCGTTAAAAAGGCAAATATGTTATGATAAATTAAACATGTAAGGGTTTTCTTCTGTAATCATAACTTTAAGTGTCATTATAAATATTCACTATTTCACATAGTCTGTAAAATTTATACAAAACAAAGGGAGGGAGTAACGTGCTGGAACAGAGATACCGCTGGAAAAACAAGCATCTGCGACAACATGTTTCCATTTTAGATGGAAAAACTGCACCAACTATACTGCTAAAGAATGCCCGTTACTTGAATCAGGTTTTGAGAAAATGGGTGAATGCTAATATATGGATTTATGGAGATCGTATTGTTTATGTTGGCGACAAACTGCCAGAAAAAACAGATGGCTGCCAAGTGGTTGACTGCTCGGAATATTTACTTGTTCCAGGCTATATAGAACCACATGCACATCCGTTTCAGTTATATAATCCCCATTCGTTTGCGAGTTATGCATCGCAATTTGGAACAACTACATTGATCAATGACAACATGATGCTGGCATTGCAGTTAAATAAAAAGGAAGCGTTTTCATTTCTTCGTGAAATGCGTAACATTCCATCAACGATGTATTGGTGGTGCCGCTTTGATCCGCAAACTGAGCTGCAAAATGAGGAATATCTTTTTTCGCACAGTAATGTAAAGGCATGGCTTGAACATGATGCAGTCCTGCAAGGCGGTGAATTGACAGGATGGCCAAAGCTTCTGGACGGCGACGATATGATGCTCCACTGGATGCAGGAAACGAAACGCATGAGAAAACAAATTGAAGGACATTTTCCAGGCGCTTCTGAAAATACATTGGCTAAGCTCATGCTTCTTGGTGCGGATTGCGATCATGAGGCAATGACAGGCACTGAAGTATATGATCGGTTAATGCAAGGTTATACCGTTTCCTTAAGATATTCATCTATTCGGCCGGATTTGCCTAAGCTTCTCGATGAGATTCATGAGCTTGGGATACAGCATTATGATCAATTTTTCTTTACAACCGATGGCTCATCGTCTACTTTTTCAGAAAGCGGCGTTATTGACGAAATGATTCGGATCGCCATAGAAAAAGGAGTTCCTGTTGTTGATGCTTATAACATGGGCTCCATTAATGTTGCCAAATATTATAATATTCAATACTTGCATGGAAATATTGCAACAGGGCGGGTAGCTAATATCAACTTCCTCAAGGACGAAAAAGATCCAACACCCGTTTCAGTTCTCGCTAAAGGGAAGTGGGTTAAACTGAATGGAAAAGATCAGAATATGTATGAAGAAATTGACTGGAATGAGTTTGGACTAGAGCCATTGGAGCTTGATTGGGAGTTATCTATGGATGACATGCAATTCTCTATGCCATTTGGCATTAAAATGGAGAATTCGGTTATTACCAAGCCATATTCTGTCGCAATCGATGTGTCGTATAATGATCTTGATTACTCACATGATGAATGTTTCTTTATGCTGGTGGACCGAAATGGCAAATGGCGTGTCAATACAGTACTTAAAGGATTTGCGACAGAACTGGATGGATTGGCAAGCTCGTTTTCCAATACTGGCGATATCATTGTGATAGGGAAAAATAAACAAGATATGCTGAATGCGTTTCTAAGAATGAAGGAAATGGGCGGAGGAATTGTTATTTCTGAGCAAGGGAACATTGTGCTTGAAATACAATTAAAGCTAAAAGGATTAATGTCACATAAAAAAGTGGAGGATCTTATCGAGGATGAGAAAAAACTATTAGCATATTTAAAAGCTAAAGGCTATCAATTTGCTGATCCGATTTATACGCTATTATTTTTCTCATCTACTCACCTTCCTTATATTAGGGTCACCCAAAGAGGCATATATGATGTTATGAATAAAACTGTACTCTTTCCAACGATAATGCGTTAAAATATAAAAGAGTGTATGATATAAATATAATATTATGATTAGGGTCTAGCTTTGAAAACTCGGTCTGCCAGAATGAATGAGGATAGGTGAAAACCGCAGCTGAATGGGATTTCTTTTCCTCATTGGAAAAAATAACAGGACCAGAGGTGCTAGTTCTTTTCTTGTTAGGAGTGCATGATGTCAAAAATATGGATAGCAGTTTTTGCTGCGGCGATTATTTTACTGTCAGGATGCAGCGAGGATCAGGCGGAAAGTAATGAAACAGACCATACAAACAATGAACAGCAGCCAGAAGAAGAAGTAGCTCAGGAAGAAAGTGAGCCCGAGTACACTTTCCCGCTTACAGGGACAGCAGCTGAAGCAGAAGTAAATGGGCGGGCAGTAGCTGTAATGATTAACAACCATCCGCTGGCCCGGCAGCAGTCTGGTTTGCACGAAGCGGATATTGTGTATGAATTGCTTGCTGAAGGAGAAGTTACAAGGTTTTTGGCGATCTACCAAAGTCACAAGCCTGCTCAAATTGGTCCTATACGAAGCGCTCGAGACTATTATATTGAACTTGCAAAGGGATACGACAGTCTATATGTTGCTCATGGCAACAGTCCTGAAGCAAAAAAACTAATGGATAGCGGGTACATTGATAGTCTGAATGGGCTCTATTATGACGGAACTCTATTTAAAAGGGCAAGCTTCAGAAAAGCACCGCACAATTCCTATATCTCGTTTGCAAATATAGAAAAAGGTGCAGAAGAAAAAGGCTATTCGATGGAAGACGCACCGTCTCCGTTGGAGTACTTGAATAAAGAAGAAATAGGCCAGCTTGAAGGAGACACAGCTGCTAATGTGAAGGTATCTTATTTTTCGAGAGAGACATTCAATTCTGTCTACGAATATGATACTGCCCAAGAAAAGTATAAGCGATATTCAAATGGAGAACTGACGGCGGATTATGAAACAAATACACCGGTTCTTTTAGATAACATATTTATTGTGGAAACAGAGCATGAAATTGTGGATAATGCTGGCAGACGTGATATTGATCTATTGTCAGGCGGAAGAGCTTATTTGCTTCAAAAGGGAACACTCCGTGAAGTGAACTGGGAAAATATCGACGGAAAAATACTGCCAGTAGCTGATGGGGAACAGATTGGGCTTGTGCCAGGAAAAACGTGGATCAATGTCATCCCCGCAAGTGTAGGTTTAGAAGAGTCTGTATCTTATGATTCGTAGATTGTATCTATAATAAAGGAGCTTAAATATATGCAAATAAATAAATTAAAAGGAAAAGAACTCGATCAGCTTTTTAATTCGGTCTTATCTTTAAAAGATTTAGATGAATGCTATCGTTTTTTTGATGATTTGTGCACTGTGAATGAGATTCAGTCTCTAGCACAGCGACTTGAAGTTGCACGCATGCTTCGTGAAGGAAAAACCTATCATAAAATTGAAACAGAAACTGGTGCAAGTACGGCTACCATTTCCCGTGTAAAGCGCTGCTTAAATTATGGAAATGATGCCTATGAGATGGCGCTCGAACGGATTAAGGAAGACAGTCCAGCAGAGCAGGAGTAAAATGGGACTAGGCAGGTACAAGAAAATTTAACACGATCATAGAAGCGAATGGTTAGGGAGTGAATCTTTCTAATCATTCGTTTTTTATTTGTTATTTTAAAATTCATTTTAAACATGAGTGAGAAGGAGTGGATTGACTCTTTTGGGCAATAGAGGCAAGGGTGAGACCCGCAGGAGCTCTGCTGCGTGGAGGCTCGGCTTCTCACCAAGGAAAAAAAATCGAGTGTCCGCAGCCCAGGTGGAACGGGTTTGTTTGAATACTCCAAATATGTCGATGTTAGTTTTGTACCTGCTTTTTAAACTTATGAAGAAGAAAGTTATGGAAAATAATGATCCCGCCCCCTTTTTGCCTTGGTAAGGCCAACTGCAGCACATCTGGTTAATCAACAGGTCTTTGCTTTTTGATCTTATGTACAAATGATATAATGTTGGATGGAATGATAGAATGGAGGCAGTGTGTATGTATGATATTAACGAGTGGCGGCATGCCTTTAAGCTCGATCCTAATAAATATATTTCTGATGAAGACTTGGAGAAAATTTGTGAATCTGGAACGGATGCTATAATCATTGGCGGAACCGACGGGATTACCCTTGAAAATGTACTGGACCTAATGGCTCGTGTTCGCCGATATACGGTTCCATGTATCTTAGAGATCTCAACGATTGAATCCGTCACACCAGGCTTTGATTTATACTTTATTCCATCTGTATTAAACAGTACTGAAGTGAAGTGGATTACAGGGCTTCACCATGAAGCTGTAAAGGAATACGGAGAAATTATGAATTGGGAAGAAATTCTCGTACAAGGTTACTGCATATTAAATGAAGAATGTAAGGCTGCCAGTGTTACAGCAGCTAATACGGATTTGACGGCTGATGATGTCAGGGCCTATGCGATGATGGCTGAGAAGATGCTTCATCTGCCTATCTTTTATCTCGAGTATAGCGGCAAATATGGCGATCCTGCGATTGTTAAAGAAGTAAAAGAAACGCTTGAGCATACGGCTCTTTTTTATGGAGGCGGTATTGATTCAGCAATTCAGGCAAAAGAAATGGCAGCTTACGCAGATGTTGTGGTCGTTGGCAATGTGATATATACAGATTTAAAATCGGCTTTGGAGACGGTTGAAGCAGTGAGATAAAAGCTTGTTTATCTGAAAAAAAACAGGTACGATATAGAAAATAGAACATACGTTTGTGGTGGTGAATAAGAAATGCAATATTTAACGGATAAATTGTTAAATGGATTAAATACGGAACAGCAAAACGCTGTTAAGTCGACGGATGGCCCGCTTCTGATCATGGCAGGTGCAGGCAGTGGAAAAACAAGAGTATTAACACATCGAATTGCCTATCTTATGGTTGAAAAACGTGTTTCTCCTTATAATATTCTGGCCATTACCTTTACGAACAAGGCAGCACGGGAGATGCGTGAGAGAATACAGAAAATGATGGGCGGAGCAGCGGACGATATCTGGATTTCAACCTTTCACTCTATGTGTGTAAGGATCTTGCGAAGAGATATTGACCGGATCGGATATAACCGCAATTTCACCATTTTAGACACAACTGATCAGCAATCGGTCATTAAATCAATACTAAAAGAGCGCAATATTGATCCGAAAAAGTTTGATCCCAGAGCACTTTTAGGCTCCATTAGCTCAGCAAAAAATGAACTGATTACTCCTGAGGAATTCGCAAAAACAACCGGAGACTATATCCAGCAAGTAACTAGTGACGTTTACACAGATTATCAAAAACGTCTCCGCAGAAACCAGGCATTAGACTTTGATGATCTCATTATGATCACGATTCAGCTATTTCAGCGTGTGCCAGAAGTACTTGAATATTATCAGCGTAAATTTCAATATATTCATGTAGATGAATACCAGGATACGAACAGAGCGCAATATATGCTTGTAAAGTTTTTGGCTAATCGCTTTAAAAACTTGTGTGTTGTAGGTGATTCTGACCAATCTATTTATAGATGGAGAGGAGCGGATATTGCCAATATCCTATCTTTTGAAAAAGACTATCCAAATGCGAGCGTCATTCTTCTTGAGCAAAATTACCGTTCAACAAAGCGGATTTTGGCGGCCGCGAACGAAGTAATTGCTAAAAATATGAATCGCAAGCCTAAAAATTTATGGACCGAAAATGATGAAGGCAATAAACTTTTCCACTATCGAGCGGATAGTGAACAAGGTGAAGCCCAATTTGTTGTAGGGAAAATTAAAGAGCTAATGAAAGCCAGCAATCGAAAGCTTACAGATTTCGCCATTCTTTATCGAACAAATGCTCAGTCACGTGTAATGGAGGAAGTGCTGCTTAAGTCAAATATTGAATACTCCATTGTAGGCGGCATCAAGTTCTATGACCGTAAAGAAATTAAAGACATTCTTGCATATCTGCGTCTGATAGCCAATCTTGATGATGATATTAGTCTGCAGCGTGTCATCAATGTGCCAAAGCGAGGGATAGGCTCAGGCTCGGTCGATAAAATTGCTAATTTCGCTTCGATGCATGATATGTCTATGTTCGAAGCCTTGGAATCAATCGAATTGATTGGACTAAGTCCTAAAATTACAAAAGCGGCGGCGGAATTTAGAGATCTTGTGAGAAACTATTACCAAATGCAAGAATATTTATCGGTAACTGAGCTAGTTGAAGAACTTCTCGAGAAATCAGGCTATCGTGAGATGCTGAAGGCAGAGAAATCGATTGAGTCACAAAGCAGACTTGAGAACATCGATGAGTTCCTGTCTGTTACGAAAAACTTTGAGAACGCATCGGAAGATAAATCACTAATTGCGTTTCTGACAGATTTGGCTCTTGTAGCGGATATCGATAAGCTTGATGATGATGGTCAAAAGAGCGATGCAGTTGTACTGATGACATTGCACTCAGCGAAAGGGCTGGAATTTCCGGTTGTCTTCTTAATTGGAATGGAAGAAGGAGTATTCCCGCATAACCGTTCGTTAATGGATGATACAGAAATGGAAGAAGAAAGAAGATTAGCTTACGTAGGGATCACCCGGGCAGAGCAAGAGCTCTATATAACTAATGCCCAAATGAGAACATTATTTGGCCGAACCAATATGAATCCGCCTTCCCGTTTTATTAAGGAAATACCAGAGGATTTATTAGATGGTATTCAGCCGCCTATGCAAGGAAAACGAGGGACTTCTCCGTTTCAGGATTCACCGAGACAGACAATGCGCAGAAATGCGGTTGTACGTCCGGCCGCTGCTTCAACAGGCGGAGACAGCCTCTCATGGAGTGTGGGTGATAAAGCCGTTCATGGCAAATGGGGTACCGGAACAGTTGTCAGCGTAAAAGGATCTGGTGAAGGAACAGAGCTTGACATCGCTTTTCCAAGTCCTGTGGGCATTAAAAGGCTGCTTGCGAAATTCGCGCCAATTCAAAAAGGGTAGCATTATTGTAAAAGGGCAGATCATAAAATTGTACGGATTAAGTAATAAAAAGTTTTTAGCGTCGGCACAGTCCGATTAGGATAGAGGCTCCATAAGGGGCTTTGGTGATAAGAATAATAAAATAGCAATAATAAAGAACAGTGTCTAGCTCCAGCGCCTAGCCCCTCCAGGTTTCTTGTCGGGGCTGAGCAAGGCGCTTACGCTTTTCTATGAAAGGGCTGGGTTAATGGACATTCAATCAGCTGAAAGAAAAATAAAGGACCTGCAAAACATCCTCAATCAATATAACTACGAGTATCATGTGCTTGATACGCCTTCTGTACCAGATTCAGAATACGATAGACTAATGAATGAATTAACTGCTCTTGAGGAACAGTTTCCTGAGCTGAAAACTGAAGATTCACCAACACAGCGCGTCGGCGGTGAAATTCTTGATATGTTCGAAAAAGTTGAGCATGAAACATCGATGCTTAGCTTGGGAAATGCTTTTAACGAGCAAGATTTAAGAGATTTTGATCGCCGTGTCCGTCAAAATGCTGGTGATGATGTCACTTATGTGTGTGAACTTAAAATAGATGGTTTAGCAGTTTCCTTGCGTTATGAAAATGGCTTATTTTCAATTGGGGCAACACGAGGAGATGGTACATTATCAGTAAAACACAACTTGTCTAATATGATATGTGAATCTATAGACAATAGGATTGAAATACAACCATTAATAATTATACAAGTAGGAGGATGTAGTCCCGTAGCGGGTAGCGGTAACTATAAATTTACTTTAAACAGGAATAGTATAAATTCTAAAGATTTTAAACAAGTTGGGGGTGTAGTAGCATGAATATAAAAGAAAGAATTGAGGAGCTACGTAACCTTATTAAGTACCATAATGAATTGTATTTTGATAAAGAACAACCTGAAATAACAGATTATGAATATGACCAACTTGTTCAAGAACTAAAAACTTTAGAAAATGAACATCCAGAATTTATTAGTCCAGATTCCCCTACTCAAGAAGTAGGAGGAACAGTTAAACGTGAACTAAGAAAAGTACCGCATGATGTGCCAGTAATAAGTCTTCAAGATGCATTTTCAAAAGAGGATATATACAACTTTGTAAATAAGGTAAAGTCTCAAATTATAAATCCTAAATTTGTAGTAGAAAAGAAAATTGATGGCTTAACTGTCATGCTTAGATACTATAATGGAAAATTAACTGAAGGAATAACGAGAGGTAATGGTGAGGTCGGGGAATCGGTTTACGAGAACGTATTAGAAATACAGACTGTTCCTAAAAGTATCCCAACAGAACTACCATATTTAGAGGTTCGTGGGGAAGTTTACATGTCCAATAAGTCTTTTGAAATGGTATTGGAAAGAGAAAAGAATAAAGGCGGTAAGAAGTATAAAACTGCAAGAAATTTAGCGTCAGGAACATTAAGACAGTTAGATTCACGTATAGTTAGGGAGCGTAATCTTGATATTTTTGTCTTTAATCTTGAAATTTCAGAGGGGAAAGTCTTTACTTCTCACAGTGAAAGTTTAGAGTGGTTGAAAACACAAGGTTTTACGGTTGTACCTAATTATAAAATTTGCACTACTGCAGATGAAGTATGGGAAGCAGTATCATCAATTGGTGAAGAGAGAAACAACTTACCTTTTGGAATAGATGGTGCAGTTATTAAAGTTGATAATTTAAGCGATAGAAGAGTATTAGGAAGTACAAGTAAAGTTCCAAGGTGGGCTATTGCCTATAAGTATCCTCCAGAACAAAAGGAAACAGTTATCAAAGATATTAAGATACAGGTAGGTCGTACAGGGAGATTAACTCCTTTAGCAATTTTAGAGCCAGTTAAATTAGCTGGAACAGACGTTTCAAAAGCAACCCTTCACAATCAAGATTTTATTAATTTAAAAGATATTCAAATTGGTGATACAGTAGTCATTCAAAAAGCTGGTGATATTATACCAGAAGTAATAAAAAGCATACCTGAGAAGAGACCAGCTAATGCCATGAAGTATATCATACCAGCAACTTGCCCTATATGTAATTCACCTACTGTAAAAGATGAAAATGGAGCTGATACACGTTGTATCAATACAGAGGGGTGTCCTGCACAACAACTTGGTGGTATAGTATATTTTGCATCAAAAGGTGCAATGGATATAGAGGGACTTGGACCAAGCTCTGTTGAATCACTTGTATTAGAAGGCTATATCAAAAATATTGGAGACATCTATTACCTTGAACAGTATCGTGATGAACTTATAGAAAAAGGTGTAGTTGGAAGAAAAAAATCAACCGATAATCTTTTAAAAGCTATTGAAAAGTCAAAAGATAATGATTTAGAAAAGTTAATAACAGGACTCGGAATAAAAAATGTTGGGAAACAAACTGCAAGAGTGTTGGCTATGAATTTTCCTGATATTGATGCAATAAGTAATGCTACTTATGAACAATTAATAGCGTTGCCTGATTTTGGGGATATAGTAGCGAATAGTATTTTAAACTTTTTTAATCAAGAAAAGAATCAACAACTTATCACTAAATTAAAAAGTGCAGGTGTAAATGTAAAATCGAAAACCTCAGAAATTAGTAGTGACGATAGATTTTCGGGTAAAACATTTGTAATTACAGGGACACTTCCGACCTTAAAAAGAGATGAAGCAACTAAAATTGTTCAATCTTATGGAGGTAAAGTATCTGGTAGTGTTTCTAAAAAAACATCATATGTTCTGGCAGGAGAAGAGGCAGGAAGTAAATTAACAAAGGCTCAAGATTTAGGGATTAAGATAATTAATGAAGAAGAATTTATGGATATGTTGAAATAAAGTAAATAAAATAGAGAACGTACTATTGTCGTTCTCTATTTTTATACCTTTAATACCTGAGTATAACTTTTATACTATATTTTAAATACCTCTTTTGGCAAGAATCCGAAGAGCTTTTTGATTCATTTTCCTAACTTTATCAGATAAAAACAATACTTCTGGAACAATCATGGGTCTTTTGGTTGGATTAGTCGCTTTCTTACATTTTAGTGTCATCACAAATCACCTTCACTTTCTATGCCTTTCGTTTTTAATACTCTATAATGGGTATCGTATTTTTTGCGAAGCCTCGATATATTGGTAAACCCCATGATGCCGATTCCTGCTTTTAAAATTTCATCCCATAAATAATTCTTAGGATATCCGTAATCTTTAATCGCATCAAGATAAGCAGTTACACTCTTATCTAACAGTTGTTTAGCATCCCTATCCAGTGCATCTTTATCCTTAGATACACCATACTCCATAGTTAGTGGTTCGAGTGTTAATTTTACCCCGTTATAAACTGGTGAGTGTACATTGCCATCCAAAGTGTGCATAATGGCTGGGTCAAAGATTTCTCCATTTATTTCAACCCAAGAATGACTAAATTGGGTATTGGCTTCATAGTCTTCTACTTCCCCTATCACGAGTTCATTTTCAATTCCCTGCTCCGTTAATAAAATATGTAACATTGCAGAAATCAGATGACAGCCCCCTGATGCTTCTTCTGTTTTCGCTAAATAATTTAAAGTGGATTCATATGCCTTCTGTATCCCTACTGCTTGAGGATGATTAAGTTCAATTTTTTTCATATTACGAATACATTCAGTGGATAAGAATGTTAGAAATTCTAATTTGCTATTAAAATGTGGAATCATCTTTTTCTCCTCGTAATTGATATATTTATTTAATGATTCTTGGATAGTTCAAACACCTTACTTAACTTTTGTTATCCCGAACATATAGTCAAATTTTGAGTCAAATTTAATCCACTCTTCTGAATCAAAAACACCTTCGTGTAGTTCTTGAAAATAACCATAGTTTGGTCAAATAATACAACATTACCATTTAATTCAGTTCCAATAAGGTCGACTTTTGGTGTCATACATCTTTCTCTACATGTTAAAGGATATCCATATGGGGCTTCCTTGAACTCCTTATTTCTTTCTAAAATTACATTTACATGAGTATAAAGGTTGGAATTAAGAAAGGGAAAAAAACCATCCAG
Source organism: Cytobacillus gottheilii (assembly GCF_900166665.1). Taxonomy (GTDB): domain Bacteria; phylum Bacillota; class Bacilli; order Bacillales; family Cytobacillaceae; genus Cytobacillus; species Cytobacillus gottheilii_A. The sequence continues at coordinate 4,194,215 of NZ_LT800494.1, read as the reverse complement.
AAGCTCCGCAAAAGCAAAAAGGATGGTCTTTTTGGTCGTTCTCGTAAATAATCATATTTTTTGATGAACCAAACCATTAAAGCTCGGTTAAAGGGACAACAATAAATGTCCAGTATCGTTGTCCCTTTAAGATTACAATAAAAAGAATAAGGTTTCCAGTATAATAACCCTCTTGTTCCTTTATTGGGGATTAGTTACTTTTATTATTTTCATTATTTTTAAAGGATAGAGGCTTTTGTTTTTGCGTTGGATGTCCGATGCAACCATGTGTAATATTCTTGCTACATTCTCCATTTTCATTTGGAATGGTTAGCAATAACTTGATAAGTTTATTATTATTGAGCTGGAGTTCCTTGATGGAATACCATTTTCCATTTACCATTGGTTAATTTCCAAATGGAACTTCGTAATGCAAGTTTACTATCGTTATGTCTAAATGTTCGATACGTTACAAGTAGAACATTTGATGCTAATAATTTAATATTAAAATCTGTTACTGTGAATTGTATCAAATTAGTAGTATTTCTATTTCTAACTGCATCAAGCTGTGCTTTTTTATCATAGGTGTTTCCTGAACTTCCAAATTCAAAAAAATCATCTGCAAGATACTCGTCTAATTCTTTATAATCGTAATTCATTAATCGCTTTTCAAGATTAAGAATATGTTCTTCAAGTGATGAATGTTCCATCAAACTCTCTCCCTGTATAAAGCCTTTTCTTTCATAAATATGAAAAAAGTAGTTGTAAGGGTTTTTGTCATCCATAACGCCTTTTTCAACAGAGACTTCTTTCCATTCATCAAAATTAACTTCAGGAAAAAACGTATCTCCTTCAAATTCATGGTGGATTCTTGTAACGTACATTTTTTCAACATAAGGTAAGAACAATTTGTAAATTTGTTCTCCCCCGAAAATAAAAATCTCTTCTTCGTTTTTACACAACTCAAAAACATTTTGGATTGAATATACAATTTCACAGCCATCAAATTTAAAATCTTTATCCCTGGTTAAGATAATATTCCTTCTATGAGGTAAAGCCTTTCCAATTGATTCAAGGTTCTTTCTACCTAATACGATTGGATGCCCCTTTGTTGTATTTTTAACATATTCCCAATCTCTCGGTATTCTCCAAGGAATGTCATTCTCATAACCAATTACTCTATTCTTATCCATCGCAACAATTAAAGAAATTTTCATATGAAACACAGCCTTTTTTAACTATTTTATCATGTGTTTTTTTATTCTTATTAAAAATCCTTGTTCAATTACCCTGCTCGTTAGTTAAATAACTTCAACAAAAAAGAGCATCAATCCTCTTGGATTAACGCTCCCGTTAGCGAAATAACCAAAAGAGTATTATTCTGTTTGTAAAGTATATTTTGCACCCGATTCGTTAAGCATTTTTGAAATTCCTTCTGGATGATATGGCATTAATCGGTCTGCTTCTTCTAAACTCACCCATTCAACTTTTATGATATTTTCTTCTTCTGGAATTTCTTCAGGTCGTTTTGTGATTTGTCCATGATAAGTAATAAAATAAACATGATTTTTGTCTAAAAAAGCCTCGTTCAAAGCAATAATATTGCCAACCTTAATATCATATCCTGTTTCTTCCTTAACTTCTCTTACGGTCGCTTCTCGTAAGGTTTCACCTGCTTCAACTGCACCTCCTGGTAAAGACCATGTACCATTTTTGTTGAATACCATTAAGATTTTGTTTGTGTTTTCATCAAATAATAGTGCATACACAACATCAACTCGCTGAAAAGCCATTTCTTTATCCCCTTTGTAAACCAAATTTATGGTTATAATAGAAAGTTCTCTTTCAATAAACCTGTCCGTTAGCAATAGCACAGTTTCAATTTATTAATATATTAGTATCTATACAGTTTCTTTTTGAGAATTGATTCATAATGCTTAATAAACATTCTACCATAACATACATCGATTAAATGCCAGAAACACTCGTTTCCTTTTATAGTGATAAGGAGTTTGGAGGAAAAGTTGAAATATTAGGAAATATGTTACAATACTACTTATATAGTGAGTTTGAAGGAGTGTTTTAAATGAGGCTGGGCCATTTAGAAATAAAGAATTATAAATCGGTTGATTATTTAAGGATTCATATAGACTCATTGACAGCAATCGTTGGAAAAAATAACTTTGGGAAATCAACAATTTTAGATGCTATTCAATGCTTTTATGGAGAAAAGGCTATTGAGGCAGATAACTTCCATTTAGGAACAGATGAAGACATTGAAGTTAAAATTATCTTTGATGACATTACTGATTACGATATTGAAAGATGCTTTGGATATAACACAATGGTTGCAAAAACAAATTTAAAAATAAAAGAGCGTATTGATGATGATGAATTTGCAAATAAACAATTAGAAAAATTAAAGAGTGATAGAGATAAGAAGTTTAAAGAAGTAAATGAAAAGTATAACATCAATTACCCGAATAAATGCACAATTACAGTTACTTTTTCATACTCAAAAAAAGGAAAGGCAACTTATAAGATAGATGATAATACTAACATCACGAAATCTGATTTATTCAAATTTTTACCACCTATTAAAGTCATTTCTGCAATAAGAACACCCGACAAAGAAACTACAGCAGGTACAAAATCCAATTTAAAAGAACTAATATCTTTACTTCAAAGCGAAAATGATTCTGAGGATTACATAGAAATGCCTAAAATTGATGGTAAGCTATCATATGGGGAAATAAAGACACTGATATCTAAAAAAGAAGAAGAAAAATGTAAATATCTATCGGAAGATTTAACGAAAAATTTTCAAAACGCTATTAATACTGATTCCTTATCTGTGAAAGTTAAGATTGATAACTCTTTCAAATTTGATTTTAAATATAAGACAGTTTTAGAGGATAAGGATATACCAGGTAGAGAGATAGATATACTCTCTTGCGGAACAGGTTTACAAAGTATGATGATACTGTCCATTTTACAGACTTATATAAAACTTAAGAAAGATGACGACTTTATTTTATTGATAGAAGAACCCGAAGTTTATTTGCATCCATCATTACAAAGAAAAATGATTAGTACATTGCTAAAAATCAGTGAAAGAAATCAAATCATTTTAACCACACATTCCCCAATAATCATAAGTAAGATTGATAAGGGGAACATACATTGCGTCAATAAAGATAAGGGAGTCACATTATTGGTAGAAGCATCTGTAGAAAATATCGTTCAAGAGTTAGGAGTGCAAATATCCGACATATTAAATAAACAGGCTGTTATATTTGTAGAGGGTAAAGATGATGCTCGATTGTTTAGTCTCCTTATCAATAAAATTGCGAAACAAAAAGGTTTGGAGACGAACTTTGCTGAAAAGTATATTGATATGATTCAGACAGATGGATTTGATAAAATGAGTTTTTACGCTAATGCTCAAATATTGCATAAGGATGCTGTGAAGGCCCCTTATTGGGTAATTACCGATTCGGATGGAGAGTATATCGAAGACAGAAAAAAAGATTTAATGGAAAAAGGAAAAGCAAATGGTCTGAATATAAGAGAAGAACAGTTTAAAATCTTATCAGAATATGCAATAGAATCCTATTTTTTAGCTCCAATATTATTGGAACATGTATTTGCGTTTAATGAGAAGGAATCCACTCTTTTACATGATACTTATTTTCAAAAATATGAAGAGGCATTATGTAGTCTAAGGCAAGGAAAAGGAATTATAAATAAGAAAACCTTTAGAAGTAACTATAAGCCTAAAATAATGTTCTCTAATATAGATAAGCCAGAAGAGATTATCGAGCTTATTTTAGATAAATACTATAGTGCAGATGTTGAATTCAAGGAATTAAGAAATAAACTTATAGAAGAATGGAATAATCAAAGTGACCCGATAGGATACTTTATCGACCAATCAGATTATTCAGTTCTTGTTAATTCTAAAATGAATGAAGTGATAACTCATTTAGACGAAATAATTGAATCTATAGTAGGTAAATGAGTCAATTATTGAATATAAATACGATATTTCTATTAATTATTGCGGGATATCCTGAAATTGGCGGAGTGTTTATTATTTTTTCTGTCCTGTACGAATTAGTTAAGGAGTAATTATAATGAAGGATAGTAAGGAAAATTGCCCATTCTGTAATGCTAATCTCCAAGGGGAACTAATACCAAAAGAGCAACAGAAATCCTATGGAGCGACTCATTTCACAAGAAAAATTGGCATATACGACCTTTGGAAGGACCAGACAGTTATATGGAAATGTCCTGATTGCGGAGGTGAATGGAATAGATAATAATTGTTGAGCAATACGCAGAGAAAAGTCATTAAATAACTAAAGGTAGCGGATACTAATCCACTACCTTTTTTCGTGCTCATTTCGATGTGATTTCTCAATCAATTAAACTTCTAAAACACGAATTTTATGCCATGATTTATTTCTTTTATTTTCTATCTAATAATCTACGTAGAGTATCCGCACACGCAAATGCCTGAAAACGCTGTTCTTCTTTAAATTCATCTGCTTCTTTGTTAAAAGTGTATTTAATAGACCAAATGGAATTAGTATCAAGCACACGAAAAAAGATATATAAAATGTTGTTTTGCTTATCGAATTTGTACTCATAGTCTTTTTTCATTTGAGGTCCAAATTTTAATACTTCTTGTTCAACCATTTCCACACATTTTCGTTCCATTTCTTTTTCTTCCAAAATTCCTATCAACTCCCTTCGGGTTTCTTTGGACAGGTTTTTAACCATTGTTTCCATCCCAACATTAGTCAAGAGGAGATTAAGCATTTTTATTCTTTCTGTTTCGTCAAAGAAGATATCGTTCTGGTACATCTCTATTTTTTCTGGGGTGTTTTCTTCGTATTGTTGATAGGTTATTTTTTGTGGTTCTCTGCGAGGAATAACTTCCATTTTCAACTCTCCTTAACTTTGATTCTTTTGCTTTTCCCGAATCTCACTTAATGCTTTTACAAAATGTTCTTCGTTTTCTAAGACTTTTAGTATCATGTCATCATTCAGGTTCGTATGCACCGCCAATTTAACCATCAATTTTATTTTTGCATCTATTATTCCACTGTCATAGCCGTTTTTATGTCCTTGAGCATAAGCAGTAAAGAAAGTATCTTTTAGTTGATTATGGAAATTGTTATATAAATCATTGATTGAATTTCCGTTTTCTTCACAAAACTCACCAAAGGCTCTATTTAATTCCCACGAATAAATTAATTCATCCATTTTACTCATTTGTCACCCTCCATCAGAACCAATATATTACATCCTTTATAATTCATTTTTCAATGCCTTTAATAACGATAAAATGGAGTAATTCCCAGGGATTTGTACACATTAAAGGACTAATAACTTCATAAGTAATTCCAATTGATAATTTCTTTAAATTTTCAATTTTACTTCTTATATCAAAATCTTGAAAATAAAAGGTGAATCCTCCTATATTAATCTGTAAAACTCCATTTGTAATAGAAAAAGTGATTTTATGTTTTTTATCAGTATATATTCGATTATTGTACATCTCTAACTTCCCTTCTACAGTACAGGAAATTACCTCTTCTTTAATCTTCTTTAGTCTTATTTTACTGATACTCTCCATAAATGAATCAAATTCTCCCTGTCCAGTCATGGAAAAATGTATATATGCTGTGTTTTTATCTACATCTTTCAATGACCAATATTCCACATTCATATTGTACCTCCTGTAAAAAATAATTACTTTTTTTCTTCAACTAAAATAGAATAATAAAAAACACTTTATCCCCTTTTAGAGAATAAAGTGTTTTGAGTTTATACTATTTGTTAAATTTAATCCTGGAAAATTCATATAACTTACCTCTTACCTTGCAAAAAGACTTTTATAATGACTTGTTTATTATAATCAATTTATTGTTAAATGTCACTTATAGTCTGTAGATATATAGTATGCATTTTTCTAAATTGAATCTATGGAAGATAAATATATTAAAATTCAATTTGGACTTGCTGTAAAAAAATTCAGAGTATCGAAAAACATTTCTCAAGAAAAGTTCGCTGAAATAGTAGGCCTTCATAGAACTTATATAAGCGAGGTGGAGCGTGGAACAAGGAATGTTTCTTTAATAAATATCGTCAAAATAGCAGAAGGCTTAGAAATTAAGACCTCTGAACTTTTTCTTGAAATAGAAAAAGAAATATAGATTCAAAATTAAAACGTCTTTTGAAGGGCGTTTTTTATTTTGCGTTTAAAATAAATACGGATAAGTATAACTGATATCCTCTAATCTAAAATCGAAAATGTATCTCGTCTTATTTTTATACACAATTTGTCTTGCTGTATCAGTGTACATTTGTAACCCCTTTTGGTAAAAGGTCAGGATATAAACCAAGTCCATATTTCCTTAAAGAATATAACAAATGTGGTTATATTTACCTATAAAGTGGTATGATTATTATACATTGTGAGGTTCAAGAAGTTTTTTTATAGAATGAGTACACAGAGTTTAGGGGGACTACCATGAATAATAACAGATGGTATCTATCAACCTGGTTTATTTGCATTTTATTTTCTCTTTGGTTTCTGATTATCCCTTTAATAATGGGTTTGGTTTTATTATATCGTCAAAAGAAAGATTATTTAGAAAATAGTCTTAAAGTAAAAGCATACATACAAGGAAAAGAAGAGGAGTTACTAAAACGTAAGGAAAAACTTGCTCAAAGAGAAAAAAATTAGAAATGCAAATGATTCAAAAACAAAAAGAGTTAGGGATATTAACCTTTACGAAACAACTAAAAATGATATCAATGATAAAAGCGAATAAGGAGGAGTTGAGAACCTATAAAGAAACAGTTAAACAAAGAGAAAAAAATTTAGAAATGCAAATGATTCAAAAACAAAAAGAAACAGCGATTATAACACTTACCCAACAATTAAGAATAATCTCAATGATGAAAGCTAAACAAAAAGAATTAGAGAATATAGAAACATCTATCATTGATAGGAAACAAAGACTGAAGGAAGTTTTTAAAAGAAAACACCAGGATATAGAAAAGTTAAACATGAAAATTCGGACTCTTAAACAGGAATTAATCAATTTAGAAGATGAAGCATTATATCTATCGTTTGGGTTCTATGATAATAAATTTGATTTTGATAGTTCAGAAGAGTATTCAAAATTTTTAGGGTTAGTTAGACAAAAACAAAAAGATTTGGTAAGGGATAAACTTGCTACAAATCATCATAGTTCTTGGACATTAAATGGAAGCTCAAGAAAAGGAACTGCACAAAATAATCAAAATATAAAGATAGCAATTAGGTCTTTTAATCATGTATGTGATTCTATCATAAGTAAAGTTAGATTTAATAATGTAGAGGTTGCTGAGAAAAAGATTAGAACTGAGTTTTATAATATTAATAGACTGAGTAGGTATAATTCAATAGAGATTACGGAAGAGTATCTTAATTTAAAAATAGAGGAGCTTTTTTTGGCTTATGAGTATGCTCAAAAAAAACAAGAGGAAATTGAAGAGCAACGAAGAATTAGGGAACTATTAAGAGAGGAACGAAGGGCCCAAAAAGAATTAGAAGAAGAGTTAAAGAAAATAAAGAAAGAAGAACAACACTTATTAAACGTATTATCCCAACTTTCATCACAAATTAGTGAACATGAAAAGTTTCAATATAATAATAGATTAATTGAAATAAGAGAACAAATCGAACAAGTAGATTACAGAGTAAAAAATACCAAAGCGGGTTATGTATATGTCATATCCAACATTGGTTGCTTCGGTGAGAATGTTTACAAAATTGGTATGACCAGAAGATTAGACCCATTAGACCGAGTGAGAGAACTTGGAGGAGCATCCGTTCCTTTTCATTTCGATATTCATGCTGTAATATTTTCAGAAGATGCTCCAGCTTTAGAAGCAAATCTTCATAGAGCATTTCATCATAGGAGAGTAAACAAAATAAATCAACGCAAGGAATTTTTTAAGGTTGATATAGCAGATATAAAAAAGGTTATAAATCAATCACATAATAAATCTGTTAAATTTAAAATGATAGCAGAAGCAAAAGAATTCCGAGAAACACAAGAATTAGAGAAAAATGTGGCTAAACAGCACATCATATAATTTTATGAAAGAATACATTATGACGGCAAGTTCCAAATTGGTAAATACAGAAAATCGAACCATTTGACAAAATTGGCTCTGCAAATTAATTTTATTTAAAATAGGAGTGTATTGCATGGACTTTTATGGAGTAAGAAATGGAAAAATTAATTTATCAGACTTAAAAATTTCATTTAAAAAATTCAGGGAATTTTTTTTTGATACATACTTGTATTTCGAGGAAAAAAAATATTTTAAGTTAGCTTTTAATGGTCATCATTCTCGACCAAAATTAATGGCCCCAAGCCCAGAAGCATTTCTCTTTAAACATGTAGGAAATCAAGATGTTTTCCCGATTGAACAGTATTATCATAGGTTTGATAAGACTACTGTTTTTACCCTAATTGAAATACTTCATCAATATATTTGGAACATTGAGGACTTTGATGTATTTGACATATTTGATGATGCACAAAATACAGCTCAAGCAGAATTTAGAAACGAAATAAATAAATACCTTATTCATTTAGAAGATGGTTATTTATTATCAGAAAAAGGTTATATTATAGATTTACCCGATGACGGACTTGGAAATCTGATAACACGTAACCTACCTGAACATACAAGTGATACTGTTACTGAACAAGTAGAGACTGCTATTAAAATGTTTTTTAAATATGATTCCAATATAGAAGAAAAAAGAAAAGCAATAGCAATATTAGCTGACATTTTAGAGCCATATAGAAAAGATTTAAAAGAATACACTACTAAGAAGCATGACAAAATAATATTCGATATAGTAAATAATTATGGAATTCGACATAATGACATTGAGCAAGTAGATGATTATGATAAACCTGTATGGTACGAATGGATGTTTCACTATTATTTATCTACTGTCCATGCTGTTTTAAGATTAAAGAAAGAACATTACAAATAATCATATAAAATAGAGAAGAGCCTCATAAAAAAGCCGAAAACATGCAAGAAATAAATAAAAACTTGCATGTTTTCGGCTTATTGATAATTTTGGAATTTAAACAAAAGCTACCCTTTAGTATTACTTTTTCTTAACAATCCTTTTTATAAAAAATAAGGGTTGCGTTATCGTTTAACTTCTTGCTAACTCCTGTTTTGTTATAGCCTATTTTTTCATATAAATAACAATTTCCTTCTTCCTCTAATATTGTAGCTAATTCCCAAGTGGTCGCTTGAGGGAACATTTCTTCAATTAAAGTTATAGCCTTATAAGCTATCCCTTTTCCTTGATAAGAAGGTAGAATAAACATTGGGCTTATCCAAAACTGTACGTCTTCTTTCCAAAAAACGCAGATAGCACCTACAAGTTTATTGTCAGCTAATATCTTATAAAAACCACCATTGCGATTATTTATTCTTGTTATTACTTTTTCGATAGTTTTATTTGCTGGGTTGGTTTCAAAATCTTTGTACGTATCCAACAAAGGCATAAAAGCCTTAACTTGAATATCAAAAATAACTTGGGCATCATTCTCTATTGCTTTTTCTAACCTAACCTCCATAACCTCGCCCCATTGTTTGACTTTTTTCAAAAATGAGAAATTCAGTAACAAGCTCAAATTAACTATTAATTTATTTTAAATTAGGCATTACTGTAACTTTGGAGGTATTTACACTTAAGTCATTATTGTCCTTTGTATTCTTGTTTTTTAAGTGGTTATATTTCTCATGCAGTTCTTTGTTTTCTTTCTTTACACTTTTTAAATTATTTTCTAACAACGTGATTTTCCTCCGCATGAGTTCCAGGCCAACATCTCTTTCTGACATGACTTTGACTTTATTTTCGAGTTCTGCTATTCTCTCTAAATGTTTTTCAATTTTCCTAATAGGGTCAGAGTCATTGTACTCGCTTATCCTGAATTCAATATACTTCTTTAAAAGCTCATTATTATAAATAGTTTGTCTTGCAATTTTTGATTTTGTAGCTGTATTGTTAATGGATGGTCTGGTGTTTTTGATAGCATTCTTAAATTCTTCCTGTACTGTGAATGCCTCACTTAAAACCCTCTCTATTTTTTTTAGATGTTCCCAATTTTTCGGTTCAATTAAATCAGTTTGTATATCCATTTTTTCTAAGGTAAGAGTGATAGTATCAACTAATTCAGCCACGCCTTGACCTCCTTATAGATAGTTTCATAGTTATCAACAAAATAGGATATTTGTGGGTACTTTTCTTTGATGTGGATTTCACCTTTTAACTTTGTTTCTTTTTCCAATTCTTCAAGTTCTGGGATTAAAAACTTCTCTACAATATATCGTAACTTGTTGGTTTCTTTCTCAACAGCCTTCTTGAATCCCTTTTCTTGATTGTATTTAATTGTTTTTAATAAAGTGGTATATTTTTCATAATTTATATCTACCATAAAAAAGGAGTGAAATAGATTCGTACACATACCGTATGCACAATACAAGTTATCCGTTCCATCGCTTTTACTGCACTCTCTAATAGGACCACTCTTTATGCAGATACCCCCATTCTTAGCTCTAATGGGCATTTTCTTTGTCAGTCCACTAATGATTTCATCTAAATCCGTAGCAACATTTAGATTCGACTTTTTAATATACTCGTTAATACGTAGCATTAAGGTATCTTTACCATCACCCATAACTTGTGATTCGCCTGTAACAAGCATCTTCATTACAGATTCTGCTAATTCTTTTTCTTTGGCTAAATCCTGTTCCCGTCTATAATAACCATAGGTAATTTCTTTTGTTAAATGGTTCATATGTCTTTGAACGTAAAATATTGGAACACCTTGATTGATTAAATCATTGCACAATCTCACCCTAAATTGATGTGGGCGAGGGGTACTTATAGTATCTGTTGGTTTGTAATTTTTAAGATATTCAATGCTTACTGCATTACGCTCCATCAATATTCCGATATTTTGATGATGAAAATTTGGATACTTTTCTTTTACGTTAATACAACCGATTTCTTTTCCATGTTTTAAGGAGATGTTTACTAACATTCTGGATAAAGCATTTTCAGTAACAGGCAGTGTTTTTGCCTTTAAAGGTACAAATAGCAGACTGCTATTTATTTCTTTTCTTCTGTCCTTATAAATTTTTTCTAAAGTTTGATAAGCTCTACATGCTATATCTGTCATGGTGGTATTTACTTCCTTAAAGTTTCCATTTCCTTTTACGCCTTTTGATGTTTTATAACGCATGTAATAGGCTGTTTTCGTACCATTAAGTATTTTTACGCTTTCTAAACTATTTATCGGAATATCACAAATCTCTCCGTTTCTTAGTCCAGTTTGGGATAATAAAATGACCATTGCTGAAATCCCTCTGTCATCAATTGAGGCATTTTGGTTATCCATAATATTACTTAGGCAAGATAATAAGTTGTCCAAGTATTCATCTGGTATCGTATCCCATTTGTTAGATTCTCTTTGTGCTTTTAGCTCTTGGCTTTCCTTTTTCGTAAGATTTAGGTATTTATTTATTTCAACCCAATCAATTTTATTGTAGTTATTTGAATAGAATTGAAAAAAGTCGTTAATGCAATTTTTATAACTCCGAATAGTATTAGGTGCAAGATGACTTTTTAAATCAATGTATTTTTTTACTGTTTGAGGGCTGACATATTCAAGAGAATTTATGTCGGAGTTTGATAGGTACTTTACGAAATCCTTTATATTCCCAAGAGTTTTGTAGATAGTTTGAATCTTATCCTTATCTTCCCACACTTTTGTCAGAGCAAAAAACTTTAACTGTTCTTTAAATGCAATATCTATCTTTGTAAAATCAAAAGTAGACTTTCTTTTGGGAACACGTTCAAGAGTGACTGAATTAAAATCCCATACATCGTCTGAAAAGAAAATTTCACCAGAAACTATTGGTAGTTTATCTATTCTTTTTATATGATTGAAGATTCTATTCGTGGTTACACCTTTTAAGACAGAATCATCATATTCATTTGGAAATAGCCACTGAATATTGTTAATTTCTTTTAAAGTGCCATTCATCTTACAGTCTTCTCCTTAAGCTCTAATAACTTCCTTAGATAAGCAAGATAAAGACGTTTTATAGTGACTAAACGCTCTTTATCTGTAGGTAATTTAGCTGATTTGATTTCATTATCAATACTTCTAATCTTTTCTTCGTAAAAGGGTATCCTATCAATAGTCGCTATGAAACCCGAACACATTAAACAATCTAAATTATCATCTTTTCTGATACAAGATTCGTATGGACAGTATCCGCATTGGTCATTTACAAGGTCCTCGTTTTTATGGTCTGTTTTAGCGACTATATTTCCCCTGATAGTAGGATTTCCTATGACGACCATATGGGTTGCTTCAAGGTAATCATTAATTTTTTCAGCAACATAGTGATTGGTGGTTGTACTAATATTTTTGTGATTAGTTAAAGCCTTTAGCTCCAAATCTGACAGGTTATTCCTAATGGCATATTCTAATGATTTAGTCATGTAGGTATCTCTTAAATTTTGTGCTGTAAAAGGGTCAATACCTAATTCTAAACAAACTCGTTTTAGGTAATCCGAAAAAGTTCGGACACTTATTACATTAAAGTACAAATTTGAATATTCATGAATAAAAATATGTTCCTTAATGGCGTTATCATTACATTTATCTCTTACTACTTGAGTGAATTGTATAGCGGTTTCAATATACCTTCGAGTAAAAGGGGTAATTGGTATTTCTACGATTTTTCCATCTGTGACTTTTGTATTCGATTCTAAGTAATACTCCTTTTTTACGCCCTTTTTTAAACAATTCACTTTTAGATTTATAATCTGAGAAATCCTAAATTCTGTAGCTATGGCAATATGGAAGACAATATAGTATAGGGTGTTTAAATAATTGTCTTGTGATTTTTCTTTTAATTTAGCTTCTATTTTTAATAGATTTTCATTTGATATATCTTTGGCGGAATTTCTTACTTCCTTAGATTTAGTTACTAAATATTTTAATCCACTTATTTCAACATTATAAAGATTGTTTTCGAGAACATAATTGAGAAAAGTTTTTACATTTGAAATGTACTGAACACTTTTGTTATTTGTTTTTATGAATTGTGCGTAAGAGAATATTTCCTCTACACTAATGGAATCTTGTTTATCAATTGATTTTGTCATTTCTTTTATACTGAATTTATTCTTCAGGTCATATATGAAGTTTAGGAATTTAATGATTATATATGCTTGGTCAATTCTTGCGGCCAAACTAACTTTAGAATTCCAAAACCAGTGTTTGACACAATATTTTAAAGTTTCATCTTTACATAAAGAGAAGTCTATGGGTTTATATGAAAAGCTATTAATTTTAGTTGTTTTATTTTCAGCACCGTTTGGCATAACTAACCATTTATCAAATTCTGGAACGGGGTCAAATGGGTTTAGAGGGATAGGGAGATATCCCTCTTCGTAATTCCTGTTAAAACTGACTGTTTGAAGCATATTTCCATCTATACCGTCTCTCCAATGTAGTATGTCCTTCCCTTCGGGAAGACTTAAGAGCTTCAAATAGAACTTTTTTAATAAGGTTAGTAGAGTGATTCTATATTTAAAATCTTTGAAAAAATAGTATTGTTGTTTAAAAGTTTTTGCATTAAAATCAGTTATCTGATTAATTACTACACCGTTAAGGCTTTTTTGAAAGTTTTCGTAAAAATCAAAACTACGTGCTGTGGTATTATGAACAACAAAATCTCTAAGCAAATATGAAAGATAGGGATTTGTGCAATCATTTATATAACATGAGGTACGTTGTTTGTTTTTAAAAACAATTAAATTGTGTGGCAAAAGTGATTTATAGAAAAGCTGGAAAAGTGCCTCGACTAAATTTTTGGTATGAACAGCTTTAAATGTTTCAACTATCTCTGAATAAACTCCATTGTAGCAATCGTTTTTTATAAATTCCGATATTAACCTACATGTACATTCTTGCATCTCTTGAGTCAGGCTCTTATTAAATAGTTCTTGAAAAAACTCCCAAGTTATTGAAGAGGTATCTATATTTTGAGGTATAAGGTCTATAATCTTATTCACAATATGAACATCGAAACTGGAGTATTTTGTATATCCCTTAGATTTTGTTTTATTAAAAAATATATCTATGATTTCTTGAATTTTTTCATCTTTAAAAGTAAATATGCTTGGGATACTCGATGTCATTTCATTTCCACCTTTAAATTTTAAATAGTCAGTTCTGGAATAACTTCATAAATAGATTCAACTAAACTCGTTTTCTGCTCTATAATCTCTTCATCGGTTGGGCGATAATAATGTTTTACAGAATTAATGTTATTATGTCTTAGAAGATTTTTTAAAGTGAGTGCATCAACATTTTTGTATTTAACCATGAACATTGCGTATCCATGTCTGAATCGATGACTTAAATTATGCTCTCGCTGTTCTTTATCGACATTCAATCCAGCTTTTTTGAAAATATCTCTTAATGTTTTACCCCATAAATTTTGGCTTAAAGGTCTGCCAATACTGTTAATAAATACATAGAAATTTTCAGTATTATCATCTTCAACCGAGTCGGCATATGTGTATTTTTGATAATTGCTTTGAAATTTAAGGCTGTCGTTTAAATGAAATTCGTTTACGTAGTCATTAATTTTGTCTAATAAGGCATCGCTCAAATAAACAACTTGATAACCTATATCCTTTGTTTGATACCTTTTTGTTTTATATTCTTTTTTATCTTTAGGAATCATACGCCATTTAGCTAATTGGTCAGATGAATCCGAACAGCGATTACGTATATATATAAAGTTGCCCTTATCATTTATAGCAATATCTTCATTTGTAATTCCAAGTGCCTCACCAAGACGTAAACCATTCTCAAACATTAAACGGACTAAACATTCCTCTCGGAGTGTGTATTCCTTTCTAATAACATCAAGAATTTGCTTAAAGTCCTCAACACTTATATATCTGGGAGTGCTTAACTCAGGTTTGTAATCTTTGAAGCTAACATCATATTTATATATTTTCATAGGAGAATCCGTCTCGTCATTATATATAAGTTTATAATCTGTACTTTTTTTAAGAAGAGGTGACTTATCATAACCTAAATACAAAATGTAACTCCTATAAAGAGCGATATAAGTATTGATAGTTGAGGGGCTTCGTAAGGTAACTAAGTCTAACTGATATAAAGTTCCCTTTTTTGAGATTCCTTCAAGAAATGAAAATAAGTTTTGGACATCATTTTTTAAAAGCGAATCAATTTTTAAATCATATAGTTCTAAAAACGAATATAATAATTTTAAGGCATTTAATACGGTATAACGATGGTTGGGAGAAGCACCTTGAAGTTCAAAATTTAAGTAATCAAAAACTTCAGGTATTGGATTCATTTTCATGTCGTATAGAAAGACATATTCGATACCCTCATAAACAACTTTTGCATTTTGAAAATGTACTTTTTCTTTTAAAGTAACTTCTCCATCTTCTGTAATGAATTTTTTTTCAAAATATATACCATCATGAGAAGTGCATTCAGTTATCAAATACATAGAATTATCCCCTTGAAGAACATTTTGTAAATATATTAGCATTCACAATATAATTTGACAATTTGTATTTTACCGATAAAGTTTTTTGGTGGAGAGTAATCACTTTTTAATGGGAAATAGTAGAAAGTGTATTTTATTTGGTTGTCTAAATCGTTATAATGTAAAATGGTTTAGTAAATTGTAGTATTTAAAGGCTTTTGATATAATTGTACAAAAAGTGTTTTACTGATAAGGATACATTGGCGAGAATATTACAGCCAATTTACGCACAATCCGCTCCATTCCCCTTCGTTTAAAGAAAGACGTTTCGATTGAAGTGCGCGGCGAGGCATTTATGCCTAGAAAGTCATTTGAAGCCTTAAACCAAGCAAAAGAAGAAAGAGGGGAAGAAGCGTTTGCGAATCCGCGGAATGCTGCTGCTGGCTCATTAAGACAGCTTGATCCGAAAATTGCTGCTTCCAGAAATCTCGATATTTTTGTCTATGGACTGGCAAACGCTGATGAGCTTGGAATATCTGCTCATAGTGAAGGCTTGGATTATCTCGATCAGCTTGGCTTTAAAACAAATAAAGAACGAAAAAAATGTGCTTCTATAGAAGAAGTCATTGAATATGTAACTGACTGGACAGAAAAAAGACCTCAATTATCATACGATATTGATGGAATTGTAATAAAAGTAGATGGGTATGAACAGCAGGAGCAGCTGGGAACCACGGCTAAGAGTCCAAGATGGGCAATTGCTTATAAATTTCCAGCTGAAGAAGTTGTAACAATTTTAAAAGACATTGAACTCAGTATTGGACGCACTGGTGTTTTAACGCCGACAGCTATATTAGAACCAGTAAGAGTAGCAGGTACAACCGTCCAGCGAGCGTCCCTGCACAACGAAGACTTGATCCGCGAAAAAGATATTAAAATCGGTGACCATGTGGTAGTCAAGAAAGCGGGCGATATCATTCCAGAAGTCGTTAATGTTCTGCCAGAGCGCAGGACAGGAGATGAAGTCGATTTCCAAATGCCTTCTGTTTGTCCAGAATGCGGAAGTGAGCTTGTCAGACTAGAAGGAGAAGTAGCTCTGCGCTGCATTAACCCGAAATGTCCAGCTCAAATACGTGAAGGACTAATCCACTTTGTTTCGAGAAATGCCATGAATATTGATGGATTAGGGGAAAAGGTAGTCAGCCAATTGTTCTCAGAGCAATTAATTGAGGATGTGGCTGATTTATATAAGCTAACGTTTGAGCAGCTTATTCAACTGGAAAGAATGGGCGAAAAATCAGTACAAAATCTCTTAAGTGCAATTGAAGCTTCTAAAAAGAATTCGCTAGAGAAGCTTTTATTTGGACTGGGAATTCGGCATGTTGGAGCGAAAGCGGCAAAAACATTAGCCATGACTTTCCACTCAATGGAACAGTTAAGCACCGCCACTCGTGAGCAGCTGATCGAAATTAATGAGATTGGTGACAAAATGGCTGATGCCATTGTCTCTTATTTTGAGCAGGAAGAAGCTGCAGAATTGATCCAAGAACTAAGGGATGCTGGATTGAATTTGGAATACCTAGGTCCAAAACGAATTTCAGCAGAAGATATCGATTCTATTTTTGCAGGAAAAACGATTGTGTTAACAGGTAAACTGGAGCTTTTCTCAAGGAACGAGGCAAAAGAGAAAATTGAAGCACTTGGTGGAAATGTATCAGGGAGTGTAAGCAAAAAAACGGATATTGTTATTGCTGGTGCAGATGCAGGTTCAAAGCTGAAAAAAGCTGAGGAACTGGGCATCACGGTATGGGACGAGGAGAGACTTGCTGAGGAACTAAACAAGTAAGAGGTGAAGAATCGTGAAAAAAACATTAATGGCGACTGTTTCTCTTTTGCTCGTGCTGACAGGATGTGCTCCTAACTTCAGCAAACAGGAGGAAGTCATTCAAGAAGACGAGAACTCAAAAGAAACAGCGATCATACCAAACTACAAAATTTCAGATGACTATTATAAAACGCTTCTTCCTTTTGAACCAAGTGAGGCAAGGGGGCTAGTCGTCAATAATATAAATACAAAGTATGACCTGACTGAATTTGAAACTGGTTTAATGAGGGTTGCGCAGAATAGCTTCGACACGGACAATTACTTTTTTCAGGAAGGACAGTTTCTAAAAGGTGCCACAGTCCGTTCATGGCTTAACCGCAAGTTTACTCCAGCGCAGCTGGCTGAGCGAAACTTAGAGGAAGCTGACAATGTTGGTTTAAATCCGCTTGATGATGAAAAAGGGGATATTGATGAACGCAACACTAAAAGTCCGATCTATCTCGCTCATATTTTAGAGCATAATTACCGGATTAAAAGTGAGGGCGACACAGTCAAGCTTGGTGGTGTGGTGATTGGTCTTGCATTAAACTCGGTTCACTACTATCAAAAAGAGCAGTATGGTGCAACATATGAAACGAAGATTGAACACAGTGTTCTAGAAGCAGAGGGTAAAAAGATGGCTGCAGAAGTGCTGACTCGTCTTCGGAATATGGATGAGCTTAAAGACGTTCCTATTACTATTGCTCTCTTTAAACAAGCCAGCAGAACCTCTGTTGTACCAGGGAATTTTATTGCCTATGCGGAGGCTGGAAAAGGAAGCGGCAAGCTGGGAGAATGGAAGAATGTAGCGGAAAAATATGTACTGTTTCCTTCTGATGATGCTGAAAAAAATCACCGTGATGACAATACCGCTTTTAAAAACTTTAAGCAGGATGTAGAAGCATACTTCCCTAATTTCAACGGAGTCATTGGCAAGGCCTTTTATGCGGGTGACCAGCTGCGGGATCTTACTATTGATATTCCAATTCAATTTTATGGAAAAGCAGAATCAGTTGGATTTGCGCAGTATACGGCAAGTTTAATCATGAAGCATTTTCCAGAGTATATATCTGTTCAGGTAAATATTACGTCAGTGAATGGCCCTGAAGCGCTTATTGTGAGAAAACCAGACGATACAGAACCTTTTGTTCATATTTATGATTAAAGGCAATGATTGAAGAAATTTAACTAAACATGTTAAAATAAACATTGGGAAAATTCTATAAAAACAGCTGCTGTATTAGGGATGAACTGTAAAATATTACATGCATCATCCCTTCCATACATATACAGTGCAATAGTACATAGGAGGCGTTAACGATGGTACAACCTTACAAGCATGAGCCTTTCACGGATTTTAAAAATGAAGAAAATCGTGAAGCATATTTACAAGGGTTAAAAACAGTTGAAAGCTATTTAGGTCAAGATTACGATCTTTTAATTGCAGGAGAACGTGTATCAACTGAAGATAAAATTGTATCGATTAATCCGTCTAATAAAGAGGAAGTAATTGGCCGCATTTCCAAGGCTAATCGTGATCTTGCAGAAAAAGCAATGCAGGGTGCAGTGGAGGCGTTTAAATCTTGGAGAAAAGTAAAGCCTGAAACACGTGCAGATGTATTATTCAAAGCAGCTGCGATCATTCGCCGCCGCAAGCATGAGTTTTCCGCATTGCTTACAAAAGAAGCTGGAAAGCCTTGGAATGAAGCAGATGCTGATACAGCTGAAGCAATCGACTTCCTTGAGTATTATGCTCGTCAAATCTTAACGATTAAAGATGGTGTACCTGTTAACAGCCGTCCAAATGAATATAACCGTTATGATTACATTCCATTAGGAGTTGGAATTATTATTTCTCCTTGGAACTTCCCGCTTGCCATTATGGCTGGTACAACGGTAGCAGCTATTGTAGCTGGAAATACCGTATTATTAAAGCCTGCTTCTACAACACCAGTAGTTGCTGCAAAATTTGTTGAAGTAATGGAAGAAGCTGGTCTTCCTGCTGGCGTATTAAACTTTGTACCAGGCAGCGGAGCTGAGGTTGGCGACTACTTAGTTGACCACAAGGACACTCGCTTCATTTCATTCACTGGATCTCGCGATGTAGGTTTACGCATTAATGAGCGTGCATCTAAGCTAAACGATGGACAAATCTGGCTAAAGCGCGTAATCGCTGAAATGGGCGGTAAAGATACAATCGTAGTTGATAAAGAAGCTGATTTAGAGTTAGCTGCTCAATCAATCGTTGCGTCTGCATTTGGCTTCTCTGGTCAAAAATGTTCTGCATGTTCACGTGCAGTTATCGTAGAAGATGTTTACGATCAAGTGTTAAATCGTGCGGTTGAATTAACAAATGAATTAACAGCAGGCAACCCTGAAGATCAAACTCACTTTATGGGACCAGTGATCGACCAGGCAGCATTTGATAAAATTATGAGCTATGTTGAAATTGGAAAACAAGAAGGCAAGCTTATGACTGGTGGAGAAGGAGACAGCTCAAAAGGATTCTTCATCAAACCAACTATTTTTGCTGATCTGGCAGCTGATGCTCGTCTCATGCAAGAAGAAATCTTCGGACCAGTTGTTGGTTTTACAAAAGCGAAGGATTTCGATCATGCTATTGAGATTGCTAACAACACGGAATACGGCTTAACAGGAGCAGTCATCACGAAAAATCGTGAACATATCCAAAAAGCACGCGAAGATTTCCACGTTGGAAACCTTTATTTCAACCGCGGCTGTACTGGCGCAATCGTTGGTTACCAGCCATTTGGCGGATTCAACATGTCAGGTACAGACTCTAAAGCTGGCGGTCCAGACTATATCCAGCTTCATATGCAAGCTAAGACTACATCTGAAATGTACTAAAATAGACGAAAACTCCCTCTTACGCAGAGGGAGTTTTTCATTTCTAAAACCGTAAATAAGCAGTATAGAAGAAAATTTAACATATAAAAAAGTTCTCCTTGCAGGCCCGCCAGTCATAAGTTTGCTTTACTAGCAGAAAAGAAGATGACACTCTCTTGACCATGATAGGTCTAATTCCTAGAGCTTAGATTTATATAAGTTGTATTCTTCCTGTACCTGCTTGCTGGGACTGCTGCCCATTAGGCTGAAGATCATAATAGCGATCACACCAAATAGAAATCCTGGTGCAAGTTCATATAGATCAAAGATTCCGCCTTCAATCTGCGACCAGATTATAACGGTTGCTGCTCCTGTAATAATTCCAGCTATGGCACCATTTCGATTCATTCGTTTCCAGAATAGGCTCAGCACAATGACAGGACCAAACGCTGCCCCGAATCCTGCCCAAGCATAACTGACGAGTTCCAGTACCTTACTATCAGGATTATATCCTAGCAATATAGCAATAATTGCAATGCCGATTACAGCGATTCTGCCAACAATCATCTCTTCTTTTTTCGAAGCATTTCTTCTGAAAATTGATTTATAAAAATCGTTTGCAAGTGCACTGGAAGAAACGAGCAATTGTGAATCAACAGTACTCATGATTGCTGAGAGAATGGCTGCGAGTAAAAAGCCGGCAACAACCGGATTAAATAATACCTGTGTTAATAAGATAAAAACAGTTTCCGAATTTTCGAGCGGAGTCTCCGCAAAATAAGCAATTCCGGTAAAGCCAATAAAAATAGCTCCAAACAAAGATAATACCATCCAGCCCATTCCAATAAATCTTGCTTTCGGAATATCCTTAGTCGAACGTATACCCATAAATCGAACAAGTATATGAGGCTGTCCAAAGTATCCTAATCCCCATGCAAGCAAAGAGACAACGCCAATTACGGTTGTGCCGGAATACACATTTAAGAATGAAGGATCTATGCTGCCAATTGTATTAATGGTCTCATTCCAGCCACCAAGCTCAAAGATAACAACTACTGGAATAATAATCAGGGCAAGGAACATGAGAATTCCTTGAATGAAGTCTGTCCAGCTCGCTGCCAGAAAACCGCCAAAAAAGGTGTACGTGACAATCACCAAAGCTCCGATCCATAAAGCTGCAATATAATCCATTCCAAAAGAGTTTTCTAGTAATATAGCTCCTCCAACCAAACTAGAGGAAGTATAAAAAGTAAAGAATACTAGAATGACAATAGCAGAAATCACCCGAAGAATTTTAGAGTCATCCTTAAATCGATTTTCAAAGAAATCAGGGATTGTAATAGAGTTATCGGCAACTTCTGTATAAACACGCAAAGGCTTTGCGATAAATTGCCAATTAAGGTAGGCGCCAATAGCCAAACCGATTGGAAGCCATATCTCGCTCATTCCCCCAACATACATGGCTCCTGGCAATCCGAGCATGAGCCAGCTGCTCATATCAGAAGCACCAGCACTCAATGCGGCAACACCAGGGCCAAGTCCCCTTCCGCCAAGCACATAATCAGATAAATCCTTAGTTTTTCGTGCGGCCAAATAGCCAATAACAATCATTCCAATTAAATAGATGATGATAGAAATGAGTGTAGGAATATTTATGTCCATTGTATTATTCTCTCCTCTTCTCAGTGTAATAAGTAAATGCGGATAGAATCACTAATAAAGGCATTGGCACAAGCAGCCAAAACCAGGTTGCTGCAGCTAACCCCATTTTTTCACCTCCTTTGTATAGTTATATTCAGGTGTATACATTTCATGAAAAAATCCAATTTGTTTCCACCTGGGAAAATGCACTATCCATCATAACATAGGTAGATCACTATGTCTTTTTAGTCCAACTGCTGTTTATGTCGAAATGTATAAAAATTCACTATAATGACTTATTTACGCAATCATACGGATGTAAAGACATATCTATACAATCAAATTAATAAAATTAAATCTGTAACATCTAATATGTCTAGAGTTGCCGATAGATTTTGACAACCATTCTTAGGAATAACTTGAATAAGTGCGCATAGTGTTGAATAGATACATCACAATTAGGTTAAATCATATATAGCAAGTGTTTCAAGAAGTATTAAAGGTGTAAGAGTAAGCCTGGAGTACCAACACTGACCAATGTTATAATTCACATAACATATGCGAACATACATATTAATCAAACGTTTGATTGAATGGTAAGGGGTTGAATAAATTCAAGCTGGAGGTGCAAGATGGCTGATCATGTGGACGAATATTTGCAAAAAGGAATGTACGGCGAAAAACAGACAAAACCAGATGAGCGCAGGAAGTTCCTGGGGACGTTAAGAGAAAGAATCGTAATCGCTTTAACACAGCCTCAAGTTCGAAAAAGCGGAGTGAACAAAGAAGCAGAGAAAGCAATGCAGGAAAACCGTGAGGCACATCTCTACTTAAACGGAAACATGAATTATGAGTATTTATCAAAGTACATGAAAGCAGCATCAAAGTATCATATTGAATACACAATGGTCACGAATAAAGACCATAATACTGATATTGGGCTTGTACTGGCTTATGATTATGCGATCGATAAAGAAAACATCTTTGTGGATGAGGGGCAGCCACAATTGACACCTGAAATAAAGAAACCTAAGAAAGGTTTTTTTGCGAAATTATTTAAGGGCAACTAAAACATACTAAGACATAAGTATTCAGCGTAACCACAGAAGCGAATGAGTAGGAGGTTAATCTTTCTAATCATCCGGTTTTTATTTGTTTTTAACATTTAATATTTCTAAACATGAGTGAAATGGAGCGGAGGCCCTCGACTCCTGCGGGCTGAAGAGCAAGGGTGATACCCCGCAGGAACGGAGTGACGAGGAGGCTTAGCTTGCTCCCCGCGGAAAGCGAGGGTCCGCAGCGCAGGTGGAACGGGCTTGTTTAAATACCAAACCAGGATTATAAATATTCGTGTCTAAAAAATATTAATTTCGTTTTGCCCTAGCCTCTTTTTGTACTTTTATATACAGGATTCTAGAATTCTCCTACCTTCTAACAGCTTCTTACATCAGAAATTAGTAATGAAAGAAGTCATAACAATAATATAATAGATATGAATTCAAGTAATGGAAGGAAGAAGGCAGAATGAAGCAAAATGAACAATGGTCATCTAAAATAGGCTTTATTTTAGCCGCAGCAGGTTCTGCAATAGGGTTAGGGGCAATATGGAAATTTCCTTATATTGCAGGAACAGGCGGGGGTGGAGCTTTTTTTCTAGTTTTTCTTGTATTTGCTTTATTAATTGGCTATCCATTGCTTGTCGGTGAATTTATTGTAGGCAGGAAGGGACAGGATAATGCTGTTTCCATCTATAAAAAAATGGCGCCGAATTCGATGTGGCCGCTTTTAGGACGAGCTGGAGTACTGATTGGAATCTTAGTGCTATCTTTTTACAGTGTCATTGGCGGATGGATCATCCTTTACTTGTGTGAAGCGTTAACAGGCGGTTTGAATGGACTCTCAATACATGAATACGGGGTACTATTTGAAGAAATTATTTCTGACCCGCTAGCGACATTGGTTGGGCAGTTTGTTTTTATTACACTTACGGTGATGGTAGTGGCAAAAGGTGTGCAAAAAGGCATAGAAAAGGTCAGTAAAATACTAATGCCTGTTTTGTTTGGATTATTTATTATCGTCGTTATCCGATCGCTGACACTCGATGGTGCAGCAGAGGGGGTAAAATTTTTACTTGTACCTGATTTTGGGCAATTAACTTCAGAGTCTATTTTATTTGCGCTCGGACAGGCTTTTTTTACAATTAGTTTAGGTTCTTCTGTAATGGTTACATATGCATCCTATTTACCAAGGTCACAAAACCTGCCGCGCTCAGCCTTCTTAATTATCGCAATGAATTTATTTGTGTGTTTGCTTGCTGGTCTCGCAATTTTCCCTGGAGTTTTTTCCTTCGGGATTGAGCCAAATGCAGGACCGCCTCTCGTATTCATCGCCCTTGCTGCGGTGTTTGCTCAGATGGAATTTGGTGTATTCTTTTTTAGCTCGTTCTTAATCCTGTTTCTATTTGCTGCCTTAACATCAGCCTTTTCTATGATAGAGATTGCTGTATCGGTAACGGCAAAGCAAGATCCTGTAAAAAGGCAGAAGTATACTTGGATGTTTGGGCTGCTTATTTTTCTCATTGGAATTCCTTCTGCCCTCTCTTACGGCATCATGGAGGATGTAAAGCTTTGGGATAAAACCTTTTTTGATTTAGTCGATTATGCAGCAAGCAATGTCTTAATGCCGCTTGGAGCTTTTTTTACCTCTTTCTTTATTTCGTTAAAAATAAAGAAAAGTGACTTGTTGAGGGAAATGAAGCAGGGTGCAGACGTTTCACTTCCATTATTTCATACATGGTACTTTCTGGTAAAATATGCTGCACCTGCTGCAATCGTGGTTGTTTTCTTAGATGTTCTTGGTGTGCTTTTTTAAAAGATCTTCTGAGAATTATTCATATTTATAATTGGATTAAATACGTATGTTCCAGCTTCCTGACTGGTTTATTAAAACCATACAGTTATTCTGCAAACTTTTTGAATACCAGCACGGCATTATGGCCGCCAAATCCAAATCCATTTGAAAGAGCATAATGGATGCTGCTGTTTATGGGTGTATTTGGAACATAATCAAGGTCACATTCCTCATCAGGATTTTCATAATTAATGGTTGGCGGCAATATGCCAGCAGATAAACTGTTCATAGTTATAATAGATTCAATTCCGCCAGCAGCTCCGAATAGATGACCGGTCATGGATTTTGTCGAGCTAACTTTGAGTTTATATGCATGCTCACCAAATACAGCCTTTATTGCTTTCGTTTCAGATTTATCACCTTCTGGCGTGCTTGTTCCATGAGCATTGATGTATTCAATATCTGCAGGGGTAATCTCTGCTGATTGAATGGCCAGTTTCATTGCCTGTGCTGCACCGCGAAAATCAGGAGATGTAATGTGAAAAGCGTCAGTCGTTGATCCATAACCAATAATCTCTCCTAAGATATGTGCACCTCGTTTTAACGCGTGTTTATATTCTTCAAGGAGCAAAATGCCTGCTCCTTCCGCCATAACAAACCCATCCCGCTGTTTATCAAAAGGTCTGCTCGCCTTTGCAGGATTGTCATTATGTGCACTCATGGCTTTCATTCTTGAGAAGCCTGCAAATGATAAAGCATTAATAGAAGCTTCTGTGCCGCCTGCTAAAATGGCATCAGAATAACCATGACGTATATTTAGGAAAGCTTCTCCAATTGCATGATTGCTAGTTGCACAGGCAGAAACAGGTGAAAAACTAGTCCCTTTAAATCCAGTTTTGATTGAGACAATTCCGGCTGCCATGTTGCTGATCATCATAGGTGCCATGAAGGGAGAAACTTTCTTTGTGCCATTATCTATTAAGTTCTTATGATTGCTTAAAAAGGTGTCCATACCTCCTATACCAGAACCAATGAAGACTCCTAGTCTATATGGATCTTCGTTTTCTATTATTAATCTTGATTGATTTAATGCTTGTGCTGCAGCAGCATAGGCATATTGTACAAACTTGTCATACTTGTTCATTTCTTTTTTTTCAAAATATAGGTTTGGGGAAAAATCTTTAATAAGGCCAGCTACTTTTGTGCGGATATCCTCATAACCCTCAAATTCAATTTTTGAAATTCCTGATTTGGCTCCAATTACATGATTCCATAACGTCTCTGTGTCATTTCCCAATGGTGAAATGGATCCATATCCTGTAACAACCACTCTCCGATTCATAGTAATACCTCCGCTCAAGTATTATTTTCCAGTTTTCTATTTTTTGCATTTTCTCCGGTTAATGTCATACATGTCGAGCTTGCCATGGCAACAATGGCACCATCGCCGTCATAAATTGAGCAGTCTATATAGCCAATTGTTTTTCCTTTTTTTATTACTTTGGCGTGTGCTTTTAAGGTTGTTAGCCAAATGGGTTTAAGAAAGTTAATTTTTAACTCGATTGTAGTAAAGGTCTCATTTTCTTTTAACAGTGTGGAATAAGCTAATCCCATTGCTGCATCAGCCAAATCAGATAAAACTCCTCCATGAACAGTTCCCATTGGGTTAAAATGTACCTCTTTTGTCTCTAATTCAAAAGTCGTTTCACCACTTTTAATTTCTGTAGGAAAAAAGCCGATAAGCTTAGCGATGGGCGGAACAGGGATTTTTTTATTGGCATTTAATTGAATGTAAGGCTCCATCATATCACCTCTTTTATTATTTAAGAAACCAATCGGTCTGTTTTAGGTGGTAAAAAAAGCAATTGACGCTAAAATAATTGGCTGTTCAATTGCATAATTACGGTATCAAGATATTTCTTTTCTTTATATAATCTGCTAAGAGCAAGACCGCCTTCTAATGAAGCTAATATAAATATTGACATTTGTTCGGGATTTACTTTTTTATTTATTTCACCACTATCTATGCCGAATTCCAATATCTTTTGCACGAAGCCGGAAAGACCATTAAATCCATCTTTGACTTCTCCATCAAATTCAAAATTTGTGTCATCTGCTTCAATGGCTGCATTCATTAATGGACACCCGCCAATAACAATTTGATCAGTAGCTAACGTGCTAAATGTAGCAAAAAAGGCATTTAATTTGCCATGAGCAGTAGAACTTAGAGAAATCTCCTCTTTATATTTACATTTTAGTGTATTGATTAAATGCTGAAGGGAAGCTCTGGCAATGGCTTCTTTACTTTCGAAGTGATTATAAATGCCCCCTTTTTTAAGTCCAGTAGCACTCATAATATCTGAAATGGATGTGGCTTTATAACCAATTGTGTTAAATAAAGAGGATGATTGCTCAATGATATAATTTTTGGTTCTTTCGCCTTTATTCATAGTATATCTCCCTTCGATAAAAGAACGATCGGTCTTTTTTATTAAAACCCATTAAAACTTGTTTTGTCAAACCTAACAGAATAAAATACTTGCCAAGCAATCGGTTAAAGGGAAAAGTCCATAACAAACAGGAATTTCATGATAAAATGAGTAGGGTACAAATAGGACGAACATTGCTTTAACGCGTGAAAGTTTGATATGATCAATAGTAATGTACATAGGAATAACAATGTTTTTGGAGGTGCACATAATGACAAGAATTTCATCAGATCAAGTAAAACATGTAGCAAATTTGGCGAGACTGCAGTTATCAGAAGAAGAAACCGAATCGTTCCGCAACCAGTTGGATAGGATGATTACGTTTGCTGAGCAGCTGAATGAGCTTGATACAGATGGAGTCGAACCAACTTCACATGTTCTTGATATGAAAAATGTATTGCGGGAAGACGTGGCAAAGCAAGGGCTGCCGCAATCTGAAGTTGTAAAAAATGCTCCAAATCATCAGGATGGCTATATTAAAGTACCGCCTATTATGACGGAAGAGTAAATCGGAATTAGTATCATAAAAGATAGAGAGAACTGGAGGGAAACATATGAGCTTATTTGATGATGGAGTAAAAGCATTGCATGCAAAGCTTCATAGTAAAGAAATTTCCGTCTCTGACCTCGTTTCATATTCTTTTAAAAGAATTTCGGAGGTAGACGATAAAGTTCAGGCCTTTTTAACATTAGATGAGGAAAAGGCGCTTCAAAAAGCAAAGGACTTAGATGCCAAGCTTACAGCTGGTGAAACAAAAGGCATACTGTTTGGGATGCCGATTGGTGTGAAAGATAACATTGTCACTCAAGGCTTGAGAACCACTTGTGCAAGTAAAATATTGGACAACTTTGATCCGATTTACGATGCTACCGTAGTCAATAAATTACATAGTGCGGAAACCATTACAGTTGGAAAACTGAATATGGATGAATTTGCAATGGGTTCTTCTAACGAGAATTCTGGCTTCAAACCAGTACGCAACCCATGGAATATCGAACATGTTCCCGGCGGTTCTTCAGGTGGATCTGCTGCATCAGTTGCTGCTGGGGAGGTTCTTTTTTCATTAGGATCTGATACAGGCGGTTCGATTAGACAGCCGGCATCTTTTTGTGGAGTAGTCGGTCTAAAGCCTACATATGGACGTGTTTCTCGTTTTGGGCTTGTTGCGTTCGCCTCTTCACTTGATCAAATTGGTCCTATTACAAGAAATGTCGAGGACAATGCCTTCTTGCTGCAGGCAATTGCTGGCCTTGATCCAATGGATTCCACTTCAGCAAATGTGGATGTGCCAAACTTTACGGAGGCTCTAACAGGCGATGTAAAGGGGCTGAGAATTGCAGTGCCAAAGGAATACTTAGGAGAAGGTGTAACAGAAGAAGTGCGAGCTTCTGTTTTGAAATCGCTAAGTGTTCTTGAAAAATTAGGAGCAACATGGGAAGAGGTTTCATTGCCTCATTCAAAATATGCCTTGGCTGCTTACTACCTATTATCGTCATCTGAGGCATCTGCCAACTTAGCGCGTTTTGATGGCGTACGGTATGGCTATCGTACTGAAAATCCTGAAAATCTGTTAGAACTATACAAAAAGACACGAGCTGAAGGATTTGGAGACGAAGTAAAACGCAGAATTATGTTAGGTACATTTGCATTAAGCTCAGGCTATTATGATGCTTATTATAAAAAGGCACAAAAGGTGCGCACATTAATTAAACAAGATTTTGAACAAGTGTTTGAAAACTATGATGTCATTATTGGACCAACAACACCAACTCCAGCCTTTAAGCTTGGTGAAAAAGTGGACGATCCGTTAACGATGTACGCAAATGATATTTTAACAATTCCAGTGAATCTTGCAGGTGTGCCAGGTATTTCAGTTCCATGCGGAATGTCAAGCGAAGGTCTGCCGCTGGGTCTGCAGATTATTGGAAAACATTTTGATGAGAGTACCATTTATCGTGTTGCTCACGCGTTTGAGCAGGAAACAGATCATCATAAACAAAAACCGGTATTGTAAGGGGGGGAAAGACATGAACTTTGAAACGGTTATTGGACTAGAGGTACACGTTGAACTAAAAACAGACTCAAAGATTTTTTCATCAAGCCCGAACCACTTTGGAGCTGACCCAAACACGAATACGACTGTTATTGACCTTGGATATCCTGGCGTGCTGCCAGTTGTAAACAAAAAGGTTATCGATTATGGAATGAAGGCTGCAATGGCATTGAATTGTGAGATTGCACCTGTCACGAAATTTGACCGCAAAAACTATTTTTATCCAGATAACCCGAAGGCCTATCAAATTTCTCAGTTTGATAAACCGATCGGTGAGCATGGATGGATTGAAATTGAAGTGGATGGCTATAAAAAGAAGATTGGAATTACCCGGATTCACTTAGAAGAAGATGCGGGGAAGCTCACCCATGGAAAAGGATATTCGCTTGTTGACTATAACCGTCAAGGCACACCGCTAATTGAGATTGTATCAGAACCAGATATCCGTACGCCAAACGAAGCATATGCGTATTTAGAGAAATTAAAATCTATCATTCAATACACAGGCGTATCTGATTGTAAGATGGAAGAAGGATCTCTGCGCTGTGATGCCAATATTTCCTTGCGTCCAGTCGGGCAGGAGGAGTTTGGAACAAAGACTGAATTGAAGAACTTAAACTCGTTTAACTTTGTTCGTAAAGGTCTTGAATTTGAAGAGAAACGCCAGGCAGAGGTTTTGAACGGCGGCGGTATAATTGAACAGGAAACAAGAAGGTTCGATGAATCAACAGGTGCAACACTGCTGATGCGTGTAAAAGAAGGATCTGATGATTATCGCTATTTCCCAGAGCCTGATCTTTTAGACATTCATATCGATGATGAGTGGAAGGAAAGAATAAAAGCTGAAATTCCAGAACTTCCGGATGCTAGACAAAAGCGTTATGTGGAGCAATTTGGCTTACCAGCTTACGATGCAGCTGTTTTAACGGTTACGAAAGAAACGGCAGACTTCTTTGAAGGCGCTGTAGAAGCGGGTGCAGAGGCAAAACAAGCATCTAACTGGGTGATGGGGGAACTATCTGCTTATCTGAATGCAGAGCAGAAAGAACTTCATGAGACAAAGCTTTCACCAGAAGGTCTTGCTGGAATGATTAAGCTGATCGAAGATGGAACAATTTCTTCTAAAATGGCAAAAACTGTATTTAAGGAATTGGTCGAGAATGGCGGAACGGCTCAGCAAATCGTTAAAGACAAAGGTCTTGTACAAATTTCGGATGAATCTGCGCTGCTGAAGATTATTTCCGATACTTTGGACAATAACCCGCAGTCTATTGAGGACTTTAAAAATGGAAAACAAAAAGCAGTAGGCTTCCTTGTTGGCCAAATGATGAAGGCAACAAAGGGACAAGCAAACCCACAGCTTTTGAACAAGCTATTAATGCAGGAAATACAAAAAAGGTAAACAGAAAAGTGGAGGCGGCTTGCCCAGCCGCGACAAGCATAAGGCGAGCCGGGCGGAAGGTTGTTCTTTAACCTTCTGAACGGATTGACTTATGACCTCGAGCGGCTAGCCGCTGGAACTAGACAATAGAAAAGCGGAGGCGGCTTGCCTTCTAGCTGCTATTTGTTGAAAATAGGGTTTGGATTTAAGTGTTCAGACCAGTGATACATCCGAATGATTAGAAATTATTCCTTTCTAATTATTCGGATTTTTTGCTTTTGAAATACAAACACTTGAGTGAAATGGAGCGGAGGACACTCGACTCCGGCGGGAAATAGAGGAAAGGCTGAGACCCCGCAGGAGCGGCAGCGACGAGGAGGCTCAGCTTCCTCCCCGTGGAAAGCGAGAGTCCGCAGCGCAATGTAACGGGGGCTTGTTTTTTTTATTACCATATTTCATGCTAGGATTTTTCATATTATAATATGAATATTTTAGTTTTGTAGCAGTTTTGTTTTTCGCAAGCTTGTCTGTATATTTCGACATGTTTTCTTTTTATTTCCCAGGAAAAGATGATTATTCTCAAAATTAGACAAGTTTTCCCATGGTAAATTCATGTATAATGATCAAAGATACTAGATATATAGCAGAAAAAGGCGGTAGGAACGTGACAATTTTATCATTTAACAATATTGAGAAACATGATGGCCATACTATTGTATTTCCCTCTTTTCAGCTTTCAATTGAATCCAGGGAAATTATTGGATTACTTACAAGCATTAATGTCAGAACAGTTCTTTTAGAAATGATGAGCAGGAAGCTGCCTGTTCCTGAACAGGCTATTTCTATAGATGGAGTAAGTATACATCTAATGAAAAGGGAGTATTTTCAGAGAGTCAGCTTTTTTTCTTTAGAAGATGGCCTTTATGAACGCTTAACGGTGAAAGAAACTTTCTTATTTTATCAAAAGCTATTTAATTCAGATTTCTCACTGGAACAAATTCTGCAGCAAACACAGCTAGAGACCAAAAAGAACATCAGAATTGGCAAACTGACCACATCAGAGAAAAGAAGAGTCCATTATGGGCACCTGCTCTTAAAAAAAACTGATATATATATATTGGAAGAACCAGATCAAAATGTTGATCTGGAAACAAAGCGTGTATTAATGAAAATGATACAAGAATTGCAGAAGAATAATAAAACAGTCCTTGTGCTAACGAGCAATATGGAAAGTGCTCTAGCGGTAACAGACAATATATATAGGCTGGATGAACTTGGATTACATAAGCTGGACGTAATGCAGCAGGAAACTGAAAAGGAGGCAGCAGCCGAAGAAGAGCTAGAGCCGATTATACAGCCGGTTCGCTTTGAAAAAATTCCAACTAAAGTGAATGATAAAATCATTTTATTTGACCCTCCTGAAATCGATTATATTGAAAGCAGTGAGGGAAGCTCACAGTTATACATAAAAGGCGACATGTATCAAAGTATGTTTACATTAAATGAACTTGAACAAAGACTTCTTCCATACGGTTTCTACCGCTGTCATCGTTCGTACATTGTTAATCTCCAGAAAGTTCGGGAGGTTATTACCTGGACAAGGAATAGTTATTCCCTTGTTCTGCATGATCAGTCATCTATACCGCTTTCGAAAACGAAAATGGCTGAATTAAAGGAAATGCTTGGCCTTAAATAATGCTCCATTCACCGATTATATGGTCTATTCAACCTCAATATTGCTCTTTTCATGATATATATACTGCATGAACCTGTGGACTGTCATATGATGAGGTCAGCAAAACAAATGCAGGAGGATGAAAATGGAAAATATCATTGAGGTAAAATCGTTAGCAAAATTATTTGCGAATCAAACAGCACTTGAGGATGTTTCATTCGAAATTAAGAAAGGTGAAACATTTGGTTTCCTTGGTCCAAGTGGTTCAGGTAAAACAACTACTATTAAAATATTGACTGCACAAATGGCTCAGACAGATGGTGAAGCATATGTTTTTGGGCGTCCAGCTCATCTTCTAAAGGATCCAGCGCAGCGGGGGAAAATAGGAGTATTAACGGATAACAGCGGATTATATGAAAGGTTATCAATCTACGATAATTTAAAATTATACTGTGGATTATATGATGTCCCGCATTCCAGAATTGAAGAAGTATTAGAAATGGTTAATTTAAAGGATGAGAGAAAGAAGCCTGTTTCAAAGCTTTCAAAAGGAATGACGCAGCGTGTCACATTGGCAAGAGCTTTTTTACACAAACCTGATCTGCTCTTTCTGGATGAACCGACATCTGCACTTGACCCAGTCAATTCACGTCATATTTATCGTGGGCTAGATCAATTGAAAGAAAATGGTACAACAATTTTCTTAACAACTCATGATATGAATGAAGCAGAATTGCTTTGTGATCGCGTTGCTTTTTTAAATAAAGGAAAAATCCAGCTAATCGGACCGCCTAAGCAGCTCCGCAAACAGTATGCAGATAATACGATATCTGTTGAACTGGATAATGGGCAGATTGAGGTGCTTGAGAAAGGTGATAAGGGAGCACAGCGCATGTACCAGCTAATGTCTGAAAATAAAGTTGTTTCTGTTAACTCGAACGAGCCAACACTTGGAGATATATTTGTAGAAATTACAGGGAGGAAGCTATCATGACATTTTCATTAAAACGCACTTTAGCTATTTTTCAAAAAGATTATAAAGATGTTAGTAAAAATATGTATGTTTCATTTACAGTTATCGTACCGCTTGTAATGGCGTTTTTGTATAATATGGAAGGTGGAGTGGGCATTGACATTATTTATACTGTCATGAATATGTCGTTATCTCTAGTTGGAGCGTATATCCAATGTTCATTGATTGCCGAAGAAAAAGAGAAAAATACTTTGCGCGGGCTTATGCTTTCTCCTGCCAGTACACTCGAAATTATGGCAGGTAAAAGCTTGCTTACATTTGTAACAACTCTTCTTGTTATAGTATTTTCTGCTATGCTCATGGATTATCAGCCTGAAAATATAGTTATTGTTGGTGCAGCTATCGCCTTATCTACTCTTTTTTACATCGGTCTTGGAACTATTTTAGGCTTAATAACGAAATCTGTTATGGAAGCATCTGTTGTGATTATGCCATTTTTCTTTATCTTCACTTTTGGTTCATATGCAGCTCTTTTTGCAGAGCGTTTTCCAATTTTGAAGGCTGCTGAATATATGCCGAACAGCCAATTGATTGAATTAGCAAAAGAGGTTCAGGCAGGAGCAGGTTTTGGAGATGTTTGGAGCAATTTGGCTGTTATTGCTGTGTGGATTGCTGCCGTATTTATCTTATCCTACGTTACTTTTAAGAAACGAATGATGGATTGATAAAAATCGTGCAATTTGTAATTCTTCCCTGTCGCTTATAAAATATAGGTATGAAATAAACAAAGGGGCGATAGGGAAATGAATTTACAAGAGTGGTTTGATAAAGGACTTACAAAAGAAGAATACATTGCCGGAATGACTGTGAACAAAGATGAAATGCTGGGGATCTACAGCAAATATACTTTGTCTTCAGAGGAAAAAGAAAAGCTGCAGCCTGTTAAAGATAAAGGGCTTAAAGTAATCGTGCTAACAGAGGACTGGTGTGGAGATGCGATGCTCAACAATCCAGTCCTTCTAAAGATTGCAGAGGAAATCGGCATGGAAGTTCGCTTCCTATTGCGAGATTCTAACTTGGAATTAATGGATCAATACTTAACAAACGGAACATCAAGAGCCATTCCAATCTTCGTTTTCCTTAACAGTGAAGGAGAAGAAGTGGCTGTTTGGGGACCGCGAGCTCCCAAACTTCAAGAGCTTGTTATATCTGAAAGAAGCAAGCTGCCAGATGCTGATGCTGATCACTTTAAGGACGAGCAAGCGGCTATGTATAAGCGTTTAACTGCTTCATACCAAGAGGATGAGAACCATTGGCACACAGTGGCTGACAGTATTATAGAAAAGTTAGTCTAGACTGGCGGGAGAATTCCCCCGGTCTTTCTTTTGCTGTAATTAACTGAATGTTTAGATAAAAAGGAGCTGTTCAAATGTGCTGGAATAGAAATCAATTGACAGAACTTCTCCAAATTCGTTATCCCATTTTTCAGGCTGGAATGGCAGGAGGGGTGACGACAGATCACCTTGTAGGCGCTGTTTCTGAATTTGGCGGTCTTGGTCAAATCGGTGCAGGGTATATGCAGCCGGAAGAGATCACTCTAATGATTAATAGGGTTAGAGAACGGACAGCCAAACCATTTGCTGTGAATTTATTTGTAATGGAGAATTTCCCAATGCCTTCCCTTGAAGAGATGGAATTGGCAGCGAAAGCACTGGAAACCATTGAGTCGGAACTAAATGTGGAGCAGTTACTAAGAAAGATGGAAGTGAACAGCAAGTGGGTGTTTGAAAATCAAGTTGAAGAAGTTCTTAAGGAAAAAGTTCCGATCGTTAGCTTTACATTTGGGATACCCGGGGAGGAGATCGTTCGGGAGCTTAAGAAAAATGCTGCTGTATTAATTGGGACCGCAACTACTGTAAAAGATGCATTAAGGCTAGAAGCTAGTGGAATGGATGCAATCGTTATTCAAGGAGAAGAAGCGGGAGGACACCGCGGAACATTCCATGGAGAACAAGATGAATTAATCCCAGTTCATGATTTAGTGGCACAGGTTGTTCCGAAGCTTCGGATTCCAGTCATTGCAGCTGGAGGAATGATGAATGGGGAATCCATTCAAGAAGTATTGGACTTAGGTGCTCAGGGAGTCCAGCTTGGAACAGCATTTTTAACATGCGAAGAAAGTGGAGCAGCATCTGCTTATAAAGAGATTTTAATAAATGGAGAGGAAGAAACTGTTTTAACGAGAGCTTTTTCAGGTAAGCTGGCACGGGGCATTCATAATCAATTTATCACTGAAATGAATGAAAAGCCGACCTTACCATTTCCTTATCAGAACACACTC
This sequence comes from Cytobacillus gottheilii, assembly GCF_900166665.1. GTDB lineage: Bacteria > Bacillota > Bacilli > Bacillales > Cytobacillaceae > Cytobacillus > Cytobacillus gottheilii_A. The sequence continues at coordinate 4,158,464 of NZ_LT800494.1, read as the reverse complement.
ACCGGAGGGTTAAGAAAAAAGGCGGCTGCGCAAGGGAATGCCCAGTTTATGTCACTATGGGCCGGAAGTAACTATGGAATGGCTGTGAGGCAGACGGTGAGTGAGTTAATGGAAAGGCTGGTATATCAAATAGATGGAAAGTGAATATAGCCACAGCTGTGATAGAAAAATGGATAGTTGTCCATAAAAAACATCCCGTAATATGTAACGGGATGTTTTTCTACTATTATTTCGCTGCCAATACATTCGTCAAAGGTGGTACAATCTGCTTCTTACGGGAAACAACACCTTTTAACACAGCTTTATTGTTCTCAAGACTTACGCCAAATGCTTCTGCAACGGCAGGGCTTTGGTTTCCGAGTGCAAGTGCAACAGAATCATTGTTTAAGATGTCTGTTACAACAAGAAGGAATAAGTCCAGGTTTTTAGACTCTACAATGAGTGAAATGGCCTCTTCAAGTTCAGCTTGGCGGCTGATGACGTCGTTTACATCAACAGCGTTTACTTGCGCCACTTCTGTTTTATAGCTGCCCATTTGGAATTCTTTCGCATCAATTGTCAGCAGGTCTTCAATTGTTTTATCGCTTAGGTCTGCACCAGCTTTTAACATTTCAAGACCATATGCTTCCGCATCAACTCCAGCAATTTCAGCAAGTTCTTTTGCTGCTGCCACATCTTGGTCTGTGCATGTTGGAGATTTAAACAGCAGGGAATCTGAGATAATAGCTGATAGCATTAAACCGGCCATTTCCTTTGTGATTTCAATGCTGTTTTCTTTGTAGATTTTCTTCAAAATCGTTGCAGTACAGCCAACAGGCTCAGCACGATAGTATAGAGGATCGCTTGTCTCAAAGTTTGCGATACGGTGATGATCAATTACCTCAAGGATTTTCACATCTTTAATATCGTTGGCACTTTGCTGAAACTCATTATGGTCAACAAGGATAACTTCCTCTGCCTCAGATGCTACAGCTGTTACTAGTCTAGGAGCATCTACGTTGAAGTAGTTTAGGGCATACTGTGTTTCTGCGTTTACTTCGCCTAAACGGATTGCTTCGGCATTAACGCCTAATTTGTTTTTTAATTCTGCATATACAAGCGCTGAACAAATTGTGTCTGTGTCAGGGTTTTTGTGTCCGAATACAAGAACTTTTGACATAACTCTTCTCCTTAATATTAAAAGAATCAGGCATCACTTGCCCTACCCGTTATTTTAACATATATTTTTTATAATCAAAATCAGCATGCTAAAATTAAAGGAAAAGCTTTCCTGTATAGAGAATGAAATGGATAAAAGGGGGATCACGATGGATAAAATTGCAGTAATATCAGATATCCACGGTAATCTTACGGCGCTTGAAGCAGTTTTAGAGGATATTGAAAGAAGAGATATTCAGAGGGTCCTATGCTTAGGTGATCTAGTTGGAAAAGGGCCGAATTCAAAAAAAGTATTGGAGCTGATTCGTGAAAAATGTGAGGTTGTGGTGCTTGGCAACTGGGATGATTTTATTCGAAAGCCGATTGACTCCTCGGAGATTGTCTGGCAGCAGAACCAGCTTGATGAAGGGGATATGGCGTATTTAGGGAGTTTGCCGTTTCATTATGATTTTTATATGAGCGGGAAATATGTAAGACTGTTTCACGCCTCCGCTAAGAGTGTCTACCATCGGGTATTTCCAATGGGAGCATCAATCGAGGAACTGCAGGATATGTTTGCTAATACAGAATGGATTGCTCCGCTGGAAGACGGTGCAGTTCCTGATGTTGTCGGCTATGGAGATATTCATGCTGCACTTATACAGCCGATCTATCCGCAGCGAATGCTTTTCAATGCCGGAAGTGTTGGAAACTCACTTGATATGAAAGGAGCAACCTATTGCATCCTGCACGGTGTATATCAATCAAAAGAAGCCTCACCATTTTCCATAGAGCTTGTCCGGCTGCCATATGATATTGAAAAGGAATTGCTGATTGCAAAAGAGATGGGACTGCCAGGGTTAGAGGCATACGAACTTGAACTGCGTGAATGCAAATATCGAGGGAGACCAAAATCAGAGTAAGGGGGAAGCGATATGGAATTCAAAGGATCATCGGTATATGATCAAAAGAGTTTTTTTGAGAATTATATGAAACGCCGCCATCGTAAAGAGAGTCCGAATATTGTGATTGAACTGCCTGCTCTTCTAAGCATGATGGGGAACATCGAAAATCAAAAAATTTTAGATGTAGGCTGTGGGGATGCATCGCTTGGCGAAATGCTTCTTCAAAATAAGGGGAATACATATACAGGTATGGATGGATCTGAAAGCATGTGCCAGAAAGCAAGAGAGTTACTTGAGGATCATCCTGGCTGCACCATTTTGCAATCGTCCATAGAAGACTTTGATTTTGAAACGGAAGTCTATGATCTTGTTGTATCACAGCTTGCTCTTCACTATATTGAAGATTTGCAGAGTGCAGTTAACGAAATCTTTTCATGTTTGAAGGAGGGCGGCCGCTTTATCTTTAGTGTGCAGCATCCGCTACTAACGAGCTCATCTAAAAGTGTGCAAGACGGTGGCCGGCGTTCGGATTGGATTGTTGACGATTACTATCACACTGGGAAAAGAGTTGAACCTTGGATCGGGGAACATGTGGTCAAATATCATCGAACTATAGAAGACTATTTTTCTATTCTTCAGCAGGCTGGGTTTAAGATCGACGGAATGAGTGAAGCACGTCCGCTTAAAGAGAATTTTGATGAAGAAGCTGAATATGAAAGACGAATGAGGATTCCGCTGTTTTTGCTGTTTTCTTGTGTAAAATAATCAAATAAAACTTTGCTGTTATTCTCCTTTTTGTACTATTTCAAGAGGTTCTCTGATTAATAAGGTGGATTATTTTAGATCTTTTTTGGCGTATTAAGCGGTAACACATTCTTAAGCGGGTGGGGATTCTATTGAATAAAAATCAACCGATGGCAAAGGTTACATGGGCGATCATCGGCGGAATATTTGGTCTCAGTATTGGAGGAATAGCAGGATTCATTGCTTATTATGTCATAACTGGCTAGCTTTGAAGTCACTAATTAAAGATACAAACAAAAGGTGTTGTCTTGATTAAAGATAACATCTTTTTAGTGTTTGAAACATTCTGAATTCTTAAACGTATATAAATGAATATGAATGTAAAGGAGTGATCATTTGATGGACCCATTCTATGGAGGAGATCTTGTTTTTCAAATAGTTCCTATCATTATTGGGATTATTTTTGTTATTGTCATTGGCGGTATATTATTTAACATATTTAACGGGATAGGGCAGTGGCGAAAAAATGAACAGTCACCAAGGCTGAGTGTGCCGGCGGTCGTGAAATCAAAACGTACTGATGTGTCCAGACATGCAAATCATCATGATCATCATCACCATGTCAGCTCATCGACTAGATATTATGTGACATTTGAGTTTGAGAGCGGAGATCGTTCTGAACTCCATCTTTCCGGAAAAGAATATGGATTGTTGTCTGAAGGAGATAGTGGCGTGTTAGACTTCCAAGGCACAAGATATTTAGGATTTGAGAGAAATAGATTAGAACAGAATACTTAAATCATCTTACAGCGTGGTCACTAAGGAATGTCTTAGTGACCATATTTGGACTTCATTAATTCTGCATTAACTTTTCTAATCATTTGGTTTTTTATTATTAATTTAAAATTTACTTTTTAAAATTGAGTGAAATGGAGCGGAGGACAATCGACTCCTGCGGGCAATAGAGGAAAGGGTGAGACCCCGCAGGAGCGCTAGCGACGAGGAGGCTCAGCTTCCTCCCCGCGGAAAGCGATTGTCTGCAGCGTAATGGAACGGGCTTATTTTTCAGTTACCCGATCCTATGATTCTCGTATTTAGAAATAGAAGTTAAAGCACTGTCGCAGGCCCATATCTTTGTAAAAACCCGCCTAAATTTTTCTAGGCGGGATTCGATCGTTTTTCAAGCTTTTGTCATTGATTTTTGGCTCTCGCTTGTTTAAGTGATTCCGAATATTTGAGCGGTGCAGAAAGATAAGAAGTAAAAAGAAAATAGAGAAAACAAGTTCATGCTCTCTGTCAGGTGTGAAGAAAGAATAGATTAATAGTGATAGACCCACAGAAAGAGAACCATAATAAACATATTTAGTAAAATAAATGACTGCAATAAATGAAATATAGGCAATAAAGAACATTTCAATATCAGCTACTAGCAAGGTGCCGGCTGTAGTGGCAATTGCCTTGCCTCCGCGAAATCCCGCAAAAACAGGAAAGCAATGTCCAACAACCGCAATAAGACCTGTATAAAGCGGTTCAATATCGGCATTAAAAAGGATCGGCAATGCTGCTGCAAGAGCCCCTTTTGCGATATCAATCAGCAGCACAGCGATGCCTGCCTTCTTGCCGAGCACTCTGATTGAATTCGTAGCACCAGGGTTATTACTGCCATGCTCCCGTATATCGATTTGGAAAAAATACTTTCCTACAAGTAAAGCGGTTGGAATAGAGCCAATTAAGTAAGCTGCTAATGTGAATAGTAAACTCATAGACGCCTCCTTTTAGATTTCCATTGACTTCATTATATTCGCCTTTGTCCCCATTTATTGCCTAGTTTTTTTGAAAGAAGATATGACCATCACTATCCAAAAAGGATCCATACATTTTCTGTAAATAATCTTGTGCATGCTCTGATAGTGTCAGTTGGTTCTCGAGAAACAAAAGCCAGTCTTCTTCTAGTTCCAGTAAGTTTTTTCCATAGACAGTTTCTATTGTATCAGTTAAATTCTGTTCGTTGTAGATGCTCTCGAATTTTTCCATTCCATAGGTTTCAATTAAATAGCTGATAAAGGAACCTGCTTGTACATAGGCAATTTGCTGAATCTTATAACCATCATCTGACGACATATTTGGACGAAAGAGTTCAAAGCTATTCTCCGTACTTGCGAGCAAGCTGAGAGGATAGACTTTATTAAACTGTTTTAAAAATCTCATATGGGAATGGTGAGGATAGAAGTTATTTGTGCCGTATTTTTGCTGGAAATATTCCGCGATCCCTTCTTGTGTAATAAACCCTGAACTAGCATCAAAATTTTTCCCATAGCCAAGAAGTATATGGCTTAGTTCATGTACAATTGGGTAGGTATCCATATCTCCATATAATTTTATAGTGTCTTTAAATCCAGAAGAAGCAAGATTCCCTTCTTTTAAAATGACATGAATCTCAGTTGGATGTTTATAATCAATTTTAATAGAAGAAGTAATCTTTTTATATGCATTTTGTAAACGAGTCTCAACAATCTTTATATCACTGTCTGGCAAATTAGCTTCATTTTCGATGTTAAAAACAATCTCAGGAACTGTTTCTTCTTCTTGTATGGTTATTTCTTTCGGTGAACAGCTGCTTGAAAAAAGAAGAAGTAAACCTAGAGTCGTAAGCTTTTTATACATAAGAACCCCCTTGGATAAAATTGGATGAATCATTTTATCATAGTATTACGATTAAATGTTAAAAAAGTTTTCATTTTTTTGTAGGGATACATGTGTGTAGCTTCGTCTATTAAGGTGGAAGCTGACAGAAGGGGGGAGAGAGAGATTAGCGACCAAGTTCTTATCCAAAAAGTAAAAAGCGGCAATGATCATGCGTTTCGTCTTCTTGTTGAAAAATATCGCCAAGACGTGTTCCGGACTATCTATGCGGTATTAAGAGATGAGAAAGAGGCGGAGGATGCTGCACAAGAAGTGTTTATGAAGATTTATACCTCTCTCTCCCAATATGAGGATCAAGGCTTTAAAACATGGATGAAAAGAATTGCAGTCAACCATGCAATTGATGTAAAAAGAAAGAAGGACAAAAGGCAGGAGGATTCAATTGAATCTGCAGGCTATGATTTATACGGAGGTCAAAGGGAGCAAGTGGAAACAGAAGTGATGAATCGAGCCCGGCGCAAGTTAGTCATTCAAAGGCTTGACGAGCTTCCTGACAATTACCGTCATGTTATATATGATTTTTATATTCGGGAAAAAACATATCAGCAAATGGCCAAGGAGCAAAATGTACAGGTGAAAACGATTGAAACAAAGCTTTACCGAGCCCGCATCTGGATGAAAAAGCATTGGAAGGAGGACGATTTTTCATGAAGCACTATTCTTTAGATGAATGGATGAAATATGTGAAAAACGAAGTAGATGATGACACACGTGAGATGTTTGAGGATCATCTATACAGCTGCGACCAATGTCTCGATCTCTATCTTCTTGCGGTCGAGGAAGCAGAGGATGAATTGCCTGTTATGGCAGATGAACTGAACTTTACTGATATGGTCATGTCTAAGGTCCAAAACCAATCCCAAGCAGTCATTATTCCATTTCCGACTCAAAAGAAGCCGGAAAAGAAAAAAACAGTGCACAAAACGGCGATTTTTCATTATGCTGTGGCGGCGGCGATGACGATCTTATTAATGACAACAGGCGTGTTTCAGTCGCTTACCCAATATGCAGAGGGTGTAAAAAGTACAAATTTCCAAGAGAAAAAGATTTCTGTTACAGAAGGATTAGTGGATAAAACCTTCGCTTGGATGGATTCTCTTGAGAGTAATAATAAGGAGGAAGGCAAATAATGAAAAATCCCATTATCGCGTTTTTGTTAGGATTTTTCCCTGGCGGAGGCTTGCTGTATTTAGGAAAGGTACTTCGAGGGTTAGGGTACATGTTTACGGAGTTTATTCTAATTGCAATCGTGTTATTCTTGGTTGCTAGTGGTTCCGGTGCTGTGGGTCTTGCTATATTTTTCGTAATTGCAGGAGTCTTTTTATATATTGTCAGTTTAGTCGATACGGCCATAACCGCATCTAAGCTTCTTCAAAATAAAACGTCTATCCAGCAGCAGGAGCAGAAATCGTCTGAAATGGAATACGAGCGTTTCAGGACCATCCTGTTATCTTTTATCCCGGGTGTCGGCCATTTTCATCTTGGGTTAATGAATAGGGGATTAACATTACTTGCCGCCTTTCTTGGGCTTGGCATTATGGTTTTGTTTGTTGCCTTTTTGACAGGCAGAAGTGAGTTTCTAATTTTCTTGCTCTTATTTCCGGTCATTTGGGTCTATGGTTTTTTTGACGCAATCGGACAGCTGAACAAAAAGCAGCAGGGAATCGAATTAATTGACCGCACGATACTAGAAGACTTTGAAGTGCGCCGTGAAGAAGGGAAGAAAAGCAAATCAATTGCCACTTTTTTATCCATCTTTCCTGGTGCAGGCCATCTTTATTTAGGTCTTCAAAAAAGAGGCGTTCAGCTGATGGCGGCGTTTCTGTTTTCTGTCTATATCCTGGATGTGCTCCGACTTGGCATATTCCTTTTTCTCATCCCGATCATTTGGTTTTACAGCTTCTTTGATGGCCTGCAAAAATCATCTCGATATGGAGAAGAGGAGCTTGAAGATGTCCCGATTATTTCCTATTTTATCAATCATCAAAGATGGATTGGCATTGGGCTAGTGGTTGTCGGGTTGTATTACATGACAACCAATATTTTACTGCCGATCGTGGCACCGATGATTTATGACTTTGATATTTGGTATGTGTTCAACCGGTATTTCCAAACAGCTGTTGTCTGCATTGTGTTAATTGCAGGCGGAATTAAATTGCTTTCCGGCAACTTAGAAAAGAAAAAAAGTGAAGATCCAGTTAAGTAGTAAGGGGGAAATAGAGTGAGGACATGGAGAGTAGGAACCTTTTCAATGGGAGCAGCTTTGCTCCTGCTTGGGATTTATTTATTATTATCACAACTGATGGGCTTTAATATAGAACACATCATGATTTCATGGTGGCCGATAATCCTCGTAATTCTTGGTCTTGAAATTTTGCTGTTTTTACTATTTTCACGCAAGGAAAAACCATTTCTTAAATACGATTTTATTAGTATTTTCTTTGTGGGTGTCTTGGGAATGAGCGGGATTGGCTTTGCGCTGCTGAGTTCAAGCGGTGTTTTACAAAGTGTCAACGCTTATATGAACAGTGAGGAACATACGTATGACTTACAAGGTATGGAGACGGCAATAGGAGAAAATATTAAAAGAGTTGTAGTGGATACAGGCGGCAATCCGATCTCCGTTGAAGGAACAGATTTAAATGAGGTTTCAATGTTTGGCACTGTGCATAGCACATTAGCAGATGCTGAGATGTCAAAAAAAGAGTATGTTTCAATGATTGAAAAAGGAGATACACTCTATATTAATATCAAAAAAATGCCTGAATATACAAACGGACCATTTAATCATTATACAAGCATGGACGCAACGCTTCTTGTGCCAGTTGGTCTTCAGCTGGAGGTAGATGCTAAGGGAAGCGCAATTACTGTAAAACCGCGCTCTTTAAAAAGTGATTGGACCGTAGACGGAAGCTCAGACTTAAGTGTTATTTTAGAAGAAGCAAGTGATGTCAGTCTGCTTGCAGAAGGTGTACAGGAGTTAGGTGGAGATGAAAAAGATTGGACAATCACTGACAGAGAAGAAGCGGATTCATACTCTGAACCGGCATTCGATGCTTCCTTTAAAACAGGAGAAGGCAGCCATTCTCTGCAAATTGTGAATGGATATCGAGTTAGTTTGCATATGATGAAATAGGTGAAACTTTTCTGATAGACATTCCGTATTGAATGAGAGAGTTAGATTACGTATTGATTTTTCGCAGGCAGTAAATTGTTAGACCGTTTGAATAGGATAAGGTAGGAAATAACTTGCTTTTGGCATGCCAGTCAGCAAGTTTTCTTTAGAGGATATACTTGAAAGCTTGTTTTATATAAGCAAAATGAATAGAATAAATGATGCTGATTCCAAATACATTGCTATATAGCGAAGGTTTCGTTATGATGTAAAATGATGGAATAGGCAAGAAGGTAAATAAAATCATTATTTTTAGGATGATGGTCATGAAAAGAGCAAGAATTATCTACAATCCAACTTCCGGACGGGAGATTTTTAAAAAGCATTTAGCAGAAGTACTGCAAAAGCTGGAGAATGCAGGATATGAAACTTCCTGTCACGCAACGACAGGCGAAGGTGATGCCACAAAAGCAGCTCGTCAGGCAGTTGAGCGCCGCTTTGATCTAATTATCGCTGCAGGCGGAGACGGCACAATCAATGAAGTGGTCAACGGCATTGCTGAACAGGATTTTATTCCAAAATTAGGCATCCTGCCAACAGGGACAACAAATGATTTCGCTCGCGCATTGCATATCCCCCGTGATATTGAGGCAGCTGCTGACATTATCGCTAAAGGAGATAGCATTCCAGTAGACATCGGCAGAATCAATGACAAGTATTTCATTAACATTGCCGGCGGCGGAAGAATAACAGAGCTGACGTATGAAGTGCCAAGCAAGCTGAAAACCATGCTAGGCCAGCTTGCGTATTATTTAAAAGGAATCGAAATGATGCCTTCTATCCGTTCAACAGAAGTAAGCATTGAGTATGATGGGAAAATCTTTGAAGGTGAAGCCATGCTTTTCCTTGTAGGCCTAACAAACTCTGTTGGCGGCTTCGAGAAGCTGGCACCAAACGCTTCCATCAATGACGGTTTATTTTCACTTCTCATTTTGAAGAAAACGAATTTGGCAGATTTTATCCGGATTGCCACGCTGGCCGTGCGCGGTGAGCATGTAAATGATCCACATGTGATCTATACTCAGGCAAACCGAATTAAAGTCCATTCCACAGAAAAAGTACAGCTGAACCTTGATGGCGAATTCGGCGGACTTTTGCCTGCAGAGTTTGTTAATTTGTACAGGCATTTAGAGGTGCTAGTTCCAATTGACCAAATTCGCGAAGAAGATCGGCCAGCTGAATTGGAAGAAGGAAAAGAATAAGATGAAAGAAGAGCTTCCAGATGTACAGGAAAGCTCTTTTTTTATAGGTAAAACAGTGCACCAGATTAAGGGAGAGAACAATTTGATATGAATCTTTGAAGAAGAAACTTTTCCGCATCTAGAGGCCCGCTTTTATAGGAGGGAGAATCTTGTTAAATACCCATGTTCATAAATAGACGGAGAAATTCCGACTAATCAATAAAAATCACTGAAATCAGCTAAAATAGCGGGAGAAATTCCGACTATTGGTCTGAAAAAGGGGAAAAAGTGAGCTTTTTCTATAAATAGTCGGAAAATCTCCGTTTAAATTCCCCCTAAATGAGGGTCTGCCTGCAAATAAGCGGAATCTCTCCGCTTATTTTACAGCTGATAAGTAGTATTCAATGTTTAAATGCGCATCATGGTGTAGAGTCAAAAATAGAGCGGGCAATGGATAGCGGGTAACAAGTAAGTCATCTGGATTATAATGGGAAAGCTATGATCCGTTTCGTATTCAGGCTGATTATATGGTACAATTTTGCTAGCAATCAGCACGTATTAAGAGAGTAAAGGAAGACAAATATATGAGCAAAACAATTCCAGTTCAAAAGAATGATTATATACAAGTAGAATTCGAGGATTTAACCCATGACGGAGCAGGTGTCGCTAAGGTAGATGGTTATCCAATCTTTGTTCAAGGCGCACTGCCAGGTGAAAAGGCAAATATTAAAGTAATTAAAGTCAACAAAGGCTTTGGGATCGGCCGGCTGGCTGAACTTCTTGAACGAAGCCATTTTCGAGTCGATATTGCTAAGGAGGATAGCCATAAGTATGGAGGCTGTCAGATTCAGCATATCAGCTATGAAGGTCAGCTTACATTCAAGGAGAATCAAGTACGTCAAGTACTGACACGAATTGGGAAGCTTGAAGATGTGAAGGTACATCCGGTTCTAGGTATGGAGCATCCATGGCATTACCGAAATAAAGCGCAAGTTCCTGTTGGGGAGAAAGATGGGAAACTAATCTCAGGCTTCTTTAAACCACGAAGCCATGAAATTATCGAAACGGACGAGAGTTTAATCCAGCTTCCAGAAGTAGATAAAGCAATCCAGACGGTGAAAGAAATCTGCAGTGAGCTTGGTGTGAAGGCCTACAATGAAGAAACACATAAGGGAGATCTGCGTCATATTATGGCTCGCTACGGGAAGGAAACGGATGAATTGATGGTTGTCATGATCACGAGAACCCCTGATTTCCCAAATAAAAATAAAATTGTCGCTGAAATAGTCAAGCGCGTACCAAAGGTGAAATCCATTGTTCATAATATCAACTCCAAACGGACAAATGTGATATTAGGGGACAAAGTGAGGGTGCTCTGGGGAAGCGAAGTGATCTACGATTATATCGGTGATGTGAAATTTGCCATTTCTGCTTTGAGCTTTTATCAGGTTAATCCTGACCAGACCAAGGTTCTTTATGATAAAACCTTAGAGTATGCTGGTCTTGCTGGAAATGAAACCGTCATTGATGCGTATTGCGGCATCGGAACAATTTCGTTATTCTTGGCACAAAAAGCGAAGAAGGTCTATGGAGTCGAAATCGTTCACGAAGCCATTGAAGATGCAAAGCGAAATGCTGAGCTAAATGACATTACCAATGCGGAATTTGCTGTTGGAAAGGCTGAAGAAGTGATCCCGAAATGGTACGAGCAAGGAATTAAAGCGGATGTTCTAGTCGTCGACCCGCCACGTAAAGGCTGCGATGAAGCCTTGCTTCAAACCATCATTGAAATGAAACCCAAAAAAGTCGTCTACGTCAGCTGCAATCCAGCCACCCTTGCAAGAGATCTACGAATCCTTGAGGACGGAGGGTACAAAACGCTGGAAGTACAGCCGGTGGATATGTTTCCGCAGACGACGCACGTTGAGTGTATCTCGCAACTCATTTTAAAAGAAGGCAACTAACCCTTGTGGTTGTTGCCTTTTTACGTTTCTTGCAATGGATTAACGAAGCTGTATTGAATACGAACACTACCGTCATGCTCACAAGTGACTTTTTCTTAAAGTGAGTGCAGGATATTCGGTGTAGGATCTTTTAATGTTAATACATCTTAGAGCTTTTTATTGATTTGAACACGCAATCTTCATTAGCACATTCCCGCAGTTTTTCATTAACTTGAGTCTTTTTTATATGAACATCTTTGATTTTGTTATCATTTAGCCTTAGGTATTCAACCAATTCTTCTTTTGAGATGACGTTTTCAGTGTACAAATCAACGTACTCTAATTTTCTTATATCTTAGTGCTGCTACTTCTTTATCATTATTTTGTAGTTCTTTAAGAAGTTGGTGCTTTTTTACGTTTAATTTGCTCTATAACGAATTTATAAAGCTATCTTCTCGTAGTGAATTAAAAAGGGTTTTGAGATCCTTAAGGATAATATGCTTTAACTCCTTTTCTTTCACATCAACACTATTGCACAAAAGTTTTAGCCGTGTCTTATGTTCCCTCCGCAACGATAGCCTTTTTGATTAGCCTTAAACAAAATTCCTTTTTGACATTCTTCACAGTATAAAACATTAGTGAATAAGTGCTTCTTCGGGGCTGTGCTGCTCTTGTTCGTTTAGTCATCATCTCTTGAAATGCTTTAAACGTTTCCTTTGGGATGATGGCTTCATGTATATCTTCTATAATAATTAAGTCATCTTCATTAACCTCACGCCGTTTTGCAGATGTGACAGTTATCGTCTCAGTTCTGCTTTGTACAAGCTCACCTCGGTAATGATGGTTGTTTAAGACTTTCTTAATACTTGAAGCATGCCTAAAGTCAAGGCATTGGACTTAATAGCTACTTGAGATGGAGTTGGGATATTAGCTGTTGTTGAATCTTTAGCAATTGAATCCATACCTTTTCCGCATAAATATTCCTCGAAAATACGTTTAACGATTTTAGGTGTATCGTCGTTTCTTACTCTCAATACACCATCTTCTGAGAAGTAGCCATATGGAGGATTTGACCCAACAAATAAATCTCGTTGAGCTTTTACCCGTTTTGCCTGCTTGTTAAGACGGCTGCTGTTTGCCGATTCGTTTTCATATAACCAAGCAAACAAACCGAAATTTTGTACGTTTTCCTGTTAAAGTATTTATCGAGTTATCTAAACATACAATATGAATGTTGTTAAACTGACAAATATCCCTTAGCTCATATGACAGCCTTCCATTACGAGCTAAACGGGATAATTTGGCTAAGATAACATCATACATTCCGTTCTTCCCGTCTTCTATAAGAGACTTTAATCCAGGACGATTTTCCTTTGTTCCTGATTGTTTGTCGGTGTAGACTTTAACAATTTCCCAACCTACTGGGTAATTTCTGAAAATATCTATCTGATTATCAATTGATGTCCGTTGTGAATCTAACTCTGTAGATACACGAGCATATACTGCACTTCTCATGGCAATCACCACCTAGAGTAATTTTGTCATGAGGTGCTGGTGAATTTCCTGTTCTAGTATTCACCATTTTTTCAAATTCTATAGTTACTAGTTGTTGAATTAAGCTTTTTACATTGACTGCTTTATCTGGTGTAGCATAAGAACGTATCATTTTCATGAAATTCCTCTCCTTGTTGTTTTATCTAAGATGTTTAATTGTTCGGTAGTTAGACCATACTGAAAATATAATTCTATTTATCATCCATATTGGTATACGAATTAGCTCAACTTATCTTTCAAATATATTGAATATTTCGCCGACACGATCAAGATAAGTACCTTTGGCCTTAACCAATCAATACTCCAACTGAAACATACTGCAAGAAACCGTTCCCACACCTCTAAGGGTCACAACTAACTCTATAAAAGCAAAAGAGACCTTGACTATTGTAGTTAATTACAGAGGCAGAGTGTTAGTAACAATTTGCTAAAAGGAAGATATATCAATGTTTATAATCGAAAAAGGGTGGAATGTATTGTATATATATTACATAAATATGGAATGATTGTATTAGGCTGTAGTAAATATTTACAGTAACAACAAACTATGATAAATTGGAGGTACTTGAATATGTCACTATATAGGGAGGCGTTTATCTTCAAGAATAGTTTTGTTTTAAGAAATCAGGTTTTAACTTCTAACATGATATATATATATACACAACAAAATGTAGACATAAGTATGTCACTGAAACTTCAAAGTGAGATTTTTAATTTCAAAGATTATTTAGAGGCTAGATTTGACAATATCAAGAAACAAGCCTTTAAACTTAAGTTTTCAACTAGAAATAAAGATGAATTACATAATTGGTCTATGTGGTTTCAAGAAATAGAAAATACAGAGCTTAGATTAAAGGAAAAGCAAAGCCAAGTATTTAATTTTTTCATAAGAGAGCTCCAGATTAGAGATATTGACAAAGAAAATTTTGATTATATTAATCATGTTATAAGAAATCAGAAAGAGATTGCTCAAGAAATTTTTGAAGTTAGACTATCAAAAATAGAGGATCTAGAGACAATAATAAGTTATTTAAGCGAAGTAGCCAATTATTTGAGGTTTGATTTAGATTTAGAAACTTTACCGCTGTTAAATAGTAAAGTAGCTCTACCAATTAAAGAGCATGATTCAATGTTGTTAGAGAGTTATTATGAATTAAAATATGCATAAGTTGAGGTAACATTTGTGGAAGAAAATATAATCGTATCACGTTATAACGAATTTATATCAATGATTGAATTAAAAGGAATAGATGTAGACGCTCTTAATTGTAAAAAAAATTCTGAGTTTGAAAAAGAAGATGTAGTGCTGGATATAGCTATGGATTTTGAAGTGGAAGAAGGTAACCAAGAGGGATTAGAGATTAAATTCCCTTTTGTTTTTAGATTAAAAGCATTTAAAAATGATACTAAAGAACAAAAGGCTATAGACTCTATAAAAGATGAAGATACACTTTTTCATATAGATCTTAATTTCCATGTCTCATATTTTTTAAGGTTTCCTAAAACCAGTAAAAATGAAAATATTGTAGTTGAATACTCCGACATATTAGATACATTTGCCGAAAGAAATGTAAGTATTAATGTATGGCCGTACGCAAGGGAAATAGTTAGTGATTTAACTTCAAAAATGGGTTTTCCTCGATTGTTAATTCCTTTAAAAAAGTCACAGAATTTTTAATTATGAGTTTGAAATTTGAAAATTTAGGTTCCCCTAGCGTTCGTACATTAGTAATCAGAGTAATAGATGAAATTGAAAAAAATAAATTATTATTATTGTATATTTCTAGAATATTTAATAACCATCGGTCGAATGATAAAACAAAGCTTACAACAATAGATAGTGTTATTCAAAAAACCTTTAAAAATCCAAAATTGAAGTTAGAACAAAGCAAAATCACAGAATTGACAGATTTACTGAAGGATATCTATCGAGATAAGAATTTTTCTGATATTCGGTCTGAGGTACTAGAATTGATAATTTATAAATTTGGCCCCTTTTCAAATAAAATCTCAAGAGTTAACACGTATATTGAACCCACGATTAAACATAACTCTGTTACAATAGGTAATAACCAGAGATTAATAGATTCAGTATTCCATGTGAATGATCATGATGTAATTGAATTTATAGAATGTAAATCAAATATTGCTAGCGTAATCCCTAAAACCTTACCTCTTGTTCGAATGAGCATTGATAATAGAGAAAAGGTGGAATACTTGGTCAATGCACATTCTTATTTAAATACACATTTTGTCGAGCCTGAGATTTTTGTAGCTTGTTATAATACTGAGTATGAAGATCAACTAAACAATGTTCATAATAATTGGGGATACAACTTTATAAAGTTTCTTGGCCCTGAGGAGATATATAATAAAATTAAACATATTGTAGCAGTTTAGGAGAGAAAAATTATATTCTCTCCTAAATTATTTATATAATATTAAATATAAACTTCACCAACACCACATGTGTTGCCACATACACTCTGGACATGTGGAGTGTTGTTCACGGTTAGCGAGAAAAGAAAATTAGTGAGAAGTAATAGTGGGATTTAACAAATCCTCCTTCATATAGGGAGGATTTTTTCTGTATATTTTATTAAACGAGAGCCCACGTTTGTGGAACAAGAACTATTAAGAAAGATTTGCCAGTTCAAAGAATTCCGATTCTGGTTCATCATTGTAGTAAATTTAAATTTGATTAATGCCGACAGTATTATCCGAATTAGAGCAACTTAAAATTATTCGGGAGAAATGAAAGTGTCAGAAACAATGCTAATAAACTTGTTAGGCAATTAAAGGGATATAGAAGACGCGGAAGGCTTATTGATGGGGTTGTATAAAAAAAGACAGGAGTATTATTAATGCTTTTGCAATTAAACCAGATTTTAATTGAACCCTTCCTTGGCAGTAAAGATAACAATGATGATAGAATATTAGCTTCACTTATTACACTTTTACGAAAGCATCCGAATAATTATGTAAATCTTGTAAATGAGGATATCAATCTACACAATAAAGCAGAATATGCTAACGTGCCATTTGTAGAAGTTAATAGCGGCAAATAAATTTTTAGATTCCATCTATGGATAGCTTAATAGCGAATTAAGTAGCAGCAGTTTTCCATCATTTATAATTGGAGGTAATGAAAATGGCAAATCTATTAATTAAATACATATCTAGGGAAGATAATCATGTCGACCCTAACTTTACATATCTCACTTATGGAGATAGTGGAACTAGAGGAAGCCAAATTATTAATTCAGTTTTACCTAGTTCATATGTTTTTTTTCATACTTCTTTTAATGGAAAGGGTTATATTACTGCCTATTTTTATGTTGAACGGATATTAACAAGGGGAGAAAATGGTGCGGAAATTGCAAGTTTGGTAACGGATTCAAAAGTTGATGATGTAGTAATTTTAGGTAGTAGAGAACGTTCGAAAATATTAACGTACCCATTGCCATTTGAGCGGGGCTTAGCAGTAGAACTAACATCGTTGGGCATTGACAGTACTCGTTTTGATAGTGGTCAATCAGAACTTCAAACCATTTCTAATGCAACAAGAACCCACCGGGAATTATCAGCTGTTGATGTAGAGTTATTATTGAACAAGTGCTTAAACCTTGGTTAAGAAGAAAGGAGAAAGTAATTCGCAAATAATGGACTGAAAACAAAGATAGAAATATTCAAACACAGCTTTTTTTTATTCCTGACTACCAATTCGGCTGGTTGTCAGAACACTGTTAGATATTTGGGAAGACCTTGAAAATTTAAAAGAGAGCATTCATAATACTGGGTCTTTTAATTGTGACGACATCAAGAAAGAAGATATAGAAAGACATTGGTTCAGTCTCAGGTTCGATTTAGAACTGGTTAATTTAGCCTAGTATTCTATAATTACATTAGAGGAGTACATGGTTGTTAAACAGTGGCACCCTCAGGGTATTAATAGATAGATTTATCGTAGTTACTATAATATTGTGTTCCATTTAAGACTTTAGAAATCCCAGCCAACAAAAGGTATAAAGAATTACTTCACCTGAGTAGATATATTTGTTATACCTCTTTTTACAATAAACAAAAGCCACCAAAAGGTGGCTTTAGTTTATTGTTTCTTGGTTAATATAAACTTTCCTGCATTAAAAGCATATTCAGTACCATGTTTTTTTACATGATCGACCACTTTATTAGCAGCTTTTCTAACAATCTCT
The DNA here is from genome assembly GCF_900166665.1 of Cytobacillus gottheilii. Classification (GTDB taxonomy): domain Bacteria; phylum Bacillota; class Bacilli; order Bacillales; family Cytobacillaceae; genus Cytobacillus; species Cytobacillus gottheilii_A. The sequence continues at coordinate 4,140,908 of NZ_LT800494.1, read as the reverse complement.
TTTGCGGCTTCTTTTCCTTCTTCCAACTTTTCTTTTGCAAGCTCACTCGCAAATTCTTTTGTTGGTGTCATAACTTTATCTGCTGCCTTCATAGCTTTATAACTTTCTGTGCTTTTTATGTGATTTAGGGCTACGTTTAAATGATCGTCTCGTCTTTGTTCATCTGTTTTACCATCACTGCCTAACAGGACAAAATTTGGCTCATTATGTTCTTCTGTTTCAACATTCTCTGTACCCTGTATTTCTTCTATACTCACTGGTTCTTCTTTCATTTCATTTCTAACTTCTTCTTTGCTTACGAAAATAAATTTATAACCACATTCATGGCAGAATTTTGCCTCTTCTATTCTCTTTGTGCCACATTCAGGACAAAATTTCATTATCCCATCTCCTCATTTAGTCTACCTATATTATAGGATAAATTTCCCAAAAATCAATCCATAAAATAAAACTAATTAAAATTTCAGAAGATGGAATAACACCTATCCTCCTCTAAGGGAGTTCTCTCATTATTCATATTTCCAATCTCTTTGCTAACAAGGCATAGATAAAGCTTTAGGCAGATTGCTACTTTAATAACCTATTAACAATTAATGGAGCAGTGTGGATAGGGTCAGTCCCCCGGTTCAGTAAAGCTTTAACGCACTGGGGGTCTGGCCCCATTTTGGGCCCCATTCTGCATTCAACAAACCCTAATTGAAAAAATTAGCACAGTAATTGAGAAAATAAACCAATTTAGGGTTGATTTTTCTAATAATCTTGTTATATACTTTGATAGAACACTGCAAATGATAATCATTATCAATGTTTTATCAACTAGCTGAGCACTATGTTAAACATCTTATTTCATTCAGCAAAAAATAAAACATAGGTAGTCGTTTTATCATTTCAATAATCTGTTAGTTTTATAACAATTTATAATACATAGGGAAGAAGGTATGAGAAATGGGGAAAATTAAATTAACTGTCATTATGGCAATTTTTGTATTGATGCTGGCGGCTTGTTCAAGTTCAGATACTGCAAATAGTGAACCTGAGGCAAGTGAACCTGAAACAACTGAGGACGCTGAGTCTGCTGAACCTGAAACAGTTGAAATCACTGATGCTCATGGAACGGTTACAGTTCCTGTCAATCCTAAGAATGTAGTTGCTTTGGATAATAGAACGTTTGAAACATTAGCTGCTTGGGATATTGAGTTAGCTGCTGTTCCAAAGGCGGTAATGTTAGAAGATTCCCCATATGTCGCGGATGAGAATGTACAGGATATTGGAAATCACCGTGAACCAAACCTTGAAATATTAGCAGCTGCAGATCCTGAGCTTGTTATTGTGGGTCAAAGATTTTCAGGATTCTATGAAGATATTAAAAAATTAGTGCCTAATGCAGCGGTAATTGATTTAAATGTTGACGTTTCTGAGGAAGCTAGTGCTCCTGGAGAGAATTTAGTGAATGGCTTTAAAGAAACTACCCTTACTTTAGGAAAGATTTTTGATAAAAATGAAGAGGCTGAGCAATTGGCAGCAGATCTTGATACAGCAATTGAAAAAGCGAAGGCTGCTTATAATGGCAGTGATAAAGTGATGAGCGTGATTGTTTCTGGCGGAAGCATTAACTTTTCAGCTCCATCTACTGGACGTGTTTGGGGGCCGCTATATGAAATTTTTGAATGGACGCCAGCATTAAAGGTTGATGAAACGTCGGCAGATCACCAAGGTGATGAGATCTCTGTCGAGGCAATTGCACAAAGTAATCCAGATTGGCTCTTCGTACTAGACCGTGATGCGCCAATCTCTGGTGAAGCAGATAAAGTACCAGCACAAGATGTAATTGATAATTCACCTGCTCTTCAAAACACAACAGCTGTTGCTGAAGGACAGATCGTTTATGCACCAATGGATACTTACTTAAATGAATCAGTGCAAACTTTCATAGAGTTGTTTGAAAGCATTGCTGCTGCTCTAGCAGAGTAGTGTAAAGGGGTTTAACATAGTGCAGAAAAATATCATAGCCGGGATTGAGAAAAATTCTCAATCCCGGTTGTATAACCAAAATAAAATATGGACAAAACCTTTTATACTAGCGATTATCGTTGTTTTGGGTCTAGGAGTTGTCTCGCTGTTTACTGGAGTCTATGATATAAGCGGGCAAGAAGACGGGATGGAAATGTTTTTTATCACTCGTGTGCCAAGAACAGTTGCACTCATGCTTACCGGAGCTGCAATGGCAATGACTGGGCTGGTCATGCAGCTAATTACACAGAACCGCTTAGTTGAACCTACCACAACAGGCACGATTGAGTGGGCAGGCTTGGGACTTCTAGTTGTTTATTTATTGGTGCCAGGACCATCTTTGGTTCTTAGAATGACGGGTGCAATCATTTTTTCATTTGTGGGAACAATGATTTTCTTTTTATTCTTAAGACGGGTCAGACTTCGTTCCTCTTTAATTGTTCCGATTATTGGTCTGATGCTGGGTGCAGTTATCTCAGCTGTTTCCACCTTTTTAGGACTCTTTTTCCAAATGTCGCAAGTGATTGAAGGCTGGTTTGTCGGTTCTTTTGCATCTGTTCAGGCTGGAAGATATGAGTATTTATGGATCATTGTCATTGTTACAGTTCTTATTTTTATTTATGCAAACAGATTGACTTTAGCTGGTCTTGGAGAAGATGTAGCAACTAGTCTTGGAGTCAATTATAATACGCTCATTCTTTTGGCTAATGGTCTTATTGCTGTTGCAGTTGGTATTGTTGCAGCAGTAATTGGGAACTTGCCTTTTTTAGGTTTAATCGTCCCAAATATCACTTCAATGATTAGAGGAGATGATCTTAGAAGTAATCTGCCTTGGGTATGTTTGATCGGTATGGGGACGATTACTCTATGTGACATCATTTCTAGAACCATTATTATGCCTTTTGAAGTACCTGTCTCTTTAATACTCGGATCTGTCGGATCAGTCGTGTTTATTTCGATCTTATTGAGACAAAGAAAATCAAGGAGGCTAAGATGAACGCTTTAGAATATAAAAAGAAAGAAAATATGAAGAAAATCGATTTTAGCCTTCATCATAAAAACAGATCTGCTAGTGCTTTTCGCACGAAAAAGGATGAAAAACGGTATTGGATTCTGCTCATAACATTGATTGCTTTGGGTCTTCTCTTTGCATTCGGCCTTTTGGTTTATAATAATCCGGTTCCAGTTGATTCACCTTCATTTATTCCAGTTGTTGAAAGAAGGATCGTCGCAGTTGTGGCCATGCTGATTGCTGCTATTTGCCACAGCTTGTCGACTGTTGCCTTTCAATCCATTACGAATAATCGAATTATAACGCCTTCTCTATTAGGCTTTGAATCACTGTACTCAACCATTCATACAAGTACAATGTTTATTTTTGGTGCTAGCGCAATGGTGAGTTTTAGCGGCATTGGACCATTCTTTCTTCAAGTTTGTCTTATGGTCTTAATGAGTTTGATCCTGTATGGCTGGCTGCTTTCGGGGAAATATGGGAATCTACAGCTTGTGCTTCTGATAGGAATTATTATTGGAACTGGGCTGAATACGATATCCGCTTTTATGAGGAAACTCCTTGCGCCATCAGAATTTGACCTTCTGCAGACAAGATTAATTGGTTCTGTTAATAATGCCGATCCAGCATATTTTCCGATTGTCATTCCAATGGTCATCATTGTCGCATTATTGCTTTATGTCTTTTCCAGAAAGTTAAATATATTATCACTTGGAAAAGATGTCTCTACTACCTTTGGTGTTAAATACCAATCAAATGTCATTTATACGCTTGTACTTGTTGCTGTTTTAATGTCGATATCAACCGCTTTAGTTGGACCGCTTACGTTCTTTGGATTTTTAGTTGCCATTTTGAGTTATCAGGCCGCGCCAACTTATGATCACAAATATATTTTTCCAATGGCACTTGCTATCGGGTTCTTTGTTTTAACGAGTGCATACTTTTTAATGTATCATGTATTTAATTCTCAAGCTGTTTCCGTTTTTATTGAACTGTTCGGCGGAATCGTATTTCTAATCGTCATTTTAAGGAAGAGGTCGCTATGATAAAGATTGAAAATGCTAGAAAGCTATATACGGATGAAGTTAAAATTGGGCCTTTAAATATTGAAATACCAAAGGCTGGGTTCACTTCTTTAATTGGACCAAATGGTGCTGGAAAGTCTACGACACTATTAATGATTGGAAGACTCCTGGATTTGGATGAAGGTCAGATCATGGTAGCGAATATGGATGTTTCTTCTTCGAAATCAAATGACTTAGCGAAAATTGTTACCATTTTGCGGCAGGAAAATCATTTTGTAACGAGGCTTACGGTTAGACAGCTGGCTGGATTTGGACGCTTTCCTTATTCAAAGGGTAGATTAACGAGAGAAGATGAAGAGATTATCTCTAAATATATCGATTTCTTAGATTTAACAGATCTGGAGGACAGATATTTAGATGAGCTTTCAGGCGGTCAAAGACAAAGGGCGTATGTTGCAATGGTGCTTTGCCAGGAAACTGAATATGTGCTTTTGGATGAGCCTTTAAATAACCTGGATGTTGCCCGATCTGTTCAAATGATGGAATATTTGAGGCATGTTGCGAATGAGTTTGGAAGAACGATTTTGACTGTTATGCATGATATTAACTTTGCAGCCAAATATTCTGATCGAATTTGCGCAATGAAAGAAGGACAAATTGCGGCTTTTGGAACAGTTAAAGAGGTTATGGATCCGGAACTTTTGACCGATATTTTTGAAACGAAAATCGAAATTATCGAAGGTCCTTATGGGCCAATTGCTGTTTATTAATTACTGGATTACAGAAAATTGGATTTTAATAGATTATTAGATGGAAACACATTGAGGAGGATCACCATGCAAATATATTGGACAAAAATAAACAAAATTATTGAAGAAACACCTGAGGTAAGAACGTACCTGCTTGCTTGTCCGCAAGATTTTACATGGGAAGAAGGTTCTCACACCCACTTCGCATTGAAGGGTTTTAATGCAGGAGATAAACCCAACCGCAGTCTGATTCGTCATATGTCCATTTCCACTTTGCCTCATGAAAATGCGATTGGAATCACAACACGTATTAGAGAGCAATGCTCTGAATTCAAAACGATACTAAAAAATCTTACAATTGGCGATGAAGTTGCCATCTTTAAGACCCACTCAAATGTTCCGCTGAAAAGGGAAGGAAAAAATATTTATCTGCTGTCATCAGGTGTTGGCCTGGCAACGTTCAGACCGCTTGTACTTGATTTCTTAAACCGAGCGGACAATGTTAATCAAATTCATTCCTTAAACATTGATTCATCAAAGCAGTTCTTATTCACAGATGTTTTCGCATCTGCACCTGAGAAGAAGGTTACATCACAGTTCGTTGATAACCGTGAGGAATACTACGAAGAAGTGAAAAATCTGGCTGATGACAAAGATGGTCTCTACTATGTTGTCGGCAGTGACGAATTCCTCCTGCAGAATATTAAAGTGCTTATGGAGCAAGGCATTAAGGCTGACCAGATCATGCTTGATAAGCATGCACAGCAGCTGGCTGAGTTTCTGCCGCTTCACTTGTCAAATGAACGATAAACATTTTTGTATTGACAGGTGAGTATATTAACTATATGGTAAATACAATAACTTAATATTTAGAAAATTTTTCTTATCCAGAGAGGTGGAGGGACTGGCCCTGTAAAGCCTCGGCAGCGAACTTTAAAGTTTGTGCCAATTCCAGTAGCGTGTGCTAGAAGATAAGAAGAGCGGCAGCAGTTTATGTTTATTTATCCCTCTTCTTATTTGTGAAGAGGGATTTTTATTTTATAAAGATTGGTGAGGTGCTGGTAATGTCAACAGTTAAAAGTACGACGGATTTATTGCAGGCTATTGAAGTACTGAAAGGGAAGGAATGGGTCGATCTCACACATACATTTGGTCCGGATTCTCCTCATTTTGCTGCATTTGAAGATGCTGAGATTCAAACACTTTTTACACATGATGATGGCTTTTTTGCACAGCGTTTTAATTTTCCTGGGCAGTATGGTACCCATATTGACGCACCTATTCATTTCGTTCGCAATAAGCGTTACTTAGAGGAGCTCGGGCTAAAGGAATTGGTTCTGCCGTTGGTTGTCATTGATCAATCAAAGGAAGCAGAAGAAAATAATGATTTTATTCTAGGTGTTGAAGATATCTTGAAATTTGAAGAAGTGCACGGAACAATCGAAGCAGGCAGCTTTGTTGCATTGCGTACAGATTGGAGTCTTCGCTGGCCGAACAAGACTGCTTTTGAAAATAAGGATGCAGAGGGAAATAGCCACACGCCAGGCTGGGGAATCGAGGCTTTAAAATTCTTATTTGAAGAAAGAAACATCAAGGCTGTTGGACATGAAACATTTGATACGGATGCAGCGATCGATGTTCGTAAAAATGGATCTCTAATTGGAGAATACTATGTTCTGGAACAAGATACCTATCAGGTTGAATTATTAACCAATCTCAATAAATTGCCCGCAAAAGGTGCTGTGATCTTCAATATTTGTGCAAAGCCCGAAAAGGCTACAGGTTTTCCAGTTCGTTCTTTTGCGTTGCTGCCTTAAGGAAGAAAAGAGCCTCTCCATAAGGAGGGCTCTTTCATTTTTGGAGAGATAATTGGTTATGATAAGAATATTCGCAAACCTTGAAAGAGGTTTAACGGAAACTTCATGAATAAAACGAAGATCAATGATTTTGTGTTAAAATGAATAATGCCTTTTAGAAGGGATCCCAAGTGTTTTTAAGCTGAACCGTACAAGTTATAGGAGGAAGTAGAATGATCGATAATAATGATCTATTAATCCGTTTAAGATATGCGTTAGAAATCAAAAATAGTCAAATGGCAGAGATTTTCAAACTGGGCGAGCTTGAGGTCACCGTTCCAGAGGTAGTGAGAATTCTCAAGAAAGAAGACGAAGAAGAAGAGACAGACAGAATTAAGCTAACAAACAGCATGCTGAATTCATTCTTGAATGGCTTCATTATTTATAAAAGAGGGAAGCAGGAGCCGAAACCAGGCCAAGCCACTGCTCCCGAACCGCCCATCAAAAATAACTCAAGCGTGAATAACATCCTTTTAAAGAAGGTTAAAATCGCCTTGTCGCTCACAACAGAAGACATGATTGAAATATTCAAATATGCCGGCTTAAATGTGTCAAAAGGTGAACTTGGTGCGTTTTTAAGAAAAGAAGGACATAAAAACTATAAAGTTTGTATGGACCATTTTGCGAGGAACTTTTTGAAAGGGCTAGCGATTAAGTATAGAGGTTAAGGATGTCTAGCGGAGGAGTTCTGATCTTGGGGTTCCTTATTAGTTTGGAGATTCAAGCTTGTTAAGCGCAAGAGAAAAAGCATAGAGCTCAGAGGTTTCTCGATCTGAGCTTTTTGAGTGTGAAAATATGCATCTTTTACTCAGAAGAACTTAAACCCAAATAATCGGTCTGGGAAAGTAATTCCACTTCTCTTCCGTCTTTCTCATAAGTGGTTAAAGCACCTTCTTGTTCTTTTTTATCCCAGCCCCAGAGTCTAATAATGGCCATGTATCTTAAGGGAAGACCATTTTCCTCGGAAGCGGGTCCCCATTCATAAGCTTCAAGGTCACTTTGAGACTTTGTGAGTACAGCCATTTTTGGAACGGGAAACCCCTCGAATGTTTCAGATTCTTCATAAGAAAGAAGAAATATAACTGGCATCAGTATTAGGATTACTATGATAGAAATTTTTGCTTTTTTAGTCATCTTTCTTTGCCCTTTCTGAATAGGAGTGCTTCGTTCATTATTTACATATTAACATAAATTTCCTGTTTGGGTGTGTTAGTTTATCGAGATAAAATGGATATGTTTTCTATATCTTAGAATATAGAATTCTTTTCTAGTTCATTTGTCGGGGCGTCACAGTGACCATAATTTGTTTATATGAACAATGTTCCGAATGTGGTATGATCAAATCTGTGAAATTTATCTATTTATCAGGAGGAAATACCTATGATTTTTCTGAGAAATCTCGTTTTTAACTTTCAAAACCGACAAGCAAATAGGGATTTATCTGAAAATCAGCAGCAAGTTCATTCTGATAAGCTGTTAGCTTTTTTAAAAGAAAAAGGCGGCAATCATGTATCACATTTAATCTTCTTACGTGATAAAAAACAATTCTGGACAAGTGATCAAAGCGTTTTAATTATGTATAAGCAAATTTTTAATAAATATGTTGTTCTTGGCGATCCAATCGGAGACGAAGCACATTTTGGCAAAGCGATTAAAGAGTTTACTGAATATTGTAAGTGGAAAAAAGCAAAGCCTGTATTTTACCAAGTAACTCCTAGTTATATGAACAATTATCATGATAATGGGTTCCGATTTGTGAAATTGGGTGAAGAAGCTGTCATTAAGTTAAATCAATTTACACTTGAAGGAAAAAAAGCAGGAAAATTCCGGAATACGATGAGTAAATTTTCCAGAAGCGGTTTTTCATTCTGTGTTGCAGCACCTCCTCATACAGATATGCTGATGGCAGAAATCCAAGAGGTGTCAGATTCTTGGTTAGGAAGTCAGAAAGAAAAAGGGTTCTCGGTCGTTTCTTTTTGTCACAACTATGTATCGCATTTCCCGATTGCCATTTTACGTGACGGTGAAGGAAAAATTACGGCGTTTGCAACCTTAGCGGATGATTATAGGCAGACCTTAAGCATTGATTTGATGAGAAAGGCCGATAGCAGTCCTGCTGGTGCAATGGATATGTTATTTTTAAGCATTTTTGAATGGGCCCAAACTAATCAATTCCAAGAATGCAGTTTAGGAATGGCACCTCTATCAAATGTTGGAGACGGGCAGGACTGCTTTTGGGCTGAAAAGATGATCAGACTGGTCTATCGCTATGGCAATAAAAAATATAACTTTAAAGGCTTAAAAGAATATAAGAGTAAATTTGCATCAGATTGGGAGCCGAAATATTTAGCATACAGAAAATCATTTCTGCCCTTAATCTTCCTGCAGTTAGTGTTCTTGATCAACCAAAAGCAAGAGGTTCATGAAAAACCAATCGCAGAGAACCACGGCATGCTTGTGAAAAAGTTTTTTAGAAAGCTGGATTTTTAGAAAGCTGCAAAATGAAGACGGCAGTGAATATAGTGAGGGAAAAATATGCTTTTGCAGAGAGATTTAATTATACGGTTTCTTAAATATAGCCTGGTCGGCTGCATTAGTGTGGGTGTGTATTTTCTTTCTGTTTTTATTTTTATAGAAAAATATCAATGGGATCCGGTGATTGGGTCTGCAGCTGCTTTTATTATCATGACGATTGTTTCGTTTTTCATAAACATCCGTTATACCTTTAACAGCCATTTTACTCACCGTAAGTTAGTTCGGTTTTTATTCGTTTCGTTGGTTGGATTTTTGTTGAACGTTATTCTTATATTTTTCGTTGTTCATATTCTTTCTTTTCATTACTTCATCGGAGAACTGGTAACTGTTCTCGTTATTCCACTGGTCAACTTCTTATTAAATAACTTTTGGACTTTTCAGGGGGAATAATATATTCTTCGCGTTTTTAAAAGCACCTGCATATGTTTGCAGGTGCTTTTGGTTTATACACAATTATTGCTGATAGTGCTAATTCGAACCGTGGAACAACTTGTGAAACAATATTTTTCGGGGCGTCACAGTGACGCAAAATTCTTGTACAATAAAAACAAAGCTAACCGAAAGGAGTTCAGCGGATGATCCTGGATTGTTTAATTGTCGATGATGAGGTTGCTTTGGCTGAGTCGACCTGTGAATATTTTAATATGTTTGATGTGAAGTCTGAGTTTGTAACGGGGGCAGAGGAGTGCGAGCGCTTTTTGGAGGCGAATCAGCCGTCGGTAATTCTTCTTGATATTAACTTGGGAGATTCATCTGGATTTGACTTGTGTAAAAAATTGCGCCAGACTACGCAGATTCCGATTTTGTTTATCAGTGCGCGTTCTAGTGATGACGATGTATTAATCGCCCTCAACATAGGGGGAGATGACTATATCCAAAAGCCCTATACACTAAGCATCTTATTGGCAAAAGTAAAGGCGGTACTTAAAAGATATGGCAGCAGTCAAAGAGGCAGCCTGGAAACTATAGAGTTTGGCAATATCCAAATTGATACAAAGCTGCACCGTGTAAGAGTAAATGGAGTTGCTATTGGCCTCAAAACAATGGAATATAAGCTTCTTTCCTACTTGGCGAATAATAAAAATCGAATCATCACAAAAGATGAATTGTTTCATAATGTTTGGGGAGACGCCTTTGTAGGAGACGGAACCTTAAATGTTCATATTCGTCATTTGCGTGAGAAAATTGAAAAGAATCCTAAGGATCCGCAATTTATTAAAACGGTGTGGGGAACAGGTTATGTTTTAGAGGATATCAGCTAATGAAAGTTAAGTTGTTAATCATGATTATACTTGCTGTATTTAGTGCAGGATTAATTTTCTCTATCCTCATTATAAAAAATAAAAATCTGCCAGTCGCCGATCTGGCTGCCATTAATGATGTGGTGAAAACAGCTGAAGCAGATTGGGGAAATTTCAGCGGAAATTCATTCAACAACAGCGACATCAAACAATCTTTTGCTATCATAGATGATCAATCAAACGTGATCTATCAAACACCCGGCAATCATTTTACCGATTTATACGAAGCCATAAGAAATAGGGATACTATTGTTGACATACAGAATTATGACGAAACGGTTGGAAAGGTCATTATTCGCAATAATGAGCAAGAGCTTTTGCAGCAGATGAAGACGGAATTGATCACATTTTTAAGTGTTATATTTGGAATATTGATGCTAGTTAGTATTTTTTATATTGTTTATATTCATAGAACACTATTGAAACCATTTCAGCAGCTTCAGCACTTTGCAGCAAATATAGCAAGAGGTCTTCTTGATATTCCTTTACCTATAAAGAAGGATAATTATTTTGGTGCGTTCACAGAAAGCTTTGATTTATTGCGGGAAGAACTTGATGCAGCCAAACAAAGAGAATATGAATCTAATCAGAGTAAGAAGGAGCTGGTGGCGACATTGAGTCATGATATAAAGACACCTGTTGCTTCAATTAAAGCGGTTAGTGAGTTAATGCTTGTGCAGGCAAATGATGAGAAAGTGAGAAAGCATGTGAACACGATTTATTCGAAAGCAGAACAAATTGACTTGCTCATAACGGATATGTTCCATGCCACTTTAGAAGAACTGCAGCAATTAAAGTTAACCGTTACTGAAGTATCAAGTGAAGAACTCCTTAACATAATTGAAAACGTCAATTATGATCAGCAAATTGTTTATGGTTCGCTGCCGCCGTGTATTATTTTAATCGATCCTGTAAGAGTGCAGCAGGTCATAGACAATATTATTAGTAATTCCTATAAATACGCAGGTACACAGATCAAGATCAGCTCTCAAATTAATCAAGGTTTCCTTGAACTCCACATAATGGATTTCGGCATGGGAATTAGTGAAGATGAAGTGCCTCTCCTATTTAATAAATATTATCGGGGGAGAAATGTGGAAGGGAAAAGTGGTTCAGGTCTGGGTTTATACATATCAAAGTACTTTATGGAAAGCATGGACGGCCAAATTAGCTGTCACAGCCGAGAAGATGGTTTCACCGTCTCCCTTAAAATCAAGCTTGCGTAATAATTAAGAATCAGTTAAGAATTGCACAAAGATTTAATAAGAACTTATTTTGTATGATAAGACTGTACTCATTTTTACAGTCTTTTTTTATTCTGTTAAATAGTAAGGGAGTTGCCAAATTTATGACAAAAACCATTATTAGAACGGAAAAGCTTTGTAAGACCTTCTCAAGTGGCGGAACGCAGCAGCATGTCTTGAAAAACTTAGATATCAGTTTACTGGAAGGAGATTTTACGATCATAATGGGCAGTTCAGGCTCAGGGAAATCTACTTTGCTTTATGCGATTAGCGGTATGGATCAACCCACTTTAGGGGAAATAGATTTTGCTGGTAAAAGGTTGGCGAAGTTCAGCAACGATCAGCTGGCTGTTTTTAGGAGAAAGCATTGCGGATTTGTCTTTCAGCAAATCTATCTGCTTGATAATATGAGTGTGCTGGATAACGTGCTGACAAGCGGCCTCTTAGTTAGTAAAAATAAGAGGGAAATCGTTCAAAAAGCCAAAGAATTATTAAAACAAGTAGAGATAGAGGAAAACTCATGGGCTAAGTTTCCAGCACAACTTTCCGGCGGAGAAGCACAGCGGGTTGGAATTGTAAGAGCCATCATCAACAAACCGATAGTATTATTTGCAGACGAACCGACAGGTGCCCTGAATTCCGCTTCAAGTGATCGTGTTTTGGATGTTTTTACAGATATAAATACGAAAGGACAAAGTATTGTCTTAGTTACACATGATTTAAAAACAGCATTGCGGGGAAATCGCGTGATTTATCTAAAAGACGGTGTCATTTGCGGTGATTTGCAGCTAGGGGCATTTAGTGAGAATGAGAACCTTGAGCGTCTTGAAAAGCTCAAACACTTCCTTGCAGAAATGGGGTGGTGATGTGAAGATAATGAAACTAGCATTGGCTAATATTAGAAAAAGTAAATCTGCTGCTGTCTCTTTATTTATCTTTATAACGGTTGCTGCAATGCTTCTTAATATTGGCCTAATGGTCATCACCCAAATAAATCCTTTTTTTGATGATAAAGTTGAAGAATTAAGAGATCCCCATGTAGCCATTATGATGGATCAAGCTAGTTTTCATTCAGGATATGACGAATTTTTAACAAACTACTCTGGGGTAACAAAAACTGAAACAGAAGAAATTGTCATGATGAACCTTGCTAAATTTAAGTATGGAAGCAGTGAGCTAACCAGCAGTGTTGCCATCTTTAATGCAGAAAACAGCCGAAGTATTGGACCATTAAAACTGGTTGAAAAACTAGATACTACAAGTGCCAACGATATTTTTGTTCCTTATAGTTTTAAAACTGATGGAGGATACAAATTAGGAGATAGCTTTACCATCACTTATCTTGGTGCAGTCTATGAATATCACATAGCTGGATTCTTAGAAACGACCATTATGGGTACAACCAACATCGGAGTTATGAAATTCATGCTGCCCGCGAGATCCTTTCGATCACTGGCAGATCATGTAGATGATTCATCAAATGGAATCATTCTATCGGCGCTGATGAAAGAAAAAACGGAATCTCCGAAGCTTTTAAATGATTTCACTAAGAAATTTCCTCAAACAATTGCAGGAGAGACTTCTTCCTATGTATTAGGGTTGGATATTGAAATAGTGAAAAATGTAAGTACGTTAACCATTAATATTATCGCGACAATACTGGTAGCTTTTGCAGCGATTATTGTGCTCATATCACTCATTGTTATTACATTCCGAGTTTCTAATAGCATTGAAGATGGAATGGGAAATATAGGTGTATTAAAGGCAATTGGCTATACCAGCAGGCAAATTCTTTCATCCATTATCCTGCAGTTTATCGTTATTGTTTTTTGTGCTGGTACAGCTGGAATTGCTTTGTCATACGTCTTAATGCCATTCTTCGGTGGTGCTATTTCATCCTTATCTGGCTTAGTATGGATTCAGGAATTTGATATTTTAATAAATTTTGTAAGTATCATGCTTGTCATTTTTTTAGTTGTGATGGTTACCCTGTTATCAGCCTTTCGAGTCAGAAAGATTTTACCTGTCGAGGCACTGCGCGGCGGCATTCAAACGCATAGTTTTAGAAAAAATTACTTTCCATTGGAGAAAGAGAGAGGAAATCTTCATTTCCTGCTTGCAATTAAATCAACGCTCATAAATGCAAAACAAAATATAATGATCTTCATTATTATGAGTGCATTAACTTTAGCTGCTATCTTTTCTGCAATTCTGTACTATAATGTAGCTTCAGACAAAACGGCGTTTATTCATTTATTCGGTACTGAACCTGCAAATGTAATGGTAAATGTGAAACCTGATACCGATACAGGAGACATGCTGAATAACATTAAGAAAATGGATCATGTGAAAAATGTAAATTTATTCGACTTAATTACAGTAAAAATTGATGATCAAACTGTTTATACAAATGTTACACACGATTACAGCGAATTAGAAAATAATATTGTTTATGATGGCCGTCAGCCAATTCATGAAAATGAAATATCCATCTCATGGATTGTATCCAGCCAAATCAATAAAGGGATTGGCGATACCGTTGAAGTAGGATATGGCAGTGAAAAGAAGCGTTATCTGCTAACTGGTCTCAGTCAAACTGTTGGGAATCTAGGACAGGTAGCCGCACTGACAATGGATGGCATGCAGCAATTACAATCAACATATAAAGGGACTTCTCTATATGTCTATTTGGATGGTATATCGAATAAAGACTTTATGAATAAAGTTGAGCAACAGTACGGTGATCAGATTTCTGAAACGTTAGATATTGACGATAATATTGAAACCCAGACGGGGATGTATACAGCTGCGGTATTTGCAGTTATGGTGATGGTTTTGACTATAACTGTTCTCGTTGTAGTACTAATTCTATATCTAGTGATCAAAACGGTCATTATTAAGCGTAAAAAAGAGTTTGGGGTCATGAAAGCAATAGGGTATACAACCCTTCAGCTCATGAATCAAATATCGATCAGTTTTCTTCCAGTTGTCACAGCTGGTGTAGTGATGGGTGGAATACTTGGTTATTTTTTCACGAATCCAATGCTGTCCCTATTACTCTCAAATGCAGGAGTTAAGAGGTTGGATTTCACCATTCATTTACCCACCATTCTATTAATCTGTACAGCGATCTTTGTTTTAGCTTATGTAGTCTCCATGCTTGTATCGCGAAGAATTAAGAAGATCTCTGCTTATGGATTGATTACGGAATAAACTATTCTCTGCTAAAAAGGCAAAAGAGCCTAATCCTATAACAGGATTAGGCTTTATAGGGTTGTGAAACATTAGCTGTGAAACAAGAAAAACCGGGGCGTCACTGTGACCGCTTAACCGCTCACTGTGACCGCTTAAGTAATCGGAGCCGGATTAAACGGTGTAAAATCATTATAGATTTCATATTTCTCTGCACAGGTTTTTCGTCCGCTGGCGACATCGATGATTTCGTTAAATAAGAGTGTCCCGATTTCTTGGATGGTGGCTTCTCCTGTTGCAATTGGTCCAGCGTTCACATCAATGAGGTCATGCCACATGTTTTTTAGATCGTTTCTAGTTCCTACTTTAATCACTGGAGCCGCAGCCAGTCCATATGGCGTTCCTCTTCCTGTCATAAAAACCTGAAGGGTCATGCCGCTGGATAGCTGGCAGGAGCCGCATACAAAGTCGCTGGCAGGGGTTGCCGCAAAAATCATTCCTTTTTCTGCAGGCCTTTCTCCAGGAGAGAGGACCTCTACGATCGGTGAGGAACCAGACTTCGCAATGGAGCCCATCGCTTTTTCAACGATATTGGATAGGCCTCCTTTTTTGTTCCCGGGTGTAGGATTTGCAGAACGATCCACATGAGAATTTTCTAAGTACTGATCGTACCATTTCATCTCTGCTGCTAATTTGCTTGCTACTTCTTCATTCACACAGCGTTCGGCAATAAGATGAACGCCATCACGCACCTCTGTTACTTCAGAAAACATCACAGTTGCACCGGCATTTACGAGCAAATCAGCGCTATATCCGGCTGCCGGATTGGCAGTAACACCTGAAAACGCATCACTTCCTCCGCATTGCAGACCAATACATAATTGAGAGAGAGGCAGTTCAACGCGTTCTCTTTTGTTTAGTTTTTTCAGCTTATGTTCGGCCATTTTCATCATTTTGGCCATGATGGCATCATGCCCGTTTACTTCTTGTAATGTCAGCACATTTTCAGGTGTGTTATAGTCTTCATCCATTAGCATTTCTAATGTTAACTTCTCACATCCCAGAGAAATGATCATCGTTTCACCGCCGAAGTTCGGGTGTTTCACCATATTTCTCAGCATGCGAATGGGAATAACCGCGTCAGGAGCAGAGATGGCGACCCCGCATCCATATGCGTGATTAATCGCTACAATATCATCTACATTAGGGTATAGCGGCAGAAGAGTTTCTTTCATCTTTTTTACAGCATTGTTTAAAATCCCAGTGACACACTGAACGGTAGTCACGATGCCTAATATGTTTCTCGTCCCTGCAAATCCATCTTCATTAGGAAAAGCCATAAATGTTTTGACTGGAGGCTCTGGTAAATCTCTCACTAAGTTAACTGCATAGCTCATATCATCCAGTGAAGGGGGGATGGGAAGCTTTAGCATATGCTCGTTAATCCAATCTCCTATATCGATGTCCGCAATTGCGTAGCCTAGAGTCACGCCATATCGAGTAATGGCTGCCCCTTCAGCTATATGGCATAATGCTATTTTATGGCCTTGCGGAATATCATGATTGGCTTTGACACCTTCCATTATTTCTGTCCCAGAGGCAATGGCATTAACAGTTATGGCAACGTTATCATTTTTGTTCACTTTAATGTAAGAAATCCCCATGTTTTTCCTCCTAGAGTCTTGTTCTTTCTTTGCCTTCATTGTACGCTTAGAGAAAATAGAAGAAAACGTTAATCATTTTAGACTGCTCTTAGGAAAATTAAGAGTTAGGGGTGAAGTGTGAATGGATTTAAAGCAGCTGGAATATATCATAAAAATAGCTGAGGAAAAGAATATTACACGAGCGGCAGAGAAGCTGTTTATCACCCAGTCAGCCCTCAATCAGCAGCTTCTTAGATTAGAAAAGGAACTTGGCACACAGCTTTTCATGCGCTCAAGAGCGAATTGGCAGTTAACTTCAGCAGGGAAGATTTATAGTGAAAATGCCAAGAAAATGCTTCAAATAAAAAAAGATACATATAATCAAATCAATGACCTATTAGAGAAGCAAAAAGGAAAATTAAGCTTAGGCTTTACTCCAGAGCGTGGTTCCGAAATGTTTGCCTCTGTCTATCCTTTATTCTATAAACAATTTCCTCATGTGAAAGTGGAACCTTACGAGCTTACAGTCCGCCAGCAGCAAAATGAGATCGCTGCAGGAAATCTTGATATTGGCTTTCTTACCTTACAGGATCACCAAAAAACGAATGATGAACATATCTCTATCTGTGCTGAAGAAATTATTCTAGCGGTTCCCGTGTCCCATTACCTTGCCGAATTAGGAGGAGCTTTGGGAGAACATCTCCCTGAGATCAGCTTGGAGCAGTTTAAAGAAGATTCCTTTGCCATTATGCAAAAGGGTTCCACTTTACGAGATCTCTTCGATCAGCTTACAAGTGAATGTAAGATCAATATTTTACTAGAGACAAGAAGCTGTCAAACTCTATTTAAGATGGTTGCTGAAGGATTATGCTGTTCGGTTATTCCAGTAATATATGCCCAAAACCATCCTAATGTAAAATACTTTTCAATAAGTCAAAAACCAACCTGGAAAATCTATGCATCATATAAAAAGGGCAGTTACCTGAGCCATCCGGCGAGAGAATTTATCCGTTATGCAGCCTTTTACTGGAATAAAAAATCCAATGCCCTGTGGAATAATCTGTGAAACAAGATTTTCCGGGGTGTCCCTGTGACACTTAAAGTACTTGCAATTCAAAAGTTAGTATAGTACTATGTACTTAAAGCGCATACAAGACGGATTGTAACTGTTAAATCAGGCAAAACCGAGACCTTTTTACATTAACAGGGGGCGGTTTTGCCTTTTTGTTATCGGAGGTGAAGAAGTGAAAATCGTAAAAATTTTAAACAACAATGTTGTTGTCTCAATTAAGGATGATCAAGAAGTAATTGTTATGGGACGTGGGATTGCTTTCAATAAACGTTCTGGTGATCAAATTAATGAGAAACAAATCGATAAAGTTTTCACTTCGGAAGATGATGATATTACAAAGAAGTTTAAAACCCTTATCTCGGATATTCCTATGGAATATATGGAACTCTCTGAAAAGATCATTCAATATGCAAAAATGAAGTTAGGCAAGAAATTAAATGATAGTATTTATATATCTTTGACAGATCATATCCATTTTGCAATTGAGAGGCACAATGACAATTTGCCGATAAAAAATGGATTGTTATGGGAAACGAAGCATTTGTATAAGGAAGAGTTTGAAATTGGACTGGAAGCATTAAATATGATTTGTGATCAATTTAATGTGATCTTGCCAGAAGATGAAGCAGCTTTCATCGCACTTCATATCGTAAATGCTCAACTAAACGAAGATATGACAAACCTCATTGACATGACGAAGGTGATACAAGATATTTTAACCATCGTTAAGTATCATCTGAAAATTGAGTTTGATGAGAATTCATTAAATTACTATCGTTTTATTACTCATTTGAAGTTTTTTGCACATAGACTAGTGAAGGGTTCGCATTACAAGAATAAGGATGAAGATGATCTGATTAATGTGATAAAAAGTAAGTATCCCAATGCGTATCAATGCACACAAAAAATTAAAAAATTTGTAGAAAATAAATATAAATATGAGTTAACAGAGGAAGAAATGCTTTATCTAACTATTCATATTCAACGTGTTTTAAATAAATAAATAAATAAATATGTTTTTTTAGGATTGTAACTTACGAGGCAAAACCTAAATTGACTCTTTCAAATGGGAAGGGGTCAGTTTAGGTTTTTTTCTTTGCTGAAGATGTGATGAGGTATGAAATAGATGATTCAAAAGATACTAAAAATAAATAGAAATGCAGTCTTTTAACCATTTAAAGGAGAATGAACAATGAGCTACGAAAAACTTGCAAAGCAAATCGTACAAAATGTTGGTGGAGATGAAAATATATCAAGCCTTATTCATTGTGCGACAAGATTAAGATTTACTCTGGTGAATAATGACAAAGCCAATAAACAGGCTCTAGAGAATGCAGACGGGATATTAAGTGTTGTTCAAAGCGGCGGACAGTTCCAAGTAGTGGTTGGCTCTCATGTTTCAGAAGTATATAAAGAGATTGTTAAGATTGCCAGCATTGGAGAAAAGAAATCTGTTGATAATAAAAATCAAGGTTCTATTACTTCACAAATTTTTGATGTTATATCTCGAACTTTTTCACCGATCATTCCTGCATTGGCAGGTGCTGGAATGCTCAAAGCATTATTAACTCTGCTTACACTAGTGGGATGGCTATCTGCAGAAAGCGGAACTTATATGATTCTGTCAGCTGCAGGGAACGCAATCTTTTACTTTTTGCCTATTTTCCTAGGAATAACTTTAGCGATCAGGCTTGGGGCCAATCCGTATGTAGGTGGAACCATTGGTGCAGCCTTGCTTGAACCTAATTTAACAGGATTAATTGAAGCTGGATCATCGTTTTTAGGTATTCCAGCCATTGTTGTGGATTATTCGTCAACTGTTTTTCCAGTTTTTATTGCAGTTTGTATGTATGCGCTGTTCGAAAAGGGTCTAAAGAAAGTGATTCACAAAGATTTACAGCTCTTCTTGGTGCCAATGCTTTCATTAATTGTCATCGTTCCTTTAACAGTTCTGATCTTTGGACCTTTTGGTACGTATGTCGGTGAGGGGATTGGTGCTATCATCCAATTCTTAGCTGAAAGAAGCGGAATACTAACAGGTGCTGTTATGGGGGCAGCTTGGACATTCTTAACTTTATTAGGCCTACACTGGGGGCTAGTTCCCATCATACTGCAGAATATTGCAGATGGAGGAGATCCGCTATTATCAATGCTATCTGCAGCCGTTTTTGCTCAGATTGGTGTAGCAGCAGGTATATTCTTTAAAACGAAGGATAAAAAATTAAAAACACTCGCGGGTTCTACAATGCTTCCAGGCTTGTTCGCCGGCGTTACAGAACCTATCTTATATGGAATTATTTTAAGGTATAGAAAGACTCTGATTACGCTCGTCATTGCTGGGGTAGTTGGCGGTGCGATTAATGGGATGCTCGGCACTAAATCAACATCTTTTGCATTTCCAAGCTTGCTGGCAATTCCAGCCAATACACCAATTACTTTTCATATTATTGGTATCCTTACGGCCTTTGCAGTAGCATTTATCTTAGTTTTGGTCCTGGGATATGAAACAAGAAATAAAGGCAATAAATTGGCACAAGGTTCAAACGAAACAAAGATTTTAGATCAGAATGCCGCTGTTGAGCAATTAGTGAAAAAAGAGCTTGTGGTTAGCCCTCTTGCAGGCAAGCTAAAACCATTAGTGGAGGTAAACGACGCTGCTTTTGCCTCAGAAGCAATGGGAAAAGGGATTGCAATTGAACCAGCAGCAGGAGAAGTTACTTCTCCTGTAGACGGTACGGTTACGGTGGTATTCCCAACAGGGCATGCGATTGGGCTCACTTCAGATGAAGGGGCAGAGATTTTGATTCATGTTGGAATCAATACGGTTCAATTAAATGGGAAACACTTCACCGCTCATGTAAAAGCGGGAGACATAGTCAAAAAAGGCGACAAACTAGTGGACTTTGATATGGAAAGGATCTTAGAAGCAGGATACGAACTAACCACACCGATCATTATTACAAATACTGATCGTTATAATGAAATAGTGGCTACTGATCAAAAAAGCATTAAAAATAAAGAGAAACTTCTAACATTATTAATTTAATTTTAAGTAAAGCTTTGGGGGGAATTATCCCCTTCATTATGATAAGGAGAGTGCTGATATGAATTCATTAAATAAATTTCCAGAAGGTTTTCTTTGGGGAGGAGCTACTGCGGCAAATCAGATGGAAGGTGGTTTCCACAAGGGAAATAAAGGGCTAAATATTGCCGACGTTTTGCCTGGAGGGAAAGAGAGACTAAATGTATTAAAACAGCCTGGATTTGATTTTGAAATCGTTCCAGGAAAGTATTACCCTAACCATGAAGGAATAGACTTTTATAATCGTTACAAAGAAGATATCGGATTATTTGCTGAAATGGGCTTTAAAGTTTACCGTATGTCAATTGCGTGGAGCCGTATTTTCCCTGACGGCAATGAAGCAGAGCCGAATGAAGAGGGGCTTGCGTTTTATGACCGTGTTTTTGACGAACTGCATAAATATGGGATTGAGCCGGTAGTAACAATTTCACACTATGAAATGCCTTTAAATCTGGTTAAAGAATACGGAGGCTGGAGAAGCCGAGAGGTCATTGGTTATTTTGAAACGTATGTTAATGCGATTTTTAATCGCTTTAAAGACAAAGTAAAGAATTGGATGACATTCAATGAAATTAACAGTGCCCTTCATTTTCCCATTATGAGCATGGGATTTTCAATTGAAAATGAAGAAAATAAATATCAGTCCATCTTTCAGGCATTTCATCACCAATTTGTGGCCAGCAGTCTTGCAGTAAAAGCATGTCACGAAATTATTCCTGATGCAAAAATTGGATGCATGCTATTGTCTGCACCAATATATTCATATGACTCTAACCCAGAAAACGTCATGTTTGCACTAGATGAAGAACGTATTTTTAATTTTTACTGCGGAGATGTTCAAGTACGAGGAGAATATCCCGCTTATGCTGAACGGTTCTTTAAAAAACACAATATTTCACTTGATATTCGCGAAGGTGATTTGGAATTAATTAAAAATCATCCTGTTGATTATGTTGGCTTAAGCTACTATATGTCATTCACGCAAAAGAAAGATAAAACAGGACTTAATATGGCACAGGGCAATCTGTTTGAAGGAGTCAAAAATCCATTCTTACAAGCTAGTGATTGGGGATGGGAAATAGATCCTACTGGATTGCGTGTGATTTTAAATAAATTATATGATCGTTATCGTGTACCCCTGTTTATCGTTGAAAATGGGCTCGGTGCTTATGATAAAGTCGAAGAGGATGGCTCAATCAACGATGACTACCGAATTGATTACTTACGCAGCCATATAAAAGCAATGGCAGAAGCAATTGAAGACGGAGTTGATCTAATGGGCTTCACAAGCTGGGGCTGTATCGACCTAGTGAGTGCATCAACGGGCGAATTTTCAAAACGCTATGGATTCATCTATGTAGATAAGCATGATGACGGTAGCGGTACACTGAAGCGCAGCAAGAAAAAGTCCTTTTACTGGTATAAGAATGTTATTGAGAGCAATGGAGAAAAGCTTTAAGAATTTTAAGATGAGACCCTGAAATCATATCTTTTATGATTTTAGGGTCTTTCCTGTTTATAAGAGGGAACATCACCAGTGCAGCCTTAGGGTGTATTCTTTACCTCACACATGTCCTATTTTCACTGAATTTAGTTTAATTTGAGGGACAACATTTACAAAATAAGGGGTTAATTCTAAACTTAAATGAGTACGTTTTATAGACAGGAGATCAAGGGGGAATACGATGGAGAGAAAATACAATGATCTAATAGGCGATATTTTAGAAAACGCAGGTGAGAAAGATACTTTAAAGGGCAAAGGAAAGCCCCTGCCAAAAGGGTATTTGGAAAGGGATGTTTATCAAAACTTTCAGAAGATCGCAAAAGACGCTGGCTACTTGCCTGAGTGGCTGAAATTACAAAAGCAAATTTCAGAATCTGTTCATCGGTGCCAATCCGAAGAAGATGTAAAAATAATTAATGAACACATCATAAAATATAATAAAATATGTCCAGCACCTATGCAAAAAAATCTCATATCCCTAGAAAACTTAGCTGAAGCAAAAAATATTTGGTGATCCTTCAGCTAATTGAGAGCGCTAACTTTCCCAGGGGCGTTCTGTGGAACAATCTATGAAACAAGATTTTCCGGGGCGTCACTGTGACAGAAAAAAGGAGGTGTTTCAAATAGAATTAAATTTTCCTGTCTTCAATCTTATGACAATTCTAATTACCGTTGTAGGATGGGGCATTATTGCGTATATTGCTATTCGAATTTATAGAAAACAAACTGTTAAACCAAAAATATGGAAAATTATGATTGTTCTTTTTGCTGGTTTATTTACTTTTTCGTTTCATTGGGTGCTTATTGGCACGCTTTTAAGAATTCCGCTTCTTCCACTTGGAGTCTGGGTACTATACTTTATTCTTAAACGAAAAGAAGGACGCTGGGAGACATATCGAAAGTTTGCATGGTTAGGGTTCCTGGGGAATTTTATTTTTTTAGCATTAACCTTGTTAGCAATACCTCTTCAGCAGCTCGTTTATCCTGACAATCCATCTACGTATATTTCTAACATTGAGAATGCTTCTGTTATTCATATTCACCCCTCAGCAGAGGAGCAAATATTAAACAAAGAAAGCCTCCTAAATCAGATGGAAACAATGAAGGAAGCAGCCATTATGGGTGGTGAGTGGTATGAAGAGACATTTGCATATGGAGAAGAAAATATAGTCAACGAACGGTTTCCTTATCAGCTTATTGAGCTTTCTCCAAGGTGGGGGAGCGGTATCTCAGCTATTATTTATATCGAAGAAGATGGCAAAGGTCTTTTAATAACAACGCCTGAAAAGCAATTATATCTACGCTCAGAAGAATCCCTGCTTAAGGGGGGAGAATAAGATAATGAAGAAAAAATACCTCATAGGACTTGGGGTCCTATTGGTCCTTTTAGCAGCAATCACATACTGGTACTTCTTTGCGGATCCTTCCTCTATGCCAGCAGACGAACAACTGGTAAAAGAGATTAATAGCATTTACCCTCAAGCTGATGCGGCAGTCATCCAGGATACCATTTTTATTGACGAACGCAATGTTCTGGTCCCGTTTATTTCAAATAAGGAGAATTATGGATTTACTTCATGGACTTGGCATAACAAAAAGTGGACGATAAATTCAGTCAATACAAAAGGAGATCCGATGCTTTGGAAAACTAACCCTAATGATCCTTCGAGCTATCGCTTCATATGGAATATTCATCCTGATGATCAATTAGGATCTATCGATTTATTCTTAATTAGAGACAGAGGATATCGTATGACGGATGGAATTGAATTCTACGATCCAAAAGTTCAAATGAAGGAAACGGTTTCACTTGGAGATGAATCCTATGGAATAGTGGAGCTTCCACCAGAATGGACAGCTTTTATGAATCCTTTTATTGAAGTGGAAATGGCAAAACAGTCAACGATAACGAGCAGCTTCTATTCTGAGATGTATATGTATTTTGGATGGATCGCCTATGATGCAGAACGTGAAGAGGCTGTTCCTGAACGCTCCTTTGGCGGAAACGGAACTTATGGCGGGGTTGAACTAGAATATATTAGAAGAATGCAAAGGCAGGATATAGAGATACCGAAAGATTAACTAGGATGGAAGTGTATTCCAATCGCCATACACTCCTTTTAAAAACGTAGTATCTATATTCGAAGAAGACATCACAAGTTAGATCAATCCGAATAAAAAAGGCCTTCGTAAATACGGAGGCCTTTCTGTCTTATTTAGCCTGAAGAAACAAATAAGCTTTTAAATTTCAGTTAAATAACAATAAATTTGAAATACAGTATGAAGCAAAAAAATCGGGCAGTCGCATGACCACCCGAATTAAATCAATTCCCTACCAATATGGTTTCGAGCTGTTCCATAGCATGGATGACATCCGCTTCGCTAAATGTGCCCATTAGCTGCAGGGATTCCTCCGGTTTACTTGCATGTGCTGCGACGAGTGCCATGGCTTGACTGTGATTTTCAGTGACATTCAAATCTTTTAAGTTGATAGGAAAGCTGAGTGCCTTATAAAAAGGTATAAGTTCTTCCACTTCGGCATGGCGATTTTCTACAATGAGTTGCACCAAAATTCCATATGCCACTTTTTGTCCATGAAGAATACTATGGGTTTCTTTTACAAAGCTGAGTCCATTGTGAATGGCATGGGCACCAGCCATTCTGCCGTAGCGACCGGCATATCCGCCTACCGTTCCGGCTAAGGTGATTACGGATTCAACGACCTTCGTAAAGGAAGGAGAAACAGTGTTTGTTTCCAAACTTTCAAGTGCCGTTAAACTTTCTTTTAATAATATTTCCTTAATAAATGCGGCATGCTGTAAGCCTGAATGAATCATAATCGAAAAGTTATCATCTTTCATTGTGTTTCGAATAATGGCCTCGGCCTCGTACCATTTGGCTAATGTATCCCCAATTCCACCTTTAAAGTAGTCAGCGGGAGAGCTAAGGAGCATGACCGGATCAATTAATGTGAAATAGCTGGAACGCTTATGGTAATCGACTCTAATAAATGAGCCGGAGTTATCATAAATAACACTTAAAGGAGTGGTCGCAGCACATGTGCCAACGACGGTTGGAATCGTAATCACTTCAATGTTTAATGTGTCGGCGACCGATTTAGCGGTGTCGAGGATAATTCCTCCGCCAATGCCAATAATGACATCTGCTTGACGAGCACGATCTGCTAGAGAGTTAATAGCAGAATCTGAGCTATATCCACTATGCTGAAGAACTTCTACATGAGAAGGAAGGCTTGTGTAATGAGTAAACGCTTCAAAGGATTTATGTCCTGTCACTACAACAGGAGATTGAAAGTCCTTTAAAAAGAAAGAAATATCTTTTAAGACCCCTTCCTTACAAACATACTGGTTTGGACCGCTTCTTACGATATCCTCTGGTTTCATGCTTTTTAACTCCTTTTCATTAAAATAAAAAAAGACCTAATTCAGCAACATAAAAACAAACTGCTAATTTAGGTCTTGCCTGCAAGGACAGTCACAGGCCTAAATATTTAGAATATATGTATTTTAACAATTTTCAGCGAATTGTCAAACAGAAAAACACTGTCTAATTTTAAGTGTAATCTAAAAGACTATATCCCTATATTTTGGAAGTGTATAGTTGGAATCAGCTAAAAAAATAAAAAAAAATAAAAAAATTTTTTGTTGAAAATTGTTTAACGTTTTCAAAAATCAAAAAATAAAAGCATTCAGAAGAAAGTTTACTGCTTAAAAATGTAGTAATAGCAACCTTTATTAATACTTTTCGAAAGATACAAATTGAGCAGAAAATCGATGAATAAAGAAAGAGTTTTTTTCTGAAATGCGGACAAAAATTGATGCCTTAAAAGACATTGAGTATTGCTTCTCGCTTTTTTTAAGAAGCTCAGATATGTTAAGATATAGCAGTTGGCATAATACCTTATAGCCAAGTACATCCTTTTATGGCATAGGATACTTTTTGGAAATTATTAATTATTGTACTCTTTTATTTCCTGCAAAATTGGCAATTCCACCTGGGGAATCACCTCAAATAACCCCGTTTATTCAACATAAATTAACAATTCATAATAAAAAATATAGAATCTTTGAACTTAAAGTGGAGATTTTGGGAAAAGTTATAAAAGGATGTTATTTGTATTTATAAGGAACAGTATTTTACAGAGAAAGGAATATTCTATGAGTAAAATAACAAACGTTTTTTGGATATCAGTTGCGATCGTGCTTGCAGCTGTCATATTTGGTATTGCTGCACCTGAAACTTTCGAAGAGGCGACAGGCAATATTCAGGCATTTTTCTCAACAGCCTTTGGATGGTATTATTTGATTCTGGTAACCATCATTGTACTTTTTTGTATATTTCTTATTTTTAGTCCGGTTGGTGCAATTAAATTAGGAAAGCCAGACGAAAAACCTGAGTACACAAAGTCATCTTGGTTTGCGATGCTTTTTAGTGCAGGAATGGGTATTGGCTTAGTTTTCTGGGGAGCAGCCGAACCGCTTTCCCACTTTATTGATCCGCCGCTTGCTGAGGGAGGATCAAATTCTGCCACGAAAGAGGCTATGAGATATACTTTCTTCCATTGGGGAATCCATGCTTGGGGGATTTATGCAATCGTTGCACTTGCGCTGGCTTACTTTCAATTCCGCAAAGGGGAATCTGGTCTTATCTCAGCCACGTTAAAGCCTGTCTTAGGTGCAAAAAGAATGGAAGGTCGACTTGGCACATTGATAGATGTCTTAGCAGTATTTGCTACAGTGATTGGAGTAGCGACTACTTTAGGATTTGGGGCTGCACAGATTAATGGAGGCTTGTCCTATTTGTTTGGAATTCCAAATAACTTCATGGTGCAGTTTATTATTATTGCAATCGTTACGGTCCTTTTCTTAATGTCTGCATGGTCTGGGTTAAGCAAGGGAATTAAGATCCTAAGTAATGCAAATATGTTCTTAGCCGTTGCGTTATTGATTCTAATGTTTATTGCGGGACCAACGATTCTTATTTTGAATTTGTTTACTGATTCATTAGGAGGCTATATTCAAAATATTGTCCAAATGAGCTTCCGAATCGCTCCTTTAAATGAAGATCATCGTTCTTGGATTAATGCATGGACGATCTTCTATTGGGCATGGTGGCTATCATGGTCACCATTTGTTGGCATATTTATTGCGCGTGTTTCAAGAGGAAGAACGATACGAGAATTTTTAATAGGTGTTCTTCTGCTTCCTAGTATTGTAAGCTTCTTCTGGTTTGCTGTATTTGGCACATCGGCAATTGATGTTCAAAATGCTGGGAATATTGACTTGTCGCAATATGTAACAGAGGAAGTACTATTTGCGGTCTTTAACGAGTTCCCGATGTCTACAATTCTTTCTATAGTAGCACTCGTGCTGATTTGTACATTCTTTATTACGTCAGCCGATTCGGCGACATTTGTACTTGGAATGCAGACGACAAATGGGTCACTTACACCACCAAATACAATCAAGCTGACTTGGGGGATTGCACAATCTACAATTGCGCTGACTCTTTTATACAGTGGCGGTCTGCAGGCTCTTCAAAACATTCTTATCGGAGCAGCCTTCCCATTCTCCATTATTGTCATATTAATGATGGTCTCTCTGTACCGGTCATTGGCAAAAGAGAAGAAAGAGCTTGGGTTATATTTCAAACCAAAACCGCGTAAGCCAGCTAATAAATAGTTTTATCAGAATGAATTTTATAGAAATTTAATATGCCACATTTAAAAGAAACCCGGATTTAGAGGAAATCCGGGTTTTTTATATGATTTATGATTTTATTTGGAATTCTAAAATGCTGCAGTTTGACTTAAATAATTTGATAGTAAAAAGCATATTCTTAGAAATTTTTAACCACAATTATATAATAGAACAAGAAAGGAGCTGTTGAACATGACACAATCATTAAAAGGAAAAGTTGCGTTTGTCACTGGAGCTGGGAGAGGAATCGGTAAGGCGGCAGCGATTGCTTTAGCAAAAGAGGGTGTAAACCTGGGGCTGCTAGCCAGAACTGAGGAAGCTCTAAAGGAAGTGGCAAAAGAAGTGGAAGCATTAGGTGTAAACGTAGCATATGCACCTGTGGACGTATCTTCACAGGAAGAGGTTAAGGAAGCAGTGAAGAACTTGACGTCTGAAGCCGGCCCAGCAGATATTCTTATCAATAATGCTGGTGTAGGACAATTTGGCACATTGCTGGAGATGGATCCACAAGACTGGAAACATATCATTGATGTTAACTTAATGGGCGTCTACTATATGACCCATGCAGTCCTTCCGCAGCTTATTGAAAAAAACAGAGGGGACATCATCAATATTTCATCCACAAACGGATTAAATGGAGCGGCTACATCCAGCGCATACAGTGCATCTAAATTTGGTGTAATCGGTTTAACAGAATCTTTAGCACAAGAGGTCCGCAGAAACAATATTCGTGTTACAGCTTTAACACCTAGTACTGTTGCAACCGACATGGCCGTTAAAACCAATCTGATTGCAGAAAATAACGATGAAAAGTACATGCAGCCAGAGGACATTGCTGAAGTGATTGTTTCACAATTAAAATTACATCAGCGTATTTATGTTAAAACAGCTAGCATGCTTGCAACGAATCCATATTAATTCATTATTATCTTAATTTGTTACATAAACCTTATGTCACTGAAAACAGGTTGGGACATAAATATTTAACACAACCATAGAAGCGAATGGTTAGGGAGGTCATCTTTCTAATCATTCGGTTTTTTTTATGATTATAAAATATATTTTATTAATAAGAGTGAAATGGAGCGGAGGACACTCGACTCCTGTGGAAAATAGAGGAAAGGCTGAGCCCCCGCAGGAGATTTTGTTTCGAGGAGACGCTTCTGTTCCCACGTAAAAACAGGGTCCGCAGCGCAGGTGGAACGGACGTGTTTAAATATCCAAACCGAGATAATGTATATTCGTGTTTTACAAATATTAATTTCGGCTTGTCCTCTTTTGACTTTGTTTCGCCAGTGGGCAAGTTTCTTTATAAAATAGGTTTCATATGAGAAATAGCGGGTATAACTA
Source organism: Cytobacillus gottheilii (assembly GCF_900166665.1). Taxonomy (GTDB): domain Bacteria; phylum Bacillota; class Bacilli; order Bacillales; family Cytobacillaceae; genus Cytobacillus; species Cytobacillus gottheilii_A. The sequence continues at coordinate 4,111,613 of NZ_LT800494.1, read as the reverse complement.
AAAAGTTATTATATTATTTTTTATGGAATGAGCTAATTTAAATAGAAATTAAGACTCATAAACTCAACAGGGTAAGTATACAATAATAATAAGTAAGTCTTCTTTTTTTATAGCAGTAGAGTCAAATAGTAAGGAATCATAAGAAAAAAGGAGGAAATGTAAGCATATGCCGATCCATTACCGTTAGTACAATGTCATAGGAGATTATAACCATTCCTTAGCCAATACGCTATTTGAAAGATTCCTAAGTATTATTCTATAATAGAAGTAGATCATTTTGAAAATTCCAGAAATTTGAGATGATTCACAGAGGGAAATGTTTTTTACATATTAGTATTCTATTAGCACCTCAGTCATTTAAGGAAGAGTGCAGCAGCCTGTTGAACCGACAAAGGCACTGGGAAATGATCCTGATATTCTTTTAATGGGTAACTCTCTAAGATTACATGATCCATTACTTGAAAAAAGATAGGCAGGATGACTTTCCAGAACGTAAGATTTCGGCATGTAATAATTCTATTTTCTTCTTTCTATATGTTAATATATGCCAATTGATATGTCTCGAGTTTTTATTGTTATTAGATACATATCTAATTTCATATTAAAGCCAAAACTGCTGTGTTGGTTCTATTTTGATATGCTTCCTTTCTTTATGACAAAGGGTTATAGCGTTATGCTAATACTAGAAAGCAGATTCCTCTATTTAATGTATGGAACAGTTGCTTGTGCTGTTTGAAACAGTATTGACAGCTATTTTGTTTTTCCATACTTAAACTGCAAACATAATTAAGGGGGAACTGTAATGATTAAGAAATTTTTAGGTGTGGCTTCAGCAGTAACATTAACATTAGGTTTAGCTGCTTGTGGAAGTGATGATGCTGCCACAGGGTCGGTAGGAGAACAGCTTGATTACGAAATTATCGGTATTGATCCAGGTGCCGGTATAATGAACTTAACAATTAACGATGTTTTACCTGGATATGGACTGGATAATTGGGAAGTAGTGGAAGGTTCAGGAGCTGCGATGACAGCTGCTCTTAAAAAAGCTTACGATAGCGAGGAGCCTATCATTATAACTGGCTGGAGCCCACACTGGAAATTTAATTCCTTTGATTTGAAATACCTAGAGGATCCAGAAGGTTTATACGGTGAAGCTGAAGATGTTCATACAATTGCTCGTTTAGGGTTAAAAGATGATCATCCAGATGCTCACATGCTGCTGGATCAGTTTAACTGGGAACCTGAACATATCGAAAATGTTATGAATTTAATCCAAGAGGGAGCAGCACCTGATGAAGCTGCTTCGCAATGGGTAAGTGAGAATGAAGATGTTGTAAGTACATGGACTGAAGGAGTCAATGAGGTTAGCGGTGAAGAAATTACCCTCCTGTATGTAGCATGGGATGATGTAATCGCAAGCACTAATGTTGTTGCTAGTGCACTTGAAAGTGTAGGGTATGAAGTGGATTTAGTACAAGTTGATGCAGGTCCTATGTGGGCTGGTGTAGCTGATGGAAGTGGAGATGCTATTGTGGGTGCATGGCTTCCAACAACACATGCCGATTACTTTGCTGAATATGAAGGCAACTTTGAAGATCTCGGTTCAAATATGCATGGAACAAAATTAGGGTTAGTAGTTCCAGAATATATGGATATTGACTCCATTGAGGATCTAAAGGAAGAAGAGTAATATCTATATAGTAAGAATAGGTTATTCTTACACACAAGACAGCTCAAATTAAGGTGGATTTAAGAAATGATTGCAGGTGGCAGGTAAGCTTTCATTCGGCTTACTTACCACCTTCTTTCATTTGTTTATGTAAATCAATTAGTGTTGTTACATATAGAAAATTCTGGTTTAGAATAGAGGGACAAATAATGTTGATCGGTCGTATTGAACAAATTGTTCGTCACCCAGTTAAATCATTACGCGGAGAAAGTGTCCGTAATACAAAAGTAATGAAATATGGCCTGTATGGAGATCGTAGTCATGCGTATATCGATGAAACAAAAAAGGGGAAATTTTTAACCATTACCCAATTTCCGGAGATGGTTCAGTATAGTGCTCGTTTTCAAGGAGAAGAACAATCAGATATATACCCAAGAGTCATCGTTCAAACACCTGAGGGTGAAGTCCTTGATTGGAACGATCGTCAATTACTAAATGAAATGGGAAAAAAATCAAATCGTGAAGTGTCCACGATCGAATATTCTCCATCACATGTTCCCATTGGTCCAATTGCAGAAGAGCATCTGCTATTGGTTACTGATGCTTCCCTGCATAAAATAGAAGAAATATGGGGCAGCGAGATTGATTCTAGAAGATTTCGCCCTAATTTAGTCCTTAATTTAAACGACAAAGTCCCGTTCATAGAAGAGGAATGGTTTGGTAAACGAATTCGAATTGGGAATGAAGTTGAAATAGAATTAGTAAGATATTGCAAAAGATGTATGATTATTACTGTAGATCCAGTAAGTAGTAAGCGGGATTCGAGTTTGCATAAAGCTGTGATTAAAGAAAGAAATAATCATTTTGGCGTCTATGCATCGGTTATTAAAACGGGCAATATTCAAGTTAACGACGAGGTTCACCTTTTACAGGAGACAAAGAACAAAAGCTAACTTAATAAGGATACTAGCTATATAGCTGTAAGTAAGATGGAAAATGAGAATATTTAAATTCCTTCTATAAAGTTGACCCGGATGAAGAAACAAATTTCCGGGTCTTTTTTTTGACTGCATTAAAAGGGTGATGGCTTGCTGTATCATAGTCTTGAGTTCTGCTTATTTATTATGATGTTTTCTCATCGAATCGTCGATAGGCCTTTATTAATCAGATTGTTTATGATCTCTGCCATTTCCTGATAACTTTCCTTCATTCCAGTCTCCAGCCAATTTTTGATAACAAAAACGCTTCCGCCTACCACAAAAATGATCATATATTCGAAATGATGCCGATCAAGCTTCTCTTTCGTGATCCAATTATTAAAAATAAATTTTTTTATAATAAGCGTGCCTTGTTTTTGAAAATGATGTTCGGTGCTCTGATTAAGAAGTACTTGGCATATGACCTTGTTTTTTGAGATGTACTCCAGAATTTTCTCGATAATTAAGAAAGCTTCTTCCTCTTTTGAAAAGTTATATTGCTTTAGTGCGGCCATCATATCGTCGATAAATTTTTCTTCAATGGAATTTAATAAGTCATATTGATTGGAATAGTGGGAGTAAAATGTAGAACGATTAATATCGGCGAGCTCACAAATTTCTTTGATCGTTATAGCAGATATTTGTTTATTCTGCAATAACGATACTAGACTTTCCATTAGCACCATGCGTGTATATTGTTTGCGTCTGTCTAATTTTAAACTCAAAACCAACAACCCTTTCTTCTTTTTTACAGATGTATGAGTTAGTTCCTCAACATTTTCAGTAAATGTGTTGGAGAACGTACATAATGAAAGTAACTGTTTGTTGAATAGCCAACACCGTGTTTATATAATGATAAAGTGTAATGGCAAATGACTCAAGAGAGGGTGAAAAAAGATTCGTATTGCAGAATATATTATCAAACATAAAAAAGCCGTTTTGCTGACGTTTGCTTTAGTTACGATTATGTCTACAGCGGCACAGTTCTTTGTGTCCGTGAATTACAATATGGTTGATTACTTGCCGGATGATGCAGGGTCGACCCAAGCATTGGAGATTATGGAGGAAGAGTTTACTGCTTCTGTCCCCAATACAAGAGTAATGATACCAGATGTAACTGTCCAGGAGGCGCTTAGTTTTAAGGAAGAATTAGCAGCTATTGATGGAGTCTCGGAGGTTATTTGGCTAGATGACGTCGTTGATTTAAAGACGCCATTAGAAATGGCAGATGCAGATACCGTTGAATCCTATTATAAAAATGAAAAAGCATTGTTTTCAATCGCTGTTACAGCAGGTGAAGAAGTAGCCATTACAGATGCGATCTATGAATTGATCGGAGAAGATGGTGCTATTGCCGGAGAAGCGATTAATACAGCTTCGTCTCAAAAAATGGCAGGGACAGAGTCGATGTATGCGGCGATTTTATTGGTTCCTCTTATTATCTTCATTCTTGTCATCTCGACGACTTCGTGGATTGAACCGTTGTTTTTCTTAACTGCAATAGGTGTATCTGTGCTGATTAATTTAGGAACGAACATTTTTATTGGAGAGGTTTCTTTTGTCACACAGTCTGTAGCACCTATTTTACAGCTGGCCGTTTCTCTTGATTATGCCGTGTTTTTACTGCACAGCTTTTCTGATTACCGAAAGAAAACGAATAGTCCCGAGGAAGCGATGCAGCTTGCTATGAAAAAATCATTTCCTGCTATTACGGCAAGTGCAGCGACTACCTTTTTCGGCTTTATTGCATTAACCTTTATGGAGTTTCAAATCGGTTCTGATCTCGGTTTAAACTTAGTTAAGGGAATTATATTGAGTTTCATTAGTGTTATGGTGTTCTTGCCGGCTCTAACGCTTTATTTTTATAAGTGGATGGATAAAACGAAGCATAAAAGCTTTGTGCCAAGCTTTACGGGTACCGGAAAACTCATGATGAAGCTTAGGTTTCCAAGCTTATTGCTTGTATTGATAATCATTGTTCCAGCGTTTTTAGCCCAAAGTAATACAACATTTACTTATGGACTAGGGGAACAGCCAGAAACAACACGTGCTGGCAGTGACTTTATTGTTATAAAAGAGGCGTTTGGTGAAACGACGCCAATTGTGCTCCTAGTACCTAAAGGTGATCCTGCTAAAGAATCGGAGCTTGTGGAGGAGCTTGAGCAGCTTGATTATGTTACTAGTGTGATTGCTTATGTCAATAATGTCGGAACTGTGATTCCGCCTGAATACTTAGGAGAATCCATTACTAGTGAATTTTATTCTGAGAATTATAGCCGGATTATTATTAATACAAATCAGGCAACTGAAGGAGATATCCCTTTTTCAATTGTCAGTAATGTAGAAGAAACAGCGGAAAATTATTATGGAGATGAAGCGTTTAGCTTAGGAGAGAGCGTGACCCTGTATGATATAAAAAATACGGTAGCAACAGATAATATTGTGGTCAATATTTTAACGGTGGTTTCGATTGCGATTGTCCTGATCGTAACGTTTAGATCCATTTCGATACCAGTTGTTTTGCTGCTGACCATTCAATCGGCCGTATGGATCAATCTGTCCATTCCATACTTTTCTAATTCGTCGTTAGTGTTTGTAGGCTATTTAATTATTAGCACCGTTCAGCTGGCAGCAACGGTTGATTATGCGATCCTGCTTACAGAAGCCTATAATGAACATCGCAAAAAGATGCCTGCAATGAAGGCAATTAAGAAAACATTAGATGAAAAAACATTTTCAATTTCAATCTCTGCGGCTATTTTATCAAGTGTAGGGTTTATTTTATGGGCAACCTCATCGAATCCAATTGTTTCGTCGATCGGATTATTATTAGGAAGAGGAGCTTTACTAGCATTTATCATGGTTGTGCTGCTATTGCCGGCGATGCTTGTTGTATTCGATAAGTTTATTAAGAAAACAACAATGAAAGCAAACTTTTATGAGGGAGAATGATGATGAGAAATAAACAGATATTCAGATGTACACTAGCGCTTTTAATCTGCCTTCCTTCATTCCTTAATAATGGGATTTCACATAACCGGGCTTATGCGGAAGGTACGGATGGACAGCTCACTTCAAAGGATGAAGTGATTTATGCAACGTTAGAAGCAGGCGGCACGTTAGAGGAAATCTATGTCGTCAATACACTGGATGTTGCAAAAGCTGGAGAAATTCAAGACTTTGGAACATATGAAAGTGTCAAAAATTTAACGGATTTAACTGAGATACAGCAAGAAGATGAGGCCGTATCGGTTCAAGCACCTGAGGGGAAATTTTACTATCAGGGCAATATGCAGGGGGATACCGATTTACCGTGGAATATTGATATCACTTATTCTTTAAATGGAAATGAAATCAATGCTGCAGACCTTGCCGGACAGTCAGGACAGCTTGAGATTTCAATGGATGTAAGGGCAAATGACAATGTAGATCGTGTTTTTTATGAAAATTATTTACTGCAGGTTTCCCTGCAGCTATCAAACCTATATGAAAATATTGAAGCATCAGGTGGAATGATTGCCAATGCAGGCGAAAATAAACAAGTGACTTTCACCGTGATGCCAGGGCAGGAAGATACGCTTAGTGTGCAAGCGGATGTCAATGATTTTGAGTTCCAAGGAATTGATATTGCTGCTGCACCTTCCACTTTGCCAATTGACACATCTGAAATCAATAACCTAACAGATGATATGAGTGCTTTAACCGATGCGATCGCAGAGCTTAATAGCGGCGTGGCGGATTTAAAGACTGGAGTGTCGCAATTAAACAGCGGAGCTTCTTCTATGAGAAGCGGTTCCAGTGAGTATCTCAATGGCATTAACCAGTTAGACGGTTCTTCTTATGAGATCATCAATGCGTCTAAAGAGATTGGCGGAGCGTTAACACAAATGAGCAATGCGTTATCAGGTCCAACATCCAATATGGACCTAAGTAGCCTGACTGAATTGCCAAAAGGCCTATCAGAGCTTGCTGCTGGGTTAACGCAAGCTGCTAGTGGCTTAAATGAATTAGGTGATCAGTATGCACAAAGCTATCAAGCCTTAGATGCAGCTATTGCTGAAATTCCTGCAGGGCAACTGACAGAGCAGGAGAAACAGGCAATTGAAAATCTGAATGCCGATGGTGAGGCTGCAAAAGTGCTGGATAAGTTAATCGCGACATATAATGTTGCTCAAAAGGTGAAAGCAACCTATTCTGCTGTCAAAGCAGCATTTGCTGCGGTAGAGCCTTCGTTGAGTGAGTTGAATGGGAACATGAAGACGATGAGCGGGACATTATCTTCAATCTCTGAGAATCTTACTAATTCTCTACAAGGTATGGATATGAGCGGATTGGAAGAACTTCAAACAGGATTGGCGGCATTATCTGCTAATTACGGTGAATTTCACTCAGGTTTGATAGGTTATACTGGAGGAGTGAACGAGCTTGCTTCATCTTATAATCAATTGCACACAGGCATCACAGGCATTGCAGATGGAACAAGTGAATTAAATGAAGGGGCATCTGCTCTTCAAGATGGAACAGCACAATTATATGAAGAAACGAAAGATATGCCAGCTCAAATGCAAGAGCAAATCAATGAAATGATCGGTGAATATGATAAATCCGATTTCACGCCCGTATCGTTCACTTCTCCTAAAAATGAAGATGTATACTCTGTGCAATTTGTAATCAAGACAGAGAGTATTGAGAAGAAGGAAGAAGAAACAAAAACAGCAGAGCCTGAAGAAGAAAAAGGTTTTTGGGATTTGCTGCTTGATTTGTTTAGATAAGCTCGCGGACGGAAGATTTGACTGGAATTAAGAGCCGTAAATCGTAAAGAGACTGGGGCATAAGTATGTGACACGCTCATAGAACCGAATGGTTAGGAAGTTCATCTTTCTAATCATTCTTTTTTTTATTTGTGATTATAAAATATATCTTATTAATATGAGTGAAATGGAACGGGTTTGTTTAAACGCCAACCTTTATTGAATATTCGTATTTAGAAATATTATTTTGGTTTCTCCCAGTCACTTTGAAAGAAATGAATAAATTTTGTATATTTCGTGTATAGAAATACTTTGTATATTAATAGTCATTCATTATTTGTATATAAGATTAAATATAATATTTAAAGGAGGGATTTAACTAAAAGTCTAAGCAGTATGAGCAAAAAATGTACTAGATGTATAGAGGATATATGAATCAAACTGAAAATAAAACGGACTTTAACCTCTAAAGAGGGATTAACCCTTACATTTTTATAATATTTATAACTATATTACTATTTTGAATACTTCCAAATCTATTCCATTCTATGAAACTATTGTCTATACTAACTAATGTATAAAAATTATATTTTTATTAAAATGAAGGGTAGGTTTAATCTTGGAAAAAGCTCAAAAGAACGGTTTCGTTATGCGTTTTTTAAATGTAATTGAGCGTGTCGGCAACAAGCTGCCAGACCCGGTTACATTGTTTTTCTTTTTTGCCTTAGCAGTAGTTGTTTTGTCTGCTATCTTTGCTTCTGCTGGCCTTAAAGTAGAAGACCCGCTGAATGCAGGAGAAATGATAGAAGTCAAAAACCTATTAAATTCAGAAGGGATCTTATACCTTTTTGAAAGCGCAGTCTCTAACTTCACTGGATTTACTCCATTAGGCACAGTTCTTGTGACTATGCTCGGGATTGGAATTGCAGAACGTTCTGGATTAATCAGTGCTGCTCTTCGCGGCCTTGTAACATCTGTACCGCGCGTACTTATGACAGCTGCTTTAGTATTTGGCGGTGTTATGTCAAGTATGGCTGCTGATGCTGGTTATGTTGTTCTAACTCCTCTTGGAGCGGTATTATTTGCAGGTCTTGGACGACATCCATTGGCAGGACTTGCTGCAGCATTCGCAGGGGTTTCCGGCGGATTCAGTGCCAATTTACTGTTGACTTCTTTGGACCCGCTATTAGGCGGTTTAACAATGGATTCTGCAGCGATCATTGATCCGGAGTATGCAGCAGGCATGAATTATGCAATGAACTACTATTTCATGATTGCCTCTGTTTTCCTTATTACCATAGTTGGTACAATTATTACTGATAAGATTGTTGAGCCTCGTCTGGGCACATATAAAGGAAATGTCACTGAAGATGTTTCCTATCTAAAACCAGAAGAGAAAAAAGGTTTATGGGGAGCATTATTATCTTTAATTGTAACGGGTATTGCTATTGCGCTATTGGTTATCCCATCTTGGGGACCATTACGTGCTGGACAAGAAAGTTTTGTTGATACTCCATTTTTAGGGGTGCTTGTGCCTGTAATCCTTATCATGTTTTTCATTCCTGGTTTGGTGTACGGACGAATTACTAAATCGATCAAAAATGATAAAGATGTCGCGAGTCAGCTGTCAGATACAATGGCAACGATGGGCTCGTACATTGTATTAGCATTTGTTGCATCACAATTCGTAGCGTATTTTACAGAGTCAAATCTAGGAACCGTACTAGCCGTTAAAGGTGCGGACTTAATTGACGCAACAGGCTTTAAAGGCATTCCGCTTATCTTGACGTTTATTGTAATCTCAGGCTTCATCAACTTATTTATCGGAAGTGCTTCTGCCAAATGGGCAATTATGGCGCCGGTATTTATTCCAATGATGATGCTGTCAGGTTACTCCCCTGAATTTACTCAGCTTGTTTATCGTATTGCTGATTCAACAACGAATGTTATTTCACCATTAATGCCTTATTTTGCGATCGTCATTGCGTTTGCGCAGAAGTACGATAAAAAAGTTGGTATTGGTACATTGATTTCTACTATGCTTCCATACTCCATTGCCTTTACAATTGCATGGGTAGCGATGCTATTAATTTGGATGGTGACAGGTCTTCCGATTGGAACAGATTCACCGATTACTTATCCATAAAAAATTTGAACCTGATCTTTCTTAATGAAAGACAGGTTCTTTTTTTATCCTTTCGGGAGGCAGTATGCTTAGAAAATAATATGGAAAGTATAAATACGTTAATGATTTTTAGAAGATTAAATCACTTCCTAGATAATTAGAACCATCTGAATTTTAAGACTATTTTGGTATAGACAACTATACTATTATTTCGATACCCTAAAAGGGAAGCACAATTGTAAGTGCTGTCATAAATAAATGGAGGTGTGCCAATGAAAAGAAAAGCAATGACTGTTGCCGCAATTTTATTCACTACATCCGTTTTAATGTCAGGAGCAGATCCCGTAATGGCTCAGCAACCATTAAATGAACCTCCAAGGATGGAATCGATGGAAAAAAAGAAAAAAACTAGTCAAAGGATGCATCCTCTATTTTCCTGGGATCGTCCGGGATCCATTTCGCCTGTTTTGCATAAGGGTTCACCGCGCAGTGCTGGAATGATGAAACAGCCCCTAAAGGAAATGGATCCGGCAATCGAAGCGCTGATTGAAGAAGGAACAATGCCTGGAGCTGTCGCTTTAGTGGCAAGGAGAGGTCATATTGTTAAGCATGAGGCTTATGGAAATGCCTATCAGTACACAGATGGAGAGTTCACAGAAGCAGACAATCCTATACCAATGAAAAAGGATACGATTTTTGACGTCGCTTCCATCAGCAAGATTTTTACAACGGTAGCCGCAATGAAATTGTATGAGGAAGGGCAATTTCAATTAGACGATCCTGTTGCACTCTATATTCCCGAGTTTGAGCAGAACGGAAAAGAAGCAGTTACAATCAGACAGCTTATGACGCATACGTCTGGATTTGAACCTGGAATTCCGCTGTATTCACAAGCGAATAGCCGTGATGAAAGATTACAGCTTGTATTTACGCATGAATTAGAGGCTGAACCTGGCACTCAGTATACGTATAGTGATTTAAATATGATTACACTTGGTGCGTTAGTGGAGCGGCTTTCAGGTGATCGCCTTGATGTGTTTGTTAAAAAGCATATAACCGAACCATTAGGAATGAAAGATACCATGTACAACCCGCCTGAATCACTGAAGCACAGGATTGCTGCCACTGAAGATCAATCCTCAATTGGCAGAGGTCTTGTCTGGGGTGAGGTGCATGATGAAAATGCCTGGTCACTTGAAGGAGTAGCTGGTCATGCGGGTGTATTTTCAACAGCAGAGGATTTAGGCAAACTGGCTCATATGTTTATAAATGACGGCCGTTATGCTGGCAAGCAGATCTTGAAGGCTGACACCGTGAAGCTGCTGGAGGAAAACCAGAATGAAGCTTTTCCTGGAGATGATCATGGTCTCGGCTGGGAGCTGGGGCAAGGCTGGTATATGGATGCTTTATCGGAAGGCAGTACTTTAGGTCATACAGGATATACAGGAACTTCAATTGTGGTGAACAAAAATAACGCTACCATTAGCATTCTGCTGACAAATCGGGTTCATCCATCCCGCGAGACGGTTTCAACAAACCCTGCCAGAAGACAGGTTGCCAGATTAACAGCAGACGCCATTCCTGTGGCAATGCCTTCTAAAAAGAAAGCGTGGTTTTCTGGGTATGGGGATGAGCTTGATCGTACCTTGACTGCTGAAGTTGAGGCGGAAAAAGCTGCAGTATTAACCTTTGATACTTGGTACAGAATTGAAAATGAGAGCGATTATGGCTACATTGAGGTTTCAACAGATGGAGAGAATTGGACATCTATTGGTGCCCCATACACAGGAACAAGTATTGATTGGAAGAAGAGCAAAGTCTTCATCCCGAGTGGAAGCAACTACATCCGCTTCCGGTATGAAACAGATGCGACCGTAAATGGGCGGGGCTGGTATATTCACGATGCAGTACTAAAGCAGTCGAACGGAAAAGATATCAAGTTGAAATTATCAACCGATGGCTGGGAAAAAAGAAGATATTAAACAGAGGAGGCTCTCTTCATGAAAAACTTCTTAAAGAATGGACTTGTAGGTATCCTGACAATATTGCTCCTTGCTTCTATGGCACTGCCAGCTGGAGTACAGGCAGCAAAGAGCAAAACGAAAGATTTCGTTCTATTGGAAAATGTGCCTGATATCGATCGGCAGCCGGCTGACGGTTATAAACTGACTGTACTGAATGTTTATAATGATGGGCAATTCAAAACAGTCAATAACGAAACATTAAAATGGAAGTCTTCTAATAAAAATGTTGCAACTGTTAATGACAAAGGCGAAATGACACTCACAGGAAAAAAAGGAAAAACATTTATTACAGTATCAGCTGGCAAGGAAAGTGATCGGATTGCCGTTCAGTATAAAGGAAATGAAAAATCAAAAGAACCATTTTTTAAGAAGGAAAAAGGTAAGCAATATGATCTGATTTCTAAGTCTATTAACTCAATGACCATCGAAGAAAAGGTTGGGCAAATGCTTATGCCAGATTTTAGAACATGGGATGGAGAAAATGTGACTGAAATGCTTCCAGAAATCGAACAGCTCGTTAAAGATTATCATCTGGGAGGGGTTATCCTTTTCAGAGAAAATGTTGTGACAACAGAGCAAACAGCCAGACTGGTCTCCTCCTATGAAGAAGCTTCTGAAAAATATGGACTTCTGATGACGATTGATCAGGAGGGCGGTATCGTCACCCGTCTTCAATCAGGCACCGACATGCCAGGCAATATGGCATTAGGAGCGACACGCTCTGCTGGAGTGGCCGAAAAAGTTGGGCATGCAATCGGTGAGGAATTGAACGCCCTTGGTTTTAATATGAATTTTGCACCAGTATTAGATGTAAACAATAATCCTGATAACCCGGTAATTGGCGTTCGTTCGTTTGGAGAAGATCCGGAGCTTGTTGCAGAAATGGGTGTTGCATATACAAAAGGCATGCAGGCATCAGGTGTGGCAGCAACGGCCAAGCACTTTCCAGGACATGGAGATACGGCAGTCGATTCACACTTAGGTCTGCCTGAGGTTCCGCATGACCTAGAAAGATTAAAAGAAGTAGAACTGTATCCATTCCAAAAAGCAATGGAGGCAGAAATTGATGCAATTATGACGGCACATGTCACATTCCCGAACATTGACAATACAAAAGTGATTTCACAAAAAACTGGAGAAGAAATCTCACTTCCGGCAACATTATCTCATAAAGTGCTGACTGAACTGATGCGAGATGAGATGGGATATGAAGGGGTTATTACCACCGATGCCATGAATATGAAAGCCATCGCCGATCATTTTGGACCTGTGGATGCGGCAATCAGAGCGGTTAAAGCGGGAACAGATATTGTTCTTATGCCGGTTGGCTTGCAGGAGGTTGCCGAAGGACTTGTAGAGGCAGTGAAAACAGGTGAAATTTCTGAAAATCGCATTGAAGCATCTGTACAGCGAATTTTAAAGTTAAAGCTTGACCGGGGTGTAATCAAGCAGGAAGAGCCGCAGTCCATTGAAGAGAAGATTGCAAATGCCATGCAAGTGGTCGGCTCCGAAGAACATAAACAAATTGAGAAGGAAGCGGCACAGCAGTCTATTACATTGGTTAAAAATGATAACGGCGTTCTCCCGCTTCACGCTGATGAAAATCAAAAAATTGCGGTTGTAGGCAGCAGCTATATTGGAGTGCTTGGTGATGCAATTAAGAAGCATCATCAGAATACAGAGGTTATTACAGTATCATCAAACTTTGTTCTTACAGATGAACAGAAAGAAACGATTGCAGCAGCCGATGCTGTCATTGTCGGTTCACATACATCCAATGTAGCGGGCCGCGCTTACGACCATCCACAAATGAAAATGATCCGTGATATTTCAGCCCAGACAGAGGCGCCTGTTATTGCAGTTGGAATTCGCAATCCATATGACATCATGTCCTTCAATGAAGTGGATGCTTATATCGCGCAATACGGATTTAGAACGGCCAGCTTCCACGGTTCTGCAGCAGCTATTTTCGGGGAAATCAATCCAAGCGGTCAATTGCCTGTAACGATTCCTGATCGTGATGGAAATACATTATATGAATTTGGCTATGGCTTAAATTATTAAAGTTTTTAGGAACAGCGGGTTCGTAAGGGGTCTGCTGTTTCTGGGAATCAATTGAGGGGAGATGCTTGAATGAAGAAATGGATCATTTTCTTAATAACCATTACATTAGTGCTTTCCGGTTTAGCAGGCGTTTCAGCGAAGAATGACAAGAAAAAGAAGGGGAAAAGCTTTCAATTAGGCGTTGAGGTTTTATTAGATAAGGAAAAGGATTTAATTAAAGGCAAAAAAGTCGGCTTAATTACGAATCCAACAGGTGTTGATCAATCATTAAACAGCATTGTTGATGTATTGCACGAGGATCCAGAAACAGATCTTGTTGCATTATATGGACCTGAGCATGGAGTAAGAGGAAGTGCACAGGCAGGAGAATATGTTGAATATTATATTGATGAAAAAACCGGGTTGCCTGTTTACAGTTTATATGGCGCGACAAGAAAACCTACACCTGAAATGCTTGAAGGAATAGATGTGCTTCTATTTGACATACAGGATGTGGGGACACGCTTTTACACGTATATATACACAATGGCTTATGCGATGGAAGCAGCAAAGGAAAAGGGTATTCCTTTTGTTGTACTGGATCGCCCAAATCCGCTGGGAGGCTTAAAGGTAGAGGGACCCGTTCTTGATATGAAATATTCTTCCTTTATCGGCAATTATGCTATTCCGCTTCGCCATGGGATGACAGTTGGGGAGCTGGCAAAGCTTTTTAACGAAGAATTTGAAATTGGTGCAGATTTGCATGTGGTCGAAATGAAAGGCTGGAAGCGGAGCATGTATTATTCGGACACACCACTGGAATTTGTGATGCCGTCTCCGAATATGCCAACACTAGATACAGCTTTAGCTTATCCTGGCGGTGCTTTAATTGAGGGAACCAATATATCTGAAGGGCGCGGCACTACGAAACCTTTCGAACTAATTGGCGCTCCTTTTATCAATGGAGATGAGCTTGCTAAAAGCTTAAATGGAAAGAAGCTGCCTGGCGTGACATTCCGAGCAGCCTCGTTCACACCAACATTCTCTAAGCATGCAGGAACCCTTTCCCATGGAGTCCAAATCCATATTACCGACAGCGATGACTTTAAACCAGTTGAAGCAGGCTTGCATATTGTTAAAACAATTCATGACTTATATCCGGATCAATTTGAATTCAGAGCCGAAAACAGCAGCGGGATCTCATTCTTCGACCAGCTGATGGGGAATGGCTGGATTCGGGAGGACATTGAATCAGGGAAAACAGTGGATGAAATGAAAAACAAATGGGAAGATGAATTACGATCATTCTTGAAAGTTAGAAAGCAGTTTTTACTATATAAATAGGCTTCCTTAGACAAATAGATTTCATTTCAACAAAAACCCGAACTATGGTTAAAAGAGTTCGGGTTTTTGCTTTTTAAGGAGGAAAGGATAACGTGCTGCTGGTTTAGCTGTTTTAAGAGCGAGAGGAAGTGCCGGCAAACTGTGAAGAAAGAAGGTGGGGGGCATAAAGAGGTGTTGAACGTGCCCGTCAGCTATGAAAAAAGAAGCTTGCAGGCACAAAGGTCGGTAGAAAGAGCCCGTCAGCTGTGAAAAAAGAAGCCGAGGGGCACAAAGAGCGTAAATAAGAGCCCGCCAGCTGTGAAAAAAGAAGGTGGGGGGGCACAAAAGTCGGTAGAAAGAGCCCGCCAGCTGTGAAAAAAAGTCAAGTCCTTATTATTGTGTAAATTCCTTTTCACAATGTTACCACCTATTAATAGCTGTTAGTTGATTTTGCTTAGGAGAAGGGGGTACCCCCTTCTCCTAAGCAAAATTTCGCTCCGCGGTAAGGTATACTTTCTTATTTAATTCTAAATTTTCATTCTCCATTAACAATGCACCAATTAATCGAAATGCAGACTGATTATTAGGAAAGATACGGATCACACTCACTCGTTTTCTAATTTCTTGGTTGAGCCTTTCCAATGAGTTATTGCTTAAAATGTGTATTTGATACTTTTCTGGTTCATTTAGAAATTGGATCGTGTCTTCGTAACCTTCTTCGAGAATTTCGATTGCCTTTCTTACTTTCTTATTTTCTGCATATAGTTCAATAAATTTGTCCCTATATTTTCTTGACTCTTCAACTGATACTACTTGGTATATTCTTCTCAGATCAGAAATGATTTGTCGTGATCCTGTTTTTGGAAGTGCGTTAACAATATTTCGTTTGAAATGAACAGTGCACCTTTGCCATGCCGTACCTATAAATACTCTTTCTATTGCTTTCTTTAATCCAGCATGTGCATCTGAAATCACTAATTTTGGTGATTGTAACCCTCGAGATTTTAAATCTTGAAAGAACTCTTGCCATGCTTGAAAGCTCTCGACGTGATCTATTTTAAAGCCAAGTACTTTACGCTTTTTGTCCTCACCCATACCAGTAATCAAATAAGCTGCTTTTGAAATGACCTTGTTATTCTCTCGAACTTTTATATAGGTGGCATCAGCGTAGAGATACGGATAATATTCGACATTAAGTGGGCGATTAGCCCAGGCTTTTACTACAGGATCCAGTTTCTCTGTTAGGGAGGAAACAAAAGATTTTGATACACTCTGGCCACATAATTGTTTTACGATATTCTTTACTTTTCTAGTGGAAACTCCATTGATGACCATTTCTAACATAGATAATATAAGTGTCTGATCAACACGCGAAAATTTCTCAAAGATAGAAGGCGAAAATTCACCTCCTCTTGTTCGGGGAACTTTTATTCTTAACTTTCCGATACTCATGATGAGTTCACGTTCATAATATCCATTTCGATAATCACGACGGTCTAAAGAACGTTCATAGGCAGCTGCATTTAAATAGTCATCTCGTTCTTTTTCCATGTATTCGTTCAAGACTAATACTAAGGTAGATTTCACAATAAGCTCAAGATTAGAATTCATAATCGATTCTTTTAAAACGTCCATATCTAGGTTAAACTGTAACTGAGTCATTTTTATCCCTCTTTCCAATGTTTTCTTGGTCGTTAACATTGTGGACAAATAGGAATAAAATGACTCTTTCTTTTTACACAATTATATGGACTTAATCTGATTTTTCTTCTGACGGGCACTTTGATAGCTCTTTAGTTCCCGCTAGCTCTTGATTTTTCAGCTGACGGGCACTTTAAGCGTACTTTAGTTCCCGACAGCTCTTGGTTTTCCGACTGACGGGCACTTTCCTTGCTCTTTAGTTCCCTTCAACTCTTGGTTTTCCATCTAACACGCACTTTCCTGCTACTTTACTTCCCGTCAGCTCTTGGTTTTACTCTTGGCGGGCACTTCCTTCTAACTTTACTTCCCGTCCGCACTAGATTTCTCACCTGACGGGCACTTTTATTTTTTCCCTTGCTAAAATGCTGCTGTTAAAACGGTTATGAGAACAACCCACCACCTTCCTATAACCAAACAAAAAAAGCACTGCTATGTATAGGGACCAAAAATGGCGGTA
>NZ_LT800494.1:3921135-4094100 GCF_900166665.1 Cytobacillus gottheilii | reverse complement strand
AAAGAGCGTAAATAAGAGCCCGCCAGCTGTGAAAAAAGAAGGTGGGGGGGCACAAAAGTCGGTAGAAAGAGCCCGCCAGCTGTGAAAAAAAGTCAAGTCCTTATTATTGTGTAAATTCCTTTTCACAATGTTACCACCTATTAATAGCTGTTAGTTGATTTTGCTTAGGAGAAGGGGGTACCCCCTTCTCCTAAGCAAAATTTCGCTCCGCGGTAAGGTATACTTTCTTATTTAATTCTAAATTTTCATTCTCCATTAACAATGCACCAATTAATCGAAATGCAGACTGATTATTAGGAAAGATACGGATCACACTCACTCGTTTTCTAATTTCTTGGTTGAGCCTTTCCAATGAGTTATTGCTTAAAATGTGTATTTGATACTTTTCTGGTTCATTTAGAAATTGGATCGTGTCTTCGTAACCTTCTTCGAGAATTTCGATTGCCTTTCTTACTTTCTTATTTTCTGCATATAGTTCAATAAATTTGTCCCTATATTTTCTTGACTCTTCAACTGATACTACTTGGTATATTCTTCTCAGATCAGAAATGATTTGTCGTGATCCTGTTTTTGGAAGTGCGTTAACAATATTTCGTTTGAAATGAACAGTGCACCTTTGCCATGCCGTACCTATAAATACTCTTTCTATTGCTTTCTTTAATCCAGCATGTGCATCTGAAATCACTAATTTTGGTGATTGTAACCCTCGAGATTTTAAATCTTGAAAGAACTCTTGCCATGCTTGAAAGCTCTCGACGTGATCTATTTTAAAGCCAAGTACTTTACGCTTTTTGTCCTCACCCATACCAGTAATCAAATAAGCTGCTTTTGAAATGACCTTGTTATTCTCTCGAACTTTTATATAGGTGGCATCAGCGTAGAGATACGGATAATATTCGACATTAAGTGGGCGATTAGCCCAGGCTTTTACTACAGGATCCAGTTTCTCTGTTAGGGAGGAAACAAAAGATTTTGATACACTCTGGCCACATAATTGTTTTACGATATTCTTTACTTTTCTAGTGGAAACTCCATTGATGACCATTTCTAACATAGATAATATAAGTGTCTGATCAACACGCGAAAATTTCTCAAAGATAGAAGGCGAAAATTCACCTCCTCTTGTTCGGGGAACTTTTATTCTTAACTTTCCGATACTCATGATGAGTTCACGTTCATAATATCCATTTCGATAATCACGACGGTCTAAAGAACGTTCATAGGCAGCTGCATTTAAATAGTCATCTCGTTCTTTTTCCATGTATTCGTTCAAGACTAATACTAAGGTAGATTTCACAATAAGCTCAAGATTAGAATTCATAATCGATTCTTTTAAAACGTCCATATCTAGGTTAAACTGTAACTGAGTCATTTTTATCCCTCTTTCCAATGTTTTCTTGGTCGTTAACATTGTGGACAAATAGGAATAAAATGACTCTTTCTTTTTACACAATTATATGGACTTAATCTGAAAAAAGAAGTCGGCGGGCACAAAAGTCGGTAGAAAGAGCCCGCCAGCGATGAAAAGAGAAGCCGAGGGGCACAAAGAAGGTGAATAAGTGCCCGTCAGCCATGAAAAAAGAAGCCGAGGGGCACAAAGAAGGTGAATAAGTGCCCGTCAGCCATAAAAAAAGAAGCCGGCGGGCACAAAGAAGGTGAATAAGNGCTATTTTCGGGGAAATCAATCCAAGCGGTCAATTGCCTGTAACGATTCCTGATCGTGATGGAAATACATTATATGAATTTGGCTATGGCTTAAATTATTAAAGTTTTTAGGAACAGCGGGTTCGTAAGGGGTCTGCTGTTTCTGGGAATCAATTGAGGGGAGATGCTTGAATGAAGAAATGGATCATTTTCTTAATAACCATTACATTAGTGCTTTCCGGTTTAGCAGGCGTTTCAGCGAAGAATGACAAGAAAAAGAAGGGGAAAAGCTTTCAATTAGGCGTTGAGGTTTTATTAGATAAGGAAAAGGATTTAATTAAAGGCAAAAAAGTCGGCTTAATTACGAATCCAACAGGTGTTGATCAATCATTAAACAGCATTGTTGATGTATTGCACGAGGATCCAGAAACAGATCTTGTTGCATTATATGGACCTGAGCATGGAGTAAGAGGAAGTGCACAGGCAGGAGAATATGTTGAATATTATATTGATGAAAAAACCGGGTTGCCTGTTTACAGTTTATATGGCGCGACAAGAAAACCTACACCTGAAATGCTTGAAGGAATAGATGTGCTTCTATTTGACATACAGGATGTGGGGACACGCTTTTACACGTATATATACACAATGGCTTATGCGATGGAAGCAGCAAAGGAAAAGGGTATTCCTTTTGTTGTACTGGATCGCCCAAATCCGCTGGGAGGCTTAAAGGTAGAGGGACCCGTTCTTGATATGAAATATTCTTCCTTTATCGGCAATTATGCTATTCCGCTTCGCCATGGGATGACAGTTGGGGAGCTGGCAAAGCTTTTTAACGAAGAATTTGAAATTGGTGCAGATTTGCATGTGGTCGAAATGAAAGGCTGGAAGCGGAGCATGTATTATTCGGACACACCACTGGAATTTGTGATGCCGTCTCCGAATATGCCAACACTAGATACAGCTTTAGCTTATCCTGGCGGTGCTTTAATTGAGGGAACCAATATATCTGAAGGGCGCGGCACTACGAAACCTTTCGAACTAATTGGCGCTCCTTTTATCAATGGAGATGAGCTTGCTAAAAGCTTAAATGGAAAGAAGCTGCCTGGCGTGACATTCCGAGCAGCCTCGTTCACACCAACATTCTCTAAGCATGCAGGAACCCTTTCCCATGGAGTCCAAATCCATATTACCGACAGCGATGACTTTAAACCAGTTGAAGCAGGCTTGCATATTGTTAAAACAATTCATGACTTATATCCGGATCAATTTGAATTCAGAGCCGAAAACAGCAGCGGGATCTCATTCTTCGACCAGCTGATGGGGAATGGCTGGATTCGGGAGGACATTGAATCAGGGAAAACAGTGGATGAAATGAAAAACAAATGGGAAGATGAATTACGATCATTCTTGAAAGTTAGAAAGCAGTTTTTACTATATAAATAGGCTTCCTTAGACAAATAGATTTCATTTCAACAAAAACCCGAACTATGGTTAAAAGAGTTCGGGTTTTTGCTTTTTAAGGAGGAAAGGATAACGTGCTGCTGGTTTAGCTGTTTTAAGAGCGAGAGGAAGTGCCGGCAAACTGTGAAGAAAGAAGGTGGGGGGCATAAAGAGGTGTTGAACGTGCCCGTCAGCTATGAAAAAAGAAGCTTGCAGGCACAAAGGTCGGTAGAAAGAGCCCGTCAGCTGTGAAAAAAGAAGCCGAGGGGCACAAAGAGCGTAAATAAGAGCCCGCCAGCTGTGAAAAAAGAAGGTGGGGGGGCACAAAAGTCGGTAGAAAGAGCCCGCCAGCTGTGAAAAAAAGTCAAGTCCTTATTATTGTGTAAATTCCTTTTCACAATGTTACCACCTATTAATAGCTGTTAGTTGATTTTGCTTAGGAGAAGGGGGTACCCCCTTCTCCTAAGCAAAATTTCGCTCCGCGGTAAGGTATACTTTCTTATTTAATTCTAAATTTTCATTCTCCATTAACAATGCACCAATTAATCGAAATGCAGACTGATTATTAGGAAAGATACGGATCACACTCACTCGTTTTCTAATTTCTTGGTTGAGCCTTTCCAATGAGTTATTGCTTAAAATGTGTATTTGATACTTTTCTGGTTCATTTAGAAATTGGATCGTGTCTTCGTAACCTTCTTCGAGAATTTCGATTGCCTTTCTTACTTTCTTATTTTCTGCATATAGTTCAATAAATTTGTCCCTATATTTTCTTGACTCTTCAACTGATACTACTTGGTATATTCTTCTCAGATCAGAAATGATTTGTCGTGATCCTGTTTTTGGAAGTGCGTTAACAATATTTCGTTTGAAATGAACAGTGCACCTTTGCCATGCCGTACCTATAAATACTCTTTCTATTGCTTTCTTTAATCCAGCATGTGCATCTGAAATCACTAATTTTGGTGATTGTAACCCTCGAGATTTTAAATCTTGAAAGAACTCTTGCCATGCTTGAAAGCTCTCGACGTGATCTATTTTAAAGCCAAGTACTTTACGCTTTTTGTCCTCACCCATACCAGTAATCAAATAAGCTGCTTTTGAAATGACCTTGTTATTCTCTCGAACTTTTATATAGGTGGCATCAGCGTAGAGATACGGATAATATTCGACATTAAGTGGGCGATTAGCCCAGGCTTTTACTACAGGATCCAGTTTCTCTGTTAGGGAGGAAACAAAAGATTTTGATACACTCTGGCCACATAATTGTTTTACGATATTCTTTACTTTTCTAGTGGAAACTCCATTGATGACCATTTCTAACATAGATAATATAAGTGTCTGATCAACACGCGAAAATTTCTCAAAGATAGAAGGCGAAAATTCACCTCCTCTTGTTCGGGGAACTTTTATTCTTAACTTTCCGATACTCATGATGAGTTCACGTTCATAATATCCATTTCGATAATCACGACGGTCTAAAGAACGTTCATAGGCAGCTGCATTTAAATAGTCATCTCGTTCTTTTTCCATGTATTCGTTCAAGACTAATACTAAGGTAGATTTCACAATAAGCTCAAGATTAGAATTCATAATCGATTCTTTTAAAACGTCCATATCTAGGTTAAACTGTAACTGAGTCATTTTTATCCCTCTTTCCAATGTTTTCTTGGTCGTTAACATTGTGGACAAATAGGAATAAAATGACTCTTTCTTTTTACACAATTATATGGACTTAATCTGAAAAAAGAAGTCGGCGGGCACAAAAGTCGGTAGAAAGAGCCCGCCAGCGATGAAAAGAGAAGCCGAGGGGCACAAAGAAGGTGAATAAGTGCCCGTCAGCCATGAAAAAAGAAGCCGAGGGGCACAAAGAAGGTGAATAAGTGCCCGTCAGCCATAAAAAAAGAAGCCGGCGGGCACAAAGAAGGTGAATAAGTGCCCGTCAGCCATAAAAAAAGAAGCCGGCGGGCACAAAGAAGGTGAATAAGTGCCCGTCAACGATAAAAAAAGAAGCCGGCGGGTACAAAGAAGGTGAATAAGTGCCCGTCAACGATAAAAAGAGAAGCCGAGGGGCACAAAGAAGGTGAATAAGTGCCCGTCAGCCATAAAAAAAGAAACCGGCGGGCACAAAGAAGGTGAATAAGTGCCCGTCAACGATAAAAAAAGAAGCCGGCGGGCACAAAGGTCGGTAGAAAGTGCCCGTCAGCGATGAAAAAAGAAGCCGAGGGGCACAAAGAAGGTAAATAAGTGCCCGCCAGCGATAAAAAAAGAAGCCGACGGGCATAAAGAGCGATTGAAAGTGCTTCGCATCTATGAAAAGAGGCGGGTAGTAAAACTAAAGCAAGTGCCCGCCATCGAAAAAAGAATTATTCTACCTCTGCTTGTTTCATATGATATTCCATCGCTAAATTAAGCCACTCTTGTTCTTCTTCAGTAAAAGGATTATGCGTCATTTCTTCCAGTTCTTTGATATCAATTTCTTCTATATTGGCATTAGCGAGTTTTTCTAACAGATCGTCTCCGAGAAATTCAAAAGAGGATTTAATGTAGGCACTGATCATATTTTGGACTTTTGGGTCATCAATAGGCTGACCATATAGCTCCTTTACTTCCTTGGATAATTGAATATACGTTTGATCTAGTTTGGCTTTATCATCCTCTGTTTTCAGCGATAAGCTTTCTTTAATATCTGTCAGCATATGACGTTCCATCCAATCTGCCTGTATTTGTTCTGTTTGCACGCTATGGATTAGGGTGAATAGTATTGTGCTATCTATTTCTTCCTCCGCCTGCAGTACCTTGATGACCCTTTGTATAGCTGTTATGGATTGATGAATGCGTTCTTTCTCTTTTTCTAATGCATCCAAGTGAAGTGTTAATGTTTCATTTAAATCTACAGTAAAGCGGCTTTCTTTTAATAAGTTTGTTATTTTATCAAGACTATATCCAAGGAATTTAAGGCTAATAATTTTCTGCAATGTCAGTAAATCATCATGATTGTAAATACGGTGGCCAGAACTGGGGTGCTTTTCAGGTACTAAAAGGCCAATTTCATCGTAATAATGTAAAGTCCGAATTGAGATCCCTGTTTTTTCAGAGAATTGCCCAATAGAAAACGAATTGCCTTTATCCATGATCATCCCTCTTTCTTAAAAGTATGTGTTCATTATAAAACCTCTAGGAACTAGAGGTTCAAGTTATAAATTCAAATTATAGGAAATTTTTAATCTTTTCATAAAGGCTGTAGTTTTTTTTTAGGAGAGCTTGAGAATCCACCGGAAGGCAGCGGTGCAGAGTTCAGCACCTTTCCCGGCAGAAAGCGAGTCCCATGGAGCAGGAATCATCACCCCATTATCCTTAAAAAGCAAATTTTGCACAAACAAATCTAAATTTTAGAAACTGTTTTAACTTTCATTCGTATGTTATAGTAACTGGAAAATGGATGGGAGGAATATGGAATGGAGCAGCAGGAGGTATTAAGTATTTCTAATTTGACGAAAAGCTTTGGGAGCAAGCAGATTCTGAAAGGAATTGACTTGCGAGTCTCAAGAGGAGAAATTATTGGCTATATCGGACCAAATGGTGCCGGAAAAAGTACGACAGTTAAAATGATATTAGGCATTGAAGGAGAATACGAAGGAGACATTAAACTGTTTGGTGAGGATATTCAAAAAAGCGGCATTGAATACAAAAGAAGAATCGGCTACGTTCCTGAAGTAGCAGATATTTATGATAACTTAACAGGTTATGAGTATTTAAGTTTTATTGGGCAGATGTACGGGATGGAGTTGGAAGTGGCTGCAGAAAAGGCAAAATCTTTAATGGAGCTATTTGGAATTGGAGAAGTTTATCACTCCAGAATATCTTCTTATTCAAAAGGAATGAGACAAAAACTATTAATCATTGCGAGTGTGATACATAACCCTGATTTATTATTTTTAGATGAACCGATTAATGGTTTGGATGCGAATAGTGTAATGATTTTTAAAGAGATTCTTGCTCAGCTTGCTGCAGAAGGAAAAACGATCTTTTACTCATCACATATTATGGATGTCGTGGAGAAAATCAGCAGCCGCATCATCCTGCTGAATGATGGAAGAATCGCAGCAGATGGAACGTTTGAACAGCTTCAGGAAGGCAATATGGGCGGCTCGCTTGAAGGGATTTTTAATCAATTAACAGGCTTTAATAATCATAAGGAAATTGGCGAACGATTTGTTTCCGTTGTTCAAGAGGTGCAGTAATGGACGATTTTAAAACCTTGCAGCTGCTTGATAAAATTCAAATTTTGTTTACGAAAATCGGTGTTGATTATACTGCTATGAGAAAAATCCTCCAAATCAAACTGACCATGGATGAGCGCAGAGTACCGACTTTTTTTAATCAAGAGGCCAACAAAAAAGGGCAAGAGGACAAAAAATATGGATACATGAAATCACTATGGATTTATGTTCTTATTGGTCTTGTTCTAATTCCTTTTATGGGTTTTGGAGACAGTTATCTGTTTCAGCTCAGTATTGCTTATGCCATTATTATTTTTATGATTATGACATCGATGATTGCTGATTTTTCCAATGTCTTACTTGATGTTAGAGATCGAAGCATTTTATTAACAAAGCCGATTTCTGCAAAAACAGTGAATGCGGCTAAGTTTATGCATATCTTCATTTATTTATCCTATTTGACGATTGCCCTAACAGCCATTCCGCTTGTGGTGAGCTTATTTAGACAAGGAATAATCTTTTTCCTTATAACCCTTATAGAATTGATCCTTATTAATATATTTATTGTTGTCATCACAGCAATCTTATATATTGCCATTTTGAAGTTTTTTGACGGAGAAAAGCTGAAGGATATGATCAACTATGTGCAAATTGGCTTATCATTAGTGCTGATGGTGGGGTATCAATTTCTTGCCAGGTCTTTTGAATTTGTCGATTTAAATATGGTGGCTGATTATCATTGGTGGAGCATTTTCCTTATTCCCATGTGGTTTGCGGCACCATACGAATTATTGCTGAATGGAAATACTTCCATTATGACGATTATTTTTAGCATCTTAGCCATTGTAGTGCCGATCCTATCGATCTGGATTTATATGAAGCTTATTCCGACGTTTGAACGAAATCTGCAAAAGCTCTTAAGCTCAAGCAAATCGAAAAAAGAAAGAAAAAATCATCTCAAAGAACTGCTGTTAAAGGTTATTTGCAGAACCAACGATGAAAGAGCCTTTTATCGCTTTACTACCTTAATGATGAAGCAGGAGCGGGAGTTTAAGCTGAAGGTCTATCCATCACTAGGTTTTTCATTGGTGATTCCTTTTATCTTCATATTTAATGTTGCATCTGGCGGGGAAGCTGATTTCACAGAAAGTGTCAGCTATTTGAATGTTTATTTCAGTATGCTGATTATCCCAACGACAGTGCTCATGCTAGGCTATTCAAGTAAGTATAAGGCTTCCTGGGTGTATAAAATTTTTCCGATTGAGGATTATACTAATTTACGTAAAAGCAGTTTAAAAGCCTTTTTAATTTCGCTTTATATTCCGCTATATATTGTTTTAGGCATCATCTTTTGTTTCATTTACGGAACAAGAATTATTCCCGACTTAGCAGCTGTTCTCGTGGCAAGCTTTCTATATACAGTGATTTGCTATGTTAGTTTTGGGAGCAGGATTCCTTTTTCGAAGCCTCTTGAAGAAGTGGGCAATTCACAAGGGTGGAAAGCATTTATATTGTTCATTCCTGTTGGACTATTAGCAGGCGGGCATTATATAGCCATTCAGCAGCTGAGCTACGGTTCGTATCTATACTTAGGTATCTTATTAATTGCTAACTTTATAGTGTGGAAAGCGGTATTTAGGAAACAGAGGAAAAATTTAAGAGTTTCTGCCTAGGTTGATTTCCGCTTCAGGCAGCTCGCTTTCCGCGGGGCGGGCGGTGAGTCTCCTCGGCGCATGCGCCTGTGGGGTCTCACCTTCCCACTCGTCCCACAGGAGTCTCGCCGCCTTCCG
This sequence comes from Cytobacillus gottheilii, assembly GCF_900166665.1. Lineage (GTDB taxonomy): Bacteria > Bacillota > Bacilli > Bacillales > Cytobacillaceae > Cytobacillus > Cytobacillus gottheilii_A. The sequence goes on along the minus strand of NZ_LT800494.1, from coordinate 4,085,000 downwards.
CTTCAATCAACCAACATAACATAGCGTGATCCTGCTTCATTAATAAGTAATAAATATTAAATATGTAATTTTTCATCCAAAACTCTCTTTCTATCCTGCATAACCATCCTCAACCCTATAAACCTCAAATAATAAAAAAATCCAGTTAATGCTAAAAGATTGCTATTGATAACGCTTACAAACTAAACCCCTGCCAAAATATAATGAAAAGTGTAAACAGACAAACAATTTTGAAAGGGGTTTCAGAATGAGAAAACGATTAAAGAGAATGTCCTTATTGTTTATTTTTACACTTTTTGCAGCAATGCTTGCGGCATGCAGCAGCGGTGCTGGCGGCAGCGGCAGCGGAGTAGATGTGGGGATTGTCCTGCCTACAAAGGATGAACCAAGATGGGTTCAGGATGAAGAACGCTTCAAAGCTGCTTTAGATGATTCTGACTACACAACTGAAATACTATTCAGCCAAGGCTCTTCAGCAAAAGAAAAGGAAAATGTGGAAACATTGATCAGCAAAGGCATTGATGTTCTCATTATCTGTCCTCAGGACGGTGATGCAGCGGCATCAGCTGTAGAAGCTGCTAAGAAAGAAGGCATTACGGTTATTGCGTATGACCGTCTCATTACAAATACAGACGCAGTTGATTATTATGTAACGTTTGACAGTGTTGCTGTTGGTGCGGCACAAGGCCAATATTTAATCGATCAAGCATCAGGCACAGATGTACCGCTTTACTTGTATGCAGGAGCAGCAACAGATAATAATGCATTCTTATTCTTTGAAGGGGCATGGAGCACTCTTCAGCCAAAAATCGCTGACGGAACTTTTAAAATTGCCAATTCAAGTGAAGCAGAAGCGCTAAAAGACAAGGCAGAGCTTACACGTGACGAAATGAGTAAAATTCTTGGCCAGGTAACAACAAACTGGGATCCAAATGAAGCAAAAAATAAAGCGCAAACGAACCTAACAGCTGTTGGAGCTGATATGAAGGGTGATATTTCAATCCTTGCACCTAATGATGGAACAGCTCGTTCAATTGCAGATGTGTTTGCTTCTGATGGTGATATTTCTTCTTACACAGTCACAGGGCAGGATGCAGAAAAAGCTTCCATTCAATATGTCATTGATGGAAAACAATCTATGACAGTTTTCAAAGATGTTCGTACACTTGTGACAGATGCAATGGGAATGGCGATTTCAATTTTAGATGGAGACACACCTGAAACAACAGGTTCTTATGATAATGGCGCGGTAGAAGTGAAAGCAAAACAAACAAATGTCATTGTAGTTAATCAGGAAAATGTTAAGAAGGAATTAATTGATTCTGAGTATTACGAGGCAAGCGAATTTACAGGACTGTAAGATTGCTGGTGGCAGGTAGTGATAGAGCAATCTATCACTATTCGCCATTGTTAAGGCTATAGCTGGTGGAGAATGTGAACGGGTGAAGTGATGTACACATCCGCTTAGGTGATAGGAGTGAAAGTATGGCTCAAAATATTCTAGAAATGAACTCAATTTCAAAAAGCTTTACCGGTGTCAAAGCTTTAAGCAATGTTAGCTTTAAAGTAGAAAAAGGAGAAATTCATTGTTTAATAGGTGAAAATGGTGCCGGGAAATCGACATTAATGAAGGTGCTCAGCGGTGTGTATCCTTATGGAACATATGAAGGCGATATCGTTTTTGAAGGAAAAGTACAGCAGTTTCATAAAATAAGCGATAGCGTAAAAGAGGGAATCGCCATTATTTATCAGGAGCTGGCCTTATTCCCGGATTTAACAGTCTATGAAAATATTTTTGCCGGTAATGAAGTCAAAAATGGCGGTGTCATTGATTGGAATCAGACCATTGTTGAAGCGAAAAAAATGCTGCAAAAAGTGAATTTACAGGTGAATCCAGAAACGCTTGTGAAGGATTTAGGTGTTGGGAAGCAGCAGCTTGTAGAAATCGCCAAGGCACTAACGAAAGATGTAAAGCTGCTGATTTTAGATGAACCAACAGCCGCTCTCAATGAGGATGACAGTGAAAATCTTCTAAATCTCTTATCGGAGTTAAAGGACCAGGGAATTACAAGCATTATGATTTCTCATAAACTCAAAGAAGTTATCTCAATTGCAGATAAAGCCACGGTGCTGAGAGATGGAGAGACCGTCTGCACGCTTGATGCGATGAAGGGTGAAATATCAGAGAGCGTCATTATTAAAAATATGGTTGGACGCGAGATCGATGATATTTATCCAAAGAGACCAAAACACACTTCAGAAGAGAAAATTCTGGAGCTGCATAATTGGTCTGCTTATGATCCGCAATTAGGCAGAAATGTCGTTAAAAACGTCAATCTTCATGTTAAGCGGGGAGAGATTATCGGTATTGCGGGCTTGATGGGGTCCGGGCGCACAGAACTGGCGCTTAGCGTTTTTGGAAATGCCAAGTCGTATAAGCTTCAAGGGGACCTGATGGTCAATGGAGAGTTAAAAGAATATAAGCATACAAGTGATGCAATTCAAGCTGGATTAGCATATGTGACAGAGGACCGAAAGGGAGATGGACTTTTCCTGCTTCAGGATATTAAAAATAATATTTCTGCTGCTAATCTTCATCATATTGCTTCTGGCGGAGTGATAAATGATAACGAGGAAATCAAAGTGGCTGAGAGCTATAAAAAGTCACTATATATAAAAGCTTCTTCTATTGAACAGAATGTAGGCAAGTTAAGCGGCGGCAATCAGCAAAAGGTGTCACTTGCAAAGTGGCTGTTTGTAGGGCCGAAGCTGCTGATCTTAGATGAACCAACAAGAGGAATTGATGTTGGAGCTAAGTTTGAGATTTATTCGGTTATGAATGAGCTGATTGAAAACGGATTAAGTATTATCATGATTTCCTCTGAACTGGGAGAGGTTCTGGGGATGAGTGATCGGGTGTATGTAATGGCACAGGGTGAGATCAAAGGTGAGCTTTCAATAGCAGAGGCCGATCAAGAGAAAATCATGGAACTCGCAACGCAATAGGAGGTTAAACAGATGAACTTATTTAACGAAGCAAAAACGCTCGTTAGTGAAAATATTCGTGATTATGGCATGTATATAGCACTATTCGTTATTATTTTAACGTTTTCGATTATGACGGACGGCCTTTTCATGTCTTCCCGCAACATTAGCAATCTATTAGATTCCGCCGGCTACATTGCCGTACTTGCTGTTGGTATGACACTAGTAATTGTGATCCGGCATATTGATCTATCTGTTGGTTATGCAGCTGGATTTCTCGGTGCCATTGCCGCGATTTTATTAACACAGGCTGGTGTGTCCGTGTTTTTGACCATTCCAATCATTCTAATTCTTGGCGTTATGGTCGGTCTGTTAAATGGGGTGCTTGTTGCAAAAATTGGAATTCCTTCCTTTGTGGCAACATTGGCCGGCATGCTCATTTTCCGGGGAGCATTATTGCAGGTAACAGAAAAAACAGGAACCATTATTATTCAGGATGATACCTTTAATGCGATTGGAAACGGCTATATTCCATCTCTGCTGCAGGTCAGCGGACTGCATTTGCTTTCCATTTTAGTCGGAATTGCCGGTATCCTATTCTATATTTATAGTGAGTTCACCAATAGAAAAAATAAAATCAAGTATGAGTTTGAGGTTGTTTCAAAAGGTATTTTTACCTTAAAGCTAGTCTTTGTTTCGGCAATTATAGCCTATATTACATGGATCTTAGCAGGGTATAATGGCTTTTCGTGGACAGTGATTGTTATGCTGCTTGTTGTAATTGTATATCATTTTTTAACAACAAAGACGGTGCTTGGCCGGCATATTTATGCGGTGGGCAGCAATCCGGAAGCGGCGCATCTTAGCGGAATGAATGTTAAAAAGATTACCTATATTGTGTTCGGATCCATGGGAATGCTGGCAGCTCTTTCGGGTATTTTGTTTACGGCACGGCTGCAGTCTGCGACAACAACGGCAGGAACTTTATTTGAACTGGATGCGATTGCTGCTGCATACGTAGGCGGGGTTTCTTCTGCTGGGGGTGTTGGAAAGGTAACAGGTGCCATTATTGGTGCCATCGTTATGGCCTCGCTCACAAATGGAATGAACTTGCTTGGGGTAGGTATTTCGTATCAGTACATGATTCGCGGCGGAGTGCTGGCTGGTGCAGTCATTTTTGATGTTATGACAAGGAAAAAAAGATAGGGATGTTAGGGGACTATTAAATTAAGTCCCCTTTATAGCATTTCAATTCCATATTAAAACAGCAAGGCCCCAAACTATATAACCCTCGAATTTTGCACCTGTACAACATATTTTATCCAAAATTACTAATATCCAAGCTTTTCATGGTCATGATAAAATGATCTTAGATTCGCATAGGGGAAGGGGTCATTTCGATTGCGGAAAAAAGCCGCTCTAATTTTACTGAGCAGTGTGCTGATTACACTCTGTTATTTAACAATAGATTCTGCAAAGAAAATACTTCGCTCTGATTCGCAGAAAATCAGCTCGATAAAAGGGGAGGAACAGCAAAGACTCGTACTAATTACACAAGATTTAGATACACCCTTTTGGGATGGAGTTGCCTACGGTGCAGCACAGCAGGCAGAAAAGGAACAGGTGAGCCTTGAAGTTTGGGGCAGTTATAATAATAATGAACAAGATTTTTTAAAGAAGATAGACATCGCGATTCAATCGAAGGTAGATGGTTTAATTCTCCAAGGATTGGATACAGACGAGTTTAAAGAAATGACAAAAGTAAAAGCTTCCTTTCATGGCATACCAGTCATAACTGTAGCAAATGATGTCCCAATGACGGAAAGTTTACGCAAAACGTATGTAGGCTCAGATCAATTGAAGGCTGGAGAAATGCTGGCAGCAAATGTAATACAAGATATGGGGATATCAGGAAATGTAGTGCTGCTGTATGATAGCCATTCTGAATTTTATCAGGAAGAAAGACTCCGCGGTATTCAAAAGGTTCTCAGCCAATATCAGGATATTAAGGTTGTGCTAACGGAAACAGCACATACACGTGAACCGGTTATTGCTGCTACACAGGATGTATTGAATCATTACCCAGAAGCAAAAGCATTTATTGCGGTGAATGGAAATATGGCAGGGCCGATGATTCAAGAAATCAGTAAGCGTTTTCAGATAAAGCCAATGTTTCTGTATACCTTTGATGATGGACCAGAATTGCAGCCGTTGCTTGAAGAAGAGAAACTGGATGGCATAGTGAAGCAAGATCCAGAAATGATGGGGAAAATAGGGGTCCAAAGGCTGCTTGAGTGGTTAGATGGAGAAACCGTTCCGCTAAATATTAATGGGTATTACACCGATATTCACATCGTGAAAGCAGGAAAAGAGCAATGAGCAGCATTCAGCGCAACATATTAATGTTAACAACAATCGTTTTGGTTTTTATGTCGACAATTTGGATAGCGCTTACATACTACAATTACAAAACGCATAATCAATATAATGATATCCTGCAGCGATATTTAATCATGAACGAGATGACGAATGCCACACAGCGAGTGATCACCGATTTGAACAACTATGTGCTTGATCCGACAGATCTCAAGCTTACACAGGTGAACAACAGCATCTCACATATAGAGGAAACGAAAAATAAAGTATCAACATTGCAAAATGAGGAAAATCAATTTACATTAACTAATTACATTCATATGATTGATAGTTTTACAGAGACAACTGACAGAGTGCTTTTATTTTTCGGAGAAAGAGACAATGAGGCATATACAAAGGAATTTTCAGAGGCGACAAGGATTTCTACTTATATCTCAGAAATGACGCTAACTTTACTAGATCAAGAGCTTAAGACATATGATCGCTTTTACCGCGGCATTATTGCACAATCAGAGGAAGTGCTGAAGCTGGGGCTTTGGATATTGCTGCTCATTACACTTCTGCTGCTTATGGCGACCTATTGGTTTTCATTAAGTATTACAAAACCTGTCTTGCAGCTGACGAAAGCAGCAAACGAGCTGTCTAAAGGGAGGTTCGATTTACCTGTTGAGATAAAAACAAAAGGGGAAATTGCTTTTTTAGCAAAAACCTTTGATCGAATGCGTATTAACATCAATGGGCTTATATCTGAAATGAAACATAAAGCACAGCTTGAACGAGAATTGCAGCAAAGTAAAATTCTCCTGCAGGAAAGTCAATTTAAAGGTCTGCAGAGTCAAATAAATCCACATTTTTTATTCAATACGCTAAATACGCTTTCGAAAAAAGCATATCTTGAAGGTTCAGAGGAAACAAGTAATCTTCTCGTAAGTGTTGCGGGTATTCTCCGCTACAATTTAAAGCAGCTGGACCGATCTGTTTCATTGCATGAAGAAGTACTTGTACTGCAGCAGTATATGGATATTCAAAAGGCTCGTTTTACAGACCGGCTTCAGCTCCACATGGACATTGACCCCGCGTGCCTGAACGTGCCCATTCCGGCTTTAACATTGCAGCCGATTATTGAGAATGCGGTGATTCATGCTGTTGAGCCAAATATTGAAGGGGGAGTCATCCATTTTCGCATTAAAGGAGAACACGGTTTTGTCGTCGTTGAGATTGAGGATAACGGAAGTGGAATGCCTCGTGATAAAATCCAGCAAATTCTTAAAGAGCAGCCAATCCAAACAGAAGGACATTCAACTGGCATTGGATTTCCCAATGTTGTGAAAAGGCTTCGTCTGTTTTATGGCTATGAAGATGTAATAGAGATCATAAGCGAAAACGGGAGCGGAACAAAAGTGATCGTGAAAATAAATAAGCAAGGAGCCTGAGCGAAATGATGAAACTCCTGTTAGTGGATGATGAGCAAATTGAAAGAGAAGGCATGCAGGCGATCTTAGAGAATAGTTTTTCTAATCTTCTAATTGATCAGGCAAGAAATGGGCAGGAAGCAGCAGAAATGGCCAGAACTTTTCAGCCTGATCTTATCTTAATGGATATTAAAATGCCAGGAATAAATGGACTCGAAGCTGTTGAGATCATTAAAGATGAATTTCCTTATATTCAGTTTATCATGGTGACGGCATATGACACTATTGAATATTTACATCAGGCGATTAAGCTTGGGGTGAAGGATTATTTACTGAAACCAAGCCGAGCGAGTGATATTGTTTCTGTTGTAGGTAAAGTATTACAAAAGATTGAAGAAGAACAGCATAACCAGGAAAAACGAAAGCTTCAGCAGCAAAAAACACTTGCCCTTGCGGAGAAGGATATCTTCACACAGCTTTTATTTGATCATGTTCACGATGTCCATGTAGATTTGCTTGTCGAAATGCTTGATATTCCTCATACAATGGATATGTATGTGATGCTCGTATTGGTGCCGGCTGGAGAAGAGCAAATTTATTCTGTGATAAAGGATAAAATAAGAAGCAAAAATACAGGATGGATCGGTGCTATACATGGAAATCAGCTTCCTATCATTGTATGCTGTGATTCTGAAAAAACATATCGATCACAGGCGACGAGCCTTGCGCGTGAGCTATTGTCCATATCGAAAGCAAAAACAGATGGGTGGTTTATCGGGATTGGCAGTGTGTGTAAGAGCCTTGAAGAAATACGACAGTCATATCAGCATGCTTTAATCGCAACGATGGATACATCTCTTCCTGTCAAATACCGATTCTATGAAGATGTCCCTAAGATCGGAAATAAAAGTGATGGCAAGCCGCGGATTCATCAGCGCAAAGAATTTTCAGATCAAATCAGACTTGGCCAGTGGGAACACATCAAACGGTATGTAAGTGAGATGATTGCTTATTACGAAAAGAAAGGGACACCCATTCACTACACACAGCAGCGAGTACTTGAAGTTCTTTGGGTAGCTGCACGCGTGATGAGTGAGCTTGGCATGGATGTTGAAACCCCTGTTTATTCTTATGAAATGAAAAATGCCGCTGAGCTTAAGAGAGTAACTGTACATATGCTCGATGGAATGAAGCAATTATACATGATCCACAATGACCATCTTGAGGCGGACACATTCCACAAACTGAAACAATATATTTTTGAGCATTCTCACAAAGATATTTCACTGGAATCTTTAGGGCAAATGGTCGAACTCAGCCCCATTTATATTAGTAAAATGTTTAAGGAAAAGCTAGGTGTAAATTATATTGATTACTTAACACAATGCCGTATGGAGAAGGCAAAGTCTTTATTAGGAGATTCAAAGAAAAGTATAAAAGAAATCACCTTCGAAACTGGTTATCATGATCCCAACTATTTTAGCAAGGTATTTAAAAAAATGTGCGGCATTACACCGATGGAATATCGCAAAGCGGTGCTCCGAAAATAAGAAGGAGGGAGAAGAACATTGCGATATATATTTCTTCTTATGCTGCTGGTTTCTGCAGGGTTTCTAACGGCCTGTGAATCAACTGAAACAATGGAATTGCAACACCCAGCTACTAAAATTCCTGCTCCTGCCTCCGATGACGTCATTGAAATCGGCTTTTCTATGGATACATTGGAAGAAGAACGATGGTATAAGGATCGGGATCTTTTTAAACAGGCGGCAGAGAGTTTAGGAGCAAAAGTTAAAGTTATGGCTGCAAACGGCAATGACGCACTTCAGGTTTTACAGGCAGAAACGCTTATTGATCAAGGCGTTGATTTGCTCGTCGTAGTACCCCATAATGCAGAAGCAACGGCTGCTATTGTTCATAAAGCCCATTTGGCTGGCATTAAAGTAATCTCCTATGATCGTCTGATCCGCAATGCTGATATTGATTATTATGTATCCTTTGATAACGAGCAAGTAGGCGAACTGCAAGCAGAAGCCATCAGATCGCTTGTTCCCAAAGGCAAATATGTTTATATTGGTGGAGCCGAAACAGATAATAATGCCCATCTATTTAAACAAGGAGTGTTCAATGTACTGCAGCCTTCCATTGATCGTGGTGATATAACGATTGTTTATGATGCATGGTCAAAAAACTGGGATCCAGAAAATGCCTACAAACATATGAAGCAAGCTTTGGAAGCCAACTCTGCTGAGATTGATGCTGTGATCGCTGCCAATGACGCTACAGCAGGCGGAGCGATAAAAGCGCTTGAGGAAGCGGGACTTGCAGGTGAAATTCCAGTTGCAGGGCAGGATGCAGATCTAGCAGCGGTACAGCGAATTGCTGATGGTACGCAAACAATGACGGTTTATAAACCAATTAGTATACTTGCCGAAGAAGTGGCGGAGCTGGCGGTGAAGCTTGCAGCAGGCGAGGATATGGGAACAGTAAACACAGTAAACAATGGGAAAGCACATGTCCCTTTTTTGCTGCTGCCTCCAATTTCAGTTGATGCAAAGAATTTGGAAGAAACAATTATTCGTGATGGCTTTCATACTAGAGAAGAAGTGTATGAAAGATAATTATATTTGTGGATTCATATGGATCGATTTTTATATAGGCTCTTTTCTTAGTGACTGTTGTTTTAATAAACACTTTTTAAAGGGTCATTTAGTATTATGTCTGTTTGATTGAAACGAAAGAGTGCGAGACTCCTGCGGGACGAGTGGGGAGCTGAGACCCCGCAGGAGCGTAGCGAAGAGGAGGCTCAGCACCCGCCCCGCCGGAAAGCGAGTACTCTGAAGTGGAAATCTTTGTACATTAATGTAAAAGCAACAAAGTTTGCGAAAAAAGCTTTTATATAAAACTGAAAAATAAGAAAACAAATTGAAAGAATGGAGAAATAAGTATAAAATGAAGAATGAGGTAGGAGTTTAAAGCTTTACCTTATTAATAATACTTAAATTTTTATATGAAATAGGGAATGATCCTCCAGAGATACTGCTGGGTTTTAAGCCAAAATAAGTGTAGATTAACTACGCTTATTTTGGCTTTTTGTTTTTTTATTTAATGTTATACCTTCCTATAAGGATTTATTTACATACACAATGATTACTTTCATTCCCCACATCTTTAGGTCCCATGCTTCGCGAATTACTCAGATCGAGAGGGGAATAGGCAATAACCATTTGTCTCTTTATGATCTTGCGTATGCTATGTTCACATCTACTGCTTTCAATGAGCGTTATGCTTTATTTAGGGGCAGAGAAATAAGACTGAGCGTCAGTGTTAGGTGATGCCAATGAATTTGGCATTCAGACATGAAGGAAGGTATAGAGTTTAACAATATGAAAAAGGAGGTATTCTAATGGCCATCTGCGAAAAAGAATGGGAAAATATCCATCTAGAGAACTATATTTATAGGATGAATGATTTCTCTATCCTATCAAATACAGCGGATTCTTTTTTGATTCTTAAAAAGAATGGGCAATTGGCCTTTATAAGTGAAGCATGTCAGCGTTTCTTAGATTATTCTTCTGGAGAAATCAAAGATATGGTGATCAATGATATTTTTCCAGCGTCATCTTTGAACGAGCAAAATCACTATTTTAAAGAACAAAATCGAGATACACTTAGTCATTTTGATACACATATTAAAACGAAATCAGGCGATTATATTCATGTTCATCTGACCGCATTTCCAATCGTTTTACATAAAGCAACAATAGGCAGCTATGCTGTTATAAAAAAAATGACACATCATAATGACCAAGTATTCATGTCTGAAAAACAGGCTGTTGCGGGTCAGCTGGCGGCAGGTATAGCACATGAAATCCGAAATCCGATGACAGCTATAAAAGGTTTCCTGCAATTAATGATGAAAGACTATAAAGGGAAAAAAGCGAGCTATTTTGAGATCATAAAATCAGAAATCGAAAGAATTGAATTAATCCTAAGAGAACTTATGGTCTTAGCGAAACCTAATAAGGTTTCCTATAAAAAAGTGAAGCTGGATTCTCTGCTCGAGCAGATTCTTACATTGATGAGATCCCAGGCACTGCTGAATGATATAGAGATTGAAGATACATATTGCTTTAAGGATGCTTCTATATATGGAGATGAAAATCAGTTAAAGCAAGTTTTTATTAACTATATTAAAAATGCGATTGAGGCAATGCCAGACGGCGGGAAAATCACCATTGAAGGAGAATTTCTTTCAGAAAACCAAGTGATCATCCGCATTGTTGACGAAGGACCAGGAATTCCTTCAGAAATATTAGAACGAATTAGCGAGCCATTTTTTACAACGAAGGAGCAAGGGACGGGGCTGGGAATGCCGGTCAGCTATCAGATTATTAAAGAGCATAAGGGAGATATGCTCGTTAGCAGCAGTTCATCAGGAACCTGTATTGAGGTGGTCTTACCACGCGAGTCTTAAAGATTGCAGTTCATCCTTTATAGTGTTAGAATAATAAAGTCTAATGTCTTGCTGTCATTAGGTTTGGAGAAACGCAATCTATGAGAAAATACATAACTATTCATATTTCTGTATGGTAAATGGAAGAAACTATAATTTAGTCGTCTTATCCGTGGCCTAACTTCTTAATTGGGAAGTTAGGCCTTTTTTGTATTATAAATGTTGGGCAGGCATTTTAGTTAAAGCAAATAAATCCCTCTGCTTCATCATTTTTTATAGAATAGAGACTTTTATGGTTTCTAAAGATAGATAGTTGGGAAAAAAGCCATATATACATGTGACTGGGAAGATTGTCCAGTGCGAGAAAATGATAATAGCCAAATGTGGTGCCTTTCTTACACTACCTATAATTAACCCATATTGAAAAAGAATAGGATCTGCAAGGGATCGGATGAAATGCAGCAAAGCATAGAAGGAAAGAAAACTGCTGGTTTGGCCCGCTACCACATCCGTAGAAAGGAGAGGTTACTATTAAGGCTACTCAAGATCATATGCTGCATCTGAGCAGTACACTTAGCAAGCTGCTGAAAAGGAGATTCGGCAAAGGTCCTGAAACTTGCTATGTGAATGGAGATGAAAAAAAGCTTTATATTTTCATGCGAAACTTTATTACCCCAGCTGAAGAAGTTTTGCTGGATAATAAACAATGGGAAATTGCGATTCATTTTCGTACGGCAATTATAGAAGCTGTAATTAAAGAGTTTTCTTTTGAAATCACTCAAACATTAGGTCATCCATATTCTAACTTTTACCATGACTGGAATTATGAGAAAAACACAGGAATGATTCTGCTGGGGAACGGACAAGCTAATGTTGAAGAAAGATTGCCATTAGGAACGAAAAGCGCTATTTTCTCTATGATTGATAAAATTGGATCGCGTTTACATAAGAGGCCGGAACATTTAAGTATTTTAAAATATGCACCTAGTATCTGCATAATTGAAGCGGAAGGAATACTGGCTCCGCTTGAAAACTTCGTCTATCAAACGGGGAATATGAACCTTCTTTATCGGTATTCGGAGAGCATTAAAAAGGGATATCTTGAGCAAAAACAGACATTAGAGGATTTTTTTAACCGTATAATAGAAGATATTTTTATCATGTGGGATTATCAAAATGATAAAAGCTACCTTGTATTTACTTTTCGTAAGGAGTTGTAAGCTCGTAATTCGCATGCCTCCCTTTCTTCCTTTTCATATTTTACATAATAAGTACACATCATTCTATATTTATAAGTGGAGGGGAGTTCCAAGCAAATGGATCATACGAAGGCTGAATACATCAGCAGCTATATCAGCAAATTGCTGAGGAAAAATTTCGGCAGAGGACCCAAATCATGCCGTACAACGGTTGGAACTAAACATTTAGTAACCTATATAACTGGTTTTATTAATCCGATGGAAGAGATTCTAATCCAGCAGGGACAAGGCAAATATGTGGATGATGCTAGAGCATCCATTATTAATCATCTATTGGATGAAATTAGAGGTCTTGTGAAGATCACGCTAAATGTTGAGGTCGCAGAATGCTATCATGACTGGAACTTTCCGAATAACTCTGGTGTTTTGATTTTTGTATTGGACGAGTATGAGGGAGATGGCTTCCAAACCGATATAGACATTAAAAGTCTTGAACAAGAGGTTGGAAGAATTAGCGCCATTGTACAGAAAGTCCCAGATCAAGTTCGTACATATCCGCTCTCAAAGACAATCTGTTTAGTAGAGAGAATCGGAATATTAATTCCAATCGAAAAGGCACTCATATCTCAAGGATTTCAAAAAGAGCTTAGATATACAAAGGATGAGCTTGAAAAAAGTTATTTCCATCGAAGCGGCAAATTTGAATCTATTTTTAAGACCCATGTAAAGGATATAATGATTGATTGGAATTTTAAAGAAGATAAGTCCTTGATGATATTTGTATTGGCGCAGAGTAATTAGTATTTCTTAATAGCACAGTGCTAAAAAGGTTCCAAGCTTATCAGCTGGAACCTTTTTGGCTAATAACAAAACTTGAGGAGTACTAAAAAGTCTTATCCTATGTGGTCTTAAGCATATTTCTCAGCAGATCGCTCTTTTATAACATCTGAATAATGATCAAGAAGCGAATTGAAAATGGTATCCCATTTTTGGGTGAGAGCATAATTTCTGGCGTTTGAGCCCATTTGATAGCGATATTTATCATCATAGAGCAAGGAAATAATAGAATCTGCAAACTCTACGGCTGAACCTGGTGTACAAAGTGTACCTGTTGAACCATGTTTAATAATATTCTTAACACCACCAGCGTTTGCAGCAATAACTGGAGTTCCGCTTGCTAAAGATTCAAGTACAACGTTTCCAAATGTTTCTGTAGTAGAAGGAAAAACGAATAAGTCACCTGCCGTATAGATGTTTGCTAGTTCTTTTCCTTTTAGATAGCCTGTAAATGTCATATTCGGCGGTGCTGCTTCCTCCATTTCAGTTCTTGAAGGACCATCCCCAACTATAAGCCAATGACTATTTTCCTTCAGATGCGGAGGAAGGTCATCCGCAATTTCGAGCAGTGTGTTAACGTTTTTTTCTGGAGCTAATCTGCCTACGTAAACAAGTAAATACTTGCTGCGAATATTGTATTTATGCCGAACAGTAAATTTATCATAATAGGGATGATACAGTTCGCAATCAACGCCTCTTGACCAGATTTCCAAATTATGAAACCCCTGTTGAGTTAATTGCTCTTCTGTATCAAGAGAAGGCACGAATAATTTTTGAAATGGGCGATGAAACCAATTCATATATTTCCAAACCATCTTAGAAAAGAATTGCAGATCATAATACTCTAAATAATGGTCAAAGTTCGTATGATAAGAGCCTACTAAAGGAATATTTAATTTTTTTGCGAAGAACACTCCGCATAAACCAAGGTTAAAGGGGGTTGCTACGTGAATGAGGTCCGGCTGAAACTCTGTTAATTCTCTTTTCATATTAAAAAGATTAGGTAGTGCGAGTCTGCATTCAGGATAAAGAAAAAAGGAGAGACTTTTGAAGCGATGAATATTTGCTGAAATATATTCATCAGACTTTTCACCATCAGGAGCAAATACCTTCACTTCAATATTTTGTGAGGATAGATAATCAGTGAAACGTTTTAATGTACGGGCAACCCCATTGATGTCCGGGTAAAAGGTATCTGTAAAAAAAGCAATTTTCACCTGAATCTCCCTCTCTTATTAAGAATGAAAAACAAAAAAGCAAGCTATACCAGTGATCGTGCCAAGCAAGGAGCCCGCAAGGACATCGGTAGGGTAGTGCAGTCCCAAATAGATCCTTGAGATTCCAACGATAAAAGCCAAAGGAAAAAGAATTAGTCCAATATAAGGAATTAATAAAATAAAAGGGATAATAATAGCAAAAATAGCTGTTGTATGCCCTGATGGAAACGAATGATCCTTCAGTGGATTATCAGGAATGAATGAGTCTGCCAGTGTCAAATATGGTCTTTTGCGCGGGTAAAATTTTTTGACGAAATGGACCGGCAAATGACTGATCAGCAGCGATAAAGCACTTGAAAAAGCAGCTAATCTTAAAGGGGCAGCAAGCATGAGTAATAGTGTAATAGCGATTGTGAAGCGAGCTCCACCCAGATGGGTAATCATTCGGAAAAATGGATTTAGTACTTTATTTTCAAAATGGCGGTTAACGGTCTGAAAGACGCGGCAATCGATCCCATATATAGCATGTAAAATTTTCATATCCTTAAGTCCTTTCCTGATATTTTTACACTTTTGCTATGGCAGATTGTAAGTGGGGCGATCTACCGACTGAAATATAGGTTATTGAATGTCGTTCTATATCACTGAGCGAGTAACAGTTGCGTCCATCAATAACTAGAGGTG
Organism: Cytobacillus gottheilii; assembly: GCF_900166665.1. GTDB lineage: Bacteria > Bacillota > Bacilli > Bacillales > Cytobacillaceae > Cytobacillus > Cytobacillus gottheilii_A. The sequence goes on along the minus strand of NZ_LT800494.1, from coordinate 4,069,834 downwards.
CTTTCATTAATTCTGCATATTTAACGAGTGGAAATTTGGTAATGGACTCCCATTCGGTTGCGATAATGGCAAGGTCCGCATTTTTTAAAGCTGTTTCAAGATTCTCGGTATACTCTATTTCATTTCCGAATAATCTTTGTATATTTAAGGTAGCCGCAGGGTCATATGCAATTACATCCGCGTTTTCCTGAATCAGCATTTTTAATATTGTCAGAGAAGGTGCTTCCCGAATATCATCGGTATTTGGTTTGAATGCTAACCCTAAAAGCGCAACCCTTTTGCCCTCGAGTCCGCCGGCTGCTTCTTTGGCTTTTGCTACAGCTAATGTATGCTGGCGATTGTTGACCCCGATGACTGCTTCGAGTAATTCAAACGGGTGATCAACATGCCCGGCAAGCTGTACGAGTGCTTTTGTATCTTTTGGAAAGCAGGAGCCCCCATAGCCGATCCCGGCATTTAAAAATGATGATCCAATACGTTTGTCTTTGCCGATGCCGTCCGCAACCTGACTGATATCTGCACCAACCTTTTCGCATATAGCTGCAATTTCATTAATAAAACTAATTTTAGTGGCAAGAAAAGCATTCGATGCATATTTAATCATTTCTGCACTGCGAATATCTGTGACCATAATCTCAGTATTAAGAGGAGCATAAAGTTCTTGTAAGACGGAAGCTGCTTTTGAGTCTTCTGTTCCGATAACGATTCGATCCCCATGAAAGAAATCGTTAATAGCTGAGCCTTCACGAAGGAACTCTGGATTAGAAACAATACTGACATGAAGTTGCGAAGGTGTCATATCTTTAATCATCTCGGCAATTCTTTCATTTGTACCAACGGGAACAGTGCTTTTTGTACAAATGATGACATCTTTTTCGATATGTGCGGCAATTGCATATACTGCTTCTTGAAGAAAACTCAAATTTGCTGTGCCATCAGGATTTTCGGGAGTTCCAACTGCAATAAAAATGAGGTCTGCTTGTGCATAGGCAAACCTGGGATCAATTGTGAAAAAGAGTCTGCGATTTTTTAGGCTTTTCTCGAGCAGCTGCTGTAATCCTGGTTCATAAATGACGGAGCGGCCGTTGTTCAGCTGAGTGATTCTTTTGGCATCAATATCAATATTCGTGACAGCATGGCCCATTTCGCATAAACAAATACTCGTTATTAATCCGACATAACCTGTGCCCACTACAGTAATCCTCAAATTCATCCCTCCAGCCATTAATGTTCTTACTTTATTGTATTAGATCACTTTGAAAAATTTCTTGAGGAAGTGTAAAGATCATGTAAAAAGTATGTATGATGAATCACAGAATCTGCGGTTGCGTAACTCTAATCCAAAAGTTATGTCGAACTATATAAATAAAAAAAACGAGTAATTATCGACAAATTTCGAGGTGCAGGAGCATTCCTGTGACTGCGATCCAAAATATTCTATTGACATGTCCCCCTCAATTCTTATACATTACATAAGTATGTTTGATAAGTTTGTTATTTGTTGAACATGTATATGTGTGATTATATAGGAGGATTTTATGGGGATTCAGAATCAAACAGAAGTTAAGATTACAACTGCAGATCCGTCAGCAATAGGTCTATTCGGCTTGGCAATGGTCACATTTGTGGCATCTTCGCAAAAGCTGGAATTGACAGAGGGGCTTTCTCTCATTTTGCCATGGGCATTTTTCCTTGGTGGATTAGCACAATTATTTGCTGCAGTGCTTGATGGAAAGCATAATAATATATTCGGGATGACAGCATTTGGAGCATTTGGTTTATTCTGGTTTGGTGTCGGAACGACTTGGCTGATTCAGCTCGGTTTCTTTGGGGAACAGTTAGCTGCTGCAGCTGATCCGCATCAGCTTGGCATGGCGTTTGTTGGTTACCTGATTTTTAGCCTATTCATGACTGTTGGTGCAATGGAAACACATAAAGTACTATTCTTTATTTTTGTCCTTATAGATTTTTTATTTATTGGTCTATCATTAAGCAGCTTCGGCATCATGGAAGAAGGTACACATATGCTGGCAGCTCTGGCTGAAATGGGGATTGCCTTACTATCGTTTTACGGTTCAGCGGCTGTAGTTTTAAACACGCATTTTGGAAGAGTTGTCCTCCCAGTAGGAAAACCATTTGGGATATTTAAAAAATAATATGCACAGCATAGCAAGAGCATTGTTAAATCAATGACTCTTGCTTTTTTTATTCACTCCTATATAGTGACATGAATCGACAGAACCCGGGGCGTCCCAGTGACACCACTATAAAAAAGGGTATTCTTATTTATCTCAAGATTCTGTAAAATAATATAAAAAAGAGGGCTGGAGAGGTTTTTATGCTGAAGGGTGATCCCGAATTAGACTTTACGGAAGGTGTTAGCTGCAATGAGGTGCTTGATTTGTTTCTTGAGAGCAGTGCAGATGGAATAGCGATCTTTGATATGCAAGATTGTTTTAGAAGGATTAATCCGACATTTACGTATATTTTTGGATATACAGAAGAGGATGTGCTAGGAAGAAATATAGCGGAAATGCCGAACCCTGTATCTGTCATTGATATAATCAGGGAAGTAAAGACAGGAAAGGTTTACAGTAATTTAAACACGATTCGTTATCATAAAGATGGAAGGCAATTGGATATTGCTGTCTCATATTCGCCTTTTCGTGATTCGAATGGAAAAGTAATAGGCATTATCGCTGTTTTACGGGATATAACGGAATTAAAAGAAATGGAAAGAGAATTAATTCAAATTAAAAAGCTGTATAACTTAATTACTGAAAATACAACTGATATGATTAAAATCTATACAAAGGATTATGAAGTATTGTATGCGTCCCCTTCACACCATACAGAGCTGGGCGTATCCCCTGAAACATTGAAAGGGAAGAAGCTGGCAACCTTAATTCAGCCGTTAAATGATGAACCGGTAGATGAACTGCTGCAAAGAATTGCGAAGAATGGTAAATCTGAAATTATTCAGGCAAAAACCAGAACCGAGCAAAATGAAATTAGGCATATTGAATCGAATATATCACCTATATATAACGAAGCAAATGAGATCGACCTCTTTTTAAAAATTAGCAGAAATATAGATGATCGTATAAAGAATGATGAAATGCTTCGAAATCTAGATCGCCTATCAATTATAGGACAGATGGCTGCAAGTGTGGCCCATGAAATAAAAAACCCGCTCACGGCTCTTAAAGGATTCTCAAAGCTGCTCCAATATAGTGACGAAAAGGAACGGCAAGCAGAATATTTAACCATTATAATGGATGAACTAAAAAATATTGATAAAAGTGTAAATGAATTCTTGGCTTTGGCAAAACCTCAGGCCGTTGAATTAAAAAGCAGTTCTCTCTCTTCCATCATAACAAGTGCTATAAAAATGCTCCGTTCAGATGCTTACATACATAATGTCAAAATTATTAATACGATTGAGGGAAACTCATTATTTTTAAAATGTAATCCAGATCAGCTGCAGCAGGCATTCATGAATTTTCTAAAGAATGCGATCGAAGCTATGCCAGATGGAGGCCAAATTCATTGCAATATCAGCGAGCAAGAAGAAGACTTAATCATCGTTCAGATTTCAGATTCAGGTATGGGAATTGAGCCAGAAATTCTAAATTACTTGGGCACTCCTTTTTATACAACAAAGGACAAGGGGATCGGGCTTGGCCTGACTGTAAGCAATAAGATTATTCAAGAGCATAATGGGACCATGCAAATTGACAGTAAACCAGGACACGGAACAGTCGTTACGGTTCAACTGCCCAAATTCACAAACTTATAACTGCCTTTTAGATAAATTGCATCGTGTTTTCGATTCCTAGCCCTATGTAGTTGAAGTTGATACCTTTTTAATTGAAACGTCATCGAATGAAATAAAATGTATTGAATCAGCAAAAAAACTGTCAAACCTCGAGTGGATTCAATAAACGAATAATAGGGAATTCACTAATGAATTAGAGTCATTTGTGCAGATTAACCAAACGGACAAAGATCTAAGTCTTAAGTCTTATAATAGAATCGGATTGTAGTCTATGGAGACTTGTTGTTTTTTCGTGTATCGTTAAGGATAAGAAAAGGCGGTTACATGAAAAAATTGGAGTTTGTCTGCTGAAACCTTCGCAGATTATACATCGTATATAAAGAAAGGGTTAAGATAGGAGCGATCAATATGAATTCGTTTGTAGCGTTTATATTAAAATCTTTAATTGCAGCTCCAACAGCTGTTACAGCTTGGCTCATGGCATATTTTGCTTTTGATCAAACATTCCCGCTCTCTGGTGTAATTGGAATCAGTGCAGGAATATTAACATTTTGGCTCTCAGGTGCACTAATGAAGTCCCGATTCTTAAAGCGTCATGGTCTTTCGAGGAAAGAATACGCGTATATTACAAAAAATCTGGATGAAGCAAAAGGCAAGCTGGCAAGACTTCATAAAGCCTTAATGTCCATTCGGCACATGCCCTCCTTGAAAGAGAGAGTGCAGTTCATCCGTGTAACTCGGAAAATATACCGCCTTACAAAAAAAGAACCAAAGCGCTTTTACCTTGCTGAACGGTTTTATTTTTCACATCTTGACTCAGCTGTGGAACTGGCGGAAAAGTATGTGTTTTTATCTTCTCAGCCGAAAATGACCATGGAACTTGAACATTCTTTGAGAGATACAAGAAAAACATTGCAGGAATTAACTGCTTTTGTAGAGAAGGATTTATATGATGTGATTGCAGAAGATATTGATCAGCTGCACTTTGAAATAGATGTTGCAAAGCATTCCATTAATACATTGAAGGAATCCCGTAAAAATGCAGATGAAAGCAGGCGTATAAAATGAATGAACAAGAATCTCCTTTACTAAAGAAAACAACTGATGCCAATCTGCTCGATGACTTGCTGGCGAATCCATTTGGAGAAGATGCTCTGCAAATGCCAGCTCAAGAAGCTGCGGGGGCTAAGAGACAGCCTAGGCTTATTGATGTCATTCCAGAAGAAAATAGGGCAAAAGCATACCAGCTCGCGGAGCAGATTGATCCAAAGAACCATCAGGCGATGATTTCGTATGGAACACCTGCGCAATCGAAGCTGCTCTCCTTTTCACACACCATGCTTGAGCATGTTCAGAAAAAGGACGTCGGTGAAATTGGCGAGATTATCGGCGATTTAATGAAAAAGTTTAATGAAGTGAACCCAGATGAACTAAAACCTGAAAAAGCAGGCTTCTTCTCCAGGATGTTTGGCCGTCTATCAGGCTCAATTCAAGAAGTGTTATCCAAGTATCAAAAAACAGGAGCTCAAATTGACCGCATTAGTGTAAAGCTCGATCGCAGCAAAAACCTTTTGTTAACAGATATTGTTATGCTGGAAAAGCTTTATGAAAGCAATAAAGAGTATTTTCACGCATTAAATGTATATATTGCTGCAGGAGAATTAAAGCTGGAGGAACTTCATGAGAAAACAATCCCAGCTTTAAAACAGGAAGCCGAAAAATCCAATGATCAAATGAAGTTTCAAGAAGTGAATGATATGATTCAATTTGCAGATCGATTGGATAAACGTTTATATGATTTAAAGCTTAGCAGAGAAATCACGATTCAAAGTGCTCCGCAAATTCGCCTCATCCAAAATACGAACCAGGCTCTCGTTGAAAAAATCCAATCGTCCATCATGACAGCCATCCCTTTGTGGAAAAATCAAGTGGCGATTGCATTGACACTCATTCGTCAGCGTTCTGCTGTTGAAGCGCAAAAGCAAGTTTCAAAAACAACAAATGACTTGCTCTTAAAAAATGCTGAAATGCTGAAAACGAATACCATTGAAACAGCTAAAGAAAATGAGCGTGGCTTAGTAGATATTGAAACACTCAAGAAAACGCAGGAAAATCTAATCTCTACTTTAGAAGAAACTTTAAGAATTCAAGAAGAAGGCAGAACAAAACGCAGGCAAGCAGAGCAAGACCTTGCGAATATGGAAAATGACCTTCGTATAAAGCTGCTTGAGATTAAGGGAGAATAAAAGGAAAAGCCGTTACCCAAATGTGGGAACGGCTTTTTCAGGAGAGGAGTCTTTAATAGGAGGTTCTGCATCTAGCAACCGGCACATTCTTAGCATTGCTCCATGTGTCCCAGATTTACACATAACATACCATTTTGCCTTACTGGCTTGAGCGAGTCAGCGGAAGGCGGATTAGAACCTCTGTTCCTTCACTTACCTTGCTGTTAAAGGTCATCGTTCCGCGATGCAGCTGCACAATACGGTAACTGACAGTTAAACCTAGACCTGTTCCAGTTTCTTTTGATGAATAAAAAGGCTGCCCTAGCTTCTTTAATGAATCAGCGGAAATGCCGACACCAGTATCTTTTATGGATATAACAGCCTCATTTTCTTCAATGTGAAAAGAAATGGTTACCTTGCCGCCGCTAATTGAGGCTTCAATCGCATTTTTTATGATATTAATAAACAATTGCTTTAACTGATTAGGTTCACATTCAATTTCAGCAGGAAACTTTGATTTTTTTAAGTCAATGACCACATCAAACAGAGTTGCTTCTGTTTTTAAAAGGGATGTCACATTAAACAGGATGGTTTGTATATCGGCATTCACAAATCTTACTTCCTGTGGTTTTGCTAAAAGAAGAAGTTCGCTCACGATGTAATTAATCCGGTCCAGCTCTTCCTGCATAATACGGTAATAGAAACGGTGCTTTTCATTTTCGCTTTCTAATAGCTGCACGAAACCTTTAAGAGAAGTAAGCGGATTTCTGATTTCGTGAGCAATACTGGCAGATAACTCACCAACAGCCGAAAGCTTTTCAGATAGCCGAAGTTTTTCCTCGGTCATCCGTAATTTTGTAATATCTTTTCCTTGGACAATAATTCCAGCCGTCTTTTCATTAATGACGATCGGGAGAATATTACATTCAAGCGAAATTTTTTCGTCACTTTTAGTCGTTAACTCAATTTCACTGATTTGTGGCAGTGGATCTGCATCCATTTCGTTAATCTTGGCAAGAATAGCAGACTGCTGCTCCCCTTTAATAAAATTCGAAAGACATTTTCCCTTTACCTCGTCTTCTGTAAATTGAGTCGATTCGATAAACTGTGGATTCACTTGGGTAATTTGACCATCTAAGTCTGTCATTATAATGATACCAGTGTTATATTCAAATAGTGATTTATATTGCTGCTTGGTTTCCTCTAATAAGCGCTCCACTTCAATTCGATCCGTAATATCTCTTCCAATGATGACTAACCCCTGCCGGCTCCCATTTTTATTAAATAAGGGAACTTTAATCGTATCAAAGGTTTTAGTACCGCCATCCTTTGTGGGAATAACTTCTTCCACACGGCTGATGGTCCCATACTGCCAGGCGGCTTCGTCAGATTCCTCGCAATAAATTAAAGCTTCGCGGTAAAATCCCGTGTACTCTGCAAGCTCAGAATCTGTTTTTCCTTTATAGTCAACATGCTCTAAGTCAAAGAGCTTCAATCCAAATTCATTGGCCTCAATCCATCTGCCTTTGCCATCTTTAAAGTTGACGAAATCAACCATTGAATTAATGAGCGTAGAAAGCCGCTTTTCCTCTTCACGTGACTTATTGAGCTCTTCTGTTTTTTTGATAAAATAATAAAAGAGTAATCCTGTCAGAACAATATACAAAACTTCTTTACTGCTGGTAATAAACTGCAGAAATGGAGAAGGCTCAAATTGTTCTAGTATATAATTGGTGCCAAATATCCATATCAGGCCCGCTATGCAATACAAACCAATAATCTTTTTTTTATTCATGCTTTTGGCAGTGCTCCTTTTTTGGTGCGTTCTGAAGATATGAATGATCATCCTGTATGATGTGTTCTATTTATAATAGGTTGAAAAAAGGGAGTCCTCCTAAGGTTCGCTCACTTTATATTATTTTTAGTATAATATGAGTTAGTATTCAGAAGATGAATCTTTGTACCTAGTTCATTTTAAATGAAGTACCTATTTTTAGCTAGTCGCAGGATATGGAAACAGTAAAGAAAGGGTGGATGTATAATGTATTTAACCGTTAAGGAAACGGCAGAAATATTATCTTGTTCAGAATCACAAGTGAAAAAGCTTATATTAGACAATAAAATCCGTGCTCTCTATGATGGACAGGAATATTTAATTAATGAAGATCAATTCCAATCACACTTCAAGCAAGTGGAAAAGTATAAGCAATACATTGAAGAGGTTTTAAATGAACCAATTCCCGAAGATATAGATGTTAAGGATGAAGACTAATATTTCTAGTTTAAGAGCCAATCTTCCGTTTAATCATTTCCTTTTAATAACAAATTCAAACAAAACCCCGTTAAGCAAACAGTCGTTTCCGTTTCGCTTAACGGGGTTTTTTCTGAAAAAAAACTCCAATTGCAATATTGACTTTGTAAAATGATTGGAGTAAACTTCATAAGTACTTTGTTTAAAGTATTTTAGAAAAAGCACTTTGTTAAAAGTTATTAAGCGAAATAGAATAGATAAAGGGGACAGCACAATGAAATTTACGCAGTTTTTGAAAACAAGAGGAGCAATTGCCACCATCTTTATGGGTGTATTCTATGCGGCAGCCATGCTGGGAATATTCTTGCCGGGGTACTCATCGATCCCCGGGAATATCGATCAATTGCCAATTGCGATCATTAATGAAGATGCTGGAGAATATGGGGCAACGATTGCTGATCAGCTGAAAGAGAATTTGCCATTTAAGGAAATTGAAACGGAATTAAGTAATAAGGAAGCATTAAATGATTTAGAACATAATGATTTAGCATTAGTTGTGCATATCCCAGAAAACTTTTCTGCGGATCTCCAAAAAGGAGAAGTTTCATCTAGTATTGACTTCACAATCAATGAAGCAGGTGCAACAACAGTCTCTTCTACGATGAATTCTGTCGTTACACAGATTAATAGCCAGTTGAGTACACAGTTCTCAGAACAAACAGCCAAAGGTGTAATCATGAATTTCAACGTTCCTGAAGAGCAAGCGGAACTGTTAGCAAATAAAATTGAAACAGCTTATGTTGGCAATGTTGTTTCCATTAATGAAGTGCCAGATGGAATGCATCATAATATGCTTCCAATGTTCTTAACAATGGCTGGTTATACAGGTGCGATGATTGGTGCCATGCAATTAGTAAGTGCCTTTAGAGAAAGCCGGGGAAAAGCAAGTAAGAAACGTTTATTCACATATGTACAATTAACGGCTTTATTGGTTGCAGTTGTATCTTCTTTATTTGCGTTAGGCATTACGTACCTCATTAATAAACCTAGTGGAGATTTGTTCTTAGAATTATTTGGACATCAGGTTTTAAATTATATCGTTTGCTTTAACTTTACGGCTGTTTTTGTCTTTTTAGTCGGAGAAGCTGGAATGGTTTTAAACTTACCGATTTTATTAATTCAAACATTAGCAAATGGGGTCACAGTCACACGTGATATGATGTATCTTCCATATGAATGGATGAGCCACATTTCACCAATGTACTATTCTGTTCAGGCATACTTTGCGAGTCTCTACGGCAGCATAAGTCCTGCGCCATTTATTTGGTCTATGGCTGCTATTGGCGGGGCAGCATTGCTGCTAAACATTTTAATCGTCGCATTTGTGCACAAGCCAGCGCCTGTTGAGAGCACAGAAGAAAACCCTGAAACAGAAGGATTAAAGAATACAGCTGAAGTTACTGCCTAGTTTTTGCTATAATAAAGAGATCATTTTCTTGAAGGAGCAAAAATCATGTCCGTTCAAATTTTTATTTTGAGCAAGCTAATGAAAGAAAACACCTATCCATATAAATTAAAAAAACAGCTTTCTGAACCAATTCCCCTAGATCAGCTAGGCGGATTAACAGAGAGTAAGCTATATTACCATTTTGATTCTTTAGCCAAAAAGGGATTAATTGAGACGGTTGAAATTATCAAGGAAGAAAATCGTCCAGATAAGCAAGTATTTTCAATTACAGCTAAAGGCCGAGAAGAACTGCCTAAATTGATTTACAACCTATTTAAAAATGCAGATGATATTAAAGGAATGACGGTAGGATTAATCAATTTAAAGTATGTTGAGCGAGATGAAGTCGTAAACATTCTTAATAAAAGATTAGAAAAGGTAAGAGGGCATTGGGACGAAATTAAAGGAATTGAAGCACAGCTGCAGGTCAGCAAAGAGAATGAATGGTTTGTTGATTTCATGAGCGGCTATATTTCATCTCAAAACGAGTCAAGCATCCACTGGCTTGAAGAACTGATAAAGACAATTAGACAAGAGAAAAATTAAAAAGGAGGCGAGCTTCAGTAACAGGATGAAGCTCGCCTTTTTACATGTTAAAAAGCTCCAATGTGGAGGCTGTCGATAATTTTGATTTTTCTGTGAACAAATTTCTATGAATGTGTAAAATGAAGCTTCTGCTCAAGTCTTTCAGTTTTACAAAGAAATTTATTTTTAATACTCTTTAAATAGATAAGAAGAAATGGAGGAGATACAATGTATGAAATTTTAATTGTTGGTGCTGGACCATCTGGAGCAAGTGCAGCCATATTTGCAGCGAAGGCAGGAAAAAAGGTACTTGTAATCGACAATGATAAAGGTGTCACAAAGCGTGCCTGGGTTGAAAATCATTACGGTGTATCTGAAATTTCTGGACCAGATCTTGTTCAGCAGGGGAAGAAGCAGGCAGAAAAGTTTGGTGCGGAGTTTGTGCAGGGATCCGTTGAGTCTATTAAAGGCGGAGACTCTGGATTCGTTGTTAAAACAGATCAATCTTTATTTGAGGCAAAGCATATCATCCTTGCAACAGGTTTTATGGCAGATTTGGCAGAGGAAGCAGGCATCACAACAAAGGAAGGTGCAGAGCCGCGTGTAAAAACCATCATTGATACTGATGAAGCGGGCAAGACAAATGTTAGAGGCATTTGGGCTGCTGGAACAGTTGCTGGTGTCAGTGTGCATACCATTGTGACTGCAGGGGACGGAGCAAAAGTGGCAATTAACGTGATTAGCGAATTAAACGGGGAACGTTATGTAGACCATGATGTATTGAAGGGATAAGGTATTTAGGACAAGCAGCAGGAGAGCTGGGCATTTTAAGCACAGCCTCCTGCTTTTTTTTGGAAAATGCAAATAAACTATAAGCTTTGTTCTTGTGTGCTGCAAATTTCCTTGGACTCCTTCCACAATACTTTTTGGAAAAGAAGAGAAGTAAGTCCAATAAGTGTACAAATCACGCCAATGGTTAAAAAGATCGTGCCAGGTCCCCATTTCTGAACAAGAATTCCGCCAATTAACGGCGCAATCACCACGGTCATGCTTGATATGGAGTTGCTGATGCCAGATACCCGGCCAATGCTCTTTTCCGTCGTATGTTTTTGAATAATGTACTGAAACCCGATGGAGTAGAGACCGACACCGAGACCGATAAAAATTCCTAATAATACAGGCAGCCACATGGCAAAACCTTCTGTTAAGAAACCAAATCCGCCAAATCCAGCTCCGATAAATAAGATACTGCCGCCAAGAAGAGTTCCATAGGAGCGGAAATGCTCGAACCGATTTAAAAACATCATCATCATCAATGCGCCAAAACCGGAAGAGGCGAAGATCCAGCCGATAAGCTCTGGCCGTTCCGGTGCGTAAACCCGAAGCCAGGTTGTAAACTGGACATCAATCATTTGGATAAAGCTTAGTCCGATAAACGATAGTAAAAAGCTGACTTTGAGAATGCGGCTGCTAAAAATAAATCCCCACCCTTCCTTCCAAGACTGCCAGAAGGAAGCCGGGAGTGTGGAAGCTTCTTCCGTTTCATTAGGGTCTGCAGATGTCTGCGTGATTTTTTTATTCTTTACAAGTGTCATTAATATCCCGCTGGAGATAAAAAAGGCAATTGCATTTAAAAGAATGCATAGCTGCGGGGAAGTCGCGCCAGCTAAAATTCCACCCAGAAGTGGAGCGATAATCTTTGAAAGCTGCATAACCATTCCATTTAAAGATACAGCTTTGATCAGCTGCTGTTCAGGAACAACATGCTTAATTAGACTCTGCTGTGCTGGGAAATGGACAACATTAACAGTGGAACGCAAGCTGATTAAAAGTAAGGCAACCCACGGATTTGCAGCCCATAACAATAATAAGGTCAGCATTGCTGTTAAAAGATCAGAAACAAGCATGAGCTTCACTTTGTTCATTTTATCCGCAAGGACACCTGTAAATTGGCTTAATATAGCCTGAGGCAAGGCAACCGCGACAGGAATAAATGCGATAACGATCGGTTCTGCCTGCCAAAGGTAGCCAAACATGATCATAAGTGCTATTGAATCAAAGTAGTTGCCCATAATGGATACAGAATAAGAAGCGAAAATTTTCATGAAAATCGAATTACGCCATATACTTTTATTTGCTTTGTTTTTTTCTGACATCCTATCACCTTTCTCATTGAGATTTCTATCTCAACTATAGAGGTGGTATGTCAGAGGAATATCATCGCTCACCGATTTTCTTATCAAGAATTTTTTTTAAGGAGACAACAGCCTCTTCTGCCTGCTGCTCGGGAATAAGCAAGGAACGCATATGCAAGATTTGTTTATAAAGCGGCGGATCATGCACAAAATTTTGAAGAAGGAAAATCGCAATATCTGTTGCATAGTAAAGATGTGAGGTGAAATGACTCTGTTTAATAATGTCAAATCCATTTTCGACTTTTAACCGGCCCTTCTCTATATGTCCAGATTTAATAAGATAGCTGCCCTCCAGAATGTTGAAAATGCCCAATTCTCTTTTATACGGCCGATCCTCGAAAAAACGCTCCAGGATAGAAATCAATCTCTTAATATCTTGTTTGTTATCTTCACAAATAGCGATCGTTAATTGCATGGTCATGAGAAAAGGAAAATACCCATGCTCTGGATCTTTAATCTTTGGTTCAATCCCAGGAATTTTTTCTATATGAAGTTTGGCTGCTGTAAAGTCTTTGCTCATGATATAAGCAGTGAGCAGGCCAAGAGTTTTTGCTTCAAGCATGGTGCTGCCTGAGAACATATTTTTTTGAATAGCCGTTTTATTATAAAGCAGTGTTCTTTGGTAATCATGGGATAATGTTTGAAATATATTGATAAGAAAATAAAGGTTATCGTCTATGTTTGAATGATCATCAATAAGGCTCCAAATGTCGCCCTTCATAAAAGCAATAATTTTTTGAAAATGTGATGGGATGGCAATTCCCAGTTCTGATTGCTGAATGATTTTTTCAATTGCTTCTCCATGTCCGTATAAGTGATATAAACTTAGCAGCCGCTGAGATAACATTTGAAAATCTTCATCATTGCTTAGAGCAAAGGTGTTTTCAGTTTTTTTACAATTGAGCAGGTAGCCAAAGCCTTTTATCGTTTCGATTTTTAGATCATTTTCCCAAGGTTTTAGTTTTTTTCGCAGGCGATAGATATGATCATCCACTGTCCTGTCAGAAGGCATTTCCATTGGCCATACAGCATCGAGCAGCTGTTCTCTTGTAAATGGCTGATTAGCATGGTCATATAGAAATTGTAATAAGTAAAATTCCTTGCGGAGCAAGTGAATGTGCTGATCTTCCTTATTAACGCAATAATTTGACAATTGAAACTGTAACTGAATCATGTTAAAACTCCGTTTCTAGTATTTCTTTTACAATACCTCTATCTATTCTTTACGGCAACGAGTTTTCATAAAAAATTTGATTGCTTAACTGGTTCTGTACTATGGTAAGATAAGAAGTAAATTTATAGGAGAGAAGGATTATAGTTGAAGAACTTGCCAACGTTTTTAATGCTTACATGTGTGATGGCAATTTGGGGATTTAACGTCTCCATTATCAAAGTATTGGTCGGAAACTTTTCCCCGATTACAATTACGTCATTAAGGATTCTAACAGCAGGCATCACAGTATTTTTGATCTTATTTCTCTTAAAAAAACTCAGAAGCCCAAGTCGAAAAGAACTAATCTACATTCTGTTTGCCGGCCTGTTAAATGTTGTCGCACATCATGCTTTTTTATCGATCGGTTTAACAGAAACTTCCGCTACGAATGGAGGCCTTATTTTAGGAGCAGGACCATTATTGACGGCCATTTTCTCAACAGTCATTTTGAAAAATCGTCCCACCTTTATCCAAGTGTTCGGATTTTTGCTTGGAGGCACAGGTGTAACATTTATTGTTTTGTCAGGCGGTGAGGGAGTCTCCAGCTTATCAATGGGTGACTTCTATGTGTTTCTGTCTATATTGGCACAGGCGCTCAGTTTTATATTAATAAGTAAGGCGTCAAAGACTATGGACGCTCGTCTTTTAACAGGTTATATGCTTGTATGGGGGGCGGTCATTTTATTTGTCATCAGTCTTATTGTCGAGCCAAGGGGACTTGCTGAACTTACGAATGCTCCCGGATCTGTTTGGCTATTATTCTTTGTTTCTGCTATTCTTGCTACCGGTGTGGGGCATATGGTGTATAACGCATCTATCAGCAGGGTCGGACCTGCAGAAGCATCTATTTTCTTAAACTTAAATACGTTCTTTGCGCTTGCAGGATCAGCTTTATTTTTAGGTGAAGTGATTACAGTATCTCATCTCCTGGGCTTAGTTTTAATTGTCAGCGGCGTTCTCTTTGGATCAGGTGCATTAGAACAAATCCTTTCCAAGCGAAAGCATAAGGCTCAAACGATGTAGAAGCCAAAAAAACGAGATCTCCTCTATGTGGGAATCTCGTTTTTTATATAAATATAAAATGATTTAATACCCTTTTTTATAATCTACTAAGTTAATAGATGGGTCTTCGCCAGCAAGGTATTGTCTTAAATTCGGGATAAAGATATCCTCTATCAGGCGCTGATCATAATGTTCGGTTGAGCCGGCCGTGTGCGGTGTAATAATGACATTTTCCAGCTCCCATAATGGGCTGTTTTCATCTAGAGGTTCTTTTTCAAATACATCCAGACCAGCTCCAGCGATTTTCTGATCTTTAAGTGCATCAATGAGCGCCTGTTCGTCAGCAATTTCACCTCGCCCAATATTGATAAAGAAGGATGATGGTTTCATCAGCGAGAATTGCTTCGCACCAAAAAGCTGTTTTGTTTCTTTGGTAAGAGGTAAAGTAACGGCTATGTAATCACATTTTGGAAGTATTTCATCTAATTCTGCAGTTGTATACATTTCATCTGCATACGGATCTGATTTGCCGGAGAAACGGACGCCAATAACATGCATGCCGAATGCTTTCGCAATTTTGGCTGTTTCCTTTCCGATTGCACCAAATCCAAAAATACCGATTGTTTTTCCATGGATTTCAAGGTTAATATCAGCATGATGCCATTTTTTTTGCTGCTGATTTTTCACATACTGGTCAATTTTTCGAGTGAGAGCAAGCATAAGGGCAAAGATTGTTTCAGAAATAGGATAGGCATGTACGCCAGCAGCACTTGTCAGTTTAATATCATGTGAAGAAAGGGAAGAGAGAGGCATGTAATTGACACCAGCACTCCATGATTGGATCCACTTCAGTTTAAGACTGTCATCCTCCAGTAATTCAGAGAGCCCCTTTTTCCAGCCTGCAATTATTTCGGCGTCCTGTAAATGTTCCTGCCAAATATGAGGTTCTTTCCCAACGATTAATTCCCAGTCTGGTACAGTTTCCTGTATTTTTTGAATAAATGAATCATTTATGGAATGGGTAATGATCATTTTTCGTTTCGTCAATGTAAAAACCTCCTGTGCTTTTTCTTATAATCATAGCAAAATTTTGAGATGAACAAAAATTCAAAGTTTTAAGGCGATGGGATTTGATAAGTTTCACATATGGGGAGGAGAAAAGGGCAAAAGAAAAAAACGGAAAAAGTTTCCGTTTGATCTGAACGAGCACTTACTTTATTTCAAATCCGATTAACCTTGCCTGCTTATCTGCTCCTAGGGAAGCATCATTCGGAAAGGTAATGACTGAACTAACATATTCCCAGCGGATTAATAGGTTTGTTGTGCATTCCTCTTCTTTTTGCTTTACTTTTGGTATATCTGTTCCATCTTCTTCTTTGATCTTTGTACGTTTGTAACAAGGATTTTCAACCCAAATCCCCATGCTCTCTGTTTTCACAAGTTTGACCAAGTACCATTCATCTGGTTCATAAATGCCTGTGACAGGTCCTGTTAAATAGTCAGGCAAGTTCTTAAATTTCACTTGGACCTTTTGGTTAATAAAGCCATCTAAAAACATAAAGGAACCTCTCCTAACAATGATGTTTGTATTACTGTTCCTTTTTTGAATAAAGATAAACTTTTTTTTGTATTAAAAAATGGCTGGAAAAAACAATAATAAGATTTCAAATATACAAATGTCATAGTTTTAGCTGTTTAAACAAGCCAGTTCCACCTGCGCTGCGGACCCTCGCTTTCCTTGGGGAGGAAGCTGAGCCTCCTCGTCGCAGGCTCCTGCGGGGTCTCACCCTTTCCTCTATTGCCCACAGGAGTCGAGGGTCCTCCGCTCCATTTCTTTCACTCAAGTTTATAAAAAAATAAAAAACAGGATGATTAAAAAAGTCACTTTCTAATCATTCTGTTCTATGGTGTGTTGAATACTTATGATCCAACATCAAACTTGTTATTCATCCACATATTTCCCATGCTCTGGAATGGCGATGGAGTCAAAGTCTTGGACGAGCTTCAGCAAGTTTTCTTCCAATTCAGCTGCCGCCATTGGGATGCCATGACCTGTAATGGCAACATACGGATCCAGTTTCTGCAGTGTTTCTACAGACGAACGAGCAGCGTCCCAGTCAGTTGTTAAGTATTTAGGCGGACCGCTGATTTCCTGCTCCTGTGTCAATACTTTGTAAAGTGATTCTTGTTTAACTGTTACAAATGCGTCTCCCACAATTAACGTTTTATCGTTTTCGCGGAATAAAGAAATATGTCCCGGTGTATGTCCTGGAGTATGAATCCATTTCCATTCCGACATTAAAGGAACTGTACCGTCTGCTGGCAGTGAATGAACATGTGAGCCAATATTGATTCCTTCATGGGGGAATAATGGGGACATTTTAGCGATTAAGCCACCTTCAACTGAAGAATCTGGCTCAGGATAATTCTGCTGTCCTGTTAAGTAGGGAAGCTCCAATTCGTGTGCATATACAGGCACACTCCATTTCTCTACGAGGTCTATGATGGCACCTACATGATCAAAATGTCCGTGTGTTAAAATAATGGCTTTTGGTTTGGCTCCTTTTCCAAAAAGCTCCTCTGCTGCATCAATAATTTTTTCTTCCGATTTAGGCATCCCAGCATCAACTAATACCCAATCTCCGTCAGCTGCATTTGTCACAACAAAACATACATTGACAATCTGAACGGTAAAAGCATATACACCATCAGCAGCATTTTGTATCATTCCGCTTGTTGAGGAGGTAACAGGCATATATCGTTCGGTTGATGAATTTTCGTGCATCTAACTCAGCTCCTTTGCCACATATCATTTAAGGGAGTTTACCCTCAATGAATAAGAACTATTCATTTAGATGAAAAGAAACCAAAAAGGCTCTGCGGGTTCACAGAGCCTTAAATCGGATAAGTTATGTTCTTTTTTAGTACAGCTGCTTGATAATATGAGCTGAATTTGCTGCAGCCGCAGAAGATCTATTTTTTATGATAGAAATTCATGTGGATTTAAGCCAAGTTCCATGCAAATTTCAGTGACAGCCTGCTTTTCATTTGGATCGAAGTGACCGTCTGCATAGCCGATCGCAATGCAGTAGCGGGCTACCAAGCGGGCAATTTCAGGTTTCGACCGTACACGCCCAACAGCCTTAAATGCCTCTGCGCGGCCGATAATCGGATCCATTTCAATTTTTTGCACGAACATGTTAAATTGCTGAACAACCTTATTGGTTTCAAAAACCTTTAACTCTTGGCTTTGATGAATAAATTCCATCATTTTTTGACGTTCACTTGGATCTAAGCGACCATCTGCCATGCCAACAAGGGCACAAGAGGCAACAACTGCATCTAGAACATCCTGACTTTTATAACGGGCAAATAAAGCCTGAGCTTTGTTCTTTTGATCATTCGCCCACTGCGCATAATCGGTTTGATTTGGAGACCAATTATTGCCGCACTGGTTACAGGAGAACTTTAGCTGATTTTTTCCGATAAAACCTCCAAGTAAACCAATCGGTCCCAAGATTAGTCCGCCAATGGCTGCTTTTCCAAGACCGAACCCTTTTTCACCAGTTCTTACATTTGTTGAGCCGCAGCGGGTACAGCTGACATTATCACCATAATTAGATGAAGGCTGAAGATGTTGTGTCGGCTGTGTTGCAGATCCGTAACCCTGCTGTGAGTGGGACGGCTGCTGATTGTACGGATTGCTGTTATAGTTTGCCTGTCCGAAAGATGGCTGACTTTGACTCTGGTAGGATGGCTGTTGGTTATATGTGTTCTGCTGATAGGACGGCTGCTGATAAGATGGCTGTGCTGGCGGAGCCTGGAAGGACGGCTGAAAATTACCTACCTGTGGCTGTGCAGGTGCCGGCTCATCGTCCACATCTATACCAAAATTGCGGCACAAAGCAGCAAGTCCACCTTGGAAGCCTGCTCCAGTTGCATTAAACTTCCATTCTCCATTATGTCGGTATAACTCAGCAGCTACGATTGCCGTTTCTACAGTGAATTCTCGGCCAAGATCAAAACGCAGTAATTCTTCATTTGTAAAAGCATTAAAAATCCTTACATATGCGTTTTGAATTTGTCCAAAATTTTGCCCCTTCATTTGGGCGTCATGAATCGTAATAGCAAAAGAAATTTTTTCAATCGATGCCGGAACTTGATTCAGGTCAATTTTAATTTGCTCATCATCCTGATGACCCGCACCAGTCCGGTTATCACCAGTGTATATTACAGATCCATTGCCGCCAGTCGGATTATTATAAAATACAAAATCGAGATCACTCTGGACCTTGCCTGCAGCATTTGTTAGAAAAGCAGAAGCATCAAGATCATAGTTTGCCGAACCGCCGCTTACATCCCAGCCTAAACCTGCGACAACCACTTGTAAGCCTGGATTTGATTTCGTAAGATCTACTTTTTGTCCTTTTCTGAGACGTACACCCATTCATTGTTCTCCCCTTTGTCTTCATATGTAAGATTTGTACCTTTTTAGATTCATATATTCTTATCATCATTATAAGGTAATTTTATAATGGATGGAAATCACAAGGGGTAATGATTTTGAATTTACAAAAATATACTGAATTTTTAACATGCTCTTCACATTCACAGTTTAGAATGAGCCTTGTGAATGACAAGTGAATAGACCGGTTATGAATATGAGAAGCCATAAAAACATGGAGGATGATACCCATTACTCCATATGTTTTTATGGCTTTTTTCAAAGTGTTAGGTCTATCCTGCCGAAACTAAATTGCCGCGGGGGATGAATATGATGGAACAAAAACAGCAATTTCTAAGGAACATGAAAGAAGAGAGGGTAATTGCGGCTATTAAGGATCCAAAATCATTGGATTACTTTTTAACTACTGATATTCATACAGCATTTTTGTTAATGGGAAACATCAGTGTCATTAAGAGATATGTTGACTTGCTTAAAAAGCATAACAGACTCGTTTTTCTCCATTTAGAAAAAATCCCTGGCATTAGTCAGGATAAGGAAGGCCTGCGTTTTATTTCAAAATTCATTAAACCGACAGGGATTGTAGCAACAAAACCATCTTTGATTAAAATCGCCAAGCAAGAAGGATTGATTGCTATTCAAAGGTTGTTTCTTATTGATTCGGAGGCAGTCGAAAACGGTTTAAAAGTAAGCCGGGAGATCCAGCCAGATGCATTGGAAATTATGCCGGGACTCCTCCCTGGAATCGTGAAAAATATAAAGAAGGAAACAGATATTCCGATTATTACAGGCGGGCTTATCCATTATAAAAGTCAAATCCAAGATGCAATTGAAAGCGGAGCAATGGCAGCCTCTACAGGTAAACAGCAGTTATGGAGGGTTTATAAATCAGAAGAAAAGGTGGTGCTTTCATGAAAGCAGTACAGCTAAAGGATATTCGAAAGTCCTATGGTCAAAATCCTGAAGTGCTAAAAGGGATTAATGCAGCAATCGAACCTGGAGAATTTTTTGTTTTAGTTGGACCTTCCGGGTGTGGGAAAAGTACAATGCTGCGTATAATTGCCGGTCTTGAAGAGGTATCAGGAGGAGAGCTGCTCATTGGCACAGAAACAGCAAATAGACTGCGGCCGAGTGAAAGAGATTTATCAATGGTCTTTCAAAACTATGCTCTATTTCCACATTTAACAGTAGAGCAGAATATTATGTTCGGCTTGCATGTGAAAAAAATAGCCAAATCAGAACAAAGCAAACGCTGTAAGGAAGCAGCAGAAATGCTGGGTTTATCAGAGTATTTGAAGCGTAAACCGAAGGAGCTATCAGGTGGACAAAGGCAGCGCGTTGCCTTAGCAAGAGCCATTGTGACACATTCTCCTATTTGTCTGATGGACGAGCCGCTTTCCAATTTAGATGCAAAGCTACGTGCGAAAATGCGGTCAGAAATTCGGCAAATTCAGCGGAAGCTCGGCATTACTATGATCTATGTTACTCATGATCAGACAGAAGCTATGACAATGGCTGATCGGATGATGATCTTAAATCACGGCGAGGTACAGCAAGTTGGGAAGCCGCTCGAAATTTATAATAAACCGCAAAATACATTTGTTGCGTCTTTTATTGGAGCACCGCCAATGAACTTAACCGCTGCAAAATTAAATGAAGGTAAGCTGCAGATCGCAAAAAAATGGGACGTACTGGTCAATGGTTATCAGGATGGAGAAGTGATTATAGGTATAAGACCAGAAGCCATATTGCCTGCTAATGAGTTGCTTCCTACTGCAGAAGTTAAAGTGGCCAATGTTGAAGTGCTTGGAACGGAGACTCTAATTTCTTTTGAAATAGAAGGCACTAAGCAATGGATTGCTAAGTGGCCCGGTCAATGGAGCGCTGAAATAGGTGAAACCCTCCAGGTTTCTGTTGATACAGGCAAACTTGAATTATTTGATGCTGTTACAGGAGAACGATTGGAGGAAACACACTCCAAAAAAGTGCTGGAGGTTGTATTATGAGTCTTCCCCAGGCGCAGCCGGAAACACAATCATTAGTGAAGAAAAGGAAAAGACTAGAAAATTCATGGAGATTTGCTTCGCTTTTTGAAGGGCTTCTCTATTTATTGCCTTCCATTTTGTTATTTACGGTGTTTTTATTTTATCCATTAATGAAGACTTTGTACTTAAGCTTTTTTTACTCTGATGCTCAAGGTGTGCCACTTTCATTTGCTGGTTTCGATCATTTTGTGCAATTGTTTACCTCAACCAGCTTTATGACGAGTATGAAAGCTACCTTATTGTTTGTGCTCTACACCGTGCCGCCAGGAATTATTTTAGCATTAGCTTTGGCTTTGTTAGCCAATGAAAAGCTTCGCGGCATTGGATTTTTCAGGACTATCTTTTCATCGACAATGGGGATGAGTGTAGCGGCATCTTCTGTCATTTGGATGTTTATGTATAATCCAGCAATTGGGATCGCAAACCGCTTTCTTAACTGGCTGGGATTGTCGGAAATTCAATGGCTGCTTGATCCAAGTTGGGCGTTAATTTCCGTTTCCATTGCGACCATCTGGATGAATACGGGCTTCACCTTTATGATTCTGCTGGGCGGTTTGCAGAATATTGATAGCCAGCTTTATGAAAGTGCGAAAATTGCAGGTGTCAGCCGGTTTTATTCATTGAGAACAATAACTTTGCCAATGCTTTCACCTACACTGTTTTTTGTTATTACGGTATCAATGATTAATGCATTTCAAACGTTTGGACAGATTGATATTTTAACAAAGGGCGGACCGATGGAAACGACTAATGTAATTGTGTACGCGATTTATAAGGATGCGTTTATCAATTACAATGTGGGCTCTGCAAGCGCCCAGGCAGTTTTGCTCTTTTTCGGTATTCTGATTGTCACTTTAATCCAATTTAAGCTAGGTGAGAGGAAGGTGCATTACCAATGAGATGGGGCCAAAAGCTTTTCACCTATGTTTTGCTTCTGATTGCTGCTGCCATTATGTTCTTCCCAATTGTCTATGCCTTTCTAATTAGCTTTATGCAAGGCGGAGAAGTGCTGCAAGGGAAATTGTGGCCAGAAGAATTTACATTTGCTAATTATATTAACGCATTTGAGAAAGTGCCGCTGTTAACTTACTTGTTTAATAGCTTGATTGTTTCATTTCTTATTATGCTGGGTCAGGTCATTATTTCCAGTTTAGCAGCGTTTGCCTTTGTATTTATCCCTTTTAAAGGGCGTAATCTTTTGTTTTTTATCTTTATTTCAACCATGATGATTCCTTGGGAAGCAACGATGGTGCCTAACTTCCAGACAGTTCAAATGCTCGGCTGGCTCAATAGCTACACGGGTCTGACGGTTCCATTCTTTGCAATGGCATTTGGAACATTTCTGCTGAGACAGCAGTTTAAAACGATTCCAAAAGAGCTTTATGAAGCCTCCCAGGTGGCGGGGATCAGCAATTTCCGCTTTTTTCGTTCAGTTGTAATGCCTGTTTCAAAGACGAGCCTGGTGACACTTGGGATGTATTGCTTCCTAACGGCATGGAATATGTATTTGTGGCCATTGCTCGTTACAAACGATGAGCAAGTGCGCACCGTGCAAATTGGCTTGAAGCAAATGCAATCTCAAGAAATTTCAACTGAATGGGGGGTGGTGATGGCTGGAGTAGTAATGGTAATTTTACCGACATTATTGCTTTTATTCCTTGGACAAAAAAGATTGCAGGAAGGGTTAACAAAGGGAGCTTTAAAGTAATCAGATTTTAATATAAAACTATTAAGATAGGAGTTTTTAAAATGAAAAAAAGATGGTTATTTATGCTTTTACTGGCAATTACAATGGTGATTTCTGCATGCTCTGGCGAATCTGCAGGCAATGAAGCAGAAGCTGAGGGTGAGACAGAAGCGGAAACAGGAACTGAAGAGAAAACAGAGGTTGTTTTCTGGCATGCTATGAGTGGTGAACTTGAAGGCGCTGTTCAGAAAATAGCAGATGATTTTAATGCTTCTCAAGAAGAAATTGAAGTAAAACCTGTTTTCCAAGGCACATACGAAGAGGCAATCACAAAGTTTAATACTGTTGCGGGTACAGAAGATGCGCCAACCATTATGCAGACTTTTGAAGTAGGAACAAAATATATGATAGACTCTGGTAAAATACAGCCTGTACAAAAATTTATTGATGAAGAAGGCTATGATACTTCTCAATGGGAAGAAAATATTACAAACTACTATGCAGTAGATGGCGTACAATATTCAATGCCGTTTAACTCATCAACACCTGTGTTAGTCTACAACAAAGATGCTTTTAAGGAAGCTGGACTTGATCCAGAAAAGGCTCCTGCTACATACGATGAGTTAAAGGATGCAGCAAAGAAATTAACGAATGGCGACCAGGTCGGTTTCTCTATCTTGAATTATGGCTGGTTTTTTGAAGAACTTCTGGCTGCACAAGGCGGTTTGTTTGTAAACGAAGATAACGGACGTGCTGGGAATGCAACAGAAGCGGTGTTTAACAGTGAAGAAGGCTTAAAGGTTTTTGAATTAATCAGTGACATGTATAATGAGGGTACTTTCTACAATACAGGACAGGTTTGGGACGATATGCGTGCTGCTTTCCAATCTGGAAAAATTGCGATGTACATTGATTCATCAGCGGGTATTAGAGCAATGGTCGATAACTCTCCATTTGAAGTTGGTGCTTCTTACTTGCCTGTGCCGGATGAAGCTGATCGTCAAGGGGTTATTATTGGCGGCGCATCGCTTTGGATGACAAGCGATATTGAAGAAGAAAAGCAGAAGGCTGCATGGGAGTTTATGAAGTATGTAACAACTCCAGAAGTACAGGCTGAGTGGCATTTGCAGTCTGGTTATTTTGCCATTAACCCAGCGGCATATGAAGAGGCTATCGTTCAGGAAGAGTGGGAAAAGTATCCTCAATTAAAAGTAACTGTTGATCAGCTGAAAGATACGAAACCATCTACTGCTACACAAGGTGCCTTGATCTCAGTATTCCCAGAAGCACGTCAAAAGGTCGTAAGTGCGATGGAGAGTTTATATCAAGGTGTGGATCCAAAAGAAGCTCTTGACCGTGCTGTAGAGGAAACAAACCAGGCTTTGGAGGCTGCTGCCAAAAAAAGCGGGAATTAATAAAAATAAATCTAATAACATAAATACAGATGCATTAAATAAAAGCAGTCATGCCGATGACAGGGAGGAAATTCATGTGACTAAGCAAGCTTCTATTTTTGCCCATCGTGGTGTAAGTGGTGATTATCCTGAAAATACAATGGAGGCTTTTGAAGCTGCATTGCAATCAGGGGCTGCAGGGATAGAATTGGATGTCCAGCTCACAAAGGATGGCGAGCTTGCAGTTATACATGATGAGCAGATTGATCGAACAACTGACGGAATCGGCTATATTCAAGACTTTTCATACGATCAGTTAAAAAGATTTGATGCAGGAAGCTGGTTTTCATCAAAGTTTAAGGGCTCATCCATTCCAACATTAAAAAACGTGTTTGACTGGGCTAGTATGCCCGGCAATGAATTGGTTATTAATATTGAGCTAAAAAATGATCAGCTGCGCTATGAAGGAATGGAAGAAAAGGTTCTCAAGTTAATAGAGCAGTATAAATTGGAAGAGCGGATCATCATTTCATCTTTTAATCCTGAAAGTTTAAAAAAAGTTCGCTCACTTCATAAAACAATCGATATCGGCTATTTAATTATAGGGATTCCAGAAAATGCGGTTGAAATGGCCAAAAAAATCGGTGCTAACGCAATCCATTGCCAGCCGGAGTTTGCTCTGTCTCCGTTTGGCCAGCAGGCTCTAGACAGGGGCTTTCCATTGCGGGTATATACGGTAAATGATCCGCACGAGCAAAATCCGCTTCTTGAAGCTGGCGTTGAAGTTATTATGAGTGATTTTCCAGAGCGTTTTATGAATAACTAATGTAGACGGGTGCGAATTAATCGCATCCGTTTTTTTCATTTGCTTATTAAAGGAGAAGTGACCTTAAGAATGGTTAAAAGAAGGCATTTGATAGGTAAAGGAAGAAGTTTGATAGGAAAATCGGAAAATTTGATAGGAAATCGAGGGAGTTTGATAGGAAACAGAAATAGTTTGATAGGAAATCGAGGGAGTTTGATAGGAAACAGAAATAGTTTGATAGGATGATCATAAATTTTGATAGGAAACCGAATATAAAAGAGGATACTCCACGTATTTAAACAAATAAACGAACCAAAATAGCTTAATTGAAGACCAAAAAAGGAATACTAAGTCTAAAAGGATGCGAAAGGTGGATTCTATGATTGATTTTGTAAATAGTTCCACAGAAGAAGTGGCAAAAAAGCTGCTCGGCAAAAAACTTATTCATAGAATTGGAACAAAGGTCTACAGCGGTTATATTACAGAAACGGAAGCGTATATAGGTGTTAGTGATGAGGCATGCCACACCTTTAACGGAAGGCGTACGCCGAAAGTAAACTCTATGTACCAAATAGGCGGTACGATCTACATATACACCATGCATACTCACCATATGTTAAACATTGTGACAAAAGAAGAAGATGATCCCCAGGCTGTTTTAATAAGAGCGATTGAACCGGCAGAGGGAATAGAACTAATGGAGCGAAATAGAAATCATACCGGTGTACAAGTCAGTAATGGTCCGGGGAAACTAACAAAAGCTATAGAGATTACAAAAGCATTAGACGGTCAGAATATCGGGTCTTGCGAATTATTAATTCATGAGGCAGATAGTAAAACACCATTGGAAATCGTTGAGACCGCTCGTATTGGTATTCCAAATAAAGGAATATGGACATCGGCACTGCTTCGATATTATGTAAAAGGCAACCCTTTTGTCTCAGGGCTGCCGAAAAAAGACTGGGATAATAGGAATTATGGCTGGTCATAAGAGAACTTCATCCATTCAGCGGCTGCATTGAATTATCACCACACTGCTTTTGAACGTATAAAAAAAGAAGGTAACCCCTCGGCAGTATCAGGGGATTACCTTCTTTTTAATTGCAGTTATTTTAACTTAAATGAACTCTTCAGTGAAACAATTCTGTTAAACACAATGTTTCCTGGCTCCGAATGTTTTGGATCAACATTGAAGTAGCCGTGGCGGAAGAATTGGAATTTGTCCTGGTGCTGAACATTTTCCATATTTGGTTCAATATATCCTTTAATAATCTCAATTGAATTTGGATTAATATAATCAAGGAACGTTTTATCTTCGCCTTCTTCTTCAGCTGCTTTCATCACTTCGTCGAGAACAAGCGGCTCGTACAAACGAAATTCTGCAGGGATCGCACTGTTTGCATCGACCCAATGTATTGTGCCTTTTACTTTACGGCCTGTAAAGCCAGTTCCGCTTTTCGTTTCAGGATCATATGTGCAATGGATCTCAACGACATTCCCCTCGTCATCCTTAATGACGTCATGGCATTTAATAAAATACGCATGCTTTAAGCGCACTTCATTGCCAGGGAAGAGACGGAAGTACTTTTTCGGAGGATCCTCCATAAAGTCATCCTGTTCAATGTATATTTCTCGTGAAAATGGAACTTGGCGCATGCCCATTTCAGGATTTTCAGGATTGATTTCCGCTTCAAGCATTTCACTTTCGCCTTCAGGGTAGTTTGTAATAACAACCTTCAATGGACGAAGCACACCCATCGTACGAGGAGACTTTAATTTCAAATCCTCACGCACATAATGCTCCAGCATTGCCTCATCTACCGCACCGCTGCCTTTGGACACGCCGGTTTCTTTGACAAACTCTCTGATAGCTTCAGGTGTAAAGCCTTTTCTTCTTAAACCGGAGATCGTCGGCATACGGGGATCATCCCAGCCATCGGTAATTCCTTCGTCAACAAGAAGCTTTAGCTTCCGTTTACTCATAACCGTGTTGGTTAAGTTCAAACGGCCAAATTCAATTTGCTGAGGCTGGCTTTCCATTTCGCATTCTTGTACCACCCAATTATATAATGGACGCTGATCCTCAAATTCTGTTGTACAAAGTGAGTGCGTGACATCTTCGATTGCATCCTCCAAGGGATGTGCAAAAGCATACATCGGATAGATGCACCATTGATCGCCTGTGTTATGATGGGTAGCATGTGAAATCCGATAAATGACAGGATCTCGCATGTTTAAGTTAGGTGAAGTCATATCAATTTTCGCGCGAAGCACTTTTTCACCGTTTTGGAACTCTCCGTTTTTCATCTGCTCAAATAATGATAAGTTTTCTTCAACCGAACGATTTCGATAAGGGCTTTCTTTTCCAGGCTCTGTCAAAGTTCCGCGGTACTCACGAATTTGTTCTTGGTTCAAGTCATCTACGTACGCTTTGCCTTTATTAATCAATAGAACGGCGCGCTGATACATTTCATCAAAGTAATCAGATGCATATCGGAGGTCGTCCCACTCATAGCCAAGCCATTTGACATCTTCTTGAATAGCATCGACATATTCCTGATCTTCTTTCAGCGGATTGGTATCATCAAAGCGTAAATTGGTCTTTCCGTTAAAGTCATCTGCCAATCCAAAATTAATAATAATTGATTTTGCATGACCGATATGTAAGTAGCCATTAGGCTCAGGAGGGAAACGAGTAATCACTTTATTGTGTTTCCCGGATTCAAGGTCTCCTTTTATAATGGTTCGAATAAAATTTGAATTATGTTCCAAACTCGGATCAGCCTCTCTATTTAAGTAGTTATCCATATTTTAATGATTATATCGCAAGAAATAAAGCATTCAGCCATTTTTATTTTTGGCTTTCTATTTCAATGTGGCTTTCTCACTGTACAATATTATAACGAATCAGGGGTTCGCCGTCCTCCGAATCACATAGGACCTTTTCCTTTCCTTATTATAGACAAAGAAGCCTGGAGAAAAAAGTCCCCAGGCAATGTTTGTCCGTGCTTTATGAAAAAATGCTTTTTATTGAATCAATAAGGTTCTTAAAGAAGTCAGACACCGCTTGAAGGAATCCTTTGTCTCCAACTGCTTCTTCAATTTTCGTTTTTACATCATTGGCTAAGTCCTCGAGCTGGCTTTTAACATTATCAAAATTGATGTTCAGTTCACGCATTCTTTCAAACAAGTCGACCAGAAGCTGTCGATCTTCTTCGCTTAATGATACTTCAAGTGTCTTTAGCTGTTCGTCGATGATTTGCTGAATATCTTCTTTTGTCGCCGGGTTTTGTTCAGCGATAGCGGTCTTTATTTCTGTCAGAAGCTCAGATACTTTATCCTGATCCATTCCTTCTTGACCAGCTAGCTTTGTGGCAATACTGAGTTCTTCGTTAGCAACTTCGGTACGATCCTGATTAAGAGCAGTGCCCTCACCTTGATCATATGCTTTGTAAATTCCAACTAATGCAGAATGTCCGCTTACTTTAACTGGGGAGGCAATATCTACAACTGCATCTTCAATGCCAGCTGTTAAAAGAGCATTTGCATACATTTCATCGGAAACTTCAGTAATATTCTCTGGTGTCACTTGATTAATGACGACACCTTCGCCCGTTTCCTTGCGTGTAATTTTAGCCGAAGAATACATATTAGAGTGAGGATCTCCTTTAATATAATAAACGATGTCCTCAGCTGTTACCGTAATTTCTTCCACCATTTCAGGGTCATTAATGTTTAGCAGGCTGCGTGTTTCTTCTTTTTGAGCAGCAGTTAAGGCTTCACCATAAACGGCGATAGGCAGGCCAAACTTTTCATTAATGCTCTCTTTTTCATTTCCGTTTGCCGCAAAAGCTGTTCCATTTATGCTAAAAGCAAGAGATAGGGCTGCAAATGCAGACAGCCATTTTTTTGAATTCTTCATGTTAGTTAACTCCTTATTCATAATTTTGAGCTATATGATATAGACGTCTTTGTATGATAAAAGTTTCATTTATCATATTTTCTGTTGGGAAAAAGGTACGTAAAATCATCCGAACTGTCGTAATTCAGGAACAAAGTGAGTATGATATATATGATTTATACCGCTTCTTCGATCCTCTCAAACGTTTTAATGAGTAAAGACAGTGGTAAAAGAAAATACTATGCGTTCTTTTATAATAAGGCATTTTTTACATAACTTGCAGGGCAATACTTGGGTATTTTAAATTAATAGAATACTTTTTCTTACTTTTAATCATATGATAATGATATATTCCTAGAACCTGTCTTACAAAAGAATCTTCCATTTTAAAGTATAGGTTTATGGTTAGGGAAGTGTCTAGCTGCAGGCGCTAGGGGCTCGAGGTGTCGCCCCTGAGCAAGCGCCTTCCGCTTTTCTTCATGTCTAGCTGCAGCGCCTAGCCCCTCGAGGTCTTAAGCCAATCTGTCCAGAAGGTAAAGAACAACCTTCTTGCCATCTTGTCTTTAAGCTTGGGGCCCACAGGATGTGGGTTGTGCAGACGTTGCCACAGGACGTGGCGATTTTAGTCAGCGTTCTTTAATCTGAGCAAGGCGCTTCAGCTTTTCTTAATAAGATTGTCTTTGAATTGATAGGGAAATGACATTTATCTTTGTCATTTCTTTGATAGAATACAAGATATATATGATACATGAGTCCGTGCGTAAAAAGATGTATAGCGGAGGTTGATGAACACTTGGAAAAGCAATTAATGAAAAAAGTATATTATGAGATATTTATGGATGGTCATGACGGAGTACACCCGCTGAAGGTTCTTGGTGAAGTGTATATGGAAGAGCAAAGCAGTGAGGTTCCCGATTTAGCGCAAATTCGGTTTGCACAAGGTGAACTCTACTTTCTTCATAAAGATTATGAGGCAGCCATTTTTAAATGGGAAAATATCAATAATGAGCTAGAGCCTTGGGCGAAAAAAAACATGGCGGATGCCTATTTTGAGCTTGATTTACTGTCAATGGCCGAAGATATATACAAAACGATTGAAACAGATTCCACTATTTTAAAAATGGAAGTGCTGCTGCAATTATTTTCCTTATACATACAGTGTGGAAAACTTGAATTAGCAGTTGAAACCATTAAGGAAGCAGTTGCCTTGGATCCAGATTATCCAGATGTCACGGAGATTGCCCGAATGTTTTTTGAAAAACATCAGGATTGGCGCAATGCATTACAGCTAGCTGCAGATGAATCAATTCGTACCAGGTCTGTCAGCTGGTTTGATGTGCTGCAGAGGTATATTGCAGATGGAAAAGCCAAGCAAACTGAACCTAGTTATTATAACGAAGCAATGATGGCACTATATGAAGTTGATCAAAATAGGTTTGAACAGCTGGCATCTGCTCTATTTCTTCATTATCAGCAAAAAGAAGACCTGCGTTTTGCATTTTTAAAAGAAATAAATTACATGATGCTCCATGTAAACACTACTGATAACTATACATGGAATAGACTCTCGGAACATTATTATGATGCATATAAAGAGCTGATCTCTGGTAAATATTTAGTGCGTGAAATAGCTCATCTTATGCCGAATACGTTAAAAGTCTGGTTAAGCATGGCATCCTCAGCGCACGCTTTATTGGCAGCTTCAGCTGTGCTGGCATGGCAAGAATTATTTCCATCAGATGTAGACGAAGAAACAATCTATCAAGCTGAAAAAACATTAAGTTACACCTTACGTACGCAAGACGGACTCCAATCAGCATTTGCCTTGTTTGAAAGCCTTATGTCCTGGGCATCTGAAAATGGTGTCTTTATGGGGGAACGCTTTAAATGGATGGTACGGGAGCTGCTCAATGTGGATGAACAGCATTTGCTTGTTTCCGGGGCAGGAAAAAGCTCAGCAGCTGAATTTCTGGAAGCCATCACATCCTTTCCCTTTGCTGGTGAACTTGAAAGCAGTGCCGTGATGATTAAGTACTCAGAAGAAAATAAACTTACAGCTATAATGGATGACAAAATGATCCCGTTAAATTCAATTGAAGAAATGCGAGAATATAGAGGCGGCCTGCAACAGATGATGATTGATGTAGAAATGCCAGTTCCGTTTCTTCAGCAGCAGCAGACGGCTATTATTCATGCAAAAGATCAGCAGCATATAATGACTAAAAATTTGCAGCAATACTTGCATTTTGCGGATCAAATACTGCTAGTAATCGATGTCAGTCATTCAATTTCTAAGGATGAGGTTGAGGCTGTGGAAATAATACAAAATAAGGCTCCCAATTTGCCAGTACATTTTCTTTTGCTGCAGGATGAGCTTGGGACCCGAAATTCTGCAGAGGAAGCGGCTCAAAGAATATACACTAGTTTTCCTAGTGCATCTATCTTTTCATTTTCATTGCATTATCAGGGACAGGATCAAATGGAAGAGCTAGGAGCATTTATTCGACAAATAGTTAGCGGAAGAAGCCTTGAAGAAGAACGCACCAAAAAAGTGCTCTACTATATAAGGAAATCAATCAATTACCTGCTTGAGAAAAGAAGTGAGAAGGAAAACACATTGGTCGAACAGATCAGTTGGAATGAAGAAATGCAGGCAAAATTAAAAGGCGCTATTCATCAGCTTGAGGACACTGAAGAGGGAAAAGTGCAATCTATTACAGCTGCATTTAGCCAGCTGAAAAATGAAATGAAGGATAAAATAACGTCTAAGCTCCCTGATATATTTAAACAATGTTCAGAGCTGATTACAGAGAGCAGTAATTTTGGCAGCATACATGTGGAATTGAATGAAGAGATGAACCGAAAAGCCCAGCAGTTTATCGAACTGGAAGTTATGCCGGAGTTTCATAATCGTTTTAAAGATTGGATGGTCAGCAGTGAAGCTGAACTAGCTGAAAGCCAGCGCTTTCTTGATGATATAGGGGAAGGCTTTAATGATATGTATAATGAAGAAAAGCTGCAGCTGCTATGTGACTTTAAAGTGCTTGAAGACTGGGCGAGAGATGCAGACAGAATGACAAGAGGAACTGTGCGTTTTGACCAGGTGAATATTCTCTTAAAGTTTTCACCATCACAATTTATATTGAAAAGTGCAGGAAAACTCTTTGGCGGAATGCAAAATAAAACGATGCTTCATAACAGATATAAACAGTTTATAGAACATGAAGATTATTATGAAGTTACAAATCAAATTTCAGAGCGGTTTATTCAGCCGTTTGATCTTTTTGAAAAAGGATTAGAAAGAGATATAAATATATTTTTTAGGCAGCCATTTGATATTTTAGGGGAAGCAGTAACCGAAACAAAGGACGCAATAGAAGGTGCTGCTCATGGTTTAGAACAAATGAGAAAGCATCCAGAGCGCTATCGTGATCCATTGACTCTTTTTGACTTGAGATTAAGACAATATGAATGGATGATTTCTTCCAACCAAGAAAAAATCCCATATCAGTAAAAAGGGATCTTGAATGGAGGCTGGGACATAAGTATTTACCACGGCCATTGAACCGATTGGTTAGGAGGTGAATTTCTCTAATCATTCGGTTTTTTCTTTGTTATTCTAATATATACCCTGATTAAACACGAGTGAAATGTAGTGGAGGCAACTCGACTCCTGCGGGCTGTAGTGGAAGGGATGAACCCCCGTAGGAGCGGCAGTGACGAGTAGGCTCATCTTCCTCTCAGCGGAAAGCGAGGGTCCGCAGCGCCATGGAACGGTCTTAATAAGCAAACCATGACATTTAATATTCGTGTTCTAAAATGTAATATTAGATTTGTCCCAGCCGCTTTTTTAGATTGAAATGTAAAAATCTCCTCCGGATGACGAAATATTATGACTAATAAACTTGGGTTCAATCAATTTAACAATGAAAAAATTGGCATTTATATATTTTATAAGTTTTTAACTTAAAAACTCGTAACAAACCGTTTTTATTGCTATATTTGTATTAGGAATAAAGTTAGAGATAGGAGGGGCATTTTTGAGCTTTAAGAGAAAGCAGTTTATCGGTTTAGGTTTGACCACGCTTTTTTTGTTTTTGCTCATGTTTGTCATTTTAATGATGGTAAATGTCATGAGAGAAAATATGCTGGAAATCGTTCAAGACCGATATAGCAAAGTCAATGAAGCGACAGAAATTAGACAAGAATTTTATGAAGCCGACAGAATGCTTCTTAATATTATCTCATATGGTGAAGAATTGGATGCTCAGGTGCTGGCAAGCTCCATGGAGGAAAGTCACCATACAATTGAAAGCAACTTGATTAATCTTGAACGCAGCATTAATACAGAAAACGGGATGGACATCTTTAATCAATTGCAGTCCAGCTATAACTCCTACTTAGAGATGGAGCAGGAAATCATTCAGTTAATAAATGATGGGAATGAAGCTGGGGTATCGGCAATCTATACAGCAGAACTTGAAAACCGGGATAGGCTTTTACAACTATTGGTCGATTTCAAAGATCACCAAGAAGGACTTATGAATGAGTCTCTAGAAAGCGCCACAAATACATATAATCAGTTGCTAATTTTTATTATTTCGGCTGTTTCAGTTGTGATTATTCTGATTGTAGGTGTGACATTATGGGTGATCCGCAGTACAAGCAGTAGCATCAATAGCATTACAAAAGGAATTAATGATATTGATTATAACGAATTGTCTAAGATTCCCCGCTTAGAAGTAGAAACGCAGGATGAAATCGGTGAGATTGCGAAGGCGTTTAACTATATGGCCACTTCTTTAGAGGATTACAATAAAAAAGAGAAAAAGTATACGGCGGAAATTACGGAACAAAATTGGATTCAAACAACCTCTGCGGATATTATCGGAGCTTATAGCAGATTTGTAACAGTAGATGAGCTTGCGTCTTACTTTATAAAGAAACTGACGCCTATTGCTGGAGCAGATCTTGGTATTTTCTATATCAAAAAAGAAAGTGGCGATGAAGTTCTCTTTACGCGTGCTGCGGCTGTTGCTGGGGATAAAGATAGTGCCGGAAGAGATGCTTTCGCACCTGGCGAAGGGCTGATTGGCCAAACGGTTATTGAAAAGAAAATAACCCAAATTCGCGATATACCAGACAATTATAGAATGATTTCAACAGGTTTTGGTGAATTCCAGCCAAGAAGCATTGTAATGGCACCGATTCTTATGAATGATGAAGTTGTTGCGGTAATCGAGCTTGCTGGGTTACAGCATTTTACAGCAGCTCAAATTAAAATGATACAGGAAGTCACTGAAACACTTGGAATAGCTATTACAAATATTGCAGGCAGAATGGAAATTGTTCGCTTGCTACAAGAATCACAGGCTCAAACTGAAGAGCTGCAAACACAATCTGAAGAATTGCAGACGCAATCTGAAGAGCTTCAGGCCCAATCTGAAGAAATGCAAACACAGGCAGAAGAACTGCGCATTATTAATGAACAGCTTGAGGAGCGCACAAAGGATGCAGAGCTGAAGTCAGAAGAACTTCTTGCTGCAAAGGAAGAGCTCGAAGAAAAAGCGAAGGAATTAACTTTAAGTTCTAAATATAAATCGGAGTTCCTTGCGAATATGTCACATGAGTTAAGAACACCATTAAATAGTATTCTATTATTATCTGAAATGCTTGAAGAAGATCCCGATCAAGTGCTGACAGATGAGCAGAAGGAATTTTCACGTGTGATTCATTCTTCTGGTCAAGATCTTCTAAACTTGATAAATGATATTCTCGATCTATCAAAGGTTGAAGTTGGAAAGCTGGAAATTAAGTTTGAAGAAGTAAATATTGTAGACTTTGCCGATCGTATTAAGCTTCATTTTGCGCAAATGGCGAAGCACAAAGGTCTGGATTTTTCTGTGATTGCTAATGATGATATTCCGATGCTGATGCATACCGATGAGATGCGTCTGCAGCAGGTTGTCAAAAACCTGCTATCAAATGCATTTAAGTTTACAGAAGAAGGCTCGGTAACTGTATTGCTAGAAAAAGCGAAACAGGAGGAATATGCTTTATTGCCTATGTCAGAGCATTCCTCGAATTGGCTCAAAATTATCGTTTCCGATACGGGAATTGGAATTGCACCTGATAAGCAGAAAATGATCTTTGAAGCTTTCCAGCAAGCTGACGGAGCCACCATGCGCAAATTTGGCGGTACGGGTCTCGGTTTATCCATTACTAAGGAGTTTGCGAACCTGCTTGGCGGTACCTGCAAGGTAGAACACAGCGTTGAAGGAGAAGGCAGCAGCTTTGCTTTACTGATTCCAAGCCTGCCAGGCGGAATGCCTTCTACAATAGAGGAATTAAAAGCTGAAGAGGAAGCTGCATCAGCGTTAGAATTAGAAAATAGTCTATCAAATGATCCTGTTCATGAAGTAGTCGAGAAGACAATTGACCATGTAGAACATGTTGAAAAAGCAGAGATGGCGAAGGACTTAAAAGACAAAACAGTAATCGTTGTAGATGACGATAATCGAAATATCTACGCACTGAAAAATGCGTTAGAAAAAGAAGGAATGAATGTTATTACAGCAGCAAATGGCCTCCAATGCCTTGACACTTTAATGGCCAGAGACCAAGTAGATATTGTCCTAATGGATATTATGATGCCGGTAATGGATGGCTATGAAACAATGAAAAGAATTCGCAGCCTTGAACAGCATCATGACGTTCCAATCATTGCTCTTACAGCAAAAGCAATGAAAGGTGACCGAGAAAAATGCATTGAAGCAGGAGCATCAGACTATATAAGCAAACCACTCAAACTAGACCAGCTCCTATCTGTCATGCGCGTGTGGATTGCAAAGTAAAGTACCAGGAGACTTAATGAATCCTAAACAGTTAAAGAAACACTGAAGGGTTTCAATAGGAAAGATGGCGGCTATAACCAGGCCGCCATCTTTTTTAAAACACATGATAAAAAGGTTTACTCATCTTAGAATTTGGGTATTAAAGAATTGCCTTCTTTCCTTTTACACTTGGAAGGCGGATATTAGAAGAATTGATTGAGAAAGATGAGGAATGAAAAAATTCATGAACAAAGAAGAATTAGAATTGGACTTGCTGCTTCATGCAGTATATAAACTATCAGGCTATGATTTTAGAAAATATATGCGCGCTTCTATCAAACGCAGAGTTGATAATAGACTTCGGATTGAGCGACTTGCCAATATGACCCTTTTAACAGAAAGAATTATTCATGATGAACATATGCTTCGCAAAATATTAAGTGATTTCTCGATCAATGTAACAGAAATGTTCAGAGACCCGGGCTTTTTTCAAACCTTTCGCAAAGAAGTCGTTCCGCTTCTTGCTGGGCTTCCGGAAATAAGAATATGGCATGCAGGCTGTTCAACAGGAGAAGAAGCCTACTCAATGGCTATTCTAATGGAAGAGGAGGGTCTTGGTGCTATTACTAACATTTATGCGACCGACATGAATGAAACAGTATTAAAGAAAGCGGAGAGCGGTATTATTCCTCTTCATAAAATGCAAGCGTACACAAAAAACTATATGCTTGCAGGCGGAAAGAAGTCCTTTTCAGAGTATTACACGGCGGATAGCGAAGCCGCTTATTTGAACCAGCATTTACTCGATCGGATTATATTTGCTCAGCACAACCTGGTCACAGACCGGTCGTTTAATGAATTTCATGTCATTATCTGCCGCAATGTCCTGATATATTTTAACTTGGAATTACAAGGCCATGTTCTAAACTTATTTAATGAAAGCCTAACAAAAAATGGATTTTTAGGACTGGGCAGCAAGGAATCCATCCGTACTGAAACACAAATATTTGAACCTTTTAATATGAAGGAAAAGTTTTATATGAAAAAAAGATAACATTCTTTTTAAGCGATGCAAAAGGAAGAAAAAGATGAGAAAAATTTGACAGGTGGGGAACGCGGGCTGCTGGAATACAATATAACAGCTCAGACTCCTTCCCATAGTCGATGTAACAGAAGCTGGAATAGAAAAACCCGAACGATGCATCAAATTCATTTATTTAAAAGAATTTGAATTCGTTCGGGTTTTATTTTATAGATGAAGTTTAAAAATATTTATTGTTCTTACCACTGAGCTTGTATGGAAAGACAGATGGAAGCAGCAAACCGGTAGTTTGCCAATCGGTATGTAATGTTTATTTTGATTGAATAAGAACGGCGCACATATCATCATCTGCTAATAATTGCTGTTCTTTTGAAAGGATCATGTTGATGGGTTCAATTTTGGCTGCCGAGTTCCAAAGGAATGATGTTGTCTCTTTTAAGTAATCACAAGGAGTAATTCCAGAATCTTCTAATGTCTCTACAATTCCATCTGTTACAAGTAGTAATTGCAATGAATCTGTATAAGTAAAGGTAGTTTTTTTGATTTCAATGTCATCAAAAAAACCGATTGCATATGTATTGTTTGAAAGCTCTATTACTTCTTTTTCGTCCAAAAGAGCAATGCCTGATGGATGACCAGCATTTACATATTGAACCGTTTTTTCTTCTGTATCAAGGACAAGATAAATAGCTGTGAAATAATAGGGAATTTGTCCGTTATGCTTGTTTAGCCCATTCATCCATTTGTTTAGCTCCTGCATAACGTACTCAGGATCAGGATCTGTTCTCATCAAATCACGAAGCACGGAAGAAATGAACATGCAAACAAGTGAAGCAGAGATCCCATGCCCCATCATATCAAGCTGAATAATAGCATATCGATTTTCTTCGATTTTTCTCCAGTAATAAAGATCGCCAGCTAACTTGTTTGCCGGTAAATATGAAGCTTTGATAAGCAGGTTATCGAAATTTAATGGCTCACTTAAGACACTCATTTGTACTTGTGTGGCCAAATCTAATTCAGTTTTAATTTTTTCTTCCTGCTCCATATGCCAATCCTTTTCTTCTTTTAATCGAATGGCAACGCGTATTCTGGCAAGAAGTTCAACTTTATTTATAGGTTTCATCACATAGTCCATACCGCCAGCATCCAGTGCTTCAGCGACTTTATTGGAATCTTCGAGAGCGGTTACAAATATTACAGGAATGTCCTTTAGCCGTTGTGATTCCTGCAGCAGTCTGCAAGCTTCAATCCCATCCATTTCAGGCATCATAATATCCATTAAGATGACATCAGCTAAACTTTCTCCAATAATATGAGAGCTTTCTTGAAAGTAGTTAAACATTGCGTCTGCTGATGTAAATGTTAAGAGATCAAGATACCCCGCACGTTTTAAAATATTTTGGATGACATATAAATTTGCTTCGTTGTCATCAACCACTAGTATTCTCATCGTTAACTTCCCTTCGAGTGTATAAACATATTAAATACCCTTCTCTATACCCATTTTAATTTATTTTAAACATCATTATCTAATTTTTATTAATAAAACATTCGAGAATAATAGCCTGTATTCCTTCATCAAATATTATTGAAGAGAAACATGATGTTTACCAAAGAAGAACAAATGTATTTTTAGGGTGGAAAAACTCTTGATTATTTTGAATGGTGCTGTAAAATTAAGATTAAATTTTTAATGGATAGGGAGAGGTGTTTAATGAAGGTGGTCAAATTCGGAGGATCCTCTTTAGCCACAGGAGATCAGATTAAAAAAGTTTATCAGATTGTCTGCGAAGATCCTTCTCGGAAAATCGTTGTCGTCTCAGCCCCTGGGAAAAGGAACAGAGAGGACCGAAAAGTAACTGATCTTTTAATAGATTGTGCAGAAGAACATTTAAGCGGCGAGGGCAGTCCTGAGGTGATAGCGGCAATCTTTAATCGTTATGAAAATATTTGCAACGAGCTTGCACTGCCCCTAAGACTCCTTGACGAAATAAAAGCTGATTTCAGTGAACGTTTAATGAGCACCGTCAAAGATTCATTTCAATTTTATGAAAGCATAAAAGCTTGTGGTGAAAACTATATGGCATGGCTTGTTGCTTGTTACTTTCAAAAACAAGGGCTGGAGGCAGAATATATAAATCCGGAATCAGCTGGTTTAATTGTATCAAGTGAACCAGGAAATGCACAGGTTTTGCCATCATCTTATGAGGTATTAGCACGGTTAAAAACAAAAAGAGGTATTATCGTATTTCCGGGCTTCTTTGGCTACAGTGAAGATGGAGAAATCATGACTTTCTCTCGGAGTGGTTCAGATGTTACAGGTGCTGTTCTTGCAAAAGCAGTAAAGGCAGATGTTTATGAAAACTTTACAGACGTAGATGCAGTTTATTCTGTGAATCCAGCAATTGTTTTGAATCCTAAAGAGATTCGTGAGCTTACCTATCGAGAGATGAGGGAGCTTTCTTATGGAGGCTTTACTGTCTTGCATGATGAAGCGTTAATTCCGGCTTTCTCAGAACAGATTCCTGTTCATATTCGCAATACCAACAATCCTTCAGCAGCCGGTACAAGGATCGTCAGCAGTCGGGATCAAGTAAATGGTCCAGTTGTAGGGATTGCGAGTGACCATGGGTTTTGCAGTATATATGTAAGTAAATATTTAATGAATCGTGAAATTGGATTTGGACGCAGGCTCCTTACAATATTGGAAGAGTTTGGGTTAAGCTATGAACATTCTCCTTCAGGAATTGATGATATTTCAATTATATTGCGTGAGGCACAATTAACAGCTGCAGCAGAATTGGATATTATTGAGCGCATCAAGCTTGATCTGCAGGCAGATGAAGTAGTTATACAGCATCACTTGTCCTTAATTATGGTGGTTGGTGAAGGGATGAGGCATAATGTCGGGACTATGTCGCGAGCTTCCAAAGCTCTTGCTGAAGCTGGGGTAAATATTGAGATGATTAATCAGGGATCTTCTGAAGTAAGCATGATGTTTGGCGTTAAAGTGATCGATGAAAAAAGAGCAGTTACAGCTTTATATGAAGAATTTTTCGCAGCTGTTCCAGTTTAAAGATAACAAGCTATAAAGGCGCCTTCCGCTATTAGGAAGGCTTTTATCAGTGGTTCGGGTAAAGCGTTCCAGCAAATTAGAAACAAGGAAATGACAGAGTCACAAAAATTGATTATAGTTATAGAAAAGGAATAAACAGGGAGCTCTAGATGAATAAAGGAAAAGCGATATCATTGCAAACGAAGATTATCGTTCTCATTTTAGCGATTATCATAACGATTATTATGCTGCTGACAGGATTATTCGCAAAGATGGAATATGAACAGACTGCGAATAATATGGGGATGCTTGCACTGCAGGTTGCCAATACAGTTTCTTTAATGCCGTCATTACGCGAGGCATTTAAAGAGGATCATCCTTCGGAAACAATACAGCCATTAATTGAAGAAATTAGGGAGGATGTTGGAGCTGAGTTCATTGTAATTGGAAATACTGACAGCATTAGGTACGCACACCCGGACGAAAATAAAATTGGAAGAAGAATGATGGGTGAAGATAATGACCGCGCCCTGCTGCAAGGAGAGTCCTATATATCTGAAGCAACTGGCTCTTTAGGTCCGTCTTTGCGCGGGAAATCGCCTATTTTTAATTCAAGTGGCGAGATTATTGGAGTGGTCTCTGTCGGTTTCTTAGTTGACGATTTGAAAGAAGCCGCTTTCAATAATATGAAGCGGGTCTTATTTGTCAGTACTGGTGCTATTTTATTTGGAGTCATCAGCGGAATTTTCTTGGCAAGAA
Source organism: Cytobacillus gottheilii (assembly GCF_900166665.1). GTDB lineage: Bacteria > Bacillota > Bacilli > Bacillales > Cytobacillaceae > Cytobacillus > Cytobacillus gottheilii_A. The sequence goes on along the minus strand of NZ_LT800494.1, from coordinate 4,029,149 downwards.
ATATTCGCAAAGATATTCTGGGATTAGAGCCGTATGAAATTGCCTCTTTATATCATGAAAGAAGCGCGATTTTATACTCTGTTAAAGAAGGCATTATAGCAATTGACGGGAAGGGAATCATCACCATGCTGAATCCCGCGGCCAAAAGTATTCTCAACATTAAAGAAGAAGTTATTAATACGAAAATCGAGAAAATAGTCCCAGGTACAACTATTTATAGAGTACTAGAAACCGGTCAGGCAGAAAAAAATATTGATATGATGCTTGGCGATCGAAGAGTCATCGTTAACCGCACTCCCATTATGGAAAACGATCAAGTGACAGGTGTCGTTTCAAGCTTTAGAGATAAAACGGAAATAGACGAAATGGTCAATACTTTATCAGAAGTAAAACAATACTCGGAAGAACTAAGAGCACAAACACATGAATTTACAAATAAGCTTTATGTGTTATCAGGTCTTATGCAGCTTGGTAAGTATGATGAAGCGGTAAAACTCATTCAGAAGGAATCAGGCAGCCATGAGCATATGCAAAAAATTGTTTTCGAACAAATTGCAGACAGCAATCTGCAGGCAATTCTGCTTGGAAAAATGGCTAAAGCGTCTGAGAGAAAGATCCATTTTAAAATAAATGCTGATTCAAGCACAGAACAGTTACCTTCTCATATTACGATCTCATTTCTAATTACCATTATCGGCAATATCATTGACAATGCATTTGAAGCGACAGAAGGGAAGACAGAAAGAATAGTAAGCTTTTTTACAACTGATATTGGTAGAGATATCGTGTTTGAGGTAAGTGACAATGGCTATGGCATTGAAGAAAGCGACATGGAGAGAATCTTTGAGAAAGGCTTCTCAACAAAAGCGGAGCAAGGCAGAGGGTATGGCCTTAGCCTAGTTGCCCAAACGATACGACAATTATCGGGTCACCTCGAAATAGATCAAAAAGCTAATGGTGGCTCTGTCTTTACAGTATTTCTTCCAAAGGAGATCAAGGAGGACGAAACATGATCAAAGTCATTATTGCCGAAGATGATTATCGGGTTGCTCGGATACATGAAGAATTTATTGAAAAAATTGATGGAGTAGAAGTGACCGGAAAAGCCTTAAATGCACAAGCGACGTTAAACCTGCTTGAAGAAAAAAGCGCAGACCTTCTGATAATGGACATTTATATGCCAGACCGTCTTGGCAGCAGTCTTCTTCCTGAAATTCGTGAAAAGTATCCAAACGTGGATGTTATCATGATTTCTGCTTCTAATGAGAAAGATCAGGTTGAACAGTCCTTGCGAAATGGTGTAATTGACTACATTATAAAGCCGGTAAGCTTTGAGCGCTTTGTTATGGCGATACAGGAATATAAGAAAAAAAAGAGTTTACTAAATCAAAAGAATGAACTGGATCAAGAGATGATTGATCATTTCTTTAGAAGAACTATACAAACGGCCATTGAAGAAAAGCTTCCTAAAGGAATCGATCCTTTAACATTGTCAAAAGTAAAAGGTATTCTGCAAGAAAAAATGGAAGGGATGAATGCAGTTGAAATCGGCAGCCAGATGGGAGCATCAAGAACAACGGCCAGACGGTATCTTGAATATTTGGTCTCAACTGGAGAAGCAAGTGCAGAGCTAGAATATGGAATTGTTGGAAGACCTGAAAGGAAATATTATATGGAATAGCAAAAGAGGCTTGGACCGTCAGTATTCAGCCTAGTAGCCTAGTAATACATCCGAATGATTAGGAGATGAATTCTAATCATTCGGTTTTTTTATTATTAACAATAAGTGAAAGGAGCTGAGAACACTCGACTCCTGCAGGCAATAAAGGAAAGGGGCTGTTTGATAGGAACTCGGCTGAATTTGATAGGAAGGATACCGAATAAATTCAATAGAAAGCACGATCAAAAAAACCAATAGAATTGAATTATTACTCCAATCAAGAACTTCTAAATAGTATAAAAGTTCTCTCGATCCCCAATAAACCTTCCTAAACAGGCTTTTTAGCAGCTAATCCTCCTATATCCTATACCGTAAACAAAATGAACAAAATATATTTAACTTTTTTAATGTAGTTTACTTATTTAATAGTTACAGAGTATTCTGATTTTTTCTATACTAACAAAAAGAAAACGTTTACAACAAAAGAGGAGGAGGAGTCGCATATGAATAAGCGCTTTTGTTTATATATGATCGCTTGTGCTGTTGTTTTATTAACTGCTTGTTCAGGTAAAGATGTTGCTGGTGTATATGGAGAGAATGGCTGGAGTCCGAATAATCCAATTGAAGTAGTTGCAGCAGCAGGTGCTGGCGGTGGTTGGGATACTACTGCAAGATTGGTAACTCAAACCTTTGAGAAGGAAGGCATTATCAAAGAGCGCATGCCGGTGATCAATAAGCCAGGCGGCGGTGGAGCAGTTGGTTGGGCTTATATGACGAGAAAAGAAGGCAATCCGCATAATATTTTTGTCACATCACCACCTATTATGTTAGTTCCGCTAAATGGACAGTCCAAATATGGATATGAGGACTTTACTCCACTTGCAAATGTGATTGCGGATTATGGTGCTTTCGCTGTGAGTGCTGATGCGAAATGGGATACCTTAAATGATCTCTTTGATGATATGAAGAAGGATCCAAGCAGTGTTTCTATTGTAGGCGTATCATCGCCGGGCAGTATGGATCATATCCAGTTTATTAAAATTGCCAGAGCTGCAGGAGTAGATGTGACGAAAATAAAGTATGTTTCTGACCAGGATGGCGGAGCATTAACACAGCTTTTAAATGGAAGCGTTGATGTTTATTCGGCAGGAACCTCAGAAACAGTTGAACAGGTGAGGGCAGGGAAGATTAAAGTGCTTGGAATTACAGCACCTGAAAGGCTTCAAGGTGAGACGTTAGAGGATTTCCCAACTGCGGTAGAGCAAGGAATCGATGAAACATTCATTAATTGGCGAGGTTTCTTTGGACCGGCCGGCATGGACGAACAGCAAATCCAATATTACCAAGAAAAGTTTAAGCAGCTCAATGATTCACCTGAGTGGAAAAAAATTCGTGAGAAATACGGCTGGAATGAATTATATATGGATGGCGAGGAATACAAGCAATTTTTAGCTGAACAAAATGAAGAAATGTATGCCATATTAGAAGAATTAAAGCTACTTAGATAAGTAGAGGAAGGAGTGCAGAAAATGCTTAAAATGATTCATCGTAAAATCGCATTAGTGCTGATTGTTTTTTCCTTATTTTATCTTTTGTTAAGTTTTCAGCTCCCTGAGTATCCTTATGCCATCATTGATGCAGACTTTGTTCCGAAGATATTAGGATTTTTATTGTTGTTTCTATCTATTCTGCTGTTTTTATCAAAAACGAAGGAAACAGAAGATGAGAAAAAGAAACGAACCATTCCAAAAGCAGATATTATAACTTTGCTGGTTGTATGTGTGTTCATGCTAGTTTATATTTTTCTATTTGAAATGATCGGCTTTTTTATTATGACAGCATTGTTTGTATATGTTTGCTCTTGGTATTTAGGCTATAAAAGACATGTCGTAAATGCGATTGTGTCACTTGGATTTTCATTATCTATTTACATTTTATTCAATTATATGCTGCAAATAAATTTACCGGCAGGAATATTGCCGTTTTAAGGGGGGAAATACATGGGCTCAATGGAAGGATTGTTGTCAGGCTTTCAAGTCGCACTTAGCTTACAGGGAATATTGTTTGTTTTTATAGGTGTTTTTGTTGGTACTTTTATTGGCATGATGCCAGGACTTGGACCGATCTCAGCTATTGCGATTATGATTCCAGTTACGTATAGCATGGATCCTGCAATTGCACTGATGATGATGGCAGGTGTCTATTATGGAGCAGTGTTTGGCGGATCATCTTCTTCTATTTTGTTAAATGCACCTGGAGTTGCTGGAACGGTTGCGACTGCATTTGACGGATATCCGATGGCCCAGCAAGGAAAAGCAGGGAAAGCACTTGCTGTCGCAGCCATTGCCTCATTTATAGGCGGAACAGTCAGTATTGCGCTATTAATGTTATTTTCACCATTGCTTTCCTCTGTTGCAGTTTCATTTGGACCTGTAGAGTATTTTGCTTTAATGCTTCTCGGATTAACGGCAATTTCCAGTCTATCAGATGGATCAACGATAAAAGCGTTAATTTCTGCCACGTTAGGAATTATTGTTGTGACAATTGGGATTGATGGCCAAACAGGGACAGCGCGTTTTACTTTTGAAAATGCCTATTTGCTTGAAGGCATTGACTTTCTAATCATTGCTTTAGGGTTATTTGCTCTTGCAGAAGTGTGTACACTTATATTTAATAGGAATGAATCCGCTGATAAGGATAAGAATAATAATATTGGCAGTTTGAAACTGACAAAAGAAGATGCACATGAAATGAAGGGACCAATTGCCAGACAATCATTTTTAGGATTTATCATTGGGGTGCTGCCGGGAGCAGGTGCTACAATTGCTTCCTTCATTGCCTATATTACAGAGAAAAAAATTGCCAAAAAGCCTGAAGAATTCGGAAAGGGTTCGATCAAAGGACTGGCGGCTCCAGAAGCGGCAAACAATGCCGCCACGAGTGGAGCATTTGTTCCGCTGCTCAGTCTAGGGATTCCTGGGTCGGGTACGACGGCTGTCCTCCTTGGTGCTTTTCTTGTTTTAGGCATTCAGCCTGGTCCGCTGCTTGTTCAGGATAATCCAGAAGTATTCTGGGGAATTATCGCAAGTATGTATATAGGAAATGTATTTTTGCTTATTTTAAACTTGCCGCTGATTCCTTATATCTCAAAAGTGTTAACGATCCCAAGACCGATGCTAATTTCACTTGTCATCACGTTTAGTATGGTAGGGGTGTATGCGTTAAGTTTCAGTACATTTGATCTTTACTTGCTGTTGATCTTCGGTATTGTCGGTTTTTTAATGAGGATCTTTTCATTTCCAGCAGCACCGTTTATTTTAGCGTTTATCTTAGGAGGAATGATGGAGCAGGCATTAAGACAAACACTGACCATTTCAGATGGAAGTTTATCAATCTTCTTAGACCGTCCTATTGGATTAACGCTGATGATTATCGCTTTGCTTGTTATGATCGTGCCTTTATTTAAAAAGAAATCCTGGAACCCGGCTAAGAAAAATACTGATGCTGCTTAATGAATGACAGCTGTAATGCGGGGACATCGTTATTTTAATCCTGAAAATAATGCAGGAGACTGAGACATTATTATGTTCAGCTATATTTCCGAATGATTGGGTCATTCCCAACCATTCGGTTTTTTTATATAAGAAAGGTCTTTTCTGAACGTTTGTTGTTTTTAGTAATCATTATAAAGAGTCTTCTCTGACTTTTTCTTTTACCCTAGAATAAATCTAGAAAATAAATCCAATATAAAGGAGAGGATAATAAAGGAGAGATTTATTTGAAATATGCTGTTAAATATGCTGTTTTATTCATGGTAATGACAATGTTCTTTTCTACGGTTCATGTAGCGGCCTCCAGAAAAGACAGCAGTACAAATGATGAGTTTAGAAAGGTTTGGACAGAACATTTCATATGGTCCCAAAGCTATATTGTAAGCGAAATGGAGGAGTTAGATGGCCGTGATGCCGTACTCAAAAGGCTCCTCAAAAATCAAGAAGATATTGGTGTCTCGCTTTCCCCGTACCTTGGTGAAAAGGGAACGGAACAAGTAACCGCTCTCTTAAAGGATCATATTTTACTGGCGGGAAGATTGATGAAGTCAGCAAAAAATGGTGAGAAAGACACAATGGCTCAAGAGCGGAATAAGTGGTATGAAAATGCAAAGGAACTGGCGGCAGTTCTAAATAAGGCGAATCCCAACTGGAAGGAAAAAACACTAGAAAATATGCTATATATTCATTTAGAACATATAGAAAATCAAATATCAGCAAGAATTATTCGTGATTGGGAAGCTGAAATTACAACATCTGATGAAAGTCTTATTCACATGCATAAGCTCGCTGACTACCTGGCTGAGAAAAATTAAGTTGACAAAAAGTAAGATCCTTAATATGATAAGAATATAATTAAATATGTTCGGATTTCCCTAAAGGGGAGTAGCTTTAACAGCAAAGTCGTCATTTCGGAGCTTTTAGCTCTCGGCTTTGTTGGCAGTGTGAACACTGTTAGCAAGACCTTTACCTATTCACGGTAGAGGTCTTTATTATTTTTAAGGACCTTTACCAAAATGGTAAAGGTTTTTTTATTGCCATTTTACATATAGGACCGAACATATGAATAAAACGATTAAAGGAGGAAAAGGAAGTGGAATTATCATTATTTTTAGAGTATGGATGGGTGTTATTAGTTCTGATTGCACTAGAAGGACTGCTGGCAGCTGATAATGCGCTCGTACTTGCAATCATGGTAAAGCATTTACCAGAAGAAGAGAGAAGAAGAGCCTTATTTTATGGATTGGCGGGAGCATTTGTTTTCCGATTTGGTTCCTTATTTGCCATTTCATTCCTGGTAGATGTATGGCAGGTTCAGGCAATCGGTGCGATCTATTTATTATTCATCGCGCTTAATCACATATACCGAAAGCTTGTTGTAAAAAAAGCAGAGGCATCGGGGGAAGAGCGTCCCAAGAAAAAATCTGGTTTTTGGATGACTGTTTTTAAAGTAGAGCTGGCAGATATCGCATTTGCAGTTGACTCGATCTTAGCAGCAGTAGCATTAGCAGTAGCACTCCCTGATTCAGGACTGCCGAATATCGGCGGACTTGATGGAGGAAAGTTCTTAGTTATATTTGCTGGAGGATTAATTGGTCTTGTAATCATGCGTTTTGCAGCCAACTTCTTTGTCGTACTTCTTGAAAGAAGACCTGGGCTTGAAATTGCTGCCTTTATGATTGTCGGCTGGGTTGGGGTTAAGCTGCTTGTTTATACAATGTCACATCCAGCATTGGCATTCCTTCCAGAAGCGTTTGCAAAATCTACTGAATGGAAATCAATCTTCTATATCGTGTTGATTCTTATCGCGGCAGGCGGATGGTTCCTATCAAAAGAAAAAGTTGTCGCAAGTGGTGAAGTGAAGCATTAATCGTATTTGTTCATAAAAAGAAGCTTGTCTCCCAACACATGGGAGCAAGCTTCTTTTTTTAGTGTGTGATTATAATGCTTTTGCCAAATTAATTCGCTTATTCAAAGCGTACATAACTGGAATTCCCGCCAATAAAACAATAAATTCCCCGGCTGCTGTTGTGTAATACGTTTCTAAAAACGGCAATCCAAAAGCCAGTTTCAGCTCTAATGCAATCAGCCACATCATAAGAGTAAACACAATCGTGTTAATCGCTAATCGAGCCCATATATTTTTAACATATTTACAAATAAAAATTGTAATCAGCAAAGATAGTAAGGAATGACCAGTCCCGAAAATAAGATCATAGCCTTTCATTGGAGAAAACAATAAATTGGTTAAAAATACACCTAATACGATGCCGTAGAGGAATTTTTTATTAAAGACAATCAGGTGGTTAAACAATTCCGATACACGGAACTGAATAGCTGTGAACCCGAATGGCTGAATAAGCATTGTAACGGCAATATAAAGGGCTGCAATAATGCCGTTAAGTACAAGGTTTTTACTATTCATTTTATTTCTCTCTCCTTAGTTTTTTATCGTGGGAGGTTCTCGAACCACGGCAGACATACTTACAAATAATAGTCTATGAATATAGGCAAGTCAACAAGAAAAGAATTCAATTACAGGGGAGATCAGGTAATACAGCCTTTGAAAAGGGAAATGCTTCAAATAAAAAACCGCAGGCATATGCCTGCGGTGGATCAATTAGTGCCGTTTCATATAGTCAAATAACACATGAACTACTTCATAGCCTTGGTAAGCAAAGATGCTTCCTGCTGTAAGTGAAAATAATCCAATCATGAGAAAACGAAATAACATCATAATTCCTCCTCGAATTTTTATCAAATGCTTTAAAAAAATCAAGGAGTAACAGATATTGAATTTGCCTGATAAAAATACGGGGTCATAAAAATCTTAATTCTCGTATTTCTTAAGAAATGAAGAAAAATAGCTGCAGCCGCAGTTGTCATAAGTACAATGATGGCCGCAGAATCAAATAAAAGCGACGGGACTTTTTTCAAATCATCCTTTTCGTCAGTATGGTCATGAACACCAATGGCCCCAGCTGTCAGAATATCGTCAGCTCCAGTGAAGGACTGTGCCATATTGTTTGGAAAGCCTATGAGAAGATAAGACATAAAGATGAACAGTAAACCGATGGATATGATTCTTTTATGTTGATTCATCTTTATTCCTCCCTCTCTAAAAAGTGTTCTTATCATAACAATATTTTTTATGTTAGTAAATAAAAAGATTTCACCAAAATCACCTATTATTTGCAGAGTGATAGACTAATCAAATGTTTGATTAATAGGTATGTTCGTATGTTTGGGGTTTGAACGATCAGCTCGGCAGCATAAGCATCTCCATATTTTTATTAGAAGAAAATAGACATTATAACGCACTTCTCATTATATTTTTGTTATCATATGGTAAAGAAGGATAAAAAATGAGGTGGAGAAAATGATGACGACAGGTACGATCGCTGTCATAATGGTGTTTTCAATTCCAATTATTGCAATTTTAGCAGACCACTTCCAAAAACAATCAAAGCTAAAGCACAAAGTTGTGAAAGACCAATTGGAACTGGAAAAGCTCAAACATGAAAACTTCATGCTGGAAACCGAAAAAATGAGACAAGAGCTGGAAATACAATTAAAATTAGATGAAATAAAAAACAAAAAAGAAATTTTATAGTCTTTCTATGAAAAGTTTGGAGCAGATACCAAGCTTTTTGTTTTTATCAAAAAAGAGAAGCTGCCAAACAAAATGGCAGCTCTTTCTTTAATAAATTCATTATGCAGATTAGCTTTGCTCCTTCGTAACCTCAATATAATGAATTTGATGACCTTCTATTTCAGTAACCGTAAAGATAAAATCTTCATACTCTACCTTACTGCCCACCTCAGCATCAAAGTTTTGGGTGAGGAACCAACCGCCTAATGTATCGACATCTTCATCTTCCAATTCAATATCTAAAAGATTATTGACGTCATCAATAAGAAGCTTTGCATCGAGAATATAATGATTTTCTTTAACTTTTCGAATTTCTGGCAATTCGTCTTCGTCAAATTCATCGCGGATTTCTCCAACAATTTCTTCAATAATATCCTCAACAGTAACTAAGCCAGAAGTACCGCCATATTCATCCATTAAAATAGCAATATGTGTACGTTCTTTTTGCATCTTGATTAAAAGGTCATTTATTGGAACCGTTTCAATTACACGAATAACTGGGTTAATAAATCGTTCTAATGTTAAATCCTGTGTGTCTTCACTCTGAAGGTTAGCAGTTAAAAACTCTTTTACATTAATGAATCCAAGGATGTTATCTTTATCTCCATCTACTACAGGATAACGTGTATAGCGCTCCGTTTTAATTGTGTTCATGACATCAGTAAAAGAGTCATCGGCTGAAAAAGCAACCATTTCGGTACGAGGGACCATGATCTCTTTTGCAATTCTTTCATCAAATTCGAAAATGTTGTTCATATACTTCAATTCGTTTTTATTAATTTCACCGCTTTTATAACTTTCAGATAAAAGGATGCGCAGTTCTTCCTCAGAGTGAGCTAATTCATGCTCCGACACGGGCTTTAATCCAAAAAGCCCAACTAGAAGCCGAGCTGATCCATTTAAGAACCAAATAAACGGGAATAAAATGCGATAAAACCAAATGATTGGAGTAGCAAAAGCAAGTGTAACTGCTTCCGCCTTTTGAATAGCGATGGTTTTAGGTGCTAACTCACCAACCACGACATGCAAAAATGTAGCGATAGCAAAAGCAATTCCAATTGTTAAAACATGTGACCATGATTCACTTATTTGAAAGTAAGCAAACAGGGGATGAAGAAGGACTTCAAATGTTGATTCCCCAACAAATCCAATCCCTAAAGCTGTGACTGTAATTCCAAGCTGACAGGCGGATAAGTATTCATCTAAATGAGTGATGACTTTTTTGGCTGCAATTGAACCAGCTCTTCCTTCTGCGATTAATTGATCTACTTTTGATGAACGTATTTTTACAATAGCAAATTCGGTCGCCACAAAAAAGGCGGTTAATGCAATTAAGATAGCAAATATAGTTAAATTAAGGGTTGTCAATGGCAGTCTTACAGCAATCTGTAAGACTTACACCTCCTGTAAAAAGTTTAATTTAGTAATAATAATAGCGCTTGAATAAGGGACATGCTTTCACTTGAAACTTGTTTCTTTACATACTCATGATTATTTTCATCAGATTTATCTAGCTGAGCCAATACATCTGAAACTTCCTGCTGTAATCCTTTAATTTTTAGCCGGAGCTCAAGAACATCTATTTCTTCTGCTTCTTCTAAATCTTTTTTATGCAGAAGCTGTTTAATTTCTGAAAGCGGCATACCATCTTTTTTATGGTTTTCAATAAATTCAAGGCGAGAGACAGCAGATATATCATAATAGCGGTAATTTGAAGGTGAACGCTCGGCATGAAGAAGACCCAAGTTTGTATAATGATCAATCGTTCTTTTTGTTACTTGCGCTCTTTCAGCAAGCTCACCAATTTTTAATTTCTCGTTCCCAACGCAATCCCTCCGAACTGTAACGTTATAGTTATATGAAGCATTATAAATTTCTTGCTGTATTTACGCAACTAAAAGTTATTATAGAAATCGATATTGCCAGAAATAATACAAATTTTTACTGCAATAAATACAACACCTACAATTCGATTAATGTGCTGTTTTTACTATTCATATGGTTTGTTGTTTTTTCTTCACTATTGTTATGACATTCATGACACCGTGTCATAAAATTATTGACAGATGACACCGTGTCATATAAGATATAACTATGAACATGACAACATGTCACATTGAGGTGTAATAATGAAAAATAGCAAAGTAGCAGCACTCGTTAAAAAACTGCAGTTACAAGGAATTAACGCAGTAATATGTAAGCGTCCTGTACTTGTAAAGAATTAAGAGGAGACTTCCATGAAAACGATATTTGACTTGGATAAAATGAAAACACTTAAGACAGATCTTGTACGGTTTATGATGACCTACAAATTTGCTTTAGATGAAATGAATACAAAGATTGACATTTTAAAGCAGGAATTTCAATATATACATGACTATAATCCAATTGAACACGTAAAATCTCGTTTGAAATCACCTGAAAGTATCCTGCAGAAGATGCAGAGAAAAGGCTATGACCTTTCTCTACCGGCAATTAAAGAAAATATACATGACATTGCAGGTATTCGGATTACCTGTTCATTCATTTCTGATATTTTTGAAATAAGCAATATGCTCCAAAAGCAAAAAGATATTAGAGTGATTGAATGCAAGGATTATATTAACAATCCTAAGGGAAATGGTTATCAGAGCCTGCATTTGATTCTGCAGATCCCTGTATTTATGTCTGACCGGGAGGATCTCGTCAATGTTGAAATTCAAATTCGTACAATTGCGATGGATTTCTGGGCGAGCCTCGAACATAAAATTTATTACAAATACAATAAGGAAGTACCCAGCAATATAATTGATGAGCTTAAAGAAGCGGCTGAATCAGCTGCTGAGCTTGATAGGAAAATGGAAAAAATCCATAAAGAAATGAAACAAATAAAAGAGCTGAATAAAGAGGAAAACCTGGAGGGATTGATATTCAACAATCGCCATTTCCGTTTTCCATATGATCTGTTAACAGGAAATCAACAGAACTAAGGAGGAAGTTTGATGTTTCAAAGAACAGCAGAAATGCCTGCATTTATAAAAAAGGAGCTAGAGAAATTAGAAGAAAAGATACAGCCAGTTATGAAAAAGGCATCAAAATATGTACTTTTTTCATATCCGCTTATTTTTATCTCCATTATGAATCTGTTTCTTGTGCTGTTTGGCATGACAACTACCGAGAATGCGGCTTTAACTATAATGATCTACGCTATTATCGGGGCGGTTGGTATGGCTCTGTCAAAAGAAGGGAAATTACTAAGAAAAGATATCCTGAAAAGAACAGCAGAATATATTATTGAACGTATCAATAAGAGTGAGGATGCAAGTGAGAGTTTAAAAAATAAATATATCATGCTTGTTAAAGGACAGCCTTTTTTACTGATACAGCATTTTATCGAGTTCTTAAAAGAGGAAAAACGCGACAGATTATATAGCTAGTCTGATAGAGAATCAGGAGTGAGACCATTGCCGAAAATTACATTCTTTAATTTACCTGAAGATAAAAAAACAATATTAATTAAAGCGGCAAGAGAAGAGTTTTCAAGGGTGCCTTTATCGCAGGCATCTATTACAAATATTATAAAAGCTGCTGGAATTCCAAGGGGGAGCTTTTACCAGTATTTCGAGGATAAAGAAGATGCCTTTTTCTTCTTGCTGAATGAGCATGTAAAAGAAAACAAACAGCGTTTTGCTTCTATCTTAATAAAAAACAATGGTGACTTGTTTTCAGCCATGCTGGAATTTTATGAGTCGATTATAAGTGAGGAAGAGGAAAATCTGCATTTTTTAAAAAATATTTTTCTGAATATGACTCATCAAATAGAAAGTACCTATGCAAGAAGTTTTCAAGATAATCAGGATCGAAATAACGACTATAATATGTTTGCTGGCCTTGTGGATCAAAAGAAATTAAATATTACGAATGAACAAGAACTGGCATGTATGGGGCAGATCATTATAGCAGTAACGATTAGGAGTTTCATTGAAAAATTTGCGCGAGAGCTTCCGAATGCAGAAGCTCTAAAGCATTATAAAATGGAAATGGAGCTTCTGAAAAGAGGGCTTGCCAAATAAAGTGAAATACGAATCACAGACTTCCTCGCTGAAATGGGCGAGGTTTTTTTATCCTCTAAATTCTTAATAAAATTTCATATGTTCTTTTTTAGCTTTATAGTAGTTCATTCGATCCTCAAGTGTCCCTGTATGAAACTCAAACTTATGACCATCTGGATCAGTAAAATAGATTGATTTCCTGTCTAATTCATCTCTGGGGCGACCAGGCAAAATATGAACATGAAGTTCCTGCAATTTTTTTAAGACAGCATCAAACTCATCTTCATTTATAGAGAAAGCGATGTGGGTGTACGACAGGTTTATCTCATTTCTTGGAATATCCTTCTCTTCATTCAGTGCAACCCAAAGTCCGTTTAAATCAAAATAAGCGGTTGAACGTCCTTTTACAAGCAGCTTAGCATTAAAAACTGACTTGTAAAACAGAATAGATGTTTCCAAGTTCGATACAGAAAATAGTAAATGGTTAATGCCTTGTATATTCAAGATATCATTTCTCCAATCAATATTTATTGATCTCTACTAAAAAGAAAGGTTCCTCAGTAATTATTCCTCACTGTTATCTATCAAAAAAACTAATTATGTAGAACTCCTTTGTCATTCGTCAATCATTGCCACCTGTTCCATATTTCCACCGGTAATGTCCGGTAAAGGTGTTTTAAATGAGGACAATTTTACCTCAGCAGCAAAGGGCCGAATATTATGAATGAGATAAGGCGTTCCATCCTTTGCGCGTTTATCAGAGATAATCCCTACGTGCTGAAATTGATCTGTCAAGAAGACAACAATATCACCAGGCTGCCATTGCTTTAGGTTTTCACTATCTCCTGGTATTAGATTTGTTGTAAGATTTTCTGCAAATCTTTTGAAGAAAACATCTTGATTGGGAACACGCCTGAAATCAATATTTGGATCGGGATTTCCTTCTACCCGAGGATAAAGTTTTGTATGCTGAGCAATATCCTTATCCATTAACTCCTTTAAATGAATATTAGCTTTTATCATCGCACGCCAAACCACATCGGTACAGACTCCTTCATCATCTGGCGGATATCCTCCTTCATAATAGCGGCTTCGATAAAAGGTGCGCTGTTGAACTTCTTTTCTGGCTGCATAGACAAAATCAATAGGATCTGCAATTCCGTTGTCATTGTGATCTTTGTCATTGAAGAGAAGGGGAACCTCAATTTCTTCTGTAAAAGGTCTTTCTAAGTAAATCCCAATATGGTCTAAAAGAAGTTCGCCACGGAAAAAGTAAGTGAAAAGAGAAATAGCAGCAAAAGAAATAACAAAGATTTTAAAAGTTGTTAGGAATTTCTTTTTATGCAATCATAGCACCTCCTATTTATGAGACGGTATTATTTTCCTTTTGGTTTCAACAAAAGAGTGAAAATTAAATGTTGATTTTGATAATCATTATCAATTAAAATGAAGTGAATGATAATCATTCTTAAAGGAAGGTGCGTAAAATGAGGACAAGAAAAGAGCAGGAGATTATGTATATATTAGATTGTTTTGACTGCGGCTGCTTTGAAAATGGAAAAGTGTACTATGATGCCTGTCCGTGCTGCGGGGAAGGTAGTTTATTTGAAGATCATGCAATAAGCTATTTAAATGAACTGCCTCTCAGTTCTTGCGGGGTTAAGGATCATAAATGAAACAGCACCATATTCAATCAATCGTGGTGTAAATGAGCAATATTCTCTTAATATTTGCAAGTATGTCAGGCAATACAGAAAGAAATGGCTGATTTGATTGGAGCTGACATTATGGAAACTGAAACTTTCTATAACGGTCAAGGAATTTTCAGACTGTCACGCACCGGAGCTATTAGATTATGATGCAATTATTCTTACATGGAGAGATGGAGATCTTCCGTATAAGTTTGAGGGCTTTTATGATGATATGGCCGGGCTGCAGTTAACCGGAAAAAGGCAGCTGTATTTGGCTCGGGAGATACCTTTTATACTGTAACGCAGTAGATTTATTAATCGAAAGGCTAAAAAAATGTGGAGCTAAAGTCATTAGAAGGATTAAAGGTTGAGTATGCTCCTGAAGGGAAGGACATTGAGCGGTGCCGCAGCTTTGGCGAGGAATTTACAGGAAGAGTAAAAGAATAATAAAAAGGTAGAGATCATCCTATGTGGAATAAACTGCATGGGTGTGATCTCTTTTTTCTATGCATTTACCAAAGGAAATGGGAAAGATTTGTCGAAAGGAGTAAGATGGGAATTCAAAATTAATGACCTTTTAAAAGGAGATACACATCAATGTACACTGTTTTTTCAACTTTTGACGTACCAGATAATAAGGCTGATGAAGTCGTTTCGATCTATAGAAATCGATCTAAAATGGTTGATACCGCACCAGGATTTATTGACTTTATGCTGCTCCAAAACGATAAACGCAAGGGAGAGCTGACGGTACAGCTTATTTTTGATTCAAAGGAAAATTATTTAAATTGGGTAAGAGGCGAAGATTTTAAAAAGATACATGATCTGGAAAAAAAATATCCTGATCAAGAGCTTGCTGCTATTGTTCCGAAAGTAACGCAATATAAAATCGTTGCACGGTAAGATGGATAGACTGCGGGATCAAAAGAATAAGCAGTTCATCTCATACAGAAATGATTGTATGTTACACTATTCTTAAACGGCAGCAAAGGGTGTGATCAAATGAGTAAAGAAGTTGAATTTGCTTCCATCCTTCTTTTGGGAGATACCGATAAAGCAATAGAATACATTCAAAAAGAGAAGAAGCAAGATCACTTCTCTATTTATAATGACGTTATGACACCCGCGATGCGATATATTGGGGTGCTATGGGAGCAAAATAAAATTACGGTTGCTGAAGAGCATCTGGCAACAGCCACATGTGACTTTGTCCTATCAAAGCTTATGTATAAAAATAAATGTGAAGAAAACAAAACAAGAAGGGCTATGTTCTTTTGCATAGAAGGCGAGCAGCATTATCTCGGGTTAAAAATGGTGGACAGTCTTTTCCAGGAACATGGATGGGAAACGAAGTATTATGGACCAAACCTGCCCCTAGATGTTGCTCTGCAGGATAGTTTGAAATGGCAAGCAAAAGTGATCTGCGTATCTATTTCACTAGCAACAAACCTGCCAAAGCTTAAAGAATATACGAAAGCATTTGAAGGGCTTCCCCAGAAACCTGCTATTTTAGTAGGAGGCAGACTCGCATCCATGTATGATCTTAATCTTTTTACCTCATCTCAGTCGATTGTTTTGAAAGATTTAAATTCAGTGACAGACTGGCTAAAGGATTGGAGCACAAGGACGGAGGATTCCACATATGCAAGCAATTGATGAAAATCTGCCGCTGCCTTTTGTGAAAATTAAACAGGACGGTACCATCCTTTCTTTTTCCAAAACAGCCTATGAGGAATTCAATTTACTAAGGGGGAACCTTTATTCCCTTGTAGATGGAGAAAGCATGGCTAAGCTTCAAAGAGCGATTCATGCAGAAAAGTCAGCTGCAGGGGTAGAGATACATGTTAAATCCGCAAAATCGGACTTATCTTTATATGAGGTGTTTATATCCATAGATGAAAATGAACATGCGAATCTGCTATTCCGGTGCAAAGATCATGACACGAGCATTTTAATGGAAAGGCTGCTCAGTCTGCAAACGAGATTAAATGATACTGACTTTGAATTACTCGAAAAAAAGGAAGAACTGGAGCGTGCCTTAAGAAGACTAGATGTCCTGTCAGGACCCTTTATTCCATTGAGTGAAAAAATAGGCTATATTCCGATCTTTGGGGATATCGTTGAAGAGAAGTTGCGGGTGATCTCGGAAAGTTGTCTGCAAAATATATCTGAAGGTGATTTTGAAACGATTTTTGTAGACTTAACAGCATCAGGATCGATAGAAGAAGCTGGAATTCGGAGGCTGATTGATTTTTTAAAAACGATTGAGATTATCACAGGAGAAAAAGCTAGATTAATTGGTGTAAAACCAAATGCTGCTGAGGGATTGAGCAGGAATGGAATCCAAGATTATGTACTGACAGCTTCATCTTTAAAAAAGGTTCTTTGGCAGTATTTTCATGAGCATTAGTTATCATGAGATTTCAGTATAGCAGGCAGGACTTTGTTTACACAGTTCCTGCCTGCTTTTGTTTGTTCTATTTATTTTGTCATTCTTTTAAGGACAGCTTATCTGCTGGTGGGAAAAGGCCAAGCTTGCCTATGCGATCTACTGCTTCCTGAATCGCTTCCTCATCTACAAGCAGTCCGACACGGATATAGCCTTCTCCATATGTTCCGAATCCATTTCCAGGGGCTACAGCAACATCAGCATGTTCAAGCAGATAATCGGAAAATTCCTCACTTGTATATCCATGTGGAACGGGGAGCCATGCGAAAAATGAACCTGATGGTGCTGAAACATCCCAGCCAATTTTTTGGCATGAGGAGATCAGTGTGTTGCGGCGGCTTTCATAGCGTGCGACAAGATCTCGTACACACTGCTGATCACCGGTAAGAGCTGCAGCTGCGGCTTTTTGAACTGCAGGAAAAAGGCTGACATACAGGTGGTCTTGAATTAAATTTAAGGCTTCAATGATGACAGGATTTCCGACAGCAAACCCAACACGCCAGCCAGCCATATTATACGTTTTAGATAAGGTATACATCTCTATACCAACATCTTTTGCACCTTCAATTTCAAGGAAACTTACTGGCTTCTGATGATCAAAACCGACCGCTCCATAGGCAAAGTCATGTAAAATGGCGATATTATGCTTCTTGGCCATTTCGACTGTTTGTTCAAAGAAGGTATGGTCTGCGGCTGCACCAGTAGGGTTATTAGGATAATTCAGATAAAGAAGCTTTGCACTGTCCTTTACTTCATCTGAAAGATCATTGTAATCTGGAAGAAACTGATTTTTCTCCAGCAATGGAAAGGTTTTATATTCAACATCTGCCAATACCGCTCCAGATAGGTAATCCGGATATCCTGGATCAGGCAACAGCATTAAATCTCCCTCGTTCATCAAACACATAGGCAGCTCAACTAGACCTGTTTTCGTTCCAAAAAGGATCGCAACTTCTGTTGAAGGGTCAATTGTTACACCATATTCCTTCATATAAAAATCCGCAGCTGCTTCCTTCAGTTCATCTATCCCGCGAAATGGCGAATATTTATGTGTATTAGGGTCCAGAACTGCTTCCTGAAGCGCGTTAACAATATGTGGAGGAGTTGGCTGGTCTGGGTTGCCTTGTCCCAGGTTAATAATATTTCGACCTTCATTTACTGCCTTTGCCACTTTTTTTACAAGAGATGCAAAAAATTGCGGCGGCAAATTTTTTAATCGTTCAGAATGCTCCATGCTGATCCACCTTTAAATGCAAATTTCATAACAGAGGAATATGTACTTTGAAAGTAAAAGTAAGTTATTAGGCAGTTCACTCGGGTAATTTTAGTCCTATGCTGATCATTCCTCGTCAACCGTGTTTTTCCTTACAAATTTACTTAGAACAAATTTTATATTCAATTTTCTAAAAAGTCTAGTAAATAAAGAAAGAAATATGGAGCATATATATAGACAGGATTTTGGCTGCAATCAATACTTATGGCATAATCAAGATGAGTTATATATGACAGAAGAAGGTGGAGCTAAGATGAAATATACGAATATAGCACATACTGATTTAAATGTATCGAATATGGTTATGGGAAATATGAGATTAAAGCAGCTTTCAACGGCAGAAGCAGAAGTGTTAATTCAAACTGCACAAGAGGAAGGCATTAATTTCTTTGATCATGCTGATATTTATGGCAAGGGGGAATGTGAGGAGCTGTTTGCAAAGGCAGTTCAAATGAACCCAGCTGTTCGTGAAAAAATGGTCATACAGAGCAAGTGCGGCATTCGTCCAGACTTGGGCATTTATGATTTTTCAAAAGAATATATAATAGAAGCAGCAAACGGGATATTAAAAAGATTAAACACTGATTATCTTGATCTGCTGCTGTTGCATCGTCCGGATCCGCTCATGGAGCCTGAAGAAGTGGCAGAGGCCTTTGATGAGCTTCAAAGCAGTGGAAAGGTTCGCTATTTCGGAGTTTCCAATCACAATCCTCAACAAATTGAGCTGCTGCAAAAACATATTCAGCAAAAGCTTGTTGTGAATCAGATGCAGTTCAGCATTGTCCACACACCAATGATTGACTCTGGTGTTGCGGTTAATATGAAAATCGATCAAGCAGTGAACCGTGACAGCAGTGTGCTGGAGTATAGCCGTTTAAATGAGATGACTTTGCAGGCATGGTCTCCATTTCAATCTGGATTTTTCGATGGTCCATTCATTGGCGACTTGGAAAAATATCCTGAATTAAATGAAGTCCTTGACCGGATTGCAGATAAATATAATGTCACAAATACTGCAGTCGCCGTTGCCTGGATTACAAGACATCCAGCCAATATTCAAGTTGTTTTAGGAACGACGAATACTGCAAGAATGAGGGACGCATGTAAAGGATCAGACCTCAAACTGACGAAGCAGGAATGGTACGAGCTTTATAAAGCCGCTGGAAATAAACTACCTTAAAAAAATATAATACTAAACCGCTGGGAACTTTGACTTTATCGTCTCCAGCGGTTTTTGGTATTCATGTAACTTATTTTAAATGAATTTCTTTCATAATGATTTTACTGTGAGGAAGAGCTGGAATATCATTAAAGCTATAGCTTAAGTCCTGATCTGGAATGGCGAAGCTAATTTTATTCACAAGAAAATTCAGCGTTTCCTTCATAATTTCAATCGTCACCCATTCGCCTGCACAGCGATGACCAAAATCATGGTCACCTCCGCCTTGAGGAATAAAACTGAATGGACTGTCCTTCCAGTTTGAAAAACGATCCGGCTGAAAGAGCTCAGGGTTATCCCATAATTTAGGGTGGTGGTTTGTTCCATATAAATCGAGGAGTGTTAATGTATTTTCCTCAAAAGAATATCCATTCCATGTGAAGTCCGCTTTTACTCTTGCTGGTGCAAACGGAAAAAATGGATAAAATCTCCTGACCTCTTGTACAAAGTTCTGAAGAAGATTTTCATCATACCCGCGCAGTTTGCCTGCTTCTTTTGGATGCTGGTATACAGCAAGCGCCGTAAAACAAATATACACGGCTACCGCGACAATAGGACGCAAAATATTTAATAGTTCAACAGCGGCGATGTCTGCATCAAGCAGCTCACCATCCAAATTGCGGTGATTTGAAATAATGAATAAGGATTTATCTTCAGGAGGGAGGAATTTGCCGTTTCGAACTTCTATGACTAATTCCTTAAGCCATTTTTCCAATTTTGTCCGTGCGTGTCTGCCTTGCCAATGCTTAGGGCCGAGTGCTGCGGGTGTTTCAAATAGTAATCCAAGTAAATTGGCCGTTTCCTCAACATTGTTCTCTTTAAGAGGAACACCAGCCCAGTCACAAGCTGCTTTACAAAGCACCCTTTTGGCTTCTTCGTAAAGGATAATTTCTTTTTCTTGTGAAAACTTCTTGGCCGCAATGTCCCACTCTTTTTTTATAAGAGCACGCATTCTTTGGAGAGAAGCAGGTGTCATTAACGACATAAACATTGCCTTCCGATGCTGATGTGCTTCACCATCCAGTGATTGTACCCCGTTTTTCCCTAACAGGGTTTTCTGAATTCGATTTGGGGCTGCACCTTCTCGTTTGAATTTCTGCGTATCGTAAAAGATTGATGCAGCTTCCTTGCCTCGCAGACAAATAACCCGCTCTCCCAGCAGGCGTGTTTCAAAAATATCTGATTGAAATGCAGTACTGCGATTTGTAATAAACAAATAGCCTTCTTTTAATAAATCAAGGCTATGATCGAGACCCTCTTCTTTTGGAAAGTGTTTTACTTCAGTCATAACAGGCTCCTTTCGGCAAAACAATTTACTGTTTTCTATCTTTTCCTATTTTCTTATCATTGAAACTTTTGTAAATTAATGGAGCGCGAAAAGGAGCAAGCAAAAGCTATTTTATTGTAAAGATTGCAGTCTCCGCAATTTATCCAATCCTTTCTCGAAGTTTGGGTCAGATTTTTCATTTGCAGCATGCAGCCATTCATGAAAAACAGGCTGAAGTCCATAAAAAGCAGAAACTCGGTGAAACAATTCTTCTTTAGGAAGCGAAACCTGATAATGTTTCAATACTTCTCTTGTAAAATGTGGACCATGTTCCCAATAAAAGCCTGCAAAATCAAAAGCAGGATCGCTAATTTGTGCATCAGTAAAGTCAATAATGCCGCTGATGTTCTTATTGGCAGGATTATATAAGATATTGGCACCTGTTAAATCGCCATGTATAGGAGCTGTTGGATACATATGTTTTTGGCTATTGGAAAGAAAACGTTCAAAGATCATTTTGACTTCCTTTAGCTCAGAAGAACGAAGATAGGGACTAATCTTAGAAGTAATCTCAGCATAAAAATTTTCCCAATAACGCTGTGTATGTATGGTTTTCAATCCGTGGTGTATCAGTTTTTCAGAATTTAAGGTATGTAAGGTCGTTAAAAATGACCCCAGCTGCACTGCTGCTTTTGCTGAATTGAGATGTTCCAGCTTTTCAAGAGGCTCTCCATTAATTTTCTTATGCATGGAACAAATAAGCCGTTCTTCTTTATAAAATAATTCATAACGTGGCACTTGGATCGAGAGATTATGTTCATGTAATTTAGACAGCAGACAAGCCTCTGTTTCCAGCCTCTGTAATCCTTCTTTCTTTTTAGGGAATCGGAAGACATAGGAATGATTAATAATGATGACATCATGGTCCCAGCCTCTGCTAATTTCATCTATATTTTCAATAGACAGGTCAGGCATACGGGTGCGCAAAAACTGTATCTTTGCAGTTATATCCATTCGTATTACTCCTTTCCTTAAGGTGCCTCCTAAAAACATATATGTATGGTAAATTAAGTGTATCATTTTTTACCTATGAAAAACGATTTTTTAAAGACTGCCTCCTGGCTGAGATGGAGATGAAAGAAGCCATTCATATATAGAAAACAAACTGAAGGGAATGGCTGTTTATCTCTAAATCTATTCGTTTGATCCATAGAGTCCAGGGTATAGAAGAAGTATAGCAAAATGAGTAAGGAGCTGATCAGACTATGAATATGGATGTAACGTCCTTTTATCTTCAAGATGATGGCCAAATCCCTAATAACAGCGACTTGCCTGTGGTTGTTTATAAAGGAGCATTTGATGACGGTCTTCCTATACAGGAAACTTTTCAGCAGCACAATTGGAAAGGCTCATGGACTGGAGATGTATTTGACTTTCACCACTATCACAGCAATACCCATGAAGTCTTAGCAGTAAAAGAAGGGGAAGCCACCATACTTGTTGGAGGCGATGAAGGGGAGAGATTGCAGCTGAAAAAAGGCGATGCGATTGTGCTCCCTGCAGGCACGGGCCACAAAAAGCTGGAAAGCAGTCACGATTTTGAAGTGGTTGGAGCTTATCCCAATGGAGCCAGTTACAATACAAGGAAACAGGATCCAGTGGACCGTACGCAAGCCATTTCTGAGATTAAAAACGTCCCTGTACCAAATCAGGACCCAGTCTTTGGAGAAGAAGGTCCACTGCTTGAAAAGTGGATTAAATAAGATAGAGAGGCTTGGACATAAGTGTTTAACCCCTATAGAGCCGAATGGTTAGGAAGTCATCTTTCTAAGCATTCGGTTTTTTATGGTTATAAAATATATTTTATCAACATGAGTGAAATGGAGCGGAGGACACTCGACTCCAGTGGGCAATAGAGGAAAGGGTGAGACCCCGCAGAAGCTTTGCTTCGAGGAGGCTCAGCTTCCTCCCCACGGAAAGCGAGAGTCCGCAGCGCAATGGAACGGGCTTGTCTAAATACCCAAATCAATTCGTGTTTTAGAAATACTAATTTCTTTTTGTTACAGCATCTTTTTGTGGTCCTTATTTGCAAAAGAAGGAATCCCGAAAACACTTATGGAATACAAGAATTAGACAATACTTCAGTATATAAATACTTGAGGCGAAGAGATCTATAATTAAAAACAATTTCGGTTTTGCTAAAGAAGTTGAAAAGGGAGGATTCACAATGAATCTGCAATATCCGATAGGGGAATTTCAGCATCCAGGCAAGATTACAGCAGAGCATGTAAACAGTTGGATTGATGATATCAAGAACCTGCCAAATAGATTGCAGCAGCTTGTTGGAATGTTAAGCGAAGAACAATTAGATATGGCTTATCGTGATGGAGGCTGGACAGTCAGGCAAGTGGTTCATCATATTGCTGATAGCCATATGAATGCTTATATCCGCTTTAAATGGGCACTTACCGAGGATCAGCCAGTCATTAAAGCCTATCACGAGGCTAAGTGGGCTGAGCTCCCGGATTCAAAGCTGCCAATAGGTGTTTCTATTTCACTTATTTCAGCTCTGCATGAACGATGGACATATTTATTGGAGAATTTAGATGAAGATAATCTAAAAATTATATTTATTCATCCAGAGTCTGGGGAAGTTACGCTTGAAGAGAATATTGGAAGGTATGCATGGCATGGAGAGCACCATTTTGCTCATATACAAGCCCTGTGCAGCCGGATGGGCTGGCTCTGAGTTTACATATATTTTTTGTGTAAATGGACAACAATAAGTATGGAATATTCTTGCTTATTTCCCGCTAACGTGCTAAATTCTTAATAAGAACGTGTGTTCCTAAAAATAATAGTGGATGAGGTGCTGGTCATGATTGTGAATATGTATCCGTATTTGGTGCTTAATGGTAATGGGAAAGAAGCAATTAAGTTTTATGAAGAGGCTCTAGGGGCAGTTACAGAAAGCGTGACAACCTTTGGAGATTCACATGCTGATCCGGATTTTCAAATTCCGGAAGAGGCAAAAAATCGTATCATGAATGCTCAGTTGAAGATTGGCAAGGTTGAATTGATGTTATCAGATACCTTTCCAGGACAGCCTTATGAACTAGGCTCCCAAGTCACTATTGCTATCATTCCTGAAGGAGTGGAAGAGGCAAAATCTATATTTGAAAAGCTTTCTGCTGGCGGCAAAATTGGCATGGAGCTGCAAGAAACATTCTGGAGTCCTGCATATGGACAAGTAACAGATCGGTTCGGAATCTCATGGCAAATTTCTGTACAAGCTAAATAAAGAAAACTTGCCAATTGGCAAGTTTATGAGCTGGAGACAGAGACTTAATTACAATTATACATTTTAAATTTAGAACTGATTTGAATTTTCTCCAGTGCTGCTGGTTTTTACTATCTGAAATGATAAAAAGAACCCCTTGGTCTTATCCCAAGGGGGCTTTGTCATTATTTTACTAAATTTTCAATAATGTGATCGATAATTTGTCCATTTGCTACAGCTCCAGTATATAACCAAGCTGTGTCAGGACCGAACTCATAGACATTACCATTCTTAACAGCAGGGATGTTTTGCCACAATTCTTCTTTAATAGCGGAATCTTCAATCTTTGTATCGCTGTTAATCAAGAAGAGATGATCTGCATCTAATTCTACTAATTTCTCGAGTGAAATGGCGCTCCAGTTTCCAGTAGCACTAGCTGAAATTTCCTCTACAACACTTGGTACGGTTAAGCCAAGGTCTCCATACATTACTGCGCCGCTCGATAGGTTATCACTTACGATAAAGAAGCTGTTGTTTACTAGCCATACAGCAGCTGCAGACTGTGTTCCAATCGCATCTGTTAACTGTTGCTTAGCATCGTCAGCCTTAGCCTGATAATCATCAAGTACTTTTTGTGCATCATCTTCACGGCCAAAGATTTCACCAATTGTTAAGAGCTCCTGTCTCCAGTCATTATTTTCTTCTGTACCGATTACGTAAGTAGGAGCAATTTTATTATATTGATCATACTTGCCGCCTTCTACCATGCCCGGTGAGTCCATAATAATTAAATCAGGATTATGACTTGTTACTGCTTCAAAAGGAAGGTCATGTGGAATTGTAGGAACTGATTCTAATTCTTTTGCTAAATAGCCTTGTGTTTCACCTTCTCTAACTGACCATTGTGCAACAGGTGTAATCCCCAATGCGACTAAGTTATCTTCAAGGTAAGATGCTAAAACCCGTTCTGGCTTTGCTGGAATCGTAACTTCATTTCCTAATGCATCCGTTAATACTCGGTCTTTTTCAACTGTTTCTTCAGATGCAGTGTCATTCTCATTTGTCGCATCTTCCTCAGCTGGCTGCTCATCGTTTCCGCATGCAGCTAATGCAAGAGCCATGGTGCATATTGCCGCCAATTTATATAGTTTCTTTTTGGTTGGATTCATGATTGTTCCCCCTATAGTATAAATAAAGCTTCCTGCTAAATGATAACAATTTTCATTTGCGATTACAATCTATTATTTGCCCTATAGTAAAAAAAATTAAAAACTGTTCATCAAATCTTCAATAATGCAGAGAAACCGGTACTAAAATGAATAACGCATTGAGATTTTAACAGCATTCCCCTATAATGAAAATGATTTTTCAGTTCGCCAATTTGAAGGATGATATACATATGAGCATGTATGAAAAAGGGGAAACAAAGCACATGAAGGACAAGGACGATGCAAAATATAAAGTTGAAACTAAGCCATTTGCCGCTTCGTTCATTTTAACCATCGGAACAATAGGATTGTTTCTTATTATTGCTGCTTCCATTGCATTTGGAGCGGCAGATATTCAATTGAGTACAGTGTGGCAAGGAGTCTTTCAGTTTGACAGCAGTAATCCTGCACATCAGATTATCCGTGAGCTTCGTTTGCCGCGTGCGGTGGCGGCTGCGTTAATTGGAGCCGCATTGGCGGTATCTGGAACCATTATGCAGGCAATGACTAGAAACCCGCTTGCATCACCATCTATCATGGGGGTGACTGCGGGAGCTTCTTTTTTAATGGCTATTGCTTATGCTGTACTTCCTGGGTTGCATTATTCAGGATTGATGATTTTTTCTTTTGCTGGAGCAGGTTTGGGGGCAGCACTCGTTTTTGGAATTACCGCTGCTTCTAAAGGCGGAATGTCACCTGTAAAGCTTGCACTTGCAGGAACAGCTATTACTACACTTCTGAGCTCACTTTCCACTGCAATCGGGATTCGCTTTGATGTTGCCAAAGACATAAGCTTTTGGTATGCCGGCGGAGTGGCAGGAGTTCAAAGTACAAGCGTTCTTTATTTATTTTTACCAGTTGCAATTGGAATACTTCTTGCAATCTTTCTTTCTAGGTCTTTGACAGTATTAAGTCTAGGAGAAGACGTTGCAAAAGGACTTGGACAAAATACCGGAAGAATAAAGCTATTGGGAACAATCGCTGTTTTACTTTTAACAGGTGCAGCAGTATCGATCGCTGGAATGATTGGTTTTGTCGGTTTGGTTATTCCTCATATTACACGTTTTTTAGTAGGGTTGGATTACAGATGGATTGTTCCATGTTCAGCTGTTCTGGGCGGAATTCTCCTTGTTGTGGCTGATATTGCAGGAAGAATGATCAATGCACCTTTTGAAACACCAGTTGGTGCTGTAACGGCTTTAATCGGTGTGCCGTTCTTTCTCTATCTCGCACGGAATGAAGGGAGAAATTTTTAAATGGATTCATATGGTCATCAATGGAAAAAAACAATATCCGTACTCAGTATCCTTACTGTGGCGACGATTGTTATGTTTTTCGTCAGCTTAAACACCGGGTTAACGAAAATCCCGCCCCTTGAAGTGGTAAAAACGATCTTTGGAGCAGGAGACGAAGGGACAAAAATGGTATTATTTGATTTTCGCCTGCCGCGTATGGTGCTGGCATTATTGGTGGGAGCGGGGATCTCTTTGGCAGGAGCGATCTTGCAGGGGGTATCACAAAATGCCCTGGCAGACCCTGGAATATTAGGCATTAATGCTGGCGCCGGGTTTGCAGTTGTACTCTTTATGTTCTTTTCTCAGGGAACAGGATTTGCCATTGGAGCGTTATCGATTTTCTCCCTTCCATTTACAGCTTTAGCAGGAGCTTTTGTTGCAGCTCTCCTTATTTACGTGATTGCGTGGAAGAACGGAGTAACACCAGTTCGGCTTATTCTTGTGGGGATCGGCATTAACTCTGCGTTTGGTGCGGCTATGCTTGTATTTCAATTAATGATGGAGCCGAATGATTTCACGAAGGCGCTTGTCTGGTTATCTGGAACCATTTGGGGAACCAATTGGACTTTTGTGCTAGCGCTGTTGCCGTGGCTTCTCATCTTTACACCAATCGCTTTTTATAAAGCAAGAGTTCTAGATGTATTAAATTTAGGGGACCCGATGGCCATCGGATTGGGCAGTCATGTGGAACGGGAAAGAAGAATTCTTCTCATCATAGCAGTTGCTCTTGCAGGTGCATGTGTTTCAGTAGGCGGAGGCATCACCTTCCTGGGATTAGTAGCACCGCATTTAGCAAAGAGAATTGTAGGGGCGAAGCACGCACGAATGCTGCCTGTAACCGTTATGCTTGGAGCATTTTTGCTCTTGACCGCAGATACAATAGGAAGAGTTGTTCTTGCTCCAGCAGAATTACCTGTTGGTCTCGTTGTCTCCATCCTCGGAGCTCCCTACTTTATCTATTTGCTTATGAAAACGAGATAACTAAGCAAAGTGGCTGGTCCATAAGTATTTAATCATATAATCGATCCGAATGATTAGGGGAGTTTTTTAATCATTCGGTTTTTTTTATTTCTCTGCTCATGATCTAAGCTTAGGAATGTATTTTTTAATTTAATGTGTTAATATTTCTGATTGTAAAAAATAGTAATTTAATATAAAATTTATATAACGAAAATATATAAGAATAATCAGATAATTTAAGTATAAGGAGGGAACATATTGAAAAGTACTGGAATTGTACGCAAAGTTGATGAATTGGGAAGAATCGTCATTCCAAAAGAACTTCGAAAAACTTTAAACATCCAAATTAAAGACCCAATTGAAATTTTCGTAGAAGATGAAAAGATCATTCTGCGTAAATACGAAAGCAGACAAGCATGTCTTGTTACTGGGGAGATACTTGATGACAACGTGGCTCTCGCCGATGGGAAAATTGTATTAAGCAAGAAAGCACTTAATGACTTAATAGAAGAAGTAAATGAGCGCTTTGAATTAAAGGTGTAAAAAACGAATAAATCTCTCATTGAATCGGCAAGCCTGTTGTATATTACTTCAGGCTCTTTGTGTGTCGGGAGGCTTAGCACCTTCCCGCCAGAAAGCGAGCACCCTGGAATGGAAATAATAACTAACAAAATAAAATATGATTATATTGAAATAATGTTTAAAAAATATTCAAAATTAAAGAAAGTAGAGGAATCCAATGAATCAGCAAAAACTAATCCGTGTAGGCACTCAATATATACCGGTTGAAAATCCAGAAGAAGCTGCAAATTGGTATAAAGATATTCTTGAAGCCGATATTAGCTATTTAGATATGGATAAGGCTATTGTGAACTTTGCAAATCAAAGCTTCTTTCTCGTCAAAAGAAGAGATGGAGAGAGTGCTAACTTTACAGATTTTGATGGGAAAAAGCGCTTTTCGATGACATTCGAGGTTGATGGGTTGGAAAGCCTCCAATCTTTGCACAAAGAGCTGATTGAAAAAGGAGTGTCAGTAGGAGAGATAGAAAATAGAGGACATGCGGGCAGGAATTTCGTGTTTTCTGATCCTGATGAAAATTTATATGATGTTTGGAGTGAACTAAGTCCTGCATTTAAAGAGTATATATAATTGGACGACAAATTACCCAGTCTCTCGGAGAATATGTTTATCTTATTCTTAAACCCGTATATCATAAGAGCTGTAGCATTTATGTTAAAATGGTAAAAAAGAAGCAGGAGGGACTGTATGGAGAGCCAAACGAAAAAAGAAGTTGTTTCTTGGATTAAATCACTTGTATTAGCATTTATTTTAGCTCTTATCTGCCGGCATTTTATATTTGAACCTGTCACAGTCCGGGGAGAATCAATGGTTCCAACTTTTACAAATGAACAAAAATTGATTGTGAGTAAAACAAGTGAAATTGAAAGATTTGATATGATTGTTTTTCATTCTCCTGTGGAAAATGAGGATTATGTGAAAAGAGTCATAGGCATGCCTGGTGATACCGTGGAGATGAGGGACGATGTATTATATGTTAATGGCAAAGCCTACAAGGAACCTTATGTGAATCGAGAGCTAGTAATGGATAAAGTGACTGCTGATTTCACTTTGCAGGAGCTCTTGGGTAAAGGAATGGTTCCCGAGGATTCCTACTTTGTGATGGGAGATAATCGTTTAAGAAGTTTTGACAGCAGAGAGTTTGGATTTATTTCAGATGAAGCTGTAGTGGGTGAAGTGAAGTTCCGTTTTTATCCATTTGATGAATCGGGATTTACAAAATAAAAAGCATGTTGTGAATATGATTTGAGAGGCTAACGATGAAAAAGATTTTTCCCTTCTTTGTACAGGATGTTTCAGAGGATAAAAAACGGCTGCTTGAAAAGCATTTATTAATGGACAATATTAAGCGCTGCAAGCTTTTTGCCAAAATAGTCATTCTCTTTGAAACCATTCTAATCCTTATGCATTTGTCTTCTGCTTATTCAGAAAGCGGAACATTGTTTGTGTTCGATGTATATATCATTTTATATATACTATTATGGAGTTTTAGTATCCTAATGCTTATATATATATCTATTTATGAACGAGGCAGAAATCATAGTGAACGAAAGACAAAGATGTTCCAAAACGGACTATGGCTTTTTGTCATCTTCTTTTTAACTTGGGGTGCTTTAGTGACTCTTGTGGATCAGAAAGCATATGGTCATGTAATGGCATTTGCCGTTAATTTTATGTGTGTGTCGGTCTTATTTCATGCATCAAATAAAACGATGCTCTATTTATACTGTCTTCCAATCGTGATTTTATATGTGGGGCTGCCAATTGCCCAGCCTTCTGCAGAAATTGTCTCTGGCCATTATGTTAATTTAACTGTTTTCTTGTTTTTTTGCTGGCTTGCTTCCCGTATGCTTTATACTAGCCATTCTTCTAATTTTTATCAGAGACTTCTTTTAACAGAAATGAATGAGAGCTTAGAAGTGAAAATGGCCGAAAATGAGGAAATTCATAAGGAACTAGCGAATGCAAATCATCAGTTAAAGCAGCTGTCCGTATTGGATGAGTTAACGTTTATACTGAATAGGCGCGGGTTTCGCCAGTATGTTCAGCATGAATTTGAAAACAATCATCTGGAGAGGCCATTTGCTGTGCTGATGGGGGATATAGACTCATTTAAGAATTATAATGATCATTATGGTCATCTTGAAGGGGATCAAGTGATTGCTATGGTTGCTGGAGTTTTTAAATCTCTTTTAAATGAAAAACCGAGCATTCTCGCACGCTTTGGCGGCGAAGAATTTGTGGCGGTTTTATTTGATGTAGATCAGGATCAGGCTTTTTATAAAGCTGAAAAAATCAGACAAGCGATTGAAAGCCTTAAAATTCCTCACCAATATTCTAGAGCTGCTGATCATGTCACCTTGAGCCTAGGTGTAGCTGTCGGTAAAGCTCAAAATCCTGATCATATCTTCCAATTAATCGGAGATGCCGATAAAGCTTTATACGAGGCCAAAGCAAACGGCCGCAACAGAGTAAAAATAGTAAAAGAATAAAGGCCATCTCTATCCAATGGAGATGGCCTTTTCTGCTTAATGATTGTTTGTGCTCACTTCAATTTTAATAACTTCCGAACGGCTGCCGATCCGAATTGGAGGACCCCAGAATCCATATCCAGAGGATACGATTGCATGCAATTTGCCAAATTGGCGGTATCCCCAGTCTAAGTCAAAGATTCTTCTCGTAATAAGGTGATTTGGTGCCATTTGCCCCCTGTGTGTATGTCCGCTTAAAAGGATATCAACACCATGTTCTTCAGCTTTTTTAATTTCCGCTGGCTGATGATCCATCATGATGATCGGCATGTCTTTGTTCAAA
Source organism: Cytobacillus gottheilii (assembly GCF_900166665.1). Classification (GTDB taxonomy): domain Bacteria; phylum Bacillota; class Bacilli; order Bacillales; family Cytobacillaceae; genus Cytobacillus; species Cytobacillus gottheilii_A. The sequence continues at coordinate 3,998,219 of NZ_LT800494.1, read as the reverse complement.
TCATTTGTTAGCTCGAGAATTGATTTTCGCTGTTTGTCTGTTTTATCTTTCCTGCCGACAAGGTGAAAGGAATCTTTAATCGATAGGACTTCATCTTGCAATATACGTATGCCGACCCGCTCCATCTCTTTGATAAACTGAGGAATGGCGCCACCATAATATTCATGATTGCCAAGTACGCCATAAATTCCAAGCGGTGCAGATAGTTCCTTTAGCACGTCCCCCATATTTTTACGGATAAAAGCTGCTGGATCGTCATCAATAATGTCACCCGGAAGCAAAATGAGATCAGGCTGAAGATGATTGATTTCTTTTACTAATCGGCGTGCATGTGCTAAACCTGACAAATGGCCAAAGTGCATATCAGAGGCCATAGCAATTGTTAGAGAGTCAAAATGCTTGATTTGTTCATTAAGCTGAACTTTGTAGGTGCGAACAACTGGAGAATAGGCGTTATAGGAACCATACAGGAACAGAAAAATGAAAATGATAAAGACGATGAAACCAACCCATGTAATAGCATCCTCTGAACGAACTCCGCTAATTTGTAATAACCATACGGAAATATTAGCGATTGGGAGAATTAAAAGGGCGTATTGAAGGACTGCGAACCAATAAGATCCGATCATCCGAAAAAGAGAGAGTCGTTTAGAACTTTGCCCAATGAGATATGAAAAAAATAAAAGTCCTGAAAGGAAAGCAAAAAGCCATTGGTTTTGGAATCCAAAAACGGTGTGAAGCCAAACCCAGCCATTCCAGCTAATATAAAAAGCGATGGCAGTATATATAAGAATAAAAACAGCAAAGCCTAAAATTCGTTTCATACATAAACCTCAATTCACTGCGTTAGATTTTGTGTTTAAGATACGATATATGCTTCTATTTGTCCATTTATTAGCCCGTTTATTTCCGCCTTATGAATAACGATATTTAAGGGATAACCCCAGCAGATAGTGAATGTGCATACCTTAGATACTTTTTTAAATAAAAAAAAGAGGAATCCGTTTTGGGAATCCCTCTGCTGGAGCTAATTAAAGTGCTCCTGCCACTGATAATATAGGCTGTTTTAAACTTTGTGATTCGTCGCGGACAAGATCATATGTTATACACATTGGTTTGTTTGTACGAGGATCACGTCCAATTAGTGCATCGATATGAAAAACATTTCTTAACACATCTTGGGTAACCACTTCTTCACATGACCCTGCTTTGACAATCTCGCCATCTTTTAAAGCAATTAAGTAATCTGCAAAACGAGCAGCCTGATTTAAGTCATGAAGCACCATTACGATGGTACGTTCCTGTTCTCTATTTAGCTTTTGAAGAAGCTCAAGCACTTCAAGCTGATGAGCCATGTCCAAATAAGTTGTAGGTTCATCCAAGAAAATGATCTCTGTTTCTTGAGCCAGGGCCATCGCAATCCAGACACGCTGTCTTTGGCCGCCAGAAAGAGCATCAACAGAGCGGGATTTGAATTCAGCTGTTCCCGTGACTTCTAATGCCCAGTCAATCACTTCATAATCTCTTTTAGTCAGTCTTCCAAATCCAGTCTGGTGAGGAAATCTGCCATAAGAGACAAGCTCACCTACGGTTAAGCCGCTGGCACTCTCAGGTGTTTGAGGAAGAATCGCCATTTTTTTTGCCAATAATTTTGTGTTTTCTTTAGCAATATTTTCACCGTCAAGAATGACAGTTCCCGATTGATGAGAAATGATCCGAGTTATAGCTTTTAGCAATGTTGATTTGCCGCAGCCGTTAGCACCAATAATGGTTGTAATTTGTTTATCTGGAATAGAAGCAGTGAGGTCCTTTACGATTAGACGTTCACCGTATCCAATGTTTAAATCCTTTGTATATAGGCGAACCATAATAGCCCTCCAGTATGTGTAGATTAGAATGTATATAAATAATGATAATGATTCTCAATATAACTGCTATTTAACTATAAACTTATCAATAATAGAAGTCAACAGATGTTGAAAAACGTTCACAAACACAGTTGAAAAATATTCTCAAAAGATGTATAGTATAGTGAGAATGATTATCAATTTTAATGCGAGCTGAGGAGTGAAAGGACATGAACATAGAGGAATTGTTTGATGTAACGATTATTGGCGGTGGTCCTGCTGGTCTTTATTCAGCATTTTATAGTGGACTAAGAGAAATGAAAACGAAAATAATTGAATTTCAGCCTCAGCTTGGCGGTAAAATACATGTTTATCCGGAAAAGATGATCTGGGATGTGGGCGGCTTATCGCCAATTCCCGGAGCAAAGCTGATTGAGCAATTAGTAAAACAGGGATTAACGTTTGATCCTGAAGTTGTATTAAATGAAAAAATCGTTTCGGTCAGCAGAGATGAAGATGGAATCTTTATTTTAAAAACAGCTTCTGGAGCTATTCATTACTCTAAAACAGTGATAGTTGCAGTTGGAGGCGGAATTCTAACACCTCAAAAGCTTGATATTGAAGGTGCAGAGCGTTTTGAAATTGCAAATCTAAATTATACCGTAAAATCCTTACAGCATTTTAAAGATAAAACAGTCGTCATCTCAGGCGGGGGAAATTCAGCGATTGACTGGGCAAATGAACTGGAGTCCATTGCTAAAAAGGTGTATCTGACCTATAGAAAGGATTCACTGAATGGACACGAAGCACAGATTACGCAACTGATGGACAGTTCTGTTGACTGCTATTTTAATTCAACGATTTCAAAGCTGATTGCCAGCGAAAATCATGAATTGATCCAGCAAGTGGAATTAACCAATAGTGAAACAGGAGAGGTTACATATCTGGATATTGATGAAGTCATTATCAATCATGGATATGAACGCGATAGCGACCTCCTTCAAAATAGCGAACTTCAAATAGAAATGGAAGAAAACTTCTACGTTAAAGGTTCTGCAAACAGTGAGTCATCTGTTCCTGGGCTTTATGCTGCAGGAGATATCCTAAAGCATGACGGCAAGCTTCACTTAATTGCAGGAGCTTTTCAGGATGCAGCCAACGCCGTAAACATGGCAAAACAATATATTCAGCCAGATGCCTTAAAATATGCAATGGTTTCGTCTCATAATGATGCATTTAAGCAGCGAAACCGGGAGCTGGTAAAAGAATTAATACAGTAAGGGAAATGTCTAGACAATGCGGGAGATTCAGTGCATTGTCTTTTCTTTAGGCTCTTTTCTGAGCGATTGTTGTTCTTAGTAATCACTAGAAAGAGAAAAGCTGTGTACTTATCTTACTTTTTTCTTTTATGAAGAAACCGGTGAAATAAGCGGAGAATTTACCCTTATTTCCAGAATTGAGCTATTTACTGGCGGAATAAGAGGAGATTTTCCCGTTAATTTGAATAAAACCTTTTATTTACACGTTTTTAGGTTAGTTAGACGGAATTACTCTGTCTATTTAAGCACATTTTAAATGATTTTATAATTTAAGCGGAATTCCTCCGTCTATTTATACATTTGTAATGCTCGCTTTTTTGAAGAAATTTAAAGACAATATTGAAACGGTTGGGAGCCAGTCTCCTTCTGCTTAATCAGTACCCGCTTAGTCGGAAAGTGAGTATATTGAGTGATCTCTTAAAAAAATAGCTAAAGTAAAGAGCCATCAACCTAAAGATTGATGGCTCTTTTATTTATATCAAGGAAGTGTTAAGCCCGGCTAGTGCTTGTGTCGCTATCTTTTGCTCTGTTAAATTGCTTGCGAAGAAAAGGTAATACATAATGATCAAGTCCAAATTTACCAGCATTATATCCTGCTGCTACTATAAAGACTCCCATTAAGATATCTGTCGGATTATGAGAAATGGTTCCAGCCAGCAAGAAAGAGAAGTTCATCATTAATCCAAAGAATGCAGCTGCAGTTGTTAAGCAGCCTAGAATTAATCCAAGTCCTACTAAAAACTCTCCCCAAGGAATGATAAAGTTAAATAGTTCTGCATTTGGTAAGGCAAAGCTTTCAAGGAAACTGCTGTACCATCCAAAAACGGGTCCGCCATCTGGTCCTGTAACAGGATTCGCAGCGGCGTTTGTTAAGAAACCGGTTGAATCAAATCCTCCTGTAATTTTCCCCCAGCCTGCAGTGAGCCATAAATAACCCCAGTATACACGAATAACAGTTAATAGAGCAGCGGCAATGTTATTTTCTCTTAGCCAATTGTTAATCATCTTACATCTTCCTTTCACTGATAAGAATTATGTTATTGATTACACTTAAAATATAACATGAGAGCAGATTTTCCTCACTAATATTGTGATTAATTTCACAATCTTGTAATAAAGTTTTGACTAAATTTTGAACAAAAGCTTATAAGATATACAAAAATAGTATTAATGGGCATGAAAGGAAAAGGTTAATGCTTTTTTGCAAGGGAAAAGAAGTTTATAAGAATAATAAATTTAAAGATTGTATGATGTGGGAAAAATCACATGAACTGCGAATCAAAACACCTGTGAATATGATAATTTTTGACTGCATTTTTCATCTCGATATAAGAATTTCATTAGCAGAGAAGTTGATAAATCTAAACGGAAAGAGATAGTAAAACGCTGAAACCTCAAGCAGCGGGAAAAAAACAAATATCCACTGCTTGAGGTCTCAACTTAAAGATTTTTACGATCTGGAGCTGAAGGAGGTTTTTCAAGCCATTGTCTTTCAATTGAGATACTGACGCCATCCTTTGAATAATCTGCCACCTCGGCAATAAGCCTTGTATAAGCAGTAATTAAATCTTTTCTCCCGCTTGCTCCAACACTTGCTCCGTAAAAGGCGATGCCAGCAGAGTATAAGGCTTTGGTATGGAACATAATGAGCTTATCCGAAAAAACTGGTTCTGTGGAAGCGGTAGCTGAAATACTTGAATTTGCCGGCGGGAAGAGATCACTTTCTTTTAGAAACTCGGAAAACACATCGCAATGATGTTTTGCTAATTCAGTGCCTCTTTTCAAAAACTTTTTAACTTCAGGCGTATTAGCAGTTTGAGCAAAGCCCATCAGCAACACAGAACCGAGCATATTTCGATATAAGTTCGTAAAGAGATGGGAAATTTCGACGGAGGTTAAAGGTCTTTGTTCGCCAAACCATCCTCCCAAAAACCTTTTGGAATGGATGTACTCTACTCCATTTGGATAAGGAATATAAGGAGCTAGAATATAATTCCCCATATCTTGGGCAATATCAATACCTTGATTAAAGAGATTTGTGCTTGATAGGAGACATGAAGAATAAAATGCCCGAAGATCCTTTCTGGCGGCATTAGGAAGAGCGCTGCTATAAGCATTTACCCCCATTAGCCCAATATTCATAGTATAATGCAGGATAAATTCATCGGTATATAAGCGTTCAGCGTGGATGTTTACGTCTTTTTCTGTAAAGCCATCTGGGACAGGGATTTCCTCTGAAACAAATATATTTTCAATGAAATTGTAATTTGATTGTGATAATTCAAGCCCAGACTGGATATAAGGCTTTATTGCAGAACTTTGAACATGCTGAAGAAAATAGCTTAAAACACAAATAGATACTGATTCTGCCATATATGAACCAAATAAAACTGATAATTCACTTGCTGTCAGTTTAGTTTTATCCTCCACTTCGTTCCCTCCTTATAATTTTTACATATGGGTAGTATCCGCTAGTTATAAATACTTATGAGTATAAATTAGGCTCTTTTCGCAAACTTTGTTGCTTTTAACTTAAATGGACAAAGATTCCCCTTGAAAGTACATGCCTTTCGGCGGGGCGGATGCAGAGTCTCCTCGTTCTGCAGGAGTCTTGCCCTCTTTCGTTTTCATCAACAGGCATAGTACTAAATTGCCTCTCTAAGATGTGAGTTTTAAAGCCATCGCTCAGAAGAGAACCTAAAAGTTGGGTTTGGATGATTAACATAAAAAAGGACAGAGGAATCGTAATTACGAATCATCTCTGTCCTTGTTTTTAGCTGTTACTTTATAATCTTTGGTTAATCGTGCTTTCCTTTGCTTATAAAAATCGATTGTCCCCAACAGGTCATTCACGGCAATTTCCATCATCTCTAAATCTCTCCGAGTAACAGGAACGTCTTTTGAACTCCAGCGCACAGATTTAACAAAATAATAATTTTTTATCGGCACCAGAAGGACTTTTGAATTTGGAAACTCGGCAAAACTAAATTCAATTCCGCCTCTTTTTCGGTATGAATGATTGAGGATCTTCATTAGGGTAACAACCTTTCAACGTTTTCCTGCTGTTTAAGAGTCTATACCCCAATGTAAATTAGGATAAGCGGAATGGTTATGATACTTAAAATAGTTGTTATAAAGGTTGTAAAGGATACCAGATCCGGTTCCGTGTTAAATTGTACTGCGAGCATGGTAGTATTCGCAGCAGATGGCATCGCTGCCTGTATAATAAAAACGTGCTTAAGCAGTTCTGGAATTGGCATAAAATGAACAACTATAATGGCGATTATAGGTGAAACCACCATGCGAATAACCGTAACAATCGAAACGAAACGATACGCCACTCTTTTTCTTGAAATAACAGCAAGCTGCATTCCAAGTATCAGCATGACAGTGGGAATGGAGGCATCTGCAACTAAACTGATCGCATCCATAAAGTTAACAGGAATACTTACTCCAGTCAGTTGAAGAAGAACACCTAAAATGGCGCCATGCAATACAGGCATTCTTACCATTCTTCTTAAAGATTCTTTAACACTGGCGCCTTCTTCTCCGCCCAGAGAAGCGAAGAATAATCCAACTGTGTTCATTAAAAATGATTGAAAGACCATCATAATGACCGCATAATCAAAGCCTGCTGCACCAAGGGCAAAAAGAACAATGGGTGCACCGTAGTTCCCCTGATTCATAAAAATACCGCCAAGCATCATGGCGGACATTTGCTGCCGAGTTGCCTTGGTAAAATAGCTTACTGCTCCAACGATCAGCGCTAGAATGATGTTGAGGCCGAAACTAAACAGTAAAATATAATAATAATCAATCGTAATTTCATTTGCATAAAACGTTCGAAAGGCAAGTGCCGGTGACATGATATAAAGAGCCATCCTTGAAATGGATTTAATATCAAAGCCGAATTTTTTTTGCGATAAATAGCCAGTAGCAAAAATTAGCAACACTGGCAGCATAATCATAATTAAATTCAAAACAGGTTCATCCCCAAAATTGCAGTTTATAAAGAACAGTATAACAAAATAAACGAAATTCGGAACCCCTTTACAGTGGTGGTGTTTGGAAAAAGATTGTAAATGGAAAAGCGCGTGGTTTTGTACTGTTGTAAGGTTGGAAATAGGATTTAATAGGAAAGAGAGTGAATTTGATAGGAAATTGAAAAGGTTTGATAGGAACAAGCTTGAGTTTGACAGGAAAACGAAAACATTTGATAGGAAAAAGTCCGAATTTGATAGGAAAGCGAAAAAAACTCTCCTGATTCACTATAAAATGGCGGATCAGGAGAGTAAATTGAAAGGTTGTATTCAAAATTCTCTTTTTAGAGGTCATTTTTCCTTTTGTAAATGTCTAAATAGATAGGTTTTGCTCTAAAAGTCATTTAATTTCTATTTCAGTCTTATTTACAATTTCAGCAGGATAATCAACTAAATTCAAATGGACCAGCTGTGATCCATTGTAGGGAACACTATAGCGCATATGGTCCGTATCTTTAACGATTCCATAACCTCCTTTAGTGCCCTTTACTTCTTCTAAAGGAAAGATTAGATTTTCAAATGAATTTGTATCCAAGCGAATGTATAGATCATCCTTTATTACATACACATCTGATAACAGACCATCACTAGGTGTTTTTATAAATTGCTCTTTACCTGCATCTATGACAACGGATGTTTCCTTCTTATCTAAAGCTCTTAAAGAGTCAAATTGCAGATATAGCTTTTCGGACTCTGTAAAATAACTGCTTTCCAGGATTACAACTTCTTCATTTTTAGTACTTGTATTGGCAGCAGGATCTGAAGGGTATTGCTTCCATACATTTCCGTTCTCATCACTTAATTGCAGGTTGTTAAATCCAAAAATCTCCATGCTGTTTTCTTCCGGGTATTTTACATGAACAGCTGTCATGGTTGGATAAATTTTAAGTGAAGTAAAGGTAATTTGCTGCCCAGCAACTGTGACTGTTTCATTTAGTTCAAATTCCTTCTTTTTTGCAGCCTTTTTTTTATCCAATGTTACCGGAAATGTAAGATACTCGATTTTATCTGTATTAACCTCTACACGAATATTTATCTCATCCGGCATAGTATCTTGAGGATCCGTTAAAGTTAAGGTATCAGACTCTAATGTATCGGATATGTCTAATGCTTCCGTTTGTTCAAATTTATATTCGGTATCTAAAGGCTGCTGCTGGTCATCAAGCAAAGATATACTTAGAACAGCATCTGAATTTTCACTTGTAAAAAAGACAATGAGAGATTTCTCGTCATGAATAATAGAATCAATGGTTACACTTCCACTTGTATGTTCCTTGGTCATTCCAATTTTTTGGATATAATTGTTTTCAGCAGCCGCCAAAAGGCCCGTATCATTTCGAATCTTACTTATGACCTGTTCTAAACCAGGTATATTGGCAAAAAATTTTGCAGCTGATTCTGAGGTATGAATAGTAAGGAAAAACGATAAGAAAATAAGGGAAGCCGACAGCAGCCAGCTGAATGGTCTTGTTTTGTTTTTCTTTGATTGTATAGCTTTTGCTTTCTGAATTCCTTTTAATATGGCTTGATCTGCTAATTCTTCAGAAATCATAATCTTTTCAATCTCGTTTCTCGATTGTGCCAGTTCTTTTTCTTCTCTTTCAAACATGAATACCGCTCCCTTCACCCAATTCTTTTCGCAGTGATTTCATCCCTTTATATAGCCAGGTTTTTATGGTACTTTCAGGACTGTCAAGGATATCCGCAATCTCTTTAATTTTGAGATCATGATAATACTTTAAGATAATGACTTCTCGGGAACGGTCATCAATTTTGGCTAAGGCTTCTTCTATCACTATTTTTTGTTCATAGTCTTCTTTACTATTATGCTCTTCAAACAAGTCTGTTACGGTCATTCTTTTTCTATGTTTTGCTTGATCGTGGCAATAATTAAGCATAATTCGCGTGATCCAAGTTGAGAAGTATTCTGGCTTTTTTACTTTCTTTATGGATTTATAAGCTCGGAATGTAACCTCTTGAAGTGCTTCGAGCGCTTCTCCTTCATTCTTTAAATATGAAATAGCCACTTTCAAGAGCCGATCCCTATGTATTTTTATTAAAAGATAAAAAGCATGGTCGTCACCTTTTTTGGCTTTTTTTAATAAATCTGCTATCTCCAAAAAAATCCCTCCTTTATATGTTAGACATCAAGGCAGGTAAAAAAGACTTAAAAAGTTTTAGTTAGATAATTAATTATACTAAACACAGTCGAAATGTAATTAAGTACCACATGCTTTTTTTGGCTAAAGGTTTGCGCTATAATATGGTTTGAATAGTTCATATTCGGTATATGCAAGCATATACATTCATTTATTATAGAGTTAAAAGCTGAAAGAGAGTGGGAAATATGGGCCGTAAATGGAACAATATTAAGGAAAAAAAGGCTTCAAAGGATGCAAATACGAGCCGGGTTTATTCTAAATTTGCACTTGAAATCTATGTTGTGGCAAGACAAGGGGAGCCTGATCCTGAGTCAAACCAAGCATTAAAGTTCGTACTTGAGCGCGCTAAAACATACAATGTGCCTCGAAATATTATTGATCGTGCAATTGAAAAGGCTAAGGGAAGCTCAGATGAGAGCTATGATGAATTGCGTTATGAAGGATTTGGTCCTAACGGTTCTATGATCATCGTGGATGCTTTGACAAATAACGTGAATAGAACAGCATCCAATGTTCGCGCTGCCTTTGGAAAAAACGGCGGAAATATGGGTGTAAGCGGATCTGTTTCCTATATGTTTGATGCAACAGCTGTCATTGGATTAGAAGGAAAAACGGCTGATGACATTTTAGAGATTTTAATGGAAGAAGATCTGGATGTGCGTGACATCATTGAAGAGGATGATACCGTTATTATCTATGCTGAACCTGATCAGTTCCATGCTGTACAGCAAGCGTTAAAGAATGCTGGAATTACTGACTTTACAGTTGCAGAGCAAACGATGCTTGCGCAAACGGATGTTGAGCTTGATGAAGATGCAAAAGCTCAGTTCGAAAAATTAATCGATGCACTTGAAGATTTAGAGGATGTGCAGCGTGTTTATCATAATGTGGATTTAGAAGATTAATCCTGCAGGCAGATCCACTTGGATCTGCCTAATTTTTTGTTTCGCTTGTATTTGAAATAATGTATACGCAGGTAACTACTATTTTCAGAGATATTTATGCTTTTTAGGAGGTGATTTCAATGGCAGTAAATCGGTTCGTGCCCGATTTATCAGCAGCTCATGCAAAGCCTGGTGTCGGCAAGGCGATACTTTGCGTGAGGTAGAACATTAATTAAATCGCCTATAAGCTTTTCCGGCATCAATGGCTTTGCCCTTATTGAATGAAAAGAATAAGGAGCTGAGCTTGGTGAAATACGTAAAAGCAACAGCTGTTCTTCCTGAGCAGCTCATAATGGAAATACAGAAATATATACAAGGTGAATCCATCTATATTCCTAAACAAGAAGAGGCCAGGGAAAAGTGGGGAGCTAAAACGGGTGTTAGAATCTATTTAAAGCACCGAAATGAGCAGATATGCGCCTTGTTTCAAAGCGGAAAACAAATCAGTGACTTGGCAGATGAATTTTGCCTTGCACCTGAAACTATAAAAAAAATCGTTTATAAAAAAAAGCGCTGATCTAATCAGTGCTTTTTTTAGGATAAAAACAAAAGGTATATTTCTATTAGAATAAAACAATGCCTATCTTTCAGAAGAAACCACATTATAAGATAAAAGGAGTGAGAACGCCAATGCATGAATGGAGAGATTTTAATGGAACCGTTTATTCGAAATGATCAATATAATTTTATTAAAGAAAAAGGGGAACATCTTATAAGTGCCTATGCAAATGTTCAAGACCAAGGTGTTTTAAAGGCAGTTAAAATGCTCGCAGTAGAAAAAGCGGAAGCCGTTTTTGAAAAACAGCTTGATGAGGAACAAGGCCCACTCATAAAAGAATTAGAGGCGATTACAGACCGAAAAGAATTAGAAGCATACCTGGACAAGATTAAAGCAAATGTTTTTTCTTTTCCAAGCATTACTGATAAAACACTAAAAAAACTGTTCCCAAAGAATAAAAAAGTCAAACTGCCATCACAGGATGAAATGGAGAATACACTGTCCTATTTAGCCTGGGAAGAACTAGGAAGCAGCAGCAAGCTGTTAATCGTTCCGATAGGAGAAAGATTAATCGGGCTGCAAGGAGGTTTTCAGCCTGCAGAAAAAAAGGGTGTATGTGCAATCTGCCGGAAATTTGGAAAGGTTGGTTTATTTACATCCAAAATTAAAGGACATGGAGCAGGAACCTTTACCAAAAGAGGAAATTATATTTGCTCTGATAGTTTTGAATGCAATCAGCAGATTCAATCATTAGCATATCTTATGGAATTTGTGGAACTGATGAGGACAAAGTAAAGCTTCCTTAAAACTGAGAAGAATGATCCATTCTATTTTCAGTTTATCCCACGGTAATGGTTGTTTAAAGCAGAGAAATAAGATATATTCCAATTGATAATGATTATCATTATCTGTTTATACAACCATTATTTATAGAGGAGTGTTATACATATGAGTTCGAACAAAATAGAAAAGTGGGAATTGGCAGCAGAGGAACAAAATTATCAAATGATGGTCTCAATTCCAAAAACACCAGTTCCTGCAGAAGGTTTTCCGGTTATGTATATCTTGGATGGTAATGCATTTTTTACGATGTTTACAGAAATGGTTGAACTGCAATTAGTTCACCCGGAAAAAACGGGTATACCGCCTTTAATCCTTGTAGGCATTGGTTATCCTGGAGAGGAGCGATTTCATTCTAGAAGATTTGCTGATTACACAACACCTGTTGACGAAAAGAATATTCCTCTAAGGCCAGATGGAAACCCATGGCCAGAAAGCGGGAAAGCAGCCCAGTTTTTATCATTTCTGACAGATAAAATACAGAAGGAGATTCAGCGGAAATATCCAATTGATGTACGAAAACAAACACTTTTTGGTCATTCATTAGGGGGCTTATTTACGTTATATACGCTGTTCCAAAAGCCAAACAGCTTTCAGAATTATTTTGTCAGCAGCCCATCCATTTGGTGGGATCAGAAAAGTATCATGAATTTAGAAACGGAATTTACCACCAATAGTGAACTTAAAAACCCAACAAAATTATTTATCACTGCAGGCACGGAGGAAATGGCAGGGGAAATTTTTGAGGATTCAAAAGCCATGTACGAAAGACGAAGCCTCATCTCCAAGATTAATCTCGAGACAGAGTTTTTTGCAGGAGCAGGCGAAAATCACATGTCTAACGTCCCGGCAGCATTTAGCAGAGGGCTAAGATTTTTATTATAATTGGATCAGTCATATCATCACTATAATAGGGCATCGTAAGAATGAGGTGATAATATGAAGAAACAAAAAGCGGCAGTTTTGCTTTGTTTTTTAATTGCAATTGCCATACCTATGTATACGAGTGCTGCATCACCAGCTAAAAATGTAGAGATTTTTAATATTAATAAAAGGGAAGTCACACGTACAATCACACCAAATGAAAAGATTCAAAAAGAGTCTGAAAAGATGATTCAGCAGATCACAGGTGTTTACAAAAAGCTTGATCCGCTGCCAAAGACAGGATATATGGTTAAAATTCCATTAGAACCAAGTGTTCCCGTGGATAATCAATGGCTAAATGGTTATATCGATGAACTTATCATCATTATTCCAAATGAACAATCATCACATATTCTTGTCTTCGACGATGAAAATAATCCACACTTCTTTACCTACAAAAATGATCAACAACCGCCCATGGAACTATTCAATCTCAAATAAATGCAGGAGAGCAGGGCGCTGCTCTCCTGGAAGAGATAAACGTCTAGGAAAGAAAAATTGCATGGACAAACCCCTCCACTATATAATTATGACTAGGTGCTATAATCTAGTGATAAGAGGTGGGGCAGATGTATAAATTTATCAGTACTATTATCTATATCTTTTTAAGAATCTTTAAGGTTGTAAGAGTAAAAGGAAACCACCATATTCAACAGAACACTGGTTTTATCGTGACATGTACACATATCGGCTGGGTTGATGTTATTATATTGGCCATAGCTTTATATCCGACACCAGTACATTTTATGGCAAAAAAAGAGTTGTTTGAAGGAAGATGGAAGAATAAGTTCCTGCGTTCCATCCATGCCTTTCCTGTTAATCGTGAAAACCCTGGTCCCAGTACGATAAAGACTCCGTTAAAGCTGCTGAGAGCACGGCAATGTGTAGGGATTTTTCCAAGCGGCACCAGAACAAGTGAGGATGTACCATTGAAAAGAGGTGCGGTAACTATTGCAATAAAAGGGAATGTACCGATCTTGCCAGCACACTATGAAGGGCCAACAAACTTTTCGGAGCTTCTAAAAGGCAGGAAAGCGATTATCACGTTCGGAGAGCCTCTGACATTCAGCGGAACAGCAAAGAAAGAAAATGCTATTGATGAAGGTATTCACCGGCTTGAGCTGAAAATGAAACGTCTTGAAGATGAGGTAAACGACAGTCTGCAGAAACAATTGCCATGATGAACGGAAACTTGCACATGATTATAAAAATTGCCCGCCAAGCGGCGGGCATGTGAGGAAAAGCTTATTGATTGATTACATGACAGGTCACTTATTTAAGTTTGGGCGTTTTTTTCGCTCTAATTGTTGTATTGCGACCAGAATGCTTTGCCTCGTATAAAGCTTGGTCAGTCAAATGCAGCAGCTCGGAAAAATAATCAGACGTTTCATATAGGGTTCCGACACCTGCCGAAATGGTAATTGGCTTGTCTATTGGGCTTAATGTGCGAGCAAATGTTTCTCTTATTCGTTCTGAAATAAAATAGGCTTCTTCCTGTTTGGTTTCCGGGAGAAGAATGAGAAACTCCTCACCGCCCCACCGAAAGCAAAAATCAGTGTTTTTCGTTTCTGCTAGAATGGTTTCTGCTGTATATATGAGAACTTGATCCCCCATCAAATGGCCATACTGGTCATTCACGTTTTTAAAGTAATCGATATCAAATAAAATAAGAGAATATTGATTCATGTCTTCAATCATCTTATCTAAAGCCCGTCTATTGTATAAGCCTGTGAGCTGATCCCGTTTGGACTCGCTTTCAGCTTCAATAAGACGAGTTTGATAATGTGCAACAGTTACTAGTATGGCTTTTTTAAGCTCGCGAGCTTCAAAATACCATGCGGGTATTTGTTTTATTTGTTCAGGTTTATTGCGGCTAATATTTTGTGCATAAAGAGCTAAGTCACGAATAGGATGAACTATTTTGGTAAGAAAAATAATTGAGAAAACTAGAATGAAAATCATAAATGGAATCATGTTAAGTATAGACTGTTTAAGTAGCTCGGTTGTAGGTTCCAGTATTGTATTGACTGGTGTTTGTGATATAATCCCCCAGCCAATTGAAGCAGCTGTTGGAGCATATCCAGCAAGCATATCAATACCTTGTGAGTTTTCTCCCTGCAGACTTCCCGTTTTTCCCTTCATGACTTCCTGAACGTAGAAGTTAGACCGGACATTCTTATTCACATAATTTTTATTGGGATGATAAATAATCGTCCCGTTTGAATCAACGACATATACATAAGATTTATTTCCAGTGAGAGGATGCTGGCCAAGAACCGTTTTTAAGCTATTATATTCTTCAAGATAAATGGTCCCTCCAAGATAGCCGGCATATAAACCTGATTGATCTGTAACGGGAACAGAAACCAAAATCATTAACCTGCCAGTAGCTCCAGTATAAGGTTCACTGACTAAGGGCATTTTTTCTCTAAAGCTTCCATTGCACCTGAACTGCTTAGTTTTCTTCCTTCAAAATTAATATCTGGCGCAGTGGCAACAATACTGCCGCTTGCATCCACAAACCATGTTGAATTGAAGTAAGATGTTGATTGCAAAAGGTTGTTTAATTCCAAGCTTGCTTCACTAGCATTAGCGGTTTTAAAGGAGGTATCATTGGCTGCGACTTCAAGGCTTTTAAACATATCCTTAAAAAGCAGATTTGCTGTAGCAGCCAATTTTTCAGCATAATATTGATTCTCAGCTAGGTAATTCTCTTTTAAATGATTACTGCTGCTGATAATGCTTGATGCAATACTTCCGACGAAAGTGCCAATCATTGTAAAGCTGAGCAATGTTAAAATAAGAAACTTCATACTCAATTTCATATGTTTAACCATTTCTACTTTCTTCATAATATTAAAGTTGAGTATACCCTTCTCTTTAGAAGTGTTCAATGGCAACTTTACAAGGACAAGATTATTGCTCTACATCTTGATCATGTATTTCAGAGATATACGATTCATTTCTTAAGCCAGATCTGCGAATTTTCACGGTTGAATCGACTTCAAACTTCGCATGAACAAAAGCTTCATTCCAATTTGACTGCATTTGTTTAAATTTCTTTGGATAGGATTTGTAATAAAATTCTCCAAATCCGAATATATCTGCACCAAATTCGTTTTGTACTTCACTTATAGTATTAGACAGTTCTTTCTTTATATAATCTTCGGTTTTTCTTTCATAATCCTCAGTTGTAGCAAATGAATTCAATTGGTTAGAGCACTGTACCCCATTTATATTACCTTCCGCACTTATGGAAATATGATAGGTAGGCTCGTTATTTTTCACAGAAATATCGATTCCAACGTCAATATCTTTGAGCTGAATATCAACTGTCTTTTCATCCTGACAGTTTATGTACAAGGATGTTTGTTTTAATTTATTCTGTGTGAGCAAGTAATTCCGAGTCGCTGTAATGGGAAGCTTGCCAATCATTGCATCCCCCTTAAATAGTGCGATGCCGCTAATCCTTATATAAGTATTCGGATGAGTGGTTTGTATATTTTCTGTCTTTGAGCCTTCTTTTGGATCACCAATAATTTCAACCATAGCTGTAATGGGCTCTCTTCCCTCAGATACCATAGAATCGACAATATCCTTCAAACGGACATCAGGATCTCCACCCCATTCTTCAAAAAAGTTGTTAGCTTGTGTGTTTATTTTTAAGGTGGAAACCTTTTGCAGCGGATAGGTGATTTTTAATGCGTCTGCTGCACTATGAGGTGCTTCTACAACCATGATATTAAAATCATTACGGATTTCTCTGTTGCGGTCCATAGGATCAAATAATTCGGCGATTCCGTTTTGGGCAAGCTCTTCGCTGATAAACATGGTTTTCATATGAGAAAATATAGGTTTCCTGGAAAAGATCTCATTTAATCTCAGCATCATTTCCCCAATTGAATCTCCATTTATGCCAAAGACGATGCTAGCAGTGTTTCCAGCACTGGTCTGGGGAGTTAACTCGGTAGGATTGAATAATTCAATTGTTAACCGATATTTTGATTCTTTACCTTTATCAAGAGCCAGCCCGGAGACAATTGATACTTGATTGACTTCTTTCAGATCCCAGCAGCCGGTAAGCAATACAGACAAACTTAAGTAAAAGAACACTAATATGATTTTTTTCATTTCTGACCACCCTTATTTAATGGCGGTGTTGGAGAATTATCATTAAACTGCTTATTCTCCTTTTTCGTTTTCAAATACTTTGGCCTTGAAAACATCATAAAATAAGGAAGGCGAACAAAGGTATCCTGTTGGTCGGCAGCAATAAATGGGGTAACTGGGGTTAGATAAGGTATCCCAAACGATCTTAAACTATTTAAATGGGCGACCATAATAATAAGAGCTAATATAATCCCGTAAAAGCCAATCATTCCTCCGAGCAAAATAAATACAAATCGCAGCATCCGAGTTGAAATTGCTAAATTGTATACAGGTGAAACAAAACTGGCAATTGCTGTTAACGCTACAATAATGACCATGAAATTAGAGACGATGCCTGCCTCTACAGCCGATTGACCAATGACAAGTCCGCCGACAATGGAAACGGTTTGACCAACAGCGCGTGGCATACGAACCCCAGCCTCTCGCAAGATTTCAAATGTAATCTCCATAGCAAGCGCCTCAATAACAGCTGGAAAAGGAATTCCTTCCCGCTGCGAAAATATTTTAGTTATCAGTGTGGTTGGAATCATTTCATGGTGAAAAGTAATAATAGCTACATAAAGAGATGGAAGCAGCAGTGAAATGACAAAGGAAAAATAACGGATGATCCGCAAAAAGGATGCCATAAAGAAAGGCTGATAATAATCCTCTGATATGCTGAAAAAGTCATTAAATGTGGCAGGTGCCGTCAGCACAAAAGGCGTACCATCCACTAAAATAGCAATTTTTCCTGAGACAATATGAGCCGCAACAGAATCCGGACGTTCCGAATTATAGATAAGCGGAAAAGGAGTGAAAGTTTTATCAGCGATCATTTCTTCTATATTCGATGACTCAAAGATCGCAAATGTTTTAATATCCTCAAGCCGTGTCTTGACCTCTTTTAATATCTTATCATTTACAATATTGCCCATATAGCCAATCGTAACGGTGGTGCTTGTATCTTCACCAATGATATATTTCTGAAAACATAGGTTTGGATTTTTAATTCTGCTACGTATAAGACTTAAGTTTGTTGAAAGATCTTCTACAAAGCCATCTTTAGGACCCCTTATCGTTGTTTGCGTAGTGGGCTCTGAAATGCTTCTGGTTTCGGTCCCTTTGACTTGAATAAAACAGTAGGGCTCTGAATCCTTTAATATGATTAAAGCAAAGCCCTCGACAAGCTTTTTTCCAGCTTCCTTCAAGTCATTTGAAAAATGAAGCTGCGCACTTGAAAAGAGGCGAATCAGTTCGCGTTTACTATCGAGCCGTAAATTTTGATCTGTAACAGTAGGGATTGTGTTTAAAGGGTGCTGGATTTTTTCGTAAATATGACTCGAATCACAAATAGATTCGATATAACATAATTTAGCTTTTAGGCTGCCAACATAAATGTCATCAATTAAGAGATCACTTGTACCATGCAATAGAGATTTTAATTCGTTTATATGTTCTTCCAATGAATCGGAAAGTGGGTCTACTTCATCCACCGTTATTACTTTAGCTGCTGGCTTCGTTTTCTTTACTCCGATTTTTTTGAACGTTTTTACTGTTCTTTTCACTTTTTGCTCCCTCCCCACGTTTAGATTTGTACAAAAGAATGGCAAACATTAACAGCGGCAGCCCAATTTGGAGCGGAATATTTAAATAGTATGGAATAATATCTAATCCTTCCCTTAAATGTTCATTTAAGCTAAAAGCGATTAGAACAGAAAAGGTTGCAGAAAGCATGCTGATTGGAAAAGCAAAATAGCGATAAGGCTGCTGATAAATAGCTTCGAGTCCTTTAAGCGCACAATATAAAAAAATAGAAACCTTTGTAAAAACACCCAGCATGACAATGAAAACAACAAAGGCATCAATTCTCTCCAGAAAATTAGCAATCGAGATCTCCCTTGCTGAACTAAGCAATGGGAAATTGGCACGTAAGTATCCGGATTCACTCAAAACACTCACATTTAAAATAATGGTAACTGTAATGATCAATCCTGAAGTATAGATCGCTAAAAGGATATGCCGGAATTTTTTTTTGACATTTACGACTTGTGGCAGGATGATCGTGAATACGATAAGTTCTCCAAAGGGAAAGGTTAAAAGATCAGGAAAAATCGCTTTAAAAACGGGTGTTATGCCATCTCCAAGGATAGGCTGCAAATTTGTTAAATCAATGCTCTTATTCACCCATAAAAAGAGCGTAACTGCACCTAGTAGTACAAAAATATATGGTGCAAAAATGACGGTTGTCCTCGAGAAAACTTCAAATCCTAAATAAAGAGTATAGGCAGAAACAGTCATAAACAGGATAGAGGAAAATTCTATCGGTGTTTGAGGCAAAACCACTGAAACAAGCAGTTCCGTAAAATCACGCAGGCCGCGGCTTGCTAAGTAGATAAAATAAACGGTATAAACGGAAGAGAAGACCTTCCCTATTTTTTTTCCGAAGCAAGCGATTAAAATTTCATATAAACTTCCTTCTTTCCATAGGAAAGATTTAAAGTACATGCTAAACAGCATAATTCCGAACATCGTTGCTATGATGACTGCCAGCCAAGCATTTTGTTTTGCATCTGCACCTCGTATAACGACAATGGCAGTACCGATTTCAAATAGTACAATTAATAACATAAATTCAAAAATGGAGATTTTCTCACTGGAGTTATTCATAAAAAAAGTCATTCCCTTTATGTAAAAATAGTTATTTAAGCAGGCGAACCTTCATCTCTCCTATATTCAAGTAGATGAATTCTTATTTTTGTTCTTTTTGCCATTGGAATGAGAAGAACTCCTTTTTAATCTCAGATCGATAATGAAGCTGTAAATCAATGCAATAACCACAATCCCCACAAGATATATATTTCCTGGGTTTTTGCTAAAATCAAATAGATCACCCAATACCTTTTTATAATCGAAGTTTTTAATAGGGAAATCTAAAGAGACAATGAGAATTAGGGTTAACATGAAAAATAATAAGGTAGCACGAGTAATCATATAATGGACTCCAATTACATTATTTGTGATTGTAAATAGTTTTGCATAAATGGAGGGGAACTATGTAAAGAAACAGGAAGTTATTAAATAAATATGTAAATGTTACATATTTGACAAGGAGAAGATTTCAATGTTATATTTATCTCGAATTAAAAATAAATTAATTAAAGATATTCAAAATGGAGGTATATTCGAATGCATCCTTTAAAAGGCATCCATCATGTAACAGCCATTACAAGCAGTGCGGAGAAAAACTATGAGTTTTTTACTTATACATTAGGAATGCGTCTTGTGAAGAAAACGGTCAATCAGGATGATATCCAAACGTATCACCTCTTTTTTGCGGACGATTTAGGCAGTCCAGGTACTGATATGACGTTTTTTGATTTTCCAGGTATTCCGAAAGGCACGCATGGCACAAATGAAATTTATAAAACAGCCTTCCGTGTTCCGAGCAATGCTGCCCTTGACTATTGGGTAAAACGTTTTGACCGTCTGAATGTCACACACAGTGGAATAAAAGAAGAATTTGGCGTTAAAACGCTTTCTTTTGTAGACTTTGATGATCAGCAATATGCACTTGTTTCAGATGAAAATCTTACTGGTGTTGCTCCAGGAGCTCCTTGGGAAAATGGACCGATTCCAACGCAATACGCGATCACTGGTCTAGGGCCAATTACTGTCCGTATTGCCAATATCGACTACTTTAAAGAGATGATGGAGAAAGTCCTACAGTTTAAAGAGGTTGCCAGCGAAGGGGACCTGTATTTATTTGAAGCAGGAGAAGGTGGAAATGGTGCTAGGGTCATTGCTGAACATAATTCAGTATTGCCGCAGGGCCGCCAAGGATATGGAACAGTTCACCATGCCGCCTTCCGGGTAGAGGATCGCACCGCTATTGATTATTGGGATGAGAGACTGCGCCAATTTGGTTTTGGTACTTCAGGCCACGTGGATCGCTTTTTCTTTGAATCACTATATTCAAGGCTGGCACCGCAGATTCTTTTTGAATTTGCTACAGATGGACCTGGTTTCATGGGAGATGAACCTTATGAAACACTTGGTGAGAAATTGTCTTTGCCGCCATTTTTAGAGCATAAACGGGAAGAAATTGAAAAGCTAGTTCGTCCCATTGATACAGTCAGAAGCACCCAAACCTTTACAAAAGAATAATTACTCTGCCATGGGAGCCAGTCAGCGTGTTGCTGCTGGCTCTTTTTTTTAGGCTCTTTTCTTAGCGATTTTTGTTTTAATCATTACAATGTAAAGGGGCATTTAGAAAATATGGCTGTTTGATTGAAACGAAAGAGTGTGAGACTCCAGCGGAACGAGGAGGCTCAGCAACCGCATCGCCGGAAAGCGAGTACTCTGAAGTGGGAATCTTTGTACATTATATAAAAGCAACAAAGTTTGCGAATACAACTTTTTTTATCAGTCAGATATTTACTTTGTTCATAAACGTATTTTCAAGTACCATTGTCCAAAATGATGTAAAATGATATTAAGCGCTAATAAAGTTGTTGTTTATATCACATACATTTTGTACTCTTATAGTAGGTTTTAAAAATAGATAGAAAGCTAATTTAATTTCTGAAAATGACTTGCGACTAAACCTATAAAGATTGGTAATAGGTTAAAAAGGAAGGTATATATGTCTGAAGAAAATATTACAAGACTTCATTTAGATGGAAAAGAATACATATTAATTGGTACCGCTCATATTTCTAAGAATAGTGCTGAACAGGTAAAAGAAGTAATAGAACAAGAAAGACCTGACTCTGTCTGTGTTGAACTGGATGCTGGCCGTTATCAGTCTGTTATGGAAGGTAACAAGTGGAAAGAAATGGATATTTTCAAGGTCATTAAAGAAAAAAAAGCAACTTTGCTGCTGATGAACTTAGCCATTTCATCTTTTCAGAACCGTATGGCTAAGCAGTTTGATATTAAGCCTGGACAAGAAATGATTCAAGGGATTGAATCAGCAAAGGAAGTAGACGCAAAACTAGTGTTAGCGGATCGAAATATCCAGATTACGTTTTCCCGTATTTGGAGAGGGCTGGGCTTTAAAGGAAAAGCTATGCTGCTCTCTCAAGTGATCGCCAGTATTTTCAGTGATGAAAGTATATCAGAGGAAGAACTTGAAAAAATGAAAAAGCAGGATACCATTAATGCTATTTTAGATGAATTTACGGACTCCTTCCCGCAGTTAAAGGTGCCGCTTATTGACGAACGTGACCAGTATCTGGCTGAAAAAATCAGAAAGGCACCAGGTGAAAAAGTTGTTGCTGTTCTTGGGGCTGCCCATGTACCTGGAATTACAAAGGAGATACATAAAAAACATGATTTGAAAAAACTGACGGCACTGCCGCCAAAATCAAAAGCTCCAAAAATCATTGGCTGGAGTATTCCAATCCTTATTCTGGCAATTATAGCTTATACTTTTTTTGCTAATCCAGATGCCGGGCTTCAGCAAACACTCAGCTGGGTATTATGGAATGGAGGTTTATCTGCTCTGGGAGCTGCATTAGCTTTCGGCCACCCGCTTACCATTCTATCGGCTTTCATTGCGGCTCCCATTACATCTTTAAACCCGCTGCTTGCTGCGGGCTGGTTTGCAGGTATTGCACAAGCCTTTTTAGTCAAACCAAATGTAAGTGATTTTGAGAAACTGACGGAAGACGTCTTCACGTTTAAAGGATTTTGGCGCAATAAAGTGACGCGGATATTGCTGATTGTCGTGCTGGCGAATTTGGGCAGTTCATTAGGTACTTTTATTGGCGGTGCAGACGTTGTGCGTTTGTTTTTCCAAAACTTTTAATCACACCATTGCTTTGAAAGGAAGTTATTTATCTTGAAAAAAAAGCTGCCTGCAGTAATCGCAATCATGATTCTTGTAGCGATTGCCGCCTTATGGATGCTCGATAAGGATTTTTCTGATATAGAACTTGGTATTCGATTTTTGATTGCCATTGGCGCTTCATTGCTGTCTGGGCTTATATCCTATACACTATTTTTCCTTGATCATCGGGACCAAAGAAAATAAGACAAGCCTCCTTAGACCGTTTTGGTTTAGGGAGTTTTTTGTTAGATCATTAAAAAATGTGAAAAATACGGTTGACCTTTACGCAGCGGAAACGTGTAACATTTTTGATAGAAGGCAGGTTTCAGGGGCGGCCTTCTAAGCTGAACTTTGTATAGGAGTGATTTACATGGAATATACAGTGCAAAAACTGGGAGCATTGGCTGGAGTAAGTACAAGAACCTTAAGGTATTATGATGAAATTGAACTTCTGAAGCCGGCAAGAATCAATTCATCTGGATATCGTATTTATGGGGAAAAAGAAGTAGATGCACTTCAGCAGATTCTTTTTTATCGGGAATTGGGTGTCAGTCTCGAAGACATCAAGGAGATTGTGTCCAGTCCAGACTTTAATTCAATAGCTGCACTGAAGGGACATCGTGAAAAGCTCCTAGAAAAACAAAGACAGCTGGATCAATTAATCAAAAATGTGAATGCGACAATCCTGTCTGCAGAAGGGAGAAAGACCATGTCTGATCAAGAAAAGTTTGAAGGCTTTAAGAAGAAACTAGTTGATGATAATGAGAAAAAATATGGTGCAGAGATTCGTGAGAAGTATGGGGATACAGCAATTGATGAGTCTAACCGTAAATTAATGAACATGTCTGAAGAGGATTATGAAGACTTACAGACGCTGGAACAAAACATGTTTACACTGCTTGCTGAGGCAATTGAAACAGGAGATCCATCTTCAGAAATAGCTCAACAGGCAGCAGAGCTTCATAAGAAGTGGCTATGCTTCCATTGGAAAGAATACAACAGTGATGCTCATGCCGGTCTTGCAAAAATGTATGTGGATGATGAAAGGTTTACGGCCTATTATGATAAACAGAAGAAGGGAACCGCGATTTTCCTGCGTGATGCAATATTGATTTATACAGCCAAACAGCAGTAGAGATGATTTAGCGACCGGTGAAATGCTGGTCGTTTTTTTATTGTAGAAATTTATATTTTGGCATGTTCTTAATCATGATGAATATAGTCTTCATTTCAAAAATACAATGTAGTATTCTTTTTTGAAATGGAGGAAAACGATGATCACGAGAGAAATGCTTGCCCGTTATACAGAGCTAATAAAGCGGAAAAAAGAGTTAGATGACGAGCTGGCGCATTTGAAGACAGCCTTTAACAGTTATTTTGATCATACAGTCGGAGAAGGACAAAAAGGTGAGATTGTTGTACATGATTTCAAACTGCAGCGGCAAATAAGAACGACTGAAAAATATGAGCAGGAATCGACCGTAGAAAAGTTAGAAGGGCTTAATTTGAATAATCTAATCGTAAAAAGCCCGGACGAAGCTAAAATAAAATCAGCGATTGAACTGGGCCTTTTAACTAACGAAGATTTGCAAGATTGTAAAACTGTTAAAAAGACTCAAGCTATTTATGTGAAGCAGTCAATATAGTGTGTAAGAAGGAGGGAAAGTGATTTCTGAAATCGGGATTGTCGGGAATTGTAAAGGGAAAGTAACTCCCGAAATCCGCTAGGAGACAAAGTTTCGGGAATTACAAAGGGAAAGTAACTCCCGAAATCCGCTAGAAGACAAAGTTTCGGGAATTACAAAGGGAAAGTAACTCCCGAAATCCGCTAGAAGACAAAGTTTCGGGAATTACAAAGGGAAAGTAATTCCCGGAATCCGCTAGGAGACAAAGTTTCGGGAAATGCAAAGGGAAAGTAACTCGCGAAATCCGCTTGGAGACTAAGTCGAGGGAATCATTCTAAAAAAATGCCTGGACCCATATTCAGCGGGTTTCAGGCATTTTTAAGGGGATTTATCTAGTTAAAAATACTGCTAATGTTCTTGATTTCTTCTGCTGTTAAAGAGACTTCTAATGTTTTCAGATTGTCTATCGCCTGCTCGGCGCGCTTAGCACCAGGGATAAGAACATCAATTGCCGGCTGTGCGAGGTACCAAGCCAGAACAAGATGGGCCACTTCAACATTTTTCACCGCTGCGATTTTCTTTAATTCTTCAACCTTTTCTAAATTACGCTCAAAAACGCCTGGCTGGAAATGAGGAGAGTTCGCACGTAAATCGTTAAAGGCTGTATCCTTTGTATATTTACCTGCGAGCAACCCGGATGCAAGTGGGAAATAAGGAACAAATGAAATATCATGCTCTAATGCATATGGAAGCAGCTCTTTCTCTGCATCTCGAGCCAATAAACTATATTCACCTTGATACACATCAACATACCCGTCTTTATTTGCTTCTTTTAACTGATCCATAGAAAAGTTAGAAACCCCAATTGCTTTAATCTTGCCTTGATCCTTCAAGTCCTTCAGCATGCCGACAGCTTCATCCTTTGGCGTGCTTTCATCAGGAAAATGAATATAGTAGAGGTCAATATAATCTGTTTGCAGGCGTTTCAAACTATCTTCTACAGACTGCTTTAAAAAGGCTGGAGAGTTATCAAAAACCGTGTTTTCTCCTACAAATTTATGTGCGCCTTTTGTAGCAATAATGGTTTCGGAACGAAGCCCAGTTTCTTTTAAAACTTCCCCAATCAATTCTTCAGAGCGCTCTGGTCCATAGATATAAGCAGTATCCAAGAAATTAATATCATTTTTCAAAGCAATGCGGACTAATTCTTTCCCAGTATCTTCATTTAAATTTGGATACAGGTTATGGCCGCCAACAGCATTTGTACCAAGACCAATTGGATTTACATATAAACCAGTTTTGCCAATCTGAACTTTATTCGTCAAACCTTCCACTCTCCTTCATTTTCTGGATAATTTTATGCTATCAAAATAGGAAAGAAAATGAAACTATCGTGCCTGACATCCTGCTGACATGATAAAAGGGTAAACTCAGGTAGACGGAGGTAAAAAAGAAGGGGTATCATATACACAAACTAGTACAATGTTTTGCGGGGGATGAGTAGTGAAAACAATACTAATTATAGAAGATGAATTAGCGATAAGCCAAGTATTGAAAGTATATGTAAAGAAAGCAGGCTATACAGCTGTACAAGCTTTTGAAGGCAATGAAGCCATCAAGAAATTTGAAGAACATAACCCATCACTAGTCCTATTAGATGTAATGCTTCCTGGAAAAAATGGCTGGACCATTTTAAAAGAAATTCGTAAAACCAGCACCTGTCCTGTCATTATGCTGACAGCGCTAGGTGACGTGAATTATAAATTGGATGGACTGAATGGCGGTGCCGATGACTATATTGCAAAGCCATTTATAGCAGATGAAGTAATTGCCAGAATCAATGCTGTATTAAGACGAGCGCAGACAGACGATACGGACATTAAGCAATTCGGCTGTCTGCAGATCGATATGAAAGCTCATCAAGTAAAGGTGAAGGATCAAATGGTGGACCTAACTCCCCGAGATTTGTCTTTGCTGCTTTTTCTTGCCGAACATCCTAACCAGACATTCACAAGAGATCAGCTGATTGAGCATGTCTGGGGATGGGAATATGATGGGAGCGATCGTGCAGTAGATTTGGCAATTAAACGTCTCCGCAAGGGCCTGCAATCCTGGCCAGAGGACGAAGGAGAAATTAAAACATTACGCGGATTGGGGTATCAGCTCAGTGTTTACAAAAAATCATAAAAGGGTTTCACTGCTTCGGTACTGGACCACAAGATATTTAATTACTTTATGTATCGGTCTAATTGTGATAGCAATTATCTCAGCTGTTTGGATTCGGCATACCACACTGGAAAACCGCTTGAAAATTATGACACTCATGTCTGAAGAAGTGGCAGACCGATTTATAGATATTAGTGAAGGACGGCCAGTGCAAAATGGAGATGTTCCTGGCCTGCTTTCTGAACGAGGAAGATATATGGATCTGGAAAAAGACCCATATATGTACATTGTGGATGTCAATGGAAGAATATTAACAAGCAATCGCTCTAATGAACGTATATTTGCAAGGTTTCCGGGTGCCATTTTAACGAATGAAGAACAGGTGCAGAAACTGCAGCTAACTGACAGTGGTGAAGATTTTTACATTGTTAAAACGCCGATTCAGTCAGAAGCGATTTCTTACGGCTGGGTGGTGTTTATTGAGCTGGAAGATAATCTGACCGAGGTAGATCAGGAATATACGCTGCTTGGGGTAATGATTATCAGTTTAGCGCTCCTTGGCTGGGCGGCCATTTACTTTTTATCGCGGCGGCTTTCTAATCCGATCAAGGATGTTGCTTTTGCCGCAAAGCAGGTAAAAGAGGGTGATTACAATATTCATCTCCCGAGCAATATCAATGAGCAGGAAGTTTATGAGCTCGTGCATTCATTCCAGGAAATGTCCACAAGGCTGCAAAAGCTCGAATCACTTAGAACGGAACTGCTTGCTGGAGTGACACATGAGCTAAAAACACCTGTTACATCTATAAGCGGTCTTCTTCAAGCGATTAATGATGATGTGGTTACCGGTGAAGATGCAAAGGAATTTTTAACATTATCACTAAAAGAAACAGCTAAAATGAAAAAGATGGTGGAGGATTTGCTAGCTTTTAATACCTTTGCAGCAAATTCGATTCCTGTAGCCAAGGAAGAATATCATATAAATGAATTAATCCGGGAATTTACGCATGACTGGGAAATCGTTCAAGAGGATCAGAGAGTGACCCTAACAAGGGAGTATCTATCAGAGGATGCGGTGGTAAGTGTTGATAAAATCCGGCTGCAGCAAGTATTAACAAATCTGCTCAATAATGCGCGTCAGGCCATTGAGGATCACGGTCAAATTCGTGTTTCTATTAAAGAAGAGCAAAACAATGTGCATATTAATATACAAGACACAGGTTCTGGAATACCTCCAGAAGAACAGAAACTGATTTTTGAGCGATTTTACAGAGGCGAAGGAAAGAAATACAAAGTGCGGGGGTTGGGACTTGGCCTGCCATTCAGCAAAATGATTGCCAATGCACTTGGAGGAGACTTGGAGTTAACAGAAAGCTCACCTGCCGGCACATCCTTTATGGTGGTTTTGCCAAAATATACCGTTTAAATGTAGATCAATAATAGTGTGTGTGGCTGAATCATAAGTATTTAACACGATTATTGAAGCGAATGGTTAGGAAGGTCATATTTCTAATCATTCGTTTTTTTATTTATGATTATAAAATATATTTTATTAACATGAGTGAAATGGAGTGGAGGACCCTCGACTCCAGAGGGAAATAGTGGAAAAGGTGAGACCCCGCAGGCGTGCCGAGGAGGCTCACCTTCCTCCCCTCAGAAAGCGAGGGTCCGCAGCGCAGGTGGAACGGGCTCGTGTAGACGCAAACCATTAGTTTTGTCCCAGCCTTATCTTTTTTATTAGGAGAATGAAAGCAGATGTTGGTATAAAGTAAATTCCCTCAACCATACTAATAAGGATATTAAATACATATGAGGTGAAAGCCATGCATCAGCTAACGATGAAGGAGCTTGCTTTAATAGAAGATGAAATCCGGGCAGAAGCGATAACAGCCAAAACACTTAACTGGTGTGCCACCCAGTGTGAAGATCCGCAAGTGCAGCAAATGCTGGAAGCGATCGCAGAAAGTCATCAGCTAAATGTCGCAAACCTTTCTCAATATTTTAACAGAACAAAAATGATGCAATAGTCGAAATTATAAGTTACTAAAAGATAGGAGCTGCAAATGCCAAATGCCTAACAATATGGATGAGAGAAGTCTGACAGAGCGTGAGATTCTCCAGCTTTGTCTAGAGCTTGAAAAAGCAAGATGCACTGGAAGCGGACGCAGTTTATTAGAATCAGCTCATGATGAACTTCGTGATATATATAACCAATGTTTTGAGCATGCCAGTACCAATCAATATAAAATTTTCAGCTACTTAGAGCAAAAAGGCTGGTATGAAACAGAACTTGCTGCACAAGAACAAGTCGTAAAAGTTCAAGAACTAATGCAAAACAATCTGCATCCAAATTAACAATATCCACGAAAACCTTTCATCAGCCTCATAGATGAAAGGTTTTTTTATTTTTACTATCTATTTTCCCCTGACATATTCCTGACACATTACGTGTGTAAAGTATGAAATGTAAGGAACAGCTTATATAACAAAAACCATTCACATATGAAAGGATGAATAGATTATGGAACACCAAAACGAAAACAAAAACAATCCATTCTCAGATCAAAACAATACAAACGAGAATCAAAACGAAAAT
This sequence comes from Cytobacillus gottheilii, assembly GCF_900166665.1. Taxonomy (GTDB): domain Bacteria; phylum Bacillota; class Bacilli; order Bacillales; family Cytobacillaceae; genus Cytobacillus; species Cytobacillus gottheilii_A. Next base: position 3,969,278 of record NZ_LT800494.1, on the reverse strand, counting down.
AAATATGACACATCATTTAATGTTCAACAGGAACATGACAACGAGGAAAATGCTCAACATGAGCTTATTCAAGAAAACTCTTTTCAAACAGAAAACAGCGGGGAAATCCGTTCTTCTGTAAAAGAACCAAAAAAGCCAGTCAGATGGGGAGGATTTATGAAAACCATTGCTGCCGGAGTTATTGGCTCAGCACTTACTTTATCAGCTCTGCCTTTTGTTGAATCAGCCCAGGATGAAACACCAGCAGCAGAAGTTAGTCAAAGTGAAACTGCAGTATCAGATGTCAACGTTCAAAAAGTAAATTCTGAAGCAACTGGGAATTTAGCTGACACCATCGAACAAGCCTCCAAGGCAATAGTGGGAATCGTAAACTATCAAGATCAGCAGCAGGTTGATCCTTTTGGGAGAGCGATGTCTGGTGGAGAAGCAGAGAGCGGATCCGGTTCTGGAGTTATTTTTAAAATGACAGATGATGAAGCATATATTGTAACGAATAATCATGTCATTGAAAATGCCAGCAAAGTGGAGGTCACCCTTCATGATGGAGAAAAGCTATCTGCAGAATTAGTAGGAACAGATCCGTTAACAGATATAGCTGTTATTAAAATAAAAGGAGATATATCAGCAGAAGTTCTGCCATTTGGTGATTCATCACAGCTTCGAGCTGGGGATCAAGTATTAGCAATTGGTAATCCGCTTGGACTAGATCTATCAAGAACGGTTACACAAGGAATTGTAAGTGCGGTAGATCGTTCCATTGCTGTATCAACATCTGCTGGTGAATGGGACTTAGATGTAATTCAGACAGATGCCGCTATCAATCCGGGAAATAGCGGCGGTGCCCTTATTAATGCTTCCGGAGAACTTGTTGGCATTAACAGCTTGAAGATCTCTGAAAGCGGTGTGGAAGGGCTTGGATTTGCAATTCCAAGTAATGATGTAGAGGCATTAATCAATCAATTGATTGAAAACGGGCAGGTTGAACGTCCGTACTTAGGTGTTGGGCTTGCAGCATTAGAGGAGATTCCGCAATTCTACTTAAGAGATGTACCAGAGAATGTAACAGCAGGTGCTATTATTACCAATGTTGATGAATCATCTGCTGCAGCGAAAGCAGGACTTCAGGCAGAGGATATTATTGTGTCCATTGGCGGAACAAAGGTTACGGGTCCAGATGATTTACGGAAAGCACTATATACCGATTTTAAAATTGGCGATAACGTAACAGTTGAGTATTACAGACAAGGCGAATTAAAAGAAGTGGAAGTAACGCTTGCCAGCAAACAGCTTGAAACAGAATAAGGAATATAAAGGAGTTTTTATGAAGAATAAAAAGTGGATATACGTTGTTATTGGAGCATTGTTAGTAATCGGGATGGGGGCCGCTATATTCTTTACTCCTAAAAATTTGGCTGCCAAGGTAGATGGAGAAGAGATTAGTATGGATGAGCTGCAAGAGCAGCTTGTCTCCCAATATGGAACAACTGCTTTAGATGCGCTGATTACAAATAATATCATCGAGCAGGAAATGAAAAAGGAAAAGATAGAGATCACCCAAGAGGAAATAGATGAAGAGATGACGGTTTATATGGATTCATATGGCGGAGAAGATGCTTTTAATGAAATCCTAGCGACAAATGGCATTGAAAAATCAGCTATTGAGAAGGATATTAAAATGTATTTGGCTACCAAAAAGCTGATTGAACCTGCTATTGAGATTACAGATGAAGAAATGAAAGAATACTTTGAGGAAAACGAGGATAGCTATGGTCAAGAAGAGCAAGTGGAAGCAAGTCATATTTTAGTTGAAGATGAAGAAACAGCAAAAGAAGTGCTGGAAAAGTTAAATGATGGCGGTGATTTTGCTGAACTGGCCAGTGAGTATTCAACAGACGAAGCGACAGCAGAGTCAGGTGGTGAATTGGGATACTTTGGAAGAGGGGAAATGGCAGAGGCTTTTGAAGAGGTAGCATTCTCTCAAGAAGCAGAGACTATTAGTGAACCTGTTAAGACAGAATTCGGCTATCACATTATTAAAACAACAGGAAAAAAGGAAGCGAAGGAAGCAGTATTTGAAGATGTGAAAGATGAAATCAAAACGGCATTGCTGGATACTAAGATGCAGACAGAATATCCGACTTGGCTTGATGAAAAATATGAAGAATATGAGATTACAAATTATCTGCAGGATTAATTGATAATGTCGACAGAAACTAAAAAAGCAAAGCCAATGGCTTTGCTTTTATTTTATCTGCTATTTAATCGTTTAATTCGCTCATCCAAGTCAGGGTGTGTTGAAAACAGCATGGATTTGCCTTTGTTGTTTATTTTTAAAGTAGAAATGGCTGTTTGCTCTTCACCCCTCATACGGTTTGAATAGGCTTTTAACATTTGCAGTGCGTGTGTCATTTTATCTCTGCCGGCCAAGTCAGCTCCGCCTCGGTCAGCATGATATTCGCGATGTCTTGAATATGCGTAGACCACTAAGCTTCCTAAGATTGAAAAGGCGATCTGGAAAACGAGAACAGCAATGAAATGGACAATTGGCGCTAGCTCTTCTTTAACAAAACGTGATACAATCCATGCCGCAATGCGTGAAAGAAAGACAACGAATGTATTGACGACACCTTGCAGTAGCGTCATTGTAACCATATCACCGTTTGCTATATGTGCAACTTCGTGGGCAATAACCCCTTCAACAGCATCCTCGTCCATTTCTCGCAGCAGCCCGGTGGATACTGCTACTAGAGACCTTTTTTTAGACGGTCCAGTTGCAAATGCGTTTACTTCAGGAGAATCATAAATCCCAACTTCAGGCATATGTGTCAGACCCGCTGCTCTTGATAGACGATGTACTTTTTCAACAATGTCTCTTTCATAAGAAGATAGTGCATCCTGCGGATTTAACACTTGGACATTCATCATGCGTTTTGCCATCCAGCGTGACATTGCCAAAGAGATGAAGGAGCCAGAAAAACCAATGACAGCACTAAAGATTAATAACGATGTAAAATCAATATTGCCTGCTCCATTAATATAATTCCCCCCGCCAATTAACGAGAAGATTATGCTTATCGTTACGAGAACTAAAACATTTGTCAGTAAAAAGTAAAAAATACGTTTACCCATGTTTTCACCCTTTTATATTTTTTTAAAGATCATACTTTTACAATATACGAGAAGAGCAGATTCTGTCCATTCACAGTTGTTTCAAATCTATTTATCTCCAATCGAAATCATACTATGTTACGAATCTAGAGGGAAAAGGTTTCAAATTAAATGAAAAAAGTTTTACCAAAAAGGGCAATTCACCTTCAGCTGAAGATCAATCGCCCTTCATGTTATTCCAGCCCTTCGATCGTCATCGATTTTACAGGCAGGAAGGTTTCTCCTGTATCCAAGTAGGTCACTTCTACACTGTCACCTTCTTGCAAATAGATGGCAAGCGGACTGCTTTCGGAAGAAATTAGGAAGTTATTGTTATTATCGAGCAGGAAGGAAATCGTTGTATAATCTCCTACCTTTTCCTTGTAAACCCGTACAACCGAACCGCTAACTGTTTTTTCTTCTGCTTCTGAACTGCCATCAACAGAACCGCCACCGCGCTGCAGGGCTGTTTTATATAACCTTAATGCTTCATTAGGTGTCGTGCCATAAGCAGAAATCTCGGGATTTGCTGCTGAGACGATAAAGTAATTCTGTAAAAAGCCATTGGCATCAAGAACAGGTGTCAGCCAGCTTGCTTCTCCGTAAAAGTTGTATAGAATCGGCATTTTGCCTTCCCATTTCTTCTCAATAAATCTCTTTTCAATAATTTGCAGAGCCCCTTGCGAATCCATATATGATTCTTCCAGGTTGCCAGTGTAGTACACCGCCTCACCAGTACGGGAGTTTGTTAAGGAATAGCCTAGCATTGAATCGACGCCCTCTTTTGGACTCGTAAAATCAGTGAAATAATACATATCACCGTTTTCGTCGAAGATTGGACTGACATTTGCTTCTGTTCCTTCATCAGAAGGAAGCTTCACATCTGATTTGCCGAACTTGCTGTTCCAAAATCCGTGAATAAAGTTTCCGTAATAGCTATTATTCAGGCTAACCGCTTCAGGAGAAACAGCACCATCGATAAAGGCTGGCACATCTGCAAGTTTGTATGTTTCTGTATCACCGTTTGCAGGGTCAACCATTACAATTCCTTTCACATCAAAGCCGTTTCGGGCAGATACAAATTCACCATATGAGCGAATATAAAAAGGTTTGCCATCATCATTTATTTCAAGTTGCGGATCACCATAAAAGATATATTCAGGGTGCTTCATCCGGATATGTCTCTCGATATTTTTATGGAAATAGGATGATGGTGTATATTCCATTTCTGTCTTCATAAACTTCGGGTTTGCTGTTGAATCAGTGGCACTAACCGTAAAATATCCTGGTGTGGTATCTCCATTTAGCCATTTAAAAAGACCAGAAAATTCAACTGGAGCAATATATACATATTCACCGTTTACCTTTTGAATTTGCAGGTTGCCTAGTTCATAGTAGCTTGTATTCGGAACCTGACCGAAAGCCTTTTTCATTTTATTTCGGGCAAACTGAGGCGGTACGCTAGCAGGTGTTTCTGTTTCATCAAAAGCTTCAATTTCAGTTTGCTCATCCATGTTAGCTATTTCGTACTTTTCATCCGCATTAAAAACAAAAGCAGTCAGCAAGTAAATTCCGAACAGGAGACTGCCGATAAACAGGACTGTTTTTGCCATTCGCTCTACTCCAGTGGAAAGCAGAGCACCAAGAGCAGAAACAACAATCAGAAGTCCCCATAGAGAAGTAAAATTCCGATCTAGGTTTGTCAGATAATATAGTGCGAATACCCCGGCAGTAAATAAGATCACCGCAGCACCTAAAAGCTTGATATTAACTGTTTTCTTCTTATCGTCTGATTTCACCTTGGGAGAAAAAGGCACAAGAATTAAAGCAGCAGCAAGGCCTGCTATGATTGAAAATAATAAAAATTGACTCATAAGATCCCTTCTTTCAATTGACTAATAGGTATTACGCAAAACTGGAGGAAAAGTTTCAAAGATTAACACCCTAATAGGATGAACTGTTAAGGGACACGGGAATCATCACTTCAAGATTTTTTTGTGAACTTTTATTTAGAGGTTCATTTAACCAATTTTTAGTTAAAGGAGAGTGATTGAGCTGGGAGTTGTACACTGTAAAGATATTGTTTATAACAAGGAGTTATGAGATAAAAAAAGAAAATATTGTCTTTTTTTTTTCGAATGTGTATATTAGTTATTAACCACTGGTTAATAAAGGGGAATTAGAATGTCAGCAAGAAGAATAAATGCAGATGAGTTGTCACGGGATAAAATTATTAATAAAGCACGTTGTTTATTTGAAGAAAAAGGATTTCGGGCAGTATCTATGCGCAGTATTGCTGCAGAATTAGGGTGCAGTCATGGAGCTCTATATTATCATTTTAAAAATAAAGAACAGCTCTTTTATGGCATGATTGAAGAAGATTTCGCACAACTTAATCAGATCATTCATATGGTTATGGCCAGTGAAGAACATAAGGAACAGAAACTTCGGACACTCTTCCTGAGATTTATCGAATATGGATTAAATAATCAAAATCAGTATGAGTTTATGTTTTTGATGAAGGGTGAAGGAGTGGATGGGTTAATGCAGTCTCCTGCAAATGAAAGCTATGAAAAATTCGCTCAAGCGGTATTTAAACTGATGGATCAACCTCCGGCCATTTATCTGGTATGGTCTGCTTTTCTTTCTTTACATGGATTTGTTTCACATTTTATAGGCTATGCCCAATCCTACTCAGAAGCTGAAGCGGCAGCTGAGAATCATGTTACGTTTGTTATAAGAGGCTTAGGCAGTGAAGCTTCTGACTAGAGGTGTGAAAAACAGAAATGCATGCAAATAAGAGACATATAGAACCGGACATTTTGTTCAGTTCTATATTTTCACTATTAATTGACCATAGGTTAATAAAGGAGATGGAAAGATGAGAAGAGTACTTGTAGCAGGAGCAACTGGAGGAATAGGGTATGCTCTGGTAAATGAATTGACTGCTAGAGGAATTGAGGTGATTGCCTTTGCACGAGATGAACAAAAACTTCGCGCGTTATTTAATGACAATCATTTGGTGACCATTTTTCCAGGGGATGCTCTTATGAAGGAAGAAATGATAGAAGCAGCAGAGGGAGCTGAAATTCTTTTTCATGCGGTCAGCTTTCCGTATCAAAACTGGAAGTCACAGCATCCTCTATGTATTGAAAACATGTTGACTTCAGCACAGACACATTCAGCAAAAATAGTGCTTGCCGATAATATTTACGCCTATGGCCCTCAGGATCAACCTGTTAAAGAGAGCAGTGCAAAAAATCCCCATACAAAAAAGGGAAAGATTAGACTGGAAATGGAGAAAAGGCTATTAAGCAGCAATATAGATGTGATTATTGCTCATATGCCGGATTTATATGGGCCACTGGCGGTTAATACTATCCTTTTTGAAACGATTAAAGGAGCTGCACAGAATAAGAATGCTATTTATGTAGGGAATAAACAAAAACGAAGAGAGTTTTTATATACAATCGATGGAGCAAAAGCGATTATTGAGCTTGCGCTTAAGGATAAAGCCTATAATCAAAACTGGAATATCCCCTCTGCACATCCTATTTCAGGAATTGAAATTGAATCCATTTTACGAGAGGAACAATACAGAAAGAAGATCATGTCCGTATCTGCGGGGGTGATTGCCTTACTGGGAATTTTCAATCCGCTCATGCGGGAAATGAAGGAGATGATGTATCTAACGGAAAAGCCCGTCCTTCTCAATGGAGAAAAGTATGAAGCTGAAGTGGGACCAGTTCCAAGAACCTCCTACAAGGAAGGGATCCGCAAAACATTGGAATGGGCGAAGGAATATTTAGCAGAGAAAACGAATAAGTGATTAGAGGGAACATTTGATTACAGTAGACAAGAAACCAATACAGCTGAAATGGGGGCCTGCTGTGAACAGTCATATTAGAGTCAGAGCTGCTGCAATGATCATTAATAAAAATAACGAGATTTTGTTAGTGGAATATGAAGATGAAAATGGAGTTCATTATAATATACCAGGCGGGGGTGCAGAGCCTGGGGAAACAATCATTGAAGCAGTCAGGCGTGAGGCTATGGAGGAGGTTTCGGCTAGAGTGGAAGTCGGTGATCTTGCTCTTGTTTACGAATATGAACCAGTGGAAAATCAATCAAAATATGGCCTGCAGCATAGCATCTGCCTGATGTTTGAATGTACCATCCCAGATGGAGAAACAGCTCAGATGCCAGAGTACCCAGATTCCAATCAAACAGATGTTAAGTGGATACATTTAGCCCATTTAAAGGATATTATCCTATACCCTGATATTAAGGAGCAGATACTTGAGTTTGCTTGGGAGAAAAGAAGTTTGCCAATCATTGAGGAAAGCCAGCTAAATATATAACTTGGAAATTAGCAGCTTAAAAACTGGATAAAAACAGAAAAAGGATCCAAGTCATCAAAAAGGATCCTTTTTTGTATGTATGAAAATATGCAGGTACCTTTGTGAGGTGATTAAAACCTTTCATTCTTACTTGAGTGATTGTATGTAGGAAAAGTAAACGTAAATGTGGTGCCTTGATTTATTTCGCTTTCAACCTTTATTGTGCCTTTCATGGCCTTTACGATACTGAAAACAACCATCATACCTAGTCCAGTACCTTTAGATCCCTTTGTAGAATAATATGGTTCCCCGAGGCGCTTTATTTGCTCTGAGCTCATGCCAACCCCAGTGTCTTCAACTTCAATAGTAATATGTGTTTTAGTATAATGTGTATAGATGATAATGTGCCCTCCTCGAGGCATCGATTCTATTGAATTTTTTATTACGTTTAAGAAACATTGATGAAATTTTTGCCGATCTCCCTCAATTGAACCCAGTATGGCAAAATTAGTCTTGATTTCTACAGAGTTCTGATTGGCAGTGGGTTTTAGTATATTGATAATTTTCAATAGTTCTGTTTTAACAGGTATTTCTTCAATATATCCAAGCGAGGGCTTAGAGAAAGTTAAATAGTTTTGAATCACTCGTTCTGCTGATTCAAGTTCTTCTTTTACAATGGATAAATACTCCATTCTTTTTTTAGGCGAAATAGCTGGCTCCTTCATTAAATGCACAAATCCCATCGCAGCTGTAAGTGGATTGCGAATTTCATGAGATATAGCCGCACCCATTTGTTCAACCGCTTCCATTTTCTCGGTACGAATTACTTTTTTCTGAATATCCTCATTCTGCAGAACAAATTCAATTATATAGGCAATCATGCCGACACCCAAGGCAGGAATAACTAAATATGCAAACCAAATATCAAAACGATTCTCTACTGTAATCGATAGCTCAATGGCAAATAAGGTGATAAGTGAGAAAATAATGGTTTTTATGATAGAGTAATAGATTCTTTTCGAAGCTGAGAGTTTCCAAAAATGCGAATAATAGAACCATGTGGTCAGCCCGAATACGATGAATAAAACAGTGTGCATAATAAAGCCTTCATCCAACCCATAAAATCCCCGTAATACAACAGCGCAAACGGCCACACTGGGACCAATTCCGATATATAATCCAGCGATCGCAATAGGAATAATCCGTAAATCAAAATGAAGTTCAGGATGAGGTTTATAGGATAACTGGAAGCAAATGATGAGCATAACAATCACACAGCATAAAGCCCAAAACTTAGGCAGAGTTGTGTAATTTAGTTTTCTGGCAATGACCAGCGAAAAAAATAACACGATAATGAGTAATGAGAGATTAAAGAAAAAATGAGTTGTTATTTCCATTTTTTCACGTCCTATTGAAGTATTAAGAAAATTTTATATTGTTTTTCAATATTTAACAACACCATATTCCGTCAAAAGATAAAATAAATGTCGATAAATCGCTGATTTAGAGAAAAATGACTCAATTTTCCTATTTAATTTCCGCTTATTATTAAAATTTATATCTGCATATTCTTTTTAACCGTCACAAATATAAGTTTCATTCGACTTATGATAAAAGAGCTAATTGGGGGGAAGTAATGGAGGCGCGGAAAGATGAGATTATATTAAACTGGTATGATCAGTATTATGATGATTTGTATCGTTTTATCTTCTACATGCTCGGAGATCAGCAGCAATGTGAGGATATAGTGCACGACACATTTGTAGAGGCATTTAAGGCTTTTGAAAGATTTGAGAATCGTTCAAGTGTAAAAACATGGTTGTTTGGGATCGCAAAGAATTTAGTGATTGATGAAATTAGAAAAAGAAAGCGAAGGAAGCTTCATTCACTTTTAATTGATAACAAAGAATTACGGGGTGTAAGCAGTGTCGAGAATGAAGTAGAACTTAAAATGGAAATGGCACAGATTTTAAACTATATTCAAGCATTAAAGCCGAATTACCGAATCGTAATTGTATTAGGAAGACTGCAAGAGTGCTCTGCTAAAGAAATGGCTGAACTATTGGGATGGTCAGAAACAAAAGTTCGTAAAACTTTATCAAGAGCTTTGAAAGCAGTAAGAAAACATTACGAAAAGGAAGGAGGTAATTCATTTGAACAGGAAAATGAATGAGCAATTAAATAATTTTAAAGCAATCACGCCCTCTGAGAAAAGAAAGCAGGCTGTCCGCACAAGACTGGCAACATCCCTTCAAACGTCTAATGTGCAAAGAAAAACTCAAAAATGGAAGGGGTTTGCAGTAGCATTTTTAACTGTTTTTGTATGCAGTATATCTATCTATGCATTGTTGAATGGTGGATGGTATGATCAAACTGCTGAAAAGTCGAATGTCTCATTTTCATGGAAGGTGGACTCTATTATTAGTGAAACAGCAGGAACTCAAAACACACTATATAGAAAAAGTGACCATGCACAAGTTGGAGTATTAAAAAGAGTAAATGCTCATGAACTAGAAGACATTCTCAATAAGATTCCTATATTCATGGAAAAAGAATTACCTTATTTTCCATATCCGACAAAAATGTATATTGAGCATGTGAAGAAAAATGAAATTGTTCAAAGATATCATTTTGTTATAGAGGCTGGCAGCCAGACAGTATATGCTTCATTCGATTACCCGAAAGCGGAATATGCTGAAATATTTCATGCGATCTCGACGATTTCCATTGAAGACGAAGAACCGTATGTTCATGATGAACCTATTTATGTGACATTTGGTTATGATCACTTTTATTATCCTGCCACACTTGAACCTGTAGAAATTACTCATGAAAGAGAGGTGTACAACTGGAGAGGAGCAGCAGTAGAAGATTACTATTCTTATTTAACCTACTTGCAGGCACATGCCATTGGCTGGGAACTGATTAAGGATGGTGGCCCAGAGGTCCGTTATAGAGATCGATATGAAAATACTATATTGATCTCCTTTGAACAAGGAAAACTCATTTATGAAAATATAACTGCGGGGCCATAGAAGAAACACTTGATAAATGAATAGAGGGTTAACAAATAAAGAGGCTGAGTCATAAGTGTTCAAACCATTAATACATCCGAATGATGAGAAAAAATATATTCTCATCATTCGGTTTTTTATTTTATCCCAGACTCATCTTTTTTTGTTTATTGAAAGAAATGTGCGGGTATGTGATGAAATAAATATACATAGCAGCATATTTGGCGGCTAATAGGAGGTACAGTTCAATTGAGTAATGAAAATCGCAAGGATGAACAATTAGAGCAGTTCCGCAGTGATAATAAAGGCCAATATATGACGACCAATCAAGGTGTAAAGGTTTCAGAGGACGAGCACTCCTTGAAAGCAGGCAGCAGAGGTCCGACGTTAATGGAGGACTTTCATTTTAGAGAAAAAATGACACATTTTGATCATGAGCGTATTCCTGAGCGGGTTGTGCATGCCCGTGGTTTTGGAGCGCACGGATTCTTTCAGCCGTATGAATCAATGGCAGAATATACACGTGCAGGTTTTCTTCAGGATCCAAATGTGAAAACACCTGTCTTTGTCCGTTTTTCCACAGTGGCAGGCTCAAAAGGATCAGCAGACTCCGTGCGTGATGCGAGAGGTTTTGCGGTGAAGTTTTATACAGAAGAAGGCAATTACGATCTTGTCGGCAATAATATTCCTGTGTTTTTCATACAGGATGCGATCAAGTTTCCTGACCTTGTACATTCGTTCAAGCCAGAGCCTCATAATGAAATGCCACAGGCTTCTACTGCTCATGATACTTTTTGGGATTTTGCCGCCAATAACCAAGAGTCAGCACATATGATCATGTGGACGATGTCAGATCGTGCAGTACCGAGAAGTTTACGAATGATGGAAGGCTTTGGTGTGCACACCTTCAGATTTGTTAATGAACAGGGGAGAGCACGCTTTGTGAAATTCCATTGGAAGCCGGTGCTTGGTGTTCATTCGCTTGTTTTTGAAGAAGCCCTTACTTTAGCTGGAAAAGATCCGGATTTTCATCGAAGAGACATATGGGAAGCCATTGAAAGAGGCGATTTTCCAGAATATGAACTAGGTGTTCAAATGATTGATGAGGAAGAGGAATTCAATTTTGACTTTGACATCTTAGATCCGACGAAAATTTGGCCTGAAGAAGTTGTTCCTGTTAAGAAGATTGGTAAAATGACACTTAATCGCAATCAGGACAATGTGTTCGCAGAAACAGAACAGGTTGCCTTTCACCCGGGTAATGTAGTGCCGGGAATCGATTTTTCCAATGATCCGCTGCTGCAGGGCAGACTGTTTTCTTATACCGACACACAATTAATCCGTCTTGGCGGTCCGAATTTTCACGAATTGCCAATCAATCGCCCGGTTTGTCCATTCCATAACAATCAATACGACGGCTACAATCGGATGACCATTAATAAGGGACAAGTAGCTTATCATAAGAATTCCCTGCAGAATAATGATCCTCGCCCTGCCACAGAGGAAGAAGGCGGATATGTACATTATCAGGAAAAGGTTGAGGGCAGAAAAATTCGTGCACGCAGCGACAGCTTTAAGGATCATTTCAGCCAGGCAAAACTCTTTTGGAATAGTATGACAGAGCCTGAAAAGATGCATATGATTGGAGCCTTTCAATTTGAAGTCGGCAGGGTGAAAAGTAAAGACGTACGGCAGCAGGTTGTAAATATGTTCAGTCAGGTTGATACGTATTTGGCAGAGCAAATTGCTAAAGCTGTTGGCGTGTCAATGCCTGAGAATGCAGAGGAATCAAAAGTAACAGCATCCTCTCCTGCATTGAGCCAGGAGAATACAGCAAAACGGCCGCAAACTAGAAAAGTGGCTATACTTGCTGCCGGTGGTGTACGAGCTGAGGAAGTAATGGAAGTGATGAAAGCCTTTAAATCAGAAGGTGTTCTTGCTGAGATTGTCAGTACACATCAGGGGATGCTGATGAGTGAAACAGAAGAACAAGTAGAAGCTCACCAAACATTCCTTACAGCGGACTCTGTTCATTATGATGCTGTCTTTGTTCCTGGAGGTCAAGAAAGTATTGATCAGCTAAAGATAGAAAGAGAAGCAATAGATTTTCTCCGACAAGCACATAAGCACTTTAAACCGATAGGATTCGTAAACGAGGGTGTCGAGTTTGCACAGGCAGCTGGATTAAACGATCTTGAACTAGAACCTAGAAAGGTATGTGAGCAAGAGGGAGTCGTTTGCATCACAAACGCAGAAGAACTGACTACTTTTAATAAAGCCTTTATTCAGGCTATTGCTCAACATCGTTTTTGGAATAGAAAAGTGTAAGCTATAATTATTACAGCTATTAAAAAACCAAACCATTAGTCGATATTCATCTGTCTAATGATTTGGTTTTTTTTGTAGACAATTTTTTGGGCTGTTTTTGAAAACCTTTTTCCACTTTAGAATTCTCTTTCCGACTGGGCGGATGTGCGGAGTCTAAGCAGCTGCCTCGCACTCTTTTGTTTCAATTAACAGGCATGTTACATTTATTCCAAAACTCAAGAATTAAATTCTCATAAATAGGCGGAAGAATTCCGCTTAAATCATAAAATCACATAAATTGAGCTTAAATAGACGGAAAAATTCCCTCTAACTATCCAAAAATCTTGCAAACAGGTGATTTTATTCTATATAACCGTAAAATCTGCGCTTATTTCACCCCAATATAGTTCAATTCTATAAATAAGGGAAAAATCTCCGCTTATTTCACCACTTCCTTCAAATGAAGAGCAAGAAAAAATCAGATAAGAACGATACTCACTCAAAATAGAACCTTGTTAATTGAGTGAGTTAGAGTTGTCGAATTTTTGTTCTAACTTATTATTGCATTCTAAAAAATTAGAACATATAATAATTTTGAAATAAACAATCAAATCCGATTGTAAAGTTTTTATAGAAAGTTCATTGGCAAAGCTTTAATAAGCAACATAAAAGAAAAAAGCGGATGTGAAAAAATGAAATTTGAAAAAAAATCTATGGAAATCAATCTAGAACAGCAGAAGCTTATTTCCAGCACTTTGCGTGTGAAAATCATTTACCTGCTCGCTGAAAATCAGATGACAGCAAAGCAAGTGGCAGATGAAATGGGGAAAACGCCAGGCAGTATTCATTACCATATACAGCAGCTATACAATGGCGGCATTCTAGAAATGACAGAAACAAAAGAAAACCGGGGAATTGTGGAAAAGTATTATCGTTCTAAAGCCACTCACTTTATGTTAAAAGGGGTGGAGATTTCAGATGTAAAAAAAGGAACGAGCAGAACGAATTTGTCCTTAACAGAGGAGGAGAAACAAGCATTTGATGATGATATTGATGCATTAATTATGAAGTACATTAAAATGACGGTTAAAGAGCGTGAAGGCAGAAAACCGTATGTTTTTGATTTTAGGGTCGAGGAAATGACTGAGGAGGAAAAAGAATGAATGGGGCAGTCAAAAAGAATCTAATCCTTTTTGTCTCTGGAAAGATGATTGCAGTTTTAGGATCTTCTCTTTATGGGTTTGCGATTGGTTTATACATCCTTGCTGAAACAGGATCAAGCTTAAATTTTGCGATTACATTAATGCTGAGTGTTCTCCCGCGTATTCTTCTGGCTCCGGTGGCTGGAGCGCTCAGTGACAGACTGGACCGCAAGAAGATCATTGTTATTTCAGACTTTGCTTGTGCCATTTGGCTAACGATCATTTTACTTCTATTTCATTTTGTATTTCCTGAAATTTGGCTTCTTTATACGGCAACAGCTGTGTTAAGTACCCTCAACACATTTTACTCTACTGCAGTGACCTCATCCATCTACAATATGATTGGTTCAGATCATTTACAAAAGGCCATGTCTCTCAACCAAGCAGCAGCATCAATGGCGACTATTTTAGGTCCCGTATTAGGAGGAGTTTTATTCAGTTTTATGAAGCTTCCCTTTTTTATGATGATTAACATTGTTGCTTTCACGATATCTGGAATTGCCAGTATTCTGATTAACTATCATCTGTTCTCTGAGAAAAAAGAAGGAAATGAACCTAGCAATTTCTTTAAAGATATAAAAACAGGCTTTGTTTATGTGAAAAATCAGCCATTTATCTTTAATCTAATCCTAGTTTGTATATGGATTAACTTCTGGTTTGCTATTTTCCCAGTTGCGATGCCATATTTAGTGCTGACAGTTAAGGGGATGGAGCCTTTTCAGCTAGGCATCATTGAAGGGTCCCTTTCTGTTGGAATGCTAATTATGGCCATATACTTATCCTCAAGACCAGAGATCAAAAAGAAAGAGAATGCCATTTTTGGCGGAATGATTTCATTATCACTGGTATTAATATTGCTGGGTCTTCCTAGTATGCCAGGGTTAACTGAGATCTCCAATAACGTCGTGTTTATTTACTTAATCTTGATGGTGCTTCTGCTGTCGAGCTTTGTTATGCTCATTAATATGCCTGTAATGGTCTTATTGCAAAAGAGTACACCAGACGCGTTTAGAGGAAGAGTAATGTCCATTATGGAGATGGGTGCCAGTGCCATGACACCGTTAGGCTATATCATATTTGGAGCATTGCTCGAGAGTGTGCCTGTTTGGATATTATTGGCTATATGTGGTTTGAGTATTTTTCTGATGCTTTGTTATCATCTTTGGAAACGTACTCTGATCAACCACTTAAGGGATTTAGATGAAAAGACTAACCCCGTTCTAAGTGCAGAAGCTTAAGGAATAGTGTGCAAAAAAGAGCCGGTCGAATAAACGGTACCGGCTCTTTTCTTTAATTTCTTCCTATTATATAAACAATATAAACAACATAGGCTGCAGCCAATACAATTCCTTCAAATTTTCCAACCTTATAGTGGGAGCGGGAGAAAATAAGCAGGACGATTGTCAGCAAAATCATAATCGTAATATCAATGAAAATCTTTGGATCTGCCGGTAAAGGAGCTATTGCAGCAGAAGTACCAAGCACAAATAAAATATTAAAAATATTACTGCCCACAATATTTCCTAATGCAATTTCACTTTCTTTCTTAATTGCAGCGGTAATAGAAGTAACTAGCTCAGGAAGGGAAGTACCAATAGCAACAATGGTTAACCCGACTAAGGTTTCACTCATGCCTAAGGAATAAGCAATTTCAGTGCTGCTGCTGACCACCAGATCTCCGCCAAAGATAATCGCAGCAAGACCCAGCAAAGTGAATACAATTTGCTTTACCCATACAGCAGTAGTTGGTTTAACGTGATCCGCAGGTGCTTCTGTTCTATTTTTTCTGGCCACTTCAAATAAATAGTAGAGAAAAACGGCAAAGAAGAGCAAAAGAATGAAACCGTCACTTCTTGTTATGACATTAGCCGAACCTCCGTCAAGGAGTATATCGCTTATAAAAATGAATAAGGCAGTACTTGCCAGCAGGGTGAATGGGATTTCTTTTCTTATTGTTGTACTTTCAACTTGTAAAGGAAAGATTACTGCTGTTAATCCAACAACAAGAGTGATATTAAAGATATTGCTTCCAACCACGTTTCCAATCGCGACATCAGCGCTATTATCTAAAGCTGCCAGTATACTAACGGTTGCCTCAGGGGAACTCGTGCCAAAAGCAACGATGGTTAAACCGATTAAAAGAGGAGATATTCTCAGGAAACCTGCAATTTTTGAAGCCCCATCAACAAAGAAGTTAGCTCCAAAAATTAAAAGAGCAAAGCCTGCGATTAACAGTATGTAAGACATGTATTATGATCCTCCCAATATTCTTGTTCTATTGATAACTATATCATTCCCAAAAAAATATCCGTGAAAACACTGCATCTTTATTGTATGAGCAGGCGGAGCTCTTCAAACCATTTTTGTGTAATTGCGGGTGCCTTATTATTCAAAAATATAGGTTTATCATTTGTTTCAATCAAAATAACAGGCACGCGATCATTATGAATAAATAGCAAACTATTTCCGTATTCTTTTACATTGAAATTCCCTTTTGCTAATGTTCCAACGCCAACACCGTTTGTTTTTAATGTAATTTCAGGCATTTCATCCAGCAGCTCCACTGATTCCAGCTCATCAATTGGCCATTGCTGTCCATACATCCCGGTAATTTCGAGCTGATCATTCTCCACGGTTACTTCATAATCCTGGTAAGTGAAAATCATTAATGCGCTAACTCCACCAACAACTATAACAAATAAGGAGATACTAATAATATAGCTTTTTTTCCGTTTATGCTTAAGTTCATATTTTGACAGATAAATAAATCCTCCAAACAAAAAGAGCAAAATGCAGCCAAAAAGAGTTTCACCTGCATACGTGAATGAAGTAAAGAGCAAAGGTAATAGCAGCAGTGTTCCAATTGCTGTAATGATCAGCATGCCTCCTGCTTTTTGCGGGTATCCATTTTGCAAATATTCTTTTTGCTCGTCCTCGGTCATAGTGGCAAATCCCGATAATAGAAAGTATGCTTGTTTATACCGAATTGCCCACCCAAGAAGACTAAAGATCATGATCATAATGATTAAAGTTACGACTAAACCAATCAATCTTAAATCCCCTCCCATTCTACCGGTCAACCGTTGTTATTTAGTATAAGCAAGGGGAGAATGATGGTCACTTCTGTCCCTTTTTGCAGCTCACTTCTGTATTCAATTCTTCCATTCATTTCACGGATGATTTTATTGGTGACCATGCTGCCAAGACCAGTTCCCTTTGTTTTTGTTGTGTAGAATGGAAGTCCAATCAGTTTCAGCTGCTCTGCTGACATTCCTTTACCATTATCATTTATAACGATTTTTAGCTGACGATTTGTATAATCACCGATAAGCTTTACATGGATCATGCCAGAGTGCTCAATAGATTCAATAGAATTTTTAATAATATTCATAAATGCTTGCTTAAAATAATGTGCATCCCCCCGTACATAAAAGCTGCCTGGATACTGATAATCAATCACTACATTTTCAAACGCTGCAAGCGGTTTAAACAGTTCTACACTTTCTTCAATAACCGTATGGATGGGAATATCGGTTTGCTGAAATTTTTCTGGTTTTGCTGCCTGCAAATAGTTTGTTATGATTGCGTTCGTCCTGTCAAGTTCATCCAAAATCAGGGGAGAGTATTTTTTTAGATTCTCATCTTGAGTATCCTTGCTCATAAATTGGATAAAGCCTCTGACAGTTGATAGAGGGTTGCGAATTTCATGAGCGATGGAGGCCGCAAGCTGTCCTACCATATTTAATTTATCAACATAAACCATTTCATCTATTTGTTTATTCGCAGCAAAGAGGCGTTCAATAATATAAAACAGCGCCATAATGGTGCAAAATAAGGCGAAGAAATAAACAGCATAAAATGAGAATTGGAGATTTTCAATATAGAAAGAAATAATTAGAATATAAATCACCATGTAAGTACACACCATTAAAGTGCCGATTAGTCTGCGATGCTGTGCCTTTCTTAAAATAATTGCTCTAAACACAGCTGCAATGAGAAAAGGAAGAAACGAAACAAGTAAACCAATGAAAAGAAAATCGCCTCCGACAATAGTACGGAACACAAGAACACTGACTAAAACGATTGAGCCTGATAAAATCCCAGCATATAAGACAGTAATCATGATTGCGATCATTCTAAAGTCAAAATGTGTTTCTCCTAATGTTTCTATAGGATACATCATACAAACGAGTGCTCCAAAAGAGCCGATTAGACCGTAGATGACTTTCTGTTTTATGGTCATAATTGTTTTGGATTGGAAAGGAAAAAACAGATTTGCATTAAAGGTAAAGGATAATAGGATGGTTATATTCACGAGAAGCGGTTTAATTAGTGTAAGCAATAGAATCCTCCAAAAAAACAAACTGCAAAATGAATCAATAATAGGCTATCAAAATTATAAAGGGAGTTCCATCGTGAAGTAAAGAAAACTTACAAAAATTTTCATTTATTCATTGAACTAACACTATTTTTCAAAGGGAGGACGGTTAAGGATGAATGGTCACATCCTTTTCTTTATTTCGAATGGATCCAAAGTGGAAAATTAAAATCCGAACGATTAGAAAGAAGATGTATGGAAAATCCTCTAATCGTCCGGACTGATTATTGGCTGAAACAGTGAAGTCTCAGCGTTATATTAAGAAAGAGTTCTTTCATATATTGTAATATTAGCAAGTATCGTTGAAAGAAGAGGTGTTGGCATTTGTGTATGCTCTGTATGAGAGAGCAAATACTCAAAGAAATGGTCTCCTTCAGTTGGAAGGTTCTTTTCCATATCACGCTGCAGTGATGACTTCATTGAATGTCCAAGTATATGAAGTTTGTTTAAAACGATCTCTTTGATATTGTCTGCTACTGGAGCATTGAGCCTTTCAGCAATCGATACGACTTCATCTACAACAGACTGAATGGCGGCTTGGCCGTTCAGATCATCTCGAATCGGCCCAATTGGTGATCGAAAGAGAGAAGTGACTCCAGAGAGGGCAGAGATAAATACATATTTGTGCCACATCTCCTGTTCAATAGAATCTGAGAATCGTATATCTGCCTTTGTACCCGACAAAGCTTCTTTCAATTGGGGCAAGTTCTCCTGATCCGTTGAAGGCAGTGCTCCAAATACGAGCTCGTGAAGAGGACTCATTTGAACAATATTTCCGGATTCGCCGATGGTGGTTTCAATAAAGCATAACCCGCCTAGGACCTTTTCTTTGCCAAAAACATCCTGCAATACATCTAGATGAGCAATCCCATTTAGGAGAGGAAGAATATATGTATGATCTCCAACATAAGGTTTCATACTTGTGACTGCCTGATCGAGGTGATAGGATTTTACAGAAAGCAAAATGACATCAAATGGATCCGCCTTCTCTCCGCTTAAAATCATTTTAGGAGCAAGTTCAATACTGCCATTCACACTTTCAATTGAAAGCCCATGCTGCTCAAGAAATTTCTTTCTTTTATCTCTTACTAAAAATGTTACATCCTCGCCTTTTTCAGCAAGTCTGCCGCCGAAATATCCGCCGATCGCCCCTGCGCCAACAACTAAAATTCTCAATTTGAATTCCTCCTTAAAAG
The DNA here is from genome assembly GCF_900166665.1 of Cytobacillus gottheilii. Classification (GTDB taxonomy): domain Bacteria; phylum Bacillota; class Bacilli; order Bacillales; family Cytobacillaceae; genus Cytobacillus; species Cytobacillus gottheilii_A. Next base: position 3,949,694 of record NZ_LT800494.1, on the reverse strand, counting down.
GTAAAGAGCACATGCTTTCTGCACGTGCCCTTCTTCCAAAGCAATTTTTATGATGCGATATTTTTATTGTAATCCGAGATGTCAATCTCAAGTGGAAGATTATTGGCTCGCGCTTTTTTCGCTGCTCTAAAGAATAACACAACCAATAGGGCAGACGCTATGCCAGAAACAATCCAAGAAATATTCATTGGAAGATTAAATCCGATTTGAGCATTTAAAATATAGGTCCAAACCATCACAAGCATAAATGTTCCTGGTATTAATGATATCCAGTAATTTTTCTTAGCGATATATAAATACATAGCTCCTACAAATAATGCAATAACCGCTGTCGCTTGGTTAGCCCAGCTGAAGTATCTCCATAAGATGTTAAAATCAATTTGAGTCAGAACAACTGAGATTGCAAAAAGCGGAAGAGCAATCCACAGGCGAGAAGAAATCTTCTTTTGAGCCATGTTGATATATTCAGCAATAATCATACGTGCACTTCTAAAAGCTGTGTCTCCAGAAGTAATTGGTAAAACAACAACTCCTAAAATGGCAAGTGTACCGCCGATTGCGCCTAGAAGTGTAGTAGAAACTTCTGAAACAACAGCACCAGGACCACCGTTTGCAAGCATGTCACTTAAACCGTTATAACCATCAAACATACTCATCGCAGCTGCTGCCCAGATCATCGCAATAATACCTTCAGCAATCATCATACCGTAGAAAATTTTACGACCCTGGTGTTCTTTTTGAGTTGTTCTAGAGATGATTGGTGTTTGTGTTGCATGGAATCCAGATAAAGCACCGCAAGTAATCGTAAAGAAAATAAGCGGGAAGATTGGTAAATTGTCAGGGTGGAAATTTGACAATGAAATCTCAGGAATTTTTGCACCTGTTACAATTAGACCAATTCCTACTCCTAGTGCACTAATAATGAGAAGTGCTCCGAAATAAGGGTATAAGCGGCCGATAATTTTATCCACTGGCAGTAAAGTAGCCAAAATATAGTATAAGAAAATAGCTGCAATAATAATCCATAAAGCAACACTTCCGTCTGAAAGCACATATAACAGGTCTGCTGGTGTAGAAACGAAAACAGTTCCGACAAGTAAAAGAAGAAGGACTGCAAATGCGTTAACAACGTGCTTCATCACTTTGCCAAGAAACTTGCTCGCAAGCTCTGGTAAATGGGCTCCGCGGTTGCGGATAGAGATCATTCCTGTTAAATAATCATGAACAGCACCGGCAAAAATACAGCCAATAACTATCCAAATGAAAGCAACGGGACCGTAAAGCGCTCCCATGATTGGCCCGAAAATTGGCCCCGTACCAGCAATATTTAATAGCTGGATTAATGAGTTTTTCGGAGTGCTCATTGGCAGATAATCAACTCCGTCAGAATGGGTGTATGCTGGAGTTGCTCTCGCCGTTTTAACGCCGAATACTTTTTCTACATACTTACCGTAAGTAAAATATCCGATAATTAAAAGTGCGATAGAGGCAAGAAAAGTAATCATATATAAATCCCCCTTGTATGCGTTTACAATAAGTATAGAAGATTAAGAGGGAATTATGAACATTTTGTGACTAAGATGTAAGTTTAAGAGGTTAATATGTTGAAAAGGCTTTCTAAGATGCAATTATTTATTGATAAGTGGGTAGGTGCTCTGTTAAGAGCTTAGTAGGCCTTATAAGAAAAGGAGAGAAAAGGTGAGTTGAGCAAGGATGTACTCACCTTTTCTCTCTATATTTAAATTTCTAATTTTGCGCGAAGTGCTTTTACATAATTTCTGCTGACCGATAATTTATCACTGCTTCCTTCCATTTCCATCTGATAGGCTCCGTTAAACCATGGACTAAGCTTGGTAACATAATCGAGATTAACGATATAGCTCTTATGAATGCGGAAGAAATTATAGGATGAAAGGCGATACTCTAAATCTTTTAAAGGCAATTTCGAATCATAGGATCCTTGCTTGGAAATGATTTTTGTCACTTTATCATCACGGTATACATATAAGATATCGACTGGATCGACATATAAGATTTCTCCATCCTCTTCGACGGCGAGCTTTCCTGCTGGGCGCAGCTGAGTGCTCTCATTCACACTTAACAGCTTAGAAATCCTCCCGATGGTTTCGGCAAGCTGCTCCTCATCGTAGGGTTTGAGTAAATAGTCGGTTGCTTCGTAGCGAAATGCTTCAGCCGCGAATTGAGGATAAGCGGTTGCAAAAATAATCAAAGGCTTTTTTTTCAGTTCCATTAAGATTTTGGCTGCTTCCATTCCATTCATCTTAGGCATTTCCACATCTAGGAAAACAACATCAGGCTGGAGCTGAACGGTCTTCATCACAGCAGCTTCTCCGGACTCTGCTTCTCCAATCACATTTAAGGACGGAAAGGAGGAGAGGAGATGCTTTAGCTCTTCACGGCTATAATGCTCATCATCAGTAATCAACACGGAAATTTGCTTTTCCAATTAAGATTCCTCCAACTTATTTAATAAAAAATGAATCTTCGTTCCTTCATTCACTTTGGAATGTATTTGTAAAGCTGATTGTTTACCGAACATCATGGTGAGGCGGCGATTCACATTATACAATGCAAGTCCCGACCCTGCCTGCGACTGCACTGTTTTAAGACCAAGTTCTTTGATTCTTTCTTCAGGCATACCATTTCCATTGTCTGTAACCGTCACGACCACAGCATCACGATCACGCTTGATGGAGACAGAAATAACACAATTTTCTTCTTTATCCTTAATTCCGTGCTTAATGGCATTCTCTACAATAGGCTGCAGAGTTAACGGAGGGATTTTTTCCATAAGCACTTCCTCATCAATATCATACTCTACCGAAAGTTTATGGAAAAATCGGGTTTCTTCAATGGCCAAATAAGCCTTTGTATGCTTTAGTTCCTGCTCTAAGGTGGTCATTGTTACGGTCGTGGCCGTTAAGTTTTTTCTGAGAAAATGAGAAAGTGATACGAGCAGGCTGCGTGCTTTATCTGGATCAATCCTGGTTAAAGAAATAATGGTATTCAATGTATTAAATAAGAAGTGCGGACTAATTTGTGCTTGCAATGCCTTTATTTCTGCCTCCTGTGCCAGCTGATAAGCTTTTTCTGCTTGAGCAATTTCAAGCTGGTTGCTTAAAAGCAGGCTCAACCCTGTAATCAGTTCAATGGATAGATTGGTAATTTCTTTTTCTGAGCTGAAGTAAAACTTTAGTGTGCCAATTGTTTCTCCCCGCTGTTTTAAAGGGGCAATTACTGCTGCTCCAAGCGGGCAGTCCTGATTGCGGCAATGAATTGTATCATCCTTAGCAATAACGAGTTCTCCATTATGAATAACATCCCGAGTGATCTGGGTCTGGATCGTGCTGTTCGCTTTATGATGATCGTCTCCAAGTCCCAAATGAGCGAGAATTTCTGTCGTATTTGTGATAGCGACAGCACTCGATTGTATTTCTGTATGTAAGATTTGACAAACTGCTGTTGCGGATTCTGTATTCATCCCTTTTCGCAAATATGCGAGTGTCTGGTCTGCAATACGAAGAGCTCTTTGGGCTTGTGAGGCACCTGCCTTTTCTTCTTCATTTATAACATTTTTAATGATTAATAAGAAGAGAGCAGAGCCGAGGCCATTGGCTAAAATCATCGGAAGGCCAATGATTTCTACAAGCGTTAAAGCCTTATCGAATGGTTTGGCCACTAAGAGGATAATCAGCATTTGTGCAGTCTCAGCCAATGCACCAATCAAAAATGATGCAGGAAGCTTTACATGCCGGTCCTTCTTGTGGAAGAAACCCGCAATGATCCCGGCTAACATGGCAGCCAGACCACAGGCAATTGCCGTAAATCCGCCTAGTGTAAAACGATGGAGACCTGCTATGATTCCCGCACCAATTCCAACCTTATATCCACCGAGCAAACCTGCTAAAACAACCCCAACCACACGTGAATTGGCAATTGCTTCATCAGATGTAAGCTCTGCCGCCCAGCGGTCAAATTGCTGTGTGCCTGTATCTAACGTCATTCCAGAATATGTGCCGATAATCCCAAAGAATCCGAAAAAAATAATTGCTTTATATTGCTGCTGTTTATTTAGCTGTTCCTGATGAATCATGTCTCGAAAAAATCTAAACCTTGTTAAAATAAAAGCAATCGTAACAATGATCCCAAGGCGCTCAACCATCGTAATCAGGAGCTCAAACATGAAAAGCCTCCTCTTGAAAAGTAATGTGCATCTTCTTATACTGGTTGAATATCATACATTATATTACATATTAACATGATTCAAGAATAGGATTCTCCACAGAACAAAACCGATGGTAAAATAATTTTCAGGAACGGAAATAGCTTATGTCTGCCTAATCTGTGGACTGACACTAACCATCTCTTTGATTGTATAAGTTCATTCATTACTACTCACTGGCAAAATAGACTATAATAATGATACAAATTCTAAAAAGGTAGGATGCAAAATGATTATTAAAACGGAAGAAGATTTAACAGCACTTAAGGAGATTGGCCGCATTGTTGCGGACATTCGAGATAAAATGATTGATATGACTAAGCCGGGTGTAACAACAAAAGAACTTGATGATTACGCAGGAGAATTATTTGAACAAAGCGGTGCGATCTCAGGGCCAAAAGGGGAATACGACTTTCCCGGCTTTACATGCATTAGTGTGAATGAAGAAGTGGCTCATGGAATTCCTGGCAGCCGGGTCATCCAAGATGGAGATTTAGTCAACATCGATGTTTCAGGTTCAAAAAATGGCTATTTTGCAGATACGGGGCGTTCATTTGTTGTTGGCGGGCAAAACGAAAAATTAACGCATTTATGTGAAACAGCTCAAAAGGCTTTCGATGAGGGTCTAAAAAAATTAAAAGCAGGCTCAAAGCTTAGCCAAGTTGGAAAAACTGTTCACAATACAGCAAAAAACAATGGCTATACGGTTATAATGAACCTCACAGGTCATGGAGTTGGCCGTTCGCTCCATGAAGCTCCTGATCATATCCTTAACTACTTTGAACCTTGGGATAACCAGCTTTTAAAAGAAGGCATGGTTGTTGCTTTCGAACCTTTCGTATCTTCGGGAGATGAACAGGTGATCGAACTTAGCGACGGCTGGACATTTGTGACTCCAAATAAAAGTTTTGTTGCACAATGTGAGCACACGGTTGTCATTACTAAAGATCAGCCTATTATTTTAACGTTATAATTAGCAATAGAGGCTGGGACATAAGTATTTAATACACTCATAGAACCGAATGGTTAGGAAGTTATCTTTCTAATCATTCGGTTTTTTATTTATGATTATAAAATATATTTTATTAACATGAGTGAAATGGAGCGGAGGACCCTCGACTCCTGTGGGCAATAGAGGAAAAGGTGAGATCCCACAGAAGCTTTGCTTCGAGGAGGCTCAGCTTCCTCCCCACGGAAAGCGAGGGTCTGGAGCGCAGGTGGAACGGACTTGTTTAAACACCCAAACCAAGATAGTGAACATTCGTGTTTTAGAAAGATTAATTTCGTTTTGTCCCAGCCTCTATTTTATTTGCCTGAAAGGTTTTGTGAATTTCCACTAATCGAAAAATAAAAAGTCAGATTGTTGATCATTAAGTACTTTTCCTTGTAGTATGGAACTAGGAATTTGAATAAGGAGTGGTAGAAATGAGAGCGTTAGCACATGAAGGCACAAATGGAATGGAAGGCCTTTCGTATAGGGAATTAGATAAACCGGAACCTGCTCAAGGAGAAGTAAGAGTAAAGCTTATGGCAGCTGGACTAAATCATCGTGATTTATTTGTTCTTCACCGCCATAATTCTGCTGATCCAGCCCTTGTGATCGGATCTGATGGTGCTGGAATCATTGATGCTGTAGGAGAAGGGGTCGAATCATCCCTGATTGGCAAAGAAGTCATGATTAATCCAGGCCTTGGCTGGAGAGAGAACAGTGATGCACCGCCAGCTGGTTTCGAGATCGTGGGATTGCCTTATCACGGCACTTTTGCCGAGTATATTACCATTCCGGCAGAAAATACAGTTGCTAAGCCAGGCTTCTTAACATGGGAGGATGCAGGCGTCACATCACTTGCCGGCATAACAGCGTACCGTGCCTTGTTTACTAGAGGAAAGCTAAAAGAGGGAATGAAGGTATTTATCCCAGGGATTGGCGGCGGAGTGGCTACCTTTTTGCTGCAGTTTGCTGTTGCAGCGGGGGCTGAAGTGTATGTGAGCTCTCGTTCATCTGAAAAGCGCGATGCTGCGTTGAAATTAGGAGCAAAACAAGCCGTGGACAGCAATGAAGACTGGCAACAGGCACTTGGTGACATTGGGATGGATTTAATTATTGAATCTGTAGGTGCTGCTACCTTTAATCAGTCTATGGCATTACTGCGCAAAGGGGGAACGATTGTAACATTTGGTTCTTCAACAGGCGATACATTCCAATTTAATTTGCGGGAGTTTTTCTATGGGCAGTTTAATTTGCTTGGGTCCACGATGGGAAGTGCTGAGGAGTATGCAGATATGCTTTCATTCATTGATAAACATAATATTAAACCCGTTCTTGATGAAGTTTACTCATTAGATCAATATGAGACAGCCTTTACAAGACTTGAAGAGGCAAAACAACTCGGTAAAATTGCTTTTCGGATTAGTGAATAACGAGTAGTTGTAAAATTAGAAAGGTAGAATAGCTGAGTGCTATTCTATCTTTTTTTTGTTAAAACACTGTTTTTCGATCTATTTCCCAGTGTATTCGATCAATTTGTAGAGTGTTTCGTTCAATTCAAGAACCTATTCGGTCTATTTCCCCGATTTATCGTTCAATCCCCCAACTGGCGTGCGCCAGAATACAAGGAAATTAATTAACAAGCAGCAGGAAGTACACCTGGTTAAAAAGGGATGTAAACAATAACCCTGAAAAAAGTATGTGCAAATATAGGTGTCTGAAAAAAGTTACACTTTCCCTTTTGGTATATATTGGACATGATTGGTTCCTGTGTAATTACACACTATTCATCCAACCAAATGCCCTCTTTTTTGGTTATATTCTTTGCAGCTTTACAGCATATGCGTTAGCGTTTTTCCTCCAATAACCCACTAAATCAATATGAATTAATCCCTTTTTCCTGTTACTTTTTTATATCTATGAAACTTCACGTGATTTTCACAGTGTAAATGTTAAATAGATTGACATATGTTTTATTTTGGTAAATTTCACTATACTGAGGTCACATCCATGAAACACAAATAAAAAAATGGAGAGGAGAAAAAGGATGAAAAAAAGAAAGCTTGGTGCCGTGTTACTTAGTTTGACAATGGGGGTATCTATTTTCGCAGGAAATGCATTTGCAAAGGAGGATTCTGCAGCAGAAGCGAAAGAAACCTATCGTGTGTTAATTCAAGGATCTTCTTCAGCAAAAGCAAGTCTGCAGTCGCAGCATGAACCCCGTTGGAATTTTGGCAATGATGGATTCACTACAACAGTAAATGCAAAACAATTTCAAGCCCTGCAGAACAATAAAAATATTAAAGTAGAACTTGTTCAAGAGGTAAAGGTAGAAACTGCAGCGACAAAGAGGGAACAGAATAGTCTTTCCAATAATGTAAATGCAGTGCCTAGTGATCAAACTCCTTGGGGAATTCAGGCCATTTACAATAATAGCAGTATTCAAACTACATCAGGAGGAAGCGGCATTAAAGTAGCTGTTCTGGATACAGGCGTTTACACATCGCATATTGACCTTGCAGGTTCAGCTGAGCAGTGTAAAGACTTTACACAATCGAATCCTCTTGTAAACGGATCATGTACAGACAGACAAGGACATGGAACACATGTGGCAGGAAGCGTATTGGCACACGGAGGCCATGATGGACTAGGCATTTATGGTGTTGCTCCTCAATCAAAGCTGTGGGCCTATAAAGTGCTTGGTGATAACGGCCGCGGTTACTCGGATGATATTGCTGGCGCCATCCGCCATGTTGCAGATGAAGCTTCAAGAACAGGCTCCAAAGTAGTAATTAACATGTCTTTAGGTTCAGCCGGAAAGGACACATTGATCACAAACGCGGTTAACTACGCATACAGCAAAGGGGTATTAGTTGTTGCTGCATCAGGTAATAGCGGTCCTTCAAGCAATACAATCGGATATCCAGGAGCCTTGCCAAACGCGGTTGCTGTTGCTGCTCTTGAAAACGTGCAGCAAAACGGTACCTACCGTGTTGCAAACTTCTCTTCAAGAGGAAATCCGAATACAGATGGTGATTTTTTGATTCAAGAGAGAGATGTTGAGGTTTCTGCACCTGGTGCGAACATTGAATCAACTTGGATTAACGGCGGTTACAATACGATCAGCGGCACATCAATGGCAACTCCGCATGTTGCAGGGTTAGCTGCTAAAATCTGGTCTTCTAATCCTTCTTGGTCACATACACAGCTTCGCACAGAATTAAGAAATCGTGCAAAGCAATACGATATTAAAGGCGGTACAGGTGCAGCAACTGGAGATGATTACGCATCAGGTTTTGGTTTCCCGCGCGTAAGATAATTCCTATAAACTGAGAGTATTATTTTGGAAGTGTAATTAAAAGAAGCAGTCCAATTCAGCTGAATTGGGCTGCTCTTCTCTTTTCACATTCATAAAATGGCATAGGATTCATTATAGAGGGAGGAATTCCGGCTATTTGGTACAAAAGGGCTAAAGAAGCAAAAATAAAGGGATAAATTCCGGTTAACTCTGTTATTTTGAGCAAAATTCATAGATTTTGTGTAAATAGGCGGAAAAACTCCGCTTATTTTGCGGGAAATGTAGGTATTTCCCGGAACAAGCGGAATTTCTCCGTTTATTCCTAAACCAACGATTATTCCAGTGTATACGAATTTGAAAAAAGCCTGGAAACAACCTATTCCAAGCAATTCTCATATCAAGTGTAGATGAACGTTAATAAAATGCCAGGTCTGTTTAATTTATTTTCATAGTTTTTGAACAGTTAGGTCACAGAATCCTTTGATAGCTCAGGATGACGATGAGTGGATGCTAGTAAAATTAGTCCGCTTATAATCAGCAGTGAACTTGTAAGAAGAAAAACGGCTGTAAAACCAAAATAAGCAGAGATGATGCCGCCCATTGCCGGACCAATCACGTTGCCAAGGAATCGCAGGCTCGTATTGTAGCCGAGTACCTCACCTTGCATGGAGAGCGGTGCCTCCTGGCGAATATACGCGACACGAACAGGAATAATACCGCCAATGGTCACTCCGAGCAGAAAGCGAACGAGCACAAGCTGCCACATATTGGTGACGAATCCCCCTGGGATATAGAAGATGCCTGCCAATAATAATAAGACAATGAGCACCTTAATATAGCCATGCTGATCCCCAATTTTACCCCATTTGCGTGCCATCAATAAATTTCCTGCTCCTGCTGCCGAAAAGGCAACTCCTGCGAAGAAAGCGAGATTTTCTGGTCCATGAAGCTCGCTGACATATAGAGATAAGATAGGCTGAATACTAAAATGCGCGATTTGAACTAAGGAGGAAATGAGCATAACGGTTAATAAAACCGGATGCCGTATGATGTGTAAAATAACTTCTTTGCTTGAATATTTATGCTTGGTTCCCTTCGTCCGTTCGATTACATATTCTTTTGAAAACATCACGAGGATCGCGGAGAGAATAATGGCAAAGGAAGTCCCCTGGAATGTACTTGCGTAGCCATAAGTATCTGCGAGGATACCGCCGAGCAGCGGTCCCATTAAGGAGCCGGTAATGCTTCCAGTCTGAAGGGTGCCGAGAACACGTCCAGCAATTTCTTTAGGAGTTTGTGTGGAAATATAAGCCTGAGAGACACTGATAAAGCCAGTGAATATACCCATGAACAATCTTAATGTAAAAAGCTGCCCGACAGAAGTGACATAACCCATTAAAAAGATCGATAACCCCATGCCAAGACCAGAAATAATCAGGATTTTTTTACGGCCATATAAATCTCCAATTCTTCCCCAAATAGGAGAGAAGATAAAAGCTGTTACAAACGTAATGGCGAATGTCCAGCCAGACCAATGCTGTACATAAGCGGAGGAGAAGTCTCCGAATGTCTCAATGTACAAGGAGATAAACGGCAATACCATTGTCATGCTTCCGGCTATAAAAAAGTTGGCAAACCACATGATAAAGAGATTTCTCTTTGATTGCTGATTCAATAAAAACACTTCTTTCTTGAAGATATTTCGTTTTCCTAAATATAAGCATAACGGAACTTTCAGAAAAATGAAAGTGATTTAAGTATGACCTAACAAGACAATAACTAGTCCAATTTCTTTTCTATTGAAAATGTCAAAAAAAATGATTGTATTGGATTTGCATATGTCCTATAATTCTTAATATGGTAAAAATTCAGAATAAAAGGGAGGTTTTTGCTTGGAAGATTTTGTAGGCAGTATTAATAATGTGTTATGGAGTACCCCTGTTATTTATATTTGTTTGGCTATTGGACTATTTTTTACAATCATGACAAGGTTTCTTCAGGTGAGACATATTAAAGATATGTTCTTGCTGATGTTCAGAGGGAAAAGCTCAGAAGCAGGTGTTTCATCGTTTCAAGCTTTATCAATTGCGTTATCTGGACGTGTAGGAACAGGTAATATTGCTGGTACAGCAACTGCAATTGCAATGGGTGGTCCAGGCGCTGTATTTTGGATGTGGGCAATTGCATTCATTGGTGCAGGAAGTGCTTTTGTTGAATCAACACTTGCCCAAATTTATAAGGTAAAGAAAGACGGAGTATACCGTGGCGGTCCTGCTTATTATATTGAAAAAGGAATTGGAGTCAAATGGTATGCTGTTCTATTTGCAATAGCGGCATTAATTGCAATGGCGATCCTGATGCCTGGCGTACAGTCTAATTCAATTTCTGTAGGGATTGAAAATGCCTTTGGTGTTAGCAAGTATGTAACTGGCGGAGCTATTGTCATCTTATTAGCTTTAATCATTTTTGGCGGTATTAAACGAATTGCAACGGTTGCTCAATATGCTGTGCCTTTCATGGCAGTTGGATATATGATTGTTGCACTTATTATTATCGGCATGAATATCGGTGCAGTTCCAGATGTGATTTCACTAATTTTCCGCAGTGCCTTCGCAGCTGATTCTATGTTTGGCGGTATTGTGGGAAGTGCGATTGCGTGGGGAGTAAAGCGGGGTATTTACTCCAACGAAGCAGGTCAAGGTACTGGCCCGCATGCAGCGGCAGCAGCAGAGGTATCACACCCTGCTAAACAAGGACTTGTTCAGGCGTTTTCTGTATATATTGATACTTTGCTTGTATGTTCAGCAACAGCATTTATGATTTTATTTACAAATATGTACAATACAGTTGCCCCTGATGGAAGCTTCCTCGTAGAAAATCTGCCAGGAGTTGAAGCTGGTGCCGGTTTTACTCAGGAAGCTGTTGAATCCGTTCTTCCTGGATTTGGTGCTGGGTTTGTTGCTGTATCACTATTTTTCTTTGCCTTTACAACGATTATGGCGTATTACTATATCGCAGAGACAAATGTTGCCTATTTAATTAAAGGCAAGAACATCAAGCCTGCAATGTTTGTTTTGAAACTAGTCCTTTTAGGCGCAACCTTTTATGGAGCAGTCAAAACAGCAGGTATTGCATGGGCACTTGGTGACGTTGGACTAGGGTTAATGGTATGGCTCAATTTAGTAGCGATTCTGATCCTGACAAAACCAGCCCTTATTGCTTTGAAAGATTATGAAGCCCAAAAGAAACAAGGCTTAGATCCTGTCTTTAATTCAACGAAGCTTGGCATAAAAAATGCTGAGTATTGGGCGGATGGCTATAATCTTGAAGAAGAAAAGGATAAAGTATCATAAATAAAAGTACTAGAGATGTCCAGCGCTATTGCTGGGCATCTTTTAGTTTGTTAGAATAAAAAAGCTTTATGTTGTAAATAAAAGTGAGTATGACACTGGAAATGCAGAAAACTGCACAATCAAATAAATGACGTTTAGCGTTTAACCGAACATAACAGTGGTATTTTTAGATATGGTCATGCTAAGAAATCCTATTTAAAACACTGATTAATACAGAAAACTGAAGGTGACGGAATTTGGATACACTTATAAAAGAAATGAAGCCATTTATTCAAGAGGCATGGACGAAAAGCGGCTTTCAGCAGCCTACTTCAATTCAGCAGCAGGCAATACCTCTTATTGCTGAAGGAAAAGACGTCATTGCTCAATCTCCAACCGGAACTGGTAAGACATTGGCTTATCTTTTACCGCTTCTGGAAAAAATTGATGTTGAGCAAAAAGCTGTACAAGCTGTTATTATTGCTTCCTCGCAGGAGTTAATCATGCAAATTTTAGAGGAAATAGGCAAATGGGCAACAGGCAGCGGAATTCGAGCAGCGTCCTTTATCGGCGGAGCCAATGTGAAGAGACAGCTTGAAAAATTAAAAAAACATCCTCATATTGCATTAGGCACACCAGGAAGAATGCTGGAGCTTATTAAACAGAAAAAGCTAAAAATGCATGAAGTTAAGACCATCATTTTAGATGAGTGTGACCAGTTGCTTGTGCCAGAGCATACATCTACGGTCACAAATATCGTGAAGTCGACTTTAAGTGAACGGCAAATGGTGATGTTTTCTGCTACATTGCCCCCGCATGTTGAAAAGGTTGCTGCAGAAATGGCCAAGTCCCCAAATATGATTAAGATTAATAAAGACGAGACCATAAAAGCGGAAGAAGTTTCTCACTATTACTTTATCGCAGAGCATAGAGATAAAATGAAAATGCTTGAGAAAATTTCCCGCCTTGATGAAATAAAGGGGCTTGTTTTTGTAAGAGATATCGGCAACTTAACGGTTCTTTCGGAAAAGCTGGACTTTAAAAATATCACAGTAAGTATCCTTCATAGTGATTTAGATAAAACACAGCGCCAAAAGGCTCTTAAAGATTTTAAAGAGGGCAAAACTCATCTGCTGCTTGCCACGGATGTAGCTGCAAGAGGCTTAGATATTAAAGGAATTACCCATGTGGTTCATTATGATTTTCCAAAGGATATGGAACAATATGTTCACAGATCAGGCCGAACAGGCCGATTTGGCGCCAGCGGTACGGTTCTTTCCATTATCAATGAGCGTGAAGAAAGAGAATTAAAAAAGTATGGAACTCAGCTAGGAATCCCTGTTCAAAAAATGATGATTAGAGGCGGACATATCACAGAATTCAGTACTCGTGAACAACGTAAGTTATGACAACAAATAAAGAGGCTATGATGACGTAATTAAACAAATTTCCGAATGATTAGAAGCATCGTTTGAACTGCCCCGTAAATGTTAGACATCAAACTAACATCTACGGGGTATTTTTTATTCCTGAATTTAAATCCTTAAACCTGAGTGAAATGGAGCAGAGAACCTTGACTCCGGCGTGGAAATAGAATAGAGGACCCCAGCAGTCTTGCTTTTCAGGCTACAACTTGCTCCAGCCGAAAGTAAGGTTTGCAACTCAAGGGAATGGCTTAAGTTAACATCTTATTGAATGATTTATCTTATTTCAGTTCTTTTTTACAGCTCTTTTTTAAAATTTAGACATATGATTGCGATGTTTAGTTTGCCAGGAAAAAGTAAAGGTTTTCAATTATTTTTTTGTAAAGTTTAATTAAAATCTATAGAAATTAAGAGGATTGGCTGGTATATTTTCTAAAAGCGGTGTCGAAAAATGTAGAACACCGTGATTGTTCAGAATATTAGGAATGAAGTTGCGAGAATCACCTGTATAACCATTCTTTACTTGACTCATACTACTTTTGATCAAACGAAAGGAGTGAGGGGTCTTGGGACGTACGAAAAGAGGCAATCAGAATGCACAGCGCAATAATAACAAGAAGCATCCTGACCGGACAAGTGAAGAATTAGTTGAATTTACAACAGGCAGCAGAGAGCCAAAAAATAAAAATGTTCAAGATTAATCTTGTGCCTATACCAATCATGTGATTGGTATAGGCATTTGGCACCAAAATTTCACATATTTTTTTATTGCATTATGATATTTTATAGTATATGGAGATTTAATAAACCTTTAGGGGCGGGGAAAACATGTTAAAGTTTAAAAGACAGCCAAAAATAGATAACTGGCAAACAGCTGCACAAAACATTCAAGTAAAAATAAACGTAGAAGGTAACCAAAATATTACAGATAAACTGCAAATGCTTAAAATTACGAAGACCGATCTGCAGTATATTAAAAGGGTGCAGCCTTTAATAGAAAAACAAGTTGATAAGTTAACAGAAGAGTTTTATGGAACGATTCTCCAAGTGCAGGAGCTTCAAGATATGGTGAATAGATATAGTTCTGTTCAGAAATTGAGGGGAACTTTAAGACAGCACATTATTGAGCTATTTAATGGGGAAATTACAGAGGAATTTATTAAGAAGAGATTACGAATAGCATTTATACATTATAAAATCGGCTTAAAGCCTGCATGGTATATGGGCTCTTTCCAAAATCTTCAAAATGCTATTTTAGAAGTTATTTGTGATAGCGCACAGTCCATTAATGAAGTCAAAGAAATTATAAGCTCTGTCAATAAGCTCTTAAGCCTAGAGCAGCAGCTTGTTCTTGAAACATACGAAGATGAAAATATGAGAATGATTAAAGATACGTTCCAGCAAGGCAAAAATCAGTTAAAGGATAAAATTTTGGATGTCAGTGAAGATCTCGTCGCTTTAGCTGAAGAAACAAGCGCCTCTGTTGAGAATTTAATAGCTCGAAGTCATGAGTTCAATAGTTTAATAAAAGATAGCGGAGCTCATTCTGAAACCATTCAGTATCAAGGCGGAGTTGGAAAGGAAAAGCTGTCGGAGCTTTCCAATAAAATCGAGCAGATACAGTCTGAGACATCTAATATGACGATAACAGTTGACCAGCTTAACGAAGCATCAGAAAAAGTGAACTCTGTCATTGCTTTTATCCAAAGTATTGCAGACCAAACCAACTTGCTGGCCTTGAACTCAGCAATAGAAGCTGCCAGAGCGGGAGAACATGGCAAGGGCTTTGCAGTGGTATCTCAAGAAGTAAAGAAGCTGGCTGAGCAGACTAAATTATCAATAGGAGAAATACAAGAATTAATTCATACATCTTCTATGCTTACCAAAGCAGTTAGTGAGTCTTTATTAAATGTAGCTTCATCGGTTACAGAAGGAATGGAAACGTCGCTGCAAACCAATGAAGCATTTGATGCCATCGCAGCATCTATATCTTCAAATGCAAACTATCTTAATTCAGTTGGCAACCAAGTAAACGAACTTATTTATAGTATTAATGAAATAGGGACAGCCTCCACAACTGTTGCCTCGTCAGCTGAAAAATTAAATGATGCGGCTAATAATGCATAAAGGGATATTAAAGAGAGGCTGGGACAAAATGAAATTAATATTTCTCAAACACGAATATTTTATATTTTGATTTGGGTATTTAGACAAGTCCGTTTCATTTCACTCATGTTAATAAAATATATTTTATATTCATAAAAATACCGAATGATTAGAAAGATGACTCCCTAATCATTCGGTTCTATGAGTGTGTTAAATACTTATGCCCCAGCCTTTCTCTTTAGCAGGTGCATTAACCTGTAACATCATTCAATTTTTTTAATGGCTTGTCTGCAGGACCTTCTACAACCTCTCCATCATAGGAAAAGCGTGATCCATGGCATGGGCAATCCCATGTTCTTTCTCCGTGATTCCATTGTGTTTCACAGCCCATATGTGTACAAGTGGTATCGACAACATGTAATTTCCCATCCATATCCTTATAAGCTCCAGATCTTTTCCCATCCACAATGACAACCGCACCTTCATCATTCGAGAGATCGCTAATTTCTTTTGGTACATACTCGAATTTTCCTTTTAACAGTTGTCCAGCGGTGTCCGTGTTATAGGAAATGACCTTTTTAATGCTGGGATCGGCCACAAAACGGGAAGGAGAGAAAATCTCACTGTACGGATTTTCCTTTTCAAGGATTTGATCTCTTAAAAGCAGTGCTGCTGCAGTACCATTCGTCATTCCCCATTTTCGGTAGCCTGTTGCGACAAAAATATGAGGCTGGTCGGCAGTGATCGGTCCGATATATGGCATCTTATCAAGTGAGGTGAGATCTTGAGCTGACCATCGATAAGGGTACTCTTTAATGCCAAAGAGGTTTGAAGCAAATTTCTCTAGTGCTTCATAATGCTTCAAGGTGTCTGGCCCCTTACCAGTTTTATGCCCTTCACCGCTTACTAATAAGAGTTTCTCCCCATTAAAAGGAGTATAGCGCAATGATCTTGTAGGCTGATCTGCACTGTAATACATTCCTTCCGGATATTCCTTCTCTGCCTTAATAGCGATTATATATGATCTTTCTGGAAGCAGTCGCGCAAAATAGAATCCTTTCATATCTGCAAAAGGAAAATGAGAAGCAGCAATCACGTACTTACTCTTGATTCGATGTCCTTCTCTCGTTACAACATCTGGACGCTCCCCTTTTTCAAGATCAACAGCCGTTGTGTTCTCGTAAATTGTGCCGCCCATATCTGTAAATGCCTGAACCAGCTTATGTAAATATTTCAGAGGATGAAATTGTGCTTGATTGGTCATAGTTAAGACAGCCTTAGTTTCAATAGGAAAAGGAAGATCATTGCCAAGGTGGCCTGAAATGCCAAGCTTTTCATAGGCACTCATCTCTTTTTGAAGCTTTTCTCTATATTCATCTGATTCTGCATAAATAATGGCGTCTTGCTCGCTATAATCACAATCAATATTTAAATCGTTCTTTACTTTTAAGATGAATTCCTGAGCTCCCTTGGAAGCCTCATAATAGAGTTTAGTCTTTTCAAGTCCAAAATGCTGAATGAATTCATCGTAAATAACTCCATGCTGTGCAGTTATTTTCGCCGTTGTATGTGCGGTTGTGCCATTTAAGATTTTCCCCGCTTCTAAGAGCGTGACTTTAAGACCTTCCTTAGCGAGCAAGTATGCCGATGTGATTCCTGTAATTCCTCCGCCTACAATCACCACATCTGCAGAAGTATCTTCCTTTAAGGGCTGAAAAGAGGGCAGATCAATATCTGTCCAATATGATTCTGGAAATCTTGGCATTTGATTCGTCATAAATATCCTCCTCTTACATTATCTGATTGTATGTTTTCCTATAATAAGACTTTGTATACGATAAGTACCCAAAGCTGGAAGCTTTCACACATTGACGTTATAAAGATTCGTTGCTATAATCCTTATCAGAATTTACAAATATTTTAACGAGCTAAAGTCTTTTGCTCAAAGGGAGATTAAGCAAATGAATTTCGAAACAGCGGTGTTACATCATAAAAATAAAAAGGAACGGACCATTAAAAGCAAAGTAACACCAATTTATCAAACGTCTGCTTTTGCCTTTTCTGATTTAGAAGAATTAGAAGGCTTCTACCAGGGGAACGGCAATTATCTTTATTCAAGAGTTGGCAATCCAAATACAGATGAATTGGGCCAGCTAGTTGCCCGTCTTGAGGGCACACCAGAAGGAGCGGCTGCTTCATCAGGCTTATCTGCTATTCTGGCAGCTATTTTATCAGTGGCACAAAACGGCGATCATATTGTGGCAGCAGATGATGTATATGGAGGCACTTTTCATATGCTAAAAGAGGAGCTTTCCTCAATAGGAATTAGTGTCACGTTTGTTTCATTTGCAAATCCGGCTGAAGTAGAAGCAGCCATCCAAACAAATACAGTGCTTTTATATACAGAATCAATTACCAATCCACTCTTAAGAGTAGAAGATCTAACTCAGCTTGTTGCACTAGCAGAAAAGCATAAGCTGAAAACAATTGTTGATAATACATTTGCAACACCATTGCATTGCCAGCCATACCAGTTAGGAGTTAACTTAGTTGTTCATAGTGCAACGAAATACATTGGCGGTCATAGTGATGTGACAGCTGGTGTCGTAGTCGGTGATGAAGAACTTGTAGAAAAAGCTAGAGCCAAAATTGTCAATCTAGGTGCCAATTCAACTCCATTTGAAGCATGGCTGACATGCCGCGGTGCGAAAACATTAGCGTTAAGAATGAAGGCTCAATCTGCAAATGCCCGAGCGGTGGCTTTATCTTTAAAAGAAAATGAACATGTTGAGACGGTCTACTACCCTTTAGAGCATGGTGAACAAGGATTTGGAGCCATGGTAACAATCAAGTTAGCGGACACAGTTAACATCAGCTTATTTTTTAAAAATTTGGAGTGGATTAAAATTGTTCCAACACTGGCTGGGGTGGAGACATCGGTCTCACACCCGTTAAGAACCTCTCATCGCGCATTACCGCCAGAAGCATGTGCGGCACTTGGCATTACAGATCAAGTGGTGAGGATTTCTATAGGGATTGAAAATGGAGAGGATATTATTGCAGCATTCAATCAAGCTATTTCAAAATCCATTTAAGGACTAAGTTTCTATCTGAAGGAAATGGGGTATTAGAATATAAATTCCTTAATAAAGGAGGAGTTTATATGAATCAGCAGCCATACAGACTTGCAGGCGCTTATGAAGCGGAAGAAGATGCAGTGGCCGCAGTGAAGCAATTGCAGGACCAAGGCTTTAAAGCAGAAGAAATTGCGGTCATTGGGGAACAGTATGCAAGCTTAGAGCAGATCCATGTAGAAGATGACACTTATCAGCAGCAGATTGAAGAGGGAAAGACTCTTGTCTTTGTTGATAGCCAGTCGTCACTATTGCAGCAGCAAAAACAAAATCCTGGTGAAGCAGGATTAGAACGAAAACAATATTAAGATGATATGAACTGCACCTATGCTGTAGAAATGCTACAGCATAGGTGTATTTTTTTATGTGAAGAATTTTACGGGAAAGCTAGTTTAAGGTGATTAAGGAATATCTTCTTCATACTTCACAAAAGGCTGTATCCTTCTTATCCCGCAAGTCAATCAACCTTCGCGCATAATTACCCTAAGTCAATCAACATACTATACAAAAAGGGTGATAAAGGAGAGTAAAAACTATGCCGGAATTGCCGGAAATGGAAACGTATAAGCAGCAGCTTCATACAATCCTTGCAGGAAAGAGGATAATCGATACAGATATTCAGCGTGAAAAATCAATAAATGTAGCAAGTGACTTATTTATGAAAGAACTAAATGGAGCGGTTATTATAAAAATTGATAGAAGAGCGAAGCATTTAATTTTTCATTTAAGCACAGGTAAATATTTATTGCTTCATTTGATGCTTGGCGGCTGGATGTATGTGGGTACCGATCAGGATGCACCAAAGCGTACGAAGCAAATCACTTTTACTTTTGATAACGTAAAATTGTATTTTATCGGATTAAGATTAGGCTATTTGCACTTGCATAACAAACAGACACTTGAAGAAGAGCTTGCAGACATAGGACCAGAGCCGTTAGAGAATAATTTCAACATTGATTCTTTTCAGGAGCTATTAGAAGGAAGGAGAGGCATGCTGAAAACGACACTAGTAAATCAGCATGTGATTGCTGGAATTGGGAATTGCTATAGCGATGAAATCTGCTATGAAGCCTATCTGCTTCCGGATCGCGGGCTAGATGAGCTGAGCAAAGAGGAGAAAGAAAAGTTGTATTCTGCAATGGTATCCGTTTTAACGAATGCCACTCAGCTTGGAGGGTATATGGAAAATCCTTTATATAAAGGAGATCAGCTGACAGGCGGTTATAATGATCACTGTCTTGTTTATGATCGTGAGGGGATGGAGTGTAATAGATGTCATAGTAAGATTATTAAGACTGAAATTTCCTCCAGAAAGACATTTTTTTGTCCAGGGTGTCAAAAATAGCACATAAATACAATAAGCGGCTGCAGCAGCATCCGCTTATCTTTCATTCATCCACTGTATTAACTTCCGTTGTTCTTCTTCTAATTCATCTGTTTTAGGAACTTTACGCGGTTCTAAGTCAATTTCATCTGAAGAAAGAACTTTCACAACCATCTGACCGCCGTAAACCTTTGCACGAAGCAGGATAGGGTGAGTGTATAGGTTCTGGAAGACAAAGTCGGGTCCATACCAGCTGACGGTTGCATCACGGCCTGGCGGAACATAGTGTACACGCTTGCTGTGTGAATAGCGTTCGACGATGGACAGGCCTGCTTGATCAACTGCATTAAATAAGGTGGAAGAAACTTGGCAAATTCCTCCGCCAATATCCTCTGATAATTCACCTCTTACAATAACCGGAGCACGCTGAAAACCACGGCTTTTCGTTCGCATCCCAACACTTTGATTAAAGGAAAATAATTCACCAGGAAAAACAACTGTATTATCGATCTCTTTTGCAGCTAAGGTAATATTGTTGGTGCGGCTATTATTGCGGCTATTAAAGTATGTAACGTATTGGCCGATCACCTTTACATTTATTTGCAGCAGCAGATCACTGTCTACTCTTGGATGAATAGGAAGGGTTGGAATATCCATCTCTTTCAGATCATGATTATAGAAAAAGTGAGAAAACAGATGGGCAAATTTTTCCCGATGCAATTTCACACCAATTTTTTCTTCAATAACTTGTCCGTATTCTCCGATATATGCGTTTGCTGGAGGGACGCAGATTTGCGTTTCCAGTGAACGGAGTAATGTATTATATTGCTCTATATTTAAAAGCGGGATACTTGATAATGGAATTTCATATTCTGCCCTTTGAATTTCAACGATCGGTTTATTCTGATAATTAATTATAAGATCATCATTTGAAGGATATGTATGTGTGCTTAATAGTAAGGCGAATAAAGTAGCTTTTATCATGAAAATCCGCACCTCCGAAGCTTATTATTTGCGGTGGCGCGGACTTTCATGTGATTTGTTAATTGGTAAAACTTTGACAATCCTGAGAGGTTTGCTTGCACTCTTTTTCCTTCCAAGTCGAATAGATCATTTTTCCATCGCTTGCCGTTCCATCTGGAAAATCCATTGGCAATAAAGCAAAGAAAACATAATAGATGGAAAAATAAATAAACTGATATGTGAGCATAGAAGGAGCAATGATACTCTCATGGATCAATATATTTACAACCAGAATCCCCAGTAGATTAAATAAGGAACCTCCAATCAGGATTAGACATTGAGAGTATTTGTTCGTGTATTTCAAAGGTCCAAGGCTGCAGCTGCCATGCCAAAAATAAAACATTCTGACTTCTATGTTTCGCACTGAAAATAGTTTTTTTCCTACTCCAAGTACTACATTCATTTTCTTACAGCCAAAAAAATAGGCGAAGGTTAGATGTCCGATTAGATGCAAGATCGTTACAACAGGAAACACCACGAAGAATGCTTGAATGAAATGAAAAAAGTCTTCGATTCCAAACATCTTTTTCTCCTCCTTACAGTGCGATTATCCTCTTACTACCCCTCCCAAAATTGAAAATAACCATGAAATAGAACATGGATGAATGTTCCATGAGTTACAGTCTTAAAGACTTATACGTCTTAAGTCTTATATGAAAATAAAGCTGAGGCTCGTTATAGAAGCTTTAAAATCACGGTAAGATGATATCAAGAAAGGAGGAAACGAAATGAAAAAATTCGGTTTACTAATGGCAGGAGGCATAGCGGCGCTGATCTTGATTGGAAACATTGGTCCAATGCTCGCGCTCGCAATCAGCATCACCATCTTATATTTCGTCTATAAACAATTTATTAAAGCAAACTCAAATTTGGAGAAAGCAGGATGGGGGATTATCGGGTTAGCGGCACTGCTTGCATCGGCATCTAACATTCCCGCAATTATCGGCATTGCTGCTGCTTATGTACTTTATTTAGTATATAAGAACTGGAATAAACAAAAACAGACGTTTCCGAAAGAAAATCATAACGACCCATTTGCAAATTTTGAAAAGCAATGGGCAGAAATCAATAAAAAGTAACGAAAAGGAGAGCATACACTATGTCAAATCTATTTACACGCATAAAAAATACGATTGCAGCAGATTTAAACGAGGCATTGGATCATAAGGAAAAGAAAAACCCAATCGCAATGTTAAATCAATATTTAAGAGAAAGTGAGCAAGAAACAGAAAAGGTCCGCAAGCTACTGGAGCGCCAATATCAACTAAAAGAAGAATTTACACGTGAGTATAATGAAGCAGCAGATCTTGCACAGAAAAGAAAGAAGCAAGCTGAAATTGCGGCTGCTGCGGGCGAGCAAGAACTGCAGGCTTTTGCTCAGCAGGAATATGAACATTATGAGCAGCGGGTGAGCCGCCTTCAGGAAATTCTGAAACAGACGAATACTCAGCTTTTGGAACTAGAAAGAAATTATGAGGATATGAAGCATAAATTAAAAGATATGCATTTGCGCCGAATGGAATTAATGGGCAGAGAGAATATTACCCGTGCCAATCACCAGATGAGCAAGGTCCTGCATAATGAAGAATATTCAGATCAGCCATATTCCCGCTTTAATGAGATTGAAACATACATTGATAGACTAGAGCATGAAGTCAATACATCCTACTACCGCAGCACCATTGATGCAAAAATCGCTCAGCTTGAAAAAGATATGAAAAAAGCAGAATAACACTCAAAACAGAATAAAAAAATGGTAGTATAAAAAGAAAAGCGGAAACGCCTTGCTCAGCCCCGACAAGCTTAAGGCGAGATGGCTAGAAGGTTGTTCTTTAACCTTCTGGACAGATTGACTTAAGACCTCGAGGGGCTAGGCGTTGTGGCTAGACAAAAAGAAAAGCGGAAACGCCTTGCTCAGGTTAAGGGACGCAGACTAAAAGCGCCACGTCCTGTGGCAACGTCTGCACAACCCACATCCTGTAGGCCCCAAGCTTAAGGCGAGATGGCTAGAAGGTTGTTCTTTAACCTCTTGGAGATATTATTTAAGACCTCTAGGGGCTAGGCGTTAGAGCTAGCCCAATCTTAAAGGCGCAGGTATGCTGCGTCTTTTCGATACGAATATAAATTCACATCATCAAAGAAAATAGAATGCACCACTGTTATAAAGGAGGGAAGCCCGATGAAAGAAAAAATAAAGAGTGATTATACGAGCTGGCTGGTCATCATAGGGATTGTCATGCTCTTTTTAGAATTTACCTTTTTTAATTCGGGACTCATTTTTTCTTTATTAGTACAAGTGGGCATGATTTATATTGGAAGCAAACGAATGGCAAAAAAGCTTGGTAAACTGCTTTTTTGGGGAGGCATTATCTTTCTCGTTATCTCTGTATTAAGCATGCTGACGTTCCGCTTTCTATTGCTGGCCATTTTAATTCATTTTCTTATTCAATATTCACAAACGAAAAAGAATCCAACTCATATTAAACCAGTGATTGATCTATCGAAAAGTTCTATAAAAGATGAAAACCTTGTTAAGAAAAAACCGCTGATTACAAATGTGTTTTTCGGAAAGCAAAGAACACCTCAAGCTGTGTATGAATGGAATGATATTAATATTCAGGCTGGTTTGGGGGATACAGTTATTGATTTAAGCTACACCGTTCTGCCAAAAGGAGAAACAATCATTTTTATCCGTAATATTATAGGCAACATCGAAGTGCTGGTACCGTATGATATGGAAGTCTATGTGAATCATACCTCCCTTGCTGGTACAGCCCGAATTTTAGACTTGCAGGATGAAAAGATGTTTAATCAGTCTCTTCAGATTCATACAGCGGATTATGAGAATGCCCATCAAAAGGTTAAAATTGTGAGTTCTATGTTTGCTGGGAATTTAGAGGTGAAAAGAGTATGAGTGCAGTTCAGCGCCAGATTATGTGGGGAGCTGGATTGTCATTATTCCTGCTTGCTGCCTTTTCTCTAACCTTTTTTACTGTTTTCCCTTTAAACAATTGGCGGGATCTTTGGGAACTGGATATTATGGATATTCCTTTTATCATTTTTATGCCGAGTATTTGTTTGGCCATTGGCATCAGTTTTGGCGTTTTCTCAGGTTTTCATTGGAGAAAACAGATTGACACGGCAGATGAATGGCTGCATCAGCTCGAAGAAGGACGCCAGCTTGATTTGACCAGGCTGCCGGTATCTGGAGAACTGCAATCTGTATCCGAGCGTGTAGGCAAGATTCAAAAACAAATTGCTGAACAGGCAAAATTATCCCAAAAGCTTGCAACAGAAAAGGCGGAGGATATTGAAAGCCGAATGCAAGAAATTGTTTCACAGGAACGGAACCGTCTGGCAAGAGAACTTCATGATTCTGTCAGCCAGCAGCTTTTTGCTGCTTCCATGCTTATGTCCGCATTAACAGAAACAAAGACAAAGGATGAAGACAGACAGGCAAAACAGCTTAAAATGGTAGAAGCAATGATTCACCAGTCACAGCTGGAAATGCGTGCTTTGCTTCTGCATTTGAGACCAGCGGCTTTAAAAGGAAAATCCCTAAAAGAAGGGGTTGAAGAACTGCTGGTTGAGCTTTTGCAGAAAGTGACCATCAATATTAATTGGAAGCTTGAAGAATTTCCTCTTGATAAAGGAGTAGAGGATCACTTATTCCGTATACTGCAGGAATCAGTCTCGAACACTCTTCGTCATGCGAAATCGGAAATGCTTGAGGTGCTGCTGATTGAAAGAGATGGGTATGCAATTCTGAGGGTTGTTGATGACGGAGTAGGCTTTGATGTAGAGGAAGCAAAAGCAGGTTCTTATGGTCTTCAAAATATGTATGAACGTGCTGTTGAAGTAGGCGGAACACTAAAGATCATCAGCTTAAAAGATAAAGGAACCAGGCTTGAAGTGAAGGTGCCATTAATCTGATAAGCCGGAAAAGAAATTGCTTAGCTTAGGAAGGATGGAAAGTATGATTAAAGTGCTATTTGTTGATGACCATGAAATGGTTAGAATAGGGGTTTCTTCTTATTTAACAGCACAGCCGGATATTGAAGTGGTTGGCGAGGCAGATAATGGACGGACAGCGATTGAGATGGCGTTGGAATTGCGCCCGGATATCATTCTGATGGATCTTGTAATGAAGGAAATGGATGGAATTGAAGCGACCAGAAATATCATTGAGCGCTGGCCAGAAGCTAAGATTATTATTGTGACGAGTTTTCTGGATGATGAAAAAGTTTATCCTGCACTTGAAGCAGGTGCGACTAGTTATATGCTAAAAACCTCAAAGGCAAGCGAAATTGCAGAAGCAGTTCGCCAAACCTATTCTGGACAATCAGTGCTCGAGCCTGAAGTCACGGGAAAAATGATGGTCAAAATGCGCCAAAAAAAGGAGTACCTGCCCCATGAAGAACTAACCGGAAGGGAAATGGAGATACTCCTCTTAATGACTGAAGGAAAAACGAATCAAGAAATCGCTGACGAGCTTTTTATTGCCTTAAAAACAGTTAAGACACATGTAAGCAATATATTAAGTAAGCTCCAAGTGCAGGACCGCACGCAAGCTGTCATTTATGCTTTTAAACATTCACTCGTAACCTGAACTTGTGTCGTACTTTGAGTGTACTAGGAATATGCTGGCTAGGATGGCGATCGCCAGTCCTAAGGCAACACTGCCTACATATGGAGCATCTTCTATGTTTCTGACTGTAATGCCAACAAATGCCCAGACAAACACAAGCGGATATACCCAATCATTCCATGTTTTTCTCACATAAACAGGAATTAATCCGGTAACTAATAGTAATCCGATTGTCCAATACATCTGTGTTTCAACAATAAAACCAACATCCGTGAAGATGGCATAATAGCTGATATTAGCCAGGAAAGCAACTGTAATCCACCCTAGATAAAGGGAAAAAGGAAATCTAGTGATCTTAGAAGAGTGATGGGTGGTTATTTTATAAATCATGATTAACGTGATAAGCAAGAGAATCATAACAGCAACAGATAGGAGAAATAATCCGTTATGCCATACGAGAATCCAGCTTGAATTCAAAATAGAGCTGAAGATAAATAGGGTATGCAAACGGCGGTCTAGAGAACGTTCTTTATAGTAGCGAATCCATTCCCGAACGAGCCAGATTCCAAGCCCAATGTATATTACACTCCAAATCGAGAATACATAGCCAGCCGGTGTAAAAAGAACTTCAAGTGCATTCGAAATCTCCCCAGTTGTTCTACCGCCAATCGGCAGAATATTAGAGAGGGCATTAATAACGATCATTACTATATAGGATAGAGAACTAATCCATATCATGCAGAAAACCTCCTTCTCTGGAGTATATTCCACATATTTTTCCTTCTTAATCCTCCTTTCGTGATGATTTTCACAAAGCAAGAGAATGCTCTAAAAAAGGGCAATACATTAGCTGTTAATCTTCGTGAATCACTTCGACGATATAGTCTTCCAGCGGGGAGCGGATAGATTTGATGAAGTTTTTGCCAGATCCTAACCCAAAATTAAACAATCCGTCTCCATTCCCGGCAGAAATACACTTCATAATGGTCTCACCTTCAAAATTATCAAAAACTACAGTTAAAGAGGTAAAGCTCGATGTTCTAAAATAATACCTTTCAAATACTAAGATACTTATTTGGTTACCCTGTTCTTCTGTTAACTTATAATCCTGAAAGACAAGTAGCTCTTTTAACTCTTCAATTTCTGTTAATAACACGGCTGCGTCAAAAGGCGTTAAATTTAATTTGAATTCACTATATTTCTTCATTCTGCTGGACTCCAATCATTGAATATGCCAATACATTTCTTGTCTGTATATACGATACAAATGCTAAAACGTTCCAAAGAAAAAATTAATTTTTGTATTTGCTCTTGATTAAGAAAAGTATTAGATTTCCA
Organism: Cytobacillus gottheilii; assembly: GCF_900166665.1. Lineage (GTDB taxonomy): Bacteria > Bacillota > Bacilli > Bacillales > Cytobacillaceae > Cytobacillus > Cytobacillus gottheilii_A. The sequence continues at coordinate 3,922,896 of NZ_LT800494.1, read as the reverse complement.
CTCCAGGGTACTCGCTTTCCGGCGGGGCGGGTGCTGAGCCTCCTCGTCGCATATGCTGAGGGCACTGATTTTCTTAAGGTTTTTCGTTTTTCTTTAACCTGGTAAAATCTTATAAAGATAAAAAAGCCAATTTCTGTCTATTATTAGAAAGAAATTGGCTTTATTTTTGTCTGAATCCCTTAATTTTGGACTATGTTGTCCATTTTCTTACTTTATTAACTTTAGAATTCGTTTTATATTTACCGCAAATATGGTGGTTGCCCCTTGAATTTGCATGCCAAATAAACCCGAGGATTTCGCTGTTTCATACTCGTGTGCATGTTTTAATTCGCTATTCTTAGCCTCAATCTTATATCGATTTCGAGATAGCTCTTTAAATTTAACCGTCTTTTGAAATGCTTCCTGATCTTTATGCTCTGTCGATTTTATTGTGACAGAATAGGATTTTGTTTTCGCTCCTTTTTTATAACAGCCCTCTTGTAAGGGACAAGTGTTGCATTTATTCGTATCAAATAAATATTTAATTCTTGGATTTCGATCTTGACCTTTTCTTTCTTCAAATTTCTTTTGGATCGCCAAATGGCCAGCCTTACACACATATATTCCTGCATCTTTATTAAACGTGAATTCGTCCTCTTTTTTTCGCGTACCATGCGTTACATGTGGATGCAATTTTGAAACAAGTTCCAAATTTTCTTCTTTTATATAACGAATATTTTCTTTCTCAGAATAGGCCGTATCTCCAATAACCGTTTTAATTTCCATTCCTGTTTTGATGCTTTTTTCAACTAATTCTTGAAGATATTTTCCATCACTTTTCTCTCCAGTTGTGATCACCGCTGCCGTAATAATCCGTTCGTTAGCCATTGCCAAATGTGTTTTGTATCCAAAAAAAGAGGAGTCTGCCGATTTATGTCCTACTTTGGCATCTGGATCCATGGAAAAACTCAACTGTTCTGTACAATCCTCAACGACTTCTTTTAATACATTTAACTTTTCTTTCACCGCAGGTAATTCTGAAATTCTTGGCTCTGATTCGATGGCGGTAATAAGATCTTCGCAGTACTGTAATTCATCTTCAACACTATTCGTTGTTGTTTTGGCCGGTAAATTCTCTTTCATCGATTCATCGATTTGGTAGACAGACCGACGTACATTCTTTGATTTTTCCTGTAAAAATTCTTTAACGGACTTTTGATTATAACGGGATTTTGTGTGAGTTGAGTCAACAATAATCGTTTTACTTTTAATGATGTCTTTCTCTAATGCGATTTCAACACTTTTATTTATAAGCATATCTAATAAATCCACATCTTTTAGACGAAGCCTACGAAACTTCGTTAGGGAACTGGGGTCAATAACAGGATCTTCTGGCGCCATTTCAAGGAAGTATTTAAAGGACATATCATACTTTGATCGTTCGACCACATCTACATCTGATAAATTAAAAATGGATTTAAGCAAGAGATATTTGAACATACGGATCGGGTGAACGGCATTACGACCGTTATCTAGACAGTACTTTGATTCTAACTCTTCTAGAATAAAGCTGAAGTCCACAAGATCATTGATTTGACGAAGCATATTATCTTGTGGAACAACAAGATCGTATATCTGTAAATAGGGGCTGAAACTAAGGGATTGTTGGTTGGAGATCATTTTATATACCACCTGCGATAAGTTAATACCTCTATTATAAAACAAAAAGCCAGTGAAACAGTAAATGTTTCACTGACTTAAATGGACTTTTTCAGTGCCCTC
>NZ_LT800494.1:3740544-3921044 GCF_900166665.1 Cytobacillus gottheilii | reverse complement strand
GAGGGCACTGATTTTCTTAAGGTTTTTCGTTTTTCTTTAACCTGGTAAAATCTTATAAAGATAAAAAAGCCAATTTCTGTCTATTATTAGAAAGAAATTGGCTTTATTTTTGTCTGAATCCCTTAATTTTGGACTATGTTGTCCATTTTCTTACTTTATTAACTTTAGAATTCGTTTTATATTTACCGCAAATATGGTGGTTGCCCCTTGAATTTGCATGCCAAATAAACCCGAGGATTTCGCTGTTTCATACTCGTGTGCATGTTTTAATTCGCTATTCTTAGCCTCAATCTTATATCGATTTCGAGATAGCTCTTTAAATTTAACCGTCTTTTGAAATGCTTCCTGATCTTTATGCTCTGTCGATTTTATTGTGACAGAATAGGATTTTGTTTTCGCTCCTTTTTTATAACAGCCCTCTTGTAAGGGACAAGTGTTGCATTTATTCGTATCAAATAAATATTTAATTCTTGGATTTCGATCTTGACCTTTTCTTTCTTCAAATTTCTTTTGGATCGCCAAATGGCCAGCCTTACACACATATATTCCTGCATCTTTATTAAACGTGAATTCGTCCTCTTTTTTTCGCGTACCATGCGTTACATGTGGATGCAATTTTGAAACAAGTTCCAAATTTTCTTCTTTTATATAACGAATATTTTCTTTCTCAGAATAGGCCGTATCTCCAATAACCGTTTTAATTTCCATTCCTGTTTTGATGCTTTTTTCAACTAATTCTTGAAGATATTTTCCATCACTTTTCTCTCCAGTTGTGATCACCGCTGCCGTAATAATCCGTTCGTTAGCCATTGCCAAATGTGTTTTGTATCCAAAAAAAGAGGAGTCTGCCGATTTATGTCCTACTTTGGCATCTGGATCCATGGAAAAACTCAACTGTTCTGTACAATCCTCAACGACTTCTTTTAATACATTTAACTTTTCTTTCACCGCAGGTAATTCTGAAATTCTTGGCTCTGATTCGATGGCGGTAATAAGATCTTCGCAGTACTGTAATTCATCTTCAACACTATTCGTTGTTGTTTTGGCCGGTAAATTCTCTTTCATCGATTCATCGATTTGGTAGACAGACCGACGTACATTCTTTGATTTTTCCTGTAAAAATTCTTTAACGGACTTTTGATTATAACGGGATTTTGTGTGAGTTGAGTCAACAATAATCGTTTTACTTTTAATGATGTCTTTCTCTAATGCGATTTCAACACTTTTATTTATAAGCATATCTAATAAATCCACATCTTTTAGACGAAGCCTACGAAACTTCGTTAGGGAACTGGGGTCAATAACAGGATCTTCTGGCGCCATTTCAAGGAAGTATTTAAAGGACATATCATACTTTGATCGTTCGACCACATCTACATCTGATAAATTAAAAATGGATTTAAGCAAGAGATATTTGAACATACGGATCGGGTGAACGGCATTACGACCGTTATCTAGACAGTACTTTGATTCTAACTCTTCTAGAATAAAGCTGAAGTCCACAAGATCATTGATTTGACGAAGCATATTATCTTGTGGAACAACAAGATCGTATATCTGTAAATAGGGGCTGAAACTAAGGGATTGTTGGTTGGAGATCATTTTATATACCACCTGCGATAAGTTAATACCTCTATTATAAAACAAAAAGCCAGTGAAACAGTAAATGTTTCACTGACTTAAATGGACTTTTTCAGTGCCCTCGCATATGCTCCTGCGGGGTCTCAGCTCCCCACTCGTCCCGCAGGAGTCTCGCACCCCTCCGTTCCAATCAATAAGATTATTGCTAAATGCATCAGTTTCTGAAAGTAGATTAAAGTTTTACCAAATAGAAAAAACCTCTCCATATTCTTGTCATGTTCACAGGGACTTGTCTCATATGCTATAGAGAATGTGAATTTGGGGGAGAGTTTAGATGAAAACTTTTTTTAAAGGGACGATTTTGCTGGCAGTTGCTGCGTTTGCGGGAGAGTGTATTGAGTTTGTTGTGAACATGGTGCTGGCGAGAGAACTTGGTGAGCAGGGGCTCGGTATGTATATGTCTATTCTCCCGACAGTTTTTCTGATTATTTTACTGGCAAGCTTTGAACTGCCGGTATCTATTTCAAAGTTTGTCGCCGAAAAGGACAAGAACCAGCATTATAGTATGCTAAATTATGTATTAAAATGGACCATTATTTTTACGATCATAGTGCTTCCGATTGTAACGCTTGTGATCCCGCATATAACAATGTTTAACGAATTTCATCCAGCACTGAAATGGATTGTAATTGCCTTTATCCCATTTGTTTCCTTTTCTTCTATTGCGAGAGGATATTTTATGGGGAAAAATCAGATGGGGAAAATTGCGGGTGCCAATCTAGTTAGAAAAATTATGCAGCTGATCCTATTGGCAAGCCTGTATCAAATGTTTGAGTTTGATATTGGGATGGCTGTTTTTGTGGCTTTCTGCACATTAATCGGCAGTGAAGCGATTGTGTTCATTTATTTGATTCATATGTTTGTACTGCAATATCAGCAAATCAAAAAATCACCAAGAGAAGCACTTACAGGCAAAAGTGTCAGTAAGGATTTACTCTCTGTTTCAATTCCGACCACTGGTTTACGTGTGTTTCATGCAATTACACATGCTATTCAACCCTTTCTCATAAAAGCAGCCCTTATTAAAGCTGGGGTTGGGGCAGAAGTGGCGACAGAGCATTTTGGAATGGTTGCAGGGATAGCAATGACCATCGGCTTTTTCCCGGCATTTATCGCTCATTCATTTATGATCATGCTGATTCCGACGGTTTCAAAAGAGTATGCACAAAAAAACCTGCCCAGATTGCAGCACCTGCTGCAGCAAGTATTCTTAATTACTTTCATATATGGAGTTCCGGCTGTTCTCTTTTTCTATGTATTTGCTGAAAAATTAACAACGGAGTTTTTTCATTCACCAGATGCCTCGGTGTACTTGCAGCTGCTGTGGCCATTCTTCCTGCTTCATTTCTTTATCATTCCGATGCAGGCCTTTCTCATCGGACTCGGTTTAATGAAGGATGCCTTCTTCCACTCTGTATGGTCAACAATTGTTTCCTATTCGGTTATGTATTTCTTAGGATCATTGCCTTCCTTACAGATGGATGGAATTATAATGGGCATTAATGCAGGGTCAGTTTTATTAATGATGATGCACTATGTGACCATATGCAAAGTTATTGGCGTCAAGTTAAACTTAACACCTGTAAAACGCATAGATCTTAAACCATAAAAAATTTCATAGAGTGTAGGGTAAGTACAGCCAGATTTCGTTTAATAGAGTGAAATAGAAATAGAAAGGAGGAGGACCGTTACCATGTTGGACCTCCAAATGGATCAGAAAAAGAAGCAGCAATTATTTGAAGAATGTATAGAAGAGCATGGTAACCTGCTGTTCCATTATATCTATTCACTCGTCAAACATAAACAGCTGGCCGAGGATTTATACCAGGATGTGCTTGTGGCAGCCTTTATTGCTCTGCCGTCCTTTGAAGAATATACGAAGATGAAAAACTGGCTTTATAAAATATCAATTAATAAATGCCGTGATTACTGGCGTAAACAAAAAGTACAGAAGAGGTATTGGGAAGAGAAGGTCTTTTTACATGAAGATTCTATTTCTGAGCATCTCGTACTGGAAGATGAAATTGTGCAAAGAGATATGAGCAAGGAAGTCAAAGAAACGCTGGAGGATTTACCGGCAATCTATAAAGAGCCTTTACTTCTATTTTATTATCACCATCAAACTCTTGTAGAAATCAGCACAGGTTCGAACATCCCATTGTCGACTGTGAAGACAAGAATCAGAAGAGGAAAGGATCGCTTGCGGCCGCTGATGGCGGGGATGCACTAGCTTATGAGCCAGCAGCATCCTCGATGGCTTGCTCATCACCGTATAGGTATAAAAGATCTCCTTCATTCAAATGGACGTTTGTTAGATCATTGCGAATGATTTCTTCGCCTCTTTTAATAAACAGCACCGTTAAGTCATATTTTTGCAGAAAATCACTTAAAGGCTTGTCCTGATAGACAGATGAATCTTTAATGGTCATCTCTGCTAAGCTATGATTTCCATCGATTAAGAAGACATCTTTCATCGGCATATCTTTTAACTCGTATTTCTCTTCAAGCTCGGTGTTGAATTTTTGCATAGCTGATTTTTTTACTTTTGGCATTTTTATGATGAAAAGAAACAATACTAGCAATGCAGCGACAATTGCTACTCTCGACGTATAGAAATCATCGGCCAGCAGGTTTGAGATAGCTGATATGATAACAGCTAGGGAAAAGGCGCCAAAAAGGATAAGAAAACCGCATATTCTTCTTCGGATAGGGTGGTCGATGATTAACTCGGATTCTTTCGTTGTAAAGCCTGTGCCTGTCATCATCGAGATTACTTGAAATCTGGATATTTGTTTTTTTAACCCGGTATAGGAAAATAATAATGTGCTGATTTCAATAACCATTAAAACAATGAGGAAGTACACACCAATAAAAATAAAACCCATAAAATCGCCTCGATTTAATTGATCATATTATCGTTATCGTTATAGCTAAAAAATACCTAAGGGAACATTGCCCCTTAGGTTACTTCTGCTGCTCCGTTTCATTGTAATAACTAACCGCATACAATGCACCTTCACTAACCATATTATTATCACCCAAATCTTGAGGATCAGGATGACCTGCTTTTTTAATAGGCAGATTTTCGTTTGTAAATTTGTCTTTAATCCTATTTTTAAATTTGACGGTGACAGTTTGCACTTTATTTCTATTTGCTTTGCTGGCAAGAAGTAACACACTTGTAATTCCTACTCCTGCCAATAGATATGAGTTAATCGGACGAGAATTCATTGGTTAAACTCCTCCTTTAAGGTTCAAGTATTGTCTAGCATGTTTCAATAGTACCCGCTATAAATGATTAAGAAACCTTCCAAAATACGGAAGGTAGGTTTCATGCCTGCTATTTTATTCGTATTTGGTTTTACAGAATAGAAGAAATGGGAAATATTTATGAAAACGCTATAACTCTATGCAAGGAAAGATTATAGGTGGAGGAGATGTTATGGGACATTCATTTTCATTCGGTCATTGGAAGTGGCATCACTATGATCATGATGAAGAATTAGATTTGCTGATAGAACATCCTCATCAAGAGGTATTTATAAATTGGGCTCAAACACTGAAAGATAGTGAAACCAATGTGTTGAAGATGGATACAACAAGATCAAACGAAGAATCGCTAAGAGGCTCACTAATCTATCAGCAGACGATCGAAGAACAGCAGGAAAAAAGGCTCTTTCATTATTTTATTACAGAGTCCACTTTATACACGGTTGGCTTTGATCCGGCAGAGGTTGAACATTTGGAGGAAGGCGTACTTCAGACCAAAATGAAAGACGCCAAAAATGGCTTAGAAGGTTTTTTCATTATTCTCGGAGAAATATTATCTGATAGCATTAAGAAAATTGATAAATTTGAGCTGCGTCTGAATGATTTATTATGGAAGGTTAAGAAAAAGAATAGCATAAAACGCTTGGAAGAAATCTATAAGTTAAGACATGAGTTATTGGTGTGGAAAAATTTAATGATTCCCATACAAGAGGCTGAGATGGGGATGGATGAAGCCTTTGGCAGCAAAATTTCGGAGCTGCCAGAATATATACGTGTATGTAAGAGGCTGAAACGAAGTAACATGCTGATCCGGGAGTATCAGGATGAAATTGATACATTAGTCAGTTTTGAGGAAATGGTCTCTACGCATAGAGGAAATGAAATCGTCAAAACGTTAACCGTCATCACTACCCTATTTACACCGATCAGTGCTTGGGGGGCGTTATGGGGCATGAATTTTAAACACATGCCTGAGTTGGATTGGAAGATCGGTTATCCGCTGTCTTTACTGATCATCATTGGTTCTACGGCAGCGGTATACATCCTCCTTATAAAGAAAGGGTGGATGGGAGATATTTTAAAGGGGAGGAAGAAAAATTCCTTCTTTAAGTAGGTGCAAATATGGAGGGGTTTGGGATGAACAGTAAAAAAAGATGCAGAGAATCATTTGTAGTAAAAACGAGTATTGTACAGCCGCCTGATACGAATAATTATGGAACATTATTTGGCGGAAAATTGATGGCGTATATTGATGATACTGCAGCAATAGCCGCCATGCGCCATGCACGGAAGCCTGTTGTAACAGCTTCAACAGATTCGGTAGATTTTCTTCACCCCATTTACGAAGGAAATTCTGTCTGTTTAGAGGCTTATTGCACGTATACAGGCAGGACTTCGATGGAGATATTCGTGAAAGTGATTGCAGAAAACCTGATAAGCGGGGAACGTAATGTATGTGCGATTTCGTTTCTAACAATGGTGGCGATTGATGGGGAGGGCCGTCCGGCTGAGGTGCCGCAGGTTATACCTGAAACAGAAGAAGAAAAAAGCCTGTTCACAACAGCTAAGGACCGTGCAGAAACCCGGAAAAATAGAAGAAAAGATAGTGAACAAAGAGCGAAAAAATATGGTTCAGATTATCCTTGGCATTAAACCTTCAAAAAATGAATAGATATTCATTTTTTGAAGGTATTTTCTCTTGCTTTGTCGTAATAAATAGGAATACGCTCGTAATCTTGAGAAACCAGCAAAAGACCTTTTGGGTATTCAAGGGATAAGGGCAAAAAAAGGGAAAAGGCGGGGGAAAAAGAGATGTCTGCTATCGCTGAATTAAATGAGCTTGTCTCTAAAATGAATGAAAATCCAGAGCATATCAAAAATGAAAAAAATCGAATTTTCCAGGTGAATTTAGTTCAATATGGGCCATTACAGATGATTATTCAAGATGGGAGAGTTTTAATAAAAGAGGGTCAGGCGGAACAGCCTGAAGTCATACTTCATTTGAATGAAGAAAACTTCTCCAAACTATTAAAGGATCAGCTCAACACTACCGTCGCATTTATGACTGGTGGACTTAAAGTTGAGGGGAAAATGGGTCTTGCTTTAAAGCTTCAGGATATTGTAAAAAAATATCAATAATAGAGAAAAAGGTGAGTTGAGCCACTTCAAGGATGATCGCAATTCACCTTTTTATTCGTTTTCTGTGTGTCTCATAAATCTCAAATTATAAACAGTCAGTCTGTATTAGTGATCCAATACTAACATCATATGATCCTCATCAAAATAAGCTCCGTTCACCTTTAAAGCATTTTTTTCAACACCATAGGCTTTGAATCCAAAAGATTTATATAGCCTTTTTGCTGTATGATTTTCAGACATGACAGTTAAATAGAGCTGTTCAATCCCCTCCCAAGATCTTGCATTTTTAATCGCTTCATTGATTAAAGCTTTAGCGATGCCCTTACCGCGCTGGCCTCCTGTTACATACATGGCAAATATGAATGCTTTATGCTGCATCTTTACCTTGCTTTCCCGAAATAAGGTAACACTTCCTGTTAAAACATCTCCTTCAAAGGCGCCAAAGGTAATAGCATTACTAGAAGAAAGGCGCTCCTCAAACGAATGTACAGATTTAGATTCTTCTTCTTCGTAACTTGCTGCAAATGCCTCCGGATGCTGCTTTAAAGCCTCTAATCTATGTTCTTTATATTGTAGACCGTCCTGTTTTTGCAGGGGACGTATTATGATTTCTGTTAGTTGCATTTGCAGTCCTCCTTCCATTCATTTCATTAGTATATAACATATCGAAGAATAACGTTAAAGCCCCAGTCCTTTGGAGATAATAGTAGACAATGGTTTCTCCAATGCCCTCATCAGGGTATACAAATTGTATGATCTTGAATGAGAGAAGGAAAAAGGATGAGAAAACGGCGCAGAGTTGAAATAGCTTTTGTATTAATCATCATTTTGATAGCGTATATCGTTTTATTTACAGACATAGCCAGACCTTATAAAATTGCTGCACTTATTTTATACGCCAGTATTATCTTCATAACAGTATATTCTCTATTGCTAGAAAATCGTTCCCCTCAGCATACGCTTCTTTGGATGTATGTACTGCTATTTTTCCCAGTGGCAGGCTATTTATTTTATTTGTTTTCAGGTCAGCTCTATTTAAAAGGCTATTTATTTAAAAGCAAAAGACGGCGTGATCGGGAAGAATGGAAGAGGATGCTGAAGGGAGAAGAAACGCCAGATATCTCCTTTCTAAATGATAATCAGCGGAGTTTTGCCTGGTATGTGAATGAGTCTGCTTTAACACCTATGACAACAAACTCACAGGCAACGATTTTAAAAAATGGGGAGCAAACGTTTCAAGCTATAAAAGAAGAATTGCTGCGTGCGAAGAAATATATTCATATGGAATATTATATTTTTCGATCTGATCGGCTTGGAAAAGAAATTATTGATATTTTAATGATGAAAGCACAAGAAGGAGTGGAAGTGCTTTTTACATACGATGCAGCAGGAAGCATGACGATGTCTCCAAAACATGTGCGCCGGATGGAGGAAGCAGGAATTCAGGTAAAGATTTTTTCACCGCTTAAATACGGCTTTTTTAATCAGAAATTTAATTTTCGCAATCACCGAAAGATCGTAGTCATTGATGGAAAAGTCGGGTTTGTCGGCGGATTAAATGTAGGCGTAGAGTATTTGGGTGAAGATGAACGAATTGGATTTTGGCGGGATACACATATCATGCTGCGGGGAGAAGCGGTGTACACCCTGCATACTGTGTTTTTGCTTGATTGGGAATATGTGAGCGGAGAAGATGTGCTGGAAACGTACCGCGATGAGAAAAAATACCCTGTGAATGAAGATATTGTTGATGGAGCGATTCAGGTGGTGGCAAGTGGACCTGACACACAGCCAGGCATTATGGGTGACTTATATTTTGCCATGATTGCTTCAGCGGAATATTCCATTTGGATTGCGACTCCATATTTTGTCCCAGATGAATCCATTCGTACTGCTCTACGGGTAGCAGCTGCTAAAGGTGTCGAAGTGCGTATCCTCGTGCCTGAAATCAATGATGGGTTCCTTACCCAATATGCGAGCCGTTCTTATTTCTCTGAACTTCTTCGATATGGTGTGGAGATCTATTCGTATAAAAAGGGCTTCCTGCACCAGAAGCTGATCATCATTGATGGCAACCTCGCATCCACTGGCACAGCAAATCTCGATATGCGCAGCTTTCATTTGAATTTTGAAGTGAATGTGTTTCTGTTTGAAACAAGCAGCATTCGGGAACTTGTGGCACATTTTGAAGAAGATATGCGTGAAAGCGAGAAAATTAGCCCTGTACAATATTATAAGCGGGGCTTTATAGAAAAATCGAAGGAATCATTTGCAAGACTGTTTTCAGGAGTTTTATAAACAGAAATATCCTCAATGAACAATAGTTCAGTCAAAGTTAACCCGAACGATTAAGAGATATTTTTATGAATCTTCTCTAATCGTTCGTTTTTTTTTGAAAATAATTGTTTCGCCTGACGAAATAAGGTAGAATTTGAATAGTTAGAATAGTTGTAAAATAAGAGGTGCTGAGCGCGTTTGCACTGCGAAGGGATGGATTATACACCGTCAAAGAGCAGGTGCGCTTTTCTAATCTAGGAGGGAATTTATGCTTGCGAAATCAGTGATTGAAGATGTGTTAACAGCAGCACTCCAAACAGGAGGCGATTTTGCTGAAGTATTTGCAGAGGATCGATTTGCCAACACGCTGTCACTAAGAGACAACAAAGTAGAGGGCAGCTTATCCGGCCGCGATTTTGGCATTGGCATTCGGGTATTTAAAGGCTTTCAAAGTGCTTATGCTTATACTACGGATGGATCTAAGGAGGGGTTGTTAAAGGCAGCCTATCAAGCTGCCGCAGGAATTAAGGGTGATGGGAAAATCACGGCCAGCAATTTAGTTCATGAAAAAATAATGTCTGCTCATTCCATAACATCTTATCCAAAAGAGGTTGAAAAGCAGCGCAAAGCAGATGTAATGAGAAAGGCTTACGAGATTGCAAAAAATTATCATTCAAGTATACAGCAGGTTGGAATCCGTTACTTAGATGAAGAACAAAATGTACTTATTGCGAACTCAGAAGGAAAATTCGTAGAAGACAAGCGCGTACGCAGCAGATTGGCGATTCAATCGATTGCATCAGATGGCTATCAAATGCAGTCAGGCTATTATGGACCTGGTGCTCATCAAGGCTTTGAGTTTATGGAGAGTCTAGATCTAAATCATTACGCTACAGAAGCATCGCGAATTGCGGTGACCATGTTAGGTGCCGATCCATGTCCGAGCGGTAAGTTTCCCGTTATTATTGACAACGAATTTGGCGGCGTTATTTTCCATGAAGCATGCGGACATGGTTTAGAAGCAACAAGTGTAGCAAAAGGAAATTCCGTGTTTGCCGATCGTATCGGCGAAAAGGTAGCCTCAGTTGCTGTCACTTATATAGATGATGGAACGCTTGCAAATGAATGGGGTTCATTAGCAATTGATGATGAAGGCGAAACTGCTAGAAAGAATGTCCTGATTGAAAATGGAATTCTAAAAGGGTATTTAATTGATAAGCTGAACGGAAGAAGAATGGGAATGCCATCGACAGGCTCAGGCAGAAGGCAGTCATATCGTTTCGCTCCGACTTCCAGAATGACGAATACATATATCGCTAATGGGAAGTCAACACCAGAGGAAATTATTTCGAATACTGAGCATGGAATATATGCGAAATACATGGGCGGAGGACAAGTGAATACAACAACCGGTGATTACAACTTTGCGGTTATGGAGGCTTACGCTGTAAAGGACGGTAAACTGGGCAAGCCGCTAAGGGGGGCAACCTTAATTGGAAATGGGCCAGAAACATTGCAGTTAGTTGATATGGTCGGAAATAATCTGGCACATGGAGCGGGCATGTGCGGATCGCTGAGTGGAAGCCTGCCAGTAAACGTTGGGCAGCCGATGATTCGTGTAAGTGAGATGACAGTTGGCGGAAGAAAGGGGGATGAATAAGATGAGAATAGAAGATTTTCAGGAAAAAGTCTTTCAACTTGGAAAACAGCTTGGATTCGAGCATATGGAGATCTACTCTGAGAAAGTAGAAAGTTTAGGCTGTAAGTTATACAAGGGAGAGATTGATTCGTATCAAACTTCTGAAACATTAGGCGTCTCTTTTCGTGGCAAAATGGACGGAAACATGGGCTATGCTTATACAGAAAACACAGATGAAGTTTCGGTTCAGTATTTAGTTCATGAAGCAAAAGCGAATTCTCTTCTAACGGAAGAAGATGTTCAAGAAGAGATTTTTAAAGGATCAGTAAAGTATGAAGATTATAGCTTTTATTCTGAGGAGTTAAACGATGTTTCAATTGAGGAAAAAATAGAGTTTTTAAAAGAAATAGAAAAAGAGGTTTATGCTTTTGATGAACGCGTAACCGGCACAAATACACTATCTTTAAGCAGTGCAGAAAAGGAAAAAAGACTAGTGAATTCCAACGGTTTGGAGCTTAAAGATCGAATGAATCATATTGGTCTCTCCCTATCAGTCATTGTAAAGCAAGGCAAAGAAGTGAAAAATGGAGTGTTTTCATGTGTCACTCGAAACTACCAGTCACTAGCAGCAAAAGAGGTTGCGGAGCATGCGGTGAAAGAGGCTTTGTCTAAGCTAAATGCAGAAACGGCCGAAAGCAAAAATTATTCTGTTATCCTGCGCAATAAAGCTGCTGCAGCTTTACTGCAAACATTTTCGCCGATTTTTTCTGCTGAGAATATACAGAAGGGCCAATCCCTGCTAAAGGGAAAATTAGGAGAAAAAATAGCGGCAGAGCATGTGCATATTGTTGATGATCCATTTTACGAGGATGGAGTTAGAAGCAGTAATTTTGACAGTGAAGGCTATGCAACAAGGAAAAAAGATGTCATCAAGGACGGAGATCTCCTTACCTTCCTGCATAATAGCTTAACGGCGAAAAAGGATAAAGTGGAGTCTACTGGCAATGCATATAAAGCCTCATTTAAAGGAACCATAACAGTCGCACCATCTAATTTTTATATCATGCCTGCCGAGAAAGCTTTGCCTGATCTGGTAGCTCAAGTGGATGAAGGTATCTTGGTCACATCTTTTTCGGGTCTTCACTCTGGAACCAATACTGTCTCTGGTGATTTCTCCATTGCAGCAGGCGGTTTTCTGATTGAAAATGGAGAAATTAAAACAGCTCTAAAACAAATGACAGTTGCAGGGAACTTTTTTGACTTGCTTCAGCAGATTGAACAAATTGGTTCAGACTTAGACTTCTCATTGGCCTTTGGTTCGCCATCACTGCTGATTAAAGAGCTGTCTGTGACGGTTGAATAGATGAATGGTTTGGATATTGAAACAAGTCCGTTCCATTGCGCTGCGGACACTCGCTTTCCGAGGGGAGGAAGCTGAGCTCCTCGGCACGCCTGCGGGGTCTCAGCTTTTCCTCTATTTCCCTTCGGAGTCGAGTGTCCTCCGCTTCATTTCACTCATTTTAAAATAACAAATAAAAAACACCCCGTAAATGTTAGTGTGGCTTCTAACATTTACGGGGCAGTTCAAGAATCACTTCCTACCCATTCGGTTATATGGTTGTTAAATACTTGTTTCCCAGCCCCATTTTTTTTTCGAATCATATATCTCCTCTTATATTCCACTTTGATTAGGCAACTGCTCTATTAAAAATAAACTCTCCATCATTAGGTTTTCTTTTGGAATGAGAATGGATATAACGTATTATAGTATCTTAAAGGAAGGTAGATTGATTAGCGGCAGGTGATGACATTGGTTTCAAAGAAAGAAATAAGAGAAACAATCTGGAATAAACTAGAGGAAGAAAAGCTGGGACGATTTCCATTTCCGCTGAAAAACCGGATTCCCAATTTTAAAGGAGCTGAAAAAGCTGCGGGCTTTATTAAAGAAATGCCCTTATATAAAGAAGCAAAGATTATAAAAGTAAATCCGGATTCGCCACAGCTGCCGATTCGCACGCAAATATTGAAGGATGGCAAAACTCTGCTTGTACCCACGCCGCGACTGAAGGCAGGTTTTATTATGGTAAAACCTGAATGGGTTCCTCACGGTGAAGAGAGACGTGCAGCAAGTCTTTCTCATATAAAGGAGTACGGAAAAGAAATACCTCTATCCGAAATGCCGCAGATCGATCTGTTTTTTGCCGGCTCTGTCGCTTTGCATTAGGATGGCAGACGTGTGGGCAAAGGAGAAGGATATGCGGACCGGGAATATGCGATAATACGAGAGCTGGGTAATCCTGCAATACCCATAATTGGAACAGTGCATAGCGCTCAAATAACGAATGAAAATATTCCCCGTGATCCTTTTGACTTAACGGTAGACTGGATTGCCACTGAACAGGGACTAATTGAAACGAACTCTCCATACGAAAAGCCGAAAGGAATTCAATGGGACCTTGTTACAGATGAAGAGATGGAAGAGATGCCGGTATTAAGAGAAATATGGGACTTAATTCAGAATAGGAAATGATAGACACAGAGGAGTGATTTGTTGCGTATTATTGCACAGCATCCTTATATTAAAGTCAGCAGGCAAATTACATGGACTGAGCAGAAGATCATTGAAGAAGAACTTTCGCTGCTATTATATGAAGATCGCATTGAGACACAATTTCATGTTCATTATATGGATGACGTTTGGGATGTTTCCTATAAAAGCACAAGCACAGACACGGGCTTGCTTTACTTACATACAAAGAGCGGAGTAAATGCTTTTTATGTGAAACAAAATCCTTCACAGTTTATTGACCACTTTATAAAAATAAAAGCGAGCTTGTAGAATGCTCAAAATAGCTAATAACCATATAAAAAGGTGCATTCCGCTTATGGGAATGCACCTTTTTGGTCCGTATAACGGACATTCAAGGTACGTTTACTGAGGCCGTCCGATTTTAAGTATATCGGTTAAAGACGAGAGTGCCTATCGAGCGCTCTGCAAACCCTCCTTGATCCAAAGCAATGCCAAGACAAGATTCTGAAGTCGCTGTTATGTTCTTCAAGGTGAACCAGTCCCTTCTGCAAGTCGTTTTGGCCTTGCACTATTTGTTTACCACCTATTATAGATTTAAAACATATCTCGACAAATTTAATTATGTTTGTCCAAAATTCCAATCACTCTTGCAATGGGTGCATGATCTTCAGGCGATTCATCTATGTGGTTCCAAAGAACTTTACCGGAACTGGAATAAACCCAAGTTCCTCCTTGAATATAAACGTCCTGTGTCTTCATTGACTCCATAACGAACTTTTTTTGCCTCTCGTCTTCTGGGACAAATCCTTTCACTTTTCCGGTTACAAAACCAAAGGCAGCTTTGGAGAGCAGCTTCCATTTTGGCATTGTCTTATGTCCCATTCCTTTGTAGGCTTCTCTTGCAGGATCGCCTAAAATCGGAAATGGATAAGGACCAAACTCTTTTAAGAACATGTTGATAAAGCTGCCTTTAGAAGGTGCAATAACAATCAGCTGATAGCCTCGATTAGAAAAATCATGATAATGCTCACGCAACTGCGTGAGATACTGCCTGCAGACAGGTCAGCCAAGATGGCGCACAAACACCACAACACTTGGTTTTCCTTGAATCAATGCTTCTAGAGAGAGTTTTTCTTCAGAATCTGTTCTTTCAAGCAGAAAATTCATGAAAATACCACCTTTCGAATAGATTAGTCTATCATACCGTTATTATTAAACATTTTGAAGTGATTGACACACTATAGAAAGTTTTTTATAGTTATAATGGTATTTTAAAATATGCGTTTCACGCAAAATGAGAGAGGTTCATAGCACTTACCCTCTATAAAAAACTATGGAACGGATGAATTGCATTCAGCCATGTCCATGGAGGGCATGGTTTTTTTATATTCAATTCCCTCATTCCAGCATGAAATGCAATCTAAGGGAGGCACTAGCATGACAGGAAGAAAAGATGAAGAATTAGAAGGGGTAACCCTGCTGGGAAATCAAGGAACACAATATCTATTTGAATATTCCCCAGATATCTTAGAAAGCTTTGATAATAAGCATCCAAACCGTGATTATTTTGTAAAATTCAACTGTCCAGAATTCACGAGTCTTTGTCCAAAAACAGGACAGCCAGATTTCGCGACAATTTATATAAGCTATATTCCAGGTGAAAAAATGGTGGAAAGCAAATCGCTTAAACTGTATTTGTTCAGCTTCCGTAATCACGGAGATTTTCATGAAGACTGTATGAATATCATTATGAACGACTTAATTGAATTAATGAACCCGCGCTACATCGAGGTATGGGGCAAATTCACGCCAAGAGGCGGCATCTCCATTGATCCATACACAAACTATGGAAAACCTGGCACAAAATACGAAAAAATGGCTGAGTTCAGATTAATGAACCATGACCTTTACCCAGAGACAATTGATAATCGATAATTAAAAAGGGTTCAACACCAGCACATGAATGATAAATCCAAACAATTAGCAGAAGGTTAATACTCTGTTAAATTGTTTGGATTTTTTTTTCCTTCTGGATCCTAATTTTAATAACACGTGTAACGAAGCGTTGGACACCCGGATCCTGCGGGCTATAAAAGAAAGGGGGAGTCCCCGTAAACCAACACAATGAGACATGTTTGTTTTAGGATCTTTTTTGAACAATTTTATTAGTCACCCATTATAAAAGGTATTTTAGTGCGATGCCTATTGTTGAAAACGTGCGAGACTCCTGCTCCTGCTCAGCATCTGCACGAACGGAAAGTGAGTACTCTGGCGTGGGAATATTTATTCATTTAAGTTAAAAGGAACAAAGTTTGAGAATACAGCCTTGATTTAACATTTTGATGAAAAATTTATATGTCTTTTGTAATCTTTGTAATAAATGGGTTTGTTAATTGATTGTCCATTTGTTACACTGATAGTTGGTTAAATCTCTGTGACTATATATTTATGAGATTGCTAAAATATGAATCGGTGTTTTTTAGGAGACTATCATGAAAAAATTCTATATAACAGTATGTTTATTATTATTGACTGCATGTTCGTATGACACAATCGCGTCAATTAAAACTGAGACACTTTCAGAAACTGAAGAGGCAAAAGATGAAGCGGTAGCGGAAAAGGCTGTACCTGCAGTGGTTACGGAAGGCAAAGAAAAGATGGATACGGTTACGCTCAAAGAAGAATCCCTTTTCAAATATGAAGTTAAAGATGCGGACTATAATTATAATGTGTTTGTTTATGCAGAAAATGCGGAGAAAAAGGACGTCTTTTATTCTGGACATTATGCATTTTACCTTGCTGAAAAAGATTCAACGGTAGCTTATAAACAAAATGTGTTAAAAGCTGAAGAAATTTTCACTTTTAAAACAGGTAATGATGAGCAAATTTATCCTTTAAAGGTAGGGAACAAAACCATATTTGCAGTGGCAGAGCAAAGTGATGAGGTACATACCCAATACCTATTTACTGGAATTGACAATGGAGAATTAAAGCTGATTAGCCAAGGTGATATTAAGTCTTTAAATGATATTAAAATTAGAAACATAAACCAAAAATATATTCAGACAATAAGAAGAGTCAGCTCTTCAGATTCCATTCAATTTACAACGTGGGGCATTGAAAAAGAGACCCTAAAATTAGTAGAACAAGACAAAGAAACGATTACAGATAAAGAGGAAGCCGCTTTCTGGTTAAATAGCTTAAGGGAGAAGAATGCCTTTTATTATCCATTTAAAGATTTGGATCTGAATGCAGACCTTTTGGCAAAAGCAAAACAAGGCATTCCAGTAGGCAGCCCATATCCGCTTGGCACCAATATTCAAGAAATTAAAAAGTCTGAGCCTAATTATATGCAAGAAGGTGTGAAAGAGGATGGGCCGTATGTCATGTATCCTGAAATCACCTATTATTATAATGCGGAAGACAGCAAGGTAACAGCGGCTGAAATTCCTGGCGATCGTTTAAGAACAACACTTGCTGATGCTGAAGAGATCTTTAGGCAGTTTGGAGAAACATCGAAAAACGATACAGGTACATCCATTTATTTAAATACGGAAAAGTATCAAATTGAAGCGGTAGCAGACCAGAGTAATGAGGTGAAATGGCTGCGGTTAAAAAGACGATAATAAAATGGTGAAAATGGCTCGGACAGATGAGAAGTCCGAGCTATTTGTCATACCAAGATATCTGTAGGAATGAACATGAGGCCTATTTTGCTATTCTGTATCACTTAAGGATCAATGGGAAAAGAAAAGAGCTTAACAAAACAAAATAAAAGCCAGCCACAATGATTTCCATCATGGCCAGCCTTCCGTATTGGTTATTTATTTATCCGTGTATTTTAGAATGCCCAGTCTCCATTGCGGAAGACTGCTTCAGCTTGATCGTCAGCTGTAATGCCGTCGATATTCATCTCAGCAGATCCAATCATAAAGTCAACGTGCGTTAAGCTTTCGTTTAAGCCGTGCTCGGCAAGTTCTTCACTGGACATTTGCTTGCCTCCTTCAATACAGAAAGCATATGCACTGCCGATTGCTAAGTGGTTGGATGCATTTTCATCGAACAATGTGTTATAGAAAAGCAGGTTTGATTGTGAAATAGGTGAATTATGCGGAACAAGTGCGACCTCGCCAAGATAATGAGAGCCTTCATCAGTATCAACAAGCTGCTTTAAAATTTCTTCCCCTTGTTCAGCTTCTACCTTTGTAATTCTTCCATTTTCAAAATAAACCGTGAAGTTGTCAATGATATTGCCACCGTAGCTTAATGGTTTTGTGCTGGCAACCTTGCCGTTTACACCTGTTTTAAAAGGGACCGTAAATACTTCTTCGGTAGGCATATTGGCCATAAATTCATTGCCGCTTTCATTGATGCTGCCTGCTCCTGCCCAAATATGCTTCTCAGGCAATTCAATTGTTAAGTCAGTTCCAGGAGCTGTGTAGTGCAGTTTTTTATAACGTTTGCTGTTTAAATAGTCTACTTTTGTATGCAGTGTTTCATCATGCTGCTTCCATGCTTCAACAGGATTGTCTAAATCAGAGCGAGTCGCCTTGAAAATGGCATCCCATAATAGACTTACACGCTCTTCTTCAGCTGCCTCCGGGAACACCATATTTGCCCAGCTTTGCGATGGCACAGCGATTACAGTCCAGCTGACCTTATCGGATTGAATATACTTGCGGAATGGCGCCATTGCTTTTCCGGAAGCCTTTTGGAATGTGCTGATCTTTTCGGATTGAACACCTTTTAAAAGATCAGGGCTTGAAGAAACGATAGACATAAAGGCAGCGCCGCCTTCAGCAAGCTCCTTCATTTCCTCTGCTCTCCATTTTGGATATTCCTCAAAGGCATCCAGTGGAGCAAGCTCATACTTTGTCCGTGTAACCGCATCATCGTTCCAATTCACAATAACCTCTTTTGCACCTGTTTCATAAGCTTTCTTTACAGCAATGCGTACAAATTCAGCCGCATCCAGTGTAGCTGTGATCACTAGCTTTTGTCCTTTTTGAACATTTACCCCAACCTTAACAGCAAGTTCGGCGTACTTCTCTAACGTAGTTTGAAAGTTTGTCATATGTATTGGCTCCTTTGTCAGAATCTTTCCTTATTGTAGCCTTTAATGATAAAAAAATAAATAAAATCGTTTAGCGGAATCAATAAAACAATAAACGCTAAGGATAAGAGCCTAACGAAATGAATAAACGGCTGTCCAAATACTGGACAGCCGTCTGAAGAGTTCCTTAACATGTGCGAAATGTCAATATTACAAATCCAGCAGATTCGGCAGAACCATGGTGATCTGCGGTATATAGGTGACAGCGAGTAATACAACAATAATCGCTCCGTAGAAAGGCAGAAGCGGTTTGGTTACCTGTTCAATCTTCACCCGGCCTACACTTGCTCCAACAAACAAGGCGCTTCCTACTGGAGGCGTAATACTTCCAATACAAAGATTCATAGACATCATAATTCCGAAGTGTACAGGATCCATTCCCAATGTATTAACGACCGGCAGAAAAATTGGCGTGAAGATAAGGACTGCAGGTGTGATATCCATGAATGTTCCGATAAACAGTAGAATGATATTCATGAGCAATAAAATCAAAATAGGATTATCAGTCAAACCAAGAATTCCAGATGTTATAGCTTCCGGTATCCCTGTAAAACTCATCACTATGGATAGAATGGAAGATGCGGCTACAAGCAACATAATAATTGCTGTCATTTCGACTGTTTCGATGAGAATTTTTGGTATGTCTTTTAATTTTAATGAACGATAAAAGATCGATAAGATTAATGAATAAACAACCGCGATAGCCGAGCCTTCTGTTGCAGTGAAAATACCAGCAATGATCCCGCCGATGACAATCACAATTAGCAGCAGGCTTGGAATAGCATCCAAAAATACTTTCCATTTCTCGCTCAATGAAATTTTCTCTGAAACCGGATAGTTCTTTTTCTTTGCAATAACATACGCTACGATCATGGTGGCAATAGCCCAAAGGATTCCTGGCAGGTAGCCGGCAATAAATAAAGCTGCTACAGAAGTTCCGCCGCTTACAAGGGAATACACAATCAGTAATCCGCTTGGGGGAATAAGAAGCCCTGTTGGAGCTGATGCTACATTGACCGCAGTAGAATAAGTCCGATCATATCCTTCTTTTTCCTGAAGCGGTGACATAACGCCACCAATAGCAGCTGCAGCAGCAACTGCACTGCCTGAAATGGAGCCAAATAGTGCATTTCCAACCACATTCGTATGTGCAAGTGAGCCAGGCATTCTTCCGGCAATAATTTTTGCTAAGTTAATTAACCGGATCGCAATTCCGCCATTATTCATTATGATTCCGGATAGAATAAAAAATGGAATGGCAAGAAGCGAAAAACTGTCTAGTCCCGATACCAATTTCTGTGCACTCGTAAACACAGCTACATCAAACGGAAATAGAATCAGCATTGTTAGGATGGATGCTCCAGCAATACTAATAGCAATTGGAACACCAATCAATAATAGAAGAAAAAATAGAAACAACAATAGCAATCCAGCACTTAGCGTCAATGTAAACCCTCCTTTTTATTTTGATGGTGAAGGGTCTCAACTGCTTCTATTTCTTCAGCGTACATTTGTTCCTTCTGTTTGGCTAGGATTTCATAAATTGACATGATTGAATAGATAGAGATCAATATACCGCTGACAATAAGAGAAAAATAGACCGCACTCATAGGTATGCCTAATGCTGCCGAATATTGATTCATGGCAAGGCTGACAGTTTGTGTTCCGCCGATGATCATTACCACTATGGCAAACAGCAGTACGATTCCCTCAGCAATGATTTTGACAGGCATCGCTTTGTCAGGTGTCAGTCTAGAAACAAATAGTTCAATTGCCAGGTGTTTCTTGCTGCCAAAAGCATAAGCAGCACCGAGCATTGAAAGCCAAATTAATGCATAGCGCAAAAACTCTTCGGATATCGTACTTGGAGAATTTAATGCGTATCGGGAAAAAACCTGCCAGACGGCCATAAAGACCATGACCGTCAATAATGTACAGGTGATAAATGCGATTCCTTTATTCATCCATTTTCGAATCTGGTGCAATGAAACTACCTCCCCAGTTAATCTTCTTCCACTAGATCGCGGATTTCTTTATAGTATTCTGCCGTTTCTTTCTTTTGAGAGAACTCATCATGAAGCGGCTGGACAGCATCCATAAATGGCTGTTTGTCAGGAGTGCTGAAGTTTACACCCTTATCTTTTGCTCCTTCAATGGCTTCTTCAACTGCCTGTTCCCAAACTTCTTTATGAAAGGCCGTCGACTCTTCAGCTGCTTCAGCGATCGCATTTTTCTGTTTGGCGTTCAATTGGTCCCATTTGCTGTTGTTCATGATCAGAATATCCGGCACCATCGCATGCTCGCTGTAGCTGTACTCCTTCGCTACTTCACCATGATTGCTGTCCGTTAATGCTGTTTCATTGTTTTCAGTTCCATCAATTACGCCCTGCTGTAATGAGGTATACACCTCTCCATATGGCATCGGAGTAGGTGAGCCACCCATAAGTTCCACCATTCTTATTGATGTAGGGCTTGGCTGTACGCGTATTTTTAAACCTTTTAAATCATCAGGATGGGTAATTTCTACATTGTCAGTATAAAAATTCCTTGTGCCAGAATCATAGAATGTCAGACCGCTGAACCCTATATCAGAAGTCGTCTGATAGATTTCTTTAGCAATATCGCTGTTCATTGCCTGATAGTAATGTTCTTGGCTGTCAAAAAGATAGGGAAGACTGAAAAGAGAATAAACTTCAGAAAAGTTTTCAAGTGTACTTGAACTTACTTTTGCAATATCAATTGCACCTGTTTGAGTTAATTCAACGGCTTCCCGTTCGCTGCCTACTTGTCCATTTGGATAAAGGGTGATCTTGATGCTGCCATCTGTTTTCTCTTCCACCAGTCTAGCGAACTCGGCCAGTGACTTATGTACGGGATGCGTTTCTCCTTGATTATGGGCAAGTCTCATCGTAATGGTGCTTTCTTCCTCTGCGGCCTTAGCAACACAGCCGGAAATTACGCCAGCCAATAACAGAAGAATCATACTGAATGTAATAAACTTTTTCATATATACTCCTCCCTTAGTTATAGATTTTAATAATTTAGAAACCTTCTAGAAGACCGATCATCAAAGAAGTAGACTAACCGGTTGGTCATTAGTATGAACTGCTTAATGCTAGAATCGTAAAGTGTGGTATGGGGACATAAGAATCAAATGTAAACTTAATTATGTAGGAATAACATTCCCAAAAATTCGTGTACTGAAACAAATTAGAATCGAGGAGGGCATGCACAGAGATTAGAAGTATATATCTATCACTCCATTTTAATAGTTTAATTAGGAATTGTCATATAATATTTTAAATATTTAGTATAGTTAAAATACTATCTTGCGTAATCATATAAAATTATTCTCTGAAGGAAAAACAATCAATATAAAAAGTAAATGAGGAATGAATACATTGTTATTTAGAATAAAATTTATGTTAGACCTCTTTGCTTGGTAAACGAAAACGATACGATAGGCAAAGATGTTTCCCATTTTTTCGGAAATCGTTTACGATGAAGAGAGATTATAATTTATTGAGAGAGGTATGAGAAAAATGGACAGTATTATTTTTGATTTAGATGGAACACTTTGGGATTCTGTTGATTCAATTAAGGTTTCTTGGAACAATGTAATACAAACAAATAACCAGATTCGAGAGGACTTAACTCGGGAAGACCTTGAAGGAGTAATGGGCCTGCAGATGGATGACATTGCTAAGAGATTGTTTCCTGATCTAGATGATGAAGTACGGGAGAAAATTTTACAAGAATGCTTTGAAGTGGAAAATACTTATATAGAAAAACATGGCGGTGTTCCTTACAAAAATGTCGAAAACGTCTTAAAGCAACTCTCGGAAAAGTATAAACTTTTCATTGTCAGCAATTGTCAGGATGGTTACATAGAGGCTTTTTATAAATATCATGGACTGGAAAAATATTTCACTGATTTTGAAAACCCAGGCCGAACAGGTCTTTCAAAAGGGGAGAACATTCAACTGATCATAAAACGAAATCAGTTATCAAACCCAGTTTATGTTGGAGATACAGACGGTGACTTAAAAGCAGCCAGATTCGCAGAAATTCCTTTTGTATATGCCAAATATGGATTTGGCGAAGTAAGCGAATATGATGAAGTAATCGAAGAATTTGAGGATTTATTGAAGTTATACTGAAATATACTGTAAATAAAGACCTGGGATATAAGGGTTCAATTCATTAGACTTCCGAATGAACAGCGAGTATATCTTTCTAACCACTCGATTTAAAAAAACTTGAGTGTAATGGAGCGGAGGACCCTCGACTCCTGCGGGAAGTAGAGGAAAGGGTGAGACCCCGCAGGAGCGACAGTGACGAGGAGGCTCAGCTTCCTCCCCGCGGAAAGCGAGGGTCCGCAGCGAAATGGAACGGGATCGTTTCAGCTGGTTTCAATTTTTAGGGAATGTTCTAGTCTTCAAACCATGTTTATGAAACCATTATTCTCTTTCATGCGTATAAGAAGGAATGTTACATTATGTAAATTCATAATCATGAGGTGGTTTTATGAAGAAAAAATGGTTTCTTATACCGAGCGGTGCTATAGTGGGAGCGATTGTCTTTTATGCCTATCTGCTGTTTAATCCGCCATTAGATGTCGGTGCATTGAGTCATGGAGCAGATAACGATATGTATTTAATCGAAGTGGGGAATAAAGGCTTTTTTAACCTTCAGCCTACAGGTGTTTTAATAAATGATAAGGAACCAGAGAAAGTCCAAATGCAAGTAATTCCTAATAATGCTGACGAAGCATTTTATATTACTTTTGATAGTGAGAATGGGGAAAGGTTTACAGATTTAAATGAAACAATTCTTCCTGCAGGTTCGGGCATACAGGAAAGAATAAATAACAGGGATCAAGATACACTCTCTTATGGAATAACCGTTCACTCCAAAGAACCACTGAATACTTTAACGATCAACTATCGATATGCAGGTATTATGTTTAAAGAAACAATGGATTATTAAATAAGGGAGATCGTTCATCTTAAGCATTGCTGCCAAGAAGGCTGACTAGCTTCTTGACAGTATGGCTGTGACAAAAAAGGATGGATGCTTCATTTAATCTTCACTTCGATCCTGGTCACATACTGGTTAACAAGGCTTGTTTCATGAAAATCAATTAAATAGGTCTCGAAAAAATCTCCATCCAGCACATAATGTTTTTTGGTTAAGTAGTCTGTTAACTTCAAAAGATAGGTATGTGTTTTGGAATAACTGCCTCTGTAGTGTATTGTTGCATAGCGGCCTTTTGGAATAAGCGTTGTATAATTAGCTGAATTCTGTTCGAGAAAATAAAATACATTATGATGTATGGCAGAATCAGAAAGAGCATACAGAAAGCTTCCAAACAGGTATTGATCTAAGTGGGGAAGCTTTTTTTCGTATTCTTTATATAATTCTTTTAAGGCAAAATCGATATTGGCACTTTCTATCTGTTTATCAGAACTGGCAATAACATAGCGATCTGGCTGATCAAGGATAATACACTCACCCTCACTTGCTTCAGTGCTATGTGTAAACAAGTTAATGCGTTCGTTAATGCGGTTTTGCTGTTCTTGTAATAAGAGGATTTCTTGTTGAATAAAAGACTGCTGTCTTTTTAATAAATTTAATGTTTTATCAACTGTACGATTCTCCAGATAATCTTTAATTTGCTCTAAGGGGATGTTGAATTTTCTAAGATCCCGGATAATGTTTAATTTCTGCAGATGTTCTTCTGTATAGATACGATAATTGTTTTCTCCTCTATGAGGGACGACAAGTTGAAGTTCTTCGTAAAAGCGTAATGTATGGGAACTGATATCATACAAACGAGCTATTTCATTTATTTTCCACTTCATGGTTCCTGCTCCAGACTAAAGTAAGGTAATTTAAGCTTTTACGTGAGTTTCTAACGGTTTACACAGATGCTCATAGTGATGGCCGCTTAACGTAATATCAGCAACTTTTTTAAATCCTATAGAAGAATATAACTTCTTTGCCTTTAGATTCGCAACATCTACATTTAATCCTATTCTTTCAAAACCGGCATCAGATGCGGTTTGACACATAGCCTCTAGTAAAGTGGTTCCAATTCCCATTCCTCTGAATTTTTTATTGACGACAATAGAATCCAAATACCACTCATTTGGAAGTGCCTCTTGATCTATAAACAAATTCAAATTTGATTCGTACCCATGTTTCTGTAAAACGTTTTTAAAAGATTCATCAATACTAGGCTCATCCAGCGCAGGATATCCAAAAATAGCACCGGCTATTACCCCATTGTATTCATACACTAACCCCCTGTTCACACCATAGCGGTAGTCAGGGTCTTCGGCTGCTTCTGCGACCATTTCTAATAATTTGGATTGCGGAATTTCCTTCAGTAAAGGAAGCTCCATATCCTCGAATATTTCCCATAATAAAGCTGCAGCTTCCATGGAATCTTTTGCTTGCATAGTTCTGATCATATATATCCAACTTCCTTTATTAATTATTCGGTAACGACAGTATAAACCTTCTAGTGATTCTAAGGTCAACAAGAACTGTTCTAGCGGGTGGAGATGGACATACGAACTTTTCATGCAATGTATGGTATATTAGACCTTACACAGCTAGTAAAGGAGTTCGGAAAAAATGGCAAAAAGTGTAGTCATCGCTGAAAAACCGTCCGTTGCCCGTGATATCGCAAATGTATTGAAATGCACAAAAAAGGGAAACGGATTTCTAGAAGGCGACAAATATATCGTAACTTGGGCACTAGGGCATTTAGTGACATTAGCAGATCCTGAAAATTATGATCAAAAATACAAATCATGGAAGATTGAAGATTTGCCGATGCTCCCTGAGCGTCTTAAATTAGTGGTCATCAAGCAGACAGGCAAACAGTTTAATGCAGTAAAAACACAGTTAAACCGCAGTGATGTTAAAGAAATTATTGTCGCTACAGATGCAGGAAGAGAAGGAGAATTAGTGGCGCGCTGGATCATTGATAAAGCAAAAATTAATAAACCAATTAAACGTTTATGGATCTCCTCTGTTACAGATAAAGCGATCAGAGAAGGATTTAATAACTTAAAACCAGGAAGAAATTATGATAATTTATACGCAGCAGCCGTAGCACGCTCTGAAGCAGACTGGTATATCGGATTAAATGCAACACGTGCATTGACGACTAAATTTAATGCGCAGCTAAACACCGGACGTGTGCAAACACCAACCGTTGCGATCGTAGCATCGAGAGAAGATGAGATCAAGAATTTTAAACCGCAGACTTTTTACGGAATTGAAGCTTCAACAGATGGCCTTGTGTTAACATGGCAGGGTTCTAACGGCAATAGCCGCAGCTTTGATAAAGATAAAATAGAATCCATCGTAAAATCGCTCGGGCGTAAGGATGCGGAAGTAGGGTCCATTGACCGAAAAGCGAAAAAAACATTTTCGCCGGCATTATACGATCTAACCGAATTGCAGCGTGATGCGAATAAAATTTTTGGTTACTCTGCCAAAGAAACACTTAATATCATGCAGAAGCTTTATGAGCAGCACAAAGTATTAACATACCCAAGAACAGATTCACGTTACCTTTCTTCCGATATTGTCAGCACCCTTCCTGAAAGGTTAAAAGCATGCGGTGTAGGAGAATATCGCCCGCTTGCAAACAAAGTGCTGAAAAAACCGATTAAAGCAACAAAAGCATTTGTAGATGACAGCAGAGTGAGTGATCACCATGCGATTATTCCAACAGAAGGCTATGTGAATTTTTCAGCATTTACCGATAAAGAAAGAAAAATATATGACCTTGTTGTAAAAAGGTTTTTGGCTGTTCTGTTCCCTGCACATGAGTATGAGCAATTGACACTGCAGGCGAGAATTGGAGCAGAAAAGTTTATTGCTAAAGGGAAAACAGTGTTAGAGGCAGGCTGGAAAGAAGTATATGAAAATCGGTTTGATGATGATGAAGCAACAGATGATGTGAAAGAACAGCTGTTGCCGAGAATTGAAAAAGGCGATGTCCTTAAAACAAAATTGATTTCTCTAACCTCTGGACAAACCAAACCGCCAGCCCGCTTTACAGAGGCAACCTTGCTATCAGCAATGGAAAACCCGGCGAAGTATATGGAAACCAACGATAAAAAGTTAGCAGATACATTAAAATCCACTGGAGGACTAGGAACAGTAGCGACTCGCGCGGACATCATTGATAAGCTCTTTAACTCCTTTTTAATCGAAAAGCGGGGCGGAAAAGATATTTTTATTACTTCAAAAGGCCGTCAGCTGCTTGACCTTGTCCCAGAAGAATTAAAATCACCGGCTACAACCGGACAGTGGGAGCAAAAGCTTGAGCTGATTGCCAAAGGCAAGCTGAAAAAAGACGTGTTTATCAATGAAATGAAGAAGCATACAAAAGAAATTGTCTCAGATATTAAAAACAGTACGAAAAAATACAAGCATGACAATATCTCAACCAAATCTTGTCCAGACTGTGGCAAGCCGATGCTTGAAGTGAATGGCAAAAAAGGCAAAATGCTCGTCTGCCAGGACCGTGAATGCGGACACCGTAAAAATGTCTCTAGAATTACAAATGCCCGCTGTCCGCAATGTAAAAAGAAAATGGAACTTCGCGGCGAAGGGAAAGGGCAGATTTTTGCATGTAAATGCGGCTATCGCGAAAAACTCTCCTCCTTTGAAGAAAGACGGAAAAAAGAATCAGGAGGAAAAGCGGATAAACGCACTGTTCAAAAATATTTAAAACAGCAGCAAAAAGAAACAGAACCAATCAACAACGCGTTTGCTGATTTATTAAAAGGAATCAAGTTTGACGACTAAAATCCTTTACTCTGATAATTCGCTGATATGCTAAAATATGGAAAAATAATTGACAGACCGGCTGTAGCTTCGATAATATAAGTGTATATTCAGAAAATTTATAGCTATGGGACTGTTGATGATGAATCATATGCAGAACGTAAACATACAAGCAAAAAAGGCTGTATTTCAAACACTCGTTTGAGATACAGCCTTTTTCTTTACTCTGCTAACAGAATGAGGAGGAATAAAATGGTTATTTTGACAGGGCATTCTTTAACCTTGAAGGAGGCAGCTACAATCATTTTTGAAGGAGAGAAAGTGTCTGCTTCACCAGTCAGCTTGGCAGAAGCCGCAAGAAGCCATGATGCTGTGACAAAAATTGTAGAGGACCAAAGAGTTGTATATGGCATTAATACGGGGTTTGGCAAATTCAGTGATGTGCTGATCCATCAAGGAGATGTAAAGGAACTACAGTTGAATTTAATCCGATCACATGCCTGTGGTACAGGTGACCCATTTCCTGAATCCGTTTCAAGAGCGATGCTTCTACTGCGGGCCAATGCATTATTAAAAGGATTTTCAGGCGTACGGCCAGTTGTGATTGATACTCTGCTGAAGCTGCTGAATCATGGAATTCATCCTGTTGTTCCTCAGCAGGGCTCACTTGGTGCAAGCGGAGACTTGGCACCTCTGTCGCATCTGGCTCTTGCTCTAATTGGAGAAGGCGAGGTATATCATAAAGGAACAAGAAAGGCTTCGTCCCTCGCTTTAATGGAAGAAGGCATAGCCCCGCTTGTGTTAGAGGCTAAGGAAGGATTGGCTCTTATTAATGGAACACAGGCGATGACTGCGATGGGCGTCATCGGATATTTGGAAGCAGAAAGAATGGCGCTGCAGTCGGAAATTATTGCAGCAATCACCATGGAAGGGTTAAATGGCATTATCGATGCTTTTGATGAAGATGTTCATATGGCAAGGGGATACCAGCAGCAGACAGATGTAGCAAGAAGAATGAGAGAGCATTTAGAAGGGAGTAAGCTAATTTCCAGACAAGGTGAAATCCGGGTGCAGGACGCGTATTCGATTCGCTGCATCCCACAAGTACACGGAGCTTCGTGGCAGGCGTTAGATTATGTAAAAGAAAAACTGGAGATTGAAATGAATGCTGCAACCGATAATCCGCTCATTTTTGACGATGGGATGAAGGTGATTTCAGGAGGCAATTTTCATGGGCAGCCAATTGCTTTTGCAATGGATTTTATGAAAATTGCTGTTGCAGAGCTTGCCAATATTTCTGAGAGAAGAATTGAAAGGCTTGTTAATCCACAGCTTAATGATCTGCCCGCTTTTCTAAGCCCAGAGCCAGGATTGCAGTCTGGAGCAATGATTCTGCAATATTGTGCTGCCTCTCTTGTGTCTGAAAACAAAACACTTGCCCATCCAGCAAGTGTGGATTCTATTCCATCTTCGGCCAATCAGGAGGATCATGTAAGCATGGGGACAATTGGATCAAGACACGCATATCAAATTATTCAAAACACAAATAAGGTGCTCGCCATTGAATTAATCTGTGCACTTCAGGCTGCAGAATTCAAAGGAATCGAAAAGCTGGCAGAGAAAACAAGGGCATATTTTGAACAGGCACGGAATGTAGTTCCATCCATTACGAGAGACCGAATTTTTGCGCATGATATAGATGCGTGTGCAGCATGGATAAAAACGAATCACAAAGAAGTTGTGTTATAATTCATTTACTGAAAAGCCTGCAGAATGATACAACAGCTCTGCAGGCTTTGACTGTTATTGCTTCGCTCGAGCTTCAAGCACTTTCGCTTCATCTTCCTCGAAGCGATTTTTAAATGCTTCCTGAACAACGATAAATTCTTCATCCTCTTGAGCTTCAGTTGTGTGGCGCTCAACTTGTTCAGCACTTGCAGGCAGATCTCCTGGATGATGCTTATTTTTATGATTAAAATGTTCTCCGCGACCCATTGTTTGGCTCCTTTCCATATATCAGCTTCATCACATATTCTTTCCTAGTGGAGCCTCACTATGTACAAATATAGGCATATCGATCATTACAATAATTGGGTATAATAAAGGGGAAGACTAAATAAATGGGAGGGAAGGACAATCGACTTATTTTCCATTATTGCAGAAGATAAAATTAAAAAAGCATACAGGGACAAAGAATTTGAAAACCTGCCTGGCTATGGAAAACCGCTGCCGAAGGATGATTTAGCAGCAGTGCCAGAAAGCATGCGCATGGCTTATCGCATTCTAAAAAACGCAGGATACACCCCCGAAGAAAACGACTTAAAAAATGAAATTAAATCAATCGAAGATCTTATAAAACTTTGCGAAGACCCTGAAGAAAAACGACAGCTGCAACAAAAGGTCAATGAAAAACTGCTCCACTATAACCGCATTCTTTCCAAAAGGAAAACCAACACAAACTCCGCTGTCTTTAAAAACTATGAGAATAAAATTCAGAATAGATTGTTGTAAAAAAGCTTGGTCGCTCGCCGACAGAGCTAAACACTAAAGAAAATAGAGGCTGGGACAAAACGAAATTAATCTTTCAAAACACGAATATTCAATTTAAACAAGTCCGTTCCATTGCGCTGCGGACCCTGTTTTTTCGTGGGATCACAAGCTGAGCCTCCTCAAAGCAAAAGCTTCTGCGGGGTCGCACCCTTTCCTCTATTGCCCGCAGGAGTCGAGGGGCCTCCGCTCCATTTCACTCATGTTAATAAAATATATTTACTAATCATAAAAAACCGAATGATTAGTAAGACGACTACCTAACCATTCGGTTCTATGAGTGTGTTAAATACTTATGTCCCAGCCTCGTTAAGAATTTCTAATGAATGCATGTAGTACTTGGGAATATAAGTCAGGCTGCTCCCGATGCACCAAATGACCAGAAAATGGGATTACGCTAATATGTATATTTGGATTTAATTGTTTGTAAGTTATAGCAGCGGATATCTCTTGTTCTTGCTGTTCTCCTACTGCGTAAAGGGTCGGCACTTGCAATGCAGATACATCACCTGTATGTTCAAATGGATAAAAATCCTCCTCTGCCATAAAACTAAGAAGTGATTTCCAATCATTCTCTCCGTGGATCTCATTTAAATAAGCAACAGCTTCATTATTATTAAATAAGTCTTCATAATGTTCTGCCTCTTCAAGCGATGACTCAGCCCAATTTTCAGGCTTTACTGGAAATACTCCAGAAAAACAGAGTGATTTGACCATACCAGGATATTCCTTGGCAAACATGAGGGAAACAATACCGCCTACAGAAACTCCGGCAATATGGCACTGTTTAATCTGTAAATGGTTTAATGTATCGTATAGATCTTTCACACAAGCGCTAAAAAAATTCTCCAGTGTTCCTACAGATTTACCGTGTCCTCTTAAATCTGGTCTAATGACTTTATAGTTTTCTTCAGAAAAATATTCACTCTGCTCCTGATACTCACTCACACTTGTCATCCCGCCAGAATGTATAAGTAAAATGGGCTCACCATCACCTGAAATGGTTGTATGTAAAATCATTTTTCAACCTCCTATAAATCTTTTCCATCCAATCGTTTTAATACATCATCTAATTTCTGTTCCAGTTCATGGAGCTTTCTTTTGGTATGTGTAAAATGATGCGCAGCTCTTGAAATTAAATAAATGATGATGACAAATAATATTAGATTTAATAAAGCATCAATAGGGCTCATAAGCACACATCCTTTCCATATTTATACTAAAGCATCAAAGCTTTATGTTCCATCACTTAAGATAAATAAATTTCTATAACATGCACTAATTTGCTAAAGGAAAATAGAAAAATGTCGAAATAGATAGTATAGGGAGTATGACTGGATATTTTACCGATAATGGGAGTTTACTAGGTTGAAAGTCATGTTAACAGAGAATCTAATGAATAGGTGTGGCACATATGGATAAAACAACAATTATTGGATTAATTTTAGGGTTAGTCGCGGTTGGTATTGGGATGGTGTTCAAAGGCGTAAGCCCAGGCGTTCTCGCCAATCCAGCTGCTTTATTAATTATTATGCTTGGAACAGTCGCTTCTGTGGTCATTGCATTTCCGACAAGTGAAGTGAAAAAAATTCCCAAATTATTCGGAGTGATCTTTAAAGAAGAAAAGGCAATTGACCAAGCTGAATTAATTAAAATGTTTTCTGAATGGGCTCAGCTGGCTAGAAAAGAAGGCTTGCTTGCACTTGAGACAAAAACGAATGAAGTAGACAATGAATTCTTAAAAAACGGTCTTTCTTTAGCTGTTGATGGTCAAAGTGCAGACTATATTCGGGATGTATTAAGTGAAGAAGTGGAAGCGATGGAAGAAAGACATCAGGCCGGAGCACAAATTTTCACACAGGCTGGTACGTATGCTCCTACACTCGGGGTACTTGGAGCAGTTATCGGATTAATTGCAGCACTTGGAAATATGAGTGATACAGATTCACTAGGCCACGCAATCAGTGCTGCATTCGTTGCAACACTATTGGGGATTTTCACTGGATATGTATTATGGCACCCATTTGCAAACAAATTAAAACGTAAATCAAAGCTGGAAGCAAAGCAAAAATATATGATGATTGAAGGGATTTTGTCAATACTGGAAGGAGAAGCTCCACGTGTGATTGAGCAGAAGCTTGCTTCCTATCTTCCTGCTGGTGAGAGGAAAAGAATCCTCGATGAAGGCAGTGTGACTGCAAATGAGTAAAAGAAAAAAGAAAGAGCATCATGAAGAACATGTAGATGAATCTTGGTTATTGCCTTATGCGGATTTATTAACACTGCTTGTTGCGCTGTTTATCGTTCTATTTGCAATGAGCTCTGTCGATGCTGAAAAATTTCAAAAGCTTTCAAAATCGTTTAATGATGTGTTTACCGGAGGAACAGGGGTTATGGAATTTCCCAGCCCCATACCTGAAGGACAAAGAGAAGCCACTGATGTGAGCAAAGATAATCTGCCGGAAAGTGGGCAAGAACAGGAACAGCAGGATCAAGAGGCACAAGCGGCACTTGAACAGCTGGCTAATGAAGAACTGAGAAAACAAGCGGACCAAGAAGCACTATCATCTCTTCAAGAAAAAGTGAACTCGTATATTACAAATAATGATTTAACAGATAAACTTGAAACATCCTTAACAACAGAGGGATTGCTTGTTACGATTCGTGATAACGTATTGTTTCAGTCGGGAAGTGCGGACGTCAGAAGAGAGGATTATGATGTGGCCGGAGAAATATCTGATCTGCTCGTAATGGATCCGCCAAGAAATATTATGATTAGCGGTCATACGGATAATGTCCCCATCAGTAATGCGCGATTTTCATCGAACTGGGAACTTAGCGTAATGCGTGCCGTTAACTTTATGAAACTTATTTTAGAAAATAATAAACTCGACCCAGGCAAGTTTAGTGCCAAAGGCTTTGGAGAATTCCAGCCTGCTGCAGCAAACGACACAGCAGACGGACGAGCCAAGAACCGCAGAGTCGAAATCTTAATTTTGCCGAGAACAGCAGAGTCTGGAACATGAGTATTCCAGGAAATAAATAGACCCGAATCATTAGCAGAACTTTAAGTGAGATCTGTCTAATTGTTCGGGTCTTTTTGTTGTTTTGTATAGAAAATTTAGGCTCTTATTTGAATGATTGTTTTAAAAGTCATTCTCTAAGAGGGGTTAGTGCATTGTCTGTTGATTGAAACGTAAGAGTGCGAGACTCCTGCTCAGGCGAGTGGGAAGCTGAGACCCCGCAGGAGCGAAGTGACGAGGAGGCTTAGCGCCCGCCCCGCCGGAAAGCGAGTACTCTAAAGTGGAAATCCTTGTATATGTAAGTTAAGAGCAAAACGGTATGCGAAAATAACCTAATATTTAAACTCTAGTGAAGGCTCGGCGCACAATTGTCCCATACGAGAAATTCAAGGGAAGGACGATGCCAAGTTTACCTAAGAAAAGTAAGATTAGGAATATTCGAATTAAAGTATTATAAAGGCTTAAAAATGAAAAAGCCCCTTTTCGTAACACGTAGGTTAATTTGGCAGAACCAAATCAGAGCTATAATACGAAAGGAGCTAGTTCATTATTAGTGCTGCCATAAAATAAAGAAATTTTTATACATGCTACTAAAATTATTTAAACGATTCACTGAAAAGTGGTTTAGCTCCACCGTACGCTAGTCAGATCAAACTGATATGTCGGCCTGCCGCGTTTGCCGTCCGCTATTAGCATGACAGAGGAAATAATAAGGAATTATCGTTAGCAGAATGACAATTGAAAGAATACTATACAAACTGCCAATGCTCATATAAGCTGCAACGACTCCGAGCGCATACGAACTAATCCCAAAACCTGAATCAAAAAACGTGAAGAAAGTGGAGGTTGCTAAGCCTCTTTTCTCAGGGGCTGCCCGATTGATGGCTATGGTTTGCAAGCTTGGTGAAAGAGTTCCGAAGCCAAGTCCAATTAATCCTCCTGCTAATAAAAAGACAAAAGCTCCAGAAGCCTGACTTAAAACAAACATTCCCACTGCAAAAATGACAATGGCAGGATAAATAATTTTATGAGAGCCATATAAATCAAACCATTTTCCTGTAAACGGACGAGAAAGAATAATAAACGCAGCAAACACGACAAAGAAGAAACTTGCCGCTTTCAGCAAACCTAATTCGGTCGCATAAACGGAAATGAATGAAAGAATTCCTGAGTAGGCAAATGCAAGAATCCCGCCGACAATAGCAACAGGAATTGCTGATGCTTCAAAAAAGCTCGCAAAAGATAATTTTTCCTTACCCTGTTGAAGCGGCTTTCTCTCTGGCACTTTTACAATCAATAAAAGCAGCAGACCCAATAATGAAATGATTGCACAAAGAATGAAAAGTGCATCAAAGGAGAAGGAACGAATAATGGTTAAGCCAGTAAATGGTCCTGCCACCATGGCGATATTCATAAATAGCGCGTAATACCCAAGTCCTTCGCCTTTGCGTTCGTCTGGAATTACGTCTGCAACAATGGTTCCGGTGGCTGTTGTTGCAATCCCAAATCCAATGCCATGCATAAAGCGAAGTGCCAGTAAAAAGGAAATGGAATCCGCTAATAAGTACAAAATAGAGCTGATTAGGAAAATACATAACGAAATCAATAATAGCTTCTTGCGGCCGATTCCATTAATCCACTTTCCAGTGAACGGCCTGCAGAGTACAGCTGAAATTAAAAAACAAGCTGTGACTAAACCGACATCTGCTTCAGTTCCATGTAAGTCATCTAAAACAAAAAGCGGCAGTGCAGTCAGCAATATATAAAACCCGATAAATAGAAAAAAACTAATAAATGAAATGCCTAAAAAATCTTTAGTCCATAAAGGTTTTTTCATGATGTCCTCCTTTTTCTTACAGTAAAGTGCTGTTCATTTTATGGACAATGTTCAGCACAGTTTGAAACTCATCTTCAGTTAAATGGGATAAAACGTGCTGTTCACAAGCCTTGATCTCCTCAAGCCAGATTGGAAATTTAGCAATCGCCTCAGCTGAAAGCATAATTCTTTTTTCGCGTTTATCTATTCCTTGTGCTTTTTCAATAAAGCCTGCCTTCTCTAATCTAGCGACTGCTCTTGTAATAGAAGGAGCTTCAATCGCTAAATAGGCTGCGATTTCTTTTTGTGTTTGAGGTCCTTTTGTGTGCAGGAGATAAATAATACTCCATTGGGAAGAATACAGTCCTAGAGGAACTAATCGTTCATTTAGAAGCTTAGAAAAATGGCGTGAAAATTGATTTATTCCATGAAAAAGTTCACTGCTGTTGTCCATCTGTTCACCCTCTGCAAAATAGTTACCTAGGTAACTATATACCTAAAGTTCATAAATGTCTATAGAGATTTAGCTTGCACTACATTTAAACATATGTTTATAATTAAGACAAAAGTTTACCGAGGTGGAGGTGATGGTATGAATGAAAAAGAATCACTCATTTTACAGCTCATCAAAGAAGATCCGTTTATGACACAAAATGAAATTGCCGAGAAGACTGGTTTATCACGATCAGCAGCAGCCGGTTATATTTCTTCCTTAGTTAAGCAGGGCAAATTGCTGGGGAGAGCATATGTGCTGCCGGAGAATAGAAATATCCTTTGTGTGGGCGGTGCCAACGTGGACCGAAAAATACAGGCGATTGAAAATCTCCAATACGGAACATCCAATCCGGCAGAAAGTGCTCAATCATGCGGCGGAGTAGCAAGGAATATTGCTGAGAACCTGGGAAGACTTGGCTCTGACGTCTCATTACTGACGGTAGTTGGCGGTGATCATGAAGGGAACTGGCTCTTGGATTCAACAAAGAACTTTGTGGATATCACTCCATCACATGTTTTTACAGATCGAACAACAGGAACATATACAGCCGTTTTGGATGAAAGAGGAGAAATGAGCATTGCGCTTGCTGATATGTCGATCTACGATGGAATTGATTACGATTTTATTGATAAGAGATGGGGCTATTTTGCATCAGCCGAAATGGTCATCCTGGATACCAATTTTTCTAAAGAGGTATTAGAGAAAATTATCAGAAGGTGTGAAGAAGAAGAAATTCGCCTTTGCATCACGCCGGTTTCAGCTCCAAAAGTTAAGAAGCTGCCGGAAAACTTAAGTGGGGTAACGTGGCTGATCGCCAATAAGGATGAAGCAGAAGCATTGTCTGGCATGACGATTCATAATGAAGGCGACTTCTTTAAATCAGCTGAAATGCTGATCAAAAAAGGCGTCGAAAAAGTAGTCATCACACGTGGAGATAAGGGATTAATCTATTTTACAAGAGAAGGGGATGCAGGCGTATTATTGCCGCCTCTTGTAAAAGTTGCCGACGTAACAGGAGCGGGAGATTCATTGGTGGCAGGCATTATGTTTGCAGATTTAAAAGACTTGAACACGGAAAATGCGTGTAAGATCGGAATTGCCTGCTCCATGCTGACACTGCAGTCACACGAAACGGTAAACCCGGAGCTGAACCACACACGCCTTCAAGACACATTTAAACAAAATTTTAACTAAAGGGAGAATCATACATCATGTTAAAAAAATACCTGGAATACTCAGCAGAAGTACTAGAAGCCCAAAAAGCAGGAAAAGCGATCGTTGCACTAGAATCTACAATCATTTCTCATGGCATGCCATATCCGCAAAACGTGGAAACGGCAAAAGAAGTTGAGGATATTATCCGCCAGGGTGGAGCAGTTCCTGCAACCATTGCAATTTTAGACGGGAAAATAAAAATCGGCATTTCAGATGAAGAATTAGAATTTTTGGCAACGAGCAACGACATTGAAAAAGCAAGCCGCAGAGATCTGCCATATTTAATTGCAACAAAGAAAAATGGAGCAACAACAGTAGCAGCTACAATGATCTGTGCGGAGCTTGCTGGCATTGAAGTATTTGTTACAGGCGGAATTGGCGGGGTTCACCGTGAAGCAGAAACAACAATGGATATTTCGGCTGACCTTCAGGAGCTGGCAAAAACAAACGTTGCGGTTGTCTGTGCAGGAGCAAAGTCCATTCTAGACATCGGTTTAACATTAGAATACCTAGAAACAAATGGTGTGCCAGTAGTTGGCTATGAGACAGATAAATTGCCTGCCTTCTACACGCGCTCAAGCGAATTCGATGTGAATTTCCGTGTAGATGATGCAAGCACAGCCGCTGACCTGATCCGCACGAAATGGGAACTGGGCCTAAACGGAGGCGTGGTAATCGCAAACCCAATCCCAGAAGAACACGCACTAGAAGAAGCATTCATTACAAACGTAATCGAAACGGCTTTAAAAGAAGCAAAAGAAAACAATATTGCAGGTAAAAACGTAACACCATTCCTTCTTGGCAAAGTAAAAGAGCTTACAGAGGGTACAAGCCTGACAGCAAATATTGCATTAGTAAAGCATAATGCAGTTGTTGGAGCTGGAATTGCAGTGAAGCTGCAAAAATAAGGTGTGTTGGGGATCGCCATTGAGTCGTTTGGACTTGGTGGCGTTTTTTTTGTTTTGGAGCAGGAGGGCTTGAGGATGAAGCTGGCTGGTGGCGTTTGGGGGATAAAAATTTTTTACGGCGAATAAATGAAAATAACGGCGAATAAAAAATTTTTAAGGCGAATAAATGAAAATAACGGCGAATAAAAAATTTTTAAGGCGAATAAATGAAAATAACGGCGAATAAAAAATTTTTAAGGCGAATAAATGAAAATAACGGCGATTAAATCAAGATAACGGCGAATATATATTCTGGACGGCGGATATCTTAACTAGAACGAAAAACTTCTTAGGATTTTTAACGTGTTTTTGCACCATTAGAGCGAAAAAAGCCGAATGAAGGGCATTTTTCCCCTTTATCACGTATAAATTACAAACATTTTAGCGAGTTTTTCAGATTACCAGCATTTAAGAAACTCGACAAAAAGTCAAAACTGATTCACTTCAATTAACTCAGCTTCAAGAATATACCGATCTGGCGCATCACCTATAAAAGAGAAAGGATAACAAGTAGAAATCGTTAATAACTCTTCTGGAGCCGTAGAGCGTATAACAGTTGTATCATCGGCATCAACAATGTATGATTTG
Source organism: Cytobacillus gottheilii (assembly GCF_900166665.1). Taxonomy (GTDB): domain Bacteria; phylum Bacillota; class Bacilli; order Bacillales; family Cytobacillaceae; genus Cytobacillus; species Cytobacillus gottheilii_A. The sequence continues at coordinate 3,882,989 of NZ_LT800494.1, read as the reverse complement.
TTCATTTTATAAGTGTATTTTCCATAAGGCATGACAACATGAACTAGATCTCCAATCTGCACATCACCAAGCCGCCGAAACACAGTATCTCGGTGCCCGGATAGAAGAATTTGATCTCCCTGACCAGGCAAAACAGTACTGCTAAAGTGACCAACACCTTTTTCAAGCTCATCCTCATCTGTTCCTTCAATGATAGGAAGTTCACCATCAATCGATGGAAGCTGAAGAATGCCAATAGATTCGCCGATCTGAAATGAAGGAATCTTAGGTGAAATTTGATCAGCTTCATAAGATGGTTCTTTTCCTGTGTTCTTCGTAATATTTTGATATGCCTCTTCAAGAGATTCTTCGGTTTGCGACTCCGTTTCAGCAATGGCTGAGAACCCTTTATACAGTAGTCCTCCACCCATGATAACGAGAATACTGGCACTGACAAGCAAAAGAACCGAACCGATTTTCACTCCGATTCCTCCTTTTGTGCATTTTTAAACTTCATAAAAGATAAGTAATAAGCAAAATCCTCTTTTGTGATTCCATTTTCAATCGCTTCTCTAATTAAAAGTACCCACTCTTCATCCAGATTAGAAAGATCCTGTTCTTTATCTAATAAGGACTCAACCGTAGTATCAAGCGTATCAGCCAGACGTTCGAGGATTTGCAGCGAAGGGTTTTTTTGTATGCCACGCTCAATATAGCTTAAATATGATTTGGATACCCCAGCCAACTCAGCTAATTCATTTAAAGAATATCCCTTTTTTGCTCTTAAATACTTTACCTTTATCCCGATCATAAAAGAACTCCTTTTTCATAGATAAGCTAATTTATAGAATTATGCATAAAAGACTAAATAATGAATTCATTATAACGAACAATTTGTTCTGTAAAAAATACAAAATAATGAGGAAATAACAGGAAAAGTAAGAAAACGAAAGAAAAACGTTCGTTAAAACGAAAATTTGACGATTTTTCGTATTTTTCAAAATAGTAAATTTGCAATATACTCAGTTTGTGAGTTCGATAAAACGAACAGAATAAAAAGAATATAATGAACATTTCCTGTTGGGGGGGATTCCAATAAGAAAGAAACGCTTTAGAAAGTTCAGAAAGAAAAACAAGTTAATCAATGTGATTAAAATTACGGCTGTTTGGTATTTGTTCTTTGGAATGGCAGCCTATCTAACAGGAAATACAAATGCATATTTTACTGATGCCAGCAAGGTAAGCGGACAAATTAGCGCAGGCATATGGCTTCCTTCATTAAAAGTCACTGAAGCAGGTTACTCTGAAGATGGCAAAGGCATTTACGCTAAAGTTGAAAATGCAGGTGCCGCAATGGAATCTACTGGTATTTATCAAGTGTTAAAAGAAAATGAATCCGTTTTAGAAGGTTCTTTTGACCTGTTGAATGAAGGTGGATCTACAACACTTCAATTCGAAGCTAGTGAAAGTGGAAGCTATCAATTTAGAATATCTGCCTCTGGTGTAGAAGACGTTTTGACAGAAATTTTAGAGATAACGATAGAAGAGCAAGTGGAAGTGGATAAAACTGAAGAAGTATTTGATGAAAAGAGCGAGGATCCACCAGCTGAAGAGGTTGAACATGTGGAAGAAAGCACTGAAGATACGGAGCAGCCTGAACCGCCAGCGAACAAAGAGGACCCTAAACAAGAAACGCCTATACCTCCTGCAGATAGTGGTAGTGAAGGGGATGGAATTGAGGTCGTTCCTCCTGCTGAAGAAACAAAAGAGCAGGAAACAAAGCAGCCAAGTGAGCCAGTTCAGCCACCAGTGGAAGAACCACCAAGTGAACAAAATCCTGAAAAAACAATAGAACAGGCTGGTGATTAGATGAAGAAAGCTAAAAAAATTATTAGCAATGTGATCACAGGAATTTTATTTGTGAACTTAGTACTAATGGCCTTTCTAGTGATATCCTCCAAAGCATCAGGAGGAGAACCACAGGCCTTTGGATATCAGCTGAAATCAGTACTATCAGGCTCTATGGAACCAACCTTTCAAACTGGTTCTATTATAGCAGTCAAACCTGTAGATGCTGAACAAGCAAAAAAGCTTAAAAAGGATGACGTCATCACGTATGTCACAAATGAAGAAATTTTAGTGACACACAGAATTATCGGGGTCACTGAAAGCGGCGACCAGGTCATGTATGAAACAAAAGGGGATAACAACCAGACTGCAGATATGGAAGCTGTCCTATCAGACAACATCAGAGCTGTTTATTCCGGTTTCACAATTCCTTTTGTCGGTTACTTTATAGACTTTGCACAATCGCAAGAAGGAAGTGCAATCTTACTCATTGGTCCTGGTGTTCTCTTACTTGCATATGCTGCATTCAGCATATATCAAGGCCTAAGAGAATTAGAGCCAAAAGCAAAAAAAGAAGAAGAAACAACAGAAAAAACAGCTTAATACAATTGGTTGAACCTCTTGTTATTACAAGAGTCAATATAAAACAATAATACATACCCAAAAAGGGTCAGGGAGGAATTTGGTAATGAGCATTAAGAAAAAATTAGGTTTAGGTATTGCATCAGCTGCACTTGGAATGTCATTAGTTGGTGGGGGAACGTTTGCATATTTTAGTGATACTGCAACTTCATCTAACAAGTTTGCTGCTGGGACATTGGATTTGTCTGTAGATCCTACAACAATCATCGATGTTGACAATTTAAAGCCTGGTGATGTAATGTACCGTGATTTCGATTTGGTGAACGGTGGTACATTGGATATTTCTAAGGTAGATCTTTCTACTAGTTATACGGTGGAGGGTGCAGAAAACAATGGGAATGATGATTTCGGTAAACATATTATTGTTCACTTTTTAGAGAATGCTGATAAAACTGCATGGGGTCCATTCGTTGGGATAGATTATAATGATGTAATTACATCAACAACTTTATATGATTTAAAGAATATGACTCCTGATGCTGTTGAAAGTGTGACATCTTGGTGGGCATGGTTTGGTGGAGAAGAAAGTGGATTACCAGCTGGTGAATCCGATCAGATGAATGTTTTATTTGAGTTCGTAGATAATAACCATGATCAAAACCACTTCCAAGGAGACAAATTAGATCTAGAATGGTCTTTCACAGCACATCAAACTGAAGGGGAAGAAAGATAATAGCTACACAAAAAAAGGCGGGAATTTATTCCCGCCTTTTGTCAAATCAAATGAGTGAGGTAATGCCATGAATAATCAAGGTTTGCTGGCAAAACCAAAGATATTATTCATCCTAATCGTCTTCATGCTTTCAATTGGGATAGGCGGATTTCCCGTCCATGCAGAAGATAAAGAGGTTGATATTCAAACGGATCCGAGCGGTTACCTTTTTCAAGTTGACAATTTAAAGCCTGGAGATTGGATGCCGCGCAATATCACGATAAAGAATAATGGCTTAATGGACTTTAAGTATATCGCTAGAATTGGAGAAAAAAAGTCTGTTAAGGGGCTATTTGAAGAATTGGAGTTCTTGGTAAAAAAAGAAAGTCATATTTTATATGAGGGCAAGTTGAAAGATTTTACTGGCTTTTCTCCAAGGGAACTGGCAAGCGGGACTGAGGAGACATTGTTTCTTCAAGTAAAAGTGCCTGAAAGATTAGGGAATGAATTTCAAGGCAGCTCAGCTGAAGTTGAAATCATCTTTTTAGCAGAGAGAATTGGCGACTCAACCCCAACTGATCCAGGAGAAGGCCCAGATCCAACCGACCCTGGAGAAGACCCAGATCCAACAGTACCTAATGATGAACAACCAGCGCAAGATATTGTTGTAAGTCCAGAAGTTGTAAATAAACTTCCAAATACGGCAACGAATCATCACAACATAATCATAGCAGGTCTGCTCGCAACTATCGGGGGAGGTTTCCTTTTACTTATTTATATTAGAAAAATTCGCAATGCAGGTTAGACGAGAAATGATATGGGGGAAAGAGACTTGAATATAAAAAAGAAATTAGCTGCTGGTGTCTTATCATCTGCATTAGGACTAAGCCTGGTTGCAGGAGGAACATTCGCTTACTTTAGCGATCAGGAAACTGCAGAGAGCACTTTTGCTGCCGGTACATTAGATTTAGAGATTAACAAAGAGAATATTATCGAAATTGATAATCTCAAACCAGATGACTATGCATTCCGTGCTTTTGAATTAAAGAATGCTGGTTCATTAAATATAAAAGAAGTTCTTCTGCAGTCTGAATATGAAGTATACGATAAAAAGGGCGATAACAATGGGGAAGATTTTGGTGAGCATATTATCGTTCAATATTTATATAATGTATCAGGCAGAGAACGAGTGATATTTACAGAGAGCTTAGCCAACTTAACGAATAATCCCGTTCAAGTTCTGGAAAATATGCCAGCAGGTGCAAAAGACCCAACAAAATTCACAGTTCAGTTTAAATTTATTGATAATGGGCAGGATCAAAATATATACCAAGGAGATGCCCTAGAGCTTAAATGGACATTTAAGGCAAACCAAGAAGCTGGATCATCTAGGTAATTTTATAGAAATTACGGTGATTACATGAAAGTCATACTGTATTATCTTGCACTTTTAAATTTACTGGACGGAGCAGTAACGTATTTTGGTCTTCGCCATAACATCATCACAGAGGCAAATCCTTTAATGGAGGCGATTTATGAGGTCGGTCCTCATTGGTTCCTTATATTAAAGGTTGCTCTCTCTGGGCTGTTGTATGGGTTGAATATTACTGGGATTGTTCCGGATGGGAAGGGAATTAGAGGACTGGCGATGTTTGCTGTGGTTTTGTATACAGCAGTTTGTGCCCTTCATAGTTTTTGGATAATTCCCTATTTGTTTTAACATGATTAGTTCGGTATTTGAATAGGATGAAGGAAGAGAACTTTCCGAGAACGAGGTGCTTTATGTATCAGAAAAATTGTGATCGCTGCCAGCGGCCATCCTTCAGCAGCAGTGAACAAGGCGAGTGGCTTTGTCCTGTTTGCGGGAATGATCTGACCTGTCAGCCATTTTTTAATGCAATGACACAGGAGAGAGTGAATGTGGCTTATAAAGTACAAGAACAAAGAAGACAAATTCAAAAGGAAACTTCGTCCCAGCCTGCTGCTACGAGGGAGAACAAATCTATAAATCTGATAATTTAATAAAAAAGTGTTTTTGAAAAAAGTGTGAAAAAAATAAAATTACGTACAAAAAGTGACAAACTTTAACAAAAATCTATAGTATGATAAATTAAGAGGAAACACGTTGAAGAAAAGGCAAACTTGCTGAAAGGCAAGGACGCAAAATCACGGATCTAATGTATAATATTAGGCGTCGTTACCGATGAAAGGAAAATACTGTCACATACTGCCTACAATAATACTATGATGGCCGGGTTGCCTAGGATACGATTCGTATTTTGGGGGGAAAAAGAGTGATTGAGATGATAAGTAATAATCGTGAAGTCGTTGACGCTGAATGGGTCCAGTTAATTGTTGAAGCCAAAAATATGGGGCTGGAACAAACAGAAATCAGAGCTTTTCTTCAATGTCATTTAGAAAAAGAAGCGGAGAAGGTTTAAAATGAGGATAAATGTCGGGATGAATGAGGCGTGATACATATGGTATCACGCCTAAATTTGTTGCCTTTTTGCGGGCAGAGTATTCTAGAATGTATCTCAATCAATGATAGAACATATCTTAAGCTGTATTACTTGTTTTGTGTTGTACGCCATTTATTGAAATCGAGAAACTCACGAAACTGTTCCTTTGATACTCCTGATTCCATAGCCTCTTTTACAATTTTCATCCAATCAGAATCAAGTTCTTCTTTATTAATTTGCTCATGAATTAAATGATCAACTGGGACATCTAATACACCCGCAACTTTTTCAAGAAACTGGATTGAAGGATTTGTTTGGAGGTTTCTTTCCAGAGAACTTAAATATGATTTTGCAACTCCTGCTTGTTCAGCAAGCTCAGATAAGGATAATTTCTTCTCCATTCGGAGCTTTTTGACGCGATCTCCAATCATTCAATCTCACACACCTTATCAACATTGGTAAGTTCATCATATCAGAAAATGCCTTACCAGTTCCATATTAAGAACAAATTGTTCAATAATTTCATTATTATAGTATCATAAATAAGATAAAAACTTCACAAAAAATTAAATAAATTTATGTTAGATTTTTGGGACTTTTATACTGATTTTGTATTTTCCTTTTCTGTGTCTCATTTGTAATTATAAAGCTTTTTTGCATATCAGTATAATAGATACTGAACTCCAATCCAAAAGATGACATCAGCCCACTTTCCTCTTGTATGTTCTAAAGACGATTAAACCCCATTTCCTTCATTTTCATTGCCTCCAATCGCTTTCTGGTGCACAATATGAGTGGGGTGTCAGCTCCACCGATATCATAAGGTACATAGGGATACTTTATCCGGGAAACTGACAGACTGAGATACAGAAGAAGATTAGCAAGGCTTTGTTTCTGATTCGTTATGTTACTAAGATAACGCGCTGTACTCTGATTATACTCTTTTATTGTGGTGATTCTTATGAAAAATAAATATTTAATGATTTATGAAGATCTGGTAGAGAAAATTCATCAGGAAGTATATCCTGTTCATGCTACATTGCCTTCGGAGAATGAATTGACCGATCTGTATTCTACTTCGAGAGAGACAATCCGCAAAGCGTTAAACTTGCTTGCACAAAATGGCTATATCCAAAAAATTCGCGGAAAAGGCTCTATTGTCCTGGATCTAAAAAAGCTGCAGTTTCCGATTTCAGGTCTTGTCAGTTTTAAAGAACTGACTGGAACAATGGGGCAGCAGGCAGAGACGATTATAGCTGAGTTTTCCTTGAAAAAGCCGGACAGCAATATTATGAAGCAGCTCCAGATTGAAAGTGATGAGAAGGTTTGGAAAGTGCATCGCATTCGCAAGATCGAAGGAGAAAGGATTATTCTTGATAAAGATTATTTAATTGAAAGTCAGGTTCCAGGTTTAACAGAAGAAATATGCAAGCGGTCCATTTTTGAATATATTGAAAAGGTGCTTGGCCGGAAAATTGGTTTTGCGAAGAAGGAATTTACCGTTGAGGAGCCAACTGCTGAAGATTATAAGCTGCTTGATATGGAAGGGTTTCAAGCCATAGTGGTTGTGAAGAATTATATTTATCTGGATGATGCTGCCCTGTTTCAATATACAGAATCAAGACATCGCCCAGATAAATTTAGATTTGTTGATTTTGCCCGCAGGATGGGGAATGCGTAATCTATGTTTTATCGTTCTTTTTTCAGGGAAATCTCTTAATGTGCAAAAAATGAGAGAACTGATAGGAGATGATCTTACATGGGTAAAAAGATTGCATGCTTAATCACAAATATGTTTGAGGACTCTGAATATACGGAGCCTGCGAAGAGCTTTAAAGAAGCTGGACATGAAGTTGTGACGATCGAGAAGGAACAGGGCAAATCTGTTAAAGGCAAGCAGGGAGAAGCTAACGTTTCTATTGATAAAGGCATCGATGACGTGAAACCGGAAGATTTCGATGCGTTATTTTTACCAGGCGGTTTTTCACCTGATCAGCTTCGTGCGGATGACCGCTTTGTGCAATTTACAAAAGCATTTATGGATGAGAAGAAGCCAGTATTTGCGATTTGTCATGGACCGCAGCTGCTTATTACTGCAAAAGCGTTAGAAGGCCGTGATGCAACTGGGTTTAAATCCATTAAAGTCGATATGGAATACGCAGGTGCCAAATACGCAGATAAAGAAGTAGTCGTTTGTCAAAATCAGCTTGTTACAAGCCGTCAGCCTGATGACATTCCTGCCTTTACGCGTGAGTCACTGAATCTTTTATAAAAGAAAAAAAACAGCCCGAGGGCTGTTTTTTTTTTGTTTTACATTTTTCGCAAATTCCCTAATTCTTCAGCAAGTGCCTGCATTTCATTCGGGCTGAATGAATCTTTTTTCATGATATGGTCATAGAGATAGCGCAAATCTTCATACATTTCTTCATCGAAGTGAGAAGGTTTTATAGCTCCCATGTTTAGCACTTTTAACTTATCTTTGATTTTTTCAATCATATATTCCACGTTTTCAGTTGATTTTTCTGATAGATTCATCCCGACATCCTCTCTTATTTGGCTTGTCAATTTATCTTTCCATGTTCCCTTATAAAAGTCAATCATTATTATTGGACAACTCTTTCATATAAGTTGCATGAACTATGAGAAATAGAAGAAAATGAAATAGAGGAATTTTGTTCTAAATTCCAGAATTCAATTCGTATATATGAAAAGGAGAATGGTCATATGGGGAAATCATTGTTTTGGAAAGGTATTTTTTATGGTGCCCTTGCAGGGGGGGCTTTAACGATGCTAGATAAAAGTACGCGGGAGTCAGCCGCAGCCTTCTGTAGGAAGACCGCAAATAGCACGGCGTATTATGTGAAAAATCCGAATGAAACGTTCAACAACGTAAAAGAATTTTCTGCACGCATGAAAATCGCTGCTCAGCAGGTAAGCGAGGATGTTGCTTTTATTGCAGAAACAGTTGAAGAATTGCGTGAGGCCGCTCCTCAGGTTACAACACTGGTGGAAAACACAAAAAGTGCCTTTAAGGGGGAAAAGAGTCTTCACAATGAAAACGAGGTGAATGAATGGGACAAGCATACGGAGGTTTAATTAAAAATCTCTGGAATCGTGTGCATAACGATGATGTCTTGGGTCTCGCTGCTCAGCTAGCTTATTTCTTTTTGCTCTCATTGTTTCCTTTGCTGTTATTTTTGGTCACATTAGTGCCCTATTTGCCGATTACGCTAGAGGATATTTTAAGTGTTGTGCGCGACTACGCTCCGGGAGATACGATGGCATTAATTGAGACCAATGTGAATCAGTTATCTGAGAAAAATGGAAAGCTGCTTTCCTTCGGGATCATCGCAACAATCTGGTCTGCTTCAAATGGAATTAACGCAGTGGTGCGCGCTTTTAACAAAGCATATGATGTTCAGGAAAGCCGGTCTTTTCTAGTCGCGAGAGGCATGGCCGTTCTTTTGACTTTTGGAATGATTTTTGTGTTTGTGCTTGCTCTGCTTTTACCTGTGTTTGGCAGACAGATTGGCGAATTCTTATTTAATGTATTTGGACTGTCCGACTTTTTTTTAACGGTTTGGAACATGCTGAGATGGCTTGTGAGTCCAGTTATCTTGTTTATTATTTTCATCGGTCTCTACTGGTTTGCTCCGAATAAAAAACTAACCTGCATCAGTGTGATTCCAGGTGCTATTTTTGCCACACTTGGCTGGATTTTAACATCCCTGGCATTTTCCTACTATGTAAGCAATTTTGGCAACTATTCGGCAACATATGGGAGCATTGGAGCAATTATCGTACTGATGGTCTGGTTTTACTTATCCGGCATCATCATTTTAATCGGCGGGGAAATCAATGCTATCCATATGAAAAATACGAAACAGGACTGTTAAGCAAGAAAAGCGGAAGCGCCTTGCTCAGCCCCGACAAGCTTAAGACGAGCCAGCCAGAAGGTCGTTCTTTGACCTTTTGGATGGATTGACTTAAGACCTCGAGGGGCTAGGGGCTGCAGCTGGACACAAAGAAAAGCGGAAGCGCCTTGCTCCAGTAAAGGAACGCAGACTAATACCGCCACGTCCTGTGGCAACGTCTGCACAACCCACATCCTAAGGGCCCCAAGATTAAGGCAAGATGGCTAGAATGTTGCACTTTAACCTTCTGGACAGATTAACTTAAGACCTCGAGGGGCTAGGGGCTGTAGCTGGAACCAAGAAAAGCCGAAGCGCCTTGCTCAGAAAGGAGCAATTGCGTCCAATTTTCTCCTGTATAAAAAGGATTAGGGTGCCGTAAAATAACCTGGCAAGACCACACCTAACGCCAAGGAGGACTTCACATGACAAAGCATACAAAAAAAGACGGCGGCACAAAACAAAAAGGCAAAAACAAACCAAAACATAAAACATCCGGATCTGCCAACGGCCAAAACGGATATCATTAATAGAAAAGCGGAAGTGGCTTGACCAGCCCCGACAAGCATAAGGCGAGCCAGCCAGAAGGTCGTTCTTTGACCTTTTGGCTGGATTGACTTATGACCTCGAGGGGCTAGCCACTGCAGCTGGACAATAGAAAAGCGGAAGGCGCTTGCTCAGGGGCGACAAGCTTAAGGCGAGATGGCATAAAGGTTTGTTCTTTAACCTTTAGGACAGGTCGACTTAAGACCTCGAGGGGCTAGCCGCTGCAGCTGGACAAATGAAAAGCGGAAGGCGCTTGCTCAGGGGCGACAAGCTTAAGGCGAGGTGGCCTTCCAAAGAAAAAAGAGACGGGGACATAAGTATTTAACACAACCACAGAACCGAATGATTAGGATGTGTATCTTTCTAATCATTCGGTTTTTTTATTTATTATTTTATAATATATCTTCTAAACATGAGTGAAATGAAGCGGAGGACCCTCGACTCCTATGGGCAATAGAGGAAAAGGTGAGACCCCGCAGGAGCTTTGCTCCGAGGAGTCTCAGCTTCCTCCCCATGGAAAGCGAGGGTCTGGAGCGCAATGGAACGGGCTTGTTAAACACGCAAACCTTGAAAATGAACCTTCGTGTTTTAGAAATAGTATTTTCGTTTTGTCCCAGCCCTTTTTCCACCTTAAGAACGCAACAAGCGCAAACTATTCAATATGACCAAAATCGTTGAACCTTCATGGCCAATAACTCCATAAGGAAGGTCAAGTACCTGCAAAAAGTTAGACGATATTAGAACCATGATGACAGTGATAGAAAAAATGATATTCTGCTTAATAATTGCATTCATTCTCCGGGACAAGGAGATGGCTTCAGCTATTTTCGGCAATTCATTTTTCATTAGTACCACATCGGCTGTTTCAAGCGCGACATCTGTACCTTCGCCCATCGCAATCCCCACATTTGCGGATGCAAGTGCTGGTGCATCGTTAATGCCGTCTCCGACCATGGCTACATTTCCGTACTTTTCTTTTAATGCTTTCAGATGGTCGACCTTTGTTTCAGGCAGGCACTCGGCAATGAATTCGTCGACATGGCTTTCAGCGGCTATGGCGGCTGCTGTTTCTTTGCTGTCGCCTGTTAACATTATCGTATAAATGCCTTGTTTCTTCAGCAGTTCAATGGCAGCCTTTGTTTCTTGGCGAACAACATCCTTCAAGGCAATAATAGCAGCCAGCTTTTCGCCACGCGTTACATATACAACTGTTTTTCCGCTTTGAGCCAGGTTTTCGACCTTTATTTTAAATTCTTCGGTTTGATTACCAGATGAAAAGTTTGCTTTCCCAATCGTCCACTCTTCATTGGCTATAACCGCTTTTACACCCCAGCCAGGAACATCCTCGATATAATCCGGGTTAGAGAGAGGCTGATCTAATTGTTCTGTCGCATATTTTACAATTGCTTGTGCAAGCGGGTGTGTAGAATGTCTTTCAATTGAAGCAGTGATAGACAAAATTTCATCTGCAGAAACATCGGAAATTGCAATAAAATCAGTTACTTCCGGTTTGCCTTTAGTGAGCGTTCCAGTCTTGTCAAAAGCAATGGCATGCAAGTGGCTTAAATTTTCAAGGTGAACGCCGCCTTTGAACAAGATGCCATGACGTGCGCCATTTGAGATTGCTGCTAATGTCGCTGGCATAATCGATGCCACCAATGCACATGGAGAAGCAACAACGAGAAGAATCATGGCTCTGTAAAACGTTTCTGTCCATGACCAGCCTAATAAAAAATGCGGCAATACCATCATCAAGGCTACAACAGATAGAACAACCTTCACATAACGCCCCTCGAATTTTTCAATAAAAAGCTGTGAAGGAGATTTTTCACTTTGAGCAGATTGCACCAACTTAATGATTTTTTGAAAGAGCGTATCATTGCTTAGTTTCGTTATCTCTACCGTAATGGAGCCGTTGAGGTTAACAGTTCCCGCGAAAATTTCATCGTCCATACTTTTTGAAACGGGCATTGATTCTCCAGTAATCGCAGCTTCATCAATGGTTGTTTGTCCTTTTACGATTTTGCCATCAGAAGGAATTCTTTCGCCAGGCTTCACTAAAATATGATCACCTATGACCAGCTGTGATACATGCACCTTTTTCTCTTGTCCAGAGGAAAGAAGTAATGCCTCTTCAGGCTGCAGATCCATAAGTGCGGAGATTTCTTTATGACTTTTGTTCATTGTATACGTTTCTAGAGCACCGCTTAATGCAAAAATAAAAATTAAAATAGCTCCTTCTGTCCAATAGCCAATGATGGCAGATCCGATCGCTGCAAAGATCATCAGCATTTCTACATTTAGTTCTTTGTTTTCAATCGTATCTTCAATACCTTCTTTTGCTTTGGCGAATCCGCCGATTACGAATGCAAACAAATACACGGCAACTGAAGCAGACTGGAAACCTTCTCGATCTAAAAGCCAGCCTGCAAGAATTAGCACACCGCTAAAAAGAGCGGCAATAAGTTCTGCATGATTTTTAATATTTTCAAATGAGGTTCCTTTTTCAGCTGTTGGCTGGGATTGGTAAACGGCTTTTGTTTCAGTGTTCATTTTTGTTCCTCCTTGTATGGTTAGACTGCACTCACTATCTCAGATGAGAAGAATAATCAACATCAATACCCCAATAAAACGACGAAAGCTGCCACCATAGAGGTGACAGCGTTCAAGACAATTTTATATGGAGTTGTTTTATATATTCTTATCATACCTTATCTAACAGACGTTGCATAGCAAAAAGTTTCCAATTAGATCTGCTCTGAAACACTGCTGGGTTTTTCTCCAAACAAAGCAATGCTTAAGAAGATCAGAAGCAGCATGATGCTTATAATATGAAAGAAACTTAAAGCCTGGAAATACTCAATGAAGATGCCGCCAAAAAAAGGTCCAGTCAAGCTTCCCATACTAAAAGCAACTCCGCACAGCAAATTGCCTGTAGGCAGCAGATTGCGCGGCACAAGATCAGTCATATAGCTAATGCCAAGCGAAAAAGTCGATCCGACGGCCATACCTGCAACAAATAAACAAACCGCAAGCGCTGTTGCTGAGCTTTCAAGAAAGCTTGCAGTCACAAAGGCAAGTGACCCAAAAAGAAGCACGCTCAATAATATTTTCCTTCGCCCATACTTATCACTTAACATGCCAAGCGGCAGCTGAAACACGATCGCTCCCACTGCAAAAGATGTTAAAAGCAATGATACGCTTGAAACCTCTAAACCAATTCTTAATCCGTACACCGGGAAGCTTCCATTCAGAGAAGCTTCTAAAAATCCATAGCCTAATGGAGGAAGAAAGGCAACCCACGCGTATTTAGATGCCGCTTTAAAACGTTTCATCGTTTCTTTAAAGGAATTCACTTGAACTGTTTGCTCAGGGAAATCATTTTTTAAGGTGAATAAAAATAACCAGGCTATGAAACATAAAATAGAGGAAATGATAAATGGCAATGCTTCATTAACCTCAACTAGCGGTGTCATTAATGGTCCAACCGCAAATCCTAAACCAAAAAACAATCCATATAGTGATATGTTACGTCCTCTTTTATGATCAGGTGAAAAGCTGGTAATCCATGTCTGTGTTCCAAAGTGCAGGGCATGATCACCTATGCCTACCAATAACCGCAGCACAAACCAAAACCAGAACGTTTTCCAGAAGGGGAAAAGCAGCAGCGACACGACAACGAGCAAACCTCCCAAAATGATAACCGGTTTATAGCCGTACTTACGCAGCGGATATTCCATAAACGGTGAAATTAGCAGAATTCCAATATAAAGTCCAGTTGCATTCAAACCATTTAAACTCGATGACACTCCATCCGCTTCAAAAATAACCGCGATTAGAGGCAACAGCATTCCCTGACTAAATCCAGATATTGCCACAATACTCACTAAGATCCAAAAGCGCATATTTTCTCTATTTTTCATTCCCCATACCTCAGCTTGTAAAATAATTTAGTCTCCCTAAAAGATGGTATATGGAATTCAGAAGATTGGCAAGGGAAAGATGTCCAATAAAAGCGTGTATGTGAAAGATTAAATAGAGGAGAAAGAGAGTCTTTCCCGGAATGATCAAAAAGTTCCTTGAAATGATTAAAAACGTTTCTGAAATCAACGAAAGAAGCAGGGAAATGATCGAAAAGCTCTGAGAAATAATCGAAAAGCCTATGAAAATTGATTAAAAAACAATATATGATCAACCATAAATGATTCTTTCGAGAATTAGAGGGAGGATCACTCGAAAAAAATTAAATTGGTTATAAACCCATTTTCTGCACAAAATAATCAATAGATTTATTCTGCAACCAGGAACATAGAGGGAAGTGACCATTTTGAACAGAATATTTTTGGTGCTCGTCTTTGCGGGTGTTCCGCTTTCGATAGTCGGAACACTGCTTCACTGGTCTAATATTATTATGTTTGGGATCTATTGCTTAACGATTATAGCGTTAGCTGGTTTTATGGGGAGAGCAACAGAGAGTCTGGCGATAGTAGCTGGACCTAGGATTGGCGGACTTCTTAACGCAACCTTTGGAAATGCCGTTGAACTGATTATTTCTGTTTTTGCCTTGAAAGAAGGATTAGTTGGAGTTGTTTTGGCATCCTTAACAGGCTCTGTCATTGGAAATCTTCTGCTGGTGGCCGGATTATCCTTTTTTGTAGGAGGATTAAAATATAAACGGCAAACTTATAATGTTTTTGATGCACGACATAATTCTGGTCTGCTAATGTTTGGGGTCATTGTGGCATTTGTAATTCCAGAAGTGTTCTCTATGACAATGAATGAAACAAAAACAATCAGTTTTAGTATAGGCATTTCAATCATATTGATTGTTCTATACTTGGCAGCTCTATTTTTTAAACTGGTAACGCATCGGGGTGTCTATCAAACGAACACAGAGAATGAGCAACATGCCCATGAAGAGCCTGAGTGGGGAAAAGGCAAGGCTATTACTGTTTTAGCCATCAGCACTGTGGCTGTTGCATATGTATCAGAAAACCTAGTTCACACCTTTGAAACCGTTGGGGAAGCGTTTGGATGGACAGAGCTCTTTATTGGTGTCGTCATTGTCGCAATTGTCGGAAATGCGGCAGAGCACGCATCCGCTATTATTATGGCTTACAAAAATAAAATGGATATAGCAGTCGAAATTGCAGTTGGCTCCACCTTGCAAGTGGCTATGTTTGTTGCCCCAGTTCTCGTCTTGATATCATTATTATTTGCGGATCCTATGTCGCTTGTTTTTACATTGCCCGAATTAATTTCGATGGTAACAGCGGTCCTCTTGATGATTGTGATTTCAAATGACGGAGAGTCCAATTGGTTTGAAGGTGCAACACTATTGGCCGCTTATATGATCATGGGAATTGGATTTTATTTATTGTAAAACAAAAAAACGGCTCCAGGGGAAGAGCCGTTTTCGGGAAGCAATTAGTTTCCCACACTATTAGGGTATTCTTTAAGTATTTTGTTCATTCGGTAAGCTTCATCTCTTCGCTATTCGGCATGGATCACCATCTTCCTGTTTAGGATGATTTCTCTTCCTGTGTGCCAGTCAAGTATGCTCTAGCCTCCTTTATAAGCGAATGGATTTAGCTGCCCTCCTTTATTGAATTAATGTTATTATGACATATATTTTGATATTTGTAAATATTCTGATTTTTACAATGGTGTTACAATTTTATTTCTTATTAATGGATAGAAAAGTGACAGGACGAAAAAACTAATAGTAAATGATCATGGCTAAAAGTGAAAGGAGTTCACAACATGAAAAAAAGATTATTATCTATTGTATCTGCTCTATTAATTATAATGTCCTTACAGACATCTGTTATGGCTGAAAAAACGGAAGAAAAAGCTGAGAAAACAGAAGAAAAAGCTGAAAAAAAAGAATCAAAAGCGATCAGTATACCAAGCTCGGTTCTCAATATAACCAAGGAAAATACGTATCCTAATCCTGATCAGGATATGCCAACCCTGCAGCCTAGCGATCTAACGCAAAAGCTGATTGATTCATCTAAGGTGAAGATTGAAAACCCGGATTTGATTCGTATGTTAAATGAAACGACGGTCAATAGCACACCGTTTGCCATTGGTTATAAGGCCGTTGTGTACTTGGGACAATGGCCGCTGAATTATGAGTCTACTGAAACAGCTCCAAATTGGGAATATCAAAAAATCAATACGAACTATTTTGATAATCGCGGTGGAAAAGCACCCTATCAGATTCACTTTGTTCAAGAAGCACAAAAAGTTGTAAAAGGCGGATTAACGGCTAAAATTCCAAATTCAGAAGACGTTAAGAAGATGATGCTGTTAAAGGCAACCGAAAAGACAGGCTTGTCACTTGCCTTTGAAACAATCATTGGAGGGGGAACCAAGAAGGATAATGTCTATAATATCCCTCCTAAACGTCTTGGTTATTTATATGGCTATGCTCCTGCCATCAATGAAAAAGGGAAAGTCACGTACGGTGAAGTTTACCTCATGCTGAAAGGAAACAAAAAAGTCATTGTTGTAAAAAATGTAACATCACAAGGAATAGGCGCATGGATTCCTGTTCAGGATCATATGTCCTTTGGCTTTATGGTTTCGGAAAGACCTCGGTAAATGGTGTTTAAGGATAAAAGAACGTCTTAAGTAAATCAATATGTATTAACGGAAATAATGAAATTATTAATTGAATCAAAGAGGTTTATACAGAAAGAATCGTATTTTTTAGTAAAGGTTCTAACATTAAAAAAACGCCCTATGGGCGTTTTTTATCGTACTGTTTGAACCGGTGTAAAATAAAGATTCGCTTTTCGATTTTGAAAATCCACATCCGGGTAATATTTATCTTTTACCAGCACATTAGGACCAAGGCATTTTACTTGTGGGCAATGGCAGCTTAATGATTTTGCAAGGCTAGTTTGGCTCCATTTTTTAAACACATCGGGTAAGGAGTCTGTTTGCACATTCCCAAGCGGTGGTGTATCGCCAAAGTCCGTCACAATGACATCGCCCGTGAAAATATTTACGTTTAAACGGGAGCGGCCATCTGGATCATTGCGGACGGTCACCTTTTCAGTGTTGTTTAAGCGCTGCAATAAGGCAAGATCATCAGCATTTGTCTGGCAAGCATAAAATGGGAGTGTCCCAAAAAGCATCCAGACAGATGGGTTCCGTATGTCTAACAAGTGATGAATAGCCGAACGAATCTCATCAAGTGAAAGAACTTCTAATGATGAAGCGAAATCGGAAGGGTACATAGGATGAACCTCATGCCGCTGACATTTCATATCTTCTGTAATTTGCTTATGAATATTTTCTAAGTGAGGCAAGGTCCTTTTATTAAGCATTGTTTCAGCTGATACCATAACACCTGCTTTAACAAGCTCGGCACTATTATCAATCATCCGTTTAAACAATGCTTCGCGCTGGCTTGTGGTAGGCTTTCGCTCCATCATCGCAAAGCCGCCTTCAATGAAATCAGCTTCTGTTCCCCAGTTATGAGAAATGTGGAGCACATCCAAATAAGGCAAAATCGCATCATATTTGCTAAGCTCAATCGTTAAGTTTGAGTTTATTTGTGTGCGCACTCCTCGTTCTCTTGCATAACGAAGCAATGGCACCACATAGTTTTCTACTGATTTTTTTGAAAGCATCGGCTCGCCGCCAGTAATGGAAAGGGAGCGCAAATGCGGAATTTCTTCAAGGCGTTGAAGAAATAATTCAATCGGCAGTGCACTAGGGTCTTTCGGCTGCAATGTATAACCGACTGCACAATGCTCACATCTCATGTTGCAAAGCACGGTGGTTGTAAATTCTACGTTTGAAAGCGTCATTTCGCCAAATTCTTCTATATCCATATAAGCTTCCCAAGGATCAAAATTCGGTGTAATCGGGGCTAATGGCAAAGTCATTACGTTAACTCCTTTAAAAATAATTCTCCCTCAAGGAGGCAAATCTCTAGTCATTATTGATCGAACACGGCGTTCTGTCAACTGGCGCGTTTAAATCTCCTTCTTTATGGGAAAAGACAAGCATCATATATTTTTGAGGAGGATCAACAATGGGTAATCAAACTTATTCAGATCAAGAACAGAACAGCAAATTATTAAAAGGCATTCTTATCGGCGGCATGATTGGCGGAGCATTGGCATTGCTTGATTCGACAACAAGAAACAAGGTGAAGCATACAGCGATGGGTATTAAAGAGAGTTCCAGCAAAATGATTACAGAAGTAAAAGAAAACCCTGGTGAAGTAAAAGATCAAATGATCAGCCAATTCAAAAGTGCTTCCAACACGTTAAAAGAAGCGATTAGCGATGCACAAAAGCTGTATCAGCGTGTCAATGAAGACATTTTCAGCAATATGGATGTAGTTAAAGAGGTTTCAAATGATGCAATGGAAGTAGCGAAAGATGCCAAACATGATATTAAGGATATCGGTTCCAAAGTCAAACAAGCAGGTTCAGAAGTGATGGACCAGCCTGTTTCAACAGGAGGCACCGGAGAAAAATCTGAATTCTATGGCAGCCAGGCAGGTACAGCTTTTCCAGTAAACAATGAGGATCTCACAACAGATCCACAAGAAAATAAGTATTCCAAATAAACGTATGATTATGTAGTTCGCTTCATGCAAACCTCTGCTCCGGCAGAGGTTTTTATCATCATAAAAGAAGTATGAAGGGAGACCCCAAAGATGAGCAGAAGAGCAAAGTCATTAACGAAAGAAATGCAAAAAACATCCCATGAAAGGGAAACAGACACCGGTACAAAAGGGATGGTTGTGACAGCGCATCCAATAGCATCCGATATTGGACGAGATGTGTTAGCGAAAGGCGGAAATGCCGTTGATGCTGCAGTAGCCATTCAGTTCGCACTAAACGTTGTGGAACCAATGATGACAGGAATCGGAGGCAGCGGTTTCTTAATGGTCTATCAAAAGAAAGCAGATACAGTGAAAATTTTTAACGGCCATTCAAGAGCTCCGAAAGCAGCTTCCGCCAGCATGTTTCTTGATGAAAACGAAGAGGTCATTCCTTTTAAAGAAAGATCCACACATGCATCAGCAGTTGGAATTCCCGGCATTCTCAGTGCACTTGATGCTGCCTTGAAAAAATACGGATCGATGCCCCTTGCGGATTTAATTCAGCCTTCAATCGAAGTGGCTGAAGAGGGAGTGGAAGTCAATTGGGTGTTAAGTCATGCGCTTGAACAGCATGGGCACCGCTTAGGTGAGCATGCAAAATCATTGTTCTTTCCAGAAGGAGCTGCACTTGGTGAAGGTGACCTTCTTGTGAAAGAAAAGCTGGCAAACACTTACCGACTGCTTCAGGAAAAAGGCATTGCAGCTTTTTATGAAGGTGAAATTGCCGAAGCGATCGTTGCTGAGCTGAAAGAGCAAGGCGGATTAATGGAGCTTGCCGATTTAAAAGAATATTCCGCTACAGTTGATGAACCTGTCTGGGGTGAATACAGAGGCCATAAGATTGCAGGTGCTGCACCGCCAACAGCAGGAGGCGTCACAATGCTGCAAATTTTAAAAATTCTCGATACATTTGATTTATCCAAATACGATATTCACTCAAAAGAAAAATATTATTTATTTCTAGAAGCGATGCGTCTCGCTTTTGCCGATAAAGTGGCTTATTCTGGTGATCCCGAATTCGCTGAACTGCCGACGAAAGGTCTGCTTGATGAGGAATATATCAAGGAACGAGTAAAATATATTAATTTTAAAAGAAGAAACGACGCCATCGATTTCGGAAATCCATGGAAGCGTGAAAAGGATCAGAATACTCCAGTCAAACAGCCGGATGATATGGAAAAAAGTGAAACCACTCATTTTACCGTCGTAGATCAGTGGGGCAATATCGCCAGCTGTACGTCAACGGTTGAGCATCCCTTTGGATCAGGAATCATGGTCAGTGAGTATGGATTTATGCTGAATAACGAGCTGACTGACTTTGATGCCAATCCGGGTGGAACGAATGAACCTGGACCAGGTAAGCGCCCTGTCAGCTGCAAATGTCCAACCATTTTGTTTAAGGATGAACAGCCTGTGCTGACTCTAGGTTCACCAGGAGGTCCAACTATCATTGCCTCTGTGTTCCAGACCATTGTTCATTATCTTGATTATGGTGTGAGTATAAAAGATGCCATTGACGAACCGCGAATTTTTGTTACAACTGGCCCATTAGTCGAATGGGAAGGAGAAATGGATCAGGCAGCCAAAGGTGAGCTTGAGGCAATGGGTTTTGATTTTGGAGACGAGCCAAGCTCGATTGGCAATGTGCAAGCTATCGTGATTGATGGGAAGAATGGTCTTTTATATGGAGCAGCAGATGCCAGCAGGGAAGGAAAAGCAGCCGGCTTAAACGATTAATTTGCGGGTATAATAAAGGCGATATCCATTTGCGTCACAGCTTCTTTTCCTGTACGATTGTTCTGAGATGAAAGGAGAGAGCCCATGGGTAGCCAGATTCAAGACAAAAATTCACAAGTAGTATTTCTAAAACAGCGCCTTAATATGTTTTTAGACGTATTGGATGCCATCGAGCCTGAAAATACAGAACTAGAAGATATTGACCGCTTAATTGATATGATCGACGATTTAGAATCCAAATGCCGTGAATTTAAGCATCGCGATATGTAACATTAGAAGGGCTGTCCGTGTTGGTGCGCGGGCCGCCCTTTTTGGTTGTTTTGCTGCTGTTGTTGTTGGAAGTTTGTTCAGTTTGGGCGTTTGGCGGATAACTGGCCGTTTTTGGCGGATAAATTGAAATAACGGCGGATAAAATTTTTTTACGGCGGATATACCATTTTAAAGGCGGATATTTGCTCAGTGACATATCCTGGTTTTGCGCAGCAAACTCAAGTGAAAAGAGACCTTGACGAAAAATTGACTGTTTTTGCAAGGAAAGGTTGCCTCCTTGGACTAATTATCTCGTTCCTGATAAAAAACAGGCGCCTCTTCAATGTCTTTCAGCCACACATGTTCTTCTTCGTTAATTCCATTCTTTACCCATACTTCACCCGGGGTGTACTCGCTGCTCCTCCGCATCCAAGTAAGCTGGTCTCCAACCACTAGGGGATTGCTATCTAGTTGTCCCTTTTTCGGGAACGTAATCTGCTTTTGAATGCTTGAACCAATATCAATCACATATAAAGCAGTGTACATGGTTGGCACTGGTCCTTCGTTCCACTCCAGATTTTCTTTCGCTCGTGCCACAATCACTTCATTTTGAGAGAGCCAGTCTAAACCCAAATCAACAAACCCTTGTGGTGTATAGACTTTTTCATTCTTAATAGCAGGCATGTCGGCTATAGCTGTTTTTTTGTCCTTTACAAAAAATCGGCCTTCCCCAGAGATATAGGCTAATTGATTGGATGCTGGAGCCCATTTTACCCAGTCTTTAAAGCCTAGCATGTTGCCGATCATCTGAAATCGTTCTCCCTGATTGTCGATCACACATAATGAATTGCTATCATTCGACCATGATGCAGTAGGGATCGCAATCATGCTAAGCCATTTTCCGTCGTAGCTCCACTTAAAATCATTCGCGTAAATGGCGAACAAATCAGATTCATTTGTTTGAATCGTATAAAACGGGTGGATCTTATCTTGAGAAAGATTAGCATTACTAGCAACTTTAAAAAGGCGGATAGGTTCCCAGCCTGCAGGTGTAAGGCTAGATTCAGCGGAGACAATAAACTCTTTTCCATCTGGAGTCCATTCGAAAGAGCTGACTCCTAGTGATACATTCTCAAATCCTTGCGGACGGCCATTTTTTTCACGGGTAATGTTAAGGACAGTACCGTCTGTATAAGCTAGCTGATTTCTTACAGGTGACCATTTAAAACCAAAAACTTTAACATGAGGATAATGCTGAAAACTTTCTTTTTTCTCCATATCATAAATGTAAAGCTCTGACCTCCCGCCACTTTCATCTCCATCTGTATAAGCAATAAATCGGCCATCATATGACCATTGCGGAGACCGCACATAAGCGTCTTTTGTCAGCTGTACTTCTTTTTCTCCTTGCTTAATCCATAACTGATGATCTCGGATAAACGCAGCTTTAAGCGCGGGCTCGGCACTTGCAATCCCTGCATGAAAACCTAAGATAATCAACAAGAAAACAAAAACTCTTATCTTCATAAACAGCCCTCCTTATCCCATAAGATGTCCTAAACATACTCATGCAATGAGCTCAAAATGGCAGATATTCGTAAGCGTATTCAATCCCTTGCACACATAAGAGAACAGGGTATAATAAAAGAGAAAATATTTAGAATTGTAATGGGCAAAACAGGGGAGAAGAGAGAGGGGAAGGCAATAATGAATCTTGAAAAATTACAGCAAAGCATGTATGACTTAGTGGTAGAAACATCCACAAAGCTGCCAAACGATGTTCGCCGTGCGATTCGAGCAGGAAAAGAAAGAGAAAGCGCTGGAACAAGATCTGCAATGAGCCTGGACACGATCACAAACAATATTAAAATGGCGGACGATAATATCTCGCCAATCTGCCAGGATACCGGACTTCCAACCTTTAAAATCAAAACACCAGTTGGTGTCAATCAGCTTGTAATTAAAGAAGCTATTACGAACGCTGTTGCACTTGCAACGAAAAACGGAAAGCTGCGTCCAAACTCCGTTGATTCCTTAACAGGCGAAAATAGTGGAGACAACCTTGGCGGCGGCACACCTGTCATTAAATTTGAACAATGGGAAAAAGACTATATTGATGCCCGCCTTATTTTAAAAGGGGGCGGCTGTGAAAATAAAAATATCCAGTACAGCCTTCCATGTGAGCTGGACGGACTTGGGCGTGCTGGCCGTGATTTAGACGGCATCCGCAAATGCATCATGCACTCTGTGTACCAAGCACAAGGACAAGGCTGCAGTGCCGGCTTTATTGGCGTTGGCATTGGCGGAGACCGATCTTCAGGATATGATCTAGCAAAAGAACAGCTTTTCCGTTCTGTTGAAGATGTAAATCAAAACGAAGAATTACGAAAGCTTGAGGAGTATGTGCTTGAAAATGCCAACAAGCTTGGCATTGGCACAATGGGCTTTGGCGGAGAAATCACGCTGTTAGGCTGTAAAGTCGGCGTGATGAACCGTATTCCTGCCAGCTTCTTCGTATCTGTAGCTTATAACTGTTGGGCATTCCGCCGTCTAGGCATTACAATTGATGCAGAAACTGGTGAAATTCAAGATTGGATGTATCAGGACGGAGAACAGATTGATTTTGGCAAAACGGATGCAGAACAGGAAGTAGCTGCAACTTCAGAAGACAATGCGGTGATTGAACTGCAGGCACCGATTACTGAAGAGAAAATCCGCAGTCTAAAAGTCGGAGATGTCGTCAAAATTAACGGTATGATGTATACCGGCCGCGATGCGATTCACCATCATTTAATGGAGCATGACGCACCGATTGATCTGAACGGGCAAATCATCTACCACTGCGGTCCTGTTATGATGAAAGATGAGGACGGAAAGTGGCATGTCAAAGCTGCTGGACCAACAACAAGCATCCGTGAAGAGCCTTACCAAGGAGACATCATGAAAAAATTCGGGATCCGTGCTGTCATCGGTAAAGGCGGCATGGGACCAAAAACCCTTGCCGCTCTAGAAGAACATGGCGGAGTTTACTTAAACGCAATCGGCGGCGCCGCCCAATACTATGCAGACTGCATCAAATCGGTCGAAGGTGTTGACCTCATGAACTTTGGAATTCCAGAAGCGATGTGGCACCTGAAAGTTGAAGGCTTCACAGCTGTCGTCACAATGGACTCACACGGCAACAGCCTTCATAAAGATGTAGACAAATCATCCCTTGAAAAACTGGCTCAGTTTAAAGAACCTGTTTTTAAATAAAGTTGTGATCCCCTGCAGACATTGGGTTTGTGGGGGATTTTTATGTGTTAGTGGGGGAGAATAAATGGTATGGGGAAAAGCACAGAAACACCCCTCTGTAGTACAAAAAAAGGTAACTGGTGTCTCGAAAAGCAGAGAAACACCCTTCTATAATCTAAAAAAGGAAAATGGTGTCGCGAAAAGCACGGAAACACCCCACTGGAATCCAGAAAAAGGTAAAAGGAGTCGCGAAAGGCAGAGAAACACCCCACTAAAAACCAGAAAAAGGTAAAAGGAGTCGCGAAAAGCAGAGAAACACCCCTCTGTAGTCCAGAAAAAGGTAAACAGTGTCGCGAAAAACAAATTAACACACCAAACCTCCCCAAATTCCACCAGTCATTAGGATACATTTGTCATTAATGTTTCCTCCATTTAAACAGAAACTAAGAAAAAATCCTGGAGGAGACAAAGATGTTAAAGAGAAGTATCATTTTCACCTTCATTTTACTATTATGTACAACCTCTGCCAGCGCGCAATTACCTAATAAAGCAATCCACTGGGGCTTCAAAAAAGCTTCAAACGAAGTACCTGCTGAAGCGGGAAAGCCGCTAGATGATCTTTTAGAGAAATATGGTGCTTTTTATAAGGGTGACACAACGAAAAAGGATATATACCTAACCTTTGATAATGGCTACGAAAACGGCTATACGGCACAAGTTCTTGATGTGCTGAAAAAAGAAAAAGTGCCTGGCGCGTTTTTTATTACAGGACATTACCTAAACTCGGCACCCGATCTAGTGAAAAGAATGGCAGCCGAAGGGCATACGATTGGCAACCATTCATGGCATCACCCTGATATGACAACTGTAGATCAAGAGCGCTTTACACGCGAGTTAGAAAAAGTGAGAGCAGAAACCGAGAGGCTTACCGGCATTAAAACAATGAATTATCTACGTCCCCCACGAGGGATTTTAAGCGAAAAAACTCTCGACCTAGCTAAAAAACAAGGCTACACACATGTCTTATGGTCATTAGCCTTTATTGACTGGAAGACCGATCAGCAAAAAGGTGCGCAATATGCATACGACAACATCATGAAACAAATTCATCCAGGCTGTATCCTCTTGCTTCATACTGTTTCAAAAGATAACGCTGAAGCACTTGAAAAAGCGATACAGGATTTAAAGAAACGCGGCTACACATTTAAAAGCATTGATGATTTAATGTGGTCGCGTTCAATAAACAACCCAATGCTATACTAAACAAGAAAGATCGAAACCAGCCTTGCTTCTGACTGGTTTCGATCTTTTTGTTATAATTCAGGTAAAAGAACAAGGACGGGGAAATATGGATATACTGACTGTAGAAGGACCATATAATTTCGATTTAGTTCTAAGCAGATTAGCGCTTGATCCGCTGCATGTTGTTGATATGGAGAATAGGCTCGTTAAGGTTCCTCTTTTAATCGACAAAACACCAGTTGTTGCAGAGGTGCAAGCAGTTGGAACAACAGATGAACCCAAATTCAAATTATCCGGGATTGAAGCCCCTTATCAAAACCAAGCCCAACAGCGAATCGCTGCTATTTTTGGGTGGGATATCAAGCTTGCGCCAATTCATGATTTTTTTATTAAAACAGACTTGAAAGAAATTTTTACGGATCACCGTGGAACTCCTCTATTCTTAGAGTTTGATCCATACAGCTCGCTCATGAAACTCATCATTCATCAACAGGTTAATCTAAAATTCGCCTACACATTAACCGAAAGATTTGTGCGCAAATTTGGTTTTGAAAAAGATAGCGTCCCTTTTTATCCTCTCCCAGAAACCGTGGCCCAGCTATCGGTCGAAGAACTCCGGGAACTTCAGTTTAGCGGACGAAAAGCAGAATATGTGATCGGCATTGGCAAGGCCGCAACTGAAGGATATTTACAATATGAGGAGTTAAAGAACATGTCTGATGAGGAAATATATGATACACTAATCAAATTGCGGGGAGTTGGTCCGTGGACGGTCCAGAATTTCCTGATGTTTGGCCTCGGCAGACCGAACCTATTCCCCACGGCAGATATTGGCATACAAAATGCCCTCAAAAAATTATATGATTTACCAGTAAAGCCAACACAGGAAGAAATGCAAACATACGCCCAGCATTGGGAGCCATACTTAAGCTATGCTTCACTCTATTTATGGAGAAGCATCGAATAAATTGGAGTGATATCAATGACTCAGAACCAAACAGCTCAACTAAAATTAGGACAAACCTTTCCGCTGACAATTAAACGACTTGGCATCAATGGAGAAGGAGTTGGCTACTTTAAAAAACAGGTAGTCTTTGTTCCAGGTGCTCTTCCAGGTGAAGAAGTTGTGGTCGAAGCGACAAAGGTACATCCGAAATTTTCAGAAGGTAAAATAAAAAAAGTACGAAAAAAATCTCAGCATCGCGTTGTGCCGCCTTGTCCGGTCTATGACCAGTGTGGAGGTTGCCAGCTGCAGCATTTAGAATACACCCAGCAGCTCAAGGAAAAACGCGATATCGTCATTCAATCATTAGAACGCCATTCAAGATTGAAGGTTGAAGATTTAAATATAAAACAAACCATTGGCATGGACAACCCTTGGAGCTACCGGAACAAAAGCTCATTCCAAGTAGGAACACAAAACGGCAAAGTACTGGCAGGACTATACGGACTGAACTCCCACAAACTCATTAACATCGAACAGTGTGCCGTTCAGCATCCGCAAACAAATGCAGCAGTCGAAACAGTCAAACAAGTGCTGCAGGACTTACAAATCCCTATTTACCATGAAAAAACAAGAAAAGGGATCGTTCGAACAATTGTTGCACGCGTCGGCATCCAAACTGGGGAATTGCAAATTGTCCTCATCACAGCGAAAAAAGAACTGCCTAAAAAAGCATTAATAATAGAAAAAATTAAAAGCAGACTGCCAGAAGTCAAATCCATCATTCAAAACATCAACGGTCAAAAAACATCGCTAATCTTTGGTGAAGAAACGTTTAACCTTGACGGCAGTGATTTCATCCAAGAAACATTGGGCGACCTGCAATTTGAATTATCAGCAAGAACCTTCTTCCAGCTGAACCCTGAGCAAACCGTAAAGCTTTATGATGAAGTCAAAAAGGCGGCTGCACTAACGGGTAAAGAAAAAGTCGCTGATGCATATTGTGGTGTCGGAACAATCGGTTTATGGGTAGCAGACGGGGCCTCCGAAATCAGAGGGATGGATATCATTCCTGAATCCATTCAAGATGCAAAGAAAAATGCGAAACGTCATGGTATTAAACATGCTAAATACGTTACCGGCAAAGCGGAAGAACTGCTGCCAAAATGGGTAAAAGAAGGCTGGAAACCGGATGTGATCATCGTTGATCCGCCGAGAACGGGGCTTGATCGAGCTCTGATTCAGACCATTCTTAACGTGAAACCAAAGAAAGTGGTTTATGTTTCTTGTAATCCATCTACGCTTGCGAAGGATATTGATGTATTAAGCAAGAAGTATAAGGTTGAGATGATTCAGCCGGTGGATATGTTTCCGCAGACGAGTCATGTTGAGGTAGTGACCGAGTTAAAATTAAAATAATAAACAGGCAAGAGCCTATAGGCTCTTGCCTTTATCTATTTAGGAATGCTAACCCAAAAATGTATTAAAAATCTCACCCAATCCACATTAAATGAAGGAGTTAAAGTATTCCTTTTTTATATTTCAAGGACAAAGCCATACTCCCCAATCATATAATATAAAGGCCACTTTAGAGAACTTAAACTGCTCCAATCCTCATCTTCCGATTCTTATGCTGAAGTTGCTCTAGTAGAGTTTATAATTTGGTTTTAAAAAAAGTTAGAGTATCAATTATGTTAATATGTGATATCCAATTTGTATATCTTATGTATAAAAATTCATTTTATAAGGATGCTACAAGCATATAAGAAATGATTAATATTTTATATTTATTCAAAATACCTTATTGCATTCCATTCGCTTATTCCCTATAATCTAACTTTAAGGTGGTTTTATAAAAACAATCACTTTATATTTATACATATTAAATGAATATTTATTAATAAGGGGGAATATTTATGGAACACATGGGCTGGATATCAATACTACCACCTATTCTTGCAATCATTCTTGCCATCATAACAAAGAACGTTGTAGTGTCTCTGTTTTCTGGTGCTTTTATTGGGGTGCTCATTCTAGTTGGAGGTAATCCTCTTGAGGCAACGACAGTGACAATTGGAAACTACTTTTTTACTCTTGCCGCGGATGGCTACAACGCAGCCATTATTGTTTTATTATTTTTTATTGGCGGATTTGTAGGACTTATGGAGAAGTCGGGCGGTGGAGCTGCTCTTGCAGCAAATACGCTTAAATTTATTAATACGAAGGCAAAAGCACAGCTTTCGGCTTGGTTCGGGGGGATCATTATCTTCTTCTCTGATTTAGGTACTCCATTGATCGTTGGGCCAGTATTTGAGAAAATCTTTGATAAGGCAAAGATTTCGAGAGAAAAGCTAGCTTGGATTATTGATTCAACATCTTCCCCAGTCGCTGTATTAATTCCTTTTATTGGATGGGGTGTATACATTATGGGTCTTATTCAAAAGGAATATGAAGCTTTAAATATTACGACATCTGAATTTACCACTCTGGTCCAGGTTATACCATTTCAATTTTATGCAATATTGGCAGTAGCACTTGTACCGTTAATCGCTCTTACGAAGTTAGATTTTGGGCCAATGGCAAAAGCTGAGCGCAGAGTCCAAACTACAGGAGAATTGTACTGGCCAACTTCTAAGCCATTAAGAAGAGCTGAGAATGCCGAAGAGGGAACGGAACACAGGCATGCTATATTGATTTGGCTGCCATTGTTAGTGCTATTTGTTACTCTATTCGCTTTACTAGTATCATATGGGTTCCCATTTGAGCCAGTGGCAGGAAATGATTTTAGAATCGCTTTAACTACAGCCTATTTATTTGCTGCTATTACGATTATTATCTTAATGCTTGTATATAAATTGAAGAAATTCAGTGACATTTTTACTATCTATACAACAGGGATGCAAAAGATGGTTTATGTTGCCGTTACGTTAATCCTGGCTTGGTCTCTTGGTCAAGTAATGAAGGAAATGGGTACGGCTAACTTTATTGTTGAAGCCATGAATGGAACTGTGCCTGCATTTATTATTCCAGCCGTTTTATTCTTAGTCGGTGTTTTAATGTCGCTTGCATCAGGATCTTCATGGGGCACATATGCTATTATGCTGCCAATCGCCATCCCGATGGCTGTGGCACTTGACGCACATTTATTAGTTTGTATTGGTGCTGTTCTTTCAGGCGGAATCATGGGAGACCATAGTTCACCAATATCTGATACAACGATTTTATCGTCGACTGGAGCAGGTGCGGACCATATCGATCATGTGAAAACACAATTGCCATATGCGCTTCTTAATGCTTCAATTGCGTTTGTTGGATATATTGTTGCTGGAATCACAGGTAGTGCATTTACTTTAGTATTAGTGTTTACCTTACTCATTTTATCTATTTTTGTTTTATCTAAGATTCATAGAAAGAAGTATGAGCAATCAGAGGGAATTGGAATATAAATTATTACGATTTATTTTAAAAAATTTTGCAGCAGATAGCAGAATAGTTTAAGGATCAATCTTATGATTGGTCCTTTTTTGTGTGAGTAAAAGTTTAGCGGTTCTAAACCATATTCATTTGACTAACGAAATAAAATAACTTATGATTATCACAATCAATCACTTAAAAGCGTAAAAGCTTTAAAGTGATAAAGACTTTAAAAAACTATTAACGTATATAATAGTAGATTTCAGATGATTGGCGGGGGAAAAGGTGAAAGAGAATCTTACAATGTGGAAATCGATTATTCCTTTATTAGGATTAATCATA
Organism: Cytobacillus gottheilii; assembly: GCF_900166665.1. Lineage (GTDB taxonomy): Bacteria > Bacillota > Bacilli > Bacillales > Cytobacillaceae > Cytobacillus > Cytobacillus gottheilii_A. The sequence continues at coordinate 3,853,156 of NZ_LT800494.1, read as the reverse complement.
GCTGCTGCTTGTTCCGTTTTTATATGGGATGCAGGAATGAACTTTCCTTTAATCATTGGGGTTATTTTAGCTTCTGCTGTTGCGGTTAGCTGCGGATGGAACTGGAATCAGGTGCAGCAGATGATGGTGAATGGAGTAACAAGGGCTCTGCCAGCTGTGTTTATTTTATTGGTCATCGGCACAATTATTGGGTCCTGGATTGCAAGTGGAGTGATTCCGACCATGATTTATTACGGAATTTCTTTAATAAATCCGACCTGGTTTGTTCCGGTTGTGGCTCTTATTACGGGGATTGTTTCAATTACTCTGGGAACTTCCTTTACATCGATCGCAACGGTTGGATTAGCATTTATGGCAATTGGTGAGGGGTTAGGATTTCCGCCGGCTCTAGTAGCGGGTGCCGTTATATCAGGTGCATATTTAGGGGATAAGCTTTCTCCTTTATCAGATACAACCAATGTTGCTGCGGCATTGGTTGATACAGATTTATTCAGTCATATTAAACACATGCTTTGGGATACGATACCTGCATTTTTAATATCGCTTATTTTGTTTTGGGTATTTGGCAGTTTGGAGTCGGCCAACAGCACAAGCATGGGATCTGAAACCATCAATACAATCATGTCTGGTTTAGAGAATGCTTTTATGATTCATCCTTTATTATTGCTGCTGCCCATTATAACGATCTTTTTGATGCTAAAGCGTGTTCCGGCATTGCCTGCGTTAATGGGTGTCGGCTTATTAGGTGCAGTAATAGCTGTTGTGGTTCAAGGAACTTCAGTAAGTTCAATCGTTCAATTTATGACGAGCGGTTTTAAAATAACAACCGATATCGGCGAGATTGATTCATTATTAAATCGCGGCGGACTATCTTCCATGCTTGGAACAGTTGGGATGCTAATGATTGCTACTGCTCTCGGCGGCATTTTAGAAGAAACAGGTACATTTGAAGTATTAACAAGTAAAATGATGGAAAAAGTGAAAAGTGCTGGAGCGCTGATCAGTTCTACACTGTTATCAACATTTATTGTTGCATTAGCAAGCGGTGCACAGTTTTTGGCGATCATACTTCCCGCGAGAACGTTTGTGCAAAAGTATAAAGATATGAACATTGATACGAAAAATCTTTCGAGAACAGTAGAGTCAATGGGGACTGTTGGAATTAATTTGATTCCATGGAGTGTTCCTGCCGTTTTTGCATCCGGCATTTTGGGAGTCAGTGCGTGGGAGTTTATCCCTTACGCGTTCTTTATTTATCTTGTTCCGCTAGTAAATCTGCTGTTTGGCTTCACAGGGTGGACGATTGCGAAAAAGAATTATAGCCAAGAGATGGAACTGGCACATGAAGAAAGGGAAGTTGTATAGTGGGTGAGGTACTATTAAGTGTGGCTGGAACTGCACAAGATGGCGGTTTGCCACAAGCGAATTGTTTCTGTGAAAATTGTAAGAGGGCATTAAAGGACTCGAAGTTTAAAAGAACGGCTGCATCCTTGGCCATTATTTTACCAGAGGAGAAAAAATGGCATCTGATTGAGGCTACTCCTGATCTGCGGGAACAAATGGCACGCTTGCAAATGAGATATGGGCTGGAATCACAGCTGATGAGCAGTATTTTTCTATCGCATGCCCATATTGGTCACTATCCAGGCTTAATGTTCCTAGGAAAAGAAGCGGTTAACTCCCGCCAATTGCCAGTAATGGCAGGAGCGAAGATGAAAAAGCTGCTTGAAAATCATGCACCATGGAGCCAGTTAACTGTGCTTGAAAACATCGCTGTTCAAGAACTAAAAGACAGACAGCCTGTTCATGTTTCTTCAGAAGTGACGGTAACTCCAGTACTTGTTCCGCATCGGAATGAGTTTTCTGAGACTTTTGCTTTTTGGATTATTGGTCCGAATAAAAAGGTACTGTTTATTCCTGATATTGATCGCTGGAATGAATGGGATATTGATATTCACGAAGCGGCCAAAGAGGCGGATATTTGTTTTCTTGATGGTACGTTTTATTCTAAAGAGGAAATAGCAAACATTGGTCGCGATTATCGGCAGATCCCACATCCGCTTATAACAGAGACGATGGAGCTGCTCGAAGATTTAGCAGGGGAGACGGATATTTATTTTACTCATCTTAACCATTCAAACCCTGTATTAAATGAAGATGGCTTGCTAAGAAAGCAAATCGAAGCAAGAGGATTTTTTATTGCGGACGAAGAGATGGAAATTAGGATTTAACAGCATGGTGATATTCCAGAATCTCCTGCAGTAAATATAGAAAAACAGGTATGTAACCCCTAAACTTAATATCAATACTAGATAATCTAAGACCTGGAAGATTCCTTCCGGGTCTTTTCCATGAACACATACCTTGTTTTGTTTGGCTTTTCATTGTACTTTATATATTGATGCAAAAAAATTAAGGTGTTCTATATATATTTTACTTTTATAATCTTTATATTTTTTGAACGAAAGGATTTTTATGATGATAGATAATTTTTGGCGTGATCTGCCACGTCCATTTTTTATTCTGGCACCAATGGAGGATGTAACAGATGTTGTGTTCCGCCATGTTGTAAGTGAAGCAGCCAGACCGGATGTATTCTTTACGGAGTTTGCTAATACGGAGAGTTATTGCCACCCTGAGGGGAATGCAAGTGTGCGCGGGCGTTTGACTTTTACAGAGGACGAGCAGCCGATTGTCGCTCATATTTGGGGAGATAAACCTGAGTATTTTCGTCAGATGAGTATTGGTATGGCGAAGCAGGGGTTTAAGGGGATTGATATTAATATGGGCTGTCCTGTTCCGAATGTGGCTGATAATGGGAAGGGAAGCGGTCTGATATGCCGTCCTGAAGTTGCTGCGGATATTATTGAAGCAGCGAAAGCAGGGGGACTGCCTGTAAGTGTGAAAACAAGACTTGGTTTTACAGAGGTCGATGAATGGCGCGATTGGCTGACACACATTCTGAAACAAGAAATCGCGAATCTTTCCATCCATCTGCGTACAAGAGATGAAATGAGCAAAGTGCCTGCTCATTGGGAACTGATACCCGAAATTAAGAAACTTCGGGATGAAATCGCTCCAGACACACTTTTAACAATCAATGGAGATATTCTTGACCGACAAATGGGCATGGAACTTGTTGAGCAATATGGTGTCGATGGAGTAATGATCGGCCGTGGTATTTTCAGCAATCCATTTGCTTTCGAAAAAGAGAAAAGAGAGCATAGCAGCAAGGAATTGCTGGATCTTTTAAGATTGCATCTGGATCTTCATGATAAACATTCCGCAGAAGAACAGCGTCCATACAAGCCTCTTCCTCGCTTTTTTAAGATATATGTAAAAGGGTTCAGAGGGGCAAGTGAGCTGCGGAATCAGCTGATGAGTACGAAGTCAACGGATGAAGTGCGAGCTTTGCTGGATGAGTTTGAGGCGAAGAATGCTGACGGGGCAAGAGAACATTAAAAGAGTATTCATCCATGTTTTAGCCTAATGATGTTGAGTTTAAAAAACTTACAAGTAATGGTTAATTGGCTGGTTTGAACTGATTTTCACATTTTCCCAGCCAATTTTCATTAGATGGTTATATGATAATAAACTAAAGTAACATTTTTTCTAAATGAACCTTTAAATCACTAAAATTCTTACAGTTATTATTTAAAACAATTTCCCAGACTATATTGGAATTCTTTAATCCGATCTTTGGCATAAACTTAGTCCAAAGTTCCATTTGTTCCTTTTGGGTTAAACTAATTTTTTCTTTTAGCAAACGTTTTAATTCATTATAAGTTAGCTCAATCCTTATTTTGTCTATTGCGTTCTGTTGAAGAAGATTATTTAGTATCATTTCTCGTTCCTCTGTATTTCTTTTTCTCTCTTTTTCTTCTTGTTCCAACCTTTTCTTTCTCGTTTCCTCTTCATGACGTTGCTGTTCGGCCTTTTCATCTCTTTTTTGATTAATTTTATCCTGAAAAACTTTTCTGTATTCTTCTTCTATTTCAGAATTACTGAGCATAAATCCATCCTCAATCGCTAAAGCATCAGCGAATGGAATTTCATAGCCTTCATTTAGTAAGAAAGCACGAAATGGTTTCATAATACGGTCTTTTAGAAAACGTTGGACTCTTACTACTATTTTTTCGTCGGTATTAAATATATAGTATAAACTTTTAACATCTACATCATGGGTAAATGTTGTTGGGTAATTGAAGTAATTAAAAAAGTCTTCATCATCTATTTCATTTGAAATAAGGATGTCCCACTTTGTATCTTCTTTTGTTTTGGAAGCAATGGAGAGTTCAGCATCCCATAAAATAATGCTGTTCTTCTCTTTTTCGATGGCTTGTTCTTTTTTCTCTATAAACCAAACAGGCTCAACACCTTTATTTAGAAAATATTCATGCCTCTTTTTAATTTGTTGAGCTAATTTACTATCATCTGTTGGATTTACATTTGTTATGATGGATATAGCTAATTCCTTCATAGGTAACTTCACATAAATATCAGGATACTCTTTCCAATCGTTTTTTTCTCTATATCCCAAACTGACGTACATTTCCTTATTGATCTTGCTCTTTATTTCTAACTCATCCAAAATGATGTCAACTAATACTGTATGAAGCTTAGATTCCCTTTCAATTTGCTTTATATATCTTTTTTCTGCCCTATCAATTATTCTTGATTCTTCACATGCTTCGGAATGTTGATGGGAAAAGTAAAGACCTCTCTCTTCACCGTGTTTGACTATCAACTTTGCTTGACAGTAAGGACACTGATATATCTCTTTTTTTGCAAGCTTTTTTAAATTGGCTACCTCATCAGTTGTTGCAGAATAAGGCAAATTAACAAGTTCGTTATCAATTACATGCAAAGCTTCTCGCATTTCCTCACCCCTAAGATTCTTTTATTCTATTATTAAATAATTAAGTATATATGTAAATAATTTCTAATTATATGAGGGGATTGGTTGTTTTAAATGCGGCTTGTATTATTCCTGATATTCTAAATTAAATTAAATAATTCACTAAGAAGTGAGAATAAAACCAATTCAAGCTCGTATATAGGTAGTAGAGATCATAATGGAAATGGATGTGTTTCTTATGATAAAAAACAAAAAATTGCTCTATCTAGCTTTTATTCCTTTTGTTGTATCAATGGCCTTAAATTTCCCTTATCCACACGAAAGACCATATGGTGAAACACTGCTTGAAATCTTTAATATTCCTATACGATCTGCTAATGGTTTTCAGATTATTGGTATACTTTCACTCATCTTATTATTTGCTAGTTTCTTTCTTCTTGTCAGATCGATAACTAAGTATCAAGGGCGCATGGTCTTGCTGGCTATATTGATTGCTATATTTGCTCCATCAATGCTCGCCAATGCGTATCAACAGACATTTGCAGACGGTATATATGCTGTTTCTTATGATCACGAGTGGAGCAATTGCCGCTTCGAAATGATAGGGGAATCTACCTTAAGAGGAGAATGTGATCTGCCTTTTGAAAATTACAGCAGCCATGATGTTCAGTTTACTCTCGAATTTAATGACAGTTTCTACTTCGAAGATGATATTAAAATGGAATCGCTCCTAAATATTTCAGGTCCTCATACGGTGAAATTAGCAGGACATGAAAGAAAAGTAGAGAAGGTTTATACTGAGATCGATGTAACGGAAATAGAAAATCATGTTGACAGTGGTACTTCCTCGGGTGTAAGTATAGTCATTAAATCTGGTGAGAACATGAGGAGACTCTGATTATTTTTATATGATGAACAATACCCTCAATATACAAGTTGAGGGGTTTTTGTATGCTAACTATTCATCCTACAAGTAATAACCCCCATACCCCCGCATATATATTAATGGGTTACCCCCTAAACTCCAAAAGCAGGTGAGAACATGGAGAAACCACCGGAAAATAATAATAGAGATGAGCAAAATAAGAAAGATGAACAGTTGGATTCATATCGAATTAAAAATGCTGACAATCCGATTACAACAAATGAAGGTTTAAAGGTTGCCAATAATGAAAACACCTTAAAAGCGGGAGATCGCGGTCCTGTGCTAATGGAGGATTTTCATTTTTTTCAAAAGCAAATGCATTTTGATACGGAACGAATTCCAGAGAGAGTCGTACATGCTCGAGGATTTGGTGTGCATGGTGAATTTGAAGCTTATAAATCGATGAAAAATTATACTAGAGCTGGATTCCTACAGGAGGAAGGGCTTAAGACGCCTGTGTTTGTGCGGTTTTCTACTGTGCAGGGCGGCAAAGGCTCTATGGATACAGCACGGGATATACGCGGGTTTGCTGTGAAATTTTATACAGATGAAGGAAATTATGATTTGCTGGGCCTGCAGTTTCCGATTTTTGTGATACATGATGCGTTTAAGTTTGTGGATTCACAGCATGCTCTGAAACCAGAACCGCATAATGATATGCCAACAGCTTCTGCCGCACATGATAACTTCTGGGATTTTGTCGCCAATAATCAGGAATCGGCTCATTTTGTGATGTGGGCGATGTCTGATCGGGCAGTCCCTAGAAGCTGGCGGATGATGGAAGGGTTTGGGATTAATATTTTCCGTTTTGTGAATGAAGAGGGGAATTCGCACTTTGTCCGCTTTCATTGGAAGCCTATGCTTGGTGTGCACTCGCTCCTTAATGAAGAGTCCCTGATTATTGGCGGAGTAGATCCGGATTATCATAGACGCGATCTGAGTGAAGCGATTGAGCGTGGTGCTTATCCTGTTTATGAACTTGGTGTGCAGATGATTGCCGAGGAAGATGAGTTTAAGTTTGATTTCGATGTAATTGATCCTACCAAGGTTTGGCCTGAGGAGATCATTCCTGTTGAAAAAATCGGGAAGATGACTTTGAATCGAAATGTTGATAATTTTTTCGCCGAAACAGAACAGGTTGCTTTTGATGTGACGAATCTAGTTCCAGGCATCAATTTTAGCAATGATCCCATTTTGCAGGGAAGGACCTTTACTTATAAAATAACCCAGCAGCACAGACTTGGCGGATCGAATTATCCTGATCTGCCAATCAATAAATCTATCTGTCCATTCCATAACAATCAGCGAGACAGTTTCAACAGATATCGTATTGATGTCGATCAAGTAAACTATTTTAGAAACTCTATCGCCAATAACACACCCGGGCCAACTCCGCCAGAGGAAGGCGGGTTCGTTCATTATCCGGAACAGGTGGAAGGAAGAAAGGTCAAAGCGAGCAGTGATACTTTCAAGGATTTCTTCTCTCATGCACGCCTATTCTGGAATAGCATGTCAAGCGTTGAAAAGCAGCATATCATAGAGGCATTCAGTTTTGAGCTTGCGAAAGTGAAGGATGAGTCTGTTCGCCAGCAGGTTGTTGATATGTATGTGAACGTCGATAAGGAAATGGCGACAAAGATTGCCGAAAATATTGGCGCAAATCCTCCAGAGGGAGAGAATGTTCCGGTTACCTTGGCTTCGCCTGCACTTAGCCAGGAGAATACACCGCATTATCCTTATACATTAAAAGTGGGTGTCATCATTGCCAATGGCTTTGACGGGGAAGAAGTAAAAAATACGCTTGAAACTCTTAATCAAAATGGAGTTTTCGTTGTTTTGATTAGTGAAAAGCTTGGCACAGTAACAGGAGCTGATGGTGCAGTTCTAAAAGTGGATCAAATCTTTGTTTCTACCCACCATACGCTATATGACTCTCTGTATATAGTTGGCGGGGAAAGTGATAATCAAACATCCTTTGATATTAATACTTTAGATTTTATAAACGGAATATATAAATATTATAAGCCAATTGGTGTGGCGACAACGGGACAGTCTTATATTCAGCCTTCTGAATACAATAATTTAGATGGTGTCGTGTTTGCTGACGAAAATCAAGATTTTGAAGATGAGTTTGTTTCGGCGATTACAGTTAGGCGTTTTTGGGATCGGCGATAGAGATCTAGTATTAAAGCATAAGGAAATGGTTTGGGAAATATCATACTGTTATACTGTACTTACAAATACATTAGACTAGAAGATCACCTAATGGTGATCTTTTTACTGCTTACAATTAAGATGAGGTGATTAAAATGAAAAAAGTAATAACGTTCTTTTTTTTCTTTAGTCTTTTAGTCATTAACTCTTTTCCTTCAATCGTAAGTGCTTGTTCATGCGCGGAATTACCAAGTGTTAAGGAAGAAGTAGAACGTTCAGACGCAGTATTCAGTGGGACGGCTTTGGATATAAGAGAAAAGCGAAATGCATCAAAGTCCGTTCTTTTTGAAGTAAGGAACATCTGGAAGGGTGCAGATGAATCGCAGATTATTATTACCACAGGGCAAGGTGGGGGCGATTGCGGATTTATTTTTAAAGAGGGAACAGAATACTTGGTATATGCTAGTGAATCTACTTTGTTCGGTGAAAAAAGTCTAGCAAGTAGCATTTGTGATCGCACCAATAAAATGACTTCTCTGCAAGAGGATATAACCATACTGGGTGATGGACAGCCTCCGACGAAAGAAGTCGATTTAACAAGAGAACATGAAGGAAGTAATCTCTATATATGGGTTACAGTAGCTGCAGTAATGGGAATCATGGCTGTTGTTAACTTAATTATAAAAAACAGAGGAAAAAATAGATAACAGATCAGCTAATCTGGAGAATATATTGACTAAATTCAGGAGGTGTAATTTATGCAATCTAACAGTGCGGTATCGATTTGGTTCGGTGTCTCTGAATCTCTCCATAAACTTGAAGAATATGTTGAAGTGACATATACGGAAGATGGAGATTCAATTGATTCCAGCTTTGGCACAGGTTTTGGATTTGGTTACTATGATGAAGACAAAATTGAGATTCACTTTTTTGAAGAACCGTTAAGTGATCTGGACGAAATACTAAAAGACTTTTCGTATAGTGAAAGCTTTATTCCAAGCTTAAAAACAGTCATACAGGGAGATCATTTAGCTCATAGTATTAACTCTGTAATATTATTATATGATCTTGAAGATGATATTTTGAGCTGTAAAGATGCAACGGGAAATATAGAAATGAAATACATTGCTACAGTGCCGTACATAGAAGATTAGTTTTCTGTATTCTGATGTTGGGTATCTTAAGAATATTACATCTTGAAATTGTTCCAAACTTTTTATTCAGAACAGAATTATTAACTGTACTAGTTTTGTTTAGAAATTTTATATAACAGTTTTTTCTTCAATTGTTAAATAACCTCACAACTTAAAAAAAGTGTTGAAAAGAAAACGTTTCAACAGATAAATCAAACTTTTATTGTGAATAACTGAACATAATACAGTTATATAAAATTAATGAAACAGAGTATTTTTGAGGAAATAAAAGAATTTGGAATAAAAAGAGTTATTATAAAGGATGATTAACGCTTACATGAGTGAAAATCAGCTTTGAGGATTTCGGTTTTCTCCTTTAGAATAGGGTTACGAACAAAAGGAGGCTATAAAATGAAAACATTATTTAAAATGTTATCAGATTATGGGAAGTTTAACTATGAGCAAATCAAGGAAAGCATTCCAGAGCCAAACGAAGAATCCCGTTATGTTGTTTACTACGGATCACTAATGGAACCATCCACAACTACTAAGACAAAGACAAATAAAATAAAGCATTATCCTAAATTTGAAAAGCCGATTACGCTGTAATCGGCTTTTTTTTTGCAGTTTCGGTAAATTCGGGTCGTCACTATGACCTGCTATTTTGCTTATTTTTTATTTGCTAAACTTTCCCTGTTATCCGCCAATGGAGGCTGCTCCAGCCAGCCATACTTGATCAAGAGGCCAGCGCCATCTTCTACATATAAGCCAACCTCCGCCATTAGACGCGTATATTCATAAGCTAAATCTCTTCTTTGTGAAACAGACATACCTGCGCCATAATAGCCAATTGCCGCCGCAACCAAAATGACAATATGATTTAACATCAGTTTATCTGAGAAGGGAGGTGTGGTTGAACTTGTCACTTCTGAAACCCAGGAAGCAGGAGATGCCAATTCACCTTTAGTCAATACAGAGCTAAGTCGGCCAAATTGTTTTTCACAAAGTGCTTTTCCTCTTTGAAAATACTTTTGAACCTCTTCTCTTTGTGCAACCTGTCCAAATCCAATTTCCAAAACAACCTTCACAATAATTTTCACCATATTAAAGCTGATTCCGCTTATTTCAACTGCACTAAGAGCACGTTTTTTTCCAAACCAGCCGGTTAAAAATCGATCATGTTCAACATAATCAACTTGTTTAGGCGCATTGATTCTTGGCGGTTTGCTGTAGATTCCTTTTTTTAGCATAACCTTTGCGATTCGTTCGTATAATTCCATGGTTTCCATATTGCATTGCGTAAAATATTTAATTTGATCCAGTCGTGAAGAAGTAGCAACTGCACCAGCATACCCAGTTAATCCAAGTAAAGTCATAACATGCATATAAACGAGCATGAATGTATCGGTAAATAAAGCCGGTGCATTGGTATTCACATCTTCTTCAATCGTAAAGCCTTTTGGAATTGGGAAATGTTCATGGTGAAAAAATTCGCTGATCTTTTCTATATGAGTCTCAGCCAGGCTGCGGGCAAAGATAAGAATATCTTTAACCTCTTCATCTTTTGCTTGTTCAATTGAATGAGTAAGAATGCAGATAGAGGATGAATCATTCATGTATTGCGTCCAAAGATTTGCAATTTCTGATGAAGTAAGCTCGACGTTATGGCTACTGTTTTCCAACATTACCCCCCCAATATGACTGATTAAAAGTTATACCTTTTATGTATGTTTAATATTATTTGTAATAATATTGGATTTATACAATTAAAAGCTATTGATGAAACAGGAGGAAGGTGAATAGTACAAAGAGAAAGAAAAGCCGATATTTAATGTCGGCTTTCTTTCTCTATGAGTACTTATTTTATGATCTTTAGCGACGGGGGATTTATTCTGTGAAACAAGAAAATTCGAGGCGTCACTGTGACTGCTTAAAACTCAAACTCATCCGCCCAGCTATCAGTTTTCGGAAGTGATCTTCATTGATTATTTTAATCGGAAGACCTTCTGCTTGGAGTGCAGCCGCCTTTTTTTCCTTCGAGCTCACGCCAGCACTGCCAACCAATGCTTTATCCTGTGTGCCGACAACAAGATAACTGGTTTGTTTCGTTACGCCGCTTTTAAGCAATCCGCCATGATCCACAACCTGCTGCATGGCTTCCGCACGATCCATCCCAGCTAATTCACCTGTAAATACAATATGTTTTCCGTAAAGAGGATGCTGTTCATCAAACTCTGTTTTGCTTGTTGTAATAGATGAAATCGCTGGAGCACTGGCAAATCGTTTCTTTGCTGGTGCCGCCGTTTTTTTACCGAAAGTAGTTTGGTGCTTTAATTCTGAAAAAGACTTTAATGAGACAGAACGATAGGTGCTTAAAAATGTTTCCAGTGATTTTCGTCTTTTTGCTTTTACACAGTTGATAACAAGCTGTGCACATGTAATTGCATCTGATAAAGCATGATGATGCTGATCTAATTGGACGCCAAAGCGTTCAGCTCGATCTTTAAGGGAGCCGCTGACTCTTTCACGGCCAAGTGCACATGTGCTGATGGGAATACTGCATGCATAAGTGAATTCAGGAATATCCAGTTTGTATGTGAGCAAGCAGTTTTTCAGCACACTCATATCAAACTGAGCATTATGAGCAATTATGAGATGCTCTCCTTGAAAATATTGCTGGAGCTCCTTCCACACTTCATCAAATGTTGGTGCATTTCTAACATCATCTTCTGTAATTCCATGCACCCGCACCATCCCAGGATCCATGAACAATGTTGGAGGCTGAATAAGATAATATTTTTCATCTATAATCGAGTTGTTTTCAACAAATGCCATTCCGATTGAACAGGCACTGTCCAGACGGTTATTGGCAATTTCAAAGTCAATCGCAATAAAATCCATCGTTTTTCTCCCTTCATACAGAGATTGTTTATTCATAGTTTAATAGAAAAAGTAGGGAAAATCCAAGTGGAGGGTTTTACCTGTGAAACAAGAAAATTCGTAGCGTCACTGTGACTGTGTCAAAAATGTGAATCAAAAACCAAAAAGATAAAATATTGTGAAGTTCTTCACACAATAAAATCTATTTATCTTGTATAATAAACCTATAAACAATATACCTAAAGAAGAAACCTATCAACTGTATATGTGAAATGTTGAGCAAACTTAGGAGGTCATGAAATGAAAAAGCAGTTAGTAATGATCGGGAACGGCATGGCGGGCGTAAGAGCAATCGAAGAAATTCTTAAGTTAAATAAAGAAGAATTTGAAATGACGATTTTTGGAAAGGAACCATATCCTAACTATAACCGCATTCAATTATCACATGTACTGCAGGGTGATACAACAGTGGAAGAGATTATTATGAATGATTGGGATTGGTATAAAGAGAATCATATTCAACTATTTACAAACGAAAGTATTGTGAAAATCAATCCTGACAGCAAAACAGTGGAGAGCAGCAATGGGCGCATCACTGCATATGACAAGTTAATTATAGCGACAGGCTCCAGTCCGTTTATTCTGCCAGTAAATGGTGCTGACAAACAGGGCGTCACTGGTTTTCGTGATATACATGATTGTGAAGTAATGATCAAGACGGCAAAGTCTTATAAAAAAGCGGTTGTCATTGGAGGAGGTCTGCTTGGACTTGAAGCAGCACGCGGTCTAATTGATCTTGGCATGACGGTTGATGTGGTTCACTTAATGCCGCACCTAATGGAAAGACAGCTTGATCCAACAGCATCACAAATGCTGCAGAGAGAACTTGAAAGCCAGGGTATGAACTTCCTAATGGAAAAACAGACAGAAGAAATTCTCGGGGAAGAGCGGGTAACTGGCATTCGTTTCACAGATGGAAGCGAAACAGCTGCTGATTTAGTCGTTATGGCTGTTGGAATAAAACCGAATATTGAGCTTGCAGCAGCATGCGGCCTGGAAGTGAATCGCGGAATTGTCGTCAACGATTATATTGAAACAAGCATTCCTGATATTTATGCAGTCGGCGAGTGTGCGGAGCACCGGGAAGTCACATACGGTCTTGTAGCTCCATTATATGAGCAAGCAAAAGTGCTTGCAGAAACAATCGTTGGCAAACGCGAAAGTACTTATGAAGGTTCAATTACAGCAACACAATTAAAGGTCTCTGGTGTGGACTTATATTCTGCTGGAGAAATAATGGATGACCCATCTGTAAAAGCGATCAAAGTCCACAATGAATTTGATGGCATTTACAAGAAAATTCTTGTCCGTGACAACAGGATTAAAGGAATTGTTCTTTACGGAAATACAAAGGACAGCAGCAAGCTATTCCGGATGATGATGGCCAAAGAAGAAATTACCGACCTTACAGACATCTCTCTTTTACAGCAAGCAGGTGAAGCTGGAGCCGAGGAAATCGGTTCGATCCCAGCTGAGGAAGTGATTTGCGGCTGTAATGGTGTGACAAAAGGAACCATCGTTGAAGCGATTCAAACTCAAGGTTTAACAACGCTTAACCAAGTTTCCGGCTGCACAAATGCCGGCAGATCCTGCGGACGCTGTAAACCGCTTGTGAATGACATTCTAATGCATACACTTGGCGACAGTTTTGATGCCTCTCTTGCAAAAGATTCGCTTTGCGGCTGTACAGACCTCAGCCGTGATGATGTAGTAGAAGAAATCCGCACTAAAGGGTTATCGACTGTAAAAGAAGTGATGAACGTACTCGAATGGAAGCAGGAGCAAGGCTGCAGTAAGTGTCGACCGGCAATCAATTACTTCCTTGGCATGGTTCATATGGATGCTTATCAAGATGACCGCGATTCACGACTTGTAAATGAAAAAATGCATGCAAATATTCAAAAGGATGGCACTTACTCTGTTGTACCACGGATGTATGGCGGCGTAACGAATGCAAAAGATTTAATGAAAATCGCCCAAATCGCTGAAAAATACAATGTGCCGCTTGTGAAGTTAACAGGAGGACAGAGAATTGGCCTGTTTGGTGTAAAACGTGAGGACCTGACCGCAGTATGGCAGGAGCTTGATATGCCATCTGGATATGCGTACGGAAAAACATTAAGAACAGTTAAAACGTGTGTCGGCTCTCAGTTCTGCCGCTTTGGCACGCAGGATTCCATGTCGCTCGGGATGGAGCTTGAGAAGAAATTTGAACGCCTTGATACACCTCATAAAGTGAAAATGGGCGTATCTGCCTGCCCGAGAAACTGTGCAGAATCAGGCATTAAAGACTTAGGATATGTAGGAATTGACGGCGGCTGGGAGATCTATGTCGGTGGAAACGGCGGTACAGATCTGCGTGCAGGCGATCTGGCGTGGACTGTCACAACTGAAGCAGAGGTAATGGAATACTCCGGCGCATTTCTGCAGTATTACCGTGAAACAGCAAACTATCTGGAACGGACTTCAACATGGCTTGAAAGACTTGGCTTAGATCATGTAAAAGCTCACTTGGCTGATAAAAATATACGAGAACAGCTGAATGATCGTCTTGACCAAACATTACAGCGCTACAATGAGCCGTGGAAGCAAGCGATAGAAGATCAAAAAGTAAATGAAAAATACTACTCTACTAAAGAAGTAGAGCTAGTTTAAGGGGGGATGACCAAATGAGAAAAATTGAAGTTTATCCATATTCCAAACTATACGAACAGATGGGGCAGCCCGTAGCGGTTGGCGATTTCAATATCGCATTATTCAAACTTTCAAATGGTGACGTGCATGCAATAGAAAATAGGAGCCCCCATCCAAAAGGCGGGATTTTATCGGAGGGGCTTGTGAGCGGGCATTATGTTTTCTGTCCGCTCTATGATTGGAAAATCTCGCTGCTGGACGGATTCGTGCAAAATCCAGATACCGGAAGCGTAAAAAAGTATGAAGTGGAAGTCGAGGGTAATAAGATTTATATTTTGCTGGATTAACGGAAAGGGTGAAGCATGATGAACAAAGGGAAGGTATTTTTAGTCGGAGCAGGACCGGGGGATCTGAAACTCATTACAGTAAAAGGGATGGAAGCGATCACCAAGGCTGATGTCATTCTCTATGATCGATTGCTGAACCCGCAATTATTAATGCAAGCCAAGGAAAATTGCGAATTTATTTATAGCGGCAAGCTGCCGGATCGCCATATTTTAAGACAAGAAACCATCAATCGTTTGCTGGTTGAAAAAGCATTGGAAGGAAAAACAGTTGTTCGCTTAAAAGGAGGAGATCCTTCTGTTTTTGGCCGGGTAGGTGAGGAAGCAGAAGAGCTTGCTCTCAATGAAATAGAATATGAAATTGTACCTGGAATCACTTCCGGCATAGCAGCTGCTGCTTATGCCGGCATCCCTGTTACACACCGGGCGTATGCAGGATCATTTGCTGTGGTGACTGCTCATGACAAATCACCTGACGGCAAACCAAGCATCAATTGGAATGGGCTTGCTCAAGGTATTGATACGATTGCCTTTTATATGGGGATTAAAAACCTTCCGTTCATTTGCGAAAACTTAATAGGAAACGGAAAACCATCTGAAACACCAGTCATTTTAATTCAGTGGGGCACGTACGGAAGACAAAAAACGCTAGAAGGCACTCTTGCAACCATTGCAGAACTTGCAAAAGAACAGCAATTCTTAAATCCAGCGATAACACTAGTTGGTGAGATTGTGAAACTAAGAGAAAAATTAAATTGGTTTGAAAAGAAACCGATGCACGGAAGACAGATTCTGCTTGCCCGATCTGGAGTGACAGAAAGCGGAATCGCTAATAAGCTGCGTGAACTTGGTGCCGATGTAATCGAATTTCCGAAAATGAAAGCAAAAAAGGAAAAAGCGGAACTGCCAAATCTCAGCGAGTACAATGACATCTTATTTACATCTCCAGAAAGTGTGGATGATTTCTTTGCCCTTTTAAAAGAGGAAAAACTGGACATTCGCTCTATCCCAAGGAATGTGTATGGCGCCTCAAGCAAGTCGATCGCAAAGCTTGTACAATTCGGTATTATGGCATCAAATATGCCGGACGATATAAATCAAAATCAACTGTTAGTCATTGGCGAGAAAAACATAGAACAGGTATATGAAAATGCCCATTACTTTTATACACATGAAATGATCATAGACGAAAGCTATTTCCCAATATATAACCGCCTGTTTGAGGACGCAGCGATAGAGAGTGTCATTATCCCGAGCAGCACGGCATTTACAACAATGATGACAGCGGCGAAGAAAATGAACATTGATCCAGTCTCCTTTTTAAAAGGGAAAATGCTATACTGTATGGGAAAAAAGAGCAGCAATGCTACTTCGGAATTCACGAATGAACATATTACAATTTCCGAAAAGCCGACAGCTGATGAGCTGCTGCACATGATGATTTCTCAGGGCAAGGAGCTGACACGATGAAAGCAGTGTTATATATCGGGCATGGCAGCCGTAACTCCAGCAGCAATGAAGAATTCCATGCCTTTATTCAGGAAGTTAAACCGCATATTAATGCAGACATACAGGAGGTCGGATTTCTTGAAAATGCGTCACCTACCATTTCAGAAGCAGTTGCAGCATGTGTAGAAAAAGGTGCTTCAGAGATACTGGTCATGCCTGTTTTACTTTTAGCTGGTATTCACGGTAAAGAGGATATTCCGGAAGAGATTGCAAAAATGAAGGAACGCTATCCATATGTGTTAATTCGGTATGGAAGAGAACTGGGAGCTGATCCGCTAGCTGCCAAAATTTTGGCAGAGCGTGTGCAGGAAAAGCATTTTAGTGAAGATAACAGCAAAAAAGCGTTACTGCTGGTCGGACATGGAAGCAGGATAAAGGAAAGCGAAAGCCAACTATCAGAGCTTAGTAATCTATTGAAAGCAGAATTAAATAGCCTGCATGTTTTTCCCTGTTTTCTAAAAGAAAGCAGTCCGGACTACCAGGAAGAACTGCAGAATGTTGTGGAGTCAGGGTATGAAACGATATACACAATTCCGCATCTGCTTTTTACCGGTATTTTTACAAAAAGAATGAAAGAAATGGCAGAAGGCGTTTCTGCCGATGTCATTCACTGTGAGCCGCTTGGGTTTCACTCAAAGCTTGCAGAACTGGTTGTAAAAAGAATGAAAGGGGAATTTGAGAACTGATGCTGTATCCCATGATGATGAACTTAAAAGGCAAGAGTGCAGCCATCATCGGCGGCGGGGGTATTGCCGAACGAAAAGCAGCAGGACTCTTAGAAGCAGGTGCAGCGGTGACAATCATCAGCCCCCGAGTGACAGCTGGTTTGAGTAAAATAGTCTCCGAGGAAAAATGCATCTGGAAAGAAAAATGCTTCGAAAACGATGATGCAGCAGGTTTTTTCATAATCATTGCCGCTACAGACAATCCATTGGTGAATCAAGAGGTGAAACAGGCTGCATCTGACAATCAGCTTGTGTTAATGATAGACGATCCTCATTCATCTGACTTCCAAATCCCTGCATTGGTAAGACGCGGAAAATTGACATTAACAGTCTCGACAGATGGAGCAAGTCCCAAGCTCGCAAAAAAGATAAAAAAACAGCTATCCCAAACGTATGACAAAAGATATGAAAACTATCTCGAGTTTCTGCAACAGGCAAGGCGATTTATTCTAGAAAATGTTCGAGACCCAGAATGGAAAAGCCGCTTGCTGGAGCATATTATCAGTGATGATTTTTTGCTTGAAACCGATAGGGAAACTGCATTTCAAAAATTATATGAGAGCTATTTCAAAGAGTCTAAACAATGTGATTAGACTCTTTTTCTTTTCCTGAATAATGGAAATAAATCCTTCACATACAATAAAATAAAAAGAAGGAGTGATAACGTGGAGAGGAAGCTAGAAATCCCAGCAATCGGTATGTTTACATACAGCGAAGGATTTAAGTGCTATGAACATCATTTGAGCACCATCCATTGGTCCATCTCAACAGAAGCTGACATAGGAGGAAATATAAAAATAGCAGAAAAACTGTTTACTAATTTAGAAGCTTTTAACCAAAAAGCAAAGCAAAAAATCGCACAAGAGCTCATTGACTTAAAAAACGAGCACTGGTTTGAATATGATGAAAACGATGAA
The DNA here is from genome assembly GCF_900166665.1 of Cytobacillus gottheilii. Classification (GTDB taxonomy): domain Bacteria; phylum Bacillota; class Bacilli; order Bacillales; family Cytobacillaceae; genus Cytobacillus; species Cytobacillus gottheilii_A. The sequence goes on along the minus strand of NZ_LT800494.1, from coordinate 3,835,017 downwards.
AATCTGGATTGGGATGCTGTGGATGCAGGTGTGTATGATACTACAATAGAGGAGTTTGCTGAAGCCATCACTCTGCTAGATATCGAGATTAATAGGAACGGTATTTATTGCGAATATGGAGATGGTGAATTATTTGGAGGTCATCGCATTCATGCTTATTTTAATAAAAAAGGTGTATTTTTGAAGGCAGATATTTAATGAGAATGGAGATGATAAATATGATTGAGAATCTGATTAAAGACGAACACGGTATGTACGGAAATATGTTTTGCAAATGGTTAGAACAGCAGTTAGAGGTCATGATTGCAGAGGACGTAAGCATTGAATATGCCTGCCTTTGTGCTGATTCCTTAAACTCTGTACATGATAACCTTTTAAATGATGTCTGCAGAGCGGCGATTGCTTATGCTGATGATTTCTGTGAAATGGTTGGGCAGGAACCGCCAAAGGTTAATGCGATCAGAGAGATCCTGAAGTACATTGAATTTGGCACTCTCCAGATTGATGAACCAGAAGATGAAAGCATCCCCGTGATCCACCTAGGAGGAGGCTGTGACTGGGAACCGGAGCATGGAATTGAAATGATTATCCGCAATGGGGAATTAATCTACTTAGGAGCTTACAATGGGGAATGGGCATGGGGTAACCCAGAACACTATGAGGAAGATTATAACTATGCATATGTAATCAAACATATTAAAAATAAAGAATAAATCCGACAAAAAACGTTTCTGATCCATCGGGTATCCGACTTTAATCGTTTTTATAATGAAAATAGGAAGGGGGAGAAGATATGCTGAAAAGAATGAATGAGGCATTAGAATATATTGAATCCAATTTGAATGATGAGATTGATTACACCGTAGTGGAAAAAATAACAGGAACCTCCATTTATCATTTTCGAAGAATGTTTTCATTTTTATCCGGCATGTCATTAGGGGAGTATGTGCGTAATCGCAAGCTGTCTAACGCTAGTTTTGATCTGCAGCATGAAGGTAATAGTGTCACAGAAACTGCCTTCAAATACGGATATGAATCTGTGGATGGATTTTCACGTGCATTCAGGGAATGGTCGGGAATCAATCCCTCAGAAGTTAAGAAGACACACATGCTTAAAGCATTTCCTAAGCTCTCCTTCCAACTAACGATTCAGGGAGGAAACAATATGGATTACCGAATACAGCAAAAAGAAGCTTTTAAGATTGCTGGTGTGAAAAAGAGAGTTTCGATTCAATTCCATGGAGAAAATCAGGAAATCATAAAATTAGCTCAAAGCATTACACCTCAGCAAAGAGAACAAATGCGGAGCTTGTCAAACCTTGAGCCGCATCAAGTCGTAAATGCGTCCTATCATTTTGATGCTGAGCGCATGGAGGAAAAGGGAAGCCTTGATCATATGATTGGTGTTCTAACAGACAGTCAATCGGATTTTGATGAGTTAGAAGTAATTGAAGTGCCAAAACTAACTTGGGCTATATTTTCATCAGCAGGTGAGTTCCCAAAAGCTATGCAAGAAACCTGGGGGAAAATAGCGGCAGAATGGCTTCCGTCTTCAGATTACGAATTAGTGGAAGCACCTGAGATTTCTTTTACAGGTGACTTGTCTAATCGAAGCAATGTTTATAGCGAGATTTGGATTGCGGTAAAGAAGAGAGGCAGTGTCTGATTCGGAGAACAAGTTATGGTGAGGAAAATAAAAAATGAATGAATCCTATCCGTCAGCTTGGAAATGATTGCTTAAGGGAAAATCCACCTAAATTAGAAAAACAAAAGCAGGAGCCGCTTTCAGGTCCTGCTTTTTTTATTGGAACCATTCAAAACATCAAAACTGAAATAATCCTCATACTTATCTCAATGGATAGAAGAAGTGAATCACGATATTAAATAAATATTTATTGAAAAACAATAAAATTTTATATAAAATGAGTAAAAAGGAAATAGGTGGGGTGTGTTATGAAACAAGGAAAGATCTTTTTGTTAAAGGGAGCCGTTTACATCATTGGAATTGTAGTCCTTTGTTTATGTATCTTTGCTTTACCATCACTTGCACAGCAAGCTGCAGCTGGGAATCCTGAGTTGTCCTATTTGCAGTATCCGGTTTTGATTGGTTTGTACGTTACAGCTATACCATTTTTCTTTGCGCTATATCAGGCATTAAAACTGTTGAACCATTTAGCTAACAAACAGGCTTTTTCAAAATCAGCTGTACATTCATTAGGCATAATTAAACACTGTGCAGGTACAATTAGCATGATCTATGTCATAGGAATGCTCTTACTTGTAACTCAAAATGCACTCCATCCTGGTGTGGCATTAATGGGTCTGGCAATCCTCTTTTTAACACTGGTGATTCTTCTTTTTTCAGGTGTTCTGCAAGAACTGATAAACAAGGTACTGAATTTGAAATTGCAAAATGAATTGATCATTTGAGATGTGCATCGCTAAAAAAGCATTTTGTTCAGAAACTACCACTAGGATATATATCTGGTGGGTGCAGAGAGTATTCACTAACGTGTGGTACTCTCTTTTTTGTGAAGTATGGATAAAAAATCCATATTAACCTTGTAATGCGATGTACCCTAGTGATACGATGTAAATAAGGAAGTCAAGATGGAGGTTAATAAATGGATAAAGAGATCATGAAAGGAAGTATTGATATTTTACTTTTATCTCTCATGAATCAAAAGGATATGTACGGCTATGAAATGGTGAAAACATTAAAGGAAAACAGTGATGAGCTTTATAACATGAGTGAGGGAACATTGTATCCAGCATTAAAACGTTTAGAAATTAAAGGCTGGCTGGAATCATATTGGGGAAGTTCAGAGATTGGCGGAAGACGAAAATACTATCGAATCACCAATGATGGCAAGACCGTTTTGAGAAAAAAATTAGAGCAATGGAACCAAATAAACAATTTAATTAAAAGATGTTCGGAGGGGATGACTTGGACAAAAAAATCGAAGCCTATATTGATAAAATTGTAAAACAACTAAATTGTGATGAAGAAGAGAAACGTGAAATCAAGGATGAGATGAGCGATCATCTCAACTTATTACAACAAGAGTACATCGATCAAGGTTATTCAAATCCAGTAGCGGTACAAAAAGCGATTGAAAGCTTTGGGGAAGAAAAGCAGCTAACAAATGGGCTGCAAGCTTCCATCTTTCCATTTCATAAGATATTTATGAGATGTGTGTGGGTTGTATTTCTCCTGTATTCCTTTGCTATTTTATTTATTTTGCTTATGCAACGAATTAGTTTTGTGCTTACAGACTATTTCATTAATGGTGATACATTTAACAGATATGTCTTTGATCCAATACATTCAGACGGATATCTTGAGTATTTGAAGTGGAATTCAAACATTATTCCATTTAAAAATACACTTACATATATAACAGGGTCTGATCATTTTAATATGGATATAATCATCAATAACACAATAGGAAATATTCTAATCTTCTTGCCATTGGGCGTCTTTCTTCCTATATTATTTAGAAGATATAATAGATTCACAAAAATTTTAGCTGCAGCAGCTATTATCAGCTTTACAATTGAAGTCTTACAAATTGCTCTGCAACTAGGGCAATTTGATATTGATGATGTAATCCTAAATACACTCGGAGCAATATTTGGCTTCTTTGCCTATAAATTGATTAGAGGGATCGTCATTACGCAAAAAGGAAGGGAATCACGGAAAATACTGTATTAGATTGATTGAAAAGGACACATGGTTATAAGCAAGTATTACTGAAGCAAGATAAATTTCACGTAAAATCTTACTAACAGTTAAGGATACATTGTGTTCTCCTTGTACATTCCCACAATCAAAACAGCTAGCAATACTACTTGAAAATGTGTAAAGTAAAAAGAGAAATGTGAATGAGAAAGGGAAAATCCAATGAGCAAAAAAATGACTCCAGAGAAAAAAAGCAATATGTTGAAAAAAATATTAAGAGGATTAGCGGTTGTAATCGGGGGCTTTATTACGGCGTATGGGCTGGAAGCCATTTTGATTCCAAACTTTGTATCAGATGGTGGTGTAACGGGTCTTAGTATTGTGGGATCACAGCTTTTGGGGATACCTTTAGGTGTTTTAATTGCCATCTTAAATCTTCCGTTTGTATTCCTCGGCTATAAACAAATTGGGAAAAGTTTTGCAATCTATTCTGTCCTTGGAATTGCATCTTTGGCATTTGGGACATTTCTGATGCACCATATATCTCCTATTATTGATGGAGATACACTGCTGGTAACGGTAATCGGCGGTATTGTGATTGGGTTTGGAATGGGATTGGCTTTAAGAAATGGCGGTGCCTTGGATGGCATCGATATGCTGGCAGTTTTGCTGTCCAGGAAATTGCCGTTTGGTACAAGTGATCTTATTTTATTTTTAAATATGTTTGTTTTTATCGTTGTTTCATTCGTCTTTGGCCTTCAAGGTGCTTTTATGTCTGCGATTGCTTATTATATTGCTTCGAAAGTTATTCACGCCGTTGAGGAAGGTTTAAGCGGTTCTAAAACGTACAAAATTATTACCAGCAAACCAGAAATCATGGTTGAAACGATTCGAGATCGCTTAGGTCGCAGTGCAACTTATAATGAAGTGCTGGGCGGTTATACAAATGAAAAATTCAAAGAAATTACGTGTATCGTCAACCGCTTAGAAGATAGCAAAATGAAAGAAATCATCTATGAAATCGACCCGAATTCCTTCGTAGCTGTATACGATGTGGCCGAAGTAAAAGGTGGTAACTTTAAGAAACGTGATATTCATTAATGGCTGGCAGATTATTATTTCCATACATAGAATGAGACTAGACCTTATTGGGGTTTGGTCTTTTTTTGAAGGTAGTCCTTTGTTGTGAGGCGTGTGTCCCATTCATATACCGATTTCAGGAAGACAAGGACTTCCATCTGAGAGTCTAGAGAATTTTTCTATAGAAATCTTCTTGGTTAATAAGTATTGCAAAAGAATTGGCATCGTATCACACGGAAGCTTTATTTCTTAAATGCGTTTCTGGGAGGCCCAGCACGAGCCCCGCCGGAAAGCAAGTACTATGGAGTGGAAATCACGTACTACTGCAATAAAATAAACTAGTTCACTTCCGTTGTCTTGGAATACAACAAATTATGAACAGCTTGCTCAACACCGTTTTCCACTCTGCCATACAGCGATTGCTCAGGCACAATGACATATTCACAGGCATTGCTATTCAAATAACTATAGATAATCTGCGCTTCATCCAGCTCATCCTGATTTATTTCCACAGCTGGCAGTGATTCTGTTTTCAAATGAGGGTGAAGATGGGTCAGGATCAATTGTTTAAGATGTTCTTCTCTTAAGTCATATATCTGTTTGTACAGCACTTTATTTCTTCTGATTAAAAACAGTTTCATCTTGTTTTCTTCTAAGTATTCCATCACGAGGATATAATTGTTTTCATTTGTGAATTGAAGAACCTGTCCTTTTTTATATAAAATTTCAGCAGATTTCAGCCATGTTTTAATCTCGGCAGCCATTTCAAAATGAAAGTCTGCTGCCGCTTCAATCATTTTTTCTTCCATCTCCTGAAGGATCTTCGTATCTGTTCCGTGGAGTAAATCTATGATTTTATCTAGAATTCTCCGATATTCCTCCATTGCTGAGCTTTTAAAACATATTCCCATACACTTGCCAATTGTGTAGTTAAAGCAGGGTGTACGATGATTCATTGGATGATTACAATCAATTTTATAAAATAGCTTCATCCCGTTTAATGCATTTTCTATAGTTCTTTGGCCGGTATAAGGTCCAAAGTAAAGGGAGCCATCATCATTGTTTTTTGTATTTGTCAGCTTAATAGACGGGGAGTGTGTATCCCGTTGAATTTTTAGATAAGAGTAAGATTTTGGTGTTTTCATCTTTCTGTTATAGGTCGGCTTAAGTTCTTTAATTAATTCACACTCAAGTATGAAAGCCTCAAATTCAGTATCCGTTAAAATATAGTCAAAGTCTGTTAAGTGATCAACTAATCTCTCAACCTTTTTTGTATGATTCTTAGAGTGATTCATATAAGATTGCACTCTGCTTTTTAAGCTTTTCGATTTTCCCACATAAATAATATAATTCGATGAATCTTTCATTAAATATACACCTGGAGAAGAGGGAAGCTGTTTTGCCTTATCCTTGATATTCATCGTTAATCACTCCACTCTCAGTACTTTATATCATTGTACATTAGGATATTGAAAAACAAGAAAGAAAATAAGTCCATTGAAGAAAAACATAACAAAAATTCAGTCATGAACCCCCGCTTAAACGTATAAATTACGGTAGGAGGTGTTCAGTTAGTGGTTACTGTTTTATCCATAACGGTTGCAGTCTTTTTTCTCTTGATCGCTATTTTTCAGGTGCTGCTGGCACTTGGTTTTCCGTTAGGTGAGTTTGCTCTTGGCGGCTTTCATAAGGTCCTGCCGAAAAAATGGCGTTTTGTGAGTATAGGGAATGCCGTCATTTTAGTTTTATTTGCATGGATTCTTTTACAGCATTCATCTGTTTTAAAAAGTATATTCCCTTTTTCAACACATGTATTTGTTTGGGTCATTGCCATTTTTTTAGCATTAAACTCTATCGGAAATCTGTTCTCTGTAAGTAAAAAAGAGAAATATGTTATGACCCCTTTATCTGCTGCAGCCTGTATTTTATGCTTATGGATTGCTCTATTATAAAACTCTCTGATGGGCGGTGTCAGCATGAATAAATTAGCATCAAAACGTTTCTTTAGAAAAGAATATCTCACAATAGATGGGCACAAACACGGCATGTTTATCGAAGGTACAAATCCCGATCACCCAGTTATGCTGTACCTGCATGGAGGACCAGGCTACCCGCAATATCCGATGATTCAGTCTGCTGGTTTAAACTGGAGTGACTATGTAACTGTATGCTACTGGGATCAGCGGGCATCGGGCATGTCTTTCAATTCAAAAACGCAGGGAACATTGACAATTGAACGATTTGTTCAAGATGCACTAGTCGTTACTGCTTTTTTAAAAAGGGAATACGGCAAAGAAAAAATTTATATATTTGGGCATTCATGGGGTACATTAATAGGCGCTATTTTAGCCAGCACCTATCCTGAGCATTTTATTGCCTATGTTGGTGCAGGTCAAATGGGAAGGCATCTGCAATCGAATGCAGATACGGTGGAATTCCTTTTGGAAACGGCAATTGAGAGAGGCGACCAAAAGGCAGAAGAGGAAATTCGAAAGGTACTGATTGATGAGTATTTTTATAAGAATCACCAGTATCGGAAGGTGTTCAGCCGTTATTTAATCAAATACGGAGGAGGGATGAAGAGAAGTGATTACTCACAAATGAAAAGTTTAGTAGAATTATTTCGTTGTAAAAACTATACCTGGCAAGAAAAGCTGAATATTCCAAAGGGGATTTTTACTAGCTATGAAGCCTTTGCAGAACAGCTTGCGAAGCTCGATGTGGCTGAGCTTGCACATGATTTTAAAATACCGGTATACGTTGTGCAGGGAAAATATGATTATCAAACCTCTTATAAAGAAGCAAAGCGATTTTTTGATAGCATCACAGCACCTTATAAAAAAATGTATACGTTTGAAAACTCTGCACATACACCGTTTTTAGAGGAACAAGAAGCATTTATGGAAATCCTTAAAGAGGAAATCCTATTAGCAGAGAAATAAATGAAGAGGCTGTCCAATTTGTTTGCATTGGAGGCCTCTTTATTGTTTGTAATTATATTAATTGTTTAAATCATTTAGACTCACGGTATTGCTTTGCTTTTCCTCTGAAATGGGCACTCAGGAAAGAAGACTGCATCATGGTTCTCCTTTCTCAGAATTGTCCTCCAATTGCTTCCTCTAGCACTTTTGCTATAGCAGGATCAGGATGATCTTGAACGGTCATATTGATTAAATCTTCTCTATAAAAATACAGAATGATTAAATCTTATAATAGGCGGAAGAATTCCGCTTAAATCGTAAAATCACTTATAAACTGCTTAAATGACGGAGAAATTCCGTCTATCTATCCGAAAAACGTACAAATGAGTGATTTTATTCAACATAACCGGAAATTTTCCGCTTATTTCGTCCGAAAATAGTTCAATTTTGAAAATAAGGGGTCAAATCTCCGCTTATTTTTTCACTGGTTCCTTCATATTGAAGGCCAAAAGAAAAAGTCAGATAAGTATACATCTTGATCACAAAAAACAACAATGGTCCAGAGAAGAGCCACGGTATATATGCGATCCTGCGGCCTCTAAATGCACAAAAATACACAGTGATTTTTGTGTAAATGTCCGATGATTTCACCGTTGCTCAGTTGTATCATTAAATTGTAAGTTATTTCAAATAGTAGGCAGCCAGTAGTTTTACTCTAATATATATTGGTTATTTATGTGAAAAAAATCACAAACTCTCGTCGTAGTTAAAACAAGAAGTCCGGAGTGAAAAATAAAGAAATAAAAAGTGAGGGATTACAAATGGCCATTCCGCAAAAAAAGCTAGAAGTAGTTGAAAAAACTCCGCCCAAAGGATTTTATAATAAAAACAAAAAATTCATTCTGCTATCACTTTGCGTCACGATTGGCGCAACTATTTGGATTTATCCGGCGCCAAGTGGTTTTAGTGAGGCATCATGGCATCTATTCGCCATTTTTGCCAGTACAGCAATGGGATTTATGCTGCAGCCGGTGCCTAATGGAGTAGTCGCCGTTCTTGCTTTAGTGATGACCGTTGCAACAGGTATACTAGAAATCAATCAAGCATTGAGCGGATTTTCTGCAAGTGTTATTTGGCTAATTGTATCAGCATTTATCTTCTCAGTAGGCTTAATTAAAACAGGATTAGGTGAGAGGGTCGCGTACTTATTAATGAAAAAGTTTGGGAGCAATTCACTAAGATTAGGCTATTCGCTCTCTTTCGGTGATCTTCTATTAAGTTTATTTATTCCTTCTAACACAGCGAGATCTGGAGGTATAATGTTCCCGATTATCAGAAGTATCTCTGAGGTAACTGGCTCTACGCCAGATAAACGCCCAAGAAAGATTGGGGCTTACCTGATTCAAACGGTTATGCAGACAGAAAACATCACGAGCGGTTTAACGTTAACCGGCATGGCTGGAAACCTGATCATTATTGCATTTATATCACAGATTGCAAATGTGGAGATCAGCTGGATTGGCTGGTTCGTAGCTGCGATTGTTCCTTGCCTTATCTGTTTGCTGTTCATTCCTTGGATTGTTTATAAGTTATATCCCCCTGAAATGAAAGAGACACCAGAAGCAAAAGTCCTTGCAGAAAAAGCGCTGGCTAAACTTGGCCCGATGAAGTGGCAGGAAAAAGTTTTAGGAATAATATTAATTTTAACGATTACAGGCTGGGCAACAACAAATCTGACGAATATTGACGCAACTACAATAGGGTTGGCAGCCGTATGTGCCATGCTGATTTCAAATGTGATTAACTGGAAGGATGTTACGAATCAAAGTAATGCCTGGGATACACTGATTTGGATGGGCGGGATGTATAGCTTAGCTGATAATTTAGCTAAATTAGAGTTCTTTGATTCTTTTGCCAACAATGTGGGAGGTGCTCTGGAAGGAGTTTCATGGGTGCCAGCTCTAATCCTGCTAGTGCTGATTTATGTGTTTTCCACTTATGCATTTGCCAGCGGAACAGCTCATATTTTAGCTATGTATCCCATTATGTTAGGTCTTGCTATTGGGCTGGGTGCTCCTCCTTATTTGGCAAGTTTGGTCCTTGCTTTTTCATCGGCAATCTTTCAATCAATGACTCACTATTCATCTGGACCAGCAGCCGTTTTCTTTGCTGGAGGATTTGTTGAACAGAAAATATGGTGGAAGCTAGGCTTGCAGCTTGTCTGCCTGTATTTAATCGTATTTGGGCTAGTCGGCTCTTTCTGGTGGAAAGTATTAGGGCTTTGGTAACTCGTTGTTCACTGGTCCCTTATGAGGGACTTTTTTTATTTTTTTCAATAAAACTTTGCGGCTTTTTGTAAAATGGCAGATAGGGTGAAACTCTTTAAATAAGATATTTCCATTCAGAAACTTTGTATTTGCACAAAAATATAAAGTAATCCTTGTTCCTTTGACCGATGATTTCTATGTTATGCACATATACAATGAACTTGTAAAGAATAACCAACGCTTAAACAATATTGTGAATGAAATCACAAACTTGTTCGATCTCTATAATAAGTCATCAAAAGAAATACTCCTGATTGATCTTCATCAGGTTCTAATTTTTAGAAAGTTTGTGAATGATGTCACAAAAACTACTATTATTACACATGGCAGCTTAATTTAAAGATGACATTTCTAGTCTCTTAATCATGTGAATTTTAGTAACTGAAACCATGAATATGGAGGTGAGCGGGAGAGAGGAAGCAAGGTGGATTTTTCCTAAATCAATCTTTTTAGAAAGCAGAAGCATTCAAAAAATTGGAAGGGAAGTGGCCATATGTCACGCAGAATCGTGTTAAATACGTTAGCTTACAAGCAAGTTTTTTCACAGTATCCAACCCTTACTCAACTCGACGTACTCCAAGAAATTAAAGCAGCAGGTTATCAGGATGTTGAAATCCGCAGAGAATATGTAAAAGCAGGCGAAGAAGAGATTAAAAGAATTGCAGTGACTGCAGAAGAGCAAAACCTAAATCTTTACTATTCAGTCCCGGATGAACTATTTAAAGACTCAGAATTGAATCCTGTCTTAGAGACGTATTTTAAAGAAGCTGCCTTATTGAACTCATCGCAAGTCAAACTCAACCTTGGAAAGCTCCATACATTTCTGCCAGAACAAGCACAGCAGCTAATACAGGTAATCAATACGTATCCTGCGATCAGGCTGTTAATTGAGAATGATCAAAATCAAGAAAAAAGTAATTCTCCTAGACTTAAAACTTTTATGGAACAGGCAAAGGAATTGAATGTACCAATTGGATTAACCTTTGATATTGGAAACTTTCATGTCATTCAAGAGGACGTATTTGAAAGCGTAAACAATCTGCTTCCTTATGTAGCGTATGTTCATATCAAAAATGCGAAGAAGACAGAAACAGGCTATGAATCTACTGATATTGCATCAGGAGATATAAATATTGAAAGTATATTAAAACTCTTCCCGCCGACCATTCTCTGCGGAATCGAATACTCTTGCGGAGGAAAAGAAGAGATACAGAAAAAAATGGAATATGAAAGAAACCTAATCTTAGAGATGGCTGCACAGGAATCCCTTTAAAATCACACCAATAATAATGAGGAGGCAAAACTGATGAACTATAAAGTACTAATTCCACAAGATATTGCTCAAGAAGGAAAAGATTTTTTACTGGAAAAAGGCTATGAGGTGAAGGTTGGATCTGGAACGGATGAGGCTACGGTGATAGCAGAAGGTAAGGACGCAGATGCGGTCTTGTTAAGAACCTCTGTCGTTGACCGGAAAATTTTAGAATCGCTGCCAAATGTCAAAATTGTGGCAAGGCATGGCGTAGGGTTTGATAACGTGGACATTCAGGCTGCAGCTGATTTAGGCATTTGGGTAACGAACACGCCTTTATCTAATGCAAAAACCGTTGCAGAGACTACATTTGCCCTTATCCTTACAGCCGCCAAAAATATTATCGATGTAAGCCAAAAAATGCGAGAAGGAGATTTCTTTTATAAAAATCAGCATAAAGGAATGGATTTAGAAGGAAAAAAATTAGGGATTCTTGGATTTGGAAGGATCGGCAAGATGGTTGCTAAACAAGCGGATGCCTTTGATATGGAAGTGTTGGTTTATGATCCGTTTGTTTCATCCAGTGTGGAAGGATTCCCAAATATTAAAATTGTCGATCGAGAAGAACTATTTAAGCAAGCGGACATTGTTACACTGCATCTCCCTTCAACGGATGAAACAAAGAATAGTATCGGCGAAACAGAATTCAGTTTAATGAGAGAATCAGCTTTCTTTATTAACCTTGCAAGAGGAGAAATTGTGAATGAGCCTGAGCTGATCAGCGCATTGCAGAATAAGCAAATCAGAGGTGCCGTTTTAGATGTCTTTTCCCAAGAACCGCTGCCGATGGATCATCCATTATTTGATTTAGAAAATGTCATCCTTACTCCTCATATTGCTTCTAATACAGAAGAATGTATGGCAAGAATGGCCTTGCATGCAGCGATGGAGATAGACAGAGTACTATCAGGACAAAAACCGAGCTGGCCTGTAAATTCACCGCAACAATTGTAGTCGTCACGGGAGTTGAATCTATAGGAAGTGAGGGATTTCAATGGCTTTGCCACAGCAAAAACCTAATGTAGAAGAACAGAAGAAGCCAGATGGTTTTTTTAAGACATACAAACGCTTTATTTATCTCGCAATTTGTTTTCTCATTGGTGCAGCAATTTGGTTCTATCCTACTCCTGCAGGTTTTAGTGAAGATGCTTGGCATTTATTTGCGATTTTCTTTGCAACGGTAGTAGGATTTATATTACAGCCCGTACCAACTGGTGCTGTAACCTTCATTGCTATCGTCATATCAGTTATTACAGGAATATTAAACATTGGGCAGGCAATCAGTGGGTTTGCTGCCAGTGTTATCTGGTTAATTGTTGCCGCTTTCATTTTTTCTGCCGGCTTACTAAAAACAGGATTGGGTGAAAGAATAGCCTACCTATTAATGGGGAGATTCGGAAAAACTTCATTGAGTTTAGGGTATTCACTCTCCCTTGGAGATCTTGTATTAAGTTTATTTATACCTTCCAATACTGCACGATCTGGTGGAATCATGTATCCAATCGTTAGAAGTATCTCGGAGGTTTCGGGGTCCACTCCCGATCATAAGCCAAGGAAAATCGGCGCTTACCTAATCCAAACGGTCGTACAAACAGAGAATATAACGAGTGGTTTAACCCTGACAGGGATGGCTGGAAATCTTATGATTATCGGGTTTATTTCTCAGATCGCCAATATTGAAATGACATGGATTGGCTGGTTAGCCGCATCCATCGTCCCATGTGTTATCTGTCTAGTAATGATCCCATGGCTGGTTTACAAGCTCTATCCACCTGAAATGAAAGAGACGCCGCAAGCAAAGATCATTGCAGATGAAGCGCTTGCTAAGCTAGGACCCATGAAAAAGGAAGAAAAGGTATTAGGGATCATCCTTCTTCTTACCATTATTGGCTGGGCAACTACAACAATTACAGGGATTGACGCCACAACCGTAGGCTTAACTGCGGTATGTGCGATGTTGATCACTAGTGTCATTAATTGGAAGGATGTTACGAGTCAGACTAGTGCTTGGGATACAATGATTTGGATGGGCGGAATGTACGGAATAGCTGATAATTTGGCTAAGTTAGAATTTTTTGATGCATTCGCTGTTACTGTTTCCAGTACTCTTGATGGAATTTCATGGATTATAGGCATGATCATTTTATTTCCGCTATATGCTTTTTCAGCCTATGCTTTTGCAAGTGGAACAACTCATATATTAACAATGTATCCTATTTTCTTAGGATTGGCGATCGGAATAGGAGCACCACCGTACCTAGCAGGCTTAGTATTTGCATTTGCTTCAGCTGTTAATCAGACAATGACACACTATGCCTCTGGACCAGCAGCTGTTTTCTTTGCAGGAGGATATGTTGAGCAAAGGACCTGGTGGAAAATTGGATTTCAATTGTTAGTATTTTATATTGTTGTCTTTGGGGTAGTTGGTTCAGCATGGTGGAAATTGATTGGTCTTTGGTAGAAATATATTCACGGGCCCTATTTAGGGGTCTTTTTTTCAACCATAAATGATAAATGTGCAACGCAAAGCCGAAGAGAATTCAATATCCATTGTTCTTGTTTCTGGTTATGCTCCTGTCGGAGGAGAAAGTTATACCCTGATATTTATATTGCAGATTAAGAAAACATCATTTACATATGGAAAATAAGTATAAATAATAACCGAGATTTTTCTCTTTACATACCCTTTAGGGGTATGTTATTCTGAGTATAAGTTAGGAGGGATTAGTATTGGAGAATTCATGTTGTGATACTGGTCATATAATCTCTGACCGAAGAAGTCATCATTCTGAAGAGGTTAAAAAGAATCTAACCTCCCGCTTAAATCGCATTGAAGGTCAGATACGAGGCATCAAAGGCATGATTGAGAAGGATGTTTACTGTGATGATGTTATTACACAGCTAGCTGCGACTCAATCAGCGCTAAACAGTGTGGCCAAAATTTTACTAGAAGGCCATTTAAAAGGTTGTGTGGTCGACCGTCTTTCAGAAGGTGACCTGGACGTATTAGATGAATTTGTAGTAACTGTTCAAAAATTGATGAAAAAGTAAATATATTTTTTAGGTTTTGTATACCCCTATAGTGTATATAGTATAAATATAACATCATGTTAAGGAGAGAATAATTATGAAAAATGTAACGTTAAATGTACAAGGAATGTCATGTGGACATTGTGTAAAAGCAGTAGAAGGCAGTGTTGGTGAATTAACAGGTGTTGAACAAGTAACTGTAAAATTAGATGATGCGCAAGTAGAAGTTATTTATAATGAATCACAAGTTTCTCTTGAAAAAATCAAAGAGACGATTGATGATCAAGGATATGACGTAGAATAATAAGAGTGCTTCTATAGCACTCTCTCATTTTAATGAAAATATACCCCTGTTAGGTATGTGAGGTGAAAGGTATGAGCTCTCTAGCCAATGAAGCAAAAGAAGCTAATATACAAATTACAGGTATGACATGTGCAGCATGTGCGACCCGTATTGAAAAAGGTTTAAACAAAATGGAGGGTGTACAGTCTGCAAACGTCAACTTAGCACTCGAAAAGTCCTCCATTAAATACGATCCAACAAAATTAAGTGAAGCAGATTTTGAGAAAAAAATAGCAGCACTTGGCTATGGTGTTGTAAAAGAAAAAGCAGAATTCGAAATTACAGGCATGACCTGTGCAGCATGTTCATCCAGGATTGAAAAAGGGCTAAATAAAATGGCGGGCATTGCCTCAGCAAATGTCAATTTAGCACTTGAAAAAGCTACGGTCGAATTTAACCCATCTGAGGTAAGCATTGGAGACATTATTGGAAAAGTGGAGAAACTGGGTTACGGTGCACACCAAAAGAAAGATGACAGGAAAGAACAAGTGGATCATCGGGAACAGGCAATTAAGAATCAGCAGAGTAAATTCATTATATCTGCCATTCTATCACTGCCGCTTCTATGGACGATGTTTGCTCATTTTTCATTCACATCTTTCATGTATGTACCTGATCTATTGATGAACCCATGGTTCCAAATGCTATTAGCAACACCAGTTCAATTTATTATTGGTAAGCAATTTTACGTTGGTGCTTATAAAGCACTTCGAAATGGTAGCGCCAATATGGATGTTCTTGTCGTAATGGGTACATCAGCCGCTTACTTCTATAGTGTCTATCAGGCGATTGTTTCGGTTGGAGAACATCATGGTCCGCATCTTTATTTTGAAACAAGTGCAGTGTTAATCACACTCATTCTTTTAGGAAAATTATTCGAAGCAAAAGCAAAGGGACGATCATCTGAAGCGATTAAAAAACTAATGGGACTTCAAGCAAAAACAGCGATCGTTTTACGTGATGGAGAAGAAAAAGAAGTACCTTTAGAAGAAGTTGTGATTGGTGATACCATTTTAGTAAAGCCTGGCGAAAAAATCCCGGTCGATGGTGAAGTTTTAGAAGGAACAACAGCTGTAGATGAATCCATGCTGACAGGTGAAAGCCTGCCAGTTGATAAAAAGACAGGCGATGTTTTATATGGCTCTACTATTAATAAAAATGGTTTCATTAAAATGACAGCAACAAAAGTGGGCCGAGATACAGCACTAGCGCAAATTATCAAGGTTGTCGAAGATGCACAAGGTTCAAAAGCGCCGATTCAGCGTCTTGCTGACCAAATCTCAGGCATATTTGTTCCGATCGTAGTAGGGATTGCCATTTTGACATTTCTTGTTTGGATTATTTGGGTCCAGCCTGGAGAGTTTACGCCAGCATTGGAAGTATTAATTGCCGTGCTCGTTATTGCATGTCCATGTGCACTCGGTTTAGCAACACCAACGTCTATTATGGCAGGAAGCGGACGTGCAGCTGAATTCGGGATCCTGTTTAAAGGTGGAGAACATCTGGAGCAAACGCAAGGTATTGATACTGTTGTGGTTGACAAAACAGGTACTGTTACACACGGAAAACCCGTTTTAACGGATGTTTTAACAGCGGAAGGCCAGGATGAAGAACAATTTTTATCTTATATTGGTGCAGCTGAAAAACAATCTGAGCATCCATTAGCAGAAGCGATTGTACAGGGAATTCAGGAAAAGGGCATAGAACTTGGAGATGTTCAGTATTTTGAAGCCATTCCTGGTTATGGTGTGCAAGCAACGATTTCAGGTCAAGCTGTAATCGTTGGTACTCGGAAGCTAATGCAGCAATATGGCGTTGATGTTCAGGAAGTTCTATCAACAATGGAACAGTTAGAAAGCGACGGTAAAACAGCGATGCTTGCAGCCATTAATGGCCAGTACGCAGGAATTGTAGCTGTTGCAGATACAATCAAAGATACTTCGCGCAATGCTATTCGCCGCTTACAGGAAATGGGCATCAATGTCATCATGATGACAGGTGATAATCAGCGTACAGCAGATGCGATCGGGAAAGAAGTTGGCGTCAATTCAGTGATCGCTGAAGTTCTTCCTGAAGGCAAGGCAGAAGAAGTGAAAAAACTGCAGGAGCAAGGAAAGAAAGTAGCGATGGTTGGAGATGGAATCAATGACGCACCAGCTCTTGCGACAGCAGATGTGGGAATGGCGATTGGCACCGGTACGGATGTAGCGATGGAAGCTGCTGATATCACACTTATTCGCGGTGACCTAAATAGTATTGCGGAAGCGATTCTCATGAGCCGCAAAACAATGCGCAATATTAAACAAAACCTATTCTGGGCATTTGCCTACAACACAATCGGAATTCCTATTGCCGCAATCGGCTTGCTTGCACCGTGGGTGGCAGGAGCAGCTATGGCATTCAGCTCTGTATCTGTTGTGTTAAATGCTTTGAGATTACAGAGAGTTAAACTATAAAAACAAATGAAGAGTAAACTGCCTAATCGCAGTTTACTCTTTCATTCATAAAGGGGAGAGGGAGAATGCAAGAAACACAGAAAAAAGTAAAGCTGGCGATAAACGGAGGAATAACGTTTGGAGCCAAACTCAATGCTAAACAGCTTGTGGCCATTTCAGAATACATGAATGATGAAGATGAACTGGAGTTAACCACCTTTCAGCAGCTTTACATAGAGGTTCAAGAAAGCAAGGTTGAAGAAGTTATGGAAAAGCTTCAGGAGGTTGGATTGTCCTGTTACCCGGTTGGAAACTATGTAAAAAGCTTAAGAACATGCAACTTTTGTAAAGGTTCAGAAGAAGAAGGCATGCCTGTAGCCATTGAGTTAAATAACCGCATTGCAGGAAAGCCGGTTCCGTTTACTCTTCGTCCAGCTTACACAGGATGTCCGGTTGGATGCGGAGAACCGCTTGTAAATGATATTGGCGTCATGAAAATTAAGGATATGTATCATTTATATCTTGGTGGAAAAGCAAAAGGAAAAGATGCGCATGTGGGTACTTTATTCATGGAGAATTTAACACCAGATATTCTTTATAAAGCAGTTGAGAACATACTCGATATCTATGCTGAACATGGGAAGAAGAGAGAGCCATTCTTCAAGTTTCTGAATCGATTTGGGCTTGAAAATTTAAGAAATCTCGTCGCACTATAACAATCGACCAATCATGAAATTTTTGCTATTCTTAAAGTGAGTAAGCCAAAAGCTTTCCAATTTTAACAACAACTTAAAACGCAGAGAAATGAGATCGATTGTATGAGAAGAATAGAGTTCCTGCACTGGGTTTTAGAGATTGATGTAGACAAAACAAAAGAATTTTATAAGCAAGAACAAGAGATTTGTATATGCTTGGACTGTGAAAATTTTAGAAATGCGTGTAAATATTTGAACAGTTCTGTGATGGAGCTGTTTTTACAATTAGGCATTGATCCATTGAAACCAAGTCATTTATCTGAATTTGAAGCAGTGGAGAATGGTAAACGATTATATATAGGGAATTACCATCTCACAGGTAAAGTTTTGAAAGGACCCTTTTGCACAAGTTCGACCTGGAATGCTGAAAATACAGCCACACTTGGAGATACAACAATTGGATTTGAAATGGATCTTTTAGATATTCCCGATCATCTTTCGTCTCCCGTATTACAAATAGGCTTTGAAGTGAAGCTGCCTTGGGTTTTAAAGGATATTTCTGAGCAGGATGAATAGTTTTACAATATAAAAGAAATGGAGCCAGTATAATGAAGCCTAAAATGAGTAAAAAGGAACTTGCCCATAAAGATGACATTTGGAATGCAGTAATCTCTGCTTTAACTGAATATGACTATTCTGCAGACAACAAAACAGCAAAAGAAGCTTTTACGGTATTTCAATACTACTCCGAAATGGAAAGCGGAGGGCATGAAATTTTATTTAATTGGACTTCCGATTATATAAAAGAAGTAGGAATTCAAGCATATGTACAAGAATTAATAGAGAGTCTCGAGAAAATAAATGCCCATGATTATGCTGCGGTCATTCAAAAATACGGGGAGCAAATGTGGAAGCTGCATATCTCCTTAGAAAATGGTGAAGTAGAAGAAACTGTATACTATGAGGTTATTGAAAAAGCTGATGCAGAATATTACAGTTTGGACGATCAATTAGCTGGATTATTAGAAGCGTATTTTGAGGAGATTTATGAAGAATTGATTGATGTGGTGGAGGATTGAGTGTTTTTTTAGGAAGGAAAGTAAGGATAGGATGGAACAATCTAAAATGCCCATCCCTAAATACGAAATATTTGCTTTCAAAACAAGCCCGTTTCCATTGCGCTGCGGACACTCGCTTTCCGCGGGGAGGAAGCTGAGCTTCTTCGACAAGCGAGGTCTCACCCTTTGCTCTACTTCCCACAGGATCGATTGTCCTCCGCTTCATTTCACTCAGATTTAAAATCGTATTTTATTCAAGACTTAAATCTAATCATTAAAAATGCAAGTATCAGTCTACTGATCATGCTTATAATCGACTCGTTCAGTTAGTGAAAATTCCCCTAATAAAGCCGACTACTCAATTAGTTCCTTGAATTTCTCTATAACATCTCTTTTCAAAATTTCCTCTTGATAAAAATGATTTACATATACGGTTAGGATCATTTCGTTCTCTTCTTCTATTTCAATTTTGCTAAGAACAGTGTTAATGATGTCTGCAAATTCTTGAGGGCCACGATACATCGTGTTCCATGCACGCACTTGTAATTCCAAATCATCACTTAAAGCGGCATCCTCCAATTCGTCTTCTGGTACAGGCTCATTTTGCTGTTCATATGGATTCTCATATGTATCGGTGTAGATAAACCGCAGGGGGGTGTAATGGTCGATATCATATGTAAACTGTCCTTTCGGAGTGGTAATAAGAATTTCATCATCGGTCATTTCCAATGATCCATTATCAATATGCAGTTGATTTGAATTCATTTTTATTTCAATCTCAGCATCAGGTGTAAAAAGCCAATAGCGGTGATCAGGATTCAGCTCTGAAACGTATTCTTCAAGAGATGTGGATTCAAACTGATCTTCATCATATAGTAGAGAATATTGCTTTGGGCGATAGAAACTTCTGGCATCGACTTCCTTCATCGTAATGGTCCATTGTGATTCTGGACAATCAAATAAAACGCGAAAAGCAAAGCCATCCTCAGTTTTCTGAAGTTCATCATAGATAAAGTATTGCCCAGCCTCGAGCGGCACATCTGTTTCTTCTGACGTAACTCCTTTTAACATTAAATGAACATATGCTTTAGTAGAAAAGCCGCCTTCTGTATTGATATAAATATGGAGAGTATCATTTTCTCTTATGATGCGTTCGATTCTTCCATCATGAAAGCTCTCATTAAACACTTCCTGAGCTGCAGCTGATAAAAAAGGAATCGCATGCTCCGTACTCGCACCTGCAGCTTCTAATATCTGTTCAAATTCCTGATCACCGTCACGCATCCACTGTAAATAATCTTCTCGAACAGCTTTCGGAAGGCTAGGATGATTTAAAGTATTATTATCTAAATACGGAATAAAACGGCTTGGCAGCACCTGATGAAGCTGTTCCCAAACTTCATCGAGATCTTCTTTTAACGAGGCGAGAAGATCCTCGCCTTCTTCCTCTGCTTCTCTTATAGAAATCTCCCAGTCTTCATCACTCTCGTGAATAGGCAGAAGATTTGTCTGAGCAAACTTTGATTGTGCTTCTCTAGTTAAATGCCACATTAGGATCACCTCTCTAAAGTATTGGTAAATTTAGTATACTATAAGATTTTGATAAATGGGACGGGCACTGTTTGCAATATATAAAAGGTGAGGAAGAGACTTAATAGGAAATCTTTGAAATTTGATAGGAAGACAAAAGAGTTTAATAGGAAAGCCATCGAGTTTGATAGGAAACTTAAAGATTTGGATAGGAAACTCAAAATTTTTGATAGGAAAGCTATTATACAATGGGAAATCAATCAACTTTACCAGCATTCGAGTTAAAATCCTCCCACTTCTAAAGAAAATCAAACAAGTATACAGGAACAGCATTCATTCATAGGCCTGCTGTTTGATTTTCTTAACCTAAACCAGCAATCTTTCAAACTTTTATAAAAATTTCAAACCCAACCTTCAATTTCCAATTCAATAAATGATAAAATAGGAGTAATTTACAATAATAGTAGGTGGGATAGGTTTGAAGGAGTTAATAGAGAAGATTACTGCGTTTAGAGATGAACGCGGCTGGTCGCCTTATCATAATGAAAAAGATCTCGCAATTTCCATTGCGCTTGAGGCGAATGAACTATTAGAGAATTTCCAATGGAGAAGCAGTGAGGAAGCTGTTGCTGAAAATAAACAAAATATAAAAGAAGAAATGGCGGATGTATTCATTTATCTTTTACAATTGGCTGAAAAGATGGAAGTGGATTTAATAGAAGAAGCATCCAAGAAAATGGAGAAAAATGCAATCAAGTACCCAGTTAGATAAGAAAAAGACAGGATACAGGGGGAAATACATTCATGATCCCAGCAAAAACGGATAAGGTGCAGGTCAGCAATATGAATGAAAGCAGTCTGATTAAAACACTCTCCTGGTTTGAAAAGCAGAGTCAATCGCTATTCAATATTGCCCAATGCTATTTCACAGACCATCAGAAAATAGAAGAAGTATTTTATCAATCCATTTTAAAAGTAGATAAGGAATCATCGCGATTCAAGAGAGAAACCTCATATGAAGGCTGGGTTACCTTCAACTTTATACATAAATGCCAGGAGTTAGCTGGTGAAGGAAATTCAGTGAAACCAGAGGGAGCAGAAAAGCTCATCACTGCCATTCATCATTTGAAAAGGCAAGAAAAAGCAGCGATCCTTCTTACTTATTTAAAGGGAATATCATACGATGAAACGGCAGTTCTGCTGCAAGTGAACGTGGATCGGTTAAAAACCCTTTTGGCTTCAGGTATCAAATCCATAAGAGAGACAATAGGTGAGGGACCAGAATTTCAAGGCTGCCAGGAATTTATTCCGCACTATCTTACCTATTTGGACCGGGACATGGAGCGATCCGAAAAGGTTGATTTTGAGATTCATTTATATCATTGTCAAAACTGCCAAGAGGATTTAGCAACCTTTCAGGATGTTATGATAATGCTTGCTGACCTGCCCCAAAAACACATGCCTCCTCCTGCTGCCATATGGAGAAAGATCGAAGAGAGAATTGAAGAGACAGAAAAACAAAGACAGCAGAAGAGAAAGAAACGGAAAAAAATAGGCCTTATTACAGCAAGTATTTTTACAGTGATTATTGCAATAGGATTTATTACAGGTATTTTTGCTTCTACTTATTATGCCCTGGCAGAGGATGATCCTGAGCTGCGCTATTATCTGCAGGAAAACTTAGGAGAAAGGCTGAACCTTGTAGCAGAAGATAATGGTGTTAAAATCACGATCAAAAGCGCCATTGCCGATGAGTTTCAAACACTTGTTTATTATGAGATTGAAGATTTGGAAGAAGAGAATCAGTATGCCTTGCTTTATGATGACGGAGTCTTTGTAGAAAACGAATTTCAGAGTTTGAGCGGAAGTATTTATCCGCGCTACTATCCTCCAGATGCTGAATCAGATTTAAATAAACAGGAAAAAAATGTATATCATGGGAAGCTCAGTTTGCGTCCGCTCATCAAAGATAGTGCAACTCTCAATGTCAGTGTGAGAAAACTTCATAGGCTGACTGCAGACGGAATGATCAACTATGAACATATAAACACTGAAAATGGGGAATGGAATTTTGAAATTCCATTAACGAAACTGCCATCCACTGAATTAGCCTTGGAGGGGAGTGCAGAAATTGACGGAGTAGAAGTTAGCTTTAATACATTGACAGCTGCACCAACTTCGACCGTGCTTCAATATACGGTAAATACTCAGTCCATGCAAAATATCTATACCTATAATATTGATCACTTAGAAGTTGATCAAACAATTATTAAGCCAGATATATATGGGTCTTACTATAATTCAACCCATAATGTTAATGGAACAATCACATTTCAAAGCTTGTTTGATCCTCTTTTAGGTGTGGAAGCAGCAGATATGAACATTCAATTAGGTTCTGTACATTTATCAGTTTCTGACCAATTAACCATTCCGCTGGATGCCATTGAGGGATATCCTTATACATTTGAATATGCAGGGAGTACCATCTCAGTTGACGATGTTAAAGTGGGTAACCCGACTGAAATTATCATAAGTCATCAGGAAAGTGTAAACAGAGTTTACGATAATTTACATTATCAAGTTGTAACAGAGTCGGATGCTGATTATACCTCAATGGATATGGAATCCGAGGGTGTAATTATTGATAAAGATGGAAAAGTGTATGATCCTTCTGATCTATCGATTCCATTTGAAGAGCTTAATCAACCTCGCCATATTAATACTGTGGAAAGAACGAAATATCACGGCGAAAATATTGTGCCTACAGCAATTGAACTGTATGGCTATGACTCTACCAAATACTTAGATGATATAGTGAAGGTTAAGATTAATCCTGCTGAATAATAAATTGAAGCCCGGATGTCGTAATGTTGAATTGCGAAATCAGGGTTTTTTACTTGGTCAAAAATGAGGATGTATTTGGTTAATGTGCAACTTAGCATCTGAAACATGCAACATAAGTGAAATGCTATTGAGGAAAATCATAAGCTGTTCTACACTTTAGAAAAATAAGGGAATGGAGGAACTGGTTTGAAGGTTACGATCGAATATGTTTCAACAGGAGATCAAGAAGTTTTGATCAGATGCAAGCATATGGATCCAACTATACAAAGCATCCTAGCTTGCATAAAACAGGCAGATGAAAAGATATTTGCTGTAAAAGAGCGGGAAACTTTTATACTGCATCCGGTAGATATATATTATGCAGAGGCTGTGGATCATAAGGTTTTTCTTTATACCAAAAGCGATGTCCTAGAATGTCAGGATTCACTATTCAATTTGGAAAAGAGCTTCCGTTACAGTGAGATTGTTCGGATCGGTAAATCCCAATTGGTCAATCTCATGCATATTGAAAAGCTAAAAAGCATCCTGCACAGCCGAATAGAAATTATGCTTACATCAGGTGATAAACTAATTGTTTCCCGTCATTATTCACAGGCTTTCAAAAACAGACTTGGTATAAACCCATAAGCGAAGGAGGGAACTAAAATGAAGAAATGGCAGGAGATTTTTCTATTTATGTATGAATCTAAAGCTACAGCAGGTATGTACTTTATGGCTTTTGTATTTTTCTACCTGGTGCTTGGAAGTATTGATCCTAGTGTACAAACCAAGCTGCAATTTTGGACCTGTATTCAAATATTTATTGCTTGTTTGTTCATCGGTTTAGGTCAGGGAATTATTTTGTCTAAAAGTGATTTGTCGATATGGAGACTAATCCTATGGAGCGGCTGGTCTCTTTTTATAACCATCTTTTTTACAGAAGTATATTCATGGTTTGCGGGGTATCCGAACTGGTATCGTTTTATCTTTTTCGGCGCTATTACTCTGTCATTTATCATTTTTGGGCTGGCCTTAAAATGGAAATTAAACCAGGAAACAAAAAAATTGAACATTGCTTTAAATCACTATAAGGAAAATATAGACAAAGTATGAAACTGTTTAATGTCTCAAACGTATATAAATTAAGGAGAATCAATTTATGGAAAGAGTTGTAGAAACAGTCTCAATAAATGGCCGTCAGCTGGAATATTCGATTTTGGGTGAGGGTGAACCCGTCTTGGTTATGCATGGGGGGCATTCAAACTGTAATGAAGAATTTGGATATGAAAATTTAAGAAATAATGGGTTTTTCATTATTACTCCCTCAAGGCCAGGGTATGGTCAAACCGTAAAAGAAATTGGCAAAAGTCTTGAGTCTGCTTGTGAACTTTACATGGAATTACTGAATCATTTAGAAATTGAAAAGGTCCATGTTATTGGAATATCGGCGGGCGGCCCGAGTGCAATATATTTTGCAGCCCATTTCCCTCAACACGTCAAAACCCTCACTTTACAATCAGCAGTCACAAAAGACTGGCTCACATCACAGGATTTAACGTATAAATTAGCACGTGTTATTTTTCATCCACGAATGGAAAAGGCTACCTGGGCATTACTCTCTAGGATGAATCAGCTCTTCCCATTATTTATTTTCAAGCAGATGTTTTCTTCCTTTAGCAGCTTAAGTTATCGGGAAGCAAAAGAGAAAATTGCTACAAATGATATTGAAGAAGTTAGAAAAATGAACAACCGACAAAGATCCGGTCATGGCTTTTTAATTGATTTGAAACAAGTAAACGAACTGCCGGATAATGTGTTTGAAAAAGTACTTTGTCCGACTTTTATTTTGCATAGTGCATTTGATGGCTCTGTTCCATTGGAGCATGCCTATTATGCAGCTGAAAGAATTTTAGATGCAGAGGTTTATGTCTTGGACACTTGGGGCCATTTGATTTGGCTTGGGAAGGCAGCCAGTGATATGAATGAAGTTCTAATAAAGTTCCTTAATAAAAATTCATAATTTGAAAATGGAAATTATTTAACACTTGCTGAAATCCAATGTTACAGTGTTAATAGAAGTGTTATATCATTAGGAAAAACAAAAAGGGGGAAGCAAAATGGACACAAGCCAAGTAAGTAATATGAGGTTAAAACAAGCTGGTACAATAAATATCCTAATTCTTGTTCTTCTCGCTCTTTTTTTCCTTATTGTCAATGTCTTTACGCTAACGTTCTCTCAATTTTATATAACTGCCGGGATATTGGTGCTGATTCAGGGGCTGTTTGGTCTCATAAAGAGAGATTCCACTAGATCTTTATTTCCAATCCTTGAGCAGGTTGCACAATATGAGAAAGATAAAATGGGCATTGAGTGGTATAAGTATAAAAGGGCAGGACACATTTGGAGCTTAGTGCTGGGCTGCATGTTCATTTCGCAATCCGTTTTGTTCAGTGACACCGGAGATAGTGTTTTTCATGTAGATACCGTGCTTATGCTAATCATTGCTTTTACGGTTTTTATTATGATTAATATTAGTTTGATTATTCATTTTAGAAAATTAGATCAGGCGAGCACTCCTGTTGAGTTTCAAGGCTATACGAGAAAAGCTTATACTGTAGCTTTTGGAATTGGAATAGCACTTGGGGTTCTGTTGATTATCTTTTTTGTTTCACTGTTTTTATCATGACTTTAAGACTTGGAAAGGGTGTAGAAAATGAAAATTCTTATGACGGTTCTTTTCTTTTTCATAATAGGATTCTCTGCATTTAAATTAATTCAGCTCCTCTTTAAAATGAATAAGAAACCTCTGGTGCCTCTAACTACTGAGGATCTTCAGCATATTCGAAAACACCCCCAATCACCTGTTAAATTTCCGGCTTTCTCCCAGCATAAAACAGGCTTAATCACATATGCTTTGCTGCTTATTTATTTAAGCGCAATGGTTTTGATGGGTGTATTCTATTGGCAGCTTCAATGGGCCATGTATTTGTGCATATTTCTCCCGCTGATCCATACAAATAACCTCCTGAACTTATTTGCTGTTATAAATGATGGCTTATTATGCGGCACCCGTTTTATTCCCTGGAGAAACATCAAGTCATTTCAATTTGTTGAAATCAATCAGAATCACAAATTCTATGGTTATGGAAAAGAAGTGAATGGCGGATATGAGCTGAAGATTCAAACAAACTTCCTTCCAGTCAGCTGCATTGTGACGTCAGATATGATGAAAGAGAAATTAACGGAGGTTATGGAGGCAAGGATTACACAAATAGAAAGAGATCTCAATCAAACAATATAAATGTTCGATATAAAATATTTTTAATTAAAGATAAAAATACGGTTGACTTCTCTAACTGTAAATATTAATATTACAGTATAAGCTGATAACGATTATCACTTATATTTTTATTTAAACTGTAACTTTTTATATTACATTTAGACTACTATTATGTCGGGAGTGTTGAAACTCATGGTACATTTATATACGACTTCAAGCTGCACATCTTGCAGAAAAGCAAAAGCATGGTTAGAGGAACATCAAATTGATTTTGTAGAAAAAAACATTGGCACAAATCCTTTAACAGTGGATGAAATCAAATCAATTTTAAGGTTAACAGAAGCAGGGACAGAGGAAATTATTTCAACAAAGTCAAAAACGTTTCAAGCTTTAGATGTGGATGTGGATGCACTCCCGCTGAAGGAACTATATCAGTTAATTATGGATCATCCGCAAATGCTGCGCAGACCCATTTTATTAGATGAAAAACGTTTGCAGGTTGGCTTTAACGAAGAAGAAATCCGCAGTTTTCTTCCGCGCAAATTTCGCTCATTTTCCTTTAGTGAGTTACAGAAATTGGCGAACTAATACGCTCGGACAGGATTCTTGACAACCCCTATCTGTAACAATTAGTATTACAGTAATGATAACAAACTTTGCATTTTTTGGAGGCAAAAAATGAATAGTGACTTTACTCTTGCCATACACAGTTTAACGTATCTTGCTCTTCAATTGGATCATATGTCAACGAGTGATGCGATTTCGGAAAGTGCATGTGTACATCCCGTTCGAATTCGCAAGGTCCTTAGCTTATTAAAAAAACATGGGTTCATTGTGTCAAAAGAAGGAATCGGCGGCGGCTTTATCTTTTCAAAGGATGCAAGCGAAGTCAATTTATGGGATATATATAAAATCACCTCTGACGGAGCTTTACAGCCTAAATGCCCCAGTTCAAATGAAGATTGCGTAGTTGGCGCAAACATGCAAACTGTATTATTTTCAATTTTTATTGGTGCTGAAAAACACCTCGGACAATATTTGAAGAATTATACGATTAAAGACATTGTAGACTTGGTTAATCAAAAAAATCATATATGCTGACAGGGAAATGTATCTATTTCCTGCAATCTAACTGTAATGAAATTATTTACAGTTTAAAATTAAAAAGTAGGTGAATTGAAATGACGAATTTGCAAATAGGCGATTGGATCAAAGCACAATCACCAGATGGAGAATTAATCTTAGGATATATTGATTCCGTTCATGAACAAGAACAATTTGCGAAGGTAATCGTTGTTACCTCTGATAACAATGAAGCGGTTGGAAAGAAGATTCCAATCCTTCAGAAACGTTTGAAGAAAATCCCAAATGCAAAGGTTACCAATGTCGAACAGCTTCGATTTCTAATTGACCTGGCCCTTGAAACCGGAGATCGGGAGTGGTTCAACGAACTATCAAACAAACTTAACTCCATGAAAAAGCTTGTGGATGATGTGAAATAGAGCGTCGAGTGAATTAGATATACTTTACACCTCGGACATATGTATTTAATTCGACAATACACTTGATTGAGGCTGGGACATAGAAGCGAATGGTTAGGAAGTGAACTTTCTAATCATTCGCTTTTTTTATTTGGGATTTTAAAAATTTTAATAAAAATGAGTGTAATGGAGGAAAGAGGAAAGGGTAAGAACACGCAGGAGCGGCAGCGGCGAGGAGGTTCAAGCTTATGATCCCTCGAAAAAACAAGGTTTTTGCAGTGCAATGGAACGTGCTATTTTGGCATATCCACTTATTTTTCTCAATAAAAAATAAAGCATTGCTTTACCATACATTCAGAAACCACATTCCCTATTTGCATAGACATTAGTCGGTACTCTCTTTAATTCTCACGCTAAAAAAGGTATATTGAAGATATAACAATGTGATATGTGGAGGTTAGTCTGTTGGCGCAAAAGCCTAAACGAATTGCGAAATATAAAATCATTGAAGAATATATACTTGAAAAAATAAAAAGCGGAGAATATACAAAAGGGCAATTGATTGAAACAGAACAGGAATTAATTGAAAAGTTTAGTGTAAGCCGCGTAACGGTTAGGCAGGCTACCAATAATTTGGTCGCAAAAGGATATCTATCCAGAAGTCAGGGGAGCGGGACCTTCGTTTCAAGTCAAAAAATTGTTGGTAGAACAACCAATGTGAAAAGTTTTACAGAGGAAATGAAAGAAATGGGGAAAGTGGCTAGTACAGAAGTACTTGAATTTAAAATCATTTCGGCAAGTCCTGAAATCGCGCTCAAATTACAAATTGAAAAAAACAATCCCATTTATTTTATTAGAAGACTCCGTAAAGCGGATAATGATCCGATGATGCTTGAAACTAGTTATATGAGTGTAGTGGATTATCCTGACCTGTCCTATGAGAATATTTCGGGATCTAAATACCGATATATTGAGGAAGTTAAAAATCAAACCATTGATCACTCTCACCATGTGGTTGTTCCGATCATGCCAACTGAGGAAATTATAAATTATTTTAACTATGACCCTGATCAGCCGCTAATAAAATTATTAAATACAACTTTTTTAACAACTGGAAAAATTCTGGATTATACAGAGGTTATTTTAAACTCTGAAAAGTATCAGTACCAATCCATACGAGCAAAGTAAATTTGTATTAATAAATTTTATGAAATCTATATAAATTTTACAATTGAATAAGCAAAAATAATGGCATTCATCAATGAGGTGAGTGCTTTTTTCATTTTATATAAATAATATTTCCAGTTTAAACATAATGTTCTGCAAAGAAGCAGACACTTATAGTCATGAAATATCTTAGAAATATCTTAGAAATAGCAAGAAAAGATTATCCTAACTTGTGTTTAATATATAGACTATTAATTTTTATTTATTTATTAATACATATTATTTAAATGTATTGACATATTTAATATATTTGATATTATGTTTATAGAAATTGAATTAACCGTTTACAGCACTCAAAGTTGAGTGAAAAAATTTTCAGGGTGATGAAAGCGGTTCCTATTAACTGTTAATTTTACAAGAAGAAAGGGGTATAAACATGAAAGACGCACTGATGGGTTTTGGTCAAAAACTTGGAAAAGCGATTTTACTGCCAGTAGCGATCCTTCCAGTAGCGGGATTATTGCTGGGGATATCTTCTGCTTTATCTGGACAAGCAGTTCTTGAAACATATCCAATTTTAGACAACACCATTTTGCAAGCGATTTTACAGATTATGAAAGCAGCTGGATCAGGGGTATTTAATGCACTCCCATTAATCTTCGCAGTAGGGATTGCGATTGGTTTAGCTAAAAAGGAAAAGGGTCCTGCAGCTTTAGCAGCTGTTGTTGGTTATTTCGTCTTAATTATTACGATCAATGCACTTTTAACTATTACAGGCGAATTAGCTCCACCAGATGCAGATCCACGAGCATATGGACAGGGAGCACAATTTGGAGTTCTTACACTTCAAATGGGTGTTTTTGGAGGTATTTTAACAGGTATTGTAACCGGTTTAATTCACAATCGTTTTTATAATATAAAATTACCTGAAATGCTTGCCTTCTTTGGTGGCTCAAGATTTGTTCCAATTATGAATACATTCGTATTCTTAATTGTTGGTGCTTTAATGTATATCATTTGGCCATTTATTGGTAATGGAATTGCAGCATTTGGAGAATTTGCAACAGGACTTGGTACATTTGGAGCGTTTTTATATGGGTTAATGCTTCGTACGCTTTATCTGTTTGGTCTGCACCATGTTTTCTATCTTCCATTCTGGACGACTGCTGCCGGCGGAACATTAGAAGTTGGCGGACAAATGTATGAAGGATTCCAAACGATTTTCTTAGCGCAATTATCTGATCCTGAAACAACTAAATTCTTTGGAAACTTAGCACTATTTAATAGTGGTCGTTACTTGCACATGATGTTCGGAATGATTGGTATTGTTCTTGCCATGTATCATGCAATTCCTAAAGGACCAAAAAGAAAAGCAACAGCTGGTTTCTTATTATCCGTAGGTTTAACAGCATTTGTTACAGGTGTTACAGAGCCAATTTCATTCGCTCTATTATTCGCTTCACCACTTCTTTTCGCAGCAGAAGCAATTCTGTTTGCTCTAAGTTTTGTCGTAGCGAGCATTGCCAATATTACAATTGGTTCAACTTTCTCAGCAGGACTAGTTGAATTCCTCCTATTCGGAGTATTCCAAGGCAACGATAAAACGAATTACCTTTGGGTTATTCTTTTAGCCATTCCGGTTATAGCGGTTTACTATTTTGTCTTTAAGTTCTTGATAATTAAGCTAAATGCAAAAACACCTGGCCGTGACGATGACGAGGTGACAGAAGAAGAACAAGGTCATGTAGTTGTAGCTGAAGACGGCAAAGCCAAATTAATCATTGAAGGGCTTGGCGGTTTTGATAACATTACTGAAATTGATAACTGCGCAACAAGGTTAAGAGTAACTGTGGTGAAGCCAGATAAGATTGATGCAAAGGCATTAAAGCAGACTGGCGCCATGAACACAGTTGTCAGAGGTAAGGCGATCCAAGTAATCTATGGACCAAAGGTAAATATTATCCGCGGTGAAGTAGATGATTATATCGAACAAAATAATATTAAACATTTGTAATAGGGGAAGTGCTCTATCGATTTTTGATAGGGCCTTTGCCATTATCTTAAAAGGAGTTTTATGATGAAAAAGAATGTAATCTATATACACACTCATGATAGCGGAAAAGTTCTTAGTCCATATGGTTATGATGTTCCGACTCCTGCACTGCAGCAGTTTGCGGAAGAAGCAACCATTTTTAGACAGGCCTATTGTGTAGGGCCAACTTGTTCACCAAGCCGGTCAGGACTTCTGACTGGAATGTACCCGCATAGCAACGGGATGTATGGATTGTCTCAGCGTGGATTCCAGCTTCATGATTATAATCAGCATTTAGTAAATTTCTTAAAGAAGCAAGATTATCATACTGTGCTATGTGGTATTCAGCATGAGGCTGGCAGCTATACAGATCATAAAAATGGGGCAAAAATGATTGGATATGACCAGGATATTACGGCTGATAATTCTGGTCTAACTGAACAGGAGCTTGTGAAGTGGGATTATGAAAACGCAAATCAAGTTCGTGACTGGCTGCAGCAGACAGATAAGGATCAGCCTTTCTTTTTATCTTATGGAATGTTTGCGACACATCGCAAATTTCCTGAAGAAGCACACGAGGATTATCCGGAGTTTGATCCAAAGTATGTAATGCCTCCATACCCAATGTCGGATGATAAGAGAATTCGTGAAGACTACGCTGGATACCTTAACTCTGCTACTTGGGCAAACGAATCATTCAAAATCGTGATTGATGCCTTAAAAGAAGAAGGGTTATATGACAATTCCATTATTATTTTCACGACGGACCATGGTTTAGCTTTCCCATTCGGCAAATGTACGCTTTATGATACTGGAATTGGTGTTTCATTGATCATGCGTGTTCCTGGAAGCAATATGATTGGTGAGGAAGTAGAAGGTCTTGTATCGCAGGTAGATATCTTCCCTACATTATGTGAATTGCTGGAGATTGAAAAGCCATCTTATCTGCAGGGTGTTTCTTTTGCAGAGATGTTTAAAGTGATGGATCATGAGGTGAGAGACGAGATCTTTGCTGAAATCAACTATCACACGTCCTATGAGCCTGCGAGAAGCATCCGCACGAAAAGGTATAAGTATATTAAATATTATGATGAAAACTATTTGAAAATTAACCGTACAAATATTGACAATTCACCAACGAAAACATTATTTCATGAAAATGGTTTAGAAGAAGCTGTTAAGCCTCATGAAGGATTATATGATTTATTATACGATCCAGGCGAAAGAAATAATTTGGCCGGTGATGAGCGATACGCAACAACGCTTGAAGAAATGCGCCAGAAACTGCATGAACATCAAGTTGAAACAAATGATCCGATTCTATCTGGTCATTTTAAAACAAAAGAAGGCTGGAAGGTTAACCGTGCTGAAACGTATAACCCTAGCTCGAAAGATCCTAATGATTATTTAAAGGCTGGTGAGTAACATGTTTGGACTTTTTAATAAAAAGAAAAAAGATGGTTTTGTTAGCCCTGCTGCAGGGACGATTAAATCGATTGAACAAGTAAACGATGAAACTTTTTCACAAAAAATCATGGGTGATGGCTTTGCTATTGCACCGAGTGCTTCGCAAGTATTCTCTCCTGTAGATGCTGTGGTTGATTTTGTTTTTAAAACAAATCATGCGGTAGGATTAAAGACAGAGGATGGAAAAGAGATTCTTATTCATGTTGGTGTGGATACCGTAAATTTAGAGGGAAAAGGATTCACTTCTCATATCCAAGATGGACAAAAAGTGAAGCAAGGTGACCTATTATTAACGGTCGATTTTGATTCAATTAAAGATCTTGTTCCTTCAACAGATATTATTATGATTTTTACAAGCGGGGAAGCCTGCAAAGTAAACAATCCAAATGAAAAAGTAGAAGCACAGCAGGAAAAGATTATTGAACTAACAAAATAAAAGTGCTGGGTAACTCTCGCTTATTCTTCTGAGTAAGCGGGATTTTTCCATTATGTATCTAAATAGAGGAGGTAATGGTCTAATGCAATCTTATAATGAGAAACAGCAGAAAATGATCCAGCAATTAAAAAATGGTCTTATTGTTTCATGTCAGGCAAAAAAGGACGACCCAATGTATATGCCAGGCATTATTACCGGGATGGCTAAGTCTGCGATATGGGGAGGAGCAGCAGGCCTTCGTCTTAATACTCCGGAACAAATCAGCGAGGTCCGTCAAATCACAGACCTTCCTATAATTGGTCTGTGGAAGCAGCATTCAGAGAATAGTTCTGTTTTTATCACTCCAAACATGGAAGCTGTTGATGAAGTTATAAGCGCAGGTGCCGATATTGTGGCGATTGATGCAACAGACCGAATCAATGCAGATGGTGAAAAAGCATATCTCCTAATTGAAAAAATCAAACAAAAATATCCTGAAACCATCATTTTAGCTGATATCCGCAATGAACAAGAAGCTGTCACCGCACTAGAGCAAGGGGCTCATATGGTGGCTCCAACTCTGTATCGATTCAATGATAACCCGAAGTCAATTGATAGTCCTGACTTTGAAATGCTGGCTAAAATTGTACGTGCATGTGAGGGAAAAGGACTCGTGCTAATGGAAGGGAAAATTAATACACCTGAAGAGGCGATCGAAAGTTTATATTTGGGTGCCTATGCAGTCGTGGTTGGAAGTGCCATTACGCGACCACACCTGACTACATTAAGGTTTACTAATAAAATTAATAAGTATGAAAATAAAATGCCACTCTATTATTGAGTGCTGAAATTTTGTAAAACTCCTGCCCGAATGGGAAAATGATAAGTGTGAGATTTACTAAAGGAGTGATCCAATGGACAACCAGAAAAGCTGCTGTTCAGCATCCAGATCGTCTATTTCTGTGAATAATACTGTTTTAGAAAATGAACAAAATTTTGAGACGCAATTGAAGCCGGAGGATAGAGAGAATATGGTTTACCTTGAAGGCGGCACCTTTTTAATGGGAACGGAGGATGATGACGCCAATCCGTTTGACAAGGAAGGACCGATCCGGGAAGTAAAGGTTGCTCCTTTTTATATTGATCCATATACCGTCACAAACCGCGAGTTTCAAGAATTTATTAACTCGACAAACTATCAGACAGATGCCGACAAATTCGGCTGGTCTTTTGTTTTTCATCTGCTAATATCTGAGGAAACAGCTGCCAAAGTCACACAGGCACCGGTACAAACCCCATGGTGGCGTGTTGTACATGGAGCCAATTGGCAGCATCCAGAAGGTCCTAATTCTTCAATTGAAGACCGAATGGATCATCCTGTTGTGCATGTTTCCTGGAATGACGCTCAGGCTTATTGCAAGTGGGCTGGAAAAAGACTGCTGACAGAAGAAGAGTGGGAATTTGCCGCAAGAGGCGGGCTTGTTCAGAAGAGGTATCCATGGGGAGATACCTTACAGCCAAATGGTGAGCATTACTGCAATATTTGGCAAGGTCAGTTTCCGGTGAAAAATACAGAAGAAGATGGCTATTTAGGAACAGCACCTGTTCATGCTTTTCCGGCAAATGGATATGGTTTGCACAATATGGCAGGAAACGTCTGGGAATGGTGTGCAAATTGGTTTGATCGTTCTAAAAAAGATGATTCTAACACCAATATGCAGATGCCAGAATCACCAAGAACAATGCGAGGCGGTTCCTATTTATGTCATGATTCATACTGTAATCGCTACAGAGTGGCAGCCCGGAGTTCGAATACAGAAGACAGCTCTTCAGGCAATGTAGGATTCCGCTGTGCAGCTGATGTTTAAGAGGATAAAAGAGGCATCTACAAGCGTAGATGCCTCTGCTATTTAATATACAGCCTGCAAACAGTGAATTAAAACTTTTCATATTCCTGGGCTATTAACCGATAAGACTCGTATTTATCAGTAGGATCATATGTAATCGTCACAATCATAAGCTCATCAGCATGATATTGCTTTTGCAATAGGTCAAGCCTCCGCTTAACTTCAGCAGGATTCCCGAAAATGATCTTCTCCTTCATAGCTTCGAGCTTTGTTTTTTCTTCAAAAGAGAGCCGGGTATTTTTCGCATTTTCTATGCTTGGTACTCCTTGATTTCCCTCTTTCTTTTCTCTCTGCATCGACCAGATTAAAGAACTTAAAGCAATTTCTTCAGCTTTTTCCGTTGTCTCAGCGCAAAACACAGTTGCCGCTATAATGACATAAGGTTTTTCTTTGTGTGGAGTTTTGCTGTAAACATCCCGATACTGCTCCACAATTGCAGGACCATTCTTGTCACTCATAAAATGGCCGAATACATATGATATGCCTTTTTCACCGGCAAGTATAGCGCTTTTTTTGCTTGTGCCCAGCAGCCACGGGTGTGGTGTCTGATCAGGTATAGGTGCTGCTTTTACTTTGGCAAAGGAATGATCTTCGGGGAAATCATTTTGCAGAAAATGCAAAAGGTCATCAATTGAGTCAGGAAAGGACCATACGCCTTTTAAGAAATGATCAGATAGTGCCTGGCTTGCTTCAGCGGAACCGCCGGGAGCCCGGCCAAGCCCGATATCGATGCGGTCTGGAAACAATGTGGCAAGCATATTAAAAACCTCCGCAACCTTATAAGGTTTATAGTAGGGTAAAAGCACGGCACCGGATCCAATCCGAATGGTATTCGTTTGTGCACCAATATAACTCAGCATAATTTCCGGTGCGGGGCAGGCTAGTCCGTTTAAATCATGATGCTCCGCAATCCAGTAGCGGGAATAACCATATTTTTCTCCGTGCTGGGCAAGCTTCAAGGAAGCTTCAAGTGCCTCTTTTGCCGTTTGGTCCGCTGAAATAGGCGATTGATCCAAGATGCTTAGCTTCATTGTGTCTCTCGTTCCTTTTCAAGAAAGGTTACCGTATACTCTCCGACATTTCCTTTTTCATATAGGTTTGTAAGCGAGGTGTAGTAGTGTACGATTTCTCCCGAGAAAGCCAATTGTAAGGAAGGTACGGAAACTTCAAAGTTTTTCTCATATAATAATACAGCGATGTCATGATATTCCTCACTATTCACATCAAAGACAACGGTGATTTTATGAAGACTTCCTGCAACGTCGTGCTTCAAGCCTTTAACATTAATAGACGTGCCGTTTAAAAAGATTTCTTTATTCATAACTAAAGCCTCCTAACTTTTAGAAAAACTGCTTAGTTTAATTTTATCCAATTAGAATAAAACTAGCGAACAATGCGCTTAAATAGTAACTGGACAACAGTGTCGTGAAAAAAGGATAAAGAAGATGTGGTAATTCAATAAATGGAAAATACAGTCGTAAAAAAGAGAGAAACGAGACACGAAAGTCCAGTAAATGGAAAACAGTGTCGCGAAAACGAGAGAAACGAGACACGAAAGTCCAGTAACTGGAAAAAAGAGTCGTGGAAACAGGAGAAACGAGACACGAAAGTCCAATAACTGGAAAACAGTGTCGTGAAAACAGAAGAAACGAGACACAAAAGTCCAATAACTGGAAAACAGTATCGTGAAAACAGAAAAAACAAGACATGAAAGTCTAATAACTGGAAAATAATGTTGTGAAAACAGAAGAAACGAGACACAAAAGTCCAGTAAATGGAAAAAAGTCGTAAAAACAGAAAAAAGGAGACACAAAAGCCTAGTATCTGGAAAAAGGAGTCGTGAAAACAGGAGAAACAAACACAATAGTCCATAGCTTCCATCATAGGAAACAATGATCTAGAACTCACCTATTAATGCAAATATAAGAACAAGACATAACCTTCCAGCCCAAGGATCTCTGATGGTGAAGTGTGAGATCAGCTGTTATGCTTAGCTACGGTGAAGCTTGACGGCGTAGATTCTATTTCAAAATAACAAAACATCTCCAATCACAAAGTGAAAGGAGATGTTTATTTTACGAAATCTTAAAAATAAGTTAGATCCGGTAACCAAGCTGTTTTGAAATATTCATCGATGTTTCTTGTATTTTGTGCTTAAGTTCCTCGTTAATTCGTTCCATTGTAATCCGGCTGCTTGGTCCCGAAATGCTGAAGCTTGCTATAATTTTACCCGTATAATCATAAATCGGAGCGGCAATACAGCGAATGCCTTCTTCGTTTTCAATATTATCTAATGCATAGCCCTGACCTCTGATTGTTTCCACTTCGCGTTTTAACTCCTCGCGGGAGCGGATCGTATTTTCTGTCCTGGTAATAAAATCCGTCTTTGCTGCAACTTCCTCAAACTGCAACTCATTTTTACCAGAGAGCAAAACCTTTCCAACACCCGTGCAATACATCGGTGCTCTGCTCCCAATTCGAGAGTACATGCGAATCGTCTGATTGCTTTCAATTTTATCAATATAGACGACTTCACCTTTATCCTCCATGCATAAATGGATCGTTTCATTTACATCAGAAGAGAGTTTTTTGAGAAAAGGCTTTGATATAGGAATCAGGTCAATATTATTTAAAACATTTCTTGATATATAAATAACTTGGTATCCAATTTTATATTTATCTGTCTCGACATCTTTAATCACATAATTCATGTCGATTAGAGTTGATAGAAGTCGGTGAACCGTGCTTTTTGAAAGACCGACTTGTTCAGATAAACGTGTGATTTGAATTCCGTTTGGATATTCGGATAAAACATTCAGCAAGGTAAGAGCGCGTTCCAGTGATTGTACATTCGCCATAATTTCCCTCCATCGTTAACGAACGAAGACAGATCAAAGATCATATCTAGATAACTTTTTTAGTTTTGATATTCACGGCAGGTTGACACATTAATCATAGTAAAATCAAATAGGTTTGTAAACTATGGAAAAATAATCTTGTATCCCCTTTCATTTTTTTGACTTAAAAGAAAACTTTTTTATTGAAATTCATCAAATATCATTTATAATGAAATTATAGAACATGATTCTATATTGTGGAACACCTTAAAACGTAAGAAGATTTGTACAGGTAGTTTTAAAGAAAATGATATCGCTTACGAAATCGATTTAGTATTTCAGAGGGGGAATTTTTAAAAATGAAAATTCATTATGCTCACCATCCAGATGATGTCAAACACTATACAACTGAAAAACTTCGTAATGAATTTCTTATGGAAACTGTATTTAAAGAAAATGAAATTGAGTTAGCATACAGCCATGTGGATCGCATTATTTATGGAGGAGCAATGCCAGTAGAGAAAGCGCTGACATTAGACGCTGGAAAAGAACTGGCGGCTGAGTATTTCCTTGAGCGACGTGAAATGGGCGTTATCAATATTGGCGGAGACGGAAAAATTGTCTTAGACGGCCAAGAATATCCGATCAACAACAGAGAAGGAATCTATATTGGAAGAGGAACAAAAGAGGTTGTATTTCAATCAAATGATGCAAATCAGCCTGCAAAGTTCTATATCAATTCATGTCCAGCACATAAGACATATCCAACTGTAAAAGTAGATTTAGAGAAAGCGATCGCACGTCCGCTTGGTGAAGATTCTTCTATGAATAAGAGAACCATTCATCAGTTCATTCATCCAGATGTGCTGGAATCCTGCCAATTAAGTATGGGTATGACCGTTCTTGAGGAAGGAAGCGGCTGGAACACAATGCCTTCTCATACACATGAACGCAGAATGGAAGTATATTTCTATTTTAATATGGAAGAAGACACACGCGTATTTCACTTAATGGGGCAGCCGCATGAAACTAGACATATTGTCATGAGCAACGAGCAAGCCGTATTATCACCAAGCTGGTCCATTCACTCTGGAATTGGCACGCGCAATTATACCTTTATCTGGGGAATGTGCGGAGAAAACCAGGATTTCGACGATATGGATCATGTAGCAATGAAGGATTTGCGTTAATAGCACAAATCCTTCCAATCTACTTTTAATGCTTGAAGGAGGCTGACATGACAAAGCCCAGAATTATCATTACAGATTGCGACCATGAAAATATTGATATAGAAACAAATATTTTTCAAAATGAATCATTCACTTTTGAACACTTGGACTGTAAAACAGAAGATGATGTCATTGCTCATTGCCAGGGAGCTTCTGTTTTTCTCAATCAATATGCACCTATTACCGAAAAAGTAATGGCGAATTTGCCAGATTTGAAGCTGGTTATCCGCTATGGTGTTGGAGTGAATAATGTTGACCTGGATGCAGCAGATAAATATGGAGTTCAAGTATGCAATGTTCCTGATTACGGCACCAATGAGGTAGCCGATCATGCATTAGCACTCATGCTCGCTCTTACCCGAAAAATCACGCATATGAATCAGCTGGTAAGGGACGGCATTTGGGATTATCAGAAAAGCATTCCCATATACCGTCATAGCGAACAAACGGTTGGAGTGATTGGATTAGGCAGAATCGGTACTTCCTTTGCACGAAAAGTGCAGGCCCTTGGCTGCTCAGTGATTGTATGCGATTCCAAATATAAAAACAATCAATCTAGAAAACTGCCAGACGGAATGAAGCTTGTGGAATTAGATGAATTGCTGGAGCAATCGGATGTTGTTTCCATTCACTGTCCGCTCGAATCAGCTTATAACTTAATAGATGAAGAACAGCTGAGAAAAATGAAAAAAACTGGTTATCTGGTAAATGTATCACGCGGTGGAATTGTGAATGAAGAGGCCCTTGATACTGCCCTTACAGAAGGTTGGATTGCTGGTGCGGCTGTCGACGTTGCTGAAAAAGAGCCTCTGTCCGAGGACTCGCCGTTATTCAAACACGAGAATTTTTTATGTACTCCGCATATGGCTTGGTACTCTGAACAAGCTGCGATGGAATTAAAACGAAAAGTAGCAGAAGAAGCAGTACGTTTTTTGAAAGGTGAACATGTGCACTACCCAATAAATGAGATTCATAACCTTATAAACGAGTAGGAGTGGACGATATGAAAAAGACTTTTAAAACTTTCGCTATCATTGTAACCGTTTTCTTTGCAACAATGTTAGCAGCTTGCGGCGGTTCTAGTTCTTCAGGAGAAACTTCAGATGGAGGATCAGGCGGAAGCGGATCAGCGCAAGAAATTAAAGTAGCTTTTAACCAGCCTGAAAACCATCCACAGTACAAAGCAATGGAAGAGTTCGGTGAGAAATTCAAAGAATTAACAGACGGTGCATATGAAATTAAAATGTATCCAAACGAACTTTTAGGTGCACAGCGTGAAACAATGGAGCTTGTTCAATCCGGGACAATCGGCATGTCCATTGTTGCAGGAA
The DNA here is from genome assembly GCF_900166665.1 of Cytobacillus gottheilii. GTDB lineage: Bacteria > Bacillota > Bacilli > Bacillales > Cytobacillaceae > Cytobacillus > Cytobacillus gottheilii_A. Next base: position 3,794,634 of record NZ_LT800494.1, on the reverse strand, counting down.
GCTTAATGGAAAACTTCAATGAAGAGTTTGTTGTATTCAACTTGCCATATGTTTTTGATTCAAAAGATCACCAAATGTCTGTGTTAAATAACCAGGATATTGTAGGTGACTTATATACGTCAGTTGAAGACCAAGGCATGACTGTAGTAGCAGGTTTCCATGGCGGTGTCCGTAACGTTTATAACAGTGAAAAGCCAATTAACACACCAGAAGATTTAGCTGGACTGAAGATCCGTATAATCGAAAGTGATACAAACATTAAGATGATGGAAAATATGGGTGGAACAGGTACACCAATGGGTCAAGGTGAAGTGTACACAGCGATTCAATCAGGCGTTATTGATGGCGGAGAAAATAACGAGTTAATTTACTCTAATTTAAAGCATGTTGAAATCGCGCCATACTACTCTTATACACAGCATTTAATGATTCCTGACTATTTGATCATTAACACTGATTTATTAAACGGCATGTCTGAAGAGCATCAAAACATCTTTAAAGAAGAATTGGCAAAAGCAGTAGATCGTGAAGTTGAGCTTTGGGATGCAGATGTAGAAGCTGCGAAAAAAGCTGCTGAAGAAGCAGGTGCTGAATTTAACGAATTAGATATAAAAGTTTTCCAAGATGCCGTTCAACCGGTTATTGATGAAAAGTTAAGCTCAGACAGCGCAAAAGCTTTATATGAAAAAGTTAGAGAAGTAGCTGAATAAGAGCTGGAGTGATTTTATGAAACTCATAAAAACAATTTTAGACAAAATCCTTGGAAGTGTCTGCATCATTCTTTTCGCTTTCCTTGTATTGCTAGTAACTTGGCAAGTTATCACTCGGTTCGTCTTTGACGATCCGAGTGTCATTTCAGAAGAATTAGCGAAATATTGCTTCGTTTGGCTTGTTTTGTTTGGAGCTGCCTATGTATTTGGTGAAAGAGGACATATGGCTATTGAATTTGTAAAAGATAAATTTCCAACCGGAATCAAAATGGGTGTTGAGCTGTTTATCGAGTTAGTAGTAATCCTTTTCGCAGCCCTGATTCTTGTACAAGGCGGATATGCAGCAACAAGTTTAGCTTGGACACAATTATCCGGTGCGCTGCAAATTCCAGTAGGTTATTTATATGCGGCCATTCCGCTTAGCGGATTATTTATTATTTTTTACTGCATCTATAACATGTACCTGATTATTAAAAATAAGAAACCACTAGAGCAATAGGGAAGGCTGAAAGGAAGTAGATAATATGGATATTGCTGTTCAAGCGGCACTGATACTATTTGCTGGCGTGGCATTCTTATTAATTATTGGTGCACCAATTAGTATTAGTGTAGGAGTAGCATCTGCCTTGGCGATGTTCTCTATCATTGACTTTAATAATGGTCTTTTGACCTCAGCGCAAAGAATGTTTACTGGAATGAACTCATTTACATTGCTTGCGATTCCGTTTTTTATTCTTGCCGGTGTAATTATGAATAACGGCGGAATTGCAACGAGACTGGTTAATTGTGCTAAAGTACTGAGCGGCCGTTTGCCTGGTTCTTTAGCACATACCAATATTGTAGCGAATATGATGTTCGGCTCAATCAGCGGTTCAGCGGTTGCTTCTGCTGCAGCAGTTGGAGGGACGATGGGTCCGCTACAGAAAAAAGAAGGATATAATCAAGAGTTTAGTGCGGCAGTAAATATTGCTTCCGCGCCAACAGGGATGCTAATCCCGCCAAGTAATACATTGATCGTATACTCCCTTGTAAGCGGTGGAACATCGATTGCTGCTCTGTTCATGGCAGGCTATGTGCCGGGACTTCTATGGGGTCTGGCTTGTATGGTTGTTGCGTTCATTTTGGCTAAAAAGTATGGGTATAAAGGCGATGACAAAGTTAGTTTTGCGGTCGCATTAAAAGTCTTTTTAGATGCGATTCCGAGTCTTTTGTTAATTGTGATTGTCATTGGAGGAATAATTGGAGGCGTGTTTACAGCAACAGAAGGCTCTGCAATCGCTGTTGTATACTCTCTGCTGCTTTCCTTCATTTACAGAACGATTAAAATTAAGGATCTGCCTGGAATTCTATTAGATTCTGCAAAAACAACGTCTATCGTTATTTTCTTAATTGGTGTTTCTTCCATTATGTCATGGGTGATGGCTTTCACCAATATTCCCGGCATAATTGCAGATACATTGCTGAGCATTTCAGATAACATGTTTGTTATTTTGCTCATCATGAACCTGGTGCTTCTAATCGTTGGAACGTTCATGGATCCAACACCAGCAGTTCTAATCTTTACACCGATCTTCCTGCCAATCGCAACAAGCTTTGGAATCGATCCTGTGCACTTTGGCATTATGATCGTATTCAACTTATCGATTGGTACCATTACACCGCCTGTTGGACCAGTATTATTCGTGGGGACAAAGGTAGCTGGACTGCGAATTGAGAATGTAGTAAGGCCATTAATGCCGTTTTTCTTAGTAACGATTTTAGTGCTTCTGCTTGTTACGTACATTCCGGAACTATCTCTATTTGTACCAGAATTATTTAACCTAACAGGAAATTAATAAAAAAGTAGACAGGTACATGTAGCGTGGAAACGGGACTGTACCTGTTTTTATAAGGTCAGTAAAAGCGGTAATTCGAAAAAAGTATTTATTTATTGCACCGGAGGGATTTATCATGAAAGCTATTTTTTACGAAGGAGCGGAACACGTAGCCTTCAAAGAAGCAGAAATGCCGAAGCTTCCAGATGGCTGGGCGCTCATTAAAACGTCCCATGTAGGCATTTGTGGAACAGATTTAAACATCTTTGCAGGAACACATCCGAGGGCAGCAGCTCCGTTAATTATGGGTCATGAATTCTCTGGAACTGTCCTTGAAGGACACCCTGCATTAGAAGCCGGAACAAAAGTGACAGTCAATCCTCTGTTAAGCTGCGGCAAATGTGGTCCTTGTTTAACAGGCCAGCCTCATGTGTGTGAGTCTCTAAAGCTGATTGGCATTGATTGTGACGGCGGAATGGCCGAATATGTAGCTGCCCCAATAGACAGCATCATTCCTTTGCCGGATGATATGAGCTTAGAAGCAGGTGCTCTGGCAGAACCAGTTGCTGTTGCGGTTCATGCGGTTCGGCAAGGCGGTTACGTGCCTGGCGATCGAGTAGTTGTATTTGGTGCCGGAACAATTGGATTATGTGTGGCACTTGTGTTACGAAGCTTGGGCGCAACGGATATTATCGTTGCTGAAACGAATGAACACCGTCTTGCCATGGCGAAAGAGCTTGGATTTGTTAGTGTCAATCCGCTGAATGAGGATGTTAACAGTGTTGTTTTAGAGAAGACAAACGGATTAGGTGCTGATTTTGTTTTTGATTGCGCAGGTCATCCATCTGTATTGACTCAGCTGACAGAGCTTGTAAAGGTGAGAGGTAATATTATCATTGTTGCAGCTTATAAGAAACCAGCTGCAGTCAACCTTCTGCAGGGAATGTTTAAAGAGCTTTCCATTCAATTTGTTCGTGTATATACTCCGAGAGATTTTGAGATTGCGATTGACCTATTACATTCACAAAGCAGCTTCGAAAAAATGATTACACATGTACTTCCGCCAGAAGAAGCCGAAAAAGGCTTTGAACTGCTGACAACAGGGACAAACGCAGTAAAAGTAATGTATACTTTTTAACGTTTTCTAGAAATAAAGGAAGACAAGCTTAAAGTGAATCAACATTTGCCTTTTAGAAAGGAATAAAAGATGAGTAACTTATTTGATTTAACAGGAAAAGTAGCAGTAATAACAGGCGGTAATCGCGGTCTTGGGAAAGAGATGGCGTTAGGTCTTGCCAGTGCCGGTGCAGATGTAGTAGTGGTAGCCAGAAATGTAACCGAAGAAGTGTTAGAAGAAATCCGTCTTCAAGGTGTTAAAGCATTAGGCATCAACTATGATATTCGCAATGTAGATGGTTATGCTTCGTTGATTGATCAGATTATCGATCAAATGGGCAAAATTGATATATTAGTCAATAATGCAGGCGTACAAAAACGCCATCGTGCTGTCGATTTTCCAAAAGAAGATTGGGACTTTGTCATGGATATCAATGCAAATGCTGTATTTTATTTGTGCCAGACAGTCGGAAAGCATATGCTTGAAAGAGGAAAAGGGAAAATCATTAATATTGCTTCATTATTATCCTTTCAAGGGGGCTTAACGGTTCCCGCATATGCAGCAAGCAAAGGAGCTGTCATGCAATTCACGAAATCACTGGCAAATGAGTGGGCTGGGCAAGGAGTGAATGTCAATTGCATCGCTCCAGGCTATATGGCGACAGAAATGAATACAGCCTTAATTGAAGACCCAACAAGAAGCAGACAAATTCTTGAAAGAATACCAGCGCAAAGATGGGGAAATGGACAGGATATGCGAGGAGCTGCAATCTTTTTAGCATCTGATGCCTCTGATTATATTCACGGCTATACATTAGCGGTAGATGGCGGCTGGCTAGGACGTTAAAACGCTACTATAGAGTTTCTTTGGTATGGTGGGAAAAAGCCTCTTCAGATAAAGACTTCAGCAGCTGAGCTGGAACACCCTGAAGAGGTTTTCACCAATCTTATCAGAGTAAGACAGATAAGTTAGTAATCTTGGATACTTAGAAACAAAGTATGAACATTTTTCACTATTAATAAGTTGAGAAAATGAAAAAACCCTTATAAAACGAACGGAGGATGCAGGATGGCATTTCATTTGGATTACTTTTCATTAAAAGGTAAGACGGCATTAGTAACAGGAGCAAGAACAGGAATTGGGCAAGCAATTTCAGTTGGATTGGCAGCGGCAGGAGCGCATGTTCTGCTATTGGGTCATCGTGATAATTTACAGGAAACACAGGAAAAGATCGAGGAAATTGGCGGAACGTATGATACGATCTTAATCGATTTAAGCCAAGTTGAAACCATTCGGGAAAAACTTAAACCGATCATGGAAAAGTATGAGATTGATATTTTAGTCAACAATGCGGGTGTTATTTACCGTGAACCAGCGGTTGATTTCAATGAGCAAGAATGGATGCGTGTCATCGACGTAAACGTGAATTCCATTTTTGTGCTTTCTCAGGAAATTGGAAAAGGAATGGTGGAAAGAGGATCAGGAAAAATCATCAATATTGCGTCTCTATTATCCTTCCAGGGCGGTATTTTCGTACCAGCCTATACAGCAAGTAAGCATGCTGTTGTTGGATTAACGAAGGCTCTAGCAAATGAGTGGGCTGGTAAAGGCGTTCAAGTCAATGCGATTGCACCAGGGTATATTGAAACAAACAACACAGAAGCCATCCGAAACGATGAGCAGCGCAATAAATCCATATTAGATCGGATTCCGGCAGGTCGCTGGGGAGAAGCAGATGACCTTGCTGGAGCGGCTGTCTTTTTATCATCCAAAGCATCTGAGTATGTAAATGGTCATGTATTAGTTGTAGACGGCGGCTGGATGGGAAGATAAACGTCTCGTAGTAAAAAATAAAACGGCAGCTGGGACATAAGTATTTAACACAATCATAGAACCGAATGATTAGGAAGTGACTCTTTCTAATTATTCGGTTTTTTATTTTTTTAATATTTCTAAACATGAGTGAAGTGGAGCGGAGGACACTTGACTCCTGTGGGCAATAGATGAAAGGGTAAACCCCGCAGGGCCTTGCTTCGAGGAGGCTCATCTTTTTGATCCCACGGAAAAACAGTATCTGCATCGCAATGGAACCGCCTTGTATAAACACGCAAACCACGCCAATGAACATTCGTGTTATAGAAATAGTATTTCTGTTTTTTCCCAGCCTCTGTCTTTTGTATACATCGATAGTAAAGGAAACTTGACGTGAAGCTCCCTTTACTATAAATTAGAAATAATGAGAGGTGATGAAGTGAAAAATCGATTGCCTGAGTTACGGAAAACGTTTGGTTATTCGCAAGAGCGACTTGCAGCCAAGCTTGGGGTGTCGCGGCAGACCATTATATCAATTGAAAAAGGAAAATATTTTCCTTCTTTGCCGCTGGCTTTTGAAATTGCGTCTGCTTTTGAAACAACCATTGAGCATGTATTTATTTATGAAGGAAGCAACCTAAAAAAGGAGGATGAATAATGGAATCACGGAAAACTTACTTTGTCATGGGAATATTCTTCACAATTATAGGGGGATTTGTAGGATTTGCCGGAATTATGGCTGACTCTGCACCCATATCCATAACCTATATCCTTCTTGCCATGGCTTATATGTCCTTTTGTTTAAGCTACTTATTTCCGCAATTTAAAGAAAATGATGAAAGAGTAAAACTGATTAAGCAGAAGGGAATGTTTGCATCATTTTTGGCCATTATGCTCTATTTGATTCTCTTCCAGTTCAGCTTACAGCTTGGCTGGCTTGAAGTTAGTGCATTGCAAATGCTTCATATTTTGGCTACATTAATGATTTGTACTGTCTTTTCATCGTTTGTCATATATTCTAAAAAAATATGAAAACATTGTTCAATCCCTTTATTTCCTAGGGAATAATGTCGATTGATAAGGTTATTCCTACTTCAGTTACTGACCAATGAAACAAACAGTACGCATAAGAAACGTTCTTGGCAGCTTTCGTGGTGAGGAAAACTTAATTCAAAGATCAGCATTTTCCTTCTTTTTTTAACAGATATAGGCAACTGTCTTAAGCATAAACGAATGTCCCGCATATTTTATCTTATAAATTGGCTATGCATAAAAGCAGTTTTGTTTCAGTTCTCTTCTGCATCTACACGCGAAAATCTATAAATTATTGTCCAGTGCATAAAAAAAGAGAAGGGCTAGCATTGCGCAAAGCCAATTAACTATTATAGGGGGGCCTTTTAACATGTATGGAATGAGAAGACCTTATGGATTTGGATATGGAGGATTTGGCAGAAGACCATTCGGATATGGCTTTGGCGGGCCATTTCTAGGTGGATTTGTTGGAGGACTGGCAGCAGGTGCACTTCTTACACCTGGTTTTGGCGGTTATCCTGGTTATCGACCTTTTTATCCGCCATATTACTATTATTGATCATGGTGTGGCTGGCTTTTGCCAGCCATTTGTCATCTGTAAGAGCAAACTATAAAAATCATTTTATAAATTTAGAAACAAAGGTTTAATATTATTTTATTTAGGGAAAAGAAGGGTATGGCTAATCCCTTTAGTTGTAAGGGGGAACCATGGGCTGTCTATTTTCTTCAGCAGCCTGAGCGGTTGATATTGTTTTTTAGGTATGATAAGTTGATATACAAGGAAGGAGGATAGCAGAACAAATTGGAAATGGAATTGTTTTTCATATATTCGTAATAGTGTACTGAAGAAGGGGATCTGTCTCTTGCAGATAAAGAATGCAGTACACAAAGAGATTATGAAGATATGAAAATTAATTCTTTACGGCGAAATTTCTATCTTACACTAAACTCTAGTTTCATTCGCTTCGATTCACTTCGCAATTTACTTCTATTTTATAAAATTACCAAAGTTCTTTCCCTTCGTACTAAAACGAGTTGAAAGGAAGAATCAATGAATTCTCAAAAGAAAAAATTAAATATTGTTTTTTACGCATCGGCGGTTATTATAGCAAGTTTAGTATTGGCAGGTGCGTTCATGCCAACGGCGTTTGCAAATGTAGCAAACACAGCCCTACAATTTACCACGCATAACTTTGGCTGGCTTTATTTAGGGGCGATCTTCATTTTTGCGATCTTTTTAATTTACTTAATATTTAGTAAATACGGATCAGTTCGCCTGGGCGGTAAAGATGAAAAACCACAATATCCGCTGTTTACTTGGATTGGTATGCTGTTTTCTGCCGGTTTCGGTGTAGCTCTCGTATTCTATGGAATCGGGGAACCTATGTCGCATTTCTTCGCACCTCCATTTGCAGATGTAGAGCCGCAGTCTACTGAGGCTGGAAGAATTGCGATGGGCTACTCTTTTTTCCACTATGGAATTAGTCAATGGACCGTCTTTGGAATTGTAGGTCTTGCAATGGCGTATTTCCAATTTAAAAAGGGCAAAGACGGAATGGTATCTACAACACTTTCCCCTATTATTGGAAAAGGGAAACATGAAAAGCCAACCAAGAGACTTGTTGATATTCTTGCCATTGTTGCAACGGTGTTAGGTGTGGCAACTTCCATCGGCTTAGGGGTTATGCAAATTGATGGAGGAGTTACATCCACTTTCGGACTTGCAGAGTCGCCATGGACGCTGATTATCATCATGCTTATTCTAACAGGCTTATATCTATTATCTGCTACAACAGGATTAGATAAAGGAATCCGCTGGTTAAGTAACTTCAACTTAGGTGCAGCTCTTGTGTTTATGATGTTTGTATTTATTACAGGTCCCACAGTGTTCATTTTAGACACTCTAGTTGTGGGAATTGGGGATTATATTACTAACTTCATTTCTTATAGTCTCAGACTAAATCCTTATAGCGGCGGAAACTGGGTTTATGACTGGACTGTGTTTTACTGGGCATGGGCAATTGCATGGGCACCATTTGTTGGAGCCTTTGTAGCTAGGGTTTCAAGAGGCCGTACCATTCGCGAATTTATTCTAGGTGTAATGGTCGCACCGCCAGCCATTGCTTTACTGTGGATCGCTGTGTTCGGCGGAACGGCTCTTCATATGGATTTATTTGAAGGCGGTACAATCGCAGCTGCCGTGAACAATGACATTACTAGTGCCTTGTTCGCCACATTAGCAGGCTTGCCATTTACAGAAATTGTTTCCGTATTGGTGCTTCTATTAATCTTTACATTCTTGATCACATCTGCTGATTCAGCCGTCTTTATTTTGAGCAGTATGTCGACTGGGGGCTCACTCAATCCTCCACTTCGCATCAGAATTGTTTGGGGTGTTCTTATGAGTGGAATTTCATTAATTTTGCTTCTTGCAAGCGGACTGTCTGGATTGCAGACAGCTTCCATCATTGCTGCATTGCCATTTGTTATCATACTCTTGCTGATGAATTTCTCAATATTCAAAGTAATGAGAGCTGATTATAAACAAGAAGCAGTAGTGAAAAATGCAAGCACAGCCAAAAAAGAGGCTAAAGAAGCAAAAGAGGCCAAGGGTGTAAAAGAGAAAAAGCAGAAATCAAATAAATTGAGTGAAGATAGTGCTACCGTGTCATAAAGAAAGAAAAGGGTCTGAGGCAAATGCCTTGGACCCTTTTCTGTGGTTTAAAAAAGTCGAAGATCTAAAGTGTGTCAACTCTGTCCTTGCTTTATATTTGTTCTTATCTATCATGCTTGTTGTTAATGAAGCATCCTTAATTTCCGTTTTATCTTCAAAAGCGGCATTATAAAAGGTTAACGTTCTTGGAGGGTTATGTTTTTCCAATGTAAGAGATGAAATCGTGTAAAGTTTAACGGTCACAATGAAAGTGACAAGATGAAAAGCTGAATACGTGTTATGTTTAACGAATACCTGCTGCTCCATATTTTTTAATCATGAATGAGGCAGACATATATGTTAGATCGCAGTTCCCCTCTTAAATAGTTAAAGCCGAAAATATAGTAGAATGCTAATAAAAAAAACCTTTACCAAGACTGGTAAAGGTTTTATTGTTATAAGTTATCCTTTACCAGCTATGGCAAAGGTCTCGCAAAAAACATTTTGTTGCCAGTTTAGCCGGTGATGAAAATCATCACGTATTGACGACGAAACTGTTAGCTACTCCCCTTTGGAGTTAAAATTATTTAAGAAAAATTATAGCTTTGAACGCTGAAAAAGTGAATATGAATGTGTAAGGATGTTGTTACGAAGCAAAAGGGAGGGTATACATAAATAAGATTCTTATACTTTGTTGGTTTTTGTCACCTTTTGTATAAATTTGATGGTTGAAATATTCGAAAAACAGGCTAAATTAAAAAAATATGCTATAATTTATTTTGTAAATTTTATATGAATAGGAGTAATCGCTATGGTGTTAAAAGATGTGTTTATTGGCCTTTCCCAAAATCAATTCTTAAATAATACGGCGAAAAAATATGGGTTAAAATTGGGTGCTCAAAGTGTTGTTGCAGGCACTAACTTAACCGAAGCGATTAAGAGTATTAAAGAGCTTAATGCGAAGGGGATTTCTTGTACTGTAGATAATCTTGGCGAATTTGTATTTGAAAAAAGTGAAGCTGCAGAAGCAAAAAATCAAATTCTTGAAGTGATTGAAGCCATTCATGAACATCAAGCAGATGCGCATATCTCTTTAAAGCCGTCCCAGCTGGGCCTTGATATTGATTACTCTTTTTGCTTAGAGAACCTGAGAGAAATTGCAGCTCGGGCTTATCAATATGGCATCTTCATCAATATCGATATGGAAGACTACAAAAGATTGCAGCCTTCATTCGATATGCTCGATGAGCTTTCAAAAGAATACGACAATCTTGGAACAGTGATTCAAGCGTATTTCTTTAGAGCTGATGATGATATTGAAAAATATAAAAATTACCGTTTGCGCATTGTAAAGGGAGCGTATAAAGAGCCCGCAGATGTTGCATACCAAACAAAGGAAGAAATAGATAAACATTATATTCAGCTGATTGAGTGGCATCTGCTAAATGGCAAATTCACTTCCATCGCAACACATGACCATCGGGTGATTAATCATGTGAAGCAGTTTGTTAAAGAGCATCAGATTCCGAATGATAAATTCGAATTCCAGATGCTGTATGGCTTTAGAAAAGATATGCAGCTGGAGCTTGCCAGCGAGGGTTATAACTTCTGCACATATGTTCCTTTCGGCCATGACTGGTATGGATATTTTATGCGTAGATTAGCTGAACGACCGCAAAACTTAAATCTTGTGGCTAAACAAGTATTTACAAAGAAAACGAATACATTTATTGGTGTGGCTGCAGGAGCCTTTTTGCTTGGCAGACTTACGAAGAGAAGAAATAAATAAATCGATCGCCTGTTCGTTGAAAACGAGCAGGCTTTTTTATATCTTCTCAAAGGATATAAGGAATAGATTGCAAGCAAAGTGGAAGATTTTCTGACAAAAAATAAAATTTATTGTTTTAATTATTCAGATTCTTTAGTAGAATGAATATTAAAATATTTAAGGGGCGGTATCCATATGAGTGATATTTTTAAATGTGATGAGATTATTCAGAAGTAAGAACCCTATTTAATGGGTGAGGAGATTACTGTATTTAATTAAGAAAATACTAAAAGTAAAAGAACAGGGGTTATTATAATGAAACTATTAGAAACCATCAGCTCAATCGCAGGTAAATTTTTTGCCGTATGGGTGATAGTTATTGCGGTTATTGCTTTTCTAGTGCCAGAACCATTCCAGCAGCTGGGAGGCTATGTGACAATTCTTCTAGGTGTAGTAATGTTTGGAATGGGCTTAACGTTAAAGCCTGTAGACTTTAAAATGATTGCTACCAATCCTTTTCCCGTTTTAATTGGGTTTATTGGACAATTTACCATCATGCCGCTTATTGCTTTTCTAATCGCAACAGCATTGAACTTACCAGCTGAACTTGCGGCAGGACTTGTACTTCTTGGCTCTGTACCAGGAGGAACGGCTTCAAACGTAATGGTCTTTTTAGCAAAAGGTAATGTGCCATTATCAATTGCAATGACGTCATTGTCAACATTGCTCGCACCTTTGGTTACGCCGATTATTTTATTATTATTGGCTGGTCAATGGATGCCGGTTGACGCAGCTGCTATGTTTTTATCGATTGTTCAAGTTATTATTGTACCGATAGCGTTAGGATTATTGATTCGAAAACTTTTCCCAAAAACAGTAGAGAAGAGTATCGGTGTCCTGCCATTGATTTCTGTTGCTGCTATTATGATTATCGTTTCAGCCGTTGTATCAGGTAATGCTGAAAGACTTGCACAAACAGGAGTGCTTGTTTTTGTCGCAGTTATGCTTCACAACGGTGCAGGTTTACTGCTGGGATACTTTGCAGCTCGATTGTGCGGTCTTGATGAAAGCAAACGCCGGGCCATTGCACTTGAAGTAGGTATGCAAAACTCAGGGCTTGGGGTTACACTTGCTACTGCACATTTTGGTCCGGTCGCTGCTATTCCGAGTGCTTTAGGAGCGGTTTGGCATAATATTTCAGGTCCAATTTTGGCTACATACTGGGCGAAAAAACCGGTTGTGGAACAGAAGGAAAAGGCTGGAGTTGATCACACAGAACAGGCTGTGAAACATACGCCAATAGGATAGAGTGGAAGAAGTGCTGCTTGATAAAAGCGGTACTTCTTTTTTATAAGGTTCTTTTCTTAGCGGTTGTTGTTTTAATAATCACTTTTCAAAGGGGCATTTAGTTATATGTCTGTTTGATTGAAACGTAAGAGTGCGAGGCTCAGCTCCCGCCCCGCCTGAAGCGAGTATTCTGAAGTGGAAATCTTTGTACATTAATGTAAAAGCAACAATATTTGCGAAATCAGCCGATAAAAAAGACCTTTCATATCGATCGCTCATATGAAGGTCTATGAATATTAATTATAATAGTTTGGTTATATCATCTTCAATTTTACCCGGCTCCGTAGTAGGTGCATACCGTTCAATGACCTGGCCATTGCGATCTACAAGGAATTTCGTAAAGTTCCATTTAATATTTTTCGATAAAACGCCTTTTTTCTGTTCTTTTAAGTAGGAAAATAACGGATCTGCATTTGCTCCATTCACGTCAATTTTTCCAAACATCGGGAAGGTCACACCATAATTGAGCTGGCAAAATTGTGTCGTTTCTTCAATATTATCAAACTCCTGATTATTGAACTGATCACAAGGAAAGCCTAATATTTCTAAGCCTTGATCCTTGTATTTATCATACAAACCTTGCAGACCTTCGAATTGAGGAGTTAGCCCGCATTTGCTTGCTGTATTCACGATCAGCAGAACCTTACCTTTATACTCATCTAATGATTTTTCATTGCCATTTGTCATTTTTACTTGAAAATCATGTATGGTGCTCATTTTATTTCCTCCCTAACGTAAAATTAAATCGTGTACGATCTAATTTTAAGGTGTTTTATAGGGAAAAGCAATTGAGAGTTTTTTCTTAACTATTCCCACATAAAATCACCTGCAAAAAGTCTCTTTTGAAACATAATCTGTCACATAATCCTCAAACTTTCGCAATCATGCATAAAAGAGATCTAATCAATATATGTTACACTCTATATAGATCTAAATGATAGATAACTGAGGTGTACATTGTGAAAACAGTATTAGTCATCGGCGGCGGCATTACGGGAATGGCTGCCATGTATGAACTGCAAAAGTGGAAAAAAGAAAATAAATCAAATGTGAAACTAATCCTTGCAGAAGGAGCAGATCACCTGGGCGGGAAAATCCGTTCTGTTAAACAAGATGGATTTCTTATGGAGTCTGGTGCAGATTCAATCGTTACACGTAAAACTCATTCCATGTCTTTTATGAAAGACTTGGAGCTTGAAGAAGAAGTAGTATACAACGCATCAGGCAAGTCTTATATTTACTCAGATGGCCAGCTTCATCCAATCCCTTCCAACTCGGTCTTTGGAATTCCTGGAACGATTGAGGCATTGGCTGAGAGCACACTTGTTTCAGCGGAGGGAAAGATTGCCGCTTTAAAGGATTTTTATACAAAAAATGAACACTTTACAGAAGAAGATTCAATTGGAGAATTTCTAGAGCACTTTTTCGGAAAAGAGCTTGTGGAAAAGCAAATTGCTCCGGTACTATCTGGTGTGTATTCTGGTGATCTGAATCAATTGACGATTTCAGCTACCTTGCCGAGTGTGCTCAAATATAAAAATGAATTTGGCAGTATTATTAAAGGCTTTGAAGCAAATCTTGAAATGTATCAAAGCAGCGGACAAAAACGTTTCTTATCATTTAAAAATGGACTGGATACACTTATCGTTGCCTATACAGACCGTATGGAGGATGTACAGCTCCTTATGAATAGCAAGGCAGAGCGAATCGAAAAGCAGGATGGCCAGTACAAGGTTACCTTTACAAATGGAGAAGAGATTATTGCGGATCATATCATTTTAAGCATTCCACACAAAGCTGCTGAAAACATGCTTGCTGACCAGGAGCTGCAGGATAGCTTTCAGCAATTAAAGTCCAGCTCTTTAATAAGTGTCTACCTTGGCTTTGAAGTGCGTGACAGCGTCTTGCCTGCTGATGGAACGGGCTTCATATCAGCAGATCCAGACGAATTAACATGCAATGCATGCACATGGTCCAGTCGAAAATGGTCTCATACGTCTAAGAGCGGAAACCTTTTACTGCGCCTTTTTTATAAAAGCAGCTTGACCAATTATGCTTCTATTGAAAAGATGACAGAAGAAGAGCTGCTGCAAACAGCTTTAACCGATGTGGAAAAAGCATTAGGAATTGATGCTGCACCAGCCATCAGCGAAATTACCCGCTGGGAGAACAGCATGCCAAATTATTTAATTGACCATAAAGAAACAGTAACCAGCCTAGAACAAAAACTTGCCGACATCTATCCAGGCATCGAACTTGCCGGCTGCTCCTATTATGGGGTAAGCTTGCCGGATTGTATTGAAAATGGGGAGAAGACTGCGAAGAAGGTTATAACAGAGTTGGCGTGAAGCGAGGGAGGCAGCTGGATAGGCTGCCTTTTTGATTTGATCTAATTTCTTGTAAAACAAAACTAAAACAAAAAAGCGGTGCAGGAATATAAAGCAATATATAGAACTATCTCAGTATGGTGGTGTGGGAATATAGATTAAAAAATTATTGTATTTACACAAGAACAAGCTGAAGATATTACATTGACTTAGCGTTATGATAGTTTATATTCATTTTATGATTTGGAAGCTGATAAAGAAGATCTGGAGGGAAATAAGACATTTATGCAGAAAACGAATGGAAGTGTTTTTAAGTTTATAGAAATAGAATATAAATGTTGATAAGATGACTATTGTATTTCTTTCACTTTGAAATTAGGTATTGGTGGTGAGCAAATGAGTTACACCAAAAATAATGGATTTGAATTTCTTGAATTCCTAGATATAAATGAAGCAGAAGTTTCGGAATACCCTCGATTGGCTGGGTCCTATGCTGTTGTCAAAAGCAACAATAAGTATTTGCTATGTTATAACACTTTCAGAAAACAATGGGAATTCCCAGCAGGAAAGCGGGAAAATGGTGAAACACCAAAAGAGTGTGCAATACGTGAACTATATGAAGAAACTGGCCAGATAGTGGACGATTTAGAATTTAGAGGTTTGTTAAAAGTAAAGAACAATACAAGTAATGAAATCAAATATAATCCTGTCTATTTTACTGTACTAGAAAATCTTCAGCCATTTCGAGAAAATGTAGAGACAGATGCAATTACACTATGGGACGGTCAGCAGAAAATTAAGTGCATAGATGAGGTGGATCTAAAACTAGTTGCATTTATAGAGTAAATTTTACTATAGAAATACACACAAAAAAATACAGCGATTACTCGCTGTATTTTTCCTATTAGTTAAAGATAACCGAAACCAATTCATCCATGGTCATGCCGCTCTCAACTTCAAAGGTGCCGGGGCGTAATTCGTTGGATAAGCCGCGGTTTTCAACTTCTTTAAAGAAGTCGTTAGCGTTTTCGATGACGTTCGCTCTCTCCAGTGCATCACCGACATCAATGCTGGTCATTCCCGAAGTAACAGTCAGCATCGTGCGGTATACAACTTTTTCAGCCGTTTCCGTTTCATCTTCTTTCGCAGGCTCTTCTGTTTTTTCAGGTTCAGCAGATGCTTTTGCATCAGCAAGCTGCTTGCTCCATTCATCCTCAGTAAGGATCACATAATCTTGATCAGTTAACGCTGCTTTCATTTCATCTTCTGTTAAAGCCTTTGCTTCTTCTTGCATTTCTTTTGCTTCTGTCGTTTTAGCTTCACTAGGACTAAGGAAATAAACGATGGCGACTAAAGTGGCAGCTGCCAAAAGGCCTGCTGCAAAACTGCGCATTGTACCAGCTGTCATTGAGCAACCTTACTCCTTTCATCCTGTTGTTTCATATAAGGAGCAAGAACTTCTTGTACCTCAGTAGGCGAAAGCTTCATTTTCATTGCAATGCTTTCAAATGAATAGCCGCGGCGATGCATCTCCAGCATTTCTCTTAGTGTAACCTTACGTTCTTTTTCTTCTGCAGTAATGCCAGCTTCCGTATCCACAATTTCGCTGTCAAGTTCAAGATTACGAATTTGCTGTTTTAATTGATGGATTTCATCCATTAGTGAAAATGATAGCTGATCGATCTGCTGATCCGTACTTGCAGCTGTTTTTCTCGCCTTGATAAAAGATAGTACGAGCAGCACAGCGGCTGCACCAAATAAAAGTGCGATTACCCAACCCATATTAATTCCTCCTAAAAATGAAAAATGCATCTATCAATCTGTCATTATGTGTAACTGAACATAGCGGGCATAGTATGTACCTTGCAGTAATTACTAAAGCATGTCACTAAACCTATTTTATTATACACTGGATACTGCCGAATTTCGATGAGATTCGTCAAAATACCACAATAGTCATATCTTTATGAGAATATAAGGAGAAACTGCTACTTTTTTCTGTATGGCTATGGATCTTGCCTTCGGACGATAGACTCATGCTCGAAAGGTCACATTACCTTCTAGAATGGCGGTTTGATAGGAAATCCCGGAATTATGATAGGAAATTGATAGGAAAGTCCCTAAAACATGATAGGAATCCCGAAATTGAAAGAGAAAGTCCGCAACAAGGGTATAAAATCAACGACTATCTCCCTAAATCAAGTTTAAAACCGCCATCCAGTCTTATATTCTAGTGCAGCCTCCCGCACGAATACAAAGAAAAGTTAAAAAATTCACATTTTATCTCTGTCAAATTTGCTATAATACACCATATCCTTTTAGGCAGGTGGTGGTTTCAGATGCATACAAGTTCAAATCAGTTCCAATCGTTCAAAACGAAGATGAAAAACCGGGGCAGGCTGCTAATTCAATGTCCGGATCAGCCGGGAATTGTGGCTGCTGTCTCGCAGTTTTTATTTGAAAATGGAGCAAATATTATGGAATCGAATCAATTCTCCACGAATCCAGAGGGCGGATCGTTTTTTATCCGCATTGAATTTGAGTGTCAAGATTTGCAGGAGAAAAAGAGCTTATTACAAGAGGATTTTACTAAGATTGCAAAAAACTTTTCGATGGAGTGGAAGATGACATTTGTTTCCGAGCTCAAAAATACAGCAATATTCGTTTCAAAGGAACTGCATTGTTTGCGCGAGCTTTTATGGGAATGGGAAAGCGGTGAATTAATCACAGACATTTCGCTTGTCGTAAGCAACCATACTGCAGCAAAAGAATTGGTAGAATCGTTTAGCATTCCTTTTGTTCATATCCCGATGAGCAAAGACAACAAACGGCAAGCGGAAGAGAAACAGCTACAGCTCTTGCTGGACTATAAAGTGGAGACCATTATATTAGCGCGGTATATGCAAATTTTGTCTCCCGATTTTGTGGAAGCTCACCCCTTTAATATTATTAATATTCATCATTCCTTCCTGCCGGCGTTTGTTGGCGCACGCCCATATGACCGGGCGTATCAGCGCGGCGTGAAAATTATTGGAGCGACTTCGCATTATGTAACAAATGAATTAGATGAAGGACCAATTATTGAGCAGGATATTATACGGGTGGATCATCGCGACCATGCGGATGATTTGAAAAGGACAGGAAGAAGTATTGAACGCAATGTTCTAGCTCGTGCCGTTAAATGGCACCTGGAGGACCGGGTGATTGTACATGGAAATAAAACGATCATTTTTAATTGATCACGTGCGGCAGGGCGATCTATCATGCGCCCTGCTCTTTTTCGCCCGGGGTTGCTGAATTACTGTTAAGCTTTTGATCAAGCAATCGGATGACACCAATACACAGTCGCACAATCCAGAACGTACCAGTGAGCGTGAGAAATGTAAAGAGAGCATTCCAACCCTTATTATACTTTACCAGCCGTGTTTTCTTTTCAAGTACTCCTTCAATCAGTGTCATGGGAATGCTGAACAGTAACACGCTGAAGAGTGTTTTTAAAGGCTTCATTTTGTATGTGAACTGGTTGTAACTCACACATAATAACGGAAAGATAATATATAAGAAAACAATATTGGACTGAAATACTTTCGGAAAATATCGAATAGGATAGCGCACGTATTTTCTTTTGACAACAGGAATGTCAATGAGCGTTGAAATTAGAGACTTGATAAAGTAAATTAAAAACCAATCCTTCGTATCTCCTTTCTTGCGAAATAGCAGGGACCAGCCTGCCATGCTTATAGCAGTAATGATATGCAGAACCTTTTTATCATTCATAAACATCACCTCATAGTACAAATGAAACAGCATTTACCTACTAGATTGTCCATTTTCTCAGCAGATATGAATACGCTTTTTTAAAAAAAGATCCAGCAGCTGCTGGATCGAATTGTTATGATTCACCCCATTTATTTTTATAATGAGCAAGTGCGAGCAGCGGAAATATATAACGATAGCTATGATAATGAATATATAATTCTCCAGCCATTCCTTGGCCGTGCGGATAATCTGTTGTCCAATCATCTTGATCTATGTTTTGAATTAGAAAGGAAATTGCCTTTTTAATTTCAAGGGTTGGGTGGTCTGAGATGGAAATCAGTGCGTCGGCTGCCCAGGCTGTATGTGTTAATGTGCTTGTTCCTAGCGGAGTGTAGATCATGTTAGAATCGCTTTTACATGACTCTCCCCAGCCTCCATCAGCATTTTGAATTTTTTTGAGCCAGCTTTTGCCTTTTTCAATTGCTTTATGCTTTGGAGGAACGGCTGCTGCTGCTAATCCTGTTAAAGCTGACCAGGTGCCGTATATATAACAAATTCCCCATCTGCCATACCACGAACCATTGCTTTCCTGATTTGAGACAAGCCAGCGGATACCATCCTTCATTGGTGCTAAGGTTTTCCCCATATTTGTATATTGTCCCAAGTATTCAAGCGTTCTTCCGGTCAAATCAGCACTGGAAGGATCGGTAAGAATAAATTCACCTTTTTCAATCGGCAAAAAGGAGAAAAATCTGCTGTCCGTATTTTTTTCGAAAGCCGGCCAGCCGCCATCATCATTTTGCATCGAGGTAACCCAATTTGTGCCTTTGTCCCATGCATATAAGACAGAGCTATGATTTGATGCGTCCACTGTAATGGCACGAAGAGTGGCCGTGCTGTCATCCACATCAGGGTTAATGGTGTTAATGTTTGAAAAGCCCCAGCCGCCAGGCAGACTTTGAGGATTATGCACCGCCCAATCGCCATATTTGCGATGCTGTTTTTGGAGTAAAAAATTATTTGCTTTCGCGATCATGGGGTCGCCGGAAGAAACGCCTGCTTCTTGTAGGGCATGGCTGATTAAGCTTGTATTCCAAATGGAAGCGGTCGTATATTGCATATGGGTGGTTCCTTTAATGGCTGTTTTCATGGATTTCAAACCATTGATGGCATTTTGGACAATAGGATCGTGCTTAGAATGTCCAAGCGCGATCATCGCATAGATCATAAAGAAAGTGGAACTGAAATAGCTGTAAAATGTTCCGTCCTCTTCCATTCGGCCAAGGATATACTGCTTTGTCTGGTTAACTGCCATACTGTGCAATTGGGCGGGCAGGCCGGCAAGATAGGTGAGGCTGTTTTTGATAGCAGAAAAAACCTGCTGCCATTCATTTGAGCGGGACCAGCTGAAAAAAGCATCATCGCGGTTTCCATACAGTTCACGGAGGTCGGGGCGATTTTTGGTTTTTAGCCGGAATCTTTTATCAGCTAAGATCATGATGGGTGCAATGTTAGAGCGGCCATAAACGGAGAGACTGTAAAAGTTGATCGGAAAGGATGACGGCAAAAGAATAAATTCAATGGGAAGCGGAAAAAAAGCTGGCCAGCGCTGCTGCCCTGTCAAGGTAAGCATCATTTTCGTGAACATATTCGCTTTTTCCATTCCTCCGTTGTTTAAGATAAATCTTCTGGCTGCACGAAGGCGCGCATCATTTTTCTGATAATAGCGTGAGTAAAGAAGGGCGTAATAGGAGTCAATCGTTGCCGAGATATTTCCGTCAAGCTCATCGTGAAAAAGCTTCCAAGCTCCGTTTTGTTCCTGTCTGCTCATAATCCGTTGTGCTAATTCTTCAATCAATTGTTCATCATCAATTTCTAATGACCTTAATAAAATGATCATATAGGCATCTGTCGTAATCCCCGTCTCGAATGGATATTCCCATGAACCCTGTTCTGTTTGATCCTGTTTTAGACGTGTGATCAAGTGATCAATAGACTGAGTAATGTTCATCTTCTAAACCTCCTCGAAACAATCTTCCATAATACATATTCTGAAGAGGGAAACACCATTCACAAAGATAAGGAGGCTGAAGCATGGACGTACTTTCAAAAGTGCTAAAACAACTGAGATTGCCCCCTAAACTGCAGCCGCTCAAAAAAGAATTGAAAAAAGTGCTGAAAGAGAAGCAGAGTGTGAAAGTGTATTCAGCCGAGGACGAAGAACTTATAGCTAAAATTAAAGCTGAGACAATCAGATTAAATAAAAATAATGTGACAAGAACGCAGGCCTACTACGATTACTACCAGGAATGTCCGGAGATTCATTGGTCCTTCTTGGCACATATGGTTTCAAGAAATGCAGGCTGGAACATGACCGATTTACGCGGTGAGTTTCTATCCAGAATTTTAAACGGAGAAGAACAAAAAGCCTTTTTTAACTTCTTAGAAAGAGGAAACTGGCTGATTTTCCAGGATGCATATCCGCAGCTTCTGCTTTATAGAGAATGGAAAAGAACACGTAAAAATAGGTTCCATTTATTAGCTGATTTTCATGTTTCAGCTTTTATGGAGGTGATTTGGAATCATTATCTGCAAAGTAAAGATGTCGTGGTCTTAACACATGGGTTAATCATCAATGAACAGAATTATATCCAAAACAGAGTGATGAATAATGCGGTCTTTCAAAAGAATGTTGTAGATACATTGGAGTTTAAACTGCAGGATTATTTGGCATTTAATCACATTCTTTTTCCATACATGCAGGATGGAAATGTTTCGTTAAAAGGGGATACTGTTCATCAATTCCAGCATGTGGAGGCACGGATACGATTTGGGAAAAAACTGTACCAGATTCTTTTTAGCGCTGAAAGAAATCAAGCGGAGCAATGGGCAGCTGCAAACCAGCATACAGGCTCACGAAAGGATTATTGGTCACATCTCTTTAGTGATATACAAGACAAAGTGCCAGGTTCTGCTTATACAGCCAAGCTTCAAGGATGTCATTTGAAAGTCGCCAGCAGTCGTTTATATAGTCCGCAGCTTTTAGCAGTATGGGATACGCTTGACCATGAACCAGCACAGGCAGAAGAGTGGTGTAAAGATTGGCGAATTTTATATTTAATGAAAGAAGAAGAGGTTGCAGGAAACGGAAGAATTGAAGCTGATTATTGTCAGTCGTTAGAGGGATTAGAGCTTGCAGCTCTTGCAAAAAAAGTAATATCCATCTTTACTTGAGATTTGAAAATAATTTTGTGCAAACGTTTGCTCTTTTCATTGTTTTTGTGGATAATGAGGAGAGCGTTTACATTAAATTATATAGAATAAGGTGATTCGTAATGGAATGGTGGAAAAAAAGTGTAGTTTATCAAATTTACCCGAAAAGCTTTATGGACAGCAATGGAGATGGAGTCGGGGATATTCAAGGCATCATCAGCAAACTTGATTATTTAAAGAAGCTTGGCGTAGATGTCATCTGGCTTTCACCGATCTATGATTCTCCGCAAGAAGATAATGGCTATGATATTCGAGATTATCAGGAGATTTTTCATCAGTATGGAACGATGGCAGATTTTGAACAGCTGCTGGAAGAAATGCATAAGAGAGAGTTAAAGCTAGTGATGGACTTGGTTGTGAACCATACGTCGGATGAGCATCAGTGGTTTGTGCAATCAAAGCAAAGTAAGGACAGTGATTATCGCGATTATTACATATGGAGAGATGGAAAGGATAATGGAGAGCCCCCGACAAATTGGGGTTCAACCTTTGGCGGATCGGCATGGACATTGGATGAGGAAACCGGGCAATATTATCTTCACATTTTTGCTAAAAAACAGCCGGATCTAAATTGGGAAAATACTAGCTTACGAGAAGATGTTTATAGCATGATGAAATTTTGGCTGGATAAAGGCATTGATGGATTTAGAATGGATGTCATTAATTTTATATCAAAGGATCCAGATTTCCCAGAAGGTGAAAAAAATCCAGGTGATGCTTATGGAAACGGCGGGCAGCATTATATTAACGGGCCGAGAATTCATGAATACCTACGCGAAATGAATAAGAAGGTCCTCTCCAAATATGATGTGTTAACAGTCGGCGAAATGCCGGGTGCGGCTCCAGAAGACGCAAAAATTTACACAAATCCAGAAAATCACGAGCTGAATATGGTGTTTACGTTTGAACATATGGACTTAGACAGTAAAAATGGGGACAAGTGGAGTTTTACCGATTTACATCTTCAGGATTTAAAAGAAAACTTAGAAAAATGGCAGACATCTCTGCATGGTGTCGGCTGGAACAGCTTGTATTGGAATAACCATGACCAGCCGCGCATTGTATCACGCTTTGGGAATGATGGGGAATATCGTGTCAAGTCAGCCAAAATGCTTGCCACCTGTCTGCATATGCTGCAGGGAACTCCGTACATTTATCAAGGTGAAGAAATAGGGATGACCAATGTCCGTTTTGATAAATTAGAGGATTACCGTGATATTGAATTGCTTAATATGTATGATGACCGCAAACAGCAAGGCTGGGATCATGAGCAATTAATGGCGGCTATCTATAAAAAAGGCAGAGATAATGCCAGAACGCCGATGCAATGGAACACCGAGGAAAACGGCGGCTTTACAACAGGCACACCATGGATCAAGGCTAATCCGGTCTACACCGACATCAATGCAGAGCAGGCTTTAAATGATGAAAATTCAATCTTCTACTATTATCAAAACCTGATTCAACTGAGGAAAAAACATGACATTATAACAACAGGAAAATTTGAATTGCTGCTGAGGGAGCATCCTCATATTTTTGCCTATAAGCGTATAGAAGGAAATCAGCAGTTGTTGGTTCTCTGTAACTTCTCGGATCATGAGCTAGTGATTGAGGATGAGGAGATACTGCGGTTCATTGGAGATGCATCTGTTTTGATTGCAAATGAGGATGCCAGGGAAAATGGAAAGCTGTCTCCTTATGAAGGAATTGTTTATTCTTTGTAGTGATTTTATAGAATGGCGGATAAAATTTTTTGACGGCGGATAAATCAAAATAACGGCGGATATCCTGGTTGTTAGTCTATTATTTTATGATAAAAGAATTAAATTTGAAGGTCAGAGGGTGTTTCTCTTTGACCTTTTTATATTTTTGGGTAATAAATACTTACGAGATGAGAAGTTTGAAGTATAACTCCAAACTCCCTTGTGATCTCCCAATCTATTCAATCATCTGATTAGCGATTGCGATGATTTCCTCTCCATGCTGTTCCACAGGAATATCATCATTCATATATACCACAGTAAAGGCGACATCGTCGATTTGGAAAGATAGTGCGCTTTTTAGGTAATAGCCTGTTACACCTTTTTTCAGTTCCACTTCTTCATAATTGGGATAACTGCTGTCTGAAACAGGATAATCCACTTTTACTCTTAAGAGGATTTCTTCATTTTCATTTGCAGAGCGTGCTCCGAAATCAGCGATGATCATTTTGCCATCACCGTTCAGATCATTGATCACAGGAGGCATATAGGGTTCTGCTTCAAATGGCAGTTCTTCCGGTAAGGTCATGTCGAATGGAAGAGCATCGAGGCCTTCTTCTACAGTAGCTGCTTCGTAAGTGATCGGTGAATTGCCCTGCTGCTCTTCAGTAATGTCTTTTAAGTTAGTTGTGTCTAGTGCGCCAATACTAATATTTAGGAATTGACAGCCTGTCAGGAAAAAAAGACTCAGCAGACTGATAGATACTATTTTTTTCAGAAAAACTCCCCCTAATCTATTCTCTCTTTTTATTAATTTTAACATTAAATACAATAAAAGGTAATGGAGTTGTCGAAATATTTCCCTCAATAGAAAGAGACTGGATCAAAACTAAATTTTCTTTTCAAAATACGAATATACGAATAATCTTAGCATGGATTATGCTGGTAAATGGGCCCTTTCCACCTGCGCTGCGGACCCTTGCTTTCCGTGGGGAGGAAGCTGAGCCTCCTCAGAGCAAGCTCCTGCGGGGTCTCATCTTTTCCTCTATTGCCCACAGGAGTCGAGTGTCCTCCGCTCCATTTCACTCATGTTAATAAAATATATTTAATAATCATAAAAAAACCGAATGATTAGAAAGATGACTTCCTAACCATTCGGTTATATGAGAGTGTTAAATACTAATGTCCCAGCCTCTCCCTGTATTATTTCAACGCTTCCTCAAATTCATCAAACTCTTTTTCAACTTCTATTGATGGTTTAGCTGTAAGCATACTTACAATCACAACTGCCAGCAAGCTAGCAGCGAATCCTGGAATCATTTCATATAAGAAATCAGATAGATCTGCTATTGACCAAATAATAACGGTAGCGGCACCGACAATCATTCCGGCAAGCGCGCCAGCTGACGTCATCCTTTTCCAGTAGAGGCTTAGGAGAATAAGAGGCCCAAAGGATGAACCAAAGCCTGCCCATGCATAGCCGACTAAGTCAAGGATCGTCTCATTTTTTTCCCAGGAGATGAAAAGAGCAATGATTGCGACAACTAGCACTGATAAGCGCCCAATCAAGACAAGCTCCTTATCATTTGCCTCGCGGCGGAAAAAGGTTTTATAAATATCTTCCGTTAATGAACTGGATGTAACTAAAAGCTGTGAAGAAATCGTGCTCATGATGGCAGCTAAAATTGCGGCGATCAGGAAACCTGTAATAATCGGATGAAAAAGAATTTCGCCTAATGTAATAAATACTGTTTCAGGGTCATCGAGCGTTTGGCCTGCTTGTGAAAAGTAGGTGATGCCGAGAAACCCAGTAAACATGGCTCCAATGATCGAGAAAATCATCCAGCCCATTCCAATGTTTTTGGCCTTTTTGATTTCTTTTACTGACGAAATGGCCATAAAGCGTACGATGATATGCGGCTGACCAAAATACCCAAGTCCCCAAGCGAAAAGAGAGATAATTCCAAGAACGCTTGTGCCTGTGAAGATATTCAGAAGATCAGGGTTGATTTCACGGGGAATCTCCACCGCAGGTCCTATGCCGCCGATATGAAAAATCGTAACGAGCGGAACTAAAATAAGTGCAAGAACCATGATAATGCCTTGAATAAAGTCCGTCCAGCTTACTGCTAAAAATCCGCCAAAAAGTGTATAGGCAATAACAACAGCAGAAACAATCCACAATCCTGTGTGGTATTCCAGCCCAAAGATACTTTGGAATAGGACTCCGCCTGAGACCATGCCCGATGAAACATAAAAAGTAAAAAAGATTAAAATAACGAAACCAGAAATAAGGCGAAGCAGCCTTGACCGATCTTTAAAGCGGTTTTCAAGATAGCCTGGAATTGTAATAGAATCATTAGCAATCTCTGTGTAAGTACGCAGGCGCGGAGCAACATAAATCCAGTTTGCCCAGGCTCCCAATGTAAGGCCAATGGCAATCCAAGAAGCACTTAGACCGCCGGCATACATTGCGCCAGGCAGTCCCATCATCAGCCAGCCGCTCATATCTGAAGCCCCAGCACTTAGCGCGGTAACCGCAGGTCCAAGTGTACGTCCCCCCAGCATGTAATCTGATAGATTGGAAGTTTTTTTATAAGCCCAGATTCCAATCCCGACCATCCCTGCCATATAAACAGTAATAGAGACAATTAAGCTATAATCCATAAGATTTCTCCCTTCCTTCGTTAATGATATAAGATTATGAATTTTAAATCATTTGCCATATTATACAACACTTTAAAGCGTTTAGGTGATAAAATTTTCAGGCGGAAGAAACTTTTTAAATTTGAATTTCGTCCTGTATAGTGAGTGGGTGAGGGGAGTCTGATAAAATTTGATTAAAATACTTTTTCTTGCGCTATGTGGATTTTTTTTGATCGGATGCAGTACAGAGGATGAAAGTGAAACATTAGAAGCTCCTCAAATCAATTACAAACTCGCCACAACCGAGAAAACACTTCCTGCTAACTTTCATGAGATCGCTTTTGAAAGGGAGGAACCTCCTGCTTTTCAGTATTTAGTTAAAGCTGCTTATAACTCAGTTGAATTTGAGCAGTTCTGGAATTTGTTTGATTTTGAGAAGAAGATTCCCAAAGTGGATTTTGAATCAAAGAATGTCATATTTGTTGGGCTGCATGAATCCAGCTGTCCTTATCATATAGAGAATATTAGTGATGAACAAAACACGCTCGCTATTACTGTAGATACTAATGAAGACACGTGTGATGATGTTGCTTCACCGAGAGCCTTTGTCATCGAGGTTGATAAGGGAACTACTGCTTCTCTGCAGGAAGTTATGATCGCTGAGAGCGGAATAAGAACCATGGTTCTTATTCA
Source organism: Cytobacillus gottheilii (assembly GCF_900166665.1). Lineage (GTDB taxonomy): Bacteria > Bacillota > Bacilli > Bacillales > Cytobacillaceae > Cytobacillus > Cytobacillus gottheilii_A. The sequence goes on along the minus strand of NZ_LT800494.1, from coordinate 3,767,983 downwards.
GTAAACAAAATGGGGAAAAGCCTAGGTATGACCTAGACTCAGATGGTTTTTCTTATTTCCCAACGACTTTATTAACAGCGTCTTCCACGTCGTTTCTGCTCATTTTTTCTTTCCCTTCCATTAATGCCTGCAGTGTTCCATGTGCAAGTGTTAATGGAATTTTGCAGAAATGCAGGATGGTTGTATTGTCGATATCTTTAATATAAAGGTCTGCTAAATCAAGATTGCGCTGTGCATAGGCAAACATCTCATCAAGATTCCAGCCTTCCGGAAAAAAGCTGACACCGCGCGTTTCGTCTTCCTTATAGTTGCGGAGAATGTTAACGGCCTGCAACCCTCTGCCGAAAGCGATGCCAAGGTTTTTATCAGCATTTGTGCCATCATACCATTTCCAAATATCCGTCAGCATGACACCAACTAGCCCTGCCACCGTAAAGGTATAATCATCGAGTTCTTCCTCGTTGGTAATCTTCCATTCCTTTTCTACCCACTTTGCCATCCCCTCTGCCATGATTGAAGTAGAGTCAAGAACTTCTCTTCGAATGCCTTCAGGACAATACGTAACCCAGTCAGCGATCCGGTTGGTTACTTCGGGTAAAAGGTGTTGATATGGCTCTAATAGTTCAGTTAGCTTTTCGCGAGGATCAGCTTCTTTAAGAATGGTACTGATCGAAGAAAGAAGCTGCATTTTTAGACTGCTCTCCATCTCAGGATCATCTTCAATTTCATCGATTGCCCTCATACATAAATAGGCTGAACCAACACCTTCCTTTAACCCTTCCGGCAGCAGGCTAATAGGAATAAAGAAGGTTCTGCTTGTTTCTTTTAAGACTTCGGTTGCTTCCGTATGTAGATGATTACTACTTTTCACCGTGTCATACCATCCTTTTTTATTTATCATTCGTTTTTATTGTAACACCATTCATGATCAGATGATGTTTGCATACATTAAGACTACTGTAATTGTAGCGTGTATGCAAAAGTTTTGTCATTTATAAAGGAGTTTCTTTGAGATGGTGTTTTTTTACATTTAGATATTCATTAAAGGTGATGATTAGTGCAGATAATCATTCACTAGGAATAATGACACCTTTAGAGTGGTAAATAGATTATTGAAAGATGTAAAAAATAATAAACTGGCGCATAGGTTTTAATCATAGAATTAGCCTTTAAGAGAAGCAGGATCCACCGGCTTAGAGATTGTTATCAAGGTTAAGCCCGAAGTCGGGGGAATGAGAGAGCTGAGTAGTTAAAAACCAATTTAAACCCCCGAAGTCTTTTGGAAAGGGTGAGCTGGGTAGTTTAAAATCTAATTTAAACGATCGAAGTCTCATGAAAAGGGAGAGCTGAGTAGTTAAAATCCAATTTAAACCCCCGAAGTCTCAAGAAAAGAGAGAGTAGGGTAGTTAAAATCCAATTTAAACGATCGAAGTCTCATGAAAAGAGAGAATTGGGTAGTTAAAACCCAATTTAAACGATCGAAGTCCCATGAAAAGGGAGAGTTGAGTAGTTAAAATTCAATTTGAACACCCGAAGTCTCATGAAAAGGGAGAGTAGGGTAGTTAAAACCCGGTTTAAACCCCCGAAGTCTCATGAAAAGAGAGAATTGGGTAGTTAAAACCCAATTTAAACGATTGAAGTCCCATGAAAAGGGAGAGTTGAGTAGTTAAAATTCAATTTGAACCCCCGAAGTCTCATGAAAAGAGAGAGCAGGGTAGTTAAACCCAGATTTAAACACCCGAAGTCTCAAGAAAAGGGAGAACTGGGTAGTTAAAACTAAAAGTAACACCCTAAAAACAGTTGCTGAGCCTGACCTACAGCGAACCAACTAGCTAATCCCACTTTTCCCAATCTGCATTTCACAAAAAAACAACAAAAATCCGTCAAAATTATTTAAAAATTGTGTAAAAGGTTATATGATAAAAAAATACACTATAATATTTAGTTTTTCGAAAGAATTTGCAACAAGAAGTAGGGGGCATTTAATGAAGAAGATTGCTGGATTTTTAAAACCGTATCGGCTGGCGGCTGCTGTTGCTATTGTGCTGATGCTGACCGAATTGGCTGCTGAACTGCTGCAGCCGCTTATTATGGCCAAAATTATTGATGATGGCATATTAGTGCAGGATTTACATGTTATTACGGTGTGGGGGACAATTCTGATTGCGATTTCTATGCTGGCATTTGCATCTGGAATTATAAATTCTTTTTACGCAGCACACGTCAGCCAGAGCTTTGGCTTTGATGTGCGCACGAGTTTATTTAAGAAAATACAGTCCTTTTCGTATGCGAATTTCAACCTTTTTCCGACATCATCGCTTATAACAAGAATGACCAATGATATTACCCAGCTGCAGAACACGATTTTTATGGGCTTGCGCATCATGATGAGGGCGCCGCTTCTGATAGTCGGCAGTCTGGTCATGGCATTTGTGGTCAACTTTCAACTCGCTCTGATCCTATCGGTTGTAATTCCATTTCTGTTTTTCTTCCTTGTATGGGTGATGAGAAAAGGAGGGGCACTGTTTCAATCTGTTCAAAAGAAACTGGACGGAGTAAATAGTGTCATGAGGGAAAACCTAACGGGCATTCGTGTCATTAAAGCTTTGATCCGCAGAAGCTATGAAGTCAAACGGTTTACAAAAGCAAATGATGAACTGAAGGAAAAAACGACAAAAGCATTGCGATTAATGGAAGTGACAATGCCAATTCTGCTCTTGATCATGAATGGTGCAATTATCGCTGTTTTATGGTTTGGCAGCATTCAGGTAAATACAGGTGAAGTTCAGGTCGGTGAAGTTGTTGCTGTGGTCAATTACGCCATGAGAGTAACCTCGGCTTTTTCAATGCTTTCGTTTATCATTATGGCATTTTCACGTGCAAGAGCATCCTCGAAACGGATTGCTGAAGTGCTTGAAACAGATGCTGATTTGATCGATAAGCTTGCAGCAGATCAAAATCAAACCGTAACAAACGGAAAAATTCAATTCAAACAAGTGTCTTTTAAATATCCTGAAACAGATAAACATGTACTAGAAAATATTAATTTCACTATTCACAGCAGGCAGACAGTAGCTTTATTAGGAGCAACTGGCTCTGGAAAAACCTCGTTGTTTCAGCTTATTCCCCGTTTATATGAAGCAAGCAGCGGAGAAGTGCTGATTGACGGTCAAAATGTAAAGGAAATGAAGCTTGAAGATCTTAGGAAGAAAATTGGGTATGTGCCTCAGGACGCTCTTTTGTTTAGCGGCAGTGTCAGAGACAATATCGCCTGGGGGAAAGAAGATGCCACCATGGAGGAAATCACCCTTGCAGCGAAAAATGCCCAAATTCATGACACGATTGAAAAGCTTCCGTATCAATATGAAACAAAGCTTGGTCAAAAAGGAATCAACTTATCTGGCGGACAGAAACAGCGTTTAACCATTGCGAGAGCTTTAGTGCGCAAGCCGAAAATTCTGCTGCTCGATGACAGTACCAGCGCTCTTGACATGAAAACAGAAGCAAAGCTGTTAGAGGCAATCAAGCACTATGATTGCACCACGTTTATTATCACACAAAAAATCAATACAGCGATGGAAGCCGATCATATTTTTCTATTAATGGAAGGAAATCTAATTGCTGAAGGCAGCCATGAAGACTTATTGAACAAGTCCGACCTTTATCGAAATATTTATGAGTCGCAGACAGGAGGAGAGGATCGGAGCTATGCTTAAAAAAGATCTGTTAACGCCTTTCCGATATGATAAATCAAATTTTTCAAAGCAATCCAATCAAACCGATGCTCAAAAAAAAGCAAAACCAGGCAACTATAAAGAAACCTTAAAGAGGCTCTGGAAGTACTTGGCTGTCAATAAAAGTCTATTAATTTGGGTTGTCATTATGGTGATTGTCAGTTCGGCAATGGGCTTGCTGGGACCTTATTTAATCGGCTATGTCATTGATCATTATATTGTAGAGGATGCTAGTGCAAACTTCCTGACCCTATTAGTGATGTTAGGAATCATATATCTGCTGTTTTCTTTGTCGACCTGGTATCAGAACTATTGGATGATTGGCATTGCGCAGAAAACTGTTTTTAGCTTACGAACGAATTTGTTTGAGCATCTGCAAAAGCTGCCGATTCCTTTCTTTGATAAAAGACAGCACGGGGAATTGATGAGCAGAGTGACAAATGATATTGAAAATATTAGCTCGACCTTAAATAGCTCTGTGATCCAAATTATATCCAGTGTTTTAACCCTTGCAGGCACACTTGGGGTCATGCTTTGGATGAGCCCGCTGCTGACTCTTTTGACCCTGACGATTGTTCCGCTCATGTTTTTTGGGATGAAGTGGATTACGAATCGAACAGGCAAGTTATTTAAGGAGCAGCAGAAAAATCTTGGGGAATTAAATGGGTATATTGAAGAAACAATTTCTGGTCAGCGGATTGTTAAAGCTTTTTCACAAGAAGAGAAGGTAATCAATGAATTCTTAGAAAAAGGTGAAAAGCTCCGCACTGCTGGCTTTTGGGCACAGACGTATTCCGGATTTATTCCAAAGCTTATGAATGGACTGAATAACCTGTCTTTTGCCATCATTGCAGGGGTAGGAGGAATACTTGCAATCAATGGCTGGGTTTCAATCGGTACAATTGTTATCTTCACAGAATACTCCCGCCAGTTTACAAGGCCATTAAACGATCTCGCCAACCAATTCAATACACTTCTCTCAGCGATTGCTGGAGCGGAGAGGGTATTCGATATTTTAGATGAACAGGAAGAGTACAAAAACGATGAGACTCTTGAAGAGTTAAGTTCAATCGAGGGCGAAGTGGTTTTTGAACATGTTTCATTTGAATATGAAGAAGGAGGCAAGACGCTTAAGGACATTTCAATCTCGGTAATGCCTGGCGAAACGGCAGCCTTTGTTGGCCCAACTGGGGCAGGGAAAACGACCATCATTAATTTGCTTTCCCGCTTTTATGAAGTGAATGCAGGCAAGATCTATCTAGATGGAAAAGATATCAGCAAAATTAAAAAAGAAAGCATGCGGGAGCATATGGGTTTTGTGCTTCAGGATCCTTTTTTATTTCAAGGCACAGTCATGGATAATATCCGCTATGGGAGATTGGATGGGACGGATGAGGAAGTGAAGGAAGCGGCTAAACTGGCCAATGCTCATTCCTTTATCATGAAGCTTCCGAAGAAATATGAAACCGTCTTAAACCAGGATGGCAGCGGAATTAGTCAGGGACAGAGGCAGCTGCTTTCCATTGCCAGAGCTTTTCTGGCAAATCCATCGATCTTAATATTAGATGAAGCAACAAGCAGCATAGACACCGTGACCGAGCTGAAAATTCAGGAAGCATTGCAGAAGCTGATGGTGGGAAGAACAAGCTTCGTGATTGCCCACCGCTTAAATACCATCCGCCAGGCAGACAAAATCTTCGTTCTGCAAGACGGCAGGATTACGGAAAAAGGAACACATGATCAATTAATGAAGGAAAAAGGCTTTTATTTTGAGCTTAATCAAGGCATGTCCACAGTTGGGGAGCATGTAACTTCCTAAATTTCTAGGCCTGCAGTAATAGACGAAGGTATAAAAAAAGGGCCCCTGGATCTCCAGGGGTCATTTTTATCAGTCAGATCTTCTTGTTATACGCTGATTAGCAGCGTTTGCTCTAGCAATGACTTCAAGCTCGGCTTGATCTGTCAGTTCTCCAGCATACTCTTCATTCGGAGAATTTTTTAAGTTTTTAGGTGTTTGCGGCAGCTTTGCTTTTGCTTTCGAATTATGATGCTGATTGCCTAAGCGTCCCATAGAAATCCCCTCTCAATGGCTGAATGTGACGATTTTTTTAAAATAAAAAAGCGCTCATCAGCAGGCTGAAGTACGGAAGCAGTGTTCCGTACATATAGCTTGCTCAAGAGTCGCTTTTATATGATATAAAAGGATGAAAAATTTAAACTAAGAGTAGCGCCTAGCCCCTCGAGGTCTTAAGCCAATCTGTCCAGAAGGTTAAAGAACAACCTTCTAGCCATCTTGTCTTAAGCTTGGGGCTCACAGGATGTGAGTTGTGCAGAAGTTGCCACAGGACGTGGCGGTATTAGTCTGCGTTCCTTAATTTGGGCAAGTGCCTTCCGCTTTTCTTAATTAATGTTTACGGCTGTCGGTATAGCCGCCAGCTCGATCTGCCATTTTGAATTCCCGGCTATATGTAACTTCCTGCATGCTGGACAATGTGCTTTTTGTTTTATCCTTGCGTTTTTTCTCTCCTGCCATTTCATACACACCCTTTCAAAAATTAAGAAGCATTAGCAATTTTCCCTACTTTGGAGCTGTTCATACATTGGGAGGTTAATAAATATCTTCTAATGCGTTCTTTAAATGAGGGTATGAAAAGGAATAGCCGGATGATAATAGTTTTTTCGGTGTTACATGCTGGCCTTCAAGCATAAGCATGCTCATTTCACCTAACATCATTTTCATCGCAAAAGCAGGCAATGGGAGCCAATGGGGTTTATGCAGGACAGCTCCTAGTGTTTTGCCAAATTCACTCATTTGCACAGGATTTGGAGCGGTAAAATTGACAGGACCCTCGATATTTTTATTTTCCAGGCAAAATAAAAAGGCTTTGACCACATCCTCTATATGAATCCAAGACATCCACTGAACACCTTTGCCCAATTTCCCGCCGGCAAAAAGCTGATAAGGAAGAGCCATTTTCGGCAGTGCGCCACCAGCCTTGGAGAGAATGATGCCAAAGCGGGTAAACACCAAGCGGCTATCAGGAAGCTTGCCTTCACGGGCAGATTGTTCCCATTTATAGACTGTTTCCGCTAGAAAATCAGAACCCGACGCTGAGACTTCTTCTGTAAAAAACTTTGAATCAGAGGTGCCATAATAGCCGATTGCACTTGCTTGAATGACGACCTTTGGAGGCTCCATTAAGTTATGTAAAATACGATTCACCTCATCTGCGGATTGCGTCCGGCTTTCAATAATTCTGCGTTTTCTCTCCTCTGTCCATCTGCCGCTGTTAACCGATTCTCCCGCTAAGTTGATAAACGCATCAATGCCCTCTAAATGATTTTCCGGTGTATCGCCATCATTGAGCCATTGTACATAGGTCACTTGATCTTTTGGTGTTTTATTCTGGCTATTCCGTGTAAGAATGAGAATTTTATGACCGTTCTTCTTTAAGGCTTCTGTTAAATAGCTGCCGACAAATCCAGTTCCTCCAGCTAGCGCAATTTTCATATCATTTCCCCTTCCGTTCATCATTATTTCCCGTGTATGTATCTTTAATAGTTCTCTCTTTCCTCTTAAAACCCTTTTCTGATATGCTACAAACATAATGAGGTGATGAAAAATGCCGGTAATAACAAAAATTTCAATCCAAAAGAAAAACAAGGATCGTTATAATATTTTTACGGACGATGGGAGCGGAGAGGCTTATTCCTTCAGTGTAGATGAAGACGTTCTTATTAAGCATGGACTTAAAAAAGGAATGGAGCTCGATGATATTTTACTTTCAGAAATCGGCTTTCACGATGATATCCGCAAAGCCTATAATGACGCAATCGGCTACTTGGCGAGGCGGATGAGGTCTGAGTATGAGGTAAGGACATTTTTAAAAGGAAAAGAAGTAGACGAAGTTATTATCCAAGAAACCATCCACAAATTATATCAGTACAGTTTTTTGAATGATGAAGAATTCGCCCTTGCCTTTGTACGCACCCAAATGAATACAACAGATAAAGGCAGAGGCCTGATTCGCATGGAATTAAAGGAAAAGGGAATCAGAGAAGAGTTAATGGAGAAAGCGCTAGAGCAATTCAGCTTTGAACAGGAGTTAGAAACAGCGATTAAATTATGTGAAAAAAACATGAGGAAAAATACGAAGGAATCGACAAGAATTGCTAAGCAAAAGCTTGAGCAGGTGTTAAGCAGAAAAGGGTTCTATTCGGACATAATTCAGGAAGCCATTTCAGCGGCAGCACCTGAAAAGGAAGAAGACGAAGAGCTGGCTGCATTACGGCATCAAGCTGAAAAAGCAAGCCGGAAATACAGGGCGCTTCCCGAATTTGAATACAAACAAAAAATGAAGCAGGCATTAGCACGCAAAGGGTTTTCTTTTGATTTAATTGACAAAGTCCTGAGGGAGGAAGAGTAAGTGTCCTGTAATTCCCTCGTTTTAAGGGAACCTTCTGCCTATCTAATTGTTTGCTTGTTGAGCTATTTTTACTATACTTATACTGAATATAACAAAGGGGCGTATAGACAATGTCAGAAAAAAGATATAGTGAACTGACTTCATACGAATTACAGCAGGAAATCGCAAGCTTAAACGAAAAAGCACGAAAAGCGGAACAAATGGGTATGGTCAATGAATACGCAGTCCTCGAACGTAAAGCGGTGATGGCCAAATCCTATCTGCTCGACCCAAAAGATTTTATCAAAGGCGACATTTACGAAATCGAAGGAGACCCAGGCCAATACTTTAAAATTGATTATTTAAACGGCGTTTTCGCCTGGGGCTACAGGCTGGCTGGAACGAAAGAAGAAGAAGCCCTGCCGATTTCTATGCTGAAGAAAACAGCGGTAACGGAATAGGTTTGGGATTTGGATTGTAGGGGAGCTAGAGTGGGCAAGGGGTGAGAGAATACTGCCAGCAGCCCAAAAACAAAAAAGCTCCCAGAGAGAAATCTAATCTCTCCGAGAGCAGGTTGTAATTTTAATATTCAGGTGTGTCACTGTCGCGATTAGTTGAAGCTCTCATTCGCTCCTGTGGATGGGTGTTAATGGTGCCGTCTGCACGTTTTGATGCATATTCAGCCTTTGCGCGCGGTTCACCTTCAAATTTATTGTTATTTTGATTTGGGAAATTAGTTGCTTTGTTTCGCATCCTGCTTCTCCTCCTCGGATCGCTGATATGGTGAATCAGATATAGTATTTGTAAATAGACATCTTATGATACAGCGTAAAAAACATCATGATCTAGAAAGAGGGATTTTTAATGAATGAATATCAGCAAAGATTATATGAACTGCTTTTAGAAAAAAACCAGCAAATTTCTGCGTCACAGGCTCAAACTTGGATCGAATTGCTTTGGGATGATTTTGAAACAACGTATGCAAAGGCCGGCCGTGAATACAAGGGAAGTGAAATGACGGCTAAGGTAGTGGCACAGTGGATTGAAAACTATGGAGAAAAGCTTCATGAATTTGTTGCCCAAAATCCAAAATATAAGGATATGCTTAACGAGGATCCTAAAAAGATGCATTAAAAAACGAGCCTGTAATAGGCTCGTTATCCGTTAGTTTGGAATAATATCCAATTTTTTTCGAAGCTTTTCCTCACTAAAAATCCAGCCTGTGTAAGAGGTTTTGATATTATAGTCCAGATCGAGCTGAACAACCGCTACGAAAGGATAATAATCGTTGCTGCGGTATCTCAAATCGATGAAACGTACCTCATAATAATCATCGTATTCATCAACCTCCCAGCGGTAGACAGGTGAAAAGGAAAGAAAGGCTGAAAGATTGTCATCTCGTTTGGCTGCTTCAATTACCTTTGTTTCTGGGACAGGCACTCGGTTGAATTGGTCCTGAATGATAATTTGTTTATTTTCGGATCGCCCCACAAAGAATTGATGCTTGTTCATTGCCGCAATTCTCCAGCTGTGCATCTTCATCGTCGGAGCTATAATGATATCATATGCATCTGGAATAAGAACTTTAACTGCCTTCAGCACTTGACGCTGCGCAACGAATCGATAAATATAATACAGGACCAGTATGCCGTAAATACCTAAAAACGTGTATCCTGGATGTGCACCAAACGCCCAAATAAATAAACCAACCACATGAATCCCGAAAATAAACGGATCAAATGTATTGATTGTGCCAAGAGCAACCCATTTTGGGGAGAAGGGCCTTAAGGCCTGTGTGCCATACGAATTAAAAATATCAACAAACACATGCAAGAATACGGCAAGAAATGTCCAAAGCCATAAATGAAGCAAATTGGCCTCTGGAAAAAATGGATATACGACAGCAATAATGACTAATGGCCATAAGAGAACTGCCGGTATGGAGTGTGTAATGCCGCGGTGATTTCGTATATATACAGCATTATTTCTCAGCTTTAATACGGTATCAATATCAGGGATCTGTGAGCCAACAATCGTACCAATCATGATGCTTGTTGCTGTAACTGAACTTTCGGCAACCACTGGATCAAGTGTTGCCAAACCGCCTAGAGACAGCCCCATGACTATATGTGTTCCAGTATCCAAGAGGAAAAAACCTCCTTGCTTGTTGTATTGCAGCTACTGTCATTTTAGCAGTAATTATTTCCTTATAAAAGTTAAGTTTCATTTTATACTTTCAGATAGTATAAATGAGCAGCGCAGAAGAATTCTCGATATAGTGCTCATACTAGGGATTCTCTGCGTCCTTTCAATACCTGCCAATCGGCTAGTTTTTATTAAAAGAATATTGTGTAAATGAAAAGCAGCTTCATAAGATTGTATGAGTCAAAATGAACACTTACCTATTATATTCCCAAATTTACGTTACTTTAACATCATGGAGGGGGAAAAACTTGGACAAGCAAGAAGTACAAACGTTAGAAACCATTGATATCAAGCAATTTCAAACAGACTTAATCTCCTGGTTTCAACAAGAACAAAGAGAACTGCCCTGGCGAAAAGATAAGGATCCATACAAGGTATGGGTTTCAGAAATCATGCTGCAGCAAACAAGAGTTGATACTGTTATCCCATATTTTCATCGATTCTTAGAACTTTTTCCGCAAGTTAAAGATTTAGCAGAGGCGGAAGAAGATCAAGTACTAAAAGCATGGGAGGGGCTGGGCTACTATTCAAGAGCCAGAAACCTTCAAAGTGCCGTGAAAGAAGTACATGAAAAGTATGACGGAATTGTTCCAAATACACCAAAGGAAATATCGTCCTTAAAAGGAGTTGGCCCATATACTGCAGGGGCAATCCTAAGCATTGCTTACGGTGTTCCGGAACCAGCTGTGGATGGCAATGTGATGCGTGTCTTCTCCAGAATTCTTTCCATTTGGGATGATATTGCAAAACCGGCCACAAGAAAGATCTTCGAAGCTGCCGTAAGAGAACTGATTTCGCATGATAATCCTTCCGATTTTAATCAGGCCTTAATGGAGCTTGGGGCCTTAATTTGTACACCGACGTCACCATCCTGTTTGCTTTGTCCGGTCAGAGACCATTGCAGTGCTTTTCACGGAGGAACTCAGCATGAACTACCGATCAAAACAAAAAATAAAAAACAGCGGCATGTGAAAATGGCATCAGCCATCCTTCTCAATGACAAGGGTGAGATTCTAATTCAGAAGCGTCCTTCAAAGGGACTGCTCGCGAATCTTTGGGAATTTCCGAATATTGAAAGCACATTAAGCTATGTGGATGAAAAAGCACTTTTGGAAGATAGCTTTGCCGGAATCTATCTAGCATCTGTTCATCTGAACCGCTCAATCGGACAATTAGAGCATGTGTTTTCCCATCTCATCTGGAATATTAATGTATATGCAGGAACAATTGATGATGTCTCTGCCAGTGAACTTCAAAATGTAAAATTTGTTTCGATAGAAGAACTAGAGCAATATGCTTTTCCAGTTCCATATCAAAAGATATTTCGTATGTATCAGCTTGAAAAAGAATAAACACACACAATAGTGTAGGCATAAAGAAAGGGCTGCAAAATGTGAGCCCTTTTTTTTACGGTTTAATAAAAATTTCAGCATAGGTGAAAACAAATTTTAAAACAATGTGTAAGTGCAGCAACTTCATCTCTTAGGATGCTGTTAGATTAAAATTGACAGAGCGGGATCAGGTGCTTAATCATAAGTGATTTTTGTGCCGCTCGTATATGTTGCTTCATTCCGCTCGTTGCCTCCGCGTCTTTCAATTTCTTTGATAATTTCCGTCTGAATCGTATGACCCTCAGCGTTTAAATATGGAGTGATTTGCTGTAGTGAATGGTGAAAATAAGCAAGCTCACTGTCATTCCAATCAGTTTTAGACATCATGGAAAGCTCGGTCATATCTCTGCCTACGTACATAAAAATTCCTCCCTTCTCTATATGAGTATTGTTATAATCCAGATTGCCAACTATACATGGAAAAGCTAAAATGATAGCAATAGTGTTTAGTACATAAGCATGGTAAAGAGAGGGTTTTGAACATGACGCAAAAAGTAGCATTGATTACAGGAAGCAGCAGAGGGATTGGGAAGGAAACGGCCTTAACATTAGCAAAAGAAGGCTACGATATCGTTATCAACTATGCACGCAGCAAAAGTGCCGCACAAGAAACGGCAGCGGAAATTGAAAAGCTGGGAAGAAAAGTTCTTACCGTTAAGGCGAATGTAGGAGATGTGGATAAAATTAAGCATCTTTTTGCAGAGATTGACCGTGAGTTTGGCAGACTTGATGTGTTCGTCAATAATGCAGCATCAGGCGTTCAGCGTCCAGCCATGGAGCTTGAGGAATCGCATTGGAATTGGACAATGAATATCAACAGTAAGGCCCTTTTATTTTGTGCACAGGAAGCAGCAAAGCTGATGGAGAAAAATGGGGGCGGGAAAATTATCAGCGTTAGTTCACTTGGATCCATTCGCTATTTAGAAAACTATACCGTTGTCGGCGTATCAAAAGCGGCATTAGAGGCTTTGACGAGATATCTGGCTGTAGAATTATCATCAAAAAACATCGTAGTCAACGCGGTGTCAGGCGGGGCAGTGGATACAGACGCGCTTAAGCACTTCCCAAATCGCGCGGAATTACTGGCCGAAGCAGCTGAGAAAACACCAGCTGGCCGCATGGTATCAATTGAGGATATGGTAAACGCAATTATGTTTTTAACAAAAGAAGAGTCGAGCATGATCCGCGGCCAAACGATTATTATTGATGGCGGAATCTCGCTGTTAGTTTAAAAATGACTGTTTAGCCTGGTAAATATACTGTAATCATCATTTAAAAATATTTTAATTTTTTTCTAAAAAAAGTTGGATACTTTTCTGCGCTAGGGGACAAATTAATGAGCGTGGAGGTGATTACAATGGCAAAACAACCAAACAAAACACAATCTGGTACGAACGTTCAAGAAGTAAGACAACAAAACGCTCAATCTGCTGGTCAAGGTCAATACGGCACTGAGTTCGCTTCTGAAACTAACGTACAAGAAGTAAAAGAACGTAACGCACGTGCTGAAGCTCAAAAAGGTAAAAACTCTGGCTACAGCAAATAATTGATACGTAACGAAAAAAGCACCCTTTCAACGGAGGGTGCTTTTTTCTGGAATTGAGACCGAGATGTCAAGAGGACAGGTAACTGTCCCCTTGGAATCCCGCATTATTTGAATGATACATTATGGAAGAATGGAGTACCGCTGAAGTTTACAAACAGTCCTTCAATTCCATTAAGTGCATGGACAAAGTCAGGATGCTGCAAGTAAACCATTGGCACTTCTTCTACAAGAATTTCCGAGATTTCTTTGTAAGCTTCATTACGTGCATCTGTATCTGATTCAGATCGTGCAAGATCAAGCAGTTCATCAACACGTTCGTTCTTATAGAAAGAACGGTTACCTGGTGAACCAAACTGTGAAGAATGGAATAACGCATACAAACCGTAGTCTGCGTCAGCTGTTACTGTTGTCCAACCGAGGATAAACATTTCGTGGTCACCAGCAGCTGTTTGCTCTAGGAATGCACCCCACTCAACAACCTCGATTGATACATCAATGCCAATTGGAGCTAAATGAGCTTGAACCATTTCAGCAATGTCTGCACGCTCCTGGCTTCCGTCGTTAACATAGAGAGTTGTTTCAAATCCATCTTCAAATCCAGCTTCAGCTAATAATGCTTTTGCTGCTTCCACATCATAACCCAGCGGCTCTAAATCCTGGTAGTTTCCTACAACTGTTGGAGCAAGAGGTCCAACTGCAGGAATCCCCTGACCATCTAAAATTCCATTTACAATATCATCTTTGTTAATCGCCATGCTGATTGCCTGACGAACTCTAACATCATTAAACGGTTCTTTTGTGACGTTGAAGCCAACATAGTCCATACGTGTACCTTTTACCCGATCGATTTCAATGTTTTCCATTGCTTCTACACGGGAAACGTCAGATGCACCTAAAAGCATGGCATGTGCTTCACCAGTCTCAATCATCGCAACACGAGTTGCTTGTTCAGGTACTACTACGAATTTAAGGGTATCGATTTTTGCAGGCTCGCCCCAATAATCTTCGTTCTTTTCAAATACGATTTCAGCACCGCGGTTCCAATTTGAAAGCTTGAATGGACCTGTACCGATTGGATTTTCATCCACTTTTTTACCGCCGCTGTTTTCTTCTTCGATTGCTGATGGAGCAATGATTGAACCAGCATTATGAGCTAAGTGAGCCGGAAGTGGAGCAAAAGGCGCACTTGTTTTGAATTGAACTGTGTAATCATCTACAATGACAACCTCTTCAATAACATTCAAAATGAATGCTTTCGGAGAAGCAAAGTCAGGGTTGGTAATTCTCTCAATATTCATTTTTACAGCTTCAGCATTGAAGTCTGTTCCGTCATGGAATTTTACGCCTTCGCGCAATTTAAATTCCCAAGTCGTATCATCAATCGCTTCGTATTCTGTTGCCAGCAATGGAACGATTGAGCCATCTTCACTATAATCAACTAGTCTTTCTAAAATTTGTGTAGTAGCAGTATTGGATGCAGTGTCATTAACACCATGAGGATCTAGAGTTGGGGCATCAGATGGGGTAACGAATACTAATTCGCCGCCATCTGTACTAGGCTCTTCGTTCTCAGTAGCATTTTCATCATCACTATCATTATTGTCTTCAGGTTCTGTGTTACTTCCTGTACTGCATGCCGCTAACATGAGAAAAAGTGATAGCAATAAGATTAGAAAGGCATTTTTTTTGATTCTCATTTGACTCCCCCTAAAAATAGTTAAAGTTTACACACACTTGGCATGTGCATTTTTATAATAGTCTAAAAATTCAATAAGTACAACTATAAATTTAACAAAAATATAGAATTATTTGAATATTATTTGAATATAAGAAAGTTTTCTAAAAGGCTTTCTATTTAAATCACTGCAAACATATGATATAAAAACCATAAAATCAAAATAATAAAACTATTGTAATAATTAGGAATAGTATATATTATTAAAAAGACTGAATTGAAAGAATAATAAACGGAAAGGAATGAAATGAATGAGTCATCCCCAATTACAAGAATCTACAAGTATTCCTCTTAAAACAAACAATAAAAGTACATCTCCTTGGGCATCGTTTTACAAAAAATTAGCAAAGAATAAAGCAGCTCTTGCAGGGGCGATTGTTGTACTGATCTTTGCGATATTGGCAGTGCTCGCACCACTAATCTCTCCTTATGATCCTACTGCAATGGATATGAGTAAAAGATTAGCGCCGCCGTCTGCGGACCACTGGTTTGGTAATGATGACAAAGGGCGGGATATACTTAGCAGGATTTTATATGGTTCTCGTATTTCTTTAACAGTGGGAATTCTATCGACCATGCTAGGAGCAGTTGTAGGCGTCATATTAGGAATCGTTTCCGGATATTACGGAAAATGGGTAGATTCATTGATTATGAGAATATGTGATGTTCTTCTGGCGTTTCCTGGAATTCTTTTGGCGCTGGCCATTGTGAGTATTCTAGGTCCAAGCACTACAAATGTAATTATTGCCGTTGCCTTTTTTGCTGTACCAACTTTTGCGAGGATTGTGCGCGGTTCTACTCTCAGTGTAAAAAAACTGGAGTATGTCGATGCCATTCGCGCCATGGGAGCTAGTGATTTTAGAATTATTTTCAAACATATCTTACCGAATATTACCTCACCTATCATAGTTCAATCAACCTTATACATAGCATCAGCTATCATTACTGCAAGTGCATTATCATTCCTGGGACTCGGAACACAGCCGCCAACTCCTGAATGGGGAACGATGCTGGCTCAAGGCCGTTCATTTATGGCTCAAGCACCACATATTAGTTTATTTCCTGGTCTAATTATTTTAGTAGTCGTAGTTGGCTTTAATTTATTCGGAGACGGATTGCGAGATGCATTAGATCCTAAAACAAAAAAATAAAGAAGGAAGGTGAGAGCTATGTTTGTTTTTATTATTAGAAGACTATTTCAAACAATTCCTGTCATGATCGGTGTGACGTTAGCTGTATTTCTTATGATGCATTTGATTCCGGGAGATCCTGCGCAAATAATGGCAGGGGAGAGAGCTGATGAAGCCCAATTAGAACAAATGCGGGAGAATTTAGGCTTAAACGACCCGCTCTATCAGCAATATTTTCGCTATGTCGGAAACGCTATTCAAGGTGACTTAGGTACCTCTATCCGGACAGATCGGGCCGTAACTGAAGAGATATTTACAAATCGTATATGGATTACATTTGAGTTAGCGTTGTATGGAACGGTTTTAGCGGTTATTTTAGGATTAATCGCTGGGATTATTTCTGCTACGAGAAAATATTCATTTTCGGATGTATCCCTCATGATCGTCGCCCTTTTCGGGATGTCGATGCCGAATTTCTGGCTCGGAATTATGCTAATCTATTTCTTCTCTGTTAATTTAGGCTGGTTCCCAACGATTGGCTGGGAATCATGGAAACATATGGTGCTTCCTGTGTTAACGATCGGTACAGGCGGAGCAGCCATTATTGCAAGGATGACACGTTCAAGTATGCTTGAGGTCCTTGACAATGATTATATCCGCACAGCCTATGCGAAAGGCGTGCATGACAGAGTAGTCATTTACAAACATGCTTTGAGAAATGCGCTCGTTCCAGTTGTCACAATCGTAGGTTTGCAGTTTGGCACATTACTAGGCGGAGCGGTTATCACGGAAACGGTTTTTGCTATTAATGGGCTGGGCCGCTTAGTTGTCGATTCAATCCGGATGCGTGACTTTCCAATGGTTCAAGGAACGATTCTCGTATGTGCCGTCTTGTTTGTCGTCGTGAACTTTATCGTTGATATCACATATCGTTTAATTAATAAACGAATTGAGCTGAATTAAAGGAAGGTGAGAAGGATGACTATATCAAATCAAGAGAATATCCTGGAAGTTCGAAACCTCTGCACCTCCTTCTTCACAGATGAAGGAGAAGTAAAAGCCGTTGATGGAGTAGATTTTTCAATTGAAAAAGGAAAAACCATTGGCATCGTAGGAGAATCCGGTTCAGGAAAAAGTATTACCTCCTTATCCATTATGCGCCTGGTTCAAGAGCCTGCTGGAAAAATCGTCAATGGTGAGATTGTCTTTAAAGGAGAAAATCTTTTAGATAAAACAAAGAAAGAAATGCGTGATATCAGGGGAAATAAAATATCTATGATCTTTCAGGAGCCTATGACTTCCTTAAATCCTACCTTAACATGCGGAGAGCAAATTGCAGAGTCGCTTCGGATTCATCAAAAGCTTAACCGCAAAGAAGCACGGGTGAAAGCAGTGGAGATGCTGAAATTAGTAGGAATTCCATCTCCAGAAAAAAGGGTTAAGCAGTATCCGTTTGAACTATCTGGCGGAATGCGCCAGCGTGTTATGATCGCGATTGCCCTTGCCTGTAATCCTGAGCTATTAATCGCAGACGAACCGACAACCGCACTTGATGTAACCATCCAAGCACAAATACTAGAATTAATTAAAAAGCTGCAGGAAGAATTGGGAACTTCTTTAATGATTATTACCCATGATCTTGGTGTAGTGGCTGAAATGTGTGATCGTGTCGCTGTTATGTATTGTGGAAAAGTGGTTGAGTATGCAGATGTCAAAACCATTTTTACAGACCCAAAGCATCCTTATACCATTGGCCTCCTGAATTCAGTTCCAAGGCATGACCTAAAAGTGGAAGGCGACCTGTCTGTTATCAAAGGTTCTGTGCCAAGTCCATTTGAATTGCCGGCTGGCTGCAGATTCGTGACGAGATGTCCTCATGCAAGAGAGATTTGCCATAGCGACCTGCCAGCATTGGAAACGAAAGAAGATGGAAATCAAGTTCGCTGCTGGATTCATACCGATAAATGGGAAAAGCAAGCAGAGGCGGTGTCAACTCATGAGTAAGAAGGCGCTATTAGAAGTCAATCATTTAAAGCAATATTTCCCGATCAAAGGCGGCGTGTTTGGCGGCACAGTGAACCACGTTAAGGCTGTGGATGATATTAGCTTTGTCGTGTATGAAGGAGAAACAGTCAGTGTGGTTGGAGAATCCGGCTGTGGGAAATCGACAACGGGAAGAGCGATCCTCCGTTTAGATGATCCCACTTCAGGTGATATTTTATTCGATGGAGAAAATTTATTGAATTTAAACAAGGCGAAGATGAGGAAAAAACGCAAGGATCTGCAAATTATCTTCCAGGACCCGTATGCCTCTTTAAATCCAAGGCAAACAGTGAGGCAAATCCTGGAGGAGGCGCTTGAGATTCAAAATGTGGTTCCCAGAAAAGAGAGACGCCAGAAGGTCGAGGATCTCCTGCAAACCGTCGGCATTGGAGCGCATCAAATGGATCGTTATCCACATGAATTTAGCGGCGGGCAGCGGCAGCGGATTGGAATTGCCCGAGCCTTATCAGTCGATCCGAAATTGGTGATTTGCGATGAGGCCGTGTCAGCGCTGGATGTATCGATCCAAGCCCAGGTCTTAAACCTATTAAAAGAGCTTCAGCAAAAATTCCAGCTAACATATTTATTTATCTCGCATGACTTAGGTGTGGTCCGCCATATATCCGACCGCATCATTGTCATGTATCTCGGTAAAATAGTGGAGATTGGGGATAAGGATTCTCTGTTCGAAAACTCTCAGCATCCCTATACAAGAGCGCTTTTATCTGCGATCCCAAGCATTAATGTGGGAGAGAAAAAGAAAGAGAGAATCATCTTAAAAGGAGATGTGCCATCACCGATTGACCCGCCAGCTGGCTGCCGCTTCCACACCCGCTGCCCATATGCCATGGACCGATGTGCGGTGGAAGAGCCTAAGCTGCATCCGCTTAATGAGGTCGAACATAAAGCGGCATGCCATCTGCTTGAAGATGGACCTTATGACTATTCGTAGAAACCAGGGGGAGCGGTCCCTTATGGGTTCCTTTTAGGAGGATTAAATATAAATTAAGTATTGGTCTACAAGAGGCTGAGACATAAATATTTAACACAATCTTGAACCGGATGATTAGGAAGCGACTCTTTCTAATCATCCGGTTTTTTATTTGTTATTTTAAAATTTTTATCTAACCATGAGTGAAATGGAACGGAGGACAATCGACTTCTGCGGGCAATAGAGGAAAAGGTGAGAACCCGCAGGAGCGGCGCGCGACGAGGAGGCTCAGCTTCCTCCTTACGGAAAATGAGGATCCGCAGCACAGGGTGGACGGGCTTGTTTAAATACCCAAACCAAGATAATGAATATTAATTAATTTTCTTCTGTCTCAGCCTCTTCTATATTTGGTATCAATTTTGAACAGGTGGAATAATCCCTGAAGTGAGCAGAATGAACAATATTAATCCTATGAAGAAAAAAATAATTGAAGAAGTGAAAATAGGTCCCCTTCTAAAAACGAAAGGTTCCCTCTTTTGGATGAACCCTGTTTGTGCACTCGCTTGCGAGGAGCTATAATCTGAAATAATTCCGCCGCTGCTTGAAAAGTAAAAGCTTATCGCAGCAAAAGCTATGCCAGTGAAGAACATGACCTCAATAAATCTTACAGAGAATGTTGTGGCAATGAAAAATGTTAAAGCCGCTTCTACAACAAAAGTCACAAGAAAAATAGTTATAAATTTCGTTCGGATCATTCTCTCCTCCTTAAAAGTAATATACTTTCTTCAATATATCCAACGCTTTGTAGTTCATTTGTATTTATCTTGTTTCCAACTTCATTTAGTGGGAAATTTTGATATTTTGAGTTTATCATATGCGAATTGCTTAGGATATTAAATTTTTTAAGAAGAGTCCCCACAGCCTCTCGGCTACGCCTCGACAAAACTTCCATTAAGTCTACATTATCAGTCAAAGGGAAAAGGGGTTCTGCCGCGAATTTGTATAAAGAGATCACAAAAGGGATGGTGGCAAATGGTGCGTGAGTTTAACCTTTTAGTATCAGAACAGATGAAAACGATGGATAAGCTATTGTTTCTACAAGGGGAGCTGGAGCGTTGTGAGGAGATTGAGGCGCAGCTGCAGCTGATTCAGCAGGAGACAGAACTTGAAAGCATCCAGCATGAAATTAAAATTATGAAAAATGAATTGAAGGCCATTCATAGGATATTCGAAACACAGACAGAAGAGGTAATCCGGTCTTATCAGGACATGAATGTTCCTGTATAAAGGACAGGATCTACAGCTAAATAGACGCATTATTTAAACCATTGAGCCTTTTCAATGGTTCTTTTGTTTTAAAATGAGCGTATAACCGTTATAATAAGAAGAAATAGGAATCGTTCTTTGCAAGCCTTTCGTCGTTTGGAGTGAAGAAGAATTTTTAAATGATTAAAAATTCTTTTCAAAGGATCAGATCGGATATCTTTATTTGAACAGCGGTTTAGCAGATGTGCTGCTCCATTTTCATATAAGGTACTTCAATGTCTAAAAGAAAAGCAGCCGTTTTGCTTGCTTCTAGAGGACTATAGGTTTCAAAGCTTCCAGAAATGAAAGAAGGGGAAAAAATGGCCGTACCCATAGAAGGATCTCCAATACAAATACACAGCTATAAACATAATGGGCACATCCATCGCGTCTGGGAGGAAACAACGGTATTAAAAGGTACGCAAAATCTTGTCATCGGCGGCAATGATCGGACCATTGTAACAGAATCGGACGGCAGAACATGGGTAACGAGAGAACCGGCAATCTGTTATTTTCATTCCCAATACTGGTTTAATATTATCGGAATGATCAGAGAGGACGGCGTATATTACTATTGCAATATCAGCTCGCCGTTTATATATGACGAGGAAGCATTAAAATATATCGATTATGATCTTGATATTAAGGTGTTTCCAGATATGACCTTTAACTTGTTGGATGAAGACGAATATGAACGTCATCGTCAAGAAATGAATTACCCTGCTCCGATTGATCAAATACTGTGGTCCAATGTGGACAAGCTCATTCAATGGATCCGCCAGCGCAAAGGTCCATTTGCACCGGATTTTATCGACATTTGGTATGAGCGCTATTTAACGTACAGACGCTAGGATTTTAGAGTAAAATGCCTAAGAGTTGCCTGTTGAACGGATCGTCAACAGGTTTTAGCCTTTTTAAAGGATGTAGCAGCATAGAAATATACGTGAAGCCTAATGCTTGTCTTCCCTGCTTGCCAATGTGGCAAGTTTTCTTTTTGCACTGAAGGGAAGAAACATTAGGTATGAAAGCAAGAGGAACAGGTCATTTTAAAATTAGTGCAGCATTAATGCATTTTTTAGGCCTTGAAAGGGTGGAGGCTACTTGAACAGTATTAAAAGATATATGCAATTTGTAAAGCCATATCGGCTTCAGATTATCGGAACGATTATCATTGGAATTATTAAATTTGCCATTCCTTTAATGATTCCGCTTCTAATCAAATATGTCGTCGATGATATTATTGGCGGTGATGCAGCGGATTCGGAAAAAACAAGTACACTTTTTTGGCTGATGGGCGCTATGATTGTCATCTTTGTTGTGGCAAGGCCGCCAATTGAATATTATCGCCAATATTTTGCGCAATGGGTATCCAGTAAAATACTATACGATATCCGTGACCGCTTGTTTGTACATATTCAAAAGCTAAGCTTTAAGTATTATGCAAATACACGGGCGGGGGAAGTCATCTCTAGGGTTATCAATGATGTGGAGCAGACGAAAACCTTTGTTGTCACAGGATTAATGAATCTTTGGCTTGATGTGTCTACGATCATTATTGCTGTCATTATTATGTTTAATATGGATATCACATTAACCATCGTGTCATTGATCTTATTTCCATTTTACGCTTTTTCGGTTAAATACTTTTTCGGCAATCTGCGAAAATTAACACGCGTACGTTCCCAGGCACTCGCCGAGGTGCAAGGCTATCTGCATGAGCGGGTACAAGGGATGGCTGTCATTAAAAGCTTTGCGACAGAGGATTATGAGCAAGGGAATTTTGATCGGCAGAACAGCAACTTTCTGCAAAAAGCGATCGACCATACAAAATGGAACGCAAAAGCCTTTGCCGTTGTGAACACAATTACCGACATTTCGCCGCTGCTCGTCATTGGCTATGCAGGCTACCAGGTAATTCAAGGAAATATTTCACTTGGTGTTATGATGGCGTTCATTGCTTATATTGATCGTTTATACGCACCACTGCGAAGACTTGTTAATTCATCGACTACACTGACACAGTCAATTGCTTCAATGGACCGTGTATTTGAGCTCCTTGATGAAAAATATGATATTGATGATGCGCCAAATGCAGTGGAATGCAAGGAAGTAAACGGCCATATTCAGTTCAAGGATGTCAGCTTTAAATATAATGAAAATGAGGAAGATGTATTAAAACATATCAACCTTGATATTCAAAAGGGAGAAACAGTCGCCCTTGTCGGCATGAGCGGAGGCGGAAAGTCATCCTTAGTGGGCTTGATTCCGCGTTTTTACGATGTTTCAGATGGAACAATCCTTCTTGATGGGGCAGATATACGTTCTTTCAAAGTACGAAGTTTAAGAGATAAGATTGGCATGGTTTTGCAGGATAATATTTTATTCAGCGAATCGGTCAAAACCAATATCCTGCTAGGGAAACCAGAGGGAACAGATGAAGAAGTCATTCAGGCCGCTAAAGCAGCCAATGCGCATGATTTTATTATGAGTCTTCCAGAAGGCTATGACACGAAAGTTGGCGAACGGGGAGTGAAGCTGTCAGGAGGACAAAAACAGCGGATTGCGATCGCGCGAATCTTCCTGAAAAACCCGCCGATTCTAATTTTAGACGAAGCCACATCTGCATTGGACCTAGAAAGTGAGCACCTCATTCAGGAGTCTTTAGAGGACCTGGCAAAAGATCGAACCACCTTCATTGTGGCACACCGCCTTTCTACCATTACCCATGCAGACCGAATTATTTTAATTGAGCATGGCCAAATCATGGAAGAAGGCTCTCACGATGAGCTCATGAAAAAACAAGGAAGTTATTATAAGCTCTTTCAAGTGCAGCAGCTGGAGAATTAAAAAAACGCCTGGAAACAATCATGTTTTCCAGGCGTTTTCTATAAGCTTCCAAAAAATAATATGAAAATAAGAATAGCTATCAATCCCAGTGTTAACACCACAGAGACAATACTCCGTACGGCACCTTTCCAATTTTGAATCCCTAAAAATCCGATTAAGCTTAATATAAAAGTGAATATCGTAATAAAGAAAAGAAGATAGAGCGGATGTAAACCAAGAATAGATTCAGTTCCAGGCATCATAAAAAAGAGAATAACAAAGCAGAGTGAAAATATAAAAGACCAAATATTGATTTGTTTTGTCATAGGTAGACTCCTTAGTTTAAAGGCATATTTCATAATTTCTATAAATATTTGAAAAAGTCCTTTTTTGATTCAAAAAAAGAGGAGGGGACAAAATAAAATTAATCTTCTAAAACACGAATATTCAATATATCTTGGTTTGGGTATTTAAACAAGTCCGTTCCACCTGCGCTGCAGACCCTGTTTTTTCGTGGGATCAAAAGCTGAGCCTCCTCGGAGCAAGCTCCTGCGGGGTCTCAGCTTTTCCTCTATTGTGCCCAGAGGAGTCGAGTGTCCTTCGCTCCATTTCACTCATGTTAATAAAATGTATTTTATAATCATAAATAAAAAACCGAATGATTAGAAAGATGACTTCCTAACCATTCGGTTCCATGGGTCTGTTAAATACTTATCTCCCAGCCTCAAATTAGTTTTCTGCTGTTTCCTCAATCGATACTTCGTTATCTTCTTTATGATAAGCTTGAAAGCTTGAAATCAGCATATCAAGATGTTCGACTTGCTCAAGATAATCCATGAACGCAGAAACGATCTGCATGGTATGTGGAAGCATGGATTCTTCAATATCGCGATCAGTGTCCATTTGCCGCTGCTGCTGAATGAAGACCTGGAAGAGCTCGCGTCTGTTTAACGTGACTTCTCCTTCTTCAAAAGAAACCTGTGGACGTACTTTGCCGATAAACTTCAGCATCACATGTTCATGATAGTGAATGAGACAATCCAGCTGCTGCTGCAGAGTATACTGAAATTCCTCTGTAATATCAGCCATATCATTATCAAAACGGTGGAGCTTCTTAAGTGTCTCTAAAGCTCGTTTTGTGGTTGATATCATTTGTCTGTATATAACCAGCTTTCGTGACTTCGCAAGAGCATTATTTTTAAAATAGTTTCTTTCTTCTTTATACATACCATAGAGCATGTCCAATTTGCTGATAGAATCCTGCATTTTTTCAATATCAGACTTTAAGGTGTGATGCTCAGAGGCACGGCGAACGGTCAGTCGAAGCCACTTAGTCACATCCTCCGTAACGTTTGAGATGCGGTTATATAGCTTATTTTCATATTTAGGAGGTAAAAATACAAGATTAATGATAAAGGCTGAAAAGACACCAAGCATTATGGTAGAAAAACGGATGAGAGCAAATTGAATAAAATCATCACCTGGTGATTCCATAATGGCAAGCAGCGTAACCAGCGATAGTGCAATTGTATTTTCAATTCGAAGCTTTAAGTTAATCGTTATGAGAATAATTGCGCCTAAACCGATAATAAAAATATCATTGCCGAATAATAAAACAAAAATGACGGCGATAAAAGCGCCAATCGAGTTACCTTGAATTTGCTCAATGATGGATAAATACGATCTGTAAATGGTAGGCTGCAGAGCAAAAATGGCTGCGATCCCGGCAAATACAGGGTTAGGCAGCTGTAATAATTCGGATAAAAATAAAGCCAAAATAATTGCGATTCCCGTTTTTAAAATGCGGGCGCCAAGTTTCATACAAAATGTGTTCCTTTCTTATACAGGAGTCTTAATGAATACCTATTGTTTGACGTAATAACATCAAAAAATGTTTCACTCTAACCAATATATACTTCTAAAAATGAGGAAGTATGTCCATATTATCTACTTTAAACGTTTTTCCAGGTTATTAAACAATAATGTACTATACAGGGATTATACACGAAGTTCAAGTAACTTTTGAAAGAAAAACAGCCTAAATTTCGAAAGATTTATTTCCTTTTTAATGGAAGCGGTTTAATTAGGTGACTGGGGATTGGTTGGGGTAGATGTTGTTATTTAAGGGATTTATATGCAGTGGGATAAAGTTTAAACATGAGAAGGAGGAAGGGGGCGATATTGTAGTCACAATCACAGCATAACTACTAGAGGCAACAAAAAGAGGGTGGGACAAAAAGAAAATACTATTTGTAAAACACGAATGTTCATTTTCAAGGTTTGCGTGTTTCCACAAGCCCGTTCCATTGCGCTCCAGCCCCTCGCTTTCCGTGGGGAGGAAGCTGAGCCTCCTCGGAGCAAGCTCCTGCGGGGTCTCAACTTTTCCTCTATTGCCCACAGGAGTCGAGGGTCCTCCGCTTCATTTCACTCATGTTTAGAAAAATTAAATGTTAAACAAATAAAAAAACCGAATGATTAGAAAGATTCACTTCCTAATCATTCGGTTTTGTTTTGTTTAGTGGTTGTATTAAATACTTATGTCCCAGCCTCTTTCTTACCTCCAGTCAATAGTTTTTTTAAAAATTATTTGCTCGAGGTTATGTTTTTTGTCTAGCAGGGGGACAGCCCTCTAGTAAATAAATCATGTGTATGACAAAAAGACCTAACGAGTTTACTTTTTTTCGCAAGGCCATTGTGCTATAGTTTAATTATCCTTACTTACGATTTTTGAGCTGGTAGTGCGGACTCATAGTCGTATAATATGCCGTGTGTAATAAGATGAAATGCGACTTTCAAAAACTTATTCATACACGCTACAATCGCAACCTTATGGGGCTTACCTTGAGGTTGCTTTTTTAGTTTGTAGTAATAGTCAACGAGATGATTAGGCACTTTTTTTCTCATAAGCATTGTTTTCATCATAAAGAAAAGAATCTTTCTTAATTTCTTATTCCCTCGCTTATTGATACGATCTTGATAATGTGTATTCCCAGATTGATACCGCATGATATCGATCCCAACATAAGCGTTTATTTGCTTCGAGTTTTTAAAGCGTCTAATATCACCTAGCTCCCCAATTAATCGGCATGCCGTTGCGTCACCAATTCCAGGAATAGAACGTAAAATCTTAAACTCCTTTCTTTTCATAGATAGCTCAGCCATTTGTCTAATGAGCTGTTCCTTTTTGTCCTTTAAATCCGCAATCCGACGTGCGTAATCTCTTACCTGCTCACAGCGAATGTCACTGGATTCAATTGCCGGATACGAACGTTGTGCAGCTTCAAGTAAAACAATGGCTTTTTTCTCAGCACGTTCTGCAGATAAGTTCTTTTGTGTATTCCTCTTTAAGTTATTTTTGATGACTGTTTTTGAATGGGCCAACAATAATGCCGGATGTGGGTACAGCTGGACAAAATTTAAAAACAGAGCTGATTTAGGTGTAATTAGCCGTTCCAATTCTGGAAATGATAATTGTAAAATTGCATGCATTCGGCTGCGTAAGTAGGTCATCTCTTCAGCTGTTTCATCATAATACCGTGTTATTGCACGCATTTGTTCATAATACTCATCTTGCGTATAGGTTTTCTCGCGTTCCATTTTAAAATGTGATTTGGCAAGTTCGTGTGCATCATTGATATCTGTTTTATGGCGACGCATTGTAGCCATTTGTAAGTTCGCTTCTAGTGGATTCATTCGGTAATAGGTATAACCGTAATCACAAAGGAACTTTTCTATCGGTTTTGAATACACGCCTGTTGCTTCAAACACGATTTCAGGTTGTTCCCCATCGAGAGAAGATAGCTCCTCAATACGACTTTGAAGGCGTTCAAAATCAGCACGTGTATGATGTATTTCTCCTTCAAATTCACAGCGCTTATAACGGTTGTAAATGACAAAATGACTTTTGCCTTTACTTATATCTAAAGCGATGACATGTTGCATAAAACCTTCTCCTTTTTAGCCAATCATAGAAGTCTTCACATTGCCTTACCGATTCCATTTTCTTATACACGATCTCTATGGACCCAACATACTAAACTGATTCAAATAAGGGTGTGAAGTTGGTCTGTTTTTAATACGGACTCTTATGTGGCCCCAGAGGCTGTTCGACCTTCCTTCACTTCTACTATATAAAAATAGTAGCACAAACCATGGCCTTGGTCTGTGCTACTAATCTTAGTATGTTT
>NZ_LT800494.1:3723003-3737781 GCF_900166665.1 Cytobacillus gottheilii | reverse complement strand
GTGTTAAATACTTATGTCCCAGCCTCTTTCTTACCTCCAGTCAATAGTTTTTTTAAAAATTATTTGCTCGAGGTTATGTTTTTTGTCTAGCAGGGGGACAGCCCTCTAGTAAATAAATCATGTGTATGACAAAAAGACCTAACGAGTTTACTTTTTTTCGCAAGGCCATTGTGCTATAGTTTAATTATCCTTACTTACGATTTTTGAGCTGGTAGTGCGGACTCATAGTCGTATAATATGCCGTGTGTAATAAGATGAAATGCGACTTTCAAAAACTTATTCATACACGCTACAATCGCAACCTTATGGGGCTTACCTTGAGGTTGCTTTTTTAGTTTGTAGTAATAGTCAACGAGATGATTAGGCACTTTTTTTCTCATAAGCATTGTTTTCATCATAAAGAAAAGAATCTTTCTTAATTTCTTATTCCCTCGCTTATTGATACGATCTTGATAATGTGTATTCCCAGATTGATACCGCATGATATCGATCCCAACATAAGCGTTTATTTGCTTCGAGTTTTTAAAGCGTCTAATATCACCTAGCTCCCCAATTAATCGGCATGCCGTTGCGTCACCAATTCCAGGAATAGAACGTAAAATCTTAAACTCCTTTCTTTTCATAGATAGCTCAGCCATTTGTCTAATGAGCTGTTCCTTTTTGTCCTTTAAATCCGCAATCCGACGTGCGTAATCTCTTACCTGCTCACAGCGAATGTCACTGGATTCAATTGCCGGATACGAATGTTGTGCAGCTTCAAGTAAAACAATGGCTTTTTTCTCAGCACGTTCTGCAGATAAGTTCTTTTGTGTATTCCTCTTTAAGTTATTTTTGATGACTGTTTTTGAATGGGCCAACAATAATGCCGGATGTGGGTACAGCTGGACAAAATTTAAAAACAGAGCTGATTTAGGTGTAATTAGCCGTTCCAATTCTGGAAATGATAATTGTAAAATTGCATGCATTCGGCTGCGTAAGTAGGTCATCTCTTCAGCTGTTTCATCATAATACCGTGTTATTGCACGCATTTGTTCATAATACTCATCTTGCGTATAGGTTTTCTCGCGTTCCATTTTAAAATGTGATTTGGCAAGTTCGTGTGCATCATTGATATCTGTTTTATGGCGACGCATTGTAGCCATTTGTAAGTTCGCTTCTAGTGGATTCATTCGGTAATAGGTATAACCGTAATCACAAAGGAACTTTTCTATCGGTTTTGAATACACGCCTGTTGCTTCAAACACGATTTCAGGTTGTTCCCCATCGAGAGAAGATAGCTCCTCAATACGACTTTGAAGGCGTTCAAAATCAGCACGTGTATGATGTATTTCTCCTTCAAATTCACAGCGCTTATAACGGTTGTAAATGACAAAATGACTTTTGCCTTTACTTATATCTAAAGCGATGACATGTTGCATAAAACCTTCTCCTTTTTAGCCAATCATAGAAGTCTTCACATTGCCTTACCGATTCCATTTTCTTATACACGATCTCTATGGACCCAACATACTAAACTGATTCAAATAAGGGTGTGAAGTTGGTCTGTTTTTAATACGGACTCTTATGTGGCCCCAGAGGCTGTTCGACCTTCCTTCACTTCTACTATATAAAAATAGTAGCACAAACCATGGCCTTGGTCTGTGCTACTAATCTTAGTATGTTTTTATAAAAATATTACTCAATCACTCAGTAGAAACAGAAGGATCTGCCTGTTCTTTCACAGGGATCACTTGAAGGAAGTGATCATTAAGGTTTTCGAGCAGCTGTGATAGTTCAGCAGCTTCTTCGAATTGTTCCTGTGTTTTTAGCATGGCGATGTATTGGCCAAGCAGTTCGTGAATGTCCTCTTCCCCTTTTTCAGAAAGGGATGTAATCGTTACTTTTGCTCCTTTGGCGATACGGCGCTGAATGGCTTCTTTTGTCAGGCCTTTTTCTGGCTGGTGGCGTAAATAAACGACACCGCCTGTCATGCCTGCGCAAATCCATGGGCCAGGATCGCCAAGGACGAGTCCGCGGCCATTGGTCATATACTCAAAAGCAAATCCTTTAATATTCGCGTTTGTACCAATATTGCCGAATTCGTTTTCTGGAATAGGCTTCGTAAGCTGGCCGCCGATGATCATATCTGCGCCTGAGAGACGAATCCCTGCACGCGCATCCGCATTTCCTTGAGCAACAAGCAAGCCTTCCTGTGCTCCATATCCAAATCCTTTTCCGACAGAGCCGTTATAGTAGCGGCCGTTTTTGCCTTTGGATTTGAAAATAAGAATCTGTCCACCAAACGATGTTTTTCCGATCCCATCTTGCGCGCCGCCGGCAACTTCGATATTGATGCCAAAGCTGTTATATGCGCCAAGTCCGTTGCCCGGGATGGAGCCGTTTTTATATTTAAGATCGACAGGCGGAAGAGCTTTATAAGATCCATCCAGTCTGCCTCTGACACGGTGGCAGGAAACTCTGCTTCCGAGCACCCGCTGTTCAGAGGTAATGCTGTTAAATTCGCGTGAGCTATGCAATTCTTCAACCGTTGCATCTAAATACTCGGCTCCAACTGCCACTTGAAGCTGTGCTTCTGATAGAGCCGAAGCTGTTTCGTGCTTATCAAGCTGGCGAATTTCCAATGTTTTTAACAGGAACGTTAAGTCAAGCTGGTCGATGCCTTTTGCTTGTTCTAAAAGATCCGAACGGCCAACAGCGTCTTGAACGTTTTGGATGCCCATTTCAGCTGCAAGTGTTTGGAGCTCTTTGCCAAATGCAGAGAATAAATTCATAATGCCCTGCACAGCTAAATCAAATTGGCGCGGCACAAATCGTCTTAAGCCGTGTTCTTTTGCTTGTGCTTCTGAATCGATTTGTGTAGCGATTCCCACATGGCATGTATCTAAATGACAGCCGCGGCAAGTTGTACAGCCAATCGCAAGCATCGATAATGTTCCAAAGCCAACCCGGTTTGCGCCAAGAAGCATCACTTTTAACACATCAGAAACGCTTTTAATACCGCCGTCTGCCCAAATTTCCACCCCATCACGCAACCCAGCTTCTAAAAGGGCATTATGTGCAGCTTTGACGCCAATTTCAACCGGCAGTCCAACATGCTGAAGCGCATGTATCCTTGCAGCACCAGTTCCGCCATCAAAGCCGCTAAGTGTAATGTAATCAGCACCAGCTTTGGCAATTCCGACTGCGATTGTACCGATATTCGGAACGACAGGGACTTTTACCGCAACCTTGGCTTTATCATTTGCTGTTTTCAGCTCATGAATCATTTGAGCAAGGTCTTCGATGGAATAGATGTCATGGTTATTAGATGGCGAAATTAAATCCGAGCCAATGGTTGCGTTACGTGCTTCAGCAATTTTAGCCGTAACCTTTGAACCAGGCAGATGTCCGCCTTCTCCAGGCTTGGCGCCTTGCCCGATTTTAATTTCAAGCAGGTTCGTCGAGTTTAGGAGCTCAGCGTTAACTCCAAATCGTCCAGAGGCAATCTGCTGTCCGCGTGTGCGAGGGTATTTGCCGAGCATATCTTTGATTTCTCCGCCCTCACCGTTAAAGCTGATCATATTCAGACGGTCGGCGCCTTCCGCATATGCACGGAACGCTATTTCGTTTTGCGAGCCAAAGGACATGGACGAAATCATAAACGGCAAATCATGATCGCCAACTGCGATATTAACTTCTTCAGGCGATAAAGCATCGCTTGCTTTTTTAAAGCTTGTTAAATGGCGAATCGTTGTTGGATTCTCTTCTTCCTGCTCGGTAATCTTTTCTTTATAAGCGCTATAGTCACCAGTTGAAGCGACTTCGCCAATGGCTTTCCAGATACGAGGGAAGAGGCTGAACGTTTTGCCGATTCGTTCTTTTTCATTGTTGTAATCACTTGC
Source organism: Cytobacillus gottheilii (assembly GCF_900166665.1). GTDB lineage: Bacteria > Bacillota > Bacilli > Bacillales > Cytobacillaceae > Cytobacillus > Cytobacillus gottheilii_A. The sequence continues at coordinate 3,733,900 of NZ_LT800494.1, read as the reverse complement.
ACGGGCAATCCCATCTTCACGCATAGAAGCGAAATTGTATTTCAGCTCCTCAGAGCCAAAGAAGTTCACAATATTAAGCTCATCCGCAACTTCTTTGCTTAAGCCGATTGATGAAAATAAGCGGCCATATCCTCTTAATTCATGGATCCCGATGGTAGAAATGACTTTTTCAAGACCTTTCGTTAATGCTGCAAAAAGATTGGTTAACGGAGCAGTCTGATCCTCATCTGCAACCGTAATAAACATATAATATGGACTTAATAAATCTGCTCCAAGTCCAAATGCTGTAATGATGTCATGCAGGGAGCGGATGGAAGCAGAGCGTAATAATAATGAACAATCCCGTCTTAGCGCTGCTTTTACAAGCGCCTGGTCAATGGCAGACACAGCTAAATGAGGATCAATCCAGTAGGCACCTTCCTGATGAACATTCGAATCATCAAGGATTAGCAATGTCTTACCGCGTTTTACTGCTTCAATCGCTTCACTCTTGAGACGCTCAATTGCATCGTTTAATGTTTCGCTTTCGTGGAAATGAATATGAATATAGGAAACAAGCTTTTCTTCCTGGAAAAAGTTTGTCACTTGGTCAAAGCTAGGCTGGTTCAACTCACTGGAACAACGATAGCCTGACATTCCTTCTATTAAAATAGGAGAAAGCAGTTCAATCGCTGTTCCTGCTGTTTCTTTTTCGAATAGAGATGGGCGTCTTCCAATAACCGTTCTTGTGGAAAAATGCTCCGTTTCTCTGTCGCGGTCAATCGCTGGGTTTGTAACAACCGCCACGCTTTCCTTAATAAAGTCTGCAATGTTCTTACGCTGCGGATTAAGTGCTGCAAGCGGAGAATCGTGTCCAAGGGAGCGAATCGGTTCGGCACCATTTTTCGACATTTGCTCCACAAGCTGAACATGATCACGTTCCCAGCCAAAGGCTTTGTATTGGCCATTATGAATTTTATCTGGGTAATTCATCGTCACGACTTTATCAAACTTTGGCGGTGTCAGACGCAATTGATATTGATCAACTAGCATTCTAGCGGAAAAGCGGTCATATACTTCCTGCTGGTAATTATGCTGTTCATACAGAACAATGTTGCTGCCATTCCATTTCAATCCAACCTTTTCACCTGGCGATAAAGGTTTTGGATCATTTACATATTCACTGGACGGAATGATGCCCGGTTCTGATGAAAACAGGTAAGAGCTTTGTGTTTCAAGCATCCAAAGAGGACGCAAGCCTAGAGCATCAACACTGAATACCGCTTCGTCGCCAAATCGGGATATGATGCCAGCAGGACCTTGAGCAAAATGTCCCCATGCTTCGCGGATATAAGCATACAGGTTCTGCAGATGTTCAGGGTATGCTTTAATTTCATTTACGATCGGAGGGAAGAGAATATCTACAGCCTCAAACAGAGAATAGCCATCACGGCTGATAAATGTGTCAATCGTCCGGTTCAAATCCTGCGAATCACTGCCATCTTTTACAAGTGGCACACCAACCATTTTTGCTTCATCACGTAGCTTTGCAATTGTGTTAATTTCACCGTTATGGCCAAGTACACTAAATGGCTGCACACGAAAAAAGCTTGAAAGTGTATTCGTAGAGTAGCGATTGTGGCCGAGTGTCATCGTTGAAGCCACAAGCGGGTTAGCAAGATCATGATAATATTTAGGCAGAATATCGCCAGCACCCATTACCTTATAGACCGCATGATGCTGACTTAATGAAGCAACATGCACATGTTCATTTTCTTCAAAATCAATCGTTAGAGCAAAAAGCGTTTTAGACAGTTCACTTTCCTCTAAATCTGTAGTACAGGCAAATTGCCAGAAAACAGGGTTTTCCTGAATTGCGATTGCTCCAAGTGCAGACGGTTCTGTCACTTGTTCAGATTGAAACACAACATTTAAACTCTTATTTTCTAACTTTTCAATCAATTTTTCTTTGAATTGAGCTGTATCTTGTCCTCTAGACATAAAAATATGACCGACAACAAAATTGCTTTGCTCTGCAGCATTCGCGTCTGCGCCAGCTACTGCTAATTTTTCCTTCCATAATACACGGGGGATATCAATATGAATACCTACGCCATCACCTTCGCCGTTAATAAAGCCGGCTCTGTGATTCATCGTTACGAGGGCATTTATACAACTGAAGATATTTTCTCTTGTAGGGGTTTTTTTCTTCTCAACACTTGCGACAATTCCACACGCATCGTGTTCCTGTCGATGAAACTGATTGAATTGTGAAGGAGTCCATTGCTCTGTCATCATTTCGGCTATATAGGCTGGGCCTTTAAGCCGTTCACCTCCTGTATAGAAAAATTGATCTGAAACTTCATCGTGTTCATTATGATTGTTTGCTGAAATGTTTGAGGGACGAGATCAGCAGTCACGCATAATAATTCACCGCGTTACCATATGAAAGTAATAAGGGTGATTTACACAAAAATATTGATTTAATAGTATCATATGAATTTTCAGAAATCAATTAAATATACAGAAAGTTGGATACAGGAGAATGAAGGAATTGTATATTTTGTGAATAAAAATCTATGTGTGTAAACGTTTTCATTGTTGACTTAGCATAAACGAAGGCTAGGGATGCCTTCGTTTAATGAATAAAAAATGTATAATTATTGAGCTGCTAATGCTTCAAACGCATTGTTGACAGCGTGTAATGTTGCTTCAATATCTTCCTCTGTATGTGCGATTGTTAAGAACCATGCTTCATATTTGGAAGGAGCGAGGTTTATGCCTTGATGCAGCATAAGCTTGAAGAACTTAGCGAACATTTCACCATCTGTGTTTTCTGCCTGCTCGTAGTTTTCTACCTTCACGTCTGTAAAATAGAGTGTTAATGCACCCTTTAAGCGATTGATTGTAATCGGAATGTTATACTCTTTCGCTGCTTTAAGGATGCCATCTTCAAGCATTGCACCTAATCGATCTAAATACTCGTAAACTCCGTCTTGTTTTAATACTTCTAAACAAGCAATTCCTGAAAGGATGGATGCCGGGTTTCCGGCCATTGTGCCTGCCTGATAAGCAGGACCAAGCGGAGCGACTTTTTCCATGATTTCTTTCTTGCCGCCATATGCTCCAATCGGCAAGCCGCCTCCAATGATTTTACCCATTGCCGTTAAGTCAGGACGTACGCCAAGCATGTCCTGTGCACCGCCATATGAAAAGCGGAAAGCAGTAATTACTTCATCATAAATAACAAGCGCGTTAGCGGCATGTGTTAACTCATTCACCTGCTCTAAAAATCCTGGGTGCGGTTCTACAATACCGAAGTTTCCTACAATAGGCTCAACAAGGACAGCCGCCACTTGATCTCCCCATTTTTCTAATGCTTCTTTAAATGGTTCAATATCATTAAATGGAACGGTGATCACTTCTTGGGCAATGCTTTTTGGAACACCTGCAGAATCAGGCGTACCTAATGTAGATGGACCAGATCCAGCAGCAACAAGGACTAAATCGGAGTGTCCATGATAACAGCCTGCGAACTTGATGATTTTATCTTTACCAGTATAAGCTCTGGCAACACGGATCGTTGTCATTACCGCTTCTGTACCGGAGTTCACAAAACGAACCTTCTCCATCCATGGCATTGCTTCTTTTATCATCTTGGCAAACTTCACTTCATGCTGTGTTGGCGTCCCATATAAAACGCCTCTTTCAGCAGCTCTTGTGATCGCTTCTGTAATATGAGGATGTGCATGTCCAGTAATGATTGGGCCGTAAGCAGCAAGATAATCAATATACTGATTTCCGTCTACATCCCAAAAATATGCGCCGCTCGCTCTTTCCATCGCAATCGGAGCACCGCCGCCAACTGCCTTATAAGAACGAGATGGGCTATTTACACCGCCTACAATATGTTCAAGCGCCTCGCTATGTAATCGTTCTGAATTTGTGAATTGCATGGGTATTCCTCCTTGAATCTCTTCTATACACTTTTGAAAATACAGGTTTCTCACCCTAAGTTTGACGTCCCTGGGCGAGCGCCTTCCGCTTTTCTTGGTGTCCAGCTCCAGGCGCTAGGGACTCGAGGTCTTAAGTCAATCCGTCTACAAGGTTAAAGAACAACCTTCCAGCCGTCTCGCCTTAAGCTTGTCGTCCCTGGGCGAGCGCCTTCCGCTTTTCTAGTTTACCACGTTTTCTCTATAGAGTATGTGCCGGGAACATGACAAGCACTCATAGAAGGAATTTTTTGCGCATATGAATGAGTAGACATGCTTGAAATGAGGTATGGTGATGGTACTTTATATTTCTTTAGCTCTAATCCTGCTTTGCATGATCATGAGTCTGCAGAGCTTATTTACTTCAAAAAGGATCAAAGGGAAATGGGTTTCGATTGAGAACATGATTTATTTAGTGTTTTTGTATGGAACGATTATGATTGGGTTTGGGCTCATCTATATTATTCTTGATTTAAATGGACATATTGTTTTAATAGAAGAAACTAGCTATCTGGAGGTCAGTTTTTTGGATCGGCTGGAGACGGGTTTTTATTTTAGTGCGATGACGCTGTTTTCTGTGGGATATGGAGATATTGCGCCAATCGGCATCGGCCGGATGATTGCTGTCATTGAGGCGCTCATTGGTTATGTGATCCCAACTGCATTTGTAGCGCGAGTTGTTTTTGATATCGATCAGCAGACGTGATGCTTATCGGTTGTTTTTCTGTTCTTTTTTCATTAACGTAAAAGTGGAGAAGCTATTGAACAGTTTATTATTATTTGGAAGAGGGAAACTATATACTAGCTTACTTCAACTTTTACATACGAATAAAGGAGAGGTCAAAATGACAGCAATTACAGGCGAATTCGCACCAGATTTTTCACTCCCGGCAAGTACAGGGGAAACATTTACATTATCAGAACACCGAGGCAAAAACATTGTTTTATATTTTTATCCAAAAGACATGACGCCTGGCTGTACGACACAGGCTTGCGATTTTCGTGATCGCCACAGTCAGTTTGCGGAAGAAGACACCATCGTGATTGGCATCAGCCCGGATCCTTTGAACAGACATGATAAGTTTGTTGAAAAGCATGAGCTGCCATTTCCGCTGCTTGCTGACGAGCAGCATACAGCAGCTGAACTATATGATGTCTGGAAGCTTAAAAAGAATTTTGGAAAAGAGTACATGGGAGTGGAGCGTTCTACTTTCGTTATTGATAAAGAGGGACGGATTGCAAAAGAGTGGCGCAAAGTAAAGGTTAAAGATCATGTAGAGGAAGTCCACAGCTTTGTAAAAAAAGAATTGAAATAAAGAAGAACCCAATTGGGCCGGAATTCCAGCCTATTTTACGATTTCAAGGCTTTTGTCCAATTCAAAAAGCGGCAATCTGAATATCATTTTATTAGGGCATACCTCCTCAGATAGTCATAATGCGGACCTTTTAAAGGTCCGTTTTTTTTATGTCTTGAGCACAACAAAAGGATGATGGGGAGTTTAAGTAATGTTCACCTTTAAAAACGTATATACTATTTAAAGAAAAATGATTGTTGGACAGGCATATAGATGAAGAACAATTGTCATTGTTGACAAAGTCACTGTAAAATGAGTACACTATTTATAAACATTATAAAGTAATAATCTATGTTAGAAAGAGGTGCATGACGTGACGCACGATCAACTTAAAGAAGCGCTGGATACTTTAAAAGATACAGGAGTCCGCATTACTCCTCAGCGTCATGCGATACTTGAATATTTAATAAACTCCATGTCACACCCTACAGCAGATGATATTTATAAAGCTCTAGAAGGAAAGTTTCCGAATATGAGTGTGGCTACAGTTTACAATAATTTGAGAGTATTTCGTGAGGTTGGACTAGTAAAAGAACTAACTTACGGGGATTCTTCAAGCCGTTTTGATTTCATTACAACACAGCATTATCACGTAATCTGTGAGCAATGCGGCAAAATTGTTGATTTTCATTACCCGGGATTAGATGAAGTGGAGCAGCTTGCTTCCCATGTAACGGGTTTTAAAGTTAGCCATCACCGTATGGAAATCTACGGAACTTGTCCAGAGTGTCTTGCAAAAGAAGCGCATTAATCTAATTCATTGACTAGGCTGCCTAATCTGAGGCGGCTTTTTTATTTTTGTCATCCATTTCAGAATAGGAACGAAATGGCCAAACAAAAAACTCGGCATTAATTTGCCGAGTTTTGCTGTGACTTACGATTGTATTTTTCATCAAACTCTTTGCCTTCTAATGTTTTGTCTAATGTTAAAGGCTCTTTGCAGTACATGCACATATCGACGCGTCCAAGTACCTTTGTATATTTACCGCAGCTTGGACACACAACTTGTACAGCTTTCGTGGATAATAACCCGATCCAGAAATAAACACCTGTACTAGCAACAATGAATATAGTTCCAAGCAGCATAAAAAAGGTCATGAGAACAGGAGATTCTCTAAAGAAGATTCCGATATACATAACAATAAAACCGACAAAGATCAAACTCAGTGCAAAGGTACGAATTTTATTGATTTTACTTGAATATTTCGCCATGCAACACCCTCCTAAAAGTTAACTATAGCACATAAGCCAGCCTGCTATAAATATCAATTCCTATTCCTGTCGAAAATTGTCTCTGTTTTATGAAGGAATTCAACTTCATTTTGGCGAAAGTATTACGTAAATGATCCTTTCTAACTGGCTAAATTCAATTGTTAGCAGGGAAAAGAGATCGTAACTGTTCATTAGGGTCTGGTATAATGACTATTATTGATTGAAAAATGGATTGAAGTTTCACTTTAATTAATGGAGGAATTGTAATGGAAGATATTCTCCGCCCGATCTATCAGGAGCGGGCAAGCCAGGCAAACACAAAGGGTGTTTTGCTTGTTGAGAAGAGGCAGAAAGCACTGCCGACAACCGATACCTTTGATGCGGTTCTGCTGATTATTGTAATGGAAGCGGATGAACCGGTTTTTATTAAACATTATACATATATGGAAAAGAAGGCTGCATTATATATCATTACAGAGCAGCAGTTAAATGAATGGCTACTGATTGGTACTAATAAAAAAGTGTTTGATTGGATTTACAATGGAAAGATTCTCTTTGATCGTAATGAATATATGCAATCGGCGAAGAAAGAACTGCAGGAATTCCCTTTTCACGGACGCAAGTTGAAAATGGGTCTTGAATTTGCCAAGCTTATTAAGCGGTATATGGACGGAAAAGCATTTTTTGAAAACAAACAATATTTCGATGCATATAATCATATTGTTCATTCATTGCATCATTTGGCTAGACTTGCTGTAATTGACCATGGTTTTCATCCGGAGAACACGGTTTGGAATCAGGTCAAACAAATCGAGCCGGAGATTATGAAGTTATATGAAGAGCTAGTAAATAGCCACGAACCTTTAGAAAAACGGCTTGAGCTATTGTTTCTAGCAAGTGAGTTTTTGATTCATTCAAGAACCAAGGATGGAATTAGCCATCTTATTGATATATTAAGTGAAAGAGAGCATTGGACTGTGCAGGAGATCTTAAATCATGAAGAAATCGGCTTATATGCAGTGGATTTAACGATGCTTTTAGAGTATCTGATTGATAAACATTATGTTGAGGTTGTGAATGTGGAGACCAAAGGAAAAGGGATACTCCATCGCTATTATAAAGTTGGGAAAAAATTATCGTAAAAAAGTTTTAAAAAGTATTGACCTTTAATAAAATACTTGGTATATTTATATCCGTCGCTGAGAAACGAACAAAAAACGTTTTTGCAGCTGACGGATATTTTTTAAAAAAGTGTTGACATGAAAAACTCAACATGTTATATTAAGAAAGTCGCCTCGGAGCGACACTTAAGAAAAATTGCTCTTTGAAAACTGAACGAACAATAAAACGTCAACGTTTAAAAAGATTCTTCGGAATCAACAATGTACATTATGTACACAAGAGCTAATCAACTCTTTCTTGGAGAGTTTGATCCTGGCTCAGGACGAACGCTGGCGGCGTGCCTAATACATGCAAGTCGAGCGGACGGATGGGAGCTTGCTCCCTGAAGTCAGCGGCGGACGGGTGAGTAACACGTGGGCAACCTGCCTGTAAGACTGGGATAACTTCGGGAAACCGGAGCTAATACCGGATAATGCTTTTGGACTCATGTCCTTAAGCTGAAAGATGGTTTCGGCTATCACTTACAGATGGGCCCGCGGCGCATTAGCTAGTTGGTGAGGTAACGGCTCACCAAGGCAACGATGCGTAGCCGACCTGAGAGGGTGATCGGCCACACTGGGACTGAGACACGGCCCAGACTCCTACGGGAGGCAGCAGTAGGGAATCTTCCGCAATGGACGAAAGTCTGACGGAGCAACGCCGCGTGAGTGATGAAGGTTTTCGGATCGTAAAACTCTGTTGTTAGGGAAGAACAAGTACCGGAGTAACTGCCGGTACCTTGACGGTACCTAACCAGAAAGCCACGGCTAACTACGTGCCAGCAGCCGCGGTAATACGTAGGTGGCAAGCGTTGTCCGGAATTATTGGGCGTAAAGCGCGCGCAGGCGGTCCTTTAAGTCTGATGTGAAAGCCCACGGCTCAACCGTGGAGGGTCATTGGAAACTGGGGGACTTGAGTGCAGAAGAGGAGAGTGGAATTCCACGTGTAGCGGTGAAATGCGTAGAGATGTGGAGGAACACCAGTGGCGAAGGCGACTCTCTGGTCTGTAACTGACGCTGAGGCGCGAAAGCGTGGGGAGCGAACAGGATTAGATACCCTGGTAGTCCACGCCGTAAACGATGAGTGCTAAGTGTTAGAGGGTTTCCGCCCTTTAGTGCTGCAGCAAACGCATTAAGCACTCCGCCTGGGGAGTACGGCCGCAAGGCTGAAACTCAAAGGAATTGACGGGGGCCCGCACAAGCGGTGGAGCATGTGGTTTAATTCGAAGCAACGCGAAGAACCTTACCAGGTCTTGACATCCTCTGACACTCCTAGAGATAGGACGTTCCCCTTCGGGGGACAGAGTGACAGGTGGTGCATGGTTGTCGTCAGCTCGTGTCGTGAGATGTTGGGTTAAGTCCCGCAACGAGCGCAACCCTTGATCTTAGTTGCCAGCATTCAGTTGGGCACTCTAAGGTGACTGCCGGTGACAAACCGGAGGAAGGTGGGGATGACGTCAAATCATCATGCCCCTTATGACCTGGGCTACACACGTGCTACAATGGATGGTACAAAGGGCTGCAAGACCGCGAGGTTTAGCCAATCCCATAAAACCATTCTCAGTTCGGATTGCAGGCTGCAACTCGCCTGCATGAAGCCGGAATCGCTAGTAATCGCGGATCAGCATGCCGCGGTGAATACGTTCCCGGGCCTTGTACACACCGCCCGTCACACCACGAGAGTTTGTAACACCCGAAGTCGGTGGGGTAACCTTTTGGAGCCAGCCGCCTAAGGTGGGACAGATGATTGGGGTGAAGTCGTAACAAGGTAGCCGTATCGGAAGGTGCGGCTGGATCACCTCCTTTCTAAGGATGAAATGAAGTTTATCTTCATTAAAAGACGTCTTTATTTGTTCGTTCAGTTTTGAGAGAGCAATCTCTCTGGGTTAGTATTTTGAAAAAGAATACTAACTTAAATACATTGCTCCTGCGCCGCAGTAGTTCGAGGAAGTTAATCCTCAGCTCGTCGCAAGGCAGCATGAAGAATAGCTGCGATGGCTAATCACGATGTGATTGAAATCAGTGGCCTTGTTCCTTGAAAACTAGATAATGCAATATAGAAGAAGATTACCAAGTAATCGCCATCTTAGTTTTTTCTCTCTTATTTAGAAACTAATCTTTAGTAACGAAGTAAGAGCAGTAACCATGAGGGTAATGAGCGACAAGGAGATCAAGGAAGCGACGGAGCGAGCACCGGAGCGTACTTCGTACGTGAGGAGCAGAGTGACAGAGCTGACGCAGAGATCCGCAGGCGATCATTAGCCGAAGTTGGTTAAGTTAGAAAGGGCGCACGGTGAATGCCTTGGCACTAGGAGCCGATGAAGGACGGTACTAACACCGATATGCTTCGGGGAGCTGTAAGTAAGCTTTGATCCGGAGATTTCCGAATGGGGGAACCCATCATCCGTAATGGGATGATATCTTTACCTGAATACATAGGGTATTGAAGGCAGACCCGGGGAACTGAAACATCTAAGTACCCGGAGGAAGAGAAAGCAAACGCGATTCCCTGAGTAGCGGCGAGCGAAACGGGATTAGCCCAAACCAAGAGGCTTGCCTCTTGGGGTTGTAGGACACTCTACACGGAGTTACAAAGGAGCGAGGTAAGTGAACAGGTCTGGAAAGGCCGGCCATAGAAGGTAAAAGCCCTGTAGTTGAAACTTCGTTCCCTCCAGAGTGGATCCTGAGTACGGCGGGACACGAGAAATCCCGTCGGAAGCAGGGAGGACCATCTCCCAAGGCTAAATACTCCCTAGTGACCGATAGTGAACCAGTACCGTGAGGGAAAGGTGAAAAGCACCCCGGAAGGGGAGTGAAATAGTTCCTGAAACCGTGTGCCTACAAGTAGTCAGAGCCCATTAACGGGTGATGGCGTGCCTTTTGTAGAATGAACCGGCGAGTTACGATTACATGCAAGGTTAAGTTGATAAGACGGAGCCGCAGCGAAAGCGAGTCTGAATAGGGCGAATGAGTATGTGGTCGTAGACCCGAAACCAGGTGATCTACCCATGTCCAGGTTGAAGTTCAGGTAACACTGAATGGAGGACCGAACCCACGCACGTTGAAAAGTGCGGGGATGAGGTGTGGGTAGCGGAGAAATTCCAATCGAACTTGGAGATAGCTGGTTCTCTCCGAAATAGCTTTAGGGCTAGCCTCATGTAGTAAGAGTCTTGGAGGTAGAGCACTGTTTGGACTAGGG
>NZ_LT800494.1:3632707-3720333 GCF_900166665.1 Cytobacillus gottheilii | reverse complement strand
GATGAAGAGGAAGAAGCAGCTGGTTCAGGAAAAGGCGGAGATCTTCCTTATGATGTTTTAGAAGCAATGGGCGGGAAAGAAAATATCTCGCATTTAGATGCTTGTATCACTCGTCTCCGTGTATCGGTAAATGACATCGGATCCGTTGATAAAAACCGTCTAAAAAAACTTGGTGCTTCAGGTGTGCTGGAAGTTGGAAATAATATTCAAGCTATCTTTGGCCCACGTTCTGAAACAATAAAAGGTCAAATGAAAGATATTATGAACGGTAAAAGACCGCGTGTGGTTGAAAAGGCACCTGAAGGCGGAGTAGAGCAGCAAATCGAAGAAGTGAACCCAAAAGCATTGCAAACAGAACATAAGGAAGACTCTTTTGTATCGCCGATTAAAGGTGAAATCAAACCAATAACAGAAGTTCCGGATGCTGTATTCTCTGGGAAAATGATGGGTGATGGATTTGCAATTATTCCTTCCAATGGGAAAATAGTTTCACCTGTTGATGGGAAGATCGTTAATTTATTCCCAACCAAACATGCCATTGGCATACTGTCTGACAGTGGAAGAGAAATTCTTATCCATGTTGGTATCGACACTGTTAAGTTAAAAGGGCAGGGTTTTGAAACTTTCGTTAAAGAAGGGGACATGATCAAAGCAGGGCAGCAGCTTCTGCAAGTCGATCTTGACTATGTAAAACAAAACGCTCCTTCAATCATGACTCCGATTGTATTTACCAATCTGCAATCAGGAGAAAACGTGGTTATCAATAAACCCGGCAATGTTGATCTAAATGATAAAGATATTATTAAGATTGAAAAATAATATATAATAGAAGAAAGTGGTCAGTTTCCCTTGTGGGAGCTGGCCGTTTGGTTTTTAAAACATATAGTAGTGAGTAGAAGGTAAATGATTACAAATGGTGTAGTTCCTCAAAAATACTGGTGCGTTTCCCTCATATGCAGTACCTTTCGCGGTAATTCTTACTCAATGAACTATGATGTAAAAAGCGAAATACTTAGGGACATAGTGATTAAAGTAGTATAGAATCTGTATGAGGAAGAGGTTTAAAAATCATTCATAAGGGTATATAGATTATTAACCTCTTTTGTAATAGTTTTTACAGCATGAGTGTAATTAGAATAAGCTAATTATAAGTACTTTTATTGAAGCTATATACTTTATTGAAATATTTTTTTAAAAAAGTATTGGATTTCTATTGACCTATTTGGGTGTGTGATGTTATTATATTTTAGCAGTCGTTAATCAAGAGTCATAAACAGCTAAGAAAAAAGCTGAGAAAAAAGTTGTTGACTTACACGATGATAGCTGTTATGATAAGAAAGTCGCTAACGAAGCGGCGAAAAATTGCTCTTTGAAAACTGAACGAACAATAAAACGTCAACGTTTAAAAAAGATTCTTCGGAATCAACAATGTACATTATGTACACAAGAGCTAATCAACTCTTTCTTGGAGAGTTTGATCCTGGCTCAGGACGAACGCTGGCGGCGTGCCTAATACATGCAAGTCGAGCGGACGAATGGGAGCTTGCTCCCTGAAGTCAGCGGCGGACGGGTGAGTAACACGTGGGCAACCTGCCTGTAAGACTGGGATAACTTCGGGAAACCGGAGCTAATACCGGATAATGCTTTTGGACTCATGTCCTTAAGCTGAAAGATGGTTTCGGCTATCACTTACAGATGGGCCCGCGGCGCATTAGCTAGTTGGTGAGGTAACGGCTCACCAAGGCAACGATGCGTAGCCGACCTGAGAGGGTGATCGGCCACACTGGGACTGAGACACGGCCCAGACTCCTACGGGAGGCAGCAGTAGGGAATCTTCCGCAATGGACGAAAGTCTGACGGAGCAACGCCGCGTGAGTGATGAAGGTTTTCGGATCGTAAAACTCTGTTGTTAGGGAAGAACAAGTACCGGAGTAACTGCCGGTACCTTGACGGTACCTAACCAGAAAGCCACGGCTAACTACGTGCCAGCAGCCGCGGTAATACGTAGGTGGCAAGCGTTGTCCGGAATTATTGGGCGTAAAGCGCGCGCAGGCGGTCCTTTAAGTCTGATGTGAAAGCCCACGGCTCAACCGTGGAGGGTCATTGGAAACTGGGGGACTTGAGTGCAGAAGAGGAGAGTGGAATTCCACGTGTAGCGGTGAAATGCGTAGAGATGTGGAGGAACACCAGTGGCGAAGGCGACTCTCTGGTCTGTAACTGACGCTGAGGCGCGAAAGCGTGGGGAGCGAACAGGATTAGATACCCTGGTAGTCCACGCCGTAAACGATGAGTGCTAAGTGTTAGAGGGTTTCCGCCCTTTAGTGCTGCAGCAAACGCATTAAGCACTCCGCCTGGGGAGTACGGCCGCAAGGCTGAAACTCAAAGGAATTGACGGGGGCCCGCACAAGCGGTGGAGCATGTGGTTTAATTCGAAGCAACGCGAAGAACCTTACCAGGTCTTGACATCCTCTGACACTCCTAGAGATAGGACGTTCCCCTTCGGGGGACAGAGTGACAGGTGGTGCATGGTTGTCGTCAGCTCGTGTCGTGAGATGTTGGGTTAAGTCCCGCAACGAGCGCAACCCTTGATCTTAGTTGCCAGCATTCAGTTGGGCACTCTAAGGTGACTGCCGGTGACAAACCGGAGGAAGGTGGGGATGACGTCAAATCATCATGCCCCTTATGACCTGGGCTACACACGTGCTACAATGGATGGTACAAAGGGCTGCAAGACCGCGAGGTTTAGCCAATCCCATAAAACCATTCTCAGTTCGGATTGCAGGCTGCAACTCGCCTGCATGAAGCCGGAATCGCTAGTAATCGCGGATCAGCATGCCGCGGTGAATACGTTCCCGGGCCTTGTACACACCGCCCGTCACACCACGAGAGTTTGTAACACCCGAAGTCGGTGGGGTAACCTTTTGGAGCCAGCCGCCTAAGGTGGGACAGATGATTGGGGTGAAGTCGTAACAAGGTAGCCGTATCGGAAGGTGCGGCTGGATCACCTCCTTTCTAAGGATGAAATGAAGTTTATCTTCATTAAAAGACGTCTTTATTTGTTCGTTCAGTTTTGAGAGAGTAATCTCTTATTGAAAAGCATATAACTTTACCGTTATGTGGGCCTATAGCTCAGCTGGTTAGAGCGCACGCCTGATAAGCGTGAGGTCGATGGTTCGAGTCCATTTAGGCCCACCATTTTCTTTAACGGGGCCTTAGCTCAGCTGGGAGAGCGCCTGCCTTGCACGCAGGAGGTCAGCGGTTCGATCCCGCTAGGCTCCACCAATTGTTCCTTGAAAACTAGATAATGCAATATAGAAGAAGATTACCAAGTAATCGCCATCTTAGTTTTTTCTCTCTTATTTATTTTAAGTAAGAGCAATAACCATAAACACTGGTTAAGTTAGAAAGGGCGCACGGTGAATGCCTTGGCACTAGGAGCCGATGAAGGACGGTACTAACACCGATATGCTTCGGGGAGCTGTAAGTAAGCTTTGATCCGGAGATTTCCGAATGGGGGAACCCATCATCCGTAATGGGATGATATCTTTACCTGAATACATAGGGTATTGAAGGCAGACCCGGGGAACTGAAACATCTAAGTACCCGGAGGAAGAGAAAGCAAACGCGATTCCCTGAGTAGCGGCGAGCGAAACGGGATTAGCCCAAACCAAGAGGCTTGCCTCTTGGGGTTGTAGGACACTCTACACGGAGTTACAAAGGAGCGAGGTAAGTGAACAGGTCTGGAAAGGCCGGCCATAGAAGGTAAAAGCCCTGTAGTTGAAACTTCGTTCCCTCCAGAGTGGATCCTGAGTACGGCGGGACACGAGAAATCCCGTCGGAAGCAGGGAGGACCATCTCCCAAGGCTAAATACTCCCTAGTGACCGATAGTGAACCAGTACCGTGAGGGAAAGGTGAAAAGCACCCCGGAAGGGGAGTGAAATAGTTCCTGAAACCGTGTGCCTACAAGTAGTCAGAGCCCATTAACGGGTGATGGCGTGCCTTTTGTAGAATGAACCGGCGAGTTACGATTACATGCAAGGTTAAGTTGATAAGACGGAGCCGCAGCGAAAGCGAGTCTGAATAGGGCGAATGAGTATGTGGTCGTAGACCCGAAACCAGGTGATCTACCCATGTCCAGGTTGAAGTTCAGGTAACACTGAATGGAGGACCGAACCCACGCACGTTGAAAAGTGCGGGGATGAGGTGTGGGTAGCGGAGAAATTCCAATCGAACTTGGAGATAGCTGGTTCTCTCCGAAATAGCTTTAGGGCTAGCCTCATGTAGTAAGAGTCTTGGAGGTAGAGCACTGTTTGGACTAGGGGCCCTCATCGGGTTACCGAATTCAGACAAACTCCGAATGCCAAAGACTTATCCATGGGAGTCAGACTGCGAGTGATAAGATCCGTAGTCAAGAGGGAAACAGCCCAGACCACCAGCTAAGGTCCCAAAGTATACGTTAAGTGGAAAAGGATGTGGAGTTGCTTAGACAACCAGGATGTTGGCTTAGAAGCAGCCACCATTTAAAGAGTGCGTAATAGCTCACTGGTCGAGTGACTCCGCGCCGAAAATGTACCGGGGCTAAACGTATCACCGAAGCTGTGGATGGACACCATTAGGTGTCCGTGGTAGGAGAGCGTTCTAAGGGCGTTGAAGCTAGACCGTAAGGACTGGTGGAGCGCTTAGAAGTGAGAATGCCGGTATGAGTAGCGAAAGATGGGTGAGAATCCCATCCACCGAATGCCTAAGGTTTCCTGAGGAAGGCTCGTCCGCTCAGGGTTAGTCGGGACCTAAGCCGAGGCTGAAAAGCGTAGGCGATGGACAACAGGTTGATATTCCTGTACCACCAAAATCCGTTTGAGTGATGGGGGGACGCAGGAGGATAGGGTAAGCGCGCTGTTGGATTAGCGCGTCCAAGCAGTTAGGCTGCAAGTGAGGCAAATCCCGCTTGCATACGGCTGAGCTGTGACGGCGAGGGAAATATAGTACCGAAGTTCTTGATTCCACACTGCCAAGAAAAGCCTCTAGCGAGGATTAGGTGCCCGTACCGCAAACCGACACAGGTAGGCGAGGAGAGAATCCTAAGGTGAGCGAGAGAACTCTCGTTAAGGAACTCGGCAAAATGACCCCGTAACTTCGGGAGAAGGGGTGCTCATTAGGGTGTTAAAGCCTTGATGAGCCGCAGTGAATAGGCCCAGGCGACTGTTTAGCAAAAACACAGGTCTCTGCGAAGCCGCAAGGCGAAGTATAGGGGCTGACGCCTGCCCGGTGCTGGAAGGTTAAGAGGAGGGGTTAGCGCAAGCGAAGCTCTGAATCGAAGCCCCAGTAAACGGCGGCCGTAACTATAACGGTCCTAAGGTAGCGAAATTCCTTGTCGGGTAAGTTCCGACCCGCACGAAAGGCGTAACGATCTGGGCACTGTCTCAACGAGAGACTCGGTGAAATTATAGTACCTGTGAAGATGCAGGTTACCCGCGACAGGACGGAAAGACCCCGTGGAGCTTTACTGTAGCCTGATATTGAATTTTGGTACAGCTTGTACAGGATAGGTAGGAGCCTGAGAAACCGGAGCGCCAGCTTCGGTGGAGGCGTCGGTGGGATACTACCCTGGCTGTATTGAAATTCTAACCCGCGCCCCTGATCGGGGCGGGAGACAGTGTCAGGTGGGCAGTTTGACTGGGGCGGTCGCCTCCTAAAAAGTAACGGAGGCGCCCAAAGGTTCCCTCAGAATGGTTGGAAATCATTCGTAGAGTGTAAAGGCACAAGGGAGCTTGACTGCGAGACCTACAAGTCGAGCAGGGACGAAAGTCGGGCTTAGTGATCCGGTGGTTCCGCATGGAAGGGCCATCGCTCAACGGATAAAAGCTACCCCGGGGATAACAGGCTTATCTCCCCCAAGAGTCCACATCGACGGGGAGGTTTGGCACCTCGATGTCGGCTCATCGCATCCTGGGGCTGTAGTCGGTCCCAAGGGTTGGGCTGTTCGCCCATTAAAGCGGTACGCGAGCTGGGTTCAGAACGTCGTGAGACAGTTCGGTCCCTATCCGTCGTGGGCGCAGGAAATTTGAGAGGAGCTGTCCTTAGTACGAGAGGACCGGGATGGACGCACCGCTGGTGTACCAGTTGTCTTGCCAAAGGCATCGCTGGGTAGCTATGTGCGGAAGGGATAAGTGCTGAAAGCATCTAAGCATGAAGCCCCCCTCGAGATGAGATTTCCCATAGCGTCAAGCTAGTAAGAACCCTGAAAGATGATCAGGTTGATAGGTCAGAGGTGGAAGCGTGGCGACACGTGCAGCTGACTGATACTAATCGTTCGAGGACTTAACCACACAATGGCATTACTATTTTCTTCTTCTAACATTATCTAGTTTTGAAGGAACAATTTTTCATAAAATGTTCTTGACTTTTCTTAAAAAGACGTTATAATAATAAATGTCTTTAAAAAGTCCGGTGGCGATAGCGAGAAGGTCACACCCGTTCCCATCCCGAACACGGAAGTTAAGCTTCTCAGCGCCAATGGTAGTTAGGGGCTGTCCCCTTGTGAGAGTAGGACGCTGCCGGGCGAAACAAATTATCCTATTATTCCGCAGTAGCTCAGTGGTAGAGCACTCGGCTGTTAACCGAGCGGTCGTAGGTTCGAATCCTACCTGCGGAGCCATATGGAGAGCTGTCCGAGTGGCCGAAGGAGCACGATTGGAAATCGTGTAGGCGGTTTATAGCTGTCTCAAGGGTTCAAATCCCTTGCTCTCCGCCATTCTAAAATATATATATGGCCCCTTGGTCAAGCGGTTAAGACACCGCCCTTTCACGGCGGTAACACGGGTTCGAATCCCGTAGGGGTCACCATGCATTTCGGAGGATTAGCTCAGCTGGGAGAGCATCTGCCTTACAAGCAGAGGGTCGGCGGTTCGATCCCGTCATCCTCCACCATTATTATTATTATTATCGCGGGGTGGAGCAGTCCGGTAGCTCGTCGGGCTCATAACCCGAAGGTCGCAGGTTCAAATCCTGCCCCCGCAATTTGGTCCGGTAGTTCAGTTGGTTAGAATGCCTGCCTGTCACGCAGGAGGTCGCGGGTTCGAGTCCCGTCCGGACCGCCATTTTTAAAAAGAAATCAATACATATGGCTCAGTAGCTCAGTCGGTAGAGCAAAGGACTGAAAATCCTTGTGTCGGCGGTTCGATTCCGTCCTGAGCCACCACTACTGCCGGTTTAGCTCAATTGGTAGAGCAACTGACTTGTAATCAGTAGGTTGGGGGTTCAAGTCCTCTAGCCGGCACCAGCAGTGTTTATATAATCCGGAGGGGTAGCGAAGTGGCTAAACGCGGCGGACTGTAAATCCGCTCCTTAGGGTTCGGCGGTTCGAATCCGTCCCCCTCCACCATTTTTAGGGGTATAGTTTAATGGTAAAACGAAGGTCTCCAAAACCTTTGATGTGGGTTCGATTCCTACTACCCCTGTAATCTTTATGGCGATTGTGGCGAAGTGGTTAACGCATCGGATTGTGGTTCCGACATTCGTGGGTTCGATTCCCATCAGTCGCCCCATTTATTTTCACAAGACAAACTAGATATTCATACTATACATTATGGCGATTGTGGCGAAGTGGTTAACGCATCGGATTGTGGTTCCGACATTCGTGGGTTCGATTCCCATCAGTCGCCCCATATATTTTATTGGGCTATAGCCAAGCGGTAAGGCAATGGACTTTGACTCCATCATGCGTAGGTTCGAATCCTGCTAGCCCAGCCATTCGCGGAAGTAGTTCAGTGGTAGAACACCACCTTGCCAAGGTGGGGGTCGCGGGTTCGAATCCCGTCTTCCGCTCCAATTATTTATGGCGGCATAGCCAAGTGGTAAGGCATGGGTCTGCAAAACCCTGATCACCGGTTCAAATCCGGTTGCCGCCTCCATAATTGTTCAGAAACGCCGGGGTGGCGGAACTGGCAGACGCACAGGACTTAAAATCCTGCGGTAGGTGACTACCGTACCGGTTCGATTCCGGTCCTCGGCACTTTTAGAAGTGCCATTTAATATTTTTTATGCCGGTGTGGCGGAATTGGCAGACGCGCACGACTCAAAATCGTGTTCCTCTGGAGTGTCGGTTCGACCCCGACCACCGGTATCAATTCTTTCAGCAATTTAAACGTGAATATACTGTAATATCAACCGTTTCTCACAGTGTGGGAAACGGTTTTTTGTGTTTATTTTTAATAAATTTCTTTTACTGAATAACTTCAAATCGTATGAATTAATCGTGTGCATAGATTGGAGGGAAGCCAGCTTATGAGTAGACGAAAGAATATATTAAGTGCTGCTGAATAACTGTTATTCAACAAAAGAAATGTATCACCTGCCGTAAAAAAGTTCGTTCCAAACAGAAGAAGCCAACTTACAGCTGAATTTCTTACCTTTCAAAATTTATATGGTTATGAGGTCAGGCATATAATCCTAGGAGTGGGAATGAAAAAAGAAAGTTGAAAATAAGATTGGTTATATTCAATATAATTTTTTTAATAAGGCTCCATCATAACTAGTTTTGAAGATGTTCATTTTGTCATTAATATACAAAACAACGACAAAACCTTACATTTTGTGTAATACCTCATTCACCCACAACTAATAATACTATGCCTATAATCAATAAATGAGAGCACAATTGCATCCCAATAGCTCGGATTGTTATATGGAAAAGTTGGGATGAAAACGCATACAATATTAATTTCCTGTGTGCTATCATAATTTACAAGAAGGAGGTGAGCATTTGAGTTTAGATGAACGTAGTATGTTAATTCTTCAAGAAGTAGCAGTTCTCCCAAGTGTACAATCTGAATATCTCTCATCCAAGTATGGATTAAGTAAAGACCAAATTAATTATAGCTTTAAGAAGATCAACGATTGGCTGGAAGTAAATAATCTTCCTATTATTACGAAAGATGCCAATGGTCATTATAAAAGTAAAGCACTTATTAAAAAGCTACTTACAAAGGAACAAAAGGAAAAAAAAGCTAACTTTATTCTCACTCCTATAGAAAGGGCACAACTCCTCTGTTATATTCTGTTATGCAAAACAGAGTACTTAACCCTCTTTCATCTGACAAAGGAACTACAAGTAAGTAAGAATACAGTACTAGCTGATTTGAATCAAGCAAGAATAATTGCTTCTTCTTTTTCAGTGAACATTGGCTATTCTAGATTGGAAGGTTATTATGTCGAGGGGAAAGAGTGGAATAAGCGTTTATTTTTAATTGCTTTAATTGAAACATTTATAAAGAATCTTAAGGGGTCCTTATTTATTGAGATTTATGGGGGACTGGACAAAGAAGAAATAACAAGGATGGCTAATGTAATCTCCATCTGTGAAAGGAACTTACAGATCCTCTTCACTGATGAAAAGCATGATTCCCTCCCTTATATTTTTGCAAGTATATTGAAAAGGGTTGAAATCGGGTTAACACTTGAAAAGAAAAGTATAGATCTGACTAATAAGGGAGGCTATCGGATATTATCAGAGTTAATTAATATAAGAAGCGAGACTTATAGAGAAGAGCTTTCCTTTTTAACCCTACAATTGCTTACAGCCAGCCTTTCTGATTCCTTAGAAGAAAAAGTAATGGTCGAACATATTGTTATTCGTGGAATTCATGATATGTTAGATTCCTTTGAACAAACGACGTGTCTATTTCTCTCTGAGCGCGAAGAGTTGATTGAAAAACTAATTCTTCATTTAAGGCCAGCTTTTTATAGAATCAAGTATGGAGTAGTCACTGATACTGATATGTCCTTTGATGAAAATGCCTTTAATCTAATGTTTGATTTGGAATTAAAAGAACTCCACCATTTAGTGAAAAAGTCGATTTCCCCTCTAGAGCTTGCGATCGGTAAGCCTATTCCTGAAAAAGAAATTAAGTATCTAACTATGCTTTTGGGTGGATGGATGGAATTAAAAGGGGATTCACTGCAGCAACGGATTAAAGCTCTGGTTGTATGTCCAAATGGAATGTCCGTGTCAAAACTAATGAAGAGTACCTTAAGTCAATTATTCCCAGAGTTTGTCTTTATGGATGCACTTTCTGTAAGAGAATTTAAAGAGTATCGCTTGGATTTTGATGTTGTTTTTTCTCCAATTTACCTAGATACGGATAAAAAGTTATATGTTATCAAGCCTTTTATGGAAAACAAAGAAAAAGAGTTCCTTCGAAGACAAGTGATGCAAGCTATTTATGGATTTAACACACCTGTATTTAATTCGGAAGAGCTCATGAAAATTATTAGTAAATATGCTGATATTAAAAATGAAAATGCATTAAAACGAGAAATTAATAACTTGATAAAGCAAAGTTGTGTTGTGGATTCCCATATTTCAAATGATGACGAAAAACCAGATTTAGCTGCTCTTATTCCGATAGAGAATATTATTATCAAACAAAAAGTAAAGTCCTGGAGACATGCAATCCAAATGGCTTCTCAACCGTTATTAGACCAACAGTATATTACAGAAGATTACGTAACAAAAATGGTGGAACTTCATGATGTGGAACAGCCATATATCGTGTACGGTTCCGATATAGTACTCCCACACGCTACACCGGAGGACGGTGTAAAAAAACTTGGGATGAGTTTATTAATTATTACTGATGGTGTAAAGGTATCAAGCACACAAACTGTAAAACTAGTTGTTGTCTTAGCACCAATTAATAAGAATTTACATCTTCGTGCACTCATACAACTTTCTAAATTATCCGAGTCACCAGAAATTATAGATAACATAATAAGTTCTTCAACTCCTAAAGATGTTCATTTATGGTTAGAAGACTTCTCAATGAGAATGTCTGTTTAATCATTAGTAATAGAAATAAAAATAAAGATTGAGAGGAGAATACTAATGAAAAGAGTCGTTTATCATGGCATTCAAGATTTACGTTTGGAGGAAACTGACATACCAGTTCCTAGTTATGGGGAAGTAGTTGTTAAAAATCATGTTACTTTAACATGCGGGACAGATGCAAAAATGTATATGCGGGGTTATCGTTATCAACCTCCACACCTTATCGGTCACGAAGCATCAGGTGTCATTTGTGCAGTCGGTGAGGGAGTAGAAAAGTTTAAAGTAGGAGATAGAGTAGTTGCTCATAACACGGCACCCTGTCATAAATGCTACTACTGTAAAAAAGGTCAACATTCCATGTGCATTGATTTACCTTCCAATCTAGGAAGTTATGCGGAATATCAGCTTATACCAAAACGAATTGTAGAAGAAACTATGTTTCTCTTACCAGACGACATGGATTATAAACAGGCTGCCCTGCTGGAACCGCTCGCTTGCGCAGTATATGGGACATCAGAGGTTCCGATTGAATTAGGAGATACGGTAGTAGTCAATGGGTGTGGACCGATTGGGTTGATGTTTATCCGATTAAGCTACCTACGTGGTGCAAGAGTGATTGCTGTTGATATGAAGGAGAACAGACTTACTTTAGCAAAGAAGATGGGTGCCCAGGAAATCGTAAATATTAGTGAGGATATTGATCAAGTTCAAGAAGTACGCAAGTTAACTGAGGAAGAACGTGGGGTGGATATTGCAATTGAAGCAACAGGTGTTACTGCTGTATGGAACATGGCCTTTGACATGGTTCGTCCTGGCGGAACAGTGCTTTGTTTTGGAGGAACAAAAAAGGATACAACTGTTACATTTGATTGTACTAGGCTCCACTATGAGCAAATAACGGTCAAAGGAGTTTTTCATACTACACCGATTCATGTTCATGCAGCATTTGAATTACTTAAAATGAATGCGATTACAGCGGATGACTTTGTTCAGAATGAATTTTCCATCGAAGAGACTGAGCAAGCCATCCTTGAACATGCTCGAGGTGAAGTAATTAAAAATTGTATTATCTATCCTTGAGGATTGGAGTAGTGAATGCGGTGAATTTTTCAGAGTTATTTGACCTAAGTTTAGTTTTCTATGATTTAGAAGTGAAATCGAAGGAAGAATTTTTGGAAAAAGTGTCAATCGAACTAGAAACAAAAAAGTATGTAAAAAATAGTTATAAGGATGCTATTAAGGCAAGGGAATTAAAATATCCAACAGGCCTGCAAACAGAAATTATAAAAGTAGCCATTCCACATACCGACCCTGAGCATGTGAATAAGTCAGTGATTAGTATTGCAAGGTTAAATAAACCGGTACAGTTTAATGAAATGGGTAACCATGATCAGACTGTGGACGTTGAACTAGTCTTTACATTGGCTCTTAATGACGGTAAGAATCATTTAGGTGTTATTCAACGCCTTATTGGTTTATTTTCCAATGGAGAAGTTATGAAGAAACTTAAGAAATCAGACAATAAAGAAGACTTGTTAAATGTTATTCTTGAATCAATGTATATATAAATTTTTCATATTATACTAGGGGGTCTAGATATGAAGACAATTATTGTAGCTTGTGGTGGAGGGGTCGCTACCTCCCAGACGGTTGCTGTAAAGTTAGAAAATCTATTAAATGAAAGAGGTTATGGAAGCAAGATAAATATTGAGGCGATTAATATTAATTCCCTGTCCACATATATCAAAATTGCTGATATATATGTAACTATTTCCCAAGTTCGTGAGGGAGGTTATGATATTCCTGTATTTAATGGAATACCTTTCCTAACTGGTATCGGAGCTAATGAAGAGCTAGACAAAATAATTGAAGCTTTGAAGGCATGAAAATCCATTAGAAGAGGAGAGATCTTATGAGTTTTCTTCAATCATTTTTTCAGGGATTAGTTGATATGGGAGCGCCAGTATTTCTAGCTATAATTTTAGCATTGATTGGTATCATTTTCCGTATGAAGGTCAGCCGGGCATTGTCAGCTGGTCTTACGCTGGGGGTTGCTCTAGTAGGAATTAGTCTAGTTGTTGACTTTATGATAACTAACGTAGGTACTGCATCAAAAGAGTTTGTTGAAAATACAGGGATTGAGCTTGGTGCCCTTGATATGGGCTGGCCACCAGCATTAGGACTTGCTTGGACATGGGAATTTGCATTCTTGATGTTCCCAATTCAGATTATTGTCAACATCATTATGCTGGCATTTAGATGGACTTCTTGCGTTAACGTAGATATGTGGAATGTTGGAAACAAGGTATGTACAGCGTTTCTAGTTTCGTATGTATCGGGCCATGCATGGCTTGGTTTATTATTTGCAACTCTCCAAGCAGTTTTAGAACTTATTAACGCGGATATTACTAAGTATCGACTGCAAAAGCTAACAGGTATTCCTGGGGTTTCCATGCCTCACCCGATGTTTTTAACAGGAATCTGGATCTATCCAATTGTAAAGATTATGGATAAATTAATACCTGCAACTGCTAATCTAGATGCACAAAAAGTACGTGAAAAAGTCGGAATATTCGGTGAAAATCACATTATGGGTTTCATCGTTGGATGTCTGATCGGGTTATTCGGTGGTTACGGTTATAAAGAGACTCTCACCCTAGGTGTTCAAGCAGGTGCAGCATTAACATTATTCCCATTAGTAGCAAAGCTATTTACAACCGCTCTTACTCCAATTAGTGAATCTGCCACCAGTTTCATGAAGAATCGTTTTAAAGATCGTGAGTTTTCAATTGGCTTAGATTGGCCAATCATGGCTGGTCGTCCTGAGCATTGGCTAATTATGATATTAACGATTCCCATTCTCTTAGTCTATGCACTAATTCTTCCCGGAAATCTAGTTCTGCCTTTTGGAGGATTAATGAATATCTGTATAGTTGTACCATTCTTCTTCCTTACACAAGGGAATCTTGTCAAAATGGCAATAGGTACAATCATTAGTATCCCCATGCAATTATACGTTGCGACCTACTTTGCGCCACATTTCACTGCCCTTGCTGGTAAAACTGGTGGAGTTGAAACACCAGAGGGTCAAATGCTTGCGTGGTTTGGTATGGATATTTCAGAGCTGCGATACATTTTTGCTGAAGTATCACAACTTTCATTAGCAGGTATCATCCTATTTGTAGCAACAATATTCCTATCTATTTTCTATTATAAAGGTATGAAGAAAGACGAAGAGCAATTTAAAGTTGAGTTAGGGATAGATTCAACTGATAAAGGGGTGTCTTAATATGCGGAAATGGCTATTCTTCACGCTCCTTGGATTAAGTATCATCTTTTTCATAGTTAGTCTAATCAGTTGGAACTTATTACTGGGTGCCTGTTCATTTGTGATCGCAATCGGTCTTACTAGATTCCTAGACGATGCAGGTATAACTGGAAGATATAGTAGTAAAGAGTTGAAAAAAGAACTCAAAAATATACATTCACAAAAGTCCGAGGTGGAAATAAGTGAGGGAGTACAATGAAAAAAATAATTAATAAGACTGAGGATGTTGTTTCAGAAAGTTTGGAAGGGTTTGTTGCTGCTAACCAACGGACGCATCAGAAAGTAAGCGGGATTAATGGACTGATTCGAAAGGATTCTTCCAATCAAAAAGTAAGTATTGTTGTTGGTGGAGGAAGTGGGCATGAACCTGTTTTCATAGGACTGATTGGGGAAGGGATGGCTGATGGTGCAGCACTTGGCAGTGTCTTTGCCTCACCTGATCCAGATACCATTTTAGAAGTAATAAAGGCAGTAAAATCCGAAGCAGGCGTTCTTTGTTTAGTCATAAATTACGCCGGTGATACGATGAATTTTGGTGTGGCATCTGAATTAGCGGATGTTGAAGGGATACATTTGGAAACGGCCATTGTACACGACGATATTGCTTCTGCACCGAAAGGACAGGAGAACGAACGGAGAGGGGTAGCAGGACTCTTGCTAGTTACAAAAGTAACTGGTGCCGCTGTTGAACATGGCTATTCACTTAAACAGGCAAAAGTCCTTGCAGAAAAGGCAAACAGTCATACGCGTACTTTGAGCATCGCCTTAACACCTTGTTCACTACCTGGAAGTAAGCCTAACTTTACCATTGCCGATGATGAATATGAATTTGGTATGGGTATTCATGGTGAACCAGGGATTAAGAAAAATAAATTCAAAGCGGCTGATGAAATTGTTACAGAAATGACGGATGCGCTAGTTGATGATATTGAATTACAAAGTGGGGATAGAGTGGTTGTTTTAGTTAATGGGACTGGTGCAACAACAATATTAGAGTTAAATATTGTTTTTCGGAAAGTCCAAAAGCTATTAGAAGGGCTAGGTGTACAGATCCATGACACAATTATTGGAAACCATTGTACATCATTGGAAATGGCTGGAGTCTCCATTTCGTTTCTAAAACTCGATGGTGAATTAGAACAACTTTATGACCAGCCTGCTTACACTCCATATTTCTACAAGAGGGGTTACTATAAATGACACAATTAACAGTGGCAGATACTAAAGAAATGTTTTTGTATGTTGCTGATCAATTAATTGATAGTAAAGAATCTTTATGCGAAATTGACGGGAGAATTGGTGATGGAGATCATGGATTTGGGATTGAAAGAGGCTTTCAGGCAATCAAACAAACCATCTCTAGTAAATCATATGAAACGATTAACGAGATTTATAAGGATATAGGTATGGTGATGCTTCGTTCGATGGGGGGAGCATCAGGAGTCATATTTTCAAGTATGTTTCTGGGTGTTAGTCCATTGCCGGTCTTTGAAACTCTAAATACCAAATCTCTCTTTGAAATGATGCGTAAGGGACTTGAAAAAGTGAAAGGTAAAGGGAAGGCAGAGCTTGGGGATAAAACGATGGTTGACGCGTTTGAACCAGCTGTAAATGCACTGGAGCAATATCTTGACACTGATTTAGAGGTTTCCCTTCGACACGCAGTTCATGCAGCAGAAGAAGGTGTTAACAAGACGAAAGAATATATGGCTAAGCACGGAAGAGCGAAATTTCTATATGAACGGTCCGTTGGTGTTCAAGACGCAGGTGCAACCACCGTTTTACTGATATTTAAAGCTATGTACGAATATGTTTCCATGAAGTGACTAATAAGTTTCTAACTAAATCTCTTAGTCAAAAGGATATACCAAGGAGGAATGATCATTGTCTGATTCCATTTTGCAAGCACCGTTTATGATTGAAGTTATTAGAGCCTGCTCTACTATTTATCAAGTAGGATGGGGTGAAAATCATGCAGGGAATTTAAGTTATCGTCTGACAGAAAAGGAAAAAGAAACATACATTGATAGGGATTGGGAGCCAAGTACCGAATATCAGCTTGAGAATCCTTGTCCTCAGCTTTGTAACGAATTTTTCTTGGTAACTGCTTCTGGAAGCCCCTTCAAAAATGTCCAATATAACCCTGATATACACTTGGGCATTATTCAAATCAATGACAAAGGGAGTGCTTATAAAGTTATCTGGGGATTTCGGGAGGGACGTAAACCAACAAGCGAGTTACCTACACACCTACTTTGTCAAAATGAAAGAATAAAACAGGACCCAGAGAGCAGAATTATCCTTCATTGCCATCCAACATACACCATTGCCATGACATTTATTCACCAGTTGGATGAGAGTGCTTTTATAAAGACTATGTGGTCTCTAAATTCTGAATGTATTCTTGTTTTCCCGGAAGGAATAGGATTATTACCGTGGATGGTTTGTGGAAACGGTAAGATCGGCTCAGCAACTGCTAAGAAGATGAACGAATATCGAATTGTTCTTTGGCCACACCATGGTATTCTTGCTGCAGGCAAATCAGTAGATTTAGCGTTAGGGTTAATTGAAACCGTTGAAAAAGCCGCGCAAGTCTATGTTGTCACAGAGGGCAAGGTAAAACAATGTATGACAGATCAACAAATTGAGGAGTTAGCTAAAGCGTTTAATCTTAAACCAAAAACGGGCATACTTAACAACTTGGTTTATTAGATAGTATGTATAAAGAATAAATATCGTGATTAGCAAGTACTGATCTACATGGAAACGTTAAAAGGGCACCACTAGTGATAAATAACTAGTGGTGCCCTTTTTCTATATGGTCGTTAAATTAAACAACAAAGCATTGGTTTTTCAGGAAGAATGATACGTATGTAGTCGTGTACCGTTCACTGGTGTAAAGAGAAAATTTAGGTCGTTAATATAAAATCAAGCTCATAATCCTACAAACTACAAGAATCATGAGCTTTTTTCTTTTCAAACTATTCATAACAACCGATATAAAATCATTTCATTCTACACAAAATCAAAACTCCCACTAAAAAGCATAGAGACAAAGCTAATTTCCGACTTTGTCACTTTCCCAATCCTCAATTTGCCCTCAGTTTTAAGAACAAGACTCAAACAACTCAATTCTCTCCCAATGCACGTTAGTTAACTCTTTCTCCAGTTCATCCCTTTGCAATTTAATTTCCTTCAAAGTGGATTTCACAAGGTCATACATTTTTTCTGTTTGTGACATGGCATCGGTAATTTTTCCATGGACCATCCAATCGACAACGATACCATCAAAGAAGTAATCGGCAACCGTAAGCATGTTGCCGATATCATAATCGTGGTCAAAATGCTTTTTGAGATCCAGCAGCTCTTCTCGAAATTGGCGGAGGGTGTGCTGGGCATCATGGATGAGATCCTGGGCACTATTGTAGCGGCTATGTTTGACAAAAGTCGAAATGGTGCCGCCGCCGAACATATCAAAGGTCGACCAATTATGTGCAGATTCTAATTCGTCCAGTGCCTCATCTAGCTGGTGCTTTGCTTTTTGTCCGACCTCAATCGCTTCATTGTACTCCTTTAAACCTGCAAACAACTCTGCTTCTTTTTCTGAAAGGGTGTATAATTGGTCGTTCCAAAATGAATCAGTATCGCGGATTAGACGTTCTTTTTCTTTTAAGATTGTTTCGTATTCCAACTCAGCATTTGCTACAGATGTAAGCTCTATTTCAAACTTTCGTATCTCATCTTCCATGTCAGCGATGGTTTCCATCGCTTCCTTATACTTTAGCTTCATAGCTGCAATTAGCTGTTCTTCTTGATCAATCTTTTCAAGTTTTTTGCCAATTAAAGAATAAAAAATGTTGGCAAGGGTGAAAGATTCAAAACGGCTAACATCTTCTTTTTTCTCTTCTAACATATGCATATACATGTCCCGTTTTTGTATTTCTAGCTGTAAATCGGCCTTTAAGCGTTCCAAATGGTCCTCATACTTCTCTTTTTTCCTTAAATCATCCTTCACAATGAGTAACTTTTCATTCAGCTCAGTAAACATTGGCGCTCCCCCTAAACAGCTCTTTATTGTATATACGGAAATGGCAGAATAAGGTTTCAAATTTGCAGGGAATCCTACGCCTATTTGGATAACAGTTAACAAAAGGCAATATATTTTTAGTTTTATATATAATTAAGAACAATCAAAAAAAAACACTTGACCTCCATATAAATTATCGCTAAACTAAGTCCATCGCACTTTATACTATTAACAACTTAATAATATTTCTTATCCAGAGAGGTGGAGGGACTGGCCCTATGATACCTCGGCAACAGACAATTTGTACTGTGCCAATTCCAGCAAGCAATGCTTGATAGATAAGAAGAGTAGGTTTTATTTATTTTAAAGCAAAGATCTCTTCTGATATCAGAAGAGATCTTTTTTTTGAGTTTGAAGAGTAGATAGAAAAATTCATTATGAAAAGGAGATACAATCATGAGTAATTCTTTTGATGCTGATTTCGCAATTGTTGGTTTAGGTTCCATGGGAAGTTTTGCCTTTTGGCAGCTTGCAAAAAGAAATGAGAAGGTGATTGGATTCGAACAATTTAAGCCAGGGCATGATCAAGGTGCTGGCCATGGGGAAACAAGAATTTTTCGGACGGCTTATGGTGAGGGAGTAGATTATGTTCCATTACTGCAGGAAGCACGTACCCTTTGGCGGGAATTAGAAGCCGAAACCAATGTGGAGCTATACACTGAAAATGGAGGAACAATGTTTGGCCCAGCAGGTGATGCTTTTATTGAAACGGTTGAAGAAAGTGTTCATACATATAATCTTCCGCATAAAGCATTGAGTGTGGAAGAAGCTAGGAACGAATTTTCTCAGATACAGTTTAAGGAAGACCAAAAGGTCATATATGAAGAATATGCTGGATATGTTCGCCCAGAATTAGCGATTGAAACAGCGGTAAAGCGTGGAGAGGAATTGGGAGGAAAAGTCTATTCAGATACAGCAGTAACCTCAATTGAGCATGATGAGGATGGAGTAACTATTTCCACTGGAGAACAGCAATTTAGAGTGAAAAAGGTGATTGTATCTGCTGGCGGGTGGACGAATAGTCTTTTACCTCAGCTTAATTTTCCACTTAAATTAGAGCGTCAGGTATTGGTTTGGTATGATGTGAAAAATCCTGAGCAATTTACTTCTGATAAATTCCCAATTTTTTCGAGAGTAGTGGATGGAGTAGGGTTTTATGGTTTCCCAAGTCTTGATGGAAAAACAGTGAAAGTGGCCATTCATCATGGTGGAGGAGATCTGATTGATCATCCAAGTGAAGTAGATCGGCAAATCCACGAAAAAGATGTGGAGCCTGTGACGAGACTTGTGAGGGAATACCTGCCGGGTCTTATACCTACACCTGTGAAAGTGAAGACGTGCTTCTATACAAATACACCGGATGAGCATTTTATTCTTGGTGAAGCACCAGGGTTATCAAATGTTATTCTGCTTGGACCAATGGCAGGGCATGGGTTTAAATTCGCACCGGTTATCGGGAAAATAGGTGCAGAATTAGCTGTTGGTGAAACTCCAGAGTTAGCAATCGATATTTTTAGCCCGGATCGATTTAAATAATCATACATCTTATGAGGAAAGAAGGAAAATATGGTGAAAAACAAACTTATGGCTTTAATACTTATTTTAACAGCAATACTTGCAGCGTGTGGATCAGAAAGCAGCTCTGGTGATCGTGTTGTAAAGGTTGGAACCACTTCTGCAGAAGCGCCAACATGGGAACTTGTTAAGGAGCTGGCGGCTGAGGAAGATATTGAAATCGAAATCATTAATTTTAATGATTATGTACAGCCGAATCTCACATTAGATAGCGGTGAAATTGACTTAAATGCCTTTCAGACCATTGTTTATTTTGATAGCTTTATAGAGGATAGAAATCTTGATTTATCTGCAATTGGAACTACTTCTATATGGCCAATGGGGATTTACTCTAATAGGATTAAGGATGTCAGTGAATTGCAAGATGGGGACCAGGTCATTATTCCCAAGGATCCTACAAACCTAGGAAGAGCACTTTCACTCCTGGAAAAAGCTGAATTGATCAAGCTAAAAGAAGACTTTGATGGAACTGGGGGAGTAGAAAGCGTAGTAGAAAACCCTAAGAACTTAGAAATTATTCCAGTCGATGCGGGGCAAACTCCACGCGGTTTAGATGACGCGGCTATTTCCATTATAAACTCAGATATGGCCATTAACTCAGGGCTAAATCCTACGAATGATCCAATCTTTAGAGAGGATTCAAGTAATAAAGCGTATATTAATATTATTGCAGCTCAAACAGAAAACAAAGATGATGAAGTTTTAAATAAGATTGTAGAAATCTACCATACGGATGAAGTATCAAGTTTCATTGAAGAAGAATTCGGAGGAGCTGCACTTCCGGTTAAAGAACCTATTTCATTTTTAGATGATTACGAGCAAAATTGATTTTGGATACTAGCCTGCTAATAGGGCTAGTATTTTTTTATGAAGAGATGATGGTATAAAACTCAATAGTAAAAAATCACACACTTATGAATACGCAACTGTATCCCCACAACTCCAAACCGCACACCAAAGTGAATAAAAAGAGTAGTTATGAACAATCACATTATTCTCATGAAGAAGCCGATATACTTACCCCATAAGCAATAAAAGCAGTGTAAGGGAATAACCACACACAAGCTGCTGCAAATTGCATTGGAGGTCAGACTATGAAAATCATAAGTGTAAAAGGCCTGAAAAAGTCCTACGGAAAAAATCAGGTACTGAAAGGCCTGGATTTTGAAGCAAATGAAGGGGAGGTTATTGGCGTCATCGGTAAAAATGGTGCCGGCAAGTCAACTTTTCTTGAGGTATTAATGACAATTAAAGATTTTGATGAGGGTGAGGTTGTGCTTTTTAATGAGAATTTGCAGAAGATCACGCTTGATAAGCTGGGAGAAATCAGAAGAGATATTTCGGTTGTGCTGCAGCCGACGCACTTTTATAAGTCATTAAAAGTGGAAGAGCTGTTGAAGCTGTTTAAAGCTTATTATAAGTCGAATAAAGAGATTGAGGAGATTATGGCTGATTTTAAGCTTGAGCCTCATCGTAAATCGTATTTTGAGAAGTTGTCTGGCGGGTGGAAGCAGAAGGTTAGTTTGGCGATTGCTTTTTTGTCGGAGCCAAGGCTGATTATTTTGGATGAGCCAACGACTGGTTTGGATCCTCATATGCGCAATGTGCTCTGGTCCTATATTGTTGACTATAACAAGAGCAGAGGCGGGACTGTGATTTTAACGACGCATTATATGGATGAAATTGAGATGTATTGCGATAAAGTGATGCTAATTGAAAACGGAAAGAATGAAATGTTTGAGAGTACGGAAAATATTTTGTCACTAGGGTACAAATCGATGAATGACTTTTACCTTTCTAAAGTGCCGGTATAGGAGGAGGAGATCAGTATGTTAGCCACACAGTTAAAATATGATTTAATTATGTTTTCGAGGGAGCTGTTTTATTTAATATTCTCCATTGTGGTTCCGCCGGTCACATACGTGTTTTTGGGGCACATGGTTGGTGAGAATACATTCGCGGGCGGATTGAGCTATGCCCAAACGTATACGCCTTCTTTTATTTTATTGATTACCTTTTCTGTTGTTTTCTTTGCGTTTGGTTTTGACCAGGTGATGAACCGTTCCACAGGGGTGGAAAAAAGGATCAGTATTTCGCCTGTGCCTGTTCGGACATTACTGCTTTCAAATATTATAAAATCGATCATTATTACGAGCTTTGGTTTTTTGCTCATTAATATGATTGGCGTATTTGTTTTTGAAATCAATCTTGAACCATTGATGTTTTTAGGTTCTTATGGCTTCTTTATTTTATTAAATGCTGTTTTGTTAGTCATTTCATCTGCCATTTATTCTTTATTTAAGGAAATGAAAACTGCATTGATTTTTTCGATCCTCATCTTCCAGGTTGTAATGTTCACGGGTGATTTTTCGATTCCAGTGAGTCAAATGCCAGATTTCATTCAAATTGTCGCAAAGGCAAATCCGATGTATCATATGAACCATCTTTTTATCGATGTGTGGAATCAGCAGCTCGTTTTTGATGGTCAAACGTATATTTCTATTGCAATAGTGCTGGCAGTGTTTATCGCTTCATTGGTAATAATCCGACTTAATAGAAAGACAGCTTAAACCAGCTTCCATAATAGGAAAAATTAGGTTTCAATATTAGGTGAAATAGTGGTAAAATGCTCCTAAAAGACTCTTAAGGAGCATTATTGTTTTGGTTACAATTATCGGTTCTTTCGTACAAATTGCTACTCTATGCTTGAATAATTTCTTCTTTGTCAACGGTTTTGACCATGCAAAAGAAAGGTTTTATTTTGTATTGATCTTATCTTGCCTTGCACCGGTGTTATTTGTCTATATCGGCATTATCGGCATTGTTATTCCTGTGCTGCTATTGATTTACTCTAATTACAGATATAAAAAAGATCCCATTGTCAGTATAACAGCACCTTTTTTTGCTGTGATCATTCTTGTGATTAGTGATCATTTAAGCTTCTTAGCGAATTCCTTTCTGTTTGATATTTCCGTGGAAATGGTACATGCTCAACTGTCCTACTATGGTATGCATTTGCTTTTCTTTTTCTTATTTTCAGTTCTTCTCAGTTTTATCACCCATATGGTGATAAGAAAACTGAAGCAGTTCGTACCTATTTTTAAGCATTATTTTTTATTCTTGATGAGTTTAACTGTTCTGACGGTATCATTCTTTTATATTAATATTCTAGTATCCGATAGATCAGGTTTCTCAAGCGAGGTTGTCCAGTTTAACAGCTTCATATTTTTAGCCTATTTTGCATTATTTATCACGATATTGGGACTTCTGCTTTTTTCGGTGATTAAAGAAATGAAAGTGAAAAATAAGCAGGAGGAGTATAAGCAATTGCGTATGTACTCGGAGAATTTAGAAGAAATGTATGGGGAGCTGCAAAAATTCAGGCATGATTATATAAACATCTTATCTTCCATGTCAGAGTATATCAGAACGAAAGATATGGATGGGTTAGAAGTCTATTTTAATGAAAAGGTCATGCCCACCGGCCAGGGGATCAAAAAGAACCATTATAAGCTTGGTGCCTTACAAAATGTGAAAGTGACTGAAGTGAAGGGGACATTAGTCTCAAAGCTGATTAAGGCACAGGACTTAGGGATAGATATTGCCCTTGAGGCAACGGAGCCAGTACATCAAATAAAAATGGATTATATCCGATTGTGCCGCTGTTTGGGAATCATCCTCGACAATGCAATAGAAGAAGCGGAACAGTTTGACGGAAGCAGTATACATATTGCTTTTATTCAAAAAGAAAATGCCTTGCTTATTGTGGTCGCTAATACGATTGGCGGAGAAATACCAAAGCTTTATAAAGTATTCCAGCAAGGATATTCGACCAAAGGGGAAAACAGAGGGTTAGGTTTAAGTAATTTAAAGGAAATCGTCTCTAAATGTGAAAATGTGACACTGGAGACGAAAATAAAGGGAAGAATGTTTTTTCAGGAATTAGAGATTGCTGATTAGACGGAGGAATACATATGCTGGATATTTTTATTTGTGAAGATGATCAACAGCAAAAGGAAAAAATCACAAACTATATCAAAAACTATATTATGATCGAACAATTAGATATGAGAATCACCCTTTCTACCGATAACCCAGATGAAATTATCGATTATGTAAAGTCTAACAAGGTCACTGGATTGTATTTTCTTGACGTGGATTTAAAGCATGAAAAAAGCGGGATCGTGTTAGGGGCTGAAATTAGAAAATACGATGCAAGAGGATCGATTGTCTTTGTTACCACGCATTCAGAGCTTACCTATTTGACGTTTTTATATAAAGTGGAAGCACTAGACTATATTATCAAAGACGATTTTACGGATTTACAGAAGCGTGTCATCGATTGTATCGTGACGGCGAATGAACGTCACTTGTCTGGCAGTAATGAGGCGAAAAAACGATTTCAGATTAAAAACGGCGATAAGGTGATCAGCGAGGATTACGACAATATACTATTCTTTGAAACAAGTTCCAAACTGCATAAAATTATTATGCATACTGATTCCAGGCAGGTAGAATTTTACGGAAAGTTAAAGGAAATAGAAGAGAATAGTGCAGATTTCTATCGCTGCCACAATTCCTTTGTCGTCAACATCGAAAATATTTCGGCTATAGATAAAAAAACACGTGAGATTACGATGGTTAATGGAGAGGTTTGTTATTCATCTGCCCGTTTTCTTAAAGGGTTGCAAAAGGTTTGGGAAAAGTAATAGAATAAAATTTATGGTGCCTGACCCCCGCTGCGTTAAAGCTTTAACGCAGCGGGGGTCAGGCACCGTTTTTGGCACCGTTTTTTAAACAACCCCGTACAATCACATAAACACCCCCACCCCCCTTATCATATCCTATAGTACTGAAAGGAGGGACGAGCATGAACAACAAACAATCAACAGATGATAACCATGCACATCACGATCATTCCCCAGCTGTCCAGGAATCGAAGCGTTTCAAAGTACACAGCCATAAAAGAAAACATTCTTACAAAGAAGCCGGAATCATCCATAGAATCGGAACGGATTATGTAGATTTGCTGCAGAGTGATCATAGTGTTGTTAGGGTGTTAACAAGACGAATTAAGAACATTCATTGGGTCGATCATCATTGCCGAAACAGATGCCTGGATCATGTGGATTTTGAGAAGGCATGCAGAGGCAGAGACAATGATCTGCACTGCTCCCATTGCGACCGGCATCACCGAGATTGCCACTGTGGTATAAAACACAAAAACAATTCCGATTTCAATAAAATAGGAAGAGATTATGATCATCATGATGGGCACTGCTCTCATTGCGGCCGACATCAGCAAGAATGTCATTGTGGTGTGGGCGCTAGGGAAAAATTCATAGATTCATACCTGGATTCACACTGTTCCCATTGCCATAGAGACCATCATAACTGCCATTGCGGCAATCAGTTCCACCGCATCAAGGATCCTGTTATTCCCTACTGTGATGACCGGATTCATTTACGGTTAGCTGGATTGACGGATAGCTTTCAATACAAGCTATTCAAGCACAAAGGCTGTAAGGTTGTCCTGGAGCTGGATCTATCGGATCACTTTGATTAGCTCAAAAAAGGAAGGTGCCGGGAAAGGTTCCTTCCTTTTATATTTGATGCTTCATCTTAGGTTTGCCCTACAATTGTAAACTTTGCGTTTCAGCCTTTATTTCTCCAGCTCAATCAAACAAATATCTTCAAAGTCGATCCATTGTTCTTCATCGTATTTTTTGAGGAGCAGATCGCTCTCATCTACTTTCTCTAAGGTGCCATCCTGTTCAAATTTGTCTGTTTCAGTTTGAATGTAGGCGTAATAACCAACATAGTTTTCAAGGAGCATGCTAAGTTTTAAGCCGAAAAATATGTTCAGCAAATAAGGACTCCGTGTAACGATTTCACCGAAATGAAATGTCAGGTTTCGTCTTAGGCATGGGTTGATGCAGAGCAGTTCTGGTTCTTCGTGATCATCCGTTTTTTTTCTTCTGTCCATATTGTGAATAGACAGAAGTCTCCCCGTTGGAAGAATGGTGATATTGTTGGTATCTGCATTTTCAATAATAATAAAATCGTTTCCTGCATCCAGGAAGTATCCGCAGACTTCTTCCTTTTTTTTCCTGCATCTATAATAGACGGTTACAAATTGGTTTCTGAAGGAACGAAGGCTTACTTGAAGTGCTCTTGCATTCGTTTCGTCGTCATCATCCTCAGTAGAAAGGGCCAGCAGGAGTTCATTCGCAAGGGTAATGCACCTTTCTAATTCCTCAAGTTCATTCTGTGGAAAGGAACTGAAAGGGGAAGTGAATTTCGGCTGCGGAAGCGTTTTTGGACAATCTTCAGGTACACAAAAATCATCATCCTTTACTCCCGCAGGCACCATCTCTGGACAGCGAAATGGTGTTTTTCCATGGATGAACTCTTCTTCTAAACATTCAATCTCATCCCAAACCCTTATATTCCTCAGTTCCTTAACAGCAGTTTTTCTCTTTTTATAAGCTGAAATGGTCAACAACCTCCTTTTATCTGTACATATACCTAGTGTATGGATGGTCATTAATTTGTGGTTGGGCAAATGACTAAGATCTGTGCATTTCTAAATGAAATTGTAAAAATATACATATTGGGTCATAGACCAAGCATTTCGAGTCATAAAAATTACAAACGAAAACTTGGAGGAGACTTTTGACATGGGCTATTTAGGGTTTTTGTTATATGGAAACCTTGTACTGATCTTATTTCTTTATCTATATCTTTACAAAATCCGCAAACTCATCGGTTTTCAGCTGGGGATGAATATTTCAATGCTGGCAGGAGGTTTTTGTGCAATTGCCACAGGAGTGATCCTCATTTATCAGTTTCCATTAAAATTTGTTGTCATCACGATGATTACTGCTGTAATCGGGATGCTGATTGGCGGCTTTTTTGGTGCGCTATTTGATTATCAGACTCTATTAACTGGATATATAAATGGTCTAATGATGGGCATTATGGCACCGATGGTAGGAGCAGCGGCCAATACGAGCATTCTCTTTATAATTTTTATTGAAGCGGTATTCCTGCTTTCTCTTCTGCTTGTTTTCCTGTCTGCTAAAAATACATAAGTAAGGAGTCATGAATGTGGAATTATCCCCTCTATTTATTATGCTGTTTCTTGTAAATGGTCTTATGGGGTTTTTCTTATATTTTGTCATGTATAAAAAAAGGAAACTCTTTGCGGACCGTTACGGGATGGTGATGGCCGCGGCAGGCAGCAGCATTTTCTGCATGAATCTGGCCATGCTTCTTCACTTCATTTTTCCTTTTGAAATCGGTGTGCTGGCGATCTTATCCACTGTCATAGGCGGCAGTATTGGCTTACTGTATGGTGCACTCGTCCGCTTTCAGTCTTTATTGGCTGGCTTCTCCCATGGCAGCATTGGCTCCATTATGGGAACGATGGTTGGAGCAGTAGTGGAAAACCCAGCATTATGCGGATTGCCTGCTGCTTATTTTAACGATGTGGAGAATAATATGATTCTATTTAGTTTATTTGGCACAGGTTTAGTGTTTGCCACATTTGGTTTGTTATTTTACTCCTTGCGAGTATAAATAATATAGATATTTGAAAGGAGAGGAGGCTGAATGGAGAACAGACAGGAGGCAAAAAAAAGAATTCACTTAAATGAATATATGGAAAGATTGCTAGAGCAAAGAAAGCATGAAGTCAGAAAGAAGGATCCTGTTAATGAACTGAATGAACGAAAAGGAGAGGGGCTTACTTCTCCTTCAACAATGACGACGACAGAAGAAACACGGTTACTAATGGAATATATAGACCGAGCAAATATCTTCCACCTATTGGAGAACAATGAAAAACGCGGAAAGTCGTTAAAGCTTAGGAAATTCTTTAAATCAAAACGAAATCAGCAGGTGGAAATTTATTCTGACATCGGTTCTGAATCTCATTACAAAGAAGGAAAAGTCAGTACAGTTGGCCGTGATTTTGTGATGCTGACCAACTTAAAGGAACGGGTGTGGATTCCTTATTCTGTCATTCAATCAGCTAATATTGTGTACGGAATTCCGAACTATTCCAACACCCATCAGCATTATCTGTATGATAATAATTTGCGGACGAAGCTGCTGCGGCAATTCGGGGAAACCGTTTCGAAACGTGATCTTCTAAAGCAGCAATTTATTGAAGAAACATTAAAGACGAATTTAAACACCTGGAAGGGCACATGGGTAAATGTCTGGATCGACAGTGATATCAAAAAGCTTGGTAAGATTATTGATTCCGAAGACAAATTAATCATTGCGTTTATGGGAAAGAAAGAAGAAATACAATTTGATGAGATACGTTATATTGAGACCATTCGGTTGTTAAGCGTATTTACTTATGGCTTTAAAAATTACTATAAAAAGTAGGACAATGGGGGAGGATGTCATATGACGAGTGAGAACAATCCGCGCAGCAGCATTGGAGAGTTGGAAGATCGTTTTTTCAGAGAGCTATTGGCCTTAAAGGGCACCAGTGTCTTAATTGTCACCGAATCCGATCAGCTCAATTTATTTGGCCAAACGTTTCGTCCCGTTTTTTGCGGCGAAATAATTGATGTACAGCCAGGTCATCTAACTTTATTCCCAGTTAATATAAAAATAATAAATGCCCCACAATTTAATTTTCCCACACCTCTTAGTATTCCATTTGAGAAAATTGCTCACTTTACACCTGACTTTGACTGTAATGAAAGAATTCCATTAACGTAAGGAGGGACCTGAAAATGAGTCATGAAAATAGTATGGCAGAATTGAACTTCCCAACTGTCAATGTCATCCATGATCAGGCGCTGATTGAGGCATTTGTTGAGGGAATTGGCAAGAATATCTTTATTTTAACTCCATCCTATCCATTTGTTTTTATCGGAAAGCTGGTAGATGTGATTGAGGATCAGGTGGTGGTAGATGTGAAGGTCACCTCCATTTCTGAATTGGAAAATCGGCAGTGGTTTATTCACATTCATTCAATCGAGGTATTCTATATTCAACAAAAAGGAATGCCGCGAATTCCTGAGTTAAAGACCAATTTCTGAGTCATCAAGGGGGACAGCTATGAAACGCAAATATCATGTTGTGGCGATTTCGATTCGGATTGTGCTCAACAACTTTGGTGACTACAACCGAAATGGCATCATGTATGTCTTAAAGGAAAACGAACAAAAGGTGAAGGATTTAGTCAAGAAAAACCCTTTCACACCAGTTGATTTAGTGCAGCCGCTTTGTATCCGGGCCAATGTTGGGGACGAGGTGGAGATTTTATTTGAAAATCAGATCCATTACGCAACAGGCATGCATTTTCAGGAAGCTGATTATGATCCGCAAGATTCAGATGGCGCCAATGCTGGCTTCAATCCCAGTTCCTTAGCAGAGCCTGGTGAGAAAATTACTTATACGCTAAATGTAAATCATGAAGGTGTGTATATGTTTACAGATCTAGGAAACCCGGACAGCAGTGATCAGGGAACGAATATTAACGGGATGTTTGGCTGTCTGTTTGTGCAGCCGCGCGGCTCATGGTGGACAGACCCGGTAACAGGGGGACCGATTAACAGCGGTGTGTACGCCGATATCCATCATCCTTTTCTGCCATCCTACCGGGAATATGGATGGATTTTTCATGATGAAATGCCAACGAGGGATGTAACGGGAAATTCTCCGCTGGATCCAATGACCAATCAAGAGCGTGAATCTACTCATGCGGTAAACTATCGCTATGAACCGATGGAAAATCGGGTCCGGTTATTAGAAGAAGGAGTCGTTAGTCCGGATGGTCATGGAGAGGAGGTACACCACGATTCATGGGTATTTGGCGATCCGGCAACGCCTATTTTGCGGGGATACCGCGGGGACCCTGTAAAACTTAGGCTGGTTCATGGGGGTGTGAAAGAGACCCATGTTCTGCATTATCATGTGCATCAGTGGTCAAAAGATGCGAAAAATACAGAATCAGAAATCTTGGATGCCCAGGCAGTCAGCCCGCAATCCTGGTACACAGTTCAGCCTCATTATGGATTAGGCTCTCTTCAAGGGGCGATTGGGGACGCAATCATTCACTGTCATCTTTATCCTCACTTTGGTGTCGGAATGTGGGGGATTAACCGCATCTTTGATACACTCCAGGATGGAACCGGCTGTTATCCAAACGGCGAGCCGATCCAGGCGCTGCAGCCGCTGCCTGACCGTCCTTGTCCGCCGAAGCCAACAAAAGAGAGACCAGGATTCCCTAACTTTATTCCAGGAAAGCTTGGCTGTAAAGCACCGCGGCCGCCGCTTGGAATCGTGGGCGGACGCGATATGACCGAATTGGAAAGAAACGCCGCGGTGCCAAATGCCAGACCAGGTGCTGTATTTGTGGATCCTTGTGCCCTTGCTGATAACCCTGTGGTGCAGGAGTTTAATGTTTCTCTGATCCAGCTTCCGATTGTGTATAATCGCCAAGGCTGGAACGATCCAATCGGAAGAATTTATGTTTTAGATGAAGATATAGAGGATGTGTTAAGCGGAAGAAAAGAGCCGGAACCATTAGTTTTGCATATGACAGCCAATACGTGCGTGCGCATTAATTTTACAAATCGTCTTCCGGAAGTGGTGGGCGGCAGCGCATTCCAGCTTGTGACAAGAACATATGAAGCGGGCGTTCATGTGCATTTTGTTAAATTCGATGTGCTTGTATCCGATGGTGCAAATGTTGGCTGGAACTATGACTCTAGTGTTCTATCTGGCGAAACAATCCGCTATGAATATTTTGCAGATGTAGAGTTAAAAGCATGGTTTTTCCATGACCATTTGTTTGCGAATTTTCATCAGCAGCATGGTGTCTTTGGAACAGGAGTCGTTCATCCGCGCTTCACCAAGTTTTTGGATTCAAAAACAGGAGAAGAAGTGGATCATGGTGTGCAAATTACCGCGGTTCATCCGCTCATTCCTGATTACCGGGATATGGTTCTGATGGTTCAGGATTTTGCTATGCTATATGACAAAGATGGCTGTCCTCTTCAGCAGCCGGACTTCCCTGGCTCCCAGGATGATCCAGGATTATTTGGAGTCAACTATAAAAATGAACCGCTTCAATTCCGG
Source organism: Cytobacillus gottheilii (assembly GCF_900166665.1). Taxonomy (GTDB): domain Bacteria; phylum Bacillota; class Bacilli; order Bacillales; family Cytobacillaceae; genus Cytobacillus; species Cytobacillus gottheilii_A. The sequence goes on along the minus strand of NZ_LT800494.1, from coordinate 3,689,408 downwards.
TTAGGAAAAGACAAAGATCCAGCGTATTCCTTTAGTTCATATGTTAATTGTGATCCGGTTACGCCAATTCTGCTCTGTTATGAAGGTGATCCGATTCGTGTCAGACTTCTTCAAGGGTCTCATGAGGAGTCGCACAGTTTTAACCTTCATGGCTTGCGCTGGAAGGCGGAGCACCCTGACTCTGAAACAAAGTTTAGAGATCAGCAGCATATTGGAATCTCTGAATCTTTTACACTGGAAATGGATGTTCCAAGGTCTGGGGATTATTTATGGACGTTTGAAACAGAAGAAGACTTATGGAATGGTTTATGGGGACTAATTAGGGCCTTTGATGAAGAAGTGGATTTTCTTATTCCGCTGCCTGACCGTGAACCGCCTCCAGAACGCACCAAAGCGCTGCCGGAGCCGACAGGAAAACCGCCGGAGAAAGCAAAAATCGTTCCATCTCCAGGACCTGTAAATGCACCTGTCAAAACGTTCAATATCGTCGCCTTTCATAGACCAATAACTTACAGCAAATGGGATGAACGTGATCCCTTTGGAATTATTTTTGCTCTCGAAGAAGATGTAGACGATATTTTAAAAGGGAAAAATCCTGAACCGCTGATTATCCGTGCCAACCAGGGAGATGTGGTGGAAATTAACCTGACGTCCCGGCTGCAGTTTGATCAGTTTCCGTTTCCAGATGGTATTTGGCCTTATCCTCCTGTAAAAGAGCAGGCCTTTTACCCGCCGTCAGTTAGGATCTCCCTGCATGCGCAGCTCCTTGATTATGATGTGAGAACTTCTGCGGGGGAAACGGTTGGGTTTAACCCTGATCAGTCAGCAGCTCCCGGTGAAATCATCACGTATAAATGGTATGTCGACAATCCGGTAGGCGCCTGCGGTTTATGGGATATGACCGATATTCGCAACCACCGTTCCCTTGGTACATTCGGCTGCTTTATCGCTGAGGCGAAAGGAACGAAGTATTTGAATCCTTCAACTGGAGAAGAAGTGAAAACAGGTGCGAATGTCGTGCTGCGTAATCCCTATTTGCCAGATACCCGTGAGTTTGTTCTTGTTCTGTATGATGGCGCAAGGCTGGTAGATCAAAAAGGTGATTTAATTGTGGATCCGGTAGATGCCATCCTAGGCGGAGTAGATCCAGAAGATCGTGATGATTTGGTTGATACGTATGATAATGGCTCAAGAGGATTTAATTATCGGACGGAACGATTAATCAACCGTCTCCGAGAGCACCCAGTATTAAAGGATTTATTCAGTTCGAGGGCGTTTGGCGATCCGTCGACACCGTTATTTGAAGCATATCCTGGCGATCCCATCACAATACGTTTAGTTAATCCATCAGAACGCCGGCGTGCCCACACATTCCATCTTCATGGCCATTATTGGAATAACGATGACAAAGACATTACGTCTGAAGTGCGATCTGTGGAAGGTGAAATTGTTGCAGGTCATGCCGTTGACTTGCCGCTGCATTACGGAGCAGGCAGCTTATATCAATATCCAGGAGATTATATGTACCGCTCCGGCAATATCCGCTGGGATATCGAGGCAGGAATGTGGGGGATTTTCCGCGTTCACAAGTCCAAGCAAAACCATCTCTTTGTCTTGAAAAAGAAAAATAAAAATGAAAATAAAATCTAACTGTGATTCCTATGCTGGAGTGTGCTGAAGGATGAAAATCACAAACAAGTTCCTTATTCTTTTGGTCATCGTCGCTGGTTTTTTCCTGGTTTACTGGTTATGGCCAAGTGATGATGGCTTGCCAATTCTTGATAAAGTGGATGCCTTTGAGTTAGACAATGTTCATGGAGAACGTTATCATTCTGAGAATGGCAAAGTGAAATTGATTGCATTTTTTTATACTAACTGCCCGGATATTTGTCCGTTAACGATGATGGATTTTAAAATAATACAGTCTATGTTAAAAGATAAAGGTTTGTTTGGAGACGAGGTTGAGCTTGTCAGCATTACGCTCGATCCTGCATATGATACCCAAGAGGTCATAAAGGAATATGCACAAATCTTTGAGACGGATACAAAAGGGTGGAAGTGGTTAAGAGACACCCCCGAGAAAATAAAGAAAATTGCGGGCGAATTTCAGATGCAATATGAATTAGACTCCGAAACAGTACTCTATCATTCTACAACCATGTATTTAGTAGATGAAGAGAATAACATCCGGGCATTATATGATATGGCCTTTGCGGATGAGCCGGTGAAGAAAGATGATATAGTAGAGGATATTATGTTGTTGGCTGATTTTTAAAGGGTGCCTGACCCCCACTGCGTTCAAGCTTTAACGCGGCGGGGGTCAGGCCCCCTTTTTAGCTATGATATAACTTTAAGTTATAACACCATGAATTTTAGATATTTCCTTCAGCCAAGATTCCCACCTATAATTTATATATCAAATCGTATTCTCAACGCTTTTAATGTTTCTTGATCATGTGCATATAAATACATGTCTCTTTTTAGAGGTGCATCTTTCAATGGGATAAAAACTACACCTTTATAATCAATTTTCTCAACCATCATGGAGGGCAGGTATGAAATTCCTTGATTTTGAGCAACAAAACCAACTAGTGCATGATAGGAAAGTTCAATAATTTCGGGTAGTGGGATGGAAAGTTCCGTCATAAGTAACGTTATTTTTTTGTATAGCTGTGTTGTTTTCAGCGGCAGCAGCTGTGTGAATTTGAAGCATTCCAGCAGAGAAACACTTTTTAAGTTTGCAAGTGGATGGTTTACCGGTACAGCTGCATAAAAATGATCACTAAATAAAAATACTGAATATAATCCTTTTTGTTTCGGATGATCTTGAATGATTGCAGCATCTATTTCACCTGACTCCAGCAATGGTATTAGATCTATAGTGTCATCTTTAATACTTGTCAGTTTTATTTTTAAGGCATTTTCATTTTTTATATAATCCGGAAAATAGTAAGAAGCTAAGAGCGGATCACTGCCTATATGAACGACATGATCATTCATATGTTTTTGCAGCTGATACTTTAATTGGCCAATAATTGGCTCAATATCATTGTAAAATTGCTGTCCTTTGTTGGTTAACGTAATTCCTTTTGACAATCGAACAAAAAGCGGAAAACCTAATATTTCTTCTAATTTTTTTATTTGTTTGCTTAAAGCAGGCTGCGAAACAAACAGTTTATCGGCAGCTTTTGATATACTTTTTTCCCTTGTAATTGTTAAAAAATATTCAAGCATTTGCAAATTCATCTGTTTACACGTCCTTTTATTAATAGCAGGAGGAATCTTTATGTTACGATACTATATTCTATTAAGCTTTTCTATTATCCTTGAAATTGTTGGGGCATCTTTTATGAAAATATCGGAAGGATTTACCCAGCTGGGAGCTGCAATCATCGTGATTGCCTCCTACAGTATAGCTTTATCACTATATATTTTACTAACAAAACAACATGAGCTTGGTATTGTGAATACACTATGGGCTGGAGGAGGAACCGTGTTAGTCTCTGTAACCGGTATTGTTTTTTTCCATGAATCACTAACATTTATAAAGCTGATTGGCATTCTTTGTATAGTAGCGGGAGTCATTGGCTTAAACTTGCCTGAACGGCGTAATGAAATGAAAAAGGCGGTGGTGTAATTGGGCTATCTTTTTTTGTTGATCAGTTTGTTTTTTGCTGTTCTTGGTAATTTGTCAGTGAAATTATCTCAAGGCTTTCAACGAAAATGGCCAAGTATAGCTGTTTTTCTCTTTTATAGTATTTGTCTTTACTTTTTATCGCTCAGCTTTGAACAGATCGAAATGGGTGTTGCCTATGCCATATGGTCAGGGGTAACCATTGCAGCTACGACCATTATCGGTATCCTCTTCTTTAATGAATCAGCCAGTAAACGAAAAATTACTTCTGTTGCAATTATTATTGCTGGTGTACTGGTTCTCCACCTTCAAAACGTATAAAGGGTTTAACTCAAGTGCCTGGCTTCTAACACATTAAAGCTCTAGTGTGTATGAGGTCAGGCGCTGTTTTATAGTTCTTGATCTTCATTAAATTAGTTAAAACCGAGAATGGAAAGCGGCTGAAGTCTTAAGAATTTACAATCTAATAGATTAGGTATTTAGAGTAGAGGCATTGCTGCAGATATACTTTTTTTGAATAGTGAAGCAGTATCGCATTTAAAACAGATATTTATAAAAAATAAACAAATGGATTGACATATTACCCTAGGGGGTATAATATGAGTCTTGTAATTGATTTTCACTAAGAAAATATTTTAGCAACAAAACTAAATTTTTTTGGTTGAAAACATACCTGTATGGGTATAAAAATTTACAATAAAAAAATACCTAAGGGGGTAATTAGATGATCCAAGCAAATGTACAGCTGGATGCAAAAGGGTTAGCGTGTCCTATGCCGGTTGTAAAAACCAAAAAAGCCATGACCGCACTTGAAGAAGGTCAAGTACTGGAAGTTTTAGCAACAGACAAAGGTTCAAAAGCAGATCTTGCTGCATGGGCTAATTCTGTTGGACATCAGTATATCGGAACAGTAGAAGATGGCGATCTTCTTTACCACTATATTCGAAAGGGCAACAATGAACCAGAAGTGGAAAAGGCTTTTGAGCAAACTGTTGCACTGGAAGAATTAGATACCCGAGGGGGGTTGATTCTAGACGTGCGTGAGGCAGCTGAATATGCATTTGGCCATATTGATGATGCCAAATCCATTCCAATGGGTGAGCTGGAATCACGTCTCGGGGAATTAGATAAGAATGAAGAAATTTATGTGATTTGCCGTACAGGGAAACGTTCTGACTTGGCAGCACAGCTATTAGCGAAAAACGGTTTTACAAAAGTTTATAATGTTCTGCCTGGTATGAATGAGTGGAACGGCAGTCTAACAAAAGAAATTTAGGAGGAATTTAATATGTCAAATAAAGTAGCTATTATCGCAGCAAACGGTGGAATGTTTGATGCATACAAGGTATTTAATATCGCAACAGCAGCAGCTGCGTCTGAAAAAGAGGTAGAAATCTTCTTCACGTTTGAAGGTCTAAACTTAATTCACAAACAAGCAATGTTTGCTTTAGAAATGCCAGCTGGAAAAGAGCATTTTGCAGAAGGGTTTAAAAAAGCTAATGTCCCGTCCATTCCAGAGCTAGTGGAAATGGCACAAGATATTGGCGTTAAACTGATTGCATGCCAAATGACGATGGATGTTATGGGTCTTGTAAAAGAAGATTTTATTGATGGTATTGAGGTTGGCGGAGCTGTAACATTCTTGGAATTTGCTAAAGATGCAGCACCAACATTATCTTTTTAATCTGCTGAACTAACTTCATGCAGCGGGGTATCCTCCGCTGCAAAAAAATAACCAATAATATACCTATGGGGGTAATTAAGAAATGACTGTAAACAAATGGAGTGCAGCAAAAGTTGCCCGAAAAGTAATTGATAAAGAAGAACTGTTTATTTTAGATGTTCGTAATGAGGATGCATTTGGAGATTGGAAAATTGAAGGCCATCAGTTCGAATATTTAAATATTCCCTATTTTGATTTACTGGATGGAGTGGAAGAAATTCTGCCAAAACTGCCAGAGGATAAAGAAATTTTAGTTGTATGTGCAAAAGAGGGGTCTTCTGTGATGGTAGCAGAAATGCTGTCTGAAGCAGGCAAGGAAGTTGCTTACCTTGAAGGCGGAATGAAATCCTGGAGCAGCTATTTAGAGCCTATAAAAGCAGCGGATTTAGAAAATGGCGGAGAGCTATATCAATTTGTTCGTTTAGGAAAAGGCTGTCTTTCTTATATGCTCATTTCAGAAGGAGAAGCTGCCATTTTTGACGCAGTACGATTTACAGATGTGTTTATCAATTTCGCAAAAGAAAAAGGTGTAAAAATTAAGCATGTGTTTGATACACACCTGCATGCGGACCATATTTCAGGAGGAAGACATATTGCTGCTGAAACAGGTGCAGTTTATTATCTGCCTCAGGAAGATGCTGCAGAAGCAGTATTTGAATATACACCATTAACCAATGATCTAAACGTGAAAATCGGTTCATCACAAATAAACGTAAGTGCACTATATTCACCTGGCCATACGATCGGCTCCACTTCATTTGTGATTGACCATAATAAGTTTTTGCTGACAGGGGATATCCTCTTTATCGACTCAATCGGCCGTCCAGACTTAGCGGGACTTGCAGAAGATTGGGTTGGAGATCTGCGTGAAACATTATACTCCCGTTACCGAGAGCTTGCTGAGGACCTGATTGTATTGCCTGCGCATTTCATGATCATTGATGAATTAAATGAAGATGGGTCGGTAGCAAGACGCTTAGGTGATCTATTGAAAGAAAACCATGGTCTAAACATTGAAGACGAAGCGGAATTCCGCCGTACGGTTACAGATCATTTGCCTCCGCAGCCCAATGCGTACGAGCAAATTCGTCAAGTCAATATGGGGAAAATGAATCCTGACCATGATGAACAAACCGAAATGGAAATTGGACCGAACCGCTGTGCAGTTCGCTAGGCAAAAAACGGGAGCTGATCCAAAAAAAAGCAAAAAAAAGGGGCTATTCACATGAACATTACCAAAACATTAGATGCAAAAGGTTTTGCATGTCCCATGCCGATCGTTAAAACAAAAAAGGCAATGGACACTATTCATTCCGGGGAAATCCTCGAAGTACTGACAACGGATAAAGGCGCACTGAGCGATATTCCAGCTTGGGCAAAATCAGGCGGTCATATCATTTTAGAACAAAAAACAGAGGAAGACATTCTATATTTTTATATACAAAAAGCATGATGAAAATCAAATAGCGAGCAGGGATCATCGCTCGCTTTTCTATACTGGAAAGAAGGCGGAATCATGGACATAATATTTTTCATCGTGGTATTTGCTATTGGATTTATTGGTTCTTTTTTATCCGGTATGTTAGGTGTTGGCGGTTCAATCATTAAATATCCAATGTTATTGTATATTCCGCCATTATTCGGCCTTACAGCTTTTACAGCTCATGAGGTTTCAGGCATAAGTGCCGTACAAGTGCTGTTTGCTTCGATTGCCGGAGTCTGGGCATATCGGAAAGGCGGATATTTAAATAAGCAGCTCATTATCTATATGGGCGTATCCATTCTGATCGGCAGCCTAATCGGCAGTTTTGGATCCAGCTATTTATCAGAGCAGACAGTGAACATTGTATATGGAATTCTTGCTGTCATTGCAGCTGTTATGATGATGATGCCTAAAAAGCAGGCAGATGATGTGCCGCTAAATGAAGTGACATTTAATAAGGGACTTGCAGCCATTTTAGCACTAATCGTTGGAATAGCATCTGGAATTGTTGGTGCTGCAGGAGGATTCCTGCTTGTGCCGATCATGCTGACACTTCTGCACATTCCAACACGAATGACAATTGCAACAAGTCTCGCCGTTACGTTTATATCTTCAATAGGCGGCAGTATAGGGAAACTCGTTACCGGCCAAGTAGATTATTGGCCTGCAATCATTATGATTGCAGCAAGCCTGTTAGCTGCTCCGTTTGGCGCAAAGGCTGGCAAAAATATAAATACGAAAATCCTGCAAATGCTTTTGGCACTTATGATTGCAGGAACAGCAGTGAAAATTTGGTTTGATATTTTAGTGTAAAAGCGGTCTGAGCTCTAAGTGGCTATTGAATGAATAAATAACAGACCGTGCAAGGTACAGGAGAGATGGTAAATGGAGTATGATAAAGCGGTTGTCAATCGCTTAAAACGAATTGAAGGACAGATTAAAGGCGCATTAAGTATGATTGAGAAGAACCAAGATTGTAAAGAAGTGATAACTCAGTTATCAGCTTCGCGCAGTGCGATTGATCGTACCATCGGCTTAATTGTAAGCTCGAACTTAGAGCAATGTGTTCGGGAAAATATAGAAAATGGCCAAAGCACAAAACAAGTGGTAAAAGAAGCAGTTGATTTATTAGTGAAAAGCAGATGAGTTTTTTTAGAATAAAATATACCCAATTGGGTATATGGTTGTGCGTTTTGAAACGGAGGGCTATATATGAAAGAAATTACTGCAAAAGAATTAGAACTGAAACAGAATACAGGAGAAATAGTAAATATTGTCGATGTTAGAGAAGACGAAGAAGTCGCAATGGGGATAATCCCGGGAGCAAAGCATATCCCTCTCGGTCAGATTTCAGCTCGAATAGCTGAATTAGTTAAACAGGAGCACTACTACATCGTATGCCGTTCAGGCGGGAGAAGCAGCAAAGCATGTCAATTTCTCATTCAAAATGGTTTTAATGTAACAAATATCGCAGGCGGCATGCTGGAGTGGGAAGGAGAAATAGAGTAGATCTCTTTTTCTCTTCCAGTCAAATTTACAAAATAGGAGTGATCATATGGGGATCATTGAATGGATGCTGTTGTTCATTGTTTTTGCGTTTCTCGTTAGTCGTTTTATGCCTGTAAAAGGCGTCAAGAATATAAGTGTTCAAGAGGCTAAAGCTAAATTTAAGGAAAAAGGGATACAATTTATTGATGTTCGTACACCTGGTGAATATAAATCAAACCATCGCAAGCCATTTCATAACATTCCGCTGTCTAACTTATCCAGTCAAATAGATAAGCTGGATAAGGAAAAAGAGATTGTTGTCATATGTCAAAGCGGAATGAGAAGTGCTAAGGCAGCGAAAACTCTTAAGAAACATGGCTTTCATCAGATTTACAACGTTAAAGGCGGAATGAGTGCCTGGATGTAGGAAAGGAAAATAGTTATGGCAAAACAAGTAACACCTGAAGAAGTAGCGAAAAGGATTCAGAATGGTGAAGCAGTGAATATTATTGATGTTCGAGAAAAGAGTGAAGCAGCAGCTGGTTTAATTCCAGGAGCAAAAAATATCCCGTTAGGCCAGCTTGTATTGCGCAAGGCGGAACTGGATAAGGAAAAAAATTATATTGTTACTTGTCAATCAGGCAACCGCAGCAAAGCAGCTTGTGGAATAATGGAAGCATTAGGTTATAAGGTCGAGGACATGGCAGGCGGCATGAATAATTGGAATGGAATAACGGAGTGAAAATCTAAGAAATAGAGGCTATGCTGAATGAATCAGGATATAACCATTTACACAACTGCCATGTGCCCGGTATGTGCCATGGTTAGGGAGTTTTTAACACATATGAATATGGAATATAAAGAGGTTAATGTCGATATAAATCCGTTGGCGATGCTAAAACTAGTAGCGAAAACTCGCAGATTCTCTGTTCCGCAGACTAATATAAATGGAGTATGGGTTTTTGGCTTTGCTCCGGAGAAAATCATGGCTGCCCTTAAATAATGGAGGGGAAGAATACCCCCCATTCGCCTTAGATCTGTTTTTGCCTATAACTAAAGCGCTTTTCTTCTCCTACTATAAACTAATTAGGCCTAAGCATATTTAGCAGCAATGAAACATCATTTGTTGAGCCAACTGTGATGACTGTTTTTTGTGCTGGGCTGGCGAATTTTTGTATTCTTTCAGCAAAATCTGTTCTGGTTACAATGACATCGGCATTGCTGATTGCCTCGATCAGGTTATTTTCTGATGATGAAGATACATCAATTGTATCAATCTCTGCTGATGTCATCCGTTTGATTTCATCCAGATAAAAAATGCATGAGTTGACCTTGCATTCAATAAAAAGATAACGGAGCTTGCGTTCTAGCGGCTGTCCGAAAAGCTGCATATAGGCAAATCCAGACAGCAGCATATTTTCAATATCGTACCCAAATTCGAAAGCATCTTTTATCGTTTTTTCCACAAAAGAGAAATAGGGGTTCTGTCTTTTAAAATTTGCTATTTCCTTTTCGTCGGCAACTTGAGTTCCGCGTCCTTTTTTTATTTGCAGAAGACCTTCTTCCTTCAGTTGAGAATAGACGCCTTGAATCGTATTTCGATTAATGGACAGCTGATCCGCTAATTGATTTGTCGATGGAAGAGTATCTCCCGGTTTGAGTAAATCTTTTCCGATGAGCCATTTGATCTGATCCTTGATCTGTACACTGATCGGAAGGGGAGATTGGGCATCGATAGTAAAAAGTAAACTTGAACGATCCATTTGTACAACCAACTTTCTCGGTTAACTATTTGTTTAGGTATGTTTAGCTTAATAAAGAAGAATGAAAAAATCAAGTTATTCATGCTTGGCTATGCGGAGTACAGGCTGTTGGAAGACCTGATAAAATCAAGCATGCTTCTTAAATGCACATCACTTTGTAAAACGAAATTATTGACAAAAAACAGGATGAATAACTATTATATATGTATAGTTAATTAATCAATTAGTTAACCAATAAAATTGTTATTTAGGAGTTGGAGTACATGGCAGATACAGCTAACTTAAAAATTGTTTGGAATGGTGACAGTAAAGGAAATGGAAGTTTAAAAGCAGGTAATCTTGAAACAAACGTGGCAATACCTGAATCTTTAGGCGGCAGTGGAGAGGGCGCAGGACCAAAAGAGTTACTAATAAGTTCTGCAGCATCATGTTTTACGTTGACTTTGGTGGCGATGCTTGAAGCTAGAAAGCTGCCAGTCTCTGGGTTAACAGTGGATTCAGAATCATCTCTTTCAAAAGAAGAAGGATTAAAAATAACTCATTACCCTCATATTACAATGTCTGCTGAAGCAACAGAAGAACAGGTTCAGGCAGCACAAAGAACATTTGTATCAGCTGATAAAGCATGTGCAGTTGGAAACCTGCTAAAAGCAGCAAATGCACAAATTGATATTGAAGGAAAAGTTACTGTACAAAACTGATCAATAATCATCTGTAAAAAGATATTAAGGAGGAATTATTCATGGTAAAAGTGACACCAGCAGCTATATCAGCAATCACAACAGAAATACAAAACCTAATTGATGAAGATAAAAAGCCGATGATTCGGTTATCAATGGGCATTGGCTGAGGGGGTCCACAGCTTCGTCTGGCTCTGGAAGAGTCAGCTTTAGAGAATGATGAAATAACAGAAGTAAATGACATTCAATTTTTAGTGAATGACAGAGATCAAGTGTATTTTAATAATGTCAAAATTGATTATGTTAAAGGATTTTTTGGAGGCGGGCAATTTAAAGTTATTAACCTTTAAATCTGTAAAATGGCTTTTAAGAGATCCATGCACAACTGATTATCCCGGAACAAATATCGGCCTCCCGATATGTTCCGGGGTTTTTATTTGTCTTCATAGTTTTTGTTTGTCTGCTAATATTCGGGTTCTTTGCAGGGAAAGAACTATAGGAGGATTTTAGTAACAAAGATTCTCGCAAAGATTTAATTGCAAAATATCAGTGAACAATGCCATAGATAAAACTGCCTCCATTTGTTTTTGACAGGAGGCAGTTACAATTACGTCTTTGAGATATCCAGAAAACCTTCACCGAATACATCGCGCACATCATGGATGGTCAAAAAGGCATTTTTATCAGTTTTTTGTACAATTCTTTTCAATTTTACAACTTCCTGTTTACTGATGACGATATATAAAATGTCTTTCGATGTTTTTGAGTAATAGCCATGGCCGGAAAAAACGGTCACTCCTCGGTCCATTAAGCTGTTTACTTGCTGTGCAATAATATCCGGACATTCGGAAATAACGGTAACCGCTTTTTTTGGATTAACTCCTTCAATGATATATTCCATTACTTTTGTTCCTATATAAAGCATTACAATCGTAAACATAAGACTTTCCATACCTATAATAAAGTAGGATGAAAACGCCACAATCAAGTCGAAAAATAATAATCCATAGCTGATGCTCCAGCCAAGATACTTATTTGTGATTCTGGCCAGAATAGTAGTTCCCGCCGTTGTGCCGCCAACACGGATAATTAACCCGATCCCTACTCCGGCAAAGATTCCTCCAAAAATGGCATTAATCATGATTTCATCTGAAGAGATGCTCCACGACATGGTCAGCTGCAGAAAAAGGGAATGAAAAACAACAGCGATAATGGTATAAATCGTTGTTATTTTACTTAAAAATTTATATCCTGCAATAATTAATATTCCGTTTAATATTAAACTAACCAACCCAGGCGCCCATTCAAACAGGTAAAATAGAATAATAGTAATACCTGTTACTCCGCCTTCCCCTAGATCATTCGGGATAATAAAAAGATTCACGGCTAATGCAAAAATAAAAGAACCTAGTAAAATATAAATTATATCAATAACTCTTTTCTTCACGGCTAACCTTCCTTCTAAAGATGTATATCTCATATAGTCTTTACCTATCTTACTACAGACCCCAGCAGGCGGAAATACCTCAAGCACCTTCTTATAGAATAAAAAACATAAATGATCATTTCAGGACATAATATTGATTTGGGTATGGACCATAGAGAATTGCCAGTGTATTTCCCAGGATAAGTGGCCCTATCTGTAATCTGGCTTATTTGATCATATATTCTCAATTTGCTATTTTTACCATTTCACCTCTAAAAAAGCTTGACAGAGGATGTAATCAAGTGTTAATTTTTAAAACGTAATAATTACGATTTAAATACATATGAGATGGGGAGAGGGAAAGATGAGGAAACTATTATTTAGTTTGCTGTTCCTAAGTCTATTTTTAGCAGCATGCCAAGGATCGAATGACCAGGTTAATGGAACAGAGGAAACAGAAGCAGAGGTACATGAAGAAGAGGAACATCAACATGATGAAGAAACGAATCAACAAAATGCACCTGAAACTGTAAAAATAGAAGGCCTTGGTGATCATTATCATACTGGTGATGAAATTAAGTTAACGGCTGTCCAGGATGGAGAAACGGAATATGATCACTGGCACTGGTATAGCAGAGAATCAGCTGATGCTGAATGGGAAAGTATTGAAGGACAGGAATCAGATGTATTTACGGCTGAAGCAGAGATTAATGGATTAGAAGTTAAAGCCGTTTTGCTAGATGATGACCATAATCCAAGCGCACAATCAGCTCCTGTAACAATCGTAATTGATGATCATCACGGAAACGATGAAGCGAGCAAACAAATCTATAATGGTTATTTTGAAGATGAGCAAGTAAAGGATCGCCCATTGTCAGATTGGGAAGGTGATTGGCAGTCTGTATATCCATATCTTGAATCTGGAGATTTAGATGTTGTTTTTGAACATAAAGCTGAACATGGAGATATGACGGCAGAGGAATACAAAGAGTATTACACAACAGGATATGTAACCGATGTTGACACCATCACGATTGAAGATAACGTCGTCACTTTTTATGAGAATGGTCAAGAGAATTCTGGAACATATGAGTCAGACGGCTATGAAATTCTTCAGTATGAAAAAGGGAACAGAGGAGTACGATTTATCTTTAAATTAACAGATGGCGCCGAAAATATGCCTCAATTTATCCAATTTAGCGATCATAATATATTCCCGGTTGAATCCCATCATTACCATTTATATTGGGGAGATGACCGTGCAGAGCTATTAGAGGAAATGGATCATTGGCCAACCTACTATCCTTCCGACTTGGATGCTGACGGTCTAGTGCGTGACATGTTAGCACATTAATTTTATAAGATAAAAGAGAGTACACCATAGAAATTTGTTGAAATAAGGAGAATTCTAGACATTAAATCGTAATTATTACGTTTTTATGCAGTTGGAGGGAAAGAGGAAATGAAAAAATGGTTTGGTTTGGTGCTAGTCATGTCTACTATTTTATATGGCTGTCAAAATTCAGATGAAAACAGTGAAGAAAATACGGAGGGTAAGTTATCTGTTGTCACTTCCTTTTATCCGATGTATGAATTTGCCCGTCAAGTAGCAGGAGATCGAGCAGATGTCTCTCTAATGGTATCTGCCGGTGAAGATGCACATCATTATGAGCCAAGTGCTAAAGATGTTGCAAGGGTAAATGAAGCAGATGTCTTTGTCTATAGCAGTGAAGAGATGGAACATTGGGCTGAAAGCTTAATAGAGACGACTGAGAATGATAAATTAGTTGTTGCGCGTACAGCTGATGGTGTTGAATCAGCCCATAGCCATGAACATAGTGGTGGTGAGGAACAAGAACCTGTAAACATTGAAATTCAAGGTGCTGCTGAACATTACCATACTGGTGATATGATCAAATTAAGTGCAGTAACAGATAATGGTGCAGAGTTTGAACATTGGCACTGGTATACGAGAAAAAGTGCTGATGAGGAGTGGGTAGCAATACCAAATGAATTCTCCTCTGAGCTTGAATATTTAGCATCCATTGACAATTTCGAAGTACGCGCTGTCTTATTTGATGATAATCATAGAGAGCTTGCAGAGTCTGAGCCTGTAAAAATTGTCATTGATAACCATGGTGAAACACCTGCTCACGGTGAAGAAGAAGGCCATGAGCATAGCGATGAAGAGCAAGGTCATAATCATGATCATAGTGATGAGGCGGGGCAAGAACATAGTCATGAGCATGGTGATGAAGCTGGGCATGATCACAGTCATGGTGAAGACGAGGAAACAAATCACGATCATGAACATGAAAGTGCAGAAGGTGCACAGTCAGTAGAGATCATTGGATTAGCAGACCACTATCATACGGGTGATGTTGTAACCCTTGTTGCCCAACTGCAAGCTGAGACGGACTATCAGCATTGGCATTGGTACACACGCTCAGGAGAAAATGAGGAATGGGAAGCTATTTCTGGCCAGGAAACCGATCATTTTGAATATAAAAATACAGGAGAAAGCTTTGACGTAAAAGCAGTCCTGCTTGATGATGATCATAATACGTATGCCGAATCAGAAACAGTTTCCGTTTTAATCGACGATCATGAAAATAAGGATCCCCATATTTGGCTCGATCCTGTTTTAGCACAAGAGCAAGTGAAAATCATCCGTGATGCACTTATCGAAGCAGATCCAGATGGAAAAGAAGTCTATGAAAAAAATACAGATGCTTTTAATAATGAATTGCAGGAATTGCATGAGGACTACGAAGGTGCTTTAGAAGATGCAAAAAAACGTGTGTTTGTCGTACAGCATCAAGCTTTTGGCTACTTAGCAGACCGATATGATTTAGAACAGATTGCCATTGGCGGCTTATCAACAGAAGTGGAACCAAGTCCTTCCCGTATAGCAGAGATTGGAGACTTAGTAAAAGAACATAAAGTGCCAATCATCTACTATCAGCAGGGTGCCAACTCAAGCATTGCTGAAACAGTTGCAGCCGAAACAGGAACAGAGACAGCTACATTATTTGATTTAGAAGTACTGTCAAAAGAATTGGAAGAAAATGATTTAGGATATATTGAAGCAATGCGGGAAAACCTGGAATCTTTGCAGCTGAGTGTTCAGTAATTGAGCAGGGTGGCGTGGATTCTGGCTAACGCTTGAAGGCCAGTGGATTCCGGGGTATGGGTAGTTAACCGAGGATTTAAACGCTCGAAGTCAGGTGAAAGTCGTAAGATGGGTAGTTAACCGAGGATTTAAACGCCCGAAGTCGGGTGAAAGTCGTAAGATGGGTAGTTAACCAGGAATTTAAACGCCCGAAGTAACATGAAAACCGAAAGTTGGGTAGTTAATAACAGCCGAACCCTAGTAACTCCCCAAAGTCGGGGAGTTACACCACTACCCTAATTTGTCATATTCCTCCTCAGTCAAAATATAAATATACTAGAATCCCATAAAAGAAAGGTCGCATGATTGTGCATTATATTGAAGTAGAAAACCTCGCCTTTCATTATAAAGAAGAACCTGTATTAGAGAATATCTCTTTTGTGGTAGGTCCAAAAGATTTTGTGATGCTGACGGGAGAAAACGGTGCAGCGAAGACGACGCTTTTACGAAATATTTTGGGTCTATTAAAACCATCAAAAGGAAGGGTTCAGCTTTCAAAGAAAAATCAATACGGTGAGAAGCTGGTAGTTGGTTATGTATCACAGCAGATTGCCTCTTTTAATGCTGGTTTTCCGAGTACCGTTCTGGAACTGGTTCAATCCGGACGGTATCAAAGAGGCAAATGGTTTAAACGACTCGATCAAGCAGACAAAGAGCATGTTCGCCGTTCTTTAGAATCTGTTGGAATGTGGGACATGCGCCATAAAAAGATAGGGGAATTGTCAGGCGGGCAAAAGCAGCGGATTTCTATTGCGCGTGTGTTCGCAACTGACCCTGATCTATTTATTCTGGATGAACCCACTACGGGTATGGATGTTCATTCCCGAGAAGAATTTTATCAATTATTAAGACACAATTGCCTAGAGCATGGCAAGGGGATTCTAATGGTTACACATGATCATGAAGAAATTCGCCATTACGCTAATAAGCATATTGAGTTATTGCGGAAGGAGGGCTCGCCTTGGAGATGTTTCTCTATGGATTCATGCAAAGAGCTTTCCAAGCTTCCATCCTAATTTCTCTCATTGCCCCCATATTAGGGTTGTTTTTGATTCTCCGCAGACAATCGCTTATGGCGGACACTCTATCACATATCTCTTTAGCGGGTGTGGCACTTGGTCTGTTAATGGGTGTGAATCCTACATGGACCAATATTTTAGTAGTGGCTGTTATTGCTATTTTATTAGAATTTTTACGGCAAATGTACCGGACCTATTCAGAAATTTCAGTTGCGATATTAATGTCTGCTGGAATGGCTCTGGCATTGGTCTTAATGGGGTTAAACGATGGTGGAGCAACACTGAGCATGACACAGTTTTTATTTGGTTCCATCGTGACCATTAGTGAACAGCAAATCTGGATGTTAATCGCCTTAACAGCTATTATTGGTGTCCTTTATTTTATTTTTCGAAAGCCTATGTACATTCTTACGTTTGACGAGGAAACAGCTTTTACTGCTGGTTTGCCTATTAAACTGATGTCCATATTGTTTAATGTGCTAACAGGAGTTACGATCGCGATTATCATGCCGATCGTCGGAGCTTTGCTGGTCTCGGCCATCATCATTTTGCCCGCGGCCATCTCACTGCGGCTAAGCAAAAGCTTCATGGGGGTCATTTTTTTAGGAATGGTTATCGCCCTTGCCGGCATGCTGAGCGGATTGGTCGCTTCCTATGAATTAGGTACCCCGCCTGGTGCTTCCATTACCTTAATTTTAATGATCATCTTTGCTGCAACGACATTGTTCAAATATATACTGCGCCAGGTAAGATTAGGCCGTATGAAAAGGGCATAAATTATCATGTGAATGAATCTGCACTTTGTGCAGATTTTTTTCATTGCAGAAATAAAGGGTGCCTGACCCTCACTGCGTTAAAGCTTTAGCATGTTGAGGGTCAGGCACCGTTAATTTTTATACTTCACATTAGAAGCAAGAATTGCAATCGTTAAAGACAAAAAGAATATGACTATATAATTTATTGCAATAGGAACTAATTGTCTATCAAAAATGATCCCTATTAATCCTAATATCGAAAAAATAAAAAGCAATAAGGATAGTATTCGAACAAGTGACATCAATTAGAACTCCTTTCTCATAATGACTAAAAGACCAAATAATAGTTTACCTAGGATGTATTATTATTTGGAAAATGTTACATAATTCAATTTTATCACTGGTCAGGATATTTTGAAAGTATGGTACTTTGGTGCCTGACCCTCACTGCGTTAAAGCTTTAGCATGTTGAGGGTCAGGCACCGTTAATTCGCTTATTTCCTCCATTTTAACCTCTTTTTACACATTAACCGGAATTTCTCCGCTTATGAATAGGAATCTAGAGTTGTTAGGCGCCGTTTATCAAAAGCAAAAGGTAAAATATGCATGATTGTAGAATATGTGAATGGTCACGGATAAGATATTCTTTAAAATGTTTAAATGAAACCGCCATTTTGAAGATGTTGCGAAACCGAACTTTCTTAATAGATTTAAGATATATTGTAATAAGGTCATTGTTGAGAATAATAAAAATCACTTGCACTTATGAATGAAATAACTAGTGAAAATGTTATGCTGAAATTATGAAACTTGTACAAAAGGGCTGTTTTTATGGAACCAAGTTTAAAAAAGAAGAAACCATCTTTTCTTTACGCATTAGGTTTATTTCTCGTAATATTTATAGTTGCCTTTCTTGTATTGTTTGTGTTTGGTGAATGAATTAAAATTTCAGAAATAGGAACCCGTTCAGTGGAAGGGTTCCTATTTTAATGTTAGATGTACAGGAAGATTTAAGGGTTAAAAATACCAACGGCACTCTTTAACTGTAACCCTGGCTATAACGAGGATAATTCGCCTTCTGTCACCCATTTATGATAGGTAACTGCTTCTTCCGTTTCAGTGTCAATATAATCAACCATATATACTGTAGTGTGCTCAGCAGAATCAATAACCGCTGCTGCTCCATTCATCCCATCCATATGATCAGCCTTTAAAACCACTTCATCTCCAGGCTGAAAGGGTGCGGAACCCTCATTTTCAATCTCTTCATGTACTACCCATTTATGATCTTTCACTAATTCACCGTCGGTTGTTGAGGTATACGTTACAGAATAAACTGTTGTATCAAAGGCACCGGATATTTCCGCTTCAGCACCGTTCATTCCAGCCATGTGCTGTGCGTTGATAATCGCCTTGCTGCCAACAGGATAGGCTGGTTTTTTTGCTTCTGTCAAACCTTCTGGTACTTCACTAGAACCAGAATGATTCATTCCTTCATGATCAGAATGAGCATCTGACTCTTCATCTGTCACTGCATCCATCTCTTCATGTGAATGAGAGCCGCTGCCGTTATTTTCATCTGAGACATTCTCATCACTTCCGCCGCAAGCTGATAAGCCGAACACTGTTAGTAAGGTCAGTATTCCTATCAATACATATTTGTTCAACTGAATTCCTCCATTCAAACATTTTAGTTAGCTAAAAGCTATTTTATTTATAATACCCCCATGAGGTATGAATGTCAAAAGGCTTTATAACCACTGGTTTGTTTAATAAGAAGACTAACTGGTCTCTCAAAAAATGAGAACATGACAGGGGCGGTTAAGAACTACCTGAAAAAATAAAGCTCTCGAATAGTCATGGTTCGCACAATGAGAGAAGGAATTTGAATAATTTTAAGAGAAACATTAAATGACTATATTCAGAATTGATCAGTTAAAATAGGTGCTCTTCAAAATTTAATAAAAGAGAGGTAATGAAATGGAGTATCGAATAGAACATTTGGATTTTCATATAAAATTGATCGGCAGAGGAACGCAGGTTCAAACAAGCACAGCGTTTCAAGCAATTCCAGCGATTTGGAATACGGCAACAAAGGATGGCTTTGTACAGAAATTGGTGAATCTGTCGTGGGAAAAACCTAAATGTAAGCTGGAAGGTCTGTTGGGGGTTTGTGGAAAAGAGGCTGTCATTCTAGATGATGAGTTTTCATACTTTATGGGTGTAAGATACGATGGTGAAGTGCCAAGTGATATGGAATCCCTAATTATTTCTCATCGAACTTGGGCAGTTTTTCCTGACATAACCACTGCATGGAAGGGATTATATACAGAATGGGCTCCAAGCTCTGGCTACGAACTGGCTAATGTGCCTTGCATTGAGTGTTATTATCCGCCAGAACGTCAACCTAGTAATGAGCTTTGGGTGCCTGTTATAGATAAATAATATACAGCAGCTAAGTTAAATTCCAGCTGATGAAGTGAAAATTTTTAGATATTAAAAACAGCGGAGCATAAATGAAAAAACTGGGAGTTCAGTAAGTGCTAGAAACTTTGTAAAGTATTCTACAGTTTTATTCTATAAAAATATGTTGAATTTTGATGGGAGGAAAGCTTATGAGCAAGTATGGATTAGCTGCTGTAAAAGCCGTTGAATTTATAAATGAAAGTGTTGTAGATTCTCCAAAAGCAGCTTGGGATAGGGCAACATCAGAATTATTTGGTCATGGTTCTTGGGGGCAAAAGAAAGGGTGTCCTAAAAACGCTTTCCTAGGGTTATGTGAGGAAGGATTTATTGAGGCCATTCCTCAGGGGAACTATAACTTTAAGAAGACATCAAAGAATAAAGAATATGCAAATAGAGCAGTAAATATAATCAGAGAAAACAAAAGTATGATCGATGATCGACGTAACCTTTGGAAAGAAGTCACAAACGATAATAAAAAATCTCATAATGGTCAATTAGATGTTGTGATAGCGTTAATTGAAAAGAAATACATTAGAATATAGATAGAGAGAATGTTCCCCCTAACTCATCATCTTCTGAAAAGCTTCTTGAACATAAAGGAGAAGAAGTAGCATATGTCTTGCAGGGGAAAAGTAAAGTGTACCTAAACGATCAGGAGTATATTTTAGACACCGGAGATAGTGTCAAAATCCCAGCATATATGAAGCATAAATGGGAAAATCAGTTCAGCGAGCATGCTTCGATTCTTTTTTCTGTCACTCCGCCAGCGTTTTAAGTTATTCGAAACAGTAGAAAAAAGGGTTTGGTAATTAAGTATTTAACACGACCATAGAACTGAATGATTAGGAAGTGTCGCTTTCTAATCATCCGGTTTTTTATTAATTATCTTTTAATACATGAGTGAAATGGAGCGGAGGACCCTCGACTCCTGTGGGCAATAGAGGAAAGGGTGAGACCCCGCAGAAGCTTTTGCTTCGAGGAGGCTCAGTTTCCTCCCCACGGAAAGCGAGGGTCCGCAGCGCAATGGAACGGGCTTGTTTCAATAACCAAACCATGACATTGAAATTAGTATTTTAGTATTGTACTAGCATTTTAAATCCCTGTCTTAACACCAAACCCAACTAAAATGATGCCTGTTGATTTTTGGAATGCTTTTTGGAATTTAGAATTATTCAGCCATTTTTTGGCGTAATCAATCACATAGACAAGGGTTAAAAACCATAAAACAGCAAGTAAGGTAAGAATAGATGCTAACAGAATTAATTGCTGATTAATGTGTCCGTTTAAATCAATAAATTGAGGCATAATTGTTATATAAACCAGTACGGTTTTTGGATTGAGTACATTACTCAGTAATGCTTGCATAAAGGATTCTTTATTGTGGGTCTTTGAAGAATTCACAGGTGAATTGGCTTGTTCTTTCATTTCCTCTAGAGAAAACACACTTTTAGCAAAGAAGCTTCTGATTCCCAAATAAATTAAATAAGCAGCTCCCAAATACTTGATTGTATTAAAGAGAATAACAGACTGTGCAATGACAACAGATAATCCAAGAATAGCGATAAGCGTCCAGAAAGAAAGTCCTGTGACCATTCCTAGAACCGTATATCTTCCAGCTTTAGTGCCGTAGCTTAGTGTGTTTTTTACCAAAAGCATCGTATCTGCACCAGGAATAATGACCATCATGGCAGCAATCGATATGTATGTAAGCAAACTATCCATCATGTATTCCCTCCTTTTTAAATAGTGACTACCAAAGTAACTACTTAATGAGTATAGCAGAAGGATTTGGAAATGATCAATACGTTTTGATAAAATATTAGTTACTATAGTAGCGACTAATACTGAGGGTGAATAAATGATGAAAGAAGTTATTTATGAAACATTAAAAAATCTCCATTTTACGGAATATGAAGCGAAAGCCTATCTAACCTTATTGGAGGAATCTCCATTAACAGGATATGCCGTAGCGAAAAACTCTGGTGTACCTCGGTCGAGAATTTATGAGGTTCTGGACAGTCTCGCTTTACGCGGAGATATTTTGGTGAGTCCTGGCAGCACGCCGCAATATACGCCTGTTCCTGCTAAGGAGTTAATTAAAAATCGCCGCAGGGAAGCGGAGGAGAATTTTGAATTGGCCGAAAAATCATTAGCTGAGTTTGAGCGTTCTGCTAATGACAGGGAAAATATCTGGAATATCACAGGAAGCAGTGAAATCCTCGATAAGGTCAAAGATTGTATATGCTCTGCCAAAAAGAGAATTCTTTTAGAGGTGTGGGATGAGGAGTATGCAGCGTTGGAGCCTGAACTAAGGCAGGCAGCCAAACTGGGTGTAGATATAACCATCATCTCTTATGGTGAAATCACGTCTGATTTTGCTCATGTGTACCTTCACTATATGGGTGAGGAGATTGCTGAAGAGTATGGCGGGCGATGGATCGTTATTAGTTCAGATGATACCGAAGTCGTAGCAGGAATTGTTTCATTGGGAAAAGATAGCCGTGCAGCATGGACAAGACACGTCGGTTTAGTGATGCCAATTACAGAGGTTATCATTCATGATTTGTATCTCATGGAAATAATGGAGAAGCACAGAGGTCTATTAGAAGAAAGCTTTGGAGATAACCTTATCCATTTACGCCACAAGTTTTCCATGCATCCAGACTTTAAAAAACATTATATAAAATAATGATTGAACGATATTGGATTAGGTCTGCCCCAATTAAATCGTGCTAAGCTGCCTCATTCGGCAGCTTTTTTATTTTATAACAGGGGAGGTTACTTCCTAAGTCACATAGAATTTAAATATAAGGAAATGGAAAAGGTGGTTTGAATTTACATGATTGATGTGACACAATGCCCTCAATGCAATAATAATGTGAAGCACGGATATATTTTTTCGTCTCGCCGAATTAGCTGGTCCGATTCACCGGAATCCATTTTTGCTGATGATGATCATGAAGCATTAAGTAAAGATACATTTTTTAAAATGAAAAAAATCCCCGCTATTAGATGTGAAGATTGCAGGGTAGTACTGTTTAAACATGAGTAAGTACAGTAGATAAATATAAAAAGCAATATAGGTAGGGGGGAAAGTTATGATGAATTTTTTTTATTCTTCTTATTCCTTTTTTTAGTGTTTTTTGCACTTGAAAGAGGACTGGTTAAAGTATTCGGAATTAAGAGGAAAAGCCTTTCTGAAAGTGCCGGGAAAAAGATTGATCAATGGGGACGTGGCATTATTTTGGTGGCCTTTCTAAGTGTACTTCTGTTTGTGCTTGAGGTGGATTTTGATATTAGATGGTTTCTGATTTATTACTTAATTATCTCTTTCGGTTTTCAAATGGTCATAGAGTGGGTGTATTTAAAAAAGAATAAGCAATATATTATCACTTTTACATTTCTATTGTTAACTGTACCTATTATCTATCATATTGAGTTCTTAATTTAGCCGGGAGATGATCAGAGATGGAAACCAACACCGTTAGAACAAAAATCTATTTTTATCTTGCCCTATACCTTTTGATTTCAGGAATAATCGCATGGACTCCATATCTAATCTTTAACATACAAGAGCCTTTCGGGATGTTAACTTTTATCCTTAACTCACTAGGATTTTATTTTGGCTTCCTAGCCCATAACAGATTTTTGGCTTTAAGCAATTTGGCGATGTTTTTTAGTTTTATTCCGGTGGCTATTTATTTGTATTTGACTAAGGGTTATATCCCTATGTGAGTTACTTAATGTGTAAAACCTTAAAACAATAAGAAGGTGAGAATGATCACAATACAATTTTTATAGGAGGATGGACAACCTGCTAGTAAACAATGAAACTGATTTATTTAATGATGTAATTACTCATGTGAAAGATAGTGCAGAAACTCTTGGTTCGAGCGGCGGTGCTCTTTATATTATCCATAACAGCAAAGTCGCGGCAGAGTCTTATTTTGGGAAACAGTCGAATGCAGCTAATGCCCTAGAAGTGGATGCAGAGACTCAATTCCACATTGCCTCTGTAAGAAAATCCTATATCGGCTTTGCTGCGGCTTACGCTGTATACAAGGGCTGCTTTTCCATTGATGATCCTATTCAGCGTTTTTTTGAACATGCTCATGTACCCGCATATAATGGAGTTTCGGTTCGACATCTTTTAACCCACACGCATGGATTAAGGAAAGCTGAAGGACAGATGATCAGTGAATATAAACCGGGTGAATCATGGGCATATAGAGGTCCAAGCATTGAGCTGTTGACTGAGATTATTAAAAAAACAACAGGAAAATCTGTTGCCCAAATTATTAAAGAGCAGATCATTGAGCCACTGGGCTTTCAATCAACAGAATGGGTTAAAATGAGTCAGCCACATTCAAGGATTGCGGAAACGATCCGGGATCAGGGCAACCCATTTTGGACTGTAACAGATAGTACAGATGGTTCTGGAATGAATATGTATGTGTCTGCAAAAGAGCTTGCTTTATGGGGATATCTTCATTTAACCGAAGGGAAATGGAAGGAAAAACAGCTTATTCCTAAAGAAATTATGCAAATGGCAACAACCATACAGACTCCGAACAGGAGCCTACCTATTCATAAAAACGGATTTCTATGGTTTATAAAGGATACCAATGATGCAACAAACCAAATAGGTGATTCTTTGCCAAAAGGTTCCTACCAATTCCTCGGCTATACAAACGTAGCTTTGCTCGTTATTCCAGAGGAAAAGCTTGTCGCAGTAAGAATGTTGAATCGTTATGGTTCATCAGAAGGATACGATTATCTTAGTGACATCCGCTCTTTTGGAGATACTGTGTATAAATCAACTAAATATTCCGAGGTGAAATACGTTGAAAGAATGGACAAAGACCATTGAAATAGATGCACCAATCGATTATGTATGGAACTTTTTAGACGGGCCGGTTGAGAACATGCAGAGGATTATTCCGGGAGTCCTCGAGAATAAACCCGTTAAAGTGACAGAAGAAAAGGTAGGAAGTATTTATCGCCAAAAATATAAAGAAGGCAAAAGAATAGAAGAATACGATATTGAAACTTTAGAATACCTCAATACTCCCGACGAGAAAAACCTGAAAGTTGGTTTCACGTTAGCAAAAATGTTCGAAATTACCGCAAAGTATGAATTAAGAAAAATCAACGATCAGAAAACTCAGTTTACATACACTACCAGAAATAAGCCGCTAAAAGCGTTCCTCAAACTATTTTTATTTTTTGCAGGCGATCGAGTTGTAGTGAAGTTTTGTGAGAAGGTGAAAAAAGAGGCAGAGGCTGACTATCAAACTACGTCTGCTTTAAGGTGAAAAGGCAATCTGACAAAGAATTTTATGAGTGTAAGAGAGATTTTGTGTGAGTTACATAATCTCTTTTTTTATGCAGGTGTTATTGTTTGAAGACATACCCTGCTTAATCAAAATGCGTATTAGACTTGTTTCTGCGGTGCTCTTTGTTTGACAGTTAAATAACAGCACTGTATTATTGACGTATCAATAGTTGATATATCAAACATTGATGTATCAATTATATAGAAAGGAGTTCTTTCTGTGAATGCTTGTTCTGTCCGATTGCAGATTTTCCTGCAGCTGCAGGCTGTGAATAAGGAGCTCTGTTCAAAGTTCGAGTCTTGCTTAGGAGCGAGTCCATCTCGCATAGAGATTCTTCATTATTTGCTGCAGCATGAGGAAGTGACTCAATCCGCGCTGCAAGGCGAAGTAAATATAGATGCTGCCGCTGTTACCCGACACTTGAAGCAGCTTGAGGCTGCAGGTACGATTATACGCTACAAAAAAGCAAATGATCAGCGAGCTACATGGGTAAAGCTGGAGGAAGAAGCGAAGAGACACATACAGCAATCTTTTCACGAAAAGAGTCAATTTGTAGATGAAACTCTTGCCGGCTTTTCAGAAGCTGAGCTAGAACAATTTCTGCAGATGCTGAGTAAAGTGAGTGAAAATGTGTCCCGTGTTACAAAGAAACAACTTGGAGGAGAAAATCATGAGCCAAATATCTAAATATAATAAAGAAGCTTTTTTGGAGATCATGCAGGATCGCCGTTCCATCCGCACATATGATGAAAATGTAAAAATCAGTAAAGAAGAGATGTCTGAGATTCTCGCAGCAGCTACGAAGGCGCCATCTTCGGTTAACCTGCAGCCTTGGCGTTTTGTTGTGATTGAAAGTCCTGAAGCAAAAGCAAAGCTTGCTCCGCTTGCCAAATTTAATCAGCAGCAAGTGAAAACTTCTTCTGCTGTCATAGCTGTTTTTGCTGATTTGAATAATCTTGACTACCTGGAGGAAATTTACGGAAAGGCAGTCGAGCTTGGGTTAATGCCTCAAGATGTAAAGGATAAGCAAGTACCTTCCATTCGTGGTCTGCTTTCTGGAATTTCTCAGCAGGCGAATAAGGAAACCATCTTAATTGATAGTGGTTTAGTATCCATGGGAATCATGCTGACTGCAAAGGCATTTGGATATGACACATGTCCGATTGGCGGATATGAGAAGGATCAAATTGCAGAAGCATTTGATTTAGATAAAGACCGGTATGTTCCAGTCATGCTGCTTTCGATCGGAAAAGCGGCAGATGCAGGCTACCAATCCTACCGCATGCCGGTTGAACAAGTTGCGGAATGGAAATAAGGAGGAAAAAACAATGATTATTATTCATGCTAGAATGACAGTGAAAGAAGAGAAAAGGGAAGAATTCCTTCAAGAAGTAGAAGCAGTTTTGGAAGGAAGCCGTGCAGAAGAGGGCAATGAATACTACGACCTATTCCAGGATCCAAAAGATGCTAGCAGCTTTATCATGGTGGAAAACTGGAAAGACATGGAGGCTGTTCAAAACCATAATACCAGCAACCATTTCCAAAAATTCAGCACAGCTGCTAAAGAATTACTGGCTGCTCCACTTGCAGTAAATGTTTATCAAGGCGAGAAATTAAATTAATTGTTGGTGCCTGGCCCTCAGTGCGTTAATGCGATGAGGGTCAGGCACCGTTTATATAACGATATTATATAGAACTAAACTTGCAAGAAAATAAAGGATATAAATACCAATTGAAGTGAAAATTCCACCTGAGCTTGCTCCGCCTTTTTTACTAATTTCATTCAATTCATCATCTTCGCTATAATTTAACTTGGAAATATGAGTTATTGTCTTTTCGGCTTTATTTTTATACATTTTATTACCAAGAAATCCATAGATAAAACTTACAATCAGACCTATAATAGCGCCAAGTAAATCAATGGTATCTTCATCAGCAGTTAAGTAAAATATAAAATCAGTTATTAGATATAGTGCAACTATGGCAAAAATCTGACCGAACATTTTTCTGTATCCCAGCCAAGGAACGGTAAAGAAAAAAGCTACCCAATTCCATGAATATTCCTTCTGCCATTTACCTTTATAATAATCTTCATATCGATCATGCCCAACAAACGCTTTCAGTTTTTCATTCATAAGAAATTCTCCCTTTTTGCTCATAAATAATTTTATGTATTTTATATAGAGTAAAGAAATATAAGTCATTTAAATTCGTTCATTATATTTTAACATACAATACAAAACATTCAGATACATTACAAAAGCAGCAACGGAATATGCAAAAGATTTGAATATTGAGCCTGTAGACGTGGTTGAAGCAGGTTATCATGTTTAGGAAATACAGAACAGGAAATAAAGCAGATGATTCCTGGGTATACGTGAGGTAAGGGCCTTCCTAGGGTAGGAAGGCCCTTTTTATGTGCAACTTCTGCTCTTACAATCGTGCTCTCATTCTCAACAACATCTGTGCAACAACAGCCAAAACAGGCAATTCAATTAATGGCCCGATAATAAGGGCAAGAGCAATTAACGGCTGGTCAGGAAAAGCCGTCAGAACAATGGCCAGTGCGACAGGTGAATTTCTCGCGATCATTGTCATGCTCAAGCTTACGGTATCTTCATAATTGTATCGAAATACTCTTCCTGCTGTTTGCGCTGCGATAAAATTGAT
This sequence comes from Cytobacillus gottheilii, assembly GCF_900166665.1. Lineage (GTDB taxonomy): Bacteria > Bacillota > Bacilli > Bacillales > Cytobacillaceae > Cytobacillus > Cytobacillus gottheilii_A. The sequence goes on along the minus strand of NZ_LT800494.1, from coordinate 3,661,793 downwards.
GATGTAAAAAAGTGCAAGCGGAATGAGCATAAGCCAGATAACATCGATATTTTTTAATAGGTAAGCTCCTTGTGATGCAAACATGGCTACAATCGCTAGACATAAGAACAGGATTTGTGTAGAAGCAAAGAAAGGGATGATTTTTTTCTCTAATTTTTCTTTCTTCTTTCTAAAGAAATAACGCGTGATGCTTGCCAGGCCAAACGGAACTAGTAAGACTAATACGACACTTTCAAGAAGTGACTGAAATTCAACAGCTTCCATTGTTCCTGCAAAAATGAATAAATAGAGAGGCAGCAATACAACCTGCAGGATTAGATTAACAGGCAGGACAGAGGTTGATAGTGACAAATTTCCTTTGGCAATGGAAGTGAATATTAAATACCAATCTGTACATGGCGTTACTAATAAGAGGATAAAACCTAGCCATAGAGCAGGATGGTCTGATAAAAAAGTCGCCCCTAATCCCCAAGCCAATAAAGGATTCCATACAAAGTTTAAAATCACATCCGTACTGAGAAACTTAATATTTTTAAAAGCGTTCTTTAGCCCTTTTAATGGAATCGTTAAAAAGAGTCCAAATAACATAAACAGCAGAAAAGGCAGGATGAAGAATTCAGCATGTTGTTCAAAAATTGAGAACTGGCCTAATATCAGTCCTAGACCAACAGCAAGTAAAATGATAAGTGTTTGAAATTTTTCTATGTAAGTCATTTTTATTTCCCCTTTAACAGAATAAGGGCAGGTAATTACGAAGCACTGCTGTCTACAATGTACACCAATAAAATGTTGATTGCATTAAGAATAGCCTGTAATAGAAGAATTAAGAGAAAACGGATGAAGAAGAAAAGCAAACATCCCTAAAAAATTAACAAGTATAACTTATCTGATCTAGTAAAAAAATAACCTTAGGGACGTGAGGTTGCGGATGTGGTTCTTACTGCTAACTGTTATTATATTTAACCTAATATTTTTACAAATGCCCAAGAAGTTAACATTTATCGAAATATTCTCTATACACGGTAAGATATGAGTTTAAAAGGCTCTTTCGTAACGGATGCAACTCTAAAGGGAATGATTTTATGTATATTTTAAGTAATATATTATATATTGTCGCAGCGTATAAATGGGGAGATTGGAAAAATTGGAATCAATATTACCCAACCATTCTCTTTTTTATTATTGGAGATTTTTTGTACAATTTTCTCCTCTATGAAAAATCAATGTGGCTGTTTCATGACGTTTTTTTGCCGAATCATACCCTCATTACAATCTGCACGATGGTCTTGTCTTATACCGCAACCGTCTTAATATACGTAGGAAGACAGCCAGAAGGTAAAATGAAACGATCATTATGGTTTTTACTCTGGGTTGGAGTCTATTTAATTATTGAATACGTTAACAGTATCTTTGGCTTTATTACATACCATAATGGCTGGAACTTCTGGTGGTCTGCAATGTTTACTCTTATCATTTTTGTAATCCTGCCTTTACACCACAAGAGACCTTTGTTAGCCTGGTTTTTCTCAATCATTATTATTGTAGCGCTGTTAAGTATTTTTGATGTGAAGGTTAGCGAATGGAAATAATATGGCAGTAATAAAAACAGATGATAATCCATTAAGGAGCTTTTTTTTCACTAATAGAAAGAACACCTTGAAAACGATGTATAATCAAACTGTCATGTGGGATATTCTAAGAGTAAAAGGATTCTATTATGATTGGACTAATAGCTGCAGTTATCTCATTTAACTTTATAGCTTTTAAAACAAATAAAAGACTAACACTTAATCAAATTGTCCATATTTGGACATTTACCATTGCGTTTCAACAGGCATTTGACATCATGGTTGAATTTAAATACCATGGCTACTGGTATTTTGACAAGGCTATTGATTGGAAAGGCCTTATTCCTCATACGATTCTAATTCCTCCGGTTAATATGATGTTTCTTAATTGGTACCCTTTACGAAAAAAAATGAGTAAACAAATCGTTTATATCCTTTTATGGAGCATAGGTATATTGGTTTATGAGGCAATTACCTTACTTCCGGAACCTTGGGGATACTTTAACTACGGCTGGTGGACCTTATGGCATGCGGCTGTAATTGACCCTATCCTTTTCTTGATCCTGCTGCAATACTATAAGTGGATAACCAAATTGGAAGGGCGGCTGTCATGAAAGCAGCGATTCGTATACCTGCTTTCAATATTTTGCCTATATATAGTAACGTTGTTAAGTATCTTTGATTTAAAGTTGAATTTTAGTCTAGTCCTAGCTCCTTTTTATTAATCATTTTCTCTGTAATTTGTTTAAGTTCTTTTTCGCTTATCTCTAAATGACCATACGAAAAAGATAACCTCGTATTTAGTGTTTTTAATAAATGATAATAAAGGTAAAGTAATACATATCAGCATATTAGAAAAAATAGTCTCTCTTTTATGAATCTTTGTTGCTTCTAGATCGTATAAAGATGTAAAGATACTAAACAATAGAAGAGGGATGCGGAGATGGAGAACAGAGAATGTCTAAAATGCGGCAGCACTGAAGAGGGTACAGATTATATGCCGATCAAAAACAGCAAAATGTCTATGAGCGGCGGAAATAAAATCTATACATTTTGTTTAGAATGCGGCGAGGTTGATTCGATTCGAATTGAAAATACAGAGATTTTTAGAAAGAAATAGATCATGTACATATTGAGTTCCTCCAAACGGAAGGGCTCTTTTTTTAGGGAAAAGCCTAATAATAACGGAGCAACTGTATAGTTAATTTGGGAAAGAAGATGATTATTTAATTAATCTAATTTTTTTATAAAAGAATACTGTAAAGTGAAAAATGAAACCCTTTCACAAATCAAACGTATTTTAAATAAATGCCATTATAAATGATTTATGAATTTTTTTGATAGGAGGGAAGCGAGAATGTTCAATACGGGAAAAAGACCAAAAATAAAATTACCGAAAACAAAGAGTGAATGGTTCTGGGATATTATTGGATATACTGTCTTCTTAGGTTCGATCATCTTTTTAATTTATCATTGGAAGGATATTCCAGACAGGGTCCCGGCACATTATAACGCGGTTGGGGAAGTGGATCGCTGGGGTTCAAAAATGGAACTGTTGATTTTACCGGCAATTGGTGTGTTTATGGGCGTAATGATGCAGGTACTTGAAAAGTTTCCAGAGGTTCATAATTATCCTGAAAGATTAAACGAGAACAATGCAAAAGCATTCTATCTAGTCAGCCGAAAACTTTTGAATCAAATCAAAAACATTTGTTTGATGATTTTTGCTTTTATTTTATTTGAATCCGCATCTATTGCACTAGAGAAAAGAGATGGATTTGGAGTTTGGTTTTTGCCGGTCGTACTAGTGAGTACAATGATTCCGATTGTGATCGGATTTGTAAAGCAAAGTAAAATTAAATAGACCTTCATTAAAATCCGCTTCCTAAAACTAGTAAATTGTGTTATTTATAGGATAATAGCATTGATTTTATAGGGAGTAGGAGACGGAAAAAATTGAGAGAGATTGAGTGTTATACATTTGAAAACGAAATTGAAGCTGATATTCAGTTAGTATTTGAATGCCTAAACAAAGATAAACATGTACTAAAATGGAATACACAAATAATAGAAAATATATACGAAGGCAGTGAAAGTGATTTAAAAGAAGGTTCTACGTTCATAACGAGACAAAAAATAGAAAAAAAGATTTATGAATTAAATGGTATCTACTCAAAGTATAACCCGCCATATCATGCTGTTGTTGAAACTGAAACAAAAGAAGGTGTTAGCAGGACAGAATACACCTTAAAAGAATTTTCTGAAGGAACATTATTCACTGTAAGAGTTACCTTAGTTCCATCTAATTGGTTTTATAAAGCAGCAACAAATTTGATGAAATGGTCTTTTAAGTTTATTTATGATGACCAATTTAAGCGTTTTATTGAATATGTTTACGACGTTCAATATGAAAGAGACGTAAGAGGTTAAAGTATGCAAAAAGACGAACGCTACTGAATAGAGCGTTTGTCTTTTTTGCATTATTTTTTAAATATTCCGTTCCTTGCTTTCCATCAGTTTATTATAATCTTCGAAGTATACTTTCTCTGCACTCGAAGCCCGGCCTGCTGTATTCATCACGCGATGCCAGAGCGGGTAGAGCGGTTCAAGTGCTGTTACGTCATTGATTTGTCTAAAATCATCATCACTTAGCTTAACATTATATGATGCAATGTTTTCATGCAGCTGTTCCTTATTTCTTGCAGCAATCACAACTGAATCGACATGTGGGCGATCGCGCAGCCAAGCCAGAACAACTTGCGGCACGGTAGCGTTGTGTTTGGATGCTACATCCTGCAGGACATCGACCAGATCGTAAAATAAATCCAGATCTTTAATATACGGTTCCTGCCAGCCTTCCCCTTGCCGTGTTCCAGGTTCGGCTTTCTTATTTCTCGTAATTTTACCGGTAAGAAGACCGGAGCCAAGCGGAGACCAGATGCTGTTTGCCATGCCGAGTTCTTTGCCTGCCGGCAGTAGTTCATATTCTGCTTCACGTGCCTCAGGTGTATAATAGATTTGCTGTGAAATTGGCGGAATCAATTTGTTTTCGACTGCCATTGTATGTGTTTTCGCAAGGGCCCAGCCGCTGTAATTAGACACTCCCCAATAGCGGATTTTTCCTTTTTTAATCAGATCATTCATCACTTGGATCGTCTCAGAGACGGGTACTTGTCCATCCCAGAAATGAACATAGTATAAATCAATGAAGTCTGTACCGAGCCGTTTTAAGGAAGCATCAATGGACGCCTCGATTTGGCTTCGGGTTGCACCAATATCATTTGGCTGATCGTTTATCTGAAAACCTGTTTTACTGCTGATGACCAACTTATGGCGCTTATCCTTAATGGCTTTGCCTAAGACAATCTCTGAATCACCTTTTGCATAAAGGTTGGCCGTATCAAAATGATTAATCCCTTGATCTAATGCATAATCGACCATATAATTGGCTGTTTCCTGATCCATGTCAGCTGCCTTTTCAAATCCATTTGTCCCGCTAAAAGGGATCGTTCCTAAAGCATATTTTGAAACTCTTAAACCTGAATGACCGAATAGATTATAATCCATCACCATTCCTCCTTTTTTATAATGGATTGCGGTGTCAATTGGACTATACCCTGGAAAAAGAGCGGCTAAAACGGCTTAATTTGCAGCAGGGATCACTGGAATGATGACAGCGGTACAAGGAAATACATTCATGTACAAAAAAGAATGACTATATAATGATCATCTCTGCCTAATAATTTTTAATTGAAGCGGCAATAAGAAAGCAAAAGTAATGATATAAAAAATTAGTGATACGTATTTGAACCAATGATTAGTATCCATATAACCAGAGAATTCCATTCCTAATTCGATTAAAAAGGATATAGCAGAGAACAATATGACGAATATCCACTTGTTCCTGCTGTCTAAATAACATAAAAATATACACGCCAGGGAAGGAGGAATAAAGGTATAAGATAAAATGTCTCCTAACCCTGGTTTGTCAGGAGCACCTAAATCAATCAGATCGAAAACTCTTAAAACAATTCCGTCCGATAACCATGTTACAAACGCAACAATACAAAAAATGATATATATTTCGACAATATTTATTTTCTTTTTAGGGATAAAGCAAAGTGTTAAGAAAAGAGCAATGCTCACAATGATCGGAAACCATAACCCCTTTGCTCCTAGATCGAGATTATCTAAGGCTGTAGAAAACATTCTGATTCTCCTTTTTCTGTTCTAGCCATAGTTTGAGCATTTTGTGGGAAAAAATGCAAAGGAGAATATGAATAATTAGTTTGGCGTTGGAGTGACAAAGAAAGAAGATGTACATACTTCTATAGAGTGAGGGAAGCTTTTTAAGTGAAAAGTTAATGAGTTGCGAGGAATCTTTTTCAGTTTGATGTTAAAATTAATGGTAAGATAGAAAGACCAAGTCTAAAAGCGAGTAGGTGAACACATGATTGAAATTAAAACATCTTCACTTAGTGATGGAGAATTTAATAGAGGGGTATTTGCTACACGTGACATTCAAAAAGGAGAGCTTTTACATGAAGCACCCGTCATTGCTTATCCCAACGACCAGCATCAGCATATCGAGAAAACATTGCTCGCTGATTATGCATTCGAGTATGGTAAAAACCATTCAGCGATCCTTCTAGGCTACGGAATGCTTTTTAACCATTCTTATGAACCGAATACAGATTATGAAATTAATTTTAGTAATCATACATTTGATTTCTATGCTTTCACAAACATAAAAAAAGGCGAAGAGCTTCTAATCAACTATAATGGCGATGTGGATGACAATGATCCATTGTGGTTTAATCAGGACTAACAGAATAGGAAAATGAATAAAACATTGCCTTTAAGCAATGTTCCAATCTCCGAGCGAGGAGAAATACTCACGCGAAACAGAGTCAGCAAAATTCTGCTGACTCCTTTTCGGGTTTGGTTATTAAATCTCAATAATGATAGGTAGAATCATTGGCTTCCTCTTCGTTTCGGCATATAAATATTGCCCTATTGATTTTCTTAAACTCTGCTTAATTGCACTCCATTGCTGTCTGTTTCCCTTTCGCAGATCGGTAACAGTGTTTGTAACAAGGCGACTGATATCTTTTAGAAGGTCATCGGAATCTCTATTGTACACAAATCCTCGTGAAATAATGTCCGGTTTTGAAATGAGTTTTCCTTCTCTTCTGCTCATTGTTAATACAATGACGAGCATTCCATCCTCAGAAAGCTGTTTGCGGTCTCTTAACACAATGTCTCCCACATCACCAACACCAATTCCATCGACGAAGGTATTGCCTGCTGGAATTTGCCGGGTCTGGCGGGCAGTTGCGTTTTCTATATCTATCACATCACCGTTATTTAAAATAAATGTGTTCCCAGGATCCACTCCAACCGATTCAGCTAATAATTGATGATGATGCAGCATTCTATATTCACCGTGAATCGGAATAAGATACTTTGGCTTCATCAGTGTAAGCATCAGCTTTAAATCTTCTTGATAGCCATGACCGGAAACATGCATGCCGGATGTGCTGCCTGATCCGTATATGACATTGGCCCCGAGTGCAAAAAAGTTGTCAACGATCCGCGTTACATTCCGTTCATTTCCAGGGATTGGTCCGGCAGCAAAAATAACGGTATCACCTTGCAGTATTTCAACACCGCGAAAGTTTCCAGTAGACAGCCGAGCAAGGGCTGCTAACGGTTCACCTTGACTTCCTGTGCATAAAATCGCCACTTTCTCAGGTGGCATTTCATGAATTTTCTGCTGGTCAATAAACATGTCTTCAGGAGCGGTTAAATAACCGCGTTCTAAAGCGATATCGACGACATTGATCATACTGCGCCCAAGCAGCGCAATCTTTCGATTCGTTTTTTGGGCAGCGTCCACCACTTGCTGGACCCGGTTAATATTTGAAGCAAACGTAGAAAGGATGACTTTACGTTCTGCTTTCACAAAAGCATCCTCGACATGTTTGGCTACCATTTGCTCGGAAGGTGTTAAGCCAGGCCGCTCTGCATTTGTGCTTTCAGATAATAGCAGATGGACACCTTCCCGGCCAATTTCAGCCATCTTATGAATATCCGAATGCTCGTTATTTGCAGGAGTTAAATCAAACTTGAAATCACCAGTATGTACGATTTTGCCTTCAGGTGTGTTAAAGACAATTCCTAGACAATCTGGAATACTATGATTTACTTTGAAGAAGCTAATACCTATTTGATCAAATTGTATGTTTGAATTCGAGTCAATTTCGATCATTTCTGTGTCCCCAAGAAGCTTATGCTCTGTTAATTTTAATTCTATTAATCCGAGCGTGAACCTTGTGGAATAGACGGGCACATTTATGTTTTTTAAGAAGTAGGGAATACCTCCAATATGATCTTCATGCCCATGTGTGACAATTAATGCTTTTACCTTTTCTTTATTTTCAAGCAGGTAAGTAATATCGGGGATAATCAAATCAATCCCTAATAAACTTTCATCAGGAAACTTATTGCCGCAATCAATAATAAAGATTTGGTCTGAGCACTCAATTGCATACATGTTTTTCCCGACTTCATTAAGCCCTCCTAAGGCAAAGATTGATACTCCGTTTATTTTTGCACTCAAATTAGTTCCTCCCAGTTTTAACGTTTATTTGTTAATATTTCCTATTGGGACTTCTTTTATTAGAGAAGTAACGGAAAATAAACTACATTAAAAAACTGGAAGTTAGTGATAGAGTCTTAATGAACCGTATCGTTTCTACTATCAATATATAATGTGCCATCATTTTGTATCTCGGCATAAAAGACATCTGAAACTGAAGTTATTCCATTTTTTCGTAATTGCTGATCCAGCCAATCCTCTGTAAGGTTCAACTTAGAAAGGTTCTCGATATTAACCTTACCATCTGATATGACACCTGTTGAAATAGGATAAAGCTTATTAGGATCGCTTTGGATGCTTAAATCACTTTTGGTTATAAATTGCTTATTTTCTTTTTTCATAACAGAAAGTTCACCATTATTTTCTAATATTGCATAATTAACATCAGTCAAAGAGAAAACATTTTTTTGCCTAAGCATTGCATTCAGTGCATCAATATCTAATCGTACCTTTCGAAGAACTTTTTCCATAATCTGACCATCTTTAATAACGATTAAGGGTTCACCTTCTAGAGCAATACGTGTTTTTTTAGATTTGATATCTAATAAGTCCATGATAATGGTTATAATACCCCATCCAACCAAAGCGAGCACTCCGTTTCGAATACTTAAATTTTGGCTCACTGCCAGGTTGGCACCAATTGAGCCTATTGCGATTGCAGATACAAAATTAAAAAATGTCATTTGACTAATTTCTTTCCTGCCCATGATCCTCGTCATAACTAGCATAGTTAGGAAAGAAAGCAATATCCTGAGTGCTAATTCTAAAATTGACATAAAAAACCTCCTTTTTGTTAGTTTGTCAAAAGATCTAAAAAACATTAAAAGAATGTATTCGGCACATATAATGCTACAAAGTATCAAAGTGATGACCATGTGCGACACCCGTGATGCTCCTTTTTCAGTTTTTAAATTCTAAAGCTGATAGTGGGAAAGCAAGCTGAATATCGAAGGGGCTTAGTCAGCAGTGAAAATATGGTTAGCTGAGATGATAAACGTGGTACAACAAAAATAGAGGGTGTATCAATTGGGGAGGATACTAAAAATAAAAGGGAAAAGGCTAGTAAGAACTAGCCTTGAAAGAGGAATGCAAAGCATCTTTTACAACAGGGTAATATTGCTTTCCTGGCATTCTTTTATAATCTGATCATTCCAAACAGAAGCCTGGACTTCACCGATATGGACCTTCTTTAAGAGAAACATGCACAATCTGGACTGTCCTATGCCGCCGCCAATTGTATAAGGAAGTTTTCCATCTAAAAGTGATTTATGATATTGAAGCACTGCACGGTCTTCATTATTTGCAATCTTTAATTGTTTTAACAGAGAATGTTCATCTACTCGGATGCCCATAGAAGAAAGTTCAAATGCTCTTTCTAATACTGGATTCCAAACATTAATATCGCCATTTAATGTCCAATCATCATAATCTGGTGAACGACCATCGTGTTTTTCACCCGAGGCTAGCACATCACCAATTTGCATAATAAAAACAGCTCCATGTTCCTTTGTAATAGCATCTTCCCGTTCCTTTGGATTGAGCTGAGGAAACATGATTTCAAGTTCCTGGGCAGAAATAAAATAAATGTCATTTGGTAACACAGGCTCTAATTCAGAATGAAATTCGTACATATATTCCTCAGTCATTTTAATAGCCTCATAAATTTTCTTTACTTCCGATTTTAAGGTGTCCAAATTGCGCTGTTCTTTGGAAATGACTTTCTCCCAGTCCCACTGATCAACGTACATAGAGTGAAGGTTATCTAAAACCTCATCTCTTCGTATAGCATTCATATTCGTGTAAAGTCCTTCGCCAATGGTAAATCCATACCTGCCAAGAGCCATTCTTTTCCACTTTGCTAAAGATTGAACAACTTCAATTTGTTTATGCTTAATATCTAAAGCATCAAAGGAAACAATCCGTTCTTCTCCGTTTAAATTATCATTTATTCCGTTGCCTTCACTTAACACTAAAGGTGTGGATACCTTTATTAGGTTTAAAGCTTCCGAAAGTTTATTCTCAAAGCAGTTTTTGACCTCATTAATGGCAATTTCAGTATGCATTAAATTAAGTTTAGAACGATATCCACCTTTTTGAACTCCCAATGTCTTAGTCACATAATCTCCCCCAGAAAATGATTAGCGTCCACATTAATTCTTAATGTCTAATACGCCATATGTTTCTAATTTTTAATGTATTAATACAAAGAAGCACTAATGCAAATAACTAAATTACATTATGAACTAAGAATTAAAATTGTGACAAAAGACCATTTAATAAAAATGCTGCAGCATTCGATATAAAGGTATTAAAATATAGAAGAGAAATCATATAATATGGCTACTGAAACCCTCATTGTTTTATGGGGGGAGATGCTATAAAAATTGGAAATCGTCCGAGTAGTAAGACGTTTTCATCATGAGGTGCAAAAATGAGATTTACTTGTCCATGCTGCGGGTATAAAACACTATATGAAGAACCGCCAGGAACGTTTACTATATGTGAAATTTGCTATTGGGAAGATGATCACATTCAATTTGAAGATCCAGACTATGAAGGAGGAGCGAACATAGTATCCTTAAGGCAAGGTCAACGAAATTTTATAAAATTTGGAGCGAGTGACTGTGACTACTTAAAGTCAGTTAGAGTCCCAAATGGTTCAGAATTAAAAGATCCAGCTTGGAAAAAACCATAATGTAAAAAGTGGTGCGGATGTCTATTTCGAATCTCATTCGGTAATCTCGTCTCAAATTTGAAGGAATGGGGAGAGTTTAAGCTGATTTTTGGCTTCATATGATGTAACCATGATATTCTAAGAAATATCATAATGATAGATTGACATATCCCTTTAATGACAGATTAAACGGGAAAATCTTCAGTTGACATAAGGGAGGTTAAATGACATGCAAAGGTTCTTGTTTGAATATGAAATTATCTCAAGCGGTATTTCCAGGGAGCATAGCATAGTAGCAAAGGATGAAGCTGATGCAAAAAATGTAGCAGTGGAGCGAATTGCAGATATAGAATTTACTGATGTAGAGGATATAAAATTAGGAAGATTACTAAAAGCTATTGAACTAAAAGACACTTATTATGAGTGTGAAGGTTGTACTTGATCTGATTTTCTGTGCTTATTTAGCAGAAAAAGCAGTTAATAATGCACACAAAAAAGAGGAGAAAATAGCGTGTCCAAACGCATTCTCCTCTTTTTTATTTGAAATTCTTGACTGTTGATCGCACTGCTGACCGACCAAATGGATCAATTGTTTCTAACTGAATACACGATCACTTAAACATAAAAAACTAAGGAATGATTTTGCCCTAAATTATGGAGGGAAAATCATAAAAAAAAACTTTGGAATTTAAACGAAAGTATCTTTCGTTTGCGGGTATAATTTTTCAACAGCTTTTTGAAAGGAATAGTTCAACAATGCTGCAGCAAAGATGACTAAGAAAAACACAAAGGATTTCACTTTAATATGATAAATCTTAAACTTTTTTAACAAAGCCACTAAAGGATAAGCATAGATGAAATCTGCAATTATGTTAATCAATGCGTATAAAAGAAATTTTCCTTTTGATAAGTAAAAAACCCATACAGTCATAACTAAGTAAGGTCCAAATAAAACTAAGAAAGCAGTATGTGTCACATTTCTTCGCCCGCCTTTTACTTTCCACAATTTGTGATTCGTAAAATAAAAAATGATACACATTAAATTTAAAGAAGAAAACAAGGCAACTGGAAGGTATTTAATTAATATTCTTTTTTTATGAGGGAAAAAGATGACCGAAAACCACGAAATTAAAAATAGAGAAATTTTTATTAAAAGCTGTGACATTTTATCATTCCTTTTAGTTTTTATTTAGTCTGCAGTAGTTCTCAAATTCTATTCTTAATTAAAAGGCACCTGCAAAAGTAATTTGCAGGTGCCTTTATTATTTTTCTTCCGAAATTAGTTTGGTCATTTATTCAAATTCACTTTTCCGCTCTCTGAAAAAATCGTAGAAATACCTTACATTTTCAAGTTCCGTCCAACTATCGGTTCTTAAAAGGGGAGCGTCGAGATTATATATTTTAGTATCTAGTGTTCCCAGCATAAAAGGCGAATGTGTTGCTATAATAAACTGGCAGTTAAAAAATCTAGCCAGTTTATTGATTTCCTCAGCTAACAGAATTTGATTTGTAGGCGAAAGAGATGTTTCAGGTTCATCGAGCAGAAATAATCCATCAGGTGCAAGATATTCATCAAATATTTGCATGGATGTTTCACCATTAGAATACTTCTCATTAGCAAACTTCCTAATCTCGATTTCTTTGTACATTTTTGAAGAGTCTTTCAGCATTTCCAAGTTTTCCTTTGTATATCCCAATTTAGAATGCTGGTACAGGTAGCCTTCCTTAAGAACTGCTTCCTGCTGAATCTTCTTAATCTCATATAAAATATCTTCACTTTTGATGTACTGGCTATTAGCCGGTATTTGATCGGACTCTCCGTCACTCATCATTTCACCTAGACTGTACGAACATTCCATCATATAATCTGTCGGATATGTATTATACCCATTATTCGTAAGCTCTTCAGCTCCAGAAATATTCAGCTTGTTTGCCATTAAATTTAAGAGTGTCGACTTACCAGAACCGTTATTGCCATACAATACTGTAATATTTTTAAAGACAAACACCTCTCCAGTTATTTTCCTAAACACATTGTATGGATAGGCATTGGGATTCCTGGCTGTATGAGGGGAAAGTTTAAAGCTTTTTAAATAGATCATATGGGGAAACCTTCCTTTGGTAAAATGAAAAGCTATCATTATTTTACCACATTTGCCCAAATATAGAGTGAAGGGTAAATGTAAGCTTGAACTTAAGTTCAGGATTACTTAGTTTATGAGGTATAATAAAGAAGAAATTCACATCTATCACTATATACATCAAGTAAAAGAGGTTGATATAAATGATTTGGTATTTAATTGCAATCATACTTGCCTGAATCCTAAAATTTGCAACAAATCCTCCGAGTGCTATTGTTGCATGGGTACTAAGGAAATTCGAGCTTCAGCCAAAGCTTAGTCCAAAAGATGTTAATGTCACATATAATGGTAAGTTATTAGAAGAGAGAGAGAAACTAGAATTTATTGATGGTTTTAATAAAGCTACTTTTTTAAATAAGTATTTTTTTATTACGGGCACTGAAAAAGTATTATTACATTCAGAGACTAATATTACACCGTTTGTTATTCAGACTAAAAGAGGAAAAGATGAATTAAAGTTTAATCTTTATTGTTACAATGAGCACATTGATGTAGTGAAGCAATACAAAAAGAAAGTGATTCCATACCGGGTTAGTTCCAATAACTTGCAAACATTTTCAATACAGAATAATGACTATAAAAATATATTATGAAAATAAAGGTAAATCACCTTACTAACTGCCTTTGTTTAGAAGACAGCTATTTGCCTAATAAATAAAGACCCAAAAAGGGTCTTTATTTTTATAACTATTTAAATTCATTATGCTTTTATCTGACGTAAAATATCGTTCACGTCAACATGTGATCTTTTCTCAATAATTTTGCCGTCTTCAATTCGCAGTTTCATCATAAGTGAGAATCGAACAGCCTTCCCGCTGGCAGGAACATTTAAAAACGGGATACCTGTGTGAGTTCCTTCAAAAATCAGATATACGGCTACTTGATCATCTTCAGCAATTATCGATTGAATGGGCATTTTAAAGCCTGGGAATGCATCAAAGTTTTTCTTTTCAGATTCTACCAAACCTTCTAAACCAGGAAAAGGTGTATCTATCTGTGGATAAAACACAAATTTTTCATGGCAAAACTCTTTTAATGCATCATAATTTTCTAGTTCAATATTTTCATAAAATCGGCGAACTAGTGCTTTATTTGCTTCAACTGACATATTGATCCTTCTTTCATGGAAGTCTTAGTAACTTCTACAATTAGAATGAATAAGCATCTCCATCATTTGGAACAAGAACATTTTCTGTTAGTCCTTTTTCATTTAAGAAGCTCTTTAAGTCTTCTCTGGATAGTCCCCAGTGGTTTACAGCTTCCATGTGGACAGCAACTACTTTTGCATTTGGAGCAGCTTGGCATACTTCATATACATCGTCTTTGCCCATTACTAAAGAACCGCCTTGGAAGAACTGGTTATCGCCAGCATTAACAACAATCACTTCTGGTTTGTGTGTATCAATAACTTCTTGAACCGCATCATACCATACAGTGTCTCCAGCAACATATAAAGTTTTCTCAGAAGAGTGTTTGAACACAACTCCGCATACAAGACCAGCAAGCTTAAGGATTTCACCGCGTCCATGTTCACCTTTTGTTTTAACCAATTGGATGCCTTCGAACACAGTATCTTCTGTTAGAACCTCAATATTTGTAAAGCCATCTTTGCCGATTTCTGCAGCGTCATCTTCATTTTGAGCAAATAGTTTAATATCTTTTGGCAGTGCATTCTTTGCTGCATCATCCCAGTGGTCATAGTGCAGATGAGTAACGATCACTGCATCGATGTTCTCAATAATGCTTTCAATAGATGTAGGCAAGCTGATTAATGGGTTATTTTGATCTTGTCTTGGTGAATTTGGGAATGGAGGAATTGTACCTTTATCCGCTAACATTGGATCTACTAAGAATTTCTTTCCCGCGTATTCAACTACAAGGGTTGCGTTACGAATGTGTTTTATATTCATTTTATTATCTCCTTTTGTATTAGTTTCATTTCAACAACATTTATTCTATACTATGGGTTAGAATCGATACATGGATTAAATAAAGTCTTTTGCTTGTTTGACTTTAATAATGAAAGGAATTAGACAGATGTTAGATAATACAGATCGACTAATCCTAGATGAACTTTGTAAGAACAGTCGGATAACAATGAAGGATCTGGGTGAGAAAGTTCATTTGACCGGACCCGCCACCTCTTCTCGAGTGGCAAAATTAGAGGATAGAGGAATCATTGAAGGTTACACCATTAAAATAAATCAAGATAAGTTAGGTTATCCTGTCCATACCATGATAAGTATTATTACAAATAGCCCGTTCCATGACCCTTATCTTACATATTTAGATACACAAAAAGAATTTGTTATCCATAATTATAAGATTAGCGGTGACAGCTGTTATCTTTTAGAATGCAGATTTCCTTCTACTGAAGTATTGGATGAATTTTTGGTGGGTTTGAATAAACATGTGAACTATAAATTATCCATCATTATAAATAAATAATGGACCGTAAAGGAGTCGTTTTACGGTCGATCTCTAAAAAAATGGGGGAAGAACTTGGAGATACAACTGCAAAACACACTATACATTGATGAATTTCAATCCGTTTTGTTTGCTGCAATCTTTAAGGTCCCCTCTGTTAAAACAATGCAGCATGGTCACACTGCAAACGTCTGTTTTAAAAACCATTTCATCACAATGAATTTTACGCTTTCTGCATTCTTCACAAATTTCTTTAGATAAAGCATAAGTTTGTGAGGTCGCTTTATGAGCATAATCTGAGCGAATTTCACACTGTATGATGTCCTTCTCCTTCATCATACTTAATACCCATTCTTCAATACCCTACTTGGCCATATGGTAATCTCCTTCCAGTCAGCTCCTCTTGGTGAAAATCTCATTTTTCAGTGAAGTTAAAAAACAAAATTTGCGGGTATTTTATTGTAATAGAAGGTAAGAACCCAACAATTGTGTTTAATAATGCTAAATTGAAGTATTCATTTAATGAATTATTTTTGCTCTTTACATAGGGTGGGGGGGTATGGTATATTGTTGGTGTAGAAGTTACAGCAAAACTTCTAATCATCATTCTCATTTCGAACCATGCATCGCGAAGCTGGACGGAAACCTTATAAAAAAAATGAGGCGTTATCAAAATGGAAAATGCAACTTTAAAAGTAAATGGAATGTCTTGCGGTCACTGTGTAAAATCAATTCAAGGCAGCGTAGGAGATCTGCAGGGTGTAAATAATGTAAAGGTTCATTTAGCTGAAGGAAATGTTGATATTGAATATAACTCGTCAGAGGTTTCAGCTAGTAAAATAAAAGAAACAATAGAAGAACAAGGATATACAGTTGAATAATATTGGTTTGGAACGTGCTTGTGGCACGTTTTCAAAAACAAATATTTATACCTGTGGGTGGTATATAAGTGTGTTAATGGGAATATCTCTGCAGCTATTTTTTTAAAATCAATGCTTTATTTCTGATTCTGCAGGTATAAATGCACAGCCCAGGAAAACGCTAAACATACAAACTATAATCAGGAGGAAAATAACATGGATCATCAACATCATCATAATCATAACCATAAGACGGGCACTGGCAGTGAAGTTGTGCCAAAGGTTTCTTATGTGAACGGTGAGCTTATAATTGAGTTGAGGGATCGGCATAACCAAATTCCAAAGTTAGAGGTTTCTCATGAAAAATACATGCATCTGATTGTTGTAAGCTCAGATTTAGAACAATATCATCACTTGCATCCTCAGCAGGCAGGGGAAGGGGTATATAAAAAGGAGGTCCATTTAGCTCCCAATTCGTATAAAGCATTTGTTGATATTGCTCCAGCAGAACTTCAATATGAAGTAACTCCTATTGAATTTCATGCAGGGGAAGGGCACCATGGTCATAGTGAATCTAAGCTTGCTGCAGATACAGATTTTGTGAAGACGATCAATGGGAAAGCCGTTGAATTAACACCGCACACATTTGAAGTCAACAAAGAGATTGCTTTTCATTTTGATGTAAAGGATGAGAAACCAGAAGCGTATTTAGGTGCATTAGGTCATGTGGTCATTTTAGACGAAGCAGGAGAGAAGTATATCCATGTCCATCCAGCTTCAGCCGATAAAGCGGTATTTCAGACACAGTTTGATGAGCCGGGTTTATATAAGCTTTGGGCGGAATTTAAATTTGGCGGTCAAGTTCATGCATATCCATACGTAATCGAAGTGAGAAATAGCAAATAATAATAAAAAGTTATCTTTATGCCAGACTGCTTATTTTCATATAAGCAGTAGTTTTTTGGAATATATATACCCCTATACGGTATGTGGTGAGCGGAAGCAAACTTTAAATCTTATATTAGTAAATTTGAACAGGAGGAATAATCATGTCAACACATACACAATCACTTGCACAGCCAGATCCTAACCGTTGGAAGGCACTTGCTCTGCTATGTTTTGCTAATTTCTTAGTAATGATGGATTCTGCGATTATCCAAGTCGCTTTGCCGTCCATTAAAGATGCGCTAGGCTATACAGAAGCTGACTTGCAATGGGTAATGAATGCATTTCTAATCATGTTTGGCGGTCTTTTATTATTGGGAGGTAAGCTTGCCGATCTGCTGGGTCAGCGCCGCATTTTTATGTGGGGGGTAACAATTTTAACAATATCCTCCTTATTCGCTGGTTTAGCATGGAATGAGATGTCACTAAATATAGCAAGAGGGATCCAAGGTGCCGGTTCTGCTTTAATTGCACCTGCCGCTCTTTCTATTATTATGCTTTTGTTTTCAGCTAATAAGAAAGAACTGGGCAAAGCGTTAGCTTTCTGGGGACTTTCCGGCGCTGCTGGAGGTTCACTGGGAATTGTTCTTGGAGGAGTTCTTACGCAGCTGCTTAGCTGGCGCTGGACATTGCTGTTTTATGTTCCTGTCGGTATTATCGTTTTCTTACTAGCTCCTAAGCTCTTGAAAAAAGGTACACCTAAAGCGGGCCGCATCGATTATGCGGGTGCTATTTCTATTACAGCATCACTAGTGCTGCTCGTTTATGGGATCGTAACTGCTGAGCATAGCGGCTGGCAGGCAGCCTCTACTATATGGCCATTGGTCATTGGAGCTGTATTATTCATAATCTTTATCTTTATCCAGGTCTCTAGAAAAGAACCTCTCGTTCCTTTCAGGATCTTTAAAACACCTAACCTGTCTGCAGGGAATATTTCACTTGTTTTGCTATCAGCTTCATGGTTTCCGCTAATCTATTTTCTAATCCTGTATTTGCAGCAGGTGCTGAAGTTTGAACCTTTCATGGCTGCGATGGGCATGCTGCCTGCACCAATTCTTATGGCTATTTTTATGATTGTACTAGCAGAAAAGGTAATGGCGAAGTTTGGCATGAAAATCACAATGGCTGCAGGCTTTATCATCCTTGGAGTGTCCGGGCTGCTGCTTGCAGGGAATACAGTCAACGGGGATTATTGGAGTGATGTGTTTATTGCGCTGTTATTGGCTGCACTTGGTAATGCACTTGCCTATCTTCCGGCAACTACAGCGGCTGTGTCTGAGGCAAAGTCAGAGGAATCAGGACTTGCATCTGGATTATACAATACCACTTACCAAATTGGCTCTGCAGTAGGCTTAGCCATCATGGTTTCCCTTGCAGCTGCAGCTTCCTCAACAACAGGAGGAACTACTGTAGCCAGTCTTAATGAAGGCTATCAGCAAGCATTCTTTTATTTAGGAATCGTGGCATTTGCTGGTGCGCTTGTAGCATTACTATTTATTCGCTCAAGGAAGCAAACTGAGCCGAACGGTTAAGCAGATATTAAGATTATTAAAGGCAGCTGATGAGAAGATCTTCTTCTTCAGCTGTCTTTTCTTTCTTCAGAAAGTATAATATAAACAAGGTTTTTAAAAAAAATTTATTCTTGTTTACTTTTAACAAAAAAACTTTTTATCCTTTTTATGCGAAAATATACAGGTGAATTTATAAAGCTCCATTGTATGAATCATCAGGTGATGTTTCATGCAATGGAGCCGTTATTTGATCAACGAACCGGGTGGAAGAGAATATACATAGACTTTCCAGGGATGGGGAAGTCCGCGTCACAGCCATCTATTCAAAACTCGGATGATATGTTAGAAGCCACGAAATACAACAGAATGGATATGGTTTTAGTTTCTACATTTCATTTAAATTGGAATACCCCACTCTAATCATCACTGGCCTTCAGGACCATATAGTTGGATATCAGGATACATGGGAGCTGATGGAGGAATACCCAAGAGCAGCGTTTGCCGTGCTTGATATGGCTGGCCACAATCTGCAAATTGAATAACCGGACCTCTTTCATGCACTTGTTCTTAACTGGTTAAACAGACTGGAGCTGGAAAACGTTCGGATGTTATAAATTTAAAGTGACTAGTGTACTTAATGGTTACTAACATATATAGGATTTCATTTTCAAAGATTGTACAAAGTATATGAAAACAGCACTGAAAATCATAACGGAAACCTTCATTATGATTTTCAGTGCTTAAAAAAGCTCAATTCTGTATTGGTTACTATATCTATTTTACTCTTATAAATTCTCACAGATACATATTATTTCTATATTGTCCTTCACTCTCTAAGCCATTCCTCATACAACCGGTTTAATGATCATTTCACTTACATCGACATTTTCTGGCTGCTCCAGCGCATAGACAATTGCGCTGGCTATAGCCGCGGCTGGCAGAGCGATACGCCGATATTCCTTCATGACTTCTTTTGCTTCATTGTCTGTAATGCTTTCGGCTAATTCGGATTCTGTTACTCCGGGCGATACGAGAGTAACACGGATGCCTTGAGCTGCAGTCTCTAAACGTAATCCATCTGTTATCGCGCGTACAGCATATTTGGTTGCACAATAAACAGCTGCTGTTGGCGATACTTCATAGGCGCCGATGGAAGCAATATTAATGAAATGCCCAAAACCCTGTTTTTTCATAACAGGAAGACCTGCAGCTATGCCATGGAGTACACCACGAATATTCACATCAATCATACGATTCCACTCTTCGATCTTCAATGCTTCCAGCGGTGAGAGCGGCATCACACCAGCATTATTAATAACCGCATCCACTCGTCCATAACGATTTTTGGCTAGTTCAATCAATGCCTGCATCTGTTCTAAATCTGTAACGTCTAGAAGCTGAACAGCTACAGAACCGCCATCAGCACGAATATCTGATGCCAATGCTTCTAGTCTATCCACGCGCCTTGCTCCAATCACAAGATGAACACCTTGATTTGCGAGCATTCGTGCAGCATTTTCACCAATTCCGCTGCTAGCACCAGTTATTACAACCACTTTTCCATTAAGTAAAGACATTATTCCTGGCTCCCTTCCTTCAGTTCTTCTCGATAGAGCACCATACCGGCATGATACAAAACGCCGTTGATAAAATCACCGTCCGCAGTGAAGCCTGTATCATCGATATAATCGATATGATTGCCTGTGACTGTATATCCGCCTTGATAGGCGCTTTTGCGGTTACCGCGGGCTTCGTCATATCTCCCATTTGGAAGCAATTCATGCCGAATAAACCCGTCCGCTGTTACCCACATGCCCACATAAGGATGTGAATTCATATTTTCTTTTTTCATTTCTCCATCTCCTTTTAGGTTTACAAGAGGGCTTGCAGTCCAATCTTGGCAGAATTGGAATGACAGATAGGATGAACAAGAAAGCCACTAATAGAAACCTGATCAAATTCACTCCCTCCAATTGAAGTGTGTGACCATAAGTTAATTATGAACTGCAGCTAACAGAAGGAGGTAGCCGGAAGATATATAATTATTGCCTAATCCTCCAATAAGAGATAGGATGAAGAAAAAGAGTGAATGAACAGTTATTGGAAAATATGGAGGGGTTGTTCATGGACCAGGTTAAGGAATTAGCTCATTTACTGAATAGGGAAGCAGCAAGTGATGGCACACATGAGACGGCGATCCAAGGCTTGCAGATTATTCGTGCTTCACAAATCTCTGAACCTATATACTCTATTTACGAGCCTTCCCTATGTGTTGTTGCGCAGGGTTCGAAACTGGTTATGCTCGAAAAAGAGAGTTTTATATATGATTCGGCAAGCTATTTGACTGCTTCCGTTCATTTGCCGATCAAAGGGCAGGTTGTATCGGCCTCGCATGAAGAACCATATCTATGTATAAGTCTGCAGCTTGACATGAATCAGATTTTTGAAGTTATACAATCTTCAAATCAAGAAATACCAAACCGTTCTCCTGGTCTTGGTCTGGAAATTAATCGGGTGGATGATTCGCTTCTTGAAGCTGTATTGCGGCTGATTAAGCTTCTTGAAACTCCTCAGGATATACCAGTCCTAGCCTCCAATATCAAACGTGAAATTGTTTACCGTATTCTGCAAAATGACCAGAATAATTCATTGAAGCACTTTGCACTAGTAGGCAGTCAAGGCCAGAGGATCGCAGATGTGATTGGAGTTCTGAATCGGGAGTTCGCAAAGCCTATAAAGGTGGAAGAACTGGCGAAAGAAGCTAGAATGAGCTCCTCATCGTTTTACAGTCACTTCAAGGATGTTACAGGCATGAGTCCCATACAGTATCAGAAACAGCTGCGATTGCAGGAAGCACGCCGATTGCTATTAACAGAAAATATGGAAGCAGCAGAGGCTGCATTCCAAGTAGGATATGAAAGTCCGTCCCATTTCAGCAGGGAATACAGCCGCAGGTTTGGCCAGTCCCCAATCAGAGACATCCGCCAACTGAGGAAAATGCTTCAGTAAAAGAAATACATGTACAGAATAAGAAGTCTTTGACTTGAAAACCTTTAAAACGACTGCCCCTTGGGCGAAGGAATTGCTTTTGGAGAAGTGTTGATGGAAGTAACGGATGTATCCTATGTTGGAGGTCCCAATGCAGCTGTTGTGATGGAACAAAAGGATGGGTTGGTATATGGTGAGATGTGGATTCCGGTTGTTAGGAAATATAAGATTAAATGGTAATCCAGTGAGGCTCGGACATAAGAATTAAATTTAATGATATATCCGAATGGATGGGAATTAAATAATCCTAATCATTCGGATATTTATGTTTAAATCTATATATTTTAATGATCATAACCTAAATGAAACTGAAGACCCGAGTCCTGTATATTTCAATAATCAGGATGAAAAAAAGGAAAAAGAAAAAATTAACTCCTACTCATACTGTTTAATGGGATAAACATTATTTTTTTATTTCAAGCATGAAAACAATTAAAACTTAGCTGACAATCAGGCAGCTTCTTCGATTTGAAAAATGCAGCAGGTCTGTTGAATAAAAAGGTTTTAACTTAGAGGTTTATTCTAAATACGAAGTAGGTATTTGGCTAATGAAGAGAAAGATATTTATATAAGGAGTATGAAAGTTATATGAAAATTTTCCAATGAAAGGGCTTTATTTTTTTATTGTATTTTTAACATAAATAAAATATAATACAATTAACAAAACAAATTAAATAACTGGACATGTGACTGGTAATGCAGGCAGGATCCTTTAAAAGACTAGAATAATCATATTTCTTATATGATATTCTTATGTATGTCTTTTTTGGATCCTGCCTTTTTGTTTTGTTAAGAATGTAAGCGTATTATTAATTTGCTTTTAATAAAGGAGAAATTTAAATGGATTACAAAAAAACAGCAGCCGACATACTGAAGTCCGTTGGTGGAGAGAATAATGTGGTTCACTTAGGTCATTGTGCAACGAGATTGCGCTTTACACTTGCTGATGACAGCAAAGTGAATATAGATGAACTTAAAAAAGTTCAAGGAGTATTAGAGGTAGTAAACAAAGGTCAGTTCCAAGTCATAATAGGGAACAATGTTCTTGAAGTTTATGATGAATTAATAAAAATGGGTAAATTTGGACAACAGGAGAATGATAATAATAATTCTCCAAGTAAAAAGAAAAAAATTGGACCTGTTGTATTAGACTTTATTGTTAATGTATTTCAGCCGTTAGTTCCTGCAATGGCTGGTGCGGGTATCTTAAAGGCTATTTTACTTATGCTTTCAACGCTGAATCTTGTCAATGCTGAAGGGCAGACATATCTAATCTTAACTTACATTAGTGATTCTGTTTTTTACTTTTTACCCATATTAGTTGCTTTTACTGTAGCTAAAGCTTTAAAAGTTGATCATATAACTGCAGCAATGGCGGCAATGAGTATGCTTTTATTTCCTAATATGTTAACCCTAATGCAAGAAGGAGCTAGTTTCTTATCTTTTTCTATAACAAATGTTAACTATTCATCACAGATTTTTCCATCTATATTAGGTGTCATTCTTTATGCTTTTATGGAAAGACTTTTTACAAAAATTTCACCGAAGCCAATTCGTGTCTTCTTTGTACCAATGATGTCTCTGCTTGTTACAGTTCCGTTAACATTATTAGTATTAGGACCATTAGGTTTTCAACTCGGAACGGCTATGACTTCAGGAATTTTATTCATATATGCAAAAATCGGATGGATCACAGTAGGCCTTGTGGCAGCTCTTCTACCTTTTATGATTGCCACAGGCATGCATAAAGTTCTTGTTCCATATGGTATTTCATCTCTTTCTTCATCAGGAAGCGAAGGACTTGTGATTCCTGCTTTATTAGCACACAATATGGCTGAGTCAGGTGCGAACCTTGCTTTATCTTTTAAAACAAAAAACAAATCATTAAAATCTATCTCATTATCTGGGGGGATATCTGCATTCTTTGGTATCACTGAACCAGCATTGTATGGTGTAACTCTGCAGAGAAAACCAATATTAATTGGAGTAATCATTTCAAGTTTAATTGGTGGTCTTAGTTTGGGAGTATTAAGCGTAGCAGCTTATGCATTAGCAAATCCTAGTATTGCCAGCATTACAATATTCGTACAGCCTGATAATCCAAAAAATATCCTTTTTGCAATTATTGGCTTGATTATCTCATTTGCAACATCTTTTCTGATTACTCTTATATCATGGAAAGATAAGGAACTTCCCGAACATACAGCAAGCAGCAAAGAGCAAGACAAGGAAAATACACCCATTAAAAGTGTAAATATTAGTGAAGAAGTGATTTTAAATCAACCAGTTCAAGGGAAAGTTATCCCACTATCAGAAGTCGATGATGCTGTGTTTTCTACAAAAATTATGGGGGATGGAATGGCTGTAATCCCATCAATAGGTGAATTATATGCTCCTGCTGACGGTGTTATTAAAATGATATTTGATACAAACCATGCGCTGGGCATGGAGTTGGAAAATGGTGCTGAGCTATTATTCCATATTGGAATAGATACAGTTCAATTAGGCGGTAAATATTTCGAAGCTCAGGTAAAGGTCGATGATGAAGTGAAAGCTGGAGATTTATTAGTGAAATTTGATATAGAAAAGATCATTGAAGAAGGTTACGATCCAACGACTGTAATTGTTGTAACGAATCAAGATCGTTATTCAGTAATCGTTCCAGAAACAGAAAATGCAGGTAAGGAAGAAATGTTAATGACTGTAGCTTCAAAATAGGCACAGGGTAGGAGGAGAACAGAGACATGTCAAAAGGATTTCCAAGAAATTTTTTATGGGGTGGTGCAACTGCCGCCAATCAAGTTGAAGGTGCTTATCTTAGTGGTGGGAAAGGATTAAGTACGGCTGATGTCATGACAACTGGTGTGCATGGAGTGCCAAGAGAAGTCACAAATGGTGTAATCGAAGGAACATACTATCCTAGTCACAATGCCATTGATCATTACCATCGTTTTCAGGAAGATATCGCATTGTTTGCTGAAATGGGTTTTAAATGCTATCGGTTATCAATCAACTGGTCACGTATTTTTCCAAATGGAGATGAGGAATTACCAAATGAAGAAGGATTAAAATTCTATGATGAGGTTTTTGATACGTGCCAGCAATATGGAATTGAGCCTTTAGTAACCATATCGCATTTTGAAACACCATTAGGTTTACTAAAGTACGGGTCATGGGAAAATCGAAAAGTTGTTGATTTTTATGTTCGCTATTGCCAAACTCTCTTTAACCGATATAAAGGCAAAGTGAAATATTGGCTTACTTTTAATGAGATTAATGTCATGTCAACGAAGCCTTGGATGGCTGGTGCTATCAAGTCAAATGATGAGCAAGTAAGAATGACCGCTGCCTACCATCAATTTTTAGCAAGTGCAAAAGCTGTACATCTAGCTCATGAAATGGATCCGGATAATCAGGTTGGAATGATGTATGCTGGACATGTTGCTTACCCAAATAGCCCTGATCCGGAAGATATGCAGACAGTTAATGATTTTATGCACAAAATGCTGTTTTATTGTGATGTTCAGTGTCGCGGGTATTACCCAGCATACAAACTGAAGGAATTTGAACGCAAAGGAATCGTATTACCAATTCAAGATGGTGATCTAGAAGAATTATTAGAAGGAAAAGTCGATTTCTTATCATTTAGTTATTATGCAACTCACGTGGTTGGGAAGGAAACAAATTTAAACTTCGAAGGTTTAAATGGTGTAAAGACAGGCTATAAAAACCCTCACCTTCCAACAACTGAATGGGGATGGACCATTGATCCTATGGGCCTTCGCTATGCATTAAATCTTTTATATGACCGCTACCAAATCCCTTTAATGATTGTTGAAAATGGATTAGGCGCAGTAGATAAAGTTGAAGATGGAAGTATCCATGATCCATATCGGATTGAATATTTAAGAGAACATATTAGTGAAATAAAGAAAGCAATTGAGATTGACGGAGTTCCAGTCATGGGGTACACAATGTGGGGACCTATCGATTTAATTGCAGCAAGTACGGGGGAAATGAAAAAAAGGTACGGATTCATATATGTTGATATAGATGATGAAGGTAAAGGTACTTTTAAAAGAATTAAGAAAGATTCCTTCTATTGGTACAAAAAAGTGATTGAAACAAACGGTGAGAATTTAGAATAAATCTAAAATCATAGGCAAGTAGCTATTAGTATGATCTGAAAAATTGTGCTAATAGCTGCTTTTTCCCCGTTCTTAAGGGACCGACTATGAAATCCTTCCACTGAAAGGAGAATACCATGATAACAATAAAAAAAGTGTTGAATTCCAGTGTTGTGCTAGTAGAAGATGAACATAAGAAAGAATCGATTCTCTTTGGAAAAGGGATTGGTTATGGAAAGAAAGCTGGCAGCGTAATTTCGGATCAAGAAGTTGATCAAATGTTTATTCCGATTGAAAACCTAAAGGCAAAAGAATTTTTGGGTTTATTGGACTCTATTCCACCAGTTTTTATCGAACTGACTCAGCAAATTGTGTCTTATGCTGAAAAGAAATTGAATACCAATCTTAATACGGGTATATATTTTACCCTAATGGATCACTTGAATTTTGCGGTAGAAAGGTTTAACAAAAATATAAATATTACGAACCGTGTCTATTGGGAGATCAAAAATTATTATACTGAGGAGTTTGAAATTGGTGTATTTGCCCTTAATCTATTGAACGAAAGACTGGAACTTGAACTGCCTATAGAAGAAGCAGCGAATATCGCCTTTCATTTAATTAATGCTCAAGGAGAAAAAAAGGATTCCTCTAACAATGGAATGAGAATTGCTAAGATGATTGGAAGCATCGTTAACTTAGTCCGATATACATTTAATATTAATACAAACAATGAAAATATACATTATACGAGATTTATTACTCATGTTAAATTTTTTGTAGAACGTTTTTATGCAAATAAGATGATTGATGACAAAGATAATGTACTATTTGAACAAATAGCAACTTTGTACCCGGAAGCAATGTCAGGAGCATTTAAAATTAAAGAATATATTGAGCAAGTAAATAAAAAAACAATCCCTAACGAGGAATTAGCGTATTTAGCTGTCCATATTCATCGGTTAATTAATTATAATGAACTTTAAAAGACATTGTGCAGCGATTAGAATTTTTTTATTACTGAGGAAAGACAAAAGTATCGATCTATTAATTAATTTAAAAATCTGACTTTCTTCTAAGAAAGTTCAATAATAAATATTTCATTGAGCAGTTATACTGACCCTATGTATAAATAGTTATAGCTAAATTTATTAGGGGTGCAAATATTAGTAAGAGCCTTGCTGCATTAACTGCAGCAAGGCTCTTACTATTTTTAAATTATTATCAATTAATACACGATGGAATAGTGGAAAGGCTGAGCCGCCGATGGGTTGCCAAGGGAAAAGCCTAATCCGCCGATGGGTTGCCAAGGGAAAAGCCTAATCCCGTTGATATTGAGAGTCAAAAGCCAGATGGAACAAACATACTTGAATATAAAATCAGTTAAGGCTTCAGCACCACTTTAATACACTCATCTTCATGGTCATTAAATGTCTTATAGGCTTCACTGGCCATGTGTAATGGCAGATTATGTGTAATAATTTCCGTTGGGTCAAACTTGCCTTCCTTAATCATGTCAAAGAGCATTGGCATGTAATGAATGACAGGAGCCTGTCCCATTTTAAGGGTAATATTTCTTTCAAACAGATTGCCGAGCGGGAAGTGGTTGTACATGGAACCATATACACCCGTAACCTGCAAGGTGCCGAACTTTTTAATGGCCTTCATTCCGATTCGAATTGCACTTGTTGTACCGCCTGAAAGTTTTAATTTTTGCTCAACCACTTCCAGAGGATTCTTTTTGCCATCCATTCCGACGCAATCAATGACAACATCTGCTCCACCTTTTGTGATTTCCGCAATATATGCACCTGTGTCCTCATGGTCATCAAAGTTAATAACTTCGACTTGATTCATTTTCTTGGCATGATTTAAGCGATACGCTACATTATCCACAGCAATGACACGTTTTGCACCTTTCATCCATGCGAACTTTTGTGTCATTAAGCCGATTGGACCGCACCCTAAAACCACAACGGTATCTCCTTTTTTGACACCGCCGCTTTCAACACTCCAATACGCTGTCGGGAGCACATCCGACATAAAGAGCAGGGACTCATCTTCAAGCTCGACAGATTCAGGAATCACAAAGGGTACAAAATTACCGAATGGCACACGGAGCAATTCGGCTTGTCCGCCTTGATAGCCTCCATATCGTTCTGTAAATCCAAAATAACCGCCTGTGTCCACATGCGCATTTGTATTAGAGTTGTCACACTGACTTTCCATATCATTGGCACAATAATGACAGTGTCCACAGGAGATATTAAAAGGAAGTACAACACGATCGCCTTTTTTTACTTTCTCCACACTTGGACCCACTTCTTCAACAATTCCCATCGGTTCATGACCAATCACATAATCTTTGGATGCCGGAAGAGCTCCTTGATAAATATGAAGATCTGATCCGCAAATAGCTGTAGATGTCACTCGAATAATAAGGTCATCACTTTTTTCAATCTTTGGATTCGCTACCTCTTTAACCTGAATATCTTTTGCACCTTGGAAAGTAACAGCTTTCATATTAAAAATTCCTCCTGATGTAAGTGATTTTTAATAAAATAGAAACTTATAACACTTACTTCCCTTATTTTCGCAAGGTAATCAACTACTGAAATGATTCAAATAATTAAAGGGGAATTAATTGAAGGGCTACTTTTTATATTTGTAATAGTGATGAAGTTAGAGCAGAAGTGGGATGAACGTGGGAACCTGTCCACGAAAATACAAAAACATAGAGATTTTGTCGATAAGCGGAGAAATTCCCCTTATTTCTAAGAAAGCTCAAAAAATAGCCAAAATAGAGGGAGGGATTCCGACTATTTCCTCAAAATATGTGAAAATGACCGGTTTTACTAGACTTAACCGGAAAATCTCCGCTTATTTTCGCCAAAAAGAGCTCCAAATGGCAAATAGGCGGAAAATCTCCGCTTATTTAACTTGAAATGGATACTAATATGAATGAACCGAGGAACCTGTCCCTAAAAACTCTGACATAAGCAGTTTTGACCTCAACCAACTTAGTTACCTTCTCCTATCTTTTATAAAAACGGTCAAAAAGGTTTCTCTAGACTCACACGATTACGGCTTGTTACTATATAGTTCGATGGTTGACAGGGAGTTG
>NZ_LT800494.1:3625366-3629166 GCF_900166665.1 Cytobacillus gottheilii | reverse complement strand
TAGGCGCAGTAGATAAAGTTGAAGATGGAAGTATCCATGATCCATATCGGATTGAATATTTAAGAGAACATATTAGTGAAATAAAGAAAGCAATTGAGATTGACGGAGTTCCAGTCATGGGGTACACAATGTGGGGACCTATCGATTTAATTGCAGCAAGTACGGGGGAAATGAAAAAAAGGTACGGATTCATATATGTTGATATAGATGATGAAGGTAAAGGTACTTTTAAAAGAATTAAGAAAGATTCCTTCTATTGGTACAAAAAAGTGATTGAAACAAACGGTGAGAATTTAGAATAAATCTAAAATCATAGGCAAGTAGCTATTAGTATGATCTGAAAAATTGTGCTAATAGCTGCTTTTTCCCCGTTCTTAAGGGACCGACTATGAAATCCTTCCACTGAAAGGAGAATACCATGATAACAATAAAAAAAGTGTTGAATTCCAGTGTTGTGCTAGTAGAAGATGAACATAAGAAAGAATCGATTCTCTTTGGAAAAGGGATTGGTTATGGAAAGAAAGCTGGCAGCGTAATTTCGGATCAAGAAGTTGATCAAATGTTTATTCCGATTGAAAACCTAAAGGCAAAAGAATTTTTGGGTTTATTGGACTCTATTCCACCAGTTTTTATCGAACTGACTCAGCAAATTGTGTCTTATGCTGAAAAGAAATTGAATACCAATCTTAATACGGGTATATATTTTACCCTAATGGATCACTTGAATTTTGCGGTAGAAAGGTTTAACAAAAATATAAATATTACGAACCGTGTCTATTGGGAGATCAAAAATTATTATACTGAGGAGTTTGAAATTGGTGTATTTGCCCTTAATCTATTGAACGAAAGACTGGAACTTGAACTGCCTATAGAAGAAGCAGCGAATATCGCCTTTCATTTAATTAATGCTCAAGGAGAAAAAAAGGATTCCTCTAACAATGGAATGAGAATTGCTAAGATGATTGGAAGCATCGTTAACTTAGTCCGATATACATTTAATATTAATACAAACAATGAAAATATACATTATACGAGATTTATTACTCATGTTAAATTTTTTGTAGAACGTTTTTATGCAAATAAGATGATTGATGACAAAGATAATGTACTATTTGAACAAATAGCAACTTTGTACCCGGAAGCAATGTCAGGAGCATTTAAAATTAAAGAATATATTGAGCAAGTAAATAAAAAAACAATCCCTAACGAGGAATTAGCGTATTTAGCTGTCCATATTCATCGGTTAATTAATTATAATGAACTTTAAAAGACATTGTGCAGCGATTAGAATTTTTTTATTACTGAGGAAAGACAAAAGTATCGATCTATTAATTAATTTAAAAATCTGACTTTCTTCTAAGAAAGTTCAATAATAAATATTTCATTGAGCAGTTATACTGACCCTATGTATAAATAGTTATAGCTAAATTTATTAGGGGTGCAAATATTAGTAAGAGCCTTGCTGCATTAACTGCAGCAAGGCTCTTACTATTTTTAAATTATTATCAATTAATACACGATGGAATAGTGGAAAGGCTGAGCCGCCGATGGGTTGCCAAGGGAAAAGCCTAATCCGCCGATGGGTTGCCAAGGGAAAAGCCTAATCCCGTTGATATTGAGAGTCAAAAGCCAGATGGAACAAACATACTTGAATATAAAATCAGTTAAGGCTTCAGCACCACTTTAATACACTCATCTTCATGGTCATTAAATGTCTTATAGGCTTCACTGGCCATGTGTAATGGCAGATTATGTGTAATAATTTCCGTTGGGTCAAACTTGCCTTCCTTAATCATGTCAAAGAGCATTGGCATGTAATGAATGACAGGAGCCTGTCCCATTTTAAGGGTAATATTTCTTTCAAACAGATTGCCGAGCGGGAAGTGGTTGTACATGGAACCATATACACCCGTAACCTGCAAGGTGCCGAACTTTTTAATGGCCTTCATTCCGATTCGAATTGCACTTGTTGTACCGCCTGAAAGTTTTAATTTTTGCTCAACCACTTCCAGAGGATTCTTTTTGCCATCCATTCCGACGCAATCAATGACAACATCTGCTCCACCTTTTGTGATTTCCGCAATATATGCACCTGTGTCCTCATGGTCATCAAAGTTAATAACTTCGACTTGATTCATTTTCTTGGCATGATTTAAGCGATACGCTACATTATCCACAGCAATGACACGTTTTGCACCTTTCATCCATGCGAACTTTTGTGTCATTAAGCCGATTGGACCGCACCCTAAAACCACAACGGTATCTCCTTTTTTGACACCGCCGCTTTCAACACTCCAATACGCTGTCGGGAGCACATCCGACATAAAGAGCAGGGACTCATCTTCAAGCTCGACAGATTCAGGAATCACAAAGGGTACAAAATTACCGAATGGCACACGGAGCAATTCGGCTTGTCCGCCTTGATAGCCTCCATATCGTTCTGTAAATCCAAAATAACCGCCTGTGTCCACATGCGCATTTGTATTAGAGTTGTCACACTGACTTTCCATATCATTGGCACAATAATGACAGTGTCCACAGGAGATATTAAAAGGAAGTACAACACGATCGCCTTTTTTTACTTTCTCCACACTTGGACCCACTTCTTCAACAATTCCCATCGGTTCATGACCAATCACATAATCTTTGGATGCCGGAAGAGCTCCTTGATAAATATGAAGATCTGATCCGCAAATAGCTGTAGATGTCACTCGAATAATAAGGTCATCACTTTTTTCAATCTTTGGATTCGCTACCTCTTTAACCTGAATATCTTTTGCACCTTGGAAAGTAACAGCTTTCATATTAAAAATTCCTCCTGATGTAAGTGATTTTTAATAAAATAGAAACTTATAACACTTACTTCCCTTATTTTCGCAAGGTAATCAACTACTGAAATGATTCAAATAATTAAAGGGGAATTAATTGAAGGGCTACTTTTTATATTTGTAATAGTGATGAAGTTAGAGCAGAAGTGGGATGAACGTGGGAACCTGTCCACGAAAATACAAAAACATAGAGATTTTGTCGATAAGCGGAGAAATTCCCCTTATTTCTAAGAAAGCTCAAAAAATAGCCAAAATAGAGGGAGGGATTCCGACTATTTCCTCAAAATATGTGAAAATGACCGGTTTTACTAGACTTAACCGGAAAATCTCCGCTTATTTTCGCCAAAAAGAGCTCCAAATGGCAAATAGGCGGAAAATCTCCGCTTATTTAACTTGAAATGGATACTAATATGAATGAACCGAGGAACCTGTCCCTAAAAACTCTGACATAAGCAGTTTTGACCTCAACCAACTTAGTTACCTTCTCCTATCTTTTATAAAAACGGTCAAAAAGGTTTCTCTAGACTCACACGATTACGGCTTGTTACTATATAGTTCGATGGTTGACAGGGAGTTGATTGGATGGAAGAACAAAAATATAAAGATTTAAAATTAGGGGAAAGAGGAGCGATTATTAGTATAGTTGCTTATATTGTCCTTTCTATATTCAAGCTTCTAGTAGGGTACATGAGTGATTCCGCTGCTTTAAAAGCAGACGGATTAAATAATACAACAGATATCATTGCTTCGGTTGCTGTGTTAATTGGATTAAGAGTTGCACAAAGACCACCAGATGGGAATCATACATATGGCCATTGGAAGAGTGAAGGCATTGCAAGCATGGTTGCCTCATTTATTATGATGGCTGTTGGAATTCAGGTCCTGATTGATGCGGGAACTTCTGTGTTTGAAGGGGAAAGTGAATCACCTGATATCGTTGCGGCTTACGTTGGACTGCTATCGGCGGTTGTT
>NZ_LT800494.1:3308060-3624761 GCF_900166665.1 Cytobacillus gottheilii | reverse complement strand
ATCGTTGCGGCTTACGTTGGACTGCTATCGGCGGTTGTTATGTATTTTGTATACCGCTACAACAAAAAGCTGGCCGAAAAAATTAACAGTTCCGCCGTTATGTCAGCGGCGAAAGACAATATTTCAGATGCATGGGTAAGTATCGGTACCGCAATAGGTATTTTTGGCTCCCAATTAAACATGCCTTGGTTAGATCCGATCACGGCATTTATTGTTGGACTCATTATATGCAAAACAGCTTGGGGCATTTTCAAGCATGCTACTCATGAATTGTCTGATGGATTTGATGAAGAAAAATTGAATGTATACAAAACCGAAATATTAAGGGTAGATGGTGTCAAAGGGATTAAGGAAATAAGGGGCAGAAGCTATGGAAACAATGAGGTTGTGGATGTTGAGATCCTAGTAAACTCCACCTTAGACATTAAAAAAGCCCATGACATTGCAGATACGATTGAGCATACACTAATGGATAGGCATGGTGTATATAATGTGCACATTCATATAGAACCGAATAGCTAAATATTTTATATAGAAAGAGAAAAAGCCGTTGAACGTATACTCATTTGTACTAGTTCGACGGTTTTTTTCGTATTCGAGTCTGATGCGATGCTGTTTCCGCTACTAGATCTGTTCTTTACGGAAAATGTCATACCAATTAGAAGAACAGAACCCAAATGAAGTCAGACAAAACTTCTTCTTTGGGATACCTTAAGAATAATTGCCCTCAGCGTAAATCCAATCACTAAACCAGGGATTACAAAGAGCATGGGGATAAAAACTGGACCAATTAAAGTGCCGAATAATTTAAATTTCGTGCAATAAAAAACACCCACTGTTACAAAATAAGCAGAGAAAACGAATGGGAGAAAAGATAACTTTTCTTCAGAAGGCATTGCCGTTCTATAGCCATCCCACATCGCAAAAAAGTATAAACAGGCATAAAACAAAAGCCACTGATAATCTGTAACAGAATAAGCCTGATTAAAATCTCCAATAAAGCTAAACATGATAGCAAGATTGAAATTGCTGTTCATATTAATAATGACTTCTGAAAGAACAAAAAAGATTCCTTTAATATAATGACCAGTTAATAATTGACTAAATCCAGGAAAGGCAATACTCCACATAATCGACTCGAATTTCCCAATATGCAACAGTACTCAACTCCACCTTTTAGACATAAGGTTAGTTTGTTTAAGGGAGGGGAAATTCATTCATAGATTATTTACTATCAATGCTACTGCAAGTTAAACCCGGGGACATAACCAGCTGACTAATGTATTATAAGGCAGCTTCTGCTCGAAAGATTCCCTCTTTTGGATAGGAAGAATAATATTAGGCACCTTTCATCTGTTTAATTGTATGACAGTACATGATATAATGAGGAGCTTGCGATAAGTAGACTTTTCCTTATGCGGATGTCACTAGAGCCACCGCATACTGATCAACTATAGAGGTGTAAGAAAATGAATAAACGATGGACAATTAGTAAAATTAAAGAGTTTGTTGAGAAAAATTCAGAAAGCAAGCTGCTAACGACAGAATATCACGGATTCTCGCAAAAATTGCAATTTCAATGTGCATGTGGCAGCCAATTCGAAAAAACATTTACGAAGTTTAAAAATAATCACCAGCGCAAGTGTGATGCATGTCAGCCACCAAAAGCTTCGCGCTAAACAATTGCATAATAACGAAGTGCCAGTACCTTTAAAAGGAACTGGTGCTTTTTCTTTATGAGTGTTCTAAAAGAACTTTCTACTCAAAGGGACGTTTTTTTCATTAAATAACTGAAAATGCCTATGCAGTTTGTTATGACTATTAAAGAACTCAATAATGAACCAGCAAACAACAGCTTGTAAGGCGTACGACATGGTAATGTGAAAATTACAAACAATAATAGTGCAGCTCCATTTGGTGAATTCTATTTCAAATGGAGCTGCACTATTTGTGTTTTATATAAAGACTTTTAGTTGAACCTTAAAAAGGTGCTGCATTATATCCAGTGGGGAAATCTTTTAATTCGCTTTCATTAACATCCCATCCAGTGGTCGCTCCATATGATTCTCAAGCCATATTGCCGTATCAATTAGTTGATCTAGCTCTGTTCCTGTTCCAACTCCCATTCCATGGAACATGTTGACCATGTCTTCTGTGCAGGCATTACCGACGGCTTTTGGGGCAAAAGGGCAGCCACCAAGACCAGCGATGGATGAGTCGAAACGGCGGACCCCAGATTGATAACCCGCTAGAATATTGGCGAGTCCAAGACCGCGAGTATTATGGAAGTGAAGCCCTAACGATAAATCCTTGCCAAACTGATCATAAAATGCGGAAACCACGCCTTGGACCTGGATGGGGTTAGCCATTCCGGTAGTATCAGCCAATGTAATTTCTGAGCATCCGGCGTTTAAGAACCTTTCTGCAACCGCTAACACTTTTGTTAGGGGAACTTTTCCTTCAAACGGGCAGCCGAATGCTGTTCCAAGTATACCTGAAACTCCTTTTGATGTTGCAGCACCTTCTTTTATCACCTTTGAAAGCTCATCAATCGCTTGATCAACCGTTCTTTTGGCATTGCGAAGATTAAAGGAATCACTGGTAGTTACGGCAACATGGAGGAAATCGATATCTGTTTGGAGCGCACGTTCCAATCCAGATCGGCTGAGGACGAGCCCGCCATAGCGGACATCCTCACGTTTGGGAAGAAGCTTCAAAAGTTCTTCAGCATCAGCCATTTGCGGAACAACTTTAGGATTTACGAAGGAGACAGCTTCAATATTGCGAATGCCTGCATCAATTAATTTTGTTATTAATTCAGCTTTTACTTCAGTAGATACTAATTTCTTTTCATTTTGCAATCCATCACGGGGACCCACTTCACAAACTTCAATCATTTTACTGCCTCCTTGATCTCATCAAAATGTTTTAAAACATTATCTCTTCCACGGAAAATATGCTCGTGCATAGCAATGCGGGCACGTTCTGGCTCTTGATTCTGGATGGCTTGAAAGATCGTTTTGTGAACCTCCAGCGATTGGCGCAGCTGAAAATCTGTATACCAATAGAACGAACGAAATACCATCGGAACAACAACAACTTTTGAAATATGAAAAAATAAGTGTTTGTTTTTAGCAGCAGTAACAATACCATCATGAAATTTTGAATTCATTTTGACGATATTGCTTATGCTTTGTAAATCGTCTTCAATATGGCGGTGAATGGCGGCCTCATACAACTGGTTGGCTGTTAGCAGTAAATCCAGATCTTCTTCTGTGCGATTAATCGCTGCCTGGCTTGCTGCATAGCTTTCCAGCAAGCTCCTTAAATCATAGATTTCCTTAATATCTTCTTTGGTAAAATTGCGGACGCCAACTCCTCTTTTGAAGGGAACAACAAGCCCTTCCGCTTCTAATTGTTTAATCGCTTCTCTAATAGGCGTTCTGCTCAGATTTAATTCCCGTGCTAAGGTTTCTTCCCCTAAACGCATTCCTGGTTCATATCTGCCAAGAATAATTGCTTCTCTAATTGATTTGTATGCATCCATACTAACACCTCACGGCTATTGTATACAAAAATAAATTTCACTTCAATGAATTTTCTGAATAATAGTATGTAAGCGGTTAAAATTAGGTAAAAAGTAACGAAAAATCCTTTTATTTAAAAAGGTGGTTGACACATTGTATACAAACGAATAAATTTGTATATATAATTTAAAAAATTCTAAAAATAACAAAAAGGGAGGATGCAAATGGCAGACCATAAGCTACCATTAGAAGATTTACGAGTGATTGAATTGGGGACGCTATTAGCCGGACCTTTTACTGGCCGTTTACTAGGGGACTTTGGTGCTGAAGTAATTAAAGTCGAGCCGCCAGGAAAATCAGATCCGATGCGTTATTGGGGAAAGTCAAAGGATGGAGTCGGATTATGGTGGCCAATTCAATCACGTAACAAAAAGTCCATTACACTGAACTTGCGTGAAGAAGAGGGACAGGAAATTTTAAAAGAATTAATTAAAGAAGCAGATATCGTCATTGAAAATTTTCGGCCAGGAACAATGGAAAAGTGGAACCTCTCCTATGAAATACTTTCTGAAATCAATCCAAAGTTAGTAATGGTTCGGACATCTGGATTTGGCCAAACAGGACCATATAAACACCGAGCAGGGTTTGGAAGTGTGGGAGAGGCCATGGGCGGGCTTAGAAATGTAACCGGTTTCAAGGATCGGCCACCTTCCAGAATAGGCGTCTCAGTTGGTGATACACTTGCGGCGCTGTTTGCGGCAATTGGCTGTCTTGTGGCTATCCATGAACGGGAACAATCCGGCAGGGGGCAGGTTGTCGATACAGCCTTATATGAATCCGTTTTCTCGATCATGGAGAGCATCATTCCAGATTATCTATTATCAGGCTATATCCGTGAAAGGATGGGCAATATTCTTCCTGGTGTCGCACCATCCAACATTTATTTTACAGAAGATAAAACGTATATTGTCATCGGTGCCAATGCCGATG
Source organism: Cytobacillus gottheilii (assembly GCF_900166665.1). Taxonomy (GTDB): domain Bacteria; phylum Bacillota; class Bacilli; order Bacillales; family Cytobacillaceae; genus Cytobacillus; species Cytobacillus gottheilii_A. The sequence continues at coordinate 3,620,244 of NZ_LT800494.1, read as the reverse complement.
GGGTGTTCCGCCGTCTTTGTGCAGCAATGGAACAGCCGGAGTTGGCAGAAGATCCGCGTTTTGCGACACATGATGCCAGAGGGGAAAATATGAAACTTTTGGATTCCATGATTGAAGAATGGACGAAAACGTTACCTGCAAAAGAAGCGCTTGCGATTTTGGAAGAGAAAGGTGTTCCATCTGGATTAATCTATACAGCCAAAGACATAATGGAAGATCCGCATTATGAAGCAAGAGACATGATTATTTACAAGGAACATCCAGAGCTTGGAGAATTTCCAATGCCAGGAATTGTGCCGAAATTAAGCAGAACACCAGGTGAGGTTAAGCATGTCGGTCCCGAAGTAATGGGCAAGCATAACGAAGAAATCTATCATGAGCTGTTAGGGTATGATCTGGAAACATTAAAAGCATTGGAGGAGAAGAAGATTATTTAAGGGAGGATTCACTGTGGGGAAAACCTTATACGAGAAAATTTGGGAGAAGCATGTGGTGATCGAGGAGGAAGATCAGCCTTCACTTATATATATTGATCTCCATCTAGTGCATGAAGTCACCTCACCGCAAGCGTTTGAAGGATTGCGTTTGCAAAATCGCAAAGTACGGCGGCCGGACTTAACGGTAGCTACAATGGATCACAGTATCCCAACAAGAAATCGTTCCCTACCGATCCAAGATGAAATTGCAAAAAAACAGGTTGAAACCCTTGCGGCCAATTGCGAGGAATTCGGGATTACACTATTTGATTTAAACAGCACCAATCAAGGGATCGTACATGTGATTGCACCAGAACAGGGCATCACACAGCCGGGACAGACGATTGTCTGCGGTGATAGTCATACATCCACACATGGTGCATTTGGCGCTCTTGCTTTTGGAATCGGCACAAGTGAAGTCGAGCATGTTCTGGCCACCCAAACATTAAAGCAATATAAGGCAAAAACGCTAGCACTCGATGTGAAAGGTGAATTGCCGACCGGAACTACTGCGAAGGATTTAATTCTTTCAATCATTGGGAGATACGGACATGATTTTGCGACTGGCTATGTTATCGAATACCGCGGAGAAGGCATCACCAGTCTTTCGATGGAAGAACGCATGACAGTCTGTAATATGAGCATCGAGATGGGGGCGCGTGCAGGCTTGATTTCACCAGATCAAACAACCTTCTCTTATTTAAAAGGAAAAAAATATTCACCAGCTTCTGCCGAGTGGGAAGCTGCTCTGACAGAATGGAAGAAGCTATCCACTGATAAAGATGCGGTATTCGATTTAAAGATTGAGTTTGATGCAGGAGAGGTGTCACCACAGGTTACATGGGGTACAAATCCTGGCCAGGTGGCTGGCATCAGCGAAAAAGTTCCAGATCCAGAGGAACTGCCCCACGAGCAGAAGCGTTCAGCCGAAAAGGCCTTAAAATATATGGACCTAACACCTAAAACCTTAATGACAGAGATTGAAATAGACACCGTTTTTATCGGCTCCTGCACCAATAGCCGAATTGAGGATTTGCGGAAGGCGGCTAAAATTGTGAACGGATATCAGGTGGCAGATAGGGTCGAAGCACTTGTTGTACCTGGATCACAGCTGGTCAAAAAGCAGGCAGAAGAGGAAGGGCTTCATCACATTTTCTTACAGGCAGGATTCCAGTGGCGTGAAGCAGGCTGCAGCATGTGTCTTGGCATGAATGACGACATTGTGCTACCTGAACAACGCTGTGCCTCAACATCCAACCGCAACTTTGAAGGACGCCAGGGCAGAGGTGCCAGAACCCATTTGGTCAGTCCGGAAATGGCCGCGGCGGCTGCAATCACAGGACACTTTGTTGATGTCCGGAAGTGGGATGTTAAACAACTGAAAGGAGCGGGGCTTTCATGCAATCCTTATCAACAGTCACTGGAGTAGTAGCTCCTTTAGATGCAGCCAATGTGGATACAGACGCAATTATTCCGAAGCAGTTTTTAAAAAGGGTTGAACGCACAGGTTTCGGTCAATTTCTTTTTTACGATTGGCGTTATGAAAATGGGCAAGAAAATCCTGATTTTGTATTGAACAAAGAATCATATCAAAAGGCCCCGATTCTTCTTGCGAGGAAGAATTTTGGGTGCGGTTCCTCCAGAGAACACGCTCCGTGGGCATTAGCAGAGTTTGGGTTCTCTGTTATTCTAGCTCCTTCTTTTGCAGATATTTTTCACAATAATTGCTATAAAAATGGCATTCTACCTATCACCTTATCAGAAGAAATCATTCAGTCATTGTTTGAGAAAACCGAATCGCAGCTCCAGTATAAACTTTCCGTGGATTTAGAGAGTCAAATAATAACAGATGATGAAGGTTTTGAGGCATCATTCGAAATTGCTCCGTACCGCAAGCAGCTTCTTTTAGAAGGCTTGGACGAAATCGGAGCTACATTAAAGGAAGTAAACCACATTGCGAAGTTTGAAAAGCGGCATAAAGTATTTTTTAGCATTAGTTGACTGAATGTTTTTAAAAAAGGAGATGTTGGGATGAAAAAGGAAATCAAAGAGCCGATTCGCAAAAAATGGATTTGGATTGTTCTTGTTCTTATTATGTGTGGAAATGTTCCGTGGTATTTCTCTGATTCTATGGTGGAGCCTTATATTTTTGGATTTCCGTTTTGGGGCTTTGTTATTCTTGTATTTTCGGTGATTCTCAGTGCGTATTTAAGCTGGCTATGCATGACACAGTGGAACATTGTTGAAAACGAGGAAGAAACAAAAAGGGAGGAGGTCTAGAGATGGAAGAGTTAGTATTTGCCGGCAGCGATGGCATCATTATCTTAAGCGTTTTTGCGGTTGTCATGCTTTTGATTGGGTATTTCTCAGGAAAGGGACAGAAGGATATTCATGGAAGTCTTTCAGGCTATTATTTAGCTGGAAAAAACCTTGGAATAATTGCCCTGTTTTTTACCCTGTTTGCAACACAATATAGCGGTAACACAATCGTTGGCTATGCTCCTACAGCCTATCGAACAGGCTTCTCCTGGCTGCAGTCGATTTCGTTTATGACAATTATAATTGGAGTATATTTACTGTTTGCACCAAGGTTATATGTGATTGCAAAAAAGCGGAATTTTGTCACTCCAACAGACTGGCTGCAGCATCGCTTTAACTCGAAAGGTGTAACCCTGCTGGCGATTTTTCTAATGCTTTGGGGATTAGGAAATTACCTGCTCGAACAATTGGTTGCAATCGGTCAGGCGGTTTCTGGCATGACAGGCGGAACCATTCCATATCAATATGCAGTGCTGGCATTCGTATTCGTTATGCTCGCTTATGAGTGGATGGGTGGAATGAAAGCGGTTGCTTTTACCGATGTCATGCAAGGAATTGTCCTTTTAATTGGGATCGTTGCATTCGTAATTGGGGGAATCTATCTAGCTGGTGGGAATTTTGGCGATATTACGCAGTATATTGCTGCAAACGAGCCTGCTAAGATTGCGGTCCCGGCTGCAGAAGTGAATATCAACTGGTTCAGTATGCTGATCCTCGTAGGCTTGGGAGCGAGTATATATCCTCATGCGGTGCAAAGGATTTATGCGGCGAGAAGTGAAAAGACATTAAAGAAATCATTTGCACGTATGGCGTGGATGCCCTTATTAACAACAGGTTTAGTGTTCATTGTAGGAATTATTGGAATTTCGCTTTACCCTGGTTTGACTGGAGATGGTTCTGAGCAGCTTGTTGGATTAATGGCTAATGATATTGCTGCAATAAATCCAATCTTCTATTGGATTATGATTATCTTCTTTGGAGGCATTGTCGCAGCAATTGTTTCAACGGCGGATTCGGTTTTATTAAGCTTTTCATCATTAATTTCAAATGATGTATATGGAAAATTTATTAAACCAAGTGCCAGTGAGCATCGCAAAGTAATGGTTGGAAAGATCGTCGGTATTATTGCCATTTTTGGATTGCTGTGGATTGCCTGGAATCCGCCAGGGACACTGTATGAAATCTTTGTGCTGAAGTTTGAGCTGCTAGTTCAAGTTTTCCCTGCCTTTGTACTTGGACTCTATTGGAAGCGCTTAAACAACAAAGCCGTCTTCTGGGGAATGTTATTTGGAGCACTTCTGGCTGGAATCCTTACCTTTACTGGAAACAAAACCATCTTTGGCATTCATGGAGGAGTTATTGGCCTTGCACTGAATTTTGTCATTTGTATAGCAGGCTCCTACTTAACAGCTCCGTCAGTGAAAAAGGATCCGATCCTTGAGGAAGATATGAATGCAGTGAATTTGCCTCAATAATTCATCCATTCCAATGAGGACAGCAAAACTGCGGATAAAAGAGGCGGTAAAACATGTCTAATTTGAAAGGAAAACAGGGGGAAGCGATTCTTTCTGAGCCATGGCGTATGCTATTGTTTTTGCTGATGGCTCAGCTCTTAATCGCTTTTGTCGGACGTAGTATCGGGCCGCTTGGTGCACTCATAGGCGAGGATCTTTCGTTAACGAAATCGCAAATTGGGATGCTGCCGGCGGCTCTCTTTTTCGGTCAGGCAATCATCTCCGTTCCAGCAGGCTTTTTAACAGACCGATTTGGATCCCGAAGTTTATTGGTAATGGCTGCGATTTTTCTGGGAGTTGGCTTCTTATTGATGACGTTTACAGTGCAGTTCTGGCTAATCCTTTTTCTTGTCATGATTGGCGGTATGGGCTATGGGGCGATGCATCCAATTACCAATCGAGGCATTATCGATTGGTTTACCATAAAGCAGCGCGGCACAGCGATGGGGATCAAGCAAACAGGAGTGACTGCAGGGTCTGCTCTAGCAGGCTTTATTTTGCTTCCATTAAGTGTGGATTACGGCTGGAGATTTGTATTGCTGGCTGCATGTGTACTTTTAATCATCAGCGGGTTTGTTTCTTATGGATTATACCGAGATCCCGCAAAGGAAAAGAAATCTGAAGAAACTCACGGTCTGACTGACTTTTATAAATCCATGTTCGGATTGATGAAAAATAAACAACTTTTGCTCGTTAGTTTTAGTGCAATCGGTTTGAATGGTTCACAAATTTGTTTAAACACATATCTGGTTCTCTTTGCCTATGAAAAGTTCGGCATTTCACTCGTTTTGGCAGGAGTTCTATTTGTCATTTCAGAAATTAGCGGCACATTGGGCCGGATAGCGTGGGGAATGATTAGTGATTATATATTTAAAGGTAATAGGATCGTCATTTTACTGATCATTTCAGTCTTAACAGCCATTTCAAGTACAATTGTGGCGCTGCTTCCAAGTGCGAGCTTCACCTTGCTAGTGCCGATTATCATGTTGTTTGGCTTTTCTGTTTCAGGTTTTAATGGCATATGGATGAACCTGGCCAGTGAAATTGTACCAGTACAGCAAGCCGGTATAGCCAGCGGAGTGAGTTTAATGTTTGGTTCAATGGGCGTGATGATTGTTCCGCCACTGTTTGGGTTTATGGTCGATAAGACAGGGAATTTTATGTTTGGCTGGTTGTTCATTACCGGATTAATGATTATTGTGTTTTTTATGCTCTTTTACTTGTCCATAATAATTAAAAGGAATCGTGTCGAAATGTTTTAATAGAAAGGAAGATATGCACATGGAAATAAATCCTTCAGAGGTTGGAGAAAAAGAAGTATATAAATTGTTAAGCGGCTCGGTCGTACCACGGCCAATTGCATGGGTTTCTACCATCTCAGAGTCCGGCATCCTGAACTTAGCACCTTATAGTTTTTTTACAGTTGCGTCACGCAACCCGCCAATGCTTTGTATTTCTGTCGGACCTGGTGTGGGAGAAAGAGAAGGCACTGTAAAAGATACACTGGCCAATATCCGTACACAAAAAGAGTTTGTGATCAATGTGGTTACAGCTGAACTTGGAAACGAAATGCAAAAAAGCGCTGAAAATCTGCAGCCGCATGTAAACGAATTTGAAGCAGCAGGCTTAACCGCGATTGATAGCGTGACTGTAAAGCCTAAAAGGGTAAAAGAAGCCCCAATTCAAATGGAATGCAAACTCGACCAAATCATTCCGCTTGGCACCGACCACCTCATTATTGGTCAAATGATTCATTATCATATTCAAGATGACTATTACCTAGGAAATTACAAAGTGAACCTTGAGAAGCTTAATCCTTTGGGCAGACTCGCTGGAACTTATAGTGAAATGAAGGGATTGTTTACGCTGCCGAGGTAGAGAAGGACCTCCTGTTTTAATAATAGGAGGTTTTTATTATGGAAATCAAAAATCTTCACCATCATCTGTTTTTGCACGATTGTTTATTTGAAAATAAACGTCTCTTTCATTAGCCTGCCTTCCTTATTACCAGTCCAAACAATTTCCACTTCCAGTTCTGTTGCTTTTTCAGCTAATAGAAAATTGCTAAAAAGATAAGGATGTCCGTCATTCATTTGCTTGGCCAACTCAGAATCTTCCTTACTGCAGGGCGCGCTCGGCGGACAGCTTACAAGAGAGAACCTTGTATTCGAATTTGGTTCATTTCGATATAAATACACCTGAACCGAATCGACATCCTCACCAATCTTATTAATCTTTAACGAATACGTATGAAACTTTCCTTTCTCTGGCTGTGCTAACTCCTTCTCCATAGATGCTTCTTCAACTTGAACAGACCATTGCTGTGATTTTTGAGCAAGCGGTAATTTTTCGAATGTTAAAGCTCCTGCAGATGTCGTTGAGAAAAAGGATAGCAGAAATAATGTAAAGAAACTTAGAAACAATTTTTTGATGATCATACACCTCCTGATTAATTAATGTTAATATTTGTTATATTGATTAAATTATTCGGTTCCGATTCAAATAAGTGGGTTGAAACTTTTAACAGAACTATCAAGTAAATTTCAAAGGAACTCAATTAAAATAGGATAAAAAAACAGGTGATCAAATGAACGCAGGTAAAAGAATTTTAATAATTGAAGACGATCAAGAGATCAGCAGGCTGCTGAGTGTGATTTTGAAGAAATCACAGATGGTGCCGGTTGCGGCTTTTTCTGGAACAGAAGGGATGCTGCAGCTGCAAAACAATACCTTTGATTTAATACTGCTGGATTTGATGCTGCCTGGAAAAAGCGGCGAGGAACTGTTAACGGAAGTCAGGGCAAATAGTTCCATTCCGATCATCATAATTTCCGCAAAAGTAGACGTTGAGGATAAAGTGAAAGTCTTGAAAATGGGTGCAGATGATTACATAACGAAGCCGTTTAACCAGGAAGAAGTAATGGCTCGAATTGAGGTTCAATTACGAAAGGCTGGATTTAATCCGCATAAGTCAGCAGAATTGGAATGGCGGGAGCTTAAAATTCATACAGAAAAAAGATCGGTCAATTTAAATGAAAAGGAATTACATCTCACGAACGCTGAATTTGATCTTTTAACATTCTTTGTGAACAATCCAGAGCGTGCGCTATCCAAAAAGGAGATCTATGAAAGCATCTGGAAAGGAACCTACTATGGAGACGATAATACAGTCAGCGTTCACGTTTCGAACCTGCGCAAGAAAATAGCGGAAGTGACGGATGCAGAATACATTAAAACCGTTTGGGGAGTTGGATTCATGTTTGTTTGACCTGGAAAACTGAAAAAGGGACTTCCGTTTTCTTTATGTCTAGCTCCAGGCCCTGGGGATTCGAGGTCTTAAGCCAATCTCTCCAGTCTTAAGCTTGTCGTCCCTGGGCGAGCGCCTTCCGCTTTTCTTTATGTCTAGCTCCAGGCGCTAGGGACTCGAGGTCTTAAGCCAATCTGTCCTAAAGGTTAAAGAACAACCTTTATGCCAGCTAGTCTTAAGCTTGTCGTCCCTGGGCGAGCGCCTTCCGCTTTTCTTTATGTCTAGCTCCAGGCGCTAGGGGCTCGAGGTCTTAAGTCAATCTGTCCTAAAGGTCAAAGACCGACCTTTATGCCAGCTTGCCTTAAGCTTGTCGCCCCTGGGCGAGCGCCTTCCACATTTCTTTATGATTTCTTTATGTTTTGCTTAAAGGTTTTTAAAGACTTCTCAGCTAAACTAAGAGTAGAACATTTAGTAAAGGAGTCAAAAAGCATGGATGCAATTATACAGACGTATCAATTGACGAAAAAATTTAAGAACGAAATTGTTCTTAAACCTCTGGACTTCTCATTAAAAAAAGGTGAGATTTGTGCACTAATTGGAAAAAACGGGGCGGGCAAATCGACGTTTTTTAAAATTCTGGCTGGTCAGCAAATGCCGTCGTCCGGTGAGATTCATTTGTTTGGAAAATCGGGCAGAGAGCTGGAAAAAGCGAAAAGAAGAATTGCTTTTATGGTAGAAACACCAGCATTCTTCCCGGATTTTACGGCATTGCAAAACCTGGAGTATTTTCGGATTCAAAGAGGGATCGTGGACAAAAACCGCGTTTATGAAGTTTTGGAGATTGTTGGTTTAAAGCAAGAAAAGAAAAAAAGATTTAGAGACTATTCCATGGGCATGAAGCAGCGTTTAGGCATTGCACTTTGTCTTTTAGGCAATCCCGATTGTTTAGTGCTTGATGAGCCAATTAATGGTTTGGATGTAGAAGGAATCATGGAAATTCGCCAGTTATTGAAGAAGCTAAATCAGGAAAATCAAATAACGATTCTGATTTCCAGTCATATTTTAACTGAATTGAATTTGCTGGCAAGCCGTTTTGTTTTTATCAAAAATGGCGCTATTGTTGAGGATTTGAGCAGAGCGTTACTGGAAGAGAAGAGTAAAAAACAAATTCTGGTCACAGTAGACGATTCAGCTAAAGCAGTCCAATTATTGGAGCGGGCGTATGCTAACATTCAATTGAAAGTCCTTCCTAATCACGAAATTGCGATTCAAAATCATGTGGAGAACAGTGGAAAACTTAATCGCTTGTTAGTTGAAAATGGTGTGCTGGTGAAGCAGTTCAGCATCAAAACACTGGATCTTGAGGAATACTTCTTAGGATTAGTGGGAGGCGATCAGCATGATTAATTATATGAAAAGTGAATATTACCGTTTGCTGCGCAAAAAAGGTCTTCATTTAACGGGCATACTTTGTTATATTCTGATTGCCTTTGCTGCTGGGGTCCTATATTTTTTGGGTGAAAATGAAGCAAATTTCCCTTATGCAACAGATCGATTCTTTTATTCAAATGTTACGGCAGCAGGGCTATTTATTATCATTATTGGGCTTCTTTATAATATGGCCCTTACTGGGAAAGATCGGTCCTTAATTAAGCAATCGATTTCTTTTGGGATCTCGCGGAATACTATTTTTTGGTCAAAGCTGATTCTTACTCTAGGATATTTTCTATTGATATGCTTAGTTGGCATGGGTTTCATGCTTCTTTTAGGGGATAATCTGCTGACACATGAACCAGATGCAGTCAGAAATTTTTTAATCGCAAGCGTTAATATGATTCCAATCGTGCTCAGTGGTTTTTTCCTGGGTCATACGCTGAAAATGCTGAAAGTAGGAGACGTTTATATCATTATTGTAATGTTATTGATTTTTGCTATATTAGGAGATTTGCTGCGGTTTTTACTCCGTCCGTTTGCAGCCTTAGACGAGGTATATAAATACGCGCCAGATACACTGCTGAATGATAATTTAATGAGCTTCGTGAATGGTGCACCTCAATTAGGTATCCAGTATTGGATCGTCGGCTTGGTCCTATCACTGGCTGCATTACTAATTGGAGCAAGCATGTTCGCAAAACAAAACATCGATTGATGATGAGAGGATGAATAAAAGTGAGCAGCTGGTTGATCATAAGCATCTTGGCCTTCCTGCTGATTGCTGCGGTCGTCATGCTTCTGCTGTTTCATTGGGATATCAGAAGGATGACGAAGCAATTAGAGGAAATAAACGAACATTTCGGGACAAATGAATTAGTCCGCACCAATACCCACAATAAAAACCTGGCGAAATTTGCTGCGAAAATCAACCAGCTTATTCATCTATACAAACAGAATCAACAGTCTGTCGAAAGAAGAGAATTGGAACTAAGACAAGAAATCACCAACATCTCTCATGATCTGCGAACCCCTATCACATCAATCAAGGGGTTTTCAGAGTTATTAACAGATCCGTCTTTACCTGAAGAGGAAAGAAAGGAATTCTTAACAATTATTCAGAAGAAAATTGAAAATCTCACCATGATTGTAGATTTATTCTATGAACTTTCACAGCTGCATTCTTCAGACAAAAAGCTGAACATAGAAAAGCAATTGCTGGATCAATCATTCGTGGATACCATGCTTTTGTTTTATGATGATTTTGAGAAGAAACAATTAAAGGTAGATATAAAAGAAGCCGTCGTCTCTCCGATTTCGGCTGACCAAAAAGCAACTGTTCGTATGATTACCAACATCATTCATAATGCGCTTACTTATGCAAAAAGTTATTTTACCATTACAATAGCCGAAGCAGATGATTACGTTGTGTTAAAGGCAGTAAATGACGTTGACGCAATAAATAGTGCTGAGCTTGAAATGATCTTTAATCGAACATTTCGGTTAGACCAAAGCAGAACCGGCACCCATCTTGGTTTAGGACTGCATATTGTACAGCAGCTTGCCGAACAGCAAGGCGGGAAAGTAGTGGCTGATGTTCAGGGAAATGAGTTTGTTCTTTCGGTTTATTTTAAGAAATGGAAGGTGGGTTAAGGGGACAGGCTCTTTGAACCAAAATCATAATAGATGGACAAATGCAGCTGTCGATGAGGCAGCTGTTTTTATTTTACAATACGCAACTTTTGAGTTGCCTCTACTTGACGAGCAACCATAAAGTTGCATATAATACATCTATGAATTGGGATAAAGATGCTATATTTAAAGCACTAAGTGATCCGACTAGGCGAGTTATACTAGACGAGCTTTCAGAAAGAGAAGAATTAACTTTATATGATCTTACCGCACGGCTTATTATGAAGCACAACCTTTCCATTACTCGACAAGCCATAGCAAAACATATTTCTGCATTGGAAGCTGCTGGACTTGTCATATCAAAACGGAATGGGAAATTCCGAGTGCTTATTTTTAACAGAGAACCACTAAGGAATTTGCTGAAAGGCTGGGTAGAATAATATTGAACTATTGATCAATGTTTATGACTTTACTTTGTAAAAACTAAGGGAGGCTTCAAAATGTTAAACATCATTATTACGAGTATATTTGTAGAAGACCAGGAAAAGGCATTAAAATTTTATACAGAAACATTAGGATTTACGAAAAAGCATGACGTTCCTTCAGGAGCACATAGATGGATCACTCTTGTTTCTTCAGATAAAGAAGAAGCAACTGAGCTTTTACTCGAACCGAATGTACACCCAGCGGCAAAAGAATATCAGCATAAATTGATGGACGATGGTATACCAGTAACCATGTTCGGGGTTGCAGATATTCAAAAAGAATATAACCGATTAAGGGAAAAAGGCGTGCGATTCACGATGGAGCCGACAAAAATGGGCGAAATCCAAATAGCTGTCTTCGACGATACTTGCGGCAATCTTATTCAAATCATACAGCAAGATTAGGGTTTGAAAATGGATAGTCAAATGAAGCTGGAGTTTGAAAAATCTAAATCAGGCGATAAAGATGAGCGTTATGAAGCATATCAGAATATTTTAAAGGCAACTGATCAAGCAGTGGATTGGGCCTATGATGTATGGAATCAACTAATAGAGGATCTGACTCATAAAGATCCTCATCAACGCTCGCGTGCAGCACAATATCTAGCCAATCTGGCTAAAAGCGATCCAGAGATGAGAATGATACAGGATTTTCCTAAGCTGTGGGAAGTAACAAAAGATGAAAAGTTCGTGACAGCTAGACATAGCCTTCAGTCGATTTGGAAGGTTGGGATTTCAGGTTTTCCCCAAAAAGAAATGGTTATGACATTTATGATTGACCGTTTTAAAAATGGAACTGACGAAAAGAATTACACGTTAATTCGTAATGATATCCTTCAAAACATGAGATACCTGTATGATCATTTTAATGACGAGACTATCAAACAAAATGCTATGGATTTGATCCATACAGTAGACGACAAAAAGTACAATAAAAAGTATAAGGATATATGGAAGTAGAGTTACGAATTTAGCTGAAGACGTGAGTGTCTTCAGCTTTTTTATTTTTCTCTTAAAACTATGATCCTTTTGAAAAAACAACAGGATGTATTTGATTTGCAGTATATATAGAAGGAATTGGTATTTGAAAAGGAGAATTAATATGGAAAATAAATGAAAGGGATATGCAAAGTTTGTTTAATAGAAGGAAATTTCACATCGTGAAAAAATGATAATAGCAGCAGAGATTTTGAGGATAATTGAGAGTAAAGAATGAAGGGTTGAAGATGACGGTACTAATCCGTTCCTTTTAAATTAAACCAGAGGTATTACTAATATAGGGAATTTAATAAGAAAAGGGGATCAATATGTATTGGGAAACACTTCCAGGTTGGATGTGGGTAATTTACTTTTTATTTTTATTTTTAACAATAGGGTTTGGGCTTTTAAATGCTATCCGAAAGAGAATGTTAATCCTATCAATCATTGTCATTGTCCTGGCGATTACGGTTCCATTTATTAGTTTGGTTAATAGTATAGGAAGAGCAGAAGGAGTTAATGAGCTTGAACACTTAATTGCTCAATTTCAACAAGGTTCGCCTTGGACAATTTACACGATCATAGGTACTGTATATTTATTTGTATATTGGGTTTTATTCTTTATCAAAAGTAAGAAAGTATCTTATTAATCTAAAATACTTACTGCTATAGAAACCATCGGTGCGTTGATTCAGGCAGGATTTACTGCCTTATAATTGAACTAGCAGACACCTTAGTCTAAAAAAATCAAGGATGTTGTAGAGTTGGATAATATTATATTGTCATTTTCTTTTATCGTTTCAACAATTGTATCTGTTTTAATATTAAAAAATACAAAGAGTAAATGGAAAAGTAGGTTGTCAGCATTTATTATAAATACATTCATTTTAGCGGCAGCAACCTGGATATTATATATTTCAGATGAGGAAGCAATAATGTTTGGTTTTGTGCATTATGTCTTGGTGTTATCGATTCCAATAATCACTTGGATTAACTTTATAATCCTTGAAGTGATTAAATATAGAAAAGAGAATGCGTGAGCCAACCTTTTTCTTTAGTATTTGGGGGTTAGCTGAATAAAGAACCAGTTTGATTAGGAAAGAGTCATAGGGGGTTATGTAATGATAATCAGAAGTATACAAGCAAATGATGCAGAAGGTTTCGTTGAATTGAGTAAAAAAATTGATGAGTCTGGCTTTATGCTATATGAGCCTGGAGAACGAAGAACGACTGTTGAACAGCAAAGAATTTCAATAGAAAGAATTTTATCTGAAAAGAAATCAATCATCTTTGTTGCAGAAATAGAAAATAAGCTTGTTGGGTTTATTGCAGCATTAGGTAAAGATTTAATACGAAACCAACATTCTGCTTATCTGGTCTTAGGAATCCTAGAAGATTATCAAGGTCAAGGAATAGCAACTAAATTATTCGATAGGGTATTTGAATGGGCAAAAGAACTTGAAATTTCAAGATTAGAACTTACTGTTATAAAAGACAACACCAAAGCATTCAATTTATATAGAAAAATGGGATTCATTTTGGAAGGTGAGAAAGTACATTCACTAATTATAAACGGGCAACCTGTTAATGAATACTATCTTTACAAGTTGTTATAAGTACAAAATAACGGGTACTAGTGTCCAAGATTAGCTGCCAGTTACAGGCGAGAAAAAACATATACTGTAAACGAGTGTAGGTTTGTTGAAGATAGACACGGTTGATGTTTAGTATATAAGTAAGTATTAATTTAGGGAGACCAGAGATTTGAATGATAAACTAAAACAAATATACGAAGAGGACCAACATGATCTTCGTACAATGCCCCAAAACAGAATAGAACGTGATAGAGCAAGGCGAAATAAAGTTCAAATTATTCTTGACAGTGGTGGTGCTACAGCTGCAATTGATTTTATACATGCAGCTATGATCTTTCAACATGGTGAAGCATTAGAGGATTGGTGGAAGGCATACAAGTTGAGCGTAAGGGCAGTAGATTTAGGTTTTCATCCAAAATGGGTAGCGGCTGTTGCATTGGATAGGTGGTTGTTACATCAAGGTAAACCTCTTAAGTATGGTAATCAAGTAATCCCTTTTGGTGGAGTTTATCGAATCCCTCAATTAGACCCAAATACAACAGATGAAGAAAGACAGGAATGGGATGTCCCTTCAAAGATGGAGTTATTTTCCTTTCGTAATCTTCGTGGATTTATAAGGTATGATATTACCGGTGCACTAGGAAACGAAAATTTAAAAATAAATGTTATAAAGTTAGAAAGACACCCTGTACATTGTCCCTCCCTTGTTGGCGTTCCTTGCAATATAATAAAAGATAATCAAATAATTTATGAAAATTCCTATGGATGGAAATGGATAGAAAATAAAAATGGTTCATTTAATATAGGTTGGTTATTAATTCCTGATGTTCCAGAACTGGCACATGCAGTGGCGGATGAAGGAAAACTTACTATGGAAAAAGTCGTATTGAATGAACAATCCTGTATTTTAGTGAAACATGGTCATAGCAAAACTCTCTATGTTAGAAGTACTGAAGGAATTTGGGCCATAACAGGGGTGAATTATAACAATATAATTGAGAAAGCATTAAGTCTATTAGAAAGTTCTTATTGAAAATTTCTCGTGGAAGGTTATGGAAGAAGAAAATTGTGATCGTTCAATAGTTAACTTTAAAGAAATAGTTATGTAACTTTCGGAGTTAGATGATCGGAAAGTGTCATTGATAGAGGGGTAAAATAATGAAGAATATATATGAATTAGAAAAAAGAATAAAGGATATCGAGAAAGAAATAAAAAAAATTGAAAGGCATGATAGAATAACGTATGAATTGGAGCAAAAGCTAAATAAATCAATCCAACTATTAATTAGAATTGTAGAAATAGACGAAAAAGTAGATAAGAATGATTTAGATTATGTGTTATTAAAGTTAAATGTTGATGCTTTAAAATATCATGAAGTTCCTATATTAATTAGCAGAATTCAAAGTATATATAGTGAAACTGGTGAACATCCAACTTTCATAGAATTTCATCATCATGTAACTGACACACTTGCTCTTACAGAAGAAGATAAACAAGATTTTTCAATTGTAGTAACGGAAAACCTATTAAAAAAGTTTATGGGAATTGAAGATAACCTCTTTCCTGTGTGTGAAAAAATACTATTAACAAAATAATAAGCTGTGTAAAGATTTCGATTAAGAATACATAATAGTAACTAAACATATCGCATAATTATCTTCCAAAATAGCTGCCAATTCAGGTGGCTATTTTTTATGGAACAAATGCGCAGTTTAGTTAAATAAGAAAAGAGATAGTTAATGTATTGATTATTTTTGTATGTAAGAACAGGTGAACTCAAATGGACATTTTGAATATATTCTAATGGATTAAAGATATGGTCCTGTGATCCGATACTTTTATTATAAGGTTTATACTAATAACAACTAATGGAGGTTAAGATGAGACTGAATTCTAAAATTGTGAAATATTACTTGGTTTTTGTTTTACTGATTACTTTAGCAGTAACGACAACAAATCAAAAAATTAAAGCAGGGTCTTCGGAAACAAATACAATAATTGATGACTTTGAAAACTATACCTCAGATGATGAGTTAAGAAGCGCCTATAAACTTTGGTCATCTGAAGGGACAGGTGTTGATTGGTACATAAGCCAAAAGCATGCTAATGATGGGGCGAATTCCATGAGAATCGTTCCGAAGAAGCCTTTAGATGATTGGGCATCTTTAGCTCGCAATTTTCCAGTGCGTGACTGGACAGATTCTGCTGGTATATCATTTTGGATACATAATGAAGCTAATGAGCCGTTAGGATTTAACTTTGATGTTAAATCCGAATCAAAGACATTTGGTCAAGAGGGAACTTTTACGGTGTTCTTGAAAGAAGAAGACAGTGCTTCGTGGGAAGAGCATACTTTTGAAAGTATGCTGACTGTTCCAGACAATTTCACTGGACTTGTTCGAATTGCTTGGGATCAATTTACACAGAAGGCGTGGCAATGTTCACAAAGCTGTGAAGATCTAAATCTAGGATTAGTCAGCGGGTTCGAATTCGGTTATAGTCCACTGGATGATTCCACGAATGAAATTTATATAGATTCTATTAAGCTATGGAATACTTCGCAAGGTGAGACCCCTGAGTGGGCAACTCCTTCGAATGCATTTAATCTGAATTATGCACCAGCACCAATCGATAATCCGTTAAAAGGTTTTTTACCTTTTAGTGAATCTGCATCATGGCGTACAGATTATAATCAAATACCTTACAGTTTGGAGTATTTCTACATTCCTCTGAACGATATTATGACGGATTTTAATAAATATGACTGGAGCAAGCTAGAAGCTCAAATCGATGATATCGCTTCGAGAGGCAATCAGGCTATTTTTAGAGTGTATCTTGATTATCCAAATAAGCCATCAGGAATCCCACAGTTTTTACTTGATAACGGCTTGGAAACAAGAGACTACTCCTACTATAACAATGGGGGCTCAAATGGTACGAGTGTGGCACCCGATTATAATGATGAGAATTTCAAAAACGCTCTGACACAATTTATTGGAGCTCTTGGAGATAAGTACGATGGCGATCCAAGAATTGGTTTCATTCAAGCTGGGTTAATTGGCTTCTGGGGTGAATGGCATACTTATCCACAGGATGGTGAGACTTCAGTTGGAAGCTGGGATGGTGGACTAGCTGAACACGAAGATGGCCATGCAACTGATTGGATGCCAAGCTTGGCCAATCAAGAAGAGATTATTCAAAGTTTTGATGACTCGTTCAATAAAACAAAAATACTGGCACGCTATCCTAGCGAATTTAATCGTGACCTGGGTATCGGCTATCACGATGACTCATTTGCTTTTCAGACTTTGCCTTCTAGTCTTGGAGGAGAGGACTGGCACTTTGTCGGGCAACTGCAAGATAATCAAGTCATGGATAAATGGAAAGAAGAACCAATCGGAGGGGAAATGCGTCCTGAGATTCAAATGGATATGTGGGATAATGATCCACCTCAGTACTTAGGTGTTCCAATCGAAGGGGCACAGGGAGAAGATTATTATAAAAGTGTGGAGCTAACTCACGTTTCCTGGCTGAAAATCCAGAACGTTTTTCAAATGCCACTAGAAGAAAGTGCGCTTGAGCGAGCACGTGAAGGTTCACGTCGTTTAGGCTATGAATATTTTGTACCAGCTGCCTATGTAAACTCGGCTAATGGTCATTT
Source organism: Cytobacillus gottheilii (assembly GCF_900166665.1). Classification (GTDB taxonomy): domain Bacteria; phylum Bacillota; class Bacilli; order Bacillales; family Cytobacillaceae; genus Cytobacillus; species Cytobacillus gottheilii_A. The sequence goes on along the minus strand of NZ_LT800494.1, from coordinate 3,602,905 downwards.
GCAAACAGCGATGGAGATTCAAAATACTGGTGTAGCTCCTTTCTATTATGATTGGAATGTCGAAATCGCAGCAAGAGATGAAAACGGCAAAATAGAAAAATGGACGACAGATTGGGATATATCATATGTCTTGCCAAAAGACAAAGAAACGAAAGAAAATAATGGAGTTTTGTTTGAGTGGTCTAGTGACATTTCACAATTAAGTGAAGGTAGCTATGAGATTCTAGTTAAAGTTGTTAACCCTTTATCGAAAATGAACGCTAGCGCTAAGACATTCCGTTTTGCTAATAAGGAGCAGGAAGAGAATGGGTGGTTGAATATTGGTCAAATTGAGATAAATACTTCTCACTGATATTTTAAAGAAGTATTCCGGAGTAGTAATAAATTTATCCTGAGGAACTTTTCAGTTATTACGATGACTAGGAGCCAGTATCAAAAAGAGGATATAGAATGAAGTATTTTCTTTCGACAGGCTCCTGGATTCTCAGTTAAAAAATCGACTTAAACGGTTACTTATAATTAAAATCAGCTGCCAATTCTGGCAGCCTTTTTAATATAACAAAAGGGGAGAATTAGCTGAATAAGGTTATTTCTTTCACTTGTAGAAGTAACGGAGTAGGTTTATTTAATGAGAACTGGTAAAAAACACAATAACGAATTAGTGATTCGTCCGATGAGGAACAAGACATTGAAAAATTATAGGAGTTACCCTATAAAAAAGAGTCGCCTGAATGGAAAAAATGGGAGGCTCCTTATTTTGAACATAAGGCAATTTCTTATATGCCAGTGGCATTGAGGGTGACTATTAGTAGGTCGCCACGTCACCGCCACTGGCTATTCAACAGACATCGGAGTTGGCTGCGGAGTATAGCAAGAGGAGTGACTACTTGATGGGGAATTTTGCAAATGTATTAAAGATCTTTAGTTTACAAAATAATCTTGGATTTGTTTTTTTAAATATAGTGGTTAATGTATCTTTGCCTTCTTGAGTAATAACGGTCCCTAACTTCTCCACAATCCTTAACGCTGAGATATTACTTTTAGAAATATCAACAACGTCAATAATCTTCACATTCTTTTGCATTAGCTTTTCATTACTAAATTGACAATAAATTGAAAATGTATTATATTTAAATCGTAAGTAGTAAGTAGTAAGTGATAAAGGAATTCAGCCAGTGTAAAACCATTATTAATAATTTGGAGTGATCTGAATGATGGAAAATTTCTTGGTTAGTGAAGAGTTTATTGGTTTGTCTGATAATAAAAAGATAAAAAATTCACTTCTTGGAAGAAGTCGAGTAAGACAGCTTTATATGGTTGGAGGGCTATTTTTTGATCTGCTATTATTAGATGCCATTGAATTTGATAGCAAAGATAAAATAAAGATTAACTCAGACTATGAAAACATTATAGAAGATGAGACATTATTGAAACTTTGCTCAATTATTAAAGAACAAAAATCGAAGACCTTCAAAGGGTGGATTAGCTATTTTAATATTCCTTCTAAGAATAGAGTTTTACTTTACAATTCGTTAATTAAAAATATATCTCAAACGAATAACAGTAAAGATTTTGTAGTTCAAAGGCTCCGAGCTGAGTTACTTGAGCCTGGTAATGTTTCCGATGAAACGGTTGCTCTAGCCTTATTATTGAAAGCGAGCAAACTATTAAAAGAGTACTTTTCTAATTACGAAATTAAAGAAATCAATAACCGAATTGAATTATTTAAGAAGGAAAATGCAAAAAGGTGGTCTAATATCAAACAAATAGGCAAAGAAATAGAATATATGGATGCACTTATTTTATCATCAGCCATTTTGATATAGCCAGATTGGAATGAAGAAAATATGGGACGAAGAAGAAAATATGAAGATATTATTAAGTCCGAATACGTAAGCATTAGCGAACTGGTTCAATTGACGTCTGTTCGCTATAGTACGATTAAATATTATACTGAAGAAGGTCTCCTGCCTTTTAAACAAGAGGAAGAACGACTAACTAGACGTTATCCAAGAGAAGCCGCATCACAGCGATTAACCAACATTGCAGCTTTAAAAGAAAAAGGGCTATCGATTACAGAAATTAAGGATTATTACAAAGAGTAAGAGAACTTTACACTGTCGTAGGATTGTTTTTTGATATAATGTCTCTTGGTTGATAACGTTTATTGGAAAGAAAATAGTTATTGTCCGTAATGAACCTAATTCTAAAAATAGGGCTTTAGAAAAATTACTCTCCATAATAATAAATCTTCACCAAATGGGTTGGGTATTTTAATGCACGTTAGATGTATTTGATCTGCTAAATGCAACTGACAGATTCAAAAAGGTTGTAAAAGATTTGATTTTACAAAGAATGCGTTTCGAATTACTTGAACCTGGACGTTTATCAGAAGAAACGGTCTCCCTCACCTTGTTATTAACTGCGAGTAACTTATTTTAAAATTACTTCAATATTATAGAAAGCGAATAAATAACAATAAGAATTAATGAACTTAAAAAAATTCACCGTAAATTTGGTATAACATTCAGCATATTCATAAAGAGATAGTATTTATGAATGTAATCCTTTTAACTGAAGTGGCTTTACTGCTAATTTAAGTTAACTTAATGCGAATCACACCATTTAAAATAATACTTTAAAGGGGCGTTATTGTTGGAAATCACTGAAAAGTTAATTACCGTCATTACTATACTCGTATTTGCATTTTCTATACTCTTATTTATTGTAAGCATACTAAAGCATGGAATAGGAAGCTCATTCGCATTACAAACGGCATCGGCCCGTTGGGGTGTAGGACTGATGGTAGTCTATTTCATCATTTTATTAATTTTTTTCATAGTATAATGTAGGTATTGCAAGACTCATTGCTGCAAATTTCTAGCAGGGTTGTGGCTCAGCTTCTATTTAAAAACAGAGCCTCGACCTTCTCTTATTTTTTTTATTGAGTTTATTTCTTACAACATTTATATAACTATAGTGTTGGGTACTGCTTCACATCCTCAATCATTTTATCGCGGCGACAATGACTTCCTCTGTCATTGGTATAACTGATATCTCTTAGCTTCAATGGTATACATATTTCATGACCATCCTCTTATCTTATAAGGTTATTGTACAACAAAAGGGATGGGGATATATGCCAACCCCTTTATCATATGAATAATACTTCAAATCAAAATTTCATTTATTTGTCAGATGGAAAGAAATATAGGAATAGAATATTTGTGGATTAGATAAAACTAAAACAAGAAGAAATAAGGTGAGTTTATTTTAGAAAAACTCAGGAAAATGAATATGAAAACTGCTGTATTTATGGGGATTATTTTTTACTCTTTGACGATCTTAATCCATTTTCTTATTATAAGCAAAAGTATTCCATTCACATGGGTTAATGGTGGAAGGTCTGAATCCTTTGCTGAACAGATTCCAATATCTGTTGTAAATGTTATTATATCTATTATTGGACTGGTTTTTACGATGTTTGTTGGTAGATGTAAACTACAAAAATACAAAAGAGCAATAACCGTTATATGTTGGTTTTTTGTTGTACTTTGGTCTTTTGGATTTATACAACAATTGTTTGGAACCCCTTTTGAAAAAGTGGTTTGTTCGATCGTGCTGCTTCTTGGAGTTATGTCGAACTTGCGTATGGCGATTGAAAAAAAATAACTGTAACTATTTAATTTACAAGTTTGTAAACAAATACACTTAAACTATCGCATGCTATCTTTAAGAAGATACCTCCTCTAAGACTATGTTAGATCTTTTGCTAAAGTGCATCTTAATCTATAAAAAAAACCTATGATTAAACATATATAGCAAAAACCTGGAGGCAATTTATGAAGCCTAAATTAAATCAAATTGGTACAATGTCGAATTAACAACAGAAATTGAACATAATCATTGGTTTAATTTTGAAGCCCCTGATGGGAACCATTTAATGGTGTGCAGGTGTTAAACATATTTAAAGTAAGAGCTGGTCAACAAGCGTTGGTCAGCTTTTTTATATCTGTATATATGTTCTAATATTTTTAAAGTTGAATTGAATAGGAAAAAGCAGGGATTCTAATAAACAGAATGGAAGTTAAATGAGTGTATCATCTATAAACTAGAATATAAATTTTCGAAAAATGCATTAGCAAAGGAGTAACCTAAAATGAATGAAAATAAGGATACAGAAATAAAAACCTCTTCCAAAGCAGAAAACATTCTAGCTCAGATCAATAGTAAAACGAAGCTAGGCGAATTACGAAAAATCGCAAAGGACATTAAAAAAGATCATGAACTAGCTATGGAGCTTTGGTCAGCTGAAGCGTATTTGCCCAGACTATTAGCTATTTTAATTATGGACAAAAAACTTCTTTCACTAGATGTGCTAAATAGGCTTGATCAGGATATGCAGATCCATACTTTTGATGAGCGAAATAACTTAATGGATTGGTTAATGGCTAATCAGCTCACCAAAGACAAGAAGACAATTGCTTTGATGGAATCGTGGGAAAATAGTCCTTCTGCGCTTCAAAGGCGAGCTTTCTGGTATTATCAAGCACGATTAAGATGGACTGGGCAAACACCGCCTGATAATACTGAATACTTGCTATCTGCATTAGAAGCTAATATTACTCAGGAAGAACCGGAAGTTCAATGGGCTATGAATTTCACCGCAGGCTGGATAGGCGTTTATGATGAAAAGCAACGTGCACGCTGCATTAAACTTGGTGAGAAAACGGGTCTATATAAAGATGAAAAAGTAGCAAAAGGATGTACCCCAAGCTATTTGCCTGAGTTCATTGCCATTGAAGCGAACAAACGGCAAAATAATTAGTTGAGCTTAAGGTTAAGGCGAAAAAAAGAACATCACAACCTCAATAAAATTGTATAGGCTAAAGGTCAATTAAAAAATTCTTTTAATAAAGCAGAATGATCTACAATAAAATGGAAAGTAAAAGGGTGTGTGAAAAGCAATATGATGCTGGTCATAACAGTAGGAATCATTGTAATGACAATTACTTGTTTATCCATTGAAGGGAAGCTAAGAAAAGCGAATGAACAAAATAAAGAAATTATAAATTTATTAAAAAAACAAATAGATAAATAGTTGCTGGAATATAGGGAGGGATCATCATAATGGAAGAGAAACAAAAAAGCGGCAAAGGGATACTCCTGACAATTGGGTGGTTAACGGTGGCCTTATTAACATTAAATTTAATGCCGCCCTTGCTCTTATTTATCCCGATAGCCATCGGGGTTGTATTGAAGCGAGATTACCAGGGAGGTTCAGCTCTAATTATATGTGGAAGTATAAGCGGGATTGTTGGCTGGCTTTTAGGGATGTTTGTCATTCATAACTTCTTGTAGGGAAAATAGTGATTTAACAGAAAGAGGCTGAGACATAAGTATTTAACACAACCATAGAACCGAATGATTAGGTGATTTTTTCTAATCATCCGGTTTTTTGTTTGTTTTTAAAAATTATCTTCCTAAACGTGAGTGAAATGGAATGGGCTAGTGTAAACACGCAAACCATGACAATGAATATTCGTATTTTAGAAGTAGGATTTTAGTATTGTCCCAGCCTCTTCTTTCTTGCTATACTCCTGTAAGTTACTAGTTTAATAAGCAGACTTATATTGTCTAAACGTCTTCCCTTTCCATAAAAGGATGAGAGCGATCAGAAGCCCAACAGTAGAAAAGGATAAAATAACTTGCTGAATATCGATTCCTTTGGAGACAAGCAAGGTTACACTTGCATAAGCAAGCGGATCAAAGCCATTCATTGCCAAAAAGACAATGCTCATGACTCTTCCCATGATCCGGGGATCTGTATCCTCCTGTGCTGAAGTAAAGAATGGAATCGAAACAAATGTCATAGTGAAGCCAATTAAGAATGCTAATGCTGTCAAAACATATAAATTGGGAATCTGACTAAATGCGATGGCTATGATTAATGTGGCAACTAATCCAGCCATTGAGGTTAACCCTCTATGTCGTATTTTTACTATACCAATGATGACTGTACTTACTAGCATCCCTATCGCTAAAGCAGTCTCAATATAACTTAGATTAATCGGTGATCCACCATACGTTTCTACTAAAATTGGAATGGCAATCGATATCGCTCCGAAAGCAAAGAAATTTAAGGTAATTAAGACCAGGATTCCCGTAATCAAAAACTTATTCTCTTTAACATAGGAAAATCCCTCGATCATATCTTTTAGCGGTGTTTGTTTGAGTGTATTGTCTACTGGACCTTCTTTTAAGAAAGGGGGAAACATAAAGAAGGCTGACAAAAGAACAACAATAGCGGACACTAAGTACCCAATTGTTACGCCGCCGAACTCCATGATACTTCCAGATATAATTGGCCCAACTACAAAACCGGCCTGACCCAGACCCTGAATAATCGCATTTGCCTGTTTGATCTGGCTTTGATGCACCAGCTTTGGAATTAATGATGTACCAGCTGGTCCAGAAAAAGCATCTAATGTTCCAAACAGGAATCCCAGAATGACTAGATACATAAAGGTTAAATGACCAGCATGGTTCAGTAAGAATAGGATAACAAGCAGAAGCCCTTGAATGGAGCTCGTACTAAACATAATCGTCGTCTTCTTGAAATTATCTGCGAGTACTCCGCCAAATGCCATTATCAATATGCGTGGCACAGTAGTGGCAATGAGTATAATGCCCAACGAGCTGGCAGAACCTAAATCCGAAATGACAAACCAAGTCGTTGTCATAAAAAACATGCTAAAACCGATGATCGCCAAAAATGCTCCAATAAATAGAAATATAAAAGGGCGATTACGGAATAATGATTTCTGCTGTTCCATTTATCATCTTCCTCTCAAATTGAATATGTACCCAATCTTAGATGGTGACGTTATGTCGCAGGCAAGAGTTTTTCATTAAGAAATTTGCGCTTTGCATGTGACGTAACGTAACAGGTTAAAATGAAGCTAGGGGAGGGAACTACATGGAAATGACTATCGGCCCATTTGCAAAAATGGCAGGAACAACAGTTAGAACTTTACGGTACTACGATAAAATTGGTTTGCTATGCCCGAAAAACTACAATGATAATGGAAATAAAATATATACAGCAGCCGAGTGGGAGAAATTTCAGCAAATTAATATATATAAACATCTTGGATTGTCTTTAAGTGAAATTAAAGAACAAATGAACAATGAGAGGTCGAAGAATCGGGAGCTGCTGCTGATGCAAAAGGAATTAATTTTAAAAAAACAGGAGGAATTGAGTGATATTCTAGTCGTGATCACTAGAATGGAACGTCTTTACAATAGTAAAGATATTTCTGATGAAGATCTAGATGAGTTCGCTTTTATCATGCTCGATTTATTTAGGCGGGAAAAAGCACAAATTCAATCATTTGAAAAACATTTTAACGAAGACGAGCATCTCATTCAGCAATTGAATTTAATGAAAGATCCTGAAATCAAAAAAAAGATGGATAGGGAAATCTGGAATTTGCTGCAGGCCATAAAAGGCTCCATCCAGTTTAATGATTCTGAAAGCAGAAAAAAAGTACAAGAGATTCTAACTGAAATGGATGCTTTATTTCCAGGCACTGCAACTTTCTTAAATATGACCGATGACGATACATTTCTCGCCGAGCATATCCACGAATTTAATAATTATTTTCCTGAAGATATTGCTAATTATATTTATAAAGAAATGAAGGATTATTATGAGGAAAAGAAAAATAAGAAAGATGAGAATCACTGAATTGTAAATTGCATTTAGGAATTATCAACAAGAACGGCTGCTATTACAAAGAAGAATAAACCGTATCTGAATGGGGAAAATATCCATAAATATGAAACCGAGGATGATCCGGATGAATAGAAAAGCTTCTCATATATTGCTGGCACTTAGTTTCCTATTAATTGGAAGCACTACCGAGAAAGCACATGCAAATGAGATTGATGATGCTCCATCTGACGAAAAGTTCTTTGCCGATATTGGATATAAAACCCCTGTTGAAGCAATTAAGGAGTTTGAACAGCATTTTAAACAAGAATTAAAATTGCCGCTTAAAATACCACCGATTGCCTTTACTCATTATCTAGGGAGATTTAGTGATTTAGAAGGCGACTTAAACGATTCTTTAGATTTAACGTTTATCAACGCCAAATCACCAGAAAATCATTACTCACTGGATGTACGCCACGTGAATAACAAAATCATATTAAGAGATAAAGGCAATCAGAAAACCTATACCTTGAAGGATGGTCAAAAGGCTGTCTATGTACTTGAAACAAACTCTAATATCCTTATTTTTGAAAAAGGGAATTGGCAATACATGCTTGGAATTGATAACAGGATAGCTGATTTAATTACACCTGAAATGTTAGTAGACATTGCTAATTCTATTGAGTACTAACGAGAAGCTGCTGTGGAGGCAGCTTCTTCTTTTTAATTATAGATTTGGTTTGTGTGTGAATGGATTGGGCGGGAATCTGTCCCTATAACTCCTGAATGAATATATGGTACAATTTGGATAAAGGGGAATCTTACAAGGACAAAGGTAAGGGGGAGAAATCTGAGAAGACATTTCAAAAAGGTATAGATTTATTCCCAAATAACAAAGCAATTCAAGTATTTTATGCGATGACTTTATACAACGTGAAACAGCATGAAAAGTCAATGGAGTTATTACTGAAAGTCTTGATCCATACAACAAATGACGAAGAAATACTAGGTTATAAAAAAGCCATAGCATTTTATGCGGACAAATTGGATGAGGTATGGGAATAGGCTGTGAATGATGCAATTTAAGGAGCGGAAGATCTGTTTCAATTTGCTGTTATTTTGGTTAAAACAGCATTAATGGTACCTATCAATCTTTTTAACTAAGAAAGCTGTCCTGAAAAAGGAGGAAATACAAGTGAAGCACGCATTAGTTGTTGGTGGGACTGGTATGTTATCAGGAGTTTCACTCTGGTTAATTGATAACGGGTATCATGTGTCGATCATTGCCAGAGACGCTGAAAAAATGAAGCAACTTCAAGAAAAGGCGAGTTCGAGCTGCCAAGTAACCCCGCTATTAGTTGATTATAGGAATAATGATAAATTAATAGAAAAACTAAAAGTAACAATCAAGCAAAATGGAGAGATAAATATAGTCGTGGCATGGATCCATTCAATTGCAGAAAATGCTCTTCAAAGTATTGTTAGTGAGATTTCAAAAGGAAGAAATCATTGGGAGTTATTTCATATACTAGGCAGTCGTTCGAATCTAAAAGAAATAGAAAAGAAGCTTGCTGCACCTCCTTCCAGTTTTGCATATTTTCAAGTTCAATTAGGTTTTAAAAATGCAGGTTCTCAGTCAAGATGGTTAACTCATAGGGAAATTTCTGAAGGTGTAATTGAAAATATTATGAAGAAAGAGAAAGTGCTGGTTATTGGACAGGTTGAACCTTGGGAAGATCGCCCGGAATGAAAATTTAAGGAGCTTTTCTAGAAGATTATTGTTTTTGAACAAGGTTTCTGTTTTACAAGAAACTAGTTGATTGGAGCATCCTGGAACGAAATTCAACTACTGCTCATGTAAGCTCAAAGCCGCAAAGGTTACGAAAACAGTCTAACATAAAAAGGAGAATACTTTTATATGATGGAATTAAAAGAATTTATCACTTTTCTTAATAAGTTAGAGCAAAATAATATTTATTATAAGCTAAGTAAAGTTAGAAGTGAGGCAATTATGGTTGAGGCAGCTATTCCTGGTCAACGTTGGGAAATTGAATTCTTGAAAGATGGAAAGGTTGAAATTGAAAAATTTTTGAGCGATAAAGATATATATGATGAGAAAGAATTTTAAACTCTTTTAAAGGAATTTAGCGACTAATTTTCATTGTGCAAACGTAACAAGAGGATTAGGTAATGAGCGTATTTTTACATAATCAATTATGATAGGAAGATTATAATGAACATTGTACTAAAGAAAATGTCAGAAGAAGAATTTACTGTTTATTTTGAAAATAAGGTTAAAAGATACAGCCATGTCCTATCAGAGAATGTACATGAGGTAAGCAGCGAAGATCCAATCTATAAGGCACGTAAACTGTTAAATAATATACTTCCTAAAGGAGTGCAAACCTCTAATCATTACTTATTTAATATATTTGAAAGTGACCAGTTAATTGGATTTGTATGGATAAAAGTTGAAAAAGAAAAGAAAAGTGCATTTCTTTATGAAATTATTATTTTTGAAGAATATAGAGGAAAAGGTTTTGGAACTAAGGTAATGAAAAATATAGAGGATTGGTTAGAACAAGAAGAAATTTCATACTTTAAGCTGCATGTTTTCGGAAGCAATGATGGTGCTAGGAAGTTATATGAGGAACTGGGGTTTAAAGTAGCGGGATTAAATATGATGAAAACGATAAATAACATTTAGGTGTATTGAGGGATATTAGTTCAACAAGGACTTCCATTAATATCAAACTAATTGGTACCACAGCTAAGTTCTTAATAATGGGGATGAAATCATGAGGGAAACGTTATTATTCGATAGAGTGACAAAGTATCTAATACAAAAATACAATTGCCACACAGTAATATTACATGGCTCATATAGTACGGGTGATTTTACTGAAGAAAGTGACTTGGATATTGTGTGTTTCTCAGATCATACAGAGGATAAGAATGATGTAGAAATTTTTGAAGGTATACAGTTGGATGCTTGGATATACGATACAGATAAAATGGCGAACCCTGAACAATTTTTGCACATTAACAGTGGGAATATATTGTTAAATAAAAAGGGGTTCGCCAAGAAGTTCCTGTTAGAAATTGATGATATATTCAAGAATGGTCCGAATCAACCATCAAATGAAGAAAAAGTGTTTTTGAAAGCATGGCTGAGAAAAATGTACCTACGTTCAAATAAGAATGACATTGAAGGCAATTATCGGTTTCATTGGATGCTTAAAGATAGCTTAGAAATCTACTTTGCACTTAATGGTTTATGGTATTTAGGTCCAAAAAAATCATTGATTTGGCTTCGGGAGAATGATGAGGCGGCTTATAACCTTTTTAATAATGCTTTATCGAGAAATGCTAAAGAGAATAACATAGAAGCCTTACTTGATTACTTGAATAGAATGTAGAGGTGGCTTAACTACAGGATATTTAATAGAAGACTGCTGCCAATTAGGCAGCTTCTTCAATTTCACAATAGGAGCATGAATAAGGGGGAGCATAAGAATAGAGAAAGATTTTACTATTCGGCTCAGGCGGACTGGGGAGTCTACATTAGCAAGGCAATTAGGTAAAGAGCTTAAAATAAATGTCTATCATCTTGATGCTTTATTTTGGAAGCCAAATTGGATAGTGCAGGTGATAGAACAATCTGTGTCTACTGTACTTTTAATAGAATACTTTAAATGAAAATTTCAATTCTCAAAGTAATGTAAGGAGATGAATTTATTTGTTTGAAACAGAAAGATGTTTGATTAGAATCCTGCAAAAATACGATTATGTTGATGTGAAAAAAATATTTGTTAATAAGGAAGTAAGAAAATATCTTGGTGGCATACGCCAGGACGATGCTATTGAGGCTGGATTAGACGAAATGCTTAATCCAAGTGATAATTCTTTTTATTGGGTTGTCAGAGAAAAACAAACAGATGAATTTATTGGTTTGGTTTCTCTTGACCCTCACCATGATGGCGATTACCTAGAAATTTCATATCAGTTATTACCAAATTGGTGGGGAGCAGGTTATGCAACAGAAGTGGTTCGAGAGATAATTCATTTTGCTTTGAATGAATTAAACCTTTCAAAAGTTGTTGCAGAAACACAAACTGCTAATACTTCATCTTGTAGGCTCTTAGAGAAATTAGGTATGAAATTAGAAAGAACGATTAGCAGATTTGGAGCGGAGCAAGCCATTTATTCTATTGAATAATCCTTAGTAAACCCAACGTTCACTTTTTAAACTAATAGGCTGTGTTACTTGAATAACAATAATATATCCTAAAACTAAGTGCGGATTTCGAGTTGTAATCATGTTTGAAATTATAGTTTCTTGCAAGTGTTATCATAAAGTGTTACACTTAGGTAGAGTTATTTTTGTTCGGTGTAAAGGATAGTAAGATTAGCTTTTCGTCTTGATGATCACTGAGTGCAAGGATAGTAACACATTGTGTGCAAAGCACACAGCAGGAGGAAGTAAAATGGAACAAGGTAAAGTAAAATGGTTTAACGCAGAAAAAGGATTCGGATTCATCGAGCGTGAAGGCGGAGAAGATGTATTCGTTCATTTCTCAGCTATCCAAGGCGAAGGTTTCAAATCTTTAGACGAAGGTCAAACAGTTACTTTTGACGTTGAGCAAGGTCAACGTGGACCTCAAGCAGCAAACGTGCAAAAAGCTTAATAATAAGCACAAAAAAACGGACTCTTTATAGAGTCTGTTTTTTTTTTGTGAAACAAAGGAGCCCCACTCACAATGAGTAGGGCACATGTAAACAAGTAAATCAAATGGTAATCAAAGTGTATCACACTTTCAAGCAAAAATGCTCCTAATTATTAAAACAGGTGGCGACTAATATAAAAGTGCCAATTATTATGAAGCGTTCTGCCAAACACAACAATATACGAGTATGTTTTTAGGTGCAATATTGAGAAAGCAGATCGAGATAAATACATAACATCGTTACACTAGAGGCATCTACAAAGAATGGCAGTTCAGCCAATTGACTTATCCTGCAAACATGGGCTTACTAATAATAAATGCACTTACAAGAAACCCATTTTCTTCAAAATTAAAGGATTCCTCTAGGTATATAAATTTCCTCATCCCCTATTTTGTACTTGTTTTAAATATAGATTGTTTATGTTAAAGATCAGCTCTGCTATTTCGCAGCTGATCTTTTTTTCTTAAATGAATGGACATATATATTATCTGTATACTTTTAATATAAATTTTATTTAAAAAAGGAAAGTAAACTTTACGTCCAATGATCATAAAAGTATACTTAAGGAAAGTGTACTTTCCTTTTGTGAAGGAGATAAGATATGAAAAATCGGCTAGAAGAAATAAGAAAGCAACGAGGAATTAAACAGGAAGAACTTGCAGCAGCTTTAGAAGTGACTAGACAAACAATAGGCTCCTTAGAAAATGGAAGATATAATCCATCAATCATCTTAGCATTCAAAATAGCACGTTTCTTTGGAATGAGGATTGAAGATATTTTTATTTATGAGGAGGAAGAGACTAATGAAAAATGAATTGAAATTAAGTTTGTTTATAACATGCGTTGGTTTGTTTCTAATCGTAACAAGTATTATTTTGGGGATTGTTGGAGCAGAAGTTTTAAATATCCCATTTATTAGAATGGATTTAGTCCCAATTGCAATTGGTTTCTGGGGAAGCATATTTTTTATTGTTGGAGTAATTGGTTTTACTGCAGAAAAGAATGTAACCAAAGAACAAAGTGTTTATGAAAAGGATGAACGACTCAAAGTCATTAAAAAAAATGCTAAATCTAAAGCATTTAATTTTTTGATTGTATTCTTTTCAGCATGTCTATTAACATTGGCATTGCTGGGTTATATGAATAAGGTTTCTTTTTTTACACTTTCAGGTCTTTTTATTATGACCCTGGTATATTACGTCTATCAACTATGGACAATTAATAAGGTTATGTAGATAAGTTTTATTTAATTTTGATTTTAAAACTACCTTTAACATAAATATATTTTTTATTATGTTTGGAAAGCATTCTTGACTTAAATTAAAAGGCAACATTATGGGTACTAAACACCAGTTAGTTTAAGAACATTCTTTTATCGCAAATGAAGGGGGACCTGTAAATGAAAAGTAAGATTCATATATATGAAACAGAATCCCAATATTTTAACCCCAAAAAACACATTAGTTCACGTATTAAAGAGATGGAGAAAAAATCTGTTCTAGGGGCTCAGCTTGCAAAAAGGTGGACAGAAATTTTAAATCAATCACTTAATAGTGAAACTTACCCTGTCATTCATCCGATTGGCCAGGAGACATTCTCCTTATATGCTGAGTATCCAACGGGAATATTTGAATACGCTTTAGACATTGATGGTGCTGCTTCACTTATAAAAGGAAATGATATTAAGCCAGTACAGCTTAATCCGTCGGACATCATAGATGCCGTTGATCAAGGTAACATAAATAAAGATCCAAAACGGATAAAACCTAATCATAAAAACCCTGTAATGGTACTTCAAAGTCGATATTTAACTCATAACAAACCTTATTGTATCAATGGAAACCATCGTATATTCGAAGCATATCATAATAATGATAAACAAATAGAAGTATATGTTTTTGAAGATTTGGAGTTTGTTCCTTTCTTTTATGACGCTTTAAGTAAGGCAATATATTATTTAGAAATTGATTACTGTCATGTAGTTAATGAGAAATGATGGTAGGAGTCAGTCGTGAGTATATTTCTAATTGTTTGGTGCTTTCATCATTACATTGGATAACTTTGGATCACTATAAACTTGTTCTTTAGGATAATAGGATAAAAAATTAGAACTTCCAGCTTAGCGGAAGTTTCTAATTTTTTATCCAAAACCATATTAAACTTTAACTAATCATTTTAAGTAAAGCTTATGTTTGTTTGAATGAATTGGGTCATGGAACCTGTCCCCAAAACCCAGCTAAAAACCCCTCTCCAAATAATACATATTCCGATAATCAATTCGCCCATTTTTATCGAATTGGACATGCTTATAGGGTGTGTCTTCCCGCAGATAAACAATGTGTTTTCGGTGCGTTAAGAACTTTACGGTATGATTTTCTTGAATATATCTCTCGATGTCTTTGAAAATCTCAAAATTTCCATTCCTCTGTACAACATGCTCGAGCTGTTCTTTTACATACTGAGCTTGTGTGTCTTTTAGAAAATGACTAATGATTTTCGGTTCTCCTAAGTATACGCTAGTCAGTGCTAGATAAATATTATGTGCGAGCGCAACTCCCCCAATAAAAAGATCAATTTCAGTATGGAGGTTGTTTTGTTTCTCCTTGAAATCTATACATTTTAAGATAGAGTCGATTCCAGCTTGCTTGAGCTGCTGCTGTAGAATCTTCGCTTTCTCTTCATGATTCACGCCTTGGCGGATTTGTTGATACCCTATTACTAATGGTTGATTAAAATTAGGTGTATGAGAAGGCTTTGGCAAATGCAATATTTCTTCGTCACCTATAATCCAGCTATGAGCAACATTCTCTCTTAATGGATAGATAATATACTGAGAAGGTTCAATCAAATGCCAAATAAACTTACGTTTAGCGTTATCCTGCAATTCACCACAATGGCCATTCAAACAAATATAATCTGCGCCAAGCTCCTGATTAATAATTTTTCTGCTTGGAATGGTTGCTTCAAAAGGTTCGTAGCGGATTGAATCCAGCAGAAATTGATTATTATAGACAATTTCTACCCGATCAATCCAAGGACGCTGTTTAAAGTATTGAGGGAAGGCTTCCAATTTTAATATTTTTTCACTTTGCTCCATTAACGAAAAAGCTCCGCAGCCGATGTTTTTAGACCCATCAGCTGGGGTGATCGCAAACCGAATACTTGCTAGAATATGAGGCAGCATAGCACATGGATTGTGTAAGGTAATAGATAACTCATACCGATTCAATAAATGTATCTCTTTAATCTTAAAGGAATGTGAAAAGAGGTGTTCAGCCGCTTTCAGTGATGAAGCAACATCTGTAGCGGTAACCTCTTGAAGATGATGAAATTGTATCCCCTTCCTCAAAACGAAATGCCACTGTACAAAACCTTCATTTTTCACATAAAACAATAAATTTTTCCTGGCATTTCCTGTGTCATCAATATAAAACAAGGTCTCATGTATCTGCTCTAACACATGATGATCATGACGTGATAATGCTTTCAAAGGATCTAAACACAGCTCTACAAAATACATAGATTGCCGAAACACATGCTGGTTTTCTTCAGTTTGAAGGCCAAATTGAATATTTAGCCATTGTTGAATTCGGGGATGTGTCAATAATTCCGTTTCTTGAACGACCTGAAAGGTTTCTTCATATTTCGCTTTATGCCAAAGTGTCTGCATAAGATCTAGTAATACGTCTATTTGATTTCTAAGCAGTGTAAGAATAGGTTTCTTTCCTCGGCCTCTTAAGGTTTCCCATTCTATCACTTGCTGCTGATGCAACAGATGTATTTGTGTTTTTGCATGACGAGTTGAACAGTGCCAGATCGATGATAAAAAGGCGATGGACGTTTCTGTTGGAACATTCGATTCAAAGTGTTTATATAATTCTAGTTCATAATGCATGGTCTCCTCCTAAAAGGTGAAGTAAATAATCTAACTATTCACTTTTTGTTCTCCTTTTTATATTTTACACTTTTTGTAAGGGGGAGAAAGCATGAATTTATATCAAAGTCGAACTTTTCAAAAATTGTATGCATTGCACTTTTTCGTTAATCTATCAATGACTATTTTTTCGTTTATATTACCGATTATATTATATGAATATACGAAGTCAGCGCTTGCAATGAGCACAATGCGAATCATGGATTTTTTGCCTAATGTGTTACTCGGAATGCTTATCGGAGTTTTTGTTGATCGAATAAATCGAAGGTATATTTTAGTTTATGGAAACGTAATTCGATTAATTATTGCCATCGTATTTGCCTTTCTATTAACGTACACGGAGTTTATGCTATGGCATATTTATGTGCTTGGATTTTTGCTTTCTACGATCGGTTACACAATCGGAAGTGCTTCAAATGCCATCATGACTCAGTTGTTTGATAAATCCTTGATGACAGATATTCAGGCGAAGTTCTCTTTACTGTCAACGATGATCACCATTATTGGTCCAGGCTTACTCGGTATTTTGCTTCTATGGATGTCAAATTCTCTATTTCTCTGGTTTTTTGTAGGATGTCAATTATGTATGACAATTATTATATTGTTTATTGAAGAAGTACCAAATCCTGTTCGCAAGGAAAAACAATCGATTATGGATGAAATGAAAGAAGGAATCGTCGCACTTATTGGTAATAAGTCACTTTTACTTCAGACATGGACCATCTTTTTCTCTAATTTTGCCTCAAGTTTAATTATTGGCGTGTTAACGTTTTATGCACTGGATTATTTACATTTTACAAAAGAAGAACTGGGCATGATGCTTACACTTTCAGCTGCTGGAGGCATTCTTGGAGCGAAGCTTATTCAGCCTTTGAAAAAACGGTATACACGTGGACAGATCTATACAAACAGTATGTTTTTTGAAGTGTTTATACTTGTTATTATTTTATTTTGCTGATCATTGGATCACTCTAGGAATTTTGCTGGCAGCTCGAACCACAACCATAACAATGACAAATATCGTCTACTTAGCCATTCGCCAAGAAACCACACCCAATCATCTGCTGGGGCGTGTGGCTGGTACAACTTCAATGATTATGAAACTAGCAGTGCCAATCGGCTTGTTTATCGGAGGAATCTGGGCAGAAGGCTTACCGATTGCACCGATATTTATCCTGAGTGCAGCGATCGTGTTATTTAATTTTATATTGTTGAAGAAAAATAAGTTTGAGGAGACTGTTTAACACGAAAGCCTTGAAGGTGGATCAAGGAACCTGTCCCCAAAAACCAAAAACAAGATGAAAACCCTTACATTTTTCTGTTGACATTCCAACAACTAAGGATTACATTGGTAGTAATAAGTTAATCGGTTAACCGGAGGTCGAAGATGAACAAAAAACCTACGATTAGAGACGTAGCGAAGCAAGCAGGAGTATCTCCAGCAACCGTTTCATATGTTTTAAATGACGTGAAGAAAGTTTCTGATAAAACGAAGACAGTGGTACTTGAAGCAATTGAACAATTAAATTATTATCCAGACTTCACCGCTGTTAGTTTATCGAAGAAGAAGTCAAATTTAATTGGAATCATGCTTCCAATCATTGAAGATTCACCTGCATCGGTCTTTAAGAACAACCTTTATTATAATGAATTCGTTAGTG
Organism: Cytobacillus gottheilii; assembly: GCF_900166665.1. Classification (GTDB taxonomy): domain Bacteria; phylum Bacillota; class Bacilli; order Bacillales; family Cytobacillaceae; genus Cytobacillus; species Cytobacillus gottheilii_A. The sequence goes on along the minus strand of NZ_LT800494.1, from coordinate 3,584,865 downwards.
GAGTAGAGCTAGTAGCCCGTAATCGAAAATTTGACACAATGATTACAGGTGTTGGCGACCTTGATGAATGCAAGAATTGGATCATGAAAAGAAATATCGATGGCCTGATCATTTTAGGGATGTTTCCTGAAAGTCTTTATAATGAATTGAAAAACATAAATATCCCTATTGCTCTTATTGATACATACGAAGATTATACGAATTTATTTAACAATGTAAAAGTAAACGATGAATATGGCGGATATTTAGCAGCAAAGCATTTAGTTGAATTGGGCCACAGAAAAATTGCATTTGTTGCAACGAATCTTTCAACGAGTCCAGTAGACAGAAAACGATATCAGGGGTTTGAGCAAGCACTGGGGGAAGCGGGAATCCAGCCTAGCAGCAAATTCATTTTCGAAACACATGATATTACATTTGAAGATGGAGCAAAGGTGGGGAAAGAACTTCTGAGCTCTGACCATGGTATAACAGGAATTGTTACAGTGTCTGATGTTCTGGCAATTGGGATGATCAAAGCGATTCAGCAGGAAGGTAAACAAGTTCCTGCAGATTATTCAATCGTTGGATTTGATGACCTGAGTATTTGTAAATACATCACACCGAGTTTAACAACAATCAGACAAGACATCTTTGAAAAAGGGAAACTAGCAGCTGACCAGCTGGTTAATGCAATAGAATCACTTAACTCTGACCAAAAAACAATTGAAATGCCGGTTGAGCTTATTGTAAGAGAATCCACACGAAAGTTATAAAATTTCATCTGATAAGTGCTATTTATGAAAGTAGCACTTTGTTCTTGGGAAAAAATTTAACCGGTTAACCTTTTAAGGAGGTGGTAGGAAAAAAGGAAACTTAATCATATGTCCGCACAGTAATTGTTTTACCATTTCTACTAATTTTAAGGGGGAATAGAAGTGAAAAAACGTTTTCTTGCATTAATATCAATAATACTGATTTTATTTTTAGCAGCCTGTGGACCGGATCGTACCAATACGAGTGATGATCAAGAAGGAGATCAAAACGAAAATAATACTGAAGCAGAAAATCCTGAGAGTTTATTGATCTGGGCACCTGTTGATCAAGCACCTGATATTGAAGAAATTGCAGCAGGATATACAGAAGAGACAGGAATCAATGTAGAAGTTCTTCCATTTGCAATGGACGAACAAGAAGAAGCAATGTCGCTTGATGGTCCTTCAGGTAATGGCCCTGACTTGTTCTTCCAGCCTGGAATTGGAAGCTTATCATTAAAAGGATTAGTTCAGCCAATGAATGTAGATCAAGAAGTTCTTGATACGTATTCTGAAGGTTCTGTAGAAGCGTTAAGTTATGAAGGTGAAGTCTATGGTTTACCGGCTGTAGTAGAATCACTGGCTCTATACTACAACAAGGACCTTGTTCCAGAGGCACCAGAAACGATGGCAGACATCGAAGGTATTGCAGCTGATTTAACAGATGCATCAAATGATGAATATGGTTTCCTTTATCCTGCAACAGATTTCTATTTCTCTTTCCCATTCATGGCCGGTTACGGTGCAGAAATCTTTGGAAAAGATGGCGATGTGTTTAATGTAGATGAACTTGGATTGGCAAGTGAGAGTGCAGTTAAAGGTGGAGAACTTATTCAGGGTTGGTTTGAAAACGGATACATTCCAACTGGTATTACGATGGATGTTGTAGGCGGCTTATTTAATGACGGCAAAGTAGGTGCTGTTATAAATGGTCCTTGGGCTTTAGCTGAGCATAAAGAAGCATTAGGAGATAAATTAGGGACGGCTCCAATTCCAAAACTTGAAAATGGAGAGCACCCAGTTACTTTCTTAGGTACAAAAGGATGGATGCTTTCTGCGTACTCGGAGAATCCAGAAGCTGCTACTGACTTAGCAATCTACTTAACAAATGAAGAATCTTTAAAAACTTATTATGAAAATACCGGTGAAATGCCAGCAAACTCCGCTATTTTAAGCAGTGAAGAATTCCAAAACGATCCACTGTTGAATGGTTTTGCAACACAATTAGAAAATGCAAACCCATTCCCGCCAGTTCCTGCACTATCTGCTGTTTGGGATCCAATGGCAGACGCCTTAACCTTTATTACACAAGAAGAGGATGTTAAGGGAAGTTTGGAGGCTGCTGAAGAACAGATCAATCAAGATATTCAACTTAACTATAAGTAATCAATTATTGCTTAAATGTTATCCATGAAAATGGATAGCATTTAAGCCCATTTTATGGTTAAAGATCATGCTTTCAAAGAGAAAAGGGAGGGGTGCAAAATGACATCTGGTCAAACTCGTTCACATAGCGTGAAAATGGCCACCTTACTGTCCATCATACCAGGACTTGGACAATTGTATAATAAACGGTTTATCAAGGGGACAATATTCCTTATACTATCAGCCGCCTTTTTTATCGTCTTTTATGACATCTTAAATATAGGGTACTGGGGACTTTTTACATTAGGGGAAATTCCAGCAGTAGATGATTCGAGACTATTATTAAGTCAGGGGATTATCGCGTTAATTTTAACAAGCTTTGGACTGACCTTCTATATTGCTAACATCATAGATGCGCGCAGAGATGCAAAGAAAATACAGGATGGCTCAGCAATCACTTCCATAAAAGAATCATTTTTAAATGCATGGGATTCATCTTTTCCATATTTACTAGTAGGTCCCGGACTATTCTTATTAATATTTATTGTCATTTTCCCATTATTATTTATGGCATTTCTAGCGTTTACAAATTATACGCTGATGAATTCGCCGCCAAAGAATCTATTAGATTGGGTAGCCTTTGATAATTTCACAGCATTAGTAACGATCCCAATGTGGAGAACTACATTTCTCTCCGTTCTGTCATGGACGCTCATTTGGACATTTGTAGCCACGACCATCCAGATTGCATTAGCTATGTTCCTTGCTGTTATTGTTAATGACCCAAGAGTAAAAATGAAAAGATTAATTCGAACCGTATTGATTTTACCATGGGCAGTGCCGGGCTTTGTAACGATTCTAATTTTTACAGCGCTATTTAATGATAACTTTGGTGCTATCAATAGAGATATTATCATGCCTTTATTCGGAGAGGGTATTCCGTGGCTGAGCGATCCCTTCTGGACTCGAATTGCTTTAATCGGTATCCAAACATGGCTTGGCTTTCCGTTTGTATTTGCATTATTTACTGGTGTTCTTCAGAGTATTTCAAGTGAATGGTATGAGGCGGCAGATATGGATGGTGCCAGCCGAATGCAAAAATTCAGGTTCATTACGTTTCCGCATTTAATGTTTGCAACTGCTCCGCTATTGATTATGCAATATGCAGGAAACTTTAATAATTTCAATTTAATTTACTTGTTTAATCAGGGTGGACCTGCCGTACAGGGGCAGAATGCTGGAGGAACGGATATTCTAATTTCATGGGTATACGATCTAACCTTTACATCAAGCCAATTCAGTATTGCAGCGGCCATCTCCTTAATACTTGGTCTAATCGTCGCGATATTTGCGTTTTTCCAATTTAGAAAAACATCCACATTTAAAGAAGGGGGAGAAATGTAATGAATCACAAACTAAAAAACAGATTAGAATTAACCGGTATCTATGGGTTTTTACTGGTAATGTTTATTATCATTCTATATCCCCTGCTTTGGACATTTGGACTATCACTCAATCCAGGATCGAGTTTATATGGTGCAGACATCATCCCTGATAACTGGTCTTTTAAGCACTATATTTGGTTATTTACAAATCCGGATAGTGATTATTTAATTTGGTATAAAAATACGCTAATTGTCGCAACCGCGACTTCTATTGGATCCACCATTTTTGTTTCATTAGTTGCTTATGCTTTTTCAAGATATCGCTTCTTTGGCAGAAAATATGGAATCTATACGTTTCTATTACTTCAAATGTTTCCTGTTTTAATGGCAATGGTGGCTATCTATATATTATTGAATCTAGTTGGTTTGCTGGACACTCTGTGGGGATTAGTCTTGGTTTATATTGGCGGGTCCATACCAATGAATGCGTTTTTAGTAAAAGGCTATTTTGATACAATCCCTAGGGAATTGGATGAATCCGCAAAAATGGATGGAGCAGGTCATTTTAAAATCCTATTTACCATCATGCTTCCGCTTGCAAAACCAATCCTTGCAGTTGTAGCCTTATTTAATTTCATGGCTCCATTTATGGACTTCATCTTACCTAGAATTATTTTGCGAAGCCCGGAAAACTTTACATTGGCATTAGGGCTGTATAACTTTGTAAACGCGCAGTTTGCCAATAACTTTACAAGGTTTGCTGCCGGTTCTATCTTAATTGCGATCCCGATTGCGCTCGTTTTCCTAATGCTTCAGCGTTATTTAATTAGCGGACTAACATCCGGAGCAACAAAAGGGTAATCATATCGGTTGGTATATATTTTTAAAAACAGCAAGGAGGTCACAAAATGCAAGATACTAGTTTTGCAATACTGCCTGAAAATGAAAAAAAATTATTGAATACTGCTTATAAAAATATAGGTGCACTTGTTTCCTATAAAACAAAAGGAAATAACTCAGTTGAGCTTCAGTGTGAAAATGGTTTTGTCTCTGTTCAATTTTATCGAGATGATATTGTTCGGATGATCATGAATCCAAAAAGTGTACCGATACAAAAATCCAGTCTCGCAGTGATAAAGGAACCGGAAGAAGTTGAAGTTACGATTGATGAAGGCAAGGACGAAATAGCTGTAACGTCTCAAAAAATAAAACTGGTGATCAAAAAAGCTCCTGTTTTGATATCGATTTATGATTCACAAGGTCAGTTAATTGTCAGCGATGCAAAAGAAGGAATGGGCTATTCCAGTAATCAAGAAGTGATTTGCTATAAGAAAATGGATCAAGATGATCATTTTTATGGATTTGGTGAAAAAACAAGCTTCCTTGATAAACGCGGCGAAAAGATGACGATGTGGAACACGGATGTTTATGCGCCACATAACCCTGAAATCGATGCTCTGTATCAATCAATTCCTTATTTTATGAGTATTCGAAACGGAAGTGCCTATGGAATTTTCTTTGATAATACATCCAAGACGGTTTTTGACATGAAATCATCGACAGACATGTATTCATTTTCTGCTGAAGCTGGTCAATTGGATTATTACGTATTTGCAGGACCTTCCCCAAAGAATGTGCTGGAACAATATACTGATATTACAGGTAAAATGCCGCTTCCGCCCAAATGGTCATTAGGTTATCATCAATCCCGTTATAGCTATAAGTCCGAGCAGGAGGTAAGGGACCTGGTTGCTGCATTTAAGGAAAAAGACATTCCGTTAGATGCTGTATATCTGGACATTCATTACATGGATGGCTATCGGGTATTTACATTTGATGAAGACAGATTTCCTAATCCAAAAAAATTAATCCAGGAGCTGAAGGATGCAGGTATTCAAGTAGTGCCTATAGTAGATCCTGGTGTAAAAGAAGACCCTGAATACTACATTTATCAAGAAGGCGTTAGAAATGATTATTTCTGTAAATATATTGAAGGAAATATTTATTTTGGACCGGTATGGCCTGGAAATAGCGCATTTCCTGACTTTACAAACAGTGAGGTTCGAAAATGGTGGGGAGACAAATATCAATTTTATACCGAATTAGGAATCGAAGGTATCTGGAATGATATGAATGAACCAGCCGTCTTTAATGAAACCAAAACAATGGATGTCAAAGTAATCCACGAAAATGATGGCGATCCTAAAACGCATCGAGAGCTGCATAATATTTACGGTTTTCTTATGGAAGAATCGACATATGAAGGAATGAAGCGCCAACTTGATGGAAATCGTCCATTCTTATTAACTCGTGCTGGGTATGCTGGTGTTCAGCGCTATGCATCCGTATGGACAGGCGATAATCGCAGCTTCTGGGAGCATTTGCAAATGGCCATTCCGATGTGTATGAACTTAGGAATGTCGGGTATACCTTTCTGCGGACCGGATGTTGGAGGATTTGCACATGATTCAAATGGTCAATTACTGACTCGCTGGACACAATTTGGCACATTCACACCATACTTTAGAAACCATAGTGAACAAAGTTCGATTTCCCAAGAGCCTTGGTCATTTGGTGAAGAGTATGAAAAGGTAATTAGAAAGTATATTCAGGAGAGATATGTATGGCTTCCGTATTTATATACTCTATTTAAAGAAGCAAGTGTTACAGGTGTACCGGTTATGAGGCCGCTTGTATTGGAATATCCGACTGATAAAAATACATTTAATTTGTCAGATCAATTCATGATTGGATCTGACATGATCGTTGCCCCAATCCTAACACCTGATACGTTTCACAGAGTCGTTTATTTGCCTGAAGGCAGCTGGGTAAATTATTGGACAGAGGAAAAACTAGAAGGCGGACAACATCATCTTGTTGAAGCGGACTTGTCTACTCTGCCGATTTTTGTAAAAGAAGGTGCAATTTTAACTCACGGAACAGTAAAGAGCTCAACTGAAACAAAGGAAAGTGAGCTGACCGTTCATATTTATCCAACAGAAGGCCATTCTTCCTCTTTCACATACTACGAAGATGATGGTAAGTCATTTAATTATGAAAATGGTGCCTTTTTTGAATGCACTTTTGAAGCAATTCTAAAAGATAATCGATTGGAAATAACAACATCCAGAGGACAAGACAAATATGATCCAGACTGGGCGAAAGTTCAATTCATTGTACATGGTATAAGCGATGACGTTGTAGTAGCTCTTAATGGGAAAGAGCAGAGAAAAGTTGAATCTTTAGGCGATAACAAATATAAAATTTTGGCTGAAAAACAGACTTTGAGTTAGATAAAATTTCCAGTACACAAGTGAGACTGGGTCATAAGTATCTAACACGACCAATGAACCGAATGGTTAGGAATCTTTCTAATCATTCGGTTTTTTATTTGTTATTTTAACAAACATGAGTGAAATGGAGTGGGGACTCTTGACTCCGGATGGAAATAGAGGAAAGGGTGCGACCTCGCAGGCGTGCCGAAGAGGCTCAGCTTTCTCCCCTCGGAATGCGAGAGTGCGCAGCGCAATGGAACGGGCTTGTTTAAATATCCAACACATGACATTGAATATTCGTGTTTTAGAATATTATTTTAGTTCATAGCCACATTTTTTAGCTGTTATATTGAACATGATGCAGAATGATTCAGATATTTATTTTTGACTCAAGAGGCAGACGGAATGAAGAAATGGTAAACTAATAAAAGGTAAAATTAGGAATAGTTTAATATTTTAGAAGGGAAGTGATTTGAATGGATCAATTAGCGTTAGGGTCAATTGGAATTTGGTTAGGGGTATTTTCAGCTATTATGTTTACTGGATGTCTTTACTTCACCCTTACATACTTTGAGCATCTCAAAAAGGGTGATGACCGTCTAACAAAACAATCGAAGCTTTTTGCCGTTATTACTCTTTTCCTCGCTTTGGGAGCGCCAGGGTTTTATCAGCTTTATATCTTCACGCAAATGATGTCATGAATACAAAAGAGAGAAAGGTTAATACCTGGATCATCTACTCGATCATCACTTTCGTTACAGTTGGGGTATTGTATTATACGCACATTTATAAACCGAAAAACTCAATTGAATTGTATCAAGAATTGACTTTTGCGGACAGCTATGAAGAAATACAGAAGCTGATGTTAGACGGATATGAAGACAACTTTTCTGAAGAGGATTTTGAGTATATTCAAAATCGTACTGCCAAAAGGGTTGGTCAATTCTCACTTTTTGAGTATCACAATAAGTCTTATGTGATTATGACTTCTCCAGGAACTGAAAAATTAAAAGTTCTGGCAGTTGAGGAATTGCCCGAGGATATGAGGGAGTTTTTTGAGGGTATAGGGAATTAGCTCTGGTTGATTTCATTCAGATTTTAAGAATAAAACCCATACAATTCCACCTAGGAGCTGTATGGATTTTTTCTATTTAAATTAGAACTGGCTGCAATTGGTCTTTGAGTTTTAGAATCATATACGACAGTAATCATCTTTTTACCGATACCACTTACGGTTACAAATATATATATTTGCCTCTCGGGATGATAGCCATCTCCATTAACCCTAGAATTACCTCCGAACGGATTTGCTTTAGAAAGTACCTTATTAATATCTTTATAGGAAGTTTTCTCTCTAATATTTAATTTGGCATCCTTAAATTCAATATACTGTTTTTTATCAATTTGTGAAATGGATATTAACGGCTGCAGCAAAAATGAGTTCCGAATATGATAATATTTATGCTGAACTCCTCAACTGAATGGAGGAAAATTTGTGTGTATTAATTATGTTATTACTAATTCAATCTCTGATGATCCTATTTTAGATGGAATTATAGAATTACATAAAGTTATTTTTGGCTGTGATGATGATCTGATAAACAAGATGGCAAACAAACCTAAACTGTTGTTTGTTACTGCGATGCTTGATATGAAAGTGGTTGGGTATAAGATTGGATATGAACATGATGCTACAACATTTTATAGCTGGTTAGGAGGGGTAGATCCTAATTACAGAAACAGCGGCATTGCTTCTGCCTTAATGCGAAAACAGCATCAATATCTAATGGAAAAAGGGTATCGAGTTGTTCAAACAAAAACTATGAATAAATGGCGTCATATGCTGATCTTGAATATCAAAAATGGATTCGACGTGCTAAGTACGTATACTGACGAAAAAGGATGGCATAAAATCATTCTTGAAAAGAAATTACACAACGAACAGGTGAATGATTAGACGGGTGATATAGTTTTATAAAAGGGGAAAGTTTGTTTAAAATGTATGTCCCTGATCTGTCTTGCGAAAAGTTTGTGAGAATGGAATCCTTTTGGAACGTTATGTTAAAATATGGATTGTGCGTTAAATGGATTATTGAAAGGACGGTTTATTTTGTTTTTTATTTATGCAATTCTTTCCTTAATTTTTGGGTATATCTTTATCTTGTCTTTCATAAAAGCAATAAAAGATGAAATGTCTCCTCACCTGGTTGCACTGCTATTTATTATTTGGGCTTCCTTATCCATAATAGTTGCAGTGAATTTAATAAGCTTGTGAAAAATTTTTAAGTATTATAGCTGCTCATCGGCAGCTATTTTCATGCTTTAAAGAAGTAGGAGAGTGGAAAAAGCAAGTTGCATAGGATATTGAAAATGAAAACTGCTGCTCTTAGTTTGGTATTTTCGTTGGCGATTGGGATAGTAAGAAAGGATTGTAGCAGTTTCGATTTCCATGATGCAGTGAGTGAGAAGATAAGCGGAGAAACTTCCCTTATTTATAAAATTGTACGGAATATAGCTAAAATAAAGGGAGAAATTCCGACTATCTCCTCAAAAAACATGAAAATGACTGTTTTTTCTCTACATAAGCGGAAAAGCTCCGCTTATTTAACCAAAATAGTGCTCAAAAAAGCAAATAAGTGGAAAAGCTCCGCTTATTTAACCCCGAAAAGATCTACAAACTGTAATTAAGCAGAAAAACTGACCATCCGTAAATAAACTAATGGCTTAACCCTCTGAACCTGTCCTTTAAAACACAGGATATAGAGTATGTATAAGAATCTTTTACAAAAATTTAAAGAGTGTTGAAGATTAGGAGAGTGGAAAATGGATTTATTTGCAATGTTCTTAATATGGGGTATCCCGGTATTATTGGTCTGGAGCTTTATTTTAAGTATTCGCCATATGTTAAGAGAGCCTAAAGGGGAGCTATTTTTAGGGCGGACACTCACGTTTATTGGCTCCATCATTTCTTATACGATCCATTCACTGGCTGCATGGTTTGGGATCATTTGTATCATTTTTGGAATTACCGGTTTTACAGTTGGCGGGATCTTCATGCCGATCTTATTCATAGTATTTGGCGGATTTTTGGTGCGCAATTATTTTCCGCGCTTTAATATGCTAGAGTGAAGATTTATTTTTGCGCGCTAACTATATTCATATTAAACTTCTAATAAAGAACTGTTGGTTTTTTCAGATATAACGAAGCGGTATCAACCTGATTTTGATTAGACTGATAAGCTAATAAGGAGAATCACTATGGAAACAGTATATTTTGCAGGCGGATGTTTATGGGGTGTGCAAGCTTTTATAAAAACTTTACCTGGAGTTAGGTTTACAGAAGCGGGACGAGCGAATGGAACAAGTCAAACACTCCAAGGTGAATATGATGACTACGCGGAATGTGTAAAAACAGAATTTGATCCGAACGTGGTGACGATCACAGAATTAATGGGCTATTTTTTCGAAATTATTGATCCATACAGTTTGAATAAACAAGGTCAGGATGTTGGGAAGAAATATAGAACAGGTGTATACAGTGCAGATCCTGAACACTTAATCGAGGCGAAGACGTTTCTTAGTGAGAGAAGTGATTATGACCTTATCGTTGTGGAAGTACTGCCTCTTATAAACTATGTGAGAAGTGTAGAGGAACATCAAGATCGGTTAGCTCGATGTCCAGATGATTATTGTCATATTCCAGAAGAATTATTAAACAAATACAAGTAGGTTAAAGTGGAGGACTATAAATGATACGATTTGAAAATGATTATGCAGAAGGTGCACATCCGCGAATTCTGCAAATGCTCATCGATACGAATGAAGAACAATCGCCTGGGTATGGAATGGATGAGCATTGTGAAAAAGCCAGAGAGTATATTAGAAAAGCGTGTGATGCAGAGAATGCTGATGTTCACTTTTTAGTTGGAGGAACACAAACGAATACAACGATTATCTCTTCCATATTGCGCCCGCATCAGGGAGCAGTGGCTGCCGTTACAGGACATATCGCTGATCACGAAACGGGTGCCATTGAAGCGACCGGTCACAAAGTGCTTACTTTGCCCAGTGATGATGGGAAAATGAAAGCAGATCAGGTAAAAGAATTATATGAAGCTCATTGGAATGATGCCGCACATGAACATATGGTACAGCCAGGATTGGTTTACATATCGCACCCTACCGAAAATGGGACGACCTACAGTAAATCTGAATTGGAGGAATTAAGCAAAGTTTGCCGGGAATGTGATTTACCGTTATTTATGGATGGCGCTCGCTTAGGATATGGTCTCGTCTCAGAAGGCAGTGATTTATCTTTAGCGGATATTGCTAAACTTTGTGATGTATTCTATATCGGCGGAACGAAATTAGGAGCGCTGTTCGGGGAAGCGGTCGTAATCATAAATGATTCTCTTAAAAAAGATTTTCGGTATATGATCAAGCAAAAAGGCGGAATGCTGGCGAAAGGAAGATTATTGGGCATTCAGTTTGAAACCCTATTTGAAGATGGCTTATATTATGACATATCTAATCATGCTGTTGAAATGGCGCTGATGATCCGGGAGGCGTTTGTAGAGAAGGGTTATTCACTGCGATATGATTCCAAAACCAATCAGCAGTTTCCGATTTTACCGAATGAAGTGTTATCGAAATTAGGTGACAAATATTCGTTTTCCTATTGGGGAAAAGTGGATGATGAGAACAGTGTTGTAAGATTCTGCACCAGCTGGGCTACGAAAAAGGAAAATGTTGAAATGCTGATTAAGGATATTCGGAATTTGTAATATTGGTGAATAGATAAAAGATACTCCATTTTGAGCGATTTTGTTTTCAAAATGGAGTTTTTTTTGCGGTCGAGGAACCTGTCCCCAGAAACCTAGTGGGTCGAGGGACCAGTTCCCTAAAACCCGTGTAGTTAAAGCGAGCTTGTTTATAATAAGCGGAGAAACTTCCCTTATTTCTAAAATTATGCTAAAAACAGCCAAAATAGAGGGAAAAATTCCGACTATTTGCTCAAAAAACGTGAAAAAGGACAGTTTTGAGGGAAATAACCGGAAAACCTCCGCTTATTTAGACCAAAAATAGCGCTAAAATGAAAATAAGCGGAAAAGCTCCGCTTATTTGAACACGGGTCGGGGGACCTGTCCCCTAAAACTAGTGAGGATAAAGCGAGCTTGTTAATAATAAGCGGAGAAACTTCCCTTATTTCTAAAATCACGCTAAAAACAGCCCAAATAGAGGGAGAAATTCCGACTATTTGCTCAAAAAACGTGAAAAAGGACAGTTTTGAGGGAAATAAGCGGAAAACTTCCGCTTATTTAGACCCAAATTAGCGCTAAAATGAAAATAAGCGGAAAAGCTCCGCTTATTTGAATCTGGGTCGAGGGACCTATCCCCTAAAACTAGTGAGGATAAAGCGAGCTTGTTAATAATAAGCGGAGAAACTTCCCTTATTTCTAAAATCACGCTAAAAACAGCCAAAATAGAGGGAGAAATTCCGACTATTTGCTCAAAAAACGTGAAAAAGACCTGTTTTGAGGGAAATAACCGGAAAACTTCCGCTTATTTAGACCAAAAATAGCGCTAAAATGAAAATAACCGGAAAACCTCCGCTTATTTGAACCCGGGTCGAGGAACCTATCCCCAGAAACCCAGTGGATCGAGAAACCTGTCCCCCAACCCACACTAATCCCACCTCTATCCATAAAACACATTCCTCTCAATCATCTTCATCCGATAAAAATACCCTTTTCTCTTCATCAATTCCTGGAATGTTCCATTTTCAATGATCCTGCCCTGGTCCATTACAATGATTTGGTCCATTTGTTCTAAGCCGGTAAGGTTGTGGCTTACTAAAACAATGGTGTTGTCACTTGCTCCAGTAAATAATCTGTTCATCACGCGCTGCTGTGTGATGGGATCAACAGACGAGGTTGGTTCATCCAGCAGCAAAAGGCTGCCCTTTTTCAGCATTGCTCTGGCAATGGCAAGTCTTTGTTTTTCGCCGCCGGAAAGATTTGCGCCTTTCTCCAAAACCACAGTGTCCATGGATAAAGTGTCTAGTTTTACATATGAAAGAACTTCATTCATTTCTTCATCGGAAATACTGTCACCCGCAAGTTTTAGGTTATCTCGAACACTGCCATAAAAGAAGTGATTGCTTTGGAGAACAGGAGAGACATCTTTCCAGAGCTGGTCTTCATCTAAATGTGCTAGATCCTGTCCTTGTATCATAATGGTTCCGCTGGACGGCGGATAAAGTTTTAATAATAAATGCAGCAATGTCGATTTTCCGGAACCGCTTGGTCCAACGATCGCTGTTTTGGAACCGCTCGGTAAGCGCAAAGAAACATCTGTTAGAGTAGGGCGTGCTTCTCCTGGAAAGCAAAAATGGACATTTACACATTCTATTTCCGGGGGACCCTCTAGCACTGCTAATCTGCCATTGCCTTTTAGCTCTTGTTGTTTCTCCGCTTCATTGATGATTGTAGACAGCCGTTCGGCAGCATTTCTAGTATCTTCAAAATAACCCGGTGCCTCGGTCATTGGAGCTGCCGTTTCAAATACCGTCAAGGAAATAAGAACAAGCATCGCTAAAAACACGCCATCAAGTTCTCCGGCAGAAATCAGGTAAGCTCCCAAAGCAATCACAGACCATGAAGTGAACAGAGAAAACCAGTGATTAACGGCAAAGTTTAGTTGATCCTGCTTTCCTCTTTTTGCTTGCTCCCTAATATAAACGTCTGAGGTTTGACTCAATCCCTGTTCTTTAGAAGATAGCTTCTGATACAGCTTTAAATCCAAAAAGCCATATAAAAATTCGGTTGTATCAGTAGATAGCTCAGTGCGAAGCTGCCGGATTTTTGCTTGGATGCCCCGCTGTTTCATGGCAAATATAAAGGGAATACAAAAGCCGGTTATAACCAGCCCTAATAAAAGTATTAATGCAACAGGCAATGAAAATAGGGCGGTAAAAAGGACCGTTGAAAGGAAAACAACGAGCATCACAATCGGCGGATAATACACGCGAAGGAAAAAATTCTGCAGGCTTTCTACATCGCCGACAACCCTTGCCAACAAGTCACCGCTGCGAAAACGCTGAAAAAGGGAAGGTGCCAGTGGCTCTAGTTTGGTAAAGAAGTAGGTTCTTACATTACTTAGGATTGTAAAAGTAGCTCTGTGAGAGTAATAGCGTTCCGCATAGCGGGCAAAGGCGCGAATGACGGTGAATAATTTTAACAGAGCGACAAAAATGGTAAGGATATATAGCGGCGGAAGCAGTGCGGCCTTCGATACGAGATAGCCGCTGTCTGCAAACACAGCAACCGTGGATAATCCAGCCAGTACGCCAAAGAAGATCGAAATGTACATATCTTTTCGTTCGATGAACATTAACTTAATTACGAATCTTAACTCCGTCATCCGGCTGCACCTCCTTGATGTTCTTCTACCATCGTCAAATAATCCTTTGTCTGTTCCAATAGCTCTTTATGAGTGCCTTTTCCAACTAACATTCCTTTTTCCAAATACAAAATACAGTCTGCCTGTTTAATGGTATGTAATCGGTGTGCGACGGTAATGATGGTTGCGGTTTGGGCCAGCTCTGCAATCGATTTTTGCAAAATGCTTTCTGTATAAAGATCTAATCCAACAGTAGGCTCATCAAACAAAATGACCGATGGCCTTTTTAAAAAAGCACGGGCAAGTGCAATTCGCTGCTTTTCCCCGCCGGATAAACCTCTGCCAGCTTCCCCAATAGACGTATGTATGCCATCTTCTAATTGCTGTATAAGCTCAGTGAGTCCTGCTTTTTCCAATACAGTGCTGAGCTCGTTTTCAGAGATCTTTTTCTCAGGACAAGCAATGAGAATATTGTCTTTAATGGTGCCTGAAAAAATATAAGGGTCTTGTGAGATATAAATGAGCTTTTCGAACCAATCATCTTCATCATAGGTAAAAAGCGGCTGATCATTTACTAACACTTCTCCAGTTGCAGGCCTGTAGATCCCAGCTAGTAAGTGAAGTAAGCTTGTTTTACCAGCTCCGCTTGGCCCCACAATCGCAATTTGGCTATAAGGTTCAAATGCTGCGTTGATGCCATGCAAGGAAAATTGAGCTTCCCCATATGTAAAAGATAGATTGCTCAGCTCAATGCGGGGCGGTCCAGCACTTTGCGACAACGGTTCATGTCCCCATTGGATGACCTCACTAGATTCCTCCAGCTCATCTATTATTTTCTCTGCAGCAGCCATACTGCCTTTTCCTGCATGAAAGGCACTGCCGACATCCTTCAATGTTTTATAAAATTCAGGCGCAATCGCTAAGACAAAGAAGGCTGGGAAGAAAGAGATATTTTGATATATGACAAGGCGGAGTCCAACTTCCAAAGCGATTAGCGCAGTCCCAAGCATTGAGATGAGCTCGAGTACAAGAGAGGAGAGGAAGGCGAATTTAAGGACATCCATTGTTGCTGTCCGGTAATCAATGCTGCTTTTTTTTATAAGGGATGCTTCTTCATTCACTTTTCCAAAAAGCTTCAATGTGACTAACCCTTGCAGGCTATCGAGGAATTTTCCTGCAAGAACAGTGAGTTTTTCCACATGCTGAAGGGCTTTTTTCTCCGTTTTTTTTCCAATGATGATCATAAAAATGGGAATAAGAGGAGCGGTTACAATCATAATGACTGCTGAAACCCAGTTTTGCCAAAGGACGGCGGCTAATAGAATGAGTGATACAATGGAAGATAAGATCCGTTGTGGATAATATTTGCTGAAGTAAGGGTCAATTTCGTCGACGACATCCGTCACTAGCGTTACTTTTTGCCCTGATTGCCCTTTGATTGATGCTTGAACAGGGTTATCGGAATACTGTGTGATCAATGCTTGGCGAAATTGTTTTTTTACTTGAGAGGCCATCATGATCCCAGCTTTGCCGTGTAAATAGGAGCATAATCCTCTCACTGAAAACACAGCTAAAAGAGCTGCTAAATGGTAAATAACAGCTGAAAGCGGCTTCTCTCCTATAAAAATGTTTGTAACGATGGATACAATCAATAATGCCTGCACCACTGTCATACAACCTATTACAAACGCTGTAAACGAAAGAGAATACGTGCTCCATTTCTGTTGTTTGGCAAGATCTTTTAGCTGCTTCACCTTTTGTCCTCCTAGCTACCGTACATCATCCACTTTTTTATCTGTAAGATATCGTTTATCTTTGAGAAAGAGACGCCAAAACCAATAGAATAATGGCACAAGAATCGCCATCCCGATTGCATATCCCCACAGAAGGGAAAGATACATTTCTTTATTTGTCACCGCATCATATATCGTCAGATCTGGATAGACAATATAAGGCATATGGCCCCAGCCGTAAGCAAAGCTTGCTAAACCAATCTGCGCCACCATAAAAAGAACTGCAACCCGCGGCTGCCCAACACGCCCTTTTTTAGATGGCCACCAAAGAGCACTATATCCAATAGAAAAAACAACGAGGCTTAAGGCGAACAGATGCCATTGCCTAGCCATATTTTCAACCATCCACATCGCTTCCGGCATCAGTGTCATCGTTGCAGCAACAGCCATACTAAGCATGATCGGACCAAGGATGATCGCATTTTTTCGATACACCTCATACGTTTCCATTGCTTTCGCTTCTCTGGCATAATCGCTAAGGAAGAGGGAGGATAGAAACAATTCCGCTGCTAAACCAAAACCGATATGAGCATAAAGGGTTGGGCTGGAAAGCAGTCTGTCATAGAGAATATAATGATTGCCGCCAACGACTTCCACAAACCCGCCAATAATAATCGGCAGGATGCTCAGCATGAGTGCGGGAATGAGCAGACCGGTAATGCCGGAAATGTAAGTAAATAGCTTCGTATATTTTTGCACCGAATAGGAATACACCATAAACGCGCTTCTGATGATCAGCAAAATGAGTACAAAGCTGACTGGTACAATCATAAACGATCCTAAAGCAAAGGCTGCATGAGGAAAAAAACCGACTAAAGCAACAACTAATAAAACCAAGAAAACATTTGTTACTTTCCAGGAAGGATTTAAATACAAGTTCGCTATGCTGGCTGCGGTCGTATCCCTGCGTCCAAAATAAAACATCGACCAAAAGCCTGCACCAAAATCGATCGCTCCGCCTAATGCATACAGGAACAAAAACAGCCAGATCACTACGATGGCAACATGGGCTTCCATTGAGTTTCCTCATTTCTAAACCGTTGTGGTTTGACTTTCAAATTCTTTTATAAGCGGATTGCGGCGGAAATAATAACGCATCACAAGTGCTGTCACAACTAATAGAAAACCATAGAGCGAAATAAAAATGACAAAGAAGGTTCCTAGGTTTGCTGATTTCGTTGCAGCTTCTGCCGTCCGCTGAATGCCATAAATGGTCCAAGGCTGTCTTCCGATGCAAGCAAAAATCCAGCCTGTTTCAATGCCGAGCATGGCTAAAGGTCCGCTTGCAACTAAAGGAATGAGCACCCAATTCGGATATTCTCGTTTTTTGAAAAAGATCCGATAAGCTAATGCGCCAAATGACAGCGCAATTAAAGCTGATCCAATGCCGACCATGATGTTAAATAAGGTATGAACAAAGAGTGGCGGCCACTCGTCCCGTGGATATTCATTTAGTCCAACTACAACTCCATCCGTAGAACCGGTTGCCAGATAGCTGAGCATGCCTGGAACTTCAATTCCGCCGACAACCCGATTCGCTTCAGGGTCTGGTGTGCCAAAAATGGAGAGTGGAGCATTTGACTGAGTTTCAAATAGACCTTCAGCCGCTGCTAATTTAACGGGTACGTTGTTGTGCAAACCAACAGCTGAATGATGCCCATTTGTTGCTGTCCATAGAGATGTAATCGCTCCAAAAATAAGTGCCATCATTAACCCTTTGCGATGATACGTTTTTTCACTTTGTTTCAGGTTCGGTTTTAACAATTGATAAGCGGCATAGGAAGCAACGACAAATGCAGTCGCTGTATAAGCACTACTTGCAACGTGTATAGCTGTATAACCAAAGGCTGGATTTAAGACCGCTTCCCATGGACGTACATCGGTAATATCTCCGTTCACGATACTGAATCCAGTTGGTGTATTCATCCATGACTGAACGTTGGTGATTAAAACAGCAGAAGCCGTAGCTCCAAGTGCGACGAAAAAGACACTGATGATGCGCATTGTCGAACTTAAGCGGCTGGCCGCATACACGTAAATAGAAAGAAATAAAGCCTCAAAAAAGAACGCAAAAATTTCTAACGTAAAAGGCAGGGCAATAACTTGTCCGACTACTTCAATTAAACCCGGCCACAACAAAGCAAGCATGACAGCTACAATGGTGCCAGATGGAATAGCTACCCCAAGTAAAATTGCAACAGCTTTAGTCCACCGCTTTGCAAGAATTCCATAATCATTATCTTTTCTAACAATCCTCAATATTTCAGCGATGAGAATCATCAGCGTAAGCCCAACTCCCAATGTCGCAAAAATAATATGAAAGATAAGGGATGACCCAAACAGCATTCTCGCAAGCAACACATTATCCATCGTTCTCATCCTTTCAAACTTCATTCATATGGTTATTCTTGTTCCGGATGGATATTTTATGCATTGGTTTTTTGCATGGGTTTTGGGAAAGAGGGGATTTGAACAGGCGTGATTTTGTTGGAGGAGGGGTGGTTATTGAGGGGCGGAGCTGGTTCTCTGGAGATTATAATAAAACGGGTGGGTCAAGCGTTGAGGCAAGCGGTGGGTTAAGGAACCTGTCCCCCGACCCAAAATAAGACCAGTGGGTTAAGGAACCTGTCCCCCGACCCAAAATAAGACCAGTGGGTTAAGGAACCTGTCCCCCGGGCCTAAAACAAGACCAGTGGGTCAAGGAACCTGTCCCCTAGACCCAAAATAAGACCAGTGGGTCAAGGAACCTGTCCTCTCAACCCAAAATAAGCGGAGAAATTACTCTTATTCATGAAATTCCACTGAAAATAGCCCAAATAGACGGAGAATTTCCGACTATTCCCTCAAAATTCGTGAAAATGACGGGTTTTACGGTGTTTAACCGGAAAAATTCCGCTTATTTACTCCAAAAAAAGCTTATTTCTGCATTTAACCGGAAAATCTCCGCTTATTTTAAAAGCCCTATTTTCAGAAAGAAGGATGTCTCCTTATAGGTACAGAAGGATTATGAAAAAGAAATAGAGAAGATTTATGAACCAGCTTAAAGGAGTGGATCTAGAAATGATAAAAGCTGTTTTATTCGATTTGGACGGGACCTTATTAAATAGAGATGAATCAGTAAAATGGTTTATACAAATACAATACGACCGTTTAAATAAATGGCTGGGGCATATACCAAAAGAGAGGTATATAAGAAGGTTTATTGAATTAGACCACCGTGGATATGTTTGGAAAGATAAAGTATATCAGCAGGTAGTCAGTGAATTTGAGATTACTGATATAACCTGGGAGGAACTGCTTCAAGATTATCTTATTCATTTTAAAAATCATTGCATCGCTTTTCCGAATCTCATTCGTATGTTAGCAGAATTAAAGTCTAAAAACCTTGCTTTAGGTTTGATTACCAATGGTAAAGGACAATTTCAAATGGATAACATCAAAGCTTTGGGCATAAGAGATTATTTTAATACAATCCTAATTTCTGAATGGGAAGGGATAAAGAAACCTGATCCTCAACTATTTAAGCGTGCATTGCACCAACTCAATGTAACACCTAATGAAAGTATATTTGTGGGCGACCATCCGGACAATGATATAAAAGCTGCCCGAAATATAGGAATGAAGGGAATCTGGAAAAAAGATTTTCAATGGAACTATGCTGCAGCAGACTTTATTATTGAAGATTTGGGAGAAGTATCTTTAATCATAGAAAATATAAACTAAGCAGAACATAAAAAATGTAGGAAAATAGCTATTATCAAAAATACCCTTTATGTTATAATTAGTGTAAAATTACACTGTTATAAAAAGAGGAGTAATAAAATGAAGAAATTTCAAAGTGGTATTCTAATACTCATTCTATTTTGTTTTCCATATGTCTATTTTTCTATGTATCAGGATTATGATAACAGATCAATGCTCGGTTATTTATTTATGATTATAGTGACCTCACTTCTGGCATTCTTCAGCAAACGAACCAATAATTTGTTTTTTCTTGTATTAGGAAATATATTATCAGCTATCATTTCATTTATTTACATAAGTGATATGGAAGGAAACAACCGGTGGGAGGGTTATTTTAAGCCGCTTGCTCCAAATGACTTATTGATTCTGGTTAGTTTGTTGAATTTGATTCCTCAATTGTATGCTATATGGTTAGCGAGAAGTCTCAAAAATAAAGAGCAGCAGTGAGCTGCCTTTCTTTACATATGAGCAAAGTTCGTACCAGAAGGAAGCATGGCTATTTGGGTAAGGAACCTGTCCCCCCAACCCAAAATAATAAGCGGAGAAATTACTCTTATTCATGAAATTTCACTCAAATTAGCTAAAATTGAGGGGGAATTCCGGCTATTCCCTCAAAATTCGTGAAAATGACTGGTTATACTGTGTTTAACTGGAAAATCTCCACTAGCATTGCAAAAATATCCACAAGTGCACGTTGATATTGATTTATATTACTTTTTGTGTATTTTTTTACCATTTCATTTTCTAGTTTCTGAGCCAAAAAGTCAAGGGGGTGTAATTAATCTCCGTTATCCAAAAAATTGGATACTGTTTTCTTTTTTCTTATATTTTGCCATCGAGCTAGTACTTATCCCCACTGGTTTTACAATGGCCACAACTGCACCATCAAGTTCAAGTTCCAATTTCATCTGCTGGGTGGTGGCTTCTTTGTCTTCCTTTCGATGTTCTTTTTGGTATACGGTGTAACTCATGGAGAAAACTTCACCTTATGACTATTTATAAACATATAGGTAAAGAACCATAAATAGTTTAAAATCATTGATAGATCAAAGATTCAAAGCATTTTAAGATAGTAAAAAAATACCGTATCTTACCGTATTGTATTAAAAAAGTGTGACTTTGTAGTGACTTTCAAGTGAAGAGTGACAATAAATGTGACTGTAAAGGAGTACATTTCTGTATAAATAAGAATTGCTAGGATTCCTTCTGCTGTTTAGTGATGAGCAAAGTTCTTGCTTAAGTGGGTAATTATGGAATAAAATATATTTTATTACAGTTGATAGGAGAGGTAGTGTGACAGAGGAAAATAAAAATGAAAATGGTGGAAACGGTGGCGGAAATTTATTAGCTTCCCTTGCTCAATTTCTATTCGACTCAAAAAGTGAAATAAAAAAAGTTTGGAATTTAGTGCAACGTAGAAAACTTAGAAAGTATTATTTTCTATTGTCAGACATTGGAAGAATTTATGAAGGTATGGAAGATAGTAAGAGTAAAGGAGAATTCAATTTTGATCTTACTTCTCAAAACAAAGTGGTTATAGCTGAAATCTTAGATGAGATTTCTAACGACAGCTCATTGAATAAAGATGTAAACTTTAAAAGAAATTTGGAATTAATCAAAGTGGACCTTGAAAAATTGGAGCGTTTAAAAGGGATAGCTGCTATACCAACTTTAAAGCGAATTTCACTTTCCAGGATCAAGGTTATGAAAAGTTTACTTGATTTAATGGACGATAGCGAATTCACAAAAGGTTTAGGTGAAAGTAACAAAAAGGAGTATGAAATGACAATATCTAAAGTTCGAGCGAATTTAGACTTGGAAGAAACAGCCATTAGGGAAAATCATTAATACAGAAAAGCCTGCTTTTTAGCAGGCTTCAGACTGTAGGCAAACTCGATGAAAATCGAGTTTGCCTACAGTCTTTTTTGTTTAAAAATAAAAGAAGAATAAGGTTAGAGGTGATGAAGATGCTTTCCAAACATAATTCGATCCAACGTGATCAGCTTGAAATGGTTGCGTTAGATCAACTGGTGCCTAAAAACCATTCGACCTGCGTATAATTTACTCGATTGAATATGCTCTATTAGTAAAGCTGATGATATGGGTTGATGAATTCACTCATGACATCAATGGTTGAGTACATTAGGTGGATCCTATTGTAAAGCCTGGTGAATTTGAGCGGGTGGCGTTTGACAGTGTAGTCGGAGTGAAGGTAGTTAATTAAAAGGAAATCAAGTAGTAAGAAAACAAAACAGGCAATGCCTGATTTGTTTTGCGTAAAAAGAATATATTAATATGATATAATTCGAGATAGCAAAAAAACATACTTCTTGGACACAGAAAGGTTGCAAATAAAATGAATTTCCCAATATTTTCGTTCTTTTCAGGTTCGGGTTTTTTAGATTTAGGATTTGAAAATAGCGGGTTTGATGTAGTGTATGTAAACGAAATTCATACACCTTTTTTAAAGTCATACAAACATTCTAGAAATATGCTTCAAATAGAAGAGCCGCGTTTTGGCTATCACAATGGTGATATTACGGAATTACTGGAACAAGAGCAGTTACGAGCTTACATAAATGAAATCAAGTCAGAAAACAGCTTTTATGGATTTATCGGTGGACCTCCGTGTCCTGATTTTTCTGTTGGGGGTAAGAACAAAGGACGTGAAGGAGAAAATGGAAAGCTATCAGGCACCTATGTGGATTTGATATGTCAGCATAAGCCATCTTTTTTCCTATTTGAAAATGTAAAGGGATTATGGAGAACCAAGAGACATCGTGAGTTTTTTGAAGAAATGAAAAGCAAATTACATGCAAATGGATATGTAACAACGGAAAGATTAATCAATTCACTAGAATATGGTTCAGCTCAACATAGAGAACGGATTATCTTGCTGGGATTTCGTCGTGAGTTATTAGGCGAAGTAGGTTACAACATCGAAGAGTCAGATGAGATTATTCCGAATGGGCTTTTTCCATGGGAGAATCATATGAAATATTCGATGAAAACAATCAATAATATCCCTTGGCCTACTACGAATGAATTTGGAGAGGACTCCGTATCACCAAAACCAGAAGGTATTATTGAGGAACTAACAGCCGAGTATTGGTTCCATAAGAACGATGTAGAAAATCATCCAAATAGTAAACAATTTTTCACACCGAGAGCAGGTTTAGCGAAATTCCTAGTCATTGAAGAGGGTGATGATTCGAAAAAATCATATAAACGCCTTCATCGCTGGAGATTTTCACCTACAGCCGCTTACGGGAATAACGAAGTTCATTTACATCCGTATAAAGCCAGAAGGCTAACAGTAGCAGAAGCATTAGCTATACAGTCATTACCGCAGAATTTTGAAATACCGACTGATATTACGTTGACCGATGCATTTAAAACCGTCGGGAACGGAGTGCCATATTTAGCATCTTTGGGAATCGCAGAAACGATTAAGGATTTCTTAGGGGGAAACCAGAGAGATGAGATTGACCGCATCTGACATTGTTGCTTATATTGATCAATTACCGAAAAATAGAACATTTCCATATATTAATCCAAAAACAAAAGGTCTTATAAAAATAGTAAGTATTACAAGGCCAGAAGGTCCTATTGTTATTAAAAGATATGACCCAAGTAAAGGTGGTACTCCCTTTACAGCCAAAGAAGAATCTATTTCTGCTGAAATGATATGGAGAGTTGCCAATGCATTTTTCCCGAATCAGCCAATCAATTTCGATCGTGTTTTAGGTGGTAGTTACAATACAAGATCAGTCTTGGAAGCACTCATTGCTCATACACCACAGTTTTATTATGTTTATCCTGGGCGAATTGAAAGCACTACGTCAAATTCCACTATTAAGAACGGACACAAGCATCTTATGTGGTGTCCTAAAAGGCCTCATGAACTAGGGGTTATGGTAAAGGCAGAAACGGATATTGTCATTTCAGAAATCCCGAATGCAGATGCTTTTTACGATTCATTAGTTCTGCCAGAAGGTTTTGAACATAATGAAATTGATATTGAAATCAAAAGACGGCATTCGCAGATTCAAGTGGCGTTAATTATGATCGGAAAACAATTAGGTTTTCGCACATGGATAGCTCAAAATGATAAAGGAATTATGTATAACAACCAACGGGTTGGAGAAATGACTGGAGTAGTGAATTCGTTAAGGGATGAGAGATTGATTGCGGCATTTGACGAAGCGTATAACGCAGCGAAACTAATCGATTGTATTTGGTTTAAGAATGGAAAGTTAATGCCTGCAGTAATGGAAGTGGAACACAGCACAGGCGTAACAAGTGGTCTTACAAGAATGAAGGGTCTCCAAGATGCACTGCCACCATTCCCTACAAGATACGTCATCGTGGCACCTGACGAAGATCGTAGTAAAGTCTTAAGGGAAGCCAATAGACCACAGTTTAAAACATTAGATGTTCGATATTTTCCATACTCAGCGGTAGAAGAGTTGTATTCATTGTGTCAGCGTAGGAAAATCCGAGGTGTAACGGAAGAATTTTTAGATAGCTTTATGGAACCAACAATTGGCCTATTAGCTTAAAAAAGTATAGGAGGGATAAGAAATGGAAGAAGTTCATAACGATGATTGGATCGAAGAAGAAGAACAAGAAGAAGATGAAGAAGAAGGTTACTCGTTTACAGAATATGATATAACAGCTTCTCCGAATGATTTTAATATAAAAACACTTTTTGATTTTATGGAATCAGGCGTAGTAAAAATCCCTGGTTTCCAAAGAAATTATGTATGGGATCGGAACCGAGCTTCGAAACTTATTGAGTCCATTATTATCGGTCTCCCAGTACCACAAATATTTTTGTATGAGCAATCAAGGAATAAGTTCTTAGTTATTGATGGTCAACAAAGATTAATGACTATTTATTACTTTATCAAAGGAAGATTTCCAAAAAAAGACATGAGAGCTGAATTAAGAGAAATCTTTGATAAAGAAGGAAAAATTCCTGATGAAAAGTTACAAGACAGTGATTACTTTGTTCCATTTAAATTAAAATTACCTGAGGTTAAAGCTGGCGTGGAACATCCGCTAAATAAGTTAACGTATTCTACTTTAGGTGATGATAAACCAACATTTGACCTTCGTACCATTAGGAATATTATTATCAAGCAAAATCAACCAGAGGATAGCAATTCTTCCGTATTTGAAATCTTCAATCGATTGAATTCTGGAAGCCAAAACTTGAATACACAAGAAATTCGTTCTAGTCTTTATTATTCAGAATTTGATATGATGCTTAGAAGAATTAATTTATTGCCAAGATGGCGGGAGATTATAGGGAAAGAGAACCCAGATTTACGAATGAGGGACATAGAAATTTTGCTTCGTGGATTCGGGATACTTTTAAAGAATTCCGAGTATAAGCCTTCTATGGTGAAGTTTTTGAATAATTTTGCTCGAGATGCGAAGGATTTCCCAGCTACCAAGGTAGAATATTTAGAGAAATTATTTGTATCGTTCCTAGAAGCAACAAGTGATTTGGATTCTGAATGCTTTAGTACAGGAACTGGTAAGTTCAATATTTCCATTTTTGAGGCTATTTTTAAAGCAACATGCGAACCATATTTGGCTGATCAGGAATTAGTTACTCATGAAATTGACCCTAATTTAGTCGACAAATTAAAAAGAAACCGTGGATTTATTAATGCGACACATCATAGCACTGCAAGAAGAGATATTGTAAAAAAGAGATTATTCATTGCGGATGAGATTCTTAATGGAGCGTCCGAGGGTGATGATTGATGGAAGAAACGATTGTTGATAGAGTTTACAACGAAAACAAAGATTTACTTGAATATTTGGCTGAGAAACAAGAGGTTTCTTTTCAACAGGATATGGATAATAAGTTAAAGAAAATCCTTCTTGTTTCTGCAGCAAGTTTTTTCGAAACAAAAGTTACTGAATTATTAATTCGTTTTTTTGGTTTAAAGACCGATAATAGCAATGAAATTGTGTCTTTCCTAAAGAAAAAAGCTCTGGATAGGCAATATCATAGCCTTTTTGATTGGGACAAAAATAATATAAATAGGTTTTTGGGCTGGTTTGGTGAAGACTTTAAAAAACAAGCCATTGAGGAGATAAAAGAGCAGGAATTAGAGTTTGCAGCCAAAGCCTTTATGAGGCTGGGAGACTTAAGAAATCAGCTTGTTCATAAAAACATGGCCACATTTTTTATAGAACAGACAAACGAAGAAATTTACGATTTATATAAACAAGCATTAAGGCTAATTGACTATCTAGAAAGAAAACTGACTTAAAAATCGTCTTTATTCCAAAAAGGAGTTTTTTAATGATCTGTGAGTACGGCGGTATCTTATTTGTCAAAAATGGATGTGGTAAAATCTATTATTCACAGCCGTATGACCTTGGAAAAAGCATTAATGCTGTAAAAGGCGAAATGAAAAAGGTTTATTATGACGAATAAACCTTTTTCATTTCTTCGTAATCCGAAAAGTGTTTTTGTTAATATTAAGAATGTTCAATCCATTTAATTTTCGAGGTTAAGGTTGATCAAAAGAAAGCCAATGAAATTATCAGTCAGCATATTCAAAAGGGGGGCTAATTGTAATGATCCACGAAAGCGAAAAAATCAATAATTTAGAGATTCCTAAAGGTAATTTGACCTTTGATGATATTTATTCTAAAGAATATTTTCTCCAAAAGAATACGAAGAGGATTTAATAAAAGCGAATTTATTATTAGTGCCATTTGAAGGGTTTAAGAATTTTGAAAAAACTGTTTTCCCAGAAGATACTATGAAATTCTATGAATTTATTAAATACGATAATAATGAGTTAGTTGGTGATATCTGTATTTCAGATGAGGATTATAGGAACTTGAACTCCCTCCGCTTATTTCAAACGCTCTAAATTAAGTGAGAAGCAAGCCCTACCCCACAACCCTCCAATAAGTCTCCTCATCACACAAAATAAACAGCTGCGCATCACATGGAATAGATTCCTGATGTCTCCGCGCAATATCTAGAGAGTTTCCATCCGATAGCAGTACAGCTCCCATATCAAAAAGCTCCATAGCCGCATCACGGTAGGTTTTCCATTGAGGCTTTACGGAGATAGCATAGAGGTTTTCGCCATCTTTGTTACTTAGCATCTGGTTGAATAGTTTGCTTGAACCATGGTGGAGGGAGGCTTGAGCCATGAGACGGGAAACGGAATCATTGGAAAGAATAAATTCATCGACATTGGCATGTTCGAACAGGGCGATATGTTTATCTTTTTTGACTTCGACGATGGTATAGATATTGCGGTCGTACTTTTTGGAAATATGTTCGACGCGAGAGGCAGTGAGCAGGGTTTTGCCATCGGCGTATTCTGCCTGATCGTTTCGGTCATCAGAGAAAATAGCAACCGATTTCGCTTCAAGGATATTGGCTTTCAGTAAAACTTCTTCTTCAGCAGGATTGCCGCTGATAAAATGCACCTGATCGCCTTCAATTGGTGCGCGTTCCAGATGGTCAATGATGACGATTTCCTTTTTCGGGCCGCTGCTGGTGATTTCCTCTATGACATTAGCTAACTTTTCTTTCGTGCCGCCGATTAAAATATAATGATCTTTCCCGGAATACTGCAATTTTCCTTCCTCCTTCCATTTACGGTAAGTGCTGAAGCCTTCAAATAGTTTTCCAATAATAATCCCCATTCCGCCGATGCCAAAAGTATAAACAAGCAGCATGGTGAAAACCCTGCCGAGATCACTTGTTGGATAATAATCGCCATATCCAACAGTGACGAGCGTGGTCATCGTCCACCATAGGGCATCGATATAGCGGGGAAAAGTCTCAGGCTCCACGAGCTTCATCGTAACGCTGCTGATAAAAATCATCGCAGCAGCCAGCAGAGCCGCATCAATCAATCTAATTTTTGTTAGCTTCGAAAAGATTTTATGTAAGATATACATGCTCTACCTCCTGATTCCCGCAGGAAGATAATAAGAAAGGTTATTCGTAATGGTTTCGCCAATCCGATAACCGATAGCTCCAGGCTTCCCATTTAGCAGAAAGCTGCCGAGAAGCAGTTTGCCATTTTGTTTGCCTTTTTCACTCTGAAAATCCATGGACGGATGCTCGATATATTGCTGGTATACGGGGAGATAGTCGGTATAAGAGCTTTGCGCATCGGCTAAAACAAGTTTTCCGCTACGATTAAAAATCTCAACCGTATCGCCTTCACGCCCAAAGATCGGCTTTTTCACAAAAGGAATTCCATTTTGGATGAAATAATCTGCTTCCAGGTAAGTTGGAAGGAAGTACTCTCCAATCCAGCTATGCTCTTCTTCTGTAAAAAAAGAATGGTGCTCTTCATGCAAACCCCAAATAATGGCCTGAACCGCTTTGTTTTGCAGCAGAAAAGCGGAGGGAGGATTAATAACAGTAAGCTTTCCATCCTCAATCAGGTCTAGTAACCAAAGACCGATGAGATTTCCTTTGTCATCCTCATCTTTAATCAGGTTTTCAATCGGAAACGTCTGACGATAGAGAATATCGATTTTTTTCCCTTGCTCATCAAATAGACCCACACCTTTTTCAATGTGAAGCTTATGGAGAGGGGTGAACTTGGAATCTATCCCTTTTTGCAGATATAGAACCGTTTCCCGATCCTCGATATTGTCTTCATGTGCCGTGAAAACGATATTAGGGTTTTTCTTTTGCGAGCTTTGTTTAATACTTTCCTGTACGGCGGATCTTAACTTTGCTTCCATGCCTTCATTCGGATCGATCATCCCAAACTCCCGGCAGATTTCAGCGTTAACCGAAAAGAGCTCTTTAATGAAAGTAGGCGTATCTGCATTAATCTCAATGCATTTATAGCTGTCGCAGGAGGGGATCAGATCTAGCCTGGCGATCACGCTCTCAGAATGCATCGTTTTCAAACGAATATAGGAAAGGGTTTCAGCTGGAAACCCCATTTCAAGCAATGTTTCATTTGGAACTTTGCGAAGAAGGGAGGCGGTTTTAAAGAAAACGGCTCCGATTCGTTCGCTGATCAGACGTATGCGATCTGCTTCAGCCTGTTCCAGCGGCTTGATATCATAAAGGGCATATTCCTCCCCATAGAGATCGTGCCAAAAGCCTTCGATTTTTTCATAAAATTGTTTCCGTTTTGTCCGGTAGTCAGCAGTATTCACCATGCTTCAAATTCCTCGACATACAGAACATAGACGCCTCTGTCCTCATCGATCTCTGTTGAAGTCACTTTTCTTTTCCCGAGCTGCGGAATGTCGACAATGTCTTTCAGCAGATAGCGCAGAACGTCAAAGTGAGTATCACAGGGAATACGAGAAAGAAGGCGATAATTTTCCCGCTCATTTGGGCTTCGGAACTCGATATGTATTCCTTCTCCCCGAAAACTTTTTTCTTCATCCCCAGATAAATTTCGGCCAATTTCTTTCAAGACAAGAATCTCTTCCTTGCCGTCCATTTCATTCGAGATTAATTCATACTGTGACCCGCGCAAGATCAGATATGTGCAAAGCTGTCTGGCGTAGAATTCGTCTTTTCCAACAGAGGAAGTTTTATATTCATAGAATGGATCATATCGTCCGTTGCCACGGTCAATATAGTAAGTTAATGCGTCCAACACAGGCCCCACCCTTAATTTAGTAAGATAAACACTTTGCGATAATCAGACCGATGGCCAAGGATAAGGAGAGAAGCATCACACCTACCGCCCGATTATCTTCTTCAATCGCCTTCGTAATGCTAAAGCGGATTGTCACCAATTCGGCAATCAGGAACACAAGAATCTGCGAGACAATGCCGATTGCTCCCCAAATCACCATATCCATCAGGTCAATAGAATATTCCGCTGCAGCGCCAAGCACAATCGCAAGTCCTAAAACCTTCCCGCCCAAAAACAAAGCAGCAGTTACATTCTTTTCACCAATCAGGCGAAATTCCTTTAACTTCGGGGTACTCAGCGTAAAAATAATCATGCCTGCAATAAGAAGCAATAAAGCTACCCCTAAATAAGAAGCAAAATTTAAGTATAAATTCATCTTTTCATCCTCCTTTTTCTAAAAGTCATTATCCGCCCGAGCTTGAAGACCCGCTTCCAAACCCTGAACTTCTGTTTTTCGAATCTCCGGCAAACGAAGAACTGCTTTTATAACTTTTATAGGCAGAGCTATTCAGCAATGCATTCTTTCCTTTGTAAAACGTCCCGCCATAAAAAAAGTGCCCATAATGCCGGGAATGATCATCATCACATTCATATACACCATCATCATCATCCCATTCCCAGTCATCACAATCCGTATCAGTGGGAGGGGGAGGAACTTCTGCCTGCGAGCTGCAGCCCGAAAGACCGATTGTCAGAGCAGTCGCCGTAATGCCCGCCATGACTAACTTCGTCTTACCCATACTTTCACCTCGTTTCATATTTCATATTATCTTACGGAGGAGGGCGGGAAAAGATTCGGTTTTTTTAAAAGGGTAATAAGTACATATGGGGGAAGGTTTAATCCAAAGACCCTCTGCTTGGAGTCAGAGGGGAAATGTAAGAAAAGAAGAAGCAGTGAAAATGGGGAAATCCTTAAGATTATATAATGCGGTGTATGAGGGGGGGTTCAAAACAATCCTTATACAGGATGTGGTTTACAGACCTTACATGGAACAACCGTTTCATCTGTTAAATCATTTAATGTCTGTAAAGACTGATAGTATCCATTTTGTTCCTTGTTATCTAAAACCTTTTTATTAAAATTATCCTCTGTAACAAAGCGGCATGTAGTACTATGAACTTTGTTGCCATTTGCATTGTCGTAAATAATAACATAATTAGACTGCAGAACTTCAGCAAATGATGTTAACCCCATACTTTTCACCTCTTCAATTAGATATGGTTATTAAATTTCCAATTCTTTTAGTGCTCCATTATAAGAGTGTCTCCAATTACATAAATTCGGTTCTTTGTTTTGGTCTTCTCTTAATTGACTGGAATACAAATACCTGTCCTTCATTGCATAATGCTGTTCCTCAAAAACCCCGGCAAGGAGATTATCCAGGTAAGGTAAACGTTGGGAGATTGCATTGATTGTTCTATTTTGGATAGCGGGATGTTGCTGATGAATTTCCTGCGCTAAATCATTCGTTAGTTGTTTGGCTTTTTTCAAATCCTTTTTAAAAATGTTTGTCCGATATAACTGAATATAATTAATTAAAATAGAATTTTCCTCTTTACTCCAATGCTTTGACATACATACACCTTCCTAAAATTTTTTATGAGGTATATATTCTGTATGGATTTTATTTACTCCTTCTAAAATTGATACAAAAATATAGACCTTAATTAACAGCCAATGACAAATTTATTGTTTAAATAAATAACCCCATTTAAGAGGGGGATTGATAAAAAAATAGCCATCCCAATCGGAGTGGCTATTTCTAATCTTCTTATCTTTTCGGAGCCCGAAACCCAGCAACTTCTGTTTCTTCTACAGAGCAAAACCACTCTTCGGCTTTTGTCCGGTCATAATACGTACTTCCCGGCACATGTTAAATCTCGCTCTAGTTTCCTTTAATGTCACATGACCCACTGCTTTCAGGTGCGGTCGTGTCGTTTGTGTTTGAACTACTATCTAAATCAAAGCACTATAAAAATAGGTAATTAATTGAAGATAAGGTTCTATCTATTGTAAGTACATAGAACTGCCAGTATAGTAAATATATACTACTTCGAGGAGTTAACAACTATGGGTCTAACGATTAATTTACATTTTGTAACGGGTTTTCTGATAGCGCTTATATTAGGGATCATCATAAATATTTTTGTGTATCGCAGATCGAAAAGGGAGCAGCAAAGTCTTACGGAAGAACATAACCGTTTTGTTCACTTAATAGAAACGCCGAATGACTTTATTTACTATGCAAAAGTGATTCCAGAGGTGAAATTTGAATACCTAAGTCCATCGGCCGAAAATTTCTTTGGGGAAAATTCCATTGCAAGAGCCTATGCAAGCTCTAATATTGCTTTTATCGATATTCACCCAGATGATTATAAAATTCTTATGAAGAAAGTACGGGGAGACATTGATTATAGTAAACCGATTATCCAGCGGTGGAAAGACAAAGACGGTACATACAGATGGTTTGAAGAATATGCAACACCCGTCTATAACAAAGGAAAGTTAACAGCACTTCAAGGTGTCCTAAGAAACATTGATGAGAGAATTGCCTTACAAGAAAAGCTAGATTATCAGCTATATCATGATGCACTAACAGGGATTTATAACAGAGCTTATTTTGAAATGATCTTCACAAAATATAATGAAGAAGTGAATACAACCCTTGCCATTATTTTATGCGATTTAGATGATTTAAAATTTGTAAATGACAATTACGGGCATAAACAAGGAGATCTCCTTATAAAAAAAGCAGCGGAACTATTAAACGCTTTTTCTTCCCAGACTATTACTGTAGCAAGAATTGGCGGAGATGAATTTATCCTTTTTGCAGAGGGGAAAAATGAGCAAGAAATAGATTGCCTGTTAGAAAGAATTGAAGATAAGATTGAACATTATAATTATGAATCGATGCTAAAGGTTAAGCTGTCAGTTGGGCATGCTTTTACTGAATCTTCGAAAGGAAAACTGGGGAATTTATTTACACAGGCTGATGGGAATATGTATGTGGTTAAAAGTAAGAGGAAGGCTTTAGATGCAGTAGGAACAAAATAAAGCCGTTGATGTATAGAAAGAAAAGAATCAATTAGACCTAGAGATTGAGATTTATCCATAAAAAAACACTCTTAAATCTCATATTTGAAAAATATTAGTTTGTAAGTAACTTCAATGTAATTTAGTATATAAGTATAAATTAGTAAAATAAGTAAAATTATTTAGAAGGAGTAAGGTGGAGCCAATGACAAATTTATTCCAATGTAATGTTAACGATGACATATTAGAAAAATTTAACCTTGCCTTAACAATAAATAAGGAAGAGTCTAAGGAAGTTATTGAGAATTTTATGATTCAATATATAACTAATAGCTTTTCAAAGACGACACATACTTATAAATCTTTATTAAAGGAAAAGAGTAATAATATTTTTATGGATACAGATACTGGAAAGGCAAGAGGTAGAATTCCAAAATGGGCTAAAAATTCCCATCAAATTAACCATAAAATAGTCAGAGCATTTTATAAATTGGAAAGACAATTAGGATATGTAACTGTGGCGGATTTAGAGAAGAAGTGCAGTGATATAGAAAATTCCCCTGATACATATGTTAAAACCTTTGCTAGTAATTTTGCTCAGATGAAGTTTGATGGACCTAAATCCCATGGTAAAGTATTTGAAGTAGAAAATGATAAAGTGGTTATCTGGAAAAATATTAAAGAAACATTAGAGGAATATAAGGAATTCTTTATTAGGTGAGATCTTATTAATATTATTCTAATTTACTCTGAAAAACATGCTAGTAATAAAGATCAGAGAAACCTAAGAATAACTTCATACATTTCAATAAATAAATTTAAAATAGCCACATTATTTAAGGTGGCTATTTTAGTCCGAATGAAAATATAGGTGATTCAATCCACTATCTATTGTCTTTAAAAAGTAACGTACTGATATAATTTCTGTATCTTGCAATATCCTATAATATTAGAATTCAAATATGTATAGTGTGCATAATCATCAATAATTTTTATCTTGTCAACAATTGTACCATGTAATATTCCCCGTAACTGGCGATTTCTTTTATAGCAGAGTAATCTCAATTCTTTTTCTGAATGTATATTTCTTAATCTTTCATTAAGTTGATTTCTATCCATATATAACCCACACCTTTCATTATTATATTATTCGCTGAAACTATTGATGACCCTTTTGTCAACTTTGTGAATTACCCATTATTTAGACAAATGTTGATAAGTTATTAAGGAAAGATCATTATAGAAATTATATGATAAACTTGGAAAAAGAAATTTAGTAAATTTAATAGAAAATAGTAAGATACTCCCATATAATAATATTTATGAAAAATTTTTAGGATGTGAGCAAAGTGCAAACATATAATAATCCAAGTTTTGATGAACATCGGACTATAATACGGAATTTAGTAGATAGGAAAGGATGGTCTGGAGCTCAATTTTTCGGGGGACCTGATATAACTTATTTACAATATAAACTAAATGATAGAATAGAAGAGGGAAGTTGTCCGGAAAATTTAACTGCCGAGATGTGGTTGACAATATGGAGTGAACTGAAACAAACAGCTGAGAAATCTAAGCGTCTAGATGAAAGGATTAAGCAAAGTACATTGGTGGCTGCAAATGCTGATAATGAGATGCACGTTCCTGACAATGAACAAGGTTCTTGGCAACTATATAAAAAATCCTTATCAAAGAATGGTTGGTCTGAGGAATCTATTAATGAATTAGAACAAACTACTGAAGGTATCTTAAAAAAGCTTAATATCAATACCACTGAAAATGGTCCTATAAAAGGTTTAGTAATTGGTAATGTTCAGTCTGGTAAAACTGCTAATATGTCTGGCTTAATGGCAATGGCAGCAGACTGGGGTTGGAATGTATTTATTGTACTTTCAGGTATTATTGAAAATTTACGGAAACAGACTGAAGATCGGTTGATTAGTGACTTAGATAAACCAGGAAATCTTGCATGGACACGTATATCAAAACCGTCCCTACAGAGTGATTCTGCAGAGAGGACACATCAATTACATTTAGGAGAAGATGATTCAAAGAGATATCTAACTGTATGCTTAAAAAATAGAAAACGATTACAAAATCTAGAATCATGGTTAAAAGAAAACCCGCACAAGCTGAAACAAATGCGAATTCTAATAATTGATGATGAGGCAGATCAAGCTGGTATAAATACGAAGGATATCTCAACTGATGAACGAACTAAAATCAATAATGAAATAAGAAAACTTGTGAATATTGGAAATAAAATAAAGCCGCAGTCTGTCAATTATATTAGTTATACAGCAACACCATATGCAAACTTTTTAAATGAAGCAAAAATAGATTCTCTATATCCTAAAGATTTTATAGGGGTATTAAACCCAGCAAAGGAATACTTTGGTCCTAAACAGATATTTGGTCTTGATGATACGGTAGAATATCGAGGTTTAAGGATAATTCGAGAAATCAGTGTCTCTAAGGAACTCGATGAAGAAAAACATATTAAGGATATACACAAAGGACGTCGTAAAGATATTCCAAATTCACTAAAAAACGCTATTCATTGGTTCTTTTGTGCCACAGCTGTTATGAGATATCGTAAGTATAAAAAACCAATTAGTATGCTCATTCATACTAGTCAAGCACAAAAAGATCATGCGAATATTGCGGAATCTATTCAGCGATACATTACATCATTCTCAACTGATGATTGGGTTAAGTTATGTAATCTAATTTATGATGAGGAAAGAACACGTATGACTCTTGAAGATTTTGAATTAGATTTCGAGGGTTATCCTCTTAAAGTAAAAGATTATCCAAGTTTTAATAGAATAAAAGAGGAGATTATTCGTTTAAAAGATCAAATCTCTCATATACCTTTGGGGGATGAAGGAAAATTAGATTATCATGATGGCATACACCTTTGTATTGATAATTGTGCAAATAATGGATTTAATGATGAAGATATGCATGTTCGATTAGCTTACCCAGATGTGCCTGTTGATAGTGCTCATTATCCTTCACCGGCACCAGCATTTATTGTAATAGGCGGAAGTACATTGTCACGAGGCTTGACAATAGAAGGGCTGGTTAGTACTTATTTTCTTCGTACAACTAAAACTGCAGATACATTAATGCAAATGGGTCGTTGGTTCGGTTATAGAAAAGGCTACGAAATGCTGCCGCGTATATGGATGACAAATGATACACAGGAAAAATACCGTTTCTTAGCTTTGTTGGATGAAGAGTTGCGTGAAGAGTTAAAAGTATATTCATTACAAGGAGACGAACCTGCTCTCTATGGACCAAAAGTAAAGAATTCACCAAAAGTTTCATGGATGTTAGTTACTGCTAAGAATCGTAGTCAAAGTGCTATTCCTACAAATATAGATTTTTCTGGTACTACAAGTCAAACAACATTTTTTAATAATAATAGTAAAGAGCTGCAAGAAAATATAGAAGTTACTGAAAAATTCATCTGCCAGTTAGGAACACCTAAAATAACACGTACTAAAAAAGGTCTATTCTGGGAGAATATTGACTTTGATTTAGTTAAAAATCATTTCTTAACTAAGTTTAAATTCAATCAAAGATCTCGCACCTTTAAACAAATTGATAAGTTGTGTGAATGGTATGAAGAAAAGGCTAAGGAAGCTGATTTTACAGGATGGAATATTTTGATTTCAGGTATTGGCAAAGTCGATAGTGATGGAGATAACGTTTGGAAGATAGCTAATCATTCAATTGGCAAAATAAAGCGTACTAGATTAGGGAAATTAGAGGATCAAGATGAAGGCTTTATTAACATAGGTGTTTTACGTGCGCCAAGTGATTTGTATGAAGATATTGATGAGGATCGATTAGCACTTCTTCCAGAAGACCATAAAGATTTTACTATGACCTCTAATGCATATGTTCGTGAAGTTCGTAAAAAAGCTGGTTTAGGGAAAACTCCGCAATTGGTTATTTATCGTATAGATAAAGATAGTAATGCTGATCCTATGTCTGGCACACGAACCTCATTAAAAGCTGATGAGGATATTATAGGAGTCAGCTTATATATCCCAGGACAAGAAAATGGCAAGAGTTTAGCTGCGAGCTTGACGATTGAGCTGGATAGTTCAGAAACTAAATATGAAAATATTGAGGGTGGAGAGTAAAGTTGAAAATAGAGCTTGCTGAATTTAGTAAAATGTCTCAAACGGGGAGTTCATTATTAAAATCATTACAAAATAATAATTTGCCCGTACTAGATTTACTTATTAGGGAATCCATACAAAATAGCTTGGATGCCGCATTGCCTTCTGGTAAATATGACTCTGTTATAGTTGATATGGGAGTTAAAGATATAAATGTCCCCTTACTTTCAAAACATTTTGAAGGAATTGAAGGTACACTAAATAAACGTTTTACAAACATACAGCCAAAGTCACTTTATATTAGTGACAAGAACACTACTGGACTAACCGGGAACCTTGATTATCGATTAGGCTTAGAGGAAGCTGGTAACATATACAAACTAATATATGGTATCAGCATGCCCCAAACTAAAGAAGGTGCCGGTGGATCATGGGGGCTTGGTAAAACTGTGTATTTTCGTTTAGGGATAGGTCTTGTTATTTACTATTCAAGAATACAAAATGAAGATAACACATACGAAGAACGTCTGGCTGCAACCTTGGTAGAAGATGAACAATCACAAACTGCAATACTTCCTAATGATAAAAGTTGGAGTCGTGGGATTGCCTGGTGGGGCCAGGAGCTAGAATCGGGTAAGGATAGCACTATACCGATCACGAATACTTCAGAGATACACAAGATATTGGAAGCATTGCATATTAAACCGCTTAAGAATGAAGAAACTGGTACGACAGTTATAATTCCTTTTATAAATGAAGAGTTATCCTATATTTCAACTGAGGATGCATTTGCATGGTGGGAAACATCAATTGAATCATATTTAAAAATTGCTGTTCAACGGTGGTATGCACCAAGGTTAGATAATCCTAAGTACCATTATGGAAAATGGCTCGATTTTCAAATTAACGGAAGCAGTTTAAAAATAGATAAAATGGAGCCAGTTTTCCGAGAAATTCAATACCTATATAATAAAGCTGCAAATCCGCTTTCTATAAAAGATAAGCAACTGCTAGAAAAAAATAATGTTCATATTCACGATGTCAATCTTAAAGGAATTGTAAAGCCTCCTAAAGGTGATATGCCAAATGGTGGAATAGTGGCATTTAAAAAATATACAAAAAAAGAATTGGGTATGGTTAGACCTATAAATGCTTTAAGTCCTTTTGAATATATTAACCGTGAAAATATTAGTGATACAATGAATTCTCCAATTGTTACGTATGTTCGTAAACCAGGTATGCTTATAAACTACGAATTAAGTAGTGACTGGTGTACTAATATTGAAGTCAATAATGATGAGTTTTTATTAGCTATTTTTGTACCTAACTCTTTTTCAGAACTTACAACTAATACTATATCTATATTAGAAGAGTACTTGCGGAAAAGTGAGGAAGCTGATCATGCTTCATGGTCTAATCTGCAAGTAGAAGGCAAAAGTACCAGATTAGTATCTAGTATTAAAAATTCCGTTAGAAAAGCGCTATCTAGTGTTTATAAACAGAAAGAAAAAAAACAGGAACACTATGGCACTACTATGCTAGCAAAAAAATTCGGCAAAATACTGCTTCCTCCAAGAGGTTATGGTAAGAGGTTAAATGGGACAATGCCTACCACTAAAAATTCACCTAACAGCGATTCTTCAAGTAAAAGGAGAGATTCTTTTACTATAAATAATAATCATTATGATGAAAAAGGGAATTTAATTGCGAAATTTTTGTTGAAATTAACTCCAAAAGTTAATGAAGCTAGTATTGAATTAATTATCCAATCAGAGAATGGCGTAATTAATTCAATGGGCTGGGAAGATGAAAAAAGTGGAATAGGAACTGCTTTCCCAATAGAAATAAAAGGTGTCAGAATTAGTAAAATTAACGATGATGTCATTGTCACTGATAACGAATTTTTTAAAGAGTTTATTACTATTGTTCCATCACAATTATACAATGTAAATAGTATGCTTATTATTAAGAATTTAGGTAAGCCTTTAATAGTGGAAGGAGAAATTATTATTAATAATAATGATCCATTTGTCCAATTCTCATTAACACACAAATTTGAGGAGAGACAAGCATGAGCAATACGTTAAGTTCATACACAATATTTGATCATACATTTGAAAACAAAGTATGCCCTTTGTTCTCTTTAAGATATTTTTATATTAATAGAGAAGGAGAACGGGAAGAGCTTACTATAGTTGATGACGGTATAGGTACAGTGTTGGAGGATGTTAATTCGACTTGGGAATTTCGATATTCTGGTGTTATAGTTGCGGGTGAAGTTATCTTTAATAATCCAGACTTTTTATTTGGTCAAAACGGATTAGTAGGTAATGGAGCAGTGATAGGGGTTGCTTTGCAAATAGCATCTAAAAAATCATCACAGCAACACATCTGGCCTATAGGGGAATTTGGCAAAGGTTTTGGGCAAAGTGTTGTGATAGATTTCGAAGAAGAGTTAAGTGCAAAGCAATTTTATGGAAGCTTTAATATAAACATTTGTCTTTATGTAAAAAAAGCTGATACCACTCCAATATTGGGGAAAGCAAATATTCCTGGGATAATGCTTGGAAATATTTTTGAACAATTAATTAATATTGATGGTGCAATGTCAACATTACCAATTCAAAAAGTTCATGATCCTTTAAAACCTTTATGGTATGTGGAGTACAATATTGATGATCCGACTATTGATTTATTCGATATTGAGCATGTCTGTATATATTTCAATTCTGCACATTCTGGTTTTAAATATTTAGAAAAACAGGATTCCCAAGTTGGAACGTATTTACAATCTGAAGTGTTAGCAAGTGCACTTACACTCATAATTACTCATGTAAAAACTTTTCCAGAATGGGATTACATCAAAAATGGGGATAACCTTGAAGAAGGATCAATTGGATCAGCAATTCATTATTTTATAAAAACTTTTAATTGGAACTTTGAATCTCCAGAACTACTTTCTGAATCAATTCGTGCGCATTTTGAAAATTTGGGAGAAGAAAAAAATGATTAATATAGATTGGCTTGAACCTTCTGTTTGGGAGAAATTAAAATTAACGAAGCTTGATGCTACAAAAAAGTTTGAGAACTTACGAGAAGATGACTTATTACCAAAAAAACTAACTCAAGCATCTAAAGACTTAAGAGTTGCCTTGGTTGAAGCGATTAGAACAGCACAAACCCCTTTGTGTGAAAATAATTCTACACCTGATTTGTATGATATTGATCTTTATACAGGTTTAGCAATTTACGAAGTTTTAAATGAAAATTTTGGCTTCAATGAACGACTTGCATCTCAAGATGATATTTGGCGATACTTATCAATAGTAATTATCCCAGAGGTAGTTTATAAGCGTCATGGTTTAAAAGCAGGAAGGTATTATGAAAACCCAAGACGTATTTGGTTGAAATCACTTTGGTGGTATATTCATTTATCTTGGCAAAATACAAGAAAATTAACATTTGATGTACTTAAGAATAATACAACTGACACTGTTGCACAACTTGTTGAACGTACTGGTATAAATGGATATCGAGTTGATTTTACTCGTGAGTTAATGTCAGTGTTTCACTATGATTATCTTGATGTGGTAGGAACACAGAGAACTATTTTATTCCGTCGAGTTTTAAAGTTAAGTACTGCTAGAACAAAGATTATTGAACCAAGCCTAGTCGAAGGTGGAATTAATACTTATGTGAAAGGGCTGTTTGAATACTTTGTTAAAACAAAAGTCAAGATGTAGTGAAGTAGTTGACCTTTTTTCAGGATGTGGTGGTATGGCGTTAGGTTTCTTTCAAGCTGGATTTTCTATCTCAACTGGGATAGAGATTGATAAATCTGCCCATCTTACTGCCTCATACAACCTTCACTGGAAACATGGTGTGGATAGGGAACACTTAAATTTAGACATATCCAAAGTCAATTCAAATGTATTTAATAATATTATTAAAGAGAATCCTATAGTAATTGGGGGACCACCCTGTCAAGCATATTCAATGGCTGGTCGAGCAAAGCTTCGATCCTTAGGCGATGAACGTATACAGACAAAGGATAAAAGGGGATATCTTTATCAAGATTTTCTTCGCCATGCTTTAGAGTTGAATGCTAATGCTGTTGTAATGGAGAATGTTCCAGAGTCAACCAATTATGATAATAAAAATATCCCTGAACTTGTATGTGAAGAATTAGATAATGCTGGATATACTGCGTATTGGACATTATTAAATTCAGCAGATTTTGGTGTTCCTCAAACACGTGAACGAATATTTGTGGTGGCAGTAAAAAAAGAAATAACAAACCAATTAAGTTTACCAATTCCAACACACCAACCAAGGAGTTCTTATATACGTAAACAAAGAGCTTTTTCAGATTCACAGTATTTCCGTACTGCGTTGGAACCTGAAAAACACCTGCCATATTGGGTTACTGTTAAAGAGGCGATTTCTGATTTACCTTCATTATTTCCTGCTTCAAAATCACCTTATAAGCTAAATAAACTGAATATGGCTTTCCCTTACACATTGAAACCCCAAAATGTATTTCAAGAAACCATGCGTAAGAATGTTTTACCGGCTCATTTGGTAACGGGGCATGGATTTCGTAAAACAGTAAGGGACTTTCCTATTTTTGCAAAAATGAACCCTGGTGATAACTATATTCAAGCTATAAAAATAGCTAACCAGCTTTTTGAACAGGAATGCAAGCGCCTTAATATTACTCAGAATACAGATGGTTATGAAGAACTAAGAAAGAGCATTGTTCCCCCATATTCTTCTGAAAAGTTTTTATCAAAATGGCAAAAGTTACAGCTGGATCGCCCATCTCATACTCTTGTCGCGCATTTAAGTGTTGATACTTACAGTCATATTCATCCTTGGGAGCCACGTGGTATCTCAGTAAGAGAGGCTGCAAGACTTCAATCTTTCCCAGACGATTTTTTATTTAATTGTACAATGGGTGAAGCATTTAAACAGATTGGGAATGCAGTACCTCCTTTACTTTCTCAAGCAATTGCAAGCTCTATTAAACCATATTTGAATTAGGAGTGTTTAAGTGACCCTATTAGAAACAATTCAATCAAATTTCTCAAATCTACAAGATGGTCAAATAATTGAAGTGAATAATAAATCTGCATTAAATAGTTGGGTAATAAAGATAAATGGAGCTAATGGTGTTGCAATAGAAGTAGATAAGTCAATAGAAGTAAATGAAAAGTTTTCAAAAATGAACTTTTTTACTAAAGATTATAGTATTGGCGACAAAGGAATTCGTCTTTTAGCCATTACTTCAGATATAAACCATTTACGAAATGAATTCGCCAAAATATGCAGGGATTTTATTGAACTAGGACCTAATAATGAGACCCGAAAAATGCTTACAACAGAGCCGCTTAAATGGTGGATGCATATGAAGGAACTTCTCGGTAACGCAAATCACAATAAACTGGTTTATAGCATTATTGCTGAAATGATATCGTTCACTTACTTGTATGACCAATCAACGGACTCTGAATGGTATGGTCCATTTGGAGGATCAATTGATTTAATTAGTAAAACTGGATATTATGAAGTTAAATCAACTGTAAATCGTTATAAATCTATTGTCCAAATAAGCGGACAATATCAATTATTTAGTGATAAACCTCAGTATCTTTTATTTTGTCGTTTGGAAAAAAGTGAAAATGGGTTATCAATCAACCATTTATCAGAATTGCTTATTAAAAGAGGAATAAAACAAGAGTATATTGAAGAACGTTTAATTGTTCTGGGGGTAGAGAAGGGCAGTACCTCACGTAAAGAGTCATATAGATTATTAGAATTCTCAATGTACAAAGTTGATGAAAAATTTCCAAGAATTACACCAGAAAATTTTAAAAACAATCAAATTCCTAAGCATATTGAGCAAATTTTTTATAGCATTGATTTAACTGGATTAGATAAAAAGAGTATAGATTTAAAATTATAATAATACAAGGGATGAGATATAGGTTTGATATGAAGCTTTGACTAGAGCTAAAGGAAAGCTCTACATGCTGTTTAGCAGACCTAATTCAGTTTTGAGTATCTCTATTTATAAGAGGTTATTCAGCTGAATCATATACTTCGCAAAAGTTGTAGAAGAAGAGGTAAAAGGAGTAGGGAGTTATTAAGAACTCATCGGTAATAAGTAGTGCCCGTAAGGATCTTAGGGAAATACCTGCAACTATTGAGTATTAGTGGGTAAATATCTCATACAACTGGAGGGTATTGAACACTCCAGTTGTGTTTATTTGTATTAAGTTTACCTGTTCAAAAATGTTAGTAAAACATCAATAATTTGTCTCTAAATTCACCTTTTTGATTGTTTACATAGTATTTCATCCCTTCAACGACATCTACGATAAAGCCTCTAATTTGGCCTAAATTGGCTATCCCTTCCACAGCAGCAAAACCTAAGTATTCAAGACCCTGGTGACTTTGTCCTGGGAAAATAAATATATTTTCTATTCCCTCATTTTCATTTTCTAACAAGGTATGTCTATAGAAAAACTGTTTAACGAGATCGCCCCACCCAGGAAGTTTGAATGGCGCATAATCAACTCTGTAATACTTTGCATCAAGTATAAACAGCTTCTTCTCTTTCCTAAACATTATATCAGGGATCTGCTCTGTTTTTGCCACTTTATGACCAACACTCCAATAAGGGGGCGGAAGCTTAGGTATACTTTTATCGTTTAAATCTGAAAAAAGCAAATGACAGATTTTTTCCCACACAGTATGAAAATATGGTGTGACAAAAGTAAAAATACTTTCTTTTGAAAAAGTGTGACTTCCTAATATAAATTCCCTCAAATTTTGAAAAAGGTTGGATTTTCGTTCATGAAACGTTCGATGAGCTTCTAGCTCTAGGTAATGTAGAGCTGTATCTTCATCGCAAGGAAGTTCAGTTTCTTTATCTTGTTCTCCATCATAATCGAATAACCATCCATATAATTTTAAACAGTGTTCCACTGCATATTGATGAATTTTTGTAATTAAGTGATCATACTTAAAGTGCTTTTTCGTTACTAAATCTAAATATATCGGCTGATGATTAGAAATTACAGGTGAGATGGTATTGATAGTTCGAGCCCAATTGATATTTGTGCTCTGATTTAGCCCATATTCTTGATTCTGGAAATGTACAATTCCGTGTTCAAAATAATCTTTGATTAACCAAAAGGCAGCAGCCATAAAAGATTTATTCTCCCCAATTCCACCTAGCAGGGAAGTTTCAATTGGATCCAGAGTACTTGAAAGACTATATTTACTTAATACATCTATTAGAAGACGAATATGTTCTTTTAACACCGTTTCCTCTGTAGGAATAACACTGCCTTTGGGAAAGATAACAAAAATTTTATTATGAGACACAATTAATCCAGTACATTTAAATACAAGATTATTTTCTTCTTTAATACATAACCCTCTAACAAACAAATCATTAGGTATGTTTTCTTTGTATGTGTCAAAAGAATATTTCTTTAATTCGATAAAACAATGCTCATATAAATTATAATTGCTCATTTTTATCAACATCACCTATGTTATACTCATTATTATTTTCAGCGATTTTATCTTTTAAGGCAGTATTCATAGCAGAGATATTGTTCGTAAAGTCCTCGTTAGTTT
This sequence comes from Cytobacillus gottheilii, assembly GCF_900166665.1. Classification (GTDB taxonomy): domain Bacteria; phylum Bacillota; class Bacilli; order Bacillales; family Cytobacillaceae; genus Cytobacillus; species Cytobacillus gottheilii_A. The sequence continues at coordinate 3,540,614 of NZ_LT800494.1, read as the reverse complement.
TTTCCTCTATAAAGTTAAAATTCTTCTGAAAAACGGCATTCCCATTATTAAAAAAGCTAACAAGTTGAGAAAATGTTTTAATTCCATCTATAAACACTTTTGAACGCTTAAGGCGTGCTGCATCATCCCATAGATACAAAAGTAATTTTGAGGTTATAGTATTGTTATTAGATGGTTCGCCTGGTTTTAAGAAGTATGGTCCGATATGGCGATCTTCATTAATCGCGTGGTCCGCTAGAAGGTCGTTAAGTGAATCTATAAAATCACTCCATCTTACGAATTTATTATTGTAGAGTACCTTTTCATCTTTATGAACTGCCTTTTCTGCATCTATTGGTAAATATTCAAAAAGCCACCTTCTTTTAAAAGCAGAGTCCATTACAAATACTCCTTGGTCAGCGCTATTCATCGTTGCAACTATATTTAAATTACTTGGAATCTTAATTTCTGTTATATCTGCTTCTAAAACGCCTTTTCCTTTTAAATACTTTAAAATTTCTAAGTTAGAAACACCATATGAGCTTTCTCCATTGACTTGCCGATCTAATAGCTGAAATAAATCACCGAACACAGCAGGTGCATTAGCACGATTTATTTCCTCAATAATTAATGTATGTTTTTGCGGAATCTGATCTTCTCTAGCTGAACGAATGGCTTTTTCTAGTGAGAGTGTAAATGGGCCAGGAATAAAATTATAATTAATATAAGGTTCTCCTTTTTCAAAAGGTTCCCCTGATGCGGTTATAAAATTATAAGCCTCATCTTGAGTAGGTCCTATTCTATAAATTGGCTGCGGACGGTAGCTTCCGACAAAGTCATGATAGGTATATTCAGGGTGAAAAGTTACCCTCATACTGTTGTTCCCAGCATACCTTTTATCTAGTGCATGGCTTTTACCAGTACCTGGAGCACCGTACATAATTAAATTTATACCTGGTATTAAAGGATTTGAAGAATCATCACCCCACTCTTCCGGAGATGTTAAAGTTGAGTGTTGCCGTGCAGGGGAGAAATCATCATAAACAACAAAACCTCGTTTAAATGTCTGTTCGATTTCAGCATAGTCATTGCTGTTAATAATAAGTAAATCATATGTAAATCTGCTCCGATGTTTAAGAAAAATTAGAGCATCTCCAATATCAAAAAGTCTTCTGAAATCTGTAAACTCCTTTGCATCTGTATACATGGATCCCATTTCAGATTGATTCCCGCCTCTGCTCAAAAAATGAGTTGTAAAGCAATGAATATCTGACTTTTCTTCTTGGGTTTTATATTCGAGATTTTCCTTCAATAAATGAATATTGATTTTTACGCCATATCTTCTTTTAAACTCGTTCGAATTGTAGCTGGAATCTTTATTATCGATTAATTCTACAAAGTTACTTAAGTAAGGGAAGAAATTTATTTCCTGTTTGCTGCTGAAGGCAATATGTTTTTGTTTTCCATTATTATTTGTTAACGTATTAGATTCAGCAAGTTTTTTTATAAAAACTCCATCATAGTTTTTACTATTTGCCAAGTTTAATCTATTAGCAAGTGGCTGATCTATTCTTTGAAGAAATTGTTGCAATATTTCTAGTGTTTCCTTAAAGTTAGTTGTCACTTTCAGTCCTCCGTTTTTAATCTTGTTTGTACTTTTAAAGTATACCAAAAGTACAAAAAAAATTAACTCCTTCCATATTTATTACAATCTAAAATGGGTTGTTTTAATTTACACCCTGATCTAAATGTGATATATTAGAACATATTTTCGTATGTAAAGGATGTATAAAAATTGAGCTCAAACCTAGTTGGAAGACCGAGAGGGAAAAAAAAGACTGCTAAAATAGAAATTACGATTGAGCCGAAATTAAAACAAGAATTTATGAAATCTCTACATGAAAATAATCAGTATGCATCTATAGTACTAAGAGAATGGATAGTAGATTACATAAAAAGACATGGAGTTGAAGAAGAATGAAAGTTGTTTCACTATTTAGTGGATGCGGAGGTTTGGACCTGGGATTTATCCAGGCAGGATTTAATATAATTTGGGCAAATGATATCGATAAATTTGCAGTACAGTCTTATAGACATAATATTGGTGATCATATAATTGAAAAAGATTTAACGGAAATTCCGGTTAGTGAAATACCAAACCATGATGTATTAATTGGGGGATTTCCATGCCAGCCATTTAGTATGATGGGGGATCAGAAAGGCTTTACAGATACTAGGGGAACACTATTCTTTAATATTGAACAGATTATTTTGCATCATAAACCTAAAGTAGTTGTTTTAGAAAATGTCCGTAATTTGGTAAATCACGAAAATGGCAGAACATATAAAGTGATCAGAGAACATCTTGATTTAGCAGGCTATGATGTATTTGATCAGGTTTTAAATAGTGCTGACTATGGTGTGCCTCAAACACGAAACAGAATTTTTATGGTTTGTTTTAGAAAAGACTTAAATATCGGCAAATTCGACTTTCCAGCTCCTATTCCATTAGAAACAACATTGCAAAATATCCTAGAAAAAAATGTACCGGCTAAATACTATCTTTCTCACAAAATTCTTCCAACGATCATGGCAAGCGGGACAAAGACATATAAGGCAAAAACAGAGATTGATCTTTCAATTGCCCGCCCTTTATGCGCTACTATGGCTAAGATGCATCGTGCCAGTCAAGACAATTATGTAACCCAGCCGAGTGAGTTAGCAGAAATAGAGGGTAAAACATCAGTTAGAAGATTAACGCCACGAGAATGTGCTCGTCTTCAAGGATTTCCTGAGGGGTCTAAATATGAAATTATTGTGTCTGATTCTCAAGCCTATAAGCAATTTGGAAATGCAGTTACCGTTAATGTAGCTGAATATGTTGCTAAGGCGATATTGGACAAATTAAATAGCAAAAAGGATGAAGCTCGTGAACTACAGCATCAAGGATCTTAACGATAGTAAAGTAAAAAAGGTATTCCTTAATGAGCTTAAAGACTTTTTAGAAATACTAAAAATTGTAGATGATAAAAAAATAAATAAGGAAGATCAATCAAGTATAGAACAGAAATTAGTCGAAATTGGTCTCATTTCAGAGCAGGAAGATTTAAAAACTTTGCTGGCTTTGATAGAGAAAGAGTTTCACATATCAAAGGATAAATTCAGTTTATTGTTAAGCAAAATTGAACACGATGAAACAAAAAAATGCTGTACTTATAAGTTCTGTAATCATTGTATTAGCCATATATCAGAGATGGAAGGAAAAGATGATAAACCTGTGATTGTGGATCTATTCTGTGGTGCAGGAGGGATGTCACTTGGATTTAAACAAGCAGGTTACAAAATTGCTTTTGCAAATGACATTGAACCATCTTGCATTGAAACATATTCTTTTAACCATCCTGAATTACCAAAAGAATATATTTACCATGAAGATATTAATAATATAATTGATGAAATTGAAGAAAGAATCAGATATAAAGATGTAGATGTAGTAATTGGCGGACCGCCCTGTCAAGGTTTTAGTAATGCTAACAGACAAAGAATTATTGATGATCCTCGAAACAAACTTTATAAGAGTTTTGTGAAGATTGTGGAGAATATTCAACCTAAATTTTTTGTTATGGAAAATGTACAAGGGATGCTTTCTGTGGCTTCACAAGTGCAAGAGGACTTCGAGGCGATTGGATACAAACTTCATTGTGAAGTATTAAATGCAATAGATTTTGGGGTTCCGCAAAATAGAAAAAGGGTAATCTTCATCGGTAACAGGCTAGGTTTAGACAATGCATCTATTTTTGCGGAAATAAATATGCAGAATGCATACTTAAATAGGCGGTTTACCCTTAAAGATGCAATTAAAGACTTACCTAAACTAGAGGCTTCAAGAGTAAAGAATGCAACTAATTTAGAATCAGAAGAAAGCGGGAAAATCATTACAAATAGTCCCTTATCAAATTCAAATGAATTTTTAAAGGTAATTAACTGTGGATCAATTCCTAAGGTTTTGTACAATCATAAAGCAAGATATAACAATGATCGAGATATAGAGATATTTGGAAGAATGGATCAAGGTGATAAATCAGATGATCCAAAGATAGCGGATATTATGCCATATCAGAGTAGAAGTGGAATTTTTAAAGATAAGTATTTTAAGCTTATTTATAATGCTCCTTGTAAAACTATTACAGCGCATATGAAATTTGATTGTAATATGTATATCCATCCTACCCAAGCTAGAGGACTAACACCAAGAGAAGCTGCGAGAGTACAGACTTTTCCTGATGAGTACTTCTTTAAAGGACCGTATACTAAAACTTATATGCAAGTGGGTAATGCAGTTCCACCTCTTATGAGCCGAGGAATTGCTGAAGGGGTATTAAATGCCTTAAAGAAACCTATACCCAAGACAAACATATAAAATATTTTTTTAAGCATTTAACACCCTAATCTTCTGGTGGAGATTCAGGGTGTTTTTCCTTTGAAGGTCTATGACGCCTAATAAAATCGGCAATAGAGTCAACTGCAGTGTCAAAGTTCTGCTTGAATTCATGCTCCCAAATACGCATAACTTTCCAGCCGTTTTCAGTATAAAATTGATTTACTTCCCGATCCCTGCTGACATTGCGTGCCAGTTTTTTAGTCCAATACTCTTGATTGGATTTTGGCATGTTGCCATGAATCGGGCAGCAATGCCAGAAACAAGAATCTATGAAAATGACGATTTTATATTTCTTTATAGAAATATCCGGCTTTCCGAACATTTTCGCATTTTTCCTAAATCTAAAGCCTCTTTTCCAGAGAGCCTTAGTAACAGTATTCTCCAGCATGGACTGGGACTTTATTGCTCTCATATTATTGGATCGCTGTAATTTTGTTATTCTATCAGGCATTAAATCACGTCCGTTTAGAGATTATATTGAAATATTACCCATGAGGACGCAACATTACACCATTTGTCATTAATCACCGAAAAATTATTATGTTATAATTGAAAAGTTGACTAAAAATAACAACTGAGAACATTTGTTCTTGTATAAAAATATATAGTAAAGAAAGATTACTTCTTATTTGAAGTGAGGTTTTATAATGAAAAAACTAAAAGTAATGGATCTGTTTGCAGGGGCAGGCGGGCTCAGCAACGGATTTGAACAGACAGGCAATTTTGAAGTGAAAGTCGCTGTCGAAATTAATGAGAACGCACGTAAAACCTACAAAATGAACCACAATAAAGATGTACTTTTACATGAAGACATAACAAAGTTGAAGTTTGTAGATGAAAATGGAGATAAAATTGGTGAGTTCCGTGATATAGATGTAATAATCGGGGGTCCGCCGTGTCAGGGATTTTCCAATGCCAATCGGCAGCAGAATACGTTAATCTCATCCAATAACAATCTTGTTAAGCAATATTTACGGGCGATTGAAGATATAAAACCAGTAGCTTTTGTAATGGAAAATGTAAAAAGCATGGAGTCGGAAAAGCATAAATTCTTTATGAGTGAGGAGGACGAAGCTGAACTAGTTAATCTGGGAATCGAGCCGGTGGAAGAACATATCAAGGTCGGCAGTAGCACATCCTATTCGGCTAACTTAAGCAATTTCCTTAAGAATGCGTACGATCACCGAATTGATTTAACTCCTTTCATGATAAATAAAGACCTCTTTTCTAAACTAAATACACTTTTAAAGCATGCTAAAAAGCAAACGACCGATGACTTACTGCACTTTATAAAGAAAGAGACAAACTATAAATTCTTTATGAAGGTTCTAAACAAGCAATGGCTTAATCAGCATCGTGAATATTGGAACAGCCTTTATCAATTAGATTGGGATGACTTGGGAAAAACCTTAAAAAATCTTATATTCACCAAAACTGAAGAAATCTCTTTCTTTACAGATAAGCTAGAAAATATTATTGAGGCGCAAAAGATCATGCGCAAAATTTCAGAAATAATTGAGAATAAGGTTTTGTTATTTGATATAAAGGAAGATCAGAATGATATTGAGATTATCATCAAATCATTTAATGTGTTTAATTATATTAAAAGTAAGTTTGTTACCTTGGGCTATGTCTTAAATGAAGACAATTATATTTTTAATGCGGCTCAATATGGTGTAGCACAAGAAAGAAGCAGATTAGTCTTAATGGGAATTAAAAGAGAATGCTTAAAAACAAAAACAGTAGTAATTCCTGAGCCGCTTTTTTATAACAGGAAAGAGTATAACAAAATTTATGATGCTATAGGTGACTTGGAAACTATATCTCCAGGGGTAGATGTGAAAAAGGATGAAATGGATAAAACTTTCCATCGCCCATTACATGATAGTCCCTTAAATAATTATCTTAATAACAATGATAAGATATATAACCACATCAGAACCGAATCTCGTGAAGTAGCTTTAAAAAGATTTCAAGCCCTTAAAGAGGGGCAGAATTTTCATAATCTAGATGAATCATTAAAGACAACCTACACAGACCATAGCAGAACACAGAATACGATCTACAGAAGACTTGCATATAACGAGCCTTCTGATACAGTACTTAATGCTCGAAAGTCAATGTGGGTACATCCTGTAATTGATAGAGCAATAAGTATTAGAGAAGCTGCAAGGTTGCAATCCTTCCAGGATTCATATAAGTTTTGCGGAACAAAAGATTCTCAGTATCAGCAGATAGGAAATGCGGTTCCTCCTTTACTTGCTAGAGCCATTGCTGAGGGAATTTTGGAAACAATAGGATTAAAACTAAAGTTTAAAATCAAAGATATTTTAATTTGTAATGAAAAAGCATGTATTAAAAATTGAGTAAAGCAATAGTTGGATTATATTTTTTAAAACTGTATCTATGTGGATACAGTTTTTTTAAATCTAAAGAGAAAAGCCTTAGGTAAGTGGTTATAATAACTTAATTAAATTTCACATAAATTTACTAAAATCTGTATCTTTTCCTTCTCCTTTTTCTTGGTATAATGGTCCTATGTGGAAAATTAGGAAGATTAATAATAATGTCTAAACCTTCACGGAGAGATGAACATTCAATGAAAACTTTAAAACTAAGGCTAGAGGATCAAGTGATTCAAATCCTACATTCAACCATTAATATCGAGCGAGAAATAACTTCTAAATATAAGAAATACCATGAGAAAATTGAGCGGCATCCGAACGTAAGGTATGAGCAGATGCCTATATTTGTATCATTCTTATATGACTTAATTATAGAATCTAAAAAATTGCCTTCAAATCAGCAGTTTAGGGATTTGTACATGGATGCTTATTATTCACATGTCAAACCAAATGAATCCATATATTTTGCTTATTTATATCGTATAGACCAAGCATACGATTCTTTGATTCGTGACTTACATTTTTTTTTCAAACTTAGAGAGAGTAAAAAGTTCGATAATGTCCAATTAAATTATGCCTATGATATTGAAGCAAAACAGGATTTGGTAGTGACCTTGGGCGAGAAAAAGCTAGGGTTGCAACTCTTTAAAGGAAATGATACTCATATAGCAATTAAAAAAAAGCAGACTTCTAGAAGACTGATAAGCCCGGGGTATGCCGATTATTACTTACCGCTAAATGGTTCAGATGCAACTCCAATAAATATTGGTTCTGAGACAGATCCTTTTTATGTGTATAGTGAGAAGGATGTTGAGTTGATATATCATAAGTTGTCTATCCAAACAGATTCTTTAAACCATGCAGAAGTATTAGAGCAATACGTATTTCCAACTGTACTGAAACAGTCATCTAAGAATGTCCCAACCAGACAACCTAAGCATTCTCTTATATATGTTGGAAGGAAGAATCCGAACGATTATGCAAGCAAAATTGACTTGCTTTTAAATAAAGGTATACGCATTGAATGGATATCACCCTTTAAAGGAGCAGGAAAGACAAATTTACGTATTCATGAATGGCCGAATGCACAAGGATATGATTTTTTTATTCATGACGGTATGTTTAAAGAAGAACAAAAAAAGATTCTTCAGGAAATTGGAGATCTGTCTTCATTTAATTTTGAACAATATGCGGTTGAACACGGGACACTTGATAAGCACTTGATGGTCGAAGCAGGTGCAGGAAGTGGAAAAACAGAAACAATGATTTCACGTATAGTTTATCTGCTTCATACAGGGATCATAACCAGCCTCTCAGAAGTTGTGATGATTACTTTTACGAACGAAGCAGCTGACAGTATGAAATCTAAACTTTTAAAGAGACTTTTACAACTTTTTGAGATTACAAAGAAGATACAGTATTTAAATTGGAGTGAAGAAGTCACTGCAATGAGTATAATGACCATCTCTTCATATTCTAAAACCTTGATTCAAGATTTTAGTTCAGAACTTGGGATGGGCAGGAACTTTTCAGTGCGTTCTCTAAAAATGAAACGTGCTGAAATGATAGCAGACGTACTTGATGAGTATATTACAAACCATAAATTGACATATAAAGATTTAGGTCACTTGAATGATTATGAAATAATAAATCTAATTGATCATTTCTGGAATCAACTTGAGCAAAAAGGAATTATTTTAGAAAATCATAAGGAGATTCAGTGGGGAGAGCTTCCATCTAATGAAATGGAAAAAAAATACTTTCGGTTATTTAAAGATGTGATTACGGAATGTGAGAGTAAATTTACTCAAGAAAAGCTGAAAGAAGATGTACTTACTGTTAATGATTTGACACAAAAGATCAGTGCATTCAAACCGTATTTGAATAAGCAACAAATGAGTAAGCCTTTTCGTTTCTTATTTGTGGATGAATTTCAAGACACAGATGATGTTCAGATCGATTTAATACATTCTCTCACAATATTAACTGGTTCTCAATTATTTGCAGTAGGCGATATCAAACAATCAATTTATAGATTCAGAGGAGCGAACTATACTGCTTTCGACTTACTTACCAAAAAATTAGGTGAATGTACCATCAATAAAGAATACAAATTGAAAAAAAACTATCGAACTGAAGCTGCTATTCTTCATCCGCTTGAGAACATATTTGATGTGTGGCGCAACCATTCGCTTCAAGTTTTACCAAAGTCTAATGATACAGTAGGGGTACGACTTGTGCCAACAGTCATGAGAACCAAATACACAGAACCATATAACATTAATAATTGCATTGATGTTTCTCAGACTACACTTGAACTATATCATGCCTTAATAAGAGACAAAGAAGAAGAGAAACAAGATAAGCCAGTTGAATTAGCAATCTTAGTGCGTACTAATTATCAAGCACAGGAAATACGCAAGTTATTAGAGGATCTTCGGCAAAACCATCGTGAGATTGTGTTTGAAGTGAATACAGGTGGAAGTCTGTTTAAATCCAGAGCAGCAAAAGACTTGCTTATCTTAGTGAATGCTCTTTGTTACATAGGAGATACTGAAAGCTTTTATGCGCTTCGCCAAACAGCGTTTTCTACTAAATCATTTAACCCTGTAGAATTTATATCTCTTGAAGGTAATTCTAATGAAATAATGGATAGGCTGTCGTTTGATGAGGTTAGCGGGTACTCAGAAACTCTCAAGGCATTAAGAATAAAACCAACCCTACACGCAATTTATCAAATTCTTATGAATAACCCATACCAGGAAGTCTTAAAAGCAATGAATGTTCAAGACCATGAAATTCAAAAATATCGATTGAATCTATACAGAATCCTCGAAATTGCAGGAGAATCCTTAAAACCTTCTATGCTTGGAATCCTTCATCTTCGTGATTGGCTCGAAAGACAGGTTGCAACAAATCGCAAAGAAGATGAAATGGAAGTTGAGATCAACAATGTAGAGAAGCTTATTCGTGTTATGACTGTTCATAAAGCCAAAGGTTTGGAATTTGATACTGTTTTCTTGCCATATACAAATCAGCCTTTGGTAAAAAAGTCAGCTCAAAATATGATTGTCGTAAGGGAAAATGAGCAGATTAAAGCTGGATGGAAAACTAAAGTAAATACAAATGAAATTGGAATTAAGTCTACAAATTATGATGATTTAAAAGAGATCGAGGATAACGAAAGTATTCGTGAAGAAGCTCGATTATTGTATGTAGCTTTAACTCGTGCGAAGCATCGATTAGTAGTGAAATACAATGAACCAAAATATGTTAAAAATAATTTGTATAATTGGTCTGAATTAATTCGATTAGGGGGAGGGATATAATGGTAAGGAAAGTGCTAACCTATCAAGCACCAGCACAGCTATACAGGTCAGATTCACTTTTTTATCGAAATTATTCTGATTGTCTCCATATTGTAGCAACTAATAGTTTGAAAATGGGCTTAGGTGAATCCATGAAAATGGGGAGGTGGATAACAGCGCCAATTATCACTTTTTCAGAACTTTTTAAAGAGATTTCTGGATTCAAATGGACAGATTCTAAATCGCAGTTAAAACAATTTTTAACTCTATCGGATATTCAATCAGTGCTTTGGCGTGAGAATCCAGCAGGAAATCGATTAATTGTACAATCGATTGAACGAAACCAACTTCAGGTCTTAAAGACGTTACGAATGGTAACAGAGCTTGGCTTGTCACCAAAAGATCTCTCTTGCAGAAAAGGTCAGCTAACTGAGTCAGAGACAGTCTTTTTGGAAATATGGAATCGAATGCTGTCTTTGCTTCGAGAAAATTCTCAGGATTTAAGTTCCTTTTTAGAAGAAAAAGAAGACAAAGAATATGCCACCAATATAATGAAAATGGCTTTAAATAATTGGGGGGAATCACACTTTAGAAGTCAGAGGAAGGGTGCAGCTCGTACGAATCTTCTTAACCAAAGGAGAATTAGCAATCTCCTTGAGGAAAACTGGAGACATATTATTGAGAAGTCACTTGCAAAGAAGAAACTAATACTACACGGCTTTTACTTCATTACACCAATTCAGGAAAGAATATTAAAGCGGTTAGAGGATGAGTTCGAGCTGGTCTTTCTGAATGCGTATGATAAACGTTTTCCAAATACGTTTGAAACAGTTAAAACTTTTCTTGGTATTGGGAAAAATGAAACCTGTAATGTTGTGAGTGATTTTGTCGCTATACATCCAATTGCAGCTAGAATGGTTGAAAGCCTAGAAGGCGGCTCTCGGATAGAAGTTGATCAAAAAGTAGAAGTGTACAATGATTTAGTACATTTCGTTGAATCTGAGAAAGAGCGTTATGAATCTGCATCTGATTCTGGAAGTGAGTTAGATGAACCATATCATATTCTAACACCAAGAGCAGCTGAAATCGAAAAACATTTGATTGCCAATGAGTTTGTAGAACCGAGCAAAAAAAAGCTAACAGACTATCCAATAGGACGATTTTTATATCATCTTCACCAAATAAAAAATCGTGAAACAGACTTGGAAAATGGAACTGAAAAATTTATCGAGATAGTTAAAGCGGAAACTCTTTTGGAGAGCTTCTCCTCCGGTTGTCTCATCCTTAAAGGTGAGGATTTAAAGAAGTATGTAAAACAACTAGAAAAAGTAATTCCATACTGTAGAAAAGCTACAAACTTTAATTCTTGGATAGGAACGATTAACAACCTAATCAAAGAGAAAGAATCCATCGAGAAAAAGACACTAAAGTATAACAACCATGCTTTTAATAATAGGGCTCATCTATTTCATTCGATGCCAATGAGACAGCTTTCTTATTTTTCAGTTGCCACAAAGGATCTAGAGAGAATTATTGAGGGAATTAAGCTATTAAAAGGGATGTATGATGCTCTCTTCGGTGAGTGGGAAATGGAAAAAAGAAGCGTTTCAGCTCATTTTAAGACACTTGAAGAGATTGTATTGAAAAATGTCGAGGACTTTTTTGAGAATGATGAAAAAGAAATAATTAACAATTTGATGGAAGAAATTTCAGAAGTAAAGGACGAAGAACTGGAGTTTTCCCTTAAGGATATTTCAAAAGGGTTATTATTTTTTTTAGACGGTTCGTTGCATGAAGCAGGGAAATCAGAGACAATCTCTGACAATGTGTTTGCTTTAGATCAAGCAGATGGTGCACCGTTTCGTATTAACCGGAAGTTTCATTTAGCCTTTGCCGATCAAAAGGCATTGCCTTTATCTCAAGGCTATACGATCTGGCCGATTTCTCGTGATACTTTGACCCAGTTAGGAAAAAACAATACTGAACTTTATTTGCTGGAGGAGAGGGAGAAACAAAGCAACTCAATAACACGCTATTTGCTTTATGTACTGTTTCATTCTGCTGATGACGTGCGTTTCTCCTATGCAAAGCATGTAGGAAATGAATCAAGATTAGAGCTTGCATTGTACCTTAAGCTATTAAACTTTGAAAAAATACAAATGGGAAGAGTTACTAAAAAAGTTGGTGAAGTTAAGAAAGAATTAATTGATGAGATTAATGTTAGGGATGAAGGTTGGACACTTTCAATGGAGCGCGAAGCAAAGGTATGTGGGAAGAGAGCTTCCTTTAGCTTTATTTTAAATGAGCATACAAGCTTTCAATCCGATTTTCATCATAGATTCTTATATCAGAACTTAATGGGATCCCTCCATAAATTAGTCGATAGTAATGTAATAGCTCCTCAGGAACTACGTAGTGTAGTTGATTCATGGTTTCCTCAGTGGAATGATATGAAGCGAAATTTTTTATATGAATCTAGCTATAAAAATAGACGAGTTTCAAAGAAGTTAATTGAGCTAAACGGAAGGCATTACAGTCAGGCAATTAGTTATTTGCATCTGATGCCTACTAGCTATGCACATAGAAATTCTAGTGAAGTAGTAAAGGAAAAAGTTGTGCTTCATAAAGCTATCCCTGGTAAACATTGTAGGTACTGCCCGTTTCTTTTAATCTGCAATGATGGAATTTACGCACAAGATTACGAAGATATACCAAAGAAGAGCTCAGAAAATAGAATTAGAAATGGAAACACGTCTCACAAGAAAATAGAAAGAATGGAATCAAAAGAACTATCCTTTTCATTAGAATTGTTTTTAAAATCCAAGAAGGTTGAGTTAATTGATAAACGGAGTAGTAATGGACGGTTATGGATTGTGGGTGGAGAGGAACTTAAGCAATTATTTGATGAATTAAAAGCGAAGGACTTTCATTTTCGGTTTGTTCCTAATGGCAGCCGCTCAACAGAAAGGCGAAAGGCATGGTTTCTAGAAGACTGAGTAACATGTTTTATATATATGAATAATATTTATTACTATTATATTTTTATTCAAGGAAATATAAATGTAACAAATACAGACTAAAGTTAAAAGTAACGTAGGAATGAGTAAGAGAAAATAAAGGATAATTCTAGATATGCAATCAATAAGTAGTAGGATATTTATTAGCATAAAAGAGAAATGTATTATAGTAAATTACTCATAAATAAGTGTGAAATTTCCAGGTTATTCGTGTGGAAATTGACCTAAATTTAAGGAGACCTACCATGAAAAGAACCCCTGTAGAAGAAATCAAGCAGAACCCAGAAAAGTTCGGCAAAGAGCTACTAAAGCGAGTCAAAGACAGAAGAAAGCCTCAACTCAAGCTTATTATTGGCGGTAAAAAGTAAGTACTTATAAATAACCGTATTTCTGTTGATAGATCAGAATATACGGTTATTTTTATATTAGAAATCTAGCATTACTGCTGTGTTGTTCCTTAATTTTGTCTGGTAAAAAAGAATCGTACAGCCAATAATAATTCATTTTAACTTAATCTTATGTTACGATACCAATATAAAATCTAATCCAAATCCGCTTTTCAAACAGCGGTAGAGGTTCTAGCACCCCTCTCTAAAAAAACTAAGATGAAGCAGCACTTCGATCTTGGGGTGCTGTTTTTTCTTGTGTTTTAGGGAAGGGGAGTATTTACATGTTAAGAGATGAAAAAGCAATTGTCGTTTTTAGTGGCGGGCAGGATAGTACGACTTGTTTGTTTTGGGCGTTAGAGACGTTTAAAGAGGTTGAGGTTGTTACGTTTAATTATAATCAGCGCCATAAGGAAGAGATTGAGTGTGCGAAGCGGATTGCAGAGGAGCTAAAGGTGAAGCATCATCTGTTAGACATGCAGCTGTTGAATCAATTAGCTCCGAATGCGCTGACAAGAGATGATATTGAGATTAAAGAGGGAGAAGATGGGGAGCTGCCATCGACGTTTGTTCCTGGGCGTAATTTGATTTTTCTTTCGTTTGCAGCGGTTTTGGCGAGTCAGGTGAAGGCGAAGCATATTATTACGGGTGTATGTGAAACGGATTTTAGCGGATATCCGGATTGCCGGGATGCGTTTATTAAATCGCTGAATGTGACGATTAATTTGTCGATGGATCAGCAGTTTGTGATTCATACGCCGTTGATGTGGCTAGATAAGGCTGAAACATGGAAGCTTGCGGATGATTTAGGTGCATTAGAGTTTGTTCGTGAGAAGACGCTCACATGTTATGAAGGGGTTATTGGCGATGGCTGCGGTGCATGCCCGGCATGTAAGTTAAGAAGAAATGGTCTGGAGAAGTATCTAGAAGGAGCTGCTGCATATGACAGATAATTTCTTTGGTTTTCGAATTGTGGAGAAGCTTCAGAAGCTCGATGAAGATATAAAGAAAAGTGATTTAAAGTATCATCACAAGCGTGTACTTGTCAGTAAGGAATTTACGTTTGATGCCGCCCATCATCTTCATTGCTATGAAGGGAAATGCAAGAATCTGCACGGGCACACCTACAAAGTTGCGTTTGGCATTAGTGGTTTTGTTGATGAAATTGGTCTTGTGATTGATTTTGGAGATATCAAAGAAATCTGGAAGAAGGAAATTGGGATTTATCTGGACCACCGATATCTGAATGAGACGCTGCCTAAAATGAATACAACGGCAGAGAACATGGTTGTATGGATTTTTGAAAAAATGGTGGAATCCTTGAATGACAGATCCAATCAGTACAAGGATGCACGAGTTGAATTTGTTCGTTTATATGAAACACCTACGAGTTTTGCAGAGGTTAGACGGGAGTGGATGGAAGCTTGAGTAAGGTGCCAGTGATGGAGATTTTTGGACCGACGATTCAGGGAGAAGGCATGGTGATCGGCCAGAAGACCATGTTTGTAAGAACAGCCGGCTGTGATTATTCTTGTTCGTGGTGTGATTCTGCTTTTACATGGGATGGGTCGGGGAAAGATCTCATCAAGCAGATGGAGGCAGAGGGAATTTGGGAAGAGCTTGTGAAGCATGGCGGAGATGGCTTTTCTTTTGTGACCATATCAGGCGGCAACCCGGCATTGCTAAAAAATCTTCGTTACCTAATCCAGCTATTAAAATCAAAGAATATTAAAATTGGGCTGGAAACACAGGGAAGCAAATGGCAGGACTGGTTCCTGGAGATTGACGAGTTAACAATCTCTCCCAAACCGCCGAGTTCTGGGATGATAACGAATTTTAATATGCTGGATAAGATAATCGGAAAGCTTCATGCATGTAACGCAAGTTTAAAAGTGGTTGTGTTTGATGATGAGGATTATCTTTATGCCAAGAACGTGCATCTTCGTTATCCTGAAGTGCCGTTTTTCCTGCAGGTTGGAAACAGTGATAATCAAACAGCCGACAACCAGCAGCTGTTAGCTCAATTGATAGAGAAATATGAATGGCTGATTGATAAAACAATGGCCGATCACGAGCTAAAGGATATTAAGGTGCTTCCGCAGCTTCATACGTATATTTGGGGCAATAAGCGGGGCGTGTAATTATATTTTTTAGGAAAGAGATACTTCTGCGGGAGTGTCTTTTTTTATATTCGAGATATTACCCGTATGAGATTTTAATACATCGGTATTTATTTTCTCCGACTAGAATAATGTAAAAAGGACTAGGAGGAGTGCGAGATGAAGGCGATTGTTTCAGAAAGGTATGGCCAGGCAGATAGTCTTACATTAAGGGAAGTGGCAATTCCCAGTCATGATCGCAATCAAGTGCTGGTAAAGGTTCATGCATCATCCATTAATTTTGGAAATCTTGTTCTATTAAAAGGAAAGCCGCTGCCTGCCCGCCTTGCATTTGGGTTTTTGAAACCGAAGTTCCCTATTCCAGGCGGGGATGTAGCTGGTATCGTTGAGGCTGTTGGTGAGAACGTGACTGGGTTTCAGATTGGCGATGAAGTGTTTGGAGATTTGTCCAGCAGCGGCTGGGGGGCTTTTGCGGAATATGCAGCTGCAAATGAAACATCCTTGGCTTTGAAGCCCAGCAATCTGACATTTGCCGAAGCGGCCGCTGTGCCGATGGCAGGGGCAACAGCATTGCAGGCGATCAGGGATAGTGGGAAGGTAGCTGCTGGCATGAAAGTGCTGCTTCATGGAGCTTCAGGAGGAGTGGGAACCTATGCTATTCAAATCGCAAAGATGTATGGTGCGGAAGTAACCGCGGTGGTGAGTACTCGAAATACAGAGATGGCAAGAGCCTTAGGTGCTGACCATGTCATTGACTATCAAAAGGAAACCATAGAGAATCTTGAGCAAACCTATGATGTTATTTTTGGTGTGAATGGCGCTCAGCCTTTTTCCATTTATAGCAGGCTATTAAAAGAGAATGGCCAGTTTTTCCACGTTGGAGGGGAAAGCAGCCAGATGTATCAAACGCTCCTAAAGGGCTCATGGTTATCCATGGTTGGGAAAAAGAAATACAGCACATTTATGCACAGAACAAAGCAGGAGGATCTATTTTTTCTTAAAGAGAAAATAGAAGCGGGAAAGATACGGCCAACAATTGATCGAGCGTACTCCCTGCAAGAGGTTTCAAAGGCCATTCAATACTTTGAAAAAGGACGTTCTCAGGGGAAAGTCATTATTTCTGTATAAAATTAATGAAAAGCTATGTTTGTTTGGTCGTCATGTAAAGGTTACAGGCAGATTGGCGCTGCTGGTTCTATTTTAATGACATGGATTAGAAGTTCAGTTAACTGTGGCAACAAATTTATGAAAAAGAATAAAAATCCACAAATTAAATGACTTTGGAGTTTGGGTTTGCTTAAAAGGTGTGTCACATCAAAGTAAGAGAGGCACCTATTGTTTTTCATTTTCAATATAATGAATTTGAAGGAGTGATGACGATGCCGTGGCAACATAAAATACGCTATTTGATCGGTCAGCCTGTTGGTATTTCAATGACTAACGGACAAGGAACGTCAGGTGTTTTATGCGGTACATCTAATGGAAAGCTGCTTGTGATTGAATATTTGTATCAAGCACAATTCGCCATAAAGCAGTACGATTTTCATATGATTCAGGATATAAATGGATTTCCAGCTTGTCAGAACCAGCAGCCATTATATTAATCTAGCGTCCCTTCTATTGAGGGATTTTTTTGTTTGCTGTGCAAAAGAGTCAAATCTTTATTAGCTGTTAGAAATTCCCGCAAACACTGAAACAATTTATTTTATGAAGGTTCTCTTTTTAAATTTGCAAACAATTTTGTTATCCTTAAATGGAAGAGAAATGCCTAGAAGGATAAAAAGTTGCGAAGGGAGGCGGATATTTAGATGGAGATAGAAGAATATAAAGCACGTTCAGAACAGCAGGAGGATTGGGCACCAGGCTGGGAAGCAATTGACAGGGTGTTTGATCAGCTTTATGACAATCAAAACCCGGCTCATTATGGAATGGAATTACATAAGCGAGCGAAGTTTGGCGGAGATCAGTATTTGGACGGGTTTAGTATTTATGATTCCGTGAATGAATATAAACACATTCTGACATATGGAATGAGTGAGCTATATGTGAATGAGGAAGCGTTTGGCGGAGAATGGAGCGGCTGGGGATATGAGATGACGTTTAAGCTGAAAGCTGAATCGGCTGAAGATTGCTTGTGGGCTTGTGATGTGTTGGCCAATCTTGCCCGTTATACGTATACGCAGCAGCGCTTTTTCGAACCACTGCAGTTTGTGGCGGGCAATGGAACCACTATTCATTACGGAGTGGAATCAGACATCACGGCATTGCTAGTGGTCAATGATACAGAGGCGAAGGGGATCAATTCGGTACATGGCAGAGTAGAATTTCTGCAAGTAGTTGGCATTACAGAACGAGAATTAGAGCTATTGAAAGAGGATTTTACATTGGCACCAAAGCTTGTTGAAGAGATGAAGAAGGAGAATCCGTATTTGGTAACGGATATGGAACGGAAGAGATCTTACTTATAGAGGATTGGTTATTGTACGATACATAGGAAGGAGAATTTTATCATGGAAAAAACATTAAGACGTTTTGAAAATAAGGTCGCACTTGTAACAGGCGGACGTTCAGGAATTGGGCAGGCAATCGCACGCCGTTTGCGCGACGAAGGTGCAACCGTTATTACGGCACAGCGCGGGGAGGATAAGGAATTTGATTGGATCGCTGCTGATTTTTTCGATCCGCAAACACCAGAACGAATTGTAGAAGAGGTGATCTCTAGGGCAGGACAGCTTGATGTGCTAATTAATAATGCAGGGATGATGCAGGAAGCAGCGATAGAAGAAATGAGTCTGGAGGATTGGCAGAGGAACCTTACATTGAATCTAACTGCTCCCTTTCTCATGATTCGTGCTGCATTGCCTTATCTCCGTAAAACAAAAGGAAGTATCGTTAATACAGGATCGGTTGAGGGATTGGCTTCAAACCCGCTGCATGCGGCTTATGGAGCGACTAAAGCTGGTCTTCATGGACTGACCCGTGCAGTAGCTGTGGACCATGGACATGAAGGAATCCGCTGCAATGCAGTAGCACCTGGCTGGATTGATACAGATTTAAATCTTGATTTAATCGCAAATATGCCTGATGCAGAAGCGTTTCAGCGTAATATCGGGCGAATTCATCCAATTGGCCGCACAGGTTCTCCTGAAGAAGTGGCAGCACTCGTGGCCTTTCTTGCGGCTGATGAGTCAGGGTTTATTACTGGACAAATCTACCCTGTTGATGGCGGCAGAATGTCCAAGCTGAGTCTGCCTTAAAGTAGGCAATTGAAAAAACGCTCGCTGAAAGCCAGTATGATTCATGTTTGCTTTCACGAGCGTTTTTTCTGTCATAAGGAAGTTTGCAAGTGATTTGGTGTGGAGGAAAATGAGTGTAATAAGATAAGAGATGCACAATGCAAGCAGGTTCTGATATCGGCGGAGAATGCTAATACTAGTTCTACAGTTTGTTGTTTGGGAGAATTTTTTTTTCTGTTCAGGCATAGAAAAAAAGAAAAAAGCTGGCATCCACCAACTTGTTTATAAAACTTATAGCTTTTTTACACACCACTTATGAGAAGGAATCGTATTCTGGTTTAGCCTTTTTGCCATGTCTTCTGCTTCCGAGTAGTCTTCAAAGGTTTTGCTCATTTGGCTGTTTGAATTCTTTAAATGTTCTGTTGTTCCGCTAATGTTACGTATTAATACGAACATTGGATCAACTCCTTTTATCCTTATAAATTTAAGGATACCTTAAGCCTAACATAATTCGTGTTAAAATTATAGGAAAATTAGGAAACATATCAAACTTTCGACATTTAGAAATAAAAGATGCTTTAAATCTAGCAATTTTATGACTTCAATGTTATGAACTGCAACAACAAGTCCTATAGGCACTGTAAGAATAAAAATGCCAGACACCATAGAAAAGGTGCCTGGCATTTTTTTAGATTAAGTTAGATTTTTCGGTCTGAAAATCAACTTCAAAATCTCCATCAGCACAAGAGCCCCAAAGGATAACCCCAATGCTGTCAAGAATTCCTGTACTCCAAAAGTGGCCGGAATCGAGAAGATCTCACGTGTAAATGGTAAAAGAGTGAATCCGTATAGTACAAATCCTAATGCTACCGCACCAATAACATATTTGTTGCTGAAAAAGCCAGCTCCAATGGCTGTTTGAGTCGTGGATCGTGCAGCAAATGTCTGCAGGGTCCGTGCTAGAATTAAGGTTGAGAATGCCATCGCTACACCTAACTCTTCTGAATGCTGCAATCCAAGGTAGTGTGCAACGATTACCGCGATCCCGATTAAAATTCCTCTTGTTAAGACCGCTCGCATCGTCCCGCCTGCAAAAATGCCTTCATCAATATTACGCGGTTTCTTTTTCATGACACCTGGTTCTGATTTTTCCATGCCAAGTGCAATAGCTGGAAGAGAGTCATTGACTAAGTTAATAAATAACAGCTGAATCGCTGTAAACGGGTTTGCCCAGCCAATGATGACCGCAAACAGAATGGCAATAATGGCACCTAAGTTTCCGGCGAATAGATAGCCGATTGACTTTTTAATATTGTCAAAAACGGTCCGTCCCACACTGACTGCATTAACAATCGAGACAAAATTGTCATCTGTTAAAATCATCGAAGAGGCGTCTTTGGCAACATCCGTCCCGCTTCCCATTGCAATCCCGATATCTGCCTGCTTTAAAGCAGGAGCATCATTTACACCATCACCAGTCATTGCTGTGATGCGATTTTTCTTTTGCCATGCTCGGACAATGCGGATTTTATTTTCCGGTGAAACACGGGCATAGACGGAGATATCTTCTAGTTTCCGGTCCAGCTCTTCCTCAGAGAGTGCATCTAATTCCTGACCAGTTAAGGCAATATCATTTTCATCCATGAGGCCGATGTCTTTTCCGATTGCCTGTGCAGTCGTTTTATGATCACCAGTAATCATGATTGTACGGATACCTGCCTGCTTCGCTTGCTCGATTGAACCGTACACTGCTTCACGAGGCGGATCCATCATCGCTGTTAAACCAACTAATACTAAATCATGTTCATCTTCGTGCCCAATGCCATGATTCTCCGGCAGTTTCTTATAGCCATAAGCAAGAACACGCAGAGCTTGCTTTGAGTACTCTTCATTCATATCTTTAAATGATTGCAGGGATGAGTCTGTTAAAGCTTCTTCTTTCCCATTGATGAGCACATGACTGACCCGATTAAACATCACATCAGGACCGCCTTTAGTTAAAATCATCCGTGAACCATTAATAGTGTAGACGGTCGACATTAACTTCCGATCCGAATCAAACGGCAATTCTGCTTCGCGTTTGTTTTGATTGCGGATTTCTTCAAAATCGTCTACATAGTTGATCAGCGCTACTTCGGTTGGATCTCCAACTTCTTTTCCTTCATTGTTAATATAGGAATCGTTGCAGAGCACCATGATGTTAAACAGCATTTCTTCACTGTTATTCGGATTTTCAAGCGGTTTGTCTTTATTCCCTTCATCTGGAATGTAGTAGTTTGTCACTGTCATTTTATTTTGCGTTAGTGTCCCGGTTTTATCGGTACAGATGACACTCGTGGATCCAAGCGTTTCTACTGCTGGCAGCTTCCGAATGATGGCATGCTGTCTTGCCATTTTATTTGTTCCAACGGATAAAACAATCGTAACGATGGAAGAGAGTGCTTCTGGAATGGCTGCAACAGCCACCGCAACCGCGAACATTAAGGAATGTAAAATCGCTGTCGTCATATCCTCTGTCGTATCGCCAAACCAGATCCGGCCTACTTCGACTGCGAAGATGAGGATACATAGAATGAGAATGGCAATGCCGAGCTTTTTGCTGAAAGCATCCAATTTCCGCTGCAACGGTGTCTGTTTTTCTTCAGCGGTGGCAATCATGTCGGCAATTTTGCCAATTTCCGTTTGCTCGCCAGTGCCTGTCACTACGAATGTGCCGCGTCCGTAGACGACTAAAGAACTGCTGAATACCATGTTGCGCCGGTCCCCTAATGGAGCATCCTCGCTGAGAGTGTCGGTGTTCTTTTCCACAGCTTC
The DNA here is from genome assembly GCF_900166665.1 of Cytobacillus gottheilii. Taxonomy (GTDB): domain Bacteria; phylum Bacillota; class Bacilli; order Bacillales; family Cytobacillaceae; genus Cytobacillus; species Cytobacillus gottheilii_A. The sequence continues at coordinate 3,518,908 of NZ_LT800494.1, read as the reverse complement.
CGACTCTCCCGTCAGCATGCCTTCATTGACCTTTAACGAGCCGCTTTCAAGAATTCGCCCGTCCGCAGGAACATGATCGCCTGCCTCGAGCAGGACAATATCTCCAGAAACAAGCTCCCGCGCAGGAATGGTCTGTCTTTCGCCGCCCCTGATGACTTTTGCATTTGGTGCGGACATGCTCTGCAAGGCTTCAAGAGATCCTTCCGCCTTTTTCGTTTGAACTACACTGATAATCGAATTAATAATAAGCACAAGGAAAATAATTAAAGATTCGACCACTTCGCCGAGAACAAGCTGCACACCGGCAGCAATTAACAGAACAATGACCATCGAGTCTTTAAACGTTTCTAAAAATAACTTCCAGGTAGGAACCTTTTCTTTCCCTTTAATTTCGTTATAGCCGTCTCTTTCTAACCGCTTATGTACTTCTTCCTGTGCCAGACCATCTTCAGTCGACTGAACATGCTGCAGCACATCTTCCTGACTTTCACGATAAAATTGCATAGTATTGCTCCTTTCCTTGCTACTATTATTCGTATTCTATTCCCTTTTCATGCTTTTATTTAAACAGAAAGGGAAGATAAGTCGAAACAAATGTAAGATGCCGAATGAGTCATTCGAGTGTGTTGATCTCCAAGATGGGATGGATGGAATTTTAATTGCATTTGCTTCATTGGAGAAATTGAATTTATTAAAATATTTATTTTAGTATTTGTTTACGTGGAGTAGAAGAGAGCTTAGTGTACCTTTAGAGTATGTTAGAGATGACGATCTTAAAAGGGTGATTATGATAAGTTTTTATTAAATTTTTGTGTATTCCTTTAAAAAATACAGGTGTGAAAACACATAAAAAAACCAAGACAAGGAGAAGATTCCCTGACTTGGTTTTGAGACAAAAGTTTATTGTATCTGAGATGGCTTCTTTTTCTTTCTTATGCGGCTCGACCAAAGAGCAGTTCCCAGCCAAATGAATGCTATTCCCATTGGAATGGCTAATAGCCGATCGAATGGATGTGGGATGACAGCGGCAGCAAGAGTAATGACTGCTGAAGCGGCAAGTAAAGCGCCAGCCATGGGAGGCAGGACTCCTGCACGAAATGTTGCAATCCCAAAGAGCAGTCCGCCGCCTGTATAAAGGATCCCTGCTACCGGTGCTAATATGGGGAAAATACCAAGGTTCACTTCACTTTGCAGCCCGCCAAAGATTCCTGTGATGCCCTCTACAAATCTTGGAGCATCATGTGTTAGCAAAGGTAAAACGAATGCCTCAATAAAACTAAAATTCATCGAAATAAACCAAAACAGGCTGAAGGTTACCCATCCAATCAGGCCAAGCCATCTCGTTTCTTCCGCTTGCTTCAAGTAGATCCCCAGTATGCCAATTAAACTAAACAGCGAAATGGAAATGGTAATGACAGCAGTGATCATCCATAAATCTGTGTTAACAGACGATAGTTGGTCTGCTGGATGGAAAAATTGAATTGAGATGTAAAAAAGCCCTGCTAAAATCGCACATAAACCACCAAATTGAATGACGCTTTCTGCTGTTGCATCACTGTTGATCTTTTTCATACGATACCCATCTCCCTGTAAGAAGGGGTTTGAAGTTTTTGTTACCCCAATTCCACTTCTTTGTATATTTGATAAATCAAAATTAACATTTTCATCTCCTTTTCACTGTCCATATCTTGCTGTAATGCCAATTTCCATTCAGCTTCATACTCGTCCTATGTTCATTTAATAGTAAGTTAGACCCGGAGATATTTACGAATTAATCAGCATATAGTATTTTAGGGTATATAGACCGATAAAAATATACAAAATAAGGTGATCTCATGGAGCATTATGAAGTAATTGAAAAAGCTTTAATACATATTGAGGATAACTTGGACCAGCCATTGTCATTAGAAGCTGTTTCAGGAGCTTTTCATATGTCGAAGTACTATTTTCATAGACTATTTTCTGCCATCATGGGCTGTTCTTTAAACGAATACATACGAGTCAGAAGATTGAATACCTCTGTAAAATACATTCAAAATTCAAATCTGTCCTTAACAGATCTGGCCTATCAATTAAATTTTGGAACACCATCGTCCTTCTCCCGTGCTTTTAAAAAACAATACGGTATTTCCCCGAACTCTCTAAGAAATAGTGAAAAGACAGTCGATTTAGCTGATATTCCTCCTGTTATTAAAAGACCCATTAAACATATTAATGGAGACGTTGTAACTGATTTTACCTTAACAAACTTCGATTCTATACAAATAAGCGGCCTTGCATTCGAGGTTGATTTATCCACAAACGATTTTAAGGAAGTCATCCGGTTTCATTCGAAAATGCTGACAGAAAGCATTAATCACACCATAAAAAGTCCCTGCTATGTCATTTATTCAAACTGCCAGCCAGATTCGACCAAGTTTAAAGCGCTTGTTGGGATTCCACATCATATAAAGATTGATAAGCCGCATTTTTTCACTGTAGATGTTCCCGCTTTTTTTTGTTCAAAATTTAACTACTATGGAGATTTGCTAGAAATTGGGGATGTCTTTATTACAGACTTTGCGAGGTTCTTAAAAATATCCAGACAAGAAGCGGAGGATGCGGATATAGAGCTTATTCAAGTATTTGAGGACGTTCACAATTTAGAATCGTCGTATCATATCGTTGTCCCAGTCAAAAAGCTGCCGATCGATTCAGATGTTTGATGTTATCTACTTATGTTCGTATTTAATGCAATGTAGCTGGATGTATCCATGAGGAAGAATGTCTTGCATCAGGAGGGGGAGAAAACTTAACGCTTCTCTTTTGCAGCAGACTGTTGTTTTAAACTGCCAGCGTAGTGAGTGGAGGTCTATTTATGATAGAAAGAACAAAATTGTTGATAGGAACCGCAGGATGTTTTATTTTATGTGTATTTGGTGTGTACCGATTATTAATTGAGAACTCATCCGGTTTTACCTCTATGATTATTCCCTTAATTTTTGCAGTTTCAGGTTTTCTTGGATTTGTAACAAATGTTTATAAATTGAGTAAGCAGAAAAGTGACAATATATGAACATTTTGGCAGAGAGCTAAAATTTTATTATAAGATAATAGGGTAGATATTCACGAAAAAAGAAAGGATGATTCTAATGAGCAGAAACATCACTTTACCGGACGAAACATCGCTGCCAAATGTGGGACAAGGCACATGGTTTATGGGGGAAGACCCACAAATGAAGTCAAAGGAAGTCAAAGCACTGCAGCTTGGCATTGAGTTAGGCATGAATGTCATTGATACGGCGGAAATGTATGCTGAAGGAGGAGCGGAGCTGGTTGTTGGGGAAGCGCTTAAAGGCCGCCGCGACGATGTCTTTTTAGTATCCAAAGTGTATCCGCACAACGCTGGATTGAATCGAATTGAAAAGGCATGTGAAAACAGCCTTAAAAGATTGGGAACGGATCATCTCGATTTATATCTTTTACACTGGAGAGGATCTGTGCCTTTAGCAGAAACGATTGAAGGAATGGAGAAGCTGCTAAAAGCTGGAAAAATCGCACGGTGGGGAGTCTCTAATTTTGATACAGCCGATATGAAGGAGCTTTGGAAGACAGAGAATGGGAAGAATTGCATGACCAATCAAGTGCTCTATCATTTAGGTTCTAGAGGTATTGACTATGATTTAGTTCCTTGGCATCAGGAGCATAATATGCCGATCATGGCATATAGTCCGCTCGCTCAAGGAGGCTCATTAAGGACGCAGCTGCTAAGTGATCCAACGGTAAAGGAAATCGCCGAAAAATATAATGCCCAGCCATTGCAAATCGCTTTAGCATGGACGATTCGAGCTGGCAATTGCCTGGCGATCCCAAAAGCTGTTCAGGAAGAACATGTACGGGCAAATGCGGAAGCAGCGAGAATCATTTTAACAGAAGTCGATTTACACAAACTTGATGAAGTATTCCCGAAACCTGCTCGGAAAATGCCTTTGGATATTATATAACGGTATAAAAAAGGTGGCTGTCATTTTTCAGCCACCTTGCATGATCTCACCTTCATGTCCGTGTTTATCACGACTTTGTCTCTTCCCGCGTTTTTGGCACGATATAAATTGTCATCTGCTTCGAGAATCATATCCTTGATGGATGAAAGGCTGTTTTCTCTTTGAATGCAAACCCCAATACTGACCGTTAAAGACAGTGTTTGATTACGATTTAAAAAAAGTGGACGGGAATGAAGTGATTTTCTTAACGCATTTGCCGCATGAAGCACCTCTTGTTCATTAACATCACTCGTAACGACAATAAATTCTTCGCCGCCATATCTGCCCACAAACCCTATATCCTTGAATGTATCTGCAATTCGATTGGCAACAAAGATAATTGCCTTATCTCCCATTGTATGACCGTATGTATCATTTACACTTTTAAAATGGTCAATGTCGATTAGTAAAATACTTACCTCTTTAGCATCTTTAACTATAGTATTTGCTTTTTCTAAAAAATACTTACGGTTTAAGACATTTGTGAGATGGTCGTACATAGCCGATTCTTTGATCGATGTATAATTCATAAGATTGTCCATTAAAACGGTAAATTGATCATGAAAATAAAGAACCATTTTATCCTTTTGATACGGATCAATATGGTCAAATTCATCTCCGCAGACAATAAGGATACCTGTATGATTTTGACAAACGATCGGAATAGCCAGGAATGTGCCAAAAGAATCAACCATTCCAAAAGGTCTAGGCGTGATGTCAGTCGCATAGATGATCCTTTTTAAATGTTGATCATCTATATGAAAGCGATCATCAAGCGATAAATCCCCCTGCTGAACAACCACTTCCCATTTTGCATTATTTTTATGTAAATACAAACCTTTTTCAAGCTTTGTCAGATAGAGGAGCGTGTAAAGGCCATTCTCCGCCAAAAGGGTAGGCTCTTTAATGCTGGACATTTGCTTAAAGAAATTCTGCATCAGTGTCTGCATGTAATATTTCTTTGATTCCTGCTCTTTTTCAATGGTCACTCGTTTAATTTTATCACCAAGACCGAATGAGAGGACAAGCACCTCCACCACCATGCCGATTTTTGGAGCAAATAAGGTTAATGCATTAAGCGGAAGCAGCTGATAAGCCGCAAGAAGATTGGCTAATACACCTATTAATAAAAGTGACCATGCAGCAATAAAAAATCTGGCTTCTCTTGTTCGCAGCCTTACTTTCATGATGATCAGGATAATGAATACGGCAAAGATGGTAGCGATGACCGTGCTGGCCATTGTCGCAACTCCAATTGGAAAAATGAACGGAATGATCAATGAAACGCTGCAAATCGCCGTAAAAATAAGCACCCATTTATCCAGTCTTGGTGCAATGCTTTTCAGCTGCAGAAAATGTTTGGCAAACAGCAACCCGAACAGGGAGGTGAAAAGGATGAAAAAGGCATTTGACCGCAGTGCCCACCAAGGATAATCGCCCCAGAGCCATTCAAATGCATATCCATCCCAAATCGCCTGCATGGTCGTAAAACCAGCTATAAACAAAATATAATATAAATACGTTTTTTCTCTAAGAGAAAGGTATAAAAAACTATTGTAAATCATCATAGCAATCATAATGCCATAAAAAAGACCAAACATCATTTGCGAATCAGAATGTTGGGCTGAAAAGGCAACGGGAGTCCAAAGTGTGACGGGTGCCTGAAAAAAACTGTCCGTTTCAATTTTTAAATAATATGTATGTAAGTTTTCAGATGAATCGAGGTGAAGCGGAAAAACCAAATTACGGTGTTTAATGGTTCTATTATCAAAAGGCAGGCTGTAGCCAATCGTTTCTTGTAAATCTAGGCTTCCATTGTTATCACTATAAAAGGAAACCAAGCTTAAATGCGGCTTTTTAATTTCAAGCAGCAATTCTTTTTCACGGTCACTTGTATTCTGCATGTCGATCTTGATCCAATAATTCAAATCAGCAATATCCCCATCGATATCCGCCTGACTGAAGGGAACAAACTGATCCTGCCTATCGAGAATTTGATCTGAGGTAAGATCGTTTGAATCAACATACACCTGTAAATGGGAGGTCATGTCCTTTTCCGTAAAATCATTGCTGACGTTCACTGTATTGGCTTCAGCATAAGAAACTGAAACAGGAAAGAAGAGTGTAAAAAGTATGAAAAGAACAATGTAGTGATATTTTTTGAAAACTGGTTTCATTGAATTGACTCCCGTTTCATGCAATATTGGTATCATTATAACATGATAGTGTCAAATTTTAGCATATTATTTTAAGAGGGCTCTGTGATTGGTAAGCTAAAATGAGGATAAAAAATCCCATTGACACAGCCCTGTCTTATACGATAATATTAAACTCAATTGCATAACCCGATCGGGAGAGGTTCCTAGCTTAAACCCTCTATAAAAAACTATGGATTGCTGTGTCCATGTGGTCACAGCTTTTTATTTTTTTGATAGAAAGATTACCTAGGCCTCTTTTTGAGAAGTTTTCTGAACTTCGCATGGGAGGTCTTTTTTCGTTCGGTTATCATACAAACCTTTAACTTCAGGAGGAGTATACATGAGAATTTTATTGTATTTATTATCTATTATTATCGCCAATGTCGTAACGGCTAAATTTGCACCATTGGCTGTAGGGATTTTCATGATCCCAATGGGTACGCTGTTTATTGGCGCGACCTTCATCTTCCGAGATCTTGTCCAAAATAAATATGGAAGATCAAAGACGTACTTATTTATTTTTACAGCATTAATCCTATCCGGAGTCGTATCATTTCTGCTTGGAGATACGCTGATGATTGTGATTGCATCCGCTATTTCTTTCTTAATTGCGGAAACAGCTGATACGGAAATTTACACACGTTTAAAGCTCCCATTTGCTTGGCGTGTATTTTACAGCGGAATCGTCGGCGGCTTGCTGGATTCAGTTGTGTTTGTTGTGATCGGTTTAAGTCCGTTGGGTGCAAACATGCTCCCATGGGAAGCGGTGCCGGCAGCGATCGTTGGCCAAATACTGGCGAAAACGATCATTCAAATGATCGCAGCGATCATTATCCATCGCATTCATACTGGAAAAGAAAATAAAATGGCGTTTTAAGCTGGCGAGGAACCTATTGATTAGAATAGGTTCCTTTTTAATGGATGCAGAATGCTGTTGTCGCAAAGCAGAGTCGATGCTATGCTTACAGTAAAAAAAGGAGCATTATTATGCCTTTGGAAATTGTTCGACAGGATCTTACAGTCATGAAGGTAGATGCCATCGTGAATGCCGCCAATACAACATTGCAAAGGGGTGGCGGTGTTTGTGGTGCCATTTTTCAAGCAGCTGGAGTTGAGATGCTAACAGAAGCTTGTGATCAAATCGGGGCTGTGCAATAGGGGAAGCCGTGCTGAAGGATGGATTTAAGCTTCCTGCTAAATATCACACTCCTAACCTTATAATGAGCGGAGAAAATGAAATAAGGTATAAGCTGTCCTAAATCTTTAGTGATTTAGGATCTTTTTGGTGTGGGTTAAATATCTGAAACTTCTGTTAATTATATTCGTATTTAAGAGGTAAAGGAGGAGAAATGAGGGTGAAAAGGTATTTCTTATTCGTTTTATTGGTCTTAGTCTTAGAATTAGGCTTGCTCTACGGAATAGCAATCTTGTTAAATACAAATCTGGCAGATACCATGTTTATCGGGTCGCTTATCCTTGTCTTTTTTGCGTTTATCATGAGCTCAACCGGCGATGTTTTATCGAGAAACACTCAGCGGGCAGTGTTTAATATGTCTTTAGGAAGCTATAAACCGGAACGCGAGAAAACAACATTATCCATTAATCCATTTTTAGTAGGATCGATATTATGTCTGGTTGCTTATTTTGTGCTTTACTATTTTGGGGGTTTAAGCTAGACAGGTGATGGGTGTGTAAACAATAGTAGTGTTGAGTTATAGATACGGGGCACTGTATAATCATGGCATAGAAGATTTTGGGGGAGAATTGTGCCCGTGAGGCAGCGAAGTGCGAGTTGGAGGGCACTAAAGAGCAGGCAAAGTGCCCGTGAGGCAATGAAAAGCGAGTTGGCGGTCACAAAAGAGCGGGCAAAGTGCCCGTCAGGCAACGAAAAGTGAGTTGGCGGGCATTAAAGAGCGGGCAAAGTGCCCGTCAGGTAGCGAAAAGCGAGTTGGCGGGAACAAAAGAGCAAGGTAAGTGCCCGTCAGGTAGCGAAAAGCGAGTTGGCGGTCACAAAAGAGCAGGTAAAGTGCCCGTCAGGCAATGAAAAGCGAGTTGGAGGGCACAAAAGAGCAAGGTAAGTGCCCGTCAGGCAGCGAAAAGCGAGTTGGCGGTCACAAAAGAGCGGGCAAAGTGCCCGTCAGGCAGCGAAAAGCGAGTTGGAGGTCACAAAAGAGTGGGCAAAGTGCCCGTCAGGCAACGAAAAGCGAGTTGGCGGTCACAAAAGAGCGGGCAAAGTGCCCGTCAGGCAGCGGAAAGCGAGTTGGCGGTCACAAAAGAGCGGGCAAAGTGCCCGTCAGACAATGAAAAGCGAGTTGGCGGGCATTAAAGAACAAGGTAAGTGCCCGTCAGGCAGCGAAAAGCGAGTTGACGGGCACTAAAGATCAAGCTAAGTGCCCGTCAACAAGTGAAAGAGAGCCGAGGGCCCCAAAAGCGCAAACTACCTCTCCCGCAGTAACTACATAATTGTCTAAAAGGAGTAATATCATAATGTCAATCATTGATAAATTAAATCTAACTAAATACAACAATCTAGCGGTGCTACATCAGCCAGAAGACTACGATTTATTTAATGGCTATAAGACTGAACTGTCCGGAGATCATGATGCAATTTTTATTTTTATCGAGAATATCAACCAAATGGTTGAGCATACGAAGCGCATAATACAAGAGGAGCAATTAGTTGAGAAAGGGTATCTGTTTTTTGCATATCCGAAAAAAGGGAATAAGCGGTTTGATTCGCACATACATCGAGATGAGATCTTTCCGGCTATGAAGGTAGGAGAGGATGGCTATGTGGATGAAAGTGATATCAAATTTGCACGGATGGTGAGCATGGATGATGTTTTCACGGTGATTGGTTTGAAGCGTGAAAAGAAAAAAGCGAAAAAATCTTCCGCTGCAAGCCAGTGTGTGGCGGATTATGAGGATCAGATACCAGATGTAGAAAAACTGTTAACAGATCATCCTGAACAATTAACTTTTTATCAATCATTAACACCAGGTTATAAGCGTGACTGGGCACGGTATATCTTTTCAGCCAAGCAGCAGAAAACGCGTGATAACCGCCAAGTCCAAATGGTCGAGATCTTATCTAAAGGATTTAAGACAGTAGATTTGTACAGACAGGGAAAGAAATAGAAAAAAGCTTACAGACTTTGATTCTGTAAGCTTTTTTAGTTTCTATTCGGAAATCAATTTAATCTTTTCAACAGTGTTTTCAATTATGGTTTCTATAGTTGCGTGACCATAATAAGAAGCATACATGACAGCCTTTCCTTTATGTGCAAACACCATTTTTATTTTATCCTTATCATACGTAATCAGTAGATCCAATTCAGGATGAGAGGTTTCTATAAAATCTTCTCGTTCAGTTTGAAAACTTCTGCTTTGTATTAAATCCGAAATTACTGGCTCTGCCAAGGAAGGAAAGCGCAACTGGTATACTTTTGTATCAAGTGAAGATGAGTATTCTTCTCCATATTTCTGTATTTCACCTGGAATTAATCCGTGTTCAGAAGTTTCATATTGTAAGGGGGCAAGAGGACTCCAATTAAAAGAATATTGATTTCCACGATCTACATCGTCATTAAAAAAGACAGGTTCTTCTCTGATGAAATCCGGGTTATTCTCTAAATCTGCTAATCTGATAAACGGTAAGTCCGAGCTGCTTTCCGGCAATGTTTTCGTATCTATTTTTGTCAGCTGAAAAATAGGAATGACGGCAATTAGTCCCATTACGATTGTAAGCAGTATGCCTATAATATTTTGTGTTTGGAATCGTTTTTTCCAAGGCGCATGGTGGTCAATCGGTTTTCCTTCAATTAGGTTTCTGCGCAGTTTGCGGATGGATATGGCTGCTTGAAGTGAAAGGTATGTTGAATAAAGTAAAAACAGTGCAAAAATGATTTGAAAAACTGCGCTCCCCTCGATTAAGACCAGTGTAGGTGTTTCATCAAGAAACCAAACAGAAGCTTGCATTCCGAATAGTAAAAGCAATCCCGTAATCGAAAGGATTGTGCTAAAAGTTAACTTAGTATCCAAAGTTTCGATTGTAAAAGCCTGCTCGGCCGGATCGGTATGAAGTTCTGGTGCCTGCAACTCTTCGGGGGATGAAAAGACATGAAATAAATTATAGCTCGTTACATATTCCCAGCCGCTTTCTGCATACATTTGTTTTTGTTCGGATGTTATTTCGTCTCCCGAATTCACTTCAATTCGGTAGCGCATTTTCTTTGGTTCCCCTTTAACAAACTTAGCAAAAGGAAATCCCATCTTTTTAAGAAAAAGCCCCTGGGCAGCCATGTCTGCAAACCAGCTTTCATGTTCTCCGATTCGCCAATTGTCACTGGGCCGCAGTTTGTAAATGGTTTTAGCCATTTTCATCACCATCCTCTAAAATCCTGCTATCTTCAATTACTGCTTTTAAACGATCATGCTCCAGCCGCAGTGCTTTTTCTCCTTCAGGTGTTATTTCATACGTTTTTCTTCTTCCATCCTCTTCCGCTAAAGAAATGAGCCCATCTTTTTGCATCCTTGAAAGGACGCCATAAAGAGTACCAGGGCCCATGTTTACTCGGCCATTGGACACTTCTGCAATTGAATGCATGAGCTGATATCCGTGGTTAGGACGCATTAAGGCTAGAAGGACATAATACATCGCTTCTGTCATCGGGCCGCCGTTGTAGGCCATTTCAATCATCCTTTTGAAGTTATTATGTTACACGTTATATCGTCTAACATAATAGTGAAGGAATTTTCATCCAGTGTCAACCTTAATTGGAAAATAAAACAAGACTTAACGCGGAATAGCGCCCGACAATTTTCGACCAAATTCGGGGCGTCGCTGTGACGCCATAAGAACTTCGTAAGATTTAAAGCAGAAAAATAGAAGAATTTTGTTATGTATTCCAAATAATGATTGCCATAGTTTTCAGTATGATAAAGGCACTGAGACAAAGGTTTTTTATTCGGAGGGATATGTATTGGAAATTCTAAAGGTTCAAAATGTAAAAAAGGTATATCAATCTCGGAAAGGGGCAAAGGTAGAGGCGCTCTCTGATATCAGTTTTACTGTGGATAAGGGCGAGTATATTGCCATCATGGGAGAGTCTGGTTCCGGGAAGTCAACGCTGCTGAATATTTTAGCATCTTTGGATGATGTGACTGCTGGTGAGGTTCTGCTTGAAGGGAAGAACTACAAGGAAATCCCAAATGAGAAATTGGCCGCATTCAGGAGGGAGCATTTAGGATTTGTGTTTCAGGACTTTAACTTGTTAGATCAATTTACTTTGAAGGATAATATTTTTCTGCCGCTTGTAATGGCTAATCTTCGTGTAAAAGAAATGAATGCAAAGATTAAGGATTTAGCTGCTGCGTTGGAGATTGAACATATTTTAGATAAATATCCTTACGAAGTTTCTGGAGGTCAGCAGCAGAGAGCTGCTGTTGCACGAGCGTTAATCACATCACCAAGCCTGATTCTAGCAGATGAACCGACTGGTGCTCTTGATTCTCGTTCAGCACAGGAGTTATTGGACTTATTTGCAGCGTTTCATCAAGCTGGACAAACTATTATTATGGTCACACATAGTGTGTATGCCGCAAGTAAAGCAAGCCGGGTGTTATTTATAAAAGATGGAAAAATCAATAATGAAATTCAAAAAAAGAGTATGAATGAAGATATAACTCAGCAGATTTTTGATATGCAGTCAGCAGCAGTTGCGAAAAGGAGTACTAGCTTATGAATAAGAAATTATATGGTAAATTAGCGCTGACAAATCTTAAAAAGAATAGCTTAATGTTGCTGCCATATATCATTACTTGCATGGTTACAATTGCCTTATTTTATACAATGAATAGCCTGGTGAATGATACAGCTTTGAAGAACATTCCAGGCGGAAATTTTACGATTGACGTAATGAAGTTTGGGAGCTTATTGTTTACGATTCTTTCTCTGTTTTTTCTTCTATATGCGAATAGCTTTATTTTCAAGAGAAGAAAAAAGGAATTTGGTCTTTATCATTTGCTGGGAATGGAAAAAAAGCATGTTAGGAAATTATTGAGGATGGAAAATTCCCTGATTGCCCTGATGGCTACTATAGGCGGCTTAACCATTGGTTTAATACTTAATCAAGTTGTAGGCATAGCAATGTCCATTACGATGAATGTGCCGTTAACATTAAAGATCTTTTCTATAATGGCTGTTATAAAAACATTGGCCACCTTCAGCATTATTTTCATTATTATATACTTATATAATTTAAAACAGATGAACTCTATTCGTATTACAGAATTAATGAAAGGTGGACAAATAGGGGAGAGAGAACCAAAGGCGAAGTATGTGCTTGCTGTTCTGGGCGGTATTCTTTTGATCGCCGGATATCTTTTATCATTTACGGTTAGTGATCCTATACGAGATTTAAATACGATGATTGCAGCAATCGTGTTTGTGGTCGCAGCAACGTATTTGCTATTTACTGCTGTTAGCATTGTACTGCTTAAAATGCTGCGAAAAAATGAAAACTTCTATTATAACAAAGATTATTTTACTCTCATATCAACTATGCTTTATCGGATGAAACAAAATGCAATTGGCTTATCCAATATTGCAGTGCTAAGCACAGCAACCATGATTGTTTTGACAACCACGGTATCTTTATATTTAGGTGTCAATACGATGGTGAATAATACATTTAAGTTCGATGTGTCTATTACAAATGCAGCTGAAAATATTTCAGAACAGCAGCAATTGCAAGCATTTATTGAAGAACATAAAGACAGATATGACGTTGAGATAACATCATTTGCATCTTACCGGGGCGGACAGTTTGCTGCAGATTTAACAGGAGATGAGAAGGAAGAATTCTTTCGTATCCTTCCCCTGGAAGATCTCAACTCATTAACAAGTGAAAACATATCGTTAGCTTCAGATGAAGTCCTGCTTTTAAAAGGTCAAGAAACTGTGGATTTACAGAGCATCACGTTAAATGATCAATCATTCAACGTGAAGGGTACGGTGGAAGAACTGCCTATTGATACTTCCTTGGCTGATAGTATAGATGGTAATTGGATTTATGTCGTTGCATCGTTAACAGGTGAGTTTGCGCAAGCAGCAGATTTAGAAAACTCATTGACGATGTATCAAGACATTAATGTACAAGGAGATTCAAAGCAGGTAAATGAATTTTCCCATGCAATCGCTGATAAAGCCGAAACGATTGGCAATGTGTATGTTGAAGCAAAGTCAATTTACAAAGAAACGGTGTTAGGTAGTTTTGGCGGTTTGTTGTTTCTAGGTGTTTTTATTAGTGTTGTTTTGTTTGCGGAAACAGCTTTAATGATTTATTATAAGCAAATTTCGGAAGGGCATGATGATCGTCATCGTTTTGCTATTATGAAGAAAGTTGGAATAGGTGATAAGGAAATTACACAAATAATTAGAAGGCAAACTCTCATTATGTTTTTGGCTCCGCTAACAGTAGCTACTATCCATTTAGCAGCAATAATGCCCCTTGTGATAAAAATCATTGGAACTACCGCAGCGATGGATCATACATTTGTTGTGTTGGGAAGCGCACTTTTTGCAGCTATTCTGTTTACTATTATATATGGTGTAATATTTCGATTTACAGAGAAAAACTATCAGAGAATTATCATTTATTAATGCAGGACACTGAAAAAGAAGATAGGATGAAGCAATAGTTTCAGTTGGAAAAAAAGAGTGAAAAAACTGAGTTTTACAATACTTATAAAGAATGATGTTAAACAAAAAAATGGATTGTCCAATTAGACAATCCATTTTTTTCTGCTGCTAGTTGTTATTATTCAATTCAATCGTTTCATTTACATCTGCAGATCGGGAACTTTGACCCGTCATGCGTTTGTAAAAGAAGGCCACTTTTTTGGTGAAATTACCTGTTTCCCAATATTCAGCTGCTTCCGCTTCGACTTTGATTAAAACAACGTTCGGGTTATCGTAAGAAGTTTGCATAATCTTCTCAAGCCCTTTGTTCCACAGATCTTTTTTCTTGTTTAAATCCTGAACGATTTCAGCTCTACCACGTACAGAAACATAGGACTTGCCGGCATAAGCGACATTCACATCCTGATCATGCATAATTTCTTCATACTTATCTGTCTCTTTTTTCGTGAAAAACCATAAGTCACCATCGAACTCGACTTCCTGTGTTTTCATCGGACGCGATACAAGACCATCTTCAGAAACCGTTGTCAGCATGGCGGTATCAATGTCTTTAATTAATTCTCTTAATGTTTCCAGTTCTTCTTGTTTTAACATGTTGGGCATCTCCTTCACTTCTATAGTCTCTATAGAGGTAAACTACCCTTTGCACAAACTTTTATGCATAAATGGAAGATGACACAAGGAACTCATTGAAAAGAAGAGAAATAATAATCATTGAGTTTTTAGGAGGGGAAAAATGGGCTATATTTCTGAGCTTCGAAAACAGATTGGCAGCAGGCCGATCATCAGTGTAGGAGCAACCATATTAGTGATCAATCAAAAGAAAGAAGTTCTTTTTCAGCATCGCTCAGATACGTTGGATTGGGGTTTGCCTGGTGGGTCTATGGAACTCGGCGAAACATTAGAGGAAGTTGCACAGCGGGAACTAAGAGAAGAAACAGGATTAACTGCGAATCAGCTTATATTAATGGGTGTCTTTTCCGGTCCCCATTATTATTTTCAATATCCAAATGGGGATGAAACCTATAGTGTCATTAGTTTATTCCATGCACAGCAGGTGACTGGAGAATTAGCTATAAATGACGGAGAAAGTCTGGAGCTAAAGTATTTTGGCAAAGATCATCTTCCAAATGAGATTGAAAAAAGAGCATGGGAACTGATAAATCAATTGGGTGACGCATTTTGGGAGTTGGGGGATTCTTTTTAAGAAATTTCTTATGTTGGAGAGGAGGGTGATAAAAAATGGAACACTATCAAATCAGAATACATACATAAAAGTCCAGACCATATACGAAAAAAAATGCATGTCAGCTGCCCAATGGCATCAATATTCATGATTATTATGTTAATGCAGTGGTGATAACAAAAGAAAAGCAGATGGTGCTTTATCATTATGAACAAAAACACCCTAACTACCAGATAGGGCTCGTAGTTAGGGTTATTTAGAAATTTCCTTTCTATTCGGCGCAAGGGGCGGCTGTTCCAGCCATTTGTTTTTGACCATAATGTCAAACCAATCTTTTGTAACTAGAAGGTTCTGTAAAATAGTCGCTTCGTAAGTGGCGATTAAATCGGTTCTCATGGATGAAGCCAGACCTGCACCATGATAGTTTTGTGCAGCCTGAAATAAAAATCCAGTATGATACATGATTAATTTATCTGAAAAAGGGGATTCTGTTGATTGAGTAACTTCTGTTTCCCACGATTTTGGAACAGGCAGATTATCCGTTTGCAGTATTTTGGCTAGAGTTTTGATTTGCCCATCAGCCGTTTTTTCAGACTCACGTAAAAATTTCTTCACTTCTTTTGATTGTGCGATCTGACTAAAAGCGATAGAGAGTGTTTTTGCCATAATGCTTTTTTTGAGGTTTAAAGAAATACTAATAATCTCAATTGCTGAAAGGGTTCTGCCTTTGCCAAAGAAGCCATCCTTAAAATCTTTACTGGAAATAAAGGTGGGTTGGTCATAGGCATAAAACATAGGGTCACGCTGAAAAAGACCTTTTTCAAGTAAGAGATCAGTTGTTTTGTGATACATATCTTTCGCAGCGTCATCGCAAGAATCATAGAATAGTCTTAAATCTTTTCTGACAGAGACGCCTAATGAAGTGCTGTGCCCTAATAAACCGTGCAAGGTCATTATATTTAAATAATTTAGACAAAATGCATCTGTGAATAATCGCTGTTTACCTGGGAACAAATCGGTCTCATTAAATCCGATCGGTACAGGAAAACCTTCTTTCTCAATAAAAGTCTTAATTTGTTCCTTCTGACTTCCAAATGTTTGGATCGCTTCATGAAAAATCGCCTTAATTGCCTCATCCTCAATAATAGAGTACATATACTTATTGACGATATCTGTGGCTGTTCCATTTATGTACTCTCCCCACAAGGAGCCAATCTCAGAGGAGGTAAGCTTCATTTTTTCCATCTCCATATATTCACCTCTCCGATAATATTTCCTTATATTGAAAAAATATAATCTTTGCGGAGAGTTTGTTTTCAGCGGAGTTTTTTTAAACTAAGAGCAGTGCTGTATACCCAACCACCCCTAAAAAGAAGGCAGCAAAGCTGCTTTTCCGTTCTTCAGGCAGCTCTTCTTTTAGTACATTCAGCACAATACCGCCCGCCAAAAATGCAGTAAGCAGGGAGATATAGACTTCTTCCAATTTTACAAAGGCGCCAATGGTCCAGCCCATTAAAATGGCAGCCGTTAATCCCCAGCGTCCGTAATGGTCATAGATGCCCTGGTGATCTTTGCGCAAACTATGGTCATTTGTCACAAAATGCACGGCCAGTGCCAAAAAGTAAAAGAACATTCCCCAAAGACTTTCGAATTCTTCTCTGACCAATAAGTATCCAATCAATGCATTGTATAAGAAAAAGGAAGTGATATGGATCCAAAATACACCTGGACTAGTTTTGTCGTTTTGGCTCGACTTGGAGTTTTTTACCATTTTTTCAAGTCCATAAAATAAGGCAAGTCCCAGCAATGCAATAATGTAGGCATGATTCTCAAGGAAACGAAACAATCCTGGACGTGCGGCTTCTTCAAGAACCTGCTGGTGCTTGTTTAAGTCCGGCAGAAGATGAATAAACACATAAGCAACAGCCACACCGCCGGCGGCTGAGAGGAAGCGGCTTCTTGGAATGGCCTTAATAAACCTCATATACTTTGAAAAATAGTGAATCAGCGTAAAGCCTAGTGCAAAAATAAAGCTAAACAGCATTTCCATATTATGACCTCCCCTGTTGGACACTTTTATAAGTGCTTTTCACCAATTAAAAGAAATTCAAACAAAGAAAGGCTTTTATGACTATATTAAGGATTCCCTAACAAAGAAAATCGAAAAGCCTGCTGGCAGAAGGATGGATCTTCTGCCAGCAGACGTATTTTTATGGCGACAAAGTTCGAGTTTCTCTGGCGCGTTCCTATGGCTGCTAATACATATCTTCTTTATGACTGGTTATTTTAATAAAGACATTGAATCAATCTATGAACGAGGAGATCAATATGAAGAAGAAAAATCATGTGTTTCTAAATGTTGGAATGGTTGGATTGTCATGGTTCATCATACTTCTTTTAGGCAAAGAAAATATTAAAAAATATTTGCCGGCATCTATCTTTATTTTATTCGTTGAGAAGCTTCATGCTGCACATGGGAAGAAGCAGAAATGGTGGGTTTTCTATAACAAACCCAAATCGTATTTCTTTGGAGAATTCCCTTATCAGGTTGGTCCTTTTTTTATGCTGGCTCTGTGGACATTGAAAAAAGCATATGGTGATTTCAAACCTTTTATTCTGCTCAATGCGGGGATAAGTGCTTTCTTTGCATTCCCTCTAACATATATGGCAAAACAAATAAAATATTATCGCTTAAATCGTATCAATCATGTCCAGTTTTTCTTCTACTTTTTCTATAAGTCATTCCTATTATATGGTTTTCAATATTTAATTGAGCGTTGGTTTTCGAAAAGAGAAAAGGAAGTTACATGAGTTCATACTCTTACCGAAGAACAGTAATAGTGAAAACAACACGCCTCCTGGCAGAAGAGACTGCCAAGAGGCGTATTTAAGTCGACAAAACCGAGCTTTCTCGTGGTGTCCCAGCGACTGCTTAATCAAATTTTAAATTGCTTAATAATTACCTGCAGATCGTCAGCTAATTTGGCAAGTGCTAGTGAGGATGAAGTGATTTCTTGCATGGATGCAAGTTGTTCTTCTGTGGCAGCTGAAATATTCTGAGTGACCATAGAAGTTTCTTGCGCTACAGTGCTCACATTTTTAATCGAGTCGTTTACTGAAATCGTTCCACTTGATAATTTCTTAAGTGATTCTGAAATGTCTTCAATTTGTAAGACCACTCCGTTAACTGCTTCTTCAATTTTCTCGAAAGAGCTTCCTGCTATATGAACAACATTAAGGCCAGATTGAACTTCTTCGGCAGCTTTCTCCATTGTTTCTAAAGTCACATTCGTATCATTTTGGATTAATTGAATAAGGTTTGCTATTTGTTCAGTTGATTTAGTTGATTCTTCAGCTAGTTTTCTTACTTCATCTGCAACAACAGCAAAGCCCTTTCCATGTTCTCCAGCTCTTGCTGCTTCAATCGCAGCATTTAATGCTAATAAGTTCGTTTGAGCAGAAATTCCTGTTATTACATTCGTTATCTGACTTATTTCATTCGATCTTGCATCCAGGCTTCCTACAGCCTTAGATAAGCTATTCACATTTTCATAAATAGAATTCATTTGTTCATTCACTTTTTTTATAGCCTGATTTCCTTCACTAGAAAGCGTTGATGCATGAAGCACATCTTTCGTGATTTTCTCTGTATGATTCGTAATCGTTTTTGTATGTTCGGTAATATCTTCTATCACTCTAGCACTCTTATCAACTGTATTAAGCTGCTTATCCGAACCGATTGCCAATTCTTGAACGGTCATCGTGATATGCTCGCTTGCGTTGCTATTTTGCTCTGCACTTGCACTTAATTGTTCAGAGGCAGATGCAACTTGCTGAGAAGAGTCTTGAACCGTACCAAATACAGCTTTGAGTGTATTTGTCATATTGTTAAAAGAAACAGAGAGCTCACCAATTTCGTCCTTTGATTCATAGTTGCCTTTAACAGTAAAGTTTCCATTTTCAGCTTCCATCAGTAAGCCTTTAACCTCTTTAATCGGACGGGTAATCATACGGCTGATGATTGTGCTTAACACTATTAAAATGAGGAGTGCCAAAATAACAATACCAGTGACAAAAAAGAGTACCTCTTGTTTTTTGTCGTTATTTTCGTTATTTATAGATTCTGCAATTTGAACATTTGATTTCTGTAATTGTTTTAAAGTCTCATTCAAAGCAGATCTGTTATCTTCAACTGCACCGAGGTATAGTGAGTAAGCCTCTTCATTTTGATTCTCTGCAGCAAGCTCCACTACCAAATTTCGATTCTTAGCAAGCTCTTGTGAGGTTTGTTTGTATTGCTCGACTAAATTTTGTTGTTCTTTTGTTAAAACTGTACTTTCAATTTCAGCAATAAGTGAATCGATCTCTTCCCATGCGGATGAAATTTCATTTATTAACTCCTGGTTTCTTTCGGGATCTTCTGTTACTAAAAGTTCTAATGTATAAGCGTCGCTAGCTCTAGCGTTTACTCTGATTTGCATAACCATATTTAGAGGAACTAGATTATCTTTATACATAATATTGGAACCCTTAGCCATTTCATTAATGTAGCTAATTCCTAGGGTTCCAACTGAGCTAAGCCCTAATGTACTTACAATGATAATAATGAGTAATTTCTTGCTGATACTTAAATTTTTTATGAATTTCAAGTTGAAGGCTCCTCTGCAGTAATATTCTCTCCCTATAAATATCGGTAAAAAATATCCTATATCGAATTGTAATGATTACCATTTTAAATATGATTATTGTTCGTAATCGGACTTTTCAATAGCCAATTTATTAAAGAGGAGACCGAAAAACGGACGTAAAATAGCATGAAGAAATGTGGTGTTGGGCGTTACAGTGAATGCTGCATCCCATATTAAACACTTTCAAGTTTGCAATAGACCTATTCATTGGATACTTTTAGAAATGATAGAATAGAAGGGAGGGAGAAGAATCGAAAAGCGGCAGCTGATAACTTTTATAAATACGCCCTCTTGTGTTCCTTAAAGGGCGTATCTTTCAGTGGGTGAATTAGAGTTTATTCAAGTAATTTCTGGGTGTCAAGGTGAAAACCTAAGCATCTCTAGAAGCCTTCAAAACCCACCCAATCCCCAAAAACAAAAACATCAAGCCGGCTAAATAGTAAACGACTGCAAGGTCATATGTACCAAGTAAAGCAAAAGCAACTAGCGGTCCAAGGGCAGCTCCCACGTCAACGACAATGGTGTAGGCGGTCATGACTTTCACTTTATTTGTTTGACTGGCAGTTTTTACGGCCATAGTGTCAGCGGTTGTCACGAAAATGGTGGAAGTGAATTGAAATAATAATAATAACAAAAGCAGTGGTACAATATTTTGCACAAAACCTAAGCCGAAAAGCAAAACAGCTCCAATAAGTATTGGAACAATAATGAATAATACCGGTGTTTTGCTTGAATCAATCATCTTGCCAATTTTCGGAGCGATGAAAGGGTCCCAGCCCCAGCGCAAGGCTTGGATAATGCCTGCCAGCGTAGCCGCCCCAACCGTCAATCCAGCAGCGCTCCACTTATTGTCATAGTGCGCTTCAATAGATGTACTGAGGGTAGAAGCGAAAAGCCCAAATATAATGAAACCAACCATCGCACCCGTCCCTAAAATAAATCCGCTATCAATGGTAAGCCAGTTTTTTGATGCCTTCATTTGCGCAGGCTCCTCTTGTTCAACTTTAGAAAGTGGAATCAGAAAAAATACTGCTGGCACCATAACAAGACCTATAGCAGCAAATAAGGAACTCACAAACAAAATAGAAGTTTGATCAACAAGTAAACCTCCACCGAGCATGCCAACAAGACCGCCGATTCCCCATAAACCGTTATATAAGCCGACAAGATTGCCTGTATTATCCTCTGTTGCAACCTCTGCGACAGTCAGGAATCCGCCAAGGCGCAGAAGGGACCAGGCAACTCCCCATAACAGCCGCATAAGGAACAGCAGCCAAAATTCATTGAAAAATCCATAACCTGCCGTGGTGCCAACAGCAATCAGCAATGCAAGCAATACACCTGTCCGCAGCTCAAACCTTTGGTAAAACAACCCCACTAAAGGATTAATAGGCAGGCGAATAAACCGGTTGATTGAAAGCAGGAGACCAATTTGCCATAGCGAAGTTAGACCAAACTCCTGCCAGTAGACAGGCAGCGCGATGATCAGCATGGAATCTCCCAGCAGTGCGGCTCCTGTAATTGCGGCGATTCCAATTACTTTCCTTTTAGCTGCAGTCATTATTTTAGCCATTCGAGGATATGCTGCTTTGCTTGAAATAAAGCCTGGTGCTGATGATTAAAGGGGCTATCATCAATTTCAGAAAGAACTTTTCCATTACTTAATAAAAAAATATCTCCATATCCTTGGATTTCTTTGTTATCTCTATTGCTGATCCAGCCATGCATGATTCCGTGACACTCTGCAGATTCGCCGTTCGGAAATGAAACGCTGATGCTGCTGTTGAATTGTGCCCTTCTTTTGCTTAAAGGAACATCTGCTAGCTTTTCCATCAGCACATGTGCCCGATCAGCATCACTGCCTGGGGAAAAACGCGCTGTTTTAACGCCGGGAAAACCTTCTAAAGCATTAATCGTTAAACCAGAATCCTCTGCTATAATTATGTCTTTTGGAAAAACATTTCTGACTGCTCCTACTTTTAATGCTGCGTTTCCTTCAAATGAAAGAGCAGTTTCTTCAATATCTTCTATTACACCAGATAGAGAAGTGACCTCAATGGGAACTTCACTCAAAAAACGTTGGATTTTCTTCACCTTGGATGGATTCCAGGATGCAATGATCACTTTCATATATATCAACCTCCTGCTATTCATTGTACTTTTTGAAAAGAGGAAAAAAAGTGTATAATAGCTTTAATTGTTTTTCCCCTTTTGTCAGGAGGAGCTGAAAATATGAAGCTATTAGAGCATTATGACATCCTTTTTCAAAGCTTAAAGGAAACAAATAAAGAGATAAAGATAACGGTTCAAGACCTTTCAGAGATGCTGTCATGCACCTACCGAAATGCCAAAATCATTCTCCGAAAGTTAGAGGAGCAGAATTGGATCGAGTGGAAGCCGGGGAAGGGGAGAGGGAATCTTTCCAGTATAAAACTTCTGAAAGTTTTGGATCACCTTGTTGTGGACGAAGCGAAAAGCATGTTAACACCGACTTCCATTGATGCAGGAATCAGCCTGTTAAAAAAATATGGAGTAAAAGAATCTGTGCAACGTGAATTCGTTGGTTGGGTGTTTCATACGTACCTCGGCAAACTGCTCGGTCCTGAAGGTGGTAAGCTTTCACGATTGCATTTCCCTTCTTATCGGCCGCTTCCTGTTCTTGATCCGGCCAAAGTCAACAGACGTTCCGAAAATCATATTATGCGCCATATTTTTAGTACGCTCGTTACATATGATCAGGAAAATGATGAGTTTCTCCCATATCTGGCTCATCACTGGGAACATAATGAAGACTATACAAAATGGACTTTTTATCTGCAAAAAGCTGTCCTTTTTCATCATGGAAAAGAAATGACAGCAGACGATGTCCGTTATAGTTTTATCCGCCATCGTGAAAATAGATCCGCTTATGAATGGATCCTAGATGGACTGGAAGATATAAAGGTTAATCATCGGTATACGATTCAATTTGTGTTTAGTGAAACTTGCCCATCTTTTCTGCATTTAGCTTCCTCATTAGGCGGAAGCATTTTGCCGGAGGATGTACCGGTAACTAGTGAGTTGCCAGTAGGGACAGGACCATATAAAGTCAGTGATAATACGGAAGATAAATTAGTCTTAACCGTCTTTTCAGACTACTTCTTAAGACAGCCTTTTCTTGACGAGATTACACTATACTTTTTCCCGCAGCTTTATGATAATGCTGCTGATCTGCAGTCGGTTTCCAATTATGAAGATATGAACTTTTACCATTATCCCTATCAGGGGAGAAAGGTTCAGGAATTTAAAAAGTATACGATGCTGGATAAGGGAAGCAAGCTGCTTACGCTAAATTTGCATAAAGGGATTCTTGCTGAAAATGCCTATGTAAGAGAAGCTATTTTTCATTTTTTATCACCGGAAAAACTAATCGAGGAATTAGGCGGTTCACGCTTTAAAACGGTGTCTCGGATATTAAAAAAGTTTGAAGAAAAGAATCAGGAACGATCTGTATCGGCTGGTGAAAAGGCTCTAGCAGCAAGTGGTTACAAAGGGGAAACGCTTACCTTGGTTAGTTATGTTGGAGCAGGGAATGAAGCAGATGCAAAGTGGATTCAGAAGGTTTTACGGAATAAAGGGATAGAATTAGAACTCACATTTTACACGTATACTGAATTGCATAAGCGAGCATTACACAAAGAAGCAGATCTTCTCCTCGGTGAACAAATCGGTGATGAAAGTGATGTATATACCTATCTTTCAGCATTCAGGGGAAATCACAGCTTGTTAAAACATCATCTCCCGGAAGCTGTGAATGATGAAGATTTACTATCTTTAGAAAATAAAATACTGAAACAAAACGGGCATATTCATCTTTACCGGTTAAATCAATTCGCCTTTTATCACCATGATGTAAAAGGTGTATCATTTAATGCGCTAGGATGGATTGATTTTACGAAATTATGGTATGAAGCCTGAAATAGAACGAATAGAGAGGAAGACAAAGTATGCCCTTAGTACATGAATTCGGAATTCTGAATGAGTTCGATAAAGAGAAAAAATACTTAAACTACGAGCCGGAAAAATATAACTGTATTTCTGTTGATGATGATTTTGTTCAAAATATCGCAGCAGACCTAACCATCATGAAAACTTATTTTCAATCTTACAAAAGGCAGGAATATGGCCTGGCTATGTGGGGAATCACACTAATCCCCCCTGAATCACTGCAGCTTTTTTATGAGAAGGTGACCTCTTCAAAAGACTTTAAGGAATCCCATGATCTAGCTGAATTAGCAGCCAAAATTCTGCAGGCAATAGAAGAAGAGAAATATATGATTCATTTTGGCGTTTGATGCATAAAGTTAAGAAGAGGCTGGGACATAGGTTTTAACACAACCACAGAACCGAATGATTAAAGAGTGAATCTTTCTAATCATTCGGTTTTTATTTACTTTACCTTTAGTATTTCTAAACATGAGTGAAATGGAGCGGAGGACCCTCGACTCCTATGGGCAATAGAGGAAAAGGTGAGACCCCGCAGGAGCTTTTGCTCCGAGGAGACTCAGCTTCCTCCCCATGGAAAGCGAGGGTCTGGAGCGCAATGGAACGGGCTTGTGTTAACACATAAACCTTGAAAATGAACATTCGTGTTTTACAAATAGTAGTTTTCGTTTTGTCCCAGCCTCTTCATTTCTCTGCTTCCCTGAAATATTCCGAAAGCTGGCTTGAATTTGTAATTTGATAAGATGACGTTTTATAAAAAAGAAGCCATTTCTTAGAGGAGGTTATGGGCTCTTTCGTTTTAAAAAATGCAGACCAAATGAAGGAAAATGGATGTTCTTTCCGAATAGGTTAGTAGATTGCTTACAAAATAGGAGGTCTCATTTTGCTGCTTTATTTTTAATAAATCCGCTCCAACAAGTGTTTATAAACAAAATAGGAGTGGATCTAAAATGATGTTTAAAACTGATATTAATGGAATTACAGCTGAGATGTTAGGAGGGTTTTTCGTGGACTGGCCAAATCCGCCAAGCTCAGAAACCCATTTACAGCTCTTAAAAAATAGCACAAAAGTAGTTGTAGCTTTAGATGGAAATCAAGTCGTTGGTTTTATAACGGCGATTAGTGACGGAGTTTTATCTGCTTATATTCCGCTGCTGGAAGTCTTGCCTGAATACAAAAATAAAGGTATTGGTAAGGAATTGGTAAATATCATGCTTGAAGAGCTTAGTGATATTTATATGATCGATTTATGCTGCGATGATGACGTGGTGCCTTTTTATAATCAATTCAAAATGATGAAAACAAACGGCATGATTGTAAGAAATTACGATCATCAATCTGGAAGTAAAAGGATGGTAACGAAATGAATGTAGAATTGACAAGGTTCAGAGTGAAACAAGGCAAATCAGAACGTGTGGATGAATGGCTTCAGTTTCTGAATGAGCATATGGATGACGTGCTCGTTACACTTGAAGGTGAAAAGATGTACGTCGAAACCATTTTCAGAGAGCTGCTCAATGGTGAGGAGTATTTGTACTGGTATTCTGTCCAAGGAAGCGGGGGAATAGAAGTAGAAAATTCTCAGCATTGGATTGATAAGAAGCATTTAGAGTTTTGGGAAGAATGCATAGATGAAACCTTTAAACCGATTGACCTGAAAACAGAAGTTGTCATGATTCCAGAGAAGATAAGAAATAGTATGAAATAACTGTGCCTATTATTTTGAAACAGCATACAGCTGTATTAGAATGAAGAATAGTTATAGTGAGGGGGACATTTGAATGAAGAAGAAAAAGCAATATGAAGTGACATTTATTTTAAATAACGGTGAGATCGGGCATCTCATCGAAGCATCTTCTCTCGTGCGCGCAAGAGACAAAATTATGAAACATTTTGTAGACGATTTAAGCAGTCCCGTCATAGCAATTTCGGATGGTTTAGTCATTATTAAACAAAATATCCAATACTTCAAAGTACATGAATATGATTTCTTCGAAGAAGTTTGAATATAGAAGGTAAAGAACGCTATCCGATTCAGGGCTGCGTTCTTTTTTTCCTATATTTACAAAAATTGAATGGTAATCGTAACAACAATAGTGTATGATACATAGTATAAACCATATAGTGTATAACATACAGCATAAATGCAGTGAGGTGAGTGAATGAGCAATCTGTTACTTTCTTTAACAACCGAATTACGAAGAGGCACTTTGACATTAGCCGTTTTAAGTCAATTACAGACACCGCAATACGGTTATTCACTTGTCCAATTACTCGAAGAATCAGGTATCAATATTGATCAAAGTACGCTGTATCCGCTGCTCCGCCGTCTGGAGAAACAGGAATTGGTTACAAGCAGCTGGGATACATCTGAAAGCAGACCGAGAAAATATTATGTTCTCAGTGATTATGGGCAGGAAATTTATACAGAGTTAAAAAAAGAATGGCTGAAAAGTTCCAAGGAGCTTTATGACTTATTAAAAGGAGAGGAAGACGATGCAAAATCTGATTGAGATTTACATCCAGGAAGTCACAAGAAGATTACCGGAAAAAAATCGCAGTGACATTGCATTAGAACTTCGGTCGACAATTGAGGATATGCTGCCTGATGAGCATAACGAAGCGGACGTAAAGTCAGTTCTTGAAAAACTGGGAAATCCAGTAGCATTGGCGGGAGGTTATCGGGATCAGCCTATGCATTTAATTGGTCCACGGTATTATGACCTCTATATTTCACTATTGAAAATGATTCTTCCAATCGCAGTTGTTGTATCGTTTATCACAATGGTTGCCTCTTATTTTATTCAATATAATGGTGAGGAAGATTTCATCAATTTCATCACAACTCTGATCACAAAGGGAATTATAACGTTAGTAGAAGTTGGTGTTGGAGTCCTTTTCTGGATAACGATTGTTTTTGCAGTCATTGAACGAACAGACACCAATAAAGGTACAGACCCGGTAACGAACAGTTTGACTAAATGGACCCCGGAAGTTCTAAAGCAAATCACATATGTTCCAAAGAAAAAAGCAGTCTCAAAGAGTGAGATTTTTGGCAGTTTTATATGGAGTGCGATTTGGATCAGCTTCTATTTTAATGCGAATCACTTAATTGGACTGTATGAAGACAAGGGAAATGGTCTTGAGTTTGTGCAGCCAGTCTTTCATCAAGACGTACTCATTGGATATTGGCCGATCGTAGTTACTATTTTGGCACTTGAAGTAGCATTGGCAATCTATAAATATGTAAAAGGACAATGGACGAAGAGGTTGGCGATTTTAAATTTAATTGTCGAAGCAGCAGGAGTAATTGTCCTCTTGATTCTATTTATTAATCCAAACCTTTTGCAGGAGGAGTTCTTTAATTATTTCGCTGCTTTGTTTTCTGCATCCAGTTCACAGCTGCAGGTTGGTTTTATCAGTGTTACATTCCTGGTCGTTCTGGTATTTGCTGTCATCAGCATTGTTGATGGATTTCGGAAAGCGAGGATTAAGTAAGAGGGGGGGATGTTCCCTCTTATTTTCTTCATTAAAGGGAATGTAATGCGCGAGAAAAACAGAATATTAGAAGTTATTGTTGATCATTTATCCGGTATTGAGCATATGACACACTCTTTAAATTCCCAAGAGGTGTGGACAGGGATGTTTAATCAAACATTATATCCGAATGGTTAAGAAATGAATCTTTTTGTTATATTACATTAAAAATATCTTTGAATATTTGAGTGAAATGGAGCGGAGGACACTCGACTCCTGTGGGCAATAGAGGAAAGGTGAGACCCCGCAGGAGCGTCCCGCGACGAGGAGGCTCAGCTTCCTCCCCACGGAAAGCGAGGGTCCGTAGCTCAGGTGAAACGGGCTTGTTTGATTTAAGGTTATCAATTTAGTCTTATCTAATATTATAAAGTACAGACTGCTACTAAATTATATTTTATAAACATACCCCAATCGCTCCCCAAGTCTGCTCAATAATTCATTCGTGATTGTCCCGCATGACTCCGAAACGTCTTCTGCTGTGATTTGCTGTGATCCATCTTTGCCAATCAATGTTGCAATATCGTCTGCTTGTACCCCTTCAATTCCTGAAACATCCACCAGGAGCTGATCCATGCAGATCCGGCCGATAATCGGTGCTTTTTGCGAACGAATTAGGACATGTCCGTTTGCCATATTTCTTGGAATACCATCAGCATAGCCAATCGTGATGACTGCTGTCTTCATTGTGCTTGCTGCGGTGAAGGATCTTCCATAGCCGAGCTCTTCCCCAGTGTGCAAGGACTTTACCATTGCAACTCTAGCTTTAATAGATAATACGGGTTTTAGTTCAACATTCGTATTAACCCTATCATTTTGGCTTAGGACTCCATAAAGAGTGATCCCTGCACGAGCGTAATCATACTGTAAATGAGGATAATTCAAGATGCCATAGCTAGCTTGAATATGCTGATGCCCAACAGGAAGGTGCTGTGATTCCAGCCATTGAATTGTTTGATTGTATCTATCTATTTGTCTATTCGTAAATGCTATATCATCTGGATCTAGGCTATCAGATACTGCTAAATGCGAAAAAACACCTGTTATCGTTAAATGTTTGCACTGATAAATTTCTTTAAGATCTGCAAGCCCTGAAGCATCAGTTCCCAAACGATGCATCCCTGTATCTATCTTGATCTGAATGTTGATGGGTACAGCTTGTCTGTTTAACTCCTTTGCATGCTCAAGTCCAATCACTGTTTGTGTAAAGTTATATTTCTTGATAATCCTAATAGATTGAGCGGGGGTATACCCTAAAATAAGAATATCACCTTTAATGCCGTTACTCCGAAGCTCAATTGCTTCAGCTAAAGTAGCAACGGCAAATGAATTTATTCCTGTTTGCGATAATTCTTTTGCTATTTTTACTGACCCATGACCGTAGGCATTTGCTTTTACCACTGCCATTAGTTTTGTTTTCTCTGGGAGTATTCTTATCAGTTGTCTTGCGTTTTCCCTCAATGCCTGTAGATCAATTTCTACCCATGCTCTCCCAGTAGGGGGCGGGTTAGCATTTTTTTCCCTTTTCCAAACAATCGTTGCTAGTCTTGCTGCAGCAAAAGTGAAAAAGCTGACAGCTGCAAAGTGCAGGAGGCTATTATCAACAAACCAATTTTCCAGTTTAAAGATCTCTGCTGCAGAACGGACAAGCACAATTATCCAAGGATGGATTATGTACATGATCGTTGAAATAGTACGAAGACCTTTACTGCTTTTTCCCCGAATTTGCAGCAGGCTTCTAAAGAGAAAATACATTGCTGGAACGAGCATGATATACATACTGTCATGCCGCTGAAGCTCAAAAGCATGCAGGAGCAGTCCTTCAAGTATCAGCAAAGAAAAAGAGATAATGAAAAACAGAAGATTTCGCTGAAGAGGAATTACATGATTCCCTTTATAAATCAGCATTCCCAGCATTAAAAAGATTGGCACCATAAAAACGCCATTTCTTGTATAGTCTGATAGAGTAAAGACTACATCATAAAATGTTTCTAAACTGGATAACGTCTCTGTAACTCCATAGTAGCTGTCACCGAATAATCCTATAATATAAAGAATAAGAGAGATGAAAAAAGTGAATTTTAGTCCTATTTTACGAACTAGAAAAGCAACAATCATCACACCTAAAATCAGTCCAGGGAAATACCATAAATGATAAAAAGTGCCATCAAAGATGATATCCTTAATCAATTCCTGCCCCCAATTTGCAGCCTCATAATGACCGGCATACAAATTCAGCGGGAGGTACAGGAAAATGGAAAGAGCATATAATATGGCGATTTTTTTACAGAAAGAAAGAATATAAGCCTTATCGCCATTTTCGATATACTTATAGAGAAAGTACCCGCTGACCATGAGAAAAAAGGGAACTGCGACTCTGGCAATAATCCGCGTCAGAATAAAATCACCATTCTCTCCATAAGAAAGAAGCGGTGATGTATGGTTAGCAATTACAAGAAAAGCAGCTATTAACCTAAAGGAATCAAGCGACCCTGTTTTACTCATAAAGAATTTCTCCAAACTGTCACGATAAAGCCGTCCACATTGTTCCCGGAGACTTGGTATAAGCAATCCTCTGGTATTTGAATGGTCGTCTCCTGATCTATTGCTCTTACAAAAAATATCTCGAAGTTTTTGCCCTTTTCACTAAATGTATAATGCTGGCTATCCTGCGGAAAATCGGAAAGAAACTGAATGTATTCTTCCAGACAGAAATCGTGATGATCCATAATTCTTGCGTGCGGGTATCCGATATAACGGAAATGCCAAGGTTCGTGTGAGATGCCTGTTATCTCTTCTTTGCCGCTGGAATAGCGCTCAATAAAACCGTAGTCTGCCGCCAGTTTGCGAAACTGACCAAAGATGCCTGTGTATGGAAAAGAAGGACGAATGAAATCAATTTCATCCGTATTTTCTCCTAAATCAATGGCAAGACCAGACTCATGCTCGCTGCAGCCTGGATAGGCGACATATTGCTCTGTAAAGGTTCTGCCATTTTTTATGAGAGAATCTTTGAATAATTGTTCTTGTTCTTCTTTGCTTCGAAAACCGCTAACTGGCACAATTTTTCCCCGTGCTTCTACTTTTTCAAGAAGCTGAGTTAATGAGGCAGCGGCCCTTCGTTCGAG
The DNA here is from genome assembly GCF_900166665.1 of Cytobacillus gottheilii. Lineage (GTDB taxonomy): Bacteria > Bacillota > Bacilli > Bacillales > Cytobacillaceae > Cytobacillus > Cytobacillus gottheilii_A. The sequence goes on along the minus strand of NZ_LT800494.1, from coordinate 3,488,466 downwards.
TAAAATAGATTCGACGTTTTCAAGACAGGGCACAAGTGCTGGTGAATCTTGGGCTTGTCTTTGTTTTAGTCCGTTATGGCGATTTACGAGCAGTAAATAGCCTTTATACATATCGTCTTTCTGCAGCGTAATGTTTCTCATCGCTCAAGCCCCAATTGGATCAGCGTATCAATGATTTCGGAAAACGTTAATCCAATGCCTTTCATCATATTTGGATAACGGCTGTGATCTGTGAAACCTGGAAAAGTGTTCACTTCATTGAAGACAATCTCGCCACTTGGGGTAATAAACATGTCCACCCGTGCCAAACCAGAGCAGCCAAGGGCATGATAGATTTTAATGCCTGTATCCTTTACTTTTGCTTTCAGATCTTCGTCGATGCGGGCTGGCATATGAATCTTTGAAGTAGTGAGACTGTATTTTTCTTTAAAATCAAAATAGCCAGTTTCCAACTCTATTTCGTCCACTTCACCGACAATGAGGTCATCATTGCCTAAAATAGCACATCCAACTTCAAAACCATCAATAAACTCTTCGATAATAACACGGTCATCATGAGAAAAAGCTTCGGCAACAGCACTGGGCAGTTCGTCTCTTTCGTTAACAAGCGTAATTCCGATGGAGGAGCCAGATTTAACGGGTTTAACAAAAAGCGGCAGCTTCAGCTGATCAGTTTCTGCAATGATTTCTTCTATTAACCCAGACTTTGAAAATACTACGGAAGCTGGGGTGCGAACCCCTTCGAGTGCTGCTAATTTATGAGCGCGGTCTTTATCCATGCACAAGGCAGAAGATAAGGTATTACAGCCCACGTATGGAATTCCAGCTAGCTCTAAGTATCCTTGCAGTGTTCCGTCTTCGCCATTTTTACCATGTAAAACTGGGAATACTAGGTCAATCATCGTTTTGACAACTTGTCCATTTGCCTCTTCCAATAAATGATTCTCATAGCGGTTTGGCGAAAAGATCGCAGGCGTACAGTTTGCTTCATCAGCATACCATGTATCATTTAAGATGTTTTCTGCACGGCCGTGATATCGGTACCAGCGCCCTTCCTTTGTGATGCCAATTAAAACGACTTCATATTTTTCAGGATCCATATGTGTAATGACAGAGTATGCAGATTGCAGAGATACTTCATATTCATTCGAGCAGCCGCCAAACAGAACAGCAACGATCATTTTTTCCATAATAAATTCCTCCTTGTAAATAAAAAAACACTTTTTGTTTCTGTACATAAATCGTACTAAAACAAAAAGTGTTATTTTTTCGTTTATTTTCAAGGAAATAATACGTTTTTCTTCTGTAATTCTTACGATTTTCTTACGGTGAGAGGGAGTGTGACGATAAATTCAACCGTTTCATTCTCACTCTGTGCAGAGATCGTGCCGCCGTGCAGTTCAACGATTTCCTTGGCGATTGCAAGGCCAAGTCCTGCTCCACCTGATTTCGTTCCGCGGGACGTGTCCAATCGATAGAATTGTTCAAAGATGCGCTCCAGCTTATCTTTCGGAATGACAGGACCTTTGTTTATAAAATGAAGGTGTAAATGGTTCTGATCCTTTTCTGAACGAATGATAATGGCGCTATTTTCATAGCTGTAATTAATTGCATTGCGGATTAAGTTATCAAAAACACGTTCCATTTTATTAACGTCGCAGGAGATTTCCAGATTGTCCTCAATCTCTAATTGGCAGGTTAACTTCTTTTCTGCAAGTAGGGGATTAAATTCAAAAGTAATCTGCTCCAGCATTCTAGTCAGATTAATAAGACTCATTTCAGGACTTAGCTGTGTTAAATTGAAACGGGTGATTTCAAAGAACTCATTAATTAAATCCTCAAGTCGTTCGGCTTTATCTAATGAAATCGATAGATATTTTTCCCGCAGCTCTTCTGAAATTTGCTGTTCATCCCGCAGCAGTGTTAAATAGCCGATGACAGAAGTTAGAGGTGTTTTCAAATCATGAGCCAGATAAACAAGCAGGTCATTTTTGCGCTGTTCTGCTTCTTTTGCCAGTCTGGCATTGCGGATCGAATCCTGCTTGGTGCTATTCATTCGTTCTTCCACTTGCTTTAATTCAGATGGCAGACGGATATAATCACTATTGTCTGAAGCAAGCAGCCTGCTTGCTTCTACAATCTGATCTACGTACTTGAGCGTTTTTCTCCAAAAATACATAAAGATGCCGACAATCCCGATCATCCATGTGATTAGAATAAAAGGAATGGGGTTATTGCGAACAGGACTTAGCAGGAGATAGAACAAATCATTTGGCTGCCAAACAAAATTGCTATAGATAAAATAACCTGCAATAATAAATGTCATTAAACCAACTGAAAAAATAAAGATTGCAGAGAAAAATTTCATAAACATCCTGCCAGTTAATCCGCTGCTTGGAGCACTTTCTCTATTCAATGGTATAGCCAACCCCCCATACCGTTTTAATAAACTTTGGCTTTCTTGAAGGCTCTTTCATTTTTTCCCGTAAACGGGCAATATGGGCCATCACAGTATTGTTATTATCAATATATTTCTCGCCCCAGACGGCTTCAAACAGTTCCTCTGAGGAAACCACCTTGCCTTTGTTTTCACATAAATGCCAAAGAATCGAGAATTCGATCGGCGTTAATGAAAGTGGTTTTCCATAGAGCGTGCATTTACGGGTGTCCTGATTAATGATTAAGCCAGAGAAATCATGTTCCTTTGCAGCAGCTGCAGGCTCAGGGGTGCTGCTGTTATTTGTATTATAGCGTTTATAGCGGCGCAGCTGTGCTTTTACTCTAGCCACCATTTCCAGCGGATTAAAAGGCTTTGTTATGTAGTCATCAGCACCTAATGTCAGCCCGGTGATTTTGTCGATATCTTCAATTTTTGCTGTTAGCATAATCACGGGATAATGGTGATTCTCTCGGATTTTCTGACAGATTGAGAACCCGTCCACATCCGGCAGCATCACGTCTAAAATCGCAAGCTCGAGCTCATGATTTTGTATAAATTCAAGTGCCGGTTTTCCTTCATAAAACACATGTACATCATAGCCTTCATTTATTAAATAAAATTTTACTAAATCGGCAATCTCTTTTTCATCGTCTACAATTAATATAGGGTTCATATTTTCACCTCAAACTGCTTACTGAACTACTATAGATTAAATCATTTTTAGGAGAATGAGAAGCGGGAGCAGTAATTGTTATAATAAAAAGAGGACAAAACGAAATTAATATTTCTAAAACACGAATATTTATTATCTTGGTAAGGGTATTTAAACAAGTCCGTTCCACCTGCGCTGCGGACTCTCGCTTTCCGAGGGGAGGAAGCTGAGCCTCCTCGGCACGCCTGCGGGGTCTCACCTTTTCCTCTATTTCCCTCCGGAGTCGAGTGTCCTCCGCTCCATTTCACTCAAGTGAATAAAATAAATCTTATAATCATAAAAAACCGAATGATTAGAAAGATGATTTCCTAAGCATTCGGTTCTATGCGTGTGTTAAATACTTATGTCTCAGTCTCTTTCAAACGGTTTATATTATTGAAACTGAACCTGAATACTGACAATTTCAGATCTTGTGCCAATCCGCATTGGCGGTCCCCAGAAGCCAAACCCTGAGGTAACAACAGAATGCATTTGTTCCTTCTGTAAATGTCCCCAATCATTTTCGAAAAGGGAAGCCGTTATGAGGCTGCCAGGGAAAACTTGTCCGCGATGGGTATGACCAGAAAGCATTAGGTCTACACCTTCCTGCTGTGCGATGTCTAGATCATACGGCTGATGCTCCAGCAATATGACAGGTTTAGAAGAATCGACTTCATTCATAAGTGTGTCTAAAGACAGTCTGTCTGGATCTGAATAATCTTTGCGTCCAATCAGCGAAAACTGGTCCTCAATGTTTTCTGTCTCATCATACAGAACTGTGATACCGCTATTCTCTAATGCTTGTATCAGCTCATCCATCGTTCCTTCATGCTTGTCATGATTGCCAAGGGAGGCGTACACGCCATATGGGGCATCAAGCTCAGATAAGATTTGATTGATTTCCTGATCAAGAAATGGCTGAACATCATCATCAAAAAGGTCACCAGGCATTAAAATAATATCTGGCTTTAGTTTATTCATCTCTTTTACAAGACGCTCAGCGTGATTTCTGCCGGACAGGAGACCAAAGTGCATATCTGCCGCCATTGCGATATGCAATGAATCGAGCGTGGAAGAACGTTTTTCCATTGTAATATCATAAGTACGAACAACAGGGCTGTATGTATTAAAAACGCCATATCCTAATAGAGATAATACTAACCCAAGCGTAATAACTCCAGCCCATACCTGCGTCTTTCGTCTCGGCAGCTTTGTTAATCGCAAGAGAATGACTGTCAAATGGGCAAGAGGAACCAGTAAGATCAGCAGGTAAAAACAAGCCATCCAGTAGGCGCCAGCAATATTTAAGAATGTGATTCCGGACACACGGCCCAGAACAAATGAAGTGGCTGCCAGCGTGATGACTAAAATATAAATCGTTTTAAAACGCCGCGAGGAAGTATCCGGACGCAGCAAGCGATACCCTCTCCAGCCGATATAATAAACAAGCCCGCCGTAAATCAGCAGAGAGAGAAGCATAATAAGAATGAACATATGCAGTTTTAGAACTCCTTTTCTGATTGTTATTCAACAAATGGTTATTGTAGGTTAATCGTAGTATTTTTTTAGTGTAGAAACAAGTTTTAACTAAGAGAAATACAGTAATAGAATGTTCTGCCTGTTAAAGGAAGGAACGCTGGAATTTTATACAGGAAATAAATGACTTATTTGTTGATTTTTAAAATATATTATTCTATGATTTACACAGCAAGATAGGAAGCAAAAAGGGGAGGAGCCCGTTATGCAAATGACGATTGCCCGTGCGATGACACGCAAAAAAACGATCAAAGCCCAGTTAGAGAAAATTACAAAAGATATTTCTCAGCATGGTGCCATTAATAATAAAAGGCTTCACATATTATCTGATGAAAAGAAGGATATCAAAAAGAATCATCAAGAATCGATAGACAAAGTGAAAGCATTATTCCAGCAGTTTTATGACCTGAAAGATAATTACATAAAGTTAACGGTAGCGATTAATAAGGCGAATCTGGAAACCGATATCGTCATTACAGGGAAGACAATGAAAATTGCTGAAGCTCTAGTCTATAAAAATGATATTCAAGCATACTTTGAAAATCTGAAATATGCTTATCAGAAAGCTGTATCGAAGGCAACCACTGAAGTTGACCAATTTAATAAAAACATGAAAACAGAGGGTCTCTCAGAACAAGTGAAAAAAGAGGTTCTCGCAGATGTACTCTATTTAGTGCCAATCGAAAAAATGGATGAACTTGATGCGTTTTTGGTTGAGTTCATGACCGAAATTGATGGTACACTGAATGAAGTGAATGCAAGAACATTTGTTGAAGTAGAAATCGACTAAGATTGCTTAACTTTGCTGGTCTATCGCTGTAAACCACTAAATCCAGTCAATCAAATCTGATGGTTTCCCATAGAGGAAACACTATGATAAGTGTTCAGTATTGAGTGCTTAGTGATCAGTGTTTAACTGTTTAGTGTTTAGTTGTAAGTAATTAGTGTTAATAAAATCCTGCCATACAACTTTGAAGGAAAACTTCGAGGTACCTTGACTGTCCTTGTGGTTTGATGGGCAGGCTGGTAGATCAGCAAAGCTTGGTACATAATGATTGACAGAGGCAATCCTTGAAACAGAAGGAGTGTCTTTTTTTTGTTGTAAAGAGCCTGCAGATATGTGAAGGGATTTAGGAATAAAAAAAGAATTTACTTTTTAGGTGCTGAATTAAGTAAACGGAGATTAGGTCATGTACATAAAAACAAATAGGTTATTGATACGTCAATTCGATTCTAAAGATTGGCAAGCGGTTTATGAATACACATCAGACCGGAATGTAATGCAATACATCCCAGAAGGGGTATTCACACAAGAGAAAGCGAAAGAGTTAGTAAATCAAAATATGGATGCTGATGCAAAATATTTTCCTGTGGTATTACTTGATGGAGATATTCTTATCGGACATATAGTTTTTCATAAATACTTTGGTGAACACACATATGAGATTGGCTGGGTCTTTAATCCAAGGTATTACAGCAAAGGCTATGCTTCAGAAGCTGCTAAAGGCATTTTAGATTATAGCTTTGAGAAAGTGAAGCTGCACAGAATTATTGCAACCTGCCAACCTGAAAACATTGCTTCCCATCGGGTTATGGAGAAGATCGGCATGAGAAGAGAAGGCTATTTTAAGAAATGTATACCAAACGGTTCAGAGTGGTGGGATGAGTATTATTACGCGATTTTAGCTGAAGAGTGGAGGAAAGCTTAGCAGGTACGATTGCAGCTGTTTAGACCCGTCTAAGTAACAGTGAAAAATGAATGTGTTACAAAACGATTGGGAGGGATGAAGGTGAAAGCAAAAATTAATATTATAACACTTGCTGTGCAAAACTTGGATGTGTCGATCTCTTTTTATAAGGAAGGATTAGGTTTTCCGATGGAAGAGTTTGTACAAGGTGCCGATCATGTCGTTTTTAGGATGGAAGATGACACATCATTGGTTCTTTATTTGAGGTCAGAGCTTGAAGAGTTTACAGCAGCAAGTACAGCTGCCAAAACGAATAATGTCATTCTGAGCTGTGCGGTGGAGAAGAAAGAAGAAGTGGATTCTATTTTAAAGACAGCAATTGAATTTGGCGGAACCATATTGCCTAAACAGCCAAAGGAGTTCGATTGGGGTTACTCTGGCTATTTTGAAGACCCTGATGGACATATTTGGGAAGTAGTCTATTTTAACGAAGGCAGTTGATCCAAGGCAGATTTATAAATACAGCTTTACTCCAAGGACTAAAGCAATCGGGCTGAGCTAGAAGGAAATTTTTCACCCCATCTTGAATAATATTTACCATACATAATATTGGAACAATATGGAGGAGAAAAATGACCTTAGCAACAGTATTCAGAAATGCATTAGGCACAGTTGGGTTCCCATTGACAATCTGGAACCTGGCAATTGATCGGAAAAATAAGGTGAAACCGCCTGGACAGATTGTTAAAACCCAATTTTCAGAGGTACATGCCATTGTTAGTGGTGAAGGACCTGTTACGGTCATTCTAGAAGCCGGGCTGAGCTCAATCTCCATTGATTGGTGCTACATTCAGCCAGAGATTTCTAAGCATGCTCGTGTCATTTCCTATGATCGGGGCAGTTATGGCTGGAGCAGGACAAATAGGAAGACAATGACCTCTTTGGATAGTGTAGAAGAACTAAGAGATGTTCTTAGTGCACTAAAAATAGATCCGCCTTTTATATTGGTCGGCCACTCTTTTGGCGGACTAGCGATGCGTTTATTTGCCAGCATGTATCCCGATGAAGTCGCTGGTTTAGTACTCGTCGATGCTGCACATGAGAATTACTATGTAAAGAATCAAGAGAATGCAAAACGAATCAGGCAATTTAGCAAGCTTGTCACCTTTGGGCATATCACTTCATTGATTGGAATTCCGAGAATACTTAACCAGAAGATTGGGCGGAAATTCCTCACACAAGAACATGAAGAAGCTCTAAAATACGTCGGATACACGATAGGAGCCTATCAATCAGTTTATAATGAATATAGGGATAGTGAAATCTCCGCACATCAGCTCTTGAATGCAAAACCGCTGCCGGCAGATCTGCCTGTTGTAGTAATGAGTGCAAATAAACAAACTGAGATCTGGAAGAAAAACCAGCTTCTGCTAACGAACTTGACTGATAACACTGAACACATTGAAACGGATACGGGTCATTCCGTTCATCTTGAGGATCCTGGTGTTGTTATAGATCATATTATAAAATTATTGAAGAAACAGAGTAACCTTTCTTGATACATCTGTTATTGTGGAGGAAATCATGAAATTATTTAAAATGATGTCTAACAGAGAACATATGCATTGGAGAAAAGGAGCAGTTCTTGGTTTTTACACTTATATGTTTTTATTATTTATAAACTATAGTTTTTTTCTAATTGACGGCAGTGAACCCTTATCATCCAAATTAATATTTTGGGCGGGATTATTAGTTGCTTTTGGATATGAAGGGTTCCTAAATATTAAGTTGAAAGTAAAGGGGAAAAGAACGAATAGCCAGCAAAATCTGTGAATTCTTGAATTTTATATAATATAATAGAATTAGAAATAATGTATGTTTCAGGTCGGCAGCCGAATAGGCAACAAAAATTTTTACAAATGAGGTTTTAAACATGAAAAGAAACAGTATCATGCTGGTTTTGCTGACAGCGTTAGTATTAGTTTTAGCAGCTTGCCAGGACACAGCAGATGAGGCAAACTCTACATCCAACAGCGAATCAGAGGAAAATAGCGAAGCAGAACAATCAACGGAAAATTCATCGGAAGAGACCGAAACTTCTGAAGCGGATGAGCAAGGAGCATCTACTGAAGATGCATCGGAGGAAACACCTGTTGAAGAACCATCAGAGTCTCCTGGCAATGGTGACACGGAAGAACCTGCCAGTAAAAAACAAGAGTATCTCTCAAAACTGGATGAACTAGATCAAGAAATGACAGAAATGATGGAAAACTCGACGGCATCAAATACGGTTGAAATGAAAAAAGAAGCTTCAGATCGATGGGAAGCTTGGGACGGACTATTGAATGAAATTTATGCGGTCCTTGAGGAACAGCTTTCACCTGAAGAGATGGAAGCATTGAGAGTGAAACAGAGAGAATGGATTGAATACAGAGACGCCACTGCAAAGGAAGCATCCCTAAAATATGAAGGCGGCACCCAGGAAAATGTAGAATATACAGCTGTCATGGCCGATGTAACGCAAGAACGATGCTATGAGCTTGTGAATGAGTATATGAAGTAGTTTTTGTGTTAAAGGAATCATAATTGCAGCCCAATCGATTATAGATATTCTCTAATCGGTTGGGCATTTTTGATTATATTGTATTAAGTTGCTCCACATGGAAAAATAGTGTCCGCAGCGCAATGGAAATGGAAGTTTTCCTACAGGCTAGATAGTCTTTTATATCTAATTGATGCGAAATATGAGCAATATAAATTGCATCTCATCACCAAATCTTGATAATATAATTTAGTAGGTAATATTTAGAAACACGAACTATACGTGAGGAGGATACAAATGCCAGCAAATCTGCAAGATACAACCACATTACATAATGGTGTCAAAATGCCTTGGTTAGGCCTAGGGGTATTTAAAGTTCAAGACGGAGATGAAGTCATTCAATCCGTTAAAGCTGCCATCAAAAACGGATACAAAAGCATCGACACAGCAGCTATTTATCAAAATGAAGAAGGTGTCGGCCAAGCGATTAAAGAAGCTGGTGTTCCACGTGAAGAACTATTTATTACATCAAAGGTATGGAACGGTGATCAAGGCTATGAAGAAACATTAAAAGCATTTGATACAAGCTTAGAAAAATTAGGCTTGGAATACTTGGATTTATACTTAATCCACTGGCCAGTTCCAGCTCAGAACAAATACAAAGAAACATGGAAAGCATTAGAAAAACTATATAAAGATGGACGTGTACGTGCGATCGGTGTAAGTAACTTCAAAGAGCATCATTTAGAGGACCTGCTGAAGGATGCTGAAATTACACCAATGGTGAACCAGGTTGAGTTCCATCCGCACTTAACTCAAGTGGAATTACGGAATTTCTGCAAAAAGCATAACATTCAGCTGGAATCATGGTCACCACTTAAACAAGGTCAGCTTTTAGATGAGCCTACAATTATGAAAATTGCTGAAAAATATGGCAAAACAACAGCACAAGTTATTATCCGCTGGAACCTGCAAAATGAAGTTGTAACCATTCCAAAATCCATTAAAGAAAACCGCATCATCTCAAACGCAGATGTATTTGACTTTGAATTATCTCAAGAAGATGTGGAAACTCTTAACGGACTAAACAAAAGTGAACGTGTTGGATCCGATCCAGATGAAATGAATCGAGTGTAACAAAAAGAGGCAGCTTCGGCTGTCTTTTTTTGTGCTTGGATAAGGGGAAATGAAAAGGGATGAGATTGTATTCGAAAAAGGAAATGATCGAAAAGTCTTTTGAAATGATTGAAAAACCTTCGTGATTGACCGAAAGTATCAGAAGATTGATCGAAAAATCCGGGAAATAGATCGAAACATCTTGGGAAATGACCGAAAAAGCAAAAAACCTTCTATGTATCCCCTGCATAATAGTGTTAGGGCCATCCAGTGGAGGATCCAGCCCTAAAGCTGGAAATCACAGATGGGCTAATTATACAGGTTGGAAAGCGAAAATCATGAAGCTTAAGCTGTAAAAATAAAAACGAGGGGAGATCTCCTCGTTTTTTATAGGCAATTTATAAAGATCTTTGCAAAGCCTTATTAGCCAGATTCACATCATTTTGCAATAACTTTTCTAAGTTGTATGAAGGGTAAAAACTTTTTCCATACATATAAGTAAACACTTTAGCATGTGTATCGATCGCATTGTTTAAATGCTTTTTCAATACAGTTCTGAGAGCTGGTGTAGCTGTTTCAGTGATGGCAATAGAATAATTACGGACACCGGTTTTAAAAAGAGCCAATAAATCGCCTGCGTAGAATGGCAATAAATCTTCACGAATTTCGTCCGTTTCATCGTCTTCTCTTGGTGCCAGAGGATAAAATTCCAATAGCTCTCTAATATTAGCGCTGAGCCCATTAATAGCTTGTTCATATAATTCTTTTAATGCAGGATCTTTCACTTTTCCATATGCTGTTTTCAATTTCATTAAACCGATTGATTGGAAAGCCGTCAATTCATGAATTTCTAATGTTTCATGCCATGCAAGGTGAGGCTGTTGACTATACATGTTTTCCATTATTGTGCTAACCTCCAAAGGAAATTTTCTTTGATAGATTATTCAATTGGAAAACATTTGCAAGTTGTCTGAAAAATTTGGGCTTAGAGATCCTTAAATATAAAAAAGCCGTATAAATACATCTCGCAAAGTATTTATACGGCCCATATGATTTATACTCCCGGGAACCAGCCAGGTGTATTGATGATTGCATTCCACAGTGGATCTGGAACAACAAGTTCTTTCTGGCGATCTTTATCGATCTCCGTCACAATTTCATCTTCTTTTCCAGCGTCTACTTTTTGTACCCAATCTGGATCGATAATCAGTTCCCTGCCTAATGCTAAAAGCGGAACGCCTGTTGCGAATGCTTTCTTTGCATCCTCTGCACTATAAATAGAACCAACTCCAATTAAAGGTACACGGTTATCGATTTTTTCTAATAAGTAATCGATGCGTGTTTTCGATAGATCATCAACACCGCGTCTTGGTGTTGAGTGGAAGTCCTGAAGTGAAACATGCAAGTAATCTAAACCTTGATCTGATAATTTATCAACAAGAGCAAGAGTGTCATCCATTGTAATCCCAGGTGTTTCCGGCTCTTCTGGCGAGAAGCGGTAGCCTACAATGAATGGAGATTTAGCATGTTCTTTTACCACACTTTTTACCTTTTCTACGACAGCAAGAGGGAACGTCATTCGTTTTTCAAGACTGCCGCCAAAGCGATCTTCTCTGCGGTTTGAATGCGGGGAGAAGAATTGCTGAATCAGATAGCCGTTTGCTCCGTGAATTTCAACCCCATCGTAACCAGCTTCAATTGCGCGGCGAGTTGTTTCACCAAAAGCCTCAATCATTTCTTCCACTTCAGCCTCAGATAGGCCGCGTGGAACTGGATTTCCTTCGCCTTCTGAAGGAATATTACTCGCACTTACCACATCTCCATTTACTAAATCAGGAGGACATTGTCTGCCGCCATGGAAGATTTGCAGAATGGCTTTTGCGCCTTGTTCTTTAATGCCTGAAGCTAGTTGCTTTAAGCTTGGGATAAAATCATCACTATAGCCAGCAAATTCCCCAGGAAAACCTTGGCCATTTGGCGTTACATTTGTACAAGCCGTAATGACCATTGATACGCCAGATGAGCGGCGTGCATAATATTCTACTTCAGCATCCGTAACCGTTCCATCCTGATTGGAAGAAAAATTGGTCATTGGTGCCATTACTACACGGTTTTTCAGAGTTATGCCATTCGGCAGGGTAAAAGAAGATAACAGTGAGTTGTTTTTATTAGTCATACTTTTTAATCTCCTTAGTTGGTTATTTAAAGCGGTATAGAGGTAATCATATGTAAAATCAGTAAAACTGTAAAAGAATCTGCTTGCTTAGCTTTTCCATTCTTTCGAGTGCTAACCAGCAGACTGGAAGGTGTAATCTTTAGCAGATTTTTTGGCAGCAAAATATTGTGTTTTTTTTATGAAAATCGGGCTAACTAATGGAGTATAATGCTTAGAAAGCTTATTATGACAAGCTTTTGAATAGTATGTGATAAAAATCACAAAATATGTTGATTATTTCACATAGATGTCTTATAATGAGTTCATAAGGTTGAATGTGAAATAAATCACAAATAATATGTGAAGTTTTTAACAAACATAAACTCTAGGAGGAACACATAAATGAAAATTGCTGTTATTGGATGTACACATGCTGGAACTGCTGCGGTATCAAATATGGTGAAGCTTTACCCAGAAGCTGAAATTACAGTTTATGAAAGAAACGATAATATTTCCTTTTTATCTTGCGGAATTGCCCTGCATGTTAGCGGCGTTGTGAAAGATCCAAACGGTTTATTTTACAGTTCTCCAGAAGAATTGACGGAGCTAGGCGTTAAGATGCTGATGAAGCATGAAGTAGTGGATATTAATGTTGAAGAGAAAAAGATCACAGCAAGAAATCTGACAGAAGACAAAGAAGTGACAGACACATTTGATAAGCTCGTCATGACGACTGGATCTTGGCCTGTTATTCCAAAGATTGAAGGCATTGATATGGAGAATGTATTGCTCTGCAAAAACTTCCATCATGCGAACACAATCATTGAAAAGGCGAAGGATGCACAAAATATTGTAGTTGTAGGGGCAGGTTATATTGGCATTGAGCTTGTAGAAGCATTCGAAATGAGCGGGAAAAATGTAACGCTTATTGACGGTGAAACAAGAATCTTAAGCAAGTATTTAGATGAATCTTTTACAGGAATTGTTGAAAAGGACTTTACTGACCGCGGCGTTCAGTTAGCGCTGGGTGAAACCGTTAATCGTTTTGTCGGGGAAGATGGCAAAGTATCTGCCGTTCAAACAGCGAATGGTCAATACGAAGCAGATCTTGTGATTCTTTGTATCGGATTCCAGCCGAACACTGGCTTGTTAAAAGGGCAGATTGATATGCTTGCAAATGGCGCGATTAAAGTCGATGAGTATATGCGCACGAGCAATGAAGATGTATTTGCTGCTGGGGACAGCTGTGCGATTCGCTATAACCCAACAGGTGAATATGCTTATATTCCGCTTGCAACAAACGCGGTGAGAATGGGAACGCTTGTAGCTAAAAACCTGGTAAAACCAACTGTTCGCTACATGGGAACTCAAGGAACATCAGGCATTAAAATATATGATCAAAACATTGCAACAACAGGCTTAACAGAAGCATCAGCTCAACGTATGGGATTGAATGTGAAAAGTGTCACAATCGTTGAGCATGACCGTCCAGAATTTATGCCAACCTATGAAGAGGTACAGTTGAAGGTTGTGTACGAAGAAGATACAAAGCGTATTGTTGGAGCACAGGTTATGTCTAAAATCGACGTGACTCAATCAATCAACACATTATCAGTTTGTATTCAGAATAAGATGACAATGGATGAGCTTGGATTTGTTGATTTCTTCTTCCAGCCTCATTACAACAAACCTTGGAACTTCTTGAATCAAGCGGGGCTGCAGGTGATTTAATAGCAGTTCGTTTTGAAGGCCGAGTGCGGATGGATATTCCGTGCTTGGCTTTTTTGTTGTGTAGGCGTGAGCGGATTGGAGTTTGGCAGATAAATGGGCAATTTTGGCGGATAAAATTTTTTAACGGCGGATAAATCAATAATAAAGGCGGATATATTTTTTTTACGGCGAATATTTCCTAATTAACGGCGGATATCTGCTATTTCAATTAATATGATCCCATAATTCATACTGGTTTCTATCGTTTCTTTATGGTATTCGCTCTTTTCTTCACTATTTTTCCACTCTTTTCATATTATTGCTCCCAAAAAGGAATAACACCTTTAACATTGTGGAAAATGATAGTATAAGAATTTTGATAGGAGTGTTACCATGGAAAAAACACTATACGAAAAAGTTGGCGGAGAAGAAGCAATTTCAAAGGTAGTGGATTATTTTTATAACGAGCTTGTACTTAAAGATGAGTCAGTCAATCACTATTTTAAACATACTGATATGGAACAGCAGCGCCAGCATCAGGCAAAGTTTATCAGTTTTGCCTTAGGAGGACCAAATCAATATTCAGGAAGATCCATGGAAAAAGCGCATGAAGATATGGATATACAGCCGGCGCATTTTGAAGCGGTTGTGAGACATCTTCATGATGCACTTGCGCACTTTGGCGTCGAGAAAGAAGATATCAATGAGGCGCTGAAGAAAGTAGCGGCATTAAGAGAGGATATTGTTCATAAATAGGAAAAGGTGGCGGATGCATTTCATTTCCGCCGCCTTTTTTATGCAATTTACATCAAAGTCTCTTTAAAAATACATAGCTAACCTTATCGTATTCCATCTTATTTTCATAAAACCGATGTGCATCCTCTCTTTGCAGACCAGAAGAGAGGGAGACGATATTAAATCCTTTTTCATTTGCCCAATCATGTACATAGTTTAATAGTTTTTCACCATACCCTTTGGAACGGTGTGAAGAATCTGTTACTAAATCACAAACCCAGATGGATTTTCCGTTGTATAAAGTGATCATTGGCATAAATCCTGCAAGAGCTGCGATTTTGTTATTTACGTATAAGGCAGCTAATGTATACTGTTCCTTTTCTGCTGCTTCCTCTACTAACTCAAGGTATTGTTCCTCTGTTAAATGAGTTCTTAATTGCTTCATGACTGGATAAGCTTCCTGCCATTCTTTTTGAGTGGTTAGTTCCCGGATGGATATACTGTTTTCATTTGTCATCTGGACACCTCTTTTTTTCTCAGCGCGTTTTTTTGTGCAGTTAGCTACATTAAAAAAGGCTGCTGTATTTATGAAAATTATATAGTATTTCTATATGAATCTTCCTAACAATTACATTAATTTAGAAACAGCTCTTTGATTATAGAGAATTTTCCGTATCAAATTACAAGAGCACCTAATTTTGTTATTATTTAATTATTAGTAACAATTTCCAAGTGGAAAGCTGAAAATGTATATCTAGGAGGGCTAGCTATGAATTTTGTCATGAAATTTGGCGATACGAATTTCATAGGTGTTGCAAATACGGAAGAATATAAGTCGTTTGTCAGTGAAGATTGGCATGTTGATGATTTACTCTTTAAGCATATTGCCAAAGAAATGAGAAATGGACATATCCTCTTTTTTCAAATGACAGCAGAGGGAATTGAGCACTCCTGGAATGTTGAGGTATTAATTGACTCAGAAGAAGAGAATATTGAACAGTCTTGTTTCCGTAAAGCTTCGGGTTTTATCACAGTGACATACGAGCAGCTGTTCTTAGTTGATTATGATTGCATTACGATGGCAGCACAATTTGAAAATCATAAAGTGCCAGACCGAAATTGCTCTCAATATAGGATTGAAATACCTAATGGGGATTACCAGGTTGAAGTTTTTCAATATTATAATGTTGATGATGATGAATATACTGGCACCAATCAAAAGGATATCCTGATGCATTTTCGTAAAGCAGACCAATTCCAAGATATTGCAGATAAGACTTTTTGGTATACATATTAAGTTGGAAACCCTGGTGAAATAGTAGGGGAAACCAATCTATCCCGGGGGGAGAACAAATTGTACTATAAGGAATACGGCGCAGAACATTCAAAAATGATTGTTTTTATTCACGGGGGCGGAGTCAGCGGCTGGATGTGGGATCAGCAGGTAGCTTATTTTTCCCAGCGTTATCACTGTTTGGTTCCAGATCTGCCCGAGCATGGAAAAAGCAGAGGAGATGGGGTGAAATTCTCGATTGATACTGCAGCAGACAATCTGATTGAATTGATTGAAGAAAAAAGAAAAGGAAGAACGGTGGCAGCGGTGGGGTTTTCTCTAGGATCACAAGTGTTGATATCTATGCTGGGAAAAAAGGAAGATCTAATTCAATATGCAATGATTAATAGTGCTTTGGTCAAGCGAATTCCTTTTGCCAATATGCTGAACCAAACCATGATCATGGCTTTGCCGCTGGTGAAGAATCGAACATTTGCTAAAGCACAAGCTAAAGCGCTTGATATAAGTGATCAGTATTTTAATGAGTATTACCAGGAAATACTTCAGATTAATAAACATGCTTTTTTGCGAGTCATGAATGATAATGCCTCATTTACGATCCCTTCATCGTTCCATACATATCCACACAAAATATTAGCTACGGTTGGTGAAAAAGAGAAAAAAATAATGAAGGATTCAATGAAAGAGATGACACACAGCAATCCGAATGTTACGGGAATTATTTTTCCTAAGGTTGGCCATTCAGCTCCTTTGTCTGTTCCTAATCTTTTTAATAGATTTTTAGAAGACTGGATGGAAAACAATACGATTATAGATGAAATTAAATAAGAAGCATAAAAGAAATGAGGATGCTAGATGCAAGTTGACCAATTCATGGAATCAAATTTTTCTGGCTTAGGACTGAGACCGCCGCTTTTTTACCATTGGGATGTTGGCATCCGATTTGAATTAGGGGCAGATTATGAATTTGACAACATTTATGAAAATTGTCCCTATATAAGAAGCGTGTACGACAGAGCAATCGCCTTGTTTAAGACAGTACATGCTCCTGCAGATGATTTATTTATGGTAGTGGATGTACATGATTATGCTGAAGGCGAAGTGTTTAAGCGGAAGTTAAATACTTTTTCTAAGTATATAAAAAAGAAATCTGTACTGTATAAGTTAAAGGAGAATGCTATTCCTTTTGTTTTCCCGGAAGATGATGAAGAAAGGGAGTATAAGACCTATCGATTTACTTTAAAATGTAAAGCTGAGGATATAGCTTACATTCCTTTGTTAAAGGCGATCTGTAATCAGGATATGGCATTGAAACCAAAGATATTTCATTACGTCTATTTTATTAACATTACGGAAAAAACAATCTTTCACGTTTATGATGATCGCGGCTGTGATTTGCTTGCAGCAAGTCCAGAAACCATTCGGGGCATATATGAAAGCTATAATGAATGGATATTAGATTATGACCGGGAGAAAATTGATCAAGTTTTTGCAGAATGAGGCTGGGACATAAGTAACTAACACACCTATTGAACCGAATGGTAAGGAAGGCATCTTTCTAATCATTCGGTTTTTTATTTATAATTATAAAATATATTTTATTTACATGAGTGAAATGGAACGGTCTTGATTAAATACCGAAACTAAGATATTGAATATTCGTGTTTTAGAAATATTAATTTCGATTTGTCCCTTCCTCTTTAAACGCTGGAATTCGTTAACCTGGCGTTTATTTATATATATGTAATAAAAAATGCCTTTGTAAGGTATTCTTGGAATGCCATAATAGATAGCTTCAGGCAAAACTAATATGGTAAATTTATCTTGTGGAAAGGAGATACCATAATATGGAAAAAATCATGATTGTTGAAGATGATCAAAAAATTGCTGAATATTTAAGTTCATATATAGAAAAGTACGGCTATCAAGTAAATATCGCCGCAGATTTTGAAAAGATTATAGACATTTTCCGGGAAGTAAAGCCCAATCTTTTACTGCTGGATATTAATCTGCCAAGTTATGACGGCTATTATTGGTGCAGGCAGATTCGAAAGGAATCGATTTGCCCTGTGATCTTTATTTCTGCACGGACAGGCGAGATGGATCAAGTGATGGCAATTGAAAATGGCGGAGATGATTTTATTACAAAGCCATTTCATCCGGATATTGTCATGGCGAAGATCCGCAGCCAAATGCGCCGGGCCTATGGAGAGTATGCGGCTAAATATGAAGAAAGAGTTTTATCAGAGGCGGGTCTTAATTTGTACCCCGAGCGATTGGAACTTCAATTCAAAGGCAAGAAAACGACATTAACCAAAAAGGAAAACGATATTATTGAACATCTGCTTGAACGCTATCCGCGCGTGGCTGGACGGCAGGATTTGCTGGAAAAGCTATGGGATGATCAAGTTTATGTGGATGAAAATACGCTCAATGTCAATATCACCAGGGTTCGGAAAAAGTTTGAGGAAATTGGGATTACAGATGCAGTTGAAACGGTTAGAGGGGCAGGATACCGGCTGCGCATTACGTGGGATGAGGGGCAATCATGAAGTTATTTCTGCGCGAGCACCTGCTCTTAATTGTAATTCAACTTATTCAATGTATGGTCGTTCCTGTTCTCTTCTGGCTGGATGGTTACCGTGGGATTGGTGTAGGCATTTATTCTATTTTTCTATCCATTGTATTTTTATCAGGATATTTAATTTATCAATATGGTAGCAGAAGGAAGTTTTATCAGCGGCTGCAGAATTCAATGGAAACATTGGATGCTTCGCTGGAAACAACCGATCGTTCACCTATTTCAGAAGCGCTTGATCAGTTGCTTCTATCACAATATCAGTTATATCAAGAGAAGCTGAGAAAAGCTGAAGATCAGCAGGATGAGCATTTATTATTTATGGATCGCTGGGTTCATCAGATGAAGACACCGCTTTCGGTCATTGAGTTAACAGCCCAAAGCTTAGATGAACCTGAATCTTCAAGTATTCGCGAAGAAACGGACAGAATGCGGAATGGATTAAATACGGTGCTTTATATGGCAAGGCTCCGTACAATTGCAGAGGATTTTCATATAAAGCCAGTTGTGCTGTCTAAACTGGTTCATGAGGTTAATCAAGATAACAAACGTTTTTATATTCGTAATGCGGTATATCCGCAAGTAAAAGAAGAAAGACCAGACATCACCGTCGCAACAGATGAAAAGTGGCTGTTCTTCTTACTAACACAACTTATACATAATGCCGTTAAGTACTCTTCTGGACAAGCAGGAAACATTGAGATCTCGATCTACGAAGAGTTAGGAGAATGTGTTCTGGAGGTAAGGGATTTTGGAATTGGAATTCCTATTGCAGATCAGAAACGGGTTTTCAGTAAATTTTTCACCGGGGAAAATGGCAGAAAATATCGTGAATCAACGGGGATGGGTTTGTATCTAGTAAAAGAAGTAGCTGAAAAACTTCAGCATGAGATTGTGCTGGAATCTGTTCAAGGAGAAGGGACGGTCACTCGCATTATTTTTTCACCAACACAAAACCTTACATCAATGTAAGATTCGTGAAAGCATAATCGATCGTATAGCTGACTAGATACAGGCTATACTTCAACTAGAAAGAAAATGAGAGGAGATTGGTTATGCTTAAACTTACAAATTTGGGCAAGGTTTACGAAGGAAAAGTAGCGTACCGTGCTTTAACGGATATCAATTTAGAGATAGACAAAGGCGAGTTTGTGGCGATTATGGGACCGTCTGGAAGTGGAAAAACGACCCTGCTGAATATTATTTCAACGAATGATTCACCTACAACAGGCAATATAGAAATCGAGGGGAAAAACCCGCATCGATTAAAGAAAAATGCGCTGGCAAAGTTCCGCAGAAATGAATTAGGCTTTGTTTTTCAGGATTTTAACCTTTTGCATACCTTAACAGTGGAAGAAAATATTGTGCTGCCGCTCACATTAGACGGTGCTTCTGTAAAAGAAATGAAGGAAAAAGCAGAGGAAATGGCTAAAAGTCTCGGGATCACACCGATTATGAATAAACGGACATATGAAATATCAGGCGGGCAGGCACAGCGTGTAGCTATTGCCCGGGCAATGATTCATCAGCCTAAGCTGCTGCTGGCTGATGAGCCAACAGGGAACCTGGATTCAAAGGCTGCCAAGGACGTTATGAATATGCTGGGGAACATTAACAAAAAGCAAGAAACAAGCTTGTTAATGGTAACTCATGATCCGCAAGCTGCGAGTTATTCTGACCGGGTTATTTTTATTCGTGACGGAAAACTTCATTCAGAGATCCACCGCGGGGAGAGCAGGCAAGCCTTTTTCCAAAAGATCATTGATATGCTTTCGCTGATGGGAGGCAATGATCATGACTTTTCGTCAGTTCGCATTTAATAATGTGCTTCGCAATAAGAGATTGTATATTGCGTACTTCTTAAGCAGCATGTTTACGGTTATGGTGTTTTTCACCTTTGCTATTTTTGCTTTTCACCCTGCCTTTTCCGCAGGAGATATTAATAGAAATATCATTTTCGGAATGGCGGTTGCGGGCGGAATTATCTATGTATTTTCTTTCTTTTTCGTCTTGTATTCGATGAGTTCTTTTTTGCAGTCGAGAAAGAAGGAGTTTGGTTTGTTAATCATGATGGGGGCTTCTGATCGGCAAATTCGCCTGATGGTCTTTTTGGAAAATATCCTGATTGGTTTTTGTGCAACAGTCGGCGGAATACTGGGAGGATTAATCTTTGCGAAGTTCATTTTGCTTATTGCAGAAAATGTATTAATTATTGAAGAATCCCTTCATTTCTACTTTCCTGCTATGGCGATTGCTGTAACATTTGGCAGCTTTCTGGTACTCTTTTTTCTTATATCGATTTTTGTTTCCTTTATTCTTCGTACGAATAAACTAGTTGATTTAATCAAAGGAGATAAGAAATCTAAGGGGGAGCCGAAAGCTTCTGTTTTCCTTTCCATTATAGCTGCCATTCTTTTAATTGCTGGATATGTGACAGCTGTACATGTTAAAGGGATATTCGTTGTATATGCAATGATACCCGTAATTTTGGTGGTCGTAATAGGAACGTATCTCTTGTTTACACAGTTAAGTGTTTTTATCATACGTCTATTGAAAAAGAATAAATCAATCTTTTGGAAGAAAACAAATATGCTTCTGTTTTCAGATCTGTCCTTTCGCATGAAGGATAATGCAAGAACATTCTTCTTAGTAGCCATTATCTCAACGGTAGCCTTTAGTGCAATCGGTTCATTATATGGCTTTCAGTCAATTCTTACTAAAGATGTAAAGAATCATACACTATACGATGTTACGTATAGTCCATGGGGCGATGATACGAAAGACGTCATTCAGCAGGATATTCAAAAAATAAATGCGATCTTGGAAGAAGAGAATATTGAGGCTGTTAGTGAAACAATGGATGAGGAAATTTTTCATATCTCTGAACAGATTAGCTCAGTACACATTGTGAAAGCCTCTGATTACAATCGCTTTGCCGCATTAACCGGAAAAGAAGAGCTTCATCCTGCAGAAACAGAAGCAATTGTTGTTGGTCAGAGTGAGGCCATCTTAACGGTAGACACAAAAACTGACGAAATGATGATGAAAGAAAAGATTCGAATTCAAGACGGTCGAGAAATTATCCCAAGCTCTATTATTCAATCTGCTGTGTTAGATATATACAATCCGTATTATGTTATTAATGACAGTATCTATGGGCAACTGGGAGAGCCGGTTAGAAGTGATGTAAGTGCTGTATGGGCAGCTAAAGATGCACAGGAAGAACAGATCATCGAAGCGGGAAGGAAACTGAACGAACACTTAGAGCATAAAGCCTATCCTATTGATTATTCTATTTATGAAATCAATAAAACGTTTGGACCAATTCTTTTTATCGGCCTGTTTATTGGAATCGTGTTCTTTGTTTCTGCTGGGAGTTTCCTGTATTTTCGCTTGTTTACGGACCTGGATGAGGAGAAAAGAAAATTCAAAGCTATCGCTAAAATTGGTTTGACTCAAAAGGAACTGAAAAAGGTAGTCAACCGCCAAGTGGCACTGCTCTTTTTCTCGCCGATCGTGGTTGCACTCGTTCACGGAGCTGTGGCACTCACAGCATTATCACATCTTTTCAATTATAATCTGACGACTGAATCAGCCCTCGTATTGGGGAGCTTTACAGTCATTCAAGTGATTTATTTCTTAATTGTTCGTTTTATTTATGTGAGACAGGTGAGAAGAACCATCTTATAAAAAATAAGGAACTTATAATTATTGAACCTTCAATAGTTATAAGCTTTTTTTATACGATCAAATGTATAAATGAATATCGGAGTGGAACGCTCGCCGAAATGTAGTATAAGTGTTATTTTCCGTTAGGTAGATTTTCTTTATCTGCAATGAAACCTGCCTGACCGTTTACCCGTAAGAATAGTCATGCAGCCGTGAAATAACATAGAAATCTAATTTACTGAAGGGATGAATAGAATGAGAACGGATCAACCTGTAACTCCCGAAAGTTTTGGTGAAATGTTTCTTAATGGAAAACCGGAAGTCATCTATGAACAATGCAGTAATGAATTTAAAGAATTAGTAAGCTTCCAGCAATTTAGCGAGCTAGTGGAATCATTTAATAGCAATGTTGAAAGCTTTCATCTCGAATCTACTTCTCATCTTGGGTTTGTCACACAATATGTTTGGATTGATGAGCGCAAGGAAAAGGCAATAAGTGTTGCATTTGACTCTTCTGATATTATTCAAAGCCTTTTAATCAAGCCTTATAATACGTTTCCAGAAAAGGATAACACATACTCGAAGAATAAATATGTGATGCCGATTAATGATGAATGGTTTGTATTCTGGGGCGGAACGAATGAATTTATCAATTATCACTATTTATACGAATCTCAGCGTTATGCCTATGATTTAGTCATAATGAAGGAACATGTTACATATCAGGATGATCCAGCGAGGAATGAAAACTATTATGCCTTTGGCAAAGAGGTAACTGCGCCGGCAGATGGTACAGTGGTGAAAGTGGTTAACAATATAGCAGATAATATTCCAGGTGAAATGAATGAAAAAGAGGCAGCAGGCAATTATGTCGTTATAAAACATGAGCATGAAGAGTACAGTATGCTGGCTCATTTCAAAGAATCTTCCATCCTGGTAAAAGAAGGAGAAGCTGTGGAACAAGGTCAAGTTATTGGACTTTGCGGAAATTCAGGCAACTCTTCAGAAGCACATATACATTTTCAGGTGATGGATACGCAAGATCTGTTTAACTCCAAATCACTGCGCATTCAGTTTGCGAGTGGTGAGGAACCTATTCAAGGGGATTTTGTAACAGAATAATAGATTAAACCAAGTAGGGGGGAGGAAAGAATCCTCCCTTTCTCTATATTTACTAAAAAGGTTAATAACATAATGGAGAGTGTGTTTTCTTCCCAGAATATAACTGTTAAAATAAGTTGTAAAAGGAATAAAAGGAAGGTTCTTCATGCCTTTATATAACAAACTTGTCCGAGATAAAATACCAGCTATTATTAATAACACAGCGAAGGATTTTCATACAAAACGGTTAAGTGAAGATGAATACATTATTGAGTTGAAAAAGAAATTAAATGAGGAAATCAGCGAATATCAAATAGCTGGGGATAATCAAGACGCCTTAGAGGAACTGGCAGATGTTTTGGAAATCATCCATAGTCTTGCGATCGTTCACGGTGCTGACATAGACGAAATTGAAAAAATTCGTCAAAAGAAGGCAGAAGAAAAGGGAAGTTTTCAGGAACGGATTTTTCTTATAGATGTAGAGGATTAAGATAAGTAAATAGATAAGAAAAAAATATTTAAATCGCAAGGCATCCGGGGCTTTTTTGGAGGAAACGCAATGAGTCATAAATTAAAGGTAGGAGAACTAAGAGAAACATATATAACCGACGAGGAAATATGGAGAATACTCACTGTCGTCTTATCAACGAAATCTGTAAAATCTTCTACCTATAAGTATGCTCTAATTAAAGCATTAATTGAGAATTTATATATGGTCAATGACAATTTTGAGTTAACTTACAATCAATTAGCCTATTCTTTTACAAAGATTTATTGGAACTTAATTGTTCAACATAAATTAATCCACCAAAATAGAGGGAAAACGGCCAGAGTTGTGACGCTGATTAAGGAAACACAGACAAATCATGCCATTCCTGATGAAATGATCTTCGATAAAATCAGCGATGACTTGCAAATCAAACTCGTAAGCAAAATTAAGTCTACAATGAAAGAAAATGTTTACGGTGCGCTTTATGGAGATACAAGGGGAAGTTTTTATTCGTTTGATCACCGGCAGGAAATCCTGAGAATAAGTCCAGCTGTACATGGATTTATGCTGAATTATCAAAGGCTGATAGTTAATCTGACGAACTATCATTTGGCAGCAATGATTGAACAGCTGAATGAAGTTCCAAGCATAAATTATCTGTTAGGCAAGGTTGAGAGCATTGCCAAGCGGTCTTCACTGCGTCCATTTGAAAGAATCCTGTTAGAGTATTTTAGTGCGGATTGTTTTTATTGTTGTAAGCCGTTAACCGGGATTACAAGAGAAACACATGTGGATCACTTCATACCTTGGTCTTTTGTGCAATCAGATCAAATTTGGAATCTAGTACTATCCTGTAATAAATGCAACACTTCAAAGAGTGACAAACTGCCAAAAAGAGATTATCTTGAATTCATTATTGAGCGGAATCTTGAGCTGAATGACAAGAAAGAAGATCAAGTGGTAACAAACTGGATGGAGAATTATAAATCGAAAAAAATGATCATGCTTTATGATTATTCGATTAAGAATGGATTTGATACGATTTGGACTCCATCATAATAAGTAAATACCCAGAACCAATACAATAAAATGGACTATTAGGAGCAGGAAATATGATAAGAAACGTATGGAGTTACCGGAATGAAAGCTTGCCAGCGTTAACACCGGAAAAGGTGCAGGAAGCAGAAGTTAAACTAGGAGTAAAATTGCCGAAATCTTATATTGAACTATGCAGCATTCAAAATGGCGGCTATCTGGAGTATGATGCCTTTCCCACACTTGTTCCAACAAGCTGGGCTGACGATCATGTTTCAGTTGATCACATTAGAGGCGTTAATGAAGATGGGATTCTGGACAACCAATACTATATAGACGAATGGGGACTTCCAAATCATATCGTTCTGTTATGCGGAGACGGCCATTCATGGGTTGCGCTGGATTATAGAGAAACAAAAGAAAATCCACCAATTATATACGTAGATGCAGAATACACAGATGAAATATTTATACTTGAACTCGCCTCTGATTTTGAATCATTGATTAATGGTTTATTTATTTATGAACACAATGAGTAAATGCAAAAAGGACCAATTAGGTCCTTTTTATAAATAAGATAAATTTCCTATAGAATAGAAATCTATTAACGAGTCGTATCCGGCATAATCCAAACCACTTCACAAAGGCGAACAAAAAACGTTGAATCGTGCTCTTGAAGGGCAATATGATCTGGTTTAACATCGATTACACTACCTGAAATTCTTCCTCTAGATGTTTCAATAACAGCTCTTTTTCCAACTAGGGAGCTTGCTGCATTATACACAAATGGCTCCACTACGATTACTTGTTCAGGCTGCTGCATCATGTTCATAGGCTGCATGTTTTGACGGTACATATTTTCATCTCCTCAGATTTTTTCTTGTTTTATAAGGGATAATAGGATAAATTCACTGTGAATAAATTTAATTGCAAGTGAATCTCTGTCTAGCTGCAGCGCCTAGCCCCTCGAGGTCATAAGCCAATCTGTCCAGAAGGTTAAAGAACAACCTTCTAGCCATCTCGTCTTATGCTTGTCGGGGCTGAGCAAGGCGCTTCCGCTTTTCTTGTTTATTCGGGCATAATCCATACAATTTCACAAAGGCGGATAAAGAAGGTTGATTCAGCTTCTTGAATGGCGATGTGATCAAGCTTTGCATCAAGAACTGTACCTGATACGCTGCCTCGGGATGTTTCTACAACTGCACGTTTTCCAACTAAAGAACTGATCGCTGCGTAAACATAAGGTTCAACAACAATGACTTGCTTCGGCTGCATTGATGCTTCCATCTGTCTTGGGTAAACCATCTGTGTATAAGGGTTGTTCACTTGGGATCCTCCATCATCGTCTTATTTATTATGAATACATTGACAACATATTCAGCTTCAAGGGTATTTGCCCTGGTTATATACCTATATTTGTTAGGGACCTTTATAGGAGAATGAACTAAAATACTTGTAAATATTTAAGGAGGTCATTGATACAACTATTTATAGGCTGTAAAATAGGTATCATTTAAGAAAGAAGTCTTTTCTATTAAAATACCTAACTGTAGGTATTTCTTTGTTTATGCGAACTTTTTTAAAATCGTTAAGTTATATGGAAGGATGAAAACTGTGAAAAATGCAGTGTTTTTTTTAGGGCAAATCTTGATTCTTTGGCTGATTTATATTTGCTCTCAGTATGCCGTTTCGTTATTGCACTTGCCGATCCCCGGCAGTGTGTTGGGAATGCTGCTTTTATATTTTGCTTTATCCAAGAAAATCATCTCTTTAAAATTAATTGAAAAAGGTGCATTGTTTTTAACAAAACATCTGACCTTCTTGTTTTTGCCTTTTGTGATCGGGCTGATGTCTTATGGAGATTTAATCAAAGCGAGCGGAATTCAGCTGCTTGTTATGATTGTGGCAAGTACGCTAATTGGCATGATTGCTACAGGTGCTGCATCGCAGTTTTTATCAAAAAAAGAGAGGGAGGTTGTGAAGGAGCATGAACACTCTGACGCTGTTTAGTTTATGTCTGACTGCTGTAGTATACATAGCAGCAAGAAAATTCGCGAAGAAATTTCCATCTCCAATAACGATTCCTCTTGTAACAGCATCTGCGTTTATGATTATTTTTTTCTTATTATTTGATATTTCGTATGATCAATATGGGACATCCAAAAGCATCATAACCTATATGCTTGGACCAGCAACAGTAGCACTCGCTGTTCCAATGTATATGCACCGGGAGATCATCAGTGAGAAGTTTTGGAATGTCTTCTGTGGAATCCTGATCGGTACATGTACGACTATCCTTGCTGCAGTCAGTCTTTCAAAGATGCTAAATCTTTCTGAGACCATTCAAACAGCCTCAGCTGTTAAGGCCATTACGACGCCAGTTGCGATAGATACAGTAAAAATTTTAGATGGAGATCCTACCTTAGCGGCTACCTTTGTTGTTGCTTCTGGAATCATTGGAGCTATAATGGGCTCGACTATATTAAATTTTTTCCGTATTCATGATCCGCTTGCACGGGGTCTCGGAATTGGGACAGTCTCGCATGGAATTGGAACAAGTCAGGCGTTGAATGAGGGCAGTCTTCAAGGTGCTGCTGCGAGTGTGGCGATGAGTGTTGCTGCCATTATAACATCCATTTTGCTGCCGCTGGTTTATCGTATGTTTGTATAATTCCTTTAAGCTTTCAATTTGTCTGCATATGTCTGACGGATTGGAAGCTTTTTTACGGAGATGTTTTTTCATTTGCAATTAAGAGAGTGCTTTAGCCATTCATTACGAGTATAATTATGGTAAATAATATGACAATTTTGGGAGCCTATAGATGAAAAAAACGTATTTAATTTGGTTAGCCTTTCACTGCATTGTCTGGATTTTTACCTTCATTGACTTATACCCGTTCTTAAATGAATGGCAAATTGGCAGTGTTTCTTTCTTTTTGCTGCTGGTATTTATTTTGCCTCTCTTTAAGGACAGGGAATGGCTGCAGACTGCTATTTTTTGTGTGCAAGGTGTTTTAAGTGTATTTATTTTCTACCCTGATGGTGATGGGTTTCCCCGGTATATGCTCCTAATACAAATATTAATTATGGCTGAAGCTGTCTTTTACTTATCGCGTCTAAAAAGTATTCTTATTATTGCGATTATAAGCGGGGGAGAGTACTTTACATTTTTACAGACACAGCTTACTGCAGGAAGTTTTGCTTGGTATGGCCTCATTTATTTGCTTGTAATTTGTGCTCTCCTTTATTATCAAACATTACATAGAAAAGTTTCGGAAGTGCAGGAGAGAAACGATGCCCTGCAGCATGAATATCGCAGAATGAAAAGACTGCTTGTTACAGAGGAAGAGCAGACAAGAAAAGATGAGAGAATGCAAATTGGTCATGAAATTCATGATTCAGTTGGGCATAAACTAACAGCGCTTGTCATGCAATTTGAAGTGTTTCGGTTAAGTGCGGAAGAAAAGGATAAAGAGAAAATTGCCGCATTAAAGGAGCTTGCACAGCAGAGTCTGGAAGAGACGAGAAGAGCTGTCCGATCCTTCAAAGACAGAGAAGTCGGAGGGCTGCAAGGTGTCATTCGGCTGATCCGCAAATTGGAATTAGAAAGCTTTATGAAAATAAATTTCATTGTAAAACATGGCGCCTTTGCTGCTCCGCTAACAGGAGAACAATCCTTTGCCATATACCGGGCTGTGCAGGAAGGTCTTACAAATATTATGAAGCATGCACATACAAAGGATGCACAGGTGTTATTTGAATCACCAGGCGGAAGCATTTTCCGCTTTGAGGTATCAAATGCCACTGCAGAGAAAGTGTATTTTGAAGAAGGCTATGGCTTAAAGGCCATGAGAGACCGTCTTGAGAAAGTCGGAGGTATATTAGAAGTAGTAAACAATGAAAGAGAATTTATGATAAGAGGCGTTATTCGATTGACTGATCGGAGTGGGAGAAATGATTAAAGTAATGTTGGCAGAAGATCAAGTGATGGTTCGGCAAGGGTTAAAGGCCATGATTGAAACGGATCCGGAAGTGAAAGTAAAAGGAGAAGCTGGGAACGGGAAGGAAGCAGTCGAGTTATGCGAAAAACATCATTTTGATGTAGCGATCCTGGATATCCGCATGCCTGAGATGGATGGAATTGAGGCAGCAAAAATTCTTAGGATGAGATTCCCGCATATGAAAATTTTAATGCTCACAACTTTTGATGACGAACAGTATGTAATGGATGCCTTAAAACTAGGCGTCAGCGGCTATATGCTTAAAAATGGAGATACAGAATCACTGCTGAGAGCCATTAAAGACTCAGTAAAAGGCGCCCTTTCACTGGAAGGGCAGGTTGCGGCCAAAGTCGTGCCTGCACTGCTGCAGAATGAACAGGATCAATCCGTACATCCGGATTTAACACCAAGAGAAAGAGGCATCTTAAAATGCATTGGCGAAGGCTTAAACAATAAGGAGATTGCCGATCGTTTAGGATTATCTGTTGGCACGGTTAAAAATCAGATCAGTCATATATTGGATAAATTAGAACTAAGAGACCGGACACAGCTGGCGATTTATGCGATTCGAAG
This sequence comes from Cytobacillus gottheilii, assembly GCF_900166665.1. Classification (GTDB taxonomy): domain Bacteria; phylum Bacillota; class Bacilli; order Bacillales; family Cytobacillaceae; genus Cytobacillus; species Cytobacillus gottheilii_A. The sequence goes on along the minus strand of NZ_LT800494.1, from coordinate 3,459,112 downwards.
CAGGCTTGTATGAGTTAGTTGTATTTTGGTGAGTTAGGTGCTTGTAGGGGTGTGTTTGATAGGAAACTGAAGATTTTTGATAGGAAAGCGGGTTTGTTTGATAGGAAAATGAAAAATTTTGATAGGAAAGCGGGTTTGATTGATAGGAAATGAAAATTTTTAATAGGAAGGCGGTTTTGTTTGATAGGAAACTGAAAATTTCTGATAGGAAACTAAATTTGTTTGATAGGAAACGCAAATTGTTTGATAGGAAACCGAATTTGTTTGCTCGGAAGCGAAAAATTTTTATTAGAAACCAATTAATACTCGACTGAAAACCAGAAAATCGGACGAATTTTATAAAAAGCCTATGATTAACAAAATTTTTGGCTGGAAAACACAAAATTATACTCTGCACTTCGGCAAAACGAGTTGCGAAAAAGAAAAAATGACTAAAGTAACAATGTCCTTTTCCTTGAATGACTAGGGTCAGTATTGACGCTGGTTTTTTTATTTTATACTTAGAAATATCAAGAGCAGTAAGGCTGCTGTGCCAATTGGTGCCAGTACTTTTCAGAGCCAAAAAAAGGAGGAAGTTAGATGCTTGAGACGGTTGATTTAAGCAAATCATTTAAAGGAAATAAAGCCGTGCAAAACGTTAATTTATATTTAGATCAGGGTGAATCAGTCGGTTTATTAGGTCCAAACGGAGCCGGGAAGTCAACAACTATTTCAATGATGTCTACATTATTAAAGCCGACCAGCGGTGAGATTAAATTAAATGGGGTCAATACGCTTGGTAAACCAGATGAACTTCGCAAGGTATTAGGCGTTGTTCCACAGGAAATTGCCTTATATCAGGAGCTTTCCGCTTATGAAAATTTACGCTTTTTCGGCTCCATTTATAATTTGAAAGGGCAGAAGCTGGAGAATCGAATTCAGGATGCTCTTGAAATGGTTGGGCTGAAGGATCGCCAAAAAGGAATCGTCAAAACTTTTTCGGGCGGCATGAAGCGCAGAATTAACATTGCGGCGGCACTTCTGCATGAGCCGGAAATTCTCATTCTTGATGAACCAACCGTAGGAATTGACCCTCAATCACGGAACCACATCTTAGAAACGGTCAAAAATCTGAATAAAGAGAAGGGCACTACTATTCTATATACAAGTCATTACATGGAGGAAGTTGAACAGCTCTGTGACCGACTGTACATTATGGATCATGGTGCCGTCATTGCTGCTGGAACAAAACTTGAGTTACTCAGTATTTTATCTTCAGAGGATACAAACAAAGTAGAGTTGAACCATTTAGATGAATCGTTTATTGAGGAAGTAAAGGAAATGGAAGGAATCAGCAAGGTCGAAGCCTCAAATCTGCAATTGAAAATTATTGCGAAAAAGGGCACCAACCTTATTAGCAATCTCGTTCATCTCGCTGAGAAACATCATCTGCAGATCGTTAATTTCCATACAGAAACACCAAGCCTTGAGGATGTCTTTTTACATTTAACTGGGCGCACTTTAAGAGACTAGGAGGGAGGGGCATAATGAGTCATTTTATTAAAAAAGATTTGTTAATTTTCTGGCGTGATCGCAAGGAAACACTTATTGCACTGCTGCTCCCGATTTTACTTATTATCGTGTTGAATTTTGCTCTTTCTGGGGTTATGAGTGACGATGAAGATAATCAATTGGATTTACAATTGGGAATTGTGAATCAGGACGAACAAGAGGAAGCCATGACGGTTTTACAGGAAAAGCTGGTCAATGAGGCATCTTTTACAGAAGCGAATGCTCTAGCTGTTTCAGAAAATATGTATGCATTGCAGCCTGTGGATCAATTGTTTACCTATTTTAATAGTGAAGAAATAAAAGACTTTGTGACTGTTCAGAAATTGGATGAGGATGAAGCCAATCAAAGAGTTGAGGATGGCGAACTGGACGGTATTCTTGTGATACCTGACGGGTATACAGCAGAAACACTATATTCTTCGATCACAGGCGAAGCTCCGGCAGCCCAATTGCGTTATAAACTGGAAAACAATACAAATGAAAATAACATTTTATTTAATGTAATTGATGGGTTTATCGATCAACTGAATTATCAGTTTGCACTATCAAAGGTTGAAGGGTCTGAAAACGCCATTGTGCATGCGCCGCAAGGAGGGGTTGAGACAGTTGAGACTCATACACCCTTTACACTTACTGTTGCACAATATTATGCAGTAACCATGGGGGCGCTTTTTGCTTTGTTTTTAGCAGCAACAGTCGCGATCAAAACGGGTGAAGAAATCAGACAGCAGGTTGTGAATCGAATATATATATCGAATGCACATCCAACACAATTTTTAATGGGGAAGATGGTCTCAACCTTTTGTTTAGCTTGGATTCAGCTATTATTCGTGCTTCTCACCTCCAATTTCCTATTAGATGTGTTTCCTGACCGTTCTGCTTCATTTTGGGCAGGTTTAATGTTCATCATTACGTTAATAGCTTTGTCCATTGCCGGCCTATCTGCCGCTTTTACTTCCGTTTCATTAAGAGTGAAAAATATTGATGCTGCAAATGGTTTATTTATGTTTGTGGTGATCGTATTAGGAGCAATTGGGGGCGGCTTTGTTCCAGTCTATATTCTGCCAAACTGGCTTCAGCAAATTGGGGAATGGACACCAAATGGCCTCGCGCTAGTCATCTATACAGATTGGGTGCAAAATGAATCAGTATCTTCTATTTTACTCCCTGGTCTGCTGCTTATAGGATTCTTTCTTTTGCTTGTCATTATTGGAATCCTGCTGTATCCGAAAAGGGGGAATGCGAAATGATGAGATCTGTTATATGGGCGCAATTTGCAAAGGATCGGCGAGTGCCCTTATTCTTAATTTTATTAATAGCAGGCAGTGTATTGGCCACCATCATTTTTACAGGCGGTGCTAACTCCCCCTCTTCTTTTGTCATTTATAGTGAAGAAGCAAATGCTGATCAAATCGAAAAGAAATGGGAGAAGCTGTTGAATACTGACGGCTCTTTGGAATTCACCATTGCCGATTCGGTGCTGGTAAAAGCAGATTTGGAAGAAGGTAATATTGAATCTGCTGTAAAGTTAATGGAGAATGACTATAAGATCATCACGAGTGATGAAATAACAGATGTTTCATATATGCAGCAGCATGTTCATTCCGTGTTTCAGAGAGAAGCGGAGATCAGTGCAATTACAGACTTAGAAGGAAATGAACTGACAAGAGATGATATAGAAAAGTACTTGCAAGCAGGCCCGGTTCAAATGGAAAAGGTCGGGCTTAATAATGAAGAGATGACAGACTATAACATGAGAACACAGTTAATGTTTGCTTTTACTCTTCTAATTGCCACCTTTATCCTTGGCTTTAGAGTAAATAATGTAACACATGATAAAGTATCCGGTGTTTGGGACCGTATGATTCTTGCACCGATCAGCAAAACCAAAATGTATACAGGGTACATCTTATATAGTTTCTTTATCTCCATGTTTCAGATTGTTGCCGTACTATTATTGTTTAAATACGTGCTGAAGTATGATCTTGGAAATCAGTTTTGGCTGATCATACTCGCATCTGCTCTGTTTGTATTCAGCATGATCAGCATTGCTATGCTGATTACTGGCTTTGTAAAAACACCAGAACAGTTTTATGCGATTTATCCATCCATCATACCGCTAATTCCTCTGATTAGTGGATCCTACATGATGCCAGGAACGATTTCTAATCCAGTACTGCTGTTTGTCGCGGATCTATTCCCGATGGCCCATGCAATGGATGCCATCATGAATGTAATCTTTTATGATGCTGGGTTAGCTGACATAACGATGTCATTGCTAATCATGCTTTTAATCGGGATTGTCGGAATGGGATTAGGGATTAATTTGGTTGAGCGGAGAAGCAGGTGATTTATTGAAAAAATCGGGAGGGCATTATGTGCCATCCCGTTTTCTATTTAATTCGTTTTAAAGGAAGCTTGTTTATTTGTTTTTTTATTCGTATAGTATAGCTTGTTTTGATCGATGAAAAGATCAATTGAATGTACTTTATTAAAAGGTTTAGCGTGATTGCCTGCTAGTGTTGCTTTATGCAAATATCCGCCATTTGAATAGTTGCTGAAGTAAATCTTGTTGTGCGTGATGACAAAATAAGGTGCTCTTGCAATGATCAGCTTCGTTTTGCCTGTACCATCCTTTTTCATGCGGTAGAGCTTGTCCTGTCCTGATCTTTACTGTTAGAGTAATAGAAATAGTCTCCTGTTTCTTGCATGAGGTGTATACGGGCTGTCAGAAACCGTTCCATTCTGATACTTTGTCCAGTCATAAGCTGTACTAAAACAAAATAATGAGTATTACAGTCTATTATTAGTAGTAATTAAGGGGAGTAATAGGTTGAAAACACCAGGCTGATGGAAGTTGTTATTGTAAAACTTTTATAAATTGTTGTGGGTTTATTAAGATTTAATTAAACATTTGTTAAAGAAAAATGAAAAACCTGTTGACGATAGAGGATAAATATACTAGAATAATAAAAGTAGTCAGCGGGAATATTCGACAAAATTCGATAGATTTTGCAGTTCTGTTAATCAGTTTAATGCATATTTTTATAGTAATGCGGGTGTAGTTTAGTGGTAAAACCTCAGCCACGAGCGAAGCATCCATGAAACAACTACGAGTTGCCTCGACGCATTAGCTTCTCGAATAAGCTGGCAGAGAAAGAGGCATGACTTTTCGTGAGATCGAAGTTCGATTATCAAAATTTATTATAATGCGGGTGTAGTTTAGTGGTAAAACCTCAGCCTTCCAAGCTGATGATGAGGGTTCGATTCCCTTCACCCGCTCCATACATAGCCAACGCAGTGTTCCGTTTCTATAAGAACGAAATGTTGCGTTTTTTCATGTTCAAAAAGTGTTTTCATTTAATGTGAGGCCATTTTGGCTGGAGAAGGGTTCTGTTTTAGGCGATATATGCTCAGAAGCTGCGGAAATGTGCTGTCAAAAGAAAGTTATCCGCCGTCAGAAAAATATATCCGCCATTTTCAGGCATTTATCCGCCGTTAAAATTTTTTATCCGCCGTTAAAAAATATATCCGCCAAAAACCCCCATTTATCCGCCAAACACAAAACCATCACTTATTTCATCTCTCCGCACACAGAAAAAACGCCCGCCTGCACAACAAGCAGCAGACGGACGCGCATCTTCCATACTAATCAATCATGCGGACCTTACCAGTACCCCCATGCACTTGAAGAAACATATCCTTCAAAGAGACAGTCATTTCTTCGGCTTCTTCCATCGCAATAGATGGGCGATGAAAGACAATCTGCAGCGCATTCACGGTTTCTTCTGTGACAGCCGTGCGTTCTGAATCCACGAATGGGCTGCCAAATGGACCAGATTCATCGGCTGCGACAAGTAACCGGTGGACAGAGTTTTCTCTTCCGTTTAAACCGATATAGGATTCATTCTCTTCACCAAGTCGAATTTGGACTGGACCAGAAAGCTTGTCTGCATCATAAATTCCGATTGGTACTTGATATTTTAACGAAAAGAAATTATTCAAATCAATCGCACTATGTACAGACTGCAGATAATTTTGCTTTAGTACTCGTCTGTAAAGTGCTTCAGCGGAATGCCGATAGCGGTTAGGATCCTTTCCGCAAGCTTTAAAAATCTGACGCCATTCCTGAATTGCTTCGATCTCGGTGACTTTTTTATCCTCATAATCAAAATAAAGAGACTCCTGAAATAATTGCAAACGGCCCTTTACCATTTGCGGAGATTGGTCAACTTGAATATCATGGTATGTAATCACGCCGATTTTAAATTGAGGAATTAATGTGCTCAATTCAGGTGAAATGTTAATTTCCAATGTTTCCACCTCCAAAATAGATTAGAAATAGTTTATCATAAGAATAATGATTTTTTCATTAAAAGGTTAGTGAGTTGGTGTACTGCATGAAAGTAGAAGAATTAAAACAAGATATTATTCAATACAGCAAGTCAATCGGGATTGATAAAATCGGCTTTACAACAGCCGATACCTTTACTGGTCTAAAAAATATATTAATGAAGCAAATTGAACTGAATTATCACTCCGGCTTTGAAGAGCCTGATCTGGATAAAAGAGTTACACCGGCATTGCTTTTGGATCAACCCCAATCGATCATTTCCATTGCTCTCGCTTATCCTTCAAAAATGAGGGAACGGGTTGCAGGGAAAAAAGGGGAAAGAAGGGGCATCTTCTGCCGCGCGTCTTGGGGAGAAGATTATCACCATATTTTACGCAATCGTCTTCAGCAGCTGCAGAACTATATCGCTGAAAAAGTGCCGGATGCACGATTTAAATTTATGGTCGACACGGGTGAGCTTGTCGATCGGGCAGTTGCTGAAAGAGCGGGAATCGGCTGGACTGGGAAGAATTGTTCCATCATTACACCAGAATTCGGCTCCTATGTATATTTAGGGGAAATCATTTCAAACATTCCATTTGCACCGGATAAGCCGATTGAGGATCGCTGCGGTACGTGCACGAAATGTATGGATGCCTGTCCGACTGGAGCCTTGGTGAATCCCGGTCAGCTTAATGCTCAGCGCTGCATTGCTTTTTTAACACAAACAAAAGGCTTTATGCCGGATGAATTTCGGGAAGAATTGGGCAATCGCATCTATGGCTGTGATACATGCCAAACCGTTTGTCCTGAAAATAAAGGCAAAGATTTTCATTTTCACCCTGAAATGGAGCCTAATTCAGAAGACGTGAAGCCACTGTTAAAGCCCATTTTAAAAATGAGCAACAAGGAGTTTAAGCAGAGGTTTGGCCGCATGTCCGGCTCATGGCGCGGAAAGAAACCAATTCAGCGTAATGCCATTCTTGCCTTAGCTCATTTTAAAGATGAAACAGCCGTTGATGATCTGAGTGACTTGATGTTTACAGATCCACGTCCTGTCATACGCGGCACAAGTGCATGGGCGCTAGGAAAGATTGGCGGAGAAAAGGCGAAGCAGGAATTAGAGAAGGCCCTAACAACCGAGCAGGATCCGGAAGCTTTGGAAGAAATCCAAAAAGGACTTTCTTTCTTATAAAATTTTTTGATAGTGTTTAGCTTCTAAAGGTCATGGAGCTGCAGGCTTTTAAATATTTTAATTGGGATGAGAGGCTTGTCCTCTCATTTTTTTATTGTGAAAATGACTTTTCCTTCATAAGTATAAGGGGAAGGGAGAGATGCGCAGTGAGAGACCAATTAAAGAAACATTTAGAGAATATGGTTGGGTTATATGTATCATCTGAAAGGCTCTCTAATTCATCCGATTCAAAAGTTGAACGTAAGATAGGCGGCCTGCAGCTACGGAATGCTGAAATCGTTAAAGCGAAAGCAACAGGAGCGATTATAAAAAAAGAACAAGGAGAAAATGAAACAGAGCTTGTGCGATATCGTGCTCATTTCCAATACTTAATTAAACAAAAATCCTCCTTATATATAGAAGAAGAGATAGAAGAGCGGGAGGCTGAGTTTTATAAAGGTGTGCTTGTTGATGATAAAGAAATTGAGCCGGATTATCAAAAGCAAAGCATGCTGAATGATCTTCAAGAGATCGGAGAAGCTGAAGTAAGACTAAAATTTCATTATAATCGTTTGAAGGCCGTTCAATACGCTGAAACCTGGTGGAACAGCTATAATCCCGCGTTTAAAAGCTTCGATGTTGATTGTACAAATTATATTTCCCAATGTCTGCATGCGGGCGGTGCGCCGATGAGAGGCTATCCGAATAGAGGAAAAGGCTGGTGGATGCAAAACAATAATTGGAGCTACAGCTGGACGGTAGCAAATGCCATGCGCTGGCATTTACCTGGCTCAAATGCAGGTCTTCAGGCGAAGGAAGTAGCATCGCCAGAGCAACTGCTTCCTGGAGATGTCATCTGTTATGACTTTCAGGGAGATGGCCGTTTTGATCATACTACCATTGTGACAGAAAAAGACGCTGATGGAATGCCGCTCGTTAATGCTCATACCACAAATAGCCGTATGCGCTATTGGGCATATGAGGATTCCACTGCTTATACACCGAACATAAAATATAAGTTTTTTTCCATAAACGATTAGAACTAGAAGTTTAAAATTTTTCATTCAAAGTGATATAATGAATCAGACATATTTTTAGAGGTGAAAGACATGGCACTACATATTGTACTCTATCAGCCAGAAATCCCCGCAAACACCGGCAATATTGCCCGTACTTGTGCAGCAACTGACACAACACTGCATCTAATTCGTCCACTTGGCTTTTCAACTGACGATAAAATGCTGAAGCGTGCAGGACTTGATTACTGGGAATTTGTGAATATTATTTATCATGATTCATTAGATGACTTTTATAAACAAAATGAGGGCGGAGAGTTCTTTTATTTAACTAAGTTTGGCACACAGCCACATTCGACATTTGATTATAGTGATCAAAACAAAGATTACTTTTTTATTTTCGGCAAGGAAACAACAGGTCTTCCAAAGGATGTTATCGAAAGCAACAAAGATCGTGCCCTGCGCATTCCGATGAATAATAATGTCCGCTCGCTGAATTTATCGAATACAGCTGCGATTCTTATTTATGAAGCGCTAAGACAGCAAGACTATATTCATTTAAAATAGACCTGAGCAATTTGTTCAGGTCTTGTTTTATCCTTTTTCGCGGAAATTCTTACTAAAAAAGAGAGGAACATGACCCATGAATGAAACAATTAAATTACTTCAAAATCACAGCTCTGTTCGCTTTTTTGAAGACAAGCCATTATCTGACGAACAAATTAAAGCCATTGTTGCATCTGCACAGGCAGCTTCAACTTCCAGTTTTATTCAGGCGTATTCCATCATTGGAGTAACAGATCAAGAGAAGAAAGACCAGCTTGCTGCTCTAGCTGGCGGCCAGGAATATGTAGCAAAAAATGGTCACTTTTTTGTGTTTTGCGCTGATCTACATCGGCATGAGCTCATTGGGGAGCTCGAAAAGAAGGATGTTTTGCCATCTATTGAAAGCACGGAAAAATTCATGGTTGCTCTGATTGATGCAGCTTTAGCAGCACAAAATGCTGCGATTGCAGCCGAGTCCATGGGTCTTGGCATCTGCTATATTGGCGGCATCCGCAATAATTTGGAAGCTGTATCAGCACTCTTGAAAACACCAAAACGCGTTATTCCGCTATTCGGCCTGACGGTAGGCTATCCGCAAAAAGAAAATGAGCAGAAGCCGCGTCTTCCTTTTGAACACATTTACCATGAAAATGAATATAACCAAGACACTGAAGCCTATAAAAAACAGCTTTCTTTATATGATGAGATCATTTCTAAATACTATCAGGAGCGGACAGATGGAAATAGATCTGACACGTGGACAGGCCAGATGGCTCAAATGCTTGAAAAACAAACAAGAATGTATATGAAGGAATTTGTGAAAAAGCAGGGGTTTGATTTGAAATAGTGTATATTCGGAGACCTGAGCCTGTGACATGCGGAATCAGGTCTTTTGATTTCGGTAACTGGAATGTGAAGGTGTTTGAAAATGGTATAATCGCGCTTGGTAAAACATAACAAAGAAAATAGAGTAACTTGTTGGTAGATGGAGGGGGGGGAATAGCTTAAATACACCTTTGAAATCCAGTGATAGGTATATAGAGTCGCGGAAACAGCAGAAACACCCCACTTAAATCCAGGAAATGGTAAATAGAGTCGCAAAAACAGTGGAAACACCCCACTAAAAACCAGTAATTGGCAAGTAGTGTGGTGAAAAGAGAGGAAACACCCCACTAAAAACCAGTAATTGGTAAATAGTGTCGCGAAAAGAAAGGAACCCCCCACTAAAATCCAGCATATGGTAAATGTTGTCGTGAAACCAGCTGAAACACACGTCTGAAATCCGGAATCTGGTAAATGGTGTAACAAAAGCAGCGAAAACACACCCCTGTGATCCAGTAATCCGTAAATGAAGTACAATCAAACTGCTACCACCGTACTTGTATAATCCAAAAAAATGAGTACCGAAACTCAAAATAAAAAACTGCTGGCAGCACGCCAGCAGTTTTTTATTTTTTATTAATGCCTGGTTTATCGTCGTAGCCTGCTGTGAAAATAGCAACAAGGAAAGCAGCCATGACACCAAGAATAATAATTGTACCCATGTTATGTATCCTCCTTTTTCTGAAACATTCCACAAGCATATAAGCTTATTATATCCTATTGTAAGAAAACTGTGAATGTCATGAGTGAAAAAATTGTAAGTGTTTACTTGATCTTCAAGAAGAAGTTATCATTCTTTATAAATAGCACCATTATGTGAATATTGTAAAAATTACCTTCTGAAACTATCCCTTGTTCGCGCATGTTCGATAAACATGGAGCATAGAGTATATTAATCGTCTCTGATAATGTGACAGGGGGAGGTCCATATGGATATTCTAAAAAAAATTGAGATGTATCGCCACGAAGAGGAAAAGCTGAAATGGGAAGGGACTTTCGGTGAGTATTTAGAAATTATAAAAGAAAAGCCATGGGTTGCCCAGTCCGCACATTCACGTGTTTATAATATGATTAAAGACGCGGGAATTGACGATGTAAAAGGGCAGAAAAAATATCAATTTTTCAGTGACCAGTTGTTTGGACTTGAGGAATCGCTGGAAAGGCTTGTAGAAGAATATTTCCATCCTGCTGCCAAACGGCTGGATGTCCGCAAACGGATTCTATTGCTGATGGGACCTGTAAGCGGCGGTAAATCGACTTTAGTGACTATGCTAAAGCGGGGTTTAGAAGCCTATTCCCATTCAGAGCGGGGAGCAGTCTTTGCTATTAAAGGGTGCCCAATGCACGAAGATCCCCTGCATTTAATTCCGCATCATTTACGCAAGGATTTCCTTGATGAATATGGAATCCGTATTGAAGGAAACTTATCGCCTCTTAATATGATGAGGCTTGAGGAAGAGTATGGCGGGAAAATTGAAGATGTTATGATTGAAAGAGTCATCTTTTCAGAAGATCGTCGTGTTGGAATTGGAACATTCAGCCCATCAGATCCAAAATCACAGGATATCGCTGATTTAACAGGCAGCATTGATTTTTCGACGATTGCAGAATATGGATCTGAATCTGATCCGCGTGCGTACCGTTTTGATGGAGAACTGAATAAAGCAAACCGAGGCATGATGGAATTCCAGGAGATGCTGAAATGTGACGAAAAATTCCTGTGGCATCTATTATCACTCACGCAAGAAGGAAACTTCAAGGCGGGACGATTTGCCCTCATTTCTGCTGACGAGTTAATCGTGGCACATACAAATGAAACGGAATATCGCTCATTTATCTCTAATAAAAAGAACGAGGCATTGCATTCAAGAATTATCGTTATGCCGATTCCATATAACTTAAAGGTAACGGAAGAAGAAAAAATATATGAAAAGATGATCCGGGAAAGTGATGTAGCTGATGTGCATATTGCGCCGCATACTTTAAAGGTCGCTGCTATGTTTACGATTTTAACGAGACTAAAGGACCCGAAAAAAGGGGACATTGATTTAGTTAAAAAGATGCGACTCTATGATGGTGAAAATGTGGAAGGCTATAACACTGCAGATGTCGAGGAATTGAAAAAAGAACATAATGATGAAGGAATGAGCGGCATTGATCCGCGTTATGTGATCAATCGAATCTCTTCTACTATCATCCGGAAAAATATTACGTCTATTAATGCTCTTGATGTCCTTCGCTCTTTAAAAGAAGGACTTGATCAGCACCCTTCGATTACAGCAGAGCAAAAGGAAAGGTACTTAAACTTTATTTCGCTTGCCAGAAAAGAATATGATGATATTGCGAAGAAGGAAGTTCAGAAAGCATTTGTGTATTCATATGAAGAATCTGCAAAAACATTGATGGAAAACTACCTTGATAATGTGGAAGCATATTGCAATAAGGTAAAGCTCCGTGACCCGCTGACTGGAGAAGAAATTAATCCAGACGAAAAACTGATGCGGTCGATTGAAGAGCAAATTGGCATTTCGGAAAATGCGAAGAAGGCATTCCGAGAAGAAATTCTTATCAGAATCTCGGCTTATGCCCGCAAAGGAAAGCGATTTGATTATAATTCACATGATCGTCTTCGGGAAGCGATCCAGAAAAAGCTCTTCGCTGATCTTAAAGATGTCGTTAAGATTACGACCTCTTCAAAAACGCCTGATGAACAGCAGCTGAAAAAGGTAAATGAGGTTGTAGCCCGCCTTATTGATGAACATGGCTATAATTCATCTTCTGCAAATGAACTTCTCAAATATGTGGGGAGCTTATTAAATCGATAAACGCTCATGTTTGAGGCTGTCCGCCACAAGGGTAAAGAAAACCTGAGGTGATAGCATGAAAAAGTATGAGCTTGATAAAAACTTTAAACCCCGCAATAGTTCAATGGCTGAAAATGTGGAAGAAATGAAAAACCTCGGAAATCAAATGGAGAATCTGCGCACAAATAAAGAATTAAAGGAAGATCAAAAGATTCCTGACCCTGTCCAATATAAAGATACAGATAAAAACCTTCGCCGATCGTAAGCGAAGGTTTTATTTTCCCTAAAATAATTGAGCTGAAATTAGGCTTGTCCAAAACAAATTTTCATGTACTATTGTCGAAATAATTTGTAAATTATTTTGTCTCATTGCATATGATAAAGTAATACACCATTTTTTAAATGGAAAAAAACTAGAGCCGTTATTACTTCATCCCTTGAAAAGATATTTCCAAATTGACACTCGGAATATAGTATGTCAGCAGATACGAAATGTGCATGAACAATAAAGAAATTTTTCAGTCTTGCAATAACAAATGTGAGTAAGAAGATCTGTGAAGCTTATTATTTTTAGGCTAGTTTATAAGGAGGGAGTATACGTGAACGAGACAAATAAACATCAGTTTGTGATTTCCCAGGAAGATTGGACCCTCCATCGCAAAGGCCATGATGATCAGCAGCGACATCAGGACAGAGTCCAGGATGCGATTCGCAATAACTTACCTGATTTGATCACCGAAGAAAATATTGTCATGTCGAATGGAAGGGAAGTCGTCAAAATCCCGATTAGATCTTTGGACGAATATAAAATCCGCTATAACTATGATAAGAATAAGCATGTTGGTCAAGGTGACGGTGAAAGCAAAATTGGCGATGTTGTGGCCCGTGATGGATCTCAGAGACAAAAAGGTCCAGGCAAAGGTCAAGGTGCAGGAGACCAGGCGGGAGAGGATTATTTTGAAGCAGAAGTTTCCATGATGGAAATTGAAGAGGCCCTGTTCCAGCATTTAGAACTGCCTAACTTGAAGAAAAAGCAAAACCAAGAACAGCTAGTTGAAAACATTGAATTTAATGATATCCGCAAAACCGGTTTAATGGGCAATATTGATAAAAAAAGAACGATGATGACGGCCTTCAAACGAAATGCGATGGCAGGTAAAGCATCCTTCCACCCAATATATCAGGAAGATTTAAAGTTCAAAACCTGGAATGAGGTTGTCAAACCAGAATCAAAGGCCGTTGTGCTCGCGATGATGGATACGAGCGGATCGATGGGCATCTGGGAGAAGTATATGGCGAGAAGCTTCTTTTTCTGGATGACCCGTTTTCTGCGCACAAAATATGAAACAGTTGAAATCGAATTTATCGCCCACCATACAGAGGCAAAAGTGGTCTCCGAGGAAGACTTTTTCTCGAAAGGGGAAAGCGGGGGAACCATTTGTTCATCTGTTTATCGAAAAGCACTTGAACTTATTGACACTAAATATGATCCAGCACAATTCAACATCTATCCTTTTCACTTCTCAGACGGTGACAATCTTACCTCAGACAATGCCCGCTGCGTCAAACTCGTCGAAGAACTCATCAAGAAATCCAATATGTTCGGCTATGGGGAAGTCAACCAATATAATCGTCATTCCACCCTTATGTCCGCCTACAAAAACATTAAAAACGAACATTTTCGCCATTATATTTTAAAGCAAAAAGCGGATGTGTTTCATGCGATGAAGGCATTCTTTAGTAATAATGATGAAAATAAGAAGTACGCTTAGGAAGACTCGAAGTGAAGTCTCATAAATAATAAACCCGGCAGATCTACAGTCTGCCGGGTTTCGTATTCTTTTTTTTCAGTCATGAAATACCTCGCTTAAAATAGGGTACAGAAAATAAAGGAGAAGGACATTTTACTGGACAAACTTTTGACATTTATAGATTTAAGGGGGATACGATGTTTTTTGATGATTGGGCAACGATTGGACGGACGATTTTAATTGGTGTATTAGCATATGCCGGGCTCGTCTTGTTCTTAAGAGTTTCAGGAAAACGCACACTTTCAAAAATGAACGCTTTTGACTTGGTTGTTACGGTGGCACTTGGATCAACATTAGCAACGATCCTTTTAAGCAAGGATGTCGCTTTAGCGGAGGGACTTACGGCGTTCTTTATATTAATTGCACTGCAGTATTTTATTGCTTTCTTTTCGGTGCGCTCAGGCAGAGTAAGCAATATGATTAAGTCTAATCCCCAATTTTTATACCGTGAAGGCTGCTATTTCTATGATGTTATGAAGCGGAAAAGGGTGCTTAAAGTAGAAATTCTTCAGGCAGCCAGGTCAAACGGTATTCGTTCGATGGGTCAAGTTGAAGCGGTCGTGCTAGAAACGGATGGAAGCATTTCCGTTATCCAAAAAACAGATCAAGCTGGAGAGTCTACGCTTGAGAATGTAAAAGACCGGAAAGGCTAATCTCCTTGATTTATATAACAAGCAGCCTTCCTTGATGAAATGTGGAAGGCTGTTAAAGTTTTTCTCGTTAAAGTATGTGCATAGGTATAATGAGAATGCTGTATAGATTAAATGATTGAACGTCATGTTCGATCATAAGCCTTAGGCGGTGATTCCATCCAGCCATGATCAATGAGAATGTTCGCGCCATCATCGACAAATAATCCAACATTCATTAAATTTCTTCCATACATAAGGGCAATATCTCTACGTCCGTTAACAGCTATGGAGTTTGCAAATGATCTCAGTTTAATTGAGAACATGTCCACCTTATGAAATAGCATAATTTTATCAGAAAAAGGCGGATAGGTTGATGGGGCAACAAGATGATCAAGATGGGCTGGTGACTGCAGGCTTTCAACATGCAGTTTCTCCATAAACTGTTTTACAGATTTTTCGGTCATGTCTAACCCGCGTTTAAACAAAGCTTTAATTTTATCATCTCTGACCACCTGGTAGAAACCTAGTAATAGTGTCTTGCTTGTTGTGTTATTTTCAATATTATCGTAAAGATGAGCGATTTCTAACGCATGAAGGGGCCGAACATCACCTATAAAACCTGCTAAGTAATTTTGTTTCTGAATAAAGTCGTTGCTATCCGGAATGGGAATAATAGGCGGCTTTGCTATTAACTTTTTTTCAGATAATACCGTATTAATCTGATCTACAAGTACCATGGCACATTTATTGCAATAAGTAAAAAATTCATTTATATCTTTCCTCATGATTAAAGGGATCGCTACAGCATAAATGCTCATTCCGGCTTTGATAGCATATTTCAGGTAGTGTACATAAAAAGTGTCATCATATAGCCTCGGTGCACCGAGGTTAACATCTTCTTCTGTAAATCCTCGCGGGATTGGAAAATGACTTTTCTTAAAAAAATATTCGATCCGCTCCATGAAATCCTTCGTCAAAGCAATTCCATTTTCCAGCAGAATTTTTATATGTTCATCGTCACAATGCTGAAGAAAATAAGTAAGGATCTGCTGAGACATGCTGTTGCCTGTGTATGTAGCCCAAAGTTTTCCCAATTCAACGGCTGTTAAAGGTTGATTTTCATTTAAAGAGTCTGAACTTAATTGAATAGGTTTTAATACATCCATTGGATTTAAATCCATCAGTAATCACCTTTTGTACATTTTTTTTTAGGATTACCTTGAAATGTTTATTTATGCCTGTGTATTATTTAGTTTTTCTACTCGCTTATGCTGGCAAAATTGGCTTGTGATTTTGTATAAGAAATGAATAGAAGAAGGACTGTTAAACAGGAATGAAGTGGAGGAAGAGATAACGGTTTTTCTTATTTTTGGAACATAGTGAAATGGAGCACAGGACACTCGACTCAAGTGCGAAGAGGGGGGGAGACCCGACGAATTTCCGTGAGGCTGAAGTCTTGCTCCCTGCGGAAAGCGAGTGTCTGATGCGCAATAGAACGATCTTGTAAAAAAATTTAAGTTTTATCTTGCTCGCTTTATCCTTATGATCCCCCAAGCTTCCAAGCTGGTATTAGCGAATGGAACTTAAAGAAGTAGCTCATAACCACATGGATAACCGTGTATAGCGCCAAGGTTGTCATGTATGTAATGAGCCAAACATGAATGGGCTCTCTAAGAAATAGAAAAAGCAGAGTCATACCCACTGGAAAAGGAACAAGTACGATTAACCAAATGGGTGCGCCAAGTGCTTCGGTTATAGAGCCTAGTGAAACGACGGAAGCACCAATGATGATTGCTGCTATAATTGTGATACCGTTATTTAGAAGCAAGCTTCCAATAAAATAGGATGAAGCAGTAAGAAAGATCGCTAGAAGAAAGTTATAAAAATAAGTCATTTAATCACCTCGCTAATAGTAATATGTAAATTTTACCACATGGAACTAAGCAGATATGTTTAGATTTTGTAAAAATACACACAAAAAAAGAGCCCTTGCAGACTCTCTCATACAGCTATTACGGTTTTCCGACAAAATAAGTGATATGCTGAAACCGTATATGATAGTTCAAATTATTAATGGTCAGTTGAATGTGATCAATGGCAACTCCAGTTAATGTGCCTTCCAACTTTTCGTTAATTGTTACTACCTTAATTTTTTTCCCCATATTCATAAGCAAGTGATCTAAAAAAACAGGTTCTGTACTCATCGTTGAGTTAGGGGATAACTGATTCATAATGGCTGGAAGGTTGCTCGAATATTTATAATGACCGGGCGGAACGCTTTCAGTTTGATTTCTGAACACATAAGGATTCAAATTGGATTCCTCCTTTTTCATTACTTTATGAAAAGAGGAGGATGTACTGTGCCTGGAAGTCACTCTAATTTTATTACTTTATCTAATGCTGGCAGAAGTTCATTAAAAAAAGGTTTGACGATAAAGTCTTTAGCTCCATTTTGCAAAGCTTCAATAATAATTTTGGATTGGCCCATTGCCGAACAAATGATTACATTCGCACGAGAATCAATTTGTTTGATCTCTTTTAACGCAGTCATTCCGTTTATCCCATCCATTGTTAAGTCGAGCAGCACAATATCAGGTGACATCTTTTTAAATAACGTAATGGCTTCTTTTCCATTTGCAGCTTCTCCAATAACAGTGAAACGATCACTTGAGATCGTTTTTTTGAGAAGCTGGCGCATAAACATTGAGTCGTCAGCAATTAATACTTTATAATGCATCTTTTCTCTTACTCCTTTTTTACAAGATCAGTCATCTTGGTAACCCGGCTGCCTTAGCACATAGTGCCTTAGGTCCGTGGCTTTGCGTCTTTTACTTTCGTAAAATTTGCCATTATAGGTATTTTATCATGTGTTTACTGTTTCGACAATTTGCGACTTTTTCCTTATTAAGAAAATTTGCACAGAATTTTTTATATGGTTAATAGTGACGGTCATAAAAAATGGCGTCTTTCGACAGCCATTCATGTTCAGCATAAAGCTTTGGTGATTTCAATAGAATTATTCTTCGGGGAGTTCACTTCTTCTGATACTTTAAAAGCATCCATATCCTTTTCATCATAAGAGACAAGCAGCTTGTTTAGTTCAGCGGTATTCCTGTTACGTGGGTTTAGCCATGTCTTTTCATTTTCAGGCTTAAGAATAACAGGCATCCGTTCATGAATCTCCTTCATAAAAGGATTTGAGGCTGTAGTAATGATGGTGCAAGAAAAAATAGGCGTTCCTTCAGGAGAGATCCAGCGTTCCCAAAGGCCACACATGGCAAATAAGTTATCTGACTTTAATTTTATTCTCATGGGTACTTTTGCCGTGTTCGTTTTTTTCCATTCATAAAAGGAATCGGCAATGATAAGGCAGCGGCGTTTTTCGTAAGCCGTTCGAAAGCTTTGTTTCTCTGTCAGGGTTTCGGCGCGGGCGTTCATCATTTTATAGCCAATTTTCTTATCTTTTGCCCAAGGAGGAATCAGTCCCCATTTTAAATAGCCCAGCCGATTTTTTTCCCCGTCGTTAATAACAGCCAGCACTTCCTGAGATGGGGCAATATTATAGCTTTGTATGTACTGTTCTTCATCAATGGCTGCTTCAATATCAAAGCGCTCGATGATTTCCTCATAATCGGAAAATAAGGTGAATCTGCCGCACATGTATATCCACGCTCCTAATCGTTAAATTAGCCATTTTAAGGGTTGTATGATTGATTCTTTATTTTGGATAATAAATGAGAGGCTCTGTAAGTTCTTCGTATTCGTTTCGTTTATAAAATTTGATCGCTTCATCACTTGGCCACACAAGCACAAACTCATATTTATTTTCCTTGGTCCAATCATGTATTGCATGTAAAAGTTTGCTGCCAATCCCCTTTTGCCGATATTCTGGAAGTGTATAAACATTCGTCATAAAGGCGAAAGGGTACGTGATTCTCCCTGGACGTGGAACCTTATGGATACATTCAATATAAATGTGTGAAACAATTTTCCCCTGATTCTCTGCAACCCAAATAAACCATTGCTGATTTTGGAGTGCTCCTTCTAAAAAGGAGCGGCATTCCATCTCAAACTCCTGAAAGGATGCCCTTTTTTTGCTTTCATCATGTTCAATAGTAAAGTCCCATCTCATTTGTATTAACTGTTTGATATCGTTTGCTTTAGCAAGTCTGATGATCATTTTATTCTCCTTTCTCGTTTAAAATTTTATTCTACAAATTGGGTTGATATCCTTTAAAGAAAAACAGCCAAGGGAATTAACCTTGGCTGTTTAGTTCATATGGAGGCATGATTTTGGGCTGTAAACTGCTTTTATTGCCGATCATAATTCCGGCTAAAATGATCAATACACCCGTCCATTGAAGGATATTGACGTGTTCTGACAAGACGGCAGCGGATAACACAACCGCTACCGGCAGCTCGGATGCTGTTAAAATGGTTCCGAGACCCGGTCCGACATGCGGCATGCCAATAGAAAATAGCAGCGGCGGCAGGACGACACCAAAAATGCCGAGTAAAAGTCCGTATGGAGCTAAGTTTGATAAAACGGCTCCATCGAATAAAAAGAGCGGCGGAAACAGAATGAAAACTGTGATCATACTGCCTGTCGCCAATAATGCGCTTTTCTGAATGGCAGGCAATTCCTTGCCAACGACTCCGCTAAGAAAGATGAATAACGAGAAGGTTACGGCTGATAACAGTCCCCACATGGCACCTTCACCAGAAATGGACTGAATATTGCCTGAGATTAGTCCAGCCGCTAGAAGTGAGCCGGCAAGCAGGATCATGATCGATATAACTTTTAATTTTGAAGGTTTCCGGTTATACACGATCCATTCAATTAGTGTACCAATCCATATAAATTGGAATAAGAAAATAATAGCGAGTGAAGCATTAACCGTTTGCAGGCATTGATAATAAAAAACGCCTGTTAATCCAGTCGGGATGCCAGCGCCCATGATTTTACCTGCTTGAAGTAAGGTGATTTTTATTTTTTTTGCAAATAATGCAATGGACCAAATGATGACTGTACCAAAGAATACTTGGCTTCCGGACACCTGAGGCATCGTAAAGCCTGCTGCATAGGCAAGTTTAACAAATGTAGACAGTATACCGAAGCTGCAGCCTCCCAGGAAAACGAGTAAAGCATAATGCCAGCTTTTCATATAAATCTCCTTCTTTCCAATAAAAATAAAAAAGCCACACAATTGCCCGTATAGACAATTGTGTGGCGAAAAATAGAGCAGTCTCCAGAAAAATCCACATAGAAAAAATTTTAGTATGCAATTACCGTTAAACATCATAGCGCAATTTTAACTTGAATTCAAGTAGCTATGAATCTATTTTTTTTATACCTATTCTTGATCATCAAGACTGTCTAACACCATTTCAATAACGGAAATAATAAGTGCAAGGATGATTCCTGTCAAAGCAGCGATTTCAATAGAATCCATTAATAGGTTTATGGCAGAAATAATTGCCCAGTTGATGAGAAAAGAAAAAAGTAAAAGACCGGCATGGAAAGAAAGTTTCGCCGTTATTCCTGCCGCTTTCATTAGAATAATAAAAGCCTTAAGAACAATATCACCAATTATGCCTAGCAGGAAATAAAAGATAACGAAAAGCAATAGTGAAAAAAGAGATTCATACTGAATTCCTAAAATACTAAAGAGCCCTAAAATGCCAAAATAATAGACAGCAACCACAAAACCAACGGCACCAAGTACTAATAAACTCATCGTGACGATTATAAAAAATTTCGAGGAAAATGATTCTTCTTTAAAGGGACGGTTTGGTTTTGTCATCGAAACATCCTTTTTGTTAAGAACGGAATTTATTTAATATACGGAAGAAGATATAAAATAGTTTCATGGACTATAATTGTTATACCATATGCTGCTAAAAGTCCCTTTATGGTTAACTATGTACTCTCAAAATCTACTCAAAGAAAAGAACCATCCAACCCGCGCAGATTGAATGGCCGAAAAACACTTATGCTTTTACGTCGATTGTGCCGCCGAGATTCGGATGCGGGGCTTCAATCATTTTCAGCAGCTGGGCGCTATTGCCTTCAGCCGTGTCTAATGCCTTTTTGGTTAAAGCAATGCTTGCTGACTGAGAAGCAGATGTTTGACTTAAGGCCATTGATAATGCTGCGATATCCAAAATTTTCACCCCTTTTTCTAGTATCGGATAGGGAGAAGGAAAGTGAAGGGAAAAATGCAAAAAAGCACAGTGTCAACAAGACTTTGTGTATAGGAATGAGAATTGCTTGCTAATCAAATCTTATACTTAAACTATAATGAAAATATTTACAGAAAGTAGTGTTTTGTCTCGAAAAAAGAAAAGGGTGTTCAATATTTCTCCTATATTAGTTATTTACTTTAAATAGACTTCTTTATAGCAGGAAATCTCTGCTGATTAACGAAATAGTTGAAAGGTTTAGAGCAGGAGGAGGTACTGGATTTGGAAAAACGTACAGAAGACTTGGGCAATGGAGTATATATAATAGACTTACATGATTTAGACCAGTGGGGAAGAACAGGAGCATATGTATTAACTGGCGGTGACATCACGATTATTGAAACAAGTGCGAGCCCTTCAATCCCGTATTTAAAACAGGGTTTAAAGGAATTAGGAATTGAACTTGAAGACGTAAAGCATATTATTGTCACACATATTCATTTAGATCATGCCGGTGGAACAGGTCTCTTTTTACAGAGCTGCCCCAATGCTAGAGTGTATGTGCATCCGCGCGGCAACCGTCATTTAGCAAATCCAGAACGTCTGATGAAGGGTGCAAGAGCAGTCTATGGTGACGACTTTGATCGCCTATTCGACCCGATTATACCGATTGATGAGCAAAGGTTAATCAGTAAAAATGATGGTGAAATATTGGATATTGGCAATAGCCGTACACTGACGTTTTACGATACACCAGGACATGCCAAGCACCATTTTTCAATCCATGATTCCCGCAGTAATGGAATTTTTACTGGAGATACAATTGGTGTATGTTATCCTCAGCTATTGGAAAAAGGGTTGGAGATATATTTGCCATCGACATCGCCTAGCCAATTTAATGAAGAAGACATGATGCGTTCGGCAGAGCGTCTAGAGGCACTTAAACCAGAACGGATTTATTTTGGACACTATAGCATGACAGAAAAGCCGCAAAATGTGTTCCAGCAAATAAGCTATTGGCTGCCGCAGTTTATGGACTTAGGGAGAAGGGTAATGACGGAAAGTCCTGAAGCAGATTTCCAAGAAAAAACTACTCTGCTCTCTGAAAAAATGATGAAGCTCGTGATGGATGAAATAACACGCTACGGGGTTTCAATACAGCCTGAAGCTCTGCATTTATTAAAATTAGACATGAATGTAAGTGCTATGGGGATCATTGAGCGATTGAGTCTAGCAGAATAGTAGGACACTGAACAGATAAATGGCTAGTAAGCAGAAAGTATGAGTATACTTAAGTAAAATCCTTATAGTGCAGGTTTTCCATTCGCGGAGGTGAGATGATGGAAATTGATGATATTCTAAATCATTTGCGGAAAAGAACGCCTGTTATTCTTGGCAGTGAAAAATTCTATAAATATTCCGTTCTGCTGCCTTTAGTGAAAAAAGAGGATGGTTTGCATATTTTATTTGAGGTGCGCTCCTTAAAAATGAGAAGGCAGCCGGGAGAAATTTGTTTTCCAGGCGGTAAAGCGGATGCCACTGATCGTGATGAAGCCTATACAGCGATTCGGGAAACATCTGAAGAGCTGGGGATTAAAGAAAATGCAATTTCACATGTCTTTCCCCTGGACTATATGATCTCTCCTTTTGGGACCATTATTTACCCGTACGCTGGTTTTATTGATCTCACTTCAACTGCTTTAAGTCCCAATCATCTTGAGGTGGAAGAAGTTTTTACTGTACCCTTGCAAAAGCTGAAGGACCTCGAGCCTAAGGTATATAAAGTGAATTTCCGAGTGGAGCCCGAAGCCAGCTTTCCCTTCTCTTCCATAGCAGGCGGAGAAAATTATGACTGGCAAACTCGGGCAATGGATGAGTATTTTTATTATTGGGACGATAAAGTGATTTGGGGATTAACTGCGAGAATATTGCATCATTTTCTGGAAATCATTCAAAAGAGCTAGAAAAAGAGAGGGGGAGTGATATGCTTCCCCCTAGATTTTTTTGAGGTGACGCGAAAATTAGGTATTGAATGAGACAGCTTCTCTTCATAAATAAACGGAGAATTTCCGGTAAAAATGCAGATTGATACCCATTATGGGTTAAATAAGGGGAGTATTTCCGACTATGCTTAAAAAAACTCTCCATTTTCTTGGTTTTTGGGGAAATAGTCGGAATTTCTCCTTCTATATTTGCTGTTTTCAATGCTTTTTAGCAAATAAGAGGAATTTCTCCGCTTATTTCCTCATAAGCCGCTTAATGTTTCTAATCTAAAAGCACCCATGAAAAAAAGGCTTAGTGAAGTCTCTAAGCCTTTTGATGGTGCAATTATTTGAACCTTATGTGATTGGCAATCTGATCTGTCTGTGTTGTAGCGTTCAGCACCTCAAATTAAATCTGTTAGTCTTATTGAGATGGTGTCTTTGTCTGCTGTGTTTGAAGAATTGTACCGTTTAATAAATCCTTCATTTGTACGGTTACAATTTTAGCGCCAATTTGGACGTGGACCATGTTATCAAAAACAGCAGTCACTAACCCATTTAATGATACATTTGTTCCAATGTTTACATTTTTCTTTTCGGATTTATTTAATTTGCTGTTTGTCATCATCGCACCATCCATTCTATGAGTTTATAAAGTAAGGGTAAAATAAATAACAGCAATATTCTTATACAAGAAATATTTCCTGTTTATAGTAAAATAAACTTATATTTAAAAAAAGTCCAGCTAACTGCCTGGTTTTTTTATCGACAATATTTTGACAAAACTGTAGGAAATAATGATCCTAAAAACACTATATGTAGAAGCGTAATGCAATTTGTTGAAAAATGTTTGAAAGTGTAGTCAGAGAGGGAGATTTTCAAATGAGTAAAGTAATTGGTTTTATAGGTTGCGGCAAAATGGCCCAGGCCATAATAGGGGGAATTCTGTCAGCTGACGGTGCTGACCACAAACAAATCCTATTTAGTGCAAAGTCACATAAGACAAAAGAGCATGTACATGACATCTATAAGATTGTGGCGAGGGAGAACAAAGAAGTTGCTGCACAGTCAGACATTCTCTTTCTTGCCATCAAACCTGATCTGCATGGGAGTATTATTGAAGAAGTGAAGGATGTCATTCGACCTAATACCATCATTGTAACAATGGCAGCAGGAATTACAATGCCTTTTATACGGGAAGCATTTGGATTTAACGTAAAGGCAGTACGAACTATGCCAAACACACCATCCATGGTTGGAGAAGGAATGACAGCAATGACGCGCAATGAGTATGTAAATGATGATGAAGCTGCCGAAGTGAAAATGCTGCTTTCTTCATTTGGCCTGGTAGAAGAGATCGATGAAATCTTAATGGACACAGTACCTGCAATCAGCGGTTCTTCTCCAGCATATGTTTATATGTTTATTGAAGCATTGGCAGATGGAGGTGTTCGAGGCGGTTTGCCAAGAGACCAGGCATATAAAATGGCAGCACAATCGGTACTTGGTGCAGCTAAAATGGTTTTGGAAACAGGAATGCATCCAGGCCAGCTTAAGGACCAGGTTTGTACACCTGGGGGAGCAACGATCGAAGCGGTAGCAGAGCTGGAGAAGCGACATTTCAAGGGTGCAGTGCTATCTGCGATGGAAGCATGTATGAATAAGACAAAAGAGATGTCAGAATAAAAGGAGAATGTATTTGCATTTTAATTAATACAATACAGTAAAGTTGGATCAGTAGCGAATCTGGTCAGTTTTCTGGCTGCATGATTTGCTCATTCTTGTAATTCCGACTTGACTGATCAGATTACATGTTTTATAGTTAATCAGTATTTGGGATACATATTAACAGGAGGTGTGAAGATGGAAACAGGTTTGCTAATTTTGAATATTGCTATTATGCTATTGCTTCTTTTCGGTTTATATTACATGCAAAAGAAACATGTTTCTTTCTCTAAGAGAGTCTTTACCGCTTTAGGTTTAGGGATTCTATTTGGATTCATTTTACAATTTGCTTATGGAGCAGGATCAGATATTATTGCTCAAAGTGCAGAGTGGTTTAATATTGTTGGTAATGGTTATGTGAAATTCCTGCAAATGATTGTTATGCCGCTTGTATTTATCTCCATTTTGGCTGCTTTCACAAAATTAAAGCTGACCAATAACATAGGGAAAATCAGTGTGCTAATCCTTGGATTACTAGTTGGTACAACAGCAGTTGCTGCAGCAGTCGGTATTGGATCCGCATTTGGATTCGGACTTGAGGCAGGTCAAATTACAGCTGGTGATGCTGAAACAGCACGTGGAACAATGCTGGAAGAACGCTCAGTGGAAATGGAAGGAAATACGCTTCCGCAGCAGATTCTAGAATTGCTTCCGGCTAACCCGTTTTCTGATTTAACTGGAGCAAGATCCACTTCAACCATCGGCGTTGTTATCTTCGCAGCGTTTTTAGGAGTGGCTTATTTAGGGGTAAGAAGAAAAACACCTGAGCATGCAGAGCTATTTGCTAAAATTGTAGATGCGTTTTATGCGGTGATAATGCGAGTAGTTACATTGATTCTACGGTTGACTCCATATGGCGTGCTTGCGATCATGACCAGAACGGTTGCAACAAGTAACATTGATGCCATCGTCAGCCTAGGCAAATTTGTGATTGCTTCATATGTTGCTTTAGCGGTTATGTTTATTATTCATTTATTGTTAATCACGTTTGCGGGTTTAAACCCTATGACATATTTAAAGAAAGCATTTCCGGTTTTAACATTTGCCTTCACTTCAAGAACAAGTGCTGGTGCACTTCCATTAAATATTAAGACACAAAAATCTTTAGGTGTTTCTGAAGGGATTGCCAACTTTGCCGGTTCATTCGGGTTAACGATCGGTCAAAATGGCTGTGCTGGAATTTATCCAGCGATGCTTGCCATTATGATTGCGCCAACAGTTGGAATCGATCCATTTACACCAGGATTTATTTTTACAGTTATTCTAATCGTGGCATTATGTTCGTTTGGTGTTGCGGGTGTCGGCGGCGGAGCAACTTTTGCAGCCATCCTCGTCCTTTCAGCACTAGACTTGCCAGTTGCTTTAGCAGGTCTTCTTATTTCAATTGAACCTCTAATCGACATGGGCCGTACAGCTGTAAACGTAAGCGGATCAATGACATCAGGCATCCTTACAAGCCGAATTACAGGTGACATTGACAGCGGCACATACAACGATATGAATGCAAAAATAGAAGCTGAAGCATAAAAAATAACGAAAACGTCCCAGCCTAATCTGGGGCGTTTTTTTCTGGTGTTTTCAGTAAGCTTGCACATCGGAGTTTTGAGTTTGGCGGATATATCGGTGTTTTTAGCAGGAATATGAAAATAACGGCGGATATATTTTTTTTACTGCGGATAAAACCGTTTTAACGGCGGATATTTATCCAGGACGGCGGATATCGAGATCTTACTATCCTAAAACTAATCAAAATCCACATAAGAAACAAAAAAATCATCTGCAAATAACAAAAAAACAGGCCTGAATCTCATCAGGCCCGTCAAATTAATGCGGAAGAAACGCCAATTGATATAAAAACAACACTGCAAAGACGTAAACAAGCGGATGAACTTCTTTCCATTTACCTCTTGCTACTTTTAATATCGGATAGCTGATAAATCCAAGAGCAATCCCTGTAGCGATGCTTGAAGTAAGCGGCATGCTCAAAATTATGATAAACGCAGGGAATGCCTCATCAATTTCTCCCCATTTTATATGAGCGATACTGCCCATCATAAGGCTTCCAACTATAATTAATGCTGGTGCTGTAATAGCAGAAATACCAGAAACGGCACTGACAAGCGGTCCAAAAAACGCTGCTAAAATAAACAGAACACCGACGGTTAATGAAGTAAGACCTGTCCGGCCGCCAGCAGCAACACCTGAAGTTGATTCAATATAAGCTGTAGTTGGACTCGTTCCAAACATCGAACCAATAGTCGTAGCGACAGAATCTGATAACAAGGCCTGTCTTGCTCGCGGCAGATTATTATTTTTCATAAGGCCAGCCTGCTGGGCAACGCCAACCATCGTTCCAGTTGTATCAAAAATCGTTACTAGCAAGAAAGAAAAGACAACAGCATATAATCCATGCTGAACGACTTCTCCGATTGCATCGATCGGGTTGAAAACAATGATGCCCTCAGGAAGAGAAGGCAGTGCCATAATTCCCTGCTCAAATGAAAGCTGTCCAGTAAAGTAGGCGATTAATCCAGTTGCAATCATTCCAAAGAATAAAGCACCGTTCACGTTTAATGCCATTAAAATCAATGTAATGGCCAAACCTACCAATGCAAGGACTGATGAAGCTGAAGTAAGATCTCCTAATGCCACTAAGTTTGTAGGATGACTTGTGATCAAGCCGGTTAAACGCAATCCGATAAAAGCAATGAATAAGCCAATTCCTGCAGTGATTCCGTGCTTTAGATTATCAGGAATTGCTTCAATTAATTTACTGCGAAACGGTGTTAACGATAAGATGATAAAAATAATCCCAGCTACAAAAACAGCTGCAAAAGCTGTTGCATAATCAATATTTCCATGAGTACCGACAACGGAATAAGCAAAGTATGCATTTAATCCCATACCAGGTGCAATGGCAATTGGATAATTTGCAAATAAAGCCATCCAAATGGTACCTGCCGCTGCGGCGATAATCGTAGCTATAAAGACCTGTTCAAAAGGAACACCAGCATCTGCTAAGATTCCAGGGTTGACGACGACAATATAAACCATGGTCAGGAACGTCGTAATTCCAGCCATCAATTCGGTTCTAGTAGATGTTCCATTTTCCTTTAATTTAAACATAAGATAATCCTCCAATGGAAAAAGACAGTTTGTGCTCAGTATGCTCAATAAAAACGAACATTAAAAGACACAATGAATATAATATTCGTTTTAAGGGAGGTTTTCAAGTCTAAATTGCATATTTTTAATGAATTTAACATAATCTAACCAAACCTTTGTAAAAGTTGATATAATATTCTGAAATATATATATCTTTAATAGATTGGAAGAGGAATTAATTTAAGTGGGTGCTGATGTGTTAGCGAGACTTATCTTTTAGCACCACCGTCATATACAGAGAGTAGGGGGAGTATTAAATGTATTCATATTTACGGACATTGAGCTTGCCTGAACAGGCAGAATACCTGACCCAAATGCTTGTAAGACAGAAAAGTTATACTTTAACGTATGGAGAAGTGGAAAAGGCTGAATGGATTGCAGATTTGATCGGGCAGTTTCCCTACTTCAGTGATCATCCTGAAAACGTATGGCTTTCAGCAATCAAAGATGATTCCCTTTCACGCAAAAATGTTTTTGCTTTTTTGCCAAGTAGTAAAGAAGTAAAAGAAACGGTCGTTTATCATTCTCATATTGATACAGTCGGAACAGAGGATTATGGAGCTATACAGGATATTGCCCACGACCCTCAAGGGTTAAAAGAATTCTTTTCATCTTCACCCAATGACCCGGAGCTTGAAGAAGATGCGGCTTCAGAACAATGGTTATTCGGAAGAGGAGCTTTGGATATGCAAAGCGGCATCGCTGTTCACCTCGTTAATCTGCTGTACTATTGTGAAAATAGAGAAGAATTGCCTGGGAATCTGCTGGTTATGTTTAATCCTGATGAAGAGGGAGAACATGCGGGCATTCGCTCAGCGCTTTCAGAGTTAATCACATTAAAGGAGAAAAAAGGTCTGCATTATGTGGCTGCTATAAACAATGATTTTATATCTCCTTTAGCAGATGGAGATGAGACGAAATATATTTATACAGGGGCAGCTGGGAAATTACTTCCGAGCTTTGCGGTCTTTGGAAGAGAGTCACATGTAGGTGAAAGTCTTCTTGGAGTAGATTCAACTTTAATTGCAGCAGAATTGAATACAAGAATCAATCAAAATTTTCATCTTACTGAAAAACTGTCTGATGAGCTTGTTCTGCCGCCAAGCTGTTTATATATGAGAGATGAAAAAAAGAGGTATGATGTCCAGACAGCAGTAACAAGCAGGATCTTTTTTCATTATTTTATATACGAAAAACCCCTTCAAACCGTAACGGATGAGCTAGTAAATATAGCAGTCGAAGCATGTACAGCGATTGAAAAGCGGCTTGGAAATACGTTTGAGTTATACAGAAAGACAAATAATCTTCCGAAAAGAGATGTCAATTGGGCAATTGAGGTTCTAACGCTCAAAGATTTATTGGACAGACTCAAAAGGGAAGGAATTAAAACAGAAGAGATCATAAGCGAGACACTCCATTTATGCCAGTTGGCAGAGATGGATGCCAGAATGACTGCTTTTGAAATCGTGGAAGCATTGCAGCACGCCGATCCAGAAAAGAAGCCCCGAGTCATCTTGTTCTATGGAACACCTTTTTTACCGTCTAATTCATTGCCTGAGTCAGAATCAAAAGGCAGCAGCTTAAGATCCATTTTAATGAATATCCTGGAGCAAACAGCAGAAGAAACAGGGGAAACCTTTAAAATAAGAAAATATTTCCCCTATTTAGCCGACGGAAGTTTTATGTCCTTTCAAGGGAGCGAGGAAGATATAAGCACATTGCGGAAAAACTTCCCCGCTATGGATGCTCTCTTTCCTCTGCCTCTTAAAACAATGACACAGCTGAATATCCCTTCTATTAATCTAGGTGTATTCGGCAAAGGCGGTCATAAATGGACCGAACGCGTATATAAGCCATATACGTTTTATACTTTACCTAAACTGATTCGTGATTTTACGAATAGCATTTTGTAGGTGTTTATTTTCTTAAAAATTTCCTAGATAGCAGCAGTCCGGCCACAAATAAAAATAGAGCAAAATAGGCAGGAAGCAAGTGGAAAAAAGAAGTATAGCCGATGATAAAATGGGTTGAAATCCCTGCAGCAAAAGCAGGGATTCCCCCAATCAAAAGTGTGTTCCATACCCAGCTTGCTCCTTCATGAAACCCCCACAATGAAATCATCAGTACGAGCAGGCCAACGCTAAACAAGGCGCTGCCAAACCCGGCGCGGTCATGTGCTATGACAGGAATCAGCTGTTCATTTAACATGCTGAGCTGTTCTGGTGTCATACAGATAAAAGTTAAATCTGTGCTTACAAAAACATTTGATACGCCAATGACCGAGATCACAATTCCCCCTATGACAAATGAAAATCCGAGTACAACAAAGCATAGCTGCCCCCAGAGGGCTGTTTTCCATGCTGCTGTATTTTTTCTGTTTTTAGACAAGGGAGATTGTCGTGCTTCCTTCGTTTTTTTTGACCCAAGGATAAAAAAAGGCAAGAGGATCAGCCAAAGTAATCCATGCAGCCAATCGAAGTACCCGAATCCAATGAATAAGAGAATACCAAGAAAACCTGCGGTGCCTGCAATAATGACAGCCTTTCGCGCCCAATGGATGTTGTTTCTGACAGCGTGTTTTGCCAGCTGCATATAAAGAAATCCTCCAGAAATCATGGTTCCGGCAAGTGTCATCCGATCATGTGCCATGAATTGGATGATTTTCGGATTAACGAGCAAAAGCTGTTCTCTTGTCATGCCCAAAAAGTGTTCATCATAAGGTAAAATCACTGTGCTCATACTGAACAGCAAAGCAAAAAGTCCGCCAATTAAAATGCATAATCCAAAAAGCCAATAATAGAACCAGCCAGATTGCTTCTCTTCAAAAATGTCTTCTTTGCTTTCATCTGCAAGTGCCTCGTTAATGCGTTTGGGAAGTCCTGGCCCTGATATAACATATCCTTCTGCAAGCATCATAAATTTACAGCCGGCATGATAAAGTTTTACAGCGTCACCGGGCTCATCGATGCCACCTGAAACGATGATGTTTGTATAGTGCTTTAATTTTCGAATATCTGCCAGAAGAGATTCAGTTGAACCATGATGATCGGTATCAATCAAAATCATTTCATGTATTTTTAAGTGCTCCCATTCTATCATGCTAATTTCTTCAGCCTTTAATGCGGGAATAACGGTACATGGAAGAGATGCATTCATCCTGCTTATTTCCTCGAGATTCCATCCATTCCCATCTGCCTCGATCACAAAAGCTGCTGCAAACTCTTCTAATCTATGAGCCATTTCGCGGAGCTCGTTTTGCTTTTCAATTGCATTTCCCATGGAAGGACGAAGCCGGATTAATAATGGAATATCCATTGTATGCTTTTTTAACTGTGTAATGGTTTGACTTAAGCCAATTGAATAGGTTTGTGATGGTAAATATAAGGAAGTTCGATCTTCTGAAAATAAAGGCATTTCTTCGGCTACATCCTGATGAAGGGAAACCGGGCCAATTTCTAGGAAGCCAAAACCAAGCTGATTAAATGCCGATGTGCCAATTAAATGTGGATCAATTTTTCCGCTTAATCCGACTCTGCTTTTCAGCTGGTATTTAAAAAATGGCTGCTCTAGAGAAAGTGATGGCCTTAAATGTCCTAAAAATTCAACAAGCCTGCTGCCGAACGGAAGATGAACCATCGTATTCATTGCCTTGTGAATGAAAGCTCTGCCAGTTTGAGCAGGAAGGCGAGATAATATAGATTTAAAAATTGTATGATAAGACCAATCAGGCATATGATCACCTCATTCTTACAATTGACGTTATATTTGTAACTGCTTTAAAAGTTTATGAAACTATAAATATTTTATCATGGTGGGAATAGTAAATTATAGAGCATTAAAGGAGAAAGCTTTATAATTAAATATCTTCACTTGAAGCAGTGCAGGGTTTTCACTATGAGTGTGCAAGACTTTTAAAATAACCCTCATGAACATATGCCTGGAAAGCTTGAGCGGGGGATTGGATAAAACAGAAAAGAGGCTGGGCCCAAACGAAATTAATCTTTCTAAAACACGAATATTCACTATTTTGGGTAGGGTGTCTAAACAAGTCCGTTCCATTGCGCTGCGGCCCCTCGCTTTCCGTGGGGAGGAAGCTGAGCCTCCTCGAAGCAAAGCTTCTGTGGGGTCTCACCTTTTCCTCTATTGCCCACAGGAGTCGAGGGTCCTCCGCTCCATTTCACTCATGATAATAAAATTTTTAATCATAAAAAAAACCGAATGATTAGAAAGTAACTTCCTAACCATTCGGTTCCATGAGTGTGTTAAATCTTATGTCCCAGCCTCTTGTTAGCACATTATTGGTGCGGGTTTGGAAGTTCAAAGATGGCTTGCTCGCCTTTGAATGCTTTTTCGCCGCTTTCAAGGTAAAATGGACCAAATTCCAGCGTGAACTTTTTGTAAATGGAAAATTCATCTTTTCTAAATAAAAAGACATGATATTTTTCACCAGCTTCTCCTGCAGCAATTTCTCGCGGATCTCGAGGCTCAGCTTGTGCGACATTTAAATATCTTGCTCTGCTGTCATCGACATCAAGCATCGTTCCTAAATTAGAAATATTAACAGCAGAACCAGACTGATTATCAATGTTCAATTTAACGGTTAAGGCAACAATTCCGCTATCGCCAAATTCAGAGAACATGGATGCATTCGCATCTGTCGGGACAACATCAGTGTATTGGACACCAGCAAGCGTGACCGTAACGTCACCGATTTCCTTTGTCTCATTTATTCCCTCTTCTTCAAAAATAACGGTTTTATCCGCCCAGTTGTCTGTTGTTAGGCGATCCTGATAAAGGGAAGGCTGATCAGCAACAGCAGCAGCCTGTTCACCAGCATAGACGAAATCGTAGGCAGGTGAATTTTCA
The DNA here is from genome assembly GCF_900166665.1 of Cytobacillus gottheilii. Classification (GTDB taxonomy): domain Bacteria; phylum Bacillota; class Bacilli; order Bacillales; family Cytobacillaceae; genus Cytobacillus; species Cytobacillus gottheilii_A. The sequence goes on along the minus strand of NZ_LT800494.1, from coordinate 3,426,442 downwards.
AGGTTGCTGCCAGAGTAATCCTTATTATCAGCTACTCCGCCCTCAATAATATATTTAGGTGTTACGGTTTGCAGTTTATCAAATTCAGCTTCTGTTAAAATAAACGTTACCAAACCGGTTACCTTTTCGCCAGCTTCATATAAGCTGATTTCATCTTGATTCTTTCTGAGCTTTTGAATTTGCTGGTCTTCAGGTATCAGATTTTTGCTCTCGGAATTAATATAATCTAATTCATTTTCCAGTTGGATTTTATGGAAGTTATTATAGTATAGGTTCTTATCTGTTGTATTTTCAAGTGTCACTTCTGCGGAAACAACATACCCAGTTACTTGATCATCAAAATAAGAAGCATAATCCTGATTCATATCTGTGATTTTAGTAATTTCATATTGATTTACGGAGATGCTTAAACCATCTACACTATGGGTATACTGTGGTGATTCATTTTTATAGATACTCTCAATCGTTCCTTCCGTTTCTTCTAAAAACGGATTTAAAAATTCACTTGTCTGACTGCTTTCCTCTGTTTCTTCTTGTTCTGCTGGTTCAACTTCCTCTGTTTGTTCAGACTTTATTGTTTCCTCCGTTTCGTTTGCTGCGGATGTTTCCTCATTGCTGTCATTTCCACATGCAGCTAATAATAGCGATGTTGATAACATAGAAACTGCCAAAATTTTCGTTTTCACTGTCTACACCTCGTTATGTAATTTTTTCCTGTTCATTATAAGGGAATTAATACACTTTTTTCAATTAAAATACATAAATAGTAAATTATTACTATAACAATAAGTGGTTTACGAACAAATTTATAGTGAGAATAGGTAAAAAGAAGTGATAGATAATAGTATATTATGAAAATGAATTTGCAATCTTAATAACGTAAATAGGTTGATTACAAGGCATAAGTTTATTTGTGATAATTGTCACAAACTTTTCGGAAATGATTGCTTATTGATCCTTATTTTAGTTATATACTCAAACTGAAAAAGAAAGATAGCGTTATCATTGCAGAGTGGAAAAGAGGGGGAATAACTGGTGAAATTAAAAAATCTGTTATTTATGATGATGATACTCATAGCGCTTGGCGGCTGCAGCAGCAATGCAAATGAGGACGCTGCTACTCTGGAAAATGAGCAGTCTGAAACTGAAACAGCTGGTGTCGATGAAGAATTAAAAAATGCAAAAGCGATGTTTGAATCATTAGGTGAAATGCCGGTACCTGCGGATAATGAAATGACGGATGAAAAGGCTGAATTAGGAAAAACACTTTATTTTGATCCTAGATTGTCTGGAAATAATAAATTAAGCTGTATGACATGTCATGCTCCAGGTGCAGGTTATGGAGATGGACTTGAAACATTTATTGGATTTGAAGGCGCACAAGGGAGCAGAAATAGTCCCACTATTATCAATTCGGGCTATTATCCTGAATACTTTTGGGACGGCAGAGCAGGAAGTCTGGAGGAACAAGCACTCGGACCGATACAATCTGAAGTGGAAATGAATCAGGACCTTGATGAACTTGTCATTGAGCTTAATGGTGTGCCAACATATGTAGAACAATTTAACACTGTTTTCAACGATCCGATCAGTGCGAATAATATCGCGAAGGCAATCGCTGCATTTGAACGAACCATTGTCATTTCAGATACAGCATTTGATCGCTATTTACAGGGTCAGGAGGATGCAATTAGTGCGGATGCTAAAGAAGGTATGAAGCTTTTTGCCGGGAAAGCAAGCTGTATTACCTGCCATGCCGGCCCGATGCTCTCAGATTATAACTATCACAATCTTGGAATGACAGGTGATGAAGGAAGATACGAGGTAACCAAAAACGAAGAAGATAAAGGGAAATTCCGTACAACAGGTTTAAGAGGTGTTGCTCATACGGCACCATTTATGCATGATGGCAGCTTTGCCACTTTAGAAGATGTGGTCCAATATTATAACGACGGCGGAGGAGATCATGAGAACAAAAGTGATCTGATCAATCCATTAGGCTTAACAGATAAAGAAGTGCAGCAGCTCGTTGCTTTTATGGAAAGCTTAAGCGGTGAATTACCTGAAGTTGAGACACCTGAGATTCCTTAAATATTGTTAGTTGGAAGAGGCTGGGACATAAATATTTAACACACTCATAGAACCGAATGGTTAGGAAGTTATCTTTCTAATCATTCGGTTTTTTATTTATGATTATAAAATATATTCTATTAACATGAGTGAAATGGAGCGGAGGACCCTCGACTCCTGTGGGCAATAGAGGAAAAGGTGAGACCCCGCAGAAGCTTTGCTTCGAGGAGGTTCAGCTTCCTCCCCAGGGAAAGCGAGGGGCCGCAGCGCAGGTGGAACGGACTTGTTTAAACACCCAAACCAAGATAGTGAATATTCGTGTTTTAGAAAGATTAATTTCGTTTTGTCCAGCCTCTTTTTTATTGGAGAGTTATCTTTAAGGTAGTTCATTGCCGAGCAAGATGTATCGCTGCTTTTTTATCATAAAACATTGCTTGTTGCAGATTTTTCTGATAATATATTCTTCTTCTCACGCTTTTTGCTACACTTAAAAGCATTTGCATTTAAGACTTAGGGGCTTAGAAATCTCTAAACAAAGTGCACTTTGCTTTTTCTTTCTCCATTGCGGCTGAAATTAATCTTTGGAGGTAAAAAGAATGTCTCTTCAGAACCACCCCGATTACGAAACAGAACTGCAGCGATTAGAATTTACTAAACGGTATATTGAAGCTGTTGTGAAAACAGCTGAATCCAGTAAGGAACAATTTCAGGAAAATATGAAAGAAGCCTTTTCGGATGCCGATTGGCTTGAATCGAGTTTAAGCTATTCTTCTTTGCTTACGAATGCAAGGTTTTTTGAAATGTCTAAAGATGAGTTAAAGTCTTTAAAAAAAGCCAGAAGAACTCCTTATTTTGCAAGAATTGATTTTAACCGTGATGGTGCAGGAGAAAAAGAAGTTCTCTATCTTGGCAAAACTTCTTTGTATTCTCGAGAAAGCCAGGAGCAAATCATAGTAGATTGGCGTTCACCGATTGCGAATCTGTATTATGAGGGCAGACTTGGACCGGTCCAATATGAGTCCTATGAGGAGAGTTTTACTGGTGATTTATCGTTAAAGCGGCAATTCATGATTGAAGACGGACTCATGCAGGAAATACGGGACATTGACTTAACCACAACAGATGAATTATTGCAGGAATCTTTGGCTAAAAGCTCAAGCAACCGCCTCACCGAAATTATTACCACCATTCAAGAAGAGCAAAATAAAATTATTCGAGCAGATTTGAACAAGCCCATTATTGTTCAGGGAGGAGCGGGCAGCGGCAAAACGACGATTGCACTGCATAGGATTAGTTATTTTATTTACCAATATAAAGAGAATTTTGCCCCGGAACAGCTGATGATCATTGCACCAAGCGGATTGTTCCTGCATTACATATCTGAAGCTCTGCCAGAACTTGGGGTAGAAAGAATTCGCCAGACAACCTTTCAGGACTATGTCAAACTTTGTATTGACTTGAAAATGGAGATACAAAAGGATGATAAGCTGATTAGGATTATTGAAGATAAGGATTCACAGTCTTCAAAAGAAATTCAGCAGCTGTCCGCCCTTAAAGGATCACCTGTATTTCAAACTATTTTAACCAATTATTTAATAAAAATAAGCAAAACCTTTTATCCGGCTGAGGATTTCTATGTAGATAAATTCCGTTTATTTAGCCATAAAAAGTTTATAAAGCTTTTTAAAGATGACTATCATTATTTGCCTCTTTACCGCAGGCTTGAAAAATTAAAGGGAATCCTGCAGAATGATGTTCGATTAAAAAAGAAAAATATGCTGGAAAAGATTCAAACCTACTATGATGTGCGGATTGAACGGGCCCTCTATCGGGGGGATGATCCGGATAAAAGGCGACAGTATGTAATTGAAGCCATGGATAAAAAAGAAAAAAGAGTGAAGGAAATACAGTCTGCTATTAAAGGGGCAGTCAGAAGCTATATGAAGCCTTTTCCTAAAAAAGATCTGCGTTATTATTATCGCGAATTGTTTCAGAATGCAAATGAGCTTCATTCGCTTTCAGACGGAACCCTATCTATGGAGGAAGCAGAGCTGCTTTGTGACCACAATCAGCAGTTATTTAAGAAAAATGAGTATGAACGGGAGGACTTAGCACTCCTATTATTTTTAAAGGTTCATTTATATGGTCTGGAAAAAGAACATCGAGCCAAAAACATAGTGATTGACGAAGCTCAGGATTATAGCTTTATGGAGCTTTTATCCTTAAAAAAAGCGGCAGATACAGATATGTTTACATTAGTTGGAGATCTGGCTCAAGGCATTCATTCTTATCGAGGTCTTTCTTCATGGGAAACGGTGATTGAACGTATTTTTCCCCGTGCAACTTATACGGAATTGCAAAAAAGCTATCGGACGACTGTAGAGATTATGCAAGAAGCCAATATTCTTCTTGAAAAACTCCCGATGTCTTTTCCAAAGGTAGTTCCTGTTGTCAGACATGGAGAGGCACCAGCTTTTTACAAACGAAAAGAAGGCAGGTTTTTTGTAAAGCAGCTGGAAGAAAAATTGCAGGAATTGAAAAATGAGCACTTTAAAACCTTTGCGCTTATTGGCAAAACGAGGACAGATTGTGAGCAGCTTTATCAGCTTTTTAAGGACAATTCTAAGGAACGTGTAAAATTGCTGCAGGAACAGGAAGAAATTCCAAAGGACGAGGCAGTTATTGTTCCTTCGTATTTGGTTAAAGGACTGGAGTTTGATGCAGTAATTGTTTTTTCCCTGAATGAAGTTTACTCAGATGCATCCCCGCTGGATATTAAGCTTTTATACGTAGCCATGACACGTCCGCTGCATCGCTTATATTTTTATGGATTACATTCGTCTGATTTTTTGCTTGAAGAGGTTTAGGACAAATTTTTGGCCGGGAATATCCTAACTAACTGGCTAAAGCCGTTCAAATAAACGAGCGATTGCGAAGAGCAATCGCTTTTTGTTATTCTGAGGGAATATTTAAACTGCGGACAATAAAACGTTTCCATTATAAACTATTCAATCACTATTTTATTAACATGTTTCAGTTTTTGAAGGCGGGGTAATTAACTTGTACAAGCAGAAAAAACCACATGTGGAAAAGGAAAACTTTCTGCTAGTTGTATAAGTTAAACTATATGACAAAAACTATTGGAAACAAACAAGGAGGAATTATAATGTTAAGCTTTCTTTGGGCACTAATTATAGGTGGTATTATTGGTTGGGTTGCCGGCCTTATTACAGGAAGAGACGTACCAGGCGGTGTCATTGGAAATATTATTGCCGGATTTATCGGTGCGTGGCTTGGATCATTAATCTTAGGAGATTGGGGTCCAGTGGTTGCAGACTTTGCCATCGTACCAGCTCTAATTGGTGCAATTGTACTTGTGCTAATTGTTAGCTTTGCGATGAGAGCTTTTAGAAAATCTACGGACTAACATATAAACCTAAGTTAAGAAAAGCCTTCCTTCATTAATAGGAAGGCTTTTCTGTTTTTGTTTATCATTAGCTTATTTTTTCATATACCCGCTAAATTCTTTTGGCGGGGGACTGGTGACGTTAATGGTTTCGAGCGTGAAAGGATGTGTAAAAGTCAGTTTTGCTGCATGTAATGCTTGTCTTGTGAAAATGGGTTTTCCTCCGTAAAGAGTATCGCCAGCTAGCGGATGTTTAATATGACTTAGATGTACGCGTATTTGATGGGTTCTTCCTGTATCGAGCTGACATTGAATGAACGTAAGGTTTTCTTTTTCAAAAAATCTCATGGTTGAAAAATGCGTAATGGCATGCTGGCCTTTTGGTGAAACCCGCCTTCTTGTTGGATGATGTCTATCACGGCCGATCGGTTCCTTAATGGTTCCGCTCTTTTCTTTAAGTTGGCCATGAACGAGGGCTGAATACGTTCTTTTGATTTTTCTTTCTTCAAGCATTTTATCTGCGATGACCCCGGCTAAGGAATGCTTGGCAAAAAGAATGCATCCTGATGTATCTTTATCAAGTCGGTGTATATGACGAACATTCCTCTGCATGCCCTCTGCGAGTACATGAGAGGCGGCAGCATTTGCCAGTGTATTTTTTTGTCCGGGTTCATTTGGATGCGTATCCATCCCTGGCGGCTTATTGAAAATAATATAATGTTCATCCTCAAACAGAACCTCTACCGGCATATTTTCCGGCATGATTTCCGATTCTTCTCCGCAAAATATTTTCATTTGCAGCAGGTCGCCCTTCTGCAATGGCCTTTCCCAATGCGCTGTTTGTCCATTAACGAATACAATTTTCTCCATTCTCATAAAATGAATCTGTTTCTTTGACGCTTGCCAAATCGTTCTGAAAAGATGGTCGACTGAATTATTACTCCATTGGTCTGGAATGACCATTTCAAACCATTCGCCATTCACTTTTGTAATTACCATAAATTACTCCTATCTTTGGAAGAAAAATGATTATATTCCATCATATAATAAAAAATCAGTTCTTTCATTGGCTGATTATAACAAGAATTTTCCTGCATTTCCGCTTAGCTGTAAAGGAATAGATAATTGCTAATATTTAACTTATGCGTGGGTATAATTACCACCCTGATTCCTTATTAGAATATGCTATTCTTATTATATATTACGAAATTATTACAGGTGTTTAAAGGTGGTTTTTTTCGGTGAAGGTTGTATATGCATCCACTCCAGAACAGGAACAGCGAATTGCCCGGCTCATTCAAAAAATTTACGCAGAGACTTTTCCGAAATATTTTACTGATGAGGAGATTAAGGAGTTCGAAAAATTGAATGTACTCCACACATCCACTCGACATTTTGAATATTTTGGTACGCTTCGGGAGGCATATCAGGTTATTTGCGCGCTGGAAACAATCTACTCAATTTTGGAAATGGCTAATATTGATCCAAAATACGAAGAGATGTTTATAAGAAATGTTGAAATTCTTGAAAGATTTGAACTTTCCTTTCCGTTTCACTTTAGTCAATTCAGCCATGAAAAAGACATGAACAATGTTACTCGTTTCAGCGTATATACAAAAGCTGCAAATGAATGGCTTGTCTAATCGGTAAATGTAAAAGACCTGCTGAAGATTCAGCAGGTCTTTTTTTGTATGTTACTTTGAGTTTTCATTGAACCAATCTTCAAAGACCGTTTCTTCTCTTAAACCAGTAATTCTTGCAGTTTCTTCACCAGCTTTGAATTGAACGATCGTTGGTGTTTCTGAAATGTTAAAGTCATCCCAGCCTTGCTCAAATTCAAGTAAGTTGTATTGAACTAAATCAACACCCATTTCTTCTGTTAAAGGAGACACGATCGGTGTTGTCTGCTGACAAAACTGACAGGTTGGGCTGTAAAAATAGACTGTTGCGTCTTCACCATTATCCAATTTCTCCTCAAGTTCATCTGGCAGAATGATATTTTGATAATTCGGATCATCCAGCTGTGCTGTTGTTGCTGGGTCAAGTGTGTTTTTCTGATAAACATTATCCTCGGGAGCTAAGTTTTGCATATATGTAAGAACGCCGACACCCCCGAATAAAACCAACATGATAACTAGAAAAATAATGACTTTTTTCATTGTGAACTTTCCTCCTTCGATTTTTTCCAAATCAAAAAGCTGCATATAAAAATGATAATAAAGGCAAGTAATGCTAAAAATGGGATAGAAATAAATCCAAGCCAGTTTATGTATTGACCTGTGCATGGCACTCGTCCGCAAGATGGAGCGGCATCGGCTAAAAAGGTCAGCTTTTGAATGGCATAGTGATAAAGAGAGATACATCCGCCAATAGCTGATAGAACCATCGAGTACAAGGCAATTTTATAGTCCTTTTTCACAACTGCGATCCCCAACATAATGGTGAATGGATACATGACGATCCGCTGATACCAGCATAGCTCACAAGGCTCATACTGCCTTATTTCTGAGAAATACAGACTGCCAAGCATCGCGATAATGGATGTTGCCCAGGCGAAAAAGAGTATGTTCTCCCTTTTGTCCTTAACAGACTTGTTCATACTTGTCTCCTTTTTGAATGGCTGCTTTCATCTTTTTTATTAAGCGGAATAATATAACTTGCCAGATTAGTTCAAAAACAGCCTAGAATTTGGTTGAAGAAATTCTGTTAAAATTCCTTGCTGTAAAAATTATAAAGTGCACCTCTTTTAAAGTAAACGAAACTGTCTTGAATAAAAGATTATTTTCTATTGCGATTATAGATTTTCTTATAAATTCATATGATAAAAATGGGAATTATAGAAGAAAGGTTAGGTCGCAGTTAAAAGGGGTATAGGAAATAATTGATTATACATAAAAAACAGTTAAGTATTGTAAACGCAAAATCTAAAATTGTATATGCAAAAATTAAGGAGTGTTATGCTTGAGTAAGCTTGATTTAAGTCGCTTTGAAAAAAAGATGATTATTCGAAATATGCAAACGAAAGATATTTCAGAAATTATTAGCCTGCAGGGTAAATGTTTTCCTGGTATGGATCCTTGGAAAAGAGAGCATTTGGAAAGTCATTTAAGTATTTTTCCGGAAGGACAGTTTGTTGCGGAATATGATGGCGAAATTATTGGTTCATGTTCAAGTCTTATCATTAATTTCGATGAATATGATGATCGTCATACTTGGGCAGACGTAACTGATAATGGTTATATTACTAATCACAATCCGGATGGCTATAATCTTTATGGAATTGAAGTGATGGTTCATCCAGAGTATCGGCGGATGAAGATCGGGCATCGTTTGTATGAGGAAAGAAAAGAATTGGTAAGAGCGCTCAATTTGAAAAGTATTATTATCGGAGGAAGAATACCGAATTATCATAAATATGCTGATGAAATGAGTCCAAGAGAGTATGTGAATGAAGTCTCACTGCATATCATTTATGATCCTGTTCTTTCTTTTCAGCTCTTAAATGGTTTTTCTATGATGCGGATTAATCCAAATTATTTACCAGATGATTTGCAGTCCAATAAATATGCAACATTAATGGAATGGAATAATGTAGACTACCGCCCGATGTCAAAGCGGTTTTATAAAACAAGCTATCCTGTTCGAATTTGTGTGGTTCAGTATATGATGCGCCAAATTAGTTCATTTGAAGATTTTGCAAATCAAGTGGAATACTTTACGGATGTTGCTTCAGACGCGGAATCCGATTTTGCTGTTTTTCCAGAAATTTTTACAACCCAGCTTTTGTCTTTCTTAGATGAAAAAACGCCCAGCATGGCAATTAGAAAATTAACAGAGTATACAGAGGACTATATTCAGCTGTTCACTGATTTAGCGGTCCGGTACAATATTAACATTATTGGCGGCTCTCATTTTGTCAAAGAAGATGATGATAAAATTTATAATATAGCCTATTTATTCCGACGCGATGGGACGATTGAAAAGCAATACAAAATTCATATTACACCGAACGAAAGAAAGTGGTGGGGAATCAGCGAGGGAGATGAAGTAAAGGTCTTTAATACAGACTGTGGCAAAATCGCCATCCAGATCTGCTATGATATTGAATTTCCTGAACTGGCCCGTATTGCAACAGATAAAGGGGCGAACATCATCTTTACTCCATTTTGTACAGACAATCGGGAAGGCTATTTAAGAGTTCGCTATTGTGCACAGGCTCGTGCAATTGAAAATCAGATTTACACGGTTATTTCAGGCACTGTTGGCAATTTGCCACAAGCTGAAAATATGGATATTCAATATGCGCAATCAGGAATTTTTTCGCCTTCTGATGTGGAATTCGCCCGTGATGGGATAATTGGAGAGGCGAATGCAAATATTGAAATGGTCCAGATAGGCGATGTTGATCTTGAAGTTTTAAGAAGACAGCGTCAGGATGGCACAGTCCTGCATTTAAAAGATCGTCGCCATGATGTTTACAGAATAGAATATAAAAAGTAAAATTAAAGCAGATATATAATATGAATCCTTTTGATTCTGTCATGAATTGTCACAAATTCAGATGAGATTTCAAAAGGATTTCTGTTTGTTTTATCGAATTACATAAGCATACATATGGATTTTAGGAGGCTGATGGTGAATGACATGGCAAGTGAAAGCACAGCGCTGGAGTCAGTTTGAGCAATTACAGGACGATTTAAAGCTTGAACTTCAACATTTAGAACAAGAGGAAAAACATTTAGAGGATGCCTTCTACAAGGAATTAGAGTTTGGAACAGGCGGCATGCGCGGAGTTATTGGACCAGGGACAAACCGCATGAATATCTATACCGTCCGGAAAGCGTCAGCAGGATTGGCGGCTTACATAGAGGAACAAGGATTAGAAGCAAAGCATCGTGGTGTCGCGATTGCCTACGATTCCAGACATATGTCCCCTGAATTTGCAATGGAGGCAGCAAAAACACTGGCTACCCGCGGAATTCAGACGTATGTTTTTGAGGAGCTAAGACCAACTCCTGAGCTCTCTTTTGCAGTTAGATATTTGCATGCGTTTGCAGGAATCGTGATCACTGCCAGCCACAATCCGCCTGAATACAATGGCTATAAAGTATATGGACCAGATGGTGCCCAGCTTGGTCTTGCTGCAGCAGATGAAGTTATCGGAAAAGTTAATGAGATTGAGAATGAATTGACGATTGAAGTGGCTGATGAAGGTGAGTTAAAGGAAAAAGGTCTTATTACCATGATTGGGGAAAACTTAGACCGGGCTTACAATCAAAAGCTAATGACCATTTCAGAGCATCCGCAGCTCGGCGAAGATTCGGATATAAAAATCGTTTTCACTCCGCTGCATGGAACGGCTAATAAGCCTGTTCGATATGGTCTTCAGTCGCTTCACTATAAACATATTTATACCGTGAAGGAACAGGAATTGCCTGATCCCAACTTTTCAACCGTACATAGCCCAAACCCTGAAGAAAGATCTGCATTTGAACTCGCTATTGCAGAAGGAAAGCGTGAGGATGCAGACATATTAATAGCTACTGATCCAGATGCGGATCGAATCGGACTTGCAGTGAAGATGCAAGACGGAGAGTACGAGCTATTGAGTGGGAATCAGACAGGGGCACTATTGCTTCATTATTTGCTGACGCAAAAACAGGCGAAAGGAACACTTCCTGACAATGGCATTATGATGAAAACAATCGTCACTTCCGAGCTTGGAAGCAAGATTGCCGAATCCTTTGGTGTGAAAACGGAAGATGTACTAACTGGCTTTAAATTTATTGCCGAAAAGATCAATGAATATGAAGGCACATACAAATTTATCTTCGGATATGAAGAAAGCTATGGTTATTTAATTGGGGACTTTGCCCGAGACAAGGATGCTGTGCAGGCTGCACTGCTTGCGGTTGAAGCAGCTGCCTTCTATAAAAAAGAAGGAAAATCACTTTATGATGTTCTTACTGAAATATACGAAACGCATGGCTATTTCATGGAAGGACTTGAGTCTTTAACCTTAAAAGGAAAAGAAGGCGCTGAAACCATTCAGCAAATCTTATCATCTTACCGCTCTGAGCCTTTAACAGAATTAAAAAATATAAAGGTGCAGGCTGTTGAAGATTACTTAACAGGAATCCGCACGGAACAGGATGGAACAGAAGTACAAATGTCATTGCCGAAATCAAATGTCATCAAATACTTTTTTGAAGATGGTACTTGGATTTGTCTTCGCCCATCTGGAACGGAACCGAAAATTAAATTTTACTTCGGCATCACAGCCGATTCCTTCGATGCGAGCAAACATAAGCTCGGTGAAGTTAAAGACGCATTTATGAAGTTGGTAAATGAAAAACTGCAGGTGTTATCATCTCATTAATCACTTGTCATATGATCTGCAAAAAAAAACACGAGCAGCTGCGCTCGTGTTTTTTTGGTGGAATTCTCTATATTGAGTATGCTTCTGTATGTTCAAGAATGTGTTCAGCGGACAATTCATTGGCATGGTCGATGTATCTTAGTAAAGAATATAAATGTTTCTCAACTATGGAGTAGTCACGCTCAAAATTATAAGCATGCAGGAAATGCTCGATTTTTTTAGAAAGAAACTGATCTTGGGTTCTCACCATAAGGATTAACAAGTTATCCCATTCAGATCGATGGGTGTAGTATAATGCTCGGTCATAATCGACTTTATTCATTTTCATGATCTTGCCTCCTCTTTAGGAGATGTTATTAGTGTATGTCTTCTCTGTGTTATATTTCTCTGTAAATGTTGGTCATCCTATTGCAAAGGCTTTTTCATCTTTTACCTGTATAAGGTTCTTTTTTTTGCGGAAGGTAATTGTGTAGTGAAAAAGGAAGGATTTTTCCCATGAAGCGATATTTGCTCTTATTTTTACTGTGTTTTATAGCAGGAGGTACTTTTACACATGCTGACGTGGTCAATCCATATGTACCGTATAATTACCATACATTGAAAAACGACATAAAAAAGATGAAGAGGCAATATGGTTTTTTAAAAGTGAAAAAGATCGGTCAATCGTCGTATGGGCGAAATCTCTATGCGGTAAGACTTGGAAAGGGGAAGCATCATATTCTCATGATTGGTTCCCATCATGGCCGAGAGTGGCTGACATCAAGTTTAACAATGAAGATGATGGAATATTATGCTCTCGCTTACAAAGAGAAAAGTAAAATCGGCGGATTTCCCTATGACCTTTTAGACGATATCTCCATCTGGTTTATTCCCATGATCAATCCAGATGGAGTTGTATTGCAGCAAGAAGGCATTCAGGCATTCCCGGCAAGCTCCCATCAAAAGCTTCTTAGAATGAACGATGGCCGTAATGATTTCACAAGCTGGAAAGCGAATGGAATAGGCATTGATTTAAATAGACAATATCCTTCAGGCTGGAGTGACTTGGAAACAGGAGTCGACGAGCCTTCCTGGCAATTTTTTAAAGGAAGAAAACCTGTTGAAACAGCAGAAATAAAGGCTCTAATACGGTTTGTTCGAAAAATAAAGCCTGAGATTGCAGTGGCATACCATTCGTCAGGACAGGAAATATTTTGGGATTATCACAATGGAAGCCACTCTGCTAGAGATCGTGCTATTGCGGAGCAGGTATCAGAGTTAACGGGATATCCGCTATCCGAGCCATCCGCTGAAGCAGTAGGAGGCGGCTTTAAAGATTGGTTTATTACGGAATTTCATAAACCTGCCATGACTATTGAAATATGCAAACTGATTGAAGAGCGGCATCCCCCAATTGGGGAGTTTTCGGAGGAGTGGCAGCGTAATCAGCATGTGGGCATCCTGCTGGCACATGAAGCAAGAAAAATGATGAAAGAAGAAAATGATCTGTATAAAAATAAAAATTAACGAAAAAATATAGGCAACGACAAACATATGGAGGCACGCATGAAACGAATTTCAGTTTTATTATTCGCGCTCTTTTTCATAGGTCATGCAGGATTACTTGTACAGGCGGAAGAAAAGCCAGATTATGAAAAATACGGAAGAATCGCTACAGTTGTTGTAAAAGAGGATTATCCCGGAGAAGATGTAGTGGAATACAAATACGGCGGCCGCAGAAAACTGACGGAAAATGAAGTGATGGACTCTTTTGTTTTTATAGTAAAAGAAGACGGCAAAGATAAAACGATACTAGTAAAAGTGACTCATTTGCTAAGCGATAATAAGTCTTTAAGCCTGACGGTAGAGGAACAAAAATAAACCTTGGTTTATCGATTTTCTTAAAACGAATGTCTTAACGTGCAATCTTAAAATGAGATTACATGGAGAGACATTCGTTTTTTACTGTCTGATGAGTTTGCTGCGACGGTGTTTCAATATCATTCTCTGCTCAAAAGCTTCCCAACCAGCCAATGTATAATCCATTTATATTCTTAGTGAAACAAGAAATGGATTTTAAAAAATATTTCTGCTAGTCTAAAGATAATAGAAATTGTGGGGAGGCAGAGGCGGTGGCGAAAGAGAGAATTCTTGTTGTCGAGGATGAAGTGAAAATTGCCCGTTTGCTTGAATTGGAGCTGGGATTTGAAGGGTATGAAGTGACCAAAGTGTTTGATGGTTTAGAAGGTCTCGAGAAATTCAGAACAGAATCATGGGATTTAATCCTGCTTGATGTTATGCTCCCAGGCTTAAGCGGAATTGAGCTGCTCCGCAGAATCCGAGCTGGCAATAAAGCCACACCCGTCCTTCTTCTTACCGCTAAAAGCTCAGTGGAAGATAAAGTTTCTGGACTTGATTTAGGTGCAAATGATTACATCACAAAACCATTTCAAATTGAGGAACTCCTGGCAAGGGTGCGTGTAGCATTAAGACATAAAATGGTCGAACAGAATGAAGAACAGGAAGAGCTATTAGGGATTGAAAATCTGAAAATGAATGAGAAAACAAGAGAAGTAACAAGAGGGGAAATTCAAATCGAGTTAACGCCACGTGAATACGATCTTCTCTCCTATTTGCTGCGCAATAAACGCCAGGTTTTATCAAGAGAGCAGATTTTAGAGACGGTGTGGGGCTATGATTTTATGGGAGACACCAATGTTGTGGATGTCTATATTCGCTATGTCCGCAAAAAAATTGAACCAGCAGGAGAACCGCCCCTTATACACACTGTTCGCGGAGTCGGCTATGTTATAAAGGAGCCAAAATGAAGCTTCGAAACAAAATTAATTTATATACATCCGTTTTATTTGCCTGCCTCATTATTTTAATGAATGCAGCATTATTTTTTCTATTTTCAAAGATGATGATTGACAGTGAATTGGAATCAGCGCGGAGTGAAACCGAAAACCTTGCACAGGAGATTGACGAATCATTGGGACAAATACCTCAAGCGGATTTGCTTCGGGCCTATGCTCCTATGGATGGGGTTATTCAAATTGTTACACAGGATTTAAAAAGCACTGCAGGTTCAAATTCAGAAGAATATCGGAATCTTATCGATGAACAATTTTATCAGTCAGAACAGATGCAAGAATTGGTTAAAGATCATCAGCATTATGCTTTTACGTCCATTCCAATCATCTTGCCTGATGGTGAGGTGGCTAACCTGCAGATGGCCAAAAGCATTCAATCATCGATGGACATACTACAGTTATTTAGAATTGTCCTCATCATTATTACATTGCTGACACTTGTTCCTGTTTTGATTTCAAGCAGAATACTCAGCAGTTTAATTATGAACCCGATTATCAATATGATCGACACCATGAAGGAAATTAGGGAAAGCGGTCAATTTAAACGGCTGACACTCGATGGGAAATCAAAGGATGAGCTTCATTTAATGGGAGACACCTTTAACCATATGATTACCCTCTTGGAAGCCAATTATGAAAAGCAGAAGCAGTTTGTATCCAACGCCTCCCATGAATTTAAAACGCCCTTAACCGTCATTGAAAGCTATGCGAGTCTATTGAAACGAAGAGGGTTGCAGGATCATGCTTTATTCGAAGAGTCTGTAGAAGCGATTCATTCAGAGGCTATACGGATGCGGGAAATGACGGAACAGCTGCTTCAGCTTGCAAAACATCATGAGCAATGGAATGTAGAGAGCAAGGACATTAAGTTAAAGCCATTTTTACAGCAGACCGTGAAAGCATTTGAACAGGCGTATAATAGACAGATATCTTTTATATGTGACGATTCTTCGGTTGTAAGTTCAGATGAACAAAAGTTAAAGCAGCTGTTGTTTATTTTCCTGGATAATGCCCGGAAATATAGTGATGGCAACATCATTCTTCAATGTGAAAAAAAAGACCAGGAAACGCTGATTCATATTCA
This sequence comes from Cytobacillus gottheilii, assembly GCF_900166665.1. Classification (GTDB taxonomy): domain Bacteria; phylum Bacillota; class Bacilli; order Bacillales; family Cytobacillaceae; genus Cytobacillus; species Cytobacillus gottheilii_A. The sequence continues at coordinate 3,410,651 of NZ_LT800494.1, read as the reverse complement.
AGACTTCGGTGGAGGAATTGCTGAAAAGGATTTGCCTCGAGTATTCGATCGCTTTTATCGGGTTGATGAAGCGAGAACGAGACAAAATGGCGGTACAGGTCTTGGTCTGTCACTTGCTAAAGAGATTGCAGATGTAATCGGAATAAAGCTTGAGCTTAAAAGTGAAAAAAACGAAGGTACTACTGTGACTTTAATATTTAATTAAGGATTTTCTCATCACTTTCTCATTTTTATGATTCATAATATGGAGAGAAGGATGGAGGGGGAACATGAAGAGAAATTGGATATGGATCCTGACTGTATTCGTTTTAGCAGGATTTATTGCAGGCTTCTTTCTGTTTAATCAAGAAAAAGCAATCACCATCGAGGAAGCAAAAACACTTATTGCCAACCGCTATACTGGAGAGATTTCGAATATTGAAGAAAAAGATGGGGAGTACGTTGCTCAGTTGAATCGTGAAAACGGTCAATATCAAGTAAGCATTGATGCTTATAATGGAGAAACGCGATCACTTGAAAAAACGGGAGATAACATAAGCAATGATCCTCCTCAACAAACAGATGAGAAGGAAGTAGAGGAAATGGTTTCTGAACAGCAGGTATCAGATCAACTGAAGGCTTCTGGTTTTACAGTTAATTCCCTGAAAATTGCAGCACTAGGTGAGCAGCAGATCTATCTTGCTGTAGTAGAGAAAGAGAATCAAAAAAGTGAACTTGAAATTGACGCAAAATCAGGTGAAATTCTCAAAACAACTCCATTTGAAGAAGACGTAAAAATCCTGACAGAAGAGCAAGCAAAAGACATTGCCTTAAAAACAATTAATGGCACAATGGACGATATCGACGACATTGACTTTGAATCAATCAATGAACAGCCATATTACCTAGTAGAAATTGAAACGGACGATGACCGCGAAGCCGTCATCCAAATCAACGCCATCACCGGTAAATACACCATTTCATGGGAAGAGGACTAAAGTTAAGGCCACGGGATAGAGGTTCCCTTGGCCATTTTTTATATCTAAATCAGCGAGTGGTTTCGCTGTTCACTCAGGAGAATTAGCTTCTCCATGAACTGTTTCACATCTAAATGAGTAAATTTCATGTCTTTCTCATTGTTTTCTAATCTTATTCTACCGTTTCTTTAAGATAAGAAGACTATATTGATAATGTAGAAAACAAATTGAAGGAGGAAACAAACATGAAAAAGAAAATTTGGATCGGTGCACTTGCAGGATTAGTCGTATTAGGAGGAGCAGCAGCAGCTGGAGCCACACAAAAATCAGCAGAACAGGCTGAAAAAGAAATGATCACATTAGAGAAGGCAAAAGAGCTTGCTTTAAAAGAACAGCCTGGAGTGATTGAAAGCATTGAGCTGGAAAGTCATTTCAACGGACGCTACTATGACGTAGATATCGATAACAACGATGATCGAATGGATTATGATGTGGACCTTGATGCCTATACGGGGGAAGTGTTATCTGTTAGAAAAGATCATGATGATGACGATGATCATTACGATGACCAAGATGATGATGTACAAAACAACCAAGCAAATACTTCAACATCAGAACAAAATACGCAAACAGCTGATCAAAAGATTTTATCTGAAAAAGATGCAATTGCCATTGCAGAAAAAGAAGCGAACGGCAAAGTAAAGGAAATCGACTTGGATAGTGATGATGGCAGAATGAAGTATGAGTTTGAGCTTCGTACAAATAATGGAGAAGCAGAGGTTGAATTAGATGCAGTAACAGGCGAAGTATTGGAACTTGAATTCGACAACGATAATGACTAATTTCCGGCAGGCTGTTTATCAGCCTGTTTTTTTTTCTGTAAATGACCAATCTATAAAAATACAAGCAAGAATCATCATTCCCCGTCCCTGCTCATAGATTAGGATAAGGACTTAAAGGGGGAGTGGCAAATGCAAGTGGAGGATGCGAAAGCACTCGAATATGCGATACAGGAAATTACGGAAATTGCCAGTGGGTTTGGTCTCGACTTTTATCCGATGCGTTATGAAATCTGTCCTGCTGATATAATTTATACATTTGGAGCCTATGGAATGCCAACTCGTTTCTCTCACTGGAGCTTTGGCAAGCAGTTCTTTAAGATGAAGCTTCAATATGATCTTGGACTTTCAAAAATATATGAACTTGTGATCAATTCTGATCCATGCTATGCCTTTTTGCTTGATTCGAATTCACTTATACAAAATAAGCTCATCGTTGCGCATGTTCTGGCTCACTGCGACTTCTTCAAAAACAATGTTCGCTTTCAGAATACAAAGCGCGATATGGTTGAAAGCATGGCAGCAACAGCTGAAAGAATACGCTTATATGAAGTAGAACATGGCAGAAAAGAGGTTGAAACATTTTTAGATGCTGTTCTTGCCATTGAGGAACATATTGATCCTTCCTTAATGCGGCCTAAGTTTGCTTGGAGCACAGAAGAAAGTGAATTTGAAAGCTCTGATACTATAGCGGCTTCTCCATACGATGATTTATGGGGTTTAGATGATCGCGGGCCCAAGCAGGAAAAAATAAAGAAAAAACGCAAATTTCCGCCTCGTCCTGAGAAGGATTTAATGCTTTTTATTGAAAGCTATAGCCGTGAATTGACAGATTGGCAGCGTGATATTTTAACGATGATGCGCGAGGAAATGCTGTATTTTTGGCCGCAGCTTGAAACGAAGATTATGAATGAAGGCTGGGCATCCTATTGGCATCAGCGTATTTTAAGAGAGCTTGACTTAACAAGTGCAGAAGCCATTGAATTTGCAAAATTAAATGCTGGTGTTGTACAGCCATCGAGAACGGGCATCAATCCTTATTATCTTGGCTTAAAAGTGTTTGAAGATATTGAAGAGCGCTATAATCATCCAACTGAAGAAATGAAACGCCGTGGGGTTCAGCCAGGTTCAGGGCGTGAAAAAATGTTTGAAGTACGTGAAATTGAATCCGATATTTCATTTTTACGCAATTATTTAACTAAGGACCTTGTGATGAGAGAGGATATGTACTTATTCCAAAAGCAGGGCAAGGATTACAAAGTTGTTGATAAACAATGGGAAAGCGTACGTGATCAGTTAGTTGGCATGAGAGTAAATGGCGGCTTTCCTTATCTAACAGTAACGGATGGCGATTATCTGAAAAATGGCGAGCTATATATCAAACATTGGTATGAAGGCATTGAGCTTGACCTGAAATATTTGGAAAAGGTACTTCCTTATATTCATCAGCTGTGGGGGAGAAATGTCCACATGGAAAGCATGGTAGAAGGCAAGGAAATGTTATTTTCTTATGATGGAAAGTCTATACATCGCAAGTACTTATAGCTTCAAAAATATGATAAGCCGCGAAAAAGCATGGATTTTTGTGCTTATTTGCGGCTCCTTTAAAATTGAATCTAGAATTACTAATGAATCGCCTTCTTCTTAAATCTGCCGCCCCGTACTTCAGATATATTCGCAACAGCAAGAAACGCATTCGGATCCAATTCTTCTACAATTGATTTTAATTTTGCTTCTTCCAGCCTCGTAATGACAACGAAAATGACTTTTTTATCGTCCCCTGTAAAAGCGCCTTCGCCTTTTAAATACGTAACCCCTCTGCCAAGACGAGCCAAAATGGCTTCTCCAATCAACTGGTGATTTTCACTAATGATCCAAGCTGATTTGGATTCATCTAAGCCCTGAATGACGATGTCAATGGTTTTGAAGGCGATAAAGTATGTAATTATTGAATACATGGCCCGATCCCAGCCAAAAACAAAGCCGGCTGTGGCAAAAATAAAGACATTAAAAAACATAATAATTTCGCCAACAGAAAACGGAAGATTTTTATTCAGTAAAATCGCAAGAATTTCTGTCCCATCCAAGGACCCGCCATAACGAATAACAATGCCAACGCCGATCCCTAAACTGATGCCTCCAAAAACGGTGGCTAATAAGAGATCAGTCGTAAAAACAGGTACATTATGTAGCAGCAATGTGGTAAGGGAGAGTACACCTATGCCAAGCAAGGTAGACAGAGCAAAGGTTTTCCCGATTTGTTTATAGCCTATATAAAAGAAGGGAATGTTCAGGAGAAAAATAAAGATCCCAAGCTTTATATTGGTTAAATGAGACAATATAATGGATATTCCGACAATCCCGCCATCCAGAATTTGATTAGGCACTAAAAATTCCTCAATGCCAATCCCCATGAAAATGGCGCCAATGATAATAAAAATGATCCTTTTAAGCACTTTTCCTTTAGTTGTAGCTTTATGCAGCTGCTGACTGCTCATTTCTTCTGTTGTGATTGCCATCAACAAACCTCCTCTCATATCAACTCTATTTTAACACTATAAGAAAGAAAAGATTGAAAATTCTGTACAGTCTAATAAAAAAGAACCAATGTTAAATGATTATCTCTGTTCTGAACTGGGAAAAGGAGACTATACTCTCTAATTCCATTAAAGGATGTGAATAAAAGTGAACCGTGCAATTACTTTTGGAAAAAAGCTGTCTGCAGAATTAAAAGAAGATCGTGCAACAGGGCTCGCAGCTGAGCAGGCGTATTATTATATGTTAGCTATTTTCCCGTTATTGATCTTAATGATTTCTATTTTGCCATATTTATCAATCGATCCGCAAACGGTGCAAACTTATTTAGGCAGTATTTTACCTGGTGATACGTTCAGCTTAATCGAAGAAAATGTCATTAATATTATAACCGTGCCCAATGGAGGACTGCTGACATTCGGGATCATCGGTACAATTTGGTCGGCTTCCAATGGAATGATGGCCTTTATTCGTGCTATGAACACGGCATTTGATGTAGAGGAATCCAGATCCTTTATCATTGTAAGGCTTATATCTATTGGGCTAACGCTTGGTTTAATTCTTGCCATTGTCACAGCAATGCTACTCCCGGTTTTCGGGAATGTTATTGTCGACTTTGTTGGACAATTTATATATATCCCCAATAATCTGGAAGTATTGATTAATATTTTGCGCTATGTCATTGCTATTGTCGTAATGGCCGCAGTGCTGGCTGGTCTTTATAAATTTGCGCCAAATAAGCATTATCCGTTTAAAGAAGTCTTACCTGGTGCGATTGCAGCCACTGTCATTTGGCAAATCATTTCTTTTGGATTATCCATATATGTCAATAACTTTGCCAATTACTCAGCCACATATGGAAGTCTTGGTGGTGTCATTGTGCTTATGCTGTGGTTTTACTTAACAGGCTTAACATTTGTGCTTGGGGGAGAAATCAACGCTCTGCTTCATAGAAGAAAAAAGGGACAAGCTTTGAATAAACAAAAAACAGCCGTGATGTAAGAGTGAGTGAGAAAGATATGATCATTTTGATGTTTGGATGGAAGACAGCATTACAAGACGAAAAAAAAGCGAGGAGAGCTCCTCGCTTTTTTCTGTCGATTAATCTTTAGAGTTTATGAATAAAAGGAATTTTAATTTTCCACCACTTGGTAATTACCTTTGGTGTCTCCTTAACGGATGATATAAGCGATGTGAAAACTCCTTTTTTAAACTCAAAATCTTCCTGCAGACGTTCCTGCTGCACTTTTAGTGCATCTGTTTCATTTTTTAGTACATTGACCTTATGCTGCAATCGGCTATTTGTTTCATTCAGTCGTTCAATACTTGGCTGTGCTTGTTTTAAAGTCTTTACCGCCGAAATAATAAAAAACACAATGGCAAGCACAATTACAGCAATACTTGCATACACAATAAACATTCTATCCCTCCTGTAGTTGTCCTAGTTAAGCGTCATTTAATGGATAAACTTATTGTATTCTTTTTTTACCCTTTAAGCATGAAAAATAACAACTGTTAAAAAATATAGTCAGGCAATTAAAAACTGCTGCTTGCTTGATTGAGGATTTTTTTATTTTGGCTGTTTTCGCTAACTTTGTTGCTTTTACTTTAATGAAAAAATTTCCACTTTAAAGTACTCGCTTTCTGGCGGAACTGGCGCTTAGTTTGAGCTGGTCTCGCACTCTTTCGTTTCAATAAACAGATATATTAGCAAAAAAATGAATATTTAAACAACCTATGGTTCAGAAAAGAGCATTTATTTTTTATTAAAATGATTGAACAATTCGTAAGAGTGGTACATAATATATATGAACACATACTCATATATGAGTGAAAAAAAGGGAGGGAATACGGTGGGACATTCACACTCACATGGTCATTCGCATCACCATCACCATCATTCAACTAATAATAAAAAAGCGTTGCTTACCGCATTTATTTTAATATTCGGTTTTATGATTGTAGAGGTAATTGGAGGGCTCGTTACAAATAGTCTAGCGCTTTTGTCAGATGCAGGGCATATGCTTAGCGATGCTGCTGCTTTAGGTTTAAGCTTCTTAGCTATTAAGCTGGGAGAAAAAAAGGCCACCATCAGCAAATCTTTTGGATATAAACGATTTGAAATCATTGCAGCCTGGATTAACGGACTGACACTCTTAATTATTTCTTTATATATCTTTTATGAAGCCTATCACAGGCTTCTCAATCCGCCTGAGGTTCAAAGTCTTGGCATGCTGACGATCTCTGTCATTGGACTTGTAGTGAATATTATTGCTGCATTTATTTTAATGAGCGGGGATAAAGATCATAATTTAAATGTCCGCAGTGCATTTCTGCATGTAATTGGTGATTTGCTTGGATCGGTCGGGGCTATCACAGCTGCATTACTTATGTATTTCTTTGGATGGGGAATTGCTGACCCTATTGCAAGTATTATCGTAGCCATCTTGATTTTGATCAGCGGATGGAGAGTCATGAAGGATTCCTTCCATATATTAATGGAGGGAACCCCAGAGAATCTGCATCCAGAAAAAATAAAAGCATCACTTCTCCATATAAACCAGGTAGAGGATGTGCATGATTTGCATATATGGACGATTACATCTGGTTTTCCTGCATTGAGCTGTCATGTCGTTTTAAACGGAGATCATGGTCATGATACTGTGCTTAAAGAGGCTCAAGAGATTCTGCATGATGAATACGCAATTGAGCACAGTACGATTCAGGTTGAAGGGAAGACAGAAGGATGTCCGAGTCATCATGGCACTTGTAATTAATGCTGTGCATGATCGATGGTTTGTTTAAGAATACTTAAGACATGTTCATCATCATGACTATAATAAAGGGTCGTACCTTCGCGGCGAAACTTAACTAGACGCAGATTCTTTAGAAATCGCAGCTGGTGGGAAACAGTTGATTGCAGTAATGAAAGCTTTTCAGCAATATCATTGACCGAATACTCTCCTTTGGAAAGCAAATGCAGGATGCGCAGCCGGGTCGGGTCTGATAATGCTTTAAATGTTTGAGAAACTATAAATAAGGTTTCTTCATCAAAATCGTCTTCAGAAATAGAGTATGGCTGGTCATTTGTCATTGCAAAGTGCACCTCCTAATGTACTGCTATTATAATCCCGATTGAAGCATACAGCAAAGAAAACCACCGATCTTCTTGTAGGTGGTTTTCTTTATTGGTTATTCTTTTTCTTTAATGCTATCTTTTATTGCGCCCATAAGGGTTTTCATTTCCTGGTGAAGCTTGTCATCATTCAAGTTAAGCTGTTTCTTCATTTCATGAAAGTTTTTTCCATCCTTTTTCAATTGAATGACTTCATTCAAATCTTTACCTGAAGATTTTGACATGGCTACCGCCATTATTATGAAGTGCAGGCTCATATTTTCTTCTTTTACCAAAGCTTCAAGATCAGCTTCTTTTTTACCTGTATAAACGGATAAAGTTTGGAGAACCTCCGCCTGATGCTTCTTGAGAAATCGTCCCTTTGCTTTATAATGCTGTTTCATCTTTTGTAAATCGACACCAAAGTTTTTCGCTGTTTTATCCCAAGATGATCCGTTCTTTTTATAAGCCGCTAGTACGTCTTCAACTTTCGATTTTGAAAATTTTGCAATAAACGAAGCTTTGTAGATTTCTTCTTTCGTATAGCCTTTATTCATTAAGGAATCAACCTGTTCCTTGTTCATAAAATGATGGTGTTCGTGATGTCCTTCTCCGCCTTCCTGAGCAAAAGCACTTCCCAGTGATGGGAAAAGAAGCGTGAAAATTGAAAGAATCAGGATAAATATTTTTTTCATGTGTAGTCCTCCTCTTCATGAGTAAATTCAAATGTTAGCATGTCCAAAAATAGGAAAACCATGAGAGTCAATTTGCTAAATTATAGAAAGTTCGTGTAAGAGCATTTAAAAATTGAAAAAATGAACGTATTTCGATTTAATGTAGGTATACATAACCGTATGAAAGATGACAGAGCCTTAGGATGGTGAATATGAAAATACTAGTAGTCGAAGATAATCAGAGTGTTTGCTCGATGCTGGAAATGTTTTTTATGAAAGAAGGTTATGAAGGGAAATTCATTCATGATGGGCAATCTGGTTTTGAGCATTTTAATAAGGAATCCTGGGATTTAATTATTTTAGATTGGATGCTGCCAGTGATGGATGGTGTAACACTATGCCGGAAAATACGGGAGCTCAGCAAAGTGCCTATTATTATGCTGACAGCTAAGGATAGCGAATCAGATCAAGTGCTAGGTCTAGAAATGGGGGCAGATGACTATGTGACAAAACCGTTCAGCCCCTTAACGCTAATGGCAAGAATTAGAGCGGTCACAAGAAGATTCCATATGGAAACAGATGAGAAAGAGGAGGGGCAGTACATTATTTCTTCTCACTTTAAAATCAGCAAAGATACAAGAGAAGCTTATTTTAATGGAGAACTGCTCGGGAACCTGACACCTAAAGAGTTTGATCTTTTGTATTACTTTGTGAAAAATCCGAAGCAGGTATTTACGAGAGAGCAGCTGCTTGATAAGGTGTGGGGATACCAGTTTTATGGTGATGAGCGGACGGTTGACGTACATATTAAGCGTTTAAGGAAGAAGATTGGGACAGAGAGCCAGCCGTTTATTCATACGGTATGGGGAATCGGCTATAAGTTTGATGAAAGTGCGGATGGACATGAAAATTAAGTATTTTTATCAGCTGCTGATCAGCCATATTATTATTCTCGTTCTCGCTTTTCTGCTGCTTAGTTTGCTGTTTTCGCAGTTCTTGGAAAATTATATTTTTGAAAATAAAGTAGACGAGCTTGAATCATTTGGCAATCAGATCCTGACCGAGTTAACAGTCAGAATTGAAGGGACAGAAGAATTTTTAAATGAATATAGCCAGCTTCTTGAGGCTCGTAATATTCAGTATATTTTATTTGATCGAAAGGGCAGGGTGCTTTATCCTGAGCTGCAGCAGGAGCCGGTTGTCCTTTTATCTGAACAGGAGTGGCTTGAACTTTCTGCTGGAAAAGGGATATCTGTTCTGCACGATATTAAACGTTTCGATCAGGAGGTAACCCTTGTTGCGCTGCCTTATATGAATGGGGACCAGCTAATCGGTGGAGTTATTCTTCTTTCGCCGATTAGTGGGGCGATCCAAATGATCAGTCAGCTGAATAAATTTCTGTTATACACAATTATTATTTCTTTAACGGCAACGATCCTGTTAAGCTGGTTTCTTGCAAAGAATTTAATTAAACGAATTCGTGATATCCGCGATGCCACTTCGATGATTTCTTCTGGGAATTACGATGTCAATGTTCCTCATCTCTATATGGATGAGATTGGACAGCTGGCAAAGGATTTTAATGAGATGGCAGCTAGGCTGAAAAAATCGAATGAAGAAATCGACCGGCTTGAAAACAGAAGAAGGAAATTTATAGCTGATGTTTCACACGAAATGCGTACTCCCCTGACAACGATAAGCGGCTTAGCCGAAGGGATTAAAAACAATCTGATTCCAGAGCAGGAAATGGAAAAGGGGATGAATCTAATTGATCGGGAGGCTAAGAGGCTGATTCGCTTAGTCAATGAGAATCTCGATTATGAAAAAATTCGATCTAATCAGTTACAGCTGCACAAAATAAATGTAAATCTGCTCGACGCTTTTGAGGTCGTTGCTGACCAGCTATTGCTTCAAGCAGAAGAAAAAAATAATACAATTATTATAAAGGCAGACCCAGAAACAACGGTTATAGCCGATTATGATCGATTAGTGCAAATTCTCGTTAATATAGTGAAAAATAGCATTCAATTCACTGAAGATGGGGAGATTTACTTGCGAAGTGAGGATCGTGATCAAGAAACACATATTATCATTGAAGACAACGGAATTGGGATAGATCCAGAAGAAGTGGAAATGATCTGGGAGCGTTTTTACAAAGCGGACGTTTCTCGGACCAGCAATTCTTTTGGAGAATTTGGCATTGGCCTATCAATTGTGAAACAGCTAGTGGAATTGCATAATGGAAAGATTGAAGTGAAGAGTGAAAAAGGGAAAGGAACATCATTTTTCATTGAGTTGCCAAATGAAATATAAAAGTACTTTTTTTTGTTTCAGGGATTGCACCCGATAAGATTTACAAGATTAAAAACAAAACTCCCGGCAAAACAGCCGGGAGTTTTGTTTATTATGGCATAACTTCTGTTTCTGTATAGGCCACTGGCTGTGATTGCAGCTGTGGCTGGACTTGAGGTACTCTCTCTGCAATTTCAGCTAGGCGAATTACTTCAACGTATTTAATATGATGATCTTCCATTTCCATCACTTTGAAGGAATATGACCCATGGGTAATAACGTCGCCTTCTTGTGCTTCGTAGTTCTCTGTTAGTACCCAGCCGCCGATTGTATCAACGTCTTCATCATTGATCTCAAGGCCCAGCAGATCATTGATCTCGCTGACAAGCACTTTTGAATCAATAATATAGTGATCATCCGTGACCGTTTGGATCATTGGTATTTCATCACTATCAAATTCGTCCCGAATTTCTCCAACAATTTCTTCAATAATATCTTCTACGGTGACAAGACCAGATGTACCACCATACTCATCCATTAGAATGGCTATATGAATCCGTTCTTTCTGCATTTTTAACAGCAAATCATGAATAGGAATGCTGTCAATAACGCGTATAATCGGACGGATATATGGTTCAAGTGTTTTCACCGCTGTATTTTTTTTCGCAATGAGATCGGTCATGACTTCCTTCATGTTAATCATGCCAATAATATGGTCTTTATCTCCATCAATTATAGGATATCTTGTGAAATTCTCCGTTTGTGCGGTCTGCAAAACGGTTTCTACGTTGTCTTCCTTAGACAGGGAGATAATCTCTGTCCGTGGAACCATAATTTCTTTTGCAATACGATTGTCAAACTCAAATATTTTATTTACATACTTGAACTCTGATTGGTTAATTTCTCCGCTCTCATAGCTTTCTGAAAGAATGATGCGAAGCTCTTCCTCTGAATGGGCAAGTTCATGTTCGGATGCAGGCTTTAACCCAAACAATCCAGTTAAAAAGCGTGCAGACCCGTTTAAGAACCAAATAAATGGATACATGATGCGATAGAACCAAATAAGCGGATGTGCAATTATTAATGTCACTGCTTCAGCCTTTTGAATCGCCAGTGTTTTTGGTGCGAGTTCTCCAACTACGACATGAAGGAATGTTACAATTAAAAATGCACATGCAATAATGAGTACGTGTGAAACAGACTGTGATAAACCAAAGAATTGAATGATTGGGCTAAGCAATACTTCAAAAGTAGGCTCTCCAAGCCATCCGAGTGCTAACGCAGTAATGGTTATCCCTAACTGACATGCTGATAAATACTCATCTAAATTGGTCGTTAATTTTTTTGCGGCTATCGCTCTTGTACTGCCTTCTTCAATTAATTGATCGATTCGTGAGCTTCTAATCTTCACAATGGCAAATTCTGAAACTACAAAAAATGCCGTCAAAGCAATTAAAGTGGCGAAAATAACCAAGTTAAATATGTCCAAATAAGTTCCCCTTATCCCGTGTGAACGGGCAGGGTGTCACCTCCTGATTAATGGAAAAATAAGGTTAACTCGTTATACTGACAAGTGATTGCAATAATGCAGACCCCTCTAGTGATAGCTTTTTAGAAAAACCGTTTTTGTTTTTCTCATCTAAATTCTTAATGAGCGGCATAAGGACGGATATTTCATTTTGAAGCTGCTTCATTTGCAGTGTAACTGCATCAATTTGCTTCTCAACTTCTCTTGAGCGAATTTCCCTATTTGACCTCATTTCTAGTTTTCTCTTAATCTCATCTAAAGGAATATGCAGTTTTTTGCATTCCTCGATAAAGCGTAAATCAATTAATACTTCTTCAGAATAAATTCGATAATTAGACTTAGAACGACTTGCCTGAATTAAACCAATACTTGTATAGTAATCTATTGTTCTTTTCGAGACGTTAGCGATTTCTGCTAGTTCACCGATGCGATATAATGCCCCATCTTACCACCTCAGCTTATCATTAATTGTCATTATTATACGTTACTAAAAACCATACAGTCAAACGTTGCAGTTGAAAAAAATGGATTTAACATATCATATGAAATTGGCTGAATAAAAATGATAACTAAATATTCTGACTTTTAATTATAATATTTTATTAATACCATAACGGAAGGGTTTGTGTGATTCGTGAATAAATGGGGCAATACTTTGATCCTGTCCCATGATGTTCTGTTTGTATTTTGGGCATCATGGGAGGATCACCGTATTCAGCTGTTCTTTAACATGTCATTCCATTCTCGATAAAGCAGGCTATATACGGCGAGATCATGAAAATGGTCGTAAAGAAATTCTGCGTCGCGGATGATTCCTTCTTGTGTGAATCCCAGTCTTTCAGGAATAGCTCTGCTCTTGGTGTTGTTAATTCCACAGCGGATTTCAATCCGATTTAACTGCAGATCAAAAAAGCTGTAGTTCACTAATGCTTGCACACTTCTTGTCATTATGCCATTGCCTTGAAAGCCCTCACCAAGAAAATATCCTATGCTTGTTTGTTTATTGTGCCAATCGATGTGGTGAAATCCAATCGATCCCGCTAATTTGCCTTTATAACGGATGCCGGCATTAAAGCCATTGTTATCGGAAAACTGCTTTAGCCACATGGGAATAATGGAATGATATTGTGCAGCTGAGGTTGTAGTATCAACCCATGGCAGCCATTTGCGTAAATGGTGACGATTTACATCCACTAAAGTAAATAATTCTTCAGCATGATGAAGCTGAAATAATTGCAGTTCTAACTCTTCATCCACTTTTAAAGTAAACATGATGATTCCCCCTTTGCCCTTTGAATTATCATCATCATATCGAACGAATATGAAAAAATATATATTATTGTGAAATTTTTTAAAAAATACTGATGAACATTGATTCAATATATAACCCTTCTGATTAATGTGTTTTATTTTGTTGAGGGTATAGTTTCGTATATAATATTTAAGGGTATAAATACGAAAATTAGAAGGATTTTCCTTTATTGGTTTTCAGCTCGAAAAATGAAAGACGGAGGAAGACATACATGAAGTTAACAACAAAAATAATCATTGGGTTAATTGCTGGAGCGATCGTCGGGATTTTATTGAACCTGTATGCCCCAGATCTTTTTTCTGCCTTTGATACGTATTTATTTAATCCATTAGGGACCATATTTATTAATCTTATTAGTATGCTAGTTGTTCCAATCGTTCTATTTTCTATTATTTTAGGTGTCACGGGCTTAGGTGAACCGAAAAGTCTTGGTAGAATTGGAATAAAGACGGTTAGTTTTTACTTATTGACAACCGCAATTGCCATCGTTATAGGATTAGGCTTGTCTCTTATTATCAAGCCCGGCCTGGTCGGAGATTTTGATACTTCAGGAGCTGAATATAGTGCAGAAGAAGCTCCCCCTGTCAGTGACACATTATTAAATATTATTCCTGTCAACCCATTTGAAGCCTTAACCTCTGGAAATATGCTGCAGATCATTGTGTTTGCTGTTTTAGTAGGTTTTGCGTTAACAAGGTTAGGAGAAAAAACAAAAGGGATTGTAAACCTAATCGAGCAAGGAAACGAAATCATGATGTATTTAGTTGGCTTGGCGATGAAGGTGGCACCTTATGGAACCTTTGGATTAATTGCTTCTGCAATAGGCAGTCAAGGTTTTTCTGCTATCAAGGCGATGAGTGTATACATGCTTGTTGTATTAGGGGCTTTACTTATTCATACGATTGTAACGTATGGATCATCCGTTTACTTCCTGGGCGGTATGAATCCGGTCACATTCTTTAAAGGGTTTGCTCCAGCAATGGGAGTAGGCTTTAGTACATCAAGCAGTAATGCAACATTGCCGCTTTCGATGGAAACTGCGCAGAAAAAATTAGGCGTGCCAGAGCCGATCAGCAGTTTCGTTCAGCCTTTGGGAGCCACTATTAATATGGATGGAACGGCCATTATGCAAGGTGTAGCAACTATTTTTATTGCACAAGTATTTGCAACCGATTTATCATTCACCCAGTTGCTGACCGTCGTTTTAACAGCCGTGTTAGCAAGCATAGGAACGGCTGGTGTTCCTGGGGTTGGCCTAATCATGCTGGCAATGGTGCTGCAATCAGTTGATCTGCCAGTTGAGGGAATTGCTTTAATTATTGGGATTGACCGCTTGCTTGATATGGTAAGAACTTCGGTCAATATCACAGGTGACGCTGCATGTGCTGTAGTTGTCGCCAATACTGAAAAAAAGAGAAAGCATAAAGCCGTATAAACTCACTGAATTTCTTTATTTAAAACACAATAAAATGACAGCTCGACATAAGAATTTACCACAGTGATACGTCCGAATGATTAGAACAATAACACGCTCTAATCATTCGGTTTTTTATTGTTGCATAAAATACATTTTTTAACTTGATGAATAGAGCGGAGCCCCACGGTCGCCGAGCCATAGAGGAATGGGTGAGACTCCGCAGGGTAAGGAAAAGGACTTATATTGAAGCTTAACCTTTTTCGTATTGTAGAGGCATCACTTTTTATTTGATGACAACAATGAATGAACAAGTTATTTTTTCGCGATTGGAAGCAGCATGGTAAAAACGGTTTTACTTGTCTCTGATGTACATGTGAGTGTGCCGCGATGCTTCTCAATAATTTCCCGGCAAACAAATAAACCTAGTCCAGTTCCAAGGGTTTTGGTTGTGAAAAACGGTTCGAAAATTGTCAAAACAAGGTTCTCAGGTATTTCCGGTCCATTATTCGCAATATCGACTTTTATCCTGCCATCAACAATGGATGACTTGATTTCAATTATTGGATTTATTCTGTCGGGACTTAATACATCAATTGCATTGAAAATGATATTAATAAACACTTGCCTAATCTCATCTTCATAGCCTTCAAGATAGGTATCTTCGGCAAGATCTTGTACAATTTTAACTTTGCCATCCAGAATACTGGGATAAAGGAAAATAAGGACTTCATCTATTAAATCATTTAAAGAAAAGACAATTTTATCTTTTCCAATCAATTCTTTTTTTGATAGAAGCAAAAATTGAGAGATGCGGAAATTTAGCTGTTCAATTTCATTTGAGATAATATCCAAATATTTCATGTCAGAATGTTCAGCTTTTAAAAGCTGTATAAAGCCTTGGATTGATGTAAGCGGGTTCCTAAATTCATGAATAAAGCTTGATGTCATCTGTCCAAGTAATGTCAGTCTATCTTTATGGGTAGAGTCGATAAATTGTGTTTTTTCTTTAATAATATTATTCTGGGTTTCACTATAATGAGAGACAGAGTAGTAAAGGAACTGATCAAAGCATGAATTCAATTGATCAACAAAAATCTGCAGTTCTTCTGTTTCTAACTGTAAGGTTAATGCAAATTTTAAAATAACGGCTCTTCCGCTGTTCACATTGTAAACAAAATCGCCAATATTTATATTGGCTTCTACACGCTGATGTGCAATCTTTAATGCGAATGTACTGATTTTTTCCTTAAGGACATGTTCTTGATCAAAAAGGGACTCAACAAATAATTCAAACATATCGTTTCCGTTCTGATAAATCTGCTGGGCATGAGGGTCATTGGTTTTCGTTTTAAGCTGTCCCATCCAATCGCTTAACAGCTCTTGTTTTTTAGCTTGCAGACAACGCAGTACAGTTTCTTTTGTGACAGTTTGCATGAAGGCCTCCATAATATAGTGAATTATCGTTTTAAATACTATAATAGATTCGCTTACAATTAATAAATTCCTTTTAGGTGATGTCGAAAATTGAAAAATCGTTATTTAGTTGCATAAAAAAAAATATCTAGAATTTGAAATAAATAAGGAATTCGTTTTATAATAGTGGTATCATGTGTAATTTTACACGAATCCAAAAGGACTGAATCAATATTGACTCGAGAAGAAATTATTATGAAAGTATCCGAAAAATTACGGCTTATTCGAACTGAAGCAGGATACACTCAAGATCGAATGGCAGAGATTATTGGTGTTTCAAAAAAAACGCTCGTGCAAATTGAAAAAGGCAGGGCTGAAGCCGGCTGGTCTACTGTTGTAGCTGTATGTGCACTTTTTCGTGAAACCGAAACAGTAAGGTTTTTATTTGGGAATGAACCATTGGAAGTCCTTGAAACAATTGCAAGAGAAGGAATTGATTACAGAAAAGAAAAAACAATGGGTGGTAAAATCTGGTGGCGTGAAGTGGAGAAAAAGGATGGGTTAATTCTCCAGCAGAACATTATTAGTCAGCATTTCCGTATTATTGATCAAGATCACTTTCGCATTTATAGCAGTTTTGATGAACAATCTTCTAAAGAGAGGTTTCAGGAAGCAGTGAAGGAGTACTTTTAACTTTTTATCATTGTATTTCAGATGAAGGAAGCTTTTTAAGCATAATTAGAATATATGAAACGATTGATAAGCGGCTGAGGCTGCTTTTTTTTTGCAGAAGAGCTCGATTATAGATAGGTTGCTGAGATTTTTATGGAGGGAAAAAAAAGAAAACACCACGTGAAGTGTTTTCTTTTTTGCTGCTTTTAGATTTCCACTCCATGGTACTCGCTTTCCGGCGGGGCGGGCGCTGAGCCTCCTCGTCACTACGCTCCTGCGGGGTCTCAGCTCCCCACTCGTCCCGCAGGAGTCTCGCACCATTCCGTTTCAATCAACAAGCATACTGCTAAAATATCCTTATAAAGTAGTTAAAGGTACAATAATCTTTTTTTATAAGAGTTTTTCTACTTATTGTGCAACTAAAACAGAGCATGGGGCATTTTTTAGGATTTTTTCGCTCGTGCTGCCTAGGAATAGTTTCTTTAGGCCGCTTTTGTGGGAACTTCCTGTTAAAATAAGGTCTGCATTTTTTTGTGATGCAAATTCGCAGACGCTTTCGGCAGGATCTCCATTTAACACTTCATAGTCCGTTTTCGCATGGGATCCTGCGACAATTTGCTTTGCATTAAAAAGGGCTTGATCTGCACTATTGCTGACTTGTGCATGTGTGTCAGGATAAATATCTTCATGTCGATCCTCTGCGGGTGGAATAGGCATGCCTTCTAAGCCAAAACCATTTGCACGAAGCGGCTGATAGCCAGGCTGAGTCTGTAATGTCCTATTTGCAACCTTTTCTTCAAATACGTGAGCAATATATAATGAACAATCAGGATTGCCTTTTGCAAGATTACTAGCCATTTTCAGTGCATTTTGACTTGCTGTTGAATCATCATAAGCAACTACAATACAGTTAAATTGTTCATTCATGTTTCTCACCTTCCTTAGCATTTTTCGTTTAATCAAATTTGGATAGAATTATAAGCTGATTCTTTGTTTAGAGAATGCTTACCTGCAGGCTGCTGACAGATTTCAGAGATGCTTTGCAGATGTTTTTCTGAGTGTGTTCCTTCGACAATAATTTTAACAATACTGCCTGGAGTAACAGTCAATAAGAAAGATACAAGTTTAGGTAAATTCTTTACTTGAGTTAGTTTATCCCCGCTATATAAAAATGCTGTGCCCTTAAAGCTTTTGCTTTTTTGGTAAAGATCTAAAATTGATTTCATAGACATTTTGTTTTTTATAATCACAGATGCAGATTCGATGTTATTCATAATAAAAACTCCTTTTAGTGATGAAATTATCTGATCACCTTGCTTTGTTATCAGAAAATTACCCGCCGAAAAAACAAAGTAAACCGTTCAAAGGAAAATGTGTAAATGGAACTATTATTTTTAAAAAAATCCCAATTTGCATGTCATTACTACTTGTTTTTCTATTATTAGGTTAGTTAGATTCCGCTTCATAGCACGCGCTTTTCGGCGAGGCGGGTACTGAGTTTCCTCGTCGCATACAGCTTCTGTGGGGTCTAAGCTACCCACTCGTCTTGCTGGAGTTTCGCAACATTCAGTTTCAATCAACAGACATATTGTCTTGGGCAAAAATCATTTGTGGAAAAAATTTAATATTAAAATGAACTTTTTTTCGATTAATACGTCTTATAGACAAGTGGAGCAGAAGCGGGGGTTTTGGATGGAAGATAAGATATTAATACAAAAAGCTAAAAAAGGTGACCAACATTCCCTGGCAGTGCTGCTGCATTCACATTATTCTTTCCTTTTTAAATATTGCATCAAGCTTACAATGAACAAACATACGGCCGAAGATCTTACACAAGAAACGATAGCAAAGGTGATTGAAAAAATTTCATTATACAAAGGAGAAGCAAAGTTTTCTTCATGGCTGATTACCATTGCGACAAATGTATATGTAGACAATAAGCGGAAAAATAGCCGGCACCAGCTTTGGAAACAAGACCAAATGCAGCAGCGGCAAATGAGATGGCAAATGGAATACCGAAATGAAGACTGGAATGATACGATGCAGGCACTTGGCACTCTTTCAGATAACATGAGAATACCTATCATATTAAAGCATTATTACGGCTATTCTTACGCCGATATTGCTGAGATGATGAATAAATCCGAAGGGACCATAAAGTCAAGGGTACACAATGGGATCGAAGCGATCAGAAAGGAGCTGAAGACAGATAATGGAGAATCAAAATAGGCAAGATGAGGAACTGAAAAGAATAGAAGATGAGCTAGTTCGCGGTCTGAGCGGATTAGATAATAGTATAGAGAATGAAGACAGGGGTTTAGACTGGTTTGAACGGTATACAGTACATCAAATACAGCATATTAAGAAAAAGCAGCATAGAGACAACTGGCTCTTTGCCTTTATAGGTTTAACAGTTTTATGCTTCGTCTTATTCACGCTGTATACTAGTCCAGAGATTTTTCTTCTGATTCAAATAGCTGTTTTCCTACTCATCTCGATCTATGGTACATTCTCTAGTTCCCTAAAAAGAGGTGGACAGTCATGAACACCGATGTTGAGCATCCTATTTCTATTATGATCACTGCGGCAGTTATATTGATTTGTCAAAGCATCTATCTGTTTAGAGATGCAAGAAAAAATGGACATAATTATTGGTTTTGGGGAATTATCGGTATGATTCAGGCTCCAATGCCATTGCTGGTTTATTTGTTTTTTATTAAAAAGCAAGGGCGAAAGAACGATAAAAGGTAAAGGAAATGATGCCTATGCAGAGAATGAAACAATGGCTTTTATGGTTAGGACTATTAGGACAATTGCTTTGTTTTGTCATGTTATTTATTAATATTTGGACTGCCATTATTTTTTATATCATATACTTTGCTGCTGTCATTATATTAATTATTGTTCTAATTGCAGAGCGTAAAAAGGAAAAAGAGGAGGACGATCAAAATGATTATCACAACTACTGAAACGGTACCTGGTAAGGTCATTAAAGAATGGAAAGGATTTGTCAGAGGAGGTACCATTCAGTCAAAGCATATTGGAAAAGACATTCTTGCCGGATTAAAAACGATTGTTGGCGGTGAGATTGGCGAGTACACTGAAATGATGGAAGAAGCGCGTCAAAAAGCAATTGGCCGAATGGTAGAAGATGCAAGGAGCAAAGGAGCAAATGCGATTGTTGGGATGCGCATGCAAACAGCTGGCGTTATGCAGAATGCTGCTGAAATCATCGCTTATGGAACGGCGGTATATGTGGAAGAATGATGATTATTTAAAAAGTGTAAATATGGACTTCTGACTGTTGACAATTATCAGAAAAAAATGGTAATCTTCAAGAGCACTAATATTTTTACAAAAAAGGAGGAGAGAACAATGGAAATGAAAAGACTAGTAGATAAATCCAACTTCATACATTGTTCATATCCGAATTTGGCGTAAATTTTGGCGATTATACGTGAGGTATGAGCAAATCACTATACCTCCTGAGATGAGATGCATGCTCTTTTTAGGGTATGCATCTTTATTTTTGCCTAAATTTAGTGACGTGAAATAAAAGGAGCTAGTGGATGATGATATGGAACAGACAAACCCAACTGAACTTTAAAAAGGTGCTGCTGGATAGTGGGTAGCTTCGGCTTACGAGTGGAGGAAGAGAAAGCAGGTGTGAAAGATGTTTGATGTATTAGGCAAGCTTGGCTGGTTTTTTAAACAGTATTGGAAGCAATATACAGTAGCGATTGTACTGCTGATTATCGCAAGTGTTTTAGAGGTCATACCTCCCTTTTTGCTGGGAGAAATAATTGATCAGATTACGTTTGGAGAATTTACCAGAGCAGATCTATTACAGTATGTTTATATTTTTATTGGGATTATTATAGGTGGCTATATTCTAAACTTTATTTGGCAATACCGTTTATTTCGCGGTGCAATTGATTTAGAGAAAATTATGCGCCGGAAGTTAATGCTGCAGTTTTTGAAGATGACACCTACATTTTATGAAAAAAACCGGACAGGGGACTTAATGGCCCGTGCAACCAATGATTTAAACGCGGTTTCTCTGACGGCTGGCTTCGGTATTATGACATTAATTGATTCGACTCTTTTTATGGGAGCCATTATTTGTGCGATGGGTTTTCTCATTTCATGGAAGCTTACTTTCTTTGCAATGCTGCCTGTACCGATTATGGCGATTCTTATTCAGTATCTGGGCAAGCTTGTTCATCAAAGGTATATGCTTGCTCAGGATTCATTTGGTGTGCTAAATGACAATGTTCTAGAATCTGTTGCAGGTGTCAGAGTTGTACGTGCATATGTGCAGGAAAAGAAGGATGAAAAGAACTTTGCTGATATGTCTGAGGACGTATACCAAAAGAATATGGATACCGTTAAGATCAATGCACTCTTTAATCCAATCACCAAAATTGGAACGGGCATCAGCTATGTTGTAGCGATTGGTTATGGAGCTGTTCTTGTATCAGCAGGAGAGCTTACTGTCGGGCAGCTTGTTACATTCAATGTATATTTAGGTATTGTTGTTTGGCCAATTTTTGCAATCGGAGAGCTTATTAATGTTATGCAGCAGGGAAATGCATCGCTTGATCGTGTACAAGAGACATTGAATTATCAAGCAGATGTGAAGGATAGTGAATCCCCTATTGCCGTAAAAAACCCTGATTCAATTGGATTTACATCTTTAATGTTCCAGTATCCAACAAGTCAGGTGAAAAACCTGCAGGAAATCTCATTAGCCTTGAAAAAAGGAGAAACGCTAGGAATTGTAGGCAAAACAGGAGCTGGAAAAACAACTTTTTTAAGACAATTGCTTCGTGAGTATCCAATTGGAGCAGGCCGATTAAATATCAATGATGTGGATATAGCTTCGCAGACGAAAGAACAAATCCTGGATTGGATCGGATATGTGCCGCAGGATCATGTTTTATTTTCAAGAACGATCAGAGAAAATATCCTCTTCGGTAAGGAAAATGCTACTGAAGATGATATTAATAAGGCGATTTACCTTGCTCACTTTACAAAGGATTTAGAAAATCTGCCTGATGGGTTAAATACGCTTGTGGGAGAAAAAGGTGTCTCGTTATCTGGAGGCCAAAAGCAGCGTGTTTCCATCGCCCGCGCCTTAATAAAAGATCCAGAAATTCTGATCCTTGATGATTCGTTATCTGCAGTAGATGCCAAAACAGAAACGAGCATTATTAAAAATATTCAAAGTGAAAGAAGTGATAAAACGACGATTATCACTACACATCGTTTGTCTGGAATACAGCATGCAGATTTAATCATTGTTCTGGAAAACGGGCAAATTATTGAACAAGGTACACATGAAGAGCTCCTGCAGCAAAAAGGCTGGTACAAAGAGCAATATGACCGCCAGCAGCTAGAAGGAGGCGAGGCATAAAATGAATACAGGTAAACAATTATTTCAATATGCCATGTATTTTAAGAAACCGATATTCTTAGGATTGTTTTTCTTATCAATCGCTGTTTTGACAGAGCTTGCTGGTCCGTTCATTGCTAAATATATCATTGATGAACATATGGTTGTGGGAGATCTGCAAATTGAACCGATTGCATGGCTTTTGTGCTTATACTTTGTATTAGCATTGGCAACCGCGCTGTTGAGATATTTTATGTATATTTATTTGCAGATGGGCGCTAATAGGATCATTCAGAAATTGCGAAAAGACGTTTTTGGACATATCCAAAAGCTGCCGATTCAATACTTTGATCATCTTCCAGCTGGTAAGGTTGTCGCTCGTGTTACCAATGATACAGAAGCGATTCGAAATTTGTATGTTCAGGTGTTATCCAATTTTGCGACAAGCGCAATATCGATTTTGGGTGTGTATGCAGCATTATTCATACTGAACTGGAAAATGGCTGCAATAGCTTTGATTATGATCCCGATTGTTTATTTATGGATGATTCTTTATCGCAAATATGCAGCTGAATATAATGACATCATTCGGACAAAAATTGCAGATCTGAATGCCATGATTAATGAGTCAATACAGGGAATGACCATCATTCAGGCTTTTCGCCGCGAAAAACAAATGACAAAAGAATTTGATGAGATGAATGAATCTCATTATGAAAATCAGCGGAAGCTGCTGTTTTTGGACTCAGCCACTTCGTTTAATCTAGTGAATACGATCCGTCTGATTATGTTTATGATTTTTATTATCTATTTTGGCACACAGTCATTTACAGCAGGAGAAGTTGCATCGGCAGGTACATTGTATGCCTTTGTAGACTATTTAACACGTTTATTTAATCCTATTACCAATGTTGTTAATCAGTTTTCGCAGCTCGAGCGCTCATTAGTAGCGGGGAACCGTGTTTTTGAAGTTCTGCAGATGACAGGAGAAGAAGTGTCTGAAGAGAATATTCCGCGATATGATGGCCATGTTGTTTTTGATCACGTTTCCTTTGCATATAAAGCCGACAACTACGTTTTGAAGGATTTATCCTTTGAAGCGAAAAAAGGAGAAACCATCGCACTTGTGGGTCATACGGGTTCTGGAAAAAGTTCAATTATGAACCTGCTATTCCGATTTTATGATCCATCAAAAGGGAAAATTATGATTGATGGGATGGATATCACCTCTCTGCCAAGACAATCCATCCGCAAACATATGGGGATTGTGCTTCAAGATCCTTACCTTTTTACAGGAACAATTGCTTCTAACGTCAATCTTAATGATTCAACGATTTCAAGAGAAAAAGTGGAAGCATCATTAAAAGCAGTAGGTGCCGACCGTGTGTTAGGACATTTGGAGAAAGGCATTGATGAACCTGTTATTGAGAAGGGGAGCACATTATCTTCGGGTCAGCGTCAGCTCATTTCATTTGCAAGAGCCTTAGCCTTTGATCCGGCTATTCTTATTTTAGATGAAGCAACCTCCAATATTGATACAGAGACGGAAGAAATCATTCAGCATGCTATGGATGTCTTAAAGCAAGGACGTACGACATTTATCATTGCACATCGTCTATCAACGATCAAAAATGCAGATCGGATAATTGTGCTCGAAAAAGGTGTCATTAAAGAACAAGGCACTCATGACGAGCTTTTGGAGAGTGGCGGAATTTATCAGCAAATGTACGAAATGCAGGCAAAGTCACTGTATAAGGAATCTGCTCTCGGTATCCGTTCATAAATTGTTCAAATAAAGGACACAGAATCGTACTGACATGTATGAAAACCCCTTTCTTTTGCATGGTATGTTAAAAAGGAAGATTCCTTTTAAAGGGGGATAACATAGATGGAGGACTTTTCAATTACATTAGCAATAGCAAGTATCATGGTACTTGGGTACTTTATTGGTTATGCTATTGCGAAAGCGTAACTGCCTGCGGGTTTCCGTACGGCAGTTTTTTTGTGGTTAGGGGGAGTGTTTCCTGCCTCATGACTAATTAAAAACCTTTTTACATTTTAACTGCCAAATATGTTTATGAACGTTTAAATATGGGGGAAATGAATATATTAGGGTAGTAGAAATTTAAGGAGGGACTAAGGAAACATGAGTGAATACAGAATTGAAAGAGATACACTTGGAGAAGTCAATGTTCCCGCGGATAAATATTGGGGTGCCCAAACGCAGAGGAGCAAAGAGAATTTTAATATCGGCATTGAAAAAATGCCATTGGAATTAATTTATGCTTTTGCCGTTTTAAAGAGATCAGCTGCAATCGTGAATGAAAGATTGAGCGGATTGTCAAAAGCAAAGAGTTCGGCTATTGTAAAAGCTTGTGATGAAATTCTGGAAGGGAAATGGGATACGCATTTTCCTTTATCGGTATGGCAAACAGGAAGCGGAACACAAACGAATATGAATATGAATGAAGTGATCGCGAAGCGTGGAAATGAATTTTTAGAAGCTGAGAGCAGGGAGGAGCGCATTCATCCGAATGATGATGTCAATATGTCACAAAGCTCGAATGATACTTTTCCTACGGCTATGCATATTGCTGCATACAAAGGACTTTCAGAAAATCTTCTGCCTGCTCTGCATGATCTTAAACAAACCATTAAATTAAAAGAAGAAGCATATCAATCGATTGTAAAGATTGGACGAACACATTTACAGGATGCGACACCACTCACATTAGGACAAGAGATCAGCGGATGGCGCTGCAGCCTGGAGAAAAATCAGCACATGATTTCAGATGCTTTAAAATACTTACAAGACCTTGCGATTGGCGGGACTGCTGTAGGAACGGGGATTAATGCACATAAACAATTTGGAGAAGAAACAGCCAAAGAAATTTCCAGTTTCACAGGTTACCCATTCAAATCCTCCGATAATAAATTCCAGGCGTTAACGAGCCATAGCGAATCAGTGCTGGCCCACGGTGCGCTAAAAGCACTGGCAGCGGATCTAATGAAAATTGCCAATGATGTCAGATGGCTGTCAAGTGGACCGCGCAGCGGAATTGGTGAATTATCGATTCCTGCTAATGAACCTGGCAGCTCCATAATGCCAGGGAAAGTAAATCCAACTCAGAGTGAGGCACTTACAATGATTGCCAGTCAAATCTTTGGGAATGATGCGACCATTGGATTTGCTGCAAGCCAAGGAAATTTCGAATTAAATGTTTTTAAGCCGGTGATCATTTATAACTTTATGCAATCCGTCACTCTTTTAGCGGACGGAATGACCTCTTTTAACAAAAATTGCATGGTCGGTCTGGAAGCAAATGTTGAAATGATTCAAGAACATGTCCAGAATTCACTTATGCTTGTAACGGCATTGAATCCTCATATTGGATATGAAAAAGCGGCAGAAATTGCGAAGCTTGCATTTAATGAAGGAACTACGTTACGGGAAGCAGCGCTGAAAACGGGTTATGTGAATACAGCTGAATTTAACCAGTGGGTGGACCCGCAAAAAATGGTTTGAAATTGGAAATGGCCCCCTTTACAAGGGGGCCAAGCCATAATATTAAATTTTTACAAAATGTAAAGGATATTAGAATGAACCGCCGCCAAGTTGTTGTTCAGCCATTTGCACAAGGCGTTTAGTGATTTCACCGCCGACAGATCCGTTAGCGCGTGAAGTTGTTTCAGCACCTAAGTTTACACCGAATTCTGAAGCGATTTCGTACTTCATTTGGTCAAGTGCTTGAGATACTCCTGGTACTAAAAGTTGGTTTGAGGAATTGCTTCTGCTTGATGTTTGGTTTGTCATTTTTGATTCATCTCCTCATGAATTTTTTGTTTGATGGTTGGGTTAGCTGGACTTGCACCAGCGCAAGATTTCTTGCTCCATCTAGTGGGTTAACCCATCGGTATGAGTTGCTGCGGTGTGTGTGTGACCCGCTGTTTGTACTAACTATTATGTTTGATTTTGAGAAGTTTATGCGGGATATAAAAGCAGTAATATTTTCCATCTAATAAAAAGTGTGTTTTACATATCCTATAAGTAACTTCAAACGCTGAAAGGATGGGAATAATGGGAGTCTGTTCAATATGCAATGGTTTTAGAGAACTTCATGAGTTATGTGGAGAATGCGGCAGAGAGATGAATGATCATGGCAAGATTATGGATTATTATGATGACTATAGTGCATACATGCCGACAGACCTTATGAAGATGGAGGATGGCTATCAAAATGATTATAGAGATCAATTGTGTCCACATTTGTTAACATGTTCTCATTGCGGAATGGAAAGCGTGAAGCTTTTGGAGGAGTAAATAGAGAGCTTAGAGGGGGATAGGTGGGTTGTACATTGATTTGCTCTAAAGAAAAAGGGGAATAAGGCATAAGAATTTCCCATGCCCCTTATTAAAACTTTGTATGGATTTTGAGTTAGTGTTTCCGTTTAAGCATTTATCACACCATGATTTACCGTTATCTGGATCATAGTGTCGTGAATAAGCATTTAGCACTCCGCCATTTGGTTTCCGGGGTCGTATTCCAAATTACAACCACCCTTATTTGCCAGAAGATTAAATCCTATGTAATGTATTTAGTTATCTTCTTTCCTAATTATTTCAATCCACTGAGGTGCCTCAACCTGTGGGTTATCTAATGGAAATTCGATCGCTGTATACGATGGAAATGGGAGTTTTAAATGTTCAAGATCCACCGGTTTATTAACCCAGCCTTCATTCGTTTTTGCTGCTGTCTTTAAATGAAGATATTCGATCCAAGTGCTCAACTCCTGATGAGCAGCACTCCAGTCTGCATTTTGGACAGTCCAGTTGCCGACGTCAAAAGTCATTCGGACAGACGTTTCTGTTTGCCATTGAAAAAAAGATAAAATTGGATCCAGCGTTCCTCCATATGGAGTTTGATCATTTTCCACTAACATTGTGATTGAACTTGGCAAATTTGACGCCAACCACTCTTTAAACCCTTTCACATCTGCTTGTTTTGCATCAAACTTTCCCAGCGAGAACTTTATATGTGTTGCATTTAGAAATTCTGCTTGTTTTAATGCATTTACAGCATCGGGATTTAAGGAGATTGGATCCTGCCATAGTTCTACCGGTACAGAATAAACCACAGCATCAAAATCAGCTAATTTAATCTCCTGCTTAAACAAACTCAATTCCTGTAAGACATCCTTCAGCCGCTCGCGGCGAATTTCAATCCCATCAGCACCAAATTCCTTTATCATATCCACTTGTTCTTCTATTGAATGGTGATTATTAAAAATGAGTGTAGGCAGAATAACTTTTGTCACAATAGAACCTCCCTGGCCGTTTATGAACTAAATCGATTTAGCTGATACATCATAACATGAATGAAAGCGCTTATCCATAATTGTGAGACGGTTTAGAAAATAAAAATACTTTTTTAAAATTACGGGTTGTAAAACGCTTACATTTATTTTATACTTTCACTAAACCGATTTAGTAAATCGATTTATCTTTCGCTAGGAGAATATCAAATGAAAAAAGTAACTATTGCTGATGTTGCACAGCATGCAGGTGTTTCTAAAAGCACCGTATCTCAATATTTAAATCAGCGTTTTGATTATATGGGAGAAGATACAAAAAATCGGATTGAAGAAACAATTAAAGTACTCGGATATAGACCCAATATTTTAGCAAGAAGCTTGAAGCAAAAATCAACTACAACCATTGGTGTAATCGTTGCAAACATCTTGCATATTTTTTCAACACAGGTTATTCGGGCAATCGAGGATGTTTGTAATGAAAAGGATTTTCACGTCATCATATGCAATGCAGATGATCAGCCGGAAAAGGAAAAGAAGTATATTGATATGTTAAGAGCTAAGCAAGTTGATGGCCTTATCTTATTTCCAACAGGAAAGAATGTTGAGCAATATCAGGAGTTAATCTCTGAGAACTACCCTGTAGTATTTATTGATCGCCTGATTATTGGACTGCAGACGGATACTGTATTGCTTGATAACGAGAAAGCCTCTTTCCTGGCAGTAGATTCATTCGTAAAGCACGGTTATTCAAAAATTGCGGTATTATCTCCGCCAATTGAGCCAGACGTTACACCGAGGGTGGAGCGATTGAGCGGTTATAAGAAAGCGCTAGAGCACCATGAGCTTTTTATTC
Organism: Cytobacillus gottheilii; assembly: GCF_900166665.1. GTDB lineage: Bacteria > Bacillota > Bacilli > Bacillales > Cytobacillaceae > Cytobacillus > Cytobacillus gottheilii_A. The sequence continues at coordinate 3,382,337 of NZ_LT800494.1, read as the reverse complement.
GGGAAGAATTTATTGTGAGCGGGAAGACGACAGACATGCAGAGTCTTATACATCATTTATTCCAGCTCAGTGATCCGCCAAAAGCAATTTTGGCGACAAATGACCGCAGTTTAATGGAACTTCTGTCGTATGTGAAGAAAAATAAGCTCAGTATACCTGAAGACATCGGCCTGATTGGAATAGATGATGTTTCCTTTGCAGATATCTATAATCCGGCTCTTACGACTGTTGCTCAGCCAGCTTTTGAAATGGGAGAGAAGGCAGCAGAGCTATTATTTCAAAGGATTCAGCAAAAAGAAGAAGCAAATCAAGCAGAAATCTATCGTTTTGAACCAACGTTAATACAAAGAGAATCACTATAAATTCTAGAGGTGAAGAATATGAAAAGAATCATTGATACAATCGCTGGAGAAATTGCTGGCGTATTAGCAAAGATTGACGAAAAGGAAGCAAAGCAATTGGCAGATATTCTGCAAAACGCAAAGAGAATTTTTATTGCAGGGACAGGTCGCTCCGGTCTGGTCGGCAAAGTATTCGCCATGAGGCTCATGCATAGCGAATATCCTGTTTACGTAGTCGGTGAAACCATTACGCCAAGTATTGAAACGGGAGATGTGCTGCTGTCAATTTCCGGTTCAGGCAGCACGGGCACATTATTGCAATATGCCAAAAAAGCAAAAGAAATTGATGCAAAAGTAGCGTTAGTAACGACGAACAAAGATTCTGTAATTGGAGAACTTAGCGAGTGTACGGTAGTGATCCCGGCTGCAACAAAAAAGCGCCTTGCCACAGAGCCAGAGACGATTCAGCCGCTTGGTAGTCAATTCGATCAGGCAGCACATCTGCTTTTAGATGCGATTGTGGTTTATCTGCTTGAGCAGCAGCCTGAAGGAAAAAGCCATAATAGTCTAAATCAGAAACATGCAAATTTAGAGTAGTTTTGGACGGACAATGACGACAAGGGGGAAAGAAACATGCTGAAACACAAATTTACTTTTCTATTACTTATTAGTATGACCATTGGTATTTTGGCTGCATGCAGCAGCAATGAAGTTGATGGCGATGGGGACGGCAAAATAAAAATTATTGCAGCACATAATCAAACCTCTCCAGATAATCCTTATCAGGTTGGCATGCTAAAGTTCAAAGAAGTGGCCGAACGTGAATCAAACGGAAGTATAGAAGTAGAAGTGCATGCTGGGACGATCGGTACAGAAGAATCACAGCTGGTTGAAAAGCTTCAGTTAGGTGCGGCGGATGTGGTTCTTGTTTCTCCAGGATTTATGACTCAAACCGGAATTAGAGAAGTTGATTTATTCTCTGCTCCATATCTGTTTACCAGTTATGATCATTGGCTAAATGTAGTGGATGGTGAGATTGGAAAAGAGATGGGAGATATTATCAATGAAAAGTCCAATAATTCTTTTAAACTGTTAGGCTATTGGTCTGCTGGTGTCCGTCATTACTATGGCAAGAAACCGCTTAACGCTGTAGAGGACCTGCAGGGTGTTTCATTAAGAACACAAACGTCTGGTGTCGTTTCTGACTTCTGGGAAGCAACTGGAGCAATTCCATCAGGAATCTCTTGGGGAGAACTATATCAAGGATTGCAGCAGGATGTTGTTGACTCATCTGAAAACGCTTACCCGTTTTTTGTGCAGCAATCCCATCATACGACGCCAAACGGAAAATATATTACAGAAACAGGTCATGACTATACAACTAGATTTCTATTAATTAATGGGGAAAAATTTGATCAATATTCAAAAGAACATCAAGAAATTATTTTAAAAGCAGCGGAAGAATCTGTGAAAGCAGAGCGTGATGCAACAAATGCTCAAGATGTTGAGTATAAGGAAAAGGCTATTGATGAAGGTGCGACGGTTAACGAAATAGATACACAGCCTTTTATTGATATTGCACGACCTATTCTAGAAGATTTTGCAAAGGAAATTGAAGTAGAAGAGCTGCTGCAGAAAATTGTTGACCTGGAATAATCTAGAGGGGGGATCGGGATGAAACGTTTTGTTCAGACACTTGAAAAAATCCAAATGACACTCGGAATTGTCTTTTTAACGGTGTTTTTTGCGGTTATCTTATTGCAAATCATTACAAGGCATTTAGGCATATCGATTTTATGGACAGAAGAAGTCGCTAATTATTCCTTTATTTGGGCGATGTTTATGGGTGCAGCCGTTATGGTCAACCGTCGTGAACACTTTAATTTTGACTTTTTCCAAAGAAAATTAAAAGGAAAAAATAGAGTCTTTCTTAATATCTTTAATGATCTTGTTTTAATTGCTTTTAACGTTTGTATTTTCTTTTTGGGAATCATTGTCGTAAGGGAATTTTGGAATTACACATGGGCAACATTTCCTGAAATGCAAATGGGCTATATTTGGCTTGCCATCCCAGTTATGGCAGGAACCATGCTGATTTATTCTCTTTCACATCTGCTGAGTCACATCCAATCTCTTAAAGAGAAGGAGGTTAGAGCGTAATGGGATTTTTACTTCTTGGCTTATTTATTATCTTGATGTTAATTGGTGTGCCAATTGCTTTTGTTATAGGGATTGTTGCTCTTCTGGGCATCACAGGTATCCCTTACACTCCTGAAGCCACTGTTCCAATGAAGATGGTCAATGGACTCGATTCCTTTGTTTTGTTAGCGGTACCATTATTTATATTGGCAGCTAATTTAATGAACTCAGGTAAGATTTCAGAGAAACTTATTAATCTGGCACTCGCGATTGTAGGACCGATCCGCGGCGGTTTGGCACATGCCAATATTCTTGTGTCCATGATGTTTGCTGGTGTATCTGGAGCCTCACAGGCAGATACAGCTGGAGTAGGGAAAATCCTTATTCCCAGCATGCTTAAAAAAGGCTATGACAAAGAAACTGCTGTTGGTGTTACAGCTGCCTCTTCTACGGTAGGCGTTGTAATACCGCCAAGTATTCCAATGATTATTTTTGCTGGTTTAACAAACGCTAGTATTGGTGCACTGTTCCTTGGGGGGATTGTACCAGGAATTTTAATTGGTTTAGGCATGATGCTTTTTGTCTATATACTCGCTGTAAAAAGAAATTATCCTCGTTCTCAAGCGGTTGAATTTAAAAAATTTGCAAAGCTATTCCTTGAGGCAATTCCTGCGTTGCTTACACCGATTATCATTATTGGGGGAATTGTAACCGGGTTTTTTACAGCCACAGAGGCTGCTGCAGTGGCATCACTGTATACGTTGCTTGTTTGTATGTTTTATTATAAAACGCTGAAAGTAAAAGATTTGCCGAAGATTTTAATGGATACACTTGCATTAAGTTCGTTGTCTTTATTTGCTTTAGCTTGTGCCAGCGCCCTTGGCGAATTGATGAGTTATTATCAGCTGGGAACAGCAGCGCAAGAATTCTTTACAAATAATGTTGGCTCAGAATGGCTGTTCATTATTATTCTTATTGTATTCTTCCTTTTTATTGGAACTTTTATGGATGCAATTCCGGCAATGATATTATTCGTGCCAGTCATTTTGCCAACAGCTCTAGAATTTGGAATGGATCCAGTTCATTTAGGACTTATTGTTGTAATCACCTTAGCAATTGGGCTGATTACACCGCCATATGGGCTTTGTCTATTACTGGCAGCAAAAATTGGCGATATGTCAATCGAAAGATCGTTTGTAGCTGTTATTCCTTATATTGCAATTGTTGTGATTGTCCTGCTGTTTATCGCGTTTTTCCCAGAGATTGCATTCTTTATTCCGAAAGCGATTAATCCGGGATTATTCTAAGTTAATGTTTGAGGAGTGATTGTTTACTATGGACGATAAACGTATAGCTGCTGAGGAAGCTGTGAAATATGTGAAAAATGGCATGACTGTTGGTTTAGGCTCAGGATCAACCGTTGATTTCATGCTTCATGCGCTTGGGAGACGGGTTCAAGAAGGGCTCCAAATACAAGGAATTCCTTCATCGAAAAAGACGGAGAAGCTAGCAAAAGAATTAGGCATTCCGCTAGTAGATTTTTCAGTAACCACACATATTGATTTGGCGATTGATGGAGCCGATGAAATTGATCCCTCCTTGAATCTCATCAAAGGAGGCGGCGGATCGCTCGTTCGAGAAAAAGTAGTCGATGCTTGTGCAGATGAGCTGATTATTATTGCGGATTCATCGAAAGTGGTTTCCACATTAGGACGGTTTCCACTGCCGGTTGAAGTTTTGACGTTTGGTTTTGAAGTCACCGCTGAATATATTAAAAAGCTAGGCGGTGACCCAGTATTAAGAAGAAAAGATGGGGAAGTTTTTATTAGTGATAATAGGAACTACATCCTTGATTGTTCCTTTGGCCACATCGATGATGCTGCTAGATTACATGAAACATTAGTTAAATTGGTTGGAGTAGTGGACACGGGGATTTTTGCAGATATGGCAGACAAAGTGATTGTTGCCAACAAGGGAGAAATCGAATTGTTTCAAAAAAAGCAAGAGTAGTATTCTCCAAGAGAAAGAATCAGGGGACAAAAGTTTGGAGGCTTCAACATGATGGATATTATTACGATTGGGGAAGCGATGATCGCATTTAACCCAACAGCAACAGGTCCGATGAAATTTGTAAACAGTTTTGAGAAAAGAATAGGCGGTGCAGAGCTTAACACAGCGATTGGCTGTGCCCGTCTTGGCTTAAAAGCTGGCTTCATCAGCAGACTGGGGAATGATGAATTTGGAAGGTATATTCTAAATTATGCCCGCGGAGAAGGCATCGATGTTTCACAAGTTGAATTTGTAGACGGCTATCCGACTTCCGTTAATTTCAAAGAGATCATGGAAGACGGCAATGTACGAACCTTTTTCTACCGAGATAAGTCACCGACATTGACAATGACAGGGCAGGACTTAGATGAAACGTATATCAGTCAGGCAAAAATTCTTCATATTACAGGCATCTATCCTGCAATAGGCGAGAAAAACATTGGAGTGATTAAGAAGGCGATTGAATACGCCAAAAAAAATGGCGTGAAGGTTTCGTTTGATCCTAATATTCGCCTTCGCATGTGGAGTAAGGAAGAGGCCCGCAAAGTACTATTAGAAATTCTTCCGCACGTCGATATTTTACTAGCTGGTGATGAAGAAATGGAAATTATTCTCAGCGAAAAGGATCCAGCCATAATCATCGAAAAAGCGAGAGAACTAGGAATTTCAGTGATTGCAATAAAGCAAGGCGATAAAGGCTCTGTTGGGTATATGGAAGGTAATACTGTGAATGCTGCGCCTGTGAAAGCGGCAAAGGTCGTTGACACGGTTGGAGCAGGGGATGGATTTAATGCAGGTTTCATTTATGGATTTTTACATCAGTGGTCTCTTGAAAAGAGTCTTCATTTTGCGAATACGATTGGTTCCATGGTTGTTTCGGTTAAGGGAGATAATGAAGGCTTGCCCTATTTGCATGATGTTCAGGCTAGACTGGGAGAAGTGGAACGGATTGAAAGATAATAATAGATCACTCAACTGTATCAGGAATTGGCCGTTGTGGAACGGATTGAAAGATAATAATAGATCACTCAACTGTATCAGGAATTGGCCGTTGTGGAACGAAAGCGAAATGAGGTGTTATAGTGAAATTACAGCTGGCATTAGATCGATTAACAAAAGAGAAGTGTATGACCATTGCGAAAGAAACAGAGGAGAGCATTGATATTATCGAGGTTGGAACAGGTGTCATTAAAGAGTACGGAATGTCTATCATTCGAGAATTGCGCACCCTTTTTCCAGACAAAATGATCCTTGCTGATATGAAGACATGTGATGCAGGTAAGCATGAAGCTCGACAAGCCTTTGAAGCAGGTGCAGATATTACAACCGTCATGGCGTTTTCATCAGATCTGACCATAAAGGATACATTGCAGGCTGCCCGCGAAATGGGTAAACAGGTCATGGTAGATTTATTAGAGGTTCATTCGAGGGCAAGAATAGAGGAGCTTAAAGAACTTGGTGTCAAGCTTGTCAGTTTGCATGTAGGTAAAGATCAGCAAACCGTAGGGAAGTTTAACACAGAATTGTTTTCTCTAGTGTCAGGCTTTGATTTTGATGTGGCAGTAGCAGGTGGAATTAAGCTGGATAATGTACGGGATATTGCTGACCACAAGCCAGATATCATCATCGCTGGCAGCTCTCTAACAGGTGCGGAAAACCCGGCGGCGGCTGCACGCACGATGAAAGCAACTCTTCAATAATGCAAATATAAAACTCTTTAAATAATAAATCCCCGGATGAATCAACCCGGGGATTTATTTTACATTAACCTAAATTAGCGAATTCTCTGTTCAGTGCCAGCATCAAAGAAATGACCTTTGTTCATATCAAATGCAAGCTGCAGAGACTGTCCTGGTTTAATATCAGAACGGGAATCAACACGTGCAATATAATCCTGACCTGCCAGGCTTGCGTAAATCATCGTTTCAGCTCCAGTTAGTTCGGAAACATCAATTTTGGCTTGAATGGTCGTCTCTGGAAATGATTCAATCATAAGCTGCTCATCATGAATATCCTCAGGGCGAATGCCAAAAATAATGTCTTTCCCTTCATAACCTTGTTCACGAAGTGCCTTTAATTTTCCTTCTGGAACAGCCAGGGCCACATCGCCAATATGAAATTTGCCTTCCTTTAACTTGCCATTGAAAAAGTTCATAGCAGGTGAGCCAATAAAGCCGCCGACAAATACATTTTCAGGTTTTTCATATACTTCTTTTGGTGCTCCGACTTGCTGGATGATGCCATCTTTCATAACTACGAGACGAGTCGCCATAGTCATTGCTTCTGTTTGGTCATGCGTAACATAAATTGTAGTTGTTTGCAGTCGCTGATGAAGCTTGGCGATTTCAGCTCTCATTTGTACACGAAGCTTAGCATCCAGGTTGGAGAGCGGCTCATCCATTAAGAATACCTTAGCATCTCGGACAATCGCGCGTCCTAATGCTACACGCTGACGCTGTCCGCCTGATAAAGCCTTTGGCTTTCGTTCTAAATAGGCTTCAAGCCCAAGAATTTTTGCTGCATCCTGCACACGGCGATCAATTTCTTCCTTTGGAAACTTCCGCAGCTTTAATCCAAAAGCCATATTATCATATACACTCATATGTGGATATAGTGCATAGTTCTGGAATACCATGGCGATGTCACGATCCTTAGGGGCAACATCATTTACACGTTTCTCATCAATATAAAAATCACCTTGAGAAATTTCTTCAAGTCCGGCAATCATTCTAAGTGTTGTTGACTTTCCGCATCCAGAAGGTCCAACAAAGACAATAAATTCCTTATCTTTAATATGCAAATTAAAATCTTCTACAGCTGTTACCTTATTATCATAAATTTTATAGATGTGGTCTAATTTCAATTCTGCCATATGTATCAGCTCCCCGTTTTAGATAGGTTTATTGTAAAACACATGCTTCTAAAACCATATGGGAAACATGCACAAAGAAAATGAAAGCGTTTTATGCAATGTGCTGAAAAAGATTTTAAATGCTATACACAATTGGCAAAACCAATAGTGAAGAGTTATTCTTTGCTGCTTTGCTTTAAGTACAAACAGGCAAGATAAACGGTAGATGCCTGTTTAAAGTCTTTTAGATTAATCCCTGTTTTTTCACTAAACTTATCCAGTCTATACTGCAGTGTATTGCGGTGAATAAATAATTTTTTCGCAGTCATGGAAGCATTGGACCCATTATTCAAGAAGAACATTATAGTAGTTAAAAGTTCTTGGTCATCCAAAAGAAATGAAAATCTAGCCAGCAGACTGTTCTGTATGTATTCTGGCATTTCATTAATAAGGATGACGGGAAGAAGAGTCTCAAATGTAAAGATCTTTTCAGCTTGGTTTTCTTTTTTTACTGTTTCAAATATGGTCTGATCATGTTGAAAGTTTCTTGGTAAATCTTTTGTAACTCGTTGCGGTGTACCAATGTATAATGTTAAATCCGTTAAGAAATCACTCTCAATCGCATGGCAGATTCCTTCAAATTCATCTGATTGAGGTGAGTGATGATTATATTCTTCAATAATGGCGCCTTCGAACTTATTCTTCCAAAACATGATCATACTTTGGTGAAAAAAACCTTTAAAGGCTGTTTCAAAATCGTAGGGAGTCCAGTCGCCTTTTGTAAGAGAAAAGTGAATAATTCGATAGTCTGCATCTTTCGAATGATCTGGATATGCCCCGTCCTCTGCTAAAAATTGGCGCCATGACTCGGCAGCAGGTGAATGATTCTGATTTAATATTTGCGCTGGAAATAATGTCTGTAATAAATATAGTTCTTCATCTGTTAAATCAGCCTTCCGAATGCCTAACCATTGAGTGTCTTCCTGAAACCAATGATATTCAATTTTATTTTGGACAGAGTCGCTTAAAATCGAATGGGGATAATGACGATGTATTTTTAAGAGCATGATAAAACCTCGATTTTCCTTTTAAAAAAATTATAGCATAACCTTGGTTATGAAATAGTTTTAAGGTTAGTGTACATTTTTAGCATACAAAGAAAGGACATTGAAGATTTTCAAATGTCCTTTTTCGCTTATCGATTCAATTCAGAATTATGCGGCGGTGTTTCTTCCGGAAAATCAACGGCTTCCTCAATATTGGCAAACTCATCTTTTCTATGAACGGATCCGCCCGATAAACCTTCATTGATCATACGGTCAACGTCCATATAAACTTTGTCTTTTCCTTCATATTGCAGGTCTTGCGGCATATTCTTCTTTTTATGTCTGCTCATAAAAAAAACTCCTTTTTAGAAAGGCAAATTAGCATTGAGCAACTAACATATGCTCAGAAGTGCTTATACATAGCCTTTGAAAAAAAGATAAAGCCTATTCGTATACATGAAAAAGCATTAATTCATGAATTTGCGATTTAATTTTATCGAGATCCTGTGCAGGAGGTTCGGAATGTGTCCATTCAATTTTGCCATCCTGATGATAAACACCATCATACTTTTGTTTTTCAAAATAAAAATGAATGGTCCATCCTGGAAGCTGTGAAGCATTGTATAAAGGTTTAAACTGAAAATGCTGAAGCACGAATATTCCCCCTTTTATACTCAATTGTAACTGCTTATAATTAAAATCCCAACAATTAAATACAAGGAAAATAACTTTTCTGTTTAAGCAGATTAAACGGCGTATTCTCAGGGAAACTTACAGTTAGTCATGCCTATTCGTGACAAGTGTTTTTTTTCTGAAATAGAGGGAATAGAAACAATATGATACATTCAGGAGGGATTCTTTATGAAAAATAAATTAGCATTTACAACAGTAGCATTAGGAGCAGCTTACTTAATGAGAAATAAAGACGCTCGTCAAAAATTAAAACAGCAGTTTCAATCCTTTACAAACTCAAAACGTTCCTAAAGATAAAGCTGTAAAAAAGCCAGGCGAAGGTTTCGCCTGGCTTTATTTCATCCTCTTTTGAAAGGGTTTAAATCCAGTTTCTTTAAAAAACAGGGTGCAAAGCTGCTGAATTCTTTTTGATTCGATTTCTTCTTCATCAAAACTCATCGGTTTGGAATTAACCTCATAAAGATAATAATCTCCTGTGTCTGAAATGCCGGCATCTATGGAGAATTCCCCAAAAAAACCGTACGCTTCAGATAAGAGGTGTCCGAGTTTTGCTGCAATATCCTCAATGAATTGATCATGTTGCTTTGTTTGAATGAGAGTATAAGGAAGGATTTTTCCTCCGTTCGGGATATGTGTGGTAATCTGCTGAGAATTGGAGACCCTCAGCCCAATTCCTGTCACTTTATAGCTGTGATCAGCGTAGTGTACAAGTATACGAAAGTCATAGCGGGAGCCGTGTATTAAAGCAGGGGAAATGGCTTCCTGAGCGATATAATCTTTAAATTTAAACTGGCTTTCTATATCTTTCCAAAATAGTTGAAAAGAGGGATAGAGAGATTGCGCAGTGTGTGATGTGAGCGCAATAGAATGGTCTTCATTCCATTCTGCAACATATATGCCTTTTCCTTTGGCTCCGCGTGAAGGTTTTAAATAGACGCGCTTATACTGTTGAAGCAGCGATTCAAGCTGGGATGCATTGGGGTTTGTTAAGGTGGCCGGCAAATATGGAGCTAAGTCCTCTGAGGAACTGATTAACTCATAAAGTTCTCTTTTTTCAATAAAACCTGGATTGAAGAAAGGGATATTCATTTTACGAATATTTGTAATAGCTTTATGAAAGCTTTGTGTATTTTCGTGCTTTCGAAATGGTGCTCGGTTATAAATTAAATGGGGCAATGGACATGACACGGGAATCCATCTTTCTTCTGCAGGCAAATAAAGAAAGCCGTTTACACCGTTTTCGTGCAAATGTTTTGAGGTGAACACAACAGAAACTCCCCCTTGGTGCAGGAGCTCTTTCTGCAGGCGCATAAACAAAGGTCCGTTTCCGGCAAGGTTTCCGTGTTTATCTTCACCTGTTAAAATACCGACTAAGGGGCCAGCACTGTTGCCCTTTAAGGAGAGAGAGAAAGGAATCATCTCATGATTCCCTGTCTCCCTCCTTTCAACTGGCTTCCCGCTGCTTCCAAATGTCAGGACTTCATCGCTATACCAGCTTTTGTCAGAAAGGCAATAGAATACATTCATTTAATAACTTCCCCAGGTGAAGTGATGGACTTTTCAGTCAAAAAGACAGCATAGGATAAGCTGAGCTTCCGGGTCAGCAAGTCAAATTCTCTCAGCTCAGGGTGTTTAAAAATAGAGCGGCCAGGTTTGCTGTTAGCTTCGAAGAGCCATACATTTCCCAGACGGTCGAGTCCAAGATCAAAACCGATTTCACCGATTAGCCCTTCTACTGTTCCTTCCAAAGCTTTGCTTATCTCTAGAGCTGCTTTACTTAATGCATCTACAGCCTGTTTTTGTTCCTCTTTGTTTGTAAAGATTTCTTCAGCTGTCATAATGACTCCACCGCTTTTTACATGTGTCGTCACACTTCCCCGGCCGGCAACCTTAGCTGCGAGGGCAGAAATCTGCCACTCTCCATGTTCATCTTTGTTTGTATGCACACGGAAATCAATAGGACGCTGTTCTTTGCGGATTAAATGAATACCTTGCTGAACAAGCATACTATTAAGATTTCTGCTTTTAAAAATGTATTTACTTAAAGCCTCAAGGCTGCTGAACTTTTGCAATTTATTTTGTTTATTTTCATCTCGGTATCGGCAATAATAAGCCTCACCTTGGCGATCATAAATAATCTGATGAATACCCAGTCCCAGGCTGCCGTTTATTGGCTTCATATAAACATGCCCATAGTCAGCCAGCATTCTTTCAACAATGGAAAAAGAAGTGAAAGGATGTGTTTCCGGCAAGTATTTTTCTACAGAAGTTTGCTGAAGTCTTTCACTGATATCCAACTTGTTAAAAAATCCTGGGTTATACCAAGGAATGAAGTATTCTTCCTGCAGCCGTGCTTTAACGGCACGATATTGCTTTTGTCTTTCTGTTTTTCGGTTCGGCAAGCGATCATAAATAGCATTAGGGTAAGGGACTTCCATTGTAATCCAGCCTTCTTTAAAGTAAAAGTATCCATTAATCGTGCCTTGTTCCCAATTGATATGCTGTTCTCCAAAAACAAATGGAATCGCACCTATGTTGCTTTTCACAGACAGCAGCTTGGCAAAAAACATCGTCCGATCACCAATTGGTCTCATTGGGAAGGAGGTAAATCCGGAAGTGAAAATGCCAATTAGCGGTCCGATGACCATTTCCTCTCCTTCAATAAATAAATGAAGAGGCACCTTTAGATCCGGAAGTAATAAACGTTTTGCAAGCTCAGAGCTAAGGATGACTCTTCCTTCTTTTCCTGCTGATTTTACTTCTACGTTTTCTGCTGAATGGGTGCCAAATGTTATTTTCATCTGCTGTGGCAGCTTTAGGCTGCTTGGTACAATAATCGTATTATGCAAATCCTCAGATCTGCTAATTTGATATTGTTTTTTCATGGTGGTCCTCCTTAGATGGCAGATTCTTATCAGCTAAATAGTTAGCGTATAGAAGGGGGGCTTTATATAGATCATCAGAGCTTTCTGGATACAATGTGAGCATTACTTTTCTGCCGGGCTTTGAATTGATATCTAGGATCCAAATGGCTCCATTTGTATCAATCCCTATATCAATGCCCAATTCAAACAAGGGCGGAAAATGTTTTTCCAGCAATACAGGGATGGTCTCTAAAATATATTGCAATTCCTCGATGATAAAGGCACTTTGTTTTGCTGGTAAGGTTTTTAGCCAATCATCTGTTTTTGAAACCAATCCGCCTGCACTCATATTTGAAATGAGTCCATTTTTTCTGCCTGTTCGAATGCCGTTTCCAGCCTGATGCCACTTTCCACTTTTATCTTTTTGCAGAAGAAAGCGAAGATCAAAAGGCTCCTGATGCTGATTGACAAGTGTTAAGTATGGCTGATAAAAATAAGAATTATTTTCAGTGAGCTGTTCAAGCCATAATGCTGCTTTTGGGGCAGGAAAGGTTTTAGTCATATGCTGATTTTGTTTATCTGTTTCAATTAAGATATGATCCTTCAGCTTTGTTACTTTATAGATGCCGCGCCCCTGAGAGCCGTTAGCAGGTTTTAATACGACAGGCACAGTATCTTGTAAACTTTTAATAAATGCATCTGGACTAGTAAATGTTGTTGTTATAGGTAAATAGGGATTAAGCACAGTTTGGCGCAGCTGTTCGTATAATGTCAGTTTATTCGGCAGACCATATCCTATAAAAGTTAGATCCTCCCGCTTTTTCAGCCAGTCAACAATCGATGCATTATGCTTTGAATAAACACTATCTGAATAAAAACAGCGATCGTAAAGTATGGGAGGAATATCAAATTGACAGCTTTCCCACCTGTCGTTCGCAGGATTATATCGTTCTCCATCTGCTTTCTCAGTCATGGGATTAATGCTGCTTGGAATAAACCGGTAACATAATAGATTTAACGCTGAAGCTCTTTTTGCCATTTCAGTGTGATAGGTTGTTTCACTCGTTTTACTAAGAGTCATAATTCCAATGGATCGCAATTTCTATTCCTCCCCTTTAGCAGTTTGGCGAAACGCCATAGATAGACAATATTCAATGACAGCGCGGGCAGAGGGGCGAACTTTGCTTGTTTGCTCCTCTGTATTTTTTGAGGGTTTCACATTTGCTTCAATAATCCACAGTTTTCCTTCTTCATCTAACCCAATATCAATGCCGAGTTCAGCAAAGAGCCCTCCGGATTTTTGGTCAATGATCGACGAAACCTCTACGGCAAGCTCCTTCATAAGTGAGAGCTGCTGTACAGCCTGTTTGTGGTCCGTATAGATTGAAAGGATTTTCAATGGCTTTAACATTTCTCCTCCACGCGCTAAATTGGAGACAAACTGATCTTCAGCTGAGATCCGGGCAACAGCAGAAGTAGCTTTCCAGATATTTTGATAGTTTTTATGGCAAAGAATCCGAAAATCGAGCTGACGATTTTCAAATGTTTTAAGAGATAAAGCTCTTTGAACAATATAGCTTTGCTTTGTTAAATAGTGCGAAAAAAATCTGCTAAAGTGGTCATAATCCTTAAACTCTCTAACCGATCCTCGTTTCCCGGAAGTTGAGGCTTCACTATAAATAACTCCATCTGAATAATGCACGCGCAGAATGCTGCGCCCTTGACTTCCTGTTACAGGTTTAAGATAAATGCATTCATACAAATCAAGAAAATCTTTAATTGTTTGCTTATCTGCCACAGCACTTTCTGGGATATAGGCCTGCATATGCTCCTCAGGATAAAGCAGCTCATGTACATCATCTTTTGCCAGGAATCGGTCATTGAAAAGGGGGATATTCAGTTCATTGATTGTCTCTCGAAATGTTTGAAAATGATGGCTGCCTTCAAGCTTTCTGGAGTGAAGACGATTGTAAATAACACCAGGCAGCGGGAGACTTGTTTTGATCCATTGATCATCTTTAAAAATATAGCCGTTTACTTCTCCGTTAACGAAGTCTTGAAGCTTAAATACATACAGTATTCCGCCAATATCAGCAGCTGCCTGATGTAATTCCAAACAAAAGCTATGAATGGAGCGAAAATTCGCTTCTCCATTTTTCTCTTTATAATCTGTTAAAATCCCGATCACAGGACCAAGCACAAGCGTGTTTTGATTCCGCAGAAAACGGGCAAGCAGTTGAAAGGGAGCTGAATCTAATTTCCACTGCTGTAAAATATGACTGCTTAAATGAATATGATTTGTTTCAATCGCTTCAATCCGCACATGTACAGGTACGACGGTACTGCCAATCTTTATGTTCAGCGGGAGATCGGTATTGATTTTCAAGTGTTTTGCCAGTGACTGGCTAATATGCATATATTTATGGTCATTTTGAAACGTTTTAAGTGCTGCAATCGTAATAGGGGTTAAAGAAACACTCATACACATTCCTCATTTGCTCGTCTTCGATTGTGTTAGTATAATGAAAAAATAGGCAAAAGCTGATAAAGCATCGTATGATTTACGTGGACTTTTTGTGCTTTTATGAAAGAAGGTAGAGGGAATGCAAATCACGATAACCATTTTACTTATGGCCGGTATTGGAGCTGCAATCGGCGGCTTTACAAATTATCTGGCGATCAAGATGCTTTTTAAACCATATAATCCTGTTTTTATTGGAAAATGGCAGCTGCCATTTACCCCGGGATTAATTCCGAAGCGAAGAGGAGAGCTCGCTGATCAAATGGGTAAGCTAGTTGTCAATCACTTGCTTACACCAGCAAGCATTAAACAAAAATTTATGAATGAAAAGTTTCGAACTGAATTGACTCTTCTCGTTCAAAAGCAGCTTGGCAGTTTTTTAACGTCAGAACAAACACCAGAACAGCTATTTAAAAAAATGGGCATTACAAATGCAGTGGAAAAAACAGAAACACAACTTGACTTACTAGTGGAAAATAAATATGAGCAGTTTATGGGCAAATACCGTGATAAGCCGTTGCGTGACGCTTTGCCAGCTGAGATTATTGAAAAAGCAAACAGTAAAATACCGCTCATTACATTAATGATTCTGCAAAAGGGAATTTCTTATTTTTCCAGCATGGATGGGTATATGCGCATTCAGCGCATGGTCGATGATTTCGTCCGCGAAAGAAATGGAATGTTTGGCAATATGCTGCAAATGCTGGCTGGAAACATCAATCTCGCAGATAAAATTCAGCCGGAAATCATTAAGTTTCTAAAAAGTGAAGGAACGGCAGATCTAATTACGACTTTAATAAAAAATGAATGGGAAAAACTGCTTGAACGCGAAGCTGCTTTTTTTGAAGATCAATTTGAAAAAGAAAAGCTCGTTGGGATGGCCAAACGATATGTAAAGAAAGCTGTTAACGCAGAAAAGTTATATAATACACCAGTTTCGGAGCTGACTGCCAAATATCATGACACTATTGTGGATGACATGGCGCCAAAAATGGTTGCGTTTGGTGTAACCGAGCTATCAGAAAAAATAGAAACACTAATGGAACGCCTGCGCATAGCAGATATTGTAAAAGAACAGGTTAGCGGATTCTCAGTAGCAAGGCTCGAAGAAATGGTCTTCTCTATTATTAAAAGCGAGCTGAAAATGATTACGTATTTAGGCGCTCTTCTTGGAGGAATAATCGGAATAGTCCAAGGGATTATTGCACTATTAATGAATTAAAGGTATATGATTAGATTTCAAAGAACCAGTCTGTTATAGTGGTTTGGTATCCAGAAAAGCGGAAGGCGCTTGCCCAGGGACGACAAGCTTAAGGCGAGACGGCTGGAAGGTTGTCCTTTAACCTTCAAGATGGATTGACTTAAGACCTCGAGTCCCTAGCGCCTGAAGCTAGACAAAGAAAAGCGGAAGGCGCTTGCTTAGCGCCAGCAGCTAGAAAAAGGAGTGTCTATTATGGCAGTAAACGTATTTGATTCAGCATATGAACTTGAAAAAACAGTGCGTCAGAGTGAAGAATATGTTTCATTAAAAAAAGCGTACGATGAAGTGAACGCAGATCCTTCTGCAAAATCAATGTTTGATAACTTCCGTAACATTCAATTAGAGCTTCAGCAAAAGCAAATGTCTGGCCAGGAAATCAGTCAGGAAGAAGTCGAGCAGGCTCAAAAAGCGGTTGCGCTCGTTCAGCAGCATGACAAAATTTCCGCACTAATGGAAGCAGAACAGCGTATGAGCATGGTCATCGCTGAACTAAACAAAATCATTATGAAGCCGCTTGAAGATTTATACGGAGCCGGCGAGTAAGAGTGAACGGGATGGATCTTTGCTATAAGATCTATCCTTTTTTTGTGGACATTTTTAAAGTTATTTAATGAGAATCTTAACAGGTTTCAATGTATGATTTTAAGACAAATTGCCGTTACTATATAAAGATAAAAGAAAGGAGAAGAGATTGTATGAAACAAGCAATTTTCCTTGACCGCGACGGTGTTCTAAACGAAGTGCTGACCGATCGGGTCAAATTTGTTAACAAACCTGAACAGCTTTATTTACTGGAAGGTGCAGCTGAAGCAGTTGGAGAACTAACAAAAAGCGGTTATGAAATATTCGTTGTGACGAATCAGGGCGGAGTAGGCTTAGGATTCATGAAGGAAAAACAACTGGTAGAAATACATAGCAGGCTGGAAGAGCTAGTTGGGGAGCATGGAGGCAGCATTACAGAGGTGGCCTATTGCCCTCATAAACCAAAAGAAGGCTGTGAATGCCGTAAGCCAAATGCAGGGATGCTTATAAGGCTTGCTGAAAAATATGAAATTGACCTCGTAAACAGTGTGATGGTTGGCGACCATGAACGTGATATAGAGGCAGGGATTAAAGCGGGCTGCAAAACGGTGTTTATCGGTGATGGGGAAACAAAAGCAGATCGAAAAGCAAATTCTCTAAAAGATGCAGTATCGCTGATTCTGGAACTGCTGGCATAGCTGCTGATTAGAAATCAGATAAGTCCATGCCTGCTACAGTGATTGTTCTATTTCTGCTTCCGTTCTCATACAAGTGTTATAGGGACAATTTACACCATGAATGGGGGCAAAAATATGATTTATCGACTGCTCGCTTTAAATATTGATGGAACACTGCTGCAGTCAAATGGCAGGCTGCACAAATCTACAAAGGAAGCAATTGAGTATGTGCAGGAAAAAGGCATATACGTAACATTAATTACATCCCGTAGCTTTCCATCGGCTAAAAAGGTGGCGAAGGCTTTAAAATTGGACACACAGATTGTGACACATAGAGGAGCATTTATCGGCAAAACAATCGATAAACCTGTTCTTGTGAAGAGAATTGCAGAAGAAGTCACATATGATATTATCCGCTTTCTTGAAGGGTTTCCTTGTCAAATAAGAATTGTTCATGAAAAATTTGCGTTAGCCAACAAATATAAGCTTAATCATAATCTAATGGCTAAAACAGTGTTTTCATCAGGAGATCCTGTTTTCTACTCACAGCAATTTGTAGAATCAGTAAGTGAGACCATTTTAGAAGAGCCGGTTTCACCGCCAAAGATCGAAGTGTATTTTGAAAACAGCGAGGATCTAGAGGACGCAAGAACGGCCATCAGAGGAATGTTCTCAGAAGTAGACATGCTTCAGCTCAATGACCTTCGCCTTGAAATAGTGAGTGCTGGTGTTTCAAAGCTTAATGGTCTTCTATACTTAGGCGAGCAGCTCGGCATCCGCAGAAACCAAATGGTTGTCATTGGAGATGGCTTGGATGATCTGGAAATGATTGAAGCAGCCGGATTAGGTGTGGCAATGGGCAACGCCCCAGCTGAGGTCAAAAATGCAGCAGACTGGCTGACAAGAACGAACGATCAGCATGGCGTCACATACATGGTCAAAGAACACTTCCGCAAACAGCAGCCTATCCAATTTTTGCGTAAAATGAACTTATTAAAATAATATTGCCTGTCCTGGAGGCTGGGACATAAGTATTTAACACAACCACAGAACCGAATGATTAGGAAGTGAATCTTTCTAATCATTAGGTTTTTTTTTTGTTTTGTTTAACATTTAATGTTTCTAAACATGAGTGAAATGGAGCGGAGGCCCCTCGACTCCTGTGGGCAATAGAGGAAAGGGTGAGACCCAGCAGAAGCTTTGCTTCGAGGAGGCTCAGCTTTTGATCCCACGAAAAAACAGGGTCCGCAGCGCAATGGAACGGACTTGTTTAAATTGAATATTCGTGTTTTAGAAAGATTAATTTCGTTTTGTCCCACCCTCTTTTGAATATAAAGCTAAATGAAAGGGAGGTTCGTTTACACATTGAGGTTACTCTTATATTGACCTTGTATACTCTCTTTTGTAAACTTAAAGAAGTTTGTTTAAATACGATCCTATTTTCAACAGGGAAATAGTTTTTATAAAAAGGTGATTCTAGTGAAACTAATGATACAAGGTATAGAAGATGAGCGTTTTCATCGTCCGCTCCGTCTGATTGCTAATTTATTTTTTGAAGAAAGTGACATCGTGATGGACAATGAGGAAGAGAATGCTGATGCAAACATCATGTTTGAGCTATCTATGGATACAGCAGTTCAAGTAACTGTAAAGCTGAAAGATCAAAACGGAGTAAGCTATTCTGCTCAGTATGAACGTATTCTTGAAGCAGATCTGACAGAAAAAGAACAGTTTAAACAGCTGAAGCATGCTGTTTCTTATGTGTATTTAACAGTATTGCAGGATTGGACGGGTGTAAGGCAAAAATGGGGCATTTTAACCGGTATACGTCCAACTAAGCTTTTGCACCGCCATATGCAAAACGGATCTTCGCCTACAGCAGCACATCAGCAGCTAAAAGAAGATTATTTAATTACGGATGAGAAAATAGAATTAATGCAAAGGATTGTGGATCGCCAGCTTGCTGTTGTACCCGATCTATATAATCTTCAAAAGGAAGTCAGCATTTATATCGGCATTCCTTTTTGCCCAACCAAATGTGCGTATTGCACATTTCCCGCTTATGCAATCAACGGCAGACAAGGCTCGGTTGATTCATTTTTAGGCGGCCTTCATTTTGAAATTAGAAAAATCGGTGAATGGCTGCAAGAAAAAAACGTAAAAATTACGACTGTTTATTATGGCGGCGGCACACCGACGAGCATTTCGGCTGAAGAGATGGACATGCTTTATGAAGAAATGTACACATCCTTTCCGGATGTAGAAAATATCCGTGAAATTACGGTCGAGGCTGGCCGTCCGGATACGATTACTACGGCAAAATTAGATATATTAAAAAAATGGAATATTGACCGGATCAGCATTAATCCGCAATCATATACACAAGAAACACTTAAGGCTATCGGCAGACATCATAGTGTTGAAGAAACGATTGAAAAATATCATCTTGCTAAAAATATGGGCATGAATAATATAAACATGGATTTAATTATCGGACTACCAGGTGAGGGAATTAAAGAATTTTCTCATTCTCTGGATGAAACGGAAAAGTTAATGCCTGAATCTCTGACTGTTCATACACTTTCGTTTAAACGTGCTTCTGAAATGACAAGAAATAAAGCGAAGTATAAAGTGGCAGAACGGGATGAAGTTGAAAAAATGATGGAAATGGCTGAAAAGTGGACTGTTAAAAAGGGATATGAACCGTATTATTTATACAGGCAAAAAAATATCCTCGGAAACCTGGAAAATGTGGGCTATGCCCTTCCAGATCAGGAGAGCATCTATAATATTATGATTATGGAAGAGCTGCAGACAATTATTGGAATCGGCTGCGGTGCGGCAAGCAAATTCATTGATCCTCAATCAGGAAAAATCACGCATTTTGCCAATCCAAAGGATCCAAAAACCTATAATGAAAGCTTCGAAGCGTACACGCAAGAAAAAATTGATATATTGAACCATCTATTTTTACAAAAACAAGAATAAACCTTCAAGAAAAAGGCTGTAACATAAGTATTAACCATGACATAGAACTGAATGATTAGGAAGTTCATCTTTCTAATCATTCGGTTTTTTATTTGTTATTTAAAAATAGTTCTTTTAAATATGAGTGAAATGGAGCGGAGGATCCTCGACTCCGGAGGGAAATAGAGGAAAAGGTGAGACCCCGCAGGAGCCGTGCGACGAGGAGGCTCAGCTTCCTCCCCGCGGAAAGCGAGGGTCCGCAGCGCAATGGAACGCGCTTGTTTAAATGACCAAACCAATTACATTTATATTCAAGTCTTAGAAATAGAATTTCGTTTTGTCCAAGCCACTTTCTCTTTTTCAATAAAAAATTTGCACTAAAGCAGGATAATCATCATGTGAGACGAATGATATAAAGACAATCAATCATATACTTCTTAGAGTAAAATGTAAGCGTTTACTATATAAAGGAGGAATGTTTATGATGATGCAAACACCTTTGACAATGACGCAAATGATTAGAAGAGCTGAAAAGTTTTTTCCGAAAAAAGAGGTTGTATCAAGAACAGGCAGCGGAATGCAGCGCTTTACGTACAAAACAATTGCTGAACGGACTAAAAAGCTGGCTGAAAGTCTCCAGAAGCTGGGCATTAAGCGTGGAGATAAAGTTGGGACAATGGCATGGAATCATCATCGTCACTTGGAGGCATATTTTGCAATTCCATGCAGCGGGGCTGTTCTGCATACAATCAATATCCGTCTTTCTCCACAGCATATTATATACATTATCAATCATGCAGAAGATCAGGCGCTGCTGATTGATCCCGATATTTTGCCTTTAATTGAGAAGGTAAAGGAGCAACTGCCAACGGTGAAGGCATTTATTGTCATGTGTGCTGAAGATGAAATGCCAGAAACAACAATAGAATCTGTTTACAACTATGAAAAGCTGCTCCAGGAAGCAAGCGGAAACTATGAATATCCTGATGATTTAGATGAAAATGCACCGGCAGGGATGTGCTACACTTCAGCAACAACAGGCAATCCAAAAGGAGTAGTCTATTCTCACCGCGGAATCGTTTTACACAGTATGGCGCTTGGAATGGCCGATAGTGCAGCTGTCAGTGAAAAGGATATCGCTTTGCCTGTTGTACCAATGTTCCATGTGAATGCCTGGGGGCTGCCATTTGCCGCGGTTTGGTTTGGAACAAGTTTAGTTTTGCCTGGTCCGTACTTTACACCAAAATTAATAGCAGAATTAATAGAGTCTGAGAAAGTGACCATTACAGCTGGCGTCCCTACCATTTGGCTTGGACTGTTAAAAGAATTGGATGAACATAACTATAATATGAGTTCCCTGCGGAGTGTCCTCTGCGGCGGATCTGCAGCACCCCGCGGGATGATTAAAGCCTTTGAACAAAAGCATGGCATACCGTTTATGCATGCATATGGAATGACAGAAACGAGTCCGCTTGTTGTGATTTCTTCGTTAAAAAGCTATCAGGAAGAACTTTCAGATGATGAAAAGTTAAACATTAAAGCCATGCAAGGCATCCTTGTACCAGGCTTGGAAATGAAGGTGATCGGAAAAGATGGAGATGCTGCATGGAATGGCAAGGAAATGGGCGAATTAGCGATACGAGGACCGTGGATTGCTTCAGAATATTATCGTGATGAGCGATCGGATGAAGCGTTTCGGGATGGCTGGCTTTATACCGGTGATGTAGTGACGGTGGATGAAGAAGGCTTTATGAAAATTGTAGACCGGACAAAGGACTTAATTAAAAGCGGTGGTGAGTGGATCTCCTCGGTAGATCTTGAAAATGCATTAATGGCACATGAAGCCATTTTTGAAGCAGCCGTCGTTTCTGTTCCGCATGAAGAATGGCAGGAACGCCCGATCGCATGTGTAGTTATAAAGGAAGGATATAAAGAGAGAGTAACGAAAGAAGAGCTCTACAGCTTCTTACGGCCTCAGTTTGCAAAATGGTGGCTGCCTGATGATATTCTTTTCATGGACGAAATACCGAAAACCTCGGTCGGGAAATTTTTGAAAATGAGATTGAGAGATCAAGTTCGAACGATGAGTTCGAAGGTGAATTAAATCTAGGAAAAATTATGGCGCTTGGGTATTTTCTTCCGAGCGCTATTTTTGATGCTTTAACTGAGCCAAAGAAATTTTAAGTAGAAAAACGGCTAATACTCCCTTTGATAGGTGGCACAAGCAATCACTAGGAATCTCACTACTCTAAATTTTTTGAAAACAGCATATGAAATGATGTTAAAATGGTGACGATCTCTTTATAATGGAAGTGAGATGGTAAAGGAGGAATTACAATGGGGAAGGTAAATCTAAGTGTGAACGACCGAGTGGCTACGGTAGAGCTGAACAGACCTGATGCTTTAAATGCACTTGATGTGGAGATGCTGCGGGAGCTATTAAGTGTGTTAAAGGATGTGAGCAATTCGGATGGAATAGATATCGTCGTCCTGATTGGAAAAGGCAGAGCTTTTTCATCTGGCGGGGATATTAAGACCATGATGTCGGCTGAAAATGAAAGCGATTTCTATCAGGTGATGGACTGTATTAACGAATTGGTTGTTACTCTTTACAGTATGCCTATGCTGACGATCAGTGCGGTGAAGGGCGCAGCTGCTGGTCTTGGGCTGAGTTTAGCTCTTGCAACCGACTATATTATCGCTGATTCTGCCAGCAAGCTGGCAATGAATTTTATTGGCATCGGTTTAATTCCCGATGGCGGAGCACATTTCTTCCTTGAAAATAGAATTGGTGAAGATAAGGCTAAACAGCTGATCTGGGAAGGGAAGGTGATGAGCGCTGACGAGGCGTTTTCGAAAGAGATTATTCATGAAATTGCTGCGGGAGAACTGGATGATGCACTTGCCGCAAAGGTTAATAAATGGTTAAACAGTCCTGTACAGGCTATGATTAAAACGAAAAAAATCCTATCCGATAAAAACCGTCCACTGCTCTTAAAGGTGTTAGAGCTTGAAAAGCTGGGACAGGCCAAAATGAGAGAAACACAGGATCATAAAGAAGGGATCCAAGCATTTATAGAAAAGAGAAAGCCTGTCTTTCAGGGGAAATAATATTTATTAAGCGGGTTATCCAATATTGCTGATCGCATCTTGGATAGCCCGTTATTATTTTTAAGCAGCTCAATACATTTCTATTAATAAAATATCTTCTGTAAGAGGGATTGTTTTGCTCCTGGAAAGTGAATGCTAAAAAATAAGATTGAAAAAACCAGCAGAGCCCGCCTGTGGTCAGCGGTGAAATAGAATCAGTTTGCCGGCAGGGGAGGTGCAGCGGTGCGTCTTTTCGTGCATGTTTTTTTCTTGGAGCAGGGTTTCTCCTTTTGTTTTTGCTTCTTGGTCATTTTGTGCCACGAAGGCTTCATCCAGAATTTTTTCTCCGTTTTGTTCGAATGCTGTCAGTTTATAAGTTTGCATGAGAATTCTCCTTTGTGTAAATAATTCAGATTGTTACCACTATTCAATCATACAAATGTAATGAACGCAATTTTTAAATGGAACTTTTGGCTTTACTAAATCGTATATAAAGTATAGCTGATTTAAAGGAGGAGATTGTATGGCATTAAAGCTGGTCCAAGTCACAAAAAGATTTGGTTCGTTTACAGCTGTTGATGATCTATCACTGGAGATTCCAGCAAAAGAAATGTTTGGCTTTCTTGGAGCAAACGGTGCAGGTAAAACAACTACCTTTCGCATGGTCCTTGGATTAATCGATCCTACCGATGGAACCATTACATGGAAAGGGAACAGAATCGACTATAAGACAAGTCATATTATCGGTTATCTGCCGGAAGAACGTGGCTTATATCCAAAAATGAAGGTGAAAGATCAGATTGTCTATCTAGCTCGGCTGCGGGGAATGCAGAAGCAGGATGTTCTGTCTGAGCTTGATTATTGGCTGAATCGATTTAAGGTGCCAGAATATGCTGACAAGAAAGTGGAGGAGCTCTCTAAAGGAAACCAGCAAAAAATTCAATTTATCACAGCTGTTATACATAAACCGGAACTATTAATCCTAGATGAGCCATTCAGCGGACTGGATCCAGTTAATGTTGAACTATTAAAAGAAGCAGTTGTAGATTTAAAAGAAAAAGGAACAACTATTGTTTTTTCGTCTCATCGAATGGAGCATGTCGAAGAACTATGTGAACATTTGTGTATAATGCAAAAAGGAAAGCCGATTGTTCACGGATCCCTTAAAGAGATCAAACGGTCATTCGGGCGAAAAAATTTAATTGTTCATGGCGATTTTTCAATGGAATTTTTCAAGTCGCATCCGCTTGTTCTGAAGGCGAAGCTAACCGCAGAGGGTGCACATCTGCAAATTTCAAAAGAAGAAGATGCTGAGGCTATCTTAAAGGAAATAGTCGGGAAGGGATTTATCCGCAAATTTGAATTAGAAGAGCCTTCTTTAAACGATATCTTTATTGAGAAAGCAGGTGCGGCATATGAATAGTTTTTGGATTATATTATCTCATACCTACTTTTCTAAGCTAAAAACGAAATCATTTATTATTACCACGATCATTACAGCTTTGCTTGTAGCAGGATTGGCAAACATGAACAATATCATCAGCTTCTTTGAAGGAGATGAAGCGGCAGATCAAGTGCTTGTAATGGATCAGGATTCCGGCTTATACGCTTCATTATCAGAGCAGCTGCAGCTTGCAGAAAGTGAACTGATCGTTGAACAGTTCACTGGAACAGAAGAAGAGGCAGAGGAAGCAGTAACAAATGGCGAGTATAGCGGCTTACTGCTTTTATCGATAAATAGTGATAATATGCCAGAGGGATTATATAAAGCAAGAAGTGTGGCAGATTCCACAATTTCGGGAGAATTACAGGCTGCTCTTCAGCAATTGAAAACACTGATAGCAGCATCTGAAGTAAACTTAACACAAGAGCAATTAAATCAGCTTTATGATCCAGTTTCTTTTAATACAGCTGCACTTGAGGATAATGCTAAATCGGCAGAGGAATTGAATCAAGCACGCGGTCTCGTTTATGTTCTTCTCTTCGTTATTTATTTTGCGGTAATTATGTACGCAAATATGATTGCGATGGAGGTTGCCACAGAGAAATCATCCCGAGTTATGGAGATTCTTATTTCAAGTGTGCCGCCGATCCGCCAAATGTTCGCCAAAATACTAGGTGTCGCGTTATTAAGCTTGACACAAATGCTGGTAATTCTTGCAGTGGGTTATTATTTTGTTAAACAAAATCTAGACTCCATGCAGGGCGGATTTTTTGAATTCTTTGGATTTGGCGATGTTCCTGCCAGCACCATTACTTATGCTGTCGTATTCTTTATTTTAGGATACTTCCTGTATGCCACTCTTGCTGCATTTTTAGGATCACTTGTCAGCAAAATTGAAGATGTGCAGCAGATGATTACTCCAATGACTATGGTTATTGTTGCTGCCTTTTTAATAGCCATGTTTGGATTGACGGACCCTGAAGCATCTTTTGTAACGATTACTTCCTATATTCCATTTTTCACACCAATGATTATGTTTATGAGGGTGGGCATGCTGACTCTTCCGGTATGGGAACCTATTTTAGGAATTGCAATCCTGCTGATTTCAATCATTGTGCTGGCGATTTTTGGAGCTAAGGTATACAAGGGCGGCGTATTACTATACGGCAAGTCCTCTTCATTTAAAGACATAAAGAAAGCATTGCAGCTGTCGAATAAAGAATAAAATGTTTAAGGCTCCCGTTTGGGGGCTTTTTCTATGGTATTTTTATTTGTCTCATATAAAAATAATAGATGAATACAGAACGTGCATTCGCTTTTAAATTCATGTACAATAAATGCATAAAACCTGTATAAAGAGGGATCGGAATGAAAAAAGTATCATTTATTCATGCTGCGGATTTGCATCTCGACAGCGCAATGGCTGGACTGCGGCATTTGCCTCAGCCTATTTTTTCAAAGCTGAGAGAAAGCACATTTGAGTCGCTTTCTAAAATTGTGGATGCAGCAATATATCATCATGTCGATTTTGTCCTGCTGGCTGGGGATTTATTTGACGCTGAAGACCGCAGTATTCGTGCGCAGATCATTTTTATAAAAGAAATGGAACGCCTAGCAGAGGAGGGTATTTCTGTATTCGCTGTGCATGGCAATCATGACCACATGGAGGGCAGCTGGGTACATTTGCCTTTGCCAGACAATGTTCATCTCTTCTCGCATCAAGTTGAAACAATGGAATTTTTAACAGAATCTCAAACCAGAATTCACTTATATGGGTTTAGCTATCATAGCAGGCATGTATATGAGCGAATGATTCAGCATTATAAAAAAAGAGATGGAGCCGATTTTGACATTGGGATTCTGCATGGACAGCTTGAAGGAGAAAGTGAGCATGGAGCCTACGCTCCTTTTACCATCTCTGAGCTGGCAGATAAGAACTTTGATTATTGGGCACTCGGACATATACATAAAAGAAATGTGATCCAAAATGAACCTCCAATTGTTTATTCAGGCAATACCCAAGGCCGGCATGTGAAGGAAACAGGAGATAAGGGCTGTTATCTCGTTCAGCTTTCAGAAAAAGGTGCAGAGATGGCGTTTATAAAGACAGCCCCAGTTGTATGGTCCGAAAAAGAATTAAACTGTGAGGAAGCTTCTTCTTTTCAGGAAATCTATTCAAAGTGCCTGGATCTTTTAGATGAAGAAAAATTGAACGGCCAAGCAAAAATTTTAACCCTATCTCTGCAAAATACAGATCTTCCTTCAAAAGATGCAGCTGCTATTCGTGATGGGGAGCTGCTCGAGTTGCTTCAGGAACATGAAGCGGACGTGAAGGACAGCTTTACTTGGGTTGCTGATATCCATGTAAATGAAAGAAAGAAATGGAACAAAGAGAAACTGATGTCCGAATCAGCTTTTTTTGCAGAAATGTTTCATGCAGCTGACGATTTGGAAGGAATCGGTACAACCTTAGAGCTTCTATATAAGCATCCGGAAGCGAGAAGATTTTTACAAAAAAAGAATGAAGAAGATCTGAACTCTATTTCCAAAGAAGCGGAAAATCTGTTAATGCAGTTATTATATCAAGAATAAGGAGGTGCTTTTCCTGAAAATTATAGATATGCAAATTTATGGTTACGGCAAACTAGTGGATAAAACCTATTCATCAATTGGCGATTTTCAAGTGTTTTATGGTGAAAATGAAGCAGGCAAATCGACCATTATGGCTTTTATTCATGCAATCCTTTTTGGTTTCCCGGCAAAACAGCAGAATGAGTCAAGATATGAACCTAAAGAAGGAAACAAATATGGAGGAAAACTGACGGCTTTTTTTCCTGGCAAAGGTAAAGCCGTTATTGAGCGGGTGAAGGGAAAATCAGCCGGAGATGTATCGGTCAGAATGGAGGATGGAACGGTTGGTTCTGAAGCACTCCTAAGAGAATTATTGCATGACATGGATAAAAAAATGTTTCAGTCGATTTTTTCGTTTAATGTTCATGGCTTGCAGAATATTCATCAAATGAATGGTGAAGATTTAGGCAGGCTTCTCTTTTCTGCTGGAGCCCTCGGAACAGATCAGCTTCTGCTGGCAGAGCAAACGCTGCAAAAGGAGCTGGAGTCGCGTTTTAAACCGAATGGAAAAAAGCCGGCACTAAATCAAAAGCTTTCAGAAGTGAAAGAGCTGTATAAGAAGCTACAATCCGCACAGCAAAAAAACGAAGAATATTGGGAGCTTTTAAAAGAAATAGAAAAGCTTGAGGCACAAATTAAGAGCATGCAGAAGGAGCTGGCAGAGAGCAAAGGGAATATACATATTCTTACTTCCTGGAAACAGATAGAGACAGTCTTTAAGGAACATAAACTTCTTGAAAAAGAATTGTCTGCGTATAAAGAGCTTGTCTTCCCAATCGATGGGTTGGCTCGATACGAACGGCTTCATGAAGGACAGCGTCCCCTTCTAGCAAAGCATACTGTGGTCAAGCAGCAAATCCAACAACTATCTGATGAGATTTGTGATGGCCAGGCGAATAAAGAGATACTGGCAGCTGAAAAGGAAATAGTGCATATTTCTGAGCAGCTCCCGCTTATGCAAAAGCTTAGAGAAGAAGAAAGAGCTCTTTCTATTAAGCTCTCAAATAAAGAAAGTGACATTCGAGATCTGAGTGAAAAATTAAATCTATCTTTATCAGATCAGGAAGTTGCCACTATTGATACGAGCATTCATAAAAAGAAGAAAGTAACGGAAGCAGAGGATGAATATAAAAGACTCATTGCCAAAAAAGCGGATTTAGATGAGCAGTTTAATGAAAGTGCAAGGGAACTGGATGCACTTGAGAAGCAAGTGAACGACCTAAAGAATCTGCTGCTATCATCTAAAGAAGAGGCGGAATTACAGAAGAAACATGATGAAGTAGAGGAAAGAACCAAACTTGAGCAGCAGCTTCAGGAAATGATGGAAAAACAAAAAACTGCAAATACGGGGCGCACAGCAAAGAGGCAGCAAGCCAAACCAAAAAATGAAGGGCTTCCCGCCATTATTTTTGCCAGCTTGTTCCTTATTTTATCGATTTGGGCAGTAGTTAGTCGAGAATGGCTAATAGGGGTTGCAAGTGCTGCAGGGTTACTGTATGTTCTATATCATTTTGTTATGAAATCTAAAGCAAAAACGGATGCAGAGTACACTGGATTTGAGCAGCAGCAGAAAGATATAGAAAATCGCCTACAAGAGCTGCGAGTACATGATATAAAAGCTATATCGGTTTTAAAAGCACAAAACGATGAACGCAAGCAGAAACTGAAAGAGCTGGATATTTATTTGCAGCAGGAGCTGCACACGAATGAAAAAATCATTGCCAGTTTTGAGCGCTGGGAAGCGGCTTTTCAGCAGGCTACAAGGAATATACAGGAGCTCTGCGTTCAGCTTCATTTGCCTTCTCAAAATGAAGAGACACTTGAACAGATTGGTGAAGTCTATCGGCTGCTTGAACAATTAAAATCCATTGTAAAGGAAAAAAGACATATTGTTGAAGAGCATCGGCAAACAAACGAAAGCTTACAAGCACTGCAGGGAAAAACAGATATGCTGGCAAGGACATTTCAGCTTCATCCATTGATGAGTTATGAAGAACAGGTTTATGAATTAAGAAAACTGCTTAAAAATGAAATCGCGAAAAAAGGGAAGGAAGAGGAAGCTGCACGTGAAAAGCAAAAGCTTGAAGAGGAAGAGCGAAAGTGTGTACTGGAAATAAATCAATATCAAGCAGAGCTATCTGACCTGCTGAAGCAAGCAAAGGCTGCAGGTGAAGAACATTTTCGTGAACTTGCTAAACAAGCTGACACAAAAGAGCAAATAATAGCCAGAATAGATGCCTTACATATGCAGCTTCAAATCACACCGTTAACTTCAGTACAGATGGAGTCTTTGGAAGGAATGGAGGACGAGCATTCGATTGAAGAATTAACAGAACGTATTGATTCACTTGAACTGTCCATTCCCGCTCAGCAAAAAAAGTTGGCTGAGATGAAGTATGAAGCAAAATTGATTGAAGAAGGCGGTACACACGCAGAATTGCTCCATCGGTATAAGCAGATTAAGTCCGAACTGGAAAAGGATGCAGCGGAATGGGCTAAGTATGCAGCCGCACAGCATATTTTGAAAAAAACAATTACTGCCTTTAAAGATGAACGGCTGCCAAAAATCATAGCAAAAGCTGAGGAACATTTGAGCACACTGACAGGCGGTCAATATGTACGAATATGGCCAAAGCAGGAGGAAAGTGGTTTTCTGATTGAAAACAATAGAAAAACTGCTTTTGAGGTCTATGAACTTAGTCAAGCTTCAAAGGAACAAGTATATGTCGCCCTTAGACTTGCACTCGCGGAAACAGCATATGATAAAGAGACCTATCCGCTGATCATAGATGATAGCTTTGTCAATTTCGACCATAACAGGACAGAACGAATGATCAAGCTTCTTCGCTCATTGACAAACAGGCAAATCCTTTTCTTCACCTGTCACCAGCACTTGCTTTCTCATTTTTATAATAAGGAAATAATTGAGCTGACAGCCCCTGCACTCACACAAAAGTAATTGATCATGTGTGCTGCAGGCTGGCAGTTCTTACATGAATTTCGAAACGATTGCTTTCTATGTTATACTATTTTCATAGAAGGGAGCGTCGGTGCACGTATGAGCAAAGGAATTGTATATTACGAAGTTGGAGAACAAATAGAAGTATTTCTGCTGATCAAAAACGCAACAAAAGGGATTGCCAGCAACGGGAAGCCGTTTTTAACCTTAATATTTCAGGATCAGAGCGGGGAGATTGAAGCGAAGCTCTGGGATGTTTCAGATGATGATGAAAAAAGCTATAGTCCTGAAACCATTGTAAAAGTCGCTGGAGATATATTAAACTATCGTGGACGTAATCAGCTTCGTATCCGCCAAATTAGACCAGCGTCTCCAACAGATCCGGTAAAACTAGCAGATTTCCTGGAAACTGCGCCAGTAAGTACTGATGAAATGATGAGTAAAATCACTCAATATATATTCGAAATGAAAAATCCGAATGTACAAAGGATTACAAGGCATTTGCTGAAAAAACACCAGAAAGCGTTTTTGGAATTTCCAGCTGCAACCAAAAACCATCATGAATTTGTTTCCGGCTTAGCCTATCATGTTGTATCTATGCTTGATCTGGCAAAATCTATTGCAGGACTCTATCCTAGTCTGGATAAAGACCTTCTATATGCAGGTGTTATTCTTCATGATTTAGGTAAGGTAACAGAGCTCTCTGGGCCCATTTCAACTGTGTATACAATCGAAGGGAACTTGCTTGGACATATTACCATTATGGTAAATGAAATCGGCAAGGCAGCGGAGGAGCTTTCTATAAGCGGAGAAGAGATTATGGTTCTTCAGCATCTCGTTCTTTCTCACCATGGAAAGGCAGAGTGGGGGAGTCCGAAACCGCCGATGATTAAAGAAGCAGAAATCCTCCATTATATTGATAATTTAGATGCAAAAATGAATATGCTAGACCGTGCACTTGACCGCACCAAACCAGGTGAATTTACAGAACGAGTTTTTGCACTTGATAATCGTTCCTTTTATAAACCAACCTTTCATAAATAAAACATAGAAAAACCAAGATTTTAAAAAATCTTGGTTTTTTTTATTTGAACATCAGCAGTTCAGCATAGACTCTAATTCTATAAAAAAATAGCATAAAATCTATGAAATTTGCATAAAGTTTAATAGATAGCAGGACAAACCAATCGGGATGGGGGTATAACATGATTCCAATGTGGGTCTATTTTATTGCGGCAGGAATCGTTTTTTGTGCGATTATGGCCATAAAAACAGGCAGAGATGAAAGACGAGAGGAAAATGAAATCATTGAGCGCGAAGGTGAAGTGTATATGCAGCGGCTGGAAGAAAAGAAGGAAGAGAA
The DNA here is from genome assembly GCF_900166665.1 of Cytobacillus gottheilii. Lineage (GTDB taxonomy): Bacteria > Bacillota > Bacilli > Bacillales > Cytobacillaceae > Cytobacillus > Cytobacillus gottheilii_A. The sequence goes on along the minus strand of NZ_LT800494.1, from coordinate 3,350,919 downwards.
AAAGGCGGGAGAACGCTCCTTTGGCTGAGTACGTATAAAAACATGCTTGAATAAAAAAACGGGTTCCTTTTCAGGAGCCCGTTTAATTTTATTTTACTTTGCTTCAGTTTCTGATTCTTCAGTGCTTTCGTCAGCGCCCTCTTCGTCAGCATTCTCATCTGCTGCAGAGCTGTCACTAATGATGCCCTTCAAATCTTCATCTTTAATATCTACATTCGCATCTTTTAATTCTCTATCAAGTGCAGCTTGTACAATTGTTGGATCCTGTTGAAGTTTAGTTACTTTAAGATCATATTCCATATCATCTTTCATCTCGTCAAAAGATTTTTTCTCTTCTTTTTCAGTTACTTGGATTATATGGAAACCATGTTGAGATTGAACAGGCTCACTAATTTGATCTACATCAAGCGCATATGCCGCTTCTTCGAATTCTGCAACCATTTGACCTTGTCCAAACCAGCCTAGGTCACCGCCATTAGCAGCAGAGCCAGGATCTTGAGAATATTCAGTTGCTAATTCTTCGAAGTTTCCGCCATCATCAAGCTTTTGTTTTACTTCGGTTGCAGTTGCCTCATCTTCTACTAGAATATGGCGTGCTTTAATTCGAGGCTGATAATTGTCATAGTACTCCTGAACTTCTTCTTCAGTCACTTCAACATCTTTCACAGCTGCTTTTTCCTGCAATAAAGTAGCACGCAGTGTTTCTCTAAGTTGATCTTCATCTTGATAACCATATTGCTGTAATGCAAGCTCAAAGTTTGCGCCAAGCTGCTGCTTTAGTTCATCAATTTGCTCATTCAATTCTTCATCTGAAACTTCATAATTTTCGGAAAGAACTTTTTCATAAACAAGTTCTCGAAGTGTCTGCTCACCATATTTTTCCTTCATTGCTTCATAAAGCTCGTCCTTCGTTATATCGCCATTTCCTGTTTCAACAACAGCATCAGAACCTCCACTGCTACATGCACTTAATCCTAAAACTCCAGCAGCAAGGGAGAAGGAAATAACCCATTTCTTCATGTTGAACACTCCTAATCGTTAATTTCAATTGGCAGCTTTCATAAACGCAGTTGTTTTAAAGTGATTTAGTGCTTCACGCTAGTTAATGAATGAAAGGTTTTCCAGATGCTGATGGCAGCCCATCATCGTTGCATTGCATTCGATTCATTAAAGAAACAACCAACATTTAGAAATAAGCCTATCTTTTATACACATCCATTACTATACCATAATGTATTTAATAAAAAAAATAAAACTACATAGTCAATTTAAAAAATTTGGGTATTTGCCTATCCCGAATTTTGATTTGCTACATATGATACATAGAAACTGCGATAAGCGGTTTTGAAAAACAGCCAGGAAAGAAATTTCAGATTCCTGGTGAAAATGCCTACTCGAAAACAGAAGGCTTTGAATAGTATATGGTAGCAACCTATGAGGGAGGTGTTATCATGGGCGGTGCATACGGCAGCGGATTCGCTTTAATCGTTGTGTTGTTCATCTTATTGATCATCGTTGGTGCAGCATGGCTTTAATTTAAAAAGACATTGGGTTCTCTGAACCCTTTGTCCCAACGAGAAAGGAGGAATTTGAATGTCTGGTTCAAACGGATATGGTTATGGTGGAGGTTTCGCGTTAATCGTAGTTCTTTTCATTCTGTTAATTATCATCGGAGCTTCTTGGCTGTAATTTAGAAGACCGTACCTTGTAAATGAAGGATACTTTCTTATATAAGGAATGCTGATGGTATTATATCAGTATGAGTATCTCCCGGATTTAGCCGGGGAAATGCAAAGGACGCTAAACAGCGTCCTTTGCATATGCAATTCATATTCTTATACCATTTATAAAAAATGAAACAAAAATAACCAAGCTGTTCTATACAGCTTGGTTATTTGGCATTACGTAAATGAAATTTCTACAAAAGAAGAAATAAGAAGAATCGTGATCAGAACATTAATTGTCCTATAAACCTTTGGCTGGCGTTCTTCAGGTATTTCCTTTTGCAGACAAAGGGAATATGTCATTTTGTTAATATAGAATAAAATAAATATAGCAAACACAATAAAAATGGAGATCAACGAAGATTCCCTCCCCATCGGCGAAGTTTTCTTACTTAATTACAATAACAAAATTTAAATAAAAAAGATAGTATTTAAGACTGTAACATGATAATCTTTCCCATTTACAATAAGCTTATGAAAAAAAGACATCCTTTATGAGGATGTCTTTTAAGATAAAAGGGTATCATACAGTTCTGTGTAAATACTTCTTATTATCTTACAGTAATGGTTTATTTGCGTTTTTTATCCTTCTCTTTGAAGTAAAATTTCAAAGCCATCCTCATTTTCCTCTATAAAGGAGTGTGCAGGTGCTCTCATTATATCTTTCATAATAATCATGTCAAAAAAACAAATCCCCGTATGGTAAGCTATTAAGATAACAAAATAGTGAACATAATGAGGTAGAAGAAAGCATCCGGCAATCAGCAAACAGTTAATCACAATAAAAGGTGTGCAAAGTGCAATAACAAATACAAACCGCGATATAGGTTCAGTGACCATAAAGTGCAGAATCGGAATAATGCCAAATCTCATTTCAGCCGTTTTCTTGATTTTTTTTCCGCAATGCATTAAGGGAATAAAGTGGAGAATCTTATGAAGCGGATAAAGAATCCACATCCCTGCCACAAATAAAATAAAATAATTATCATAAAACGAATTCGGAACAAAAATATAGGTTGCAGGTACATACACTGTAATAAATGTAAGTAGCATAGTTAAGGAAGACAATATAAAAAGCCGCTCGGGTCTATATTGTTTTGTGAAATTAATCGTCTTCCAGCAGTTCATCATGTCGGACCTCCAAAGGGAGAAGTATTAAGTAAGACCAAACTTACTAAGATACTTTACGATGAATAGCATGAAAAATCAATAGGTATTTTTATGGTTAATTTTACAAACCGATGGACAATTTTTTCTTCTATAATAGCAGAAAAGGAAGTATAAATAAGCAGCATAGGATCGGATTAGACGAAGCATCTCATTCAGAAGGAAAAATGAGTGCAAGGAAGCCAAGTTGATTGCATTGCCATCGGTGGTTTTCTAAGAAATATGCATGCGTAGTGTTACTTGGGTTTTAAAGATGGTATCAATGAGAACTTGGAAATGATTTAAGTGGTCCAGCTGTGTGGTGATCATAAAACGAGATGCATAGTTACAGCTGGACTTGAATGAGGCGCATTGGGCCAAACGAATTCTCCGGGGAAGTGGGGAAGCCTAGCTTTGATTAAACGAGTTCTTTTTCCGATTTATCTTTTTTCTCAATTGTTCCATTGTTATCGGTAAATTCGTTTTCTATGTTTGCAAACGATTTCTCGAAAATCTCCATAAAATCATCACCATAAATATTTCGTACGATTGTCATTACTTCGATGACATCAGGGAATTTTCCATATAGTTCCCGCAAAGGTGATGCCCCTGAAAATACTGAGTTTTCTTCAGGTTTATAAGACTCCATCATATTTAGTAAAACGTTTTCACCTTCTTGCGTAATTTCAATATACGTATTTCTTTTATCACTTTCCTTCTTAGAAAAACGCAAATAGCCTCGTTCCTCTAACTTTTTTGAAAAGTTGAACGCAGTAGAAACATGCATAACCCCAAATTTGGCTACATCTGAAATAGATGCTCCATTCAAGTGATACGAAATCCATAAAATATGATGCTCGTTAATATTAAGATCATATGGTTTAATCCAATTTTGCCAATCCTTTTCAACAGCTTTCCATAATGCTTTACTTAACTGCGCTATTCTTTGGCTGAAAAGTAATGCTTCTTTCATTGTATATTCTTTATTTGACATACACATATTCACCTGCTTTATAAGGAAATTAAAATTCCGGTTTTTTTGCTTGTCGGGGCTGAACAAGCCGTTTTCACATTCTAAGTAGTCCAGTTCCAGGCGCTAGGGGCTCGAGGTCTTAAGCCAATCCGTCTAGAAGGTTAAAGTACAACCTTCCAGCCGACTTGTCTTAAGCTTGTCGCCCCTGAGCAAGCGCCTTCCACATTTCAAGTAGTCCAGTTCCAACGGCTAGCCCCTCGAGGTCATAAGTCAATCCATCCAGAAGGTTAAAGACCAACCTTCTATATGTCTTGCCTTATGCTTGTCGGGGCTGAACAAGCCGTTTCCACATTCTAAGTAGTCCAGTTCCAGGGCGCTAGGGGCTCGAGGTCTTAAGCCAATCCGTCTAGAAGGTTAAAGTACAACCTTCCAGCCGACTTGTCTTAAGCTTGTCGCCCCTGAGCAAGCGCCTTCCACATTCTAAGTAGTCCAGTTCCAACGGCTAGCCCCTCGAGGTCATAAGTCAATCCATCCAGAAGGTTAAAGAACAACCTTCTAAATGACTTGCCTTATGCTTGTCGGGGCTGAGCAAGCCGTTTCCACATTTCATATTATCATTATGCCAATAAAACAAAAATTAATAAAGGTATAAATTTGCGAAATTTTTAGAAATTATTTCTTGGGAAGTTGCTTGTTATGTGTTTCAGTTATTTTGTTTTTAAAATAGGCGATTTGTTTCATCTTTTCTTTGGATAAAAGCATTTTTATAATATATTAGTTTTCGTGTAAAAAGACAAAAATCCTTCTTTTCTAATGTATTAAACTTAAAAATATTGAAAAAGCATTAAAAAGCATCTTTCCTAAGAATTTTAATTCTTGGAAAGATGCTGTGCTTAATTGGAATTTTTGCCTTGATTTAATGTCGTCTCTAATTCTTGAATGGCTGTTTCAATCTCTTGGATTTCCCGCTTTAAGTTTTGTTCATGAGGGCGAATTTCATTTTTCCAGTCATTGACGGAGCCTTTCAGATCCTTGGACATTGCCGCAAAAGCCACTTTTCCTTCTTTTGTTACTGTTGTAGTAGCCCTTTTTATATCTAAGAGCTGTTCCTTTACATGATCTAATTGATGTTTGACGATATTTTTATTTGTATGAATGACAGTTCTTGTTTCTTTCCCGGATGCGGGTGCTGTTAAAAGGGCAGAAATGCTGGCAGCCGCACCTCCGGCAATCAAACCTAATAGAAAAGATTTTGCCTTCATCATGGTAACCTCCCCAGATAAAACGTTTTCATAGTTTTATCTTACACAAATTTTGTCGATCAATAAACACCTTTTTATGTATTTAACACAATATTGCCTTATATAAACGTTTTTGTGTTTAATAAGAAAGCTTTAGTCAGCATACATTGGTACAAGTGCTAAGAAGGAGTGGTGGTTAAAGGATGACAAGTATTTTATTTATTTTGTGCTTCATCATGCTGGCTTGTGCCGGATATTGTTTTCTTTTAATCAAAAAACCTGGCATGTATCCTCCCAAATATTTGTTGAAGAAAAGAGCTGCTGCACTAGGAGCAATAGGAGGCTTGCTTTTATTCTTAGCAATTGTCACACTCTTTTTTAAAGCATTAATGGGAAAGTAGTCGGCAGAGTGAAAATGCTGATAAGCCCTTTACTGCCAAGATTGTCAGGATTGAATCGTAATAAACGTTTAAATAAGTAGAACGATATAGCAATTGTTTAACCGCTAAACACTTTCACTCCAAGATAAATGGCGATCCCCCATATAAGAAATGCTGATACTTGGTTAAACCTTCTGACCAAGTTGCCTGTTGTATCAACTCTCCCCAAAATTTTTCCCGTAATTGCCAGTCCGAAAAACCAAATCCAAGAAACGCTTATACAAGAAAGTGTGAAAACAACTAGTTCAACCCCTTTATAGCCTAATGAATTTGGACCAATTACACCAATGATATCAATAATGGCATGAGGATTTAGTAAGGACACGGACGCAGCAAATGTAATTTGGCGTTTAGCTGTAAAATGTATATTTGTTTTTTGATGATCCGCTGCTGGGTCACTTTTTAATATAGTCCATCCCATATAAATCAGAAAAATAAATCCTATGATATAAATAAGCGTGGTTAACCATTCAAACTGGAAAATGATAAGAGATACTCCAGTGATGGCTAAAAGGATTAATAGAGTATCACAGACCGCAGCTGTTAAAATGGCAGGAAGACTGCGGGTGAATTTTTTATGAATGGCTCCTTGGTTAAAAATAAAAACGTTTTGAACGCCAAGCGGCAAAATAAGACCGAATGCCAAGGCGGTTCCATGAATCAAAGCTTCAATCATTGTAATGTCCCCCTTAAAGCTGATAAATCATATTTTAAAAGAGACAGTCTGAAAAGTCTCCATCCAATTGGTTGGGGATTATACCAACCAATACGTTATAATAGAAAGAAAACGAGGAGTATTTATATATATGGATCAAGTAGATTGGAAGCCAATTCGTTCAGCTCAATATCCATTACATCAGCAAATATACGAATATTTAAAACAGAAAATTTTAAATGGAGAATGGACAGTTGGTGTTAAAATTCCACCTCTAAGGATCTTGGCCGAACAACTTAATGTGAATCGAAGTACGGTGGTAGCAGCACTGGAAGAGTTGGCTGCTGACGGCTTTATCGATTCTAGGGTTGGTTATGGGACATTCGTAGCGAATAACACCTGGAGCACTATTTCTTCAGGTGCAGCACCAGATTGGAAAACGTACGTTGACTCAGGTGTGCATAAATCAAATCAGTCTATTATTCAGGAAATCAATAGATCCGAGTTTAGAGCGGATATGATCCGTCTCGGGACAGGTGAACTAGCTCCAGAATTTTTACCCAGGAAAAAGATGAAAGGCATTTTTCAGCAAAAAACAGCTCAAGAGTTATCACTCAGCTACACAGAGCCAAAAGGCAGTTATTCATTGCGAGCAGCTATTTGTGATTATTTGAAGAGAAAAGGGATCGAAGCAAGTCCATCATCGGTATTAATTGTTTCAGGAGGATTGCAGGCACTTCAATTGATTTCTCTGGGCTTATTGCAAAAAGGATCGGTTGTCTTTCATGAATCTCCTTCATACGTTACTTCTGTTAATGTTTTTCAATCTGCAGGAATGAATTTGCTTGGTGTGCCTATGGGGGATAAGGGAATGAAAACCGAGCTGTTACCGAAATTAAGACGCCAGCATCATGCATCCTTGCTGTATACTATTCCTACGTTTCATAATCCCACGGGTCATACAATGCCAGTACTTAAGAGGGAAGAACTGCTGCAGACCTGCAGCCATGAAAGACTGCCCATTCTTGAAGATGATGTATATGGTGATTTATGGTTTGAGGAACCACCGCCGCAGCCGTTAAAAGCAAATGATCGACAAGGGCTTGTTTTATATATGGGCAGTATCTCAAAAACACTAGGTCCCGGCTTAAGAATAGGCTGGTTAGTTGGTCCGGAGCAAGTAATTGACCGTTTGGCTGATATTAAAATGCAGACAGATTATGGATCGAGCACATTGTCACAATATGCTGTTGCACAATGGCTTCAAAGCGGCCTTTATGATGAGCATATTTTTCATCTGAGAGAAAAATTGAAGTTTCGCAGAGATACAGCTATTCGAATTCTTGAAAAGTATTATAGCGGAATTGCGACATGGAACAATCCTGCAGGGGGTTTTTATATTTGGCTGAAGCTTTATGAAGCTGTTTCAATGGATAAGTTGTTTAAAAGAGCGTTAAAGGCGGGGATTCTTATTAATCCCGGCAATATATACGATTATAAAGATTCCTCACATATCCGAATATCGTATTCATACGCAGAGCCTGCACAGCTTGAGAAAGGGTTAAAAAGACTGGCTGAGATCATCGGTGAAATGAGTAGACGTTGAGGAGTATGATTGTATGAAAGAGGGCACAGCTGCACTTATTTAATGTCTATATAAAAAAGGTCCAAATCAGTTGATTTGGACCTTTAACGGTTATAGTTAGTTACCTGCTGGTATTAATTTTGTACGTTTGCCAATAGTTTGTGCAACTGGATAAAGGACCAGCATCAGCACTGTATTGATGGCCATTGCAGGAAGTACAGTGCCAGTAAATAAAATGGCAAATGCACCAGGCAGGCCGACTAGCAGATAGGCTGATGTTAAGAAAATAACTCCAGAAATCAGCGTTCCAGCTGCTGTTAATATGGCAACAGATAATGTTGGTTTGTTAAATTTTCTAATGACTAGATAGATTCCGAAAAACAAAAAGGCTGTAATCGGTTTATCGATCATATTTGGAATCTGTCCTAATGGGAATGATGTAGTTAGTGCAGAAATAACTCCAGTAGCAATACCTAATAATAAAATACTTCTCATGTCAGGGAATAATAAAATTCCAAGAAACATCATGGTCAGCATCATGTCCGGCTTCATGCCAAATACAAATCCAGGTACAACGGTGTGCAAAACGGCACCCATTCCAACGAGTAGCGCCAATGCTACAATATTCTTACTATTCATTTCTAATCTCTCCTCTGCTCTGCTGTTCTCTTTTTTATTCTTTGTCTCTCCTGCAGTGCACTCTTTGCCTGCAGCGAAAAACTTTCACTCATTATACCACAGAATGATTTTTTTTTAGCATGTTTTTTTTGTTTTTTAAGAATTTTGTTTAAAGCTTTTCATAAATTGTGCAAGCTTATATACATGATCTTCAGGTACTGCATTGTAAATGGAGGCGCGGCAGCCGCCAATTGATCTATGGCCATTTAGTCCGATAAAACCTGCATCAGATGCCGATTGTAAAAATAAAGCTTCTTTCTCTTTATCAGCTAAATTAAAGGTAACATTCATCAATGAACGGCTGTTTTTTTCTGCATGCCCTAAATAGAAACCGTCACTTTCGTCTATGGTATCATATAAATATTTCGCTTTGTTTTCATTCATTTTTTCAATGGCTTGCAGTCCGCCTTTTTCCTCTGCCCATTCCAGAACAAGGGACAGTAGGTAGATCGCAAGTGTAGGAGGTGTATTGTATAAAGAGCTGTTATTAGCATAGGTTTTATATTGAAGCATAGTTGGCAAGTGATCATTATCCTGTGAAATGAGATCTTTATGAATAATCACAACCGTTACTCCAGATGGTCCAAGATTCTTTTGTGCACCAGCATAGATCATCCCAAACTGACGTATGTCAATTTGCTTGCTTAAAATATCACTGGACATATCAGCGATTAAAGGCATAGGCAGCTGTGTCGGATAAGTGTGCCATTGTGTGCCGAAAATCGTGTTATTGCTTGTTATATGCAAATAGGCTGCATTCTCCGTAGTGTTGAGATCTGATAGTTGTGGGATTGAACGATAGGAGTTTTCTTTGGTGGAAGCTATTGCAGCAGTGCTGCCGATCTTTTGAGCTTCCTTTAATGCTTTTTCAGACCATGATCCTGTTAAAACATAATTTCCTGAAGTGTTCTCATGTAAGAAGTTCATGGGGATCATTGAAAATTGGAGGCTTGCGCCGCCTTGAATAAATAAAACTTCATAGTCACTTGGAATGGAAAGCAGCTTTCTCAGTCCTTGTATGGCGTTTTCGTGGATTTGTTCATATTCTTTGCTTCTATGGCTTAATTCCATGACAGCCATGCCGGTATCAGCAAGATTGAGCCAATGCTTTTCGGCTTTTTGTAAGACTTCTGCCGGCATTGCAGCTGGTCCAGCATTAAAGTTTAGCGCACGCTTCATTTCAATAACCTCCGTTATGCTGTAATACGATTACACTGTAAAGAGCTAAAGATACATATATGTTAACAGACTTTGTGAATTTGTACAGAGGGTAAATAAGAATATTATGAAAATTAAAAAGAGAAAATGCTTCTCTAAATAGAGAAGCATCATGCTTTCTTATAATTGATTTTTAATAGAAGAAGCAATTTCCTGCAAATCTGCTGGAGTATAGGCTGATTGGTTTGATTTCCACACAACACCCATTCCATCGCCTTGACCATAACGGGGGATGAGGTGCATATGATAATGGAATACAGATTGTCCGGCAGCTTCTCCGTTGTTATTCAGCAGGTTTAACCCGATAGGATTATAAGCTGCTTTAATGGCACGGGAAATTTCTGGAATGGCTTTAAAATAATTGGCAGCTGTCTCCTCATCTAATTCATATACATTTTCACTATGTACCTTTGGAATCACAAGTGTATGTCCTTTTGTTACTTGGCTGATATCTAAAAATGCCAAACAATGCTCATTTTCAAAAACCTTAGCAGCTGGAATATCTCCATTTATAATGCTGCAGAAAATACAATCACTCATATAAACAACTCCAATCAATTTTTTTTGTTGTTTGAATTTTATCATAAAATGTATGAAAATTCGACGCGTCACTGGGACGTCCCGAAACATCTCGAAATCTGTCGAGCATAAGAACAAAGGAAAGGCAGGATCCCGCTTGGGAATCCTGCCTCGTGAAGGAGAAACTTCTGAATATGTTCTAAAACGGGAAGTACTCTTTAACAAACACCTCATTTTTACATGAATTGTGTTTACAATAGAGACATTCGATCTTTGTTCAAGCTAACCATCCCCTATTTGTCTTTATATGTTTCACAACTTATAAAGAAAGTGATGTTAGTCTTTGATAAACACCTCATTTTAAATGATTTAAGGCAATATACGGTTATACGGCCTAGAGTGTTTAAGATCTGCGGTTTTCATTACTTTCGTGCAATGCAACCATCCCCTTATCTTAGGAACGTTTCAGGTTAAATCACGTTTATTGAAAGATTGCTGTCTGCGACAAGCACCTCATTTCAAATTTTGAATATCGGTTAGATGTTCAATTAATGATTTGTTTCCCCTTCAAGAATTAGAATGCCCGCATATGAAGCTTATATACATTTTTTTACGGAGAAAAAATTTTAAAATTAGAGAACTGCTTATATCAAGCATTTAAGACAACAAGCAGCAAAATGTATGCGAAAAATGACGACACTGGACAATGCACTCACCCTTTTTTACAATGAAATCATGATATATGGAGAGGACGTTTTAAGATGGCTCTATTGGAGATAAAGAATGTCACAGGCGGATACACAAGAAATCCTGTATTAAAAGATGTGAGTTTTGACGTGAAAGCAAATGAAATTGTTGGTTTAATCGGATTAAATGGGGCAGGTAAAAGTACTACCATAAAACATGTGATTGGCTTAATGGAGCCTCATAAGGGAGAAATTTCAATTGCCGGCAAATCTTTTCTTGAAGATAAGGAAGAGTATCGGAAGCAATTCACGTTTGTTCCAGAAACGCCGATTTTATATGATGAACTAACACTGGACGAGCATCTGCAGATGACGGCGATGGCCTATGGAATCAGCAGCGAGGAATTTAAAGAAAGAAAAGGAAAGCTGTTAAAAGAATTTCGAATGGAAAAGCGCTTAAAATGGTTTCCTGCTCATTTTTCTAAGGGAATGAAGCAGAAGGTTATGATTATGTGTGCTTTTTTAGTGCAGCCGTCCCTTTATATTGTAGATGAACCTTTTGTTGGGTTAGATCCGCTTGGGATTCAATCCCTGCTTGACTTAATGAAAAAGATGAAGGAAGAGGGAGCAGGAATTCTTATGTCAACTCATATTCTTGCTACAGCTGAACGCTATTGCGACCGTTTTGTAATTTTACATGAAGGAAAGGTGCGGGCAAAAGGGACATTGCAGGAGCTTCAGCAGCAATTTAAAATGCCGGATGCGACTCTTGATGATCTATATATACAGCTCACAAAGGAAGAAGATTATGTTTAATGAGAATACATTATGGAAAGAAAGACTGGCGCGCACCAGCAAAGAGCTGAGTTCTTATCTGAGGTACATATTTAACGGCCATCTAGTGATCGTGCTCGTTTTTCTCCTTGGAACTGGAGCTTATTATTATCAAGGCTGGGTAAAAGAGATGCCCCTTGATTATCCCGTCCCAGCCATCATGGCTGTATTTCTGGGAATATTGCTTACATATAGCCCGATTTTTACATTTTTAACGGAGGCTGATCGGATTTTTCTTTTGCCGCTTGAAACAAAATTACACGGGTATTTCCGCAAATCCTTAATGGTTAGTTTTTTTCTACAGGCGTATTTACTACTGATGCTGCTGGCATTGTTTATGCCGATGTATGCAAAGGTGAACGGAGGGAGCTTTCAGGGCTTTTTCCCTTTATTAGCCGTTTTACTTTTGGTGAAATGGCTGAATTTGGAGATTCGCTGGAGAATTCAGTATTACACAGAGCAAAATGTGCTGAGATCTGATTCAGCAGTGCGCTTTGCGGTTAATACCGGTTTTTTATACCTGTTATTCTCTGGTGCGTCCTATTTATTTATGATCCCCGTTGGCATGCTTTTGATCTTGCTGCTCGTCTTTTTCAATGGGAAAATCAAAAACAGAGGCTTAAAATGGGAATATTTAATTGAACAAGAAGAACGAAGAATGACAGCATTTTATCGGATTGCCAATATGTTTACAGATGTCCCAAAATTAAAAAATGCAGTTAAAAGAAGAAAGTGGCTGGACCCTCTGTATTCAGGCGTTCCTTTTTTACCGGAAAAAATATATGCGCATTTGTATATTCGGACATTTTCAAGATCAGGTGATTATTTAGGGCTATTTATTCGTTTAACGCTTATTGGGGCTGCTGTTATCTATTTTATCTCATATGGGTATGGTCAAATCCTGCTTGCGATCCTATTCATGTATTTAACGGCTTTTCAGCTTCTTCCGCTGTTTTATCATCATGAAAACAAATTATGGGTGAAATTATATCCAACTGGTGATGCATATAAGGAAACATCTTTTAAACAATTAATGGGAAGTATACTATCACTGCAGGCGTTTCTATTGGCACTGACAGTCCTTTTAAAAGGAGAGTTTACAACTGCTATTCTAACGCTTACAGCTGGTCTGCTCTTTTCTTATCTTTATGTTTTTCTCTATATGCCGAAGCGATTGCAGACAAAGGATTAAAAAAAGGAAACATTTTTCGTTATTGTCTCGTATAAAATAGCACAAGACGAAGGGAATGTTTTCTATGAATGAATATGAACTGCAGGTATATGAAGAAATTGTTGAGTGGAAAAGAGGTTTGCTAAAGCGCTCAAGTCTGATCAGCCGAATATCGAAAAAAGCTCAGACAAGGGTTAATTCATTTATCCCTGAGAGAGCGCATGAAATCATCACCAATAGCATTAAGCAAATGGTTAAAGCGACATTAACAGGTTCTGATTTTACAACGAAACGTTCTCAGTCAACTGGTTTGAGCATGAAGGAACGAGATGCTGTATTCGCTGAGAAGATGACTTTTTATAGAAGAACCGCAACGGTGGAGGGAGCAGGGACCGGGGCAGGCGGAATCCTGTTAGGACTTGCTGATTTTCCGCTTTTGCTCTCCATTAAAATGAAGCTGTTGTTTGAAGCGGCATCTATTTATGGCTATGATACTTCTAACTATGAAGAACGGCTGTTTATTCTTCATATATTCCAGCTGGCTTTTTCAAGTGATGAAAAAAGAAGGCAAGTGCTGCCGATCATTGAAAATTGGGATCAGTATAAAGAAGAACTGCAGGATATGGACTGGCGGGAATTTCAGCAGGAGTACCGCGATCACATTGATTTTGTGAAAATGCTGCAGCTTGTTCCAGGAGTAGGTGCTGCAATAGGGGCTTATGCCAATTATAACTTACTTGATGCGTTAGGAATGACAGCTAAAAATGCCTACAGGTTAAGATTAATAAAAAGCGTTCCTCCCGTTCAATAACCGGAGGAACGCTTTTTTATTTTATTGATCTTATACTTGTGCACTTTCCGTTTCCAAAGCATTTTGTTCGTTATGAACATTTAAAGCTGCACTGCCTAATGTTTTGGCAGCAATCAGCATGGACTTCTCATCAATATCAAACATAGGGTGATGATGCGGGTAGTTTTCATTGCCTTCAGGTTTTGCTCCAGTGAAGAAGAAGCTTCCTTTCACATGCTGCAAATAGTAGGCAAAATCTTCTCCGCCCATTTGCGGTTCTGTTTCCTCAACAGCTGTTACTTCTGCGATATTGCGTGCGCAGTTAACAAGGTAATCTGTTTCTTCCTCATGATTCACGACAGCAGGATAGCCTCTTTCAAATTCATAGCTGTAAGAGCTGTCGGAAGTATAGCAAATGCCTTTAACGATTCTTTCTATTTCTTGTTCAATTGAAGTTCTCACTTCTTCATTAAAAGTTCTAACTGTTCCAGTCAGCTTTGCTTTGTCTGCAATTACATTAAATGCATTTTCAGCAACAAATGAGCCAACTGTTACAACAGCCGAGTCAATAGGGTTCACTTTGCGGCTGACAATTTGCTGAAGCTGCCCAACAAGAGAAGAAGCAGTAACAATAGCATCTTTTGTGCGATGAGGCTGTGCACCATGGCCGCCTTTCCCTTGAATCGTTATTTCAAAGCGGTCTGCAGCTGCCATAATTGGCCCGACTCTGTATTGAATCTTTCCAACTGGTTCAGATGCCCACAAATGAGTTCCGAAAATAACATCAACACCATCCAGACAGCCATCCTCGATCATAGAAATTGCACCGCCTGGGGCATATTCCTCTGCATGCTGATGAATCATGACAAATGTACCGTGCAAATCATTTTTCATTTCATGAAGCGCCTTAGCTAATACAAGTAAAGTAGCAGTATGGCCATCATGACCGCAAGCATGCATCACACCAGGTACAAGAGATTTGTAAGGTACATCCTTTTCATCTTGAATAGGAAGTGCATCAAAATCGGCACGCAAAGCAACTGTTTTGCCAGCCTTTTGTCCTTTAATGGTTGCAACCACACCATTGCCGCCGACATTAGCGCGGACATCAATGCCGAGGTTTTCATAATAGTTTTTAATATATAATGCTGTTTTCTCTTCTTTAAATGATAGTTCTGGATGCTGATGAAGATACCTGCGAATGGAAACCATTTCATCATAATATTTTTCTAAAGAGCTAAAGAGCTGTTCTAGCAAAAAAATCTCCCCTAACTTCTTTTTTGTACTATATTATATAATATTATGAACATTTTTAAAATTATATAAGAGAATTTTTTTCTGTTTCCGAAATAAATTTCTGGATACATCTCCTCATACAAGAATCATTTAAGTGCACAATAGGATTTACTCTGGATAAAATTTTTAAAAGGTACAAAAAAGAATATGTAAAAGATGGTAAAATAAGTATCGATATTTGTTATTGTGTAAAAGTTTTTAAATGAAGCCTTATTTAGAGGGAGAGAGGTTATGAATGTACGAAAGTCAAAATTATCTTATGTTCTTTTAGCCATTGCCATTATTTTTACTATATTGCTTGTAATGGTTGTCCAAACAGGTGAGCGCTTGAGTTTCGATGTGCAAGTTACAGCAGTTTCAAGCGAGCTTTTTGGCAGCGAGCTGCTTCATGAGTTGTTTATTGGTCTGAATTGGCTGGGCAATACAATGGGAGTAGGCATAGTTGCCATTATATTTATTCTTTGGCTTGGTTTCTTTAAAAAAGATTTTGTGGGAATTGCTGTTTTTGTATTTGCTGTGGCTGTAGGAAATGAGGTTAATAAGTGGCTGAAAAATACAATCGGCAGAGAACGCCCCGATGCTGAACATTTAGTAGAGGTCAACAGTTTAAGTTTTCCGAGCGGCCATGCGATGATCAGCATGATCTTATATTTTATGATGGCCTATTTAATCATTATGTCTCTTCAGAAAAGTGCAGCTAGGTGGCTTATTGGAGTATTGGCAGCAACAATGATTCTTCTCATGGGCATCAGCAGAATTGTATTAGGTGTCCACTACCCAACAGATGTTGCTGCCGGCTATACATTTGGTTTTATATGGGTGTTTCTGTGCATTATTTTGTATGAGCTTTTGCTTGGCGTTTTAGGAGAGCGGAGGAAAGCGAAAGGAAATTAGCAGGAATTTATAGTGAATAATCTAACTCGATATTTAAGGTAAGTGAAAAGGGAGAATGCTTGGAACACTGTGTTCCAAGCATTCTTTATTCTTCTTACTGTCTCTTTTCAGTTCATCAAATTAAAAACATAGCAACAATAGTAGTCACTGTAAGTCCTATAACTACAGGAATCAAGTTTCTGCGAGCCAATTCAAAAGGGTCGACATTACAAATGGCTGCAGCAGGAATGAGCGCCCAAGGGACAAGCGTGCCTCCGCCTACCCAAATGGCAGCTATTTGCCCAAGAGCTGTTAATACGGCTGCACCTGACCCGATGGCAGCTGCAAATAAGCTGGCAATAGATCCAGCGAGAGAAATGCCTGAAAAGCCAGATCCATCTAAACCAGTTATGGCACCAACAACTGTTAAAGTTATGGCTCCAACCTCTGCGGATAATGGAACAATGGAGGCAAGTGCAAGCCCAAGGTCATTGACAATGCCAGATGAAGCCTCTGGTAAGTATTCACCGATAATGGCGGTAAAGCCAGCATCGCCCAGATAGAAAAATGCAGCAATTGGGATTACAGCACCAAATACTTTAAACCCAAATTGAAAGCCTTCGATTAAATAGCCTGTTGTTTTTTCAAGCCCTTTGTTTTTATGAGCGACAATGGAAATGATCAGAAGGATAAAGATCGAGGTCCCGCCAACCAGTGCCGTAGCATCTCCGCCTTGAAGATTTAATGCAAACATCGCTGCCACGTCAGCAATAAGCAGGAGGGGAATGAACAAGGCGAAAAAGCGCTTCTGGCCAAGTGTCAGCAGTGATTCTTGAACATGATCTTCTTTTTCTAAAACTTCTTCTTCTTTTGACTTGCCGGTTTGTGCAGTTAATTTTCCGCTTTTCATATCTCTTCTAATAAAGTAAAACGCGGTGATCGTTGTAACTGCACCCATGACAATGACAAGCGGTATGCTTGCGGAAACAACCTCAGATACGGGCAGTCCTGCCGCATCGGCTGTAAGCTTTGGTGCAGCTTGAATAATAAAATCTCCTGATAGTGCAATTCCATGGCCGAATAGGTTCATTGCCATTGCCACGCCTAAAGCCGGTAAACCGACACGAATAGCTACTGGAAGCAGGACAGCTCCAAGTAGAGCAACAGCGGGAGATGGCCAGAAAAAATAAGAAATAACCATCATTAATATTCCGATTGTCCAATAAGCTAAAGCAGGTGTTTTAATAAATTTCGCAAAAGGAGAAATCATCACATCATTAATGCCGGTTTTTGTCAGTGTTTTGCTCATGGCAACGATAATAGAAATAATGAGAATGGTTGGCAAAAGCTCAGTGATGGCATAAATAAAACTGGAAAAAATACTGCTGACAGATGCACTTAAGGAACCAGAGGCTGCAATAGCAATTAGAAATATGCCAACGATACAAACTATGGTCGTATCTCTTCTCATCACCATAAAGCCGATTATTGCTATAATAAACAGGACATAAATCCAATGAAGTAAAGTAAGCTCAACCCCCATAAGGAATTCCCCTTTCATAAAACATTAGGCTATCGCCTGTTATACAGATTATGAAAAAGGCGTGCAGGTGTGAATGAAATTAAATTTGGGCTAATAGACTGGCGGATTGGATGAATAAATGGAGTTACTAGATTCATAACTCGAAGCAGGAGAATAGAGGCATAGCTGTAAGAAGGTGCTGGAAAAGCTGAATATGAATGATCTGCAATGAGTGACGTCTATTAAAAAATGTAAATAGAGAACAAAATAAAAAGCGGAATGACAAAGGAATGAAACTCCTCGTGATTCCGCTTTATATCATTTATTCATCTTCATTTGTACGATAGTATTTGGTAATGTAGGAAGCACCGGCAAAAATCTGCGGCGGTTTGCTCTGTTCTTCTTTTTGTCCGTCTGGTTTGCTGTGCGCCTGTTTAAAACTATTTGATTTTTGCCAGTTGTTGAACGATTTTTCATCTTCCCAAAAGGTTAAAACGATATATGTATTATCTTTTTGGGGACGCAAAACGCGCAGACCGATAAAACCAGGTTCATTTTCAATTTTGCCTTTCCGGTTCTTAAACCGATATTCAAAAAGGGGTCTTCCTTCATCTGTAACAGGGATATTGTTTAATACGGCAAAGCCGGGTTCTGAGAACTCACCAGCACTTTCAAAGATTTCATAGGATCTTGGTGCACTAAAAAAGGTGCTGCCAGAAGATTCATGGATTAGCAGTGCATTGTTTTCATTCTCCAGCAGGACAAGCTTTTCATTTGTGTGTTTTTCTTTAATATTCTTTAAGAAATCATAGGTGCCGGAAGTAAAATACATAAACATTCTTCAACACTCCTTTCAAATTCAAATGCTCAGTTCTATTATACATGCTGGAAAATGAATATCCTAATAATATAGAACGCTTTCATTTTGTTCGCTAAAAAAGAATATTTTTTGACATTTTGTCTGATTTTCTATACAAAATACGGGGAAAAACGATATATTGTAAGCAATCACAAACAAGCTAATCTTCAAATTTCTATTTTTAAATTATATATATTACAATGTAAGGCAGACAGGTTTTGAAAGGTGGATATAATGTAAATGACAAAAGTAATCAATGAAACATTTTTAAAAGCAGCAAAAGGGGAAAAGACAGACTATACGCCTGTTTGGTATATGCGCCAGGCTGGCAGATCTCAGCCGGAATACCGAGCGATTAAGGAGAAATACTCTTTATTTGAAATTACGCATCAGCCTGAGCTTTGTGCTTATGTAACAAAGCTGCCGGTGGATCAGTACAACAATGATGCAGCTATTTTATATAAAGACATCATGTCACCATTGCCGGCTATCGGTGTCGATGTTGAAATCAAATCTGGAATCGGCCCTGTGATTGATAATCCTATTCGATCAAAAGCAGATGTTGATAAATTGGGGGAAATCCATCCAGAAGAAGATGTGCCGTATGTGTTAGATACCATTAAACTCCTGACACAAGAACAGCTGTCAGTTCCGCTAATCGGTTTTGCGGGAGCACCGTTTACGCTTGCAAGCTATATGATTGAGGGAGGTCCTTCAAAGAATTACAACAAAACAAAAGCATTTATGTATTCTGAGCCAGCTGCTTGGTTTGCATTAATGGACAAGCTTGCTGACATGACCATTACATATGTAAAATCTCAGATTTCAGCTGGAGCAAGAGCTATTCAGATTTTTGATTCATGGGTTGGTGCATTAAATGTAGCGGATTACCGTCATTTTATTAAGCCGGTCATGACAAGAATATTTACGGAATTAAAGGGAGAAAATGTGCCATTAATTATGTTTGGTGTCGGTGCGAGCCACCTAGCATTGGAATGGCATGATTTGCCGCTTGATGTAGTGGGTCTTGATTGGCGGCTTCCAATTAAAGAAGCGAGAGAGCTCGGAATCACAAAAGCGGTTCAAGGAAATCTGGATCCGGCCATTTTACTCGCTCCTTGGAGTGAAATTGAGAAAAGAACGATTGAAATACTTGATCAAGGGCTGCAAACACCAGGTTATATCTTTAACTTAGGACATGGTGTGTTTCCTGAGGTGAATCCGGAAACATTAAGAAAACTCACAGCATTTGTTCATGAATATTCTGCAGAAAAATTAAGCAAGTAAGCTAAGAAACTTAGAGGTGAACAGCATGGAAAGAAAGAAACTTGGATTATTAGTTATGGCATATGGAACACCGTATCGTGAGGAAGATATTGAACGGTACTATACACATATTCGTCATGGAAGAAGGCCTTCTGACGAAATGCTCGAGGATTTGCGCAGCAGATATGAGGCAATTGGAGGCATCTCACCGCTTGCACAAATTACAAAAGAACAGGCTGAGGGATTAGAGCAGCATTTAAATGACATTCAAGACGAGTACGAATTTAAAATGTATATCGGATTGAAGCATATTGAACCTTTTGTTGAGGATGCAGTACAGCAGATGCATGCAGATGGCATAACAGAAGCTGTTAGCATTGTGCTTGCGCCACATTTTTCGACTTTCAGTATAAAGTCTTACAATGGCAGAGCAAAAGAGGAAGCAGAGAAACTTGGCGGTTTAACGATAACATCCGTTGAAAGCTGGTATAAGGAGCCGAGATTCATTCAATATTGGTCAGACGCTCTAAAAACGGTTGTAGATTCAATGCCAGAGGAAGAAAAGGATGACTTTGTGCTAGTTGTATCTGCACATAGCCTGCCAGAAAAAATTATACAAATGGGCGATCCATATCCAGATCAGCTCAAGGAAACGGCTGACTTAATTGCAGAAGCTGCCCAAATCAAGAACTATGAGATTGGCTGGCAAAGTGCCGGCAATACGCCAGAGCCTTGGTTGGGACCAGATGTTCAAGATTTAACGAGAGATTTATACGAACAAAAAGGCTATAAAGCATTTGTATATGCTCCTGTTGGCTTCGTTGCTGAGCATCTGGAAGTGTTATATGACAATGATTATGAGTGCAAGGTAGTCACGGATGAGGTTGGTGCGAGCTATTATCGTCCAGCGATGCCAAATGCGAAACCAGAATTTATTGATGCAATGGCAGCTGTTGTTTTAAATAAACTGAAAGAAAAATAATAGAAAAATGAAAAGAAGGCGAGAATCGTGCAGGGAGACAATCACAAGGTGGTTATTATTGGAGGCGGCATAACTGGTTTGGCAACTGCTTACTATTTGCAGAAGTCTGCAAAGGAATCAGGAAAGTCCCTTGATGTAAAGCTGATTGAAGCAACACATCGCCTTGGAGGGAAGGTACATACCGTAAAGAGAGATGGCTATGTAATTGAAAGAGGTCCGGATTCCTTCCTCGCCCGTAAGAGAAGTGCTTATCGGCTTGCAGAGGAAGTGGGACTGGAAAAAGAACTTGTTACAAGCACATCAGGCAAATCATTTGTTCTTGCACGGGAGCGCCTGCATCCGATGCCAGGAGGCTCTATTATGGGTATCCCTACTGAGATTGCTTCATTTATCACAACAGCTCTCTTTTCGCCAGGAGGCAAACTGCGGGCAGCAGCAGACTTTCTGCTGCCTCGGTCAGCTCCGGTTTCTGATCAGTCTCTCGGCGGATTTTTCCGCAGAAGGCTTGGGAATGAAGTTGTAGAAAATCTGATAGAACCTTTATTATCAGGAATTTATGCTGGGGACATTGATCAATTAAGCTTAATGTCAACATTTCCTCAGTTTTACCAGGTAGAACAGAAACATAGAAGTTTAATTCTCGGAATGAAAAAAGCAGCGCCAGCAGCTCCAAAAAAGGAGCAGCATAAGGAAGAGAAACAAGGTGCATTTTTAACATTTAAATCCGGGTTAGAATCATTTATTCATGCTATAGAATCAAAGCTTGAAAGTGGTTCTGTCTATAAAGGTCTCCGAACAGAGAACGTAATAAAACTCTCAAAAGGCTACAAAGTTTCAATGAATGGCGGAGTGGAGATTTTCGCTGATAGTGTTGTCTTGGCTGTTCCGCATCATGCTGCCGCAGCCATCCTTAACAAAACAGAGATAATGGATGAGTTTAAAGAAATGCCTTCCACCTCTGTTGCTACAGTTGCGTTAGCATTTCCGGAAAAAGCCATCATCAAAGATATAGACGGCAGCGGATTTGTCGTTTCGAGAAATAGCGATTACACGATAACAGCTTGTACATGGACGCATAAAAAATGGCCGCATTCAGCTCCAAAAGGAAAAGTGCTGCTCAGATGTTATGTTGGCCGCGCAAACGATGAGACAATCGTCGACTTATCAGATGATGCCATTATTGCAAGTGTTTTAGAAGACTTAAGAAAAACAATGGATATCACGATGGAACCTGAATTTTCTGTTGTTTCAAGATGGAAGGATTCAATGCCGCAATACACCGTTGGTCATAAAAAGCGAGTCAGCAGTACACAAGAACAGCTGTCAGCAAAAATGCCTGGCGTTTTCTTTGCGGGAAGTTCTTATGAAGGCTTGGGCATGCCTGATTGTATAGATCAGGGAGAAGAAGCAGTCCGCAAGGTTTTAGAATATTTGCATGACCCAATTCAGAAGGCAGCTTTTTGATAAAGGCTGTTTTTTTGTGGAATAATTAGAAGGTGTGCATATGTATTTAAGTTAACTATAAATTGGAATGATTAGAACTAAAAGATTCTAATCATTCCAATTTTTTGTTGCTACTGCTAAATATAATTTGGAAATTTGAGTGAAATGGAGCGGAGGCCCCTCGACTCCAGCGGGCTGCAGAGCAAAGGGTGAGACCCCGCAGGAACGAAGTGACGAGGAGGCTCAGCTTGCTCCCCGCGGAAAGCGAGGGACCGCAGCGCAGTGTAACGGTCTTTGTTTTAACATCTAAACATAAATCTAATTGTTCGTGTTTAAAATAGTTATTGTTGCTTTCTCATATCCTCTTTATACACTGAAAAAATCTTAAAGCTTAAATGTTTTAACCAGCTCCTGCAAATCTTCTGCCATTTGGGTCAATGCATTTGCAGAGGTAGTGATTTCTTCCATAGAAGCTAATTGCTCTTGTGTTGATGCAACGACTTCGTCAGAAGAAGCTGCATTCTCTGTTGAAATATTAGCAATCTCCACTACACCTGCTAATACTTGCTGTGTACCGGCAGACATTTGTTGAGCTGTAGCCGAAACTTCTTCTATTTGCGGAGCAATTTCTTTCATTCCCTCTAGTATTTGATCAAATTTTTCTTCCGTTTCTTTTGTTATTCTCATGCCTGATTCTACGTTGCTAGATACTTCTGTCATCATTTCTACGGATTTTTCTGTATCAATTTGCATTCCTTTAATGAGGTCAGCAATTTGTAAAGAAGAGCTTTGCGTCTGTTCTGCTAAACTTCTTACTTCTTCTGCAACAACCGCAAACCCTTTACCATGATCACCAGCTCTTGCTGCTTCAATGGATGCATTTAAGGCAAGCAGGTTTGTCTGATCGGTAATGCCTTTAATCACTTCTAATATCTTGCCGATTTCCTGTGAACGATCATATAATGCCTTAATGATTTTACTGGACTCTATGACGGATGATTGAATGCTGTTCATCTGGCTCACATTAAGTTGAATCGATTTTGCGCCTTCGTCTGCATGTTCACTTGTTTTGGATGTTAAGTGAGCAACGCTGCTGCTGTTTTCTGCAATTCGCTGAACGCCAGTTGAAATTTCTTCAAGTGCTCTTGTACTTTCGCTGATGCCGCTTAATTGACTGTCAGCACCGCTTGAGACTTGCTGAATTGTATTGGCAACATGTTCCGTTGCACTCGTTGTCTGTTCAGAGCTTGCTGTAAGTTCTTCAGATGAAGCAGCAACTTGATTAGAGCTATCATTAATTTGAATAACCAGATGCTTAAGGCTGCCGATCATTTCATTGAAGGAAGTCTCAATATTCTTCATTTCATCTTTTGTTTGCAGAGAAACTATTTCTGTTAAGTCCCCTTTTGCAACCCTTTCAGCCGATTCACTTAATTTGATGATATTGTTGCGAATCGAAAAGTAGAATCCTATAAAGACGTAGGTCAGCAAGAGAAACACAATTATAGTTAGTGAAAGGACAAAGGCTATTTTCATTACTCTGCTTTCAACCGATCCGTTTACTCTGCTGACAATTTGATTCATACTTTCTTCTTCAAGTTCAAATGCTTTATCAATCGTTTCTGTTGAAACAGTATAAAACTCTTCTGAACTAATAGAAATCTCTTCTGCATTAAAGAGTTCTTGTTCAAGAATTGACAATAGCTTATTCGTGTCATTGATTACTTTCTCGTTTGGCACTTTAAAAGCTGATTCCATTTGCTCATCAATGCTGACCATTTCCACTTCATGCTGTAAGTTTTGTACATATTTATGAATCAATGATTCTAAGGATCGAAGCTTACTCCTATCAGAAGCTGTCATTTCACCAGAAGATATGACAGAAAGTCCATAAGCCCGGACTTGTCCTAAAGTTTCCGTCAATTGTGGGATTGTTTTGACATTAATTTGAGCTAGGTTCAACCCCGGTGTGCTGTCTGCATGTAATAATCCTGTGTCTTCAGCTGAATTTAAGATATGTGATAATAGCAATTCAATATATTGATTATGGACTTCAATAGCTTCATTTGCTGTAAGTGTGTCTAGAGACGATTCGATTTCATCCCAATCACGAAGCAGTATTTCCCACTCTTCTCCACCTTGAATGGTACTGCTATTTTTCTGAATATACTCTTCTATTCCCTGAAAGGCATCATGAATTTCAGATTGTTTTTCTTCTATTTGGTTTTTGAAAGAAGAGTCTCCTTCAAGCAAACTAACTGATAGTGCTCTATGTTTTTGAACATTTTCAAGCAGATTTTTTAACTGTACACTATGTTCTGCACCTATTTGGCGTGTTTTTGAAGCTGTGAGCTGTTCATTTATATCTGTTAAATACAAATACAGCAAAATGATGATCGGAACAGCTATTAATGCTCCAATAAGGCTAAACTTTGCTCCAAACTTCATTGAGTTCATTAAGGAAGTTACGGGTTTGAATATTTTTTTCATGTTGTCTGATCCTCCTGGATGATTCCTAGTTGATGAAATGATGTCAGCATCAAAATGAAAAAGCAGGCTGTTAATAAGAAGAATGTCGTTTAATAGTGAAAGATGCTACTGCAGGGAAAGGGGATAAACCATTGTAGTTGCAAAAAGCTTTGTTTCTATTCACGGCAATTTCTGAACCAAAAATCATTTTCATTGTAAAAATACTAGAACAGGCATTCAAATAAGGAAAATTTAAATCACTTTAACTATATCGGTAATGAAAATGTTTTTTATAGATAAGTTTTCGAAATCACTTTAAGTTTAAACTTTGTGAATTTTTTTGATTTTAACTGTTAATCATTCACATCTAGCATCAAGAACAATATGGCAGTTGCAATAAAATAGAATTCATGATAAATTACATCTATTGAAATGACCAATTTGTTCATTTGGTCAGTTTTGGGGTGAAGGAATGTCTGTTGATCGTAAAAGGTTAATCATTGAGGGTGCAACAAAGAGCTTTTCTTTATTTGGCTACAAAGCAACAACGATGGATCAGGTAGCAAAAATTGCAAATGTAGGTAAAGGAACGATTTATACTTTTTTTAAAAACAAAGAGGAGCTCTTTGATGAAATCATTTCAACATTAATTTCTGAAATGAAAAGGGAAGCCGATGAGGCGATTGATCCGGAGCTGCCTTTTCATGAAAATGTCCATCGGGCACTTTACAAAATTCTCGAATTCCGCAAAGAGCATCAGCTGACAATTAAACTCTTTCAGGAAGAAAAGGAAATGGGCACACCGGCTGTATTAGAGGTGATGACGAGGCTCGAGAATGCCATCATCCATTATGTGAAGGAAAAGGTGATTGAGGCGATTAAAAAAGGTGAGATACAAGCATGTGATCCAGAATTGACCGCCTTTATCATGTTAAAACTGTATGTCTCACTCATTTTTGATTGGGAGAAAGAGCACGAACCTCTCGAAAAGGAAAGAATAGCAAAAATATTTGAGCAATACGTATTTAAAGGATTATCTGTGTAGATAATCCTCCATTTTTTATTAAAATGACCAATTGAACATTACGGTCAATAGTACTGGAGGAAGGACAACTATGAAGGAAAGTTTACTAAAAGCAGAACTTAAATCCATTTTCGGCAATAAAAAAGTGCTGATTCCAATTATGGCTATTTTATTTATACCCATCTTATATGCGGGCATGTTCCTTTGGGCATTTTGGGATCCATATGGGCATTTAGATCAATTACCTGTTGCAATTGTAAACGACGACAAAGGTGCTGATTTTGAAGGTGAAGAACTGCAGCTGGGAAATGATCTGGTGGAAAACTTAAAGGAAAGCGCTGATTTTTCCTTTCATTTTCTAGAAAAAGACAAAGCTTATGAGGACCTTAAAAATGAACAATACTATTTGCTCGTTGAGATTCCTCAAGATTTCTCTGAAAACGCGACAACTTTGCTGAAAGATCATCCGAAGAAATTAGGTTTAAAATATGTTACAAACGAAGGCTATAACTTTTTATCCGGAAAAATAGGAGATTCAGCAATCGAAAAGATTAAATCTTCTCTATCAGAAAAAATTACGGAAACGTACGCTGAAAAGATGTTTGATAAAATGACAGAGGTTGCTGACGGTCTTGGCGAGGCAAGTGATGGTGCAGCTGAGCTTGATGCAGCTGCCAAAGAATTAAAAACGGGGTCAGGAGAACTTCATAAGAATCTAGTCACATTAGCAGAAAAATCCATTGTATTTAATAATGGAGTAGGTGAAATCAATAATGGTTCAAAAGAGGTTGCAAATGGTGCCGAGAATTTGGCCAGCGGCCTGCAGCAGCTGGAGGAAGGACATAAACAGCTTGAAGGAGCAGCAGGACAGCTAACAGCCGGTCAAAGCGATTTAGCCTCAGGTATTCAGCAGACTGAGGAAGGGATCCATGCTATTGCCGAAAAACTTCCCGCATTAATAGGCGGCACAGAAGAATTAGAGTCAGGTGCGAAAACACTATCATCATCTTTAGTACAGTGGAAATCTAGTGCTGATAAGGTAAGTAATGGTGTTAAAGATTTAAAGGCTAATCTGCAGGCAATGATCTCACAGCTTCCAAAAGATTCTCCTGGAAGAGCTGCTTTAGAATCAAGCTTAGAAAGTCTTATAGCTGGAACAACACAGCTTGCAGACTCTGCTTCCGATTTGTCTGCTGGTGCGACCGAGCTTGCTGCTGGACTAACGGGTTTACATGAAGGTCAAACAGGATTACAGCAAGGAGTACAAAAAATGGCAGAAGGGTCTGGAGCTTTAAAAAGCGGTTCTGACTCACTTGTGCAAGGACATTCAGACTTTCAAGCAGGCATGGAGCAATATGCTGCTAAATTTACAGAAGCACAGACAGGAGCAGCTGAGCTTGCTAAAGGAGCAGGTGAATTATCAGGCGGTGTTGGTGAGCTTACGAATGGATCTGCCAGTTTTGCAGATGGTACCAGAAAATTATCGGACGGTTCAACAAAGCTTGCAGATGGAAACGCCAAAATGTCTGACGGTTCTGGCCAGCTTGCAGACAGTTTAGCTAAAGGTGCCGATCAGGCTGGTTCGGTTCAGGCTACAGATCAGACAGTTAATATGATGGCGAGTCCAGTAGAACTCGACTCTGATGGCATCAGTGATGTGCCAAACTACGGAACTGGCTTAACGCCTTACTTTTTATCACTAGGATTATTTGTCGGTGCCTTATTGCTAACAATTGTTTTTCCGGTGAAAGAACCTGCGGCAGAGCCTAAAAATGCATTCAGCTGGTTTATCGGCAAATTTGGCGTGATTGCTGGTGTTGGTGTGATTCAAGCACTGATTGCTGCGTTTGTGATGCTGGTTGGATTAAACCTTGAGGTGCAAAATATAGGCTTGTTTGTTCTTTTTGCGATCATTACAAGCTTAACCTATATAGCAATCATCCAATTCCTAGTTACAAGCTTAGGAGATCCTGGCCGCTTTATCGCCATTATCATCTTAATTCTGCAGCTCACAACTAGTGCAGGGACATTCCCGCTCGAGTTAATTCCAGATGTTTTACAGCCAATTCATGCCCTTCTGCCAATGACTTATTCTGTTGCTGGCTTTAGAGCAGTCATTTCTAGCGGAGATTTCAGCTTTATGTGGCATAACGCAAGCTTCTTAGCAGGATATATGATTGTCTTCATAATGGGAAGCATGCTGTACTTTCAATTATTATATAAACGATTGCACGGAGGAACAGAAACCTTAACACATTGATACCATAAATATTTATCAAACCAAAACCCGAACATTTAAGCAGATCCTTTCAGTGATGATCTGCCGGATTGTTTGGGTTTTTTGATGCCTATAGCAGTGAGAATACACACTTCAGTCTGCTGAGAAACATGTTTTAATAGAGAGAGGTGCCAATTTCCTGAAGACTATAGTATTTATTTAATATGCCAATATCAAAAAAGTGAATTTATGGACATGATAAAGTATATTGGAATTAAGAAATTTAATTTGGAGGTTATCGGATGAAACTAACGGTTATTGGCTGCTGGGGCGGCTATCCAAAGATGAACGAAGCAAGCTCTGGCTATCTTTTAGAACATGAAGGTTTTCATCTGCTTGTAGATTGCGGCAGCGGTGTACTTTCGAAAATGCAGGAATATATTCAGCCGGAACAACTGGATGCTGTTATTCTTTCTCATTATCATCCTGATCATAATGCAGATATTGGTGTTCTGCAGCATGCCAGATTAATTCAGGGTTTCCTAGGAAAAGACATGCCGGAGCTGCCTATATACGCTCATGATGGAGATGGAACTGAATTTAAAAAGCTCTCTTATAAAAATATTACAAAAGGTATTAAGTATAATCCTAATCAGCCTTTAACTGTCGGCCCATTTAAAATTACCTTTATGGAAACGGTTCATCCTGTTCTTTGTTATGCCATGCGCATTGAAGCTGGCGGAAAAGTGCTGGTATACACGGCTGATACTGCCTACAAGGATGAATTGGCCAGCTTTAGCCAGGATGCGGATTTGTTAGTGGCTGAGTGTAATTTTTATGGAGATCAGGATGGCAGAA
Source organism: Cytobacillus gottheilii (assembly GCF_900166665.1). Lineage (GTDB taxonomy): Bacteria > Bacillota > Bacilli > Bacillales > Cytobacillaceae > Cytobacillus > Cytobacillus gottheilii_A. Next base: position 3,322,449 of record NZ_LT800494.1, on the reverse strand, counting down.
ATGCAGGGCACATGAATAGTTTTGATGGAGGGAAGCTCGCAAATAGTGCGAATGCTGGGCACTTAGTCTTAACTCATTTACCCCATTATGGTAAACTTGAAATGCTGATTGAAGAGGCTGGGCAAGTGTTTAACGGCCCTATATCGCTTGCAAAAACAGGTGAATGCATACATATATAAGGAGTGAACAGAAATGTTATTTATAGATAACAAAGGCATTAATGATCCGCAAATTAACCTTGCGATTGAAGAGTACGCGTTAAAAAACTTGGACATCAATGAAACTTATTTATTGTTTTATATTAATGCTCCTTCCATTATTATTGGAAAAAACCAAAATACAATTGAAGAAATCAGCACAGAGTATGTTGAAAAGAATGGGATTACAGTCGTACGCAGACTCTCTGGCGGCGGAGCGGTTTACCATGATCTTGGAAATTTAAACTTTAGCTTTATTACAAAAGACGATGGAGAAAGCTTTCACAACTTCCGTAAATTTACCGAACCTGTTGTTAACGCATTAAAAAAGCTTGGCGTTAATGCTGAACTTAGCGGTCGTAATGACCTAACGGTTGAGGGCCGTAAGATTTCCGGAAACGCACAATTTTCTACTAGAGGCAGAATGTTTAGTCATGGTACGTTAATGTTTGATTCTGAGATTGATCATGTCGTATCCTCCCTAAGAGTTAAAAAGGATAAAATAGAATCTAAAGGAATTAAATCGATTCGAAGCAGAGTGGCAAATATCTCAGAATTCCTGCATGAAAAGGTAACAATTGAGGAATTCCGTACACTTCTATTAAAAAATATCTTTGGCGATATTGACGATATTCCTGAATATGTCCTGACAGAGGAAGATTGGGAAAAAATTCATCAGCTTTCTAAAGAAAGATACCAAAACTGGGATTGGAATTATGGGAAATCTCCAAAATTTGATTTGCAGCATTCTCACCGCTTTCCAGTTGGTTCAATAGATATCAGACTAAATGTCAATAAAGGCATCGTTGAAGAATGCAAAATATATGGTGACTTTTTTGGTGTAGGTGATGTTGGGGAAATTGAAGAGAAACTGACTGGTCAGCGCTATGAAAGAGCTGCGATTGAAGAAGCTTTAAAAGGGACAGACATCAAGCATTATTTTGGAAATATTACGATGGAAGACTTTTTACAATTAATATATTGATGGAAGACAGAGAGAAGTGCGTATTTTGCACTTCTTTTTTGCTCCATCTATTGCGGCAGGAAAGATCTTTTAATATAATAAATTTAGAAAATTTTTAATTATGAAATGAATGACTATTCATTCATTTCGTCATACAAAGGGGATGAAAGGATGAATCTGACAAAGCAATTGCATGAGACAGCTTTAAAAAATGGAAGCAGAACGGCGTATTATTTTATGGGAGAAAGCAGCACATATGGTGAATTAGATGGAGCAGTTACAAAGTTTGCATCTGCGCTGGCTGATTTAGGGGTAAAGCAAGGCGATCATATTGCATTGCTGCTTGGGAACTCACCGCATTTTGTGATCTCCCTGCATGGAGCGCTTAGACTTGGGGCTACTGTGATCCCCATTAATCCAATTTACACACCAGATGAAATTGCTTATATTGTGAATAACGGCGATGCGAAGGTTGTAATTATGCTTGATTTACTTGTACCGCTTGCCGAAAAAATGCATCAGTCGCTGCCGACGGTTGAACATTTTATCGTATGTGAAACACCGGGTGGACAGGCAGCCCAACAAGCTGACTCTTCCATAACACAGTCTAGTAAAATGAAATCGTTTACAAGTATGCTTTCGGCAGGAAATCATCACTTTCAAGGTCCTGATATTGAAGATGATGAAGTAGCGGTTATTTTATATACCTCTGGAACAACAGGCAAACCTAAGGGTGCGATGCTAACACATGGTAATTTATACAGCAACGCCAAAAGCGTGAGTGATTTTCTTCATATGAATGAAAATGATATTGTGATCACCACTCTGCCAATGTTTCATGTGTTTTGTTTAACCGTTGCATTAAATGCTCCCCTCTTGAATGGAGCAACCATTTTAATTGATCCAAAGTTTAGTCCAAAAGAAATCTTTAAGCTGGCGAAGGAATATAAGCCGACTGTTTTTGCAGGGGTGCCGACGATGTACAATTTTCTGCTTCAGTATGAAGAAGGCGAAGCTTCTGCGCTAGAAAGCCTGCGTCTTTGTATTTCCGGCGGTGCATCTATGCCTGTAGCCCTATTAACCAGCTTTGAAAAGAAATTTAATGTTGTGATCTCGGAGGGCTACGGATTATCTGAGGCTTCTCCAGTGACCTGCTTTAATCCGTTAGATTCCCCGAGAAAGCCTGGATCGATTGGACAGTCCATCATTGATGTTGAGAATAAGATTGTTAATGAACTTGGAGAAGAAGTTAAGCCTGGTGAGGTCGGTGAATTAATCGTCCGGGGTCCCAATGTTATGAAGGGCTATTATAAAGCACCAGAAGATACTGCAGCGGCTCTTCGGGAAGAGTGGCTGTATACAGGAGATTTAGCCAGACAGGATGATGAAGGATATTTTTATATTGTTGATCGCAAAAAGGATATGATTATTGTCGGCGGCTACAATGTATATCCGCGGGAAGTAGAGGAAGTTTTATACGATCATCCAGATGTGATTGAAACAGCAGTTCTTGGTATACCTGATGCTAATTTAGGTGAAGCGGTGCACTGTTTTATTGTCAGCAAAAATACGCAGCTAACCGAAGCAGACCTGTTGAGTTACTGCGGTGCGCATCTGGCAAAATATAAAGTACCCACTTCGATTGAATTTATTGAGGAGCTGCCGAAAAATACGACCGGAAAAATTCTGCGCAGAGCTTTACGAAATCAACTGGCAGAAAAATAATATGCCGAGCAGACCGCTTGAAGGTTTATGTGATTCCTGCATGAGCTTTATAGCGGTTTTTTTATTAGATTACTATAATTGAAAGGGTTTACATCTGTTGTTATTGAATTGTATTTATATAGATGTATAGAGGAGGGGCCGTTATGAGTAGTATTTTAGTAGAAAAGGTTAATTTTCTTAGTGTTATCCATTTAAATCGTCCAGATTCTTTAAATGCCTTTAATTATGAAATGCTAAATGAACTTCAAAATGTAATAGAAGGAATCCGGGTAGATAAGGATGTCAGAGCCGTTATTTTTACGGGAGCGGGAGAAAAGTCATTTAGTGTAGGCGCTGATTTAAAAGAGCGCAAAACATTATCACAGGAGGAAGTACGCCGAAATATTTACAAGATTGGAGAGGTGTTTACAGCAATTGACACACTTCCGCAGCCTACGATTGCAGCGATTAATGGTTTTGCCTTCGGAGGCGGCATGGAAATGGCTTTATCATGTGATTTTCGATTTGCTGTGAGAGATGCCAAAATGGGATTAACAGAGACTAGTCTAGGGATCATTCCAGGGGCAGGCGGGACACAAAGGCTTCCGCGGATTATTGGAGAAGCAAAAGCACTTGAACTTATTTTAACGGCGAAGCGATTTTTGGCAGAAGAAGCACTGGAATGGGGACTAATGACAGGGGTATCCGAAAAGCCGCAGCAGTTATTAGATGAATGCCATGCCTTTGCTGGGCTCTTACTCAAAAACGGCCCGATTGCCCTTCAGCAGGCAAAATTTGCAATTAAACAAGGCATGAATGCGGATCTGCAAACGGGATTACATATAGAGAGAAAAGCATATGAAGTAACGATTCCTACAAAAGACAGGGTAGAAGCATTGGGGGCATTCGCGGAAAAAAGAGCACCTGTTTTTAGAGGGGAGTAATAAAGTGATTGTCGTTAAGATCATACTTGGGCGTATGATCTTTTTCTTTTTAAAAGATATAAAGATAGAAGCGGAGGAGTAGGAGGTTGCTGCTCATTTAAAAGAGAGTATTATCCAGCTTAATTAAGGGGGAAATAGTATTTAATAGGAAACCTCGCAAATTTGATAGGAAAAGCTTTTATTTTGATAGGAAAGCGGGGAAGTTTGATAGGAAAGCGGGGAAGTTTGATAGGAAAACCAATAATTTTGATAGGAAACTCGAAAATTTTGATAGGATCGCAATAAATTTGCTTTGATTACTTCAATCTAAAAGGGAATCTCCTAATTTAAGGATTAGAAAACGGCATATTTTTAATAATAAACCCACTATTTAATTAAAATTTCACTTAAATCCCCACTTTTCATCGAATATACTTCCTCAGTCTATGTCACTCTCCCTAATACGCCGTAACATCATGTTAAATAACCAATCCTGACACATAAATTTCAAAATTATCCCTCAATTATAAAAAATCCCTTGAATTTGTTATAAAGCAGCTTTATAATTTAGTGAATAAAAGCATAAAAGCGTTAAAGTAGAGGGGGAACAAGAAATGAAAAAATTAATTTATAGTGCAGGGTTATTAAGTATGCTGCTGCTTAGCGGCTGCGGAAGCTCTGCAAGCGGTGATGAAGCAAATGGTACTGGCAACGGTGAGGATACTTATAAAATCGGTGTAACACAATTGGTCGAACACCCGTCATTGGATGCTGCCTTTGAAGGATTTAAAAAGGCGCTGGAAGAGGAAGGTCTTGAAGTTGAATATGATGTGCAAATTGCACAGGGAGATCAAAATAATAATCAAACCATTGCAAACAATTTTGTTGGAGATGGTGTGGATTTGATTTTTGCTAATTCAACGCCAAGTGCTTTAAGTGCTCTGAATGCGACAAGTGATATTCCGATTATCTTTACATCTGTTACAGATCCTGTCGGGGCGGAGCTGGTCAAGTCAGTGGATGAGCCAGGTGAAAATATTACAGGTACGATCGATAATCATCCAGATGCTATACCGAATACAGTGAAGTTTATGGATGAAGAGATCGACGGTAACAGTGTTGGAGTCGTTTATAATGCTGGTGAACAAAATTCCGTAGCGCAAATTGACCTTGTAAAGGAAGCGATGAAGTCTACAGATTTATCACTTGTAGAAGCGACGGTTTCAAATTCCTCAGAAGTAAAGCAAGCTGCCGAATCTCTAATTGGTAAAGCAGATATGATTTATATTATTACAGATAATACCGTTGTTTCAGCGCTTGAGTCTGTTATCCAAGTCGCAAATGATGAAGACCTGCCCTTGTTTGTAGGAGAATTAGATTCTGTCAGCCGCGGGGGCTTTGCAGCATATGGATTTAATTATGATGATATTGGCTATGAAGCAGGCATCATGGCAGCACAAGTATTAAAGGGAGAAAAACAGCCTTCAGAGCTTCCTGTTCAATATCCTCAAAATCTAAAGCTATTAATCAATAAAAATGCTGCAGCTGAAATGGGTGTAGAACTAAAGACAGAATGGGAAGAGATTGCGGAGTTTGAAGAATAATAGCGGCAAATAGAAAGGAAGAGCTTGTATGCCTATTGCAATTTTTAACTCTATAGAGGCAGGTGCGATATATGCCTTAATGGCATTGGGCGTGTATTTATCATTTAGAATCCTTGATTTTCCCGATTTAACGGTCGATGGCAGCTTTGTGACTGGTGCAGCTGTGGCTGCGGTGCTGATCGTCGGAGGAGTGAATCCATTTATCGCCACTGCCGCAGCCATGCTCAGCGGTTTTCTGGCAGGCTGCTTAACGGGTCTGCTTCATACTAAAGGAAAAATCAATCCTTTATTATCAGGGATTCTTATGATGATTGCCTTATATTCAATTAACTTAAGAATAATGGGGAAATCAAATATACCTTTACTATCTGAAGAAACGATGATGACAAAGCTTACTTCATTCTGGAAAAGCTTAGGGATTGATGAGTTTTTGGAGAGTATGATGCCAGGATTTATTCCAAAAACATGGGGAATTATTATCCTGATGCTGCTGCTTGCCTTTTTGTTTAAATTCCTGATTGACTGGTTCTTAAAAACAGATATCGGGTTGGCCATTCGGGCGGCAGGAGATAATGAAACAATGATTCGCAGCTTCTCAGCCAATACAGATTTATTGAAGGTGCTTGGCCTTGGATTATCCAATGCACTCGTTGCCCTTTCTGGAGGATTAATTGCCCAATATAATGGCTTCAGTGATATTGGCATGGGAATCGGCATGATTGTGATTGGGCTTGCATCGGTCATTATTGGCGAAGCGGTCTTTGGTGCAAAAACGATTGTGAGAGCAACACTTGCCATCATTGGAGGAGCAATCCTTTATCGAATTATTGTAACGCTGGCACTTCGTGTTGAGTTTCTAGATACAGGAGATATGAAGCTTATTACTGCTTTAATTGTTATTGGTGCCCTTGTCGTTCCGAAGCTGATTGAAAATCAGCGTGAAAGGCAGCGGCGTAAAAGAAGAATGGCAGAGGTAAGCAGAAACATGATGGAAAAGAGTGGTGAACAGCTTGCTGCAGCTAAAACAGATTCATAAAGTGTTTAATGAGGGAACCGCGGACGAGAAGACGGCGCTCAAAAATCTCAATCTTCATCTTGCACCTGGTGACTTTATGACCGTCATTGGCAGCAATGGTGCAGGCAAGTCTACATTGATGAATGTAATCTCTGGAAAAATGATACCCGATGTTGGGGAAGTCAGGATCGCTGAAAGTGATGTAACGTTTTGGAAAGAACATAAACGTTCAGAGCTTATCGGAAGAGTCTTTCAGGATCCTATGGCTGGCACAGCTCCTTCCATGACGATTGAAGAAAACCTGGCTATTGCATATACGAGAACACACCGGCGCGGATTGAAAATGGGAGTAGCAAAGAACAGACGCAGTTTCTTTCAGGAAAAGCTTGAAATGCTTCACTTAGGATTGGAGAATCGCCTGCAGGCAAAGGTTGGTCTTTTATCAGGAGGAGAACGTCAAGCATTGTCCTTATTAATGGCGACTTTTACTGAACCGAAAATTTTGCTGCTGGATGAGCATACGGCTGCACTTGATCCTTCAAGAGCCGAACTGATTACAGAACTGACGAAAACCATTGTGGCCAATTTTGGACTTACGACCTTAATGGTGACCCATAATATGCAGCAGGCACTTGATCTTGGAAATAAACTGATTATGATGGATAAAGGCCAAATTATTATGGAAGCTACTGAAGAGCAAAAGCAAGGGCTGACTGTTACAAGTCTGCTAGAAGAATTCCAGCGCATTCGCGGTGAACAGTTAACAAATGACCAGGCTATATTAATTTAATGATATGTTCATAAAAAGGCAGGATCAGCTTCTACTAGGTGATCCTGCCTTTGCATGGATAAAAGGGTGCTTAGGGGTAATACATAATAGCCTGAAAGCGAGTGACTTCATTCCCGGAGTTTTTATATGCATGATGCTGATCTGCGACAAATTTAATAGAATTTCCTTTATATATGGTGAAAATTTGTCCGTTTACATCAAGTTCAAGTACCCCGGACATGACAGTTATATACTCTTCTACGCCTTTTGTATGTTCTTGGGAAGTGTGAGTGTATCCAGATTCTAATTCAATTGTAAATACTTCAAACTTTCTGCGGGGATCAAAAGGGAATACTGTATAAACCCGATAGTTTCCATCCTCTTCCACCACGGGGTCGATGGACATTAATTCAATCATCTGGATCGTAGAGGGATCTTCTTTTATGAGGGAGGAAAATGATATTTGCAGTCCTTTGGCTATTTTCCATAATGTTGTTACTGTTGGGTTTGATTCTCCGCGCTCAATTTGTCCTAACATCGCTTTACTTACGCCTGTTAGGGCTGAACATCCATCTAATGAAAGTCCGCGCAATCGTCTTATATCCTTTAAGTTGCTTCCAATGTTTTTTTGAATATTCTCCATATTTACCTCCAATATGGTTGTCTGATAAAACGCACATATGTATAATATAATGGAAAAGTATGAATAAGTATATTCATTATAAATGATTTAGTGAAAAGAGCACTCTATTTGCGTTTACACTTTTTCGATTAAGGTGGTTACGGTATGACTGAAATTGCAATGAAAGAACAGACTTCTCCTTCTGATTTTAAAAGAGGGCTGCATTCAGGGCTGTCGATTGCAATCGGCTATGCACCGATTGCTTTAACATTTGGGTTATTAGCTAAGTCGACTGGGTTAACTCTTGTTGAAACCGTTATGATGAGTATGGTTGTATTTGCTGGGGCTTCTCAATATATGTCGCTGACCATGCTTACTTTAGGAACGAGTATCTTTGAGATCATTACGACAACTTTTATTGTGAATATCAGACATTTTTTGATGTCCGCAGCATTAAATGAAAAAGCGGATAATGATTCTACCTTCTCAAAAGCTGTTTATTCGTTTGGCATCACGGATGAAACCTTTTCGATCGCAGCTGTCAAGGAAGGGAGCATTTCGGCAGGCTACATGCTTGGTGTTAATCTAATCGCTTATGCAAGCTGGGTTGTATTTTCGGGAGTAGGCCATGTCATTGGAGCGAGTATTCCAGGTGTTTTACAGGACAGTATGTCGGTTGCTCTTTATGCCATGTTTATTGGACTGCTCGTTCCTTCGATGAAAAAAGGAGTAAAGGTTGTCATTCTTGCTGCCACATCGGCGTGCCTGAACAGTATTTTTACTGTAACGGAAAGTTTATCGACGGGCTGGTCAATTGTCGCGGCTACGCTGATCTCAGCTGTAGTGGTTGAGGCTGTACAATATATAAGAGAAGGAGGCGGGAAGTCCAGTGAATAGTGAAATCATGTGGATGATCATTGGAATGGGAGTGGTTACATACCTTCCGCGGCTGCTTCCTTTTATTCTCTTTAAAGGAGCAGAGCTTCCTGCCTTTGTTCAAGGGGTCTTGAAAAATGTTCCATATGCCACCCTGGGAGCATTAATTTTTCCGGGGGTTTTATTTATCGGGGAAGATATTTGGTTTGGTCTGCTTGGAGCCTGTGCGGCCTTTTTATTAGCGTATATAGGGGTAAATGTTATTTTTGTGGTGCTAGGATCGATTGCATGTTTAGCGGTTTACTCTTATTTAATTTAGTTTTTCTACTCGTATTTCCTTATCGTCATCTCATCTTCAAATTGTCCAAATTAGCAGTTCTAATTTTTGTGATTTATACTACACTAATAAGGACAAGTTTGTACAAGGGGGGATGAGATGGCAAGGAAAATTGGCTTATATGGGATTTTAGCCTATTGTTTATATGGGTTATTTTTTTATTGGTATTTATTTTATTTTGCGGATGCAAGTCTTCCGTTTGAATATGAAGGTTCGCGCGCAGACCCTGCGACATTTTTAAATGGCAGAGAGCTGATGCTGAGTGAGGAATATTCAAAGATTAGAAATCTGCTCTTCTTTTTGTCTACGCCATTTGAATGGCTGCTTTACCTATTTATCTTATTATTCGGTCTTTCGGGCGTTTTTAAAAAATGGGCAGAGCAATCTTCAACTTATAAATTTGTACAAACCGTTATATATGTGGCATGGCTTTCGTTTATTGCATTTGCAGCAACATTGCCTTTAAGCTATATCAGCTATTCCTTATCTAAAACATATAATATTTCAACACAAAGCTTCAGCAGCTGGATGAAGGATGAGTTAATCGATTTCTGGATTAATTTTGGCACAATAGCGATCATTGCAGCCGTTCTATATTGGCTAATGAAAAAAAGCATTAAACGCTGGTGGCTTTATGCATGGCTCCTATCCGTGCCGTTTTCATTATTTATTATGTTTTTACAGCCGGTAATCATTGACCCGCTCTACAATGACTTTTATCCGTTAAAAAACCAAGAACTTGAAGAGAAGATATTAAACCTTGCTGATCAGGCGAACATACCTGCTGAGCACGTGTTTGAAGTAAATATGGCTGAGAAAACAAATGCTCTGAATGCGTATGTGACGGGTATTGGCTCTAACTCCAGAATCGTGCTTTGGGATACGACCTTAAACAGACTGGATGATGACCAAATTCTCTTTATCATGGCACATGAAATGGCCCATTATGTGGAAAAGCATATTTATATTGGTATCGCGGGTTATTTGCTGCTCACCTTAATTGGTTTGTTTTTAGCTGCAAAAATAATGGAAGCGGTTGTTGCTCGTTTTGGCAAAGCGCTGAGAATTCCAGCGGTTGATGATATTCGCTCTTTTCCGTTGTTTTTGATGATTATTTCAATGCTGCTTTTTGTGGCAAGTCCTTTTGAGAATCTGGTTTCCCGGTATCAGGAGACACGGGCAGATACTTATGCAATTGAAATGACTGAAAACGCGGATGCTGCCATAGGTACTTTTCAAGAGCTGACTCGTGCAGGACGAAGTCAAGTGAACCCGCCGCTTTTAGTAAAGATTTTCCGCTATGGACATCCAACCATGCTAGAGAGAATTTCTATGCTGGAGGAATATGCAATTGAAAAAAGAAATCAAGAAAAAAGCGAGCAGGGTCAATGATCTGCTCGCTTCTAATGAAAAACCTCTCCAAAGTTAGGAGAGGTTTTTCAATTATGTTCCAAATTGTTTTGTGAGTTCCTTATATTCGTTTGCTAACGACATAAATTGCTGCTTATCATGCTGATCGATGGCATTGTCAATCTTTTTCAATAAGGTTTCTTTTTTCTGCAGTAATGTAGCTTCATACACGAGCATGTCAAGATAGAGATCTAAAACAAAATCTTCCTTCAATCTTTTTCTCTTCATCATACGGGCTTTTGTCAGTTCGGTGTTTGAATGTTCTTTCAAGAAAATCACCTCAGCTGCTTTTTAATAGTGTATGTAAGAAGGGCATGTGCAATCATTTTATTTTGAATTTTTAGAAAATATTTATTCAGGGGTATAATTGTGAACATTTTAGGAATATTGGCACAATTTAATTTCATAACCTGTACATTTCGTTATACTTGAAGGGAGATTATGTAAAAGGAGCTGAAAAGAATGTCAAAGACAATTATTGACGAATATGAGATCAACCCTAACACCATGATTATTCGCCCAATTCCATATGGCAGTAAAATATACTCCCATATTATTGAATTGGATGATGAAATGACTTCCCCTTTTAAACCATTGGATATTATCAAGGAAGGCTGCAGGTTTTTTGGATCAAGCTATGAAGGACGCAGGGAAGGCACTAAGCAATTGACTGGATACACTCATAAGCTTCCAATCACCATTGACTCCACAAATTATCTTTATTTTTTCCCTACCTCATCTGCTACAAAAAATGGATGCACATGGATTTCTGCTGAGCATATTTATTCCCATAAGCGCACGGAGGATGGAGAAACAGAGATTACGTTTAAGAATCAGCTAAGTCTCAGGCTGCCTGTTTCGTACAATACGTTTAGAAATCAGATCATGCGAACAGCAGTATTAAAAACAACCTTAATGCGCAGAATTGAAGAATCGGAAAGAAAAACGCTTTTTTTTGTAAGCGAAAAGAGGCCTAGAAGGTCATCATATAAAAAACAGCTAAGGAAAGAACGCGATTAATCGTGGTTTTAGCAGGTGAGGTCATGGAAATCACCTTGGGACTGCTGGCTTTTTGAAATTATAAATCTGTTTCCTCACTTGTTTAAAAAATTATGCTTCAGAGCGTGTTCGGTCGGATATCTTTAGCTGAATAATGTATCTTTTAAATAAATAATATTCAAGGAGCTCCTGAACTTTATTGCGGATTCGCGGATTAAAGTAATTGTGATGTTCTTCATAGCCTTTGTAAAGAAACATAAACATGGTGAACGCATCATCGCTTTTAATCTGTTCTACTTTCAGGCGGTTATTGCTCATATACTTTTTTACCTCTGCAAGTTCCCTCTGAATTGCCTTCAGGGTTTCTTCCACTAAATTCAAATAAGGCTGTTTTAATTTAAAAGGGCTTTTTTGGATGACTTGAAGATCGCGATTTAAAATAGTTAAAACCATCGGCAAATAGATGGCTTGCTCCATGATGTCCCGATCTGCTTCTGGAATTCTCGTCATTTTTTCCTGCTCCCTCACTTGGTATAGAACATTTGTTCTCTTTTTATTCTACAACGGATTTTTTTACATCGCAACTGTTTCCAAAAAATCACTTCTTATTTTGTGATGATCGGGAACCGCCTCTATTCTTAATATGTGTAGCTCATTGAAAAAAATTGTAGAAATAAGAAGGGTATTTATTTCAGATGTCGAAATATTGAAGGTGGAATATTTAATAAGGGGATGAAAAGATGGAAAAGAAGCAATTGCGTGCAATAAAGGCTGAGGATTTATATAACTTAAAGTCGGTTGTGGATCCTCAGCTTGCTGCTAATGGCAGTGATCTTGTTTACACACAAACAATTGCCAGCGAAGAGAAAAACGGATACTGCTCTAATATTTATTATTTGAATACAGAGCAGGGAATAGAAGTGCAATGGACATTCGGAAAAGCCAGAAATCATTCAGCGCGCTGGTCTCCAGATGGGAAAAGCATTGCTTTTGTGTCTGATCGTGATGGCAAATCACAAATATACATATTGAATAAAGATGGTGGTGAAGCCCGTCAGCTGACCTCATGCCTGCACGGTGCATCCAATCCAATCTGGTCGCCAGACGGCACAAAAATTGCTTTTACTACTTCTTTAAAAGAAGGAGAGTCTGTTTCAGATCAGCCTGATAAAGATAAAGAGGAGAAACCGGCTCCTCTAGAAATTGATGTGATGAAGCATAAGTCGGATGCTGCTGCCTTTTGGGATGGCAAATATAAATATGCAGCTGTTGTAGCTGTTGAGACTGGTGAGGTTGAAGTAGTAACTTCAGGACAATATGATTATCATGTGCACTGCTGGTCGCCTGATGGACAAACAATGGTAGTGACGGCAGATTTAGCCGAGGATAAAGATTTTTCATTTCAAAATGACGTTTTTCTGTTAGATATGTCTTCTAAGGAATTGAAGAATTTAACTAATGGTACAGGCTTTTTTGGAAATATTTCGTATTCGCCAGATGGAAAATATTTAGGGATGACAGGGCATACGCGTGAGTATGAAAATGCTACATTAACAAAAATCTGGCTATATCATCTGGAAGAAGCGGCATTAACATGTCTTACGGAGGAATGGGATACTCTTGTTGGCGATTTCGCCATTGGTGATTTTCAGCAGGGTGCGGTTAACCCTGGAATTCTTTGGGGAGATGATAGCCGCAGCTTTTATTTCATTACGACTGATCATGGCAGTACCGCTGTTTATTATGGGTCAATTGATGGAGAGATGTACCCAACCCTGCATGAACGTCAGCATGTGTATGGATTGACTACGGGAGGAAGCCTTGATAAAGCAGTAGTTGCCATCAGCAAACCATCAGAGCCTGGTGACCTATTTTATTTAACGATATCAACCGGTGAATTAAAAAGACTGACAAGTGTCAATGCCGAGTTCTTACAGGAAGTTGAGTTAGCAGACGCAGAGCCGCTGCAGTTTAAGTCTTCAGATGATTGGGATATTCATGGCTGGCTCATGAAGCCGGCAGGATATAAAGAAGGAGATAAGCTCCCTCTAGTCGTGGAGATTCATGGCGGACCACATGCAATGTACGCTAATTCGTATTTTCACGAGTTTCAATGTCTTACAGCAGAAGGAAATGCTGTCTTATTTATTAACCCGCGCGGTAGCCACGGGTATGGCCAGAAATTCGTAGATGCTGTAAGAGGAGATTATGGCGGCAAGGACTACGAAGATATTATGGAAGCAGTTGATCATGTGCTGGCTAATTATGACTTTATTGACAGTGATCGTCTCGGAGTTACCGGAGGCAGCTATGGCGGCTTTATGACAAACTGGATTGTTGGTCATACAAATCGCTTTAAAGCAGCTGTTACGCAGAGATCAATATCCAATTGGATCAGCTTCTATGGAGTAAGTGATATCGGTTATTATTTCACAGACTGGCAAATTCAGGCGGACTTGAATGATATAGAGAAGCTATGGAAGCATTCCCCGCTTGCTTATGTGAATAACATAGAAACACCACTGCTTATTTTGCATGGTGAAAAGGATTATCGCTGTCCAATTGAGCAGGCGGAGCAATTATTTATTGCCCTGAAGCATCGGAAGAAAGAAACGAAATTCATCCGTTTCCCGGAAGCCAATCATGAACTATCGAGAAGCGGAAAGCCAAACTTGAGAATAGACAGACTAAACTATATTACAGGTTGGTTTAATGCCTACTTATAAAAAAGAAAAAAACGAGGCTGGGTCATAAGTATTTAACACTCTCATAGAACCGAATGGTTAGGAAGTCATCTTTCTAATCATTCGGTTTTTTTACGATTATAAAATGTGTTTTATTAGCATGAGTGAAATGGAGCGGAGGACCCTCGACTCCTGTGGGCAATAGAGGAAAAGGTGAGACCCCGCAGGAGCTTGCTCCGAGGAGGCTCAGCTTCCTCCCCACGGAAAGCGAGGGTCCGCAGCGCA
>NZ_LT800494.1:2855048-3306168 GCF_900166665.1 Cytobacillus gottheilii | reverse complement strand
AAAAGCCCGCCAATAATGAAGTATTTACACACTAAGAAAAACTCATCAATACTATGATTCATAATATGATTAAATCTTGAATGATTATGATGATGATGGTCAGATGCTGAAAAATCGTTTTTAAGCTTACGCAGAATGCTGCCGCCTTGGAAAAATACATATATGATTAGAGACACCGTTAATGATGCAGCGATGCATAGAACCATTCTGCCCAAATACATGCCGGGTTCGCTTTGAAAGGCATAAAACGTGGAACCAAATACAACGAAGTTGAGGATCGGTGCTGCTGTTAAAATAGCTATTCCAGCATGAATCGGAACTCCTTTTTGAATCAGCCTGCGGACAACTGGAATGATGGCACATTCACATACTGGCGTAATAGCAGCAATCAAAATAGCAGCAACTACAGCCAATACAGGTTGCTTAGGTATCCATCTTTTTATGTAGTCTTCAGTAATAAACTCGTGAATAATGGAAGAAAAAATGACGCCGATCAATAGAAATGGAATGGCCTCCATGAAGATCCCAATAAAAATGATAAAAATTGCCTTTAACTCTCCTTGAAGAAGATTCTCAAGAAAGGAGAAGCCTTCATGATCTCCAAATAGGAATAGAGACATCATTAGAAATAATAGAATTGTAAATAATAAATTCCGTACGTTAGAGATTACACTCATATCAATCTCCCCTAAATCGTAATAACTTCGAATCACTTATTACTACTCTATGTCCTCTATTTCTGATTCATTCACCAAATGATAGATTTCCTGAATTGATTCTGCCATTTTTAGGTTTATTTACTTGTCTAACATTGAAAAAGCATTATTTGGTGTAAAAAGGAATTTTCCTTAGTAATTATTTGAAGATGGCTTCTACCCGTATTTTTTCTGTCAGGAATGTGGTATGTTACTCTAGGTGATACCTATGATGATAATTAAAGAATTTATAGCCAATTTAGCGTTACTCGGTACTTTGCTTTTTCTATATTCTCAAGTAATCATGAAAAAGCCGCTTCATTTACATTCAGCAGTAAAAATGAAAATCATTGCCGGTCTCTCTGGCGGAGTGATCAGTATTGTATTAATGTTATTCAGCATTAACATTGGTGATCTGCTTGTTGATTTGCGTTTTATACCGACACTTTTGCTTGCTTTTTATGGAGGAGCAATTCCAGCCCTGATCTCAATGACTATGACCATTATATGCCGATTTATTATATCGACTGATGTCATTTCGGTATATGCTTTGATCATTAGTGTGACTGGGACCTTGTTTGGCATCTTTTTTTCTAGAGTAAAGATATCCGCTGTGTTGAGAATTTTATCCATCTACACATTTAACAATATGATCTTTTCAATCTTTTTTATTTATCTAAGTGAGGACACAGCCATTATAAAGGAAGTTCTCATTTTTTATTGGCTCATTTCTTATATCTCTACATTTTTAACGTTTTATTTGATACGATATATCCGTGAAAGCCAAGCTTTGTTTGCAAAATATAAGAATGATTCATTAACAGACAGCCTTACAGGTTTAAACAATGTGCGTAAATTTGATGAGGAATTTAACCGGTTTGTGCAGGATGTTAAGGATAGTGATCAGCAGCTATCCCTGCTTTATATTGATATCGATTATTTCAAGAAAATTAACGACACATACGGCCATAAAGAAGGCGACATCGTTTTGATTGAATTAGGGGCAAGATTGCAGAAGGCTACCAGAAGTTTCGATATTGTAAGCAGAAATGGCGGAGAGGAATTTACTGTCTTGCTATTGGATTGCCCCTCTGCCCGAGCTGTTGAAATTGCAGAACGAATTCGAGTCAGTGTTGAAAAAGATGCCTTCCTATTAAGTACAGGCAAACCTATTTATATTACCGTTTCAATTGGTGTAGCAAGCTATAGAGAAACAACTGATAATCCATCAATGTTAATCGATTATGCCGACACTGCCCTGTACCAAGCCAAACACGTAGGCCGAAATAGAGTCTGTGTGGCATCATAAAACTATTAAACCAGATCATATCAAGAGGCTGGGACATAAGTATTTAACACTCTCATAGAACCGAATGATTAGGAAGTCATCTTTCTAATCATTCGGTTTTTTTACGATTATAAAATGTGTTTTATTAGCATGAGTGAAATGGAGCGGAGGACCCTCGACTCCTGTGGGCAATAGAGGAAAAGGTGAGACCCCGCAGGAGCTTGCTCCGAGGAGGCTCAGCTTCCTCCCCACGGAAAGCGAGGGTCCGCAGCGCAATGGAACGGACTTGTTTAAATACCCAAATCAAGATATTGAAAGTTCGTGTTTTAGAAAGATTAATTTCGTTTAATCC
This sequence comes from Cytobacillus gottheilii, assembly GCF_900166665.1. Lineage (GTDB taxonomy): Bacteria > Bacillota > Bacilli > Bacillales > Cytobacillaceae > Cytobacillus > Cytobacillus gottheilii_A. The sequence continues at coordinate 3,303,833 of NZ_LT800494.1, read as the reverse complement.
CATCCTAGTTAAAGGACAAGAAGTGCCGGATTTATAAAGGGTGGATCGACATTTCGATATCACTAAAAAGTTAATAAGCACAATTATCATTAATAGAAGTATGTGAATTGCAAAAATATAATAATAGAGGCAAAATAGAAGAAGGCAAATAATCCCACACCCTGAAGGAAACTTTTTATATAAAAAAACAGTCTTACTATTGAGAGTAACTTTACGTTCTCTACTTATAGAACGATCATATTTGTATTCAGAAAGGATTTTATCACATGAGATCTGAAAGACACCAAATGGTAAAAAAGAAAAAGAAAAGAAGATGGAAGTCTATTGTTGCGGTTCTATTGTTGATTATTGCTGCGGTACTCATCTATTCCTATTATCAATTTAAGCAGGGGATGTCAGAAGCACAAGAGCAATCAGAAGTACAGGAAGAAGAATATGAATTTAATGGTGATCAAGACCAATACGGCGGAACAAATATATTATTGCTTGGAAGTGATTCGCGCGGAGAAGAAAATGCAAGAGCGGATACGATTATGGTTGCTCACTATCATCCTGATAAGGGCACATACAAGCTGATGTCTTTTATGAGAGATATGTATGTAAACATACCAGGTTACGGCGAAAGCAGAATTAATACGGCACTAGCTCAAGGAGGACCTGAGTTATTAAGACAAACAATTAAAGAAAATTTCGATATTGATTTACAATACTATGCCATTATTGATTTTGATGGGTTTGTTCATGTCATTGATGAAGCTTTTCCGAATGGAGTAGAAATAGAAGTAGAAAAAGCAATGAGTGAAAAAATTGGTGTCACACTAGAGCCAGGATTACAGCGTTTGGATGGAGAGCATTTACTCGGTTATGTTCGATTCCGTCATGACGCCAGAGGAGATTTTAACCGTGTCGAACGCCAGCAAAAGGTCCTTAAGGAGATTGCCAGCCAATTTACAAGTCTTCAAACACTGCCAAAACTTCCAAAGCTTGTTGGAGTGGTGACCCCTTATATTAATACAAATATGGGCACGGGTAATATGTTATATATGGGAAAAGATGTTTTGACCGGCGGAAGTCCAGACATCCAAACAATGCGTGTGCCAGCTGATGGGGCATTTGAAGAAACGACCATCAATGGTGCACAAGTTCTGACAGTTGACATAGAGCAAAATAAAGCAGCGATTCGTGAGTTTTTATCAGATTCAGAGTCAGCGGGTGTAGAAGGGTAGGAAATGAGGTAAAGGTAGAGAGAATTATGCTGTTTTTCAGGAGAGAAAAGGTGATTTCATTTGGAACTAGAATTATTTAGAGATTGGTTTACAATGGAAAATGTTATGGATTTAATCGAAGAGTATCGGTCACTTGGTCCGCTCCCAGGTATTCTTTTGCCATTGCTGGAAGCTTTTCTTCCGTTTCTTCCGCTTTTCTTATTTGTTATGGCAAATGCTAATGCGTTTGGCTTATGGTTTGGATTTCTTTTTTCATGGGTCGGAGCGACGGCTGGTGCACTGCTGGTGTTCCTAATTATACGCAAATATGGGCAAAAAAGAGTGCTGGGATTTATTAATAGACACGCTAAAGTCCAAAAGCTTGTAAGCTGGGTAGAACGCCATGGATTTGGACCGTTATTTATTCTATTATGTTTTCCTTTTACGCCATCTGCTATTGTCAATATTGTTGCAGGGCTGTCCAAAATTAGCATTTATCAATATATGCTGGCAGTCGGTGCTGGGAAAATTGTTATGATTTTTACAATGAGCTTTGTTGGCTACGATATTCGTGCTCTTATAACACAGCCTATTCGCACAGCCATTGTTGCTGTCGTTATATTTATCTTGTGGTATGTTGGAAAAAGAATTGAGCTAAAGTTAAATACGAGAATAGATAACCAGCAGCAGAAATAATGACTGCTGCGACTGCGGTTTCAAAACTATATTATATTGCAATTTTGTTAAAACATTGTGGAAACCACAGCTGCCTATTATATTTCAGCCTTTGGAGGGGACCGTCTTGAAAGAGGAGCTAAGGAAAGAAAGTGCAGAGTGGCTTAAAGCACTTGCAATCGGGGTTATTATTTTTGCATTCATCCGGACATTCTTTTTATCCAATTATGTGGTTGAGGGAGAATCCATGATGCCAACCCTCGAAGACGGCAATAAATTAATCGTAAATAAAATCGGCTATCAGATTAGTGATTTTGATCGATTTGATGTTATTGTTTTTCATCATAATGACAAAGAGGATTTTGTTAAACGAGTGATTGGTCTTCCAGGTGATAAGGTTGAATATCATCATGAGTTTTTATATGTCAATGACGAAAGAATAGAGGAGCCCTTTCTGGAAAGCTATAAAGAGGCTAATCCTTTTGGACATTTAACTGGTGATTTTACATTAGAAGAGATAACAGGATCTGAAGTGGTGCCTGAAGGTAAATTGTTTGTAATGGGAGACAACCGGGGCGGCAGCTGGGATGGCAGGCATTTTGGCTTTATATCAATTGAACAGGTGGTCGGCAAGGTAGATGTGAAATATTGGCCATTGAATGAATTGGATGCATCGCTATAAGGTGAAAGATAAAGCATACTGCCGAAGCTTGGCGGTGTGCTTTTTTTTTGCTGAGGACCGCTTATATATGACATGCATATTTGTCACCTGCTGAAGCATCCTATCCTACCGATCAATAGAGAATGAAAAGAATGATCATATTATTATCTTCAAAAAATTTACAAATTCTCCACGGCGATGAGCAAGGATTTCTATGATAAAATAATAAGATATGCTAGTTTCGAATGAAAGGCGGTAGACTAAATGTCCGTACGCATATTAATGGGACGTTCAGGCAGTGGAAAAACAGAATTATGTCTGAGTGAGATCCGTCAAAAATTAGAAAGTAATCCAGAAGGAAATCCGATCATTTATTTAGTGCCGGAACAAATGACATTTCAATCTGAATATAATATATTAGCAGACCCAAACATTAACGGCATGATCCGAACGCAAGTGTATTCATTTACACGGCTTGCCTGGAGAATTCTGCAGGAAACAGGCGGAATCAGCCGCCAGCATTTAAACAGCACAGGCATAAGCATGCTCATTCGAAAGCTGATTGAAGATCACAAAGATGAGCTTCATATTTTCCAAAAAGCTGCGGATAAAAATGGGTTTATTAAACAAATGGAAACGATGATGACAGAATTTAAACGCTACTGCATCAATGCAGAAGAGCTGGCATCTAGACGACAGCATCTGCAGGAGCATGACGAAATTAACAAGGCTTTAAATGATAAACTTCACGATCTGGAATTAATTTATAAAAGCTTTGAAGAATCACTGAGTGGAAAATATGTGGATTCAGAAGACTATTTTTCTTTACTGTCGGAGAAGGCAGCACAATCAGACTATATAAAAAATAGTGAAATATATGTTGATGGTTTTTATCGTTTTACACCTCAGGAGTATTTAGTTCTTGAACAGCTGATGAAGCACAGCAAAAAGGTAACGATTACGATGACCATGGACCAGCAGCAAGCTCGTTTCAGATCGGAACTAAGTTTATTTCAAATGAGCAATGATACGTATGACACCATTGCAGATATGACGAAACGGTTAGGAATCGATGCTGAGGAAGTGGTGCTTTCACAGCAAAAACGATGGAAAACACCAGCACTGCAGCATGTAGAAGCACAATTTGAAACAAGGCCAAACATGCCCTTTTCCGCATCAGGTGATGTGCATCTTGCTCAAGCTGTCAATAGGCGAGCTGAAATAGAAGGCATTGCCCGACGCATGCAGCAATTAGCAAGAAAGGGCCAGCGTTACAAAGACATGGCGGTTCTCGTGCGAAACGGCAATGAGTACCATGACATAATGGAAACTGTTTTTACTGATTATGAAATTCCTTTTTTTATCGATCAAAAAAGAACGATGTTAAATCATCCGCTTATTGAGCTGATCCGCTCAAGCTTAGAGGTGTTATATGGAAACTGGCGGTATGAACCCGTTTTTAGAGCTGTTAAAACGGAGCTGCTGTTTCCGGCAAAATTGAATCAGCAAGTGCTGCGTGAGCAAATGGACAGGCTCGAAAATTATGTTCTGGCTTACGGCATTCAAGGTACCAAATGGACGAGTAAAACAGAATGGACTTATCGAAGATTTCGCGGACTAGAGCTTGAAAATATTGCCCAGACAGACGCTGAAAAGCAAATTGAAAGGGAATTGAATGAGCTTCGGGACTATATAGCTCAACCTATAGCAAGAATGGGCAAGAGAATGAAAAAGGCAGCAGATGGCCGCGGTTACTGTGAGGCAATCTACTTATTTCTTGAAGAATTAGCTGTTCCAGAAAAACTGGAAAAATGGGCAGCCATTGAAGAAGAAAGAGGGAATTTAATTAAAGCAAGAGAGCATAATCAGGCGTGGAGTGCTGTCGTTGAACTGCTGGATCAATTTGTTGAAATGCTTGGTGATGAGGAGGTGCCGCTCCGGAAATTTGCATCTATTTTAGAAGCGGGAATGGAATCGCTCCACTTTTCACTCGTTCCGCCTGCTATTGACCAAGTAATAGTCGCCGATATGGAACGTTCGCGTCTATCGAATATAAAAACTTCTTTTGTCATTGGTCTAAACGAAGGAGTTCTTCCTGCCAAATTTCCTGAAGATGGTGTGTTAGCTGATCAGGATCGTGAAGCACTGCTTGCAGCCGGCATGAAAATAGCGCCAAGTACAAGAACGAAGCTGCTTGATGAGGAATTTATAGCGTATAAAGCATTTGTATCTTCTTCAGAAGAGCTCTATGTCAGCTATCCTCTAGCAACAGAAGAAGGAAAAGCGCTGCTGCCTTCTCCCTATATTAAGAAATTCACGGATACATTTCCAGATATGCAGGAAGATTTTTATATGTCCGATCCGTTTGAATTACCTGAGGAAAAGCAGGCTGAATATGCGGCAGGCTATCAAACTGCATTAACCTTCTTAACTTCACAGCTTCAGCTGAAGAAAAGAAGCTACCAGATCTATGATTTATGGTGGGATGTCTATAATCTCTATATTGAAAATGACCAATGGAGAGAAACGGCAGGACATGTTTTAGAGAGTTTAACCTATGAAAATAGGACAGAAAATCTAAGTGAAGATATCACGAAAGAGCTTTATGGAGATCATATTCTCGCAAGTGTTTCACGAATGGAGCTGTATCATAGCTGTCCATTCTCTCATTTTGCGCAGCATGGCTTAAAGCTGAGAGAACGTCAGATCTTCCGACTGGATGCTCCGGATATTGGTGAACTCTTTCATGCTGCACTTAAATATATTGCTGAGACCATTAGTGTGAAAAAGATGGCATGGGACAAGCTGACTCGGGATCAGTTCGAGATTTTGGCCAAGGAAGCGGTCGAGCTCCTGGCTCCAAAACTGCAGAATGAAATTCTCTTAAGCTCTAATCGCCATTACTACATTAAGAGAAAGCTAGAGCAGATTATTACGAGAGCTTCCTTTATTTTAGGAGAACATGCGAAGGTAAGCGGCTTTGCGCCAGTTGGACTGGAATTAGGATTTGGTCCAAAGGCTGAACTGCCATCCATGACCTTCCCGCTTAAAAACGGAGTGAAAATGGAGCTTGTCGGCCGAATTGACCGTGTTGATAAAGCAGAGGATGATAATGGCCTCTTTTTAAGAGTCATAGACTATAAATCAAGCAGTAAGGATTTAAATGTCAATGAAGTGTATTATGGGCTTGCCATGCAAATGCTCACTTATTTAGACATCATCATTGCTCATTCTGAAACACTAGTTGGAAATAAGGCATTACCTGCAGGGGTCTTGTATTTCCATGTGCATAACCCAATGCTGGCGGTCAGCAAAATGCTCAAAGAAGAAGATCTGGAACAGGAATTTATGAAGAAGTTTAAAATGCAAGGTCTTATGCTCGGTCAAGAAAATGTGATCCGTCTGATGGACCAATCAATTGATAAAAGTGATTCTGCCATCGTATCTGCCGGCTTTAAAAAAGATGGTTCTATTTCTAAAAGGTCCAAAATTGCCAGCAAGCAGGAGTTTGACTCTTTAAGAAGCTTTGTGCGGCGGAAGTATATTCACTCAGGCAATGAAATTATGAGCGGGAATGTCCATATTTCTCCATATAAATTAAAAGAACAAACACCGTGCACCTTTTGTGAGTATAAGTCCGTGTGCCAATTTGACGACTCAATGGAAAGCAATAGCTTCCGGCTCTTAAACACACAGTCAAAAGATGAGGTGCTTGACCGTATTAAAAAGGAGGTGGAGGAGCATGAAAACAATGATACCGCCTAAGCCTGCTGAAGCGACCTGGACGGATGATCAATGGAAGGCCATTATGGCAAAGGGCCAGGATATTCTTGTAGCAGCGGCTGCCGGTTCAGGAAAAACAGCTGTTCTGGTAGAAAGAATTATCAATAAAATCCTTGATGAGAATGATCCGCTAAATGTGGATGAACTTCTGGTTGTTACGTTTACAAATGCGTCAGCAGCAGAAATGAGACATCGAATTGGAGAAGCACTTGAGAAGGCAATTACAGCTGATCCTGCTTCTCTTCACTTAAGAAAGCAGATCAGCACACTAAATAAAGCATCCATTTCTACTCTGCATTCCTTTTGTTTGGATACGATCCGCAAAAACTATTATGAGATTGATATTGACCCTGGCTTTCGAATTGCTGATGAAACGGAAGCACAGCTGTTAAGAGATGAAGTACTGGAAGAACTGTTCGAAGATGAATATGGCAAGGAAGGAAACGAGAAGTTTTTTGAGCTTGTTGATATTTACTCCAACGACCGGAGTGATACAGGACTGCAGGATATCATTCGTCATTTATACGATTTTGCGATGGCGAACCCGTCACCGGAATTCTTTCTAAATACGATAGTCGACATGTATAGCATGAAAGAAAATGCAGTCATAGAAGATTTGCCTTTCACGCACTTTCTGCTGCAGGACATTGAACTGCAGCTGAATGGTGCGAAAAAGATGCTGGAACAGGCGTTGAAATTAACCAAGGAGCCGGGCGGACCAGCACCACTGGCGGAGAATTTTATTGATGATATTCAAGTGGTTGATATTCTCATTGCCGCAAAAAATGATTCTTGGGCAACCCTTTATGAGGCTATGAACTCCTGGAAATTTGGCCGTGCCAAAACGGTTAAAGGCGATGAGTATGACGCAGTATTAGTAGATCAAGCGAAAAAACTAAGAGATAAAACCAAGAAAATTCTGCAGGATCTTCAGAGCGAGCTATTTTCTAGAAAACCTGAAAGTTTCTTAAAGGATATTCGCGAAATGAAGAATCATATGGAGCTTCTGACGTATCTCGTCAAACAGTTTGAAGAGCGCTTTACTCAAGTAAAAGCAGAAAAGGGAATCGTTGATTTTGCTGATCTTGAACATTACTGCCTTCGAATACTAGCTGTGAAGGATGAAGATGGAGGACTGGAGCCTTCTAGTGCCGCTCTAGCATATCGAAAGCAATTTAAAGAAGTATTAGTCGATGAATATCAGGACACAAACATGGTTCAGGAGGCAATCCTTCAGCTTGTCACAAAGGATTCTGAGCAAGAAGGCAACCTGTTTATGGTCGGAGATGTAAAGCAATCAATCTATCGTTTTAGGCTGGCAGAACCTAACCTGTTTCTAACAAAATATAATCGGTTTTTGTCTACAGGAGAAGGAAGTGGCTTACGGATTGACTTAGCGCGGAATTTTAGAAGCAGAAAAGAAGTGCTGGATGGAACCAACTATATCTTCAAGCAGATTATGGGTGAAAAAGTAGGCGAGATTGAATACGATGAGGATGCAGAGCTTGTGAATGGAGCTCCTTATCCAACAGATGAGGAACACCCAATTGAAGTCGCTCTTATTAATATGGAATCTGGAGTGGATGAGCCGACTGAAACGGAAGAAGATGGATTTGATCAGGCTGAGCTGGCACAATCACAAGTAGAAGCCAGATATATGGCCGCAAAAATTAAAGACATCATTGAAAATCGCAAAGAAGTGTACAATCCGAAGCTGAAAGCAAATCGTCCGGCAATGTACCGTGACATGGTTATTTTACTGCGTTCGATGACATGGGCTCCTCAAATCATGGAAGAGTTCAAGCAGCAGGGAATTCCTGTTTATGCAAATCTATCATCTGGGTATTTTGAAGCGACTGAAGTATCAATTATGATGTCTCTTTTAAAAGTTATTGATAACCCATACCAGGACATTCCGCTTGCTGCACTGCTGCGTTCTCCAATCGTCCGATTAACAGAGGAAGAGCTGGCGAAAATAAGGATACATCATAAAAAAGGCTCTTTTTATGAAGCATTAACTGCAATCTGTCTTCAAAAACCTGCGGGTGAGATGGAAGAATTGTATGAAAAGTGTGCGCCTTTTCTAGAAAAATTATCAGTATGGAGAACGATGGCCCGGCAAGGATCATTGTCCGATCTCATCTGGCATTTGTATCGTGAAACGAGGTTTTATGACTTTGTCGGAGGAATGCCGGGCGGGAAGCAGCGCCAAGCAAACCTTCGGGCTCTCTATGATCGTGCCCGTCAATACGAAGCAACATCCTTTAGAGGTCTTTTCCGCTTCTTGAGATTTATTGATAGAATGCGAGAAAGAGGCGATGATTTAGGCGCTGCCAGAGCGTTAGGGGAACAAGAAGACGTTGTCCGCATTATGACCATTCACAGCAGTAAAGGTCTAGAGTTTCCTTTTGTATTTATCGCAGGGCTTGCGCGTAATTTTAATACGATGGATTTAAAGAAATCGTATTTATTTGATAAGGATTATGGCTTTGCAGCCAAGTATGTTCATGCGGAGAAACGTATTACCTATCCTTCTCTTCCGCAGCTTGCGCTAAAAAGGAAAAAGAAGATGGAGATGCTGTCTGAAGAAATGCGAGTGTTATATGTTGCCTTAACACGAGCAAAAGAAAAGCTTTATCTGATTGGCTCTGTTAAGAATGCTGAGAAAAAAATCAAAGTCTGGCAGCAGGCTGCTTCAAATGGGGATTGGCTGTTAAGTGAGTATGACCGGGCGGCGGCATCCGGTTATATGGATTGGATCGCACCAGCACTTGTCAGGCACCGGAGTGGCGGTCCGCTCAAAGATGATGAAGGTGCTCCAGAAGCGCTGCTGAACCATCCTTCAAACTGGAAGGTAGATGTGCTGAATCATGCTGAGGTGGCGATTCTTGGAGGGTACGAAACTGATCAGGGAGATTCTCTCCTCGACTATGTTTATGCGAAACGTCGGGTTCCAGTCCAATCGCCTTTTAACCAGCAGCTACAGGAGCAGCTGGGTTGGACATATGACCACAAAGAGGCGGCACAGCACAGGTCCAAGCAATCTGTTTCGGAAATTAAACGGCAAAAGGAAATATTCGCAGCTGAGGAAAGCGGAATGGAGCTTGTCCAGAAGCTTAGTAAACCATTATTTAATCGCCCGAAATTTATGCAGGAGAAAAAGCTCTCACCTGCTGAACGCGGCACGGCCATGCATATGTTAATGCAGCATATTGATTTGAAGACAAAACCGACTATTCAAGATGTTGAGGTTCTTATAGAAGACCTCGTGCAAAGAGAACTTTTGACGGCCGAGCAAAGAGCAGGAATTGATCCTGAGCAGATTCTGCCTTTTTTTGAAAGTGATATTGCGATAAGGCTGCAGCAGGCTAAAAGCATTTATAGAGAGGTACCGTTCAGTCTTGCCCTTCCTGCAAGTGAAATTTATCCGAACTGGAATGGCGAAAATGAAAATGTCATTGTACAGGGAATTGTCGATTGTCTATTTGAAGACGAAGAAGGACTTGTTTTAGTAGACTATAAATCAGACGCCGTAGAGGGCCGGTTCCCGGGCGGACAGGAACAAGCAGTCACAGAGCTAAAAAAACGGTACGAAACGCAGCTTAACCTGTATACAACTGCCATTGAAAAAATATGGAATCGTACGGTCAATGAAAGATATTTATATTTATTTGATGGCAAATTTACGATAAAACTTTAATCACTAGTCAAAAAGCCGGCTCGAAAAACATTTCGATTGCCGGCTTTTGTCTTAGGATTTTTAAAAGATTGTTTTTAAAATACCTCTTTAAGAATATGCTTGCTGAAGGGAACGGAGTAGTGCGAGACTCCTGCCCCGCGGAAAGCGAGTACACAGGGGGTACTCTTACTATAGCAGCCTTTGAGGCATATAAAGTAAATATTTATCACCCACTAATTATTTCCAATCATTGGCTGGTCAATCAGATTGGTATCAAGTACATTACTTGCGCTTAAACCATTATTTGTTACAACAAAAGCACCTGTGTTGGCTGCGCCTGAACCTGAATTGGATTTACCCGTGCTTTTGGGAGAAATGATTAATGAGTCTCCAAATTGCACAATCCCATCTGAATTATTTACAACCTGCACTGGACCTACGATGGCTGGCATGAGGCAACCTCCTGACATAAATTTATTTTATCAACTGCTTACATCCGAATTCTGCGGATTATCGTTTGAGGTAACATGACGTATATGCTTAATCCTCGATTCCATAAAAATATTTTTGCTGTTTCCGAGCTGAACGATCGATGATGAAGATGCACCGAGGACATCAATATCATGCACTTTAATGACAGGGTTGACCTGTGTAATTTCCATCGCAACCGCTTCATCAATAGGGGGCAGAGGAATGGGCTCTCTAAAAATGGGGTATCTCCTAAAACTGCCTTCATCACTGCGAAAAAGCGGTTTTTGACGCTGGTCGGCGATTGCCCTCGAGTATCCCTGAATATATGGGACATCGCCAATTTCAAAAATGGAGGAAAAAGATAATGTATTAATGCGAATATGATCGACAATAGATGTTCTTTGCATCATATGCTTACTCCGGAGTCAAAGGCACAAATGGCCCGATGATTAAGGATTCAGCGGGAGTATCGAATGTTGATGCCAGTTGAATGGTTTCTGCATCGCCAACCATTAAAATGGAGGAGCTGGATACACCTATTACTCTAATATTGCCAACATTGATATCACGATTATATACTTGGAAGATCATTCTTTTTTCTCTCCTCTCATATTTTCAGGCAGGTTATTGGCAAAAATGGAGACGCCGTTCTGAATCTCTTTTTTTAACATGCGGGTTACGTGATCTTGAAGTTCTTCTTCAGGAATCGATGTGTGCTCTTTTTTTAAGTAGTAGTCAATCCGTTTCGGCAGCTGTTTGAGAATATCCTCCTTAATGAAGCTTACATACGATTTATCTAATGAAATATTCGTTTCTGCTTGAACATCTTCAATTACCTGTGGAAGATCTTGTTCTAAATAACGGTACATCTCATTTTCCACGCCCATGCTGTGATGCATGAAATCCTTTGGAGAAGGCGGGGCATATGTGTCTTTAATATTTGGTGCATAAAGATCTTTATTATCGATTGAAAATTCTTCAATATGTTCTTGAAGGTCTGTTGGGTTTAATCCGATATTTAACGTTCCTTCCAATGTTTCCACCTTTAATTGATCAAATTTATATTCAATTGTGTCAATATGCACGGGTGGGCGGTTTTGCAGCTGCTGTGTCTCCTCTTCAAGCTCCGAAACCTTTTTTTCAAGCTTGGAGATCCGCTTCTCGAGTGTTTGAATATATCCCTGCAAACCATGCAGGTAAGAATAAATATCTTGACTCAACGGCACCACCTCTTTTCTAAAAAGATTTAAAAGGAAACAGAAGCACTTGATGAGGCTTTATGCATTGGAAGGAGCGACAAGAGGAACAGCTGGCGAGTTCATTAAAGAATCGGTGATTGGCATATTTTCTTCCTCATCAATCACTTCTGGTGCAGGCTCTGTAAAGCCGCCTGTATTATACAAGTAGGAAGCTGGCTTAATAATCCCGGCACTGCCAATCTGCAATACAGAGGAGTTTGAAACTCCGCCAATTTTGATCATATTAATGTGTATGGACTGTTGAATATAAAAATTCATCTCATCACCTATTACTTTATAAATTCATAATGTTTGCCTGATCAATGCCATCTGAATCATACGTGTTTGTAGTACTATAATGATTGGTCACCTTTAAACCGTCTCCGGTATTGAAAGAGCCTGAACCAGAAAATGTTTTTGCTGTAGAAATCGGCATCATTTTGTAGACGTCACCTATATTAAAAATGGAGCTGCTCCCAACCGAAATGACTTGCACAACACCGACAATTGCTGGCATATAAGACACCCTTTAATCATTTTTTCCGCGCGTAAAGTAGGCGGGTAGTTAATATCATCCTATGTGTCAGACTATGTTATGTGATACATTCGCCTAAATTTATTTGATAAAAGAGATCGTTGCATAGTTAGGCCATTATTCTTCGAAAACTAATTTCCTTAAATGTCAGTTGATTGGAACGGAAGGGTGCGAGACTCCTGCGGGAAGAGTGGGAAGGTGAGACCCCGCAGGAGCTAAAGGCGACGAGGAGGCTCAGCACCCGCCCCGCGGAAAGCGAGTACCCTGCAGTGGAAATCAGCAGCGCAGAAACGCCATGGCATCTCGAAAATAAGTTATGTGCATAAAAACATAAACACATTGTAAAGAAAACAAATAAACATAGAATTCCTAATAGACAAACATATCCAAAATCTTCTATGATGAATGGAGATATACATAAATTTGAAGGGAGAAAGGAATGAATTCAGTTACAGAAAAAGAAAGAATAATATCTTTGGATATTATGAGAGGTTTTGCAATTTTAGGAATTTTCCTGGTCAATATGCTCTCATTTCATTCACCGTTTCTCTATATTGATCCGCTCAGCTGGTGGACAGACAGCAGTGATCAGACGGTTTACAGTGCCATTGATATTCTTGTGCAAGCAAGCTTTTATCCTTTATTTGCACTGCTTTTTGGCTACAGCTTAATCATGCTGCGGGAGAGAGTATTAAAAAAGGAATTGTCCTTTAAGGTGATTGCAGGAAGAAGATTTACCTTTTTACTGATTATAGGTTTAATGCATGCCTTTTTTCTATGGTTTGGCGATATTTTGGCCATGTATGCGATCCTTGCCTTTATCTTTCTATTGTTCGTCAGAATGAACGGTAAAAGCTTACTTATTACAGGTGTTATTATCTATATTGTACCGAATCTGCTTCTCTGCCTTTTGTTGTTCGCTGCTGAGTTAATCTTTCCGCCAGACAATCTTGCCTTTTATGATAATAGCATTGCAGAAGAAACAGGTGCTGTGTATCGTACAGGTGATTTTGCTGAAATTACCTCTCAAAGAATAGAAGACTGGTATACAAATAATATAGGCGGATTTCCGATTATGCTTATATCCATTTTGCCATTATTTCTGATTGGCGGTGGAGCTGCGAAGCTAAAGCTGCTTGAAAATGCAGATCAATGGCGGAAACTATTTCGAAATCTGACCATCATTGCTGTCTTACTTGGACTACTTATGAAACTTCTTCCATACATAATGGATAGATCACTTGCTTTGGATTATTTCCAGGATACTTTCGGCGGTCCATTGCTTGCGATTGGTTATGGAAGCTGTATTGCATGGGCAGCAGGCAATGTGCATTTGCTCAAACTGTTAAAACCACTTGCTTATATAGGCAAAATGTCTTTAAGCAATTATTTGTTTCAATCGCTGACCTGCAGTATTCTTTTTTATGGTTATGGCTTTGGGTTATTTGGGGAGATATCTGTAGTGACAGGCACAGTGCTCGTTTTTATTATTTATACCATTCAGCTATTGTTTAGCAGATTTTATGTAAAAAGATTTAATTATGGCCCTGTTGAATGGCTATGGAGATCGTTCACGTATTGGGAACTTCCTAAAATGAAGAAATAGGAGTGAAATCATGAAACTACTTACCTTTAAAAAAGAAGAACGTATTTCAGCAGGTGTATTAATGGAAGATGAACATTTAGTTCTGGATCTCTCGAAAGCTGCTTCTTTAAGTGGACAAGATCATTTCCCTGGTACCCTTCTGGAATGTATACAGGGTGGAAATCCAATCATAGATGAAATTACGAAAATAAAAGAGTGGGCAATAAACAATCCTGAAAATGCGAAGGAAACCATATATAAGGTGGATGAAATTGAACTGCTTGCTCCGATTCCAAGACCGCTGAAAAATGTATTTTGTATTGGCAAAAATTATGCAGAACATGCAATTGAAATGGGAAGCAAGGATGATATTCCGGAGCATATTATGGTGTTTACAAAAGCGCCTACAACAGTTATTGGTCATGAGCAGGTTATTGAAGCACACGAGTCTGTTACAGCTGAGCTGGATTATGAAGGAGAGCTTGCAATTATAATTGGGAAAACGGGTCGAGCGATTTCAAGAGAAGATGCAATGGATTATGTTTTCGGGTATACCATTGTCAATGATGTTACTGCAAGGGATCTTCAAAAGCAGCACAAACAATTCTTTTTAGGAAAGAGTCTGGACAGCACGTGTCCGATGGGTCCATGGATTGTTCCTGCCGCCTTTGTGGAAAATCCATCTAAGTTGAGCATACAAACCCGCGTAAACGGTGAGGTAAGGCAGAACTCTGCAACAGATCAATTGATTTTCCCTTTGGATGAAATCATTTCAGTTCTTTCATCCGGTATGACGCTTGAGCCAGGTGATGTGATTGCAACAGGAACGCCAGCAGGTGTCGGAAAAGGGTTTAAACCGCCTCGTTACCTAAAAAAAGGGGATACAATTGAAATTGAGATTGAAGGTATTGGAACATTAAAAAATACAGTAGGATCAACTAAACCCAGCAATTAAGAGGAAAACGGGGGATAGCATTCGACGCAGCAAAGCTTGAAATGATTCAAAGAAGCTACACTTTCTGACGTCAATTGTTTTTATGATTTGTCAAAAAATTGACACATATCCAATTCGCGAAAATTCAGAAGCTACCTTAACTTTAGGATTTTCAGGGCCGATATGATATGATGTTAACGAACTTTAGTAGAGGGGGCAGTTAGGAATGACACATGCTCATATTACGACATGGGTAGTTGCATTAATCCTATTTTTTGTTGCACTAAGTCTTCAAAAGAGCGGCAAAGCAAAAGGTGCAAAAATTGTACATATGGTATTAAGGCTCTTTTATTTGCTGATCATTGGGACTGGCATTTGGATGTTAACGTCAATAAGCAATATTGATATGATGTACGTTCTGAAATCATTAGTAGGCATTTGGGTCATTGCGGCACTTGAGATGGTTCTTGTCCGCACCGGAAAAGGCAAGAAAACAGGTATTCTATGGGCTCAGCTAGGCATTTCCTTAGTTCTTGTGATTTATCTGGGATTAAGACTTCCACTAGGCTTCTATCCATTTATGTAATTCGTTGAAAAGCTGTCAAATTCGACAGCTTTTTTATTTTTTCATATCAATAGTCCTATAAATATGGTATTTTTAAAAAGATAAGGGAAAAGCTATAAAATTTTCCCTAGGATGATCAAATAGAATAATACTTTATTAGTGGTGGGTTATGATGGCTAAAACATATTCTTGCATTTATACAAACGATGACCAGCTGTATAGTTTTATAGAAGATCATGAATTAACTACATATTCAAATGTACTTGTTCAAGTCTTTTCAGGCACGACTGATAAGGAAAAACTGAAGCGGCTGCTGACTGCTTTACAAATATATATCCCGCTGGGCATTGTGACAGGCTGCACAGCATCTGGTGAAATATTTGAAGGAAAGCTTTCGGAGAATAACATCATTCTAACGTTCACCGTTTTTAAAACATCTACAATAAAATCGTTATATATAGAAACCGATCAATTTAATAATAGTATAGACATCGGCCGCCAGTTAAGTGCGTTTACAGAAGCGGAAACAAAAGCTCTAATTCTGTTTTTTGCAGGCTATGAAATGAATGCGCAGACGGTTCTTGAACTGTTGCATGAAAACCATCCTCAAGTTATTGCAGCAGGCGGATATGCTGGATGCATGAAGACAGCAGAAGATTCACTGGTATTTAATCAGGATACGATCATATCAAATGGTATTACAGCTGTTGCCTTACAGGGCGATCAGTTAAATGCCGAGTCATATGTGAATTATCAACTCGAGGAAATCGGCCGTCCCTTTACTGTAACAAAAGCGCACGGAACTTCAATTTTTGAGATCGATGGAAAAGATCCTTTGCTGCTGATGAAGCAATACCTTGGTGAAAATAATGCTTCTCATATAAGTCAGGCGAGCATGGAATTCCCCTTTTTACATGAATATAAGGGAGAAAAATTACCTGTCTTTATTACTTCGATTCAGCAGGATGGCAGCATTAAAGTAAGCCGACCTGTTAACGAAGGCGATCAGCTTAGTTTTGCTTATACGAATATTCAAAATATGATTCAACATACATCGGACTGGATGGACAAATTAAGTCAACAGAGCCCCCAAAGCATCTTTGTGTACAATTGTATTGCAAAAATGAATTACTCTCAGGACTTTACAGAGAAAGAGCTGGCCATGCTGCAAAGCATCGCACCATCAAATGGTGTTTTTCTGCATGGTGAAGTTGGATATACACATGGCCGTCAGCCCAAAATGCTTGGTCATTCATTCTCCTGCTTAGCTCTTACAGAAGGACCTGTTAAAAATAAAGGAAATAGTTCTTTTACCTATGAAATTCCTCACTATATTAAAACAATCGATTCTTTAACTCGTTTAATGCGTGCTTCATTAAAAGATATTGAAAAGCTCAATAACAGTTTATCCCTTTCAGAACAGCATTTTCGCTCATTGTTCGATCATAACACCGATATTGTATACTCAACAGATTTAAACGGTGTTTTTACGAGTGTAAATACGACCTTTGAAAAGATTTTTAACTATAGTAAAGATGAGGTAGTAGGGACCTCTGCTTTAAACTATATAAATCCTGCTGATGAACAAAGAATACGCTTGCATTATGCGCTTGCTCTGAAGGGTCAGGATCAGCAATATACAATTGAATTAAGGTCTAAGTATGGAGAGACCAATATATATCAAATCAAGAATATCCCAGTTATCGTCAATGGAGAAACCGTTGGTGTATATGGAATAGGAAAAAATATTACGGAATTGAAAAAGATTGAAGAAAAAGTGACCGAGCTATCTTATTTCGATACTCTCACAGGATTGCCAAACCGCGTAAGGTTTATTGAACAGCTGGAAGAGTTCACACGGAAGGCAGAAAAGCAAAACCGGATGTTTGCTGTACTGTCTGTTGATATCGACCGCTTTAAATTCATAAATGACGGCTTTGGACACGATGCAGGTGACCTGATTCTAAAAGAGCTATCAGAAAGAATTGAAAAAGTGCTAACCGCCGGCACGTATTTAAGCAGCTTTGGAGGAGATAAATTTTCACTTGTCTTTTCACGCACAAAAGATATGGAGGATGTGATGAAAAAAGCTAAAAACATCCTTCAGGAAATTGCCAAACCAGCTTATTATGAAGGGAAAGAATTTTTCCTGACAGCTAGTATTGGGGTTAGCTTATATCCAAATGATGGGGAAGATCAGAATTCATTAATAAAAAATGCTGACATTGCGATGAACCGTTCCAAAAAGCATGGCGGCAACCGCATTACCTTCTTTTCAATGGAGATGGATCGTCACGCTATGGCAAGGCTTGAGCTTGAAAGTTATTTGCGAAAAGCTTTGCAGAAGAATGAATTTCATTTATGCTATCAGCCTCTTATTAATCTTGAATCTGGGAATGTTTATGGAAGTGAAGCACTAATCAGATGGAATCATCCTATTTTAGGTGTCGTCTCACCAGCAGATTTTATTCCACTTGCGGAAGAAACAGGCATCATTGAAGAGATTGGGGCATGGGTTTTAAAAACAGCTTGTATACAAAATAAAAAATGGCAGAGGCAAGGATTAGGAATGCTTTCCATTTCTGTGAATGTATCAGCAAACCAATTTCAGCAGCCTAATTTTGTTGAACAAGTAAAACAGGCGTTAATAAATGCGGATTTGGAAGCAAAATACTTAACCCTGGAGTTGACCGAAAGCACGATGCTTAATGATGTAGACTATAGCATCCAAGTTATGAAATCTTTGCAGGAGCTTGGAGTAAAGGTTTCAATTGATGATTTTGGAACAGGTTATTCTTCTTTATCATATTTAAGGAATCTTCCAATTAACACGTTAAAAATTGACCGTTCCTTTATAAATAATTTAAAGCTGGATACGTCAGATATTGCCATCGTCAAAGCGATTATTACAATGGGACAAGGCTTGGACATGCAGGTAGTCGCGGAAGGCGTTGAAACAGAAGAGCAAATAGAACTGCTAAAGGAAATGAAGTGCCACTATGCACAAGGATTTTTCTATCACAAGCCTCTAAAGTCAACAGATTTTGAAAAAGATATTAAAGTGGCTTCTAATTAGTATTAGAATTATAGATGTTTGTGCTTACTGAGTGGGTATAAAAAAGTAAAATCAGCTGAGAAATAAGGAATTTATCTAATGAAAACCCGAACAATTAGCAAAGTTATTTCAACTTTCTTTCTAATTGTTCGGGTTTTTTAAAAGTCAGGATACTTATTATAGAAAACGGGTGAAATTCAGCTGAGAAGCCTCGTCTCCATCAGGCTTTTTTATGAAGAAATTTTTTCAATTACCATTCTCTTCCCAGTATTTAAAGTGAATTCAAAACGATCACTCATGCCTTCGTAATAGCTAAAATGGTGCTGGACACTGCATATATGATCCTGATTGTCGAATATAATGAAATTAACACCAGTTTTTCTGTCTTCATTATGAACAAACGTTAATTGATTATAACAGTAGATGCAATCATAAATGGAGAAATGCATCGAATTAAGTGTGGTTACGAATTGATAAAATGCATCATCATTTAACTCATCCAGCAGTTTCTCTAATGAAAAAACAAGTGATTTTCGAATGCGGATGGTATCCTGATCCTTTAAGAAAAGGAATTCATTCAAACATGTAATCTTTCCTTCACCCATCAATTGGCCTTTTTGCCATCGTTTATGTCGTGCTACTTCTACTTCCATATGGAGATAATCGTCTAACATTGCTGCCTCATCTGTTTCCCGGTCAAAGAAGATCCATTGATCATTTATATATTCTACATTGCCTTCTGTAAAAGCACGGGTTTGATATTCAATCAATTTTATTCGCTGCTGTTTATTCATATAATACCTCCATTATCATGCTGTTTCACAATCGTGATCTGCTTACACGATCGTCATTGAACAATACGTCAACATTCTTTGTTGACATGTAATGTCTTTTTTATACTTGTGGTGCAGCAGGTGTTTTTTCATTACAAAGAAAAAATGACTGCATGGTATTGTTATCTTTGTTGCAGGTATTACGCTTCTTCCAAAGGCATTTCTCTGTCTTTTAGTGAATTAGCTGGTTTAACATTTCCTATGGAATAATCATTTTTTTCATACTGCATAAATAAGTTAATGTGAAAGATCAATAATACTTTGTGATTTTTGCCTATGATTCAGGATAGGACAATTAACCAAAGAACTGTTCCTGCATACAATAAATCCATGTGAAAGTGCCCAATGCTACAAGATAAAAATGGGTGATTAAAAAACATTCCATGAGCTTCATTGCCCTGCTAGAACGGCCACCCGAGATTGAAACGGACAGAAAGGATGATTATTGCATGTGCGGTATAACAGGCTGGATTGATTTTAACAACAATTTACGTAATCAAACTGAAATCCTTGGAAAAATGACAGAGACACTCTCAAAAAGAGGGCCGGATGATACAAATGTATGGGCAGCTGAGCATGCTGGTTTTGGCCATAAACGTCTAGTGGTTGTAGATCCAGAAGGCGGCATACAGCCGATGACAATAGAAAAAAGAAATAGCAGCTATACCATCTGCTATAATGGCGAATTATACAATACAGAAGACATCCGAAAAGAACTCCTTATAAAAGGATATTCTTTTAAAGGTCATTCTGATACAGAGGTTTTGCTGACTTCTTATATTGAATGGGGAGAAAGTTGTGTAGATCACCTAAATGGGATATTTGCTTTTGCCGTTTGGGATGCCAATAAAAATCAGCTCTTTATCGGCAGGGACCGTCTTGGCGTCAAACCATTGTTTTATAAAGAAACGTCAACGGGGCTATTATTTGGTTCGGAGCTAAAGGCCATTCTGGCTCATCCAGAAGTGAAAACAGAAATTGACCGGGAAGGACTTTCAGAAGTATTTGGTCTTGGTCCATCGAGGTCGCCTGGCTCTGGTGTGTTTAAAGGAATTAAGGAACTTCGGCCAGCACATTCCATGACGGTTACGAGGAAAGGCATAAATATAAAGCGCTATTGGAATGTCAAAAGTGAACAGCATACAGATTCGCTTGAAGATACCGCTGGTAAAGTGCGCGAGCTATTTACAGATGCAGTCAAAAGGCAGCTGGTATCAGATGTACCGTTATGTACATTTTTATCTGGAGGATTAGATTCAAGCGCCATTACGGCTATTGCTGCAAAGACATATGAGGCAGAAGGGAAAAAACTTCATACTTATTCAATTGACTATGAGGGCAATGATGTATTTTTTAAAGCCAATGATTTTCAGCCGAATTCTGATGCAGCTTTTATTCAGAAAATGACGGAAACCTTTAATACTGTACATCACAGCTCGATTATTACGCAAGAAGAGCTTGCTGAGCATCTCATTGAAGCTGTACATGTAAGAGATTTGCCGGGGATGGCGGATATTGACTCATCACTGCTATGGTTTTGCCGTGAAATTAAAAAGGAGTATACTGTCGGCTTGTCAGGTGAATGTGCAGACGAAATTTTCGGAGGCTACCCTTGGTTCCATCGTCCAGATGATTTGAGCCGCGATGGTTTTCCGTGGATGAGATCAATTAATGAGCGGCAGAACTTGTTAAAAGCCGATTTGCAGTCCAAATTAAATTTAAAAGACTACACGATTGAGAAATACAATCAAGCAGTTGCCGAGACTCCTAGACTAGAAGGGGAAAGCGGAATTGATGCAAAGCGCAGAGAGCTTTTCTATATCAATATGATTTACTTTATGACAACGCTGCTTGACCGCAAGGACCGTATGAGTATGGGAGCAAGTCTTGAGGTGCGTGTGCCGTTTGCAGATCACCGCCTAGTTGAATATGTCTGGAATATTCCATGGGATATGAAAATGTATGGAAACAGAGAAAAGGGGTTATTGAGAAAAGCACTTGAGGGCATCCTTCCAGAAGAAGTGCTGTATAGAAAGAAAAGCCCTTACCCGAAGACGCATAATCCAACTTATACTAATGCTGTGCAAAAGATGCTCAGTGAAATTTTAGAAGATCGTTCTTCGGTTCTATATGAGCTTTTTGACGAGAAAAAGCTGAAAAGCATCATTGAAACAAAAGGAGATGCTTTTAAAGAGCCGTGGTTTGGTCAGCTGATGACAGGCCCGCAGCTGCTTGCCCATCTTGCACAAATTCACTTCTGGGTAAAAGATTACAATATTAATATAGTTGATTAATGGTAAAAAAGAGCCAGCATAGGAATGCTGGCTCTCTTTCTATCTTGAATAAAAAATCAATCTATGCGCCCTGTTTTGCTGTAACAAAGCCTTTGTTTCTCCAGATACCTGATTTCCAGCGGAAAAGCATGAGAATTCCACGCAGCCATTCGTCTGCGATAAAGGCAATCCATATTCCAGTCAGCCCAAGTCCAAAATGGATTCCGAGCAGATAGGAAAGGGTCACACTTACGCCCCACATGGATAAGATTCCGATATAAACAGGGAATTTCACATCACCAGCAGCACGTAAAGAGTTAATAACGACGAGATTAAATGAGCGGCCAGGCTCTAAGATAATCGTTAGCAGGATCAGAAATGCACCAGTTTCAATGATCTCTGGGTTAGAAGTGAAAATACCAAGCAGATTTTCGGAAAAGATGGAGAACAAAATAGCTGTACCTAAAGAGATTCCAATGGCTAAACGCAAGCTTTGCATACACCTCTTATAAGCCTCTTCAAATTTGCCTGCACCAATCATATGGCCAATTAAGATTTGTGTACCTTGGCTAATTGCTACGCTAAAGAGAAAAATGAACATCATTATATTTTGTGTATATACTCGTGCAGTTAATGCCTCTGTTCCGATTGCAGCAATAAAAATCGTAATCACCATTTGTGATGCATTGTAGGATAGCTGCTCACCAGCTGAAGGAATGCCGATTTTTAACAGATTGCGTATATGCTCTTTTGGGAGCTTAAATAGTTTGGTAAAAGGGAGTGCGCCATTCGTTCTTTTAATCAGAACCATTATAGAAACAATAAGACCGATAAATCTGCTGATGGCTGTTGAAATCGCAACTCCTTCAACCCCCAATACCGGAAAACCGAAAGGACCGAAAATAAAAAAGTAGTTCCCGACCACATTAAGAATGTTCATCCCGATCGTAATGTACATAATATCCCTTGTAAAACCGTAGCTTCTGACAGTCGCACCGATTGTCATAATAACGGCTTGCACAAAGGAAAATCCGCCCACAATTATTAAGTAGATATATGCTTCATCTAACAGCTCGCTTGGCAAATCCATTAAAAGCAGCAAGGGTTTTCCTGTAAAATAAAGTAAAATACTTAAAAGGATTCCAAAACCAAGATTGGCTGCAAGCGAGACAACAGATATTTCTCCAGCAGTCTGCAGGCGATTAGCTCCGATGTTCTGGGCAATTAAAATGGCAGTCCCTGTAGCAATAAATCCAAACATGACAATAACCAATGATAGTATTTGATTGGCCACACCAACTGCGGCAACAGAATCATCCGAATACTGAGACAGCATTAATGTATCTGCATTCCCCATTAGCATATGCAAAAGGACTTCAATAAAGATTGGCCATGTTAACGCAAATAAGGTGAGTTTTTTCTGGTTTTGACTCATTCAATTTCTCCTGACTGTTGACTTAAACTAAATTCCAATTCTATAGCATGGGATTTACATGGTCAATAGACAAAATAGAAAAATCAAGGCCTTCAAGTTTTACCTGAAGTGTATCCGCTTCGCCGGCAAATTCTTCATTCGTATATAAATTTCTGATCAGCTGTCCTTTTAATGAGTAAGGCAGTGTGTACAACACTTCTTCTTCTGATGCATTCACCAGCACAATAACGGATTTAGATTGCGTAAATTTTCTATACACAACGAGTCCAGGGGAGTCAGTTTTTATGAACTCAATCTCGCCTTCATTCGCAAGAAGCTTTTCAGATTTGCGGATTGATATCAGCTTTTGTACATGTGAAAACATTTCTCGGTCCTGTTTTTCCTCATCCCAAACCATACATTTACGGCAGCCAGGATCCATTTCTCCGTTTAACCCAATTTCATCTCCATAGTAAAGGCAAGGAGAACCGATAAACGAAAATAGCAAGGTGAAAACTAATTTTACGTGATCTCTGCTGTTGCCGCACTCCGTAAGAATTCTTGGAGTATCATGACTGCCGACTAAATTAAAGGCAGCTGTATTTACAGTTGAAGGATAACTATGAAGAACAGCCGTCATATTATCAGCAAACTGCTGAGCAGTTATTGTTTTTGTGGCCAAAAGATTAAGAACATTTGTGGTAAAAGGATAATTCATTACGGCGTCAAACTGATCTCCACGGAGCCATGGCATGGAATTGTGCCATACTTCACCCAGTATGTATAAGTCAGGTTTAACGGCTTTGACCGTTTGCCGGAATTCACGCCAAAATTGGTGATCAATTTCGTTTGCCACATCTAATCTCCAGCCATCGATGTTGAATTCTTCAATCCAGTATTTTGCCACTTTTAATAAGTACTCTTTTACTCCTAAATTTTTAGTGTTTAATTTTGGCATCGCACCAACAAAGGCAAAGGTTTCATAGTTAGGACGTTCAGCTTTATGATCCAGGGGAAAGCTGTGCGGGTGAAACCAGTCTTGATATTGTGATTGGCTGCCATTCTTTAAGACATCCTGAAAAGGAGGGAAATAGAAGCCGCTATGATTAAATACGGCATCAAGCATAACCCGGATACCACGTTTATGACATTCATCTACAAGTTTCTTTAACGTCTCCTTTGTTCCAAACTGAGGATCCAATTCAAGATAGTCAATCGTATCGTACTTATGATTAGAATATGCCTTAAAGACAGGCGTAAAGTAAATACCGTTAATGCCAAGCTCCACTAAGTAATCAAGATGTTCAATAACACCTTCAAAGTCCCCGCCAAAGAAATTAGCAGGAGAGGGTTCTGCGCTCCCCCAAGGCAATGTGCCTTCAGGATTTATGCTTGAATCTCCATTTGCAAACCGCTCAGGAAAAATTTGATACCACACTGTATCTTTGACCCAAGCTGGAGCTTGAAAGACTTCTGATTCATGGAGGTAAGGAAAGTTAAAATAGTACCCTGAGTCAGCAGGCGGTTCTTCATAAAATCCTTTTTCAGTTAGGATCACTGTTTCCGTTTCATTTGTGAGTGCAAAGCCATACCGGCTGCGGCGATATGGAGGTATAATGGCTGCAAGCCAGTAATCATAGTGAAGATCGCTGCCCGCTTTTTTCATCTCTGTTTGTTCGTAAACCCATTTTCCATCCTTCCAAATGTATTGGTCTCCATGAAGCAGACGAACGGACAAAACATCATCCTTTTTCGTCTGAATTTTTATATGTAAGGTTTTACTGTCTGCAGCATACACAAATTGATCTGCAGGGATATGAATAATTGATGATTTTTCCATCTAAGTGTCACTCCTTTTTAGTGCAATCGGTTGCATTATAACATATTTTCAGAAAGATTCATCAGCAATTTTTATAGATCTCAATTAGGTAAGCTCAAAAGATCAGGATCACTTTCTTTAAAATATATAGCATGGCATGTAATCACTGATAATATGCAATAGTGGAGGAGTAATATGTTAAAACATTTACAGTGAAAATCTTATTTTCTCGGCATATTTTGCGAAGAAGATAAAAAAATATTGTCAAAATGAAAAAAGCCTGTATAATAAAGATTGAAGTTGTGCAATCGTTTTCACTGAGAAGTAAACAGATGCGAAAGTGAAAAGTGAATGGATAAAAACGTAGGCAATATTTTTTATAAATACTATAATAACGCTTACATTTTTGTGCAAACGGTTGTACAATGGACAGTAGAAACATAACTATTAGGAGGGGGCAATACCATGAAAAAATCATTATCTATTTTTATGATGCTGGTTTTACTATTAGGTTTGCTTGCAGCATGTGGTCCAGATCGAGAAGCAAGAGAGCAAAGTACAGAAGGCGAAAATAATAATACAGAAAATCAAGGCGAAGAGCCAAAACCAGAAAAGCTTGTTGTCTGGGAAGATGTAGATAAAGGCATTGCATTAGAGCCTGCAATTGAGTCATTTGAAAAGGAATATGGAATTGAAGTAGAATACCAAGAATTAAATATGGCAGATAAAATTCGTGATCAATTAAGATTAGATGGTCCGGCTGGGAATGCACCAGACGTTGTTACACTTCCTCATGATCAAATCGGTCAAGTGGTAACAGAAGGTCTATTGCAGGAAATCCAAGTAGATGATGCAGTTTTAGATACTTTCAGTGAGTCATCTATTTCCGCTCAAATGTTTGACGGTAAATTATATGGACTTCCAAAGTCAACTGAAACACCAGTATTTATCTATAATAAAGCATTGATGGATCAAGCTCCAGAAACAATGGATGAGTTATACGAGCAGGCAAAAGAGCTTACGAGCGGTGATCAATACGGTTTTATTGCAGTATTAGATGATTTTTATATGGCTCATGGCTATATTGCCGGTATGGGCGGTTATGTATTTAAAGACAATGATGGTGCATTAGACCGTAATGACATTGGTTTAAATAATGAAGGCGCAATTGCTGGCGCTGAGTTCATTCAAAAATGGTATGCTGACGGATTATTCCCAAGCGGAATCATTGGTGAAACAGGTGGAGCGGCTAGAGACGGATTATTTAACGAAGGTAATGCTGCGTCTGTCATGAATGGTCCTTGGGCACTTCAAGGTATGAAGGATGCTGGAATTGATGTTGGAGTTGCTCCAATGCCTAAGCTTCCAAATGGAGAGCCAGTAAAAACATTTATGGGTGTTAAAGGCTGGCATGTAACACAATTTACGAAAAACCCTTATTGGGCAACAAAATTCATTGAGCATATTACAAATGAAGAAAATGCAAAAACTCGCTTTGAATTAACACAAGAAATTCCACCGGTGAAATCACTAATCGATGATCCGATTATTGCAGAAAATGAGGCTGCAAAAGCTGTAGCAGAACAATCTCAATATGCGATTCCAATGCCAAATATTCCTGAAATGAGTGAAGTTTGGTCACCAATGGCATCTGCACTGCAGACAATTGCTACAGGAAAATCTGATCCAAAAGCGGCTTTAGATGAAGCTGTTGAAACAATTAAAACAAATATTGAAACAAACCATCCAGGCAACTAAATAATAATAGAATAAAGAACCCATTAAATAGTGGCAATACTCTTAAACAGAGTATTGCCCTATGCTTAGATTAATGAAGACGATCCATAATGCG
Organism: Cytobacillus gottheilii; assembly: GCF_900166665.1. Taxonomy (GTDB): domain Bacteria; phylum Bacillota; class Bacilli; order Bacillales; family Cytobacillaceae; genus Cytobacillus; species Cytobacillus gottheilii_A. Next base: position 3,277,256 of record NZ_LT800494.1, on the reverse strand, counting down.
GCAAAGCCTTTGCCGCTTTTGAATTATAATAAACTTTCTCTTTCATAGAGGAGGAGGGATGTACCAATGAACGAACATACTATAAAAACTAACCATGGCAGAAATGCTGCGCTGCTGTCGATTTTACCTGGCATAGGGCAGTTTTATAATAAACAATACTTAAAGGGAATCATCTTTCTCATTCTAACGGCTTCCTTCTTTATTGCCTTTACTGATACATTATCGTGGGGGTTTTGGGGGCTGCTAACACTAGGAGAAATTGCTAATCTCGATCATTCCATATTCTTATTGATTGATGGAATTATTGCCCTCATTGTAACAGCTTTAGGTCTGATTATTTACGCATTTAATATTTATGATGCCTTAAGTAATGGAAGAAAACGAGATGAAGGCAGAAAGTTAAATAGTGTAAAGGAACAGTATCATAATTTACTTGATAGCGGCTTTCCGTATTTAATGATATCTCCGGGATTTTTCCTTTTAATCTTTGTTGTCATTTTCCCAATTCTTTTTGTTATCTTACTTTCCTTTACAAATTATGATTTATATCATTCACCGCCGGCTAAGCTTGTTGATTGGATCGGTATTCAAAACTTTATTGATATTTTTAAGCTGGACCTTTGGAGAGAAACATTCATTGGTGTATTAGGCTGGACGGTTGTATGGACTTTTGGAGCAACCACATTGCAGGTTGCACTTGGTATCTTCCTGGCAATCCTAGTCAATCAAAAGGATTTAAAAGGGAAAGCCATTATTAGAACGGTATTAATTTTACCATGGGCAGTACCATCCTTTATTTCGATCCTAATATTCTCAGGTATGTTCAACGAATCATTTGGTGTGATTAACCGTACCCTGCTTGATGCAATTGGCATTGGAGCAATCCCTTGGATGACAGAGGAAGGCTGGACGAGGCTTGCCCTTATTTTCATTCAGTCCTGGCTTGGATTCCCATTCATTTTTGCCATGACAACGGGTGTTCTTCAGTCTATACCAGATGAGCTCTACGAGGCAGCAACTGTAGATGGAGCATCCATGCTGCAGAAGTTCAGAAAGATTACCTTGCCGCTTGTGTTATTTGCAACAGCACCAATCATTATTACACAGTACACGTTTAACTTTAACAACTTTAATGTTATCTTCCTCTTTAATGGCGGAGGACCTGCACTTCCAGGGCAAAATGCCGGGGGATCGGATATTTTAATTTCATGGATCTATAAATTGACCATGACATCTGCTCAATATGGGAAAGCAGCAGCTATTACGATGATTCTATCTTTAATTGTTATAAGTATCGCCTTATGGCAATTTAAACGAACAAAATCATTTAAAGAAGAGGATATGATGTAGCTATGAATATGAAAAAAAATAAAATCGTCCGCTTAACTGTATCCTATTTAATTATTGCGTTTGTTGTATTAATTGTTATTTACCCGCTTCTTTGGGTCATTGGTTCATCTTTTAATCCGGGGCAGAGTTTATCAGGAAGTAAAATGTTTCCGGAAAATCCAACTCTAGATCACTATCGATTTTTGTTTGATATGGAAGAATCGAATTATGTGAAATGGTATCTTAACTCTCTGAAAATTAGTGTTATGACCATGATTTTAACCGTCATTACTGTTTCATTGACAGCTTACTCTTTTTCAAGATACCGTTTTGTCGGCAGAAAAAATGGTTTGCTTACGTTTTTAATTCTGCAGATGATTCCTAACTTTGCAGCGCTGATTGCCATTTTTGTTCTTGCAACAAGAACAGGTTTAATCGATACACATCTTGGCTTAATTCTTGTATATGTTGGCGGTCAAATCCCGATGAACACTTGGCTGATGAAAGGATATTTGGATACGATTCCGAAAGAGCTTGATGAATCAGCACGTATGGATGGAGCAAGTCACTTTAGAGTCTTTTTCCAGATCATTATGCCGCTTGCAAAACCAATTGTGGCAGTTGTGGCATTATTCTCGTTCATTGCACCATTTGGTGATTTCATTCTGGCGAGAATTATTCTTAGAACAGATGAAAAATTCACGATGGCAGTTGGGTTATATGAGATGGTAGCAAAACAGTTTGGGAATGAATTTACAAAATTTGCAGCCGGTTCTGTGCTGATCGCGATCCCAATCGCAATTCTTTTCTTGTTTTTCCAAAAATATTTTGTATCTGGTTTGACGGCTGGGGGAACAAAAGGCTAATCTTAAAGGGCTGAACAATTTACAAGCAATACTTTGCTTGAAACTGAAGGAGGAGCGGCGATGAAATTCAGAGTATGGACTCTCATCTTAATCCCGTTTCTTCTTTTTTGCGCCCTACCGGTAGGAGCAGTTGAAAAAGAAGAGCGTAGCTGGCAAGATGAAACAATTTATTTTTTAATGATTGATCGCTTTAGCAATGGAGATAACTCGAATGACTTTAAAGTGGATGTCGAAGATCCAAAAGCCTATCATGGCGGAGATTTTCAAGGTGTGATTGATGAACTCGATTATATTCAGGAGATGGGATTCACAGCTATTTGGCTGACTCCTGTTTTTGATAATCAGGATATGGGATATCACGGATATTGGATTAATGATTTCTATAATACGGAAGAACATTTTGGTACGCTTGAAGAGTTTAAAGAGCTTGTCCAAGAGGCACATAAGCGTGATCTGAAAGTGATTCTCGACTTTGTTGTGAATCATACTGGAACAGAGCATGAATTTGTTTCTGATCCAGAGAAAGCAGACTGGTTCCATGAAGAGCAGGAAATAACAAACTGGACAGATCAAGAAGAACTTGAAAATGGCTGGATTTACGGCTTGCCAGACTTAAATCAAGAAAATCCTGAAGTACGTGATTACTTAATTGATGCAGCAAAATGGTGGATTACCGAAACAGATATCGATGGATACCGCTTAGATACCGTAAAACATGTCCCGAAATCGTTTTGGACGGAATTTTCCAAAGAAGTGAAAAGTGTCAAAGATAATTTTTATTTGCTTGGAGAAGTATGGGATGAAGATCCAGCCTATATTGCAGAATATGCGGAAACAGGGATCGATGGATTTGTGGATTACCCCTTAAACGATCATCTAAGAACTGCGTTTGCAGAGCCTGATCAATCACTGCACTGGCTATTTCAAACTTGGGAAAATAACGAACAAATCTATGATCAGCCAGATCTTTTAGGAACATTTATGGACAACCATGATACTGTCCGTTTTACACGTGATGCTATCCTTAAAAACCAGCATCCTGGTCCGAGATGGAGAATGGCTCTATCCTATTTATACACCGTCCCTGGTATTCCTATTGTGTATTATGGAAGTGAAATTGCTTTAGATGGCGGAGAGGATCCAGACAACCGCAAGCAAATGGACTTCCGTACTGATAAAGAGTTAATCGAATATATAACTAAACTGGGAGAGGTGCGCAATAAACTGCCATCTTTAACTAGAGGTTCAATGGACTTGCTGAACGAAGAACAGGGAATGGCCCTGTATAAAAGAGTATATGAAGATGAAACGAGTATTGTCGCATTAAATAACACATCTAAAACTCAAACTGTTGTCTTAACAGGAGAGGATATTCCTCCAGGTATGGAACTTCGGGGTCTTTTAAATGGCGACCTTGTCCGCAGTGATGACGATGGAAATTATACGATTGTTACAGACCGAGAGGAAACTGAGGTTTATGTGCTTGCCGAGAAAACAGGTATTAATTTCACCCATATAGCTTTAATGATTGGTATTATTGCTGCTTTTATTGCTTTTTTATTCGTCGTAAAAAAACGATCAAAGAACAACAACCCAAAAGATCATTAAAGATGGATCAATAAAAAAGATTGACTGTTCATCATGAAGGCAAAACCGAGTAGGAGGTGATGGTCATGGCAGTTACGATTAAGGATGTTGCAAAGCTCGCAAATGTTGCACCGTCAACCGTTTCCAGAGTAATTGCAAATAACCCTCGCATCAGTGAAAAAACAAAGAAAAAAGTGAAAGAGGCGATGAGGCAATTAGGATATCATCCTAATTTTATTGCCAGGAGTCTGGCAAGTCAGTCAACACAGGCAATTGGTCTTGTAATGCCAAGCTCTGCAGATATTGTTTTTCAAAACCCTTTTTTCTCCACCGTATTAAGAGGACTAAGTGAGGGTGCTCATGTGAAGCATTACGCCCTTCATATGACAACAGGCAAAACAGATGAAGAGATTTTTGACGGAGTCATGCAGATGGTCCAAGGCGGCCGTGTAGATGGAGTCGTGCTCTTATATTCCAAGGTTGAGGATAAAATTCAGTCTTACTTGCGTGAACGGAATTTTCCTTTTGTCGTTATAGGTAAACCATTTAAAAGTGTAGAGGAAATTACTCATGTAGATAACGATAATTTCCGGGCAGCCAAAGATGTGACACAATATTTAATTGAGCTTGGCCATCAACAAATTGCCTTTGTAGGCGGAAGCTTAAATATGGTTGTTACAGTCGAACGTCTTCTAGGGTATGAGAAGGCGATTAGAGAAGCAGGTATTGCGCTTGTTAACGAATATATTGTCCATGAACAATTTTTGCGGGAAGGCGGTCAGGAAGCGATACGAGGTTTGCTTTCTCTAGAACGCCCGCCAACTGCCTTAGTTGTCTCGGATGACTTAATGGCATTAGGTGTATTAAATACATTAAACGAAATTGGGATCGCTGTACCCGAGGATATGTCTATTATTAGCTTTAATAATGTCATCGTTGCAGAGATGTCACGGCCGCCGCTTACTTCGGTTGATATTAATATCTTCGATTTAGGTTTTGAGGCATCAAGGAGTCTTATTCAATTAATTGAGAACCCAAAAGAACCTGTAAAAAGAATTATTATACCGCATCAGATTGTTGAGAGGTCAACCTGTGCAAGTCCGAACTCGTAAAAGGTTCAGGTGAATAATATAATCAGTTACTAATAAGAACAAGCCCGTTCCATTGCGCTTCGGTCCCTCGCTTTCCGCGGGGAGTAAGCTGAGCCTCCTCGGCAAGCCTGCGGGGTCTCACCCTTTACTCTATTTCCCGCCGGAGTCGAGGGTCCTCCGCTCCATTACACCCGTTTTGATAATTCATATACAAAAAATTAAAAAACAAAGACCCGAACAATTAGGATAATCAATGGAAATATCCTTTATTGTTCGGGTTTCTATTTGAAGATATCAATGAACAGCTTATTAATGTTTTTTTGAGAGAAAGAATTTATCTTTTTTAATTCCAAATTAGCTTTTCTTTTATCCGTTAAGCACTTTCCCGCCATTTACATGAATCATTTGCCCGCTTACATAAGTGGAGTCATCAGATGCTAAGTACACATAGCTTGGTGCGAGTTCAAATGGCTGTCCAGGACGGCCAAGCGGTGTATCTTGTCCAAATGTCGAAACATTTTTCTCATCAAATGTAGATGGTATTAAAGGTGTCCAAATTGGTCCTGGTGCAACTCCGTTTACGCGAATGCCCTGTCCTGCCAGTGAAGCAGATAACGAACGAGTGAACGATACAATCGCTCCTTTTGTGGATGAATAATCAATAAGAAGCTCATTGCCGGCATATGCTGTAACAGATGCTGTGTTGATAATAGAACTTCCTTCTTTTAAGTGCGGAAGTACAGCTTTTGTTAAATAGAAAAATGAAAAAATATTGGTTCTGAATGTTTTTTCAAGCTGTTCGGACGTAATATCCAAAAGACTCTTTTGTGGATGCTGTTCTGCTGCATTGTTGACCAGCACATCAATTTTTGAGAACTGATCCAATGTCTTTTTCACTACTTCCTTACAAAAATCTTCTTTTCCAATATCACCAGAGATCAAGAGACATTGCTGTCCTTCCGCTTCAATTGCTGTTTTTGCGTCTTCAGCATCTTTATGCTCGTCCAAATAGACAATTGCTACATCTGCACCTTCTTTAGCAAAGTAAATTGCAGCGGATTTACCGATTCCGCTGTCTCCTCCAGTGATAAGTGCAACTTTTCCCTTCAGCTTTCCAGAACCTCGGTAATTCGGATCAACATAAATAGGTTCTGGGTTCATTTTATCTTCTACACCAGGCTGCTCGTTTTGATGCTGTGCTGGTACGCTTGTAGGAATATTAAGCTTATCGTTTGTCATGTCAATACCTCCAAAAATAACTGTGATATATAATACATTCCAACTTAGTATCAGAAAAAAACATGGGAATTATTAGCAAGAAATAAATCCCTCTAAAAAAAGAGAAAAGACAAAAGATTGAGTTTATAATGAAAATTAGAAAAAACTTAGATTTAATAAAAAGGCGGGGAAAGAATTGATAACAATCAGGAAAGCCATATTAGAAGATGCTGAAGGTATTATTGAGCATTGTAAAATAGTATTTGCAGAAACGGACTTTTTGTTAACAGAGCTAGAAGAATATGAAATGACCATTGAAAAGGAGCAGAAATGGATATTGAATAATTCTTATCCGAAGCACTTACTGCTTGTAGCTGAAAATGAGGCAGGAGAAATTATTGGGATGCTGAACTTTTCTCCAAAAGAAAGAATAAAGGTTCGTCATATCGGATATTTTGGTATATCTATACAAGAAAAATACTGTAATGGCGGACTTGGTGCTGCACTTATTGAAGAACTGCTAACGTGGGCGAAGGTAGAACCTGGTATTGAGAAGGTTTGTTTAGAGGTCTTTTCCCATAATGAGAGAGCTTATTATTTATATAAGAAGCTTGGCTTTATAGAAGAAGGAAGAAAAATAAAACACATAAAAACAAAAGAAGGAAATTATCATGATGAAATTATGATGTATCAATTTGTAAAGTGAAAAAATGGACAGCAGGCATTAGAAGGCATAAATGCTCTAATGCCAAAAAAAAAGCAGCCATGGCTGCTTCAAAAGTGAACATCTATCTGTAATTGACAAATTGCACTTCTACTGTAAGATCTGCATCCTTTACGGCTGCGATGACTTGCTGCAGGTCATCGCGGTTTTTGCCTGTGACGCGAATCTGATCATCTTGAACTTGGCTTTTTACTTTAAGACCGCTGTTTTTAATTAGCGTGTTAATTTTCTTGGCATTATCTTTATCAATGCCTTGAATAAGCTTTGCGCGCTGCCTGACTGTACCGCCAGAAGCTCCTTCGATCTTGCTGTAGTCGAGGTTGCGGATCGGAATGCCTCTTTTAATCATTTTGCTGATTAAAACATCCTTTAATTGCTCCAGCTTATACTCATCATCTGAGACAAGCACTAATTCCTCTTTATCAAGCTTTACATCACTTTTGCTGCCTTTAAAATCATATCGTGTTGAAATCTCTTTCATCGCAATATTAATCGCATTTGTTACTTCTGAAAAATCTACTTTTGACACAATATCAAATGAACTTTCCTTCGACATACTATTCCTCCTTGCTCTTAGAAAAAACCATAATTTCTACGTCTGCAGTTATAATAAATGATAACGCTTGATAGAAGACGTTTCACTTTCTATTCTTATTATAGTAAAATATAGCAAGCCAAACAACTTTAGGAGGAATATGATGGCTTTACATGATTTTATTGGACGTATTACGAAATTAACCGTTTCAAGAAAAGCGGATTTTGGATATTTCTTAACAGATGGAGAAGAAGATGTACTTGTACATAATAATGAATTGCAAGAAGAACTTGAGCTAGATCAAGAAGTGGATGTCTTTTTATATATAGACTCTCAAAATAGAATAGCTGCAACTTCTATTCTGCCTGAAATTACGGTAGGCACCTATGGGTGGGCACAAGTAAGTGATGTTAAGCCAGGAATAGGTGTCTTTATGAATATTGGTATCCAAAAGGATATGCTGCTTGGCGAAGAGGATTTGCCAGTGCATGAAAGTGTTTGGCCAGAGGTGGATGATCTGCTGTACATTACCCTTCGAGTCAACAAGAATCATCGCATATATGTCAAAACGGCAACTGATCCAGTGATATCAGATATTTCTGTAAAGGCAGAGGGCAGTGATTTCAATAAAAACATTCATGGGCATATTTACCGCACAGCAAAAGTGGGGAGCTGGATTTTTACAGCTGAGGGCTTTAAAGGATTTATCCATGAATCACAGAGAAAAAGGGAGCCTCGTTTAGGAGAAAAAGTAGAAGGCAGAGTTATTGATGTGAAAGACGATGGAACCATTAATGTTTCTCTCATCCCGCGCAAACAAGAAGCGCTTGATGAAGATTCACAAATTATTTTATCTTATTTGGAATCACGCGGCGGAGCGATGCCATATTGGGATAAAAGTGCCCCAGAAGATATAAATGATCGGTTTAATCTCAGTAAAGCTTCCTTTAAAAGAGCATTAGGAAGGTTGATGAAGGAAGGGCGTGTTTACCAGGAAGAAGGGTGGACATACGTTAAGAAGGAAAATAACGAGCCGAGCTGAGCTGGCTCGTTATTTCTTTGCTGAATGTACATAAAAGCCTGGGAAGAGTAATTATTTATCTACTTCCTAGCTTGTTTTGGTAACTTATAAATGATCAGTTTTCTTTGAATACTGATGTTTACCGGCTTTGCGGTTTTTTTCACGCATCATGTTTTTTTCATGGCGGAGTGCATTATTGTCTTTTGCTTTCTTGTCATTATCAGAAGTATGCGGCATAAATAAAATACTCCTTTCATTCTTATCATAAGGTGTAGGATCATGAGGGATAGTAACCTCAAGGGAAGATCTTCATCTTATTGTCTGTCAGAATAAAAGGAGTATGTATCAATTGTATTGCCCAATTATGGCAATCAGCTCTGTGTATTAGCGAGCGGCAGCTGGTACACTATTAAGAAAGAAAATGGCAATTGTTCCAGAGCCTGTATGAGAACCAATAGCGGAACCGATTGATGAAATATAGACATGTTTGACATTTAGTTCTTGTTCCATCAGTTCTTTGATTTCCAGGGCCATTGCTTCATTATCAGCATGGCTAATGCCGACCACTTGCTGATCAAGAGCATCTCCGCGCTCACCCATAAGTTCTATAATACGGCGGAGAAGTTTCTTCTTGCCCCGAAGTTTTTCAATTGGAACGAGTTTGCCATCTTCGACATTTAGAAGCGGCTTGATATTCAGCAATCCGCCTAGGAAAGCAGATGCTTTAGACACTCTTCCGCCTTTTGCTAAATATTCTAAGTCATCAACTGTGAATAAATGCTCCATATGCTCACAATGGAATTTCATTGCCTCTTCTATTTCCGAGAAGGAGTTGCCTGCTTTCGACAGCTTAACCGCTTCCATAACAACTAATCCAGCGCCCAATGATGCACATTTAGAATCAATAATTTTTAAGTTGAAGTCAGGAAAGTTTTCTTTCACTTGTTCTAGCATCATCACTGCGGTTTGGTATGTACCAGATAATTCAGAGGAAAATGCAATGTAAATTCCATCTTCGCCATTCTTCGCCATCTTCGTGAAGACTTCTTCAAATAAAAGCGGAGATACTTGAGAAGTTTTAGGAACATTTCCTAAGCGAATGGCTTCATAGATTTTTGTAGAATCGATGGTAAGTAAATCTTCGTACTCTTGACCATCTAAGTGAACTTTTAATGGGAAAAGTGTGACATCGTTTTCTTTAAAGTAGCTTAAGGGCAAATCACACGCACTGTCAGCCAAAATTTTTACTGACATCTTTCTTCACCTGCTTTCAAAACTATATGTATTCAGTTTAATGAATTTATCAGAAAAAGACAATGAATAGTATTCAAAACAGCATGATTAGGGAATCGTGTAAATAGATAACAATTTAGGAGGTAAATATGGTTTGGCTTGAAACAAAAAAAATTATCATCGTTTTAGCGGGGGCTCTGTTAAATGCCATTGCAATGAATTTCTTTTTAATACCGGCAAATGTATATGCAAGCGGTTTTACCGGCGTAGCACAGCTGTTATCCGGATTGATTGGCAGCTTTGCTTCAACAGGGATTCTATTATTTATTTTAAACATCCCTGTCACCATCTTAGCTTGGAAAAAAGTAGGAAAGTCTTTTACGGTTTATAGTTTTATTAGTGTTTTTTCTATGTCGCTTTTTCTCGAATTAATTCCCATTATCCATCTATCAGAAGATATTTTGTTAAACGCCGTTTTTGGTGGTGTTATTGCAGCTGTCGGAGTAGGTATAACGCTGAAGTGGGGAGCTTCTACCGGGGGAATGGACATTATCGCGATGGTGTTATCCAGACTAAAAGATAAGCCGGTCGGTACATATTTCTTTACATTAAATGCCATCATTATAATTACAGCCGGAGTGTTATATGGCTGGGAGAAGGCTTTGTATACACTTGTGACTTTATATGCTTCTACTAGGGTAATTGACGCGATTCATACAAGACACGAAAAATTAACTGCTATGATCATTACACAAAAACAGGATGAAATGAAAAAAGCCATTCACGACCGCCTTGTAAGAGGAATCACGATTATTCCTGCAAAAGGGGCTTTTACAAACGAAACAAAAGAAATGCTGATGATTGTTATCACGCGCTATGAGCTTTTTGATTTAGAACGAATTATTAAAGAAGTGGATCCGAACGCATTTACAAATGTTGTACAAACGGCAGGTGTTTTTGGCTTTTTCCGAAAAGATTAATTCATTAAAAGGAGTGTTTTTGATGTTGAATCTCTGGATAGGTGCTGCCATGATCTTAAGTATGAATACTGGAGCTAACGAGCTTATAAACTTTGAGGTTAGTCCTTCAATTGCAAATGGTGAACTGATTATGGATTTGAAGATTGAAAATACTGGTGACGAAACGGTGAATCTTGAATTTTCAACATCACAGAAATATGAAATAGAAATTACTGATGATGCGGGAAACGAAATTTATACGTATTCAAAAGGACGAGCCTTTCTGCAAGTTCTGCAAAATCTTGCCTTAACACCTGGAGAAAGGAAACACTGGACTGAAAAATGGAACTTTCAGCAGGAAGGAATTCAACTTCAGCCAGGGACGTATAAAATAACCGCTGCCGTAACGGGAAGACTTCTCAAAGAGGGAACTGGACCTCTTATAGCACGATCAACATTCTCTATACCTGAAAGTAGTGCTGCTATGAACGTCGAAACAGAAGGGGAAAGAGGTACCTATAAAGTCACAGGAGAAGTGAATAAAGCAGGGAAGGACCTTTATTATACAGTTGAGGATGGCCATCATATTTATGTGAAGGAACAAAAAACTGCAATAAATGATAAAAAGTTTGAAATCCAAATATCTATTGATGAAAGTGAATTGCCGAGTAATGCAACCCTGATGCTTAACTTATATGAGAAGGGTGATAACGGAGAAGTTACTTCAACACAGTCGATCGTTTTAGAACGTTTCTCCTAATATTGCTCATTTTAAATAAAATGAGAAGATGTTGGGACGAAATGAAAATACTCTTTCTAAAACACGAATGTTCATTCTCAAGGTTTGCGCGTTTACACAAGCCCGTTCCACCTGCGCTCCAGACCCTCGCTTTCCGTGGGGAGGAAGCTGAGCCTCCTTGAAGCAAAGCTTCTGCGTGGTCTCACCCTTTCCTCTATTGCCCACAGGAGTCGAGTGTCTCCCGCTCCATTTCACTCATGTTAATAAAATGTATTTTATAATTATTAATAAAAAACCGAATGATTAGAAATTTTCACTTCCTAATCATTCGGTTCTGTGGTTGTGTTAAATCTTAGTCCTTGCCTCTTTGTTATTCAGCGCTGCATTGATCTAATTGTGCCTGCAATTGTGCAAGTTGCTCTTGTTCCGCTCTGGTACTGTTTGCGTAAGCAGAGCTTAGAGCGTTTTTAGCATGTGAAATAGCTTTTTGCTTCCCAGCTGGGTCTGCATTTTCAGCTATCTCTACATATCGCTGTGCTTCTTGAAATAGTCTGTTGCCCATTTTATATTCCTCCGTAGGAAGATTCTTTCACATTTTGAACTTGTTCTGCTTCTGCCTCAGCTTCTGCATAGGTCATGTGATAAGGGATACGTTCATCATGCTTGGATACAGTATCGACTCCTTGCTGTACAAAGCGTTTTGATTTATTACGTTTACCCATTCGAATCCCCTCCGAATTCATTTTTGAAGCTTAAATGATGCTTCAAAAGATAGTATATGCTCTTTTCCTTTTTTCAAAAGGGTACATGTTGGGGATAGAAGAAATTTCTGTACAATGCTGCAGAAAGACTAATTTTAATCAAAAAAAAGCAGCCTTGAACAAATTGTACGAAGGCTGCTTAGGCTGTATTTTACAAAGCTTTTAAGTTCAATAATTCATTCAAGTAGACAGCAACACCATCTTCTTCATTTGTTAAAGTAATATCCTTTGCGATGGATTTAACAGAATCGATGCCATTGCCCATTGCCACACCATACCGGGCATATTCAAGCATTTCGAGGTCATTGTCTTCATCACCAAACGCAATGATTCGATCTTGAGGAATCTGCAGATAATCAGCTGCTTTTTTTACACCAACTGCTTTATTAAGTCCATGTTTAATAATTTCTATAACATGAAATGGCGCTGCCCAGCTGCGGTGATCAATAACTTCGGCATGTACATCGGATAGATGCTGACGGATCGTATCTACATGCTCTTCATCTGTGTGAATCAGCATACTTGTAGGTGAGTCGTTTAAGAAATTCCGTAAGTCCCCAGTCGTTACTTGCGGATTCCCCATATGAAAGATTTCAATGAGCTTTTCGTCATGGTAATGGAAATAAACTTCGTCAATTACCTCAGCAATGATGTTATGAAAAGTGAATCCGCTGCAGGCTTCGACAATATCCTTTGCTACATCCACAGAAAGAGGTGAATGAAAAGCACCCCACTCCGATTTTTTCGGATGATGCACAAAGGCCCCATTAAAGTTCACAATAGGTGTATTTAAATTCAATTCATGATAATACATTTCACTGGAACGATAGGGTCTGCCGGTTGAAATCATGACCTCATGTCCAACTTCACGGGCTTTTTGAATAACCATTTTTGTTTTATCAGAAATCGTTTTGTCGTCTTTTAATAATGTTCCGTCTAAATCTAATGCGATCAAATGTTTTTCTGCCATAGTATCTCCTTTAGGGTATGTATTAAAATTTTTAGGCTAAATGTTTTGGTGTGAAAATTAAACATGATAAACTATTCTGTAGGGTAGCTTGTTTGTAAGTTTCTACGAAAGATTTAAGCAAAATTGACTTGGTTTTGTTTTGCTTTCTTACTATGTTACCAATTTTATTATAGATTTGTAAAAGAAATTACTTTTTACATTATTTTTATATAATCTTAACACTTCGGGGGAATGAAAATTGATTTGCGTGGAACAAAGAGAAATCAGCACAATCCCAGCATTGCATGTAGTTAAGCAGGAGTTATCAGAGTATAAGCTGCCGCTTGTGCTGTTTATCCATGGGTTTACAAGTGCAAAAGAACATAACTTACATTACGCATACTTGCTTGCAGAAAAAGGCTATCGCGTTATTTTGCCAGATGTTTTATATCACGGAGAGAGATCCCACGGTCATAATGAGGCAGAATTAAGCCTGCGCTTCTGGGAAATTGTTTTACATACAATCGGAGAATTAAATATTCTAAAAGAAGAACTAGAACAAGCTGGTCTGATTGACGCAAGCAGAATTGGTATTGCAGGAACGTCTATGGGAGGAATTGTTACACTCGGCGCAATGAGTACATATCAGTGGATCGGTGCCGCTGTGAGCTTAATGGGCATGCCATATTATGAAAAGTTTGCTGAGATGCAAATTGCTCAGCTTCAAAAGAAAGGTGTAAAAATCCCGCTTAGTGATGCTCAAATAACCCACCTATTCACTCAAATTAAAGAGTTTGATTTAAGTGCACAGCCTGAAAAGCTGAATGGCAGACCACTTTTATTTTGGCATGGAGTGAAGGATCAAACAGTACCATATACACCTACCCATAGGTTTTATGAAAACATACTGCCTATGTACAGTCATTCTCCTGAAAAACTGCACTTTATTACGGATCAGCGTGCAGGTCATAAGGTAAGCCGGGAAGGATTGCTTCAAACCGTAAACTGGTTTGAAAAATTCGTGTAAATATGTGTGTTTAACAGGTATTATTGTCAATTGCTTTCGTGATTTGGTATGATGTAGGCAAAGATGTCCAAAGGAGTGTATCATAAAATGGATAATGAATTAAAAGAAAGTTTGATGGGTGCATTGGAGCTTGTTGTTGACCCAGAGCTTGGTATAGATATTGTTAATTTAGGTTTAGTATATGATGTTAGTGTAGATGAAAGTGGAACAGCCACAGTGGAGATGACCTTAACATCTATGGGCTGTCCATTAGCTGGAACCATTGTGGATCAGGTAAAGGCGGCACTTGCTGACATTCCTGAAGTAAAAGAGACAGAAGTGAATATCGTCTGGAATCCTCCTTGGACAAAGGATAAAATGTCTCGTTATGCCAAGATTGCACTAGGTGTCCGTGATTAATGATGAACAATAAAGTCATATTAGTCAGTTCTGATCAGCTTGGAAAAGGTGAGAAAGAACTGGGGGAAACGGTGCTTGAAACCTTTTTCACACTGTTAAAGCAAAGAGATGACTTGCCTAAAGCTATTTTTTGTATGAACAGCGGGGTTTTGACTCTTACGGAAAGCTCTTATGTATCCATACATTTAAAGGAGCTTGAAGAAAAAGGGGTAGACGTGCTGGCATGCAAGACATGTGTGGATTATTATGATCTTGAAAACAAGCTTATTGCCGGAGTGATCAGCGGCATGCCTCATTTCATCGAATTGGCTGCTGAATATGAGGTCATCACTATATCTTGAAATGAAAAAACAGGGACTTTTATTTGCCCCTGTTTTTTATTTTTATGTGAAGGGTAAAATAGCTGAACAGTCGTTGGCTGAGCAAGGCGCTTCCGCTTTTTATAGTCCAGCTGCAGCGCCTAGCCCCTCGAGGTCTTAAGTCAATCTGTCCAGAAGGTTAAAGAACAACCTTCTAGCCATCTTGCCTTAAGCTTGTCGGGGCTGAGCAAGGCGCTTCCGCTTTTTATAGTCTAGCTCCAGGCGCTAGGGGCTCGAGGTCATAAGTCATTCCAGTCAAAAGGTTAAAGAACAACCTTCCGCCTGGCCTGTCTTATGCTTGTCGCCCCTGGCAAGCGCCTTCCGCTTTTCATTCAATATTGCAATAAATGGCAGGGCAGTGTTCACAGCCGATTTCGGTTTTTAAATATTGAAGATTGTGAACGGTGATTTTTCCTTTTTTAATGGAAATGATATGATCTTTTTTCAAATCGTTTAATATTCGATTGGTGCTTTCTCTTGTAGTAGCGCAGAATTTAGCTAGTTCTTGATTGGTTAAGGGCAGATCAATTAATATACTGCCATCTTCCTTTTTTGCTCCGTAGCTATTGGTCATTCGAATAAGGGTTGAATATAATGCTCCCTTTTTTCCGTTTAAAACGAGGTCTCGGAACTTAGTTTGTGTACGCCGAAAATGATCACTCATCCATTTCATATATTCAAATGCAAGGTCGCTGTTTCGAAAAAGCTCATTTTCAAGGGTATCGCTGCTCACCACAGCAATCTCTCCTTCTTCTAAAACTAGTGCACTTAATAAATAGGTTGGAGAATCAGTGAACAATGTTAATTCACCGCACAGATCATTTTCTCCACAAATTCTTAAGGCCAGTTCTCTTCCATCTGTCGTAATCTTGCTGATTTGAATTTTGCCTGATTTAATGATATATAATTCTTTGGCAGGCATACCTTCTTGAAAAAGGAATTCCCCTTTTTGACTAGTAAAAGTTTTGTATGCTAACTTTAATAGTTCTCTGATTTCAATCGATTGAGTAGCTTTAACGGTTTGAGGCATAATAATATACCGCCTTCATTATAAAATATTAAATGTCGTTTTAAGCTTTGTCGCCCCTGAGCAGGCGCTTCCGCTTTTCTTATTGTCTAGCTCCAGGCGCTAGGGGCTCGAGGTCATAAGCCAATCCGTCTAGAAGGTTAAAGAACAACCTTCCAGCCGGCTCGTCTTATGCTTGTCGCCCCTGAGAAGCGCCTTCCGCTTTTCTTATTGTCTAGTTCCAGGCGCTAGGGGCTCGAGGTCATAAGCCAATCCGTCTAGAAGGTTAAAGAACAACCTTCCAGTCGGCTCTTCTTATGCTTGTCGCCCCTGAGCAAGCGCCTTCCGCTTTTCTTATTATAACGGTTGTTAGGTTGTTAAGCTGTGAAAGCTTTATGAAATAATAGAAACTGTTAGGTTTGGATGCTGATTTTGGATAAATTATGACAGCATGATGACATTTATCAGGTTTTTAACTTTTTCTACTGAATTTATGTTGTAATAACATTAAGGAAAAGATTTATTAAGCTCTCTGCTATGAGAGTACCTATTCTAAAAACAAGGCTAGAGTGTTAAAAAGTCATAATGTATACGAAAGAGCCTGTGTTTATCAGCAATTGTGTGAGTAATTCAGGGGACATCATCTGAATATATTATGCAATCATGGAGTTGACTGGAATGACGAAAACAATCATAAAGGATCAGTTAAAAAGACCTTTACGGGATTTAAGAATATCTGTAATAGATCGCTGTAATTTTCGCTGCACATATTGTATGCCTGCAGATATATTTGGACCAGACTTTGCCTTTCTGCCTCGCAGCGAATTATTAACTTATGAAGAAATTGAACGGCTTGCAAAAATATTTGTTGACCTTGGCGTAGAAAAAATCAGGCTGACGGGCGGGGAGCCGCTTATGAGAAAGGACCTTCCCGTTCTTGTCCAGATGCTTTCACAAATAGAAGGTTTAGAAGATATAGGCTTAACAACGAATGCTGTTTTGCTTCCGAAGTATGCAGAGTCCTTAAAGAAAGCAGGCTTGAAAAGAGTAAATATCAGCCTTGATAGCCTGAAGGATGAACTTTTTGGAGAAATTAATGGTCGTGGTATTGGTACAAAGCCAGTTTTAAAAGGAATAAATGCTGCCAAAGAAGCTGGATTAGGTGTAAAAATCAATATGGTTGTTAAAAGAGGCTTAAACGACGAAGAAATCGTACCGATGGCAAGATTCTGTAAAGAAGAGGGACTTCAGCTCCGCTTTATTGAATATATGGATGTTGGAAGCACAAATGGCTGGAAAATGGACGATGTTGTGACCAAACAAGAAATTTTTAATCTTCTAAGTGAACATTTTTTATTGGATCCAGTTGATCCGGATTATTTTGGGGAAGTAGCGAAGCGCTATCGGTATAAAGATAAAAATGTGGATGTAGGATTTATCACATCCGTTTCTGAATCTTTCTGCTCAAGCTGCACACGCTCGAGATTATCTGCAAACGGACAGATTTTTACATGTTTATTTAATGGAAATGGTCATGATCTGAAAGAATTTATGAGAGCTGGTACCAGTGATGAGGAAATACGCCAGCGCATTATTTCGATCTGGGATGGACGTAATGACAGATATTCAGACGAAAGAACAGAGGAAACAGCAGCTAATCGCAAAAAAATAGAAATGTCCTATATCGGGGGATAATGCGGTAAGGCTCAAACAAATTTTATAAAAACAAGAGGGGATTCCAGCTGTGGAAATCCCCTCCCTTTTTATTATGAATATCTTGGAAATAAGATGTTGTTTTCAAGATGAATATGCATAAATGTTTGTTCTTCTAGTCTTTCTAGTCGTTTATAAACAAGTCGGTATGTTCCGCATGCATCAAGAGGAGGAGTATAGTTGGATGTAACAGAGCGAAGTTCCGCTAACAACTGACCTACTTCTTTATGTTCATCTATTAAGGATTGCAGCTGATCTCTTGATTCTTCCTGCATATGATCCATTTGAATGAGTAAAGGAAAAACTTCTTGCTCTTCTTTTTCCGTGTGTTCTAGCAATTCTTTCTTTAATGCGTAAAATAGCTCATAAACTCGGATTAGTTCAGGTTTACGCTCTCCATGAACACGGGAAACTTTTGTAACATAAGGGCTTAATGCCGGCAGTTCTTCTTTAAGCTCAGCATGGTAATATTCCTGAATATGATGAATTAATTGTTCAGAGCTTGAATTTGTCCAAATATCGGGATGATCCTGTTTGCTTTGCTCATTTTGAACAGAATCATGCAGTTCATCCATTAACTGCTGAAGTGATATATTTTTATTCTCAACTGCATGTAGTAAGGAATTGTTGCCTCCGCAGCAAAAATCGATCTGATAACGCTTAAAAATGTCACTTGTTCTTGGGTATTCATTGACAATTTCTTTTACAATGCTTTCTTCATTTAATACGATCATTTGTAAATCCTCCTTAAAATGGGGTACTTTTAGTTTACTTATCATTACAAATTCATTTAGTGATTTATATCACATAAAACAAAAAAAGTTTTCATCTTTCTTTATGGGACTGGAAAATACAGATACATACATCAAAAAGTGTGAGTTAAATCATGATGCTTACTCAATAGAAGCTTTATAATATAAATTAAATGGTAATGCTACTGATGTTTAGTACATAGGAGTTGATTGTTTTGCTGGAAAAAAGAAACCCAATCCAAATTGCTGATGCTGTTGCGAGGGTAATGAAATATGAGAAAAAAGGGGAAGCAGAAAATAGTTCTATTTATACAAGCAATGGAAGATATTTAGCTGATGATATAAAGGCTACTCATGATGTTCCACATTTTGATCGCGCCCCATATGATGGTTTTGCTCTTCGCTCAGTGGATACTGCTCAAGCTTCGCAGAGACATGAAATAGAGTTTGAAGTTATTGATCATATTGGCGCAGGTCACGTTACAAATAAGATTCCAGGAGCTTTTCAGGCGGTTCGAATTATGACGGGTGCCCAAATGCCTGAAGGCTGTGATGCCGTCTTAATGCTTGAACTATCCAAAACATTTGAAAAAAATGGAAATACTTATATGTCTACCAAGCGTAAATTAAAAAAAGGTGAAAATGTGTCTTTTAAAGGGGAAGATGCTAAGGCAGGTAAAGTTTTAATTCATAAAGGAACCCTAATCAATCCCGGTACACAGGCTGTGCTGGCAACATTTGGGTATGCTGATGTACCCGTCGCGAAAAAGCCTGCAATTGCCTTATTTGCAACAGGCTCTGAGTTATTAGAGGTAGAAGATGACCTTGAACCAGGAAAAATCCGCAACAGTAATGCATTAATGATTACCGCTCAAATTGAAAGAGCAGGCGGGAAAGCTTCTTATTTAGGGAAGCTTCCGGATGACTTTGAGACATGCTTTAATGCTGTAGAAAAAGCCTTGCAGGAGAGCGATTTTCTGATTACAACAGGTGGGGTATCAGTTGGTGATTTTGATTACTTGCCCGCCATTTATGAAAAACTTGGAGCAGAGGTTTTGTTTAATAAAGTGGCGATGAGACCTGGGAGCGTAACAACTGTTGCCCAACTGGATGGAAAACTGCTCTTTGGACTTTCGGGTAATCCTTCCGCCTGCTATGTAGGATTCGAATTATTTGTGCGTCCGATTATCCGTACCTTCCTGTTTTCTGACAAACCACATTTAAGACGTGAGAAGGCTATTTTAACAGCAGATTTTCCAAAAGCAAATCCGTTCACTCGCTTTGTCCGAGCGATATTAAGTGTGGAAGATGGGAAGCTTGTCGCTGCACCAAGCGGTATGGATAAATCCAATATTGTTATGAGTCTTGCTGGAGCTAATGCCTTAATGATTCTGCCTGGGGGCAGCCGAGGCTTTATGAACGGAGACGAAGTAGATGTCCTGCTTCTTGAGGAATTTACAGGCAGCGAGTGGCCATGGTAATCGATTCTCCTTTTATTTTTCAAATTGTTGGATACCAAAATAGCGGAAAGACGACTCTAGTAGAGCAAGTGTTAAACCGACTTAAAGCTAATGGGAAAAGAACAGTCGTCATCAAGCATCATGGTCATGGCGGAAAGCCTTCGTTAGATGAAGATAAGGATTCATTTCGGCATGTAAAGGCTGGTGCAGCTGCTTCTATTGTTGAAGGCGGCGGAAGGCTGATTCTTCATGCAGAAAAGCAAGAGTGGTCATTGAATGAAAAAATCCGTATGGCCTCTTCGCTAAGCCCTGACCTCATATTAATTGAAGGACATAAACATGAAGAGTTTCCAAAGGCAGTTCTCATACGTACGAATGATGATCTCCAGTTGCTTAATGATTTAACAAACATAGAAATTCAATTTTATTGGGAAAAACAATTGCAATCTGATGGTTTTCATATTGAAGATATAGCGGGTCTTGAGTGGCTGGTATCGTACTTATTAAAGAGTATAGAGGAAGGTAAACGGAGTCCTGACCAATAGGATTCCGTTTTTCTATATGATTGTAAAAGAAAACTATTAAACACATTCAAGTAATTTAATAGCGCAGGCTACTTTATCTAATACATTTGTGATATACAGCACTTATCTTCATTCTGTAATCGTTTATGATATTCGAGACAGGGGGAGATACGGAATGAAATTATTTTTGCCAAAGCAGCATGGAGCATGGGCGATGCTCATTATTCCATTTTGGCTAGGAGTTGCAGCAGCCGGGAATTTTGATTGGAGAATGCTTCTGTTATTTTCAGGATGGTTCTTCTTATATTTAGGGACGTACCCATTTTTATTGCTGTTTAAAAGAAAGAAGAAAAAAGAGCATAAGGTTTGGGCATCTGTTTATTTTACAATTGCAGCTTTCTTGCTGATCATACCTGTTTTTCACGAGCCAAAGCTTATTTGGCTTGGGCTCGTATTTATTCCGTTTATGCTATTAAATGTGTATTTTTCAGCTAAAAATAAAGACAGAGCTTTTTTGAATGATGTATGTGCCATCATGATATTTTCCCTTTCCGGATTGGCGGGAGCTATATTAATCAATGGAAACGTGGAAAAGATGAGTATTTTAATCTCTATTTGTACGCTGCTTTTCTTTACAGGGAGCACCTTATATGTGAAAACCATGATTCGGGAAAAATCAAATAGGACCTATAAGCTGCTATCATGGAGTTATCATATTCTTATTCCATTGACGTTCCTAATATGGGGAGAGCTTATTATTGCTATCGCTTACCTTCCAAGCCTATTTAGAGCCATCTATCTATATGGAAAAAAGCGTTCAGTCATGAGAATAGGCATCTATGAAATAATCAATTCAGCACTATTTTTTATCATTATGATTCTATATGTAATAGAAAAGCATCCGGTGCACTAAAGATCCGGATGCTTTTATTCAATACTGCATATCGTTATCGGGCAATTTTCACAATCGATCTCATCTTTTAAAAATGGCAGATTGTGTATCGTTATATAACCTTTATTGA
Source organism: Cytobacillus gottheilii (assembly GCF_900166665.1). Classification (GTDB taxonomy): domain Bacteria; phylum Bacillota; class Bacilli; order Bacillales; family Cytobacillaceae; genus Cytobacillus; species Cytobacillus gottheilii_A. Next base: position 3,255,982 of record NZ_LT800494.1, on the reverse strand, counting down.
CCGAAATAATTTTATTTTTCCTCAAGTCACTGAGCATGCGATTAATGACCTCACGTGATGTGCCGCAGAAATTTGCCAAATCCTGATTCGTTAGACTTGTATCAAGACGAATATTTTCTCCACTCGACACACCGTAGCTATTAGATAGCCGAATTAAGGTAGAGTAAAGGGCACCTTTTTTTCCATGGAGGACAAGATCTCTAAGTTTTGTTTGATTCTTCTGATTTTGGAGACTGCTCCATTCTAAAAGCTCAAGAGCCAGTTCATGATCATTTTTCAGTAATTGATTAAGTTCGGCTTTTGGAATGACAGCCGCTTCACCATTCTCGATAATTTTGGCACTATGCGTATATTGAGATTGTGCACAAAATATGGACATATCCCCAACGATTTCTCCGCTGCCGCTCATTCGAAGCGTAAGCTCTTTCCCATTAGGAATAATTTTAGTAATCTGCACTGTCCCAGATCGTATTAAGTATAAACCCTTTGCTGTTTCTCCATCTTGAAAAAGATACTCTCCCTTTTGCATTTTTACTTTATGCTGAGCTGAGACAGTAAGTTTTTGAAGTCCAGATGAAAGTTTTGTAGTAGGCATTAGTCATTGCCTCCTCCTCTAAAATCACAGCGCTTTTAGCACATTTAGAAAGGTAAGATTAGCAGTTAAGGAATTCAATAGCGCTCAGTTAGCACAATTATTCCGATGTGCAATGAATGTTTAGCTACTATTTATACTATCACTATATGAAAAAAAATAACAATACATTTGAGATATTGGTTGATTTTCAGAATTAATATTTTTATAATAAGCATACACCAATTAATAAATATACATTATAATGATTAAATATAAAAACGAACATGTTGAAGGGAGACCATATGAAGGCTTCTATTATAGGAACAACAGGGTATGGTGGTGTTGAATTGCTGCGAATATTACAACATCATCCTGAATTCGACATACATTCTATTCATTCGACGTCCTCGGAGCAGCCTATTTGGCAGGAATATCCGCATCTGTATCAGTTATTGAATAAAAAACTGCAGCCAATCGATCTTGATGAAATTTCAGCAAACGCAGATGTTGTATTTTTAGCAACACCTTCTGGCGCTTCAAGTGCATTAGCAGAAAAATTGATGGATAAAGATGTGAAGATTATTGATTTATCTGGTGATTTAAGACTTAGTCCGAAATCATACGAGAAATGGTATAAGAAAAAAGCAGGAGATCCGGCTGTTATTAAACAGGCGGTATATGGATTAAGTGAGTGGAATGAAAATGAAATACAAACCGCGAAATTAATTGCAAATCCGGGCTGTTATCCAACGTCTACTCTTCTGGGATTGGCTCCGATTGTAAAAGAAGGCTGGATTGATATGGGAAGCATTATTGTTGATGCTAAATCAGGGGTATCAGGAGCTGGTAGAGGTTTAGCAAGAACTTCAAGCTATGCAGAAGCAAATGAGAATTTGCGGGTGTATAAAATGAATGAGCATCAGCATATTCCAGAAATTGAAAAGCAGCTGCAGATATGGAATGAGGAGATGAGACCAATAACATTTACCACACATCTGCTGCCTATTACAAGAGGAATTATGACAACAAGTTATGCTGAGCTCACTTCCGAGCATGTTACGAAACAAATTTTGGAGCTTTATCAAGATACATATGGCGGGAAACCATTTATTCATATTCTTCCAGAAAATTATTTTCCTGCTGTAAAGGAGGTTGCCTCTTCCAACTATTGCAATATTGGTCTACATGCAGATCAGCGTACAGGCAGGTTAACAATCATTTCCGTAATCGATAACTTAATGAAGGGAGCTGCCGGTCAGGCAGTTCAAAATGCAAATATTATGTTTGGCATGAATGAAGATACTGGCCTGAATTTTGTGCCGGTTTATCCATAAGGAGGGCGTATTATGCAAGCATTAACACAATCAGCAGGTAAGCTAACAGAGGTACCAGAAGGCAGTATTATTTCTCCTCAGGGCTTCAGAGCAGCTGGGGTCCATGCAGGTCTTAGATATTCAAAAAAGGATTTGGGTGTTATTTATAGTGATCAGCCTGCCAATGCAGCTGCCGTGTATACAACAAGTATGGTTCAGGCAGCGCCCTTGCATGTGACAAAGGACAGTTTAGCTGCAGAAGGGGCAATTCAAGCGGTTGTTGTTAATAGTGCATGCGCAAATGCTTGTACGGGAGAAAGGGGCTATCAGGATGCCTTGCAAATGCGGGAGTTCGCTGCAAAGCAACTCGAGCTTCCTTCTCATTATATAGCTGTTGCATCCACGGGTGTAATTGGAGAATTTTTGAACATGGATAAAATTGATCTAGGTATAAAACAATTAGCACCAGATTCAACTAAAAGCAATGCAGAAGATTTTCAAACGGCAATTTTAACGACAGATACAGTGCAGAAGTCCTGCTGTTATACCACGGTAATTGACGGAAAGTTGATATCAATGGGTGGCGCGGCGAAAGGCTCAGGCATGATTCATCCAAATATGGCTACAATGCTTGCTTTTGTGACAACCGATGCAAAAGTGGACAGCGGTTCTCTTCAAGAAGCGTTAAAGGAAGTAACCAATGATAGCTTTAATCAAATAACCGTTGATGGAGACACTTCAACAAATGATATGGTGCTGGTAATGGCTAATGGAAATGCTGGCAATTCTGCTTTATCTCCAGAGCATCCAGAATGGCAAGCATTTGTTCAGCTGCTATCAGCGACATGTGAAAATTTGGCGAAGCAAATTGCCCGAGATGGTGAGGGAGCCACGAAACTGATCGAAGTTGAAGTGACAGGTGCTGCTAATGATAATGATGCGAAAAAAGCAGCAAAACAAATTGTTGGTTCAAATCTTGTTAAAACAGCCATGTTTGGATCTGATGCAAACTGGGGCAGAATTATTGGTGCCTTAGGTCAAAGTGGCGCTAACATTGATCCAAATATGGTTGATATTACGATTGGTCATATCAATATGCTAGACAAAAGTGAACCCCAGCCTTTTTCTGAAGAAGAAGCAACGAGCTACCTGGAAAATAAGGAAGTAAAAATCACCGTCAATCTCCATCAGGGAAATGGTCAAGGAAAGGCATGGGGCTGTGATCTATCCTATGATTACGTAAAAATAAATGCCAGCTACCGGACGTAGGGAGATGATGTGATGAAAAAAATAGTAATCAAATGCGGTGGAAGTGTCATAGATTTATTGTCGCCATCTTTTCTGCAAAATGTAAAATCTCTGAAATCACAGGGGTATCAATTTATTTTTGTTCATGGCGGAGGACCAGATATAAATAAAATGCTTGAACTTTATCATGTGCAAAGTGTTTTTGTAAATGGACTCAGAAAAACAACAAAAGAAGTACTAGAGACCGCTGAAATGGTTTTGTCAGGCAAAACTAATAGAAAGTTGACGGCTCTGCTGCAAATGAATGGATTACAGTGCTTAGGCATTAATGGAAGTGATGTCCATCTGCTGCAGGGAACTTTTATAAATGAAGCGGAACTGGGTTATGTCGGAAGCATTGAAAGTGTAAATACAGAATTTCTCCATAACATTTTAGCTCTTCAGATTACTCCAGTTATCACTCCTATTGCAATGGATCATAATGGGGTGAAGTATAATGTGAATGCCGATACAGCTGCGGCTGCGGTTGCAGTTGCCGTAGGTGCTGAGCGGTGCATTTTTGTCACAGATGTGCCTGGCATTAAAATAGGCGGGGAATATTGTTCAAATATTGAGGCGGAGCAAATTAATTCTTCAATTGAAGATGGTGAAATAACTGGCGGTATGATTCCAAAGGTGAAATCTGCCATTTCAGCTTTAGAAGAGGGATTAAAAACAATCAGCATCGTTTCAGGAAAGAAAGCATTTTACGATGGAGAGAACTGGCTTGGTACAGAAATCAGCAATAGAAAGGAGCTGCACATATGAGCCATCTTTTCCCAGTCTATTCAAGGTGGGATGTAGAACCCATTTCAGCAGAAGGAAGCCAAATAATTGATAAAAACGGTAAACATTACTTGGACTTTACATCCGGAATCGGTGTCTGCAACTTAGGGCATCGTCCAGCCAAAGTGCAAGAAGCAGTAGAAAACCAGCTTAATAGCTTTTGGCATGTTTCTAATCTATTTATCCAGAGTAAACAGGATGAAGCAGCAAAGCTACTGGCTGATGCAGCAGGTCTAGAGCTTGTTTTTTTCTCAAATAGCGGTGCAGAAGCAAATGAAGCTGCTATTAAACTGGCGAGAAAAGCGACAGGACGCAATAAGATTATTACGTTTACAAACTCATTTCATGGGCGGACATTTGCAGCCATGTCTGCAACTGGTCAGGAGAAAATACAAATTGGTTTTGGTCCATTGCTTCAAACGTTTAAACATGTGCCATTTAATGATCTGGCAGTAATAACGGAAGAATTGGATGAAGATACGGCTGCTGTTATGCTCGAAATCGTTCAAGGAGAGGGAGGCATTCATCTAGCAACAAAAGAATTCTTACACGAACTGCAGATTCTATGTCAAAGCAATGGAACATTACTGATTGTAGATGAAATACAAACAGGAATGGGAAGAACGGGGAAACCTTTTGCTTATCAGCATTTCAATTTAAATCCTGATATTGTAACTGTTGCGAAAGGTCTTGGAAGCGGCTTTCCTATTGGTGCAGTGATCGGAAGCAACAAACTTGGAGAAGCGTTTGGACCCGGCAGTCACGGCTCAACATTTGGCGGAAATCCAATCTCAATTGCTGCGGCTACAGTGACGATGCAGACTATTTTTGATTCTGGCTTTTTGAAAGAAGTAACGAAGAAGGCTGATTATCTAAGGAATTCATTAATAGAATTACTGAGCGATCCTCTTGTAGTGGATGTTCGGCAGCTTGGTTTAATGGCAGGTATAGAGCTAAGGAAAGAAGCTGCACCTCTTTTAGCGCACTTGAGGGAGAAGGGTTTATTGCTGCTTCCCGCCGGTGAGAACGTGATTCGCATACTGCCCCCATTAAGTGCTACTTATGAGGAAATGGATGAAGCGATGAACATAGTCAGTGCAGTATTAAATGAAGTACACGCAAAAGTTTAAATATGTCATCAGCTTATTTATTCTTATCTCTGCAGAAAACAGAGGTCAATTTTTGTTTGTTATGCATAAAAATAAATATATATTAATAAAAATACATCGTTTGAGGTGTTTACATGGAAGGCTACTTGCACTTGGAAAACGGCGAAACCTATAAAGGAGAATGGCTGTCACATTCTTTGCAGCATGAGGTAAAAGGGGAAATTGTTTTTTTTACTGGCATGACCGGCTACCAGGAAGTGATCAGTGACCCATCGTATAAAGATCAAATCATTGTGTTTACGTATCCGCTGATTGGAAATTACGGAATTAATGAAAGTCATTTTGAAAGTAAAAAGCCGCATGCAGCTGGCGTTATTATATATGAAGGCAGTGAAATGCCATCACATTACAAATCCAAATATACGTTTAAACAATATTTGGAGAAGTGGAATGTACCTGTATTAGGTCATATGGATACAAGAGCGATTGTCAAGAAAATTAGAGCACATGGGACGATGGCAGCTGTTATGACACAAAACAGTGACCCGGATAATAAGAAATACACAATGGTAAAAGATCAGAAGGTAAGCAAAGTAGCATCATCTGTAATTGAACAATTTGGAGATGGAGAACAGCATATTGTGGTGATTGACTATGGTGCAAAGAAATCGATTGTCGACTGTTTGCTGAAGAGGAATTGTCAGGTCACAATCGTTCCTTACTCTGCATCCATTCATGACATTCACAATCTGAATCCAGATGGAATAGTTCTCTCAAATGGTCCAGGAGATCCGAAAGAATTAGTGCATAAGCTTCCTGTTATTAAGGAAATGGTGCAAAGCTATCCCACACTTGGAATTTGCTTAGGTCATCAGCTTGTTGCGTTAGCCCTTGGAGCAGATACCAAAAAGTTAGCGTTCGGGCACCGCGGTGCAAATCATCCGGTAGCAGACTTAGAAAGAGGAAGAGTGTTTATGTCCTCGCAAAACCATAGCTACGTTGTGGATGAAGTTAGTTTACATGGTACGGGTCTTAAGAAGAGATTTATCAATTTACATGATCAGTCTGTTGAAGGGCTCGTACATGATGATTTATTAATACAAACGGTTCAGTTTCATCCTGAAGCACATCCAGGACCATCAGATGCTGAATATGTATTTGATGAGTTTTTGAAGATGACTACGCTTAAGAAGAGGAGTTATATAAATGCCTAAAAACAACAGTATCCAGTCGATCCTCGTGATTGGATCAGGTCCAATTGTGATTGGGCAGGCTGCAGAATTTGATTATGCAGGTACACAAGCATGTGCCGCGTTAAAAGAAGAGGGATATAACGTGATCCTCGTGAACAATAATCCGGCAACGATCATGTCTGATGAAATGTTCGCAGATCGAATTTATGCTGAACCGCTAACCGCAGCGAGCCTAACAAAAATTATCGAAAAAGAACGGCCTGATGGATTGCTTGCTACCTTAGGAGGGCAAACGGGATTAAATCTTGCTTTTCAGCTGCATGAACAAGGAGTATTAACTAAATTTAATGTTAAGCTCTTGGGCACAAGCATCGATTCCATTAAACGCGGAGAAGATAGAGAAGCTTTTCGGGCAACAATGAAAAAATTAAATGAGCCTGTGCCAGATAGTGAGGTAGTAACAGATGTTTTAGGAGCACTTAAATTTGCTGAAAGCATTGGCTTTCCGATTATTGTTCGTCCAGCTTACACACTTGGCGGGACTGGCGGGGGTATCGCTGATAGCATGGAGGAACTGGAATCACTTGTTGCAGGCGGCCTGAAAGAAAGTACGATTAACCAATGTCTTGTCGAAAAGAGCATAGCAGGATATAAGGAGATTGAGTACGAGGTCATGCGTGATTCAGGAAATACTTGTATCACGATTTGCAACATGGAAAATATCGATCCAGTCGGCATTCATACAGGTGATTCAATTGTCGTTGCACCTTCCCAAACATTAACGGATGAAGAATATCAAATGCTGAGAACCGCCTCTATTAAAATTATTTCGGAATTAGGCATTATTGGAGGATGCAATATTCAGTTCGCGTTAGATCCAAACAGTCAATCATACTATCTTATAGAAGTGAATCCGCGTGTCAGCCGCTCCTCTGCCCTTGCTTCCAAAGCGACAGGGTACCCGATCGCAAGAATGGCAGCAAAGCTGGCAGTTGGTTATCAATTGTCAGAATTAATGAACCCGGTGACAGGAGATACGTATGCAAGCTTTGAACCGGCGCTGGACTACTGTATTGTTAAATTTCCGAAATGGGCTTTTGATAAATTTCCGTATGTCGATCGCAAACTTGGCACACAAATGAAAGCAACAGGAGAGGTCATGGGAATAGACCGAAATTTTGAACGTGCGCTTCAAAAGGCGGTCCATTCATTGGAGCTGGATTGTATTGGATTATCTTTACCAGAACTGCAGCAGTGTAACACCTCTTTATTATTCCAATATTTAGAAGAACAGAATGATCAGCGCTTTTTTATTATGATGGAATTGCTTCGCAGAGGTGTGAAAACAGAGGAATTACATCAAGCAACCAACATGGATTATTTCTTTTTAGCGGCATTTGAGCGTTTAGTGAAGATTGAAAGCCAGATTAAAGAAACTTCAGCTCAAAACGTAACAAAGAAAGACCTCGCATTCTTTAAAGAAAAAGGATTCTCTGATACATTCCTAGCTTCTGCTTGGCAAAAAGAAGAAGCAGACATTCGCCATTTGCGCAAAGAACTCGGTATTTTGCCTGTTTATAAAATGGTAGATACATGTGCGGCTGAATTCGAAGCACAATCCAATTACTTTTATTCAAGCTATTATGGCGAAAATGAACAAACCACTAGCACAAAACCCAAGGTGCTTATCATTGGGAGCGGTCCTATTCGAATCGGTCAGGGAATTGAATTTGATTATTGCTCCGTACAAGGCGTTTATGCTTTAAAAGATGCTGGAATCGAAACCATCATGATTAATAATAATCCGGAAACTGTAAGTACCGACTATACAACAGCCGACCGCTTATATTTTGAACCGCTCATATTAGAAGATGTTCTGAATGTAATAGAGGCCGAACAGATTGAACAAGTCATTGTTCAGCTAGGAGGACAGACCGCTTTGAACTTGGCGGAACAGCTTGAAGAGTATGGGGTTACATTACTTGGCACGAGCTCAAAGGAAATTGCAAAATTAGAAGACCGGGAATTATTTTACCAGCTGCTCGATGAATGTCAGATTCCTCATATTGAAGGAGATGTGGTTCATTCAAAAGCAGAGCTTGATGCTGCTGTTCATAAGATTGGCTTTCCAATTCTGCTGCGTCCATCTTATGTGATTGGCGGAAAAGGGATGGAGTTAATCCGTGATGAATTTAGCTATAAGAATTACTTGCAGTCTAAACGGATTGTTTATCCTGTTCTAGTAGACCGTTTTCTTGAAGCAAAGGAAGCAGAGCTTGATTTAGCAGCAGATGGAACATACATCCATGTGCCTGCGATCATGGAGCATATTGAGCACACCGGGGTTCACTCCGGAGATAGTATGTCAGTACTGCCTCCGCAAACTTTATCTTCCTCAGTTCAGGAACAGATGATGACTTACGCAAAACAAATTGTCCAAAAATTGAATTATAAAGGCTTAATGAACATTCAGTACATTATAGACGGAGAAAAGGTGTATTTGCTGGAGGTAAATCCACGCGCTAGCCGGACCGTGCCAATTGTCAGCAAAGTAACAGGTATTCCAATCGTACAAATTGCGACAAAAATATTGCTTGGGAAATATGTCATGGAAGATGATCAATTTCCTGCAAAACAATTTCCTTTTGTTTGTGTAAAATATCCCGTGTTTTCAAATTATGCGTTAAAAGGATTGGATAGTCTTGTTGGACCGGAAATGAAATCAACGGGTGAAGGGATTGCCCTTGCAGCCGACATTACGGAGGCATTACGAAAGGCCTTTGAATCCAGTTTAAAACCAGGATTTGAAAAAGTAATCATTTCAGCCGTAGAAGATGTGATGCACGAATTTGCAAATGAATGCCAGAAATATGGTGTGAAAATGGTTCATGCAAATGATTTTAATTGGAGTCATGATAAAGCTATAGCCATGTACAATCCATACCAGGACCGTCATGCTGCAGCTGAGAGAGAGCTTGCTGTAAAGAACCGATTGATTACTTTTTCAAAAAAAGAATCATTGGCAGCTTTTTTACAGGCATTAAAGAATATGGAGTGGGAAGTAACGAGTATGAATGAATGGCTGCTGCGTAGTGAATTAACAGTAAGTGAAGGAGTGAATGTATCATGACAGGTTTTGTAGTAGATGAAATTAATTTGAATATAAAAGGCAAGGATTTTTTAACGCTGGCGGATTATAGCCAAGAGGAAATTAAAGGTCTTATATTAAAAGCACAGCAATTAAAGGAAGGTATTCATTCAGGAGAAGACCCCATGCCTCTAAAGGGAAAAATACTTGGAATGATTTTTGAAAAGTCATCAACGCGCACGAGAGTATCTTTTGAAGCAGGGATGCTGCAATTAGGCGGGCATGCCCTCTTTTTGAACAGCAGTGACTTGCAGGTAGGAAGAGGGGAAAGTGTGGCTGATACGGCAAAGGTGCTATCGAGTTATGTGGATGCCATCATGATCCGCACCTTTTCTCATCAGATGGTTGAAGAACTGGCAGAACATGCATCTATTCCTGTGATAAATGGATTAACAGATCTCTACCATCCGTGCCAGGCACTTGCCGATATGTTAACAATCCTTGAGGAGAAAGGGAGTCTGAAAGGAATTAAGCTTGTTTATGTCGGTGACGGAAATAATGTTGCACATTCCTTATTAATTGCATCTGCTAAACTGGGGTTAAACATTACGATTGCTTGTCCTAAAGGCTACGAACCACAACAGAATGTATTAGAGCTGGCCAAAGAATTTGCACAGAAAAGCGGTGCAGAGATTGCTGTAAGCAATGATGTTCAGGAAAGCGTGAAAAATGCAGATGTCATTTATACAGATGTCTGGACTAGTATGGGACAGGAAGCAGAGAACGAAAAGCGATTAAAGATCTTTAAAGATTATCAGGTAAATGAAGAACTGATGGCATTGGCCAAACAGGATTCACTATTCCTTCATTGTCTGCCCGCTCACAGAGGAGAAGAAGTGACAGCGCCTGTCATTGATGGACCAAACTCTTTTGTATTTAACCAGGCAGCAAACCGTTTACATGTTCAAAAAGCACTATTATCAGAACTTCTGTAAAGGTTCTTTTCAAAAAGAGGCTGGGACAAAACGAAATTAATCTTTCTAAAACACGAATATTTACTATCTTGGTTTGCGTGNCCGGATTGGCCGATATTAAAGACATATTCTTCAATGTCTTCGCGTGCTTCTGGGAAGTTCTCCATTTCTGGATCAAAGATCAGGTACATTAATGCACCGCCGGCACCTCCGCCCATCATGGCTGCAGAAGGATCAGAAGAAGCTTCATCTTGAATGGATAACTGGACAATATCAATATCTTCTCGTTTTAACATTTCTTCTTCAACAACGGTTACGTTGTCCAATGTATCTTCTGCAGTTTCACCGGTTTCAGGTGTATACGTTAGATACATTACTTTTTCTTCTTCACTGCCTAAAAAGCTAAACCCAATAAGTGGTGTTAACGCCAAGCTTCCAACAAGAAGAATAACAGCGATCACGGATGTAATGATTTTGTGATTCAATGTTTTTTCGAGAACACCTCTATACCACATTGCAAGCTTGCCAACTTCTTTATGGCTGCTTTCTGTTTTCGGACTGTAAAGCTTCTTTTTAAATAAGAAGTGAGAAAGAGCCGGAACGATCGTGATCGCAACAATTAAGGATGCACCTAATGCAAATGTCATTGTTAATGCGAAAGGCATGAACAATTCTCCAACCATGCCGCCAACAAAAATTAACGGAGCAAATACAGCTACAGTTACTAGAGTTGAAGATAAAATTGGCTTAAACATTTCAATTGTTGCTTCTCTAATTAATGCGCGGCCTGTAAGCTTTTCTTCTTTCAGATGCATGCGGCGATAAATATTTTCCACAACAACGATGGAGTCATCAATAACCCGTCCGATTGCGACGGTAATAGCCCCAAGCGTCATAATATTTAATGTGATATCCAGCCAGTGCAGCAATAGGAAAGCCATGAAAATAGAGACTGGAATGGAAACGATCGAAATAATCGTTGATTTAATATCACGTAAGAATAGAAGGATAATTAATACAGCGATTAGTCCTCCAAATAAGGCTTTCTCAATCATTGTATGAACGGAGTCTTCGATAGGAGCTCCTTGGTCTAACGAGATATCAATGATTAATCCATCTATTGCTTTTTCTTGTTCTTTCGCAAAATCTTTAACTGCATTGACAACATCAACAGTGTTATCCTGCTGTCCTTTTACAATCTGAATAGCAATGGCATTTTCACCATTCGTTCGAGAAACAGATTGTTCGCGTCCAACTGTTTCAATTGAGGCAATATCGCCCAATGTTACGAATGGAACTTGATTTTCTTCTGAAGGAGTTACTGGAATAAGAAGCTCTCTTAACTCCTCAACCGATGTAACTTTGCCGTCTACAGCGACTGCCTGTTCACCATCTTCAAATTCATAAAGGCCAAGAGACATAGCCATATCGCTTGCTTGAATCATTTGCTTAACATCATCTTCTGTTAAACCAAGCTCAGCCATTCTTTCTTCATTGAAGGTAAAGATAGCTTCTTCAATATGCTGTCCAGAAATTGTTGCAGAAGCAACGCCATCAATCTTTTCAAGCTCTGGTAAAATTGTGTCCTCTACAGTAGATGTTAATTCTACAATATCTTCTGAGCTGCTGCTGATCGATAAAGCAACTACAGGCATCATATTCATCCCAATAGATGTTACAGTAGGTTCCTGAACATCTTCAGGCAGTGTTACTGTATCTAAGGCTGACTCAAGTTCTCTTTTCTTTTCATCCATATCAATGCCATACTCATATTCAACCTGAATACTTGCTACATTTGAACTGGAGTTCGAGAAAACAGCTTTTACGTCCTCAAGTCCTTCGATCGCACTTTCAATAGGAATTGAAACGTCTTCCATTACTTTTTCAGGAGTTGCTCCCGGATAGATCCCCATGACCATTAAATATGGAATGTTAATGTTCGGAATCGTTTCTGTTTTCATTTGTGTACCTGAATAAATACCTGATGCTGTAATAATGATCGTTAATAACCATACAGCGAGTTTATTTTTCAGGACAAAATTTACTAAACCTTTCACAATTACACCTGCCCCTTTATTGACTTTGTTCAATTAATTACATATAATAATGACTAATCGGTCATTTGTCAATTGATTTCATTTAGGAGAGTATTAAGATATGGTAAAGAAACAGTTAATAATGGAAAAGGCACTTGAATTATTTGCGGAACAGGGATTTGATGCTACTTCTGTACAACAGATTACTGAAAAGAGCGGTATATCTAAAGGTGCGTTTTATTTATCCTTTAAATCAAAGGATGAGCTAATCTTTGCTTTAATTGATCATTTTATGAGTGAAATCGTTTCCAACATTGACTATCTGGTCAGTGGTGGGGGATATCATCAGGATGAGCTGTTATATCAGTTTTACCTGACCATATTAAGAAACTTTGAAGAACACTCCAATCTTGCGACTGTTTTTATGAAGGAACAAACACATACGTTAAATATGGAACTGATTATGAAGCTTCATTTTTATGATAAACAAATCAATCGTGCCATCCTGAAAATGATTGATCAAATTTATGGTGATTCAATTGCGGCCACAAAGTTTGATTTGCTTTATTGTGTAAAGGGATTTATGAAAATGTACTCGGAGCTTTTTATCTTTTCAAAGCTTCCGCTTGATTTGAAGTTGCTGGCCAGCTCACTTGTTGAAAAAACAAATTTGCTTGCAAAGCATTCTACGGTCCCTTTTGTTACAAAAGAGCTTGTTAATTTGCTCGATCTGCCGGCAGAAGGTCCTCCGACACAAGAAACCTTAGTCAAACATATAAATGATCTCATTGCTGAGGTACAAGAAGGATTTGTAAAAGATGCACTGCATGAGTTAAAAGAACAAATAAATAAACAAACATTAGATATCCTGCTGATTAACGGATTAGTAGAAATCGTGCGCCAAGATGCTCAGTGCATGTGGGTTGCATTTCTCCTTCGCCGCTATTTTAATTTAAGCTGAGATTAACGATTAAAAAATTAGTGCTGATTCAGTGATAAGGTTCATTTCACGGAACCGAGACATGATTTCAAACGAATAAATGAAGCTGGGACAAAACAAAATTAATCTTTCTAAAACACGAATATTAATATTTTGATTTAGATATTTAAACAAGTCCGTTCCACCTGCGCTGCGGCCCCTCGCTTTCCGTGGGGAGGAAGCTGAGCCTCCTCGAAGCAAAGCTTCTGCGGGGTCTCACCTTTTCCTCTATTGCCCACAGGAGTCGAGGGTCCTCCGCTCCATTTCACTCATGTTCATAAAATATATTTTATAATCATAAATAAAAAACCGAATGATTAGAAAGATAACTTCCTAACCATTCGGTTCTATGAGTGTGTTAAATACTTATGTCCCAGCCTCATTTTTTGATCTGACTAGGAAAAAATGATAACTAATGTTCCGGCAATAAAGCAATAAAAAGCAAAGATCTTCAGATTGCCCCGAGCCATAATTCCCATAAACCATTTTAAAGAAAAATACGAAGCAACTAATGAAGCAATAAATGCGACTGCATACGGAATGGCCAGTGTTGATATATTCGGATCATTTAGCATATCGCTAAAACCTAATATAGCGCTGCCTACACTTACTGGAATGTACATTAAGAAGGAGAACCTTAAGGCTGTTTCCTGCTTCATGCCCAATCCCATTGCGGCCACAATCGTTGCACCTGATCGGCTGATCCCAGGAATTAATGCAACTGTTTGTGCAAGACCTACGATAATTGCATCCTTTAATGATATGGACGCATCATTTTTTCTTCCTCTTAAGTTTCGGATGATCCATAGAGCAGCACCTGTAACTAACAAGGTGACTCCAACCGTTAAAATATTCCCTGTTAAATAATCTCCAAATAGAACACCAATTACACCAGCAGGAATTGTAGCGACAATTAGATAAATGATAAAACGGAAGTCCGCTTCTGCACTTTGATCCTTTGTTCTTAAATAGATTAGACCGTTCTTGACAAGCCTATATATATCTTCTCTGTAAATGAGAAGGACAGCTAATAAAGAGGCGGTATTGACGAGAATAGCAAAGCTCATTCCTTCAATATTTAAGTCAAAAAAATAAGCAGCAATTTCTACATGTCCGCTTGAAGAAACGGGAATAGGCTCTGTAAAGCCTTGAAGTAATCCAAGGAACAAGTATTTAAGCAAAGTAATAAAATCAGTCACATAGTTATCCTCCAATATTAAGATGACACCATTTCATTAAACAATAAAAACATCATATAAGTAAAGCAATTGCTTGTAGTTCATTGGAAAAAATTATTCTTTATTGAAAGAAATTTAATGGCAATACTAATATAGACTTAATTGAACAAGGAGGTTGCTCTTTTGGGACAAAATCGACAATTCAAAGCAGGGCAGGCAGCGCCTAACAATGGAATATATATAGAAGTTGGTGAAACAGGAAGCAATGTCAATAACCCGCAAATGATTAAGATGAAGGCTGGCGACCACTTTCCTGAAAACTCAAATCATAACCGTGTTTGGACATACAAACGAAAACCTTAAAAGGAAGCACAAGCCATTCAATGGAAATTGAATGGCTTTACATATGTAAAAAATGGGATATAATAAAATAAAGGTCAATAATGGTCAAAGGGGATGTATCATGGACTTAAATCGGATGACACAGCATGTACGCGAAGGATTATTAAGTGCACAAAACTTAGCTGTTCGTAAAGAGAATCAGGAAGTTGATGATCTGCATCTTCTGCATTCACTTATGGAAAATACAGAAGGATTAACTTCATCAATTCTAAGAGCAGCATCCATTCAAGCTGATCAGCTCAGACAAGCTATCGACAAAAAGCTTCAAACAAAACCGCAAGTTTCAGGCAGCGGAATGAAGCAAGGAACTTTATATATAACAAATACACTGCAAAAAGTGTTCGCTGAAGCTGAAAACCAGATGAAGACTTGGCAGGACGAATATGTATCTGCAGAGCATTTTTTATTAGCCTTATTAAAAATAAAACAATCAGAAGCAGGAAGATTGCTGAGAGCGTTTATACAAGAAGAAGGAAAGCTGGAGGAAATTATTAAACAAATAAGGGGGAACCAGAGAGTGACATCGGAAAATCCAGAAGCCACATACGATGTGTTGAATAAATATGGGAGAGACCTTGTCGAGGAGGTTAAAGCAGGGAAGGTTGACCCTGTCATTGGCCGTGATCAGGAAATACGAAATGTTATTCGAATATTATCACGTAAAACAAAAAACAATCCGGTATTAATCGGTGAGCCTGGTGTCGGTAAAACAGCTGTTGTTGAAGGCCTTGCGCAGCGTATTGTCAGAAAAGACGTACCAGAAGGTTTAAAGGATAAAACGATTTTTTCACTTGATATGAGTTCTTTAATTGCTGGCGCAAAATTTAGAGGAGAGTTTGAAGAACGACTAAAAGCGGTATTAAATGAAGTGAAAAAGAGCGAAGGGAAAATTTTGCTTTTTATTGATGAGCTTCATACTATTGTCGGTGCAGGAAAAACTGAGGGAGCTATGGATGCCGGAAACATGTTAAAGCCCATGCTTGCAAGGGGTGAACTGCATTGTATTGGTGCAACTACTTTGGATGAACATCGCAAATATATTGAAAAGGATCCTGCACTTGAACGGAGGTTTCAGCAAGTTTTAGTACAAGAGCCTAATGTGGAGGATACCATTTCTATTTTGAGGGGCTTAAAAGAACGGTTTGAAGTCCATCATGGGGTTCATATTCATGATCGCTCTTTAATTGCTGCTGCAACTCTATCTGACCGATACATTACAGATCGGTTTTTACCAGATAAGGCAATTGATTTAGTTGATGAAGCCTGTGCCATGATCCGTACTGAAATGGATTCCATGCCAACTGAACTAGATGAGGTAACAAGAAGAGTCATGCAGCTTGAAATTGAGGAAGCTGCACTGCAAAAAGAAAAAGATGCAGCAAGCAAAGAACGGCTTACTGCCTTACAAGAAGAACTAATAGCCTTAAAAGATAAAGCCAGAAACATGCAGACCAAATGGCTTGCTGAAAAAGAAGGAATACAAAGTATACAGGAGAAAAGAGAACAATTAGAAAAACATCGCCGTGACTTGGAAGATGCTGAAAATAAGTACGATTTAAATCGTGCTGCGGAATTAAGGCACGGAAAAATTCCAATGCTAGAAAAAGAATTAAAGAGGATGGAGCAAGAAGTAAATGAAGGACATACGGACAGGCTTGTTCGTGAAGAGGTGACAGAAGAAGAAATTGCCGGCATTGTAGCCAGATGGACTGGCATCCCGGTTGCAAAGCTTGTTGAAGGTGAACGCGAAAAGCTGCTGCGGCTAGAAAGTATATTACAAGAAAGGGTCATTGGTCAGAATGAGGCAGTGCAGCTTGTTTCAGATGCAGTGATAAGAGCAAGAGCCGGCATAAAGGATCCTCATCGTCCAATCGGTTCATTTTTATTTCTTGGTCCTACAGGTGTTGGAAAAACGGAGTTAGCTAAAGCACTGGCACAAGTATTATTTGACAGTGAAGATCAAATCGTTCGCTTAGATATGTCCGAATATATGGAAAAACATTCAGTTTCAAGATTAGTTGGTGCACCTCCAGGGTATGTTGGCTATGAAGAAGGAGGACAGCTTACAGAAGCGGTAAGGCGTAAACCGTATTCTGTCATCTTATTAGATGAGATTGAAAAAGCGCATCCTGAAGTATTTAATATTCTGCTTCAAGTATTAGATGATGGACGCATTACAGATTCCCAAGGAAGAATGGTTGATTTTAAAAATACAGTCATTATTATGACTTCCAATATAGGCTCCAATTACTTACTGGAACGCGATGAAGTGCGAGAGAATGACTATATTATGGAAGAAACTCGAAATAAAGTGCTTCTGCAACTTAAAAATCATTTTAAGCCAGAGTTTATTAACCGAATAGATGAGATTATTCTTTTTAAACCTTTATCGATTGCTGATTTACACGGCATTGTAAAAAATATGCTGAATGAACTGCAAGAACGATTGAATGATCAGCAAGTGAATTTACGTATAACAGATGATGCAGTTGAATATATTGCTGAAAATGGCTATGACCCCATTTATGGTGCAAGGCCCTTGAGACGTTATATTCAAAAAAATGTGGAAACAGCATTAGCTAAAGAAATCATTTCAGGTGCCATTAAGGAACATAGTGAAGTAGTTATTGCTTTAGAGGATGGTTTATTGTCTGTTGAAGTAAATGAACATGCTGAGTAAAGAAAAATATCGTCAGCCTATTTGTAAGGCTGACGATATTTTCAACAATTAATGAATCGCTTTTTTGTCCGCAGGCTCATCTGGAAGGATGACTGGAATGACATAAATTAATAGGGTTGCTGCAACTGCAAGGATCGCACTCGTTTGAAAATCATAAGGAGCGCCAAGCATTGAACCAGCAACATACGATAACATATGAACAAGAAGGAATGTCCAAAATAAAGTCCACACATATTTCATCAATAGTTCACCTCTTACATTATTGAATCCCTTTACATCTTACCACAACACCCTAAAATAATAAACTTGAATTATGAACAGAAAAGCGGAATGCGCTTGCCCAGGGGCGACAAGCTTAAGGCGAGATGGCAAGAAGGTTGTTTTTTAACCTTCTGGACAGATTGACTTAAGACCTCGAGCCCCTAGCGCCTGTAGCTGGACAAAGAAAAGCGGAAGCGCCTTGCTCAGCTCNCACAGCATGTACGCGAAGGATTATTAAGTGCACAAAACTTAGCTGTTCGTAAAGAGAATCAGGAAGTTGATGATCTGCATCTTCTGCATTCACTTATGGAAAATACAGAAGGATTAACTTCATCAATTCTAAGAGCAGCATCCATTCAAGCTGATCAGCTCAGACAAGCTATCGACAAAAAGCTTCAAACAAAACCGCAAGTTTCAGGCAGCGGAATGAAGCAAGGAACTTTATATATAACAAATACACTGCAAAAAGTGTTCGCTGAAGCTGAAAACCAGATGAAGACTTGGCAGGACGAATATGTATCTGCAGAGCATTTTTTATTAGCCTTATTAAAAATAAAACAATCAGAAGCAGGAAGATTGCTGAGAGCGTTTATACAAGAAGAAGGAAAGCTGGAGGAAATTATTAAACAAATAAGGGGGAACCAGAGAGTGACATCGGAAAATCCAGAAGCCACATACGATGTGTTGAATAAATATGGGAGAGACCTTGTCGAGGAGGTTAAAGCAGGGAAGGTTGACCCTGTCATTGGCCGTGATCAGGAAATACGAAATGTTATTCGAATATTATCACGTAAAACAAAAAACAATCCGGTATTAATCGGTGAGCCTGGTGTCGGTAAAACAGCTGTTGTTGAAGGCCTTGCGCAGCGTATTGTCAGAAAAGACGTACCAGAAGGTTTAAAGGATAAAACGATTTTTTCACTTGATATGAGTTCTTTAATTGCTGGCGCAAAATTTAGAGGAGAGTTTGAAGAACGACTAAAAGCGGTATTAAATGAAGTGAAAAAGAGCGAAGGGAAAATTTTGCTTTTTATTGATGAGCTTCATACTATTGTCGGTGCAGGAAAAACTGAGGGAGCTATGGATGCCGGAAACATGTTAAAGCCCATGCTTGCAAGGGGTGAACTGCATTGTATTGGTGCAACTACTTTGGATGAACATCGCAAATATATTGAAAAGGATCCTGCACTTGAACGGAGGTTTCAGCAAGTTTTAGTACAAGAGCCTAATGTGGAGGATACCATTTCTATTTTGAGGGGCTTAAAAGAACGGTTTGAAGTCCATCATGGGGTTCATATTCATGATCGCTCTTTAATTGCTGCTGCAACTCTATCTGACCGATACATTACAGATCGGTTTTTACCAGATAAGGCAATTGATTTAGTTGATGAAGCCTGTGCCATGATCCGTACTGAAATGGATTCCATGCCAACTGAACTAGATGAGGTAACAA
Source organism: Cytobacillus gottheilii (assembly GCF_900166665.1). GTDB lineage: Bacteria > Bacillota > Bacilli > Bacillales > Cytobacillaceae > Cytobacillus > Cytobacillus gottheilii_A. The sequence continues at coordinate 3,236,669 of NZ_LT800494.1, read as the reverse complement.
GAAGAGTCATGCAGCTTGAAATTGAGGAAGCTGCACTGCAAAAAGAAAAAGATGCAGCAAGCAAAGAACGGCTTACTGCCTTACAAGAAGAACTAATAGCCTTAAAAGATAAAGCCAGAAACATGCAGACCAAATGGCTTGCTGAAAAAGAAGGAATACAAAGTATACAGGAGAAAAGAGAACAATTAGAAAAACATCGCCGTGACTTGGAAGATGCTGAAAATAAGTACGATTTAAATCGTGCTGCGGAATTAAGGCACGGAAAAATTCCAATGCTAGAAAAAGAATTAAAGAGGATGGAGCAAGAAGTAAATGAAGGACATACGGACAGGCTTGTTCGTGAAGAGGTGACAGAAGAAGAAATTGCCGGCATTGTAGCCAGATGGACTGGCATCCCGGTTGCAAAGCTTGTTGAAGGTGAACGCGAAAAGCTGCTGCGGCTAGAAAGTATATTACAAGAAAGGGTCATTGGTCAGAATGAGGCAGTGCAGCTTGTTTCAGATGCAGTGATAAGAGCAAGAGCCGGCATAAAGGATCCTCATCGTCCAATCGGTTCATTTTTATTTCTTGGTCCTACAGGTGTTGGAAAAACGGAGTTAGCTAAAGCACTGGCACAAGTATTATTTGACAGTGAAGATCAAATCGTTCGCTTAGATATGTCCGAATATATGGAAAAACATTCAGTTTCAAGATTAGTTGGTGCACCTCCAGGGTATGTTGGCTATGAAGAAGGAGGACAGCTTACAGAAGCGGTAAGGCGTAAACCGTATTCTGTCATCTTATTAGATGAGATTGAAAAAGCGCATCCTGAAGTATTTAATATTCTGCTTCAAGTATTAGATGATGGACGCATTACAGATTCCCAAGGAAGAATGGTTGATTTTAAAAATACAGTCATTATTATGACTTCCAATATAGGCTCCAATTACTTACTGGAACGCGATGAAGTGCGAGAGAATGACTATATTATGGAAGAAACTCGAAATAAAGTGCTTCTGCAACTTAAAAATCATTTTAAGCCAGAGTTTATTAACCGAATAGATGAGATTATTCTTTTTAAACCTTTATCGATTGCTGATTTACACGGCATTGTAAAAAATATGCTGAATGAACTGCAAGAACGATTGAATGATCAGCAAGTGAATTTACGTATAACAGATGATGCAGTTGAATATATTGCTGAAAATGGCTATGACCCCATTTATGGTGCAAGGCCCTTGAGACGTTATATTCAAAAAAATGTGGAAACAGCATTAGCTAAAGAAATCATTTCAGGTGCCATTAAGGAACATAGTGAAGTAGTTATTGCTTTAGAGGATGGTTTATTGTCTGTTGAAGTAAATGAACATGCTGAGTAAAGAAAAATATCGTCAGCCTATTTGTAAGGCTGACGATATTTTCAACAATTAATGAATCGCTTTTTTGTCCGCAGGCTCATCTGGAAGGATGACTGGAATGACATAAATTAATAGGGTTGCTGCAACTGCAAGGATCGCACTCGTTTGAAAATCATAAGGAGCGCCAAGCATTGAACCAGCAACATACGATAACATATGAACAAGAAGGAATGTCCAAAATAAAGTCCACACATATTTCATCAATAGTTCACCTCTTACATTATTGAATCCCTTTACATCTTACCACAACACCCTAAAATAATAAACTTGAATTATGAACAGAAAAGCGGAATGCGCTTGCCCAGGGGCGACAAGCTTAAGGCGAGATGGCAAGAAGGTTGTTTTTTAACCTTCTGGACAGATTGACTTAAGACCTCGAGCCCCTAGCGCCTGTAGCTGGACAAAGAAAAGCGGAAGCGCCTTGCTCAGCTCCGACAAGCTTAAGACAAGACGGCTAGAAGGTTGCCCTATAACCTTCTGGACGGATTGGCTTAAGACCTCGAGGAGCTAGGCGCTGCAGCTAGACAAGAAAAGCGGAAGGCGCTTGCCAGGGGCGACAAGCTTAAATAAGGCGAGCCTGGTAAAGTCTTGAAGCATGTATTCTTCAAAAATGGGTGATGTCCCATTCCAATTCAATTATCCAAACATACATTAAATATGAACGAAAAATAAAAGGAGTTTTTGGAAATGAAACACCGAAACTTTAAAATGGATACTGAATGGAGTATGATTCACTACCCTGATAAGCCAAGCGGTTTCGGTATATTAATTATCGGGGATGAACGGCATTTTGTTGACGAAAAAAATAGTTTTTGGACACAAAACGAGGGAAAAGCAGCATTAATTAACAAGCTAGTGGAAGCGGGATATACCGTCTTTTATTCAAATTTATTCGGCAGAAATTGGGGAAGCAATGAAGCTGTACAAATGGCTAAGACCTTGTATGGCTATGTGACTCGAACTGAAATTCTGAATGAGAAAATTCATATCATTGCAGAAGGGATGGGCGCCTTGGCGGCATTAAAGCTGATGAACGAAATGGGAGATAGCATCCGGTCAGCGGTCTTTATCAATCCTATCTTATCAGTGAAAAACCATCTAATCCAAGAGAAAGAGCATAAATTTTTCTATAAGAAATTATTGAAAGAACTTGCTGCCTCATACAAAACAGAGAGTAGCAAGGTAATAGACATGGTCAATACTTATGATGATCAATATCTAATCGAGAACTTACAATCACCTGTTAAAATCATTCATATATTATCTGGCGGCAAAGCTTACAAACAATCAAACATGCTTAAGCAGCTGTCTGTCAAATGGAAGGATGCAGAGGCGCCAGTGTCTATTTATTATATTGTTCCCGAGAAAATGCAGAGAATGGCCACACAAATGATCAGCTTTTTTAAAAAATATGAGAAAGTGCTGTGATTTTGAGCATAGGCTACAGTAAGGATTATACTTGGGAGGATTTATATGAATGATTCAGTAATCATATATGGCGGTTTCGAATTTATGGGATTTCATCTTAGTAAAAGGCTGCTTGAAGAAGGATTTAATGTAACAATTGTACCATCAGATATAAGCGATGAAGACATGCTGGAAAATAAACGACTCGAATTAGGAAGAAATGCTAACTTTTTGGAATGGGAAAAATTAATAATTCCAGCTAAAGAAGATGAAGTCAACCTAATCATCTTGGATTGTTATAGCTTGCATTTACGGAATGACACTAAAAAAGTCAATGAGATGTATGATCAATGGTTAAAACATGCAAGCTATGCAGCTGGGAAAGAGACAGAAATGATTGTATTGCTACCTGCTCAATCTGCGTTGGATCAGGAGTATGAAAGGAATGAAAAGAAAAAAAGCTTTCAAGTAATGGAAAATAAGCTTACTATTATATTTTTGCCGACCATCTATGGAGAGTGGCAACCTGAGGAATTTGCCTTTCAACAGGCATGTTTAGAAAAACTGGAAAAGAAGAAGGACATTCGTATTAGTGACCGTGAATGGCAGGAGGATGCTATTTATGTACAATGCGCAGTTGACGCGATAATGGAGATCTTCCATAAACGTACTTCTGGAGAATGGCTGATTCGAAATAAGATTTCCGATCTATGGCAGCACTGTGCTGCCATGCTCTCAATTAGAAAGGAAGACATAAGAAAGATCGATAAGCAAACGGAGTTTCCTAACCATATTAAGATCCAGGCTATAGAAGCTGCTGAAGAAAAGTGTGAAGGACTTAAAAAACAGCAGCATCATTTACAATTCAATCTAATAGAATAGTGAGCAGTTGCAAGAAGCAAACCATTCATGAAGAATGGTGGATTAGGCAATCTTGCAAAAAGATCTTTTCAAATAGCTTCATATCAAGGTAAAATAGGACTAGTGCAGAAAAGTTTCACCTAGATTGAAAGTTTTGCAGGCTTTCCAAATGAGAGGCGGAGAAAGAAGAGATGCATCTTAAATTCAAGAAGTTCGGGTTCCTTCTTTTATGCCTTGTTTTTTTATCTTCATGCGGACAGGCTATGTCGCCAGGAACATTGCAGAAGGCTGGGTTATTAGTGCCTGACACAGTGAACGACCAAGTATGGGGAACTAAAGGCTATAAAGGAATGCTAAAGATTCAATCTCATTATAATATTGAGGTTTATTATAAAGAGGGAATGAACTCTGAAGTCATTGTCAAGCGTGCAGTAGAAGAATTCGATCAAAAAGGAGTCAACCTGATCTTTGGGCATGGAAATGAATATGCCGAATATTTTAATGCTTTTTCCGAAGAATATCCTCATATACAGTTTGTCAGCTTTAATGGTGATGCCCAAAATAAGAACACGACAAGTTTGGGATTTGAAGGTTATGCCATGGGCTTTTTTGGGGGCATGGTTGCTGGACATATGACGGAAACAAATACGGTGGGTGTATTGGCTGCTTATGAATGGCAGCCTGAGATAAAAGGCTTTGTAGAAGGAGCTCAATTTCAAAATGAAGAGGTTAATGTTAAAATAGAACATGTTGGCGGCTGGGACGACACTGAAACGGCAAGTATTATGCTGCAAAAGTTGAACAATGCTGGTGCAGATGTTATTTATCCTGCCGGAGATGGCTATAACGTTCCTATTATTGAAAAGGTAAAAGAAAATGGACAGTACGCGATTGGATATATCTCAGAACAAAGTGACCTTGGAGAATCGACAGTTTTAACAAGTACTATTCAGCATGTTGATGTTTTATATGAACTTGTCGCTGAAAAGTTTAACAACGGAGAACTTCAGTCTGGAAATTTATCTTTTGACTTTCAGGATCAAGTCATTTCGTTAGGCAAGTTTAGTCCTGTAGTTGATCAAGCCTTTAAAGATGAAATAAACAATAGGATTGATGAATACAAAAAAACAGGCAAACTGCCAAACGAGAAACAGCAATAAATTGGAGGATATAAAGATGCAAACAAATGATAAAACAATGGAGTTTATGGCGATCGCCATGAAATATTTACCGGAGGCGAAACAGCAGCTTGAAGAAGCTGGAGTAGAACTTTCAATGGAAATGATTCAGCCATTTATGTCTTTATTTACACAAGTCATGACAGAAGCATACGAGCTTGGTAAGGAAGATGCATTAAAAGAAGAGTAAAACCGGCCATAGGCCGGTTTTTTTATTTAAATGTTCATTATCATTTTTCACTGTTTAAGAACTTTTGCAAAAACGGACTGGCTTTTTTCATAAGTGGTTTCAATTCACCAACAGACGACATCAATGTATCAAAATTATTCATTAATCCATCCAAATCAACATTCTCAAGAATTTGCTCTATTTTTTCTTGTGTAGGATTTTTAGGATCGTTGTTCTCTGTATGTTCAATTTTTCTGCCTAATATCCAGTCTTGCTTTTCAGGCCTCTCCTGCCTGCTCCTCCCAAACATTAACTGTGAAAAACGGTCCTGCTTAAAGTCTTTTTCATTTTCACTCATATGGTTCTCCCCCACTTAACAAAATTGCAATTCACCACAATAAGGCTCAAACAGCTAAAAACAGCACAGACTAAAAATAAATATTAATCATTCCAATGACAGTTGTCTTTTTATAAATAGTATATGCCTTTCGTGCTAATGTGTTTGGACACTCATATTAATTAGTTGCAAAAGTGATCTTGTTTTTGATAAAATTAGTACCAAGTCATAATAATTGATAATAATATTAATAAAAATTGTCTCGTTAGAACCATTATGTTGGGAGTGGAAACTATGAATGCAGGTGTACTAGGTCTCGGCAGAGCATTGCCTGAAAAAATTTTAACAAATAGTGATCTTGAAAAGATGGTAGATACATCCGATGAGTGGATCCGAACACGCACAGGTATTCGTGAAAGAAGGATCGCAGATGACCAGACAGATACGTCTGATTTAGCTTACCAATCGGCAGTAGAAGCATTAAAAAATGCGAATATAACTGCAGAAGAAGTTGACTTGATTCTTGTAGCTACAGTAACACCAGATCAGCCTTTTCCAAGTGTAGCATGCATGCTGCAGGAACGTCTTGGTGCTAAAAAAGCTGCAGCAATGGATCTTAGTGCAGCATGTGCTGGGTTTATGTATGGCATGATCACAGCGCAGCAATTCATTAAGACTAACGCCTATAAATACGTCCTAGTTGTAGGTGTAGAGAAACTTTCAAAAATTACAGATTGGGATGACAGAAATACAGCTGTTTTATTTGGAGATGGAGCAGGTGCAGCAGTAATGGGACCGGTCTCAGAAGGAAGAGGAATTTTATCTTTTGAACTGGGAGCTGACGGTTCTGGTGGAAAGTACCTTTACCAAGATGAGAATATTGTTATGAATGGCCGAGAGGTGTTCAAATTTGCAGTAAGACAAATGGGTGAAAGCTGTATTAATGTCTTAGAAAAAGCAGGACTATCAAAGGAAGATGTTGACTTTTTAATCCCTCATCAGGCTAATATAAGAATTATGGAAGCTGCTCGTCAACGACTTGACCTGCCAGTTGAAAAAATGTCAATGACTGTTGAAAAATACGGAAACACTTCTGCTTCTTCTATTCCTATTGCAATGGTAGAAGAGCTGGAGGCCGGAAAAATTAAAGATGACGATCTGATTGTTATGGTCGGTTTTGGCGGCGGTTTAACATGGGGTGCAATTGCACTTCGCTGGGGAAGATAAATTTTAATCACAATAACATTTAAAGGGGCGGTATTATTTATGAACAAGAGGAGAGTTGTCGTTACGGGAATTGGTGCTGTAACACCACTCGGGAATAACGCACAGACATCTTGGGGTAATGTTAAAGAAGGTAAATCAGGTGTCGGGCCATTAACGAGGTTAAATGCAGATGAATATCCAGCAAAGGTAGCAGCAGAAGTAAAAGATTTTAATGCTGAAGAATTCATAGATCGTAAAGATGCACGTAAAATGGATAGGTTTACACATTATGCCATTGCAGCTTCTTTAATGGCTGTAGAGGATGCTAAGCTTGAAATCAATGATCAGAATGCGGAACGAATTGGGGTATGGATTGGTTCAGGCATTGGAGGAATGGAAACATTTGAAAATCAGTTTGAAACCTTTTTAAATCGCGGATACCGCAGAGTCAGCCCATTTTTTGTTCCAATGATGATACCAGATATGGCAACAGGGCAGGTTTCTATTACATTAGGTGCAAAAGGCTTTAACTCTTGTACCGTAACAGCATGTGCAACAGGTACAAATTCAATCGGAGATGCCTTTAAGGTCATACAGCGCGGAGATGCTGATGCCATGATCACTGGAGGTGCAGAAGCGCCAATTACAAGGATGTCTGTTGCCGGTTTCTGTGCAAATACTGCTTTATCAACGAACCCAGATCCACAGACAGCGAGCAGACCGTTTGATAAAAATCGTGACGGATTTGTTATTGGAGAAGGTGCCGGGATCCTTGTGCTGGAGGAAATGGAGCATGCATTAGCACGCGGTGCGGAAATTTATGCAGAAATTGTTGGGTATGGCGCAACTGGCGATGCCTATCATATAACAGCTCCTGCACCAGGCGGAGAAGGCGGAGCTAGAGCGATGAAAATGGCAATTAATGACGGCGGATTAACTCCAGAAGACATTGATTATATTAATGCACACGGTACGAGCACAGATTATAACGATAAGTTCGAAACACTTGCCATTAAAGAAGTGTTTGGAGACCATGCTTATAAATTGGCTGTAAGTTCTACAAAATCAATGACTGGTCACTTATTAGGTGCAGCTGGCGGTGTGGAAGCTATTTTTACACTAATGGCTATGAAGGAAAGTGTTCTTCCCCCAACCATAAATTATGAAACTCCAGACCCTGAGTGTGATTTAGATTATGTGCCAAACCAGGCAAGAGAAAAAGAAATAAAAGCAGCAATGAGCAATTCCCTAGGCTTTGGCGGCCATAACGCAACAATTGTATTTAAGCAATTTAATCAATAAAATCTTATTTTAAAAGCTGACTCCAGGCATAGGAGTCAGCTTTTTTCCACTTTGAGAAAGTATAAACCAACAATCGCGGAAGTTGTGAGACACCTGTAATTAAGCGGAAAGAATAAGTCCAAAAAGCCTGTCGTTCCCCTTTTAGCTTTGAAATGGGAAATATGTATATCTTAGCGATCGACTGAACCATTACATGATATTTTTCATAAACTATCGAATGATGATTTAAAAGGAGACGATTTTATTGGGGTAATCAAAACCAATGAATGGCTCGAACAGCACTTTGATGAGCCATTAAATATTATCCAAAAGGTAATGCAGCTATTTAAAGAAGAAGAACCTGATAAGTTATATCAATACTTACAGAACTTTGGGATGTATACCCCGAATCGTAAAACATATGAATATTATCAGGACATGAAAAAACAGGATGTATGGAAGAAGGCGGACGAGTTTTTCACCCTATATCAAAGAAAGTGGAAAGGACCGGATGTTCCTGTATATATATTTCCTGTTAAGGCCATGCAGTCTATATTTGTGAGACATCAGCTTGGGAAGTCAGGGGTTTCTTTCAAAGATAAAATATTTCTCTTTTTAGCTCCTGCTCAAGATTTAAAGGAACTCGAGGCATTATTTGTACACGAGTACCATCATGTCTGCCGAATGAATGCCATAAAAAAGAAAATATCCGAGTATACTCTTTTGGATTCCATTGTTTTAGAAGGTTTGGCAGAACATGCTGTGAGGATTTTCTGTGGAGAGGATTACGTTTCTGAATGGAGCACTTATTATACAAAAAAAGAAATTGAAACGTATTGGGTACAGTTCATTGAAAGTCATTTAAGAAAAAAGAAAACCGAAAGACTTCATGATCATATTTTGTTTGGAAAAAGAAACGTGCCAGACATGTTAGGATATGCAGCTGGTTATGTAATGATTTCCAAATATACTGAGACAAATAAATTTACCCTGTCAGATTCTTTGACTAAGCCTGCTGAAGCTTTTTTAACAGTTTGGAATACTGATGCAGAGGGATTTAAAATATGACAAAAAGGAGAATAAAAAAATTCTCCTTTTTTTTATTGAATTGGAAAGCGTTGTCATTATTGGTTTATTCGCAATGTATTTAATAATAAATTTATTTTAAATTAATGAAAAAAGAAGAATTTTAAAAAAACTTCTTGAACTCGTAATGCTTTTGTAATAATATACAGATAATTAATCTGAAAATTTCCGAAATTGATATATTTAAAGAGATAGAAAAAAAGCTATTTTAATATATTGATCGGGTCTATTTTTTAAAGATGGACGGGGGATATTATGACAGCACTATTAGAGCTCAAAAATTTAAAAACACACTTTATGAAAAAGAAAACCAATATTCCAGCCGTTGATGGTGTTGACTTAACAATCCAAAAAGGTGAAACAGTAGCACTTGTTGGAGAATCTGGTTCAGGAAAAAGTATTACCTCGCTTTCCATTATGAGACTTATTCCGAGCCCGCCAGGAAAAATTGTCGATGGTGAAATCCTTTTTAATGGCCAGGACTTAGTTACATTAACTGATGATCAAATGTGCAAAATCAGAGGCAATGATATTTCAATGATTTTTCAGGAGCCGATGACATCGTTAAATCCTGTATTAACAATAGGGGAGCAAATTATTGAGGTGCTGATGTATCATCAGAAGCTTAATAAAAGCCAAGCCAGAACCAAGGCTGTTGAAATGCTGGAACTTGTAGGGTTCTCCAGAGCAAAAGCATTAGTTGACGAATATCCCCACAGACTAAGTGGAGGAATGAGGCAAAGGGTGATGATCGCTATTGCGATGAGCTGTAACCCGAAACTGCTTATTGCTGACGAACCAACAACAGCACTGGATGTTACCATTCAAGCTCAAATTTTAGACTTAATGAAGGACTTAAGTAAAAAATATGATACGTCCATTCTGCTGATCACACATGACCTAGGTGTTGTATCTGAGGTTGCTGATAGAGTAGTCGTTATGTATTGTGGACAGGTAGTAGAAGAAGCGATGGTTGATGATCTATTCGATGAACCGCTTCATCCATACACTATAGGATTAATGGGTTCAATTCCGTCTCTGGATGACGATTTAGACAGGCTTCAATCTATTGAAGGAAATGTACCGCCGCCAGAACATTTTCCGGAAGGCTGCCGATTTGCTCCGCGCTGCCCGCATGCTTTTGATAAGTGCAGAAGTGCACTTCCAGCTTTAATGGATGTTAAAGGATCCTCGCGGAAGGTACGGTGTTTCTTGCACGGAGATAAGGAGGCTACTTCATGAGTACATTAACAGAAAAAAATTCAAAATCTAGCATTATTACAAATTCAGACTATATCTTAGAAGTAAATGACTTAAAAAAGCATTTTCCTGTTAAAGCGGGAATTCTGCAGCGTAATGTAGGCTCAGTAAAAGCCGTAGATGGATTGACTTTCAAAGTGAAAAAAGGTGAAACAATCGGTATTGTGGGTGAGTCTGGATGCGGAAAATCAACAGCAGGTCGAACATTGATCCGATTATACGAGCCGACAGCTGGTGATATCATCTTCAAAGGTAGAAACATCAGCAAAATGAGCGAATCAGAATTGCGAAGAACCGTCCGAAAAGATATTCAAATGGTGTTCCAGGATCCATACGCGTCATTAAATCCAAGAAAGACATTAAAGTCGATCTTAACTGAACCGATGAACACACACAATATGTACAAAGGAAAAGAGCGAGAAGAAAAGCTCAACGAACTGCTTGAACGTGTCGGATTTAACCCATTATTCATTAACCGTTATCCGCATGAGTTTTCTGGCGGCCAAAGACAAAGAATTGGGATTGCCAGAGCATTAACGCTAAATCCAGATTTGATTATTGCAGATGAAGCTGTATCTGCACTTGACGTTTCCATCCAAGCACAAATAATTAACTTAATGAAAGATCTGCAAGAAGAAATGGGACTAACCTATGTATTTATCTCGCATGATTTAAGTGTTGTCCGCCATATCAGTGACCGTGTCGGGGTTATGTACTTAGGAAAGATCATGGAGTTTGCTCCAAAGAAGGACATATACGAAGAACCACTTCACCCATATACACAAGCATTGCTTTCAGCTGTGCCAGTTCCTCGAAAAAAGGGAGCAGCACCGAGGGAAAGGATCATTTTAAAAGGTGATCTGCCAAGTCCGGCTAACCCTCCGACAGGATGTGTATTCCATACACGCTGTCCTGCAGCAACTGCAATGTGTTCTGAGAAAGTGCCAGAATTTAGAGAAGTGAAAAAAGATCATTTTGTTGCATGCCATCTTTATTAAACTGGATCTAAAAGAATGCAACATTTATAATTTTCCCGCTTAGCGGGGAAATAAACATAAAATTTAAAAAATATTTGAAAGGGGGCGTTGCTGCAATAGCATACTCCGTTTCGAAAGATTTGCAATATTCAACAAATAATTATTTAGGGGGAAGATGAATGAAAAAGCAAGCATGGTTACTTAGTTTACTTTTAGTATTCTCAATGTTTCTTGCGGCATGTTCTGGAGGAGGTAATGAAGCAACAGATACTGAGCCAGAAGAAGAGCCGGAAGCACCTGCAGAACCAAGCGGTGAGCCTGTTCAAGGCGGCGATTTAATCATTGGTTCAACTGGTTCACCAACAATGTTTAATGGTTTATATTCAAGTGATGCATCAAGTTCTGATATTGAAGGTATGATCTTTGATGGTCTTATTGGTTCAGACTTGGAATTCAACCCAGTAACTGACGGCGGTCTTGCTGAAAGTGTTGAAGCAGCAGAAGACGGCTTAACTTATACAGTTACAATCACACAAGACGCTACTTTCCATGATGGCGAGCCATTAACAGCAGATGATGTTGTATTCACATATAACATTCCATTGAGCGAAGAGTATGATGGTCCTCGTAAATCTTATTTTGAAGCTGTAGAATCTGTAGAAAAAGTTGATGATTATACAATCAAATTCAACATGAGCAAAGTTGATGCTCAATTCCCAGTTGTAGGTTTAAGCTTTGGGATCCTTCCTGAGCATATTTTAGGCGAAGTTCCAATTCCGGAGCTTGGTGAGCATGAGTTTAACACAAAGAACCCAATCGGATCTGGTCCATTCAAGTTTGAAGAGTGGAGAGATGGCGAATACGTTAAAGTTGTTGCCAATGAAGATTATTGGGATGGACGTCCATATTTAGATTCAGTAACATACAAAATTGTTCCTGATGCAAACGCAATGTTAGCACAGCTTCAAGCTGGTGATGTACATTACTATGCTGGTGTTGCACAGCCTGACGTACCAACAGTTGAAAGCTTTGCAGATGCTGCAGGTCTTCGTTTAGAAAGCGGCCTTGCTCTTTCTTACACATTCTTAGGACTTAACCAGCGTATGGAAATGTTCCAAGATGTATCAGTTCGTCAAGCAATTACGCATGCAATTGACCGTGAAGCAATCGTTGAAAATGTTATGGCTGGATTTGGTGAAGTAGCACACGTACCAGAAAGTCCATTAAGCTGGGCTTACAATCCAGATGTACCGAAATTTGAATATGATGTAGAAAAAGCAAAACAAATGCTTGCAGATGCTGGCTGGACTCCTGGCGATGACGGCATCTTAGAAAAAGACGGAGAAAGATTCTCTTTTGAAGTAAAAACAAACCAAGGTAATAAAGTACGTGAAGATATCGTTGTTATTCTTCAGCAGCAATTAAAAGAAGTAGGCATTGAAATCGTACCTCAAATCGTTGAATTCAGCTCATTAATCGCTGATATCGACCCAGGCGTTTGGAACTTTGAAGGAATCGTATTAGGATGGAGCCTTGGAACTGACCCAGATCCAAGCGGAATCTTCCATACAAAAGAAATCGAAGCAGGATTAAACTTCACTGGCTACTCTAATCCTGACCTAGACGTTCTTATGGACCAATCTTTACAAGAACTTGATAAAGATGCACGTAAAGATCAAATCGGTCAAGTACAGCAAGGTCTTGCAGAAGATCAAGCTTACACATTCTTATACTACCCTGAAGAATTCCGTGCATTACCAGCAAACTTGCAAGGTTATGAATTCCATGCGAAAAACCAACTTTATAACATCAACAAATGGTGGTTAGAGCAAGAGTAATTCGTTTAACTGAAGAAAGGGATTGGAAGTACCTTTCCCTTTCTTCATCTATTTAAGGTAATGATAATTATAAGCCAAATTAATAATTAGCCATTTAAAATAAATGGACAAGCTTTTTAAATACTGAAAACCCTACAGGTTATACGTAATAACTGTATTTAGGATAAATAACATTTTATTAAGAGAAGGAGAATAGGCGATGGTCTCATATATTATTCGGCGAACAATAATGGCTATTCCCTTGCTGTTTGGAATTACCATCCTATCATTTGCAATCATTCAAGCTGCACCAGGAGATCCAACATCTTTATTAATGGACCCTTCCATGAAACCCTCAGATAAAGAGGCTTTCCGAGAAAGATATGGATTAGATGAACCGGTACATGTTCAATATATGAAGTGGCTTGGCAATATGGTGCAAGGAGATTTTGGCGATTCAATTATTAAGCGGGGAACTCCTGTAAGTGAATTGATCATGAACAGACTGCCTAATACTTTGTTGCTCATGTTAACCTCTACGATTCTGGCGATCATTATCGCGATTCCTTTTGGAATTTATTCAGCAATGCGGCCATATTCAAAACTTGACTACACAGTAACCGTAACTTCCTTTTTAGGAGTTGCGACACCAAACTTTTGGCTTGGTTTGATTTTGATCATGTTTTTATCGGTTACCTTGGGCTGGTTTCCGACAGGTGGAGTATCTACTTTAAATGCCGATTTTAGTTTATGGGATCGAATCCATCACTTAATTCTCCCGGCTTTCGTATTAGCTACAGCGGATATGGCAGCATTAACGCGTTATACTCGTTCTTCGATGATTGATGTATTGAAACAGGATTATATCCGTACTGCCATGTCAAAAGGTTTTAAAGAAAGAAAAGTAGTTTTTAAACACGGTGTCAGAAATGGTATGATTCCGATCATCACAATCTTTGGTTTAATGCTTCCTTCATTTATCGGTGGAGCTGCGATTACTGAGAGAGTATTTGCATGGCCAGGAATAGGGCTTTTATTCATTGAATCAGCCTTCCAGAGGGACTATCCAGTTATTATGGCATTAACAGTTATTTCTGCAGTATTTGTTGTAATTGGTAACTTAGTAGCTGACATTTTATACGCGGTCTTCGATCCGCGCATTGAGTATTAAAGGAGGGGTTACAGTGACACAAGTTAATCCGGAAATTTCACAAAAAGAATTAGAACTGAACCCCAATTTAATGGAAAAACCTGATACATTAACAAAAATATTTTTTAGAAAGTTTGTTAAGAATAAATTGGCGGTTACTGGCGGGATCTTTCTTCTAATCATCATTTTGGCTTCAGTGCTGGCACCAGTTATTGCTCCACATCCATTTGATCAGCAAAACTTGCTGGCGAAGCTGCAGCCGCCTAGTGCTGATTATTGGCTTGGTACAGACCGTTATGGCAGAGACATCTTTACGAGACTGTTATATGGCGGAAGAGTTTCGCTTCTAGTAGCATTTGGCTCTGTTTTAGGTGCTATCCTGATCGGAATTGCTGTAGGAGCAGTAGCTGGCTATTTTGGAGGAATCATAGATGCGATTCTGATGAGATTAGTTGATGTTATCATCTCAATCCCAAGTCTTTTCCTGCTAATCACTGTTGTAACAATCTTCTCTTCTAGCTTAGAAAACCTAATCTTGGTTTTTGCCTTAACAAGCTGGACAGGTACAGCAAGGCTTGTGCGCGGAGAGTTTTTATCCTTAAGATCCAGGGAATTTGTACTCGCATCGAAAACGATCGGTACAAAATCTTACAAAATTATCTTTACACATATTTTACCGAATGCAATGGGACCAATTATCGTTGCTGCTACATTATTAGTTGGCAGTGTAATTCTTGCAGAAGCATCACTCAGTTATCTGGGATTAGGCATACAGCCACCAGACCCAAGCTGGGGCAACATGCTGCAAGACGCTCAAAACTATACGGTTATGTTAACAGCACCATGGTATCCATTCTTCCCAGGATTCTTAATTCTGCTAACCGTACTAAGCTTTAACTTTATCGGTGATGGATTAAGAGATGCACTGGATCCAAAAACATTGGAATAGAATAAACGAGAAGAAATGGACATTAGTATTTAACAGACTATAAAAACGAATGATTAGGAAGTGAACCTTTCTAATCATTCGTTTTTTTTATTTGTTTTTATAAAATATATCTTGTAAACCTAAGTGAAATGGAGTGGAGGACACTCAACTTTTTTAAGCAATAGAGGAAAGGGTGAGACCCTCAGAAGTGGTCAAAGCGAGGCGGCTTACCTCTCCTCTGTGCTTCCACGAAAAACAGTGACCGGAACACAGGTAGAAAGGGCTAGTTTAAATACCTAAACCATAACATTGAATATCCGTTTAAGTACCTTATCTTATTTTGTTTGGCCACTTTGTGCTGAATGATATATTTGAGTAGGTAAATAACTCTAATTTTAAGGTTGACTGATTTGGATAAAGAAATAATAAAGAAGAGCAATTGGAAAATCTGGTTACATGGATAATAAATGACATAATTGAGATTAGTGGCCGAGTCAAGTCATATAAGAGAACAAAAATGAATATATTATAGTAAATTGCATTAAATCTATCTCAGCGCTATGTAATGTAGGAATAAATTTACTATTACATGCCCATACTGATTGACAAATAGTTAGTGAAGTGGGGGTAAGTAAATGTTATATCTTCATGATGTTTGGGTGAACTGGTTTGAAGGAGAAGAAAATGGGTACAATGTATGTCATTTTCATGAGTGGCGTAAGGATGACGGGGTTGAATTACTGGATCAAGTGCCATTATTAAAGGTTGATTCTATCTTATTTCATTATATTGAAAATGATCTAGCAGACCTTCCGCAACAGCTTCTCGACGATATCTACCAAAAAGCATATTTAAGAAAGAATCATGAGCGTGTGCAATTGGATTACTGTTTTGTTGTCACGGATGGGACAGGCATTCTTGCCGTAGATACAATTGGATACAGTATACCAATCAGAAAAAGCAGACTTATTCCAAGGCAGGAACAGCTTGCCTATGAAATGATAGCTGATCAAGAAACAACTACATATTCTTTTTCTCAAACAGCAGGAAAAGGGTTTCATATTCTTTCGCCATCACCAGAATTAATGGCAGGGTTAACAAGAAAAGAAAGACAACTTAAGCAGCTGCTGTTTATGGCACTTGATCAGCTGTACTCTTCAAAAAACGAAGCAGAAATTCGATATTGGTATACAGAATGGAGACCTGAAATTTATTCTGAAATACAAGCTATGGAATTTGAAAATGCATGGGAACACCTTTTCGACGAGAGCAAATATGGCTGGTCAAAAAAGCATGAAAGATTTTGCGAAAATTTAATAAAAGGACAGCCATTTTTTGAAAAATTATGGGAAATTGAACATGGTTCAAGAGTGAATTAAATAAAAAACCTTCGATAATTATCGAAGGTTTTTTTGATCTTTTAGTAAATTACGTTAGAAATGGCGGACTATATTTATCTCCGTTTTCTTCCCAATCCCATTGCATTTTCCATTTTTTTAATCATTTTTTGAGCAACTCTGTTCGCTTTTTCTGCTCCATTGTCTAAAATTTTATCGAGTTCTTCCGAATTCATTAGTTCATGATATTTATCCTGAATTGGTTTTAAAGAGTTGACAACTATTTGAGCTAAATCACCCTTAAAGTCTCCATAACCTTTTCCTTCATACATTGCTACAATATCTTCAATTTGTTTTCCTGTAAAGATTGAATAAATCGTTAAAAGGTTAGAAACACCAGGTTTCTTTTCTTTATCAAATTTTACAATACCGTCAGAGTCAGTTACTGCACTCTTGATTTTTTTCTCTATCACCTTTGGTTCATCTAAAATCGATATAAACGATTTTGTATTTGGATCTGATTTGCTCATCTTCTTTGTAGGCTCCTGAAGGGACATAATTCTAGCGCCAACTTTAGGAATTCGAACTTCTGGAATGGTAAAAATGTCGTTATACTTCTTATTAAATCTTTCAGCTAAATCTCTAGTTAATTCTAAATGCTGTTTTTGATCTTCTCCAACAGGGACTAAATCAGTGCTATAAAGAAGGATATCAGCAGCCATTAAAGGTGGATATGTTAATAAACCAGCTGATACAGCGTCTTTTCCTTCTGATTTATCCTTAAATTGTGTCATTCTTTCCAGCTCACCAATGTAAGATACACATTGCATCATCCAGCCGGCTTGTGCGTGAGCAGGGACCTCTGATTGAACAAACAAAGTAGCTTTTTCGGGATCAATGCCTACCGCAATATAGAGTGCAGCTAGGCTTCTAATGTTTTTTCTCAATTCCAGACGATCCTGAGGAACCGTAATAGCGTGCTGGTCAACAATACAAAAATAACAGTTATATTCATTTTGCAGTTCAATAAACTGTTTCAGTGCTCCAATATAATTCCCAAGAGTTATTGTACCGCTAGGCTGAATGCCAGAAAATATAGTTTTCACTTTTTTTCCTCCTTAAAATGGTTGTGAAGAGAGAAAAAAGGGCAGCAAAAAGACCATTCGTCCAAATCTTTAGGGACGAATGGTCCGCGGTGCCACCCTAATTACTCAATTTTATTTGAGTCTCTTTGTTCCTGCATTAGAACAGGATGTCTTATAACGTAGACAAACGTTTAATAAAGAAAGTTCTTTATTTTAAAAAGCTCAAAAGTCCATTCTATTTACTTGGTTTCCTGTTTACACCAGCCACAGGATCTCTTAAAACCAATGAGTAAATATACTACTCTTCATCATAGCCATTTCATATAAATTTTATTATATTAATCATATAATAAAATGAATTTGAATTCAAATTAATAAAGAAAAAATTTGTTTTCTTACATTAATTGAGGAGAGGATTGTCGAAAAATGACCTATTTCGTAAAAAAAATTTTTTCGTGAAAGTGTTAGTATATTAATATTTTTCAGCAAATTCGCATGTATGGTAGAACTTTCCTACTAAAAACTTACTTGCAATCAAGAAATAAAATACTTATAATAAAAATCACCAAATGAATTCTTTACAAAATTGTTACAATCTAAACAAAATTCAATTAAATCAACCTGACAAGCATACTTAAGTGCGAGTTTATGAGACTAATGAGTTTAAAGATAGCATTTGACTTATATATTTGGATTTAATTATCAGAATATAGAGGATAATCAATCTTTAGGGTCAGAAGCATCTCGCATTCTGTTAGAAGGAGTAGTTTGCTTCTTTTTCTTTACCGAAAAAAGACAGACTATTTCAGCAATATATGTCAGGAGGACAATTGTATTTTGTGGAATTTTTGTAAAAGGAATATTTGGGGAAAACTATTAGGGGGTTTTACCGTGAACAAAAAGAGATTTTCATTTCTCTTCAGTATCTTGCTTGTGCTAAGCATGTTCCTAGCAGCATGTAGCGGCGGAGACGACAACGCTGATAACGGCGATGGCGGCGATGAAGGCGGAGCTGATGTAGAACAAAATTTAAGTGTTAACATTAATACTGAACCACCTTCTTTACACCCAGGTTTAGCGAAAGATTCTACTTCTGGTACAGTTCTTCGTCAAACGCTTGAAGGCTTAACTCGTATCGGTAAAGAAGGAACTCCAGAACCTGCTATGGCAGAAGATTGGGTAGTTTCTGAAGATCAAAAGGTTTACACATTTAACCTGCGTGATGCACAGTGGTCTAACGGAGATCCTGTAACAGCTCAAGACTTTGAAGCTGCTTGGAAATGGGCAATTAACCCAGAAAACCAATCAGAGTACGCTTACCAACTTAACTACATCGCTGGTGCTGAAGCTGCAAACACTGCAGGCGGATCACTTGATGAAGTAGGAGTAAAAGCAGTAGATGAGAAAACTCTTGAAGTAACACTTGCAAACCCAACTCCTTTCTTCTTAGAGTTGACTGCATTCTATACTTACCTGCCATTTAACAGCAAAGTTGCAGAAGCTAACCCTGAGTGGGCTAACGATGCTGGTGATGACTATACAACTAACGGACCATTCCATATGACTGAATGGTCACACAGTGATAAGATCGTTCTTGAAAAGAGCGACACTTATTGGGATAAAGATGCTGTAAAACTAGATACAATTGAAATGATCATGGTTAATGATCCAAACACTGAATTATCAATGTTTGAAAACGGTGAACTTGACTGGGCTGGAGCTCCAACTGGTGCTCTTCCACTTGATGCACTTCCTGCATTAAAAGATGAAGGCCGTTTGGTTACTGAGCCAATCGCAGGTACTTACCTGTATAAATTTAATACAACTGTTGAACCATTCAACAATGCAAATATTCGTAAAGCATTTGCACATGCAATTAACCGTCAAGAGTTAATTGATAATGTAACACAAGGTGAGCAGCTTCCAGCAATGGCGCTTGTACCACCAACAATGTTCCCTGAGAACGAAGAAGGCTATTTCCCTGATAATGATATGGAAGCAGCTAAAGAATTTTTAGCAGCAGGTCTTGAAGAGCTAGGTTTAAGTGATGCTTCTGAGCTTCCTGCTATTACACTTTCTTATAACACTTCTGAAGGCCACCAAAAGATTGCTCAAGCAATCCAAGATATGTGGACTCAAAACCTAGGTGTAGAAGTAACTCTTGATAACCAAGAGTGGGCTGTATACTTAGATAGTGTTCATGCATTAGATTATCAAGTTGCTCGTATGGGCTGGTTAGGCGACTTTAATGATGGAATCAACTTCCTTGAAGCTTATCGTGACGCTGATGGCGGAAACAACGATACTGGCTGGGAAGATCCAGAATTCCAAGAGCTTCTTGCTCAATCTGCAACTGAAACAGATGCTGATGCTCGTCAACAAATTTTAAGAGACGCTGAAGCGATCTTTATGGATGCAATGCCTGTTGCACCAATCTATTTCTACACAAACAACTGGGTTCAAAATGAAAACTTAAAAGATGTAGCAATTTCTGGTCTTGGAGATGCTCAATTCAAATGGGCATATTTTGAATAATCGATAGTAATTTGACGAAAGGTATATGGGATCAAGTCTCCCATATACCTTCGTTTCTGTAATGTGAAGCCGTAAATTCGACCAAAAAATGACAAAAATGATCGTGTTTTGTCTGTGTAGGTCTTCTTATAAAAAGTATTTATATGGAGGTGTTGTCAATGGCGAAATATATTGGGAAGCGTTTGGTGTACATGCTTATTTCTTTGTGGCTAATTGTTACAGCAACGTTCTTTTTTATGCGCATGGCACCTGGAAACCCGTTTACATCTGAGAAGCAGTTACCTCCCGAAATTGAAGCGAATTTAAATGCGCACTATGGTTTAGATCAACCTTGGTACGTTCAATACGGGGAGTATTTATTAAGGATTTTAAAATGGGATTTTGGTCCGTCGTTTAAGTATAAAAGTCAAACTGTAAATGACTTAATCACTGATGGATTCCCTGTTTCATTTTTACTAGGATTAGAAGCAATTTTCTTAGCAGTTGCAATTGGAGTTATACTAGGAATCATCGCTGCTTTAAAACACAATAAGTGGCAGGATTACACAGCAATGATTGTTGCGGTACTTGGTATATCGGTTCCATCCTTCATAATGGCATCATTCCTGCAATATTTCCTTGCAATCAAATGGGGAATCTTCCCGGTTGCGAGATGGGAAGGGTTTATGTACACCATTCTTCCAGCGCTTGCACTTGCTTCGACACCAATGGCTTTTATTGCCCGGCTAACTCGTTCGAGTATGTTAGAAGTTCTTGCTAATGATTACATTAAAACTGCTAAATCTAAAGGATTGAGCAGGGGGGCAATTACGGTAAAGCATGCTGTCCGTAATGCTATGCTGCCTGTTGTCACGTATATGGGACCACTAACAGCAAGTATTTTAACAGGTAGCTTTGTTATTGAAAGAATCTTTGGTTTACCGGGACTTGGTGCACACTTTGTAACAAGTATTTCAAACCGTGATTACACCGTTATTATGGGTGTAACAGTATTCTATAGTATTCTATTACTCGTATCTATTCTCCTTGTAGACATTGCATACGGAATCATCGACCCGCGCATAAAGCTTGCCGGCGGGAAGAAGGGAGAGTAAACCATGGAAATATCAAAAGATAAATTCAAAGTAGTTGGAACACAGCTAGAAGATGCTGAGAAGATTTCAAAACCGAGTCTCTCCTTTTGGAAAGATGTGTTCGTTCGTTTCCGTAAGAATAAATTAGCTTTATTTGGATTAGTTCTATTAGCCATTCTTATTTTTATGGCGATTTTCGGTCCTATGATGACAGAATATGATTATAAGCAAAATGATCTTTCAAATAAAAACCAAGCTCCTTCAGCTGAACATTGGTTTGGTACTGATGATTTAGGCCGTGATGTATTTACTCGTACATGGGAAGGTGCTCGTATATCGATTTTTATCGGTGTTGCAGCAGCATTAATTGACCTATGTATTGGTGTAATCTGGGGTGGAATTGCTGGTTATAAAGGTGGCCGTACGGATGAGTTTATGATGCGTTTTGCCGACATCCTTTATGGAATTCCGTATTTGCTATTAGTTATCTTGTTAATGGTTGTATTAGGTCAAGGTTTGGCCACAATGATCCTTGCTATGACAATAACCGGATGGATAAACATGTCACGTATTGTCCGTGGACAGGTTCTCTCGCTGAAAAATCAGGAATATGTGCTTGCTGCTAAAACACTTGGTGCAAATACGACAAGAATTATGAGCAAACACTTAATTCCAAATGCAATGGGACCAATCTTAGTTACGATGACATTAACTGTTCCATCTGCTATTTTTACAGAAGCTTTCTTGAGCTTCCTTGGTCTTGGTTTAACACCGCCGCTTGCGAGCTGGGGAACAATGGCTAACGATGGTTTACCTGCATTGCGTTACTATCCATGGCGTTTATTCTTCCCTGCTATCTTTATCTGTTTAACCATCTTTGCATTTAATGTAGTCGGCGATGGCTTGCGCGACGCTCTTGATCCAAGATTACGTAAATAGGAGTGAGAATATGGAAAAAATACTTGAAGTCAAAGATTTAAAGGTCTCATTCCAAACTTATGGAGGACAAGTTCAAGCAGTTCGTGGTGTGAGCTTTGATCTTCATAAAGGTGAGACACTTGCTATTGTAGGTGAATCTGGTTCGGGTAAAAGTGTAACCTCCCAGACCATTATGAAACTTATACCAATGCCTCCTGGACAAATTACAGGCGGACAAATTCTTTTCAACGGAGACGACATTGTTCCAAAAACGGAAAAAGAAATGGAAAGCATCCGCGGAAAAGAAATCAGTATGATCTTCCAAGATCCAATGACTTCTTTAAACCCAACTATGCGTGTGGGTACTCAAATTATGGAAGTTCTAATTAAGCATCAAAATATGTCTAAGCAAGAAGCGAAAAATCGTGCAACAGAATTGCTTCGCCTTGTTGGTATTCCGATGCCGGAAAAACGCGTAGTTCAGTATCCTCACGAATTCTCTGGCGGTATGAGACAGCGTGCTATGATCGCAATTGCTTTGGCGGCTAGCCCTAAGCTTTTGATTGCCGATGAGCCAACAACTGCACTCGATGTAACAATTCAAGCGCAAATTCTTGATTTAATGAAAGAATTGCAAAATAAGATGGATACTTCAATCATCTTTATTACACATGATCTTGGTGTCGTTGCTAACGTTGCCGATCGTGTTGCTGTCATGTATGCTGGACAAATCGTTGAAATGGGAACAGTTGATGAAATTTTCTACGATCCGCGTCATCCGTATACATGGGGCTTGCTTGCTTCGATGCCAAGTCTTGAAAACGATAATGATGCAGAGCTTGCTGCCATTCCAGGTACACCTCCGGATTTAACAAATCCGCCTAAAGGAGATGCTTTTGCTGCTCGTAATCAATATGCGTTGGCAATTGACTTTGAAGAAGAACCGCCAATGTTCCAAATTTCTGAAACTCATTTTGCAAAAACATGGCTGCTTCATCCGGATGCACCTCAAGTGAATCCGCCAGAATCTGTTATGAAGCGTGTACGTAAATTATCCTCTAACTTCGAAAAGCCTGTTCTTGTTAAGGAGGGTAAATAATAATGTCTGAAAAACTTTTAGAAATTAAAAATTTAAAGCAGCACTTCAATGTCGGCAAACCAAATATGGTTAAAGCTGTTGATGGCATTACGTTTGACATATACAAAGGTGAGACATTAGGTCTTGTTGGTGAATCCGGCTGCGGTAAATCAACAACTGGACGAACAATCATTCGCCTTTATGATGCAACAGACGGAGAAGTATTGTTTGAAAATGAAAATGTTCATGGGAAAAAATCTGCAAAAGAGCTGAAAAAGTTTAACCGCAAAATGCAAATGATTTTCCAAGATCCATATGCTTCTTTAAACCCGCGTATGACCGTAGCAGATATTATCGCTGAAGGCATTGATATACACGGCCTTGCAAGTTCAAAGAAAGATCGTATGGAGAAGGTTTATGAGTTATTAGAAACAGTTGGATTAAATAAAGAACACGCCAACCGTTATCCGCATGAGTTTTCCGGCGGTCAAAGACAGCGTATCGGAATTGCTCGTGCATTAGCTGTAGATCCAGAATTTATTATTGCTGATGAACCAATTTCTGCATTGGATGTTTCTATCCAGGCTCAGGTTGTTAACCTAATGAAAAAACTGCAGCGTGAAAAAGGTCTAACATACTTATTCATTGCCCATGATCTTTCAATGGTTAAGTATATAAGTGATCGAATTGGTGTAATGTATTTCGGGAAACTAGTAGAACTTGCTACTGCCGAAGATTTATACAATAATCCGATTCATCCTTACACACAGTCACTGTTATCTGCTATTCCACTTCCAGACCCTGAGTCTGAGCGTACACGTAAGCGTAAATCCTATGATCCAGCTGTGCATAAATATGCTTCAGATGAAAAACTAGAAATGCGCGAGGTGGCCCCAGGACATTATGTATACTGTTCTGAAAAGGAATTAAAACAGTATCAAGCACAATATAAGCATTAATCTTGAAACGATCTCTTTAAATAGGAGATCGTTTTTTTTCTTAGCAGGACAGCTGTTTTTAAGAAGTAGGAGAATAGTTATCTTAAGTTTCTTCCATAATACAATTAACTTTATAAATTAAATATTCAGTTATCCTTTAGTCCTTTGAACCATTAACTTACTTTTAATTATCATACACTATAAGCAATGTAATTACTATTATAAATTTTCAATTAATTGTATTACTTTTAATAATTCCTTTAATTAGAAGATAAATAGTGTCTAAATAAAAAATTTGTCTGTAAATGTATTAATTTCTTGTCGAAAGATTGATACACTGTACAAAAGGGTACGGAGAGATAGAGGGGAGGATGCAAATATGAAAAACAAGATATTTATGAACATTATTAGTATAGTAGTGTTCTTATGCGTATTCAATCTGGCACCTAAGCCGCTATTCGCAGAGGATGCTGTAAAGGTCAGCAGTACATTGCCGCAGAAAGAATACTTTGAATTAAAAAGAGAGCTGCCAGAAGTCCTTACCAGGTTTACATTTGATTCCGGTTATACATTCAACTATCCAGATGCTGTTAGAGGGGTGTATGTAACTGGTCATTCTGCAGGAGGCGAAAGATTTAACAGGTTAATCGATTTAATTAATGGAAGTGACTTAAATGCAATGGTTATTGACATTAAGGATGATTGGGGAAATTTGACCTACATACCTGATGAGGAATCTGAGTATGCATCGATTGCGAAACCATACATAAAGGATCCTCAATCTATGATGGCTACCCTGGAAGAGAATCAGATCTATCCTATAGCAAGGGTCGTTGTATTTAAGGATACAGAACTTGCGAATAAGAAACCAGAGTGGTCTTTTAAAGATGGTGATCAAGTCTGGAAAAATGGCCGAGGTGAGTCATTTGTAAATCCTTTTGTAAAAGAAGTGTGGGATTATAATGTTGACCTTGCGATTGAAGCGGCGAAGATGGGCTTTCAGGAAATTCAGTTTGATTATGTACGTTTTCCAGAAGGCTTTGAAACACGAGATAAAGATTTAAGCTATAATCATGGTGAATATACGGATGAGTCAACTGAAAATGTTCAGAAAAGAGTTAGTGCAGTAACAGATTTTGTCGCATATGCAAAAGAAAAGTTAGAGCCTTATGATGTAGAGGTTTCAGTAGATATCTTTGGGTATTCTGCAACGTTGCCCGAGGCTCCCGGAATTGGTCAAAACTTCTCAAAGATTTCTGAAAACGTTGATGTAATTTCCTCTATGATTTATCCAAGTCACTGGACCTCCTATTTTGGGATTGCTAAGCCAGATTTAGAGCCATACAAGTTAGTTACTGAATATGCAAAACTTGAAAATAAAAAGCTGAATGAACTGGATTCGCCTCCTATCTCAAGGCCGTGGCTTCAGGATTTTACAGCCTCTTATTTGGGCAGCGGGAATTACAAAGTATATGGGGCGGAAGAGGTTGAGGCCCAAATAAAAGCACTTAATGAAAACGGGATTAACGAATTTCTACTATGGAACGCTGGGAATTCTTATACAGAAAATGTCGATTATACACCATTAGACAAGTAAATGATCGCCCAATAAACTTTTTTACAATAATGATTTTAATAGGCAGAATACAGCCTGATTGTTAGACATATCTACTAACAATCGGGCTCTTTTTTGGGGTCTGCAGTGTCATTTGACAAAAGACTTTAATACGTTATGATAATAAGGGTCGAGCAGTCGCTGCTTGCACCAATCTTCCAGCTCTGCACTTTTCAGATGTTCTTTATTAAGGGTATCTGGCATGAATAAAGTATGCAGAGAATTTTTATAAGATAAACCTCCACCTTTCTTCTCAGGCTGTAATTTTACAGAAGTATACAATTTGTCTCTCTCTTATTTTAATCTTGTTTAGTATTTATAATGGTATGTATGAACCTTCTTTAAATAACAAATACTTCATTAGATGCATTATGTATGCAGGAGGGTCTTGATACAATAAAAGCCATCTAACAAATAATAAGCTATGTATACAATAATGAGCGGAAAGCTGGGAGCTTATCATGCTGGAAAAAATACTTTACCTGGTTAATACTAGGTGAAAAAAGGAGAAGATCCATGCATTGGTATGAAAAGTTAAATCAATATTTTCCGATTGAAGAAATGAAATCAAAGGAGCATATGGAAACATTGCTCGATGAACAGTCAGAGATTTATCACAAAGATGAAGGTCCCTATCATGTTTTAATGTATGTAGAGATCGATCACTTCGTTTTTATTGATTATTTATTTGTATCAAAAAAAGCACGTGGGCAAGGGTTAGGTAGGAAACTCCTTGCAGAAATGAAGGAAAAAGGGAAGCCGATTATTTTAGAAGTTGAACCAGTTAATTATGATGATACTGATACAGAGAAGCGCTTGCGCTTTTATAAGCGTGAAGGCTTTAGACATGCTCAGTCAATTGGATACCGCAGACGATCCCTGGCAACTAAAGAAATAAACGCTATGGAAATTCTCTTTTGGGCACCTCATGATGAATCTGAGGAAACCATTTATGAAGCGATGAAGACTACGTATGAACTTGTTCACACATATAAGGATAAACAATTTTATGGAGAATCCTATCAAAAGGTTGATGAAGTTCTTACTTTTAATGAAGATGAAGATGGAAAGAATGTACTTGATTCATTATAAGTTTAAAATGTATACAATCGTATATATATAAATTGCACAGCTCATTTTTGAGCTGTGTTTTTTCAATTTATTATCTTTAATTGAGAAAATAAAAGCTAATTGATGTTTAATTCTTTGTGAAAAGGGGAATTTGATCTATAGAATTAACGCAACAGAAAAGAAATTGTGAATACTTTGTGAACGATTTCCTATTTTAAAAGAAATATGAAACTTTTTTAATCTTCATTCGTCTTATATATTGTAACAAGTTATTATTGTTTAAACTAAAAGATGAAACTCATTCTTTTAGAGTGTTTATAAAAACTTATACCATATGGGCTTCTTGTAGTGTATAATAGATAATACAAATTACTTTTTTAAAGTGATTTTAATTTACAAAGCTCCGAGTTTTATAAACAAGAAAAAAATCTAATAATAGATCTAATAATATGTCTAAATTAAGGGAGTGTGAATTTGTAAAATGGTCACATTATACACTTCACCAAGTTGCACATCTTGCAGAAAAGCGAAACAATGGTTAGAGGAGCATGAAATTCCTTATAAGGAAAGAAACATCTTTTCTGAGCCATTATCCATTGAAGAAATTAAAGAAATTCTGCGAATGACAGAGGATGGAACAGATGAAATCATTTCAACTCGTTCAAAAACGTTCCAAAAATTAGATGTAAATCTGGAGACAATGCCTCTTCAAAATTTATTTGAATTAATAAAAGAAAATCCTGGCCTGTTAAGACGTCCGATCATTATTGACGAGAAGCGTTTACAGGTGGGTTATAATGAAGATGAAATCAGACGTTTCCTTCCAAGAAAGGTACGTACGTATCAGCTTCGTGAAGCACAGCGCCTAGTTAATTAATATGTTTTAACCTTCTTTCAATATTTGAAAGAAGGTTTTTGTTTATGTTCATAAGCCTAGACATAGTTCTCTTTCCTTGTAGATGTGCAATATTTCTGTTAAAATACATTAACCACTTTAAAGAGGAATTAGGCATATAACGGTTTTTACGGATTCATGCTTTTTTAATTCCCTTTATTCTGTTTTTATCATAAAATATAAGTACAAGGCACATAATTTGGACTTAACATTTTGCCTTTGCTCTAAAAGAATGGTTAAAACAGATTAACCTGTTCTATACTGGGTATATGGAAAAAAAGCAACTATTTAGGGGTCAAAAGTCCCTTCAACCATAGCCAGAAGGGAGAGTTATTGTATGGAAATCGAACGTATTAACGATCATACAGTTAAGTTTTACATTTCTTACATTGATATAGAAGAAAGAGGCTTTGATCGCGAAGAGATTTGGTATAATCGTGAAAGAAGTGAAGAGCTCTTTTGGGAGATGATGGATGAGGTACATCGTGAAGAAGATTTCTTTGCGGAAGGACCGCTATGGATACAGGTTCAAGCACTGGATAAAGGCTTAGAAGTACTTGTAACTAGGGCACAGCTTTCAAAAGATGGTCAAAAATTAGAGCTTCCAGTTCACGATGAAAGTGAACAGGATCGACCTGTAGACGAAAGAATTGAAGAAATGCTGGATCATCATTATAATTCACCTGAGGAAACAGAGGAAGACGAACAGCATGAAAGAAATCTTCAATATCTAATCACATTCAAGAATTTTGAGGATCTTATTTCTTTATCCAAAAGAATGGATCTTGATTCCATTAATACAACCTTGTATTCCTATGAGGATAGCTACTTTTTATTTTTAGATTTTGATGAAGAATTGTTTGACACAGCAGATGTCAACAATCTTCTCAGTATAATCCTTGAATACGGTTATGATGCGCGGGTAACCATTCATATGATTACAGAGTATGGAAAAACAATCATTGAAGACGATGTATTTGTAGAGCTTCGTAAATACTTTAAATAAGTCAAAACGATTTCAGCGATGAAATCGTTTTTTTTTTTTGATTCGCTTGCTTTTATGTATGCATCAAATGTATAAAAATCTCTTAGAAGGCAAAGGAATTATGCATGATCCTCTCGAACTACTAGGGATAAGAAAATGGTCAAGCTTAGAATAACGTCCTTATTTGTAATTGGCTCTTTTCTGAGCAAAATTCTTATTTTAACAAGTCCTTTTTAAAGAAGCATTTTAGTAATATGTCTTTTGAGCCTCCTGCTCAGCACCGCCAACGCCGGAAAACGAGTACTCTGAAGTGGAAATCTTTGTACATTAATGTAAAAGCAACAAAGGTTGCAAAAACAGCCTTGTATTTAAACTTTCTGTTAAAACAGCACTAGCTAGGCTTTCTCCTGTGCTGTTAATGTATCTGTGGAAAGGAAAAGAAGGGAGAATGTTCATGTTAACTGCAGTAAATGGTTTAGGAGAGGTTATTTCGCTTTTTCGGTCATACTCCAGATCCGAGATCAACTCACTGAAGGAGAAAGGTCCCTATTATTGCCGTGAATGTGCTAAACCAGTGATTGTAAAAGCAGGAGAAAAACGAATTCCTCACTTTGCTCATCAAATGCATTCGAGGTGTCCGGAAAGCTATGAAAATGAGTCACAATATCATTTAAATGGAAAGGTCCAGCTTTACAATTGGCTTAAACAGGAGGGTATTTCTTCTGTCTTGGAATGTTATTATCCTGATATTCAGCAGCGGGCAGATATCGGATTCAGGCTTCAAAAGCAGCTATATGCAATTGAGTTTCAATGTTCTGCTATAGCAGATGATTTGTTTTACAAGCGTACTCAATCATATCTAAAAGCAGGGATCATTCCCATTTGGATCTTGGGAGCTAATAAATTCAAACGGTTAGATTACAACAGAATTTCACTTACCCAATTTAATTATCTATTTCTTACACAGCATCAGAAAAAGTCTTGGATGATTTTATCCTTTTGCCCTAACACCAAGCACTTTATTTTCATTAAAAACCCTCTGCCATATTCTGCGAAAAATGCTTTTGCACAAATGCTCATTAAACCGCTAAAAAATACCTGCACCTCCGATATCCTTCAAATACCAGATGAATCAGCACCTTTATCTTTTCAAAAATGGCTAGCTATGATTAGAAAGCAAAAAAATTTTGCAGCAGTCAGTCATAGCTCTTTTAGCAGGGAGCTTTTATACGAATTATATAATCAAGGTATTTCCCCCACCTCTCTTCCTTCTGAAATTGGTCTTCCGGTTTTTCACTCACCAAATATACAGACACCGCCTATACTTTGGCAAACCTATTTAATACTTGATGTTGTTTTAAAGAAACAAACATTTACAATTAGTGATGCTGTAGCTTCCTTTTATAAAAGAGTTCGAAATAAGAATATTTCACTCAGAAGATTTCCGCTTGCTCTTCATTCTGAAGAAGCCAAAGCAGTGGAGGAGTACTTATTATTATTAGAGCATTTATATATCATTAAAAAAAATGATGAAAATATCTATTATGTTCATCAGAAGCTTCAATTTCCGCTTAGCCAGGATGAACAAGAGAATTGTGATCAAAGTTTAAATAAGCGATTTGGCAAGTTTATTATGAAACAGGCCAGTCAAAATCAATTATTATAAATGAAAAAAAGGCTTTTAGCACAGAATAGGATGAGACCTTGATATAAAATTACGGAAAATAGCAGGAATTTTCGGAGTAAAGGAGAAGTAACCTATAGTGCTATTGTTAAAATTACCACTACTATTTATTGCATTATTTACTGGAGGGGACAATACGATGACAAATGAAACTGCTGCTGTGCAAAAATTGCCGGCAAGAAGTGAAATTGCAGTTGAAGATACTTGGAGACTTGAAGATATTTTTGCGACAGACGAGGTTTGGGAAAAGGAATTTAAAGCGGTTGAGGCTTTAATACCAGACGCGGCTAAGTATGAAAGTAAACTTGGAGAAAGTGCAGACATATTATATGAAGCACTTCAGTATCAAGATCATTTGCTATCTAGATTAAGCAAGCTATATACATATGCGCATATGAAATATGATCAGGATACAACAAATTCGAAGTATCAGGGAATGGAAGACCGAATTAAAACTGTTTATTCGAAAGCAGGCGCAGCTCTAGCTTATGTCGTGCCAGAGCTTCTTGCTATCGAGGAAGAAAAATTAGAACGCTTTTTATCAGAGAAGAAGGAACTGCAGCTTTATAAGCATGCACTAGATGAAATCAATTTACAGCGGCCACATGTATTATCTGCTGAGCAGGAGGCATTGCTAGCACAGGCGTCAGAAGTGCTTGGGTCATCCAGCAACACTTTTGGAGCACTTAATAATGCAGACCTTGAATTTCCTGCTATTAAAGATGAGAACGGCAATGAGGTGGAGGTCACACATGGCCGTTATGTGCGCTTCCTAGAGAGTGATGATCAAAGTGTGCGTCATGATGCATTTAAGGCAGTATACGGCACATATGGGCAATTTAAGAATACCTTTGCAAGTACTTTAAGCGGGAACGTGAAAAATCATAATTTTAACGCTCAAATCAGGAAATATGATTCAGCAAGACAAGCAGCACTTGCTAATAATAATATTCCAGAGAGTGTTTATGATAACTTAGTCAGTACAATTAATGATAACCTTCACCTGCTGCACCGCTATGTTAAATTGCGCAAGAAAGTCCTTGGTCTAGATGAATTGCATATGTATGACCTCTACACACCTTTAGTAAAGGATGTGAAAATGGAGGTTACATATGACGAGGCGAAGGAGCATATTTTAAAGGGACTGGCACCATTAGGAGAAGATTATTTAAATGTCCTTAAAGAAGGCTTTGAAAACCGCTGGGTCGATGTACAAGAAAATAAAGGAAAAAGAAGCGGTGCTTATTCATCTGGAACATATGGAACGAATCCATATATCCTAATGAACTGGCAAGACAATGTGAATAACTTATTTACTTTAGCACATGAGTTTGGCCACTCTGTACACAGCTATTACACAAGAAAAAATCAGCCTTATCCGTACGGGAATTATTCAATCTTCGTTGCAGAAGTAGCCTCTACTTGCAATGAAGCTCTTTTAAATGATTACTTGCTGAAAACAATTGACGATGATAAAAAACGTCTCTATCTTCTCAATCATTTCCTTGAAGGGTTTAGAGGAACTGTTTTCCGTCAAACGATGTTTGCTGAATTTGAACATATTATTCATGAAAAAGCTCAAAATAATGAAGCGTTAACAGCAGAATCCTTAACAGAAGCTTATTATGAATTAAATAAAAAATATTTTGGTGAAGAAGATATAATTATTGATGAGGAAATTGGCCTTGAGTGGTCTAGAATTCCTCACTTCTATTACAATTACTATGTATATCAATATGCAACAGGATACAGTGCGGCTACTGCTTTAAGCAAACAAATTTTAGAAGAGGGACAGCCTGCTGTTGATCGCTATCTGGAATTCCTGAAAGCGGGAAGCTCAGATTATCCAATTGAGGTTCTCAAAAAAGCTGGAGTAGATATGACGAGCAAGCAAGCTATTGAAGACGCATGTAAAGTGTTTGAAGAAAAACTAAATGAAATGGAAGAACTTTTATCTTAAAACCTTCCTGATTTTAAAAAGGCAGCCACGTTTTATATAAAAAGTGGCTGCCTTTTGGTATGTATGAATGAAGGGAAAAAGAGCTGATCAGTATTTAAGAAACGATGATAAGTTTCACGAACATAAATCAAAATCCTTTAAATCGATTTCTATTATTTAAGAAGGAGATAAACGTAATTAAAGCAACAAACAATAATGGGGCAGTAATAAAAATGGGAACAAGCTTTAACAAACCTAAGATATTCAGAAAAAAGCAGAATATCAATACTGCCAGGATTAAGAAAAATTGAACTTTCTTCATGCGTGCAACCTCCTTACATATTTCCGTAAACACCAATTAGTTTACTTTATGAATTTGTCCTAGAAAAAATGAATCTGCTATGTGAATTGAATTTTTGACAATAATGTGAATAAAAGCACAAAAGAGTTGATGTTCATAAAATCTCATGATATATTATGGTTGTGAAGTTAATCACAAGCAAACATATACCCCTTTGTTTGATCGTGAAAAAATTTCTCCCATCCCCTTTGTTCGTTTATGTATATGAAGAGCCGTGCAAAAGAGCATGGCTTTTTCATTTTTTCAGAAAGTATAAGTGAGCTGCACGGTAGAATTACGAGGCAGCTGCTAATTTAGAAAAAAGATCGCTAGTCGGCGAGAATCCTTTTTTGAGACCCTCTTCTAAAAATCAAATCACTTTACAGCTCTTAAAATACATCGCTTATTCTACTTTAGACTGTTAGCAATACAAAAAGCTATGCCAATTGGCATAGCTTAGTTCTTACTGCAATACTTCCAAAATTGTCCGTATTTTGCTGGTACAGGCTCTGCTACCTGTTTTAGCTGCAGTTTTTTCATTTCTCTATTTACTTCAGCTTCATTCATATTATAAACAACAGCGATTTCTTTGGAAGCAACAAGCTTAAAATAGGCCAAAAACTCTTCAATAGCTGGTAATGGTGACTTTTCAGGCTGTTCAGGAAGCATCTCTTCTAAAATTTGCTCATAAATATCATAAGAATAATAACCGGTTACTTTAATGCCCTCTTCTTCAATATTTTCATTAAAAAATACAAGAGTAGGGATTTCTTCAACTTCCATTTCAGCGGTAATTTTTAAATCACACTGAAAGGCTTTAGCTGCACTTTCTGAATGCATATCAGCCACAAATTCAACTACATCTAAACCTGTATCTCTGGCACAATCCTTTAATACTTCAAAGTTTGAAACATTCTGTTTTTCAAGAAAGAGCACTTCCTGCAATTTTCTTAAGAAGCGAATTCCTGATTTTCTTCCTTGAAGCTCAGCCGCTTTAATGGCAATAGACGCCAAATAGGGCGAGGAGATTGGGTTTTCGAACCATAGATTTCCGTCACAAGACATTCCTGAACGGCTTGCCGTTTTTTCCCAAAGCTCTGCAATGTTTTCGTAATTCTTTTTACGGCCCATATTTAAGGCAGCTAATTTGCCGCTTAACACATGTTTGATTGAAAAATAGCGGCCATATTCAATCGTCAGCTTTTTAATAATTGGTTCTAGAGCCCAGCATTCAGGACATAAAGGATCAAGGAACATGTACAATTCCAATGGTTTCTTTTCATTGCCATGGCAATGGGGAGACGCCATCTTTGATTCAAATCGTTCATGATTGTTCAAGAGCTCTCACCTTTCATTTCTTCTTTATCTGGTGTATTAATCATATGCTGGGCAGTCAGGCTTAGCCGGGCAAAGAAATCCTCTCTAATAGGGCCAGTAAGCTCCACTTCGTCCATTGCCTCATGCATACAAGTGATCCATGCACGTGCTCGCAACGGTGTAATTTCGAATGGCAGATGCCTGGCTCTAAGCATTGGGTGACCATGCTCGGCTGTATAAATTTGCGGCCCGCCTAAGTATTGTGTGAGAAATTGCTTTTGTTTCCTGGCTGTTTCTTCTAATGTTTTTGGAAAAATAGGAGCGAGATCAGGATGCTCTGCAACTCTATGGTAAAATGCGTCAACAAGCTGATGTAGCTTATTTTCACCGATCATATCGAATGGTGTCTGCATATTTCCTGTCATATTCATTACTCCCTTTATAAAATTAGTGCAACGCCACTGTAATCGCACAAAGCACTACTAGTTAATTCTACCGCAGTCCTTTTATATGAGCTTTATGAAAAGCGAACTATGACTGTAGATATGATAATTAATAGGTTTATCATGGTTAAGTGAGATATTCTGTTTATATTTTATCAATGAAATCAAGATATCTCAAACAAACAGCATTTTTAAGATGTTTAGAAGATGAATACAGTGAGCGGCAGGTATGCTGTTGAGTAAAATTTGTCTTTCTAAGGAACTGCTGAAGGATAATTGCGCTGGGAGGATTTGCTTAGGGATGGGGATATACTTTTCAATTTCAATCCTCCCTTATAAAGGCTAGCTCTTTTCCAGTCTTATGCTTTCTGAAAGTGTATAAAGAAAGACTGCTGCAGCAATTATATTTGCTGCAGCAGTCTTCTCGGAAAGTATTAGGCAAAATAAGAGGTGGTGACCTTTTTGACGTAATTTCTTGTTTCATTAAAAGGAGGGATTCCGTTGTATTTATCAACATTTCCGGGTCCTGCATTATAAGCTGCTAAGGCAAGTTCAACATTGCCATCGTATTTGTCCAGCATTTGCCGTAAATATTTTGTCCCGGCAAATACATTTTCTTGAGGATCAAAGATATTATTAACACCAAGTCCTTTTGCTGTACTTGGCATTAGTTGCATTAACCCAGAAGCTCCAGCATGACTAACTGCGTTAGCATTAAAATTTGATTCTTGTTTAATGACAGATTGTATCAGTTTTGCTGGTACATTGTATAATTCTGATGCTTTTTCGATTAGATCGTTGTAGCTGCTGTTCGTTTTTGTGCCAGATAGCTTAGATAAACTCAAGGGCATGAGAGTGCTCGAGGTGCTCATCATTGAATTCTTGTTTGTAAGCGGCACAAGTGAAGCAACGGCTCCAAGGGAATTAGACATTTGTGAATGAGAAGCTGATGTGCTGCCGCTGGCTAAGAAATTGGTCAATAGGTCATTGAACATTGAATTCTCACTATTAGACGGGCTGGAGGCATTAAAGTTTTGCAATGCCTGCAGTTCAAGCATAACCTTTAATTGATTGACATTCATCTATGTGGTAGCTCCTTTATTAGAAGTATAAGAATGTATTAAAATTTGCAAGTGGCTGTTTGCTAGAAGGTTTGTTAATCAAAATGCTATAAGCTAGACTTTCTATTATATAAACGTCTTACTTTATTTTCAGTTTTTCTTATTGGAATGCGATATTCAGCAAGTAGGTCTCCGAAAATCACTTCGCCATTTGCCCGATCGCTTACTTCATATTCTAACTCATAATCTACTTCATTTAAATAGTAACTATTGTCCAGTACAAGCAATCCGTCTTTGTATTTTTTTTCTGCTCTGATGGTTTTTAAAGAACCAAAAAGGGTTAAATCTTCTATAGCAATTCCATTATCGTTAATAATTGAAAGGATTTCATGCTGCAATAGTTCCTTCTGATTTAAATTTTTTGCATGTATTGCTTTTTGTGCCGTTTCTGCAGTTAAAGTATCATTTGATTCTAATAAACCGTGTTCATGCGGCTGTTTCAGTGTAAGTTCATAATATCCATTTTTCTCACGGATTCTTAAGGCACTGTGTTTCTTCTTCAACTGGAAATCAGGTGTGTCAAAATAATAATTTGTTTGTGACTTAAAATCTTCTGCATTAAACTTCAAAGATTCCTTTAGTAATTCAAATTCACTTTTAGTCAGCATATTTTTAAATTCAATTTCTATATGTTTATCCATATTTTTCAGTTCCTTTCAATGCTATTATTCATTATTATGGCAATCATAAACGGAAACTGCAATGATGCGCCAAAATGCTATGTTTTATCTATGAGAAATTACAGCTAAGCCTAGTGGCTCGCCTTTTAGGCTTAACCAATTGGCAAGTTTTCTTTAGTTTTTTATGGATGATATGATAAAATAAGGTTTGAGTCTGGAGGTAGGATGATGAATAATAAATTGACTGTTACAAACGCAATTTTCCAAGAAAAAGATAATGAACTTATTTTATCACTTGAACAAGGATATAACACTGCCAGCATAAAGCCAATGGAGCAGATGTTGGTTGATTCTGATCACTTGGCTTTTGTTTACATATTGGAAGTGAATGATGATTATACATATTTAATACTGCCAGAGCATTTGTGGAGGTACTTAAGGGATGCAAATCAAGCTAATGCAATTGTAAAGTTGACAAACGGCAATTCAGAGTTAATTTTACCTGCATTCCATGATGAGCTTTCCTACCTTGTCGAAAATATTAGCGGCAACAGTAATTACGGTGAACACATGGTAGAAAAGGTTGAAAGCATTTTTCAAGAAATGGTACAAAAATAAGGAATTTTATTTTATATTTTTCTTGATGTCTAGAGTAAGGCGTTAAAAGCCGTTATAGCCAAGGCGCTTACGCTTTTCTTAATGTCTAGCTTCAGGCGCTAGGGGCTCGAGGTCATAAGCCAATCCAGTCAAAAGGTTAAAGAACAACCTTCCGCCTGGTTTGTCTTATGCTTGTCGCCCCTGAGCAAGCGCCTTACGCTTTTCTTAATGTCTAGCTTCAGCGCCTAGCCCCTCGAGGTCATAAGTCAATCTGTCCAGAAGGTTAAAGAACAACCTTCTAGCCAGCTCGCCTTATGCTTGTCGGGGCTGAGCAAGGCGCTTACGCTTTTCTTAAAGGGTGGTATTTATGCATTGGGATCTTTTTTTGGCTCCATATAAGCAAGCCGTGGATGAGTTAAAAGTAAAGCTTAAAGGAATGAGAAGTCAATTCGAGATGAATTCTGTTCATTCCCCGATTGAATTTGTAACGGGAAGGGTAAAGCCCATTGCAAGCATATTAGATAAAGCAAATCAAAAGGGAATACCGCTGGATCGCCTTGAATCAGACATGCAGGATATTGCTGGCTTAAGGATGATGTGCCAGTTTGTAGATGATATAAGAAAAGTGGTGGAATTGTTAAGGCTTCGAAATGATTTTGAGATTGTAGAAGAACGCGACTATATTTCACACAAAAAGGCAAGCGGATATCGTTCCTATCATGTTGTTATATCTTATCCTGTGCAAACAATTCAAGGTGAAAAGAAAATATTAGCCGAGATTCAAATCAGAACGCTTGCTATGAACTTTTGGGCAACTGTCGAGCATTCATTGAATTATAAATATAAAGGGCAATTTCCNTCCGTTGTATTTATCAACATTTCCGGGTCCTGCATTATAAGCTGCTAAGGCAAGTTCAACATTGCCATCGTATTTGTCCAGCATTTGCCGTAAATATTTTGTCCCGGCAAATACATTTTCTTGAGGATCAAAGATATTATTAACACCAAGTCCTTTTGCTGTACTTGGCATTAGTTGCATTAACCCAGAAGCTCCAGCATGACTAACTGCGTTAGCATTAAAATTTGATTCTTGTTTAATGACAGATTGTATCAGTTTTGCTGGTACATTGTATAATTCTGATGCTTTTTCGATTAGATCGTTGTAGCTGCTGTTCGTTTTTGTGCCAGATAGCTTAGATAAACTCAAGGGCATGAGAGTGCTCGAGGTGCTCATCATTGAATTCTTGTTTGTAAGCGGCACAAGTGAAGCAACGGCTCCAAGGGAATTAGACATTTGTGAATGAGAAGCTGATGTGCTGCCGCTGGCTAAGAAATTGGTCAATAGGTCATTGAACATTGAATTCTCACTATTAGACGGGCTGGAGGCATTAAAGTTTTGCAATGCCTGCAGTTCAAGCATAACCTTTAATTGATTGACATTCATCTATGTGGTAGCTCCTTTATTAGAAGTATAAGAATGTATTAAAATTTGCAAGTGGCTGTTTGCTAGAAGGTTTGTTAATCAAAATGCTATAAGCTAGACTTTCTATTATATAAACGTCTTACTTTATTTTCAGTTTTTCTTATTGGAATGCGATATTCAGCAAGTAGGTCTCCGAAAATCACTTCGCCATTTGCCCGATCGCTTACTTCATATTCTAACTCATAATCTACTTCATTTAAATAGTAACTATTGTCCAGTACAAGCAATCCGTCTTTGTATTTTTTTTCTGCTCTGATGGTTTTTAAAGAACCAAAAAGGGTTAAATCTTCTATAGCAATTCCATTATCGTTAATAATTGAAAGGATTTCATGCTGCAATAGTTCCTTCTGATTTAAATTTTTTGCATGTATTGCTTTTTGTGCCGTTTCTGCAGTTAAAGTATCATTTGATTCTAATAAACCGTGTTCATGCGGCTGTTTCAGTGTAAGTTCATAATATCCATTTTTCTCACGGATTCTTAAGGCACTGTGTTTCTTCTTCAACTGGAAATCAGGTGTGTCAAAATAATAATTTGTTTGTGACTTAAAATCTTCTGCATTAAACTTCAAAGATTCCTTTAGTAATTCAAATTCACTTTTAGTCAGCATATTTTTAAATTCAATTTCTATATGTTTATCCATATTTTTCAGTTCCTTTCAATGCTATTATTCATTATTATGGCAATCATAAACGGAAACTGCAATGATGCGCCAAAATGCTATGTTTTATCTATGAGAAATTACAGCTAAGCCTAGTGGCTCGCCTTTTAGGCTTAACCAATTGGCAAGTTTTCTTTAGTTTTTTATGGATGATATGATAAAATAAGGTTTGAGTCTGGAGGTAGGATGATGAATAATAAATTGACTGTTACAAACGCAATTTTCCAAGAAAAAGATAATGAACTTATTTTATCACTTGAACAAGGATATAACACTGCCAGCATAAAGCCAATGGAGCAGATGTTGGTTGATTCTGATCACTTGGCTTTTGTTTACATATTGGAAGTGAATGATGATTATACATATTTAATACTGCCAGAGCATTTGTGGAGGTACTTAAGGGATGCAAATCAAGCTAATGCAATTGTAAAGTTGACAAACGGCAATTCAGAGTTAATTTTACCTGCATTCCATGATGAGCTTTCCTACCTTGTCGAAAATATTAGCGGCAACAGTAATTACGGTGAACACATGGTAGAAAAGGTTGAAAGCATTTTTCAAGAAATGGTACAAAAATAAGGAATTTTATTTTATATTTTTCTTGATGTCTAGAGTAAGGCGTTAAAAGCCGTTATAGCCAAGGCGCTTACGCTTTTCTTAATGTCTAGCTTCAGGCGCTAGGGGCTCGAGGTCATAAGCCAATCCAGTCAAAAGGTTAAAGAACAACCTTCCGCCTGGTTTGTCTTATGCTTGTCGCCCCTGAGCAAGCGCCTTACGCTTTTCTTAATGTCTAGCTTCAGCGCCTAGCCCCTCGAGGTCATAAGTCAATCTGTCCAGAAGGTTAAAGAACAACCTTCTAGCCAGCTCGCCTTATGCTTGTCGGGGCTGAGCAAGGCGCTTACGCTTTTCTTAATGTCTAGCTTCAGCGCCTAGCCCCTCGAGGTCATAAGTCAATCTGTCCAGAAGGTTAAAGAACAACCTTCTAGCCAGCTCGCCTTATGCTTGTCGGGGCTGAGCAAGGCGCTTACGCTTTTCTTAAAGGGTGGTATTTATGCATTGGGATCTTTTTTTGGCTCCATATAAGCAAGCCGTGGATGAGTTAAAAGTAAAGCTTAAAGGAATGAGAAGTCAATTCGAGATGAATTCTGTTCATTCCCCGATTGAATTTGTAACGGGAAGGGTAAAGCCCATTGCAAGCATATTAGATAAAGCAAATCAAAAGGGAATACCGCTGGATCGCCTTGAATCAGACATGCAGGATATTGCTGGCTTAAGGATGATGTGCCAGTTTGTAGATGATATAAGAAAAGTGGTGGAATTGTTAAGGCTTCGAAATGATTTTGAGATTGTAGAAGAACGCGACTATATTTCACACAAAAAGGCAAGCGGATATCGTTCCTATCATGTTGTTATATCTTATCCTGTGCAAACAATTCAAGGTGAAAAGAAAATATTAGCCGAGATTCAAATCAGAACGCTTGCTATGAACTTTTGGGCAACTGTCGAGCATTCATTGAATTATAAATATAAAGGGCAATTTCCAAATGATTTAAAAATGAGGCTGCAAAGAGCATCAGAGGCTGCTTTTCGCTTAGATGAAGAGATGTCGGCAATTAGAGGTGAGATACAAGAAGCGCAAGCATTCTTTACTCGGAATAAAAAGAAACAGTAAAAGAAATACAGTATGACCCTCAAATGAATGGAAAAGAGGTGCTAATGAATGACGATGAGATTTGCCATTACTTCTAAAGGGAATTCTGAATCGAATACCCTTATGCATAAAATGAAATCTTATTTACTAGACTTCGAACTAATTTATGATGAAGAAGAGCCAGATATTGTTATTTCGGTAGGGGGAGATGGAACTTTATTATATGCCTTCCACCGATATAGCAGCAGGCTTGACCGGACAGCGTTTATTGGTGTACATACTGGACATTTGGGTTTTTATGCTGATTGGGTTCCTGAGG
This sequence comes from Cytobacillus gottheilii, assembly GCF_900166665.1. Lineage (GTDB taxonomy): Bacteria > Bacillota > Bacilli > Bacillales > Cytobacillaceae > Cytobacillus > Cytobacillus gottheilii_A. The sequence goes on along the minus strand of NZ_LT800494.1, from coordinate 3,195,912 downwards.
AAATTGAGAAGCTAGTCATTGCGATCGCGAAGACACCGTATGAAATCGTGGAATATCCTCTGCTGGAAACAGTTGTAAGGTATCAGAATGGCGGCAGAGAAACAAGGTATCTGGCTTTAAACGAATCAACGGTTAAAGCTGATGACGCAACTCTCGTCATGGACGTAGAAATACGAGGTCAGCATTTCGAAAGGTTCAGAGGAGATGGACTTTGTTTATCAACTCCTTCAGGAAGCACTGCCTACAATAAGGCACTTGGCGGGGCAATTTTGCACCCCTCTCTGCCGGCCATTCAGCTTGCGGAAATGGCGTCTATTAACAATAAAGTGTTCCGTACGGTTGGTTCACCACTCGTTTTACCTGCTCACCATACGTGCATGCTAAAGCCAGTGAATGAACAAGATTTTAAGATAACGATTGACCATCTGTCCTTATTGCACAAAGATGTAAAATCAATTCAATTCCGAGTCGCAGAGGAACGAGTGCGGTTTGCTCGTTTTAGACCATTTCCATTCTGGAAACGAGTTCATGACTCCTTTGTAGCTGATTAAAATAGAAGAATAGAGGCAAGACTGTGGCATCATTTGAATTAAGTTGGACAGTTGAAAAGGACAGCAACGGCAAGCTGCTGAAACAATTTCTTAGAGAAGAGGGTATTTCAAAAACAGCTCTTACACAAATAAAATTTGGCGGAGGCTCTATTTTTGTCAATGAAGTCATTGAAACTGTCCGTTATATTTTAAAGGAACAGGATATTGTGAGAATTGTTTTTCCAGCAGAGGCACCGAGCGACGGGCTAATCTGTCAAAACATCCCTTTCTCGATTGTTTCTGAGGATTCTTATGTCATGGTCGTAGACAAAAAGGCAGGCATGAGTACAATCCCTTCGCGTGAACATCCAGATGGAAGCTTGGCTAATGCCATTGTAGGCCATTATAAGAATATAGGTTTACAATCAACTGTCCATATTGTAACAAGACTCGACCGAGATACTTCAGGGCTTGTTCTGATTGCTAAACACAGTCATGTTCATCATCTATTAAGCAAGCAGCAAAAGAAGCATGAAATTAAGCGAACTTATGAAGCGTTAGCAGAGGGTGTCTTTTTAGAAGATCAGGGCATCATTGAAGAGCCGATAGGCAGAAAAGCGGATAGTATTATTGAACGGGAAGTTCGAAGTGACGGTGCCTTTGCACGCACTCGTTATACAATTAAAACAAGGTATAAAGAGTTTTCACATGTTCAGCTCATGTTAGATACCGGAAGAACTCATCAGATAAGAGTTCATTTATCCTTTCTGGGCCATCCGCTTTTAGGAGATGATTTATATGGAGGCGGAATGGAAAAAATGGACCGGCAGGCACTGCACTGCTCTCACCTGACCTTTTACCATCCGTTTGAGGATCGGATTCTTTCGTTTTCATCCTCATTGCCAGATGATATAAAAAGAATTCTGCTTCATGGTTCAAAGAGGCAATTCTAGCAGTTTCCCAGGTGCAATCTTGAAATGCTGTATGATACAATTCACAATTCAACTGTTTCCGAATGATTAGGTGGAGTAATTCTAATCATTCGGTTTTTTTGTATATATTATTTTTAAAGATGAGTGAAATAAAGAAAGGATTATGATAAAACGCGCTTGTTTTAACAGCTTTCATTATTTTGCAATAACCATCAAAATTATGTTCCAGTTTCTTTCTCATGTATTCGAATAATAGGGGTAATATATGCTTATATTTATTCATTAGTATTGGACAAAACTGTTTTTATTTGGTAACGCTTCTATATTCGTATAAGAAAATGAAGGTTTCTTTCATTTTTGGAACTTTTCACTGGCACTGAATGCGCTATCATTGTTAAGATTGGCGTGTACATTTTGCTTACAAAGATTCATGGCTAAAAAGCTGTTTGAATAAAGGGAGGGATTTTATGGAACACGGTGCGTCTGTTGCATCATTAGTAATTGTTATTATCGTTGCATTTTTAACACCGATTATTTTGCATCGTCTAAAATTTAATGTGCTTCCGGTAGTAGTTGCAGAAATATTAATGGGACTTATTATCGGTAAAAGTGGATTTAATATTGTACAGGAGGATATGTGGCTAGAAACGTTATCAACACTTGGTTTCATATTTTTAATGTTTCTAAGTGGACTTGAAATAGATTTCAGTGCGTTTTCCACCAAGAAAAAAAGAGAGAAGCTGCCTAGCGGTAAGCTTGAACCCAATGCCTTTTCGGTCGCTTCGATCGTGTTTATCGGGATTTTTGTTGTTTCATTAGGTTTATCGTATTTATTTGTTTTAGCTGGATTTATTGATAATGCCTTTTTAATGACACTCATCATTTCAACCATTTCATTAGGTGTAGTTGTACCTACATTGAAAGAAGCACATATAATGAAATCGGGGATTGGCCAGATTATTTTATTAGTTGCAGTTATTGCCGATTTAGTTACGATGATTTTGTTAGCTGTATTTGTTTCCGTCAATGACGGCGGTGATGGAAACACTTGGCTGCTTCTTGTTTTATTTGCAGCAGGAGTAGTCTTATACTTCATCGGAAGCCGCTTTAAAAATCGTAGCTTTATTGAATCTTTATCAACGGGAACTGTACAGATTGGCACAAGAGCGGTGTTTGCATTGATTATTTTCCTTGTTGCTCTATCTGAAACAGTCGGAGCAGAGAATATATTAGGTGCATTTTTAGCAGGAGTGCTTGTGTCACTTCTATCTCCAAATCAAGAATTGGTTCATAAGCTTGACTCATTTGGCTATGGTTTTCTTATCCCGATCTTCTTTGTTATGGTTGGGGTAGATCTTGATATTTGGGCGTTATTCAGTGATAAGAAAATGTTACTGCTTATCCCGTTATTGCTGATTGCTTTGCTGCTGTCAAAGCTGATACCGATTTTGTATTTAAGAAAATGGTATGACATCAAAACAGTCATTGCATCCGGTTTTCTTTTAACGTCAACGCTTTCGCTTGTGATTGCAGCAGCGACCATTGGAGAGCGCATGGGTGTAATTACTGCAGAAATGTCAGGGACTCTTATACTGGTTGCCGTAATTACGAGTATATTCACACCAATCGTCTTTAAAAAGGTATTCCCAGTAGATACTGAAAAAGAGAAAAAATTAAAGGTAGCATTTGTTGGTGCCAATCAGCTGACAATGCCTGTTTCAAGAGAACTGGAATCTGGTTTATATGAAACAAGCTTGTATCATAAAAAACAAGAAAAAGCTGAAAAGCAAATTGCTGACTCAGTGTTTAATATTCGTGAAATTCCGAACTTCTCAATGGATTCATTAGAACAAACAGATATTATGGAATCAGATATTATTGTTATTTCCACTGGTGATGAAAAAATTAACGTAGAGTTAGCCACTGGACTTAAGGAAAAAGGTGTTAATCGTGTCATTGCACGAACAGAGAGTCCACAGATGGAAGATTTATTGCGTTACAAGGAAGTTGAGGTATTTTCAACCATTCTTTCTACAAAAACGCTTCTTCGTTCACTGATTGAATCTCCTGGTGTTATCAATATCTTAACGAACCAGGAAACAGCACTATACGAAGTTCGCTTACTGAATCCTCATTTTGACGGCATGCTGCTGCGTACATTTCCGTTTACGGGTGATGTGATCTTCGTCAGAATCCTAAGAGGAAAAGATGCCATTGTCCCTCATGGAGATACAGAACTGCATCTGAATGACAGATTGATCATTACAGGATCTAAAGAATATGTAGATGAACTCAAACGTGAGCTGGAGCTTGTGTAGAAAAAGAGACCTGAAAAAAGGATATTAGATTTGAATAAGCCCGAACCATTAGCAGATATTTTCTTTTGAATATCATTCTATGGTTCGGGTATTTTTTTACCTATAAAATCTTTATTGTTGGAATGTCCGCAGTGTATTGGAACGAAGAACTTAATAAATTTGTCTTATTAAATAGTGGCATCAAGTTTTGTCCCAGCTTCTTTATCCAACATTCAAAGCGAATAATCCTTTTGCCCTTTTCTTTTTATCATACTTCATGTAAAATTAGGACTAGGTATTAATAACATGTATTAGTAATGGAGGCTGTTTAATTTGACAATTTCTTTAAAAGATAAAACGTATGTTGTAATGGGAGTAGCCAATAAGCGCAGTATTGCTTGGGGAATTGCAAAATCTTTGCATGATGCTGGAGCAAAATTAATTTTTACATATGCAGGCGAACGTCTGGAAAAGAGCGTGCGTGATCTGGCGGAATCATTAGAAGGAGCAGATTCACTTGTTTTGCCTTGTGATGTGACAAGTGATGAGGATATCAAAAAATGCTTTGCTGAAATTAAGGAAGCTGCTGGAAATATTCATGGAGTTGCTCATTGTATCGCTTTTGCAAACAAAGAGGAGCTGCAAGGGGAGTATATGAATACGACACGTGAGGGCTTTTTGCTTGCACATAATATTAGCTCCTACTCATTAACAGCTGTAGCTAAAGAAGCGAGAGAGCTTATGACAGAAGGCGGCAGCATCGTAACCTTAACTTACCTGGGCGGAGAGCGTGCGATTAAGAACTACAATGTAATGGGGGTAGCAAAAGCTTCTCTAGATGCTAGCGTCAAATATTTAGCATCCGACCTTGGAGTTAATGGTATTCGTGTTAATTCCATTTCAGCTGGTCCAATCCGAACTCTTTCTGCAAAAGGAGTAAGTGATTTCAATTCCATTTTAAAAGAAATTGAAGAAAAAGCGCCATTACGCAGAACGACTACACCAGAAGAAGTCGGCGATACAGCCTTGTTTTTATTCAGTGATTTGGCGAGAGGGATCACAGGAGAAAACATTCATGTTGATTCTGGTTTCCACATTTTATAACAACATCTTAAACTTATGCAGAATACGTGCATAGGTTTTTTTTTGCATTTCTTTAAGCAGAAAATTAATATGCAAGCTTAATCAGACACTCTTTCGTTAAGAATTTTTTATCTGGAAAAGAACGCCTAGTTTGTGCATACATATAATACGATGAATGAGTGAAAGAAGGAGGGAAGTAGTTTATGCTTGCTAAAGAAAAAAAGGAACCGCTTCTATATATCAATCAGCCGAATATTCACTATCCAGAAGTAAATATGCAAAGTGTTTTCTCATCAAAGAAAACAAAAGTGGAAGAGGAAGTGCAGCCTGAAGTAACTGCAAAAGTTGACACATTTAAAGAAGAAAAGCGAACAGAGGAAGTAGTGGCTTCAATCGAAAACAAACAAGACGTCATTGAAGAATACGATGAGCAGCAATCTGTTCAATCTAACCCATTTTCAAAAGAAAGGAAGTCTTCCTTTACAAGATTAAAAAGCTTTAAAGAAATGACCGTTTTGGAAAGACTGCACTATTTAGATCATTTTCCGAAGCAGCTGCCGCCAGTGGCTTGTATATTTGAAAGTACCGATTCTTCTGTGAAAGGTTTTTTGGTTAATAAAACTGATTTTGTTATTGATGTGAAAACATTTAATAATAATGTAGAAACACTGGATATCCGTGATTTGATTTCTGTAAAAATGATTGGATTAAGATAGAATCCAGTTTAATCTTATCTATGCAATCGGCAAAAAAGTAAAGCTAACGCAGATGCTTAATAAGAAAGCATCTCCTTTTACTTTTTTGCTTTTGCAATTCTTTAACCTGGAGATCAAAAGCAGGCCATCTGCAAGTTTGCAATTTTTAAAATGTCCGTTTCTTGGATTCGTTCAAGTGAAAAAAGCCAGCCGTTAAAGCCGGCTGGCTTTCAAACTAAATTTCTTAGTCTTCGCAAACATCAAGATCTACGTCAGCGATACATTGAACTGCACAGAAGCAGCTAAGGTCAACTGTAATGCAATCATCTGTACTGCGGAAGCCATCAACTTTGCAAACCTTTTTCAAGTCGATGCAGCAATCATCAACGATGTCTACTGTTTCGAAGTTTGGTCTGCCGCCTTGCCCTTCGCATTCTGAAACAGGCTCAAGTACTCGAAGTACAGCACAGCAGTTATCGAATACATCCTCTACACGGAAGAAGATTGAAACGCAAGCACAATCACTTCTGTTAGTAAAGAACGCATGGAATGGTGACCCATCAGCCGTTTTTAATACGAATACGCGAGTATCAGGACTTTTTCTCTTTTTATGATTACTTGGTGAAATTGCTCCAAGAGGCTCTAAGAAACAGTTGGAAGGGCATTCGCACGTATCTTCTGCATTATCTTGAATATCTTTAATAGCGCGAACTACTTCACATACACAGCTTTGGCCTTTGAAGTCGTCTTTCTTTCCACAACCCATATTTGTTTCCTCCTTTATATTTCTTGTGATCTACATTAATAACATATTGCAGGGCAGCCCTTTAGGACACGGGCAAATGCCTTGTTATGGGAAAAATAGGCGCTTTTTTTATATTTTTAAAAAAGGGGATTTGTCATGGAATTGACTTGGCTGGAGTTATTCATTATTGTGTTGGCTAGCTTTCGTCTTACGAGGTTATTGGTCTACGATCAGATTACACAATTTATCCGAGCACCTTTTTTTGATGAAGTAGAGGAAGTGGATGAAACTGGACAAAAGGAAACATACTTAGTTGCAAAAAACAGAGGGATTAAAGGTTTCTTTGGCCAACTTTTAAGCTGTCATTGGTGTACGGGGGTTTGGTGTGCCATTTTTATCTGCTGCTTATATTTTGTTTATTACAATATTGCTTTTCCAATTCTTTTAGTGCTCGCAGTAGCCGGTTTGGCATCCATAATTGAAGTGCTTGTGCAAAAATGGCTGGAAGACTAACAGCAGTTAGGCATTTACTTCACACAATAGAAAGCATGTGCACATAAACTAACAGCAGGAACAATTTAATCTTTTAGGGGGCATTGATATGTTCAAAAAAACAGCAGAACCCGTTAAAGTAGCACCAGCACAGCAGCAGCCCAAGAAGAAAAAAGGCTGCGGCTGCGGGAAAAAGACAAAGAAATACTAAGGATAAGAAAAGCCAGCTGAGAAAGCTGGCTTTTTTCATGCGTTTTTTTTGCAAGGTTAGATGTCTCCTAATGGCAAGCAAGCGTGGCTGTTTTTTCTCTAAATAGCTGAGAATGCCAATAATAGGATGAACATTTTTTGTCATAATTTATATTCTTATCCGAAACAATATAGTTATGATACTTACTTAGGAAAGGAATCGCTTATGAAAAAAATTATCTTATTTAGTTTCTTCTTATTAATCATGAGCGGATGCAGCCATCATGATTCACAAAACGCAACGATGTCTTTAATAAAGGAAATTCATCCTACTCCAGCCATAATAGGCAGCGGTGAAAACAAGGACATGGACATGCTCAATAAAGTAAAGGAAGACGTTGAAAGCATGGAGGAGCTATTTGATGTAGCTGTTATTAAAGGAGAAAAAGAAATTCTTGTTGCCTACAAAGTGAAGCATCTGCAGCGCTTTCATATGAAGGGGATTGAAAAGAAATTAAATAAAATGCTTGAGGAAGATTACCCGGATGAAGACTTTATTGTCTCGAGTGATTATAAGATTTTTCTTGAAGCTGTCGAATTGCATGACAAAATGGAAGGTGACAAGCAATACAGTGAAGAAAAAGCGCAAAAGAAGTTTGATAAAATTATTAAGCTGAAAAAAGAAATGACTTAATAAAGGGAGCTGATTTCATGGGAAAAAAAGCGCAAAAGACACCAGAGCAAAAAAACTATCAGCAGCTTGAGCAGCAGCATGAAACGAAGCGGCCCGTGCTAAAAAACTGCCTGCGGGCTTTTTGGGTAGGTGGGTTATTTTGCATTGTCGGTCAAGCAATCTCTTTATTCTATATATACTTTTTTAATTTTACAGAGCAGACCTCTGGTAATCCCACTGTTGCCACGATGGTCTTTATAGCTATGCTCCTGACTGGGTTTGGCGTTTATGATCGAATCGGTCAATATGCAGGGGCGGGAAGTGCAGTTCCGGTAACTGGATTTGGGAATGCCGTCATTTCTGCATCCATTGAACATCGCACAGAAGGTTTTGTTTTGGGTGTTGGCGGCAATATGTTTAAATTGGCAGGCTCGGTATTATTATTTGGAGTCTTCTCGGCATTTGTGATTGCGTTAATTAAGACCATATTAATTCGCTGGGGTGTGATCTAATGCTGAAGGGTAAACAATCTTGGGTTTTTGAGAATCGCCCTGTTATTGCTGCAACTGGGGTCTCAGGCGGTCCTTTTGAAGCGAATGGCAAATTAGCAGGCGATTTTGATATCCTCCATGAAGACCTTTGGATGGGACAGGATTCTTATGAGAAAGCACATCGCATCCTGCTGGAGGAAGCGAGTCAAACGGCCATTCAAAAAGTAAATCTGCAGACAAGTGATATTCAATTTATGATTGCTGGCGATCTAATTAATCAAATTACACCAACAAGCTTGGGGGCAAGGACGCTCAGTATTCCCTATATGGGCATCTTTGGAGCATGTTCGACATCAATGGAGGGATTAGCACTTTCTTCCTTTATTATTAATTATAATGGTGCAAATCATATCCTGACAGGGGCTTCCAGTCATAATGCAGCAGTTGAAAAGCAATTTCGTTATCCAACGGAATATGGCGGACAAAAACCTCCTACTGCGCAATGGACCATTACAGGAGCTGGTGTTGGGGTTCTCAAAGCTAATCAAGGTGAAACGGGTGTCCCAGTTACGACTTCCGCCACCATCGGGAAGGTAGTGGATCTTGGTATGACAGATCCTTTTAATATGGGCGGCGCTATGGCTCCTGCAGCTGCTGATACCATCTCTGCACATTTTGAAGACTTACAAATTGATCCATCCTATTATGATCTCATCGTAACAGGAGACCTGGGGAAAATTGGACAAGAAACAACGTTTGATCTTCTTTCTAAAAAAGGAATTACACTAGAACGAGATAAATTTCAGGATTGCGGGCTGCTTATCTATAAAGAGGGTCAGCCATTTCAATCAGGAGGAAGCGGTGCGGGCTGTTCTGCGACCGTGCTCTACGGCCATCTTCTGAACGAAATGAAAAAAGGCACATATAAAAAAATATTAGTTGTTGCAACGGGTGCTTTATTATCTCCATTGACGTTTCAGCAGAATGAAAGTATTCCGTGTATTGCACATGCAGTATCAATCGAGATGAATTAGAAAGGAGATATGGGTATGCTGCCAATGTTTTTTTGGGCTTTTGTAGTTGGAGGACTCATTTGTGTCGCTGGTCAAATTTGCTTTGATATATTTAAGCTGACACCTGGCCATACATTAAGCCTATTTGTAGTAATTGGAGCAGTACTTGACGGCCTGGGATTATACGAACCACTGGCAGACTTTGCTGGGGCAGGTGCAACGATTCCGATTACAAGCTTTGGGAATTCACTTGTTCATGGAGCTATGCAGGAAGCAGAACAGCATGGATTAGTTGGTGTCTTAACGGGCATGTTTGAGGTTACAAGCTCTGGTATTTCGGCTGCGATTGTCTTTGGGTTTATCGGGGCTTTGCTCTTTAAACCCAAAGGGTAACTGGCCTAATTTCCAAGCCGGAATAAAAAAACTTCCTGATTAATTAGTAGCTTGCCTATACACTTCATAGTTGTTTTACATACGTTGTAGAGAACAAACAATGTGAGGTGATATTGATGGGTTACGGATTTTGCGGTGGCGGCTATGGCTACGGCGGAGGATACGGTGGCGGCTATGGCGGCGGCTCCGGCAGCACTTTTGTTCTAATCGTTGTGTTGTTTATCCTTCTAATTATTGTTGGTGCTAGCTTCTAATGAAATAAAAAAGGTAAGGCAAATGCTGTTACAGGCATTTGCCTTATAATTTTTACAGCACCATACACCTTTTGGCTCTATCTTCATACTATATAAAGTAGTTTAAGAAGGAGCGTGAATAGTAAGAATGGATAATCATTTCTTTAAAAATATTGAAAAGAAAACTGGCGTTAATATGAAGGATGTACTTGACCTTGCTGGTTCATTGCAAAATGCAAATTTCAAAGACGAAAATACAGTAAGAAGTGTGATTAGAAGAGTTTCTCAAATCGCAAATAAGCCTGTATCCAAAGAAACAGAAGACAAAATTGTGAAATCAATTGTGGCAGACGGCAAGCAGCTTGATTTTAATACAATCAGTAAAATGATGAATAAAAAATAATCCATAGTAAAACAGCTAGGGCCTGTTGGATCGGCATCCTAGCTGTTTTTTTATAATAACAGTTGTTTAGCGGGACTTCTTAAGTAATGAAGTCAAGAACCGTGAAGTATTAGCTCTTTTTCCTCGCCGATTTTGCGGAACCGATATGGCTAAGCCGCTTTGCGCCCTTGTCATGGCGACATACAGGAGCCGCCGTTCTTCTTCGAGCGGCAGGGAATCTCCGCTTCGGTATGCTTCTAATGCATGATCATGCGGCAAGGAGCCATCAACAGCTCCTAAAATATACACAGCTTTATATTCCAATCCTTTGGAGCGGTGAATGGTACTGAGTGTAATCGCGTTTTCAAGAGATCGATTTTGCTTCTTAATTTCTTTATTCATTGCCCTCATATGGTCTGCATGCTCGAGAAATTCTGACATATGCTTGAAGCGTTTGGCTGCTACTTTTAGATCCTTTAGATCATCGGATCCTTTTTCAAGCTTATTGCCTTCATTGCCCCGCTTTTTTATAAAATCACTGTATCCTAATTCTTTTTCTACTATTTCAATAGCTCGCAGTGGTGAAAGTCCTTTTAAGGAACGAATAACGGGCACAACTTTTTTTAGTTTAGCTTCCTGAAAGGAAAAGCCCGTTTTCACATGTGCAAAACATTCAAGCAAAGTCATATCATTTAATATGCTATTAGCCTTCATATCTTGAAGGATCTGGTTTTTCATAAATAATGCTGGCAAGACCAGTTTTACTGCTTCCTGGTCTTCTTCATCAATGGATAGTTTTAAAAATCCAAGCATGCTCTTAATAATAAATTTATCGTAAAACGATTCTGCATCCTGATCAATTTTAAACGGAAAGCTTGAGTATGCCAGCTTCTCAAAAATTGCCCTGCTGCCGGCATGTGTCCGGTACAGGATGGCAATATCCTCTGGCTTAAAAGGTCCTTCAAGCTTCTCACTAATGTCAGTTAAAATCATGGCTGCTTCTTCTTCCTCATCATATGGAAAGAACGCAATGGGAGCGACGAGGCTTTTATACTGTGCATGCATCGTTTTAAGGCGACGTTCTTTATTTAGCTTAATGACTTCATTTGCGGTACTAACAACCTCATGACTGGAGCGATAATTTTGACTTAACGAGATGACATTTGCCTGTGGATAGTCTTTTTCAAAGTGAAGCAGAAAATGCGGACTGCTGCCTCTAAACGCATAAATGGATTGATCATCATCTCCAACTGCAAATACATTTTTATGTTTGGCGGATAGGATTTTGATGAGCTCATATTGAACTGTATTAATGTCCTGAAATTCGTCAATGAGTATATGATGAAATCGTTCTTGGTATCTCTGTGCCAGATCAGGGTTTTCGGTAAAAAGCCGGTAACAGCCTGTCAGCATATCATCAAAATCAAACAACTGTTTTTCTGCCTTGTATTGCTCATATTTTGTAAAAAGGTCCTTCACTGTTTTTTCCCAATCGTTTTCTGCAGAAGCGGATTGAGGTGTCTGCAATGAATTTTTCCAGTAGCTTATTTGCTGGATAGCTAAATCATAGGAAAAATCCTTTTCATCCAAATTCATTTCCCGGCCAGCCATCTTCAAGATTTGTTCTTTTTGCCATTCTTTTGCAAGCAGGGAATCGCCTGACCAAATGTCACGTTCATGAAAGCTGAGAATACGGAAAAAAATACTGTGAAAGGTACCGGTCACCATCTGCCCAATTGAGCTTTTGTTCATACTTGGGAAAGTCAGCAGTCTTGCTTTCATTTCAGCCGCTGCTTTGCTTGTAAAGGTGACAAGCATCAGCTGATTAGGCTTAACCTGTTTTTCCTGAATCAAGTAGGCTGCCCTGGCGGTTAAAACTCTTGTCTTCCCGCTTCCAGCACCAGCCAGAACGAGCAGGGGACCTTCATCAAAGCAAACAGCTTCAGCTTGCTTTGGATCAAGAGCAGTCCCGTTTTTCGATAACTGCTCAAGAAAGGCATTGGAGTGTGCCGCAGACTTTGGCTGCTCGAGCATTTCATTTCCTGTTTTAATTTCATACGCTTCTTTAAACCCTGTCTCAGAAGAACGATCAGCTGTAATGGAGCGTGATTGAGGAAGCGTAAATCCATTAATTTCAACTGAGGCTGCAGACTCGTCGGTAGCTGAGGCAGCCTGGAGCTGATCTTCGCATTGCTTTGCTGTGTTACTGTAATGATAAAAATGTGGCCGTTTATAAATTCCTAAATATAATCTGACCTTCTCTCCGCAGACTGGACAGGACATTTGTCCTTGCTTAGCATAATTGGAGAGTGACATCAGCTCTTCACGGGCAATTTGTTCAATTTGTATGATTCTTTCATTAAATAGCGCAGTTTTCATTTAAGACCCAACTTTTCTTTCATTCTATGAATAATAGATTCATAAAATATACTATATGAATTATGGGCAAGATGCAAAGGGGCTTTCTATCGTTTATATTTCTGCTGATGCGGGTAGTGATATATAAAAGGCAAAGGAGCTGGAGTCATGGGCTATATCTTACCAATTAATCATACCCAATATCAGCAATATGCTGAACGTGATTTGAAAGTAAAACCTGACCCGTTTCGGTTTCAGCGAGTGGAGAGGGTTCATAACCATTTAGAAACCTTTAACGACAATGAAAATTTAGGCAGGCAGGAAGTAGTTCTAACTCCAAAAAGTGAGAAAAGTATAAATCCTGTTCCGCACGAAAAAGTGGAAAGACTATATAGTGAGATAACAGGCAAAGGCAGATTGTTTAATGAAGTAGTATAGGAGAAGACTAGTACAATTGTACATATAGTCCTTCTCCTTTTCTCCATTCTGCGATTAGAACATCTTTTACAGAAGCTGCACCGGCATTTTTAACCTCCATTTTCAGCTTCTCTAAATCCCATTTTACTTCCTCTAAGTTATCGAAAATGACTTCGCCGTCTAAGATGAAAGTGATTGGTATTTCAACAGAAGGCAAAGTCATCTTAAAATCACTTATCGTTGGAACGGCTAATGCCGGTTTTTTCAAAACACTCACAGTACCATCTGTCTCTAAAATGGCATATTCACATTCTCTGACTGAAAAAATATCTTTTGTGCGCAGCAAGTGCTGCAGCTGATTTAAATCTAGATGGTTTTTCTTCAAAACGTCAAATTCTATTTTTCCTTTTTTTATAACAATAGAAGGTTCACCTTCAAGCATTTTGCGAGTGCTTTTATGTTTCTGTGTTATATATTCTGTCGTTAAAATGAGGATCGTCCATATGCCTACAGAATATAGCATTTGCCATATACTTGTATTTTCGTCATATAGCGCATTCCCGACAAGTTCTCCTAATACAATCCCCGAAATGAAATCAAATGGAGTTATTTGCGTGATTTGGGTTTTTCCAAGTATTTTTGCCATGATAAATAATGCGATAAATCCAACTAAGAGGACAAACAATATATGTACATATTCCATAGATGATAACCGCCTTCCTCAGTTTACAGTTATTATGTGAAGTGTTTAGATTTTTTATGAGAGATACAAGAGAAGCGGCATCACGGCTAAATAGAAGGTAGGCAGGGGATAAGCCAAAAAAAGAGGGATGGGACAAAACGAAATAAATTCTTTCTAAAACTTGAACTTTCAATATCTTGGTTTGGGTATTTAAACAAATCCGTTCCACCTGCGCTGCGGACCCTCGCTTTCCGTGGGGAGGCAGCTGAGCCTCCTCGGAGCAAGCTCCTGCGGGGTCTGAGCTTTTCCTCTATTGCCCACAGGAGTCGAGTGTCCTCCGCTCCATTTCACTCATGCTAATAAAATACATTTTATAATCGTAAAAAAACCGAATGATTAGAAAGATGACTTCCTAACCATTCGGTTCTATGAGAGTGTTAAATACTTATGTCCCATCCTCTTTGTCTTTTATCCCCAGATTTCTTTAGAAATATCAACAATATATTTTAGTTTTGCCCATTGTTCTTCTTCAGTTAAAATATTGCCGTGATGTGTTGAAGCAAATCCGCATTGAGGACTAATGCACAACTGCTCCAGCGGCACATAGTTTGTTGCTTCTTCAACACGAGCTTTAATATTTTCTTTATCTTCTAAGGTTCCATGCTTTGAAGTGAAAACACCTAAAACCACTTTTGGCCCATCTTTCGGAATATAGTCTAATGGAGCAAAGTCTCCAGAACGATCATCATCATACTCTAAGAAAAATCCGTTTACTTTTTCTTTAGCAAAAAGAGTTGGAGCAATTTTAGCATAACTGCCTTCAAAAGCCCATTTCGAACGATAGTTTCCACGGCAAAGGTGAGTCGTTACAATAAGGTCTTCTGGCTTATCCTCTAATACACCGTTTATGACACGCAATGCTAGGCTGATTAATTCTTCACGGGAATAACCACTATCATTGAATGGAATATTCTCTGCATTTAGACCTGCGATATAGACATCATCCAGCTGCAGATAGCGGCAGCCTGCATCATAGAAGGCTTTAATGGCATCACGGTAGGCAAGAATGATGTCATTTGCATATTCTTCAACGTCCGGATAGATCTCAAGGTTGCGAATACCAGCGTTAAATAATTGATTGGGGCTAGGGATTGTTTGTTTTGCTACTGCACGATCCCCAACGATTTCCTTAAATTCAACAAAGTCTTTAAGGTGAGGGTGATTCTCGTTAAAAGAGATTTTTCCAATGACACGCACATCATATCTTTCCGTTTCTTCTCCTTTAAATGCAAACCCGCTATCTGGAACATAGCCTTCGACACCATTTAAATGCTCGAGAAAGTCAGTATGCCAAAACCGGCGGCGAAATTCTCCATCAGTAACAGCCTGCAGCCCAACTTCGATTTGTTTATCAACAACTTTTTTAATTTCTTCTGTTTCGATTGCATGCAGTTCCTGTGCTGAGATGCTGCCACTTTGATAATCCTTTCTGGCGGTATGGATTCTTTCCGGGCGCAATAAACTTCCTACATGATCGGCTCTGAATGGAGCTTGGACGCGTGTTTTCAACATTTGTGATCTCCCTCTTTCTTTCAATATTTTGGTATTGAAGTAAGTATAGCAGGAGAAATCATTATAAAGTAACACAATAAATCTATTCCTTGTTATAGCTTTAAACTATAACGGTTTTAGTTCTTCCTCGATGGTTTCTTTTAAATACTGAATATAGATATTGGCTAATGTACTGTTGGTCACATCTTTTCGGGTAATATAGCCAACATTGATGACTTCATCTACTAGTAATGGCACTGCCACAATGTCTTTGCTATTTAATTTATGGCTGATGACTCCAGTTGAAATCGTATAGCCGTTTAGACCAATCAGAAGATTAAATAAGGTGGCACGGTCTGTTACTCGAATATTTTTAGGTCTTGAAAGGGTGCTTAGAATTTCTTCAGAAAAGTAAAAAGAATTAAAATCGCCCTGTTCATAAGAGAGATAAGGATAGGGAGGCAATTCAGCCAAGGTCACATACTCTTTTTGCGCAAGTGGATTTTGTGAACTAATGAATATATGCGGCTTTGCTTCAAACAGTTCATGAAAAACCAAATTACCTTCTCTTAGAAACTTCTGGATGACTTTTTTATTAAAATCATTTAAAAATAAAATACCAATTTCACTTTGCAGGTTTTTGACATCATCAATAATTTCATATGTTTTTGTTTCACGGAAGCTAAACTCATATTCTTCCCGTTCATAATCTGTCAGCAGTCGAACAAAAGCACTTACAGCGAAAGCATAATGCTGTGCAGACACAGAAAAATGCTGCTGCGGTGAGCGTGTATTGGTATATCGATTTTCAAGGAGTTCTGTCTGTTCAACAACCTGCCTTGCATATCCTAAAAATTCGGATCCTTCAGGGGTTGGCAAAATACCCTTATTTGATCTGTGGAAAATGGTAATCCCTAATTCTTCCTCAAGCTCTTTTAATGCATTTGAAAGACTAGGCTGGCTAATAAAGAGACGCTGTGCTGCCTTGTTGATTGAACGGCTTCTTGCTACTTCTATTACATATTTAAGCTGCTGTAGTGTCATGTTCTTTTCCTTTCTGAGAAAATAGACAATTTCAATAATTCTAGCATTCTTTAATTGAATTGGAAATAGAAAAGAGCATGGACACCTGGTGCACATGCTCTTTTGATTTATATAACTAGTTTGTTTTCATATGAATATACCTGGATACGAGTGCCGTTAACACGGCATAAGTTGTTGCCTTTACGGTGGAAAGAACCAAGTTATCTCGGTGAGGGTCGATGCATACAAAATCCATTGCTCGTATGATTGGATATTTGCCTAGTTCAAATAGAAGGTCAAACAGTTCATCTGTACGCATTCCGCCTGGTGTTGAAGCGGGCACGCCAGGTGCATAAGAAATGTCTAAAACATCCATATCAACTGTAAGGTAAACGATATCCACTTTTTTCTGCAGCTGTTCCATGACATCTTTTATAAGTGCTGAAATTCCTTGTTTGCGCAGCTGTTTAAGCGAGATCATATTTACACCATGTTTCTGTGCTGCTTCTATTAAAGAGGGAGCATTGTAAAAACCGTGAAGACCGATATTATAGATATGTTCACCTTTTACGATATTGTCTTCAACAAGTTGTCGAATAGGCGTTCCATTTGTTGGTCCCTGGCTTAAATCTCTTAAATCCAGATGTGTATCTAGTTGGACAATGCCAATGGATTTATCAGGATTCTCTTGTTTTAATGAACGCACAATAGGGGCTGTAATCGAATGATCACCACCGATAGATGTATAAAAAGAATTTGGGAAATGGTGCTGAATACTTTGCATTGCAGCTTCTATGTTCTTGTGGCACTGTAAAATATCTGTATAGTGCATTTTAACATCGCCGAGATCGGCGACCTTAAGCCCGCGAAAATCAACATGCTCGTCAAAATAATAGGTAGTAAAAAGCTCCCAAGCACCTCGGAAGGCTTTAGGAAATTCAGAAGCCGCCGAAGCGCTGATCGAGGAGCGGGAGAGCGGGACACCAAGTATTACAGCGTCCCAGTCTTGCCGGTCTTCCTCCCAGGCTGGTATGATCCAATCCTTAACTTTCATGTCTTTGCCTTGTTCTCGCACCCAAACGGCTGAAGATTTTTGAATATATTCATATAGATTTGTCATTGCAATACAGCATCCTTTACAACAATTTCACCATTTTTCAAAACCATATGAGTATGATTCATGCCGTAATAGTATTGCAGCTGCTTGTAATTGGAAACATTTAAGATTAAAATATCTGCTTTTTTTCCAGGCTCCAGAGATCCGATGAGATGCCCTCTATTAATGGCATAAGCAGCATTGATCGTCGAAGCAGTCAGTACTTCTTCAAGTGTTAATCCCATGTTCATACAAGCGAGATTCATAATAAATGGCAAACTGATGGTAGGGGAGGAGCCAGGATTAAAGTCAGTTGAGATGGCAATTGGAACACCACAATCAATCATCAGCCGGCCGCGTGCGAAAGGAGCACGAAGGAAAAAGGCGGTACCAGGAAGCAAAACGCCAATTGTGCCGGCTTCAGCCATTCTCCTGATGCCTTCATCCGATGCAACGAGCAGGTGCTCAGCCGAGATGGCACCAACTTCTGCAGCAAGCTCAGAACCTTCATAAGGCTCAATTTCATCAGCATGGATCTTCGGTGTTAATCCATATTGCTTTCCAGCCTCTAAAATTCTGCGCGATTGTTCTGGCGTAAACACTCCTTTTTCACAGAAAACATCATTGAATTCGGCTAGTTTTTCTTCTGCTACTTTAGGAAGCATTTGATGAACAATAATATCTACGAACTCATCTTCCCGCCCTTTAAATTCTCTTGGAACAGCATGGGCACCCATAAACGTGCTGATCACATCAACAGCATGGGTATCCTGAAGTTTTTTAGCGACTTCAAGCTGCTTTTTTTCATGTTCCCAATCCAAGCCATAGCCGCTTTTTGCTTCAACGGTAGTTATACCATACTTTAGAAATTCGTTCAGATGACGATAGGCTTTGTCGTATAATTCTTCAAAACTAGCATTACGGGTGCTTTTCGCTGTTGAGTGAATACCGCCGCCAGCGTTCATAATTTCCATATAAGATGCACCATTTAATCTCATGTTAAATTCATTTTCACGGGTGCCTCCATGCACTAAATGGGTGTGGCAGTCAACAAGGCCTGGCATGACTACCTTGCCTGCTGCATCAATTACTTCTGCCTGTTCTAAAAGGTGTGAATAGTCTTGTTCTAACTCTTCTAATGTACCAACTGCTGAAATTTGATCTTGATCAATTAGAACACAACCGTTTTCGAGAATAGCCAGTTCGCTCATACCTTCCTTTGTACGGGGGCCCTTATCAGATCCTTTTAAAGTAATAATCTCGTTTGCATTTATAATGAGTTTAGCCATTGTGATCATCCTTTTTGTTCAGCATTGGTATTTGAATATTTTTCTCTTTGGCCGTTTGAATAGCAAGATCATAACCTGCATCAGCGTGGCGAATAACGCCCATACCCGGATCAGATACAAGTACACGGTTGATTTTATCGGAAGCTAATTGGGTTCCATCCGCAACTAAAACCTGACCTGCATGCTGCGAATAACCCATGCCAACTCCGCCGCCATGGTGTACACTTACCCAGCTTGCTCCGCCAGCCGTATTAATAAGAGCATTTAAAATAGGCCAATCAGAGACAGCATCTGATCCATCATTCATTCCTTCTGTTTCTCGGTTAGGCGATGCAACAGAACCTGAATCCAAATGGTCGCGTCCAAATACAATAGGTGCACTGAGTTCACCATTTGCAACCATTTCATTCACCTTTAAGGCAAAGCGATGACGGTCTCCATAACCGAGCCAGCAGATCCTGGCAGGAAGGCCTTGCCATTTCACCATTTTTTGAGCCATATCAATCCAGTTTGTTAATCCCTCATCTTGGGCAAACATATCTTTTGCTAATGCATCTGTTTTATAAATATCCTCTGGATCTCCAGACAGTGCAGCCCAGCGGAAAGGTCCTTTTCCTTCACAAAACAACGGACGAATATAGGCTGGGACAAATCCAGGAAAGTCAAAAGCATTCGCAACACCCATCTCTTTCGCATAGGCTCTGATATTGTTTCCATAGTCAAAGACCTCAGCACCTGCGGCTTGGAATTCAAGCATTGCTTGAACATGAGCAGCCATTGCTTGTTTAGCTTTCAATTCATATTTTTTTGGATCTTTTTTGCGCAGGTCGATTGCTTCTTCTAAGCTCATTCCATTAGGGACATATCCATTTAGAGGATCATGTGCCGAGGTTTGGTCTGTCACAATATCAGGAGTGATATTGCGATTGAGCAATTCCCTATGCACATCAACACAGTTACCTACTAATCCAATGGAAACAGGCTGTTGTGTTTGACAATGTTCTTTTACTAATTTAAGAGCCTCGTCTACAGATTCTGCTAAATAATCACAATAACCCTCTGCTATCTTTCGTTCAATCCTTTTGCGATCGACTTCGACTACTAAAATAACAGCACCAGCCATTTTTCCTGCCAATGGCTGTGCACCGCTCATTCCGCCCATGCCGCCAGTTAAAATAAACTTTCCTTTTAAGTCGGATGTTCCAAACACTTTTTTTCCAGCTTCTACAAAGCTTAAATAAGTACCTTGTAAAATCCCTTGTGCTCCAATATAAATCCAGCTTCCGGCAGTCATTTGACCATACATCATCAAATTTCTCTCTTCTAACTGGTAAAAATGCTCCCAATTGGCCCATCCAGGAACTAAATTTGAGTTTGCGATTAATACACGAGGGGCATTTTCATGTGTGCGAAAAACACCAACAGGTTTCCCTGATTGTACAAGCAGGGTTTCATCGTTTTCTAATACCTTTAGAGAAGCAATAATCTGTTCATAGCAATCCCAATTGCGCGCAGCTTTTCCGATTCCTCCGTATACCACAAGTTCATCTGGATTCTCGGCTACTTCAGGGTCCAGATTATTCATAAGCATCCTCATGGCCGCCTCTTGTTCCCAGCCCTTACAGGTTAATTGATTTCCTCTTGGGGCGTGTATGTTTTTATTAGCGATCATTCATTATCTCTCCTTTGAATTTATAAATATAGCGAGAAAGAATTTTTATTGAGTAAGTACTCTTATTATTTATTTTAAAGATGATAATTTTATGAAAATATAGAATTTAGTATAAACAATTGGTAGTTGTTTTGGTTTTTTATTAAAATGAACGTATATAACTGGAATAATATATGTTTTATAAATTTTATAAGGTGGGTGATTAATAATGAACATCTTCATTATTGATCGGGATGAGAATGAAGCTAGAGGTCTGCAGTGGTATTTGAAATCTTACTTATTGAATAGAGTAGAAGTTATCATTTTAGAGTCTTTTCTTCAATTAGATCAGATGAAAGGGGAAGTTATCCCTGACATAGTCATTGTTGAAATGGAATTAATTCAACAGTCTCACGATCTTTCTCTTTTAAGGTACTTGAGGGAGGAGGGAGCAGATTTATATGCTATTACTGCTGAACCTTTATTTAAACATGCTTTAAAGGCCATTCAACTGCAAGTTACTCATTTCTTTGTAAAGCCTGTTGATTTAGAGCATTTAAAAGATTTAATAAATCATAGGAGAAGGGAATTTGTATCTAATGAGCTAAGTGTAAGCAAAAATGACAATTCAGATCATTTTTATTTACAATTATTCTGTAGTAATGACCACCTTTACCCGAAAAAGAATCAGTTATTTTTTCTAATTGAACCAGACAACAGAGAAGATATTATTCCGTTATATAAATGGTTAAGTAAAATTTCAAGCTTTGATAACCTGAAAATGTATCCGTTATCAAAACGGATTATTTGTGTATCAGATACTGTGGTACGAGCAGAGTTTGAAAGCAGGGCAAGAACTCTGATGAGGGAATGGAAGTTTATAAATGGAACTTATATCAATATAGCCGTCTATGATGGTACTCCTGTAATCTTAAATCAACTTTATTTAGATATGAAAAAATCACTGAATCAGCGATTTTATAAAGGATTTGAGCACATTTTTTATGTAAGCAAGCAGTTTGTTGTTCAACATCTAGACCCTTTGTTAACTCCAGAAGATCAGCAGTTATGGATCAACAGCCTTGAAAACCATGATATAAAAAGTATTAAAAGCTTCCTTTATGAATTATCTGCTCAAGGCAGTCATTATGAGGAAGATTTACTACGAATATATTTGACAAGTGTTTTAGCACAATTACGGCGATTTATGAAAAAGTATCATCTTCAGCAGAAATCGGAGCTTGAAGAGAGCTATCTCACATTATTTCGTATCATATTGGAACATCCGATCCTTTATACGATTATTCAAGAGATATTTCTTTTCACGCAAACTTTAATGAAGCTTGCAAAGAATGCAAAAGAAAAAGAAAATTATGGTGTGCTGACAGCTGATTTAATCAAGGATCAGTATATGAATACAGCTTTTTCATTAAATAGCGCAGCTGTGCAATTGGGGATTACACCCAATTATTTAAGCAGTGTCTTTAGCAAGTATCATGAAATTCCTTTTAAACGCTATTTACAGTATTACCGTATTGAGCAATCGAAAGGCAAATTAGCTCACACAGATTTACCAATAAGTGAAGTAGCACATGCAAATGGTTTTGAGGATCCGAACTATTTTTCAAAGACTTTTAAAGAGTATACTGGATTGCCGCCAAATAGATATCGAAAAAGACACAGGAAGAAGGGGAGGGAACGGGAGAATTATAATTAAGAAGTATGGCCAGTAATAAGGAAGCGTTTGATATGAGAGAGACTTGGTCAGAAAATTTTAACCAAAGTATATAATCTCATTAATAGGAAATCAATTCTAAGCTTATTAATTGGAAAATCTGAATATCATCGATAAAACATAAGAGCCTTCAGTCTCAAAAGACTGAAGGCTCTTATGTTAAATAGACTTCAACATTGTACGATGAGGAATACCTGCATCAAGGAATTCTTCTGAAACTGCTTCATAGCCCAATTTCTCATAAAAGGGGATTGCATGCGTTTGGGCGTTCAGCTTTAATTTTGTTAAACCTTGATCAGCAGCGTATTGTTCAATGCTCATCATGATCCGTTTTCCCGATCCGCCTTTACGCGCTTCCTTCATCACACATATTCTTTCGACTTTTCCATAGCCATCGAGAACACGGAATCTTCCGGCTCCTACCGGCTCATTGTTGTCGTATAGAACAAAGTGTGTACTCTCTTTTTCATATTGATCGATTTCTTCTTCTTCTGATACATTTTGTTCTTCTACGAACACTTTTTTGCGAACATAAAGAGCATCTTGAAACTGCTCCTCAGATTGAACAATTTTGACTTCCATTACCATTAGTCCTTTCCAAGACGAAACGTTTCATAAACACTCCAAGAGCCATTTTCAAGCTGATACAACAGGTGGAAACGGTCTACAACCTCTTCGTGTTCAACACGATCCATTTTTAACGAGCCGTACACGTCAGAATGTTCGTCATTTGAAAGCTTCTGCCCAATTGTGATGTGCGGGACAAATGCATATTCAGGCTTGTCCCCAATGATGTGATCATTTACTTTTTCATGAAGAAGGTTTAATTCTTCAGTTGGATTTACCTTTAGATATATAACATTATTGACAGGCTGGAACGAGCTTACTTTTTTAATGGAAAGCTGAAACGGATTTGTTTCTGCAGCAATATTCTCCAATGTCTCAGACACAGCTTTCATTTGCTCATCTTCAGCCGAAAAGGCTTTTAATGTTATATGTGGAGGAATTAATGCATAATGCGGATCATAGCGCTTACGATATGAATTAGCAAGATCTTGCAATTTTTTTGACGGAAAGATTACGATTCCGAATTTAGTAGTCATAATGTAACCTCCATTATACTTAGATTGTAAATATTGTTTCCACTATTATAACAAATTTTCTAAATTCATTATAATTAAGAATTACATTTGAAACAACAAGCCTTTATCATAAAGAATGAATGAGGGATTATGAGAACATTTTGATTAAGGCTTTTTTGAGATCAGGCTGCCAATACTTCCATGTATGATTTCCTTTAAATTCTTCATAGTAATACGGGAAGCCTTTTGCTTTAAAGATCTTTTCTAATTGTCTATTTGGTGTTATGAAGTCTTCTACTTTCCCAGCAGTTGTTTTCACTTCTGTTTCTTCTGTACCAATAACATGGTAGGTCTGCAGCAAATGAGGATCTTTGAAAGCCTCAACTGCCACTAGAACATTTCTATTCACATATGGTGATTGAAGAATAAGTTTTCCAAATGTATTAGGATATTGCAGGGCCGCCATCAGTGACACTGTTGCTGCTAAGGAGTCACCGGCAAGTGCACGGCCAGCCCCCATTTGGAAGGTGGAAAATTCTTGATCTATAAATGGGACAAGCTCATGAGCAAGAAAACGGATATACGCTTCATGCTGTTCGCCATCAGGATGGTATTTTCTGCGGCGATCGTCAACACTTTTATATGGTATTCCCACGATTATGATGTTTTCAATTTCAGACTTGCTGATAAGCTCATCAGCAACTCGTCCGGCTCTGCCGAATTGGAAATAATCTTTTCCATCGGAGGCGATTAGAACAGAATACTTATAGAGTGGTGAATAAGAGCTGGGCAGATACACAAGCAGCTCCATATCTTCGTTTAATTCTTTACTGGAAAAAGTAAGATCTTTTATTGTTCCTTTTGGGTATTCCATGATAACTTTCCCCTCCGTCATAATATGTAAAGCCTTTCACGGTATTTTAACATATAAATAATCGAAACGCTTTGTCCTTTACCTGGATTCATCACTTTCTTTTCCGACCATTATTTCATATTTATATACTAAGAAAAAGCGGGGTATTATTTGACAATTCAATAAATTTAATTGTACTATTATTTAGGATATAATATTAAATTGAGGGGGTTTGTATATGAAAAAGAAAAAGATTATGTTTCCGTTTGTATTGCTATTAGCAGTTTCTATGATTCTTGCTGCATGCGGCGGCAATGATGAAGGAAATGGTGGAGATAGTGGAGAAGGCGGAGAAACACCTGACTTCATGAGCCTTGTTACTGGTGGAACTGGTGGTACATATTATCCGCTTGGAGGCGCATTTGCCGAAATTATCACTGATGCTACTGATATCCAAACAAATGCAGAAGTATCTGGTGCATCTGCTGAAAACATGAACACGATTCGTGATGGCAATGCAGAAATTGCTTTCTCACAAACTGATATTGCTTCTTATGCTAAAAATGGCGAGCAAATGTTTGAAGGAGAAGCAGTTGAAAATGTAAGTGCTATTGGAACTTTATATCCAGAAACGATTCAAATCGTAACAACTGCTGGTGCAGGTATTGAATCAGTTGAAGACCTTGCAGGCAAAAAAGTCTCAATTGGAGCTCCAGGTTCTGGTACAGCACTTAATGCAGAACAAATTCTTGAAATTCATGGCATGACAATCGATGATATCGAAAAGCAGGATCTATCTTTTGACGAGTCAACTGCTGGTATTCAAGATGGTACAATTGATGCAGCATTCGTAACTGCTGGAACTCCAACAGGTGCGGTAGAAGGTTTATCTGCTACAGAAGATATTGTGATTGTTCCAATCGCACAAGATAAAATTGATGAATTAATTGAAGCATATCCATTCTATGTTCAAGATGAAGTTCCATCTGGAACATACAAATTGACTGAAGCTGTTCCAACTGTAGCAGTTCAAGCTATGCTTGTAGTATCTAATGACCTTTCTGAAGATGTTGTGTACGACGTAACAAAGGCTATCTTTGAAAACCTTGATAAAGTTGCACATGACAAAGGGAAATTAATTAGTGCTGAAAAAGCCGTTAACGGTGTTGGAATTGATATTCACCCTGGTGCACAAAAATATTATGATGAGCAAGGTATTGAAGCAGAATAATAAATAATGTCATCAGGTCTCTTGGCCGTCAGGATTGCCCGCAGACAGGCAAACTGGCGGTCAAACCCGTTTAAAGAAGAGGTTTTCACATTATGGTGAAGGCTCAAATAAACCTTTGATTAGGTGGGGCTGTTATGAAAGTAAAAAAACCAGGTATATGGAGTATTCTCCTGGTATTCCTCATCATTACATCCATCGTGGTCATATTAATCATTCCTACTAGGCAGGCACTCGTATTCGAATACCAGAATACAGGAGATGTTTTAGCCTTTCTTCCATTATCGGAACAAAGTACATTTAAAATGAAATATACGCATTCCATTCACTTATCAGATGTAATAGAAAGCTATCGTTTTACTGAGGAAAATGAAATTAAGCAATATGAGCTTATGTATGAAGACTTTGCCATTGGCATGCCAGAGAATGCGGCAAAAGGAGAAGTATTTGAACAAAAAGACGGGAAATATTATATTAAAAATATGAACCGTGTTTTTCCTTATTTTGATTTGAGAGTAGGAAAGGTCAGAGCCAATCATACAATCATTTTCAATAATAAGGAATATCCATTAGCTCATTATGTTGAGCCGGGGACATGGATACGTATAAAAGCGGACAAACTGAATCTGCTTCAGCAATTGAAAGGAGTGAATATGCTTGACGGATAAGGTAGAAACACTATCACAGGAAGAACAGCAGAAATTATTGGAGAAATACGATCCTGAGGCTGGTACAAGGAGTCTTGGCGGTGTGCTTGGCTGGATTGTTTTCTTTGGCCTATTAGCTTTTTCGCTTTTCCATCTTTATACAGGGGTATTCGGTATGCTGACAGCTCAGCTGCAGCGATCGATTCACCTTGGCTTTGCATTAGCACTGATTTTTCTTCTTTTCCCAGCTAGAAAAAAATCGCTGAAAAAAAATAGGGTTGCATGGTATGATATTATACTTGCCATTGTAGCAGTTGTGGTTTGTGCATATTGGCCACTAAATATTGAAGAAATAGTAGGGCGGGCTGGACGTTTAACAGATACAGATTTCTATATTGGTTTATTGGCAATTTTATTAGTTTTAGAAGCAACCAGACGTGCGGTCGGTCTGCCGATAACGATTATTGCCATTGTATTTATCGTGTATGCGTTATATGGACCGTATATGCCTGGCTTCCTTGCTCACCGTGGATTGGATTTAGACAGGCTTGTACAGACCATGTTCTTTACAACAGAGGGGATTCTAGGAACGCCTCTTGGAGTATCGGCCACCTTCATCTTCCTATTCCTGCTATTTGGATCATTCCTAGTAAAAACAGGAGTGGGACAGTATTTCAATGATTTGGCTGTATCTATTGCAGGGAAAAGAACAGGTGGACCTGCTAAAGTTGCCATTTTCTCAAGTGCCCTGCAAGGGACAATTAGCGGAAGTTCTGTAGCGAATGTTGTAACATCAGGTTCTTTTACTATACCGATGATGAAAAAACTTGGATATAAAAAGGAATTTGCTGGAGCTGTTGAAGCAACTGCGTCTACTGGAGGACAAATTATGCCTCCAATTATGGGTGCAGCGGCTTTTCTAATGGTTGAATTTATAGGCGGCGGCATCACTTACTGGGATATTGCAAAAGCAGCTGCCATTCCAGCACTTCTTTATTTTGCTGGTGTCTGGATTATGACCGATTTTGAAGCAAAACGTGTGGGACTCCGTGGCTTAAAAGACGAGGAAATGCCAGACCGCAAAGAGGTATTAAAGAAAATTTATCTTCTGTTGCCGATTGTAGCTGTCATTGTACTTTTAATGTCAGGAATGAGTGTAATTAGAGCCGCATTATGGTCCATTGTGGTTACTATTCTAGTAAGTGCAATTCGCAAAGAAACGCGCATTACATTTAAAGGATTTATAGAAGCACTTGTTGACGGTGCAAGAACTGCGCTAGGAGTTGCAGCTGCAACTGCTGCAGCTGGTATCATTGTAGGAGTTGTTGTGAAAACGGGTCTTGGACTTAAAATGGCAAACGGAATCCTGGACTTCTCGGGAGGATTGCTGATTCCGACATTAATGCTGACAATGGTAGCAGCAATCATCCTAGGAATGGGTTCGCCTACTACGGCCAATTATGTAATCACTTCGACGATTGCAGCACCTGCCATTATCTTACTAGGTGTCCCTGATTTATCTGCACATTTGTTTGTATTTTATTTTGGGATTGTAGCAGATATCACACCTCCAGTAGCACTCGCAGCCTTTGCTGCAGCCGGAGTATCAGGTGGAGACCCAATCAAAACGGGCTTCAATGCCTCGAAACTGGCAATAGGTGCCTTTATCATACCGTACATGTTTGTGCTTTCACCTGAGCTATTAATGATCGACACAACTTGGTATTATTTAATTTGGGTCGTATTTACTGCTCTTGCCGGAATGATGGCAATTGGTGCAGGTGTAATCGGCTACTGGCTGCGTAAGCTTAATTGGTTTGAAAGAATTCTTGGTTTAGTTGGCGGTTTAATGCTGATCTACCCAGAGGGCATGTCAGATATTATTGGATTGGGTATCTTTATTGTTCTGATTGTACTTCAGCTTTTTGTCAACAAAGGGAATAAAACGAAAGTAGAACCTGCATAAAATAAAAAGGAAAGCCGTGATGGCTTTCCTTTTTTGATTAGTTAAAACATATTGGGGCTCAAATTAATCCTCTGTGCCAATCGTCATGGTGGCATTAATGATCTCATGTTCATCGGAAGTAAGTACTACTGTAAAAGTGCCAGGTTCATTGCCTTCAAATGATTCCTCATTTATTTGCTCCTCAAGCAATTCACTCTGATATTCAATGATTTCTTCATTTATATTTTGTTCATTTGTATTACGTGACATTTCTTTTGCGTCAATAGGAATTCTGCCTTCGATAAAGGTTAACTTTTCATCGTCGCTCATTTCCTCATCAAGATCAGTGAAATGTAGTTCAACGCTAATTGCCCGTTCATTCTCAAAGTTAACGATCATAAAGTCACCTTGATACCGCGCAATTTCTTCATTGTTTTGATTTTCTCCATATGCTTCATTAAAAGACTCGCGTGCATCCCCCAAACCAACATTTTCAGTGATTTGTCCTCCTGGTTCTTCACCAAGATCTGACTCTGCTTTTTGCTCCTCCAATGATGGAGTATTTTCATGTTCTTCTGCTGAGTTTATAACTTCGTCATCCTCATCGCCGCTACAGCCAGCTATAAATAGAAAGGATGCCGAAAATAAAAGTAATAATGGTTTTTTCATATGATTCCCTCTCTCTCTAGTTCGATGTAATTATACAAACTATACCCGTACAGTAGAGGGATAATCTTGTTTAGAGGTAATAATCTTTTGGAGTAGTATGGAAAAATAGAGGGGGGAAGGGGAAATACTCTTATTATAAAGCTGAAAGACTCATGCTGAAGAATATGAGTCTTTCAGCTAATCTGACGTGACGGCTTTTCAGGTAAAATAGACATAATATTATTGAGATTAAAAATGCGTAGTTGTTTTCTTGTTAAGCAATAAGCGAGAATGCTGCTGCCTCTTAACTCTTTAATGAAGATTTTTCTTTGTGTCAATATATTGTTTTTAGCCATGTAAATGATCTCAACTGGTTTTCTTTCTTCCATAGAACGAAACAAAATTCCTTTCACTTTTCATCCCGCCTTATACTTTTAATTTTAGTATACAGAACACCTGTTCTTATTTCAAGTTTTTTTGTATCTTTTTTACAAATTTATTTTCAGAGGCGGACACTTTTTTTTACCGTTAAAATAGGCAGAAACTATTGACTTTTATGCATAAAAATACTATATTAATTATTGTCCTTACATATTCGATTCCGTAGCTCAGCTGGGAGAGCGCTACCTTGACAGGGTAGAGGTCGCTGGTTCGAACCCAGTCGGAATCATCTTATAGAAAGCCTAGAACCTTTGTGTTCTAGGCTTTTTTCATTCTTTTCTTGATCTAATATATTTGCTGTTGTTGATGTAAATTTAAGATAAAAGCTTTTTCTGAACACTAGAAGGCATCTCACTCATTTGAACTTCTTCCTAAGATTTTACATATGTTCTTTTCGTTTCAAGTTTTAAGTAAGCACCTTCCCTTAATTGCTTGCTAGCAGTAAAAGTTACTTTTGTTTTCTTGCCATCTTCATTTATTCCTTCTAAGGTATACTCGAATGTGGTTTCATTGACCTGTGATCCTGTAGTGTCAATTTCCACATAAACATCCTTTTGTGGAATGAGAGGATTTAACATATCTGCAAGCTCATTCTTAACTAGAATAGTCATTGATAATACAAATACAAATGTAACCGCCAATACACTAAATGTAATCTTTAAAGCTTTCATTTTCTGATCCTCCCTATGTTTTTCTTCATTTTACAAGGAGCAGAAAATATTAGCCTTCGATTTTCGTTACATAATAAACAAAAAAGTGACATTTTTGTCATTATAATTTAAAGCATCATATAAAATTTATAGATAAGTAAAAAAAGCACCTCAAAAGAGGCGCCTTGTTATTAAGATTCTGTTCCTTTTGGATAATGAAGTGGTGGTGGAATTAACCACCCTTTTTCTTTGTTGAGTTTTAACATCTTTGCACCAAATTGTGCTTTATTCATATGGAACTGACCATACATCATTGCAACGTCTTCTCTAACTGCTTGTCCAATAGCTTGGCTGCAGGCTACCAAACCTGCTGCTGTATCCGCAGAAATAGCTGCACTAATTTCTGGATCAGTGGATCTTGCGCCAACAGGAATGTCCTCTAAATTTGCATTCGGACGTGCAGGTGGTGCAGGAGGCAGTCCAACTCCATTACTCTTTAATAATTCTTCTAACTGCTGGTTTTCAGCCTGCAGACTTTTAATTGCTTCTTCCATTAACTTTTTTAAGTCACCGTCACCAGCGTGGTTAATCATTGTTTGATAACCAGATATCATGCCGTTGTTAACAGAAAGATTGGTGAACATAGCAAATACTTCACCATAATGTAAAGGTTCATCTTTGGGGTTTCCGCTTAAAATGCCCATCATAGCACTCCCTATCTTATTAAATTTCATAATTTTCTCCTTATGTAAGGATATAGATTACGATAGGTAGTTTGTGTATTAAATTTGTATAGTATACATGAGTTTTAAAAAGTATTGCAAGATCTGTCTCTGGAAGATCTTAATTATTTCATAATAGATAGAATGTGTTAGATGGGGTTGCGACTTAAATCCATTCAGCGCTTCCATATATTTCAATATATTTATTTTTTACTGCCAAAATGCACACTTTAATTATGAATGAGTCTAGGACATAAGTATTTAACACAACCACAGAGCTGAATGATTAGGAAGTGAATCTTGATAATCATCCAGCTTTTAATTTTTTAACATTTAATATTTTTAAACGTGAGTTAAATGGAAAGGAGGACACTCGACTTTTGTGGGCAATAGAGGAAAAGGTGAGACCCCGCAGAAGCTTTGCTTCGAGAAGGCTTAGCTCTATGCCCCACGAAATAACAGTGTCTGCAGCGCAATGGAACGTACTTGTGTAAACAGGCAAACCATGACAATGAACATTCGTGTTTAAGAAATAGTATTTTCGTTATGTCCTACCTCTTAATTTAGATCAGGTTGGTCGAACAACTATTCAACAACGCTAACACCAATCACCCAAATTCCTAAGATACCCAATAAAATATGCATTAAACCAACTGCTAAGGAAGTGAAAAGTAAGATAGAAGAATTCTTCATTCGTTTGGAACCATATTCTACAATCAGAAGGACCAGGACAGGGATCTCAAATAGCAGATTGGCAGCGTATATTTTATCATTACTTAGAAGGAAAACAAAGAATATAACAGGGATATGGTATGAAGCTATTTTCAAAATGACAGAAGCCGTTTTTATTTTTATAAATCTTGAATAATAATCGGTTGTGGTGATCAATAATGCTGCAAAAGGAATCATTAAGATGAAAGCAGCAGTACTGAAAATTAGATAATGAGCGGAGAGGGCAGGCAATGAATGCCGATCCTGTAGGTTAACAACAAAAAGATATCCCATCATAATCCAAACGCTGAAAATGTATGCCTGTATAATAATATTAAATAACCTAATAAGATAACTCTTATGAAACAATTATTATACCTCCATAAACTCTCTAATTAACTTAGATATATATATATACTATTATACAATTATTAGTTAAAATAGGAAAAATATAGTCATATTTAGAATTTTAATATACTTTCAATGCTGGCCCAAGTGATTAGAGTATCCACAAATAATATACTGAAGGTGTTTAATATGTTTTCTAAACAATTATATATGAAAGAAGTAGAAAATCGGTTTGTATCAAGGAGAATTCATCCGCAATTTCCGGACATTGTTATATTAAATTACACAGAAAACACAACATATGAAAAGCGCTGGAATGACATTACATTGTCTTGCAGGGGGTTAATTATTAATGAGTTAAGTAATGAAGTGTTGGCTAGACCGTTTCCAAAGTTTTTTAATTATGGTGAACTTCCTGAATATGAAGCTGATATTCCATTTAATGAAACACCTGAATTTACAGTAAAGCTGGACGGATCTTTAGGGATAAGCTATAAAATAAATGGCCAAACATACTGGGCAACAAGGGGATCTTTTGAGTCAGTTCAAGCCCAAACAGCTCAAAAAATATGGGATGAAAAGTATGCAGATGTCATGATTCCGGATGAAACGACGTTATTAGTTGAAATTATTGATCCATCCACGAGAGTGGTAGTAGATTATAGGGGTATGTCTGACTTGATCATTATTGGTGCAGTTGATCGGTTTTCTGGTAAAGATTTTCATTATAAAGAGCTGCTGCAGCTTGGGACTCAATTGGGGATGAGAGTAACAGAGCAGAAGAAGCTAACGTTAGAAGAAGCGGTCAGATTAAAGGCGACTATTGACCATAATAATGAAGGCTGGGTGTTAAGATGGTCCAGCGGCAAACGACTTAAAGTAAAAGGCGACCGTTATATGGATATTCATAAAATTGCTTACGGTCTTTCTGACAAAATGAAGACGGAATACTGGAGAGATGGGGAAATAGATGAATTAATCCTGAAAATGCCTGAAGCATTCCGCCATGAAATAGAAGAATTCAAAAAGAAGCTGGATGCAGAGCTATTAAACCTAAAGTATATAGTAGATGAATACTTACATGCTTCACTAAGCAATAGTCAAGATCGTAAATCCTTTGCTATTCATGCATCAAGCAATATACCGCAGGAATATAAATATCTTGTTTTTAAACAATACGACAACAAGCTAAAACCAGAAGATATCAAAGAGCATATTTATAAAAATTATAGTGACTTTGTTAACGGGGAGAAATCATAATGGCTATGTTTATCATGCTGGTCGGGCTTCCGGCGAGCGGGAAAAGTACACTGGCAGAAACGCTGTCTATTAAATATGCTGCTGAAGTGCTGTCTTCTGACAGATTAAGAAAAGAAATGCACGGTGATGAGAACATTCAGGCAGATCATAAGAGACTTTTTGAAGAATTAAATAGCAGAGCGAACACTTGCCTTTCACAGGGAAAGAATGTCATCTATGATTCTACTAATCTAAACCGAAAACGCAGGAAGCATTTGATACAGCATGATATTAAAGCAGATGAAAAAGTGGTTTATTATCTGAACACACATATTGATAATTGTTATAAGAGAGATAAGATAAGAGAACGAACAGTTGGTGAAGAAGTCATCAATCGGATGTATAAAAACCTTCATATTCCAGTACTAAAAGAAGGCTGGAAAGAGGTACATACTATTTATGAAACTAAAAGGTTATTTGCCGATCATCATAAAACGGCGCTGGAAGAACATCTAAATAGTGCACGATCTCATGATGAGTTTATGGATATATTAATGCAGCTGATCCCGGAATTCCAAAACATTAACCATCTTCCTCATGATTCCAAATATCATTCCTTCTCCGTAAGTAGGCATATTTTTTATGTGTATAAACATATCTACGAATATTATCAGGGCAGCAATAGACTTGTGATGTTATATGCCAGCATTTTTCATGATCTTGGCAAAGGTTTCTGTAAATCATTTGTCAATTATAAAGGAGAAGAGACAAGATATGCCAGCTTCATCGGGCATGAATATGTATCCTCACAGCTGGCAGCCTTTTATTTGAATCAATTAGGCTACAGCAGGGAATTTACAGAAAAGGTAGTAACCCTTGTACAGTTTCATATGAAGCCAATGAATGCAAGCGAGAAAAAGTTAAGTGAAATCAAAGAACTCATTGGAGATACATTATTTGAGGATTTATTGATCTTACACGAAGCTGACACTGCAGCTAAATAGGTTTTAATCAGGTACACATTTTAACCGCCCTTTCAAAAGATGCATATGATATGGAAAAACAAGAAGGGGATGCCAAGATGTATTATTATTACCCGTATGGCTGCTGGAATCAACAGCAAACGTATCGCGTAGCTCCATTTCATCAGAATTGGGAGATACAGGATTACGGTTTTAGACCATATGTAACCAATATTAATGAGGCAGCGAAACAAAATAATACCTTTCGAACAGCCATTTGGACAGGGAGACATTTGCAGGTGACTTTAATGAGTATTGATGTTGGGGGAGATATTGGATTAGAAATGCATCCAAATGTGGATCAATTTTTACGCATTGAACAAGGGCAAGGATTAGTGAGAATGGGAAACACTAAAGACAATTTACCTTTTCAAAGAAATGTATTCGATGACTCAGCTATTTTAATTCCAGCTGGAACATGGCATAATCTTACGAATACAGGAAATGTTCCACTAAAGTTATATTCAATATATGCACCGCCTAACCATCCGTTTGGAACCGTGCACCGAACAAAAGCGGAAGCAATGGCAGCAGAATAAAAAAAGGAAGTCGGCTTTGACAGCAAAATCAGAGCAGACTTCCTTTTTGAGGTCTTCAAAACAATAGATCTAAAGTACAGAATTTTTGAGACAGCAGCTAACTTGGAGAATAATAAGTTTGAGGGTAGTATAGCTATTTGTCTGTTGCAGCTGTCTTACCAAATAACTTTCCAATTCTCATTTACTGAAGCTTCAATCTTGCCTCTTTCAAGAATATAATTAGCAAGAATCTCGGACATGTCCAGAGAGATCTCTTTAATGACGGGTTTGTCTTTAAACATATGATAATCTCCGCCCCCGGCAGCACGATAGTTGTTCATGACGACATCGTATTCCGCTGTTAAATCAATATCTAAGCCGTTCTTTTTTAATTTAATCACTCTGTTCCCAACAGGCTTTGATAGATCTAAAATGTAATCAATACCCTCCCACATATCGTAATTATAATGCTGAGGCTTAGGTGTGCTAAAGGATGGGCTAACGGAGATTTCGCCATTATTTATAGTGAAATAATCGGCACTTCTTTCAAGTGCATCCTTTATATCTTGCCCTGTTATACGAATAACTGTTAATGTGTTCGGATAAATATAATTGGATACAATATCCCTCATGGTAATCTTGTTTTTAAAACCTTTTAATTCATTATTAAAGAGAGCGGTGTTGGAAATATCCGTATGGGCAGCTTCCATTTGGACTTGGTTGATGAATTCAACAAGTGCATGATCTTTTAACCTTGCCTTTAATGGATCTGAAATAGTCATGTCACCATATACTTTTCCAATCGGCTGATCTAACCATTGCTGGGTTTGGGTTTCATACTCTTGAATTAAATCTAGACAGCTAGCATCTGCTTCGCCTTCAGCCAATTCTAGCAGTGAGGCCTTTTTATCTGTAATGGACCATTCATCTTTTTCTTTCGTAAGAGTGACGGCTACTTTACCTAATGCTTGTCCATTGAAACCTGGCTGCACAATACTTACTCCATTAATTTCTCCTGCAAGCCTGCGATGCTGGTGACCAGTGATTAGTACGTCAATCCCCTCAATTTCATGACAAATCCGATAACCTTGATTTTCACCAGTTAAGGCTTCTGTGGCCTCGCCTGTTGCTGGATCACATTCGAAGCCTCCATGATAGGAAACAATCAGAACATTTGGTGTCTCTTTTTCTCGAATATGCTGCACCCAGTCTTTCGCAGTTTGCAGAGCATCCTGAAAGGTAAGATCTTTAATATTTTCAGGGCTTTCCCAGTTAGGGATATAATGAGTGGTAATACCTAAGATGGCCACTTTCAAGCCTTCTTCAAATTGCTTTATGATATATGGCTTGCCGAAATAAGGATTACCGGTTCCGGCATGGATGATATTAGCAGACAACCATGGAAAGTGTGACTCCTCTACAGCCTGATTCAATATCTTCATTCCATAATTAAATTCATGATTCCCTACTATGGCTGCATCGTAAGAAAGTTCGTTCAACAGCTTAATCATTGG
Organism: Cytobacillus gottheilii; assembly: GCF_900166665.1. Taxonomy (GTDB): domain Bacteria; phylum Bacillota; class Bacilli; order Bacillales; family Cytobacillaceae; genus Cytobacillus; species Cytobacillus gottheilii_A. Next base: position 3,160,394 of record NZ_LT800494.1, on the reverse strand, counting down.
ATTCATCTTATGGTTCAAATACCGTGCAAAATGATATGTAAGAGGAGTACCTTGAATAAGATCGCCATTATCTATTAAAATCGTATGTTTATTTTCTCTCTTTTCTCTTTTAATTATCGTTGAGATCTTCGCAAGTCCAACCTCTGAATATTCATTGCTTCCATAATGAATGGGTAAGACATTTCCGTGTATGTCGCTTGTGACAAGTATGTTTACTTTTACCATATAAAATTCCTTTCTTGATATAAAGATGAGCAGGTTGTTATGGTGCGTAAATCTTATTATATCAATACAATCGCTTGTTTAAAGGTGACTTTATCATATTTACAAAAAGTTAATAATCGCTTCTCCTTTAAGTATGCAGCGCAGTATCATTAAAGATTTCTTACCATCTTGAGTTCATGGATTATATCTTTTTTGCAGCTTTTAACTGCCACAATTATGTTTTGCAATGATTCTTCCGTTAGGCGATATTTTGGGACACTTACGCTGAAGGCGCCATAGTTTTTTTGACCTAAAGAGAGGCTTGCACCAACACAAAAGACTTCTGCTTCATGTTCACCATCATCAAATGCATAGCCATTCTGTCTGATCTGCTGAAGCTCCTTTAAAAATGAATCCGTTGAGGTAATGGTTTTGTTTGTCATTGCGATAAGTTCATGTTTCTTTAAATAATCTGTTAATTCTTCATCACTTTGTTCGGCTAGCATCGCTTTACCCATAGCAGAACAATATAATGGAAGGCTCTTGCCGACTTGCGAATATAAAGAGATGGGATTTTTGCTTTCAATTTTATCGATATAGACAATACTATCCTTATTTAATATCCCAAGGTGGATTGTTTCCGTGGTTTTCTCGGAAAGGACTTCTAAATAAGGCTGAGCAATCTGCTTAATTTCCATTCCATTGGTACTCTGTTTTCCAAACTTAATAAGTGCAGGACCTAAAGAGAATTTTTTTGATTCTATATCTTTCTGAACATAGCCAATTAAAAGTAATGTATCCAAAATCTTAAGAACCGTAGGCTTGGATACCTCTGTATGTAAAGCTATCTCGTTCAATCTTTGCGGCTGATCGGATTGAGCTAAATAGTTTAAAATCAAATCAGCTTTTAACAGTACTGTTCCGTACGTCTGTTTTTCTGTTTTCATTTATAATTCCTCCTAGATACTATCTTCTATTATAAAATGAACATTTTGTGAATTGTCAATTATTTATCAGGATTAACCTTGATAACGTTTTCTCCATTTTATATAATGAACTCAAATATTTCTTTAAAAGAAATATAGTTTCCAAATAGGAAATTAATATGAGTGCTGGAGGAAATCGACATGGATAACAATTTACAGGATTTTTCTTTAGATTATTTTTCGCTGACAGGTAAGGTTGCAATTGTAACTGGCGGGAATACTGGATTAGGTCAAGGATATGCTGTAGCGCTAGCAAAAGCAGGGGCTGATTTGTTTATTGTGACTTATGATGACGCCTGGGCAGAAACGAAAGAATTAATAGAAAATGAAGGACGCCGTGCAGAGTTTTTACAAGGCGATTTAACAGACAGATCTTTTGTAAAACAAGTCGTAACTACCTGTATTGAAATCTATGGAAAAATTGATATTTTAGTAAATAATGCCGGTACTATTCGCCGGGCACCACTTTTAGAATACAAGCCTGAGGATTGGGATGCTGTAATGGAAATCAATTTGAACTCTGTATACTTTCTTAGTCAGGAAGTGGCCAAAGTGATGGTTGAACAGAAATCAGGGAAAATCATTAATATTGGCTCCATGCTCTCGTTCCAAGGCGGAAAATTTATTCCTCCATACACAGCAAGTAAACATGCGGTTGCAGGGATTACAAAATCATTTGCAAATGAATTAGCGGAATATGGAATACAAATAAATGCCATCGCTCCCGGGTATGTTGCCACAGCAAACACTGCACCAATAAGGGCCGATGAAAAACGCAATGCAGAAATTCTTTCCAGGATTCCCGCCAATCGCTGGGCAGCACCAAAGGATTTAATGGGAATTGTTGTGTTTCTATCAAGTAGAGCATCCGATTATATGAATGGTCACATGTTAGTAGTAGATGGCGGCTGGCTTGCTAGATAAGAGTCAGTATTGATATTGAGGAAGCTGAGACAAAAATCTTCAGCCAATATAACCCCCGAACAATTAAGAGATTTTTTCTTTCATTATCTCTTTAATTGTTGGGGGCTTTTTGAACCTATTGAAAAATATTATGTTCGAAAATGTTTGTTTTTAAACGTATATTGACTATAATAGTGTACAGGATTTTCATTAGGAGGGTGCGCTATTGCTTTCGGTAGAAAGGTTTGAAGCTATCTTAAATAAACTGGAAACGAGCTATACGGTGAAAGTTTCTGAACTCAGCAGGCTGCTTGGTGTGACTGAAAAAACCATTCGCCTAGATTTAGAAACCTTAGAAAAAAGGGGATTATTAAAACGCGTCCATGGTGGTGCTATGATCGCTTCTGAGGGTGAGGGCAAAATACTGCCTATAAAGGAAAGGCAGTCTAGTCAAATGGATATTAAAACAGCGATTTCCAAAGAGGCGGTAAAATTAATACAGCCTAATGATACCATTCTTATGGATGGCGGCAGCACAACGAGTGAGATTTCTAAATTACTAGGCAACTTCCCTGTCACAGTTATTACAAACGATATTAAAATAGCTCATATTTTACATGATAAAGAAAAGATTCAACTAGTTGTGCTGGGCGGCTCAAGAATTTACAACTCATCTTCGTTAATTGGTGAACAAACGGATGAAATGTTAAAAAAAATACATGTTGATCGTCTATTTTTTGGCACAACAGGCTTTTCTCCTGAGCATGGCCTTACGGTTTTAAATAGCCTCCATGCTGACTGGAAAAGAAAGATTATCAAGTGTGCGGATCAAGTTGTGCTTGCTGCTGATTCAACTAAGTTTGGCAAGGCTGCTTTAGTGCAATTTGCTTCATTGTCAGTTGTAGATGAATTAATAACCGATCCACGACTGAATCAACAGGATAAGCAAATGATAGAGAGCATCGGGGTCAAAGTGAAACTAGCTCAATACTAATTTAAGTAAATATTTGAAGTTATAATCTTAAAATGATAATATTAGAACATAAACGAACAAAAGTGAACATTGTATGTTCAAAAGGTTTACTGTTTGTTCACAATACTTTATCCATTTTAGAGGATCATAGGACTTATCTAATTAAAGGAAGGTGAAAGGAAATGGAAACAAGATATACGACTAACCCTGCAGATTTCAAATCATACGATGGAGAAAGAATTAGGAATGACTTTTTAATTGAAGATTTATTTGTTAAAGGTGAAATTAAATTCGTCTATTCTCATTATGATCGTTTAATCATGGGAGGAGCTGTTCCAACAACTGAGCACCTTAAATTAGAAGAGCAGGAATTACGTACAGAATATTTTCTTGAAAGAAGAGAAGTGGGAATTATAAACATTTCCGAAAATGTTGGAAAAATTACGGTTGACGGTGAAACATATGAATTAAATAAACGTGATTGTCTGTATGTTGGGAAAGGCAATAAAGAAGTAACTTTAGAAAGTGCCAATGCAGAAAGTCCAGCAAAATTCTATATCGTTTCAGCTACTGCTCATAAAAACTATCCTACAAAAAAACTTGCAATTGATGAGGCTGCACCTGCGCATTTAGGTTCAGATTCTTCTTCAAATAAACGTACGATATATAAATATATCCATGGTGATGGCATTCAAAGCTGCCAGCTGATGCTTGGAATGACGATGCTTGCACCAAACAATATGTGGAACACTATGCCTGCCCATGTACATGATCGCAGAATGGAAGCTTATTTATATTTCGATATGGATAACGAAGACGCGCGTGTGTTCCACTTTATGGGGAAACCAGATGATACCCGCCATATTGTCGTTAAAAATGAGCAGGCAATCATTTCACCGCCTTGGTCCATTCACTCTGGAGTTGGTACAAATAATTACACGTTTATTTGGGCCATGGCCGGTGAGAACTATACATTTGATGATATGGATCATGTGAAAATGGAAGATTTAAAATAAAGTTTTAACTACCGGATTAACTTGTTAAATAAATATAATGGTTACCATGACAAGGGATTTCTTCCAGGTATAATCATTCGATTGTACCTGGTTCTTTTTGAACCGTACGCTTTAGGTTAATCAGGAAACAATCAGATTTGTAAGAGGCCATACTCTTAATTTAATAAAAGTCTAAGACATAAAAGCCAATGAAATTATCATTGGCTTTTTGTGTTGACTGCTTCTTATAAGCTAGACATATGTTTTTTACCATAAATACGAAAGACGCTTCTCATGAAAAGTGCCTTGAAAAAAATATTAGATAATTGCAGGGTAGTCTTCTGTATAAGTATTTTTATGCGGTGATATTAAGAGAACAGTATGTAATAACTGAGGTCGTTTTTTAAAACTCGAAAGGCAAGAGATTATAAACGAAATAGAAGATTAGAATAGCATTTTCCTCAAACAAGCACGCAGATGATCGTTAAAACCACTAATCTTGTTAATGATTCAAGCATCGCTATCAGCTCCTTAAGAATAACTATACCTATATGTTAAAGCACAAATATAAAGCTTCTTTAAGATCAGTGTAAATTCAATGTTAAGACATTGTTTGTTAAATAAATGTAAATGAATAATTATTATGCAGGAACCATATAGGTAATTGAAGAATTTGCAGGGGAATGGTGTGGTAAGTATTTTGTCTTTAATCGAAAGGTGAAGAGAGCATTTTCGGGAGCGTCTTTATAATAGTTCATTAGGAGGAATATGATGAGTGTTAAAAAAGCAATTATACCTGCTGCTGGTCTTGGAACAAGATTTTTGCCTGCTACAAAAGCGATGCCAAAGGAAATGCTGCCGATTGTCGATAAACCGGCGATTCAATTTATTGTTGAGGAAGCAGTTGAGTCAGGGATTGAGGGCATTATTATTGTGACGGGAAGAGGAAAGAGAGCGATTGAGGATCATTTCGATAAATCGTATGAGCTTGAAGAAACGTTATTTAAAAAGGCGAAGCTTGATATGTTAAATACAGTACAGGAGATTTCAAGCTTGGCCAATATTCACTATATCCGCCAGAAGGAACCGAGAGGACTGGGAGACGCTATTCTATGTGCGAGCCGATTTATTGGCAATGAGCCTTTTGCGGTTTTGCTTGGAGATGATATTGTCAAATCTCAACAGCCTTGCCTTAGGCAATTAATGCGGATGTTTAATCGCTTTAGTTCCTCTATAGTAGGTGTTCAGCGTGTGGATTGGACAGAAGTTCATAAATATGGGATTATTCATCCGCGGAATCAGGATCATAATGAAGAAGTGGTAGCAATTGAAAGATTAGTCGAAAAGCCATTAGCAGAAGAAGCGCCGTCCAATCTGGCTATTTCAGGCAGATACATATTAAAACCAGAGATCTTTAAGATTTTAGCGGATCTTCCAGCTGGAGCAGGCGGGGAAGTGCAATTAACAGATGCCATTAACCGGCTGCACGAGATACAAGAGGTCTTCGCCTTCGAATTTGAAGGCGAAAGATACGATATTGGAGACAAGTTTGGGTATGTAAAAGCAACAATTGATTATGCTTTGCAAAGAGATGATATGAAAAAAGAGGTTATGAGCTATATGACTCAATTATTACAATCTGTAAAAGTTTAAATTTTATTCGTAAGAGTTATAGCAATATTGTATTTGATATAGTGCAATATGTTCATCAAGATCTTGACTAATTTTAATAGTTTGTACATGCTGAAAACCATTCTCCAATCCAGTTTTAATGAGTTTAGCACGAAGTACGTCAATTTTCTCTCTTAATTGCTTTTGGTCAATTACGTCATTCGGAGACTGAAAAGTTAACATGCTAAACACTCCTTTAGGAAAATAGTCTTGGTTGCCACAATATTAACATTAGGCAAGAGATATTAAAAGTAAATTATGACCAAAAATGTGTCAAAAGAGGTACATATTTACTCCAAAAGTTTCAGTGCCCCTCGGATTAAGTAGCGGAAAAGAAGAATAATCGGCTCCATCAGCTCGATTGCAGCCTCAAAATACGCCGACTTTTTATGTTCTTCTTTCTTTTTCATTTTCATGAAAAACACCTCTTTGTTCTTATTTTATTGACAATATATACGTAGAAATGGAAAATTAGTTTCGTATTAAATAAATAATTTCAGAATTATTTTATAAAGTTAAAGCTGCTGTGAAAAAACTAAAATAACATTTCTAAAACACGAATTTATCAAATAAAAAACCGAATGATTAGAAAGATTCACTTCCTAACCAATCGGTTCTATGATTCGTGTTGCAAACTTATGTTCCAGCTTCTTTTTGTTTATTTATAAGAGTAAAAAATCAGATGAGTGCACATCTTTTCTCTTTGTCGTGATTATTAAGAACAACATCCCTAAAAATAGTGCCTTATTTAAAAATCAATATGATCAGGATCTGGTCCAACTCGTCTGTTTTCATTTAACAGATTAATCGTTTCCATCTCTTGTAATGAAAGATTAAAGTCAAAAATAGATGAGTTCTCAATAATTCGATGTTCTTTTATTGACTTTGGAATGGTAATGATTTCATTCTGAAGATCCCAGCGCAAAATGATTTGTGCAACAGACTTTCCGTGTGTTTCAGCTATCTTCAAAAGAACTGGATGTGTCAGTAATTCGCCTTGCATAAGCGGTGACCAAGCTTCAATCTGGATCGCATGCTGTCTGCAAAAATCGCGCAATTCCATTTGTGTTAATTTTGGATGCAATTCAACTTGATTAACCATTGGATTTATTTCTGCATCCTTCATTAGATCTTCAAGATGGTGAATTTGGAAGTTGCTGACACCAATTGCTTTTACACGACCTTGTTTATATAATTTTTCAAGGGCTTTCCAGGCCGATTTATATTTTCCTGCTACTGGCCAATGAATTAAATAAAGGTCCAGGTAATCTAATCCCAATTTCTGAAGGCTTGTTTCATAAGCTGCCAAAGTTTCTTCATAACCAAGATCTGCGTTCCAGACTTTGGAGGTAATAAATAAATCCCCGCGTTTTAAGCCGCTTTCAGCAAGTCCTTGGCGAATCCCTTCTCCAACACCCTCTTCATTTTGATAAACAGCAGCTGTGTCAATGCTCAAATAGCCATTTTTTATGGCTGCTTTAACAGAATGAATTGTGTCGGGACCTTCCTCAACTTTAAATACTCCTAAACCAAACCATGGCATTTGAACGCCATTATGCAAGGTTGTTTTATCTTGTACACTTTTTGCAGTCATTTTTATTTCCTCCATTTACGTATGATCTATATATTTCTGATTATTTAAAGTGAAAATGAAAACGAAAACCTTAGACATCACCTCCTAAACTTTTAAAACGAATGAATGGTTATAAAACACTTTAAGCTTGTGACGCTCGAAACAACTTTTCTGCTTTTAAGCTTCTTCCTGTCAATATGACAGCACCGAGTACCATAATCCCGCCGGCCCAGCCTGTGTGAATTAACCCTAATTGATCTGAAATAAGTCCGCCTGCATAAGACCCAATGGCAATTCCGGCATTAAAAGCAGCGATGTTAACAGCTGATGCAACATCAACTGCAGCGGGGACGTATCTTTCTGCAAGAATCACTACATAGGATTGCAGACCAGGTACGTTCATAAAAGCAAATAAACCCATAAACAAAATGGTCACTAATCCTGCTATTTTATTTGAAGCACTAAAAGGTAAGATAAATAATATTATTGCCTGTATGATAAACATATAAAGAAGTGCGCGGAGCGGGTTAGTATTAGCTAACTTGCCGCCTGTCATGTTCCCAATCGCAATGGCTATGCCGTAAATAAGCAATAGAAGAGCTACTGTATTTTCTTCAAAACCCGTTACATCCTGCAAAAGCGGTGATAAATAAGTAAATACGACAAAGGTTCCTCCATAGCCTAAAGCTGTAATAAGAAATACTTGAATCAATTGACCGTTTTTAAACAGCTTAAACTGTTCAGTTATTTTCGTTGCTTTCCCGCGAGGCAAGTTGCCTGGGATTAATACACTGTTTGAGATAAGTGAGATCACACCAATGATGACAATTGCTATAAAGGCAAGCCGCCATCCGAAATGCTGTCCTAAAAATGTTCCAAATGGAACTCCTGTTACTGTTGCTACTGTTAGACCGGTAAACATGATTGAAATGGCGCCAGCTCTTTTGTGCTCAGGCACTAAACTTGCTGCAATAGTTGAGCCAATTGACATGAATACACCATGGGAAAAAGCTGAAATCAGCCGTGCAATCAGTAAAATTTCAATATTTACAGCAGCTGCAGCGATCATGTTCCCGATAATGAAAATGATCATAATCCAAATTAGTAAAGTTTTGCGGGGAACGGCTGATGTTAAGGATGTAAGAATCGGTGCCCCAATTGTAACTCCCAGCGCATAAACAGAAACGGTTAGTCCAGCGATCGGCAGACTTATATTTAAATCCTCTGCAATGAGAGGGAGAAGGCCAACACTAATAAACTCTGTTGTACCAATAGCAAAGGCACTGATGGCCAATGCAAGCAATGCAAATTGATTATTTTTCTTTTGCATACATTTTCCTCCTGAATTATATTTTCCATTCCTTGTTAGAATGGTATAGTATGGTTCGGTGTGCAAAAGCTATTATGAAATATAACCACTCAAAAGAGAAGAACGTACTTTTTTGTAATATAGAAACCAAAAAGTGCGATAGGAACCTTTTGGTGCCTATCGAAAGGAGAAAGCAAAATGAAGAAAAAGAAATATAATATTGGGGTAGAAGCTACCCTTGAAGTTATTGGAGGGAAATGGAAGTGTGTAATCCTTTGTCATTTGACTCATGGAAAAAAACGGACAAGCGAATTGAAAAGGCTTATGCCGAATATTACGCAGAAAATGCTGACGCAGCAATTGCGTGAGCTTGAAGATGATGGTGTGATTAATCGAATTGTGTATAACCAAATACCGCCTAAGGTTGAATACGAATTAAGTGAGTATGGAGAAAGTCTGCAGTCTATCCTGGATCTTCTTTGTGCATGGGGTGAAAAACATATAACAAATGTCTATGGAGATAAGTCGCAGTATTTAGAGGAAAGTATCTTAAACGAGAAAGATCAAATATCTCAATAATATTCATAAAAAAGGGGATGCCGATTTTAATGGCATCCCTTTTATTTACTGTTGATTTTTCAACTGTTCCTCTGCTAGGGCAACGAGCCGTTTTGTCATTTCGCCGCCAACAGATCCGTTTGCTCTTGAGGTTGTGTCTGCACCAAGCTGTACGCCAAACTCCCCTGCAATTTCCTGCTTCATTTGTTCTAAAGCATTTTCAGAACCGGGTACTAATAGTTTGTTTCTTGCCATGATCCATCACTCCCAACAAGGTAGTCACAATCCATGATCCCAGATATGTTTTTGATCCGGTATTAATCATAAATTGCTTTTTTATTTTGTCCGCAAAGATGACGAATATGCGGTGAGAAAGGGTGATGGAAGAAATTATAACATAAATTTCGGAAAATTATAAATTTCGTGTTGACTTCTTTATAATTTCAAGTAAAATAAGAGTTAATTATCACATGTCACATAATCTAACATCTAATAGTTAATAAATGTGACATAAAAATTTAAGGGGGAAAAACGATGGATGCTACATTTTTAATGAACAGCCTGTGGGTCATGATTAGTGCAATTTTAGTTATTTTTATGATTGGCGGATTCATTATGCTGGAAGCAGGTTCTACAAGGATGAAAAATGCGGGGCATATTGCCGGTAAAACGATTGTTACATTCGGACTCGCATCACTTGTTTTCTGGGCAGTAGGATTTGGTTTTATATTTGGAGATAATGCAAACTTCTTAGTCGGCTTCTCAAATTTCTTCTACTCCGGGCAAGAGCTTGAGGGTATGGGGTTATCTTCAGCTGTTTTCTTCGTTTTCCAATTAGCATTTGCGGGAATTTCCATTACGATTGCGTTAGGCGGATTTGCTGAAAGAGCGAAATTATCTGTATATCTTATCTTTACGATTCTATTTTCTGCAATCGTCTATCCTGTTGTTGCTCACTGGATCTGGGGTGGCGGCTGGCTTGCAGAACATGGCAAGCAGGACTTTGCAGGTTCTACAGTTGTCCATTTAACAGGTGCAATGGCTGCTTTAGCCGCGACGATTTTACTGAAACCTCGTATTGGTAAATATAATAAAGATGGTTCTCCGAATAATATCTTTGGACATAATCAAGTTTATACGGCTTTAGGTGTCTTAATTTTATGGGTAGGCTGGTTCGGGTTTAATGCGGGAAGCACCGTTTCTGTAGATGGCGGATTCTTCGGGTTTGTTGCTCTTAACACGAATCTTGCAGCTGGAGCAGGTGCAGTTGCAGCAGCGATTATCTCTTGGATTGTTTTAGGAAAATCAGATGTGCCAACACTGTTAAATGGTGCACTAGCTGGTCTTGTTGCCATTACCGCATCATGTGCTTTCGTAGATACATGGGCGGCAGTTCTGATCGGTTTAGTTGCCGGAGTTCTTGTATTCTATAGTGCTCGTTTCTTTGAAAAGAGAAAAATTGATGATCCGATCTTCGCGTTATCTGTTCACGGAGCTGCGGGTGTTTGGGGTACTTTATCAACTGGATTCTTTGCTACACCAGAGCTTGCATCAGTTGGTCAGGCAGGATTATTCTACGGCGGCGGATTTACACAGCTTGGTGTTCAAGCTCTAGGTGTTGTCGTTTCAGGAGCATTCGCTTTTGCTGTATCGTTTGCGATCCTATTTGTGATCAAGAAGGCACTTGGCGGACTTCGTGTTACGGAAGAAGAAGAAATTATGGGCCTTGACATGAGTGAGCATGGCAGCTATGGTTATCCTGAAGTATTTATGGCAGAAGATAACAAGAAATTAAGCTCTTGATTTTCAACAAGTAAGGTCAGAGATGCCCATAATCAACTGCGATTATGGGCATTATTTTTATCTGCTTAGCATGATGAAGTTTTAAACAAATTCAGATGCTTCAAAAAGGAAGGGTTAGTTTGGAAACTTCTTTCTCCAGTTATCTTGATATAAAGAGTTGGAAAGCTAAAAATGTAAATCAAAATATGCAGAATACAGATATGTTAAATAAATTCCACGATCGTATTATTGAAAATGTTGTTATGCTGACAATAGAGAAGATAGGAGAACCACCGTGTAATTTTGCCTTTTTTCTTACGGGAAGTGGAGGCAGATTTGAACAGGGGCTCTTCAGTGATCAAGACCATGGAATTATTTATAAAGAAGATACAAAAGAGGCGAATATGTTTTTCCTTCGTTTAGGAGAGGAAATATCTTTCGGGCTAAATGAGGTAGGTTATCCATATTGTGAAGGCAATGTTATGAGCAGCAATCCATTATGGTGCAAATCGTTACAAGAGTGGCGGTTTCAGTTGAAGGATTGGATGGAGGAGGCAAGCTGGGCATCTATACGCAACTTGCAAATTTTTTATGATGCACGTTCTCTGATAGGAGAAGAGCAATTAGTGGAAGAATTAAAGACTTTTATCCATGAATATGGTCAAAAACATTCTTACCTGGTTAAAAGAGTCATGGAAAATGTACAGCATTTCAAAAACTCAATCGGACCTCTAGGACAAATTATTGTTGAAGAAAAAGGAAAATATCATGGCTGTATTGATTTAAAATATTCAGCTTTTATTCCCTTTGTAAATGCTATTCGAATATTAGCTGTAAAGGAAGGAATTCAGGTAACTTCAACAGAGGCTAGGATGCTTGCATTATTAAAGGATAAACAATATGCCAGTGAGCTTAAAGATTCCTATTTTGCCTATAAAGCGCTGCTTCAAATCCGTGTTAACAGGATGAAGGATGTCACCTCATATGAGGATGCACACTATCTGAATGTGGTGGGATTATCAAAGATTGAAAGAGCAGAATTAAAGCACATTTTGAAACAGGCAAAGCAGCTGCATCAATATGTTATTGCTTTAATAGAGAAGGTGTAAAAATGGCGAATGAACCATGGAGAATGATCAGGAACCTATTTGGCGGTCTCTCCAAAGAGAACTCGCAGCATCTTGCTTATATGAGGCAGCTGCAGCGAGAGATCGCAGCGAATGATATTATGACCATGCCGCTTAAAAGCTTAAATGCAGTTGTATTTGATATAGAAACAACAGGTTTTTATCCAGAAAAGGGAGATCAAATCCTTTCCATTGGAGCAGTGAAAATTCGAAATGGCGAGCTTTTAGTGGATGATTCCTTTTACACCCTAATTCACACATCAAAAGAGCTGTCAGAAGAAATCGTTTCATTAACAGGAATTAATCCTAGAGACTTGGATGAGGCTCCGCAAATATCCGAAGCCTTAATACAATTTTTTAAATATGTGAAAGATCTGCCGCTTATTGCCCATCATAGTGCTCATGAGAAAAAATTTATGCAGCAGGCGTGCTGGACGAATTTTAAAACGCCATTTAGGCATCGTTTGTTTGATACTTCATTTTTGTATCGGCTCGTTGAACACGAAGAAAATTCCATTAAGCTTGAAGATTGCTGCAAACGTCAAGGAATTATCGTTCACAATCGGCATCATGCTCTAGGAGACGCAATTTTAACCGCAAAGCTATGGCTGAAATACGGTCAAGAGGTTGAAGCTTTAGGCTGCAAAAATATGAATGATGTTTATGAAATGCTTGCAAAAAAATGATGTTATCTATGGCTCCCAACAGGCTGTTGGGAGTTTTTTTAAATCTCAGATGTCTATTGAAAATAAGCCTAGCCGTCCGCCGTATTAAACTTGCCAGCCGGAAGGTTTTCATCATCCTTTAAGATGACAAATGTCATCTCAATTAAATGACAATATCCACTAATGGCAATCAGTGCATTATTGTAGGATGAAGATGACACTGGAGGTGTAAAAAAATGGAGACGATCATTACACTAAACGGAGTGACAAAAACGTTTAAAGAAATGAAGGCTGTCAATGATGTTGCTTTTACAATAAAGAAGGGAGAAATCGTTGCAATCTTAGGTCCCAATGGTGCTGGAAAAACGACTACCATCATGATGATGCTGGGATTGCTTCAGCCAAGTAAAGGAGAGGTTACTTTATTTGGATCACAGCCAAAAGATAAGAAGGTAAAAGAGAGGATTGGCACCATGCTTCAAGAGGTGAGTGTCATTGATGCCTTGACGGTGCGTGAAATTCTTCAGCTTTTTAGAAGCTACTACCCCAAATCGCTATCCATACATGAACTAGTTACGCTGACAGGTTTGAATGAAGAAGATTTAAAGAAGAGAGCAGATAAGCTCTCGGGCGGTCAAAAGAGAAGGTTATCCTTTGCTCTTGCACTAGCTGGTAACCCCGATTTGCTCTTTTTTGATGAGCCCACTGTGGGAATGGATATTAGCAGCAGGCGGAAATTTTGGAATACGGTAAAAGAACTTCAGAGTAAAGGAAAAACGATTGTCTTTACCACACATTATTTACAGGAAGCAGATGATGCTGCTGATCGTATTATCCTGTTTCAAAAAGGAAAGGTGATTGCGGATGGAACACCAGTTGAAATAAAGTCTAAATTGTCAAGACACACGGTTTCATTTGTGCCAGGTCAGTATGCGCCGTCGTTTAATGACTTAAGATCAATTTCCTCAATAACGGAAGTTTACCAAAAAGGTGATCGCTGCTATCTTGTTACAAACAATAGTGACGTAGTGTTAACTGAAATTTTTAACCGAAAACTTGATGTAAAGGAAATATTGGTTGAAAGCGGCAGGCTGGATGAGGCATTTGAGCAGCTGACAGCACAGGAAGGAGCAGATGTCATTGAGAATGTTAATGATGCAGTGTAAAGTAGAAATTATTAGAATTTTGCGCAATCCTTATTATGTGTTTTGGTCGTTATTTATGCCGATCCTTTTTTACACACTCTTTACGAGAATATTTAATACTGGCATAGGCAATCAAGAGGAATGGCAGGCTCATTATTTAATGTCGATGACTGTTTTCAGTGTCATGGGAACTAGTATCATGACATTAGGAATTCGGCTAGTCGAAGAACGTGCTAAAGGGTGGTCTATGTTTATGCGGATCACTCCGCTATCTGATACGATTTATTTTATTTCTAAAATGGCCGGACAGACTTTTATCCATATTTTCTCCATCATCATAATTTTTTTAGCTGGTGCGCTTATAAATGGAGTTCAATTAAGTGCGATGCAATGGATTTCAAGCGGATTTTGGATTTTAGCTGCTTCATTTCCTTTCCTTGCTATTGGCATTTTAATAGGAAATATGAAAAAAGTAGATACTGCTTCAGGGATTAGTAATTTTCTTTATATTGCTTTTGCGATTACAGGGGGACTATGGATGCCTATAGATATTCTCCCTGGATTTATTCAAAATATTACAACTTGGCTTCCTGCTTATAACTATGGAAATGGGGCATGGCGGCTTGTAAAAGGGGAGCTGCCGGAATGGAATAATGTCTGGATTTTAGGAGCATATCTGGTAATTTTTATGGTACTATCAATCTATATTAGGAAAAAACAAGAAGCGGCGGTGGCATAACATGTTAAATAGGATAAGGAAGATTGAAATATTTCCAAAAAGATATGGTTATTTTCCGTATGTCTTCCTTATCTATTTTATTATGCCTTTTTATTATATAAGCACAGAACAAGGCTGGAAAATGTACATAGGATATGTTCTGATGCTGATTTTTTTCATTTCCTATCGGCAGCTCTATTTCTTAATTGAGGGACATATTTTTCATAAGTGGATCGTTGGCCAGCTGCTGATTATTCTTATATTATCAGTCTTTTATAATTTAAACTTTCTATTTTTAGGTTTTTTCACGGCTCATTTTATTGCCTGGTTTCCTGAGAAACGCACATTTTATTATGCATTGGGTGGGTTAACCTTCGCTCTTTTGTTTCCAATTCTTCTTCATTTACCATTTGTACTGTCAAGTAATTTATATATATTGTTTGTTTTTATAGTGATCATGCTGGTAAGTCCTTTTGGCATCCGCTCAATGAATAGGAAGATGGAGCTGGAAAGAAAGCTGGAAGAAGCGAATGAAAGGATTGAAGTACTTGTTAAAAAAGAAGAACGCCTGCGAATTGCCAGAGATCTGCATGATACACTGGGACATACCTTATCACTGATTACATTAAAAGCCCAATTAGTCGGCAAGTTAGCTGATAAGGATGCAGCAAAAGCGAGAGATGAGGCTTTAGAGATTGCGAAAACCTCAAGAATTGCTTTAAGGCAAGTAAGAGAGCTTGTCTCCGATATGAGAACAAAAACACTTTCTGAAGAGCTAATTGAGGCAGAAGCCCTTTTGAATGCTGCTGGCATCAAGTATGAACTAGTGGAACATACAGATGTAAATAAAATCCCAATGGTATTGCAAAGTATTTTAAGCATGTGTGTTCGTGAAGCGGTAACAAACATCGTTAAGCATAGTCAAGCAAAAAAATGCCTGTTGGAATTTGTAAAGGATGAGGGTGCACTATTCTTAACAGTTAGAGATGACGGAACAGGTATGTTTGAAAAGCATTCAAAGGGCAATGGATTAAAAGGGATGAGAGAACGGCTTAGCCTGATTGACGGAAAGCTGCATGTGAAAAATGACAAAGGAACAGTCGTTCAAATATACGTTCCAGTCGTTTCGGGAGGATAAACATGATCAAAATATTAATTGCTGAAGATCAAAGCATGTTAAGAGGCGCGCTCGGCACTTTGCTTGATTTCGAAGAGGACCTGCAAGTGATTGGGCAAGTTGAAAATGGAAGGCAAGCATTAGAACAAATATGTTCTTTAAATCCTGATGTGTGTTTATTGGATATCGAAATGCCATATAAAAATGGCCTGGAAGTAGCTGAGACTTTAAATCGTGAAAATCATCCCTGCAAAATGGTTATTCTCACTACCTTTGCACGGCCGGGCTATCTGGAAAGAGCCTTAAACGCAAATGTTTCCGGCTATTTATTAAAGGATGGTTCAAGTGAGGAATTGGCTGCAGCCATTCGTAATGTAATGAAAGGAAAGAGAGAATATGCCCCAGAGTTAATATTAGGAGCTATGAAATATGAGAATCCACTTACATCCAGGGAACAGGAAATATTAAGATTGGCATCTGAAGGAAAAACAACAAAAGAAATTGCAGCAACTCTTTTTCTTTCACATGGTACGGTCAGAAACTATATGTCTGATATTATAAGCAAGATGCAGGCTAAAAACAGAATTGAGGCAATTTCTAGCGCAGAAGAAAAAGGCTGGATTTAAATAAGTTTGTCTTGGGCGCCCTGCCCTTACATAAATGGAGGGATCCCTTTGCTGAATTCTGAAATAAGGGAGGTAATGGATTGAAGCTGTTTATCGTCGATATCAAATGCTATTTTAATTTTCTGTTCTAAGTCTGCTGTGACTCTTCTTTTACCAACTTCTACTAGAGCGATTAGGGAAAAACTGCAGCTGACTATGCGCGCAAAGTCTCGCTGGGTCATATTATAGCTTTGTCTAATAAATTTAATTACTTCTTTATTCACTATTGAACACCTCGTAATATTAAAAACTTCTCTATCATTCTTAAAATTAGCACTTACTAGCTTCCTTGTCAAAGTTAATTTACTGAATGCATTAGGCTTTTATATTAGACTGTAAAAAAGCCAGTTTCAGAGACTGACTTTTTTAAATATAACGGTTTTATCGATTTATTTTAAAAAAAACGCTAATCATTACCGAATAATTTTTTCTTTTTGACCGTTTTATAATCCGCTTCATATTTCTTCTCTGTTGAAGAAGTGTCCTTGGTTTTCTCGCCTTCTTTTTCTTCTTTAACCTCTTCATTTAAATCTTCCACAGGCAGGGGATCGACATTTTTTTCTGATTCAAACTTGTCAAACAAGCTCTCTTTATCGGTTTTATATTGTTCAGGATGATCAAACTTTTTATCATTAGCCATGAAAACCCTCTCCCTTCGTATTTTAATCTTCCTATACCCCAAAGGAGAGCAATTTAACATCTGAGTGCATATAGACGCTTTCGGCCGTATCTTTATTTCATTGTAACCCTTCTAGTCTGAAACCCATAAAATATAAAGTATTCATGTGTTTACCAGCATGGCATAAAGGAGGGTACCCGTTGTCTGTAGTGATTAACTATGCCATCAAACCGGCCATTAGCCAATTTCAGGGAATACAGCGAGAGATTTTTCTTGCTTTAGAAAGCAGTCCAACAGTTCATCAATATCAATCACTTCATGAACTATACTTTGAATTAATGCTAAGGGAAAATATTATTCAAGCTGCCAAAGATCTGCATGAAAGTGAAGTTCAATTTGCGCCATTCCCAACTTCTAAATTTAATCCTGCCATTTGGAAAAAAATAAAATATGGCTACTTATTACATCCATCCGTTCTTCCATCAGATGCAATAATAGATGTTTATAAAAACAGCAAGGAGTATGCTTTTGAATGTACAACCGCCATTGTTCTTATGTGCTATAAAGCTGTCTTATCATCTATTTCAACAAGCCGATTTAATACATTGTTTCAAGGACTGCTTGTATGGGACTGGAATTATGATCATGATTTAGGGATTGTGACAAAGGAAGGCAGAGATTATATTCCAGGAGATATCGTCTATTTTTATAACCCTGATTTCGATCATCCAGTTTGGACAGGTGAAAACTGCATTTATTTAGGCGGAGATTCATTTTTTGGTCATGGTATTGGCATGGAAAACTCTCAAGGTATGATAGATGCCCTAAATTCGCTAAGAAAAGAAGGAGCAACGCAATCTGCCTATCTTCTCCCGCAGCATAGCCGTTTAAATGCAAACTATTTATCACAATTTGTGTCTCGGCCGCTCGCATGAAAATAGATATCCCCCTCCATATTGGCGGGGGATAAGCATCTTTCTCCAATCTAGAAAAATAAAATGGTATGATGATAAAAAAACGGATAATTCCTTATAGGTAGCGGAAAATGAATACATACATGCAGATTGATAAAGGAAGGTGATTTATTTGAAAGATCAGTTCGGATGGGCCTTGGATAACAGTTATGGTAACTTACCAGAAATTTTTTATAAAAGAATGGATGCTAATCCTGTGTCTGCCCCTAAAGTAGTGATGTTTAATCATCAATTGGCAGATTCCCTGCAGCTGAGTTCGGACTTATTGCAAAAAGAGGAAGGTGCAGAAACCCTTTCAGGAAGTCGCTTTCCAGAGCATGCAGAACCAATTGCTCAGGCATACGCTGGCCACCAATTCGGTCATTTCAATATGCTTGGGGATGGACGTGCGATGTTAATAGGTGAACACCTTACAGGCGATCAAAGATATGATATTCAATTGAAGGGCTCTGGCAGAACCCCTTTTTCAAGAGGTGGAGATGGCAGGGCGGCGC
The DNA here is from genome assembly GCF_900166665.1 of Cytobacillus gottheilii. Taxonomy (GTDB): domain Bacteria; phylum Bacillota; class Bacilli; order Bacillales; family Cytobacillaceae; genus Cytobacillus; species Cytobacillus gottheilii_A. Next base: position 3,141,916 of record NZ_LT800494.1, on the reverse strand, counting down.
TAGGTCCAATGCTTAGAGAATACATTATAAGTGAGGCCATGCATGCCCTTCATATCCCGACAACAAGGAGTCTTGCTGTTACATTAACAGGTGATAAGATTCAGCGGGAGAAGGTTCTGCCCGGAGCTGTATTAACAAGAGTGGCTTCTAGTCATTTGCGGGTCGGTACGTTTCAATATGCTGCCGCTTTTGGAGATACTGAAGATCTGCAGGCGCTTGCCTTTTATGCGATTGATCGCCATTATCCAGACGTGAAAAACAGCGCAAATCCTAATTTGGCCTTCTTGGAAGAAGTTATAAAAAGACAGGCAGAGCTTGTAGCTAAATGGCAATTAATTGGTTTTGTTCATGGGGTAATGAATACTGACAATATGACAATAAGCGGAGAAACAATTGATTATGGGCCGTGTGCATTTATGAATGAGTACGATCCTGCGACTGTGTTTAGTTCCATCGACAGAGAAGGCCGTTATGCATATGGTAATCAGCCATATATGGCAGCATGGAATTTGGCTAGATTTGCAGAATCGCTATTGCCAATTCTTGATGAAGATGAGAAAAAGGCGGTTGAGCTTGCCCAGGAAGCAATATCAAGCTTTTCTGCAGCATATGAAATGGAATGGCTAAAAGGAATGAGAAAAAAATTAGGCTTATTCTATGATGAAAAAGAAGATGCTGTTCTGATTAAAGAGTTATTGGAGTTAATGCAGACACATCATGCTGATTACACCAATACCTTTCTGGCACTCACGTTTCATCTTCAAGAGGAAAATTCGCTATTCAATGAAAAAGATTTTATGAAATGGCATGAAAAATGGCAGAACCGACTAAGCAAACAAGATAAAAGCAAAGAGGAAGTCCAAGAACTCATGAAAAAACACAACCCAGCTGTCGTCCCAAGAAACCATTTAGTTGAAGAAGCGCTTGAAGCAGCTGAGAAAAGTGGTAATTATGAGGTTATGAATGAACTGCTGCAAGTTCTCTCACAGCCATTTTCACATTCAGGAGAAATACAGCAGAAGTATAGAAATGCCCCAGCTGCTACAGACCAGCCATATGTAACCTATTGCGGGACTTAAAGATGAGACTTATAAGCTTGAGGTTATTTTATATATCCGTTTCTAAATCCTCGTATAATCCGATGGCATAATAACAGCAGTTCCTAACCAAACATAAGAGGCTGGAACATACGTTTTTAACACGACCATAGGCCGAATGATTAAGAAGTTCATTCTACTTATCATTCGGCTTTTTATTTTTGTGTTTTACTGTTTGTTCGGCAGTTCATTTAAACAGCTTCAAGTAATCTGTGGCAATTCCTTCAACTGAATATTGTCTAATCTGCTCCAGCTCTTTTTTTGTGCGGATTGTCCAAATAAAGGTTTTTAAGTTATATGCGGCAAGGTAGGCTAACAGTTTTTTATTCACTAAAGTCCATTTTACATTCAGGTATTCAGCATATTGTGCAATTTCCTCTGCGTCTTTTTTCTTAATCGGATAATTGACTAATACGCCAATAGGCAAACCAGGCAGCAATGAAGTCATCTTTTTCATGGCAGCTTGTTCAAAAGATTGAATGATTATTTGATTTTCACCAAAGCTTTGCCAGTTATGCTTCTCAAGTACGGAAGCAACCATTTCTTCAATCCCTGGATTAACCGAAGGCTTTTTTAGCTCAATCAACAAGCCAATTTTATTTTTATATTTATTTAGCACTTCATCAAAAGTAAGGATTCTTTCACCAGTGTATTTATTGGAATACCATGAACCTGCATCCAGCTGACGAAGCTCCTCATACGTATAATCAATCACTCTGCCTTTTCCGTTTGTTGTACGGTCAAGTTTTAAATCATGAATAACCACTATTTCTCCATCTTTTGAAAGCTGGAGATCAAGTTCAATATAATCTGCCTTCATTTCAACAGCCATGTCAAAGGCTGCTAAAGTATTTTCCGGGCAATAACCTGATGCACCTCTATGTGCAATTGTTTTAAATGGTGTTTCCGTTTGTTTTTTAATGCCAATTGCAGACCGTAAATAAGCGGTCGTATGTGATACAGCTCTTTTTAATAACTTCAAGATTGATCTCCTCATTTTTATTTTTTTTAAGTGGGTTATATATTTTTAAAGTAAATAGGATCTTATGGTTAATCGAATATCTATTCCCAATTTTCATAAACGACAATCCCACCTGTTAAATCAAGTGTGCTGCGTTCCCCTTTATATAGAAGTTTTCCCTTTTCCTCTACAACTAAATTTTCATACGTATAAATATTTTTTCCAGATGGAAGTGTAATGATGATTTTTTCTCCTAGGTTCTCCTTCGGTGCCTCAATTACAATTTGACTTTTTGCGTAGTAATAAAAACCGGCTGCGGATGCTATACATAAAAAGATTAGTGATCCTGCAATCAGCCAGAAAAAGCTTTTTTTCTGCGTATACTTATCTGATCTAGCCATCAGCCATGTACCTCCATTATATTTCCAAATGCCATGAAATAAAATATGCAGGAATTGAAAGATTGATGACTGCCACAAATACAAGAGTGTGTATTCGTTGCATTTGAAAAATTTGTATTATTTTGAAACCTTTTCCCAAACCATTCGTAATACAGGTAACAAAAAATAGAGAGGAGGAGAGCAGAATTATAATTTAAGCAAATAGCTAAGACGGAGTGGTGTTAATGGAACTTTTTGGTCTTTCACTTGAGACGATTTATCTTTATGCACTTATTATTTCAGGAAGTTTGATAATTTTATATGTTTTATTCGGTGACATGCTTGAAGGAGCTGGGGAAGCACTCGGAATACTGCATCCAGTTTTGATCCTTGCTTTTATCACCTTTATGTCAGCTTCAGGTTATTTATTTGAATTGCTAACATCAATGAATAGTATGTTAATTCTGGTGATATCGGCTGTGATTGCCTTGGGACTAGATACGCTTTTAAATGTATTTGTACTTATTCCATTATCTTCTGCTGAAGAATCGCTTGCATATAGTGAGGATTCATTAAGAGGAAGAATTGCGACAGTGTTAATATCCATACCTGAGGACGGCTTTGGCGAAATTTTAATTGAAAGCTATAGCGGCCGAATTTCAAAGCCAGCAGCTTGCTTTCATAACGGTGTCATCAAGGAAGGTGAAAGAGTGTTAGTAGTTGACAGCAAGGATGGAGTTCTTTATGTAGTGCCAGAAAATAAAATAGGGATTGATAGGGGGAACTAGGAAGATGGATTATGCAATCTGGATTGTTATAGGAATCGTAGCGTTTTTATTAATTGCATTAATCGGTGTTTTTATTACGAAATACAGAACGGCAGGTCCTGATGAAGCACTGATTGTGACAGGAAGCTTTTTAGGTAGTAAAAATGTCCATGTTGATGAATCAGGAAATAAAATTAAAATTATCCGTGGCGGCGGTACATTTGTTCTTCCGGTATTCCAGCAGGCTGAGCCATTGAGTTTGTTATCGAGCAAGCTGGAAGTTTCAACACCTGAAGTGTATACAGAGCAAGGTGTTCCAGTTATGGCTGATGGTACAGCGATTATTAAAATTGGCGGGTCCATCGGAGAAATTGCTACAGCGGCTGAACAATTTCTTGGCAAAGAGAAGGCAGATCGTGAAAATGAAGCAAGAGAAGTACTGGAAGGTCATTTAAGATCCATTCTAGGTTCTATGACAGTAGAAGAAATTTATAAAAATCGTGACAAGTTTTCTCAGGAAGTACAAAGGGTTGCATCACAAGACCTTGCGAAAATGGGATTAATCATTGTTTCGTTTACGATAAAAGATGTTCGTGACAAAAATGGCTATCTGGAATCATTAGGGAAACCAAGAATTGCTCAAGTAAAGAGAGACGCAGATATCGCTACATCAATCGCTGAAAAAGAAACAAGAATTCAGCAGGCGGAGGCTGATAAGGAAGCGAAGCGGGCAGAATTCCAGCGAGCGACTGAAATTGCTGAGGCAGAAAAAGAAAATCAGATGAAAATAGCTGAATACCGAAGAGAGCAGGATATTGCCAAAGCACGTGCTGACCAGGCATATGACCTTGAAACGGCACGTTCAAAGCAGGAAGTTACTGAGCAGGAAATGCAAATTAAGATCATTGAGCGTCAAAAGCAAATCGAATTAGAAGAAAAAGAGATTTTAAGAAGAGAGCGCCAATATGATTCTGAAGTTAAGAAAAAAGCGGATGCAGACCGTTATGCTGTTGAGCAGGAGGCAGAAGCGAGTAAACGCAAGCAAATGGCAGATGCTGATGCCAACCAATATCGTGTTGAAGCTGAAGCTCGTGCCGAAGCTGAAAGAATTCGAGCTGATGGTTTAGCGAAAGCAGATTCAGAAAGAGCGCAAGGGGAAACTGAAGCAGAAATTATCCGTTTAAAAGGTTTGGCAGAAGCAGAAGCAAAGCGCAAAATTGCAGAAGCTTTCGATCAGTATGGTCAGGCTGCCATTATGGATATGGTCTTGAAAATGCTTCCTGAATATGCAAAAGAGCTTGCCAGCCCATTATCTAATATTGATAAGATTACGGTTGTCGATACGGGCAGCGACAGCAGCAATGGCGGAGCCAATAAAGTTACTGGCTATGCGACAAATCTTATGTCAACGATGCAGGAAACATTAAAAGCTTCTTCTGGCATTGATGTGAAGGAGCTGCTGGAAAATTTCTCTGGTAAAGGCAATATTCGAGGAAGTATTGATCAGCTGGCATATGAATTGAAGGATAAAGAGGGAACAGGGGAACTAGTCGAAAGTAATCAGGAATAAATGTATCTAACCAATTAGCGGCCAGGAGTTCATTCTCCGGCCGCTTTTTAGTGACTGCATAGGAGTTAAGTATCCTCCGCTCCAATTCACTCATGTTTAAAAAGATAATCTTTATAACAATAAAAAAACCGAATGATTAGAAAGATTCACTTCCTAACCATTCAGTTCTATTGTCATGTTAAATACTTGTGACTCAGCCTTGATTCATTCAATGAAGCTGAAATAAAACGAATCTATTATTTTGCTTTTCTCTTTCTCCCGATATTTTGAGTTATACGATCAAGAATTATAGCAATGATAACGATTGCTAAACCAGCTTCAAATCCTGTTCCAATTTGGATTTGGGTAACAGCTCGATAAACTTCTGCTCCGAGACCAGGTGCTCCTACCATTGAAGCGATTACCACCATGGACAAGGCAAGCATGATACTCTGGTTGATTCCGGCCATAATAGTTGGCATCGCTAATGGAAGCTGTACCTTTATTAAACGCTGACCTGTTGTAGAACCAAAGCTTTCGGTCGCTTCAATAATGTCGGCAGGCACTTGCTGAATGCCTAGTATTGTAAGTCTGATTGTAGGCGGTACTGCGAAAATAACTGATGATACAACGCCTGGTACAACACCAATACTAAAGAAAAAGATTGCTGGAATAAGATAAACAAAGGCTGGCATAGTTTGCATAAAGTCTAACATTGGAGTAATGATTTGCTTTACAGCTTTCTTCTGAGACGCCCAGATGCCTACTGGTAACCCAATAATGACTGTAATAAATACAGCGGTTAAAACTAATGCCAAAGTTTCCAGCATAGGTTCCCAATAGCCAAGGTTTTCAATTAAAAATAGTCCGATTAGTGTAAACAAAGCCATACTTTTTCCGGCCAGCCACCAAGCTAGCGCTGTTACTAAGATAATCAATATAATAGAAGGGATTATTTCCAGACCTGCTAATAATCCTTCGACAATTCCTTCTAAGGCAACTGTAATACCATCAAATAGAAATTCAAACGTAACAGTTAACCAGTCTACAAATGCATCGATCCAATCTCCAAGAGGGAGTTTTGGCAATAAATCTTCCATCATAGTCCCTCCTTGACAATACTTACTTGATCTTCTGTATTTTCATTTTTCTTAACAAGAGCGTCGCCATCAGTGTTATGTAAATAGTTTATGGCTTCATTATTTCCAGCAAGTGCTCCAATGACTGCTCCTCTAACTAAAATTCCTTTTAAACGGCCATTGTCGTCAACAACTGCTACTGGAATACTTGCTTGGGACACTTGCTCGAATAAGTCTGTTAAAAGGGTATCTTCTGTCACGGTTTGAACATCTCGTTTGATGATTTCCTGCAGTGTTTTCCCTGAATTTATGGCTTCTTGTGCATCATCTGCTGTTAATGCACCAAGCAGCGTTTTCTTTTTATCGACAGCGTAGATGCTGGAAATACCTAATTTTTTCATCATTTCAATGGCAACACGAGGCCCTTTGTCAATTTGTACTGTTTCAGCTCGCTTCATTACATGGCTTGCTGTAAGGATTTTCGAAAGGTCTACGTCTTCTACGAATCTTTCAACATATTGATTGGATGGGTTGATTAATATTTCTTCTGGTGTTCCAATTTGAACAACAGCTCCATCCTTCATCAATGCAATCCGATCACCAATTCTTAGCGCTTCATCTAAATCATGAGTAATAAAGACAATGGTTTTTGACATAGAGGATTGGAGCTCAAGTAATTCATCTTGCATATCCTTTCTTATTAATGGGTCAAGTGCACTGAAAGCTTCATCCATTAATAAGATATCTGTGTCATTGGCAAGTGCTCTTGCCAAACCAACGCGCTGCTGCATACCCCCGCTCAGCTGACTGGGATATTGCTTTTCATAACCATCTAATCCTACTAACTTTAATGATTCGAGTGCTTTTTCTTTTCGTGTATTCTCAGTGATTCCTTGAATTTCTAATCCATACTCAACATTTTCAAGGACAGTGCGGTGAGGGAGAAGTGCGAATTTTTGGAAAACCATGCTTATTTTTTTCCTTCTAACTTCTCTTAGCTCATCTTTCTTCATTTTCGTAATGTCTTTTCCGTCAATAAGTACTTCGCCGATGGTTGGGTCTATTAGTCTGTTTAATGTGCGGACTAAAGTAGATTTTCCGCTGCCTGATAAACCCATGATGACGAAGATTTCACCAGCATGGATATCAAAAGTAGCTTGATTTACCCCGATTGTTGCGCCGGTTTGTTTGAGAATATCGGTTTTGTTTGCGCCATTATTTAATAACTGAATGGCTTTTTTTGTGTTTTTTCCGAATATTTTCGATACGTTTCGGATACTAATCTTTGCGTTTTCTTCATTCATGTTTTCACCCCGTTCTTTTATCCTGTGAAATAAGGACCTTTTAATTGTAGAATGAATGCATTACATAAGGCAATCTGCATATTTCACTGTATACATGCATAAAGTTTATACAGAAAAAACTGTACGTACTGTATTTAGTATATGCTTATAAATCCTCCAAATTACTCCCTAATGCTATTTATGTCCATTCTTTACTTTTATTTTTAAAATGATAATCTATATTAAGAATGTTGGCATGTGAGAAATGTAAATTTCTCCTCCGTTTTGAGAAAAATTTTTGTAAATAATATTTTAAAATGTATGATAAAATGATTTTCTTTTAGAATATGTTTGGTCATTAAGTTGGTAATGGATGTGATTATTATGAATGAAAATGAGAAGCTAGCTGCTGCTCGTGATCGGGTGATAGAAACAATCGCCCAAAATATGGATTTATATGGAATCAGTGATTCAATTGGAAGGCTTTATGGAATGATGTATTTTCATAATAGGCCAATGACTTTAGATGATATGAAAGAAGAGCTTGGCATGAGTAAGACTAGCATGAGCACGTCTGTAAGAAGCTTAATGGAATTGAAAATGGCTGAAAAAGTCTGGCGGAAAGGTGAAAGAAAAGACCTATACCAAGCTGAGGAGGATTGGCATCAGATGTTTATCGACCAATTTTCCATTAGATGGAGACCAAGCATTACCATGAATATTTCAATGATGGAAAAGTCTAAAAGAGAACTGGAAAGCATTGTTAATGCCGAACATGCTAATGAAGAGATCAAGCTGAAAGCAATGGAGGATATACAAAAGCTATCCTCAGCTCTTGATTACTATGATTGGTTAAACCGTTTGGTAACTTGCTTTGAATCAGGAGAAATCTTTAACTATATAAAAAAGGAAAATCCGAATAAGAAATAAGCACACTGTTATGGCTGTGCTTATTTTTTTATGGAGCGAAAAGGGCATTACATTCTAGTTTTAGATGAAATGAAATTAAGTTATTAAAAAATGTGTATTCGTCTAGCGCACATTTTCTCTAAAGTGAATAGGATATATGGAAACAAACAAAGGAGGTAATTGACTATGTCAGAAGGCTGCGGATACAACGGAGGTTTTGCTCTGTTAGTAGTATTGTTTATTTTATTAATTATCATTGGTGCTTCTTGGGGCTACGGCGGTTACGGCTACTAAAATTTAAATGTTAATGCTTAACAGGAGTTATATACAAAAAAAGGGAGGACTTTAATATGTATGGTTATGGCGGATATGGCTATGGCGGCTGCGGTTACGGCGGTGGATATGGCGGCGGTTACAGTGGTGGTTTCGCATTAATCGTTGTTTTATTCATCCTATTGATCATCGTAGGAGCTGCTTGCTTTAACTTCTAATTGAAGCAAAGGTATTGCGGGTTTACCTTGTTTCTTATATGCAAAAAAGCATGCCAAGTATGAATAGGCATGCTTTTTTGCTGCTAATAACAAGAAACACTTAAAAAAAGACTTATTTCTTCTTGCCTTTTGATTTGTTTTTTGAATTAATCCAAAGTTTTCCTTCTGCTACTTTACGGCTTTCATTGCCATAATCATCGGTAATTTTCACTTCTATTTCAGCACCAGGAGCTTTAACATTTGAAGTTGCTGTGTAATAGCCTACATAATGTCCATCGGATGTTTCCATCATAGGCAATTCCGTAGCGTTCGAAACTTGAGCTCTAGCGTTCGTTAAAGGCATTCTAATACTGAAGGTAGCATCTAACCCTGGCTCACTGTCGAATTCGATTTTAACAGATTCGCCTTTTTTCAGTTCCAGGTTTTCAGATGGAACTAGATTCTCAATTTCTGGTGATGTATACTTCGCATCAACTGTGACATTCTTTCTGATGCGGTTGCCTGCCTTGTCTTGAGCGATGACCTTAATGTCATTTTCTCCTTCTTCAAGTAGAAGTCTCAGGGAGAATTGGCCATCCTCAACATTTGCTTTTTTGCCATTTACTTTAACCCAGTCAAGGTTTTCATCGGTTACTGTACCTTCTACTGTTACCGTTTCTTTATTTGTTTTTGAGTCATTTTCAGGGCTTGTAATAACCAGTTCTGGCTTTGTATCATCAAAAATGATGGTTACCGGCTGGGAAGCATCTGTAGCACCAGTTTCTGTTATTACTTTCGCCGTAACCGTGTTATCACCTTGTGTTAAAGGTACTTCAGCAGAGAAAGTTCCTTCATTTGTAGATTCAGTTTGAACTGCTTCTTCATCACCATTATAAATGGCAACTGTAACGTTTGGAGCGGATGTTCCTTCAATGGTAGCGGTTTTATTCTTTGTAAACGATCCATCAGCAGGTGAAGTAATGACAGGAGCTGTTAGTTCATAGCTGACAACAGAACGAATCATGTAATTTCCTTCCTCAGCAGGAACTGGTGACCATGCTCCGTCAACGAATTGCCAGCTTCTTTCAGCATTAGGACCATCTTCATCTGTTCCGAGTCCAGGTGATGCAGTATTGATATTGCTTTGGATATAGACTAAGTAGAAATCATCATCTACTGTAATGCCATGTTCCGTTAAGTCAACATGTGTCCATTCGCCATTGCGCAATGCCGTAGCATCAAACGGGCCAGCAAGTTTCGTGCCAGGAGCACCATCTGTACCGTCTGCATCATAAACTTCAACCTGGAATTCAGTTCCACCAGGGACTGGCCATTCTGTATCCCAGAAACGGAATAAGCCGCCAGTTACCATTGCTTGATCATGTCCTTCAGCTAAGGACATTTTCACAGCCCAGCCGTTTCCAGCTTCATAAAATGCGCGTGCATTTTCAGCAGTGCCATCATCATATCCAATCTCACCTTCAAAGCCGATAAAAGGTTTTAATTGTATATTTTGCTCCACATCTCCTGAAATGTCCACGGAGATTTCCTGGCTATAGTAGGAAGGAGCCATAACTTTTAACGTATATTCACCTTCATAGGCAGTTAGGCTATATTGTCCATTCTCATCTGTTGTAACAGGTGAGACAGCACCATCTTCAACTAACAGCAGGGTAGCGTTCGAGACTGGATCACCAGTAGCTTCATTTGTAACTGTACCGGAAACTGTCCCTTGAGTAAGTTCTTCTAGAACAAAGTTAGCTGTTGACTCACTATCCTGTTCTATGACAACAGTCTGTGTGGCAGACTGATAACCATAAGCTTCTGCAAGAACCGTAAATTCACCAGCTGCATGTGCAAAAGAGTAGGATCCATCTGCTGGATTTGTTGTGACAGAGCGTCCAGATTCTAATACACTTACTTTCGCACTGATTGGAAGAAGGACAGGAGCTGCTTCTTTGTCGCCTTTGTCTTGGTCATATTCCTTGCTGAAAGCAGGTGCAATTTTATTTGGATCAATCTTTTTATCTTTTAGAGCAACACTGCCGCCGCTTGGGTTAACACTATTTCTTTTTACACCAAGACTGACTTTAGAGGCAGATTCTAATGGTGAAGATGTAAGAGCGACATCGTCAATATACCATCCCTCGCGGGGAACAGAACCATCAGAGGTTACATTAAATGCAATATATATTCGCTGTCCTGCATATTCGCTTAAGTCAACTTCTCCATCCGTCCAAGAAGTTGTCACATCATTGACGCGAAGAGCCTGTGTCCAGTTTTCCATATCCGTTGAAACAAACACATGACCATAATCATAATTACGTTCAAGATTATGCCATTGCTTGAATTGCAGATAAGCATTACCTTCCGGAAGATCTACTGGCGGCATCAGCAAAGTCATATTTGCATTGTTTGCATAGTTTCCAGCTAAGGAAGTAGCATATACATTTTCACCAGATGAAGCACTGTCAGGTCCTGAAGCAGGAGCACCCCATTCCCAGCTGTTTCCTTCACCGTATGATGTCCAGCCAGAAGGAGCTGATTCGAAATCCTCGCTGTAGCCTGTTGTAATTCCTGGTACAACGGACACTTCATATGTGTCTGAATCAATTGCATTTCCGCCGAAGTCTGTTGCTTTCCATTTATAGGACACAGATGGTATGGCGATTGCTTCACCTGGAATGAGAGCTTCATACGTTCCATTCTGATAGTCTCCGGAGACTCGTTCAGCTTGGACCGTGCTGTAGTTTCCATCTTCTGTTAAGTATTGGAGTTCAACCTGCGTAATACTTACATTATCAGATGCTTGCAGCTGCAATGCTAAATCCATTCCTGCAAATGTTTCTTCAGGTGCAGTATGTTCAATTTCAGGTGCTTCTTCGTCGTCACCTTCTTTTGATACCTGACCTTTTAATGTACCAAGTCCTGTCATGACAGATGAAACGGCATCAAAAGCGTTAACAAGTCCATATCCAAAGCCGTTGTTTGGTACTTCTGTATATGTGCCATTTGTTAATGGTGTAGCAGTGGTTATTAAGATCTGTTCTATTTCATCAACGGTTAGACTTGCATCCACTGAGCGAAGGAGAGCTACCACAGCGGAGACATGCGGCCCAGCCATTGATGTGCCATTCCAGCCGCCTTCATAGCCGCCGCCAGGAACGGACGAACGAATATTTACTCCTGGAGCTGAAATATCAGGTTTAATTTCATCATATGGAGAAGGACCTAATAAAGAAAAGCTGCCTAATCCATTGTTGATGTCTGTGGCACCAGTAGCAAAAGATTCACGATAGTTCGCTGGTGTAGAAACAGATCCAGGGCCGCCTGGATTAAATAATGTTGTATTACCTGCTGAGAATTCAGGGAATATTTCTGCTGCACGCCAAGCTTGAACCATTGGCAAATACCATTCATCAAGACCAGGGCCGCCTCCCCAAGAATTGTTAACGACGTCTGGCGCGTATTCAGGATGTGGATTTCCTTCTGCATCCTTTGGAGCCAGAATCCATTCAGCTGCCGCTAGGAGGTCAGCATCCGTTCCGCCATCAGCTGTAAAGGCTTTGACAGCGATCCATTTTGCACCAGGAGCTACACCAACCTGGTTGCTTCCATCTGGCTCTGCACCAACCATTGTTCCCGTAACATGTGTTCCATGTCCATCATCATCATATGGAGTTGTCTGTCCAGCTGTTGCATCAAACCAGTTAAACTCATGTGAAGCCTGGTTTGGATTGGTAGGATCAAAACCGCGATATTGATCTTTTAATGCAGGGTGGTTCCATTCAACACCAGTGTCAATAGAGGCAACGACAGTGCCAGCACCGTCGATTCCCATTTCCCATAATGCTGGTGCTCCAACACGATCAATATTCCACTCTGTTGCATTTGTCTCTGCATCTTTTGCCGGCTGTACTTGAAGGGACGCTTTTTGCTTTTCTTTTGCGGGCTTATAAAGCTGTCTTGTTTCATTAGGCAGGATTTTTTCAATCTCAGGGAATTTAGCCAGCTCTTCTAAAACGTCTTTAGTAGCAGTAACGGCCATCGCATTGACGATATAATAAGATTGTACATCCTTGGCTTTTCCAAGCTCTTCTTGTTTCTTAAGGAAGTCTGTGACCGAACCTTGTGTTTCTATGGCAGTAGATCTAAGTGAAGATAGAACAGCCGATCTTTTCATATAGGTTGCTTTTGCAGGAGATGCCTTTTGGCTGACAGCATTTTTACCAGCTTTGACAGCAGCTGCTGCAGGATCTGCCTGTTCTTTGAATTTCAGTAAAAATGTTACTTGTTCATCTTCTTTACTGAATTGTTTTAATAAGGAACTGTTTATTTTCTTTTGTACAGATTCTACAGCTGCCTTTCTAAATGAAGTGTGAGGTGATCCATTTCCTTCTGCAAAACTGCTGGTCGGAAGCAGCAGAGGAAGGATCAATATAGCTGTAAGTAAAATACTTAACCACCGAAAACCTCTTTTTCTCTTCAAATTACTTTCCCTCCTGGTAAATACATATTTACGGCAGCAACCCGATTTCACCCCTTTCCTGTACCTGCAATTGCCGATACAAAGACTTTATCGAAAAAAAAACGCATAAGTTGTCAGAATATACCGAATTATAAAACGGGAAAAGTGAAATGAGCAAATGGGAACAGATGTATGTGTTTGCAACGGGACTTAATAAACAGCCTTTTTGAAAATAAATGGACATTCATGCCTAAAAAACTCATGAAATCACCCGGGATGCTTCTACAATATGGTAAAAATGAGAAAAAGGTAGAAGGTGCTAACTATAATGAATACTAAGGAGGGAAGGAAGGAACAGGATAGAAGTTGGTAGGTCAAACAGCCTTTGCCTTAAGAAAGCAGGAACAGTTAAGTAGATTTTCCTGTTATTTTTGCTGTAAATATAATAACTAGATTGAAAATAAAAAAGTTACACTTCGATTGTACTATTAAAGCCTAACATCCATAAAACAAGGCGAACGTAATATGTGGCTGATGTATTGCAGGAAAAAAGATACAATAACCTTGGCAAATGTAAAAAATAGGTGGATTTTCATAGCAATCATTGGTAATGTAATAGTATCTTGTTGAGTATTCATAATATTACGTTTATTTTTAAGGGAAATATTACAGAAACGGGGAGGCTTCCATTTGGTGAATTCGGTTTCTGATAGAGCATTCGAACAAATTTATGATGAGTATAGTGATAAAATTTATAGCTACCTCTTTCTTCTCGTTCATGAAAAAGGAGCAGCAGAGGATCTTACACAGGAAACTTTTATTAAAGCGTACAAATATTTGCATCAATTTAATGGAGAATCACATATATTCACCTGGCTTGTTAAGATTTCGCGTCATATTGCCATTGACTATTTAAGAAAGAAGAGTCGTTTTTTATTTATTCCTATTGAACATTTCCAATTTGGCTCTCTAGATGATACACCTCAAGAAATCATCTTAAAAGGAGAAAAAATTGAAGTTTTGTATAAGGCTATAAAAAAGCTGAAGCTTAGCTATCAGGAAGTCTTAATTCTTCGGAAAATAAAAGAGTTTTCAATTAAAGACACAGCGACCATTTTGGATTGGAGTGAAAACAAAGTAAAGATTACAACATCTCGGGCATTAGTCTCTTTAAAAAAGGAGCTGGAAAATAAGGGGGAGCGTTATGAGGAAGTCTTCTCGAATGGATGAGCCTTTTAACGAGTTAGATAAAGTTTATAGGTCAAATGTGCAAAAACAGCAAACCCGTCAACTTGTCTTTCAGGCAATTGAAAACAGGAGGATAAAAAGGCGCCATATAGTCCCAAATTTTTTAACGGTTATATTTGCCATTTCAGCTTGTTTTTTGTTTAGCTATATTATGATTTTTGCCAATGATTTTATGGAGAATAAGTATGGAGTTGGATCATTAAAAGCTGAAGGTATAGAATATATCGTTGTTTCTCCATCTATGTCAGATGCGGCTTTTGCTGCGATTGAGTATTCCTATACAGTAGGGCAATCCATTATACAAGATCAAACCTATTCAATAATTGTGACGGATATGGTAAATCATGCAAAAGAGACAGACTATCGACCTGAAACTGCTGCAAAATTTGATATTATGCTTGTTTTTCCTGAAAATAAACAGTTAAAAATAAAACTCTGGGAAGAAAAAGAACAATATTATATGAAAACATTGGGGAATGAACAACTTTATAGGCTAGAAGAGCATGAAGCAAGAAAATTTGTAAATATGATGGAATTAATTGTCCAAAGTTAACTTAGCACATTAAAGCATATCATAAAAAAACGCTTAGCACATCAATGCTAAGCGTTATGTATGATATGTTCTAAAACTCCAGACAGATTGGACTCCAATATCCATCCACACAGCGTTTTCCATAAGGAACTCCATTCCCACCGAAGTATTCATATTCTGTGCAGTACCAGCACATTCTTTCTGCTTCAGGCTGAAAATCATCTACTCCTGAAGCATCCTTTGCTAAATTTTCTGCTTGTATCGTTGGTGTGAAGGCGAATAGAAGTAAAAGCAAACATAGTAATCTTTTTTTCATCTATATTCCTCCCATCTAATAGGTTTACTAATAGATTAAAATTATTTTCCATATTAAGGAATAGGGAGAATTGTTTATTTTGTAATGGGTGGAAAATCCTATTATTATTAGGTTTGTCTGTTTTCTTCTTGTATTAATTTGTGCAGCTTTTGTCTAAAGTGGATAAACTCTTCAGATAAAGGCAACTGTTCATCCCGTGGACGAGAGAACGGAACGGTCACTCCTTCTCTAATTTTGGCAGGCCGGTGAGATAATATAACAATCCGATCCGATAGCAGGATTGCCTCTTCGATATTATGAGTAACGAAGAGGATGGTCGGTTTAAGCTCTTCCCAAATCTGCAAAAGCCATTGCTGCATATCGGAGCGTGTCAGCTCGTCTAATGCAGAAAAGGGCTCATCTAAAAGCATTAATTCCTGCGGGCTTAAAAGTGCGCGAATAAAAGCTGCTCTTTGTTTCATTCCTCCCGATAACTCATGAGGATATGCGTTTAAATACTCTCCGAGACCAGCTACTTTCAGCATTTCCTTTGCACGGCTTTCATCTGTTTTTCCTTGAAGCTCCTGACCTAAGAGCGTGTTATCTAAAATGCTTCTCCAAGGCAGCAGTGATGGAGATTGTGGCATATAGCTGATTTTCCCCGTTATTCCGTTAATCTTTTCTTCATTTAAAGCAATTGTTCCTTCATCAGGAGTCAGCAATCCGCCAATCATATGAAAAAGCGTGCTTTTTCCGCTGCCGGAAGGTCCTAAGATCGAGACAAATTCACTTTTTTTAATGTGCAATTCCAGTTTGTCTAGAACATGGTTAGAACCAAAACGTTTTGACAGGTTTGTTAAAGATAGTACGGTCATTTTGTCTTATCCTCCTTCCATTTCCAGCGAACCATCAGCTTTTCTAAAAGTTTAATGAGTAAGAAGAATAAAAGACTCAGGATCATAATGGCGAAGATGGCCACAAACACTCGATCAGAGCGGAAAGAAGAGGACGCTAATGTCATATAAACACCGACTCCCATCCTGGCACCAACCCATTCCGAAATCACCGCACCCATAACACTATAAGTTGCCGAGATTTTAATGCCAGAAAAGATGCCAGGCAATGCAGCAGGAAGCTCTAACTTCCAAAAAAGCTGCTGTTTAGTTGCTCCAGCCATTTTCATATAATGCTTTAAGTCTGCGGGTGTTTGTTTAAATCCATCGAGTGCAGCAACCGTAATAGGAAAAAAGCAGACAAGCGTAATAACAATGACTTTCGGCAGGATTCCAAATCCAAACCAGATAACCAAAAGCGGGGCAAGAACGATAACTGGCACGTTTTGCGAAAGAATGAGAAGCGGATAAACTGATTCTCTAACAAAAGGAAGCATGTGCAGAAAAAAGGCAGCGGCAAGCCCAACAGCTGCACCAATCGCAAAGCCATATAGTGATAAACTGGTTGTAGAAAGCAGGTGCGGTGCAAACTGAGACCAGCCGTTATATGCTTCCTGAAAAATTAAGCTTGGTGCAGGGACTAGCCAGGATGGTGCTTCAATAAATCTGACAATCCCTTCCCATAATAAGAATAAAAGGAGGAGAACAAGCAGTGGTCTCCATCCTTTCTTAAAAGCAGTGTTCATCCTTTATATTTCTCCGTTAAGGTATCCATTGTAATGCCATCAGGCTGGAATAAAATTTTGATTTGAGAAATAACATTCGAGCTGCCGATCTCAATCATTCTTTCGTTCATTTTCTTAATAACCGCAAAAATTTGATCTAGGTCACCTTCCATTGTGGTTTCAAGAGGGTGTACCTCATATTTGATGCCAGAAGCATCAATAATGGCAATTGCCTCGTCAACGTACGGAATGACATTTTCCCCATTTTTTGTTTTTGGTATTATTTGTATGCTTACTAAAGAATTAGCCAAGATTTTCTCCTCCTAGTTTGGTAAGTATTCGTTTGTAAATGCTTTTTCTGCATCAAGCTCTCCATCGAGCAATCCATTTTCAAACATCCAATTACCGTAGTTTTCCCATACTTCTAGTTTTTGGACTCCCCATTGATCGGCATCATCCTGATAGCGCGGTGCCAGCCATTCCTGACTCTTCTTAACCAGCTCAGGATCCAAGTCTGGAACTGCTTCTATTAGAATGTCAGCAGCTTCAGCTGGATTTTCAATTACATATTCATACCCTTTTGAAGCTCCCTCTAAAAATGCTTCGACCATTTCAGGATTAGAGCTGATCATGTCTTCATTTGTGGCAAGTACAGGTGTATAATAATCCAGATTTTCAGAGTAGTCGGTAGGGTAGATCATATTTAAATCTATACCGCGTAATTCTGCTTCAATTCCAGTCCAGCCGTAAAAGATCCAAGAAAAATCAACATCTCTTTCAACTGAAGTGAAGAAATCTGCACTGCCAATATTTAAGATCGTAACATCATCGGCACTGGCATTCTCAGATCTCATTAAGGATTCAAGGATTTGCTCTTCAACTGGAGATCCGAAGCCTCCGTATGTTTTTCCTGTAAAGTCTTTAGGCGTCTCAATATTTTTTTCTACAGGAGAAGCAAAGCCTGATGTATTGTGCTGAATGACAGCCGCAATCGAAACAAGCGGTACACCTTGAACTCTTGCTTGTGTAATGCTTTCCTGGTAACTGACTCCAAAATCTGCTTTGCCTGAAGCAATCAATTGATCTGCACCAGCATCACCAGGCAAAATAATGTCGACATCAAGTCCAGCTTCTTCAAAATAGCCATTTTCAACGGCAGCATAAAGTCCAGTATGATTTGTATTTGGTGTCCAATCCAGAACAACTGTCACTTCTTCAAGTTCTTCCGCTTCATTGCTGTTGTTTTCCGTGTCTTCGTTATTTCCGCAAGCCGTTAAAACCAATAATAACGCTGCAGTTAACACCCATTTTTTCATAATTTCCTCCTAATTTGAAAGATCAATCATTGCTCAGATCTCCGTTATGTTTGTATGAGTAGTATGGAACAAATCCCATAAAAACATAAAACCCCTGACTGCAGCAGCCAGGGGACATAATAAATAAGCATAATATTGCTTTACATTATGTTCCCTACGCTGGTATAAACCAGATCAGGTTCAAAGGGTTATCATTATAGAATGAAATCTCAACCGCATAGCGGTTCCCCTACATAAAACGATATGAAATTTTTCTAAAGATTCAGCCTCTACATAATAGTAAAGTGATATCTAATAAATGGTTAACGTTCCATATTACCGTCTTCATTATAGCAAAAAAATAAGAAATTTCTAGTAAAAAGCTCTTATTAGTTTCAGGAAGAAGAATGCTGGAACAATATTTACCAGTATAACCATGGAAAAGATTGAGTTTGTTCCATTTATGAACAATGTGTTACAGTATTCTCTGTTGTAATCGAGACGATCATGAATGGAGGAGAGCGAATGAAAAAATTTGTTCTAAGTTTGATTGCCGCTTTAGTCATGGTCTCATTTCATTATACATTTGCTGAATTAAAGGGAACGAATGCTGAAACGCTGGACTCTGTTACGATTTATAATGTTAAGGATCAGGAAACATTGTATGATGTGGCACTGAAATTCTCCGTATCAGAGCTGGAATTAAAAGAAGTTAATCATTTATCATCTGAAGCTATTCATTCTGGTGACAAATTAATTATACCTAATACAATATCCAAGAAAGAGATAGACTTGCTTGCCCGACTCGTTCATGCTGAAGCAAAAGGTGAACCCTATAAAGGAAAGGTAGCAGTGGCTCAAGTAGTTTTAAATCGAGTAGAAGATGAGCGCTTTCCTGATAGCATTAAACAAGTGATTTATGAAAAGAGACAGTTTCAGCCTGTCGACAATGGAAGCATAGATAAACCAGCTGATAAAGAGGCAAAAAAGGCAGTAAATGAGGCAATAGCTCTAGAGGGACAAGGGAATAACGAAGCTGTTTATTTCTTTAATCCGGATTTAACGGATAGCAACTGGTTAAGATCACAAACCGTAACAGGTGAAATTGGAAAACACCGTTTTGCAAAGTAACATGGCAGAAGCTATGTTGCTTTTTTATTTTTAGGGGAGAGAGACCTGGGGATGTAGCTGAAGGAACAACAGGTTTGTCTGCCATTGACTTGAGCGTATTACTGGTTTACTTGAATTTCTATTTATCTTCGTCTATGATGCAAGTAAAGGAGTGGTTATGATGTTTTCAAATATAGGTATACCAGGTTTAATTCTTATATTAGTATTAGCACTTATTATCTTCGGACCTAAAAAATTGCCGGAAATTGGCCGTGCTTTTGGACAAACTCTAAAAGAGTTTAAAAACTCTGCAAGAGATTTAACGCGTGATGAAGATGAACCTAAAGACAAACCAAAGAATTCTTTAAGTAAAGATTAAGTTTAGTTTAGAGAATTTAAATTAATATAAGCACAGATATACAGGCTCAGATCATTCGTGATTTGAGCCTTTTCATTTCCCGAAATGTAAGTCCTTTTACATTGTACAGATCTTGTCATGCTGAAATGAGCTTGAGTGCATATAATCTGTGTAATTTTTATAAGGAACTGTGATAGGATAGAGGAGTATTAAAAAAAAAGCAATTGTTCAAGGAGGCGTTCATTATGAAAAATAAATTAATGACTTATACAGCATGCACTAACGGGGTAACGTCTAATTAACAATTAGCAGTTCCCCATATTAGAAAGGGGATAAATTTTGAGTATTGACAAAATAGTAAGATTGGCTGAATTAACAGCAGAAAACTGGTATGAGTGCTGTTCATTGCAGATAACAGAGAATCAAGAGAAATTTATAGAAAACAATGCAATATCGATTCTGCAGTCTAAATTTGAACCGTCATTAAGACCGTTTGTTATATATTATGGTGATCAAGTTGCAGGTTTTTTAATGTATAATACGGAACCGGAAGAACTTGATGGTTACTGGATTTACAGAATAATGATTGATCATAGATTTCAGGGTAAGGGCATTGGTAAGGATGCTTCTTCAATAATGATTTCAAAAATGTCCAATCTGCCAAACGCAAAGAAGCTCGTTGTAGGCTATCATCCCGAAAATTTAGGGGCACATGGTTTATACGAGAGCTTGGGGTTTATCGATTACGGAGATCGCTTTGGTAAAGAAATGGCCGTTGTCAAAACGATTAACCAGTAAAATACTACAATTCACAATATAATGCTGGAAGCTCAAAATTATTTTGAGCTTTTTTGCTTTGGACGTTTTGAATGGACTATTAGATGGATAAAAAATGAATAGGCTGCTATTAAAAGTAAGCTCCTTTTTTAAAGGCGCTTCTTTTTAATAGTGCTAAGCAGCATTTTAGCGATATGCCTGGAGATGGCAAAAGCAGAGCAGAATAGATATTTGATGACAGACGAAAGCTGCTGCCTTGCTGGAGGCAGACCGCCTTAGAGGCTGTTCACCACAGCTCAGGAAAAAGTAGAAAACCCTTTTTTTATAAAAAAGAATCAGAGATTTGAATCAGCTGTAACAAATGATTTGACTGAGATGTTTATACAAGTTAAAATGAAAGCGAAAACAGAAACATGTATATACAAGTTTGAGTTTTAGGCTTGTTTAAAAACATTACAGAATCATTCTTTACCAGAAAAATATCTTGGTGAAACAATAAAACTAACAACAGGTGTGATGAATAGTGAATGAACCATGGTGGAAAAAAGCTGTAGTATATCAAATTTATCCGAAAAGTTTTAATGATACGACTGGAAATGGAGTAGGAGATTTGCCTGGAATTATTGATAAGCTCGATTACTTAAAGGAGCTTGGTATTGATTGTTTATGGCTTACACCCATCTATGCTTCTCCTCAGCGAGATAACGGGTATGATATTAGCGATTATTTCCGTATTCAAGCTGAATATGGGACAATGAATGATTTTGAAAGTCTCTTGAAGGAAGCTCATGCACGCGGCATTAAAGTAATTATGGATATTGTTGTCAATCATACATCGACGGAGCATGACTGGTTCCAGGAAGCGAGAAAATCTCGCCATAATCCTTACAGAGATTATTATATCTGGAAAGAGCCAAAGGAGGATGGAGGAGAGCCAAATAATTGGCAGTCTAAGTTTGGAGGTTCTGCCTGGAATCTTGATGAACATACGGGCCAATATTATTTGCATCTATTTGATGTTACGCAGGCAGATTTAAATTGGGAAAACGAAGAACTGCGGCAAAAGCTTTATGATATGATGCATTTCTGGTTTGAGAAAGGTGTTGATGGCTTTCGATTGGATGTGATCAACCTTATCTCAAAGGATCAGAGCTATGCCGATGATGATGGGTCCATTCCGCCAGGTGACGGCCGTAAGTTCTATACAGATGGGCCGAGAGTTCATGAATACATGCAGGAAATGAACCAAAACGTTTTTTCTAAATATGACTCCTTAACAGTGGGAGAAATGTCATCTACTAGTATTGAACACTGTATTAAGTATTCAAACCCAGAACAGACGGAACTTAGCATGACGTTTAATTTTCATCATTTAAAAGTAGATTACCCTAATGGCGAAAAATGGGCTCTAGCGGATTTTGATTTTATTAAGCTGAAGCAAATTTTATCTGAATGGCAAACAGGCATGCATAAAGGCGGCGGATGGAATGCTCTTTTCTGGTGCAACCATGATCAGCCGCGTGTTGTATCCCGCTATGGCAACGACAAGGAGTATCACCGTGAATCAGCTAAAATGCTTGCGACAACCATTCATATGATGCAAGGAACGCCTTATATTTATCAGGGAGAAGAGTTCGGGATGACCAATCCAGGCTTTGAATCTATTGATGAGTATCGAGATGTTGAATCACTTAACATGTATAAACTTATGCAGCAGCAAGGGAAAAGTGAGGCAGAAATTATTGAGATCCTAAAGAGCAAATCACGGGATAATTCACGTACACCAGTGCAGTGGAATAGTCAGCCTCATGCAGGTTTTACAAGCGCCACTCCATGGATTAATGTGGCAGGAAATTACGAAAATATTAATGCAGAAAATGCATTAAAAGATGAAGATTCCGTATTTTATCATTACAAAAAGCTAATCAGCCTTCGTAAACAGTATGACATTATTACAACAGGTGATTACCAGCTGCTGGCTGAAAATGATGAGCGTATATTTGCTTATATTCGCAATGGCGAGAATGAAAAACTGCTTGTAGTCAACAACTTTTATGCTGATTCGGCATCTTTTAAGCTGCCGGATGAAGTAAACATTGATGGCTATAAGGCTGAAATACTGATTTCAAATTATGAGCACTCTCCAGAGCCGTCTGCTGAGATACAGCTTCGGCCGTACGAATCGATTGTGTATTATTTAAAAAAATAATGCAAAAACAGGCTGAGACAAAATGAAATTAAACTTTCTAAAACACGAATATTCAATATTTTGGTTAAGTATTTAAACAAGTCCGTTCCATTGCGCTGCGGACCCTCGCTTTCCTTGGGGAGGAAGCTGAGCCTCCTCGAAGCAAAGCTTCTGCGGGGTCTCACCCTTTCCTCTATTGCCCACCGGAGTCGAGGGTCCTCCGCTCCATTTCACTCATGCTAATAAAAAGTATTATAAAATCATAAAAAACCGAATGATTAGAAAGATGACTTGCTAACCATTCGGTTCTATGATTGTGTTAACTATTTATGTCCCAGCCTTTTTTATTTTCATATATGATTCATCAGACTGAATTGAAAGACTGCTTAGAATAACATGCCAGCAATTGCTGCGCTGAGCAAGGAAGCAAGTGCACCGGCAATAACAGCTTTTATTCCAAGCTTTGCAATGTCTGCACGGCGATTAGGTGCCAGGTTTCCAAGTCCGCCTAAAAGGATGCCAAGAGAGGAAATATTGGCAAACCCGCACAAAGCAAAGCTAATGATAGCAACAGTTTTATCTGTTAACTGGTCAATTTCAGGTGCAAAAGCTGAATATGCAACAAATTCATTCAGAACTAGTTTTTGGCCAATGAAATTTCCTGCTGTAACAGCTTCGTCCCATGGTACTCCTATTGCGAAGGCAAGCGGCGAAAAAATATACCCTAGAATCATTTCAATGGAGATATCTCCATATCCAAAAAGACTGCCAATACCGCTTAAAAGTCCGTTCAAAAGAGCAACAATGGCAATAAAGGCAAGAAGCATTGCGCCGATATTAAGAGCAAGGTTAAGGCCGACGCTTGCTCCTTTTGCGGCAGCATCAATGACATTTGCTGCATCTTTGTCATCTTCCATTTCAAATTCCTTCGGTTCTTCGATGCCCTCTGTTTCTGGCAAGATTAGCTTGGCCATTACAAGACCGGCAGGGGCAGCCATAAAGCTGGCAGCTATTAAGTATTCTAATGGAACGCCAAGCAGTGAATAACCGATGAGAACAGAGCCGGCAACGGATGCAAGTCCGCCAGTCATCACTGCGAACAGCTCAGATTGAGACATGCGGGCAATATACGGTTTGACAACAAGGGGTGCCTCCGTTTGTCCCACAAAAATATTTGCTGCAGCGGAAAGAGATTCTGCTTTGCGAGTTCCTAAGAGCCAAGAAAGACCTCCACCCAGAATCTTAATAAAAAATTGCATTATCTTTAGATAGTAGAGTACAGAAATTAAAGACGAAAAGAAAATAACAACCGGTAATACTTGAAAAGCAAAAACGGAAGTAATGCCAGACTGTTCCGTGAAAATGCCGCCAAATAAGAAGTTAATTCCTTCATTTGCATAGCTGATAATATCATTTACCCGCATTGTTAACCAGTTTAATACACTTCTTCCTGTTTCCCATTTTAGAACAAGAAAGCCAAAGAGAATTTGAATCGCTAACCCGGATAAAATAGTTCTGAGCTTGATGGAGCTTCGGTTATTTGATAAAAGGAAGCCGATGCCAAGGACAACAATGATTCCGAAAAGGCCCCAAATGAAATTCATAATATCACCTCAATAAAGTATTCAAAGCTGCAATATTTGTATTATGTACAAACGGACTGACAACATGTGAATATGTTTAAAATAGAGATACCAGTGACCGAAGAAACAAACTTGTAGAATTATACCCTTTGAAGTAAAGGATAAGCATATGAATATCAAGAAAAACACTGACAAGAAAAGAGGATTGCAAACTCTTGCGGCGGACGATACAATTGAGGGTATGACAAATGAAAGTTGTGAGGAAGATACATGTCTAAAAATTTAAAAGATCAAGTTTTATCAAGAAGAACATTTGCTATAATATCCCACCCGGATGCAGGCAAAACAACATTAACGGAAAAGCTTCTGTTATTTGGCGGAGCGATTAGAGATGCTGGAACTGTAAAGGGAAAGAAAACTGGTAAATACGCAACCAGTGACTGGATGGAAATTGAGAAGCAGCGTGGAATTTCTGTTACGTCAAGTGTCATGCAGTTTGATTATAATGGAGCCCGCGTAAACATTTTGGATACACCTGGTCACCAGGATTTCAGTGAAGACACATATAGAACATTAACGGCTGTTGATAGTGCAGTCATGATCATTGATTCTGCAAAAGGGATAGAAGCTCAAACACTAAAGTTATTTAAGGTTTGCCGTATGAGAGGTATTCCTATTTTTACATTTATTAACAAACTTGACCGCCAAGGAAAAACACCATTGGAACTTCTTGCAGAGCTTGAAGAAGTAATGGGAATTGAATCATATCCAATGAACTGGCCGATTGGAATGGGAAAAGAATTCCTAGGCATTTATGATCGTTTCAATAATCGGATTGAACAGTTCCGTGTGGAAGAGGATGAGCGCTTTATTTCTCTGAATGATGAAGGAGAGATAGCGGGAGCCCACGATTTAAAGGAATCTGGCTTATATGAACAGACTTTAGAAGAAATTATGCTGTTAAACGAAGCAGGCAATGAATTTTCTAGAGAGCGCATCCGAGACGGGGAATTAACGCCTGTATTTTTTGGGTCTGCACTGACAAATTTCGGCGTGCAAACCTTCTTAGAGTCTTATCTGCAATTTGCTCCATCTCCGCAGCCGCGTAATTCAACGGAGGGAGAAATTGATCCATTGTCAGAGGATTTCTCAGGATTTATCTTTAAAATTCAAGCCAATATGAATCCTGCTCACCGTGACCGGATTGCTTTCCTGCGCATTTGTTCTGGTAAGTTTGAAAGAGGCATGAATGTAAATGTTCCACGTCTCAGCAAACAGATCAAGTTAGCTCAATCGACTCAATTTATGGCAGATGATCGCAGCACGGTAGATGAAGCTGTAAGTGGAGATATTATAGGGATCTATGATCCAGGCACCTATCAAATTGGCGATACCTTGACAGTAGGAAAAAATAATTTCCAATATGAACGATTGCCGCAATTCACGCCTGAGTTATTCATGCGTGTAACAGCAAAAAACGTGATGAAGCAAAAACATTTTCATAAAGGCATTGGACAGCTTGTCCAAGAAGGGGCCATTCAGCTATTTAAAACGGTTAAAACAGATGAATACCTGCTGGGTGCTGTAGGACAGCTGCAATTTGAAGTATTCGAACATCGCATGAAAAATGAATACAATACTGAAGTGTTTATGGAACGTTTAGGTTCTAAAATCACGCGCTGGGTTGAAAAAGAAGAAATAAATGAAAACCTCTCCAGTTCACGCAGTTTACTTGTAAAAGATCGATATGACAAGTACGTATTTTTATTTGAAAATGATTTCGCACTACGCTGGTTCCAGGAAAAAAATCCAGATGTAGCATTATATAATCCAATGGACACTCAGTCGTAATTTTATTTAGAAAGGCTCTTTTCTTATTGGTTGTTGTTTAATCATCACTTTTTAAAGAGGCATTTAGTATTATGTCTGTTTGATTGGAACGAAAGAGTGCGAGACTCCCGCCCCGCCGGAAAGCGAGTACTCTGAAGTGGAAATCTTTGTACATTAATGTAAAAGCAACAACCAACGTTTGCGAAAACAGCCTTTAGAAATGAGACATATGTTTTCATTTCTACTATAGAACCGAATGGTTAGGAAGTCATCTTTCTAATCATTCGGTTTTTATAATTATATAAAATTAATCTTTCTAAAAAACGAACATTCAATATCTTGGTTTAGGTATTTAAACAAGTCCGTTCCATTGCACTGCGGACCCTGTTTTTTCGTGGGATCACAAGCTGAGCCTCCTCGGAGCAAGTTCCTGCGGGGTATCACCTTTTCCTCTATTGCCCACAGGAGTCGAGGGTCCTCCGCGTTTTTCCCAGCCTCTTTCGGTTTTTTTATGCAAATTTGTATTCTTAAATAATTCTTGACACATCCAAAAGGAGCAGATATAGTTTAATTATAAAATAATACTTTAATACCTAAAAGCGTTTAAGTAAAAAAGTAAATAAACAATGTCAGCAGCAAAGAGTAGAAAAAGGGTGTGCAGCAGTCAGAGACTGAATAGACGGTGAAAATTCAGGCAGCCTTTGTTTCCAAGTACAACTGCAAAAAATTGACATAAACAAATGAAGTGGATAAATGCTTGGATGCCGTCTGGAGGTCCATGTTTATCAATTAGGGTGGTAACGCGGAGCTTTTCGTCCCTATTTTTACAGGGGGGAAAAGTTCTCTTTTTTTGCTTGTAAAACGATTACTTTAGAATGAAATGCTTGAATGGATTGTGGAGGGAATAGTATGCAGCATGTTAAGTCAGCACAGGAGTTATCTGTATGGGAAGCAATCATCATCACTCTTATAGTAATAGGTGGAGTTAGTTATTCAATTATTGGTTTAGAGGTCACTCCTCATATTCCAATTATCTTCGCTATTATCATGTTAATTTTTTATGGACTATGCAAAAAAGTGTCAGTTTCAGATATTGAAGAAGGTATATTTGAAGGAGCCAAGTCTGGTATTGGAGCCATCTTTATTTTCTTCTTTATAGGGATGTTAATAAGCAGCTGGATGGCAAGCGGAACAATTCCTACTTTTATTTACCTGGCGCTAGAGACCGTAAACGGACAATTTTATTATGCTATTGTATTTACGGTAACGAGTATCATTGGATTAAGTATTGGCAGCTCGCTGACGACAGCAGCGACTTTGGGTGTAGCGTTTATGAGTATAAGCAGTGCTTTAGGATTATCAGAGGCTATTACAGCGGGAGCAGTTATTTCTGGAGCCTTCTTCGGAGATAAAATGTCCCCGCTGTCTGATACAACGAATTTGGCATCCATGATTGTCAAAGTAGATTTATTTGAACACATTAAGAATATGGCATGGACGACAATCCCTGCTTTTACACTGTCTTTTATCCTATTTGCTGTTCTTTCTCCACAGGAAGCTACAGCCGATTTTCAAACCATTCGCCTGTTTAAACAGACATTAATGGACCTAGGTTTTGTAAAATGGTATTCTCTTATTCCTTTTGCTCTTTTAGCTGTATTGGCCATTAAAAAGGTGCCATCTATTTTAACTTTATCCGCTGGTGTAATATCAGCAGCAGCCTTGGCGTTTTTCGTACAGAAGGATTTTTCTTTCTCTGCTTTAATGACGATTTTGTTTTCGGGTTTCCAATCCGATACAGGGGTGGAGCAAGTTGACTCGCTGCTGACTAGAGGCGGCATGGAAAGCATGCTTTTCTCAATCTCACTAGTATTGCTGGCTCTGGGGTTAGGTGGTCTATTTATTAAGCTGGGGATCCTGCCAGCCTTGCTAAGCGGCATTCAAACCCATTTGAAAAAGGTACCGGCTCTTATTACTGCTGCAGCCTGCACGGCTATTGGGATTAATATAACAATAGGAGAACAGTATCTGTCCATATTACTGACAGGCAGTGCTTTCCAAAACGCCTTTTCTCAAGCTGGGCTGCACTTAAAGAACCTATCGCGTGTATTAGAGGATGCCGGTACGGTTATTAATCCGTTAGTTCCATGGAGTGTCTGCGGGGTGTTCTTAACAGGTGTTTTAGGAGTGTCAACAATGGATTACCTGCCATTTGCGTTCTTTTGCTTGCTATCTCCAGTCCTGACCATCATTTTTGGAATAACAGGACTGACGATTAAAAAGAGCATATAAAAGGAAGTCATTTATGTAAGTAAAGAGACTGAGAGGCTAAAACATGCTCTCAGTCTCTTTTTGTACTAACAGTGTTAATAAATGAGCAGCGCAGAAGAAGAGTCGGCGTATTGACACATTTAAGGAATGAAAACCTCTGTCTGCTTCCTTACAAAATTTACTCTTTGTCATAAAATCGCTACAATTGTCAATTGCCTGTTCCTTGCATCTGTAGTCTAGCTTTTTATATAGTATAGGAAGACGATGATACATACATGAGAGGAGACATTTGGTGCAAATAAGTCAGTTTTCCATAAAGAGACCTATATTTACGATTGTGACAATGATCTTAGTGCTTGTATTAGGAGGAGTCTCTCTTCTTAATATTCCGCTAAAATTAATACCAGATATTAATCCGCCTGTTGGAGTTGTGGTGACCACCTATGCTGGAGCAAGTCCTGAAGAGGTAGCAGATAAAGTGACCAAGCCATTAGAAGAAAGCTTGAGTACGCTGCCAGGTTTAAAAACCATGACAACCACTTCTCAGGAAAGTGCAAATATGACTTTGCTGGAATTTTCATGGACAACAGATATTGATGAAATTCAATCAGAAGTAATACAAAGATTAGATCAAACTGAAATGCCTGATGATGCAGAAAGACCGCGATTTTTAAAGTTTGATCCGTCTCAGTTTCCGATTATACAGCTTTCCTTGAGTGCAAACGAAGATGAAGAGACATTAAGGGCGCTGGCTGATCAATTAAATCTAGAACTGGCAAAAGTAGAAGGCGTTGCCAGTGTGAACACATCCGGAACAGCGATCAAGGAAGTTCGGGTGCAGCTTGATCAAGAAAGACTGCAAGAATATAAGTTGAGTCAAGCCGATGTGGTAGATGTGATCCAAGCAAATGATATCTCGCTTCCTGGTGACACGATCTTAACAAATGGCAAGGAATTAACAACTAGAATCATCAGTACAGTCAATTCAATAGAGATGCTTGAAGCGTTAACGGTTACAGCAGATGAATCAGGCAATCAGATCACACTGGCTGATATTAGTGAAGTAGAGCTTGTAAATCAGGATGATCGCACAATTACAAGAACAAATGAAGCGCCGTCTGTTCTCCTGAGTGTTCTTCAGCAATCAGATGCCAATACAGCGCAAGTGTCGGATGCGTTTACGGCTGCCTTAGATGAACAGCTGCAAAAAGAGCAGTTTGACCATATCGAAGCCGATATCTTGTTTGACCAGGGTGATTATATTCAGCTTGCGATCAGCAATATTTCCAGCTCATTGGTTATTGGCGGAATACTCGCAATGATCGTCTTATTTTTCTTTTTACGAAGTGTAAAAAGTCCATTGATTATTGGGATTGCTATTCCGTATTCTGTTATCTTTACTTTTGTGCTAATGTATTTTTCAGATTTCACTTTAAATATTATGACATTGGGCGGACTTGCACTTGGAATTGGGATGCTGGTCGATAATGCAATTGTCGTCATTGAAAATATTTACCGTCACCTGTCCATGGGGAAAGATCCGAAAACAGCAGCAAGAGACGGAGCGAAGGAAGTTGGAACTGCGATCACAGCATCTACTTTAACAACAGTGGCTGTTTTTGTACCAGTTGCTTTTATCACAGGGATTATTGGCGAGCTCTTTACTGAGTTTGCATTGACGATTTCATTCAGTTTATTTGCTTCGTTAATTGTTGCTTTAACAGTTGTGCCGATGCTTGCAAGCCGCCTCTTAAAAGCACCGAAAGAAAATCTTGAAGCAAAAAGACAGGAATCAGCACTGTTAAAATGGCTTGAAGGGGCAGTAAAATGGTCTTTAAAACACCGTGCCCTTGTCTTAATCAGTTCTTTAATCCTTTTAGCCGCAGGCGGATACGGGATTTCAACTGTTGGAACACAGTTTTTGCCTAATACGGATGAAGGTTTTTTCTCCATTCGAGTAGAACTGGAAAACGGTACAGCTTTAACCGAAACGGAAAAAGTCATTGCAGCATTAGAGGCGGAGCTTGAGGATGAAACCGACGTAGATACGTATGTTTCGCTAATTGGAACGACACAAGAAGGTTCTTTTCGAGGATCAGGAAGTGCTAATATTGCAGAGCTTTATATAAAAATGAAGGAATTGGATGAACGAGATCGTTCTACTTTTGAATTTGCTGACGATGTGAAAAGTGGCTTAGAAAGTGCTGCTCAAAATGCAAATGAGAGTGCAGAACTTTCCTTTAGTCTGCAATCGTCCACTGGATCTGCGCCAAATACCTTAACCTTTAATGTGCGTGATACAGATTCTGTTCGTCTAGATGAAGCAACAGAAGAAATTTATAACGCCTTGTCTGAGCTTGATGACGTAACCGAAATTTCTACTGACATCATGGATACAGTTGAAGAAATTCAAATCACGGTCGACAAAGAGAGGGCGCTTCAGCAAGGTCTCGCACCTGCACAAATTGCCATGGTTGTAAATGATGTAACTCGGGGCAATATGGCAACCCAAATGGTGACTGAGAACTCTGATATCTATGGTGTCTATGTTGAGTATGATAGAGAAGTGACCCAAAATCTTGATAACTTGAGATCTTTGCTGATTAAGAAACCGGATGATACGTATATCCCGCTTAGTGATGTAACCGAAATTACGCAAGGAGAAGGTCCGGTTAATATTAGAAGAATTAATCAGCAGGATGCCATTGGTTTTAATATTCAATATAATGCAGACACAAATATGGGCGCATTTTCGAATCTTGTAGACAAGGAAATTGAGGATCTTGATTTGGCTGAAGAGACGCAAATTGTCTTTAGCGGAGATCGCGAGCTGCTTGAATCTTCCATTGACGATATGATTCTTGCTTTTATCCTGGCGATCATTTTTATCTATCTTGTCATGTCAGCTCAATTTGAATCGTTAAAATATCCTTTTGTTATTTTATTTACTGTGCCTTTAATGGTCATTGGTGTGTCTATTGCCTTAACCATCACACGGACGCCTGTCAGTTTGACTGCCATTATCGGAATTATTGTATTAGCTGGTATTGTTGTCAATAATGCGATTGTGATTGTGGATTACATTAATCAGCGCAAGGAAGCTGGAATGAAGACATATGATGCAATCGTTTCCTCCGTAAAGGACCGTGCCCGTCCTATCTTAATGACAGCATTAACCACGATTTTAGGATTAGTGCCGCTTGCATTAGGACTAGGTGAGGGAGCAGAAATTAACCAGCCGATGGGGATTACGGTGATTGGCGGGTTAATTAGCTCAACCTTCTTGACGTTATTTGTTATTCCGATTATCTACAGCTTGTTTGATAAAGAAACTAGACGTTTAAATAAGGTGTATGCTACGCCAGATGGACAGCTGATCCCAGCCTATTTGCTGGAAGATAAAGCAGTTGTACCACAAGAAAAAGAGCAGCCGGCAGAAGAAGAACTGCCTGTAAAGGATGATAAAAGCTATTCGAAAAAAGATATGGAAAACATGTTAGAAGAACTGCTGAAGATTGTAAAAGATACTGATGATAATAAAAATGATGATCACCGTTAAACTTTAATATAGGTAAATATTCAAAGTGCTCTAAAGTTAAACTCTTTTCAAGTAAGTGTTGCCACTAACACAGCTTGAAAAGAGTTTTTTTGTTTTAAGTAAGCTTATTCTCAAAATATACATATAAAATTTTATTGTTTTAGGAAATAAACTGGAATCTTTATGATAATTAAGATCATTAAAGAGCAACATATCAGTATATAAACATAGCTGGTGATAATGAATGAAAAAAATGGGAAAACTTGAAGCTGTTTTATGGAGCATTGCCTTACCAGGCTTTAGCCAATTATTAGCCAGACATTTATGGAAAGGTACATTATTTGTTGTACTTGAATTTCTAATAAATGTTTATAGTAATTTTAATGCAGGCATTATGTATAGCTTCTTGGGGGAAATGGATAAGGCAGTGGAAGTGATGGATTTCCAATGGCTCATGTTTTACCCTTGTTTGTATATGTTTGCTATGTGGGATGCATATAAAATTGCGATGCCAGAGCATGAAGAGCTTTCTTTTCTCCCCTTTGTGTTTTCTGCCTATTTTGTAACAGTAGGGTTAATGTATTCAACAGAAGTCCGATTATTTGGCATATTTTTTGGTCCTGTATTTTTACCGATGATGGGGGTGATTCCGGGCGTGATTACTGGGTTAATCATTCGTTGGATTATTTTAACCATCCGTAAGGTTCGAATGAAAAAGGCAGTTTGAAATTGCATTAAAATTTGATTCAACTGTATAAAGAATACGGTATTTGAGATATTTATATTAGAACAGCCAGTTGTCCTTGATGTAACCTTACAACTGGCTTTATCTTTTCCTTGCCAATTGGTAAGGTTTTTCTATTTTCACCCCCATAATTTGAAGAAATTGGACGAATTCATATAATTGTTTAAGGAAAAAATCTCTTCAATTGCCTGCATTCATCATGTCATCCATAAGCAAATGTATGTGATATAATATTGCTTGGAATGAGGTGAGATCAATGCTAAGCCTTTTGTCTTGGGAAAAAAGTAAGCCATCGCTAGAGGATACAGTCCGTAAAATTCAGCAGGGAGATACTGAGCTTCATAATGAGCTTATACAATCATTTAAGCCATTTATAGCTAAAACGGTTTCTTCTGTTTGCAAAAGATATATCCATGAGTCAGATGATGAATTTAGTATTGGTTTGATCGCCTTCAATGAAGCAATTAACCATTTTAACGATGATAAGGGAAGATCGCTTATTTCTTTTTCTGAAATACTGATCAAGAGAAGAGTGATTGACTATATAAGGCAGCAGGCGAAGCATAAGGATACTTCCTATGGTACCATCGAGGATGGTGATTCGCCCCTTAGGCAGGATCATGATTCCATAGGGAATTATCAGCAGCAGACAGAAGCCGAAGCCAGAAGAGATGAAATTCTTCATTATAAACAGGCGCTGAATGAATTTGACATTCAATTTTCTGATCTTGCGATGATTTCACCTAAACATATAGACGCCCGAAGAAATGCAATTCTTGCAGCACAAGTTGTTGCAGAAGATGAACATTTGAGCGGGGCGCTGCTATCAAAGAAAAAACTGCCTGTTAAGGAATTGGAGAAAAGGCTGGCGGTTAGCAGAAAAACAATTGAGCGCAACCGAAAGTATATAATTGCTGTTAGCCTAATCTTAATTGGCGATTATATTTACTTAAAAGATTATATTAAGGGGGTGCTTGAGACATGAAAAAAGGGGTCATAATTGAAATTGATTTAGATTATATTACACTTTTAACACCAAATGGAGAGTTTGTTCGAACGCCAAATAAAGGTGAGTCTTATTTAATTGGAGAAGAAATTGAATTTACCTTACCAGAAGCAATGCGAAGAGAAGGAAGGTTCAAACGGACAACATTCTTTGCTTCATTCAATAAAGGAGCAGTTTTTACCGCTACTGTGCTTATTGCCATTATAACATCCATAGCTATACCTTTTATTCATGAATCAAAAACTTATGGGTATGTCTCAATTGACACAGAATCCAGCCTTGAATTGGAATTAAACAGTGAGAATGAAGTAGTCGACATGATTCCTTTCAATCAAGCTGGTGCCGCTGTAATGGACAATCTTAATGATTGGGAAAATAATCATATTAAAGAGGTAGCTTCTTCCGTTATAGTTGAAATGAAAAATCAGGGTTACTTAGAAATCAATCAACCTCTTGTTGTTGCGACCGTCAGAACGAATGAAGGGGAAAATAATCTGTATGATCAGCAGCTGCAAAGTGAATTATTGGCAGTTCAAGCTGATTTATTACAGGATGAAAAAGTTGAAGTTAAAGTCATTCATGGAACATTACATGACCGAAAACTTGCTAAGGAAAATGGACTGACTGTAGGTTTATATAAAAGTTCATTTAATCAAAATGAAGACGAAAACATGTTGAACGCTAATACTGAAACTGAAAGTAATGAACTGAACACGGTTGAAGAAGATGGGGTAAGAAGTAAATAATAGGAAGAGTCCGGTTTTATAGGAACCGGACTCTTTGCCATTTATATTTTATTTTCCAGATAACTGAGATTGCGCTTGCTTAACAAGTCTTTTGGTGATTTCTCCGCCAACAGAACCGTTGGAACGAGCAACTGTATCAGATCCTAGTTGAACACCGAATTCCTGCGCAATTTCATATTTCACTTGATCTAAATATTGGTCTATTCCTGGAACTAATAATTTATTGCTGCTTCTAGCCATGCATATCCACTCCTAAACGATTTTTTATATGTGTTAACAGAAGTTTAATGTCTTCTGTATTTGTTAGTTTCTATAAACATCGTTTTTTCATGAGTGGTAATTTTTTCGCATTACTTTATGAAATGTGTTTGGTTGCTGCTTCATACAGCAAATCAGCGATATGGACAGCCTGCATACGGTCTGAAAGCCCTTCTTTTTCGATGCCAAGTTTCATTTGCAGCAGACAGCCTGGATTGGCGGTAACAACAATCGCTGCATTTGTTTGTTTCGTATTCTCCATCTTGCTGTCAAGAATCTTCATTGACATCTCAGATTCAATAATATTGTATATACCTGCAGAACCGCAGCAGCTATCGGCGTTTTTCATTTCCTGATAATGTGCTCCTGTAATAGACTGCAGCAGTAATCTTGGAGCAGATGACGTCTTCATTACATTGCGCAAATGGCATGAATCCTGATAGGTAACCGTCACATTTGGCATGGCTAATGGAACTTGAACGTGAAAGTCCATTTCAATAAGAATTTCGGTTACATCTTTGATCTTATCTGTAAACTGACGTGCACGTTCATGCCATTGTTCATCATCCTTAAGCAAATGATCATAGTCAATTAGAAACGCCCCGCAGCCACCAGCATTCGTAATGATATAGTCAGCACCTAAATTTTCAAAAGCTTCGATATTTCTTTTTGCCATTTTCTTCGCCGTATCCTTTTCTCCGCTATGTCCATGGAGAGCGCCACAGCAGGCTTGTTCCTGTGGAATGGCAATTTCGCAGCCAGCCATTTGCAAAAGCTTCAAAGTGGCATTGTTTGTGCCAAGAAACATCGTATCCATTAGGCAGCCTGAGAAAAAGGCAACTCTTTTTTTGACGTCGGCAGAAGCCTTAAGCTCTGTTGGTCTAGACTTCATTTCCTTCAAGCTTGGTACTTTCGGCAAGACTTTTTCCATTGTAGCAAGGTGTGCTGGAAATAAGTTCATCAGACCCGTTTTTTGTGTAAGGGCCTGTATGCCGGTACGCTGGTAAAAGCCAAGTAAACCAACTGCCATTCGCATTCTGTTCTGATGTGGAAATAGCCCTTCAAAGACGGTTTTTCTCAGTGCGCGGACAGGCAAAGAATGTTTTTTATTCTGATTGATAATATCGCGTGCTTCCTCAAGCAAATGTCCATAATTCACTCCTGATGGACAAACGGGTTCGCAGGCACGGCAGCCGAGGCAAAGATCCAGCGTTCGTTCAACATCCTCATCTGGCTCAATGATTCCGTCAACTACTGCTTTCATTAAGGCAATCCGGCCTCTTGGAGAATGTGATTCCTTATAGCCCGATTCTATATAAGTAGGGCAGGAAGGCAAGCAAAATCCGCATCGCATACAGTTTAATAATTCATCTTCATTCATTCGTTCCTTAAAGTGCCTCTGAATTTCTTGCTGTTCTATTGTTGTAGTCATCGTGCAACCACCACTCTTTTACGATTATCTTTAGCAAACATTTTTCCAGGATTAAGAATGTTATTCGGATCCAAAGCGGATTTTAAAGCCTGCATGGCAGCAATTCCTTCAGGTTTAAGCTTTAATTCCAAATAAGGTGCCTTCATGATGCCAACACCATGCTCACCTGTGATGGTGCCGCCTAATTCAATTGCTTTGATGAATATATCCTCAAATGCTTTTTCGACTCGTTCCATTTCATCTTTATTGCGTGCATCCGTTGTACAGGTAGGATGCAGGTTGCCATCTCCTGCGTGTCCGAATGTACAGATGGTTACATTATGCTTTTCAGCAATTTCGTTAATGGCTTTGACCATATTGGCAATTTCCGATCGTGGAACTGTTGCATCCTCCAGAATGGTTGTGGGACTTAATCGCGCCAATGCTGAAAGTGCTGCACGGCGTGCTGTCCGCAATGCTTCTGCTTCTGCTTCTGTTTGAGCTACTTGAACAGAGACAGCCATTTCATCTTCGCATATTTTCGCGATGTTTTGAATATCCCTTTCTACGACTTCCATTGGACCATCCTGTTCAATGAGCAGAACAGCTTCAACGTCTGTCGGCAGTCCAATTTGTGCAAAATCCTCTACCACCTTTAACGTGGGGCGATCTAAAAATTCCAAAGTAGCAGGAATGATTTTAGCAGAAATAATTTTTGAAACTGATCGTGCGGCTGCTTCCATATCGTGATAGAGAGCAAGGATCGTTTTCTTTGTTTCTGGCATTGGAATAAGCTTTAGGGTAGCCTCTGTGATAATGGCTAACGTTCCTTCTGATCCAACAAGCAATCGGGTAAGATCATAACCTGCTACATCTTTTGCCAGTTTACCTCCTGTGCGGATGATATCCCCATTGGCTAAGACAGCCTCGAGTCCAAGTACATAATCTCTTGTTACACCATATTTTAAGCCGCGCAGACCGCCGGAATTTTCATTTATATTGCCGCCAATGGTTGAAATTTTCATTGAGCTTGGATCAGGAGGATAAAAGAATCCTTTTTCCTCTGCTTTTTGAATAAGGTCTTGTGTGATCACTCCAGGCTGTACGGTCATGGTTAAATTATCTTCATCGATTTCTAAAATGTCGCGCATATGTGTAAAGAGAAGAACAATCCCACCTTCTTCGGGACATGTGCCAGCGCATAGGTTCGTGCCTGAACCACGTGGGACCATGGGGATTTTATATTCGTTGCAAATCTTCATAATATCAGAAACTTCTTCTGTGTTTCTTGGTTTCACCACCGCGTCTGGCATTGCTTGAAAATTAGGAGTTGCATCATATGAATACACAAGTCTTTCTGCTTTTGAATCTTCAAAATTTTCGTTGCCGACTATTTGTATAAGCCGCTTTTTGGCTTCCGGTTGAATCATATTACCCTCTCCTTTGTTACTTCCACCTTATTTAAGTATAAAAAAAGCAGGTGTGCACCTGCTATGTATAAAACAACGAAATTTAACTTATAATGAATTATTTTTTTGTAGATTTATCTAGTAGCAGAAAAGCTAAGTATAAGGCGGTTACATCGTATACATTATTTAAGCTTAAACCGGTTAGTGTTTTTATTTTGTTTATTCGATAATGAAGTGTGTTTATATGAATATGCAGTGCTTCAGCGGTTTTTTTCAGCGATTGATTTTGCTGAAACAGCTCTTTTATTGTAAGCATTAAATCATCTTCATCTTGAAGGGGAGATAAGGTTTTAGCAAGATAATCTCGCTTCGTATCAGCAGATAATTCGTCAAGAATCAGCTCAATGATTAAATCCTCATCAAAACAGAGGATTTGGTGATCGTCGATAGACTTTAATGCCCGCTCTGCCTGCTGAAGAGATTGAGTAACATAGATTCCGTCCACTGCGCGTCCAACACCTGCACGAAGCCCAGGCACAATACTATTGCTAAACTGAATAAAGTTTTGGATTTTATCCTTTGTTGGAACGTTACTGGTGACTTCCAGAAGCAAAATCATCCGTTCGTTTCCCCAGCGCACTAATAGGTCATTCTGTTTTTTTTCTGGCCATTCAAGCATCTGCTGCCATTGGTTCCTTGTTAACGGCTCTAAAGAATGGGGCCATTGAAGTAGAATGACTTGTCTTTTGCTGTTCATGTTTATGCCTAATAAACGAGCTCGTTCTAAGAAAGAAGCATCTATATTTCTTTGCTGGAGCCATTCAAATATAAAGCCTTCAAGTGCACGGGTTTGCCACTCAAAAAGCTCAGAATAGTGATTTTCCCGGATAAGCAGCTCGGTCATTTTTTGGATGATGATCCCGAATGGAGAAACATCAGAGGGAGAACCAGTGATTCCGATTACACCGATCACTTCCTGATTCAGAAACACAGGAAGGTTGATCCCTGCTTTTACACCACTTAAAGCCTTTTCGTCCTCTTTTGTAATGATGCGTGATTCACCATGCGCTGCTGCCAATAAGGCACCCTCATGGTAATCACCTATTCTTTTTTTATCTGTACTTGCAATGATGGTGCCGGTCTTGCTGACAATGATAATATCCTCTGATAAAAGTTTTTTTACTTCAGAGATAATTTTTTCTGCCAGATGTGCCGATAACATGATAAAATAGCACCTGCCTATTCATTAAAACAGCTTATAGTAAAATTGAGTGTCTTGGAAATACTTTGATATATAATGATACATACATAAAAACGGCATTCATTCAGCAGTTCGGTTTGTACTAGTGTTATTTTATTATGACATAATGTGTTTTCTCTAGGAAGTTTTTATAATTGCTTTAAATATTAGGCTGGATTCTTTATGATAGTGGATAGATAAGTTTGAAAGGGCGTTTAGAAATGTGGATAAAATTGCGAGGCTGGCTTAATAAGCGAACGCCTGCACAAGTAATTTCAGGATATTATCTTTTAGCTGTAACAGTAGCTGTTGCTCTTTTAAGCTTGCCTGGTGTTCATTTGCCGGGAGTATCGGTAGCGTTTATTGATACAGTATTTACGGCTGTGAGTGCGGTAAGTGTAACAGGATTAACGGTTGTGGAAATATCAGAAACCTATAGCTTATTTGGCTACTTTGTCATCATGTTTATCCTTCAATTTGGCGGTATAGGCATTATGGCATTAGGCACATTTTTCTGGATCTTATTGGGAAGGAAAATTGGGCTAAGAAGCAGACGCCTTATAATGGCGGATCATAATCAGTTTGCATTATCAGGCTTAGTGAATTTAATTCGGGAGATTATAAAAATCATTCTGGTCATCGAACTTGTTGGTGCGTTTATATTAGGATTTCATTTTCTTAAGTACTATGGAACCTGGGAAGAAGCGTTTTTGCACGGTCTATTTGCTGCTGTTAGTGCAACAACGAATGGCGGAATGTCTATTACTGGCAATTCATTAGTGCCATTTGCAAATGACTATTTTGTGCAGCTGATAAATATAATTCTCATCACTTTAGGGGCAATTGGTTTTCCTGTTTTAATTGAAGTCAAAGAATACTTATTTACAAAGCGTTCGGAGCTTAATTATTCGTATCGCTTCTCCTTGTTTACAAAACTGACAACCGTAACATACGGCTGCTTGCTGATTTTTGGAACGCTTATTATATTGGTTTTAGAATTTCAGCATTACTTAAAGGATATTCCTTGGCATAAGAGCTTCTTCTATGCGTTTTTTCAATCAGCTACAACCAGAAGCGGCGGGTTATCAACAATGGATGTAAGTGAGTTCACGATGCCAACCTTGCTGATCTTGAGCTTCCTAATGTTTATTGGGGCTTCTCCAAGTTCTGTTGGAGGAGGAATCCGTACAACCACCTTTGCATTGAATATTTTATTTATTTATCATTTTGCGAAGGGAAATCGGGAAGTAAAGATTTTTCGCCGTGAACTGCATGAAGCGGATATCTTAAAATCACTTGTCATTACCATACTTGCTTCAGGTATGTGTTTGATTTCCATTTCCATATTAAGCATTACAGAAAAACACTTAGAATTAATTGAAATTATATTTGAAGTTTGTTCAGCTTTCGGAACAACAGGGCTGTCCATGGGGATAACTCCAGAACTTAGTTCAATTGGCAAAACGGTCATTATGCTGTTAATGTTTATAGGGCGGATCGGGCTGACATCCTTCTTATTCATTATTGGCGGTAAAATGACAAAACCCAATTATCACTATCCTAAGGAACGAGTGATTATAGGGTAATGAAATAAGGATTTGGCATTTATCTTTCAGCGTAAGAAATCCCCGAATGATTAGCAGATTTACATTCTGTCTATTCATCGGGGATTTCTATTAAGTTTGGTCAAATTGTAATGCTGTTCATGCCATATTGAAAACAAAGCTTACGAAGCGGAAGTTTTCTTTAGCAATTAAGCATGTCTTGCCGACAAAAGTAGCACAATATAGAAGTAACGCTAACTTTGAGGAGGATACTCTACATGGCTAAACGTAAAGCTCAATTTGATGCAGTTGAAAAATATAGCAAAACGCCAAAGGAAAATCTGCATGAAACTGAATTCTCTGCAGAATTTAGTGCTGGTGAGAATCCAATGAAGGGTGCAAACCGTAACTCGAAAAAAGGAAAACAAGGCAAATGAAGAAAAAGCAGCGAGAAGACTTTAACAAAACAGAAAATGCAAACGTGGAATTTGGAATTGAATTCGCCGGTGGCATGAACGCTTCAAAAATGTACGACATTCCGCATATGAGCAAAAAAGAGAAAGAAATAAAAGAGAAGGACTGCGAGTAGCAGTTGAAATATAAATATTGAAGTAATACTAAACCCAAGCAATTAGCAGAGGTACGTGATAATCTCTCTAATTGTTTGGGTCTTTTTTTATTAATGAGCGGTGGACTTGCGACATCTGTTAGAAGGAGAATGAAGGTTAAATTCCGCATGTGTGCCCTTACGATTCAGCTTGCTCCCCGCATAAAACGAGGGTTCGAAGCGAAATGGAACAAACAGCAATATAAGAATCGTCTTTTTTGCAGATGTACCCAGTCTCCTTTTTTATAAATTACTGTAAAAAATGGACGGTTTCTCTGTTTTCGGATCAAAATATACAAGCATC
The DNA here is from genome assembly GCF_900166665.1 of Cytobacillus gottheilii. GTDB lineage: Bacteria > Bacillota > Bacilli > Bacillales > Cytobacillaceae > Cytobacillus > Cytobacillus gottheilii_A. The sequence continues at coordinate 3,101,040 of NZ_LT800494.1, read as the reverse complement.
GCTGATGGGGTATGATCAATCATTTCTTCATGAAAATACGATTCAATACGAAAAGACAGAGAATCAAGCATTGTATGCTTATAGAGCTCTTTTTCTGTTAATTGAAGCTCTGTAAATTCAGGTCCTAGAATTGAAGGATTTTCAATAATAGAGCGATAAAGAGCCGATCGTTTCTCCTGCGTGAGTGGCTGCTTCCACCATGGTTTTCTTGGTTTGTATTTTTGCTTGGACAGGTAATCGAATTTCATTAGCCCTTCGATAATAGGCAGCTGCACAGTTTGTGTACTTTCTAAGAATTCATATAAGCGTTTATATAAATCCTCGAGCTGATGCCCAATTCTCGACCAGCCTTTTTTCTCCCAATACGTTCCAAACTCCTGGAAAAAGTCAAATGGAGTTGGAAACACATGTGAAACCAAGTACTCCACAGTAAAGTCCATACGGTGATCATTCCAGTATTTTTCAAGTACATCTTCTACTTGTTTAATTTTAATAATCTCATCAAAACTCAACACGTTATTCCCGAGGATTTCATATGGAGAATGATCCATATAGATATAGTTATGCTTTTCAGCATCTAAACGGAGGCCTGTCCCGCGCAGCATTTTTAAAAAGCCGAGCTGAAGCTCCTCTGGTCTCATAGCAAACACATCGTTAAATGTCTGTTTAAAGGAATCATAATTTTCTTCAGGCAAGCCTGCGATAAGGTCTAAATGCTGGTCAATCTTCCCGCCATCCTTAACCATTGTGACGGTACGGGATAACTTGGCAAAATTCTGCTTCCGTTTAACAAGTTCATTTGTAAAGTCATTGGTTGACTGCACACCGATTTCAAATCGGAATAATCCTGGAGGAGCTTCCTTATTCAAGAATTCAATGACTTCCGGACGCATAATATCTGCAGTGATCTCAAATTGAAAAACGGTTCCCGGCAAATGCTCATCAATTAAGAATTGGAACATCTCCATTGCATAACTTCTGCTAATATTAAAGGTTCTGTCAACGAACTTGATCGTCTTTGCGCCGTTTTGCATTAGATAACGGATATCGTCTTTAATTTTTTCACGATCAAAATAGCGTACTCCCACTTCAATGGAAGAGAGACAGAACTGGCAGCTGAACGGACAGCCTCTGCTCGTTTCAATATATATAACCCGCTTTGATAGGTCTTGTTGATCTTCTTCAAAACGGAAGGGAGAAGGAAGTGTTTTTAAATCCAGCTTGTTTCGCTGCGGATTGATCTTGATCTTGCCATCTTTTCTAAAAGCAATGCCAAACACATGTTCAAGCTGCAGATCTCCGTTTAATTCTGTTAGAAGCTGTTTAAAGGTTTCTTCACCTTCACCAAGGACAATGTAGTCAAACTCAGGTACTGTTTCCATCCAATGAAAAACATCATAGGTAACCTCTGGGCCACCAACAATGATTTGAATATCTCGATCAATTTTCTTCAGGATTCTAATCACTTTAATCGTTTCTTCTATATTCCATATATAGCAGCTGAAGCCTATAATTTTTGGTTTCTTTGAAATCAGATCAGTAACAATGTTCATAACTGGGTCTTTAATCGTATACTCAGTAATTTCAACTGGAAATTCAGGCTCTGCATATGCCTTCAGATAACGGATTGCGATATTGGTATGAATATATTTTGCATTTAAGGTTGTAAGAATTGTTTTCATCAAGAGAGTCTCCTTATAAAGCATGTTCAGCATCTTATTATAAAGGATTCTGAAGAGGAAATACAGGAGAGCTTGCAGGGGAAAGATATTTTGAAAGAACTGAATTGTTTGTTCAATAGAGAAGCTGCAATGCTGATGCAGCTTAGAATACTTACCATTGTAATATCTTAACCTATAATTGGAGTGCTTCCCTTTCCTAAAAGCAGAAGCAGTACCTATATTATAATTACAGATGATAGGGGATTAAAAAGTCATTTTAACCTGTGCTTTTGCATTTTTTTAGACATATTGCTCATCAGGTGTTTAAGCTGGGCAGAGTCATCCTTTTAAAACGAATTTAAACTTGCTTTCATTGCAGGTAATAGATAGTTACAAAACGCTTTAAATAGTTCTTTCAAAACCTTCATTCACCCTCATTCTCCAGGGGGAAATCACAAGGTTTTATCATTCAATAGGGTGAGAAATCCTATAATTCTGTTAAATGGACATACTTGTTGGATAAGGAATCATGTGGTTGGTATTTATTATTCTGGCTGGGATTTTGTATTAGTATTATTGTGTTTTTTTTCCATCCACAAGAATACATTTGTTAAAAATTTTGCGATTGTAATGACCAGCAGATAGGCAAGAAAGAGGTAGAGATAATTGGTGTTTCCATATAGCCTGATCAATCCTATAGTCACAATAATGGGTTTAAAAATAAATGCCAGAAAAGCTGAAGTTATCGTCATGTATATTATGTAATTCTTTTTGTGCTTCAATACCCATTGGTAAACAAGCATAAATATAACAGGAACAAAGCTTGAATCAAGTGACAAACCCGGGAGCATGGGGATGACAGGGAAAGGATAATTTAGAAAACCTGAATTTTTGGTATATAAATCCATATAGCCAAAGGCCATATGGACGCTATAGCCATAAAACCCCATGAGGAAAATTTGGCTTTTATCTATTTTAAAAAATAAGTAGATAAGTGGAACAATAAGAAGAGAGACCATCAACCAGTATTCGAATGATGTATAAAGTGCAAAGTCTAACCAATACTCATTTAAAGCCTTTTGTGCCTGCTCGCCCATTTTTACGATTTGATCAAATTCCTTTATTTGATTTTCCGCCATAATAGGATCTCCTTAGTGAGTAATGAACTAAGTTTATTATGCTATTGATTTTGAGAAATATTCATAGACGTGCATTTTTTTATACGGTTAATTGTTTAAGTAAAAGGCTTGAACAGAGGGGAGAAAGGTAATGACAATGATAATAAAACCAAGAAAAATATAGAAGAAGTGAATAAACGAAGCAGACTGTATGATTAATATTTGAACAATAATCCAGATGATTAACATAAATCCAATGTACAAGGAAAAATTCCACGAACAGTGTTTTGCCTTAAAGAGACTTAGTTTTTCAAGTGTTTTTATAGGTTTATCTGAGCTTAACAATAGAGCTGTTATAGAAGGGCTAATACCAAATGCAATAAATAAAATTACTCCAGGGAAGAAATAATTCTGAAAAGGACTATTCTGCAGCATTTCAATGGGCAATGATAACATAGCACCATCAGGGGAAATAAGCAGCGCACCACCACCGATAAAAGCGCCAATTGCTAAAAAAATATGCAAACTTATTAATAAATAACACGCAAATGATTTTCGCTGTACTCTGTCCATTCGATCATCTCCCGATCCAATAATTATGCTAATAAGATTATTTTATAATATGGAAAAGAAGACAGAAGCTTCAATCTTGACGTATTTGTGAAGAATATAAAGCTCCACAAGCTTTTTTACGAGCAATTTTTTTAGTCTATTTCTAAAATGCGAATACTCATTGTCATGTTTGCGTGTTTTACAAGCCCGTTCCACCTGCGCTGCAGACACTGGCTTTCCGTGGGGAGGAAGCTGAGCCTCCTCGTCGCGCGCCGCTCCTGCGGGGTCTCACCCTTTCCTCTATTGTCCACAGGAGTCGAGTGTCCTCCGCTCCATTTCACTCATGTTAGAAAGTTGAATTTTAAATTACAAAAAAACCGGATGATTAGAAAACGTCAATTCCTAAACATCCGGTTCTATGGTCGTCTTAAATATTTATGTCCCAGCCTCTTATCTCTTTAGATTATAGATTCATCCTTAAAATGTATGTCTATCCATATATATTAACTAAATAGGTTAAAGGCTATGAACGTAAAATTCTCTTTTCCTTCGCTTCTTTAATCCAAAGGGGGAATTCGTTTAATAATTGGTCATATAATTCTTCATCAGATACATGTTCAAGATTACTCAAATGAAAGAAATTCGCATTATCAACAACTCTGCCTTTCATTGTATCCAACTTTTGCAATACATCAAAATTAGCATCTCCAATTCCGATGAATTGCCAAAAAATCGGCTGAACAGAAGATTCAACGATAAACTTCTTAATACCGGACTTACATCCTCCATCGTTTATAAATACTAAGAAAACAGGCTCATCACCTGGTTCTTCATTTATATATTTTTGGATTACATCTGCCATGACTTTTGGTTCATCGTTTCTGCCGAACTTATGGATTGAGTCATTTGTTAAAATCTGCTGATTAACATAATCTGCAATATCTTTTTCTGTTACAGCTGGTAATCTAGTGAACTCGTTGTCATAAACCCATACATCTAATGACCCATCGTCATCAAACTGACTGGCAACAGCCAAAACGCGTTCGACGGCTTCCTGAACAATTCCTTCACGGTATAATCTCCTCATAGAGCCAGAAATATCTAATACAAGGCCAACTCTTGCGACCACACCTTTAAGATTCTTTTTCTCTAAAACGATTCCAGCTGCTTTCTTTTTTAGTGAAATAATGCTCAACTTAAATCCCTCCATTTTTCTTTTTAGATTGTCAAGAAGCTGCATTCTATTGATTAGGCTCTGTAGCTAGTTTTTATTAGTTATGAATGCAGTTTAGTCTTTATACGCTCTTAGAAGCTTGTCAAGGGTGAGTGAGTTTTCTTCATTATAACGTATAAAAGCGTTTGTAGTGTTTCTAAAACTTACGAAAGAAGGAGAATTTTTTAGGTTAATAATGATAATGTAGTGCTTTTACTATATGGTAGGATCGACTGTTAAATAAGATTAATTGAATAACTTTAAGTAGGTGTGAAGATGGATACAAATCATGAGATATTTCATATGTGGCAGCCTAAGGAATTAGAGAATCTTAATGCTAAAAATGCTAATGATTACTTTCATTATCTATGATCAACTAAGTTCTCCAGTAGAATATTTTGTTTGGTCGTTTCGATTTAGCACTGAATACGGCAACCAGATCTTCACACACTTACTCAAGAAACTAGTGGAAGAAAAAACAAAAATTCACCGTACTTTTTTAGATGGAAAACTCAAATTATATTAATTGGATGGATCGGAACCCCATCATTAATAGCCAAACCAATCCTAATTTGGAACATCATTTGTATTTATCATGGGATGAAGTGTTAGAGGTATTATCTGATTATGAACCAAAATTTAGAGTGATTATATAAAAAACCATCAGTCCAATATCAGAACTGAACGAACTGCAATGAAAAGATCATTTGTTTACAAACAAAACAGCCGTAAAACCCAATAACACCAAAGGTTCACGGCTGTTTCAATTTAGCGTCCCAGATAGGAATCGAACCTACGACCTACAGCTTAGGAGGCTGTCGCTCTATCCTGCTGAGCTACTGGGACATTTATGGAATAGTAACGTCGATTATTTATTATAAAATGTAAGTGTATTGGTGGTCAAACGAAATACCCGCCAAATAAAAAACATAAAAAAAGGGCTGAGTTCATAGAGAGAAACTCAGCCCCGAATGATTAATTTATTCGTTTGTTTCGATAAAATTTAAACATAGCAGTTATTCGTGTTTTCAGCGTATTCAGTTTGGCGGCCTTTAGCTCAATCAGAGGCTGTGTTAGGGCCGTTGCAAGCCCGCTTGACAGCAATAGAGTCAGCAGCATTGATATGCTGGCGAGCATAAGGAATTGTTCTGGCTCGTTGAAATAGTTCTGCAGATCACTTTCTCTAAACAGTCTGACGATAAATCCATGCAATAAATACACATATAGGGTGTTTTTGCCCAGGCGTGTAAAGAAATATTGCCCTTTTGGCACACAGGCAAGAAAGCTAAACACCATGAGAAAACTTAAAAGATAGAAACCTAGCCTTGTCAGAAGTGCAGTGAACGATGCTGCACCCATTTCTGCATATGGTTTACTGCCGAGCAGCCATTGATAGTTTATGTCTGGGTATAAATAAAACAGCGCAGTGGCTATGGCAAAAATAATGATCGCCAATGCTTTTGCTGTTGGTTTCAGCAGAAGAGCTAAATGCTCTTTCTTAAGAAAATACCCTGCTAAAAATAAAGGGAAAAACACAAATGTTCTTGATAGGCTTAAATAGTTGGAAACCCAATCCACATACCCGATCGCCAATCCAATGAACACGGCAGCTGTAATGGAATAGACGGGTTTAAACTTAGAAAACAATAAAAGCATTAAATTCCAGCAGAATAACGAAATAAGAAACCATAAAGACCAATGTGGATTGAATGGATCCATTTCAATGGTTGGCCGGTTGTACAGGTAATAATAGAAAAGTGAGTAGATGCCTTGAAAAAGCAAATAAGGCAAAATTAATTTTTGGGCAATTTTTTTTATATAGCCTTTTTCATAATATCCTTTTGCGAAAAAGCCTGAAACGAGAATAAAAGCAGGCATATGAAAAGAATAAATCACTTTATACATTGTAAAGATTGTCTCATTATCTTCAATAAAAGAGCGGAGCAGATGTCCAAAAACAACGAAGAAAATTAAAATAAACTTCGCGTTATCAAAATAGAAATTCCTTTTTTCCATAATTCCTCCTCTATTAAAGACCCCCTAAAAAGCAATATTTATTTACCCAAATTAACACGATTAAAACAGACATTATAGAGGTAAAAACAAGTTGGCTTACAAGTTTTATCCAATACATAAGCATAAATACCTAGTTTATAAATTTTTTGTAAAGTATTAATATTGTTTTTGTTAAAACAATTCTTCAAAAGCCATATTTTATCGATTATAATGAATTCATATAATAGTAAAAATGTTATATAAACATAGTTCAATTGACACGCTAGTTCGGAGACGACCAGGAGGGGAATGTGATGAAAGGACTAAAAGTTTTTAAAAAGAAAGGGAAGGAAAAAATAGAAAAGAAACGAGAAAGAAAAATAGCGGAGCATATGCAAAAAATAATGAGCTCTAAATGGTGGAAGAAGTTAAAATTAGGTCAGAAATATGGCGTTGTTCTGTTTACAACCATTGCCCTTTTTACTGCCTCAACAATCATAACGTTTGTTCTTTTAACACTAGCGAGCTCTAAAATGAACACAGTTGAAGAAGCTGGTGAAAGAGCAGTCAATATTTCTGAAGTAACAACAGTGTTTCATCGCCAGGGAAGTACAATTGGAAATTATATTATTGATAGCAATCCTAAACATCTTTCAACATTTTCAGAACTATCAACCGAATTTATACAGCAATCGGAGGTTATTTCTCCGCTGTTAACTGAAAAAAACAATAAAGAATTATTTAATGTTGTGATTGAAAATAACGGAATCATCACAGACACTTTTCTAAATGATATTGAGCCAGCAGTGAAGAAGATGAATGTTCGTGAATATCGGCTTGGCAAATTACAGGTTGATAATCTTATAGGTGAAACTGTGACTCTATTAGATGAGTTAAATGAGAACTTACATACGCAGCAGGCTGATGCTATTTCTGCAGCGAAAGGAAGTTTAACACTAACGCTTATCGTATTGGGAATCTCAATTGTTGTTTCAGCCTTCCTGGGAATTTCAAGCATCTTAATCATCGGAAGAATTATCTCAAGAAAACTTGGGCAAATCGTACATGTATCAAATGAAATTGCTTCAGGCAATTTAAATGTTCAATCATTAGTTTATGATGGCGAAGATGAGATTGCAGAGCTAAGTCAGGCAACGAATAAAATGAAGGATAATCTGCAAACGATTATTAAAGAAATCACTTCGGTCTCCCAATATGTGACAGACCGAAGCGGTGAATTAAATACGGCTGCCGGGGAAGTGAAGGCCGCTTCACAGCAAGTGGCTTCAACAATGCAGGAATTGTCAGGCGGTGCTGAAGAACAAGCAAACTCAGCGACTGGACTGGCACAAATGATGGAAGATTATTTAGACAAAGTAAACAATGCGACAAAAAGCGGAGAAGAAATTAAAACTGCTTCCGCTGATGTATTGGATATGACAAAATCAGGCGACATGCTGATGAAGGAGTCTCAGCAGCAAATGATTGCAATCAATGATATTGTGAAAACGTCTGTTGAACGGGTAAATGGACTGGACGATCATACAAAGCAAATCTCAAAACTGATAAAAGTAATTCAGGACATTGCTGATCAAACCAATCTGCTTGCCTTAAATGCGGCTATTGAAGCTGCCAGAGCGGGAGAACATGGCAGAGGATTTGCGGTTGTAGCTGATGAAGTAAGAAAACTAGCTGAACAGGTTTCTTTCTCAGTAAAAGATATTACAAGTATTGTTACTAATATACAAAAAGAATCTTCGAATGTGGTTGCTTCTTTAGAATTGGGATATAACCAGGTGGAAGAAGGAACCAATCAAATTCAGGTTACAGGTGAGACATTCCAAAAGATCTATAATGCAGTGAATATTATGTCTTCCAATGTGACAGATATCTCTAACAGCCTTCAAGTTGTGGCGGATCGTTCTATGACTATGAATCATGCAATTGAAAACATAGCTGCTGTATCTGAGCAGTCCGCAGCTGGCATTGAACAGACAAGTGCATCGGTTACACAAACGAATCATTCAATGGAAGAGATTTCAGATAATGTGGAATCATTATCAGAGCTGGCTGAACAGCTTAATGTGATGATTATGAAATTTAAGATTTAAACTAGAAAAAACGGTTCTGTGAAATTCGAGGAACCGTTCTTTTCTATACCTAAGAAAGGGATGAGAGAGATACTCAAATTGAAGACAAAATTAGTAGACTAGATTGTTCGCTATGTATACTTGCTATCCGGAAGGCTTTAAATTTTAGTATTCTATTTATAAATCAAAGAGAGAAAAAGGGATTTGTTCTTCTTCGTAGAACTATATTAAGTAAGATGGAATCCTATTTCGACTGTTCATAGGAGGGGGAAAATTGAACACATCATACAAGGATAAGAGCATCCATGCATTTTCAGAAATTCTTGCAGAAAAGGAAAAATTATTTGACACCTTTTATAAGAAGACTTCTGATCCAATTCTTTTCTGGCAAGAGGGTATGATTATCTCTGCAAACCCTGCTATGTGTAAATTTATTGGATGCAGCCATACAGATCTGCAAAAATGTAAAATAGATGATTTTTTTTACAAAGATTCAGCATATTACGCTACCTTTCATGAGTTATATAATAGTGGGGCTGCTGAAGGTGAAGTTGTATTTTCTTATCCTGATGGGGAGAGCATCCCTGTATTTATTACCTTAAAATTAAATGTGATTGCGAATGGCCATTTGGCTATTTTTCATCCTGCTGATAGTCATCTATATAGGGAAAGAGAGCTTGCGGAAAGTGAAAATAAGTTTCGGAATCTATTTGAAGGTTCAAGAGAAGGACTCGTTCTTTGGAATGAACGATTTGAGATTGTTGAGATGAATCCTTCCGCTGTGCAAATGCTTGATGCAGACGAAGAGACAATCATTGGCTCTCCAATAATGGACTTATGTAATGTCTGTCAATTAGAGCGGCAGCAATTAAAGGACCGAGTTGGCAGAACTTCTGGAACCTTTAAATTAACACAAAAAAATGGAATAGAAAAAACATTTGAATTTTCAACACTGCATAACGTCTTTTCGAAACTCAATGTGACGGCGTTAAAAGATATCTCAGAAAGACTGATTTTAGAGGAACAGCTTAGAAAATCAGAAACCTTGCATGTATTAGGCGAGCTTGCAGCAGGAGTGGCACATGAAGTCCGAAATCCATTGACGGCACTTAAAGGGTTTATTCAATTACTGGAAGGCTCGGTTCAAGAGGATTTCTCTATGTATTTTAATGTTATTTCAACGGAATTAGAAAGAATTGACTCTATTATTAATGAATTTTTATTTCTATCTAAACCACAGGCTTTATGTTTTTCAGAAGAAGATGTTTCCAATATTATGAAACAAACTTTAGATCTGCTTTCTGCTCAAGCTGTTTTACATAATATTCAATTTATTACACAGTTTTCTGAAAACCTTACCAAAATAACTTGTGTGCCAAACCAATTGAAAAAAGTGTTTATCAATATGATTAAAAATGCGATAGAAGTAATGCCAAATGGCGGTTTTATTAAAATCCATATTGAGAGAATAGAAGAGCACATTAAAATCTCTATTATTGACCAAGGTGCCGGAATGGATAAAGAAAAATTGAAGAAGCTTGGCGAGCCTTTTTATACGACAAAAGAGAGAGGAACCGGACTGGGACTAATGGTTACTTATAAAATTGTAGAGGAACATAGCGGCCGGATTGAGGTAGAAAGCGAAGTGGGAAAAGGAACTTCATTTAACGTCTATTTGCCGGTTTCACAAATATCGTAATCAAGAATCATCAGGAGCAATTGTTTCATAGAATCATGGCCATCTAATTACACACATGCAGTGAGATGAAGTCTCATTTGTTCTCTTTAGGTTAGCCAATCAACAAATATTATTTTGAGGCGCTAGAATGTGAAACGGAAGGATGTTTGAATTCATCTTATAGCAGTGTCACTGAGAAATTCATCTCAGCGGCTTTTTTTTTGTTCCGGAAGCCACAAGAAACATGCAGGCATTCAAAATTGAGTATGGGTATTGACGAAAACATATAAATTTGATATATATCTAATTAGATAAACGTTAAAATAGATTAGAGGAGTTAATTAAGTGCAATTAAACAGAATTGTAGCATTTCACAAAACAATGGGCGACCCGACAAGAATAAGGATTGTGCATCTTCTTGCGAAAGGACCACTTCATGGACAGGCAATTGCTGGCAAACTGGGGTTAACACCACCAACGATTACACATCATCTAAATAAATTAAAGGACATTAACCTTGTGTATCAGCGTCGTGATAAAAACACGATCTATTTTTACCTGAATGAATCCGTTCTGCAGCATCAGGCAAAATCATTAGTAAAAATGCTGGAAGAAGAGGAGGAATTAACTGTTATGGATAACGAAGCGGCGAAGATTATTAAGAACTTTATTGCAGCAGATGGCACTCTTAAGTCCATTCCTGCGCAGAGAAAGAAAAAGCTAATCATTTTAGAGCATTTAATGCAAAGCTTTAAAATAGGGGAAAAATATGAGGAAAAAGAAGTGAATGAAGTGATAAAAAAATACCACGAAGACTATGCAACCATTCGAAGAGAGTTTATCATTAATCAATACATGTACAGAGATAATGGAATATACGAAGTAAACCCAAAGGAAATGTGGGCAAAAAGCGAGTAATAAAAGACGGTCAAGACAAGGGAATCGTATAATGAAACATGAAAATCCAATATGGAAAAAACTCCTCATAGGAAAGTCTGTGAGGAGTTTTTTTCAGTGTACTCTTTAGTAAAAGTCAGGTTTTCGATCTGTAAAGATTGGAATGGTGTTTCTTATTTGCAGAACTTGATTCAGGTCAACTTCTGCTTGCAGAATCTCTTCTCCTGAGCCTGCTTCTTTGATAATTTGGCCCCATGGATCAATGATCATAGAATGTCCTGCAAACTTATTATTAGGATCATGGCCTGAGCGGTTGCAGGCTACGATAAAGCATTGGTTCTCGATCGCTCTTGCAATCAGCAATGCCCGCCAGTGATCGAGTCGTTTTAGCGGCCATTCTGCTGATACAAAGAGAATTTCTGCTCCCTCTAATACATGCTTGCGAATCCATTCAGGAAAACGAATATCGTAGCAGATCACACCAGCAAATGTCCTTCCTTCTAATGAGAAAAGACCAGATTCACGGCCGCTTTTTAAATATAAATGTTCATCCATTAACTTAAATAAATGCAGTTTGCTGTATGTATGGATATGCTGACCATTCCTGGCTATGATCGGCATTGAATTATATATGTCCTGACCAGCTAAATTGGCTGCAGATCCGCCAATAATATGAATATTATATTTTACTGCAGCTTCCTGTAAAAAAGTAATCACTTCTTGTATATTTCCATGTTGATAAAGATTTTCCAAGTCGTATCCAGTTGTCCAAAGTTCAGGTAATACAATTACATCTGTGCCAGCTTTGCAAGCATCAATGATCATATTATGAGCTGTATCAAAGTTCTTCTTGGGATCTCCGAAAGAGACATCCATTTGCAGACAGGAAATGGTTAACTTCATATTCATCCTCCTCATCTTTTATACTGTTATCATATTTGAATATGTAGTTCATGTAAATTTCTAATAAAATTTTTACAAAGAATGTTGTGAAAATGAAGGAAAATTGTCGAACGATCATTAAAAATAGGTATAAATACTGTCGATTGCCATTTTTTTTGAAAAAATAATGTCTAATATTGCGAATCTATTTACAATATTAGAAATTCTTGTAATAATTCTTCAAGTGGTCACAAAAAAACGTAAAGATAACGGAGAAAAGAATTAGGAGGAAACAAGGTTGTTTTATAGGAAAAAGTTGTTAATGGAAATTCAAGCGAAACGGGAGATCATGATTCAATCAGTACAAAACCATGGAATTAGCAGTGAGATTGCAATTAGGCATAGTCAGGAACTGGACAAACTTATACTAGAATACCAATACAATTTACAACGCCAAAAAGAGCGAAGAATAGAAATAAGACTTCTTTTTAAACAACTTATATTAAATTTAAAAAATCCTGCTGTATAGAGACATGTATGACATTGGAGCTGAATGTTTAATGAGCGTTAATAAAGCGAGGCGCCAAATTCCTCTAGGTAGATCAATTGGACTGGCGCCGCACTTATTTTAGATAAATCGGTTTTGTAAGTTTAAAATAATTCAATTAATAAAATCATGAATAATAGACCGGTGATAAAGGAATATGTTGATGTGCGTTCATTCCCATCTCCATGACTTTCAGGAATCAGTTCTTTATAAATGATAAATAGCATGGCGCCTGCTGCAAATGCTAATCCATATGGAACCAGATTGGCAACATAGGCAGTGAGGAAAAATCCTAATAGTCCAGAAACAATTTCAATGGCTCCTGTCAGTGTTGCAATAATGAAAGCTTTTAACTTACTGATCTTTTGATTGACTAAAAACAAGGCAACGAGAAAGCCTTCAGGTGCATTCTGCAGACCGATGGCAAATGCTATTAAGTTGCCGGTATCCTCTGTACTGGATGCATAACTGACACCTACAGATAACCCTTCAGGAATATTGTGAAGCGTAATAGCCGAAATAATGAGGAGCGCTTTTTCATCAAACTCGATTCCGCTCTTGGAATGCTCTAAATCAATATGAGGAATCCTTTTTTCTAATAGTGTTAATGTGAATACACCTAAAATGATCCCAATGGCCAGCGGAAAAAATCCCCCTAGACTAAGTGCTTCAGGTATTAGCCCCATAGTAGAAGCAGCCATCATAATACCTGCTGTAAATGCCAGCAATACGTCACGCCAGCGATGTGTTACCGAACCGCGCATAAACAGAATGATAAAAGCTCCAGCTCCTGTTGATAATGCGGAGAGTACACTTCCAAAGATGACTTCAGACATTACATTCACCTCTCCTTTTCTGTCAAAAAACCTATACTGTTAAAAATGAGAAAAAGAATATTAAGATAATTTCTTCAAGGCTGATTTATAATGAACTTACAAAAATTAATGCTCGATTCTACTATCATAATATTCTAGATTAAAAAGAGCAATTAAATCATTTGGTATTACGTAACAGCGATAAATGTATGACGGGGGACTAAAGAAAAGGGGCATAATAGGCTCAGGCGATAGCAGCAGAACATTACGAACCTAATGCCAAACAACAATGGAAGCAAGAAAAAAAACGTTCATGCAATCATATGCAATAGACTGCATGAAGGTGAAGAAAAAAGCAGAGCGACTTGTGCTCTGCTTCCGTTTCAATTTTACTCCTCCTGATCCTCCTGCGAAGGAAGAAAAATATCGACTTGAGTACCAAAGTTTTCTTTGCTCGTAATGAAAATTTCGCCTCCGAATGATTGTATGATCCTTCTGCAAACAACGAGCCCAAGTCCAGTGCCCATATCTTTCGATGTATAAAAAGGCTGAAAGATTTTTTTAATTGCCTGTTCAGATATCCCGGTGCCTGTATCAATTATTTTTATTTGGCATTTGCTGTTCTTGACTGATAATTTAATGGTGAGACTTCCGCCAGCCTCCATTGATTCAAATGCATTTTTAGTAATGTTCAAGATCACTTGTTTCATTTGGTCTTTTGTACCTTTTACATAAGTAGGGTCATTCGGAAGCTCACATTGATAATTTATTCGATTCATAAGCGCTTCAGAACGAATTAAAGGATCTAATGTACTAAGGATTTGATTTAAATCCATCGTTTCATTTTTTTGCGCGGTTGGTTTACCAAGTATAAGAAATTCACTGACAATTTCATTGATTCTATTAATCTCATCATTAATCACTGAGAAATAATATTGATCGGTTGAGCTGGTATATTTTTCACTCAGTAACTGAACAAGTCCTTTAATGCCAGTTAATGGATTGCGGATCTCATGAGCTGTGCTGGCCGCAAGTGTACCGACAAGCTCCAATTTCTGCAGCTCATTTTCCTTCTTTTCTTGCTGTGCCTGCCTTTTCAGCATAAAGTATTTAATAAAGAAGAAGATAATATGTGTAATGATTAAATATTTTGCAAGTGCCGCCATTACTTGCTTATAAATCGTATCTGAATTTTTGGGGGACATGTTCACTTCTAAAGTCCAAGGCAAGCTTTCAAGCGGTACCGAAATTGTATGATGAGAATCTTCTTTAGCAGAAACAATATTAAAAATGAGTTCATCTTCGGCGTTTAATAGAGTTAAACTAGTATTTGGAGTTAATACTTTCATAATATTCTCCATATAATCACTGCGAAGATGGGCAATGAGAATAGCACTCATCTCTCCACTTTCAGAAAAAACAGGTTTTCCAACTCCAATTACATTTTGTCCGTTTATTAGTTTTTCTTCTTTATTGGAAATAATAATGTCTTTCGTTTTTCTAATTTCTTTAATATATTCTGTGTCTGATAGATCAGCATTTTCTAGGTATGAATTGGAGCCAGCCATGATCGTTCCACTTGGGTCCAGCAAGTAAATACCTCCGTAACGGGGGTCCATTCGATGTGCTTCCTGTAAAAGATATTGCAATCGATCTGCTGATTGATCTGTTCTAATTGATAGTGATAAAATCTCTAACATCGTAAATGTCTCTGATATAAATTGATCCCAGCTTTTTTGGTGAACAGATGCAATCCAATAGGTATCTTCCTCTCGCTGATTGTAATCCTCTTCTGCTGATTGATAAAAAGAGTAAAGGCCGCCAATCAGTGTGGGTAAACAAACGATTAGGAGATACAATGCAATGTTTTGATATTTATTCGTCATGATTATACTCCGAACTTTTCATAGATTTGTATGTATTATACCATTTTTTGGACGATAAAGCTGAATGAAAATGATGAGGCATATTAAGTATGTAAAAAGTCTCATGAATCCGTCTCAGTAAATTGACATGCTGTACGTGCTTCCTTATAATTATCTTGATTTCAAGAAATTTTGTCTATTAATTTGTAAAGGATTGGAGTAAATGGGTTCTGAGAATATAGGCCAATCGCTAAAGCTATTTATTGTTCTTTCTAGGGCATACCGTTCAATAAATGAACAGGTGAATAAAAGAATACAAACATATGGTTTGAATCCGACAGAATTTGCCGTTTTAGAGCTTTTGTATCATAAAGGAGACCAGCCTCTTCAGCAAATTGGCGGAAAAATATTACTAGCGAGCGGCAGCATTACGTATGTGGTGGATAAGCTTGAGCAGAAGGATTATTTGAGAAGAGTCGCATGTCCGAATGACCGTCGAGTAACTTTTGCACAAATCACCGAGAAAGGGAAAGAATTTATTGAAAGTATCTTTCCTGAGCATGAGCAGAAAATACATGAAATCATGTCTGTTCTGAGTGAAGAAGAAAAGGAAACAGCGATTGATCTTCTAAAGACTGTTGGACTTTCAGTAGGAAAGTATTAGTACCTGAACGAGCTTCGTTTAAAATAGCGAGCTCGTTTTTATTTTTAGCTCTTTTCTAAAAGTTTGTTGTTTTTGGATAAGTTTTCTATTTGATAACAGACTAGTTGAATGGAGCAGAAGGTGCGAGTCTCCTGCGGGAGAAGTGGGATAGGTGAGACCCCGCAGGAGCGTAAGTGACGAGGATGCTCAGCGCCCACCCGCGGAAAGCGAGCGCCTGGAGCGGAAATCAACTTCTACTCATTTAAGTTCACAGCAACAATGTTTACAAAAACAGTATTATTTTTTATAGAACATCTTATGTTTGTTTGAAAAGCTATGGTTTATTCGCCAGTTTGATAGATGGAATGTGCTTTAGAAAGAAAGAAGAAAAATTTGATAGGAAATTAAGTATAAAATAAGAAAGATAAAACATTAAATGAAAAAGGAAATGAGCCTCCGCTGTCGAAATAAAATATGTTGATAGGCTGGAGAATAAAGGGGCATACCCTAGTCTATCTTGCTGCAGAATGAGTAACCCGATAAGAATCAATTTAATATTCAAAATTTTTCGCATGTTAAAAGGAGTGCTTAAAAATGAGATTTGAAGATTATCAATATGTCCGGCCGGATATTGACCTGGCAGGAAAAAAATTAGATGAAGCCATTGAGGCATTTAAAAAGGCTGCATCCATTGAAGAACAGGACCAGGCTATGACAGATCTAAATGCCATTCGTAATGATCTCAGTACGATGTTTAATTTGACCTATATTCGTCATTCTATTGATACAAATGATGAATTCTATAAAACCGAGCAGGATTTTATGGATGAGGTGCAGCCTCAAATTGAAGGGTATATGACGAAGTATTATGAGGCCTTAGTAAACTCTCCATTTAGAGATGAACTTGAGAAGAAATGGGGAAGACAGCTATTTGATTTAGCAGATGCACAATTGAAAGTGTTCTCTCCGGAAATAGTTTCCTCCTTACAAAAGGAAAATAAGTTATCTTCAGAATATACAAAGCTGATTGCGTCAGCGAAAATTCAGTTTGAAGGAGAAGAGAGGACACTAGCTCAGCTTGATCCGTTTACAGAGTCAACAGATCGTGAAATGCGGAAAAAGGCAAGTGAAGCAAAGTTTGGTTTTCTTGCCGGAATTGAAGAGGAGCTTGACAGAATTTATGATGAACTTGTTCAGCTGCGTACAGAAATTGCTCATAAATTGGGCTACAAGAACTTTGTAGAGTTAGGATATCACCGTATGTATCGTACCGATTATAATGCGGAGATGGTAAAGAACTTCCGAAATCAGATTAAGGAATATATTGTACCGCTTGCTACCAAGTTAAAAGAGCGCCAGCGTGAGCGAATTGGTGTTGATCAGCTTAAATATTACGATGAGGGATTTGTTTTTAGCACAGGCAATGCTGTTCCAAAAGGTGATCCAGAATGGATCGTAGCCAATGGACAAAAGATGTATGATGAGCTTTCAGAAGAAACAGGTAAATTCTTTGCTTTTATGAACGATAATGGTTTAATGGACCTTGTTGCGAAAAAAGGGAAAGCTGGCGGCGGTTATTGTACATACATCGAAAATTACAAAGCTCCATTTATTTTTTCCAATTTTAATGGAACTTCAGGTGATATAGATGTGCTTACACATGAAGCAGGTCACGCGTTCCAAGTTTATGAAAGCAGTCATTTTGAAATCCCAGAATATAATTGGCCAACCTATGAAGCAGCAGAAATTCATTCAATGAGCATGGAGTTTTTTACATGGCCATGGATGGAGAATTTCTTTAAAGAGGATACAGATAAATATAAGTTTTCCCATTTAAGCTCAGGCTTATTGTTCCTGCCATATGGAGTTGCAGTCGATGAATTTCAGCATTGGGTTTACGAAAACTATAAAGCGACACCAGAAGAGCGAAAGCATGCCTGGAGAGAAATTGAGAAGAAGTATATGCCTCATCGAGATTATGATGGAAATGAATATTTAGAGAACGGCGGTTTCTGGCAGCGTCAGGGTCATATATATAATTCGCCTTTCTATTATATTGATTATACGTTAGCACAAATTTGCGCCTTCCAATTTTGGAAACGGTCTAGAGAAAATCAAGAACAAGCATGGAAGGATTATTTACATCTCTGTAAATTGGGAGGAAGCCTGCCATTTACAGGACTTGTGAAAGAGGCAAACTTAATCTCTCCATTTGAAGATGGCTGTGTTCAATCTGTTGTTAGTGAAATTGATCAATGGCTTTCTGCTGTTGATGATAAAGCATTGTAATGAATGAAAAAGAGGCTAGGACATAAGTATTTAACACATTCATAGAACCGAATGGTTAGGAAGTTATCTTTCTAATCATTCGGTTTTTTTATTTATGATTATATAATATATTTTATTAACATGAGTGAAATGGAGCGGAGGCCCCTCGACTCCTGTGGGCAATAGAGGAAAAGGTGAGACCCCGCAGAAGCTTTGCTTCGAGGAGGCTCAGCTTCCTCCCCACGGAAAGCGAGGGGCCGCAGCGCAATTGAACGGACTTGTTTAAACACCCAAAACAAGATAGTGAATATTCGTGTTTTAGAAAGATTAATTTCGTTTTTTCCCAGCCCCTTATTAGTATAAAAAGAAATGTTTAAGCTTTAATCACGATCTTATCATTCTCAAGAACAGCATACAGACGTTTGCAATCCTTCTGGTCAATAATAAAGTCAGCAATTACATCTTCGAGCTGATCTTGAATCACTCTTCTGAGCGGACGTGCCCCAAACTTAGGGTCATAACCTAATTCTGCGAGCTTCTCTTTCACAATGTCATCAATTTGCAATTCTATTTGCTGTTCTTTTAACGAATGAATTAGATCAGCAAGGAGTATATCAGTAATCTTCAATAAATCTTCAGGCTGTAAGGATTTAAATTCAATAATGCTATCAAAACGATTTAAAAACTCAGGCTTGAAAAATCCTCCTAAAGAATCTAAAATAGTTGCTTCATTTACAGCTGATTGTGCGCCAAAACCAACCTTTGTTTCTTTATGGCTGATACCAGCGTTACTCGTCATAATAATGACGCTATCCTTGAAGCTGACCGTTCTGCCCTGACTGTCTGTTAATCGTCCATCTTCAAGTATTTGCAGGAACATATGCTGAACATCAGGATGAGCTTTCTCTATTTCATCAAGGAGAATAATGCTATATGGATTGCGGCGCACTTTTTCAGTGAGCTGTCCAGCTTCCTCATGTCCGACATAGCCTGGAGGTGAACCTATAATTTTTGAAACACTATGCTTTTCCATGAATTCACTCATATCAAGACGAATCATGTTTTCTTTCGTTCCAAAAAGTACTTCAGCAAGCGTTTTAGTCAGTTCTGTTTTCCCAACCCCTGTTGGTCCAACAAATAAGAATGAGCCAATTGGACGGTTTTTTGGTTTAAGACCAGCACGGCTGCGGCGGATTGCCTTTGCTACTTTAGTGACAGCCTCTTTTTGACCAATAACTTTTTTAGTTAGGTTATGTTCTAGATTTTGCATCTTAGATTTATCATCGTCTAATAGCTGTCCGACTGGAATGCCGGTTTTTTGCTCAATAATTTGCTGGATCAGTGGCACATCAACTGTTAACCTTTCAGGTTTAGCTGGGTCATTGAGCTTCTTCTCCAGAAGTAGCTCTTTCTCTCGAAGTTTGGCGGCTTCTTCATAATTTTCTTCTTTTAAAACCTGTTCCTTTCGAATATGAATTTCTTTTAATTTTGTTTCCAGAACTTCATGTGACTGGTGTTTTAATTCAAGATTGAGTTTTGATCCAGCCTCGTCCATTAAATCAATGGCCTTATCTGGAAGATAACGATCCTGGATATAGCGATGTGACAAACGCACACATGCTTCAATGGCTTCTTGACTGAATGTTACTTGATGATATTCTTCAAATTTTGCTTTTAATCCGTGTAAGATCGATATCGCTTCATCAATGGATGGCTCTTTTACATGAACAGGCTGAAATCTTCGTTCTAAGGCTGCATCCTTTTCAATTGTTCGATATTCTTTTAAAGTAGTTGCCCCAACTAGCTGCAGTTCTCCTCGTGCAAGGGAAGGTTTCAGAATATTGCCGGCATCCATAGAGCCTTCTGCAGATCCTGCACCGACTAAGAGGTGGAGTTCATCAATGAATAAAATGATATTTTTACGGTACTGAACCTCTTGAATTAGCTTTTTCATTCTTTCTTCAAATTGTCCTCTTATTCCCGTATTAGAAACAAGAGAAGCAACATCAAGCAAGTAAACCTCTTTACCTTCTAGTTTCTTAGGAATTTCGCCATTAGCGATTTTCAGTGCAAGACCTTCTGCAATGGCTGTTTTCCCAACACCAGGCTCTCCAATTAATACTGGGTTGTTTTTGGTGCGGCGATTAAGGATTTCTATTACTCGTTTAATTTCTTCATCTCGGCCAATGACCGGATCAATAAGTCCTGCCTTTGCCATATGAGTTAAGTTTCGTCCGAATTGATCTATAAAACCGCTTCTGTTTTGCTGGCGGTTAGCTGTTGGTGTATCAGATATATTTTCGTTATTCTTCATTTGATTAAATAATGAGTCGAAAGGCATCCCGTTAAATCCTGAAAAATACTGTGATGATGGACCAAAAGCAGGGAGTGCCTTTTGTTTTTCAGCTTCATAACAGCTATGGCATAACTGAAGCTTGGTTTCATTTCCATTTACCCGATACACCATTTGAACAGATGCTGTGTTTTGCTGACATTTTTGACAGTTCATGATAAGTTCCCCCTTTTGACTTTGACTATCTTTGACTATATTATAATTTGACCTTTACTGACTTTCAAGTGTTTTGATTATGGTATTATTTTCATTTAAAACATAGAGCTTTTTATATAGGGAAACGTCCAATAGTGAGTGGCCGTCAACACGATGATATTTTTCACTCTGCTAAAGTTTTTCTGTAAGCTGCAAAATTGAGGTGGGAAAATCAGAATATAGTAGGAAATGCTCGTCATTGTTTGTCCCTTTTCACATATATTTGAAAGGGAAGGGAGAGATATACTTGAAAACAAACTGGGCTGCTGCCTTTCAAATAGCTGCTGTATATGTTGGTACGGTTGTTGGTGCCGGTTTTGCTACAGGTCGGGAGATCGTTGAATTTTTCTCTCGTTTTGGCATTTTCGGTTTAGTGGGGATTTTAATGAGTGGGTATATTTTTATTTTTATGGGTTCAAAAATGATGAGAATTGCAGCTCAAATCGAGGCAAAATCATATCAGGAATTAAATGAGTATTTATTTGGAAAGTTGTTTGGCACCATGTTAAATCTATTTATGCTGATTATGTTATTAGGTGTATGTGCAGTCATGTTATCAGGAGCGGGGGCAGTGTTTGAGGAACAGCTTGGCATTTCAAAAACCATCGGGGTGCTAATCACCATCGCTATATCGTTGTTAACCATTCTTCGGGGGATTAAAGGCTTATTTGCGATCAATATAATTGTCGTACCCATGATGATTGTTTTTAGTTTTATGCTGATGCTTATTTCCATGCAGCTTCCTGACTTTTGGGAGAGAGTAGCATATATCCCGTATGCCGATGACGGATGGAAGGCAGTCATAGCTCCTTTTTCGTATACAGCTCTTAATTTAGCGCTGTCTCAAGCTGTACTTGTTCCTGTAGCTTCAGATATAAAAGATGATCAGAGTATTAAATGGGGAGGCATTTTAGGAGGAGCAGCATTAACCTTAATCCTTATTTCGAGTCATGTAGCATTGGTCATGCTTCCGGATGTAGAATCGTATAATATTCCAATGGCAGTGGTTATGAAAACCTTGGCTGCATCGTTTTATTGGATTTTTGTATTTGTTATTTATGGTGAGATCTTGACATCGGTTGTTGGCAATGCGTTTGGATTAGAGCGCCAAATTCGTCAATATATCAATATGCCAGCGATGGTAACAGTTTCGTTTATTTTTGTTATCAGTTATTTGGCAAGCATGATTAATTATGGAACATTGCTTTCCTATATGTATCCTTTATTTGGGTATGTAAGCCTTGGTTTTATTATTGTGCTCTGGATGAAACCATTCCGAGAGCAAAAATAGAGGGAGGAATTTTGGCTATTTGTTCAAAACATCTGAAAATAGGCGGGATTTTGAGAGATAACCGGAAAATCCCCCCTTACTTACAGTAAAAAGGAGCGCCAAGAGGCTGGGACAAAACGAAATTAATCTTTCTAAAACACGAATATTCACTATCTTGGTTTGGGTGTTTAAACAAGTCCGTTCAATTGCGCTGCGGCCCCTCGCTTTCCGTGGGGAGGAAGCTGAGCCTCCTCGAAGCAAAGCTTCTGTGGGGTCTCACCTTTTCCTCTATTGCCCACCGGAGTCGAGGGTCCTCCGCTCCATTTCACTCATGTTCATATAATAAATTTTATAATCATAAAAACCGAATGATTAGAAAGATAACTTCCTAACCATTCGGTTCTATGAGTGTGTTAAATACTTATGTCCCAGCCTCATCCCTCTTCCATAATGGTTGCGGCCATTTTTAAGAAGGCATCTTGATGCTGTGCACCGGTTTTCGAGAAGATTGAAATTTTAACATCAGCTTGATCGTTATGAATAATATAAGCTGCCACTGCATCTTCACCATTATCTGCTGTAAAGCCTTTAGTGTTTTGGAAGGCTTCTCCTTGTGGAGGATCAATGGACTGAACGTCCTCACTTACTGCCTCTAGCTGGGCAATCGTATTTTCTTCAAGCATATCTTCATCCTGTCCTTCAGGAATAAGCTCAATTCTCATAAAATGGTGATCATCTTCCTTAAAGAAAAGAACATCTTTATTCGGTTCCTCGCCTGTAAGTTCATAATCCGGCAAAACATATAACGAATAGTTCATATTATCACTATTCTTTAAGAATGCCGTTTCTTCTTTCATTTCACCGTCTTGTTCATACTGAAGGTTTTGTTCCATTAGTCGAATCATTTGGTCACTATCATTTTCGTCTCCATTTTCCATTGGCTCATCTGCTTCTGATGGATCGGGAGTTTGATTCTCCTCACCTTGAGTACGATCTGTTTGATCCTGAGATTCTTCTGTTTCTGTATTTTGATCTGCAGAACTGTTTTCAGTTTCTTCAGCCTGATCAGCTGTGCCGCAGCCTGCAAGCAGCAGAGCAAATAATACACTCATAAATAGAAGTTTTAAAGGTTTCATCGTATGCAGTCCTCCTAATGCAGAAATTTGTTCTACTAAATATGACGTTTTTTTTAATGTAATGTTACAAAAAAACATTATTTGTAGAATTTTTAAATTTACACTAATGGAAATAACAAAAATAAAAACAGATCAAATATTAAATGCGAGACAATGAGCATTGGAATACTTCGTTTCCAAGCATACAAAATCCCCCAAAATAAACCGCCTATTAATGCAGCTAAGGGTAAAATCATTTCTCCAGCATACAGAGAAACAGAAGCATAAAGCAGTGAAGCTATGAGAATACTTGGAAATAATCCAGCAAAGCGCATCAATCTTTTTTGTACAAAACCTCTCCAGAATATTTCTTCACCAGGTATGATAATGAGCAGCATGATAATATAATGCCAGAGGTTGACTGGAGAAAAATCACGATAAAGCTTAACTGCACTTTCTTTAACAGGAAGTCCAATGAACGACATAAGCTGATAGCCTGTCCAAAAAACAGCAAACAAGAGGATTCCAGACAGTATTCCATATAAAATATAGGTCCAAAAGGGCTCTTCATCTTCAACATCTTCATTCAAGATTGCATAACTAATTAGGAAAAGCATGGCTGCTGAAAAGATGTACCAAAACACATTCCGATCGGAAAAAGTAAAAAACATTAGACCATGTGCAAGAATTAGTGCGAATAGTAGCCTGATATCACGGAATATGTCAGTCATGATTAGTATACCTCCTTTCCTTAAAAGAAAACCAATCCTTATTTTAGCGTACTTCTGTCTTCAGAGGAAGCCTTGCAGATTACTTTGTGAAGAGAGCCACAGAAAAAAACCACAGGTCATTTAGTATAAGGGAATGATTGTATTGGAAAAATACGAGCATCTAATTAGGAAGGAGGAATGAGAATGACAAAGCAAAAGCGTGAAAAAGAGCGTGAATGGAAAGAAAGAAAACAGGATCAGCATCCGCATGGTAAGGTGAAATCATTTAAGGAATTATCACAGTCTGAAGATGAGTCATAAACTAATAAACATGCTCCATATTTCTTGTTTAAAACAAATAAAATCCCTGTCTGCAGTGACAGGGATTTTATTCATAGAAAGTTGTTTCTATATAGTTAGTTATTTACAATCTTATAGTTTTTATGGTTGACGACAGTTCTTTGTTCCAGCTCCAGGTCGCGGTAATTATCCATATAGGTTAAATCAACAATAACAGAATTTTCATTGACTTTCTCGACGATTCCCTGTAAGCCTTCACGGAATTCAATTATGTTTCCAACTTCAGCCTTTTTCAACAGCTTCTCCCCTTTTCTTGCCAAATTCATGTAGATTTATTTTATATTTTGCACTATAATATTCAATTCGTAAAGAATTTTATCTATATTTCGTTAATTCACCTAAGGTTGATGAATGATTAGGCTATAATCCGTTAAGGAGTGTTAAGGGATGGATACACAGTATATAAATGAAATCTTAGACAAACTGAAAAATGGAGAACTGTCAGAGTACTATGTGAAGAAAGAGGATTTTTTGCCTTTAAGAAGTATCTTGGTAAGCAGGGAAGACTTTAAGCATTACCGTGGAATTGCTCAAAGAAACGGGGATGTTTTGTATCACTATCTGGCCGAACCGAGAAGTTAAGCTGTCATAAATAAGCGGAAAGGGAGTACCTGATGCAAAATCTGTAAGGGAGCACTCCCCTTTTTAATCCTATTGGAAAGGATCCATAAGCAGGGCTGAAGAAGCAGCTCCTGATTTGGAATAAAATTTTTGTGCAGCTTAAGCGCAGGAATACTCCCACGCAGGCTTGCCAGCCGGCATGTTTTCTAAACACTCTTGCTTAAATTTATTTTCTATTGGACGATAGGCTATTTTTCGAGTAAACCTTTAATCCCTCAACAATCCCTTTCATTGTTTCCTTGTCATTTAATCCTTGAAGACCGTATGAATAGGTGTTTCCGACTTGTTTTATCCAAACAATATTTCCTAGTACTCTCATCTTCTGATCATTAAGAGTAAAATGCACCTCATATAATTCATTGGTCATAAGCTTTGTTTCAGTAATTAATTTAAGGCCATTTGGACTCATATCAGGAATAAGGATGGCAATCGGTTCACTTTCTTCTTGCGGTTTTAGAATAAACCCAGGGATTGGGCTTCGAAATTGAAAGCGAAAACCTTCATCACGTTTATACCTCATCATTAGGATCACTCCTTTTTTCTCGTCTTAATTTTCCTAAAATAATATCGAAAATAAAAGCATATTTCAACAAGTTCAAAAAATATACAAATCCACTTTAATTTTCGGAATTAATAGATTAATATAAAAATAGAAATAACAATTGTTTACAATAATTTCAAATGACCTACTCTCAGGTCAATTGATCAATACAAAGGATTGTAACTGCACAGGAGGGCTTATGGAACAATTATCAAACTTAAAATCAGAAATTTCAAAAGTAATCATTGGTAAGGAGGAGGAAATAGATTTATTAGCGATTGCACTCCTTTTTAATGGTCATATTCTCCTTGAAAGTGTACCGGGTACTGGAAAGACCCAGCTTGCCAAGTCTTTCTCCAGCTGTATAAATGGGGAGTTTTCCAGAATCCAGTTTACACCGGATGTTCTTCCAAGTGATGTAACGGGAATACAGTTTTTCAATCCGAAAAGCCAGGAATTTGAATTGCGTCCTGGTCCAATTGTTGCCAATATTGTGCTTGCAGATGAAATCAATCGTGCAACCCCAAGAACACAGTCAAGTTTACTTGAGGTAATGGAAGAAAGACAAGTAACAATCGACGGTATTTCAGTAAAAGTGCAGGAACCTTTTATGGTCATTGCAACGCAAAATCCAGTGGACTCACAACAGGGTACTTTCCAGCTTCCGGCGGCTCAAATGGACAGGTTTTTATTTAAAATAGAAATGAGCTATCCCAGCATCGAAGAAGAGAAAATCATTCTGCGAAATGGCCGATTAGGATCTGCAGGAGCTGAACTTGAAGCCATTTTAAGCCATGATGAAATCATGCAAATGAAAAAGGAAGTTCAGCAGATTAAAATAAATGATGCAGTGGAGGAATATATCGTCGAAGTGATCCGCAAAACAAGGCAGCATCCAGATATTGACCTTGGCGCAAGTCCGCGTGCCGCATTGGCGCTCATGAAGGCAGCACAGGGAACCGCCTATTTACAAAATCGTACATTTGTAATCCCAGAGGATGTTAAACGTATGGTGCCTCATGTACTCGGTCATAGACTTATTCTGTCAACTGAGGCGTCATTAACCAAAACGATGACAAATGTGCTGGAGGATGTGCTTGAATCAGTGCCAGTACCTGTAGAAACAGGTAGTATTTAATGAAACAATGGAGAAAGTATACCGTAGAAGATCAATATTTCTCAGTCACTGGACTGATAGCGATTATTTTATTTTTTGCATCCCTTTACTTTAACTCATGGCCAGTTTTCTTTGCTGCGGTTACAGTCATCATCCTTAGCTACAGCAATAAAAAGTATTTAAAGCTGGCTGGAAAGAATCTGATCTTCCATGATCAGAAGCGGAGGGATAAATTTTTTTCGGAGGAAAGCGGAGAATGGATTCTTCACTTTGAAAATCGTGGCGTGCCAATTATGAAAGGCGAACTGCTGGTCTATTTTGATGATGTTGTTTCGCCTTCTGATGAGAAATATGTACCAAGATTGTCTATTTATGAGGTCAGCATTCCGTTTTCGATTAATTTCAGGCAAAGCAATATCATACGGATTCCCTTTGTTGCCAGAAATAGAGGGTTGGCTAAAATACGAAAAATGGAACTCCATATTCCTCACTTTTTTGGATTAGGGGAAACAGTTCTTGAATATAACCAGCTAATGATGCAGGAAGCACTCGTTTATCCACAGACGTTGACGGTGAAAAATAAAAATATCCTAATGACAGATCGGCAGGGAGACTCTGAAGCCCCTTTTTCCTTATTTGAAGATTTATTAGCGCCTGCCGGAACAAGGGATTACAGCCGCTCTGACAGCTTTAATCGAATTCATTGGAAGGC
Source organism: Cytobacillus gottheilii (assembly GCF_900166665.1). Lineage (GTDB taxonomy): Bacteria > Bacillota > Bacilli > Bacillales > Cytobacillaceae > Cytobacillus > Cytobacillus gottheilii_A. Next base: position 3,073,822 of record NZ_LT800494.1, on the reverse strand, counting down.
AACTGCCAGAAAGCAGGTATTACAGACAAAAATATTTGATAAAGTGGCAGAGACCGGCTGGAATCTTTCTATTAATATTTCAGATCGCCATTCAATTACCGGAGAAATAGAGGAACTATTAAAAAGTACGGCTGATCTGGCTTATTATTTTGTTCAGATGAATATCCCTTTTTCTTTATGCATTAATATCCGGTTAGCTGGCAATACCCCTTTTTATTACATACCAGCTGGAACCGGAAAGCAGCACTTGCAAAAGGTTTTAGAAATGCTCGCATTAGTAGATGCGCATGGTTCCATTTATCCATATGAAAAAATGCTGTCATTTTATAATCGTCATCTTTCAATTCAGCCGTTTTTTTTACATGGAGGTAAAGAGCCGAAGCATGCTGATTCTTTGCAGCTGTTAGCACAAAAAGGGGTATCCTTTTATGACCTGCTCCTTCAGGGTGAACATGCAATGATTCAAAAGAAGACGATCGTGAAAAGAAAAGTGGTGTCGTCATGAAGTCTTCTCTGTTGAATAATTTGATTATATTATTGTCTGAAATCCTTTTTGGAAGCATGTTAATCTGTGTCTATTACACCTTAATAAATGGTTATTTTTCATTAGGTGCACTATTTGTGGTCCTCGTGCCTGCAGCTGCCTTGTTTTTATGGCTAATAGAAAAGTATCCAGACAAACAAAACGTCCTATTTCTTGCACTGGTATTTCCGTGCGTTTTAGTTGCTGGAATTGCTTTTGGATTTCCTGTTCTTTTACTGATTGGTTTGGCTGTTCTTTTATTTTGGCGGACAAGTGTGATGATGAAAAATAAAGATAGTGAACAGACAGGCTATTGGCTATTAATGACTTTTGTTATAGGAGGAGTCTTATTATTTGTATCTCAAATGGCAACAACCGCTAATAGCAGTCAAATTGTAACCATCTTAATTTTGCAGCTGGCAGTCTTTTTGATTGGAGGATTTATAAGGAGACTATTGCCAGTTGAAACAGATCAGCATGAAAAAAGGCAATTCTCTAAGTATTTTTTCTATATTGTTGGAGGTATTACGGCGGTTTCACTGGTGTTTACGATAGGAATGAGCATAATTAAATGGCTGTTCTTTCTGTTTTTAGAAGGTATTGCTGCTGTGGGTGGACTCTTAGCGGCTCCATTGTTTATGTGGACTGAAGGAAAAGAGATGGAAGTTGAAACGCAGGAGATTCCGGAGACGGAAAATCTTGATGACGAACTCTCAACAAACATCATTTCGGAAGCTGCACGAGAACCTTTTGATTTGACCATCCTCTTTTACATTCTATTTATTGCCGCTTGTATATTCTTCTTTTATTTTGTTATTAAGAAGGCGAAAACTCCGGTAGCTGTTAGCGCTGAGGAAAAAGCAGCTTTTACGATTTCATCAACATTTAATGATAAGGATGGTAAAAATAAATTTCAATGGCATTCTTCCGCTCCTGATGATGTGATTCGGAAGGAGATTTATCAATTTGAAAAGTATGCAGCCAAGCTTCATATGGGAAGAAACGATTATGAAGCAATAACTGAATGGTTTCAAAGGATAGGATTAACAGGGAGCAGAGAACTTATTTCTATCTATGAAAAGGTTAGATATGGAGATGAAATGGGTACACAAAAAGAGTATAAGCTGTTTAAAGAATATATAACAAAGAAGAAGTCAGAAATGAAAAAGATCTACAAAGTCCTGGAGAAAGAAGGAAAAGTGCCTTCAAATTCGTTGAAAAACAAAGTACTATCACAATTCTCCTCCAGCAAGAAAAAACAATAAAATTTCTTCATCATCCTGCAGTCTTAACACAATCTGCAGGATGATGAATGAAAAATCCAAGAATGTTTCAATAATCCTGTAGTCCTCTTCGGTATTGACCAAAGCAAACTAGGCTTTTTTTCATCAATTCCCCATGCTAAAGACATTCGTAAGCACAAGCCATCATATAATGGAAAAAAGGTGAAAGGCTGGCGATGAAATGAAAAGGGAGTTAGAGAAAGCGCTGAGAGTGAAGAGTTTATCGAAGGAGATTCTGCAGGAGCTGCTTGAAGATCGGATATCATACAAAGAAGAAGATTTAAGACAGGTTGTTGAAGTTTTGGCTCGTTCTGTAAATGAACTATCTGACTTGTATATAGGACGACCTTGTGATCATGAGGTGGTTTTAAAAGGTACCATTATGAAAATGAGAATAGGGCTAAATACAGTGAAAATGAAAAAAGAAATCATTGGAAAATGAAAGCGTTTGACGTAAAAAAACTTACATTAAACAGCAAAAAATAAAGCATTTCCATTGTATAAAAAGAGGGGAAGTGCTATTCTTTTTTTTGAGGTACAGGTTGTCTGACACTTAAATGTTTTGTGATGTAAAACTTTATTTTTATCATACATGAATAAAGATTATAAGGGAAAAATAAGACAGTCTAACAGGTCGAACGAAAGCTCAGCCTGAATAAATAATTTTCATTGTCTTATCTATTTAAGTTAGTGAGACAACTCAAATTCACTATTTTAGGATGATAAAGGAGATTGAACAAAATGGTTGAAAAACAATTTAAAGTAATCGCAGATACTGGAATTCATGCACGTCCTGCAACATTGCTTGTACAAGCAGCGAGCAAATTTGATTCTGATATCAACTTAGAGTATAAAGGCAAAAAAGTGAACTTAAAATCAATTATGGGCGTAATGTCTTTAGGTGTGGGCCAAGGTGCAGATATCACAATTAGTGCAGCTGGCAGTGACGAGCAGGATGCTCTTAATGCATTAGAAGAAACCTTGAAAAAAGAAGGATTGGCTGAATAATGAGCTTTTTACAGGGGATTGCAGCATCAAGCGGTATTGCGATTGCAAAAGCATACCGCTTAGTTGAACCTGATCTGTCTTTTGAGAAAAAGACAGTCAATGATACAGCGGAAGAGATTGCACGTTTTCAATTAGCTCTTTCCACATCTAAGGGCGAGTTGGAGGTCATTAGAGATAACGCAAATGAACAGCTTGGTGCTGATAAAGCAGCGATTTTTGATGCTCATTTGCTTGTTCTGAGTGACCCTGAACTGATCTCACCAATTGAAGATAAAATTAAAAACGAACAAGTAAATGCAGAAGTTGCTCTAAAGGAAACTGCAGATATGTTTGTTTCCATGTTTGAACAAATGGACAATGAATATATGCAAGAGCGTGCAGCAGATATCCGTGACGTAACAAAACGAGTGCTGGCACATTTGCTTAACGTGAAAATTGTGAACCCAAGCATGATCAGTGAAGAGGCTGTTATTATTGCAGAAGATTTAACACCTTCTGATACGGCTCAGCTTAACCGTCAATATGTTAAGGGCTTCACAACTGATATCGGCGGCAGAACTTCACATTCAGCCATTATGGCAAGATCAATGGAGATTCCAGCGGTAGTTGGAACTAAATTCTCTACTAGAGATATCGAGAATGGTGATACGGTTATTGTTGACGGAATTAAAGGGCTTGTACATATCAACCCAACTCCTGAGGTTATTGCTGAATATGAAAATGAAGCACGTAAATATGAAGAACAGAAGGCAGAATGGGCGAAACTTGTAAATGAAAAGACTGTTTCTGCTGATGGACACCATGTAGAGCTTGCTGCTAACATTGGAACACCTAAAGATTTAGAAGGTGTTGTGAACAATGGCGGTGAAGCGGTTGGTCTTTACCGTACTGAATTTTTATATATGGGAAGAGATAGCCTGCCGACTGAGGAAGAGCAGTTTGAATCGTATAAAGCTGTGCTAGAAGGCATGAAAGGTAAGCCTGTTGTCGTGCGTACATTGGATATTGGCGGCGATAAGGAGCTTCCTTATCTTGACTTGCCAAAGGAAATGAATCCATTCCTTGGATTCCGTGCGATTCGTCTATGTTTAGAAGAGCAAGATATGTTTAGAACTCAGCTGCGTGCACTTCTGCGTGCTAGCTCATACGGAAACTTAAAAATTATGTTCCCGATGATTGCTACATTAGATGAATTCAGACAAGCAAAAGCTATTCTTTTAGAAGAGAAAGATAAACTTGTTTCTGAGGGTGCTAAGATTGCAGAGGATATTGAAATCGGAATTATGGTTGAAATTCCTTCAACAGCAGTAATGGCTGAGCAATTTGCTAAAGAAGTTGATTTCTTCAGTATCGGTACGAACGATTTAATTCAATATACAATGGCAGCAGACCGTATGAATGAAAGAGTATCTTACTTGTATCAGCCATACAACCCTGCTATTCTTCGCCTTGTTAAAATGGTCATTGATGCTTCTCACAAGGAAGGTAAATGGACAGGCATGTGTGGAGAAATGGCTGGAGACGAAACAGCTATTCCTTTATTGTTAGGTCTGGGTCTTGATGAATTCTCCATGAGTGCTACATCTATTCTTAAAGCACGTTCGCTTATCAGCAAATTGAATCGAACGGAAATGGAAGCATTAGCCGTACAAGCTCTGCAGATGAACACTGCTGAAGAAGTTGAACAAGCAGTCAAAACTGCAACAATGGCTTAAGGAATAGAATAAGCCCAACTTTTTAAAAAATGTTTAAATAAACTGATATCGGGAATAGAGAAATAAGTGCTTAGAAGGCTAAGCAAGCTGAAAATTTTCTCATTTTCCCCCCTTATTAAACTGACCAGCTTTTTGGTCAGTTTATTTTTTTGTTTGATTAAGTGTATTAACCCTCCTTCTGAACGATTTTCTTTTCATATGTTTAATCCCCCTTTTAAAAGGACAGTTTATTGAAAAGGAGGAATTTTACATGAGAAAAATTGGAATGCTTGCTGCTTTGTTTACTGTGGGACTGATGATTTCAGCCTGTTCATTTGGTTCTCCGCAATCGATTGTAAACCAGCATGCAGAAGTCATGCTGACAAAAGGAAACGAATTGCAATTTCGTTTTAAAATGAATGAAAAGATGCTTGAAAATCATGAGGTTTACAAGGTTCGAGTGACAATACATAATCAAGAGCTTGCTGCGGCTATTGGATCGGATCAAATCATGTATGGAGCAGAAGAGGTGGCGGATGGCCGCATAATCGCTGCAGATGAAGAGAATGGGAATTTTATTTATATGAACCCGCTTCCTCTGTTAAAAGATTTGCATGTCTTTGATATCGAAGAGATGATTGTAAACGGCAATGCGATTTCTGTGGAAATGATTTCAAATGATGAAGTCATTGCTCAAACATACTTAAATCAATTCTGGTCACAGATATAATTGTTTCGTAAGGCTCTTTTCTGAGCAATTGTTGTTTTAATAATCACTTTTTAAAGTAATATATCTGTTGATTGAAACGAAAGAGTGGGAGACTCCTGCTCAGGCTAAGCACCCGACCCGCCTGAAAGATCGTACTCTGATGTGGAAATCTTTGTACATGAATGTAAAAGCAACAAAGCTTGCGAAAACAGTATTCGTAAAGAATAATCAAATTCCTTTCAGTTTAAACCCTTCTAAGATAAATGGTAAAATAGAAGAAAATATTGAGAGGATGGATGATTTGAAAAACACTGAAAATACAGTCATTGGATTTATTGGAACAGGTGTAATGGGAAGCAGTATGGCAGGGCATTTGCTTAAAGCAGGATATCCTCTAGTTGTTTATACAAGAACAAAGGAGAAAGCAGCATCGCTTTTAGAAAAGGGAGCAGTATGGGCAGAGACCCCTAAAGATTTGGCACAAAAAGCAAATGTAATTATTACGATTGTTGGCTATCCGCACGATGTGGAAGAAGTCTATCTTGGAGAAAATGGCTTAATACCGCATGGTAAACAGGATACATACTTAATTGATATGACAACATCAACCCCTTCTTTAGCAGAGCGTATTTCTCAAGAAGCTGAATCCAAGGGAATGAAAGCAATTGATGCACCCGTATCTGGTGGAGATATAGGGGCAAAGGAAGCAAGACTAACGATTATGGCTGGCGGTAAAGAGGCGGATTTTGCTGAGGTAAAGCCAATTTTTGAATTGCTGGGACAAAATATAGTTTATCAGGGCCTGGCTGGTTCTGGTCAGCATACGAAAATGTGTAATCAGATTGCCATTGCGTCCAATATGATAGGTGTAAGTGAAGCTGTTGTTTATGCAGAAAAAGCTGGTTTGGATCCGGAACAAGTCCTAAAGAGTATTTCAGCAGGTGCTGCAGGCAGCTGGTCATTATCAAACTTAGCGCCTCGTATGACGAAAGGTGATTTTGAACCAGGCTTTTATATCAAGCATTTTATTAAAGATATGAATATTGCCTTGGAAGAAGCAGAGCGAATGGGCATGATGACACCAGGTTTGTCCTTGGCTAAAAAAATGTACGCTGAGCTTGCAGAAAAAGGAGAAGAAAACAGCGGTACACAAGCACTATATAAATACTGGCAATAAGTTATTTTACGAATTTGAAATCCTCCTCAGACAAAAAATAAGTTGACCAACTAGAGGAGGAGGTTCTACACGATGGTAAAAAAGGCAAGTAAGAACAGACCAGATCAAAAAAACAAAAAAGGCTTTGATTCAGCTGTTGCAGATACCGAATTTGCTCATGAATTAGGAAGTGCTGCTAATAATAAGGAGCACCACAATAAAGCTAAAAAAGAGAAAGCAGCTAAAAATAACGGAAAATATAAAGGGTAATTGAGGCTGGGACATAAGTATTTAACACACTCATAGAACCGAATGGTTAGGAAGTTATCTTTCTAATCATTCGGTTTTTTTATTTATGATTATAAAATATATTTTATTAACATGAGTGAAATGGAGCGGAGGACACTCGACTCCTGTGGGCAATAGAGGAAAAGGGAGACCTCGCAGAAGCTTTGCTTCGAGGAGGCTCAGCTTATGATCCCACGAAAAAACAGGGTCCGCAGCGCTATGGAACGGACTTGTTTAAACACCCAAACCAAGATAGTGAATATTCGTGTTTTAGAAAGATTAATTTCGTTTTGTCACAGCCTCGTTTTCTTTTAAATAAGCTTCAATTCGATCTAAGCCTGTTTTTAATGTCTCTAATGAATAGGCAAATGAAATCCTAATATACCCTTCACCATACGAGGAGAACGCGCTGCCAGGCACTGTTGCTACTCCTGCTTTTTCAACTAGTTCAAGTGCAAAATCGAATGAGCTATGAGAAACAGAAGGAATTTTAATGAAAAAGTAAAATGCTCCATCAGGTTTTACCACATCAAGCCCCATATTCTGAAGTCTTCTGTAAACATAGTCTCTGCGTTGTTCATATTGCATTCTCATAGGAAGGGCATCATCTTTTCCAGTGGTTAAAGCTTCAAGCGCAGCCATCTGTGATATAGAGGTTGCACAGGTAGCATTATACTGATGAACCTTCAAAATATGCCTGCAAATAGATGCAGGAGCAAACAACAACCCAATTCTCCAGCCGGTCATAGAATGTGATTTAGATAATCCATTAATAATAATGGTTTGTTCTTTTAAGATCGTCCCAATAGAAAAATGGTTTTTTCCGTAAACAAGCTCACTGTATATTTCGTCGGCAAGAATAAAAATATCCTTTCCTCTTACAAGCTCAGCAATATCAGTCAGTTCTTCTTTTGTTAAGCTGACTCCTGTAGGATTGGAGGGATAGGGAAGAACAATACACCGTGTTTTGTCGCTTATATGCTCTTTAATCAAGTCTGCAGTAAATCGGAATTGATTATTTGTAATATCGGCATAGACGGGTACGGCACCGCATAATTTAACGATTGGTTCATACCCAGGATATACTGGCCCAGGTAAAATCACCTCGCAACCTTCCTCAAGGATTGTTCGGAATGTAATATCAATGGCTTCGCTAGCTCCAATGGTAAGAATTACTTCATCTTCGGGCTGATAGGATAAATCGTATTTTTCTTTTACGTAAGCACTGGCTGCTTTACGCACCCTTAAATCACCAGCATTATGAGTATATGTAGTAAAATTATCATCAATTGCTTGTTTCCCTGCTGCTTTTACATGCTCAGGTGTGGGAAAATCAGGCTGGCCAATCGTTAAAGATACCATATCTTTTGTATCTGCAACTAAATTAAAAAATTTCCTAATACCTGAGATCTCAATTTCTTTTACCTTTTGATTAATCAAATGTTCCAATGATTTCACCTCACGCTTAATTAATCATATTTTAACGCAGTTTTTCTGACAGTGAAAGGAGTTTTGGCCAAACAACTGAGAGAGTAAATGGAAAAATGGGTTTTAAAGGAGATATTATAACAGAAGGAGGAGATATAACGATCGGTTGCAAATTCATAATGATAAAAAAACCGAATGATTAGAAGATGACTTCCTAACCACTCGGTTTTATAATCGTCTTAAATATTCAGGTCCTAGCCTTAGGTTTACGTTAAGATCTTGATCTTTACTTAATAACCATAATCCCAATCAACTTCATCTTCATGCCAGAGTGCCGGAGATACTGTACCATAGTTAATGATCTGATTCTCAATTTTTGTATTGCAGTTTTCGCATCCGCATTGTTTTTTGATGTCTTCGAATACAGATTGTTCGACATCTTCAATAATCGTAACTGACTGGTCCTCACGATAAAGGATTGCTGTTCCTTTCATTGGTCCAATACACCTCTTTACTTATATTATGGTTTTTGTTTAACCTTATGTTCATTGTATGACTGAAGCAGATGTAAGTCTATAATTTTGTGATTAAATTCACATAATTATCATACTTTCGCATGAGATAATCGTACTTAAAAAACGTTGAAATCATGTAAGTTTACCCTTAACATATATAATGTAATTATAATGGTAAATATTAGATTGGAGGAACTAGGTTTGAACGCCATTTTAGAAAAAGAAAATGTTAATAGTCACAATGAATTGGCCGGATTCTGGATTCGTTTTGCAGCTTATCTTATTGATTCTCTTATTGTTGGAATCCCGCTTGCCTTGCTTGGAATTGCCATATTTATGATCTCACTGGGCACTTCAGATGCCGTTTTGATTTTAATGAATGACCCCTATATCGAGACCTTAACAGCTGAACAGGAAATGGATCTAGTTATTCGGTATATTGTTTCTTTGTTTGCAATCATCGGTATTTCATTTATTATATCAATTGCTTATTTTGCAGGACTGCACGCTTCCAAATGGCAAGGAACAGTAGGTAAAAAACTTCTTGGGCTAAAGGTTAGTGATTTACAGGGAAGAAGAATTTCTTTTTGGAGAGCATTAGGGCGATATGCGGCTATGAGTTTTTTATCTGGAATTTTACTTATCGGATATATAATCGCTGCTTTTACAGAAAAAAAGCAAGCCTTGCATGATCTTATTGCAGGTACTGTTGTCATAAAAAAATAGGTTTTAGTTTAATCGTTGAAAGCTGTCTGTTACAGATGCAGTACAGCTTTCAATTTTTTATTTACATAATAAGATATGAAAATTTACGTAAACTATATATTTATTTAAGAGGGTATCTGCTCTTTATATGGAATATATATGGTAGAAAAGGAGGGTGACATCATATCCATCACCACTGATAAGAAAAGTCCCTTAGGGTTCAGGGATACTAACCAGTGCACATAAACCTATACATATTTAATATTTGTACAATTTATAGATCAGAGAGGAGCTTTTCAAATGGGTGCAGAAAAAGCAGTTCAGAATAAACCTCAGCTTAGCTCGTGGAAGCTGTATTTAACGCTGCCAATTATTTCATGGGCCTTATACGATTTTGCAAATACCATTTTTTCATCTAATATTAACACCATTTTCTTTCCATTCTACTTGCAGGAGGTAGTAGGGGAAAACGAGGTTCTAGATCAAATCGCCAGTACGTTTATTTCTTATTCTAATGCAGTCGCCAGTTTCTTTCTGGTCATATTTTCACCGCTCTTTGGGGTCATGATTGACCGGACAGGCAAAAAGAGAAAATACGTTATTATTTTTACCCTTATTTCAGTGGCTGCAACCTTCTTAATGGGCGTCTTTGCCGGTTCGCAAATAGAAGGAACCGTTTGGGGCCTGCCGCTTAGCTTAGCACTCGTTGTTGTCAGTTTTGTTGTAGCTAAGTTCTTCTTCCATTCCAGTTTAGTATTTTACGATACGATGATTTCTGATCTTGGTGAGAAGAAAGATATTCCTTTGATCTCTGGCTTTGGAGTTGCTGTAGGGTATATCGGTACATTAATCGGTTTAACGGTGTATTTATATGTTGGGGATAGTGGTTTTCATCGAGCCTTCATTCCTACTGCTATTTTATTCTTATTGTTTTCATTGCCATTATTTTTCTTTGTAAAAGATAAGCCAGTTCCAGTAAAAGATCAAAAGAAAGCTTCTTTTATATCAGGGTACAAAGAAATTTATCAAACATTTAAGGAAATGAAGGCGCATAAGGCCATTTTTACGTTTATGATTGCCTACTTCTTCTTAAATGATGCGATTTCAACAACCATTGCGATGATGGCTGTATATGCAAAAGCCATTATCGGCTTTTCGACTGGTCAGTTCATTTTGCTCTATTTAGTTTCAACCATTTCAAGTATTATTGGTTCTTTCGTATTTGGCTATGTAACTAAAGCGAAGGGATCTTATAAATCTGTACGATATGTTGGTATTTTGCTGCTAGTCGCATTAATCATTGGAACTTTTGCTGTTAATGAGCTGATGTTTTGGATAGCAGGAAGTATGTTTGGTGTTGCTTTAGGTTCCATGTGGGTAACTACAAGATCGTATATCGTCGAGCTGACTCCTGAAAACAAACGAGGTCAATTCTTTGGATTATTTGCTTTTTCAGGAAAAGTATCTTCCATTGTAGGTCCGTTTTTATACGGTACGATTACCCTTGTATTCGCTGACTATGGAAATATTGCAAGCCGGCTTGCGCTGGGCTCGCTCATCATCTTAACGATTATTGGCTTAATTGTTCACTCAAAGATTAAGCAGGAAGCTATTCAAGGCTAGCTCATGCTTGTTTTGGCCTAGGGTACTTGAGGCTGGGACATAATATTAAATAAGACTATGGAACCGAATCTTTTAGAAGTGAATTCTTCTAATGATTCGGTTTTTATTGTTTAAATATATCTTTCAAACATGAGTGAAATGGAGTGGGGGATTAGTTTTGTCCCTTCTCCTTTACAAAATAATCATGAAGTACAGACAAACTTCCAGTAAAATTTAATAAAAATGTGGGGGCATTCATGGTATATTAGGTATAAATATTCATAAGTACTAGCACTCATAGACTTTCACCAACATTAGGAAGGGCGATTTAGCCATGGATCAAAACAAAGGGATTTTATTAGAAAGTGGAACAAATGAATTAGAAATTGTTGAATTTTCAGTTGGAAAAAATAAATTTGGGATTAACGTCATTAAAGTAAAAGAGATTATTAATCCTGCGCCAATCATTCCGATTCCACATGCACATCAAAATGTAGAGGGGATTATTGAGCTGCGAGGTGAAGTGCTGCCTGTCGTTAACGTGGAAAAGGCATTGGCACTGCCAGCTTCTAAGAGTCCTGAAATGGATAAATTTATCGTGACAGAATTTAATAAACAGAAAATTGTCTTTCATGTTCACAATGTAACGCAAATCCACCGTATTTCTTGGAACCAGATTGAAAAGCCGTCAGACATGTATCAGGGAAGCAACAGCCCGATTATTGGAGTAATAAAGCTGCACGGAGAAATGATTTTGCTATTGGACTTCGAAAAAATTGTCACAGAGATTAATCCTGAGTCAGGAATTAATATACAAAGAGTTCAAAAGCTGGGTAAACGCGAGCGTTCAGATAAAAAACTAATTGTTGCTGAGGATTCGCCTCTCCTGCGGAACTTATTGCATGATACATTAAGTGAAGCTGGATTTGACCAAGTCGAATTTTTCGAAAATGGACAAGATGCATTCCGTTATTTAGAGTCTCTTACTGCCGAAGGGAAAAAAATTGAAGATGAGATTCAGCTGGTTATAACTGATATTGAAATGCCGCAGATGGACGGTCATCACCTTACGAGAAGGATTAAGGAAGACTCGAAGCTCTCTAAGCTTCCAGTTATCATCTTTTCTTCTCTCATAACGGATGATCTGCGCCATAAAGGCCAAATGGTTGGTGCTGATGCTCAAGTCAGCAAACCGGAAATAGCAGAGCTGGTATTACTAATTGATAAACATGCTTTGTGATGAGTTCTTCCATTCCCCATCACAATAAAAGAAAAAAGCAAAGGAGATCCTTTGCTTTTTTTCTGACTTAAAAATAGCTTTGACCAAGCTTTTTAAATACAGGCTTAGTGTACTCCTTTTTTTGCGGCTGCGAAGCACGATTCGGTTCACTTAACCCAGTATAGGCTATTAATAGCTGCTTTGCAGCGTTTAGTGAAACAGAAGAACGGGGATTTCGAATGGTTTGATCTAATTTTCCAAGATGCGGAAGATTATCAAAATCCTGTTTAGATGGTGGAAGATGAAAAGTGTAGTCTCCGCATTTCACTAAAACGTCAGATTGCTGCTGACTGTATTTAGGATTAGCGGAAAAATGCAATCCAACTTTTTCTGCCAAACCTTTTTTAAGCATTTTTTGCAGAGCAACCTGCTTCAATTTGTATAGAAATTTAGGGTTCGTTGCTGTTTTAGCATGACGATTAACCGTGAAGATAGCTTGTGAGAGGTTATCAACCGTTGGCTGCAGTTGAGGATGTTGCTTCCTGTCTGAATTCAAAATATTAATCTCCTTCCATTAATATACGGGGTATATATTCTATTATACCCCGATGCTTTAATCTTGAAAAGGAATTGTGGAGTAAATGGATATCTTTCTTACTTCATATGTTTGCAAAATGGAGAGATTATGGCTGAATGGATACTGCTGTTCCGTTTGGCACAATTGAAGCCAGTTCAAGAACATCATGATTATACATGCGAATACAGCCGTTGGATACTGCTTTTCCGATTGAGCTGGGATTATTCGTTCCGTGAATTCCATATCCGGATTTAGACAATGTCAGCCACATAACACCAAAAGGGCCGCCAGGATTTGGCTCCCTGTTTACAATGATGAAGTTTCCAGAGGGGGTTGAAGTCAACATCTTCCCGATCGCGACAGGAAACGTTTTTTGGACCATGCCATTTCTTAAGAGGGTTAGGGTTCTGCTGTTTTTGGAAACAATAATTGTATATGGGATTGTATTCGGATCTGGCAAACCAGGAATTCTTATTCTCTGACCGGTATAAATATTGTTTGGATTGGTGATTGCGGGGTTTGCCTTCATCAGACTTTGAATGCTTCGCCGATAATTCATAGCAATGGTATTTAATGTTTCACCAGATTGTACAATATGAATAAACAAAGATAACATCCTCTCTATTGACGATTCACTTTATGTGTATGAATGTTGAAAGGCTATATGACCTTATAAATAAAAAGAAAATGTTGAAAAATTGCAGGATTTTTATATTCTTATGAACTGAATCATGTAAAATAGGTTACAGGTAACAGTCAGTATACACACTTCGTGAGGATGGTTAGATGGAGCACTTTAAAAATATGCTGGCAAGAGAGCTAGATAAGGATAAAGTAAGTGAAAAATTAGAAAAGATTATTTTCGAACTAATCTTTTATTATATAAACGATATGGTGTTTATTATGAAAGTGGATGAACAATTTGGTTTTACTTATTTGTTCGCCAATGAACCAGCGAGTAGACATGCCAATTTATCAAATGATTATGTAGGCAAAACCTTTGAAGAAATAATGCCAGCTCAAGTGGCAAAAACACTGCAAATGAACTACGAAAAAGTTGCAGTTCATAAACAGACCATGATTTTTACAGATGAAGTAAATTTAGCAGATGGCAGTAAGCTAACCGGTGAGTCTATTTTAACACCTGTAATGGATGAAGAAGGTATAGTCCGATATGTGGTTTCAGTTACAAGAGATATTACCGTTAGTCTGATGGAAAAAAATCAGCTGATAGAAAGTGAGCAAAGGGCCAGATCCATTGTTGACCATAATTTAGATGGTGTCATTACACTTGATATGAGCGGCAGAGTAGTCGATATGAATCCGGCTGGGAAAACGATCACAGGCTATAGTCTTGAACAATTCACTTCATGTTCGATTGCAGATTACATTTATGAAGAAGATGATTGTCATTTTCAGCAAGTATTTTCTAAAACAAAAAATGGTATCGCTTCTGAAACCCTTGATTGCCGATTTATCCATAAAAATGGCGAGATTGTTCAAGTTCATTTAAAATTGCTTCCTATTGTCATTAATCAGCAGGTAAGTGGGATCTATGCAATTATTCGGGATCTTTCTCAGCTGACAAAGAATGCTGAAATGATCGCCAAAATGTCTTATCATGATCAATTAACAGGTCTTCCAAATCGAAGAGCACTATTAAAAGGGCTGGACGAGCATTTGGAAACAGAAAAAGCAAAAACTAGCGAAACGGCTTTGCTTTATATAGATCTGGACCGTTTTAAATATATCAATGATTCTTTTGGGCATTTAGTGGGGGATGAGATTTTAAAGAAAGTCGCAGAAAGGTTATGTCAGTTTGAATATCGAGATTACTCTGTTTATCGGCAGGGCGGAGATGAATTTATCATATTGCTGACCTTTACAAATAGAGAGGATGCAAATAGGTTTGCTCAGAAGATATTAGACAGCTTTAAACAATCTTTTTATTTTGATTCAAGTGAATATTATATTACGCCAAGTATTGGCATTAGTTTATATCCTTATGATGGGCAGAATGTGGAAAGCTTAATAAAAGCGGCAGATGAAGCATTGTTCCGAGTGAAAGAAAAAGGAAAAGCCCATTTTCAGTTTTATCAGGGTAATATGGTTAAGGTTCATCGAAATGTTGTTGAACTGGAGACACACTTGCGAAAAGCATTGGAAAATGACGAGTTATCATTATACTATCAGCCACAGGTAGAGCTTGCGAGTAATGAAATTATCAGTTTTGAAGGGCTGCTGCGCTGGCACTCTAAAGAATTTGGCTTTATTTCTCCAGCAGAATTTATTCCTCTTGCCGAAGAAACAGGCCTCATTTTACCAATTGGGCAATGGGTAATTGATACAGCCTGCAGTCAAATTAAACAGTGGTCAGAGCGATTGAACAGGCAGTTTCGAATTGCTGTCAATATTTCTCCGCGTCAATTCCAGGATCACAATCTCGTAGATACGATCCGCCTTGCCATTGTTAAGTATGATATTTCACCTGAGCTCTTAGAAGTGGAAATAACAGAAGGAACTATGCAGGACACAGATGCTGCTATACCGATCCTGAACAAGTTGAAAAAACTGGGGATTATGGTGTCGGTGGACGATTTTGGTACAGGTTATTCTTCACTCAGTTATTTAAAGCAGTTCCCAATAGATGTATTAAAAATTGATCAGTCGTTTGTCAGAGATGTACTTACGAATGATAAAGATGCTGCGATTACAACGACAATCATCCATCTTGCGAAAAGTTTAGGGATGGATGTCATTGCAGAAGGAGTAGAGAGAAAAGAACAGGCGCAATTCCTAATAGAAGCAGATTGTGCCTATGCGCAGGGCTATTATTATTATCGCCCGCTTCCTGCAGAAGAGATTGAGAACATTATGATGCTGAAAGAATAGGAAGGCAGCAAAAAACGCAGAGATTTCCACTCTGCGTTTTTTTATGCCTTTTTTAATGTAAATAGCGTTAATTCTGGTCTGCAGAGAAAACGAAAAGGCAGTCTTGTGGTTCCAATGCCGCGATTGACATATAAGGTAAGTGGGTTAATAGATCCAACCGTATAAAAACCCTCATAGTATTGAGTGGCATGTGGGGGTTTAACAAGCGCGCCTAAGAAAGGAAGCTGTATTTGGCCGCCATGGCTATGACCACTCAGCTGCAGATTAATGCCCAATTCAGCTGCAGGTTCTGCTAAATCAGGAGCATGAGATAACAAAATGGTATAGGCATCGTTTGGAATACCTTCCAGAGCGGCCTGTATGTTTGGCTTTCCGAGCATAGCATCATCAATTCCAAGTATATATAATGCCTGTTCGCCAATTTGTATTTTCCGATGGCTGTTTTTTAATAAGGTAAAACTGCTTTGTTCAATAATATCTTTATAAATATCTGTTCCATATCCTCCGTGATCATGGTTTCCATAGATTGCAAACTTACCAATAGCCGCATTTAGCTTGTTTAGAACAGGTACGATTGCTTGAGTTTCAGAATACATATTTGGTTCGTCCATTAAATCACCAGTAAATAGGACAATGTCAGGCTCGAGACGATTTATTTTATCAACCAATTTTTCTAAATCCTCAATTTCACAATGAAAGCCAAGATGCGTGTCACTAAACTGGATGATCTTAAGATCAGTAAAGTTTTCAGGAATATTTGGGCTGCTGATGGTTAAATGTTCTGTTTTCAAAAGCTTTGGTTCGATTTCATGGGCATAATAATAGCCGCCTGTCCCTGCCGCGGCAACTCCAAATAAAGTCCCAAATGATCTTCTTAGAAATCCTCTTCTTGTCATTTTTTTTGGCATGAAGTGTTCCAACCTATCTTTGTTTGTTCATTCTATAATACTAACAAACTATATCTCTAAACAAAAGAAATTAACTGCTAAGACTATATGGAAGGTTTTACATCGCTTTTATTCTATTACATGATAAAAATAGTTAGAATATTCCGTTATGAAATGTTAAAATGAATAATGAATAACCATTCATTTTTTAGGGGGATCTAAATGGAAAATAAGGTTGTCATTGTTACAGGCGGATCAAACGGTATGGGAAAATATATGGCGAAACGGTTTGCAGAGGGAAAAGCATATGTGGTTATTACAGGTAGAGATGCTGAAAAGCTAGAGACAGCGAAGAAGCAAATAGAGACATTTTCAGGACAAGTTCATGCGGTCCAAATGGACGTAAGAGAATTAGATGATGTACAGCGTATGATTCGTGAAACAGATGAAGTATTTGGACGGATTGATTTTCTAGTGAATAATGCGGCTGGAAATTTTCTTTGTCCTGCTGAAAAGCTAAGTGCTAATGGATGGAAAGCTGTTATTGATATTGTTTTAAATGGAACTTTTTATGCTTGCAGTGAAGTGGGGAAATATTGGATTGAGAAAGAGATCAAAGGGGCGATCACGAATATGGTTGCTACATATGCTTGGGATGCAGGTCCAGGAGTAATTCATTCTGCTGCTGCAAAAGCAGGTGTGTTATCGCTCACTAGAACGCTTGCGGTTGAATGGGGCAGAAAATATGGAATCCGCGTAAATGCAATTGCTCCAGGACCGATTGAACGGACTGGAGGCGCTGAGAAGCTTTGGGAATCTGAGGAAGCCGCTCAAAGGACGATTCAAAGTGTTCCCATGCAGAGGCTGGGGAAGCCGGAAGAAATTGCTGAGCTTGCTTATTTTCTATTTTCCAGCCATGCAGCATATATTAATGGAGAATGCATGACAATGGATGGCGGTCAGCATCTTAATCAATATCCATTTTAATGAATGATTTTGTTAATCAGCAAGCCGGTATCGTGACCGGCTTGCTGATAGAGTATCCTTGTCGCCCCTGGGCGAGCCGCCTGCGCTTTTCTTGTGTCTAGCTCCGGCGGCTAGGGGCTCGAGGTCATAAGCCAATCCAGTAAAAAGGTCAAAGAACGACCTTTCGCCTGGCTCGTCTTATGCTTGTCGCCCCTGGGCGAGCCGCCTGCGCTTTTCTTGTGTCTAGCTCCGGCGGCTAGGGGCTCGAGGTCATAAGCCAATCCAGTCAAAAGGTCAAAGAACGACCTTTCGCCTGGCTCGTCTTATGCTTGTCGCCCCTGGGCAAGCCGCCTGCGCTTTTCTTGTTACCAGTAGCTTATTGCTCTGGATTGTAGGGCTTTCCAGGAGGCTTCGAATTGGTTTTTGTCGACTTTTACTCCTTTTTTTCCGGAAAGGGGGTCGTTCAGGTAGACGTACTTCTGGTCATAGCCTGTTATCACTACAGCATGTAGATCCAGTGGAGTTTTGATGGTTTGGTCTTGATGCTTCCAGGATTCCCAGCGGTCTGGGAGCTTATAGTCACCTGTTGTCCAGACGACAGCTGGATAGCCATTGCCAATATGATCTAAGACTTGCTGAAACGTTTTTTTCGTTAAATTGACAGCATGTCCAGGCATGTATTGGTTCACTAAATCCTCTATCGGACCATCAAATACTGCATAACCTGCTGATTTTCCAGTCATGTCCCCAACAAACCCTTTTGCCGGATCTCCCCATTGAATAATGTCATGCTTGTTTTTTATTTGCTTGTCTGAATCCTTGCTTATATTTTTATACAACTCCATTTTATTTGTCTTCACACCAGCATATTGAAGCATCATCGCTAAGCTCGTTACTTCACAGCCGTATTTTAATTCAGGATTCTGTTTGATTAAAGGTACGTTTAAATTAATACTTTCCTTACTGTGATCATTTTTCTTATTTTCCATATGCTGCGATTTTAACACGTTGGTTTGTGCTGTTCCTTTTGGTTTTTGCCTCTCTTCAGAGGCTGTGCCCGTATGACCGCAAGCGAGCAAAGGGAAAAGAAGGATGACCATAAAAAACAGATTACGCATCAATAAAACCTTCTTTCTATTTTGCTCTTGCCTTTATTTTGTGAAGCCTGGACGATTGTATGAAAGTAAGCTGCTGGCAAAACGCTTAGAAAAAAGAACGTATAAGCTGACAAGAAATATATGGTATAATTATGAATTATTGATTGAAAGGAGGGCTTTGATGGACCCATTAGAAGTCATGGCGAATATAAAGAATGTTTTCCCCTTTTTTCAACCTATTTTTAGTGCGGACGAACATCGAATTATTGGTTATGAAGTATTAGGAAGGTATAGAAATGAGCATGAGGTGGTAAGTTTAGGGCCTTTTTTTCAAGACGAGACCATACCTGAAGAATACCGTCTTGAGGTAGATAATGAAGTATTGAGAAAAGCTCTGGAGCAGTCCAATTTACTTGAGGAAGATGTTTTAATCTTTATAAACCGTGATGCAGATTTAATCATGTATGATCATGGTGAACAGCTTCTGGATATCCTGTTTGAATTTCAAGAGAAGGGTCTGACCCTTAACCGTATCGTAATTGAAATAACAGAGAAAAATTATCAGGGAGATCTCGATCATCTAGATCATTTGCTGAATTATTATAGAACATATGGGATTAAAATAGCAGTGGATAAACTTGGCACCGACAGCACGCAACTGGATAGAATTGGCCAGTTAGCTCCACATATCTTAAAGGTTGATTTAAAGGCACTTCGCTCAAATACTGTCCAACAAAGCTTTCATGATATTTTATACAGCATTTCTATGCTTTCAAGAAAAATTGGAGCGACCCTCTTGTTTGAAAATATCGAAATGGAGTTTCAGCTTCAATTTGCCTGGCGTAATGGGGGACGATATTATCAGGGGTTCTATTTGCAGCAGCCTTCTTCCGAGTTCGCCAATCGCGATATCTTAAAAGAAAAACTTCGGCAAAAATGTCAACAATTCATTTCATACGAAAAGAAAAAGCTGGAATCCTTTTATCAGTTTACGGATAAGTTTAATCATCGTATGCAGCAGTTTGTGGGGAAATATAAAAATCAGGATCAAAATGAATTGCTTTTAGAGATGGCTGATCGTTTAACAAATATTGCTTTTCGCTTGTATATTTGTGATGAGGAAGGCTTTCAGCAATCACCGAATATTTTTTATCAGGATGATCACTGGCTGCAGCAGCAAGAATATTTGTACAAAAACTGGAGTTGGCGCCCCTATTTTTTGGAAAATATAATGAAGATGAAAAGGATGAAAAAGGGGATATTATCTGATTTATATACAGATATAGAAACTGGAGAAATGATTCGCACATTTTCATATCCGTTAAAGGAAAATGAATATGTTTTTATTGATATTTCTTATTCATTTTTATATGAACATGAGGGACTTATTTAACCCGATACATGCAGAAAGAATATTTTTTTGCTTTCCGAGGAATCTTAATAGTATTAGCAGCTTTCTCGGAAGGGGAGTACTATGAGTACGTTTATTTTAATCTTGCTTGGAATTAGTATTGGAATATTAGGATATGGACTAGTGTCTACGATGATGCTGACAAAGCAAAAGGTACGTGATACCGGAAATGATGCCAGTGTTCCTGAAGAAGTAAAAAAACGCCCTTATTTACGGAATCCGATTTTTCTCACATACGGAATTGCACTAGCCATAACGTTATTTTTAATTGCTTATTATGCATTTTCATTGAATTGGTAGGGACCTGTTTTTACGGGTCCTTTTTGTTTGTTTTAACTCAATATTTTTTCCTAGAGAAATGCAGTTTTGACGCTAATCTTGCCATAATGCGATTAGTTCATGTCACAATGGGTAAATTGATAACGTATTATGTCAGTATTTTGGGCACGAATCTACCATATATGCTCTATTTTTATTGATACAATGATGGTTAGAGGCTACAATGCTGGAAAAAGGGGGAGCGGGATGTACAAGCTTGGTCAGAGGGTTCTTATTTGTCTTGTATTAAGTCTAGCGTTAGTTCCAATAAAAGGATATGCGGCAGATGAGCGGGAAGAGATTTTTACGATCCTTCAAGACGCTTACACAGCACAAATTTCGCTGGGTGAAGAAGAGCGTACTATGGAAGAAGTTAAAGAAGTATTAGATCCGTATTTCACTCAAGCTGGAGAAAAACTTTTTTTGGATGAAAATCTTTATGAAGAAAATAATGTATATTTTACCTTAGGAACTGATAATCCTTTTTTTTATATACCCCATTTCTCATATGATGACGAAACACAAATAGAAGAAATAAACGGAGATTTATATGTATATCAATTCTTTCCGGCAGTCTATGAAGGTCCAGTTACATATGAAGACCGTTATGATGGAGTCGTTTTGACAAAACAAGATCACATGTATAAAGTATCTGATTTTCTATATAATATTGATCCGTCTCAGCTACCAAAAAAGGCAGAAGGAGAACAAACTGACCAAGAGGTGAGCCTGTTTCAACAACTATACCCAATAATGCCGATTATGGCCGAAGCAGGAATAAACCCGTTCTCAAATGGGTTAAACTCAGCGTATTGGTGGTTAACAAGCGAACACCAATTGCTTCAAACGTATAGTAAGTAATGGATCCGGGCAGAAAAATGACCCGGGTCCTTTTGTTTAGGCTTTTTACAAGCAGTTGTTGGTGTTAATAATCACTTTTTAAAGGGCATTTTAATCAAATGACTGTTGATGAAACGAAAGGGAACAAGACTCCTGCCCCGCCGGAAGCGAGTGCTCTAAGGGGAATCTTTATACATTAATGTAAAATGTAAACGCAAAAAAGTGTGCGAAGACAGCCTTATTTATTCTCTATCTTTAGAACTTCTTTAAGCCTTTCAAGGTTAAAACCTGTAATGATCTCTTCACCAATGACAAGTGTTGGTGTTGAATAAGATTGGTAGACCTCAATTAATTCTTTCCTGGCTTTAGGATCTGCTTTAATATCCTTTAATTCGTATGAGAAACCATATTCCTTTAAAAAAGTTTTTGTGATTTCACAAGGGGGACAGTCAGGCTGTGTATAAAAAATAATACTGGTCATTCTAATTCTCCATTCGTAAATGATATAAATGTTAGGCCAATTTTTTCTATTCAATAATAGTGAAAATAGGTTGGCAGCATGCTATTGTAAATAGGTTTGGATTAAACAGTTAAGATATATTTCCTGCTAAAAAGCAGCTTAAAAACCATGTGCAATGGCTATGTTAAAACTGTGTTTGCAGAAACTCAATAATTTTAGAAATACATTTTGGATTCAATTGTATGATGTTCCCTTTAATTATGCAATATATGAGCATCGTTTGAATTGCCGGAATAATTTTGTTTTAATGAAATCACATCTTTTACTTGTATAATTACAGGCACTTACTTTATTCTGTTAATATTGGTATGTAGATCGTACCGTTTGAAAATTCTGATTGTATTTCCTTCAGGATAGAAATTTGCCAGAAGAGAAACCTAAAGCAGAAAAGGTTTTTGTTTGGAAAGGAGAGAGAAAATGTCACAGCTTCAAGGAATTTTAACACGTCTAAAAAATCTTCAAGAACAATCTGTTGGTGGAGAGCCAATGCAAAGATTTTTTGAGGTGAATGGTGAAAAGAAATGCCAAGTAACTTATCATCCTAAAAATGAAACGTACGAATTAGAAGTATACAATGATAAAGAAAAGCCAAAAAGATATCAATTTGATAATATTGATATGATTACCATCGAAGTATTTGATCTTATTCAATAAGCACAATCTGTACATAGGAGCCTGGTATGGCTCCTTTTTCTGTATTCTCCAATTTATTAATTTCAACTAAAAAGACTTTATAGAACAGATACATGAAACGGGATTCTTTATGTCATTATAAAGAATGAGGTGATAAGTGATGCTGCCAAAGGTTCATTGTCCAAAATGTCATGCGGAGGCAGAGCTGGATCAAGTGTTAACAGCTCAATCAAATCAAAATGTCATATACCGCTGCAAAAGCTGTTCGTATGAATGCAGAGACATTCATACCAGCAAAGGGTGAGTTGTTAGACTGTCCTTCGTCACATTTATAGGTATAGGCTGACTGCAAAACAGCATGATGATCCTGTATAAAATAGGAGCGGTCTTTTTAAACTTATGATAAGATGAAGATATAACTTTCATTGAGGAGTTTTCATGTATGGTTAGTCTTCAGAGTGGTGAATTTTTACATATTAATATTAAAGAGTTAATGATTCCATCAGAGCGAGTTGCACATGTTCAAATCGGCAATAACGTAGAACATGCGCTGCTAGTATTGACCAAAAGTGGATATTCTGCCATTCCTGTGCTGGATCCGCATTACAAGCTACATGGTTTGATCAGCACACCGATTATTATGGAATCCATTTTAGGCTTGCAGAGAATTGAATTCGAGAAACTTGAAGAAAAACGAGTTGAGGAAGTTATGAATGTTCATATTCCCCGTTTAAATTCGAGCGCTTCCTTCCAAAAATCAGTTTCTTTATTGGTAGATCATCCATTTATTTGTATTGAAAATGATGAACAAATTTTTGAAGGGATTCTGACGCGAAGAGCCATTCTAGATCAGTGGAATAAACAGCTGCGTCGCCAGTTTAAAAATAATGGATGAAAGTGTGCATATGCTTTAAATGAATGAGGATGCTTGCTATGTAATAATGCGCAGGCAATTTTTCTATGGGTATATTGAAAGCGCTTTAGGCCTGATGGAGGTGAATATGTGCTGCAAAAAGCAAAAACGTCAGGCAGAAAAACGCATAGACCGCTCGTATTAGCTTCAGTGATGCTTGCGATGTTTATGGGAGCGATTGAAGCAACCATTGTTTCAACTGCCATGCCGGCAATTGTCGGTGATTTAGGCGGTTTTTCAATGTATAGCTGGGTTTTTTCAGCCTATTTATTAATGAATGCTGTAACAGTCCTTATATATGGGAAGCTTTCCGATTTATTTGGCAGAAAACCGATTTTAACATTTGGAATTATCATTTTTTTAATTGGTTCCATTTTATGCGGTATTGCAGAATCCATGACTAGTTTAATCATTTTCCGCCTTATTCAAGGATTCGGAGCGGGAGCCGTTATGCCGATTGCAACGACCATTGTAGGGGATATTTACTCAAAGGAAGAAAGAGCGAAGATTCAGGGGTATCTTTCAAGTGTTTGGGGCATTTCAGCTGTAATGGGTCCGGCTATCGGTGGATTGCTGGTTGAGTTTGTTAGCTGGCGGTATGTATTTTGGGTTAACATTCCATTAGGCATACTGGCGATTGCAGGATTGTGGTTTTTCCTTCATGAGAATATAGAAAAGAAAAAGCATCAGATTGATTATCCAGGAGCCATCTTACTGACGGTCAGCATTTCTGCTCTTATGGTTGTACTTGTAGAAGGCGGTACCAATTGGCCGTGGCTATCCTTTCAGGCAATAGGTCTTCTGATTGTTTCGCTGGGCTGTTTTATCCTCTTTATTCTCCAGGAGAACAAAGCAGAGGAACCAATGATGCCGTTAAGCATCTGGAAGAATCGCCCTATATTTATCGCTAATATGGCTTCGCTCACAACAGGGGTCATGCTGATAGGCATTTCTAGTTTTCTTCCTGCTTTTGTACAGGGCGTAATGGAAAGATCACCTATTGTTGCTGGTTTTGCTTTAACATCGATGTCAATCGGCTGGCCGATTGCCTCTGCTGCGGCAGGGCAGCTTCTATTAAAAATTGGTTTCCGAAAGACATCCGTTCTCGGCGGATTCTTTCTGATTGGCGGCAGTATTCTATTTGTGACTCTTACCCCAGAAGCAGGACCGCTATGGGCTGCTGCCGGTTCCTTTTTTGTTGGAGCAGGCATGGGGTTAACGAGCACTAGCTTTATTGTATCCATTCAAACAGCAGTAAGCTGGCAGCAGAGGGGAATTGCAACAGCGTCAAACATGTTTATGCGAAATCTGGGAAATACCATTGGTGCAGCTCTTTTAGGCGGAATCTTGAACAGCCGGCTTATTGCTTATATTCAAAGCAGCGGCAATCAAGAGCTTAAGGATTCTTCGTTAGATGCTGCCAATGTGCTTTTAAATGAAGAACAGAGAAATGCTCTGCTGCCAGATGTAAAAAGCATCTTGCAGGAAGGGCTCACATTGTCGCTCCATTCTGTTTATATGGTTGTATTATTATTTGCCATCATTAGTTTTGCATTTATACTAGCATTGCCAAAAAAAGATTTATCGTAAGCTGGATTAATGTTTTGCAGCATTTTGAAACCGAACGAATAGCAGATTTTTTTCAATCTGTCTAAATGTTCGGTTTTTTGCTGCAATCAAGAATCCTGCTGGTCTTACAGAAAGCGTTAATGATATTTTATCGCATTTATTATATAGTATAAGTACCACTTATAGAGAGGGTGATGAAATTGTCTTCATTATCCGAATTTCACATGCTTTCTGTTCTAGCCCAAGAAATGAATATGAGAAAAGCGGCTGAAAGGCTTTTTGTTTCTCAGCCCGCCTTATCACAAAGACTGCAGAATATTGAAAAGGAATGGGGAAGCAAGCTCTTTGTCCGCTCACCTAAAGGATTGTCTTTAACCCCAGCAGGAGAACTGATTATTACGTTTGTGAATGAGGTAATTGATGGGGAAGAAAAGGTGCGGGAATCGATTCATGCGCTGAATTCTGAAGTTTATGGAACTTTAAAAATTGCTGTGGCTTCTATCGTCGGACAGAATTGGCTGCCGCAGGTGCTGAAAAAATTTGTGACCAGATATCCCCAGGCGAAAATTTCGCTAATAACCGGCTGGAGCAGTGAGATTTTGAAATCATTATATGATGATCAAGCACATATCGGCATCATCAGAGGCACACCTGATTGGAAAGGTGTTAAAATGCATTTATTTAAAGATAGTCTTTATCTTGTGGATAGAGAAATTACAAGTCCGGAGCAAATCTTTCAAACGGACCGGCCGTTTATTCAATTTAAAAGTGATTCTAACTATTATCAGGAAATACAAGACTGGTGGCTGCGGAAATTTAAAACTTCCCCTAAGCGCACAATTGTTGTTGATCAGATTGAAACATGCAAGCAAATGACCTTTAACGGCATTGGCTATGCGATTTTGCCGGCGATTACACTAGATGGACAGGAAGAAAATATTTTTAAAATTCCACTTTTAGATGATCATAGTGAGCCTATCAAACGTGATACTTGGCTGCTTGGCTACGAATCGGCTTTTCAGCTAAAACAGGTTCAAGCATTCGTGGAAATCATTAAAGAGCATATTGCAGAAGAAGGTCATTAAACTCAAGGTTATTTCTTTGATGTTCTTGCTTGTTTTCAATCCTTTTGTTTGTTAAAGTAATGCTTGTATACATATTGTTATTGAATTTAGGAGGATTTTACATGAAAATGATGGATGCAAACGAGATTATTTCTTTTATTCAAAATAGCACAAAGTCAACACCTGTCAAAGTGTATGTAAAAGGTGAGTTAGAAGGCATTGATTTTGGTGCTTCTGCTAAAACGTTTATAAACGGCAACAGCGGAGTTGTATTTGGCGAGTGGAGCGAAATCAGCTCAAGCCTTGAAGCAAACTCTGGTAAAATAGAAGATTATGTTGTAGAAAATGACCGCAGAAATTCTGCGATTCCATTACTGGATATGAAAAATATTAAAGCTCGTATTGAACCGGGTGCCATTATCCGTGATCAAGTAGAAATCGGCGATAATGCGGTGATCATGATGGGTGCTTCTATTAATATCGGAGCAGTAATTGGCGAAGGAACAATGATTGATATGAATGTTGTCCTTGGCGGAAGAGCCACTGTAGGAAAGAATTGTCACATTGGAGCTGGTTCTGTATTGGCAGGCGTGATTGAGCCGCCATCTGCTAAACCGGTTGTAGTGGAAGATGACGTTGTCATTGGTGCAAATGCCGTTGTGCTTGAGGGAGTAACAGTTGGAAAAGGTGCAGTTGTTGCAGCAGGAGCAATTGTGATTGAAGATGTTCCTCCATATACTGTTGTTGCAGGTACTCCTGCAAGAGTCATCAAGGAAATTGATGAAAAGACGAAATCGAAAACAGAAATTAAACAAGAACTTAGACAACTATAAGAAGTGTTAAAAGCGCGGAGCTAATTTCCGCGCTTCTTACTTATCTACTAATACTTTTGCTGAGGGTTGGCTTTTATTAGAATTAAGAATATAAGTAGCAGGAGGAAGCTGGTTTTGAACACAACTAATCAATACATACAAGTAAGACGGGATCTCCATAAAATTCCCGAGATTGGATTTCAGGAATTTAAGACACAAGCTTATCTTCTTTCTTATCTCCAATCACTCCCACAAGAGCATATTGAAATCAAAAAATGGAAAACGGGTCTATTTGTAAAGATTAAAGGTATGATGCCAGATAAAACAATTGCATATAGAGCGGACATTGATGGCTTGCCAATCACTGAAGATACAAATCTGCCATTTTCATCAGAACATGAAGGAATGATGCATGCCTGTGGACATGACTTTCATATGGCGATTGCTTTAGGACTAATCAGCAACCTTGTTCATGAACGCATTAATGATGATCTTTTATTTATTTTTCAGCCGGCAGAGGAAGGCCCTGGAGGGGCAGAGCCAATGCTGCAATCAGAAGAAATGAAAGAATGGTGGCCAGATATGGTATTAGCGCTCCATATCGCACCAGAGTATCCTGTGGGTACTATTGCAACCCGAGAAGGGCTGTTATTTGCAAATACATCAGAGCTTTTTATTGATCTAAAAGGAAAAGGGGGACATGCTGCCTACCCACATCAGACAAATGATATGATTATAGCCGCATGTTCGCTCGTTAACCAGCTTCAAACAGTTATTTCCCGCAACGTGGATCCACTTGATAGTGCCGTCATTACTATCGGAAAAATCACAGGTGGAACAGTTCAAAATATTATAGCTGAAAATGCAAGGCTGGAAGGCACCATTCGTACCCTATCCCCAGATTCGATGAAAATTGTTAAACATAGAATTGAGAGCCTTGTAAAAGGTACAGAGACGGGTTTTCAATGTGAAGCTGTCATTGATTATGGAAGCATGTATCATCAGGTTTATAATCATTCTGCCTTAACTTCAGAATTTATAGAGTTTGCAAAAAGTAATACGGGTGTAGATGTAATAGAATGCAGGGAAGCCATGACAGGAGAAGACTTTGGCTATATGTTAAAAGCGGTTCCAGGTTTCATGTTTTGGCTTGGGACAAACTCTGAATACGGACTTCATCACGCTAAGCTGAATCCTTCAGAACAAGCGATTGATGTGGCAATCACATTAATTGAGAAGTACTTAAGGTATAAAGGAGTATAAGAAAAAAAGAGGCTGAGAAATATTTATTTAACACAACCAAAAAGCCGAATGATTAGAGAGTAAATCTTTCTAATCATTCGGCTTTTTTATTTATTTTACATTTAATACTAAACATGAGTGAAATGGAGCGGAGGACCCTCGACTCCTATGGGCAATAGAGGAAAAGGTGAGCCCCCGCAGGAGCTTTGCTCTGAGGAGGCTCAGCTTCCTCCCCATGGAAAGCGAGGGTCTGGAGCGCAGGTGGAACGGGCTTGTGTTAACACATAAACTTTGATTGAAAATGAAAACCCGTGTTTTAAAAAAATAGTAGTTTCGTTTTCCCAGCCTCTTTTTTCAAATTTTACGCAAAATCGTTTATTGACCTGGCTTTTGTGCTGGGTCATTTTTCATTTTTTCTAGTGTGCTGCTGAAAAGGGTTTGCAGGTCTTTTTCAACCGTTCCTTTTTCTGTATTGACGGTTTTGGCAATCACACGCAAGACAAGTTTATTGCTGCCTGGTGCTTGTACAGCAATTACATTTGGTCCTTCTAATATTAATTCATTATCTTTTGCATATTCCTTTGCCGCTTTTTGAATGGCAGCCATCGTTTCTTCAAGTTGATTTTCATACGTTACAATCATGTCAACTAATGCATTCATTGTACCGCGGGAATGATTGCTGACCGTTGTGATTGTACGATTCGGAATATAATATAAAGCACCGTCAAAACCTCGTACTTGTGTGTTTCTCAATCCCACCTGTTCTACAATGCCTGAAAATGTTCCAATGGTAACATAGTCTCCTACATCTATTTGTTTCTCAATTAAGATAAAGAATCCTGTTACAACGTCACTGACTAAACCTTGTGCACCAAAGCCGATCGCTAATCCGACAACCCCTGCACCAGCAAGAATAGCCGTTGCTTGAATACCGAATAACTGAAGTACCGTTACAATAAAGATAAAAAGCAAAACATAATTAAGGATATTTTGCGTTAAGCTTTCAAGCGTTTTAGCTCTGCCGGCAGAAATATTTTGTCTCAGCTGAATTTTGCTGAACATTTTACCTATGATTTTGTTGCCTGCAGCCTTCACAATGGCAAACACGATAAATACGGCTGCAACCTTTAAGACAATTGTTAAAAGTGTTAGCAGAATCTGTTCCCAATTAATTTGGTTCACTTGCAGGCTAATATCATTTAATAAGTCCAAGTTTGAACACTCCTTAATACATAGAGATTAGATCAGATACCAATTTTAACGTAAGAATATAGTGATTGCAAAGGCTAGGTGCCGAATGCCTTTATTATGTGAATTTTTGTGGAAAAAAAGAGGTCATAGTCGGATAATTTTCTTAATCTTTCCACAAAAAAGGGTAGTAATTTATTTCGAAACCCGTTATATTTAGTATTACGTTCTTTAATTTTTGAAAATTTGTAATTGTGTGAAGGAGGGGGCTTCTTGGAGACTTTTAAAAAATTGAAAGAACATTACTGGCCTTTTAAACATTATTTTATCTGGTCGATTGTGTTTTTATTTATTGTAACGGCAATTACCGTTGTATATCCCATGATTTTGCAGCTGACAATTGACGAGGTGGTATTGCAGGGACAATATGATTGGATACCGTTTTTAGCTTTGGGGTTTGTAGGAATCATGGTGGTGAAAGGAGTTGCTACTTATATTCATCAATATACTGGTGATCTCTTTGGAATTTCATCTGTATACAAGCTGAGAAATGCTCTTTATGATAAACTGCAGTTTTTGCCATTCCGTTATTACGATAACGCAAAGACAGGTGATTTAATGTCAAGGCTGACTGCGGATGTTGAGGGCTTCCGCTTCTTTTTATCCGTTGGGTTTGCAGAATTGTTAAGATTTATTTTATTAGTCGGAATTAGCTTTTCGGTCATGCTTTATTATTCGATTCCATTAACGATCGTTACACTAATTACCTTGCCTTTTTTGGCTGTTGTCACGTTTAAATTTGATAAAGCTGTTCATCCAGCTTTTCGCGGTATTCGTAAATCGTTTGGCCGGCTGAATACGAAGGTTCAGGAAAATATCAGCGGCATAAATACGGTGAAATCGCTGTCCCGAGAAGATTTTGAGATTGATAAGTTTAATAATTCTAACGGCGAATATAAAGGGAAATACTTATTTACAGCAAAAATTTGGGCAAAATATTTTCCTCTAATGGAGCTGCTCGGAAATTTAAGCATTGTACTATTGCTTGCATATGGAGGATACCTAGTTATAACAGACAGTTTATCTTTAGGAGAACTTGTAGCGTTTTATAGTCTGTTAGGGTATATTATGTGGCCGATTATGAACTTAGGCTTTACAGTTAATTTATTTTCTCAAGCTAAGGCATCGGGTGAAAGGCTGCTGGAGATTTTAGAAAGTGAAAATGAAATTGAAGATCACACAGATGCTGTTCACTTAGACCGTTTCGCTGGAGAAGTAGAGTTTCGCCAGGTAACACTTCAATATTCAAAGGACGATAAGCAGGCATTAAATAATGTTTCATTTTTTGCTGAACCAGGAAAAGTGATTGGTCTGATTGGATCAACTGGTGCCGGCAAAACAACATTAACTCAATTAATGACACGCTTCTATGAGCCGGTTGATGGCGAGGTACTGATTGACGGGAAAAATGTAAAGGAATATTCACTTAAATCACTTCGGCATAATATTGGATTTGTGCTGCAAGAGACCTTTTTATTTTCTTCATCCATCAAAGCGAATATCTCATTTGGAAGACCGGATGCCACAATGGATGAAATTATTGATGCTGCTAAGCGTGCACAGGCACATGACTTTATTATGGAGCTTCCAGAAGGGTATGACACCATGCTGGGAGAACGGGGAATGGGGCTGTCTGGCGGCCAAAAACAGCGGATTGCGATTGCGAGAGCTATTTGTGTAAATCCGAGTATTTTAATTCTAGATGATGCTACTAGTGCTGTTGACATGCAAACGGAGTTCCAAATTCAAAAAGCATTAAAAGAAGTGATGAAAAACCGAACTACCTTCATCATCGCTCACCGAATCTCATCTTTAAAGCATGCAGATGAGATCATTGTACTTGAAGAAGGCAAGGTAGCTGAAAGAGGAACACATGAACAATTAATAAGCAAAGAGGGTCCGTACAAAAGGATATACGGTATTCAGTACAAAGACCTAGATAACGTACTGCAATCACAAACAGGCTAGGAGGTGTAAGGATGAGTAAGCAAAAAAAAGAGGCGATTCTAACACGGTTTCAATATTCATCAGAGGATGTGATAGAAAAGCCGTTTAATTGGAAACAGATGCTGCGGCTATTCAGTTATTTGAAGCCATATCGCAAAAAATTGCTGCCATTATCTATTTTAATGGTGATGATTAATACAGCTGTCCGATTGGCCATACCAATATTAATTGGGGTTTATACACTTGACCAGGCGCTTGTTGAAAAGGATGCAGCCCTTTTAACAACGCTTGTCAGCGTCATTTTTGCCTTATATCTTTTATCATATGGTGCCAACTATTATCGTATTAAATGGATGAATACGTTAGGTCAGAATGTGATTTATGATTTGCGGAAGCATTTATTTACACATGTGCAAACATTGTCGCATCGTTTTTTTGATCAGCGTTCAGCAGGATCGATCTTAGTCAGAATTCTCAATGATATTAATTCACTACAAGAATTATTTACAAATGGAATTATCAATCTCCTGATGGATATGGTTTTATTAGCCGGGATCTTTGTTATTCTGTTTACGCTGAGTCCAGAACTGACATTAGCAGTTATGGTAATCCTGCCGATCATGTTTTTTATTTCTACTTCACTGCGCAGAAAAATACGAAGATCATGGCAGACGGTGCGATTAAAGCAATCGAAACTAAATTCTCATTTAAATGAGAGCATTCAGGGCATTCGTGTGACACAATCCTTTACGCAGGAAAAGGAAAATATGGTTTTTTTTGATGGAGTCAATACCGAAAACTTTTTAAGCTGGAAGACAGCTTCAAAAAAGAATGCGATGTTTCGCCCGCTTGTCGAGCTGACAAACGCGATCGGTACTGCGGTGCTGATCTGGTTTGGTGCATCTTTAATACAAAGCCAGTCCCTGTCTATTGGTGAGTTTGTCTCATTTGCCTTTTACTTAGGGATGTTCTGGGAGCCGATTGGCAGGCTTGGAATGGTATACAATCAATTATTAATGGGGATGGCTTCTTCTGAAAGAATCTTTGAGTTCTTAGATGAAAAACCAATTGTTTCAGAGAGAACCGATGCCATTTCGTTTAAAGAAATGAAGGGGCACATTGAATTTGAAAACACTTTTTTTTCATACAATGAGAAGAGGAAAGCCCTTAAAGGCATTAATCTAGAAATGAAAGCGGGAGAAACCGTTGCATTAGTAGGGCATACTGGGTCCGGTAAAACAACGGTTGCGAACTTAATCAGCAGGTTTTACGATCCAACTGGAGGAGCAGTTAAGATTGATGGAGTGAATTTGAGGGATGTTTCCTTAGCCAACCTGCGCAGCCAAATTAGCATTGTGCTGCAGGATACCTTTATTTTTTCTGGGACAATCGGAGATAATATTCGTTTTGGAAAACCAGATGCGTCAGAGGAGCAGGTGCTGCAGGCCGCAAAAGCGGTTGGAGCGCATGATTTTATTCAGCGTCTCCCGAATGGATATGAAACAGAAGTTGAAGAGAGAGGAAATATTCTATCAGTAGGTGAGCGTCAGCTGCTATCCTTTGCAAGAGCCTTGTTGGCTGATCCTCGTATATTAATCTTAGATGAAGCAACGGCTAGCATTGATACTGAAACAGAAGTGCGGATACAGACAGCTCTTAAAACGCTGCTGGAGGGCCGTACAGCGATTATCATTGCTCACAGATTGTCGACCATAAGAGATGCTGATAAAATCTTTGTCCTGGATCATGGTGAAATACTTGAAGAAGGGTCACATGATGAATTAATGGAACAAGAGGGTCATTATCATCAACTAGTTAAAGCGCAGTTTAATATGCTTGATGCTGGATAATAGAAAAAGCTAAGGAAAGCTTACATGGGCTCCTTAGCTTTTTCTTTGCCTAATGGAAACTTTCCGTTTAGTAAACATTATATTCAATGAAGTACACTATTTTCCTGATGGTTTGGGTGTGCTAGAATGATTGGTATGATATAAATCTGTAAATAGGTGGAGGATTTCAATGAAGAAAGAGTTTGCTGTTATTGGTCTTGGTCGTTTTGGCAGCAGCATTTGCAAAGCGCTGGCAGAGGAAGGCATGGAGGTTATGGCAATTGATATGGACGAGGATCGCGTCAATGAGTTCTCAATGATTGCTTCACATGCAGTTGTCGGTGATACAACAGATGAAACGGTCATTAAGAGCCTTGGAATCCGTAATTTTGATCACGTAATTGTTGCGATTGGTGATAATATTCAGGCTAGTATTTTAACCACATTAATCCTGAAAGAGGCTGGCGTTAAGAAAATAACAGTGAAAGCGCAAAATGATTATCATGAAAAGGTTCTTAGCAAAATTGGCGCAGACTTTATCATACATCCAGAAAGAGATATGGGACGAAGAATTGCGCATAAGCTTGTATCCAATAATGTCCTCGATTATTTAGAGCTTTCAGACGAGCACAGTATTGTTGAGATCGTTGCAAATGAGCGAATTAGCGGCCATACCATTATTGATTTAGATATCCGCGCGAAATACGGCATCAATATTGTAGCCATTAAAAGAAGAGAAGAAATCATTGTCTCACCGCAGGCGAATGAAAAAATTCAGTATAATGACATCATGATTGTCATTGGAGCAGATATAGATATCAACCGTTTTGAAAAGAAGCTTCTCGGCTAAGCCAAAACAAAAGGCAGAAATCACTATTGTGTGATTTCTGCCTTTTTCTTTTAAACTTCCATGATAATCGGAAGGATCATTGGACGTCGTTTTGTTTTTTCGTATAAGAATGGTGCTAATGTATCTGTGATTTCATTTTTAATCTCAGACCATTGCGTCGTTTTCCGTTCCATTACCTTGTTAAGATGCTTTGAGATTAAGCTTTGAGCATCATTGATTAGATCTCCGGATTCTCTCATATAAACAAATCCTCTGGAAATCAGGTCAGGGCCAGAAGCGATTTTAAAGTCTTTCATATTAATGCTGACAACCACTACAACCAGTCCTTCTTCAGAAAGGATACGGCGGTCTCGCAGTACAATATTGCCGATATCTCCAATTCCGCTTCCATCGATATAAACAGAACCAGATGGCACTTTACCAGCTACTTGAGCTGTATCATCACTTAACGCTAATACTTCACCATTATCCATGATAAAGCAATTCTCTTCTTCTACACCACAATCAACAGCTAGTTTAGCATGCATTTTTTGCATTCTATACTCACCGTGAATCGGCATAAAGAATTTTGGTTTAATTAGGCGAAGCATAAGTTTTTGTTCTTCTTGTCCACCATGACCGGAAGTGTGAATATCGCTAAGTTTGCCATAAATAACTTCTGCACCTGCACGGGACAGTCGGTCAATAGTTCTGCTGACACTAATCGTGTTACCAGGGATTGGTGAAGAAGAGAAGACCACTGTGTCGCCTGGATTGATTTGAATTTGACGGTGAGTACCATTTGCTATTCTTGAAAGAGCAGCCATTGGTTCTCCCTGGCTTCCTGTACAAAGAATGGTCACTTGGTTTGCTGGCAAGCGGTTAATTTGCTGAGCATCAATGAAAGTATCTTTAGGTGCAGTAATATAACCGAGATCTTGTCCAATATTGATGGCTGCTTCCATACTGCGCCCGAAAACAGCGATCTTTCTGCCGTTTGCAACTGCTGCTTCGGTCACTTGCTGCAGACGGTGAATGTTTGAAGCGAAGGTAGCAAAAATAACTCTTCCTTCAACTTTTCTGAAAATATCATGAATGCTTTCCCCGACACGGCGCTCTGACATTGTGAATTCTGGAATTTCACTGTTTGTACTGTCAGATAATAAGCATAATACGCCTTCTTTGCCGATTTCAGCCATTTTTGTTAAGTTCGCTGGTTCACCCACTGGCGTAAAATCAAATTTAAAATCGCCAGTATGAACGATTTGTCCTGGAGGAGTCTTAACAACAATTCCATATGAGTCAGGAATACTGTGAGTTGTTCTAAAGAAAGTTACAGACGTTTTTCTAAATTTAATAATATCGTCTTCTTTAATTTCATAAAGTTTAGCTTGGCGCAGCAGGCCATGTTCCTCAAGCTTATTGCGAATTAAACCTAACGCAAGTTTGCCCCCGTAGATTGGAATATTCAATTGTCTTAATAAATACGGAACGCCGCCGATATGATCCTCGTGACCATGTGTAATAAAAAGACCTTTAATTTTATCTTCATTTTTCACTAAATACGTGTAATCAGGAATAACGTAATCAATACCAAGAAGCTCATCTTCTGGGAATTTTATTCCAGCATCAATTAATATAATTTCATCTTGGAATTGGACAGCATATGTGTTTTTGCCGATTTCGCCTAAACCGCCGAGAGCAAAAACTGCTGTCTGATCATTTTTAACAAATTTCATATATTATTCAATCTCCAATACTTTAAAGTCTTCGTTTTGTTTTTCATAATCGAGATAAGAGCCTTCCACAGCAGCAACAAACTCGATATTATAAGGGCGTTTCTTCAACTTAGAACGGACGTCTCGTTCTGATTCCCCTTCAACAAAAATCGTTTTTGTTTTCTCGCGAACAGGCACTTCTTTCGCTACTTCTTGAAAATAAACTTTGTAAACCATAACATTCTCTCCTTCATCCGATGTTCTTTTTTATATGATAAGAAAGGTAACTTTCTTAGCGTCAAATTGAAATACAGCTTTTTTTGAAGAAGCCAGTTAAACTTCTTCAGAATAAGGGGTTCCATACGGCAAAAATCATCTATTAAATACTTCATTACCCATTATATAGGTTTATTATGGCATATAATTAAAAGTATGTAAAAAAACGTACTGATATCCAATTTACAATAACGAAGGAGCCCTTCGCAAGTTTGAAGGGCTCAAATTTAAGCGATTGTCTTTTTACGAAGCATATCTCTCCACTGTTTCAATAGCTTTTTTCTCAGCCTTTTCAACATTGTGGATCAACTCCTTATCTCTATTTTAAACGATCCTTGTCCTTTGTAAAGCAAACATGGCATTGTTTTAGAAAAATATGTTATCCATCTTGCACTTGCTTCTTTGATTCGCTCGTATTACAGCACGTACTGTTTTCCGGAAATTTGGTTTATATTCATATTATGATTGTAAAGGTCTTATTTTATGAATAAGAAAGGCTGTTTTTCGCAAACTTTGTTGCTTCTACTTAGAAATTCAGTTAATCACCTTTATGGTATTTATTTTTGGGTGGGGAAGCAGCATGGTCCTGCGGGTTCTAAGTCCCTCCACTCGGAACAGGAGTGGTCTCGTACTCTTTTGTTACAATCAGCAGTCATTGTACAGAATGCCCGCTTAAAATGGGATGATAGTAGCAATAAGATCTCAAAAAAGCGCCATGTGAAGAATCGTCAATTGACACAGAATGTTTATGAAGGTAGTGTTTATGTGAAAGGTTTTTTCACGCTGTCTGAAGTTATAAAATATGAATACAATGGTATAATGCAGACCATCCAAATGGCCTTTCAAAATATGGTTTATATTTGATTTGTACATATACTTTAGCTTGCTGTTACTATATCATGGTGGTGATTCTGCTATGAAAGCGATAAATGGATTTCAAGAATATATGAGTTAAGGATCAGCGTTTTACAAATAGTATATTGAAGTAAAAAGAGAGGGAGTTTGAGAAAATTGAGTAAAATTGTATTTTTTGATATTGACGGTACGCTATTGGATCATGAAAAAAAATTGCCTGTCAAAACGAAAGAGGCCATTAAGCAACTTCAAAATAATGGTGTTTTTGTTGCCATTGCAACAGGCAGAGCGCCGTTTATGTTTGAATCTTTAAGAGAAGAATTAGAAATTGATTCATTTGTGAGTTTTAATGGACAGTATGTAGTGTTTGAAAATGAGCCTATTTATAAGAACCCTTTAAACTTGGATAAAATGGATGAATTATTGGTAAATGCTGATCAACAGGGGCATCCGCTCGTATTTTTAAATGAAAAAACAATGAAATCGAATGTTGAACACCATACATATATTGTGGAAAGCATGGGGAGTTTGAAATTTCCGCATCCTACTTTGGATCTTATGTTCTATAAGGAAAATGAGATATATCAATTAAATGTTTTTTGCAAAGACAAAGAGGAAACTGGATATGTAAGTGATTTTCCTGAGTTTCATTTTATTCGCTGGCATGATTTGTCTATTGATGTATTGCCGGCAGGAGGATCTAAAGCAGAAGGAATTGCCAAAATGATTGAGCGTTTAGGGTTTAAGATGGAAGACGTTTACGCTTTTGGCGATGGATTAAATGATATCGAGATGCTTAAAACGGTAGGAAATGGGGTTGCTATGGGCAACGCTGTTCCACAGCTGAAAAAAGTGGCCAAACACGTAACTGCAGACGTAGATCAGGATGGCATCTGGAAAGGCTTAAAGGAGCTGGAGCTGATTTAGTGTTAAGAGGCTAGAACTTTTTTCAACATAGTGATACGTCCGAATGATTAGAAAGATATCCTTTCTAATCATTCGTTTTTTTTTGTTTATAAAAGATTTTTCCTCTTGAAAATCAGCAGAGGACCTCCAGCTCTAGCTGGTTATAGAAACAAGGCTCACACAGGTGGAAAGTGTGAATACAGAATGCAGGTGAAACACCCTAATTTTCCGGTTTAATGATTGCACTCAGAGCTTAGCATTTTTGTTCTTGCTATTTTTATCTTTCAATAGGAATGGCATTTTCAATTGGTTTAAGCGGTTCAGTCTGATCGATATGGTCGTAAAACATTATTCCATTAAGATGATCGATTTCATGCTGAAACACGACAGCAGGAAGTCCTTTTAAACGTAGTTTCACTTCATTTCCGTCAACATCATACCCTTTAATAGTGACACGTGCGTATCGTGGTACAAATCCGGGGATATTCTCGTCAACTGACAAACAGCCTTCACCAGAAGTAATATACGATCGCTCTACAGAATGGCTGATAATTTTAGGATTGAAAAGAGCATAACTGAATAATTCGCCGTTGGGATCTGTTGTATGTACAGCAATCATTCGTTTAGAAACATTAATCTGAGGTGCCGCTAGACCAACACCGCCACGTAATCCATATTGAGCAGAAATCTCAGGATTCTGACTGTTTTTAACATATTCTATAAGGCTTGTTAAAATTTCTTTATCTTCTTGAGTAGGAGGAAGCTGTACTTCTTCTGCGACCTTTCTTAGTGTGGGATGTCCATCTCGAATGATATCATTCATTGTAATCATGTAAATCACTCCTGTTGATCATAAGTATGAAAATAGTCTATCAAACAAATCCGCAAATGTTAATATTCAAGATCATGTTTAGGCGTCTAATTTTGTGGAACAAATAGGAGACAGCCCCAATAGGTGCTATCTCCCTTAAAGGATTTAGAATTTCCAGCAAGAGCAGCCAACAATGATCAGAAGAATAAACAATACAACAATTAATGCAAATCCTTTGCCATATCCTGCTCCAGCTACATAACCTGGGTAATTGCAACCATATCCGTATCCGCCATATCCATACATGAAGGATAACCTCCCTAAAGTAGATTATCGTCCACATTGTTTCATTCGTTTTTAATTTATTATCGGACGATTAATATAGCCTATGTATGATGGGTTCTAATTGTGTAGGCCGGTGCCTAAGGAATAAATGAAAAGAGTGCAGCATAGGTTTTGATGAGGACAACCTATATTGTAAAAATCGCTGCAAGGTATTTGCCAAACAAACGAACAGTAGATATAGTAAGTAATGAGTTAGGGGGATTAAAATGAACTATTTAAAATCAGGAATTTGGATTAGTGTCCTATTAATGAGCGTGGTGCTTTTATCAGGCTGTTTAAATCGTGAGACACCAGCTGAAAAAATGTACACTGTACTTGAAAATGTGGTCGAGGCCGAAAAAGAATTCGAAGAACAGCAAACCCCGCTTGTTCAATTGGAAAAGCAGGAACAGGAATTGTACGATCAAATTATTGCTTTAAGTATGAAGGAGTTTGAAGAAATTCAAAGTCTGTCTGACGAAGCTCTGTCATCTGCCGCCCAGCGTGAAGAGCATATGGAAGCTGAAAAGCAGAGCATTGATGCTTCAAAAGAGGAATTTCAAAAGATACCTGAAATCATTGATGAAATAGAAGAAGAAGAGCTGAAAAGCGAAGCGCAGCAATTATATGATACGATGATGGAAAGATACGATTTGCATGACACTCTGTATGCTCAGTATTCAGAAGCATTAAATAATGATAAAAAGCTTTACGAACTCTTTAAAACAGAAGATTTAACATTAGACCAATTAGAAGAGCAAATTACCATGATTAATGAATCATATGAACAAGTACTTCAAACAAATGAAGACTTTAATGAGAAAACTGCGAATTATAACGATATAAAATTATCCTTTTACCAGGCAGCAGGCCTTGAGGTTGATACAGGCGAAGATGATCAAGAATAACGAGTAAAGACTATTTTGACCTGCTTGAAAATATAAGTGATACAGCCAGCAAAAATAACCGAACGATTATGAGATATCTTTATTCATCTCTAACCGTTCGGTTTTTTGCTGCTTTTCGGCCAGTTTATTTGTCGGTTTTTGCATTCTACCATAGAGAATTTTTTAGTATGCAGCTGCAATAGAGAAAAAGATCATGAAAAAATTGTTTGTATAAACCTTCTTTTGCCTCTTTAATATAACACGTAAAAAAATAAATCCTTTTATAATACAGATTGTAAAAAAGAGGTGATACAGTTCCTTTTTTTTCAAGCGACAGCTAAAAAGTTGATGGAGGAAGAAAAACAAGATCGCATTTGGTTGACTATATATCAATAATTATATTAAACTATAAAACATATGAGGCGTGTATCAATTTTGTTGCAAAAAGGATTGATACAGAATAAGATGGTAATGGGAAAAAAATAAAGACGTTTTTATACATCTCATCTGTGGGAAAATAATAGATAAGCTTTATTATTTTTTGCTGAAAGATTTTGCTTTACAATAGCAGAAGAGATTAATTTTCATCATTATTTGACAAAAATCAATCTAAACTGCAGCAAACTTGGGCAACCTATCAATTGTGTATTTTTACTCATATGAATGACGTCTTTTTAAAAAAAGAAAGGGTGACTTTGATGGCTTCAAAAACGAAGAACACACATTTCGATGCGAAAAAGCAACGCGAAAAAGTGGAAGAACAGTTTCAGACGCTACAGATTTTAAATGAAGAGGGCAAGATCGTTAACGAATCTGCAATGCCTGAGTTATCAGATGAGCAATTACAGGAATTAATGCGCCGTATGGTTTATACTCGCATCCTTGATCAGCGCTCAATTTCATTAAATAGACAAGGACGTTTAGGCTTCTATGCACCAACAGCAGGACAAGAGGCTTCTCAATTAGCTTCTCAATTTGCTCTTGAAAAAGAAGATTTTATCTTACCTGGATACCGTGACGTTCCTCAAATCATCTGGCATGGTTTACCTTTATCACAAGCTTTCCTATGGTCAAGAGGACATTATGAAGGCGGAAACATCCCTGAGGGCGTAAATGTAATCGCTCCACAAATTATTATCGGTGCTCAGTATATTCAAGCTGCTGGTGTAGCACTTGGTATGAAAAAACGCGGTGAGAAAGCTGTAGCAATTACTTATACTGGTGACGGCGGTGCTTCTCAAGGTGACTTCTACGAAGGAATTAACTTTGCAGGTGCATACAAAGCTCCAGCAATTTTCGTTGTGCAAAATAACCGTTTCGCTATCTCTACACCTGTTGAAAAGCAATCTGCTGCTGGCACAATCGCTCAAAAAGCTGTAGCTGCAGGGATTCCTGGAATTCAGGTTGATGGTATGGATCCACTTGCTGTATATGCAGCTGTTCGCGATGCTCGTGAACGCGCTCTTAACGGCGAAGGCCCAACATTAATTGAAACATTAACATACCGTTATGGCCCACACACAATGGCTGGTGATGATCCGACTCGCTACCGTACATCAGACCTTGACAATGAGTGGGAGAAAAAAGATCCGCTTGTCCGTTTCCGTAAGTTCCTAGAAGAAAAAGGCATCTGGAATGAAGAAATGGAAAACGAAGTGATCGAAAAGGCGAAGGAAGATATTA
This sequence comes from Cytobacillus gottheilii, assembly GCF_900166665.1. GTDB lineage: Bacteria > Bacillota > Bacilli > Bacillales > Cytobacillaceae > Cytobacillus > Cytobacillus gottheilii_A. The sequence continues at coordinate 3,032,638 of NZ_LT800494.1, read as the reverse complement.
AAGATGCAATTAAAGTTGCAGATGATACTCCTAAGCAAAAAGTTACTGATCTAATGGAGATCATGTACGAAGAAATGCCTCAAAACCTTAAAGAACAATATGAAATTTATAAAGAAAAGGAGTCGAAGTAAGCCATGGCGCAAATGACTATGATTCAAGCAATTACTGATGCCCTGCGCACAGAATTGCGCAATGACCCGAATGTACTTGTATTCGGNTGAAAAAATGTACACTGTACTTGAAAATGTGGTCGAGGCCGAAAAAGAATTCGAAGAACAGCAAACCCCGCTTGTTCAATTGGAAAAGCAGGAACAGGAATTGTACGATCAAATTATTGCTTTAAGTATGAAGGAGTTTGAAGAAATTCAAAGTCTGTCTGACGAAGCTCTGTCATCTGCCGCCCAGCGTGAAGAGCATATGGAAGCTGAAAAGCAGAGCATTGATGCTTCAAAAGAGGAATTTCAAAAGATACCTGAAATCATTGATGAAATAGAAGAAGAAGAGCTGAAAAGCGAAGCGCAGCAATTATATGATACGATGATGGAAAGATACGATTTGCATGACACTCTGTATGCTCAGTATTCAGAAGCATTAAATAATGATAAAAAGCTTTACGAACTCTTTAAAACAGAAGATTTAACATTAGACCAATTAGAAGAGCAAATTACCATGATTAATGAATCATATGAACAAGTACTTCAAACAAATGAAGACTTTAATGAGAAAACTGCGAATTATAACGATATAAAATTATCCTTTTACCAGGCAGCAGGCCTTGAGGTTGATACAGGCGAAGATGATCAAGAATAACGAGTAAAGACTATTTTGACCTGCTTGAAAATATAAGTGATACAGCCAGCAAAAATAACCGAACGATTATGAGATATCTTTATTCATCTCTAACCGTTCGGTTTTTTGCTGCTTTTCGGCCAGTTTATTTGTCGGTTTTTGCATTCTACCATAGAGAATTTTTTAGTATGCAGCTGCAATAGAGAAAAAGATCATGAAAAAATTGTTTGTATAAACCTTCTTTTGCCTCTTTAATATAACACGTAAAAAAATAAATCCTTTTATAATACAGATTGTAAAAAAGAGGTGATACAGTTCCTTTTTTTTCAAGCGACAGCTAAAAAGTTGATGGAGGAAGAAAAACAAGATCGCATTTGGTTGACTATATATCAATAATTATATTAAACTATAAAACATATGAGGCGTGTATCAATTTTGTTGCAAAAAGGATTGATACAGAATAAGATGGTAATGGGAAAAAAATAAAGACGTTTTTATACATCTCATCTGTGGGAAAATAATAGATAAGCTTTATTATTTTTTGCTGAAAGATTTTGCTTTACAATAGCAGAAGAGATTAATTTTCATCATTATTTGACAAAAATCAATCTAAACTGCAGCAAACTTGGGCAACCTATCAATTGTGTATTTTTACTCATATGAATGACGTCTTTTTAAAAAAAGAAAGGGTGACTTTGATGGCTTCAAAAACGAAGAACACACATTTCGATGCGAAAAAGCAACGCGAAAAAGTGGAAGAACAGTTTCAGACGCTACAGATTTTAAATGAAGAGGGCAAGATCGTTAACGAATCTGCAATGCCTGAGTTATCAGATGAGCAATTACAGGAATTAATGCGCCGTATGGTTTATACTCGCATCCTTGATCAGCGCTCAATTTCATTAAATAGACAAGGACGTTTAGGCTTCTATGCACCAACAGCAGGACAAGAGGCTTCTCAATTAGCTTCTCAATTTGCTCTTGAAAAAGAAGATTTTATCTTACCTGGATACCGTGACGTTCCTCAAATCATCTGGCATGGTTTACCTTTATCACAAGCTTTCCTATGGTCAAGAGGACATTATGAAGGCGGAAACATCCCTGAGGGCGTAAATGTAATCGCTCCACAAATTATTATCGGTGCTCAGTATATTCAAGCTGCTGGTGTAGCACTTGGTATGAAAAAACGCGGTGAGAAAGCTGTAGCAATTACTTATACTGGTGACGGCGGTGCTTCTCAAGGTGACTTCTACGAAGGAATTAACTTTGCAGGTGCATACAAAGCTCCAGCAATTTTCGTTGTGCAAAATAACCGTTTCGCTATCTCTACACCTGTTGAAAAGCAATCTGCTGCTGGCACAATCGCTCAAAAAGCTGTAGCTGCAGGGATTCCTGGAATTCAGGTTGATGGTATGGATCCACTTGCTGTATATGCAGCTGTTCGCGATGCTCGTGAACGCGCTCTTAACGGCGAAGGCCCAACATTAATTGAAACATTAACATACCGTTATGGCCCACACACAATGGCTGGTGATGATCCGACTCGCTACCGTACATCAGACCTTGACAATGAGTGGGAGAAAAAAGATCCGCTTGTCCGTTTCCGTAAGTTCCTAGAAGAAAAAGGCATCTGGAATGAAGAAATGGAAAACGAAGTGATCGAAAAGGCGAAGGAAGATATTAAAGATGCAATTAAAGTTGCAGATGATACTCCTAAGCAAAAAGTTACTGATCTAATGGAGATCATGTACGAAGAAATGCCTCAAAACCTTAAAGAACAATATGAAATTTATAAAGAAAAGGAGTCGAAGTAAGCCATGGCGCAAATGACTATGATTCAAGCAATTACTGATGCCCTGCGCACAGAATTGCGCAATGACCCGAATGTACTTGTATTCGGTGAGGATGTAGGCGTAAACGGCGGAGTTTTCCGTGCGACAGAAGGCCTGCAAAAAGAGTTCGGCGAAGATCGCGTATTTGACACGCCTCTAGCTGAATCTGGAATCGGCGGTTTGGCAGTGGGTCTTGGTTTACAAGGATTCCGTCCAGTTCCTGAAATTCAATTCTTTGGTTTCGTTTATGAAGTAATGGATTCTATTTCCGGTCAGCTTGCTCGTATGCGCTACCGTTCTGGCGGACGCTACAATGCACCTGTAACAATTCGTTCACCATTTGGCGGAGGCGTACATACTCCAGAGATGCACGCTGACAGCCTTGAAGGCTTAATGGCACAGCAGCCAGGTCTTAAAGTGGTAATTCCTTCTTCTCCATATGATGCAAAAGGATTATTAATTTCTGCTATTCGTGATAATGACCCTGTCATTTTCTTAGAGCATATGAAATTATACCGCTCATTCCGTGAAGAGGTACCTGAAGAAGAATATACAATTCCATTAGGTGTTGCAGAAGTTAAGCGCGAAGGTACTGATGTTACAATCGTGACTTACGGAGCAATGGTACACGAAGCATTAAAAGCAGCAGATGAGCTTCAAAAAGATGGTAAATCCGCTGAGGTTATCGACTTGCGTACAGTCAGCCCAATTGATATTGAAACAATTATTGCATCTGTTGAGAAAACAGGCCGTGCGATTGTTGTTCAAGAAGCTCAAAAACAAGCAGGTATTGCAGCGAATGTTGTTGCGGAGATCAACGACCGTGCAATTTTAAGCTTAGAGGCTCCAGTATTGCGTGTAGCTGCTCCAGATACAGTATTTGCATTCCCGCAAGCTGAAACTGTTTGGCTGCCAAATTTCAAAGATATTATTGAAACAGCAAATAAAGTACTTAACTTTTAATTAAAAAAGGGGGGGATACCCCCTTTATGTAATAGAAAGTAATCAATAGGAGGTTGAATTCAGTGGCATTTCAATTTAGATTGCCTGATATCGGTGAAGGTATCCATGAAGGCGAAATCGTAAAATGGTTTGTTAAGCCAGGCGATGAAGTTCAAGAAGATGATGTATTATGTGAAGTTCAAAATGATAAAGCGGTAGTAGAAATTCCATCTCCAGTAAAAGGGAAAGTTGAAGAAATTCATGTTGGAGAAGGTACTGTTGCAACAGTTGGAGAAGTATTAATTTCTTTCGACGCACCAGGCTATGAAGACTTGAAATTTAAAGGTGACCATGAAGATGAAGCACCTGCTGCTGACAAGAAAACAGAAGCACAAGTTCAAGCTACTGCTGAAGCTGGACAGGAAGTGAAGAAAGAAGAAGCACCAGTTCAAGAAGAGAAAAAAGAGGGCGTAGCAATTTCTCAAACTGATGTAGATCCAAACCGCCGCATCATTGCAATGCCATCAGTAAGAAAATTTGCACGTGATAAAGGTGTTGATATTCGCCAAGTTGCTGGAAGCGGAAAAAATGGTCGTATCCAGAAAGACGATATCGAAGCATTCTTAAATGGCGGAGCTCAAGCAGCTGCACCAACTCAAGAATCAGCGCCTAAAGCAGAAGAAGCAGCAGCAGCACCTGCAGCAGCCGCGGCAGTTCCAGCTGGAGAATATCCAGAAACTCGCGAAAAAATGAGCGGAATCCGTAAAGCAATTGCGAAAGCTATGGTAAACTCTAAACATACGGCACCGCACGTTACTTTAATGGATGAAGTTGATGTAACGAAACTAGTTGCTCATCGCAAGAAATTCAAAGAAGTAGCTGCAAGCAAAGGAATCAAATTAACATTCCTTCCGTATGTAGTAAAAGCATTAACAAGTGCATTACGTGAATTCCCAGCCCTAAACACATCACTAGATGATGAAGCTGGCGAAATCATCCACAAGCATTATTACAATATCGGAATCGCAGCAGACACAGAAAAAGGCTTGCTTGTTCCAGTTGTAAAAGATGCTGACCGTAAATCACCGTTCGCAATTTCAAACGAAATTAATGAACTTGCTGGCAAGGCTCGTGATGGTAAACTGGCACCTAACGAAATGAAAGGTGCTTCATGCACAATCTCTAATATCGGATCAGCTGGCGGACAATGGTTTACTCCAGTAATCAATCACCCTGAAGTAGCAATTCTTGGAGTTGGCCGTATTGCAGAGAAGCCTGTTGTGAAGGATGGCGAAATTGTAGCTGCACCAGTTTTAGCATTGTCATTAAGCTTTGACCACCGTATGATTGACGGTGCAACTGCTCAAAATGCACTTAACCACATCAAGCGTTTACTTAATGATCCAGAACTATTGTTAATGGAGGCGTAACAAATGGTAGTAGGAGATTTCCCGATTGAAACAGATACTATAGTCATTGGTGCAGGTCCAGGGGGATATGTTGCAGCTATTCGTGCAGCACAGCTTGGCCAAAAAGTTACAATTATTGAACGCGGAAACCTTGGAGGCGTATGTCTAAATGTTGGTTGTATTCCTTCAAAAGCATTAATCACTGCTGGTCACCGTTATGAAGAGGCACAAGGATCTTCTGTAATGGGGATCACGACTGAGAACGTTAAGGTTGACTTTTCAAAAGTTCAAGAGTGGAAAGGCAGCGTAGTTAAGAAGCTTACAGGCGGTGTTGAAGGCCTTTTAAAAGGAAATAAGGTAGATATCGTTCGCGGTGAAGCATACTTTGTAGATGCTAACACACTTCGTGTAATGGATGATAACTCTGCTCAAACGTATACTTTTAAAAATGCAATTATCGCTACTGGCTCACGTCCAATCGAATTACCAACTTTCAAATACACAAAACGCGTTCTTGACTCTACTGGAGCATTAGCTCTTGAAGAGATCCCTGAAAGCATTGTTGTAATTGGCGGAGGTTACGTAGGTACGGAGCTTGGCGGAGCTTATGCAAACTTTGGTACGAAAGTAACAATTCTTGAGGGAGCAGATGATATTCTAAACGGCTTTGAAAAGCAAATGTCATCTCTAGTAACACGTAACCTTAAGAAAAAAGGTTCTGAAATTATTACAAAGGCGCTTGCTAAAGGCGTTGAAGAAACAGAAACTGGCGTAACTGTTAAATACGAAGTGAACGGCGAAGAGAAATCTGTAGACGCTGACTACGTATTTGTAATGGTTGGCCGCCGTCCAAACACAGATGAGCTTGGTCTTGAGCAAGTAGGCATCAAGATGACTGATCGTGGTGTGATTGAAATCGATAAGCAATGCCGTACTAGCGTAAACAACATATACGCAATCGGTGATATCGTTGAAGGTCCTCCACTTGCTCATAAAGCTTCTTACGAAGGTAAGATTGCTGCTGAAGCTATTTCTGGCCACAACGCTGAAATTGACTACTTAGCAATTCCTGCTGTTGTTTTCTCCGAGCCTGAATTAGCAACAGTTGGTTATACTGAGAAGCAAGCAAAAGATGAAGGAATCGATATTGTTGCTGCGAAGTTCCCATTTGCTGCTAACGGTCGTGCACTTGCACTTGATAGCACAGATGGATTCTTAAAGCTTGTAACTCGTAAAGAAGATGGATTAATCATTGGTGCACAAATTGCTGGTACAAATGCTTCTGATATGATTGCTGAACTTGGTTTAGCAATTGAGTCTGGAATGACTGCAGAAGACTTAGCAATGACAATCCATGCTCACCCAACTTTAGGTGAAATTACAATGGAAGCTGCAGAAGTAGCTCTTGGAATGCCAATTCACGTTGTAAAATAAAGTGAAAAAGATCCTTCTCAATTGAGAAGGATCTTTTTTTATCATGATAAAAATTAAAGAAATTGAAAAAAGACTTCAGCGGTAATGAAGTCTCAACTAACTTAATATTTATCTATTCATCCTGTTCGAGTGCGTTCTCGATCGGCTTAATAATTTGATCTTTTTTAACAATTCCGTCTACCTTAACCAGCGTTTGATCTTCATATACTAAAACCATTGCTGGACTGCGTTCTAACTCAAATTGATCCAAATATTGCCTATCTTCATAAATGACCTTCATATTTTTGATGGCTTCCGGATACTTTTGCTTTAACTCAATGATTGCATCATAATATGCAACTTCTTGACGATAATTTGCCTCATCTGAAAAGAACAGTATTTGTTTTACATCATCATTAATCTCCAAGTCAGGTGACTCTGCTTTACTGCAAGAGGAGGATGTTAAGATAAATAGAGCACTACATAAAAGTAAAAGCATGCCTTTCATCATTTCTCTGCCTCACTTTACTCACGATTTTTCCGAAATCTTACAGATTACCCTCTATACAATAAGTATTTTATCACGGTCTAAAGCCAAATCCGCTAATGTCACCTAAATGTTATATAAATGAAAAATACAAGCAAAACCTTCAACATATATTTCAAATAAACCATGTTTTCTTTTATTAAAAAAGGGGAGAGTAAAAAGAAAAGCGGAGGCGGCTTGTTCTTTTAATGAACGCAGACTAGGTTCGCCACGTCCTGTGGCAACGTCTGCACAACCCACATCCTGTGGGCCCCAAGCATAAGGCAAGCTGTCTTAAAGGTTGTTCTTTAACCTTTAGGGCGGATTGACTTATGCCCTCGAGGGGCTAGCCGCTCGAGCTAGACAATTCGAGAAGCGGAAGTGGGTCGATTTCCCTCAACAAGTGCATAAACGTGTTTCTTTTATTATGTAAAAAAGGATTACTCTTTAAAGAATGCATTTTAAAAGGCGGTGAAGGTGGTGTGAAGCTTTATACAGCAGTAATCATACAGCTCATCATATGGAGCGGGTATACCTTTATAGAATGGCTGTCAAAGTATGACCAGTTGGTATTTAAAGCGTTAATGTTTTTCGTGTTTCTTTATCTTGCTGTCATCATTGGTCATTATATTATAAAATCAACGCGAAAAACGTTTGTTGCAACAATGGTAAGTTTATCGGTATATGGTTCATTTCATGTCATTATGACTTTAGTGGTATGACAGACAGGAGGTCAGCGTATGCTTTTTGCTCTGGCTAGCTCCATTTTTTTGTTGATAAATTCTTTACATACTAAAGAATTTATGTGAAAGTCGTGTTCATTGAAATTGAAGATCACTAGTTTATAATTAGGAACGAGGAGGGACAGCATGAGAAAAATAAGTATATATGCACTGCTGCTGACATTCATTATTTTACAAGGCTGTGCAACTGACAATGAGTCCAATTCTGCTGAAGAGGTGAATGGACAAGCCTCTCAAGAGGAAATGGAAAGTAATCAAAATTCTGATTTAGAAGAACAAGATGGTGAAGAGGAAGATCAAGCTGGGAACGTGAGTGAAGAGGAAGAAACTCAGTCCGCAGCAGACTCAAATGCCGAAGAAAGCAAAGAAGTTGAAAAAGAATACCAAATTAATGAAAGCACATGGACAGTAGATCCTATAACAGATGCTGATCCAAAAGTAGCTCTTTTAACAATTGATGATGCTCCAGATGCAAATGCGCTTAAAATAGCACAGACATTAAAGAAACTTGATGTGAGTGCCATCTTTTTTGTCAATGGACACTTAGTGAACAGTCCGGAAAAAGAAGAAGTCATAAAAGAAATATATGATCTTGGTTTTGCGATAGGAAATCATACATATAGTCACAGTAATTTAAAAGACTTGACAGAAGAAGAGCAAAAAGAAGAGATTCTGAAGGTTAATGATATGGTTGAAGATATTACAGGAGAAAGGCCAAGGTTTTTTAGAGCGCCATTCGGTTCCAATACTGATTACAGTAAAGGAATAGCTGCAGAAGAAAATATGACCATCATGAATTGGACATATGGCTATGATTGGGAAAAAGAATATCAAACAAGAGAAGCAATTGCTGATATCATGGTGAATACTCCATATTTAAGCAACGGAGCAAATCTGCTTATGCATGATCGGACATGGACAATGGAAGCGATGGAGGATATTGTGAAAGGACTGCAGCAAAAGGGATATTCGATTGTAAATCCAGATGCAATTAAATAAGAAAAAAAGGAGCCTTATTTGGGCTCCTTTTCTATAGGTTTCCGGTCCATAAACCTTGCAATAATGGAATAGATGGAAAAGAAAAGCAGGAAAAAACAAAGGAAAGATAAGACAAAAGGAATGATGCTAAAATCTGTTTTCTCTTCAAAAGGTGATTCCAATTCAACAATTACAGGATAGGACGTACTAGCTTCTGGGAGGTCTTCAACTTGTCCTAAATAAGGAAATGGTGCACCGAAAACAGCTTTATATGGAAGCTCAGCAGGCTTCTCCGCAACATAAGCATTAAAAACAAAAGGAGAAATTAAAGTAAAAGCCAAGGATAGCAAAGTAATGATTATTACATTTTTTTTCATCTGTCACCTCAGGGTATGTAATATGATTTAATCTTAGACATTTTCAGATAGGGAACCCTTTAGTATTTTATCATTGAATAAATTCTTATGACAACTTTATTATGAATTTAAAAAATGGTTGTTAAATTGAAGAGCTAACAATACAATAGTATTCAAAATAGTTTGAATAAGGAGGTGTACGATGGATAATCTTGTTAAGATTTATGATGAACATGAAAATGTAACTGTCCGCTTTGCGGGTTTTGCAACTCATTTATCCCGTTATGATTTTGCAATTGTTTATACGAATCTTTTTTATACAAAACCACTTGTAACCTGTATGCAAACGGGCCGTTCAATCCTCCTTGATCCAATTGACCTCGAAGATTCTGAATCCTTACGAAAGATGTTCAGAATTGAAACCACTAATCACACTGAAGATTTAGTTCAATTTTTCAAAGAAGCAATCCCCGGAACCCATGTTGGTTAATGATCGTTACCTAGAGTCCTAATGCAAACTGCTGATTTCTTTCCTTAATTATTTATTCAGTGCTTAATTTCGTTGTATTATGTCATACAAATACAAATAATCTCTAATTATGTTATACGAATTATGCTTGATTTTTTAAAAGTGACATATTATTATAGAATTAAAGGTTAAGCGCTTTCAGGAAATGAATATAATATTTGAAGGGGAGATGAAAAAATGGGTACAATCGTTTGCCAAACTTGTAATTCAACGATCGAACATTTCGAGGATGAAAAGGTAACTGTATTATATTCAAAGGGAAGCTGCCAATGTGATCCGAATAATCAACAGGAAAAATAGAAACACTGCTGATTGGGCAGCCAAAAGACAGTTTTTCAGCAGTCTTTGACAAGCAAAACGGCTGTTTGTCTGCTAATCGTATAAAATGAAAGCCGCTCCATCAAATGGGCGGCTTTTTTATACTTTCAGATAGAAAGCAGTGTCATGGTAAACTTCAATATGTTAATTTCCTTTATTGCTTATCGAATTGCTCGATGTTCTTTAATAACCCGCAAGTATTTAAAATCATAATCCTCAGGTCCTTGGACAGGCAATCCTGCTTCCATATTGGTTTTAATATAGCGCAGATTATCGTTTGTAATTATTTCGCCAGGTATAAAGATCGGAATGCCTGGGGGATAAACCATGATGAATTCAGCAATAATTCTGCCTTCTGATTCATCAAATGGAACAAGTTCCGTATCAGCGTAGAAAGCATCACGAGGTGTTAAAGCCAGTACAGGAATATGCGGCAGGAGCACTTCCTGTGAATCGATTTTATCCGCTTTGCCATGGAATTGAACAGATAGCTGTTTCAATGCCTCAATTAAAATTTCCGCTTCCTTTTCAGTGTCTCCTGGAGTAATAATGCAGAGAATATTGTACAAGTCTGACATTTCAACTTCAATATTAAAGTGTTCTCTCAGCCATAACTCAACGTCAAAGCCGTTAATTCCCAGTTCCTTAACAGAGATGATTAACTTTGTTGGATCGTAATCAAATGCCGCGTGTGTTTCTAATATTTCTTCTCCTACACAATATAGGTGCTTGATTTCATTGATGCGTTTACGAATGGATTGTGCCAATTGAATTGTTTTTTCAACTAGTTCATGTCCTTCTGTTGCCAGTCTTTTTCTAGCCACATCTAATGAAGCGAGAAGAAGATAAGATGTTGAGGTAGTTGTTAACATGCTTAGTATTGATTGAACTCGTTTATGTGAGACAAGGTTTCCTTGCATGTTCAAGACCGAACTTTGTGTCATTGAACCGCCAAGCTTGTGAACACTTGTAGCAGCTAAATCCGCGCCAGCCTGCATGGCTGACATTGGCAAGCCTTCATGAAAATGAATATGCACGCCATGTGCTTCATCTACAAGTACAGGAACATTATATGAATGAGAAATTTCAACAATCTTTTTTAAATCGGCAGAAATGCCAAAATAAGTCGGATTAATAACAAGTAATCCTTTTGCGTCAGGATGCTGTTCAAGTGCTCTTGCTACTGAATCTGTTGTTATTCCGTGTGAAATACCTAGCTCTGTATCAATTTCTGGATGAATAAAGATAGGCGTTGCACCTGAAAAAACAATCGCAGACATAACGGATTTATGAACATTTCTTGGGACGATTATTTTATCTCCAGGACCGCATACTGACATAACCATTGTCATAATGGCTCCGCTTGTTCCTTGTACAGAGAAAAAAGTATGCTCGGCACCAAATGCTTCTGCAGCCAAATCCTGTGCTTCTTTGATCATACCTTTTGGCTGATGTAAGTCGTCAAGTGGTCCAATATTAATTAAATCAATTGATAAGGCGTTTTCTCCGATAAATTCTTTAAATTCCGGATCAATTCCTGTCCCTTTTTTATGACCAGGGATATGGAATTGCACAGGGTTTTTCTTTGCATGTGCCAATAAGCCGCTAAATAACGGTGTTTCAGTTTGAGACAATGTATATCCACACCTCTTTAAATTCTATTTGCAATAAAACATTTGCATTATAGCATTATTCATGGTCTTTGCATAGAAACTTCATCATACGCTTAGTTTTTGGGTTTAAAGGTGAAAATAAACATCTTTTCAAAACGAAATCCCTTTTTCTTCGGAAATTAAAAATATAAAGCTGAGAGGAATAAAAAAACTCATTATTAAGAAGCAATCGTTTGTCTGTTTGCACTGGGATGCTACTTAGAGTAAAATCAGCAGGGTATATAAGGTAAGGAGGAAAAGCATTGGAATACCAATATCCGATTGAGCATCATTGGTCTACAGAAGAAATTATTGATGTTATTCAATTTTATCAAAGTATTGAAAGAGCATATGAAAAAGGCATTGAACGGGAAGAGTTTATGAAGTCTTATCGGCGCTTCAAAGAAATTGTGCCAGGAAAAGCGGATGAAAGAAACCTATGCAATGACTTTGAAGAAATGAGCGGCTATTCAGCTTTTCGAACAGTAAAAGCAGCTAAGGAAACGGAAGCCGGTAATCCTGTGAAAATGAAAAAATAAAAACCTCCATCTGGAGGTTTTTTTTCTGCCCTAATTAGTCTTGAGCCTGCACAGCTGCTATATGTTTAGGCCATTTTATAGAAGGGTAATAATTTTTTAAATACATTATCTGCAAGTGATAAAAATTCTTGAGCATTCATATTTACAGCTTTCTCACGGCTAATATTGACACCGCAGAGGATTTCAGCTTTTTTTACAGTTTGCAGACGGTTAAAGAGATTAAGAAGTTCATCTTTCGATAATTCGCTGTGTTTGTACACATCAGGCTTCGTATGATCCCCTGACCAAACAAAATCCTGTGGAATCTCATCATACATTTGGTCAAGATGATTTTCTAGCGTTTTACCAAATTCTTCTTTATTTGGAGCTTCATAAATAAGCGCAAACCAAATGAAAACATGTGTTTCCCAAAGGCCGATTTGAAAATGGGGCAGCATTTTATACCCGCGTGGATTAGAGGCAAACGCAACCCATGTATCATTGGGCGGATTTTTCGTTCTCCTGGCATGACGGGCAACATGTGGAAACATTTCATGGCCAGTCTCGGCAGAAAGGACACCGGAGAAGTGTTTACCTAAATCTTCTAGCTTTGGGCGAATCGTCGTTTTAAGAGCATCCATTCTTTCATCTAGACCATCTATAGTGAATACTGAAAAGTCATCATTTGTAAAACCTGAAAATGTCATATAGAAACCTCCTCTAGCTATGTCAAACATTGTAGCATAATCTGCGGGAAAATAAGAAATAGTATGCACTCTCCTGCAAGCTAGGTTAACGCACATATTTGTTGCAATTTAGAAGAATGAGCATAAGATAATAGTAAAAATAATCAGAAAATTTAAAGTTCCTGGGTATCAACAAAATTTGGTTCTATTACTTGGAAGGGGTGTAGTGTCTAATGAAACAACTTGTAAATTCGACTAAAAAGAAAAAAATTGAAAAGGAAAGAACAGCCGTTTTAAGGTTAGAACTTGACTATGAATTGGCTACTTTATTCGATGCGATGACAAGTAAAAATGATAAGCTTCAAACAACTACTAAACAGAAGCTGGAAAAAATCAGACATGAGCTTCTAAAATTAAACGCGTTATAAAATGCAGTTAAAGAGGGGAAAATGAGAGAAAATGTTCTTATCTAAACAAATTGATTGAAAACGAACTCCATACTTAGTAGGAGTTCGTTTATTACTGTTGACTTATAACTTAAAAACTTCCTCCCAAAAAATGATTGTTTCATTACTTGGTTTACATAAATCTGCATCGTCTTAATTCATGAAACTTGAATAATCTGCATGCTTATTTTAAGCTGAAAGTACTTTAATGAACTTAAACACAAAAGAGGAAGTAGCGAAAAATCGCCTATAGAAAAGGATGATAAACCAATGACAGATTTAGCGAAAATTGATACATATGCGAAACAGTGGATTAAAGAAGCGAGTGAAAATATAAAAAACTCTTTTACAAAAGAATTAACGATTCAAACGAAATCGCATGCTAACGATTTAGTAACGGATATAGATCAAGCAACGGAACGTTTCTTTATTGAGAAAATTAAAAGTGTTTTCCCGGATCATCGGATATTAGGAGAAGAGGGTTTTGGGGATGATGTCCAATCTCTTGAAGGAATTGTCTGGATCATTGACCCAATCGATGGCACAATGAATTTTGTTCATCAGCAGCGCAACTTTGCCATTTCAATTGGAATATTTGAAGATGGTGTAGGTAAAATAGGTTTAATTTACGATGTTGTCCATGATGAGCTTTATCATGCGATTTCAGGTCAGGGAGCCTATTTAAATGATTTAAAAATCCCACCTATGAGGAAAACGAAACTGTCAGAGTCAATCCTAGGTCTAAATGCAACATGGGTTACGGAAAATAGACGAATTGATTCAAATCTTTTAGCACCGCTTGTAAAAAAATCCCGAGGTACACGATCATATGGTTCAGCTGCTCTAGAAATTGTTTATGTGGCTACTGGCCGTATCGATGCATATTTGACGTTAAGACTGGCTCCTTGGGATTTTGCTGCTGGTGTGGTTATTATAGAAGAGCTTGGCGGGCGTGCCACTAGCTTGCGGGGCGAAAAGCTGAACCTGCTTGAAGGCAGTTCTGTCTTTTTTGCCAACGAAGACCTGCATGAAGAGATCTTGAAGGATTATCTTCACGATGGAAAATGGTAACCTGTCTTGGAGAGCGCTTGTAAAATCTGACTATTCCTTTTTTGAGATCTTAATCTCACAAAGTCCAAAATGGCAGGAAATTGAACTTGGGGAAAGGTCACTCGAACAGTTTGTAGAGGATTATGAATATGCAAAGGGGGAATGGAGAGTATGGGAGCTGGATGGATCTTCTTTCGCTATCTCACACCATACAGAATCTTCCCCTTCAAATAAAAAGCCTTGGCTTGGGACATTGCTCGTTCATTCTGAATTGAGAAGAAAGGGTATAGGAGAAAGAATTCTTGATAAGCTCTCTAATGAAATGAAGGATAAAGGACATAAAGCGATTTATGCAGGTGTTCCTATCATGGAAAATGAGTGGATTTCTTTCTTATCAGACTGCGGCTACGAACAATTTAAGCTTGAAAAAGATAAACGTGATGTCCAGTATTTAATTTTTGTCAAACCGACGATGATATAGGGTTATGATGTTATAGAGATGAGGCTGGGACAAAACGAAAATACTATTTCTGAAACACGAATGTTCATTTTCAAGGTTTGCGTCTTTACACATAACCTGTTCCATTGCGTTACAGACCCTCGCTTTCCGTGGGGAGGAAGCTGAGCCTCCTCGTCGCTAGCGCTCCTGCGGGGTCTCACCCTCTCACCCTTTCCTCTATGGCCCACAGGAGTCGAGGGTCCTCCGCTCCATTTCACTCAAGTTTAGGAATATTAAATGTTAAAAACAAATAAAAAACCGGATGATTAGAAAGATTCACTTCCTAACCTAATCATCTCGGTTCTGTGCTTGTGTTAGATACTTAATATCCCGCGATGTTTTCAACTATTCCTGTTGTCACAATTGTTATACATACTTCTTTCTGTCTGCCATATGAAAAAAAGGCATCCGCTTAGGATCGCCTTTTTTAATACTACAATAATCCTTTTTCACGCATTTTCTTTTTCGTTTTGAAGCCAAAACCCATCACAACAAATAAGGCAGCAATACATGCCAGAATGCCTAATATACTTCTTTCGCTAATGGCAATACCAATTGCTCCAATACATATAGCAGCAGCAACCGCACAAGCTAATAAAGGCCATTGTATCTTTTTCATCTTCGCCATTCCTTTCCGCAGGGCTGTTTGTCAGCGAAGAAAAAGTTCAACTGAAAAACACGATTTATCCCCTAAGATTTCAAAGCTCCGGTTATCATTTTCCCATATAAAGATCCGGAAATACTAGAAATGCTTCACAAAAGCTATTCTTAATAAATATTTTACACAAAAAGCTTTTAGGTTTCTAGAATGTTTATGGTATAATGTTTCAGTTATCGTATAAAAATGAAGCTTAAAGCTATTTGATAAATAGGCTAGGAGGAAAATTTTTTGAAACTCAGAGAAAATATTCGTAATATTGCTATAATCGCCCACGTTGACCATGGTAAAACAACGCTTGTTGACCAGCTGTTAAAGCAATCTGGTACATTCAGAACAAACGAGCATGTGGAAGAGCGTGCGATGGATTCAAATGACATTGAAAGGGAGCGCGGCATCACCATTCTGGCTAAAAATACTGCGATCCAATACAAAGATACGCGCATTAATATCCTTGATACACCTGGGCATGCTGACTTTGGTGGAGAAGTAGAACGTATCATGAAAATGGTTGATGGTGTTTTACTTGTCGTTGACGCTTATGAAGGCTGTATGCCACAAACTCGCTTCGTGCTTAAAAAGGCGTTAGAGCAAAACTTAACACCGATTGTTGTAGTGAACAAAATCGACCGTGACTTTGCTCGTCCAGAGGAAGTTATTGATGAAGTACTGGATTTATTTATTGAGTTAGATGCAAACGAAGATCAGCTTGATTTCCCAGTTATTTATGCATCTGCTATTAACGGAACTGCTAGTGTGGATCCAGATCCTGCAAAGCAGGATGAAAACATGCAATCTCTATATGAGACAATTGTTGATAATATTCCAGCACCGGTTGATAACAGTGAAGAGCCTCTTCAATTCCAAGTAGCACTACTTGATTACAACGACTATGTCGGCAGAATTGGAGTTGGACGTGTGTTCCGCGGAACAATGAAGGTTGGTCAGCAGGTAGCTCTTATGAAGCTTGATGGCTCTGTTAAACAATTCCGTGTAACGAAAATCTTTGGTTTCTTTGGCTTAAAGCGTGAAGAAGTTCAAGAAGCAAAAGCTGGAGACTTAATTGCTGTATCTGGAATGGAAGATATCAACGTTGGGGAAACAGTTTGCCCAGTTGAGCATCAAGAGGCATTGCCAGTATTAAGAATTGATGAGCCTACATTACAGATGACTTTCCTTGTAAACAACAGCCCATTCGCGGGTAAAGAAGGAAAATACATCACTTCACGTAAAGTAGAAGAAAGATTGCGCGCGCAGCTGCAGACAGATGTAAGCTTACGTGTTGAAAATACAGAGTCACCAGATGCTTGGATTGTTTCTGGCCGTGGTGAGCTTCACTTATCTATCTTAATTGAAAATATGCGCAGAGAAGGCTTTGAACTGCAAGTATCCAAGCCGGAAGTTATCATCCGTGACATTGATGGCGTAAGATGTGAGCCAATTGAGCGTGTCCAAATTGATGTTCCTGAAGAGCATACAGGTTCTATTATGGAATCAATTGGAGCACGTAAAGGTGAAATGCTTGATATGGTGAACAACGGTAATGGCCAAGTGCGCTTAACTTTTAATGTGCCTGCTCGTGGCTTAATTGGTTACACAACTGAATTCTTAACGTTAACACGCGGATACGGAATTATTAACCATACGTTTGATAGCTATCAGCCGGTTGTAGCTGGACAAGTTGGCGGCAGACGTCAAGGTGTGCTTGTTTCTATGGAGAGCGGTAAATCTTCTACTTACGGTATTATGCAAGTAGAAGACCGTGGTGTAATCTTTGTTGAGCCTGGTACTGAAATTTATGAAGGTATGATTGTTGGAGAGCATAACCGTGAAAGTGACCTGACTGTAAACATTACAAAAGTAAAACAAGCAACAAACATTCGTTCAGCGAACAAGGATCAGACAGCAACTATGAAGAAGCCTCGCATCATGACGCTTGAAGAAGCACTGGAATACTTAAATGATGATGAGCTTTGTGAAATTACTCCTGAATCCATTCGTTTGCGCAAGAAAATTTTAGATAAAAACGAGCGTGAGCGCGTAGCGAAGAAGAAAAAACTAGCAGAAACAAACTAAGCTTTATGAGGGGGGCGAGCAGTTATGGTTGAAGAAAGATTGTCTTTTTTCGCAGCTCTATTCAAAGTCCATGAGAACCCTGATTTAGGTATGTGGCTCTTGTATATTACAATTGTCCTGCTATCGGTTTTAGTCTTTAAACTAGGCTTTGCAAAAAAACTTCCGCTGGGGAAATCAGTTGTGATTTACCTATTTCTGATCCTCGGCTGTACGCTGCTTACCTTTTTAGGCGTTTTCCTGCCAGTTGCAGAAGGTCTTGTTGTTGCAGCACTAATCCTAATTATTTATAAAATTAGGCTGCATCAGGAAAAAAAGCAGCAAGCCAGTGCAGAGTAGCTAGATCTTTAAGCGGCAGAAATTGGATGAAATAGAAAACGGCAGACAATTACATTGTCTGCCGTTTTTTTGCACATAAAAGTATTCGCTGTATTGATAATGAGCAGACGGATCTCTTAAATGCTCCTACCATTCATCATCACTCTTTGGGCTTTTATAAAGCTTAAAGTTACCTGTTGCAGCACGCTGCTTAGTTCTTTCTGAAATTCGTTCATCACAAACTTTGCACATATATGTATGAATTGGACGATTACGCAATCTTTTCGCCTCAAATGAATCATTTGGTATGGATTCAATCTTATCACAAAGTACACATTTTACTCGCATTTGTTTACACCTCAGCTAATTGTTCTTTCCTTTATTATAATATAACATAGCTCCTATTACGAATTTTCATTCTATAGCGGCAGATGTACAATTATTTAGCCTTTAAGGTCAACCTGTATGAAAACTGCTTGTTAAT
Source organism: Cytobacillus gottheilii (assembly GCF_900166665.1). Classification (GTDB taxonomy): domain Bacteria; phylum Bacillota; class Bacilli; order Bacillales; family Cytobacillaceae; genus Cytobacillus; species Cytobacillus gottheilii_A. The sequence goes on along the minus strand of NZ_LT800494.1, from coordinate 3,014,419 downwards.
TACATCAAAAGTTTCCTGGTCCTTGTGGGGAAAGGGAGATGGCGGTTCCCCCTATTAGAAATAGTAAATGTACAAAAAGTGCCTGAATCATAAGGAGAAAGTTGAAAGATGTATGAAGAACATAATATGATAGTGTAAAAAAGGAGGCATTCATTTTGATGGCAAACCGAGTGGAAACACAATTAATTGAGCCGCTATATGGGGAAATGCAAAAAGAACGATTCGTTACTTTAGCAACCGTTGATTATGAAACAGGCGGTCCAAATGTCCATACATTATCCTGGGTACTGGCAAAAGATAAAAAAACAGTGTTATTTGCCGTTGAAAGCCATTCAAGGATTATACAGAACATAGAGAATAATAATCAGGTTATCATTTATATGATCGCCAATGAATCGGCCTACTCAATAGCTGGAGTAACAACCATTAAAGAGGAAGTTCATGAAGATTTGCCATTAAAGCTGGCGCTTGTGTCACTCCGTATTGAAGAAGTTAGAGACGTGATGTTTTATGGTTCTAAAATAACAATTCAGCCGCAATTTGATAAAACATATGACCGGGAAGCGGCCTCCCGTCTGGACGAACAGGTTATGAATGCAATAAAAAAAGCTTAGGTAGAAAGTCTGGATCTTGAAAATGGATTCAGACTTCCATACATAGGCTTTTTATTTTTTGGAACGAGTGAAGACGACATTTGCTGTGAATCCGCAATTCAGAGGATTTGCGGGGAGGGACAAAACTAATTGCCGCCGTTGTTATTCGATTGGTTTGACGATTTGCCATTTTTATAATGATTGGATTGTTCCTGCTGCTTTTGTTCTAGTTCTTGTTCTTCTTGGTTATTTAGTTTTTTATCTGGTTCTTCTGTAGCATTGCGTGGATTAGGATCCACCATATCTGCTGGCACTTCAGGTATTAATCTGCCGGAAATGTCTGCTAGTTCATTCATAATCCCCTGTAATGGCCGCCCAGCTCCGATATCATCTCCTATTTCACGAAGGCGTGCATTGATATCTGGATCGGCTACGACTAGTGCTCTTGCGCCGTGCGGGTCTTTTTTTAAGATTTCTGCTACAGAATATTTAATTGAACCAACCTCAGAGCGATCAAGATCCTTGTTCACATCAATTCCTACGATTGCATATTGACCAAGGACAATGGCTGTTGCGTCATTGACGTTGGGAAGACTTGTGGCCAAATCGACAAGATGCTTTGAAATTTCTTGTCCTGATTGACGATCTGTTTCTTGAATGGTGCTATTACGGACATTTATTGCATTCTGACCTGTTGTATTAGGACTAGCAGCATCATTTCGGTCATTATTCATTCCGCATCCTGTTAATAAAAGACTGGCTAAAATGAAAAAAAGTATGAACCTCACTCGTAATACCTCCTATTATAGAATTAAACAATATCGGGGTTCATGGGCAGAAAAAGCCCGAACTAATCTGTACCTTTCATGATTATTGTGTAAAATATCTTCTATCTTTATGCAGAAAAACATATAGTTTACCAAAGTTCAATTTGTCCCATTCCTATTTCTCATGAATAGTGAATGAGGATCAGCAAAACATATTGCACAATACTATGGCTACGAGGGCAGGAGGCATCGGGATTGAGAAAAATATATGTGTTAGATACAAATGTCTTGTTGCAAGACCCATTTTCCATTTTTTCTTTTGAAGAAAATGAGGTAGTAATTCCAGCAGTCGTATTAGAAGAAGTTGATTCTAAAAAGAGATATATGGACGAAATAGGCAGGAATGCAAGGCAAGTATCGAGGCTCATAGACAGCATGAGGTTAAATGGTAAACTGCATGAAAAAATTCCGCTCGAAAATGGCGGAAGTCTTCGGATTGAGCTCAACCACAGATCCTTTCAGCAGCTTCAAGAAATCTTTGTTGAAAAAACAAATGATAACCGCATATTAGCAGTTGCGAAAAACCTTTCTCTTGAGGAAGAAACGAAAGGAAATGGCAAGCCGGTTATACTGGTAAGCAAGGATGCTTTGGTACGGGTGAAGGCTGATGCGATCGGTTTAATGAGTGAAGATTTTTTAAGTGATCGAGTTGTTGAAAATGACCATATATATACCGGCTTTTTAGAGGTGTATGTCCAAAAAGAAGAGCTGAATAAGTTTTATGAAAAAGGTGAGCTGTTACTTGCTGATATTGTGAATCATCCGTTTTACCCGAATCAATTCCTTGTCATGAAGGATGCATTAGGTTCCTCTTCATCAGCACTTGGAATGGTTGATTCTTCAGGCAAAAAAGTAAAAAAGCTTATTTTTGACTATGAACATATATGGGGCATTAAGCCGCGGAACGTTCAGCAGACCATGGCTCTTGAGCTGTTGCTGAAAAAAGATATTCCTCTTATTACACTTATAGGAAAAGCAGGCACAGGAAAGACCTTATTAGCACTGGCGGCTGGTTTAATGCAGACGGAGGATTACGGCCATTTTAAAAAGCTGCTCGTTGCAAGACCCATTGTTCCGGTTGGCAAGGATCTAGGTTTTTTGCCTGGTGAAAAGGAAGAAAAGTTAAGACCGTGGATGCAGCCGATCTACGATAATCTGGAATATTTATTTAATGTTAAGAAGCCAGGTGAATTGGATGCGATCTTGGCAGGTATGGGCTCTATTGAAGTTGAAGCACTCACATATATTCGAGGAAGAAGCATTCCGGATCAATATATTATAATAGATGAAGCGCAAAATCTAACAAAGCATGAAGTTAAAACGATTCTGACAAGAGTGGGAGAGGGCAGTAAAATCGTCCTTATGGGGGATCCAGAGCAAATAGATCATCCGTATTTGGATGCCTATAATAATGGCCTAACCTATGTACTGGAGCGCTTTAAGGATCAGTCTGTTTCAGGTCATGTAAGGCTTGTTAAGGGAGAAAGATCAGGCCTGGCTCAGCTGGCCGCTGATTTGCTGTAATGAAAAAATCATGTCAAAAAGGCTGATTTATCCTTTTTGACATGATTTTTAGTTACCTGACAAGTATGCAGTTTACTGTATTTGAAAAGATGTAATGTTTTTAAATGGGTTGCTATAGTTGCGCCCGTCAGCGAAATAAGCATGAATGGGTCCATCTTCCTTTAATGGCTTTCCATCCTTAGAAAAACCTAAAATCATTCCCTGGGCTTCTTCCAATGACAGCTCGACGTTCCCTTCACTGCTGCTGATTAAAATCACAGTTTTAGCATCTTCATTTGGCTCAGCGTTTTTAAGAAACGGAGCTAGAGGAATGCCAAACGTTCCTGTCAGCACTTTTTCTTTTTCAAATTTTTTTTCTGACTTTAATGTAGGCGGAAAAACGGCACCTTCCATTATCTCTCTATCCCAATGTTTTGAAATTGACTTTGTATACTCCTCCAGGGCATCTGCTCTTTTAATGGCCTGATCAAAATATGTATTTAAATCTACGCGGCGATCATCAAAGATCCAAACACCTGGATCTAGTGTTATGTGAAATTTAACATTACCTTTAATTGATATAATATTTTCCATTCTATTTCTCCCCCCAGTTGTTCAGCGCTTTCATCTGGATAGAATTATACAGCTAAATTCTTCTATTGTCATTTTTTCTAATTGGCAGGAGGCTGAAAAATAGGGCACATACGGGTTTTATGGCAGTTTATTCTCACTCTCAAAAATTTTAAGACAAATTAACGGAAGCTTATCCGTATATTTCTTGCTTTTTTTATAGGTTAAGTATAGAATTTATAGATAGGATAGTCGCTCGGAAACGGGGGGATTAATGTTGGCTTCTGAAATGATTATTGATCATAAAGAGAAAGCTAGTGCACTGCTTAAAGCAGATGCTGATAAAATATTGAAACTCATTAAGGTCCAAATGGACAATTTAACAATGCCTCAGTGCCCTTTATATGAAGAGGTTCTTGACACGCAAATGTTTGGCCTATCGCGAGAGATAGATTTTGCTGTTCGTTTAGGTTTAATAGACGATCAGGACGGGAAAGCCATATTAGGCGAATTAGAACGAGAATTATCAGCTCTTCATGAAGCATCCGTTAAAAAATAACTGAAAAAACTCAAACATTCTTCGGGTGTTTGAGTTTTTTTACACCTGAGTAATTTTATAATTAGACACTTTTACTGAAGGCAGTTAAGAAGGAAAAATAAATAGTATGTCATAATTATGGATATTAATTAATTAGTATGTTACATTTAAAAAGATCAGAACTGCTAGTTTTCGATCTCTTCTCAAATGCATGCAGGAAATCTTATACTTAAGTCGAATAAATATGACAACCTAGAAAATAAGGGAAGAGGCCCATGTTTAAAAAAATATTAAAATCATATGATTACAGTTTACTAGTTGCCGTTGTGCTGCTTTGCATATTTGGTCTCGTAATGGTTTACAGCTCAAGTATGGTTATGGCAGTTCAATATTATGGCCAGTCTAGCGATTTTTTCTATCAAAAACAAAAAACAAACCTGATCATCTCTGCATTTGTGCTGATCATAGTTGCATTGTTTCCATACAAGGCATTTATGAACAACAAAATTCTTGTTCCAATGGTGTTTTTATCAATTATTGGTTTGTCGGGCCTTTTTATCATCGGTACCGTTGCAGGAAATGCGCTGAGCTGGTTTGAAGTCGGAACTCGAAGCTTGCAGCCGGCTGAATTTGTCAAATTAAGTGTGATTATTTACTTAGCGGCCGTTTATGCAAAAAAACAAAATTACATAAATGAGTTTAACCGCGGAGTTGCTCCGCCGCTTGCCTATTTAATCCTTGTTTGTGTTCTGATCGCATTACAGCCTGATTTTGGTACAGCTGCTATCATTTTTCTAATTGCGGCGACGATTATTTTTGCTTCCGGAATGAATTATAAAAACATTTTTAAACTCGGATTAATTGGTTTTTCTATTTTGCTTCCTGCGGTGTTACTGCTTAGAGGGAAAATTTTCTCAGAAAAGAGACTTGGCAGATTTGAAGCTTTTGTGGATCCATTTGGATCGGAACACGGCTACCAGCTCTCGAACTCTTTTATTTCATTAGGAGTGGGCGGGTTAAAGGGTCTTGGTTTAGGAGAGAGTGTTCAGAAACTAGGCTATTTACCCGAAGTGCATACAGACTTCATAATGGCTGTAATCGCTGAAGAACTGGGTGTTTTTGGGGTTGGTTTTGTCTTATTAGGGCTAGGGTATATTGTCTTGAGGGGTTATTATATCGGAATGAAGTGCAAGGATCCATTTGGAAGCCTTCTCGCAATTGGTATTTCAAGTATGATTGGTATTCAGGCATTCATTAATTTAGCAGGGATATCAGGCGTCATTCCATTAACAGGCGTAACACTGCCATTTATAAGCTATGGCGGTTCATCACTCCTGCAAATGTCAATTGCAATAGGCATCCTTTTAAATGTATCCATGTTTGTTAAATATGAAGAAAAATATAAACATAAAGCTGAAAAACCTGTGCCTGAAAGCAGTCCAGTTTATTACAGAGGTGCTTCGATCGGGCGCAAGTAAAATAAATGCATAGAAAATTATAACAAAGTCGGGGTGTTTTTATGGATCAGCGTATTCGCAAGGTTTTAGTCGCAAACAGAGGGGAAATTGCTATTCGTGTCTTTCGGGCTTGTACCGAACTAAATATTAGAACAGTTGCTGTTTATTCCAAAGAGGATTCTGTTTCCTATCATCGCTATAAAGCAGATGAAGCTTATCTCGTTGGAGAAGGAAAAAAACCGATTGATGCTTATTTAGACATCGAAGGCATCATTGAAATTGCAAAAGAAAGCAATGTGGACGCGATCCACCCAGGCTATGGATTTTTATCTGAAAATATTCAATTCGCTAAACGCTGTGAAGAAGAAGGAATAAAGTTTATTGGTCCTCATTCCAAGCACTTAGATATGTTTGGCGATAAAGTCAAAGCAAGATCTCAAGCGCAGCTGGCTGACATTCCGGTTATTCCCGGCAGCGATGGGCCGGTTTCGAGCTTTGATGAAGTTCAGCAGTTTGGGGAGCAGAACGGCTATCCAATTATCATAAAGGCTTCTTTAGGCGGCGGCGGACGCGGGATGCGGATTGTTAAAAGTGCTGATGAAGTTAAAGAAGCATACGAGCGTGCTAAATCAGAAGCTAAAGCTGCATTTGGAAATGACGAAGTCTATGTAGAGAAGTTTGTGGAAAACCCTAAACATATTGAAGTGCAAATTATAGGAGATGAGCACGGAAATATTGTGCACTTATTTGAAAGAGATTGTTCAGTTCAGCGACGTCATCAAAAAGTGGTGGAAGTAGCACCATGTGTTTCATTGGATGAACAGCTGCGAAATGATATTTGTGAAGCGGCTGTCAAGCTGATGAAAAATGTTGATTATATAAATGCAGGCACCGTCGAGTTTTTAGTTTCAGGAAACCAATTCTACTTTATTGAAGTAAATCCTCGTGTCCAGGTTGAACATACAATTACTGAGATGATCACGGGTATAGATATAGTTCAATCGCAAATTATGATTGCTGAAGGTCACGACTTGCATGGTGAAACGGTTGGGATTCCCCAGCAGGATAATATACATATAACCGGATTTGCAATACAATCCCGTGTAACAACAGAAGATCCGCTCAATCATTTTATGCCTGATACCGGCAAGCTGATGGCTTATCGCTCTGGCGGCGGGTTCGGTGTAAGACTAGATGCTGGCAATGCCTATCAGGGAGCAGTTATTACACCTCATTATGATTCTTTGCTTGTTAAGCTTTCCACTCATGCGATGACCTTTAAACAGGCTTCTGCCAAAATGATTCGAAATCTTCAGGAATTTCGAATTCGCGGAGTGAAAACAAATATTATGTTCCTTGAAAATGTCGTAAAGCATCAAAAGTTTCAAAAAGGGGAATATGATACATCGTTTATTGATCAGACTCCAGAACTATTTATCTTTCCGAAAAGAAAAGACCGTGGAACAAAAATGCTTTCTTACATTGGCAATGTGACCATTAATGGTTTTCCAGGAGTTGAAAAGAGTAAACGTCCTAGCTTTGAAGCGCCAAGAATGCCTAAAATTAAACACAATGCACCATATCAGGCTGGAACAAAACAAATTCTTGATAAACAAGGGCCTGATGGTCTCGTTCAGTGGATTAAAGAGCAGAAGAATGTATTGTTAACCGATACAACTTTTAGGGATGCACATCAATCTCTCCTCGCCACACGTCTAAGAACGACAGATTTAAAGCATATTGCAGAACCAACTGCTAAGCTTTTGCCAAATATGTTCTCTTATGAAATGTGGGGCGGAGCTACATTTGATGTTGCTTACCGATTTTTAAAGGAAGACCCTTGGGAAAGGCTTCTGACGCTAAGAGAAAAAATGCCTAATGTATTGCTGCAAATGCTATTGCGTGCATCCAACGCAGTTGGCTACAAAAACTATCCTGATAATGTCATTCGTGAATTTGTTGAAAAGAGTGCTTATGCCGGCATTGATGTTTTCCGGATCTTTGACAGTCTGAATTGGGTAAAAGGGATGGAAGTCGCAATTGATGCTGTTCGTCAGACAGGAAAAATTGCAGAAGCTGCCCTCTGTTATACAGGTGATATCTCTAACCCGCTGAAGACAAAATATGACCTTAATTATTATAAATCATTAGCTCGTGAGCTTGAGCAGCAGGGTGCTCATATTTTAGCCATTAAGGATATGGCGGGACTGCTTAAACCGCAAGCGGCATATTCCCTTATATCTGAATTAAAAGAAACCATTGATATTCCGGTTCACCTGCACACCCATGATACGAGCGGAAATGGCCTATTCACCTACGCAAAAGCAATTGAAGCTGGAGTTGATATTGTTGATGTAGCGTTAAGCTCTATGGCAGGATTGACTTCACAGCCGAGTGCAAACTCACTTTATTATGCATTAGAAGGAACAGAGCGCATGCCGGATGTTGATATTAAATCCTTGGAACAGTTAGCGCATTATTGGGAAGATATTCGTAAATATTATCACGATTTTGAAAGCGGCATGGTTGCTCCTCATACTGAGGTATATGAACATGAAATGCCAGGCGGTCAATATAGCAACCTGCAGCAGCAAGCTAAAGGTGTGGGACTCGGTGATAAATGGGATGAAGTAAAAACGATGTATTCTCGTGTAAATGAAATGTTTGGAGATTTAGTCAAAGTAACTCCTTCTTCTAAAGTGGTTGGTGACATGGCGCTATATATGGTGCAGAATCAATTTTCAGAAGAAGATGTTTTAACAAGAGGTGCTTCGCTTGATTTTCCTGATTCGGTTGTTGAGCTGTTTGAAGGGTATTTAGGACAGCCGTATGGAGGTTTTCCAGAACAGCTTCAGAAGGTTATTTTAAAAGATAAAAAAGCTATTACTGTCCGTCCTGGGGAGCTGTTAGAGGATGTCGATTTTTCTGCTTTGAAAGAAAAGCTGTTTAATGAGATCGGCAGACAAGTAACAAGCTTTGATGCCATTGCATACGCTTTATATCCTAAGGTTTATATGGATTATATAAAAACACATCAGCAGTTTGGTGACATATCTGTTTTGGATACTCCAACCTTCTTATACGGAATGGAGCTGGGCAGCGAAATAGAAGTAGAAATTGAAACAGGAAAAACATTAATCGTAAAACTTGTGTCAATTGGTGAACCTCAGCCGGATGGAACAAGAGTTGTGTACTTTGAATTAAACGGTCAGCAGCGGGAGGTCATTATTAAGGATGAAAGCATTAAGTCGACGATCGCAGTAAAAACAAAAGCGGATCCGCATAATGAGCAGCATATTGGAGCGTCTATGCCTGGAACCGTTATTAAAGTATTAGTTGAAAAGGAAGCCCAGGTCCAAAAAGGCGATCATCTAATGATTACCGAAGCAATGAAAATGGAGACAACGGTTCAAGCTCCATTCGCAGGTACAGTTAAAAACATTCATGTTGGCAACGGAGAAGCAATTCAAACGGGTGATTTGTTAATAGAAATAAACAAAAAGTAATATAAAAAGTGGGCGTGAGAAAAAAGAAAATAATATTACTAAAAAAAGGTTCGATGAAATCGGTTGGGTTTTTAAACAAGGCCGTTCCATTGCGCTACGGACACTCGCTTTCCGTGGGGAGGAAGCTGAGCCTGCTCGTCGCTACCGCTCCTGTGGGGTCTCACCCTTTCCTCTTTTGCTCACAGGAGTCGAGTGTCCTCCGCTCCATTTCACTCATATATGAAAGATATATGTAAAATCACAAAGTGTTGTTTAATACTAAATACGAATATATCACAAGGCTGAGTACTTATGTCTCAGCCTCTTATTAATAGAGGTTATTTTCGTTTCTGGGTAATCTTTTTCCGGCTGGGCTGGTGCTGATCAGGTGTTTCAATCAATGAGCATAGTACTAAAATTGCCTTTAGATATTCCTAAAAACGTCAGAATAACAAAACCCATAAATAGACGGAAGAATTCCGCTTAAATCACAAAATCACTTAAAAAATGCTTAAATAGACGGAGAAAATCCGACTAACTAACCGAAAAACACCGAAAAAAGCGCTTTTGTTCCAAATAACCTGAATGTATCCGCCTATTTTGGCCAAATATAGGTCAATTTTTGAAATAAGAGTAAAAACTCCGTTTATTTTTCACTGGACTAGTTCCTTCATTAGAAGGGCAAAAAAGTCTTATAAATATGGAGCATTTTGTTTAGAGATTACTTAAATTACAATCGCTCAAATAAAATCTTGTTAATCAAAACAATGTCCAAACAAATCTTATAGAATGAGCCTGCAAAAAAGACTCGCCAATCATATGGCGAGTCTTTTGGTTTAAGTTGTGCACGAACCATCAAAATGTTTATGGAATGGTAATGGGCGGTATAGTAGTATTAGATTCTGCCTTTTTTTGTTTGTCTAGATCTTCGAGAATTAAGGTGTTTTGCTTGTTTCTGGACGTCAGCAAAATGAAATAAGCTAGAACCCCAAATAGGCATGTGATAAAGAAGGCGTGTGCCAAAGCAATAATTAGATTTAACCTAGTGATTACCACTAAAGCACCAGCAATAACTTGTAATGAAACGAGAGCGAAAGCAGCAATCCATCCGCCGTAAATGACTTTTTGATTTTTATAATGCTTAATAGCAATGTAGGTAACATAGGCAATCCAGATGAAAATTAGACCTGCAGCAGCTCTATGGCCCATTTGAACCCATTCGTGAAAACTGCCTGGCATAAAGAAGCCATCGTTAACACATAGCGGCCAATCTCTGCAAACTAAACTTGCATCCACATGGCGGACAAGTGCCCCGGTATAAACAACAAATAGGCTGTACAGGGAAATACCGAATATATGAAATTTCATTCTTTTATCGATAATTAATTTTTCAGCTTCAAACTTTTTATCAACCTCAAATATAAGCAATGTCAGCAGGAAGACTGCGGCAAACGAAATCAGCGAGATCCCGAAATGAAGAGCCATAATAAAATCAGATTGCCCCCACATGACTGCAGCTGCACCTATAAGAGCTTGTATGACTAAAAAAACTACCGAAGCTATGGATAAAAACTTTGTTTCACGAATGTGGCCAATGGTTTTCCACGACCAAATAGATAAAATAAGTACCATAATTCCTACAGTACCAGTTACAGCCCTATGTGCAAACTCGATAACAAGTTCCATAGAGATGTCCGAAGGGATTAACTGTCCGTGACAAAGTGGCCAAGAATTACCGCAGCCCTCACCTGATTCGGTTTTAGTGACGAGAGCCCCGCCTAGTAAAATTAAAAGCATGCCGATCGTTGTCAGAACGGCAAACGACTTAAGACTTTTCTGCAAAACATTTCACCTACTTAATAATTGTATACTAATTTATCTTATCAAATGAGTCTTTTGATTTAAAAGGTATTTGTCATATAAAGTTCACTTTTTTGATAGTACAGGAAAGGACAGCTTTTTACAACATTAAACATGATCATGTATTTATTTAGATGAAAAATGGTTGAAAATTAGTGTATATTTTGCTAGAAATATACATGAGGGTAATTTTGGGAATGATTACAAGCCGTTAAGATGGCTATATCTAAAGCATGCCTTTCATTTTAGAAGATACATAGTTTCATTGAGAGAAAATTATAAAAGCGCATACATAACGATCTGAATGATAGAGTGAACTTTCCACACGTTTCAACAACCGAGTTCCTTCGGTTTATAATTGGCGGTGTAGTAATTTATAATATATTATCGCAGAAAAGCAACAAATATATAATAATTTTCATTTTTTGACACAAATTATTCATAATTATTTCAAAAAAATTTCACAAAATAGCTAAAAAATGTGATTTAATATAACAAAAGAGTGTTTAAGGGAACGGTATCATATAGATGTTAACACTATGTGTATAGTGGAAAACTATTTTCTATATAATTTTTAAACATTCTCTCGTTTTTTATTACAAATATGGCAAAGTCAGCAATAATGCTATATAGTAGTTGTTGGTGCTTTTATACGTTGTATTTGTATTGCAGGATAAAGGAGGAGAATTTATGGCAAACTCAAGGGCTTTCACCGAAGCTGGGATCGAGGGGAATGAAGGAAGCCTGAATAACGGTATGCCGTCGACAACTGTGTGGAAAGATTTTATGGCACTGATAAAAATCGGCATAGTTAATTCGAATGCAATTACCACTTTTACCGGGATTTGGCTTGCATTGCATTTTACCGGAAAAGGGTTTTTCAATAATCTTGATATCGTTTTTTACACATTAATCGGTTCTTCACTTATTATTGCCGGTTCATGCAGTCTGAATAACTATATTGACCGTGATATCGATCATCTGATGGAAAGGACGAAAGCACGGCCAACTGTTACTGGAAAAGCAAACCCGTTACTGGTTGCCGTTATGAGCTTTGCCTTGATAGCAGGTGGAACACTGCTTCTGCTTCTGACAACAAAGACTGCAGTGCTGATTGGTCTTGTTGGTGTTTTCAGCTATGTTGTACTCTATACAATATGGACCAAAAGAAGGTTTGTATCCAATACAATCGTTGGCAGCATCTCTGGTGCTGTTCCGCCTTTAATCGGATGGGCGGCAGTTGATGCCAGTTTGGATCCGATGGCTTGGGTCTTATTTCTTATCATGTTTATATGGCAGCCGCCTCATTTTTATGCTTTAGCTATGAGAAGAGCAGAAGAATATCGGGCTGCTGGCGTACCAATGCTCCCAGTTGTAAAAGGGTTCAAGGCTACGAAGATACATACTTATGTTTGGATCACTTTATTGATTCCGCTTCCATTCCTTTTGCCTGACCTAGGGACACTATTCATTGTATTTGCGACAATGCTTAACATAGGGTGGATTGCTGTAGGAGTCTATGCAAATAAGTTTAAAAACGACATTAAATGGGCTACGTTAATGTTCGTATACTCCATACAATATCTGACCATCCTGTTTGTAGCTATGGTAATTGTCACACTTATTTAATTTTTTTGTTAGGAAATTTTCTCTTTCCTTAGATTCACGAAGAGAGGATTTATCCATATTTATCACTTATTTAAAGAAATTTTATACGAAAGAGGGGTATGTTTTAGCTATGAAAAGGCTTTTAAAAGGGCGTCTTAGTTTTATTTTTCTGTTTGCGATGCTTACGCTAATACTGTCCGGCTGTGGAGAACCATTCCTATCTACTCTCCAGCCCGCAGGAGAAGTGGCTCGCACACAGTATGATTTGATGCTGTTAAGCGTAGTAATCATGGTTGGTGTCATCATTGTTGTAACAGCTATCTTCCTTATCGTGCTATTTAAGTTCCGCCGTAAGGATGAAAGTATTCCAAAGCAGGTTGAAGGCAGTCACAAGCTTGAAATTATCTGGACTGTTATTCCAATCCTTCTTCTACTCGTATTGGCGGTTCCAACTGTTAAAGCAACATTTGATTTAGCAGATGTTACTCCAATGGAAGAAACAAATGAGGATGGCAAGACTGATGTGATGACAGTCAATGTACGTGCCAACCTATATTGGTGGGAGTTTGAATATCCAAACGAAGAAATTCTAACGAGCCAAGAGCTTGTTGTTCCGACTGATGAAAGAGTTTATTTCAATTTGATCGCGTCTGACGTTAAGCATTCATTCTGGATTCCAGCTGTTGGAGGAAAGATGGATACAAATACGGACAACGTTAATAAATTCTGGCTTTCATTTGATGGAGATAAAGCAGGTGAGCTAGAAGATAACATATTCTATGGCAAGTGTGCTGAGCTTTGTGGTCCTTCACATGCTTTGATGGATTTCAAAGTGAAAGCAATTCCTCGTGATCAATTCGATCAGTGGGTAAGCAATATGCAATCTGTTACTGAGCCTGCAGTTGCTGAAAGTGCTACTGCGCAGCAGGGTCAAGAAATTTTCAACAACAGCTGTATCGGTTGTCATGCTGTTACACCGGCAAATACTACGCCTGAAGCAGCTCGTATGGCACCTAACTTAACGAATTTTGGTGACCGTGAACATATCATTGGTTACCTTGAAAATAATGAAGAAAACATTAAAAAGTGGCTTAATGATCCTGAAAGTCTGAAACCAGGCAACAAAATGACCGATACTTACGGTGATCTTTCAGACGATGAGATTAATGCACTTACAGAATACTTACTGAGTCTTAAAGTTCAAGATCAATAAGGGGATTTGTTTAAAAGGGAGGTAAAATTGTGAGTACCTTAGCTCAGAAAAAGGGATTCGGCGCTACTATTTGGGACTACTTAACAACTGTAGACCATAAAAAAATCGCGATCCTTTATCTAATAGCTGGCGGATTCTTCTTCTTAGTTGGTGGATTAGAAGCTATGTTCATCCGTGTTCAGCTTGCCGTACCAAATAACGATTTTGTCAGTGCGGGATTATATAATGAAATTTTAACAATGCACGGGACAACGATGATTTTCCTGGCAGCAATGCCGCTTGTTTTTGCTTTTATGAATGCGATTATGCCGCTCCAAATTGGTGCGCGTGACGTTGCATTCCCATTTCTGAATTCTTTAGGCTTCTGGCTGTTTTTCTTCGGAGGCGTATTCTTAAACCTTTCATGGTTTCTAGGTGGAGCTCCTGATGCGGGGTGGACATCTTATGCATCTCTATCACTTGCATCAGAAGGTCATGGAATTGACTTCTATGTTCTTGGGTTGCAGATATCCGGTGCAGGTACGCTAATCGGGGGGATTAACTTCCTTGTAACGATTATTAATATGCGTGCACCAGGAATGACTTATATGCGTATGCCGATGTTTACATGGGCTACATTTGTAACATCTGCGTTAATCCTATTTGCATTCCCTCCATTAACAATCGGTTTATTCCTTATGTTATTTGACCGTATGTTTGGAGCGAATTTCTTTGACCCGACAATGGGTGGTAACACTATCATTTGGGAGCATTTCTTCTGGATCTTCGGACACCCTGAAGTTTATATCTTAATTCTTCCAGCGTTCGGGATTTTCTCTGAAATCTTTGCGATTTTCTCTAGAAAACGTCTATTCGGTTACTCATCTATGGTATTTGCAACCGTATTGATCGGTTTCTTAGGATTCATGGTATGGGCTCACCATATGTTTACAACAGGTATGGGACCAATTGCCAATGCAATCTTTGCTGTAGCAACAATGGCGATTGCTGTTCCAACAGGTATTAAAATCTTTAACTGGCTATTTACAATGTGGGGCGGAAGTATTCAGTTTACAACTCCAATGATGTATGCTGTTGCCTTTATTCCTTCTTTTACAATGGGTGGAGTAACAGGGGTAATGTTAGCTTCGGCAGCACAGGATTATCAATATCATGACAGTTATTTCGTTGTAGCCCACTTCCACTATGTTATCGTTGGTGGGGTTGTATTTGCACTATTGGCAGGAACTCATTTATACTGGCCAAAAATGTTTGGAACAATGCTTAACGAAAAAATGGGTAAATGGACTTTCTGGCTATTCTTAATTGGTTTCCATTTAACATTCTTTATTCAGCATTTCTTAGGACTATGGGGAATGCCGCGCCGTATCTTTACATTCAATGAAGGACAAGGTTTAGATGCAGCCAATGCAGTCAGTACGGTTGGAGCATTCTTTATGGCCGTATCAACGATTATCCTATTAATTAACATTATTATGACAAGCATTAAAAATGAGAAGGTTGGCAGTGATCCATGGGGAGATGGACGTACACTTGAATGGGCTATCCCTTCACCGCCGCCATTCTACAACTTTAAACAGCTTCCGCTTGTTCGTGGTTTAGATGCTCTTTGGATTGAAAAAATGGAAGGCAAAAAAGGAATGACACCTGCAGAGCCACTTGGTGATATACATATGCCAAATAACTCTATCATTCCGTTTGTGATGTCATTTGGTTTATTTGTAGCTGCCTTTGGTGCCATGTATCATGCTGATGAAGGCAACACATGGGGAATTCCAGTCTTAATTATCGGATTATTAATCACTTTAGGTTCTATGCTTGTCCGCTCTGTTAAGGATGACCATGGATACCATATTCATAAAGAGGATTTGGTTGACGATGATGATAAGGGGGTAAAGGCATAATGCAAGCAGAAGAAAAGTTCACTCAAGAAACCTGGCCTGCGTCGCCTGAAAAACAAACCCTCGAGGCAAAAAACAAGTTTCTTGGTTTCTGGTTCTTTTTAGGCGGAGAAACGGTTTTATTCGCATCCCTATTTGCAACTTATCTAGCACTTAAAGATAAGGTTCCGAATAGTGAGATGTCATTAGCAAAAGATTTATTTGAAATGCCGCTTGTTTTTGCGATGACGATGATTCTTTTAACAAGCTCGCTGACAAGTGTATATGCTATGTATCATATGAAGAATTACAACTTTGGAAAAATGCAGCTTTGGATTGGACTCACAGTTATTCTTGGATTTGTTTTCCTGGGACTTGAAATTTATGAGTTCAATCATTATGTGCATGAATTCGGCCATACATTTACAAGCAGTGCATTCGGATCCGCCTTCTATACACTTGTAGGCTTCCACGGTGCCCACGTAGCTTTTGGATTAATGTGGTTTATTGCTTTAATGATTCGTAATGGCAAACGGGGATTAAATCTGTATAACGCGCCAAAATTCTATGTAGCTAGTCTATACTGGCACTTTATCGACGTTGTATGGGTATTTATCTTCACTGTCGTATATTTAATGGGAATGGTGGGATAAACTGATGACAAATGAACAATTAAATTCAGGAAACCCTAAAGTAGACATTGAATATCGCCGCAAAAAAAATGCAGAGGAAATGCGCTATCAAGTCATTACCTTTGCACTGATGATCTTCTTGACTTTAGTAGCATTCGTTGCAGTCGGATATGAAGGATTTTCTGCTTCATTTGCAGTGCCATTTATCCTAGTCCTAGCTTTCGTTCAAGTGGCTTTCCAATTGTATTATTTCATGCATATGAGCCACAAAGGGCATGAAGCACCTGCATTATTCTTATACTCTGGCGTATTCGTCGGCTTTATCACTGTATTAGCTTTTATGACAGTGATCTGGTGGTGAAAAATTTGAAAATCGGCTTTTAGCCGGTTTTCTTTTTTATGTAAAAATGTATATTTACAACCCTATTTCTATCGGCAGAATTCTCCTTCTATTTTTTCTATTAATCGCTTAAACACTAAGTTGAGCGGAGTGAGATAATATACTATAATAGAACTTGAACTGAGGTGAATACAAATGAGTTTAGATATTTTTGGCTTCAATGCGTTGTGGAGTCCGTCGCTATTTTTAATGCTGCTGGTTGTATTAGGAGTTTATTTCCTCTTACTTACTAAGTTTCGCAGTAAATTTTCAACTAGTGAACCACTTACAAAAAAAGAAGCCGCATATTTTACAACAGGCATTATTTTGGTGTATATCATAAAGGGGTCTCCACTTGATTTAATGGGGCACTTAATGTTTTATGCACATATGATTCAGATGGCTGTGCTTTACTTAATTACTCCAATCTTTTTCATATTAGGTATTCCAAAATGGGTTTGGAGAGCAATGCTTGCTAAAAAAGTGATTGGCAAGCCATTTAATTTCTTCACTAAACCGCTCGTTGCCTTAATTTTATTTAATGGTTTGTTTTCCTTTTACCATATCCCCCTTATTTTCGATACGGTCAAGATTAATTTCTGGCTGCATGAGGGCTATACAGCTATTCTTTTTATCGTTTCGATCATTATGTGGTGGCCGCTTATTAATCCGCTTCCAGAGCAGGAAAGACTTAGTGGACTTAAAAAGGTCGGATATATCTTTGCTGATGGAGTATTATTAACCCCAGCATGTGCTTTGATTATTTTCGCTGACACACCTATGTATGCAACATACTCTGATCCTAACGCATGGGGACAGGCACTTGCTCTTTGCGTGTCACCGACTGTATTGGGCAGTTTAGATTTAAGCGGACCTGAATTGTTCAGTTCCATGTCTCTTGTTCATGATCAGCAGCTTGGCGGCGTTATTATGAAAATCATTCAGGAAATTGTATATGGGTATGTTCTTGCTCTAGTTTTCTTCAGCTGGTATAGAAAAGAGCAAGAGGATACTGATCTGCAAAATGAAAAGCTTTTAAATCCGCAGCCGATTGAATAAAACAATCAACTAAAACTGCCTTTTAATTTTATAGGGCAGTTTTTACTTTTGTACTTAAAAATGCATTATTTTAAGTGATGAGCATCATGTCAGTGTCAGTTTAGAACGTAATTTATCAGTTAACAAAATCACATTTTCTAGAAAAAATATGAACTTTTACTGAACTTTTTCGGAAAAGACTGTATCGCTGTTGAAAAGTACGCTATATTTTAATAGAATGAGCAATATGTCTTTTATTGCTCTATGTATACATATATAGCCAGAGAGGAAGTTACTATGGATTATTCATTGCCGATTTTGCCGACAATTAGTACAACTTTTATTGTTCTCAGTGCCATTATGGTTGCAATTGGCTGGGTTCAAATTAGCAAAAGAAAATTAGAAGCACATAAAAAATCAATGTTTTTTGCCGGGCTTTTTGCGGTTATTTTCTTTATCATTTATGCAAGCAGAACGATCTTCATAGGAAATACTGCTTTTGGCGGTCCGGATGATATTAAAATTTACTATACCATTTTTCTTATTTTCCATATCACTTTAGCTACAATAGGAGCAGGGCTTGGAATTACTAGTTTATATTCTGGCTATAAAAATAAACTGAGACTCCATAGAAAGCTTGGGCCTATTACGAGCATTGTCTGGTTTTTCACGGCCATTACGGGTGTAGCTGTTTACTTACTTCTCTATGTTTTCTATCACGGAGGAGAAACTACTTCTGTCATTAAGGCGATCTTAGGATTCTAACCAATATAACAGCGGAAATTGCATTCCGCTGAGTATAAAAATCTGATCGAAGAGACTGAAAAACATGGTTATATCAGTCAAAAATGACCCGAACGATTAGGAGAATCTATTTTCTCACTAATTTGTTCGGGTTTTTTGCATTCACTTTTCATGAAAACAAAATGAGTGGCATGGCTATTTCCGTCATGCCAGACACTTTTAGGTTTTCAAAACACAAAAGGTTATTATTTTTAACCTTTGCCGTCACCTTTTGAAGCACACATGAATTTATTGTATAAAGCCATTTTGCAGAGAAGGGTGTGAGGGACGTTGCCGAAGAAAAATGAAAGTGCTGCTGAACAGAACCAGATTACAAAAGGCATCATAACCACCATTGTTGAAGCAAATATTGCTGAGTTTGACCATATTGAGATGTATAAACGGATGGTGTTTCCAAATATAGTGAACATACCATTTACAGAAACAGCAGCCTTAATGGATCAAGAGAAGCAAAAGATAGACGTAAAGGTAAATGTAATGGTAGTCAATAAGTTATCAGTGATACAGAAATTACCGGAACTTCAGGAAAAGATAGCAGAGGAAATAAGTGCTTTTACAGGAGCAGATGTGAGAAGGGTAGACATTGCAATCATGAAATATATGAAATAAAATGTTTTCACAATAAAAAACCAGACGTTAACGATTCGTCTGGTTTTTACTCTGCATCAAGCAAAGTGCGACAGCAGGCTATTCTATGCTTGTGCAAATTTCTCAACTTCGTTTTTAATATCTGTAAGGATTTTTTCGCATTGACTAACAAGGCTCTTTGGAAAAGATTCTCCTTCTCCGTATTCAACGCCATGTGGATAGTAGTGCTTGCCTAATAACGGTGTCATGATTTGAATGAGGGCTTTGTGAGCGCCTACATCTCCTTCAGCAGCATAACCGAATACACGTAAGTAGTATACTCCATCTTTTAATTCAAATTTGCGATCATATGTAACTCTTTCGTAATCCCATTGACCCTCACGGACTAATCCG
Source organism: Cytobacillus gottheilii (assembly GCF_900166665.1). GTDB lineage: Bacteria > Bacillota > Bacilli > Bacillales > Cytobacillaceae > Cytobacillus > Cytobacillus gottheilii_A. The sequence goes on along the minus strand of NZ_LT800494.1, from coordinate 2,995,051 downwards.
TATGAAAGCATAACTTCATCAAGGCGGCTTAGGTCAGCCTTTAACTGATCCAGCCCAATGTTTTCAAACTTCATATTGATTCCCCTCCTACAATCATTCCCTGCATAAAAGCAAGGAAAAATGCGTCATTACTACAAAAATATCTCAAACTTAATAATAGTAGAAAAAGGCTGAAGTTGCAACGTTCATGAAGGAGAAAACCTAAATCCTCAACAATTTATATTGGTTTAGCTCTGTATTGGCAGAAAGATTGGAATGAAGTGGTCGTCCCACAGGAAAAGAGTAGCCTAGAGTGGTACTGTAATCAATAATCTCATTCTAAAAAAACAATCGATTTCAAAGAATTGTTTATAACATTTTTTAAAGAATTTAGAAGATGTTATACTATTTAGAAAGGACAAACATATAATGATAGAGAAAATGATAGAAGGGAGGATGAAATTTGCGAAATTTAGTTAGAATTTTAGCACTTATAGCTGCATTTTTACTTATTTGGCTTTATTTTGATTTTACAAGTGAAGAACAGGAAATCTTAATTCCTGAAGAAAATGCTGAACCACAGCAAAATCAAACGTTAGAGCAGGCTGATGAAAGCAATTCAGGGATTGAAATGCCGGAAAATGGGCTAGCTACCCTGATCGGCAAGTCTCAGCAAGAGCTTGTAGATTTATATGGAGAACCGCAAAGGATCGATCCTTCTTTATACGATTATGAATGGTGGATATATGCAATAAATGATCATAATTATATGCAGATCGGAATTGAAAATGAACAGGCGGTAACTGTTTTTGCAACTGGCAATGAAACGGATGTGGCTCCTTTTAAAATTGGTCAGGCTGCTTCTGAACTCTATGCATCCATCTTTGCGGATGCAAATGTAAATATTGAATATAATGATAGCTCTTATCGTTTTGAATTATCCGAGGAAGATTTAAATACACGACCGATTATCCGGCTTGGTGATGTGTTTGCTCTCCTTTATATAGATAAATTTACAGGTAGTTTATCGAGTGTGAGGTTCGTAAATACAGAAACACTTATAAAACTGAGACCGTATGAAATGGTGTATAGAGGTGAACTGCTGGAGGCTGGGACGGAAGCTGAGGACAACGAGCTAGTTAACAGAGGGATTGAGCGCCAAATTTTAGACATTACCAATGTACTTCGTGTCCGCCATGAGGTACAGCCGTTAGAATGGGATGATAAAACAGCACAAGTGGCTCTAGGACATAGCATTGACATGTTTGAAACAGAAGTATTCTCTCATACATCAGAAAGGTATGGAGAGCTATCCGACCGTCTTGAAGCTGGAGAGGTTACTTATCTTTCGGCAGGGGAAAATATTGCAGCAAATTATATCGACGCACCAGCTGTCGTTGAAGGCTGGCTTAACAGTAAAGGCCACAGGGAAAGTCTTCTGAACGAAAAATTCACCCACCTTGGAGTAGGTGTTATTGAAAAGCATTACACCCAAAACTTTATTGAAAAATGGCAGCAATAAAAGAGGTTTTGTCAGGCGTTTCTTATCCGTAAGAAACGTCTTTTTTTATCAGAATTTTTTTGCTAGGATACCGTGCATTTCTTTGCATGGCAATATGAAGTAAGAAACATAGAAATAAAGAATCCCTTAAACATTCACATTTTTAGGCTGAATACATATCGTATTATAGGCACTTGTAACAGAATGAGGTGAGCAAAATGGCGGAAAAAAAACTCCATCCTTCTGTCGAGAAATTTAAGGAATTTGTAAAAGGCCATCCTGAGCTTGTGAAGGAAGTCAGATCAGGAAAGCATACATGGCAGGAATTATATGAAGACTGGTACCTGCTTGGTGAAGAGGATACAAGGTGGAATACGTCTAATGACAGTGATGAGCAGAAGGAAACTGATGAAGATAAGAAATCTGATTTTATGGCGACGCTTTTGGGATCGCTAAAGAAAATGGACCCCAATCAAATGCAAGGGTATGTTCAAAATATCAGTCAAGCATTGGCAGCCATACAAGGAGTAATTGGCAATTTCCAAGGAGGAGGAACGGACAGTAAATCTCCAGGAACTAATCATAATCCTCCGCCAAATCCGTTTGGTTTTCGTAAAGATTAAGGAGTGAGAATACGTGAGAAGAGAAGTAATGGAATATATAGAACAAAATCAGGAGCTAAGAAATTTTATCCGGGAACAGCCTCATTGGTATCGGACACTTACAAGGAACCCAATGGATCTGCAAGCATTAGAAATTGCTTCTTTGCATCATCATCGGAAAACGATTCCTCATCATGTTGAAAAATTTAATAACGGAGTGCAGATGGCCTCGATGATGATGGGGATGTTTCAGGCAATGAACGCACAAACATAGTCTTCTTATAAAGGGGACTATGTTTTTCGCATTTGTATTTTGCATTAATGAAAAGCTTAGGTATTGGCTATCGTAAGAATTTAATGAACGAATTGTGGTCTGTCATTCTGTATTACTTGATATAAACTTTTTATAAAAGTAAGAGTAAAAAAGATCACTCCTGTGAAGAATAAGGCACAAAGGAGTGAAGCGTAAATGAGAATGATACGGCTGCTTTGTTTGATGATTGCGTACTCGGTGTTTTTGTCTGCCTGCGGAAATGAAATCCCTGAGCCTGAAACGAAGCTTGTTGTTGAACCTATACATATATTTGAAGGGGAAGATGGACCATTATCAGTCCAAGCTGCTGCTTCGGAGAGTGTTCCTCAGTTCTTTGTCAGACACCAGGTTAAGGGAAAGAATGTTTATGTTGAGTGCATCATTCCTGGAGTGTCTTTCCGGGAAGATAGCGGAGAAGACAGAGCAAAAATCGGTTTACGTATTAATGGTCGTAAACAAGAGGATATCACATCAGCTGCATTTATCATTAAAAACCTTTCTTCAGGTACCCATACCATCCAGTTGGATGTTTTGAAAAAGGATGATAGTGCATATCATAAGGATATGAAAAAAGAATTCACTGTACGTGTTCAGTAGCGGAGACTTTAGCTTTCTTTTCATTCATGATAAAATATGAATTGGAGGTGAGCTAAAGATGCTTGCTACTTTAGAAACAATGGAAATATTAGATGCTGCGGATGAACTCTCACTTATGATCATGCAATCAGAAGCTGCTGAGGAATATCGCGCACGTTTAAATAGCTTGAAGAATAGCAAAGAGAGCCAGCAGAAAATAGCTGCCTTTGCGGAGCTGAAGGAACTCTATGAAGAAGTTCAGCGTTTTGGCAAATATCATCCTGAGTATAAAAGAGTGATGATGACGATCCGGGAAGTTAAACGGGAAATGGATATGGATGAAAATGTAGCACAATTCCGTTTAGCAGAAAATCAATTGCAGAATATGCTTGATGAGATCGGTATGATGATTGGAAAGTCAGTTTCACTAAGCGTTAAAGTTCCAACAGGAAGTCCATACTTTTCTTCCAGCAGCTGCGGTGGCGGCTGTGGGTCTGGCGGAAGCTGCGGCTGTTCAGCCTAATATAGAATCATTAATTGGAGAAGCAAAGCTGCTTCTCTTGTTTTTTAATTTCTGAGCGATTGTTGTTTTAATAATTTGTACAATTGATCAAAACTCCAGCTCAGACGAGTGAGGAGTATCACACAGCAGGAGCGATCATCACGCCCCGCTGGAAAGCGAATACTCCAAAAGTCTAATAAGAGTATCTGATTTTAAAAATAGATTTAAGTTATGTTCTTGCGTATTTGGGATATTGAATTGAACAAAAAAAGCCTTTTATGCTAGACTATAGAAAATAATGTCATTGTGAGGGAAATATATGCTAGGTCAACGGCAAGGGATTATTGTTTGGCTTTATTCACTAAAACAAGCCAAAATGTTAAGAAGATTTGGGAATGTCCATTTTGTATCAAAAAGGTTGAAATACGTAGTTTTGTATTGTGACATGGACGAAACAGAAGCATTAATCAATAAGTTAAATGCATATTCATTTGTTAAAAATGCTGAACCCTCATATAAACCATTTTTAAAAATGGAGTTTGAAAACTCAAAGCCAGATAAAGCAAAGGAATACGATTATAAGATGGGCATTTAATAAGAAAAAGGCGGGGATACATCCCGCCTTTTTTTATTATTGAAGTGGCGGAATGCAATGATTTAATCGCAAGATGCCGATTAAATACTGGTAAAATAACTCTTTCTCCGCAAATTCCGCTGAAGATTTTACTTTTAACTCAATGATTGTCTGTCCCATTTCATTTGCTTTCTCCTGAAAAAGGTCGTAGCGCTTGTTTTTCATCAGGTTTGGATTCGGTATACCCTCCAGGCAAATGTACAGCGGCTGGAAATTTCCTTCTGCAGTTGGTTTTAATACAACAGCAAGTGAAGTAACCTCTTTATGGTTTATACTTGTATGAAATGCCATCATTTTTGTAAGACGATGTTTATTAGCAGATGCAATTTCAAGAAGTTCATATAGGTCAGAGTACCCTTCACCTAACTCAATAAATCTTTGAATCATTGTCATGCCTCCATTATTCACGATAAATTGTTTACATCCTTTTGGCTAAATGTATTTAAAAAACGCTTTTATACAATTTTACCTAAAAATAAAAATTATGCCAAACGGTGTATTTTGCTTATAAAACGGTAAATTTCTTGTGACGTATGTCCCTGTTTTTGATACACTTTAAAAAAAGGACATCTTGTTCATCATAAGGCAGTTTGTTTAAATTGTGAATAGTAGGCTACAAGGAAAGGGCTGCCTTATTTTCAGCATGAATTTTAAAGGAGAATGACGATGTGGAGAGCATTTTTACTGATAATTATAATACTGTCGGCATCCATAAGCGGTATGCTTTTCTGGCAATGGGAGGCCTTCTCTGAACAAAAAGACCCAGACAGTTCGGAAACGTCAAATATAACTCAATCAATATCTATCTATACAGCATCAAATGAATTATCGGTTCATCAAAAAGTCAGCGGGTTAGCAGAAGGGGTTATTTATGAAGCAGCACTGCCTCAACAGCTGTTTAACTTTAAATGTGTTGATACAAATGGGAACCCTTGTATTGCAGAGAGTGAGGAGCCATACTTTTATAGCAGTGAAGACGGTCAATTACATTTCTCGTATACAATTCCAGTTGAGGATAGAGGCAATTCCTTTTTATTAGATCACTGGACAGTTGGATTAGTGGATACGAGCATTTCTAAGACACATATTGAAGTGACAGAATCTGTGAACAGGGATGGCACCTGGATGGCAGGATTACCTTTACAGGGGTATAAAGAAAAGGAATATATTGATTACTTCTCGTTTGAGGGAAGTGGGGATGTATCTCCTTTATATTGGCAGGCATCTCCCTTGACTTATTATGAAACAGATACCGGTTTTAATTACTATGCTGAACAGCCCGTATTGGAGTCTTCATCCTTTGAAGCCATTAGCGAATTGAATGATTTTCATAATTTGTCAATTGTTATAACAGATCAGCATCAGCCTTATGAAAGCGGCTCTTTAATGATTGAGAATAAAGAGATAACGGAAAAAGCATTAGAGCATAAACTGTTAATACATTATTATCATAACAAGTTTGCTTCTTTGGAACTAGCTGAAGACTGGCTTGCAGACGTGTTTGTTGCACAAACGCTGGGGAATGAGGCACATACACAAAAAGGGAAAGCAATTTTGTCAGATATGAATGAAAAACTGTCAGAATTTGAGCTTGATCTCTTCTTTTCATCCATTCATAATGAGCCGCATGAACTAACGGCCGAAAAACTTGATTCAGCACTAACAAAAATTATGGAATTACGGACAAGCTTTTATACTCTTAATAGTCAAAGTGATGACTTTATCCCCTTATTTTACTATGATGATCGCACATTGATTGTCCAAGGAGAAGAAAAGGAAAACAATGTGATTTATGAAGGGGCAAGAAGTTTATTTCCATTAAAGGAAACACTAGAGTACTTCGGCTATCATGTTCAATATTTGCCTGAGCAAGAGACAGTTTTAATTCAAAATAAAGATAAGAGCTATCGCTTTTATTTAAATAAAAACATTTTTATTTTAAATGAAGATAATTATGGATTATTGCAAAACCCATTAACCATGATGTATGGAAGCATCTATATGGAAAAGCAATGGCTAGATTCCATTTTTAATTTGCAAATTGAAGAAAATTCTTCTGAAATATCAATCAGTGTTAACCAATAGCACATCAGGCTCAGGTCCAAACCGGATGAACTGCCCGTGCTGTCATGAATGATTTTGAAGAAAAAAAAGAAAACCCTGCAGATTTCTGCAGGGTCCTTCTATATCCTATAAGGGATAGAAGGCAAAGGGAGAGGAGAAACCGGAGGAAGAACTTATGGGGAAACGTAAGTCTTCTCCGCGGTTGGCAACAGCATCCTCGAATAGATGCTGTTAATTACAGTATTTCCACAAGAGAGGTCATTATACACATTTGGAAAAAATAATATTTAAATAAGACTCTTTTTTGAGCAATTGGTGTTTTGTAGAATGACATACTAAAAGATGTTTTAGTATTATGTTCAGTAAGGCGAAAGAGTGCGAGACACCTCTGCAGGCTTGGTATCTCTCCGCTGGAAAGTGAGTACTTCGTATTGTAAACTTTGTCCATATATGTGGAAGTAACAAAGTTTGCGAAAACAGTCTATATAAAGAAAAAAATGAGAGCGATTACAAAATATTGGTTGGATTGCGAACGGCAAATATGATAGGATAGGGAAGAAAAAAATTGAAAATAGTAGCAGTGGTGATAATATGAGAGTTGTTTCAGGTTCACAGAAAGGGAGAAGCTTAAAGCCAGTCCCCGGAAACACTACCCGTCCGACAACTGATAAAGTGAAAGAAGCATTATTTAATATGATTGGTCCCTACTTTGAAGGTGGCCTGTGTCTTGATTTATTTGCCGGGAGCGGCGGATTAGGCATTGAAGCACTCAGCAGAGGTGTAGACAAAGTGATTTTTGTTGATCGGGATCGGATGGCAATCCAGACCATTCACGATAATATTGCAGCAAGCGGTTTTACTGAACAAAGTGAAGTCTATCGTAATGATGCTGAAAGAGCCTTAAAGGCGATTATTAAGAGGGAGCTTGTATTTGATTACATATTTTTAGATCCTCCATATAAAAAGCAGCAGCTAGTAAAATTAATTGAAATGATAGATAAAGAGGACTTGCTTTCGGAAAAAGGCATGATTATCTGCGAACATGGTTCAGATGTGGACCTGCCTGAAAATGTTGGCGGTTTTGAACAATATAAGCATGAAAATTATGGTATGATCTCTATTTCCATTTATAATAAATAATGGTATTAAGGCATAGGACCTGATTTTTTTGTCCAAACGCTGAGAAAACAAAGTTTTTACAACAAGTCTTCATGATTTGTTATCCATAGTTGGTACATTAAGTGTGTGCATATTGGGGGTATATTGATGAAGGTAGCAGTTTGTCCAGGAAGTTTCGATCCCATTACGTTTGGGCACCTGGATATTATTAAAAGAGGCGCTAAAGTGTTTGACCAGCTGCATGTGGTTGTGTTAAACAACTCTTCTAAAAATCCACTATTTTCTGTAGAAGAGAGAATAGAATTAATTAAAAACGTAACAAGTGACATTCCAAATGTGAAGGTAGATTCTTTTCAGGGACTGCTTGTTGACTATGCTAAAAGTGTTAAGGCCAGTGCGATTATTCGCGGATTGCGCGCTGTATCAGATTTTGAATACGAAATGCAAATCACTTCTATGAATAGAGTATTAGATGATGCAATTGAAACGTTTTTTATGATGACCAATAATCAATACTCTTTTTTAAGCTCCAGTATTGTAAAAGAGGTCGCAAAATATAATGGCAATGTATCAGAGCTTGTGCCAGCAATCGTTGAATCTGCTCTGAAAGAGAAATTTGCTGAAAATAAATAAGCCCCCTTTAAGGGAGGCTTATTTATTTTGCCAGGGTTCTCTTTGCCAGAATAATTGTATAAACCATCAACGCCAGAATGGTCACTAAAGGACCAATCTCTGCCATTGAATCAAGCATTTCTTTTGGCATAAAGCCTTCACCAAGATTAAAAACAGGAATGGCATTAGAAGTCGGCTCATTGCTGTAAAAGCGAACATAAATTGGCGCCCATAATAAATAAGCGTAAAAAGCAGCAAAACAACTGTGAAGAATTCTTGCAAAAAAGAATGGCTTAAAACGAATATCTGTTTGAGCCAGTATGCTGGCTACTTGGGCTTGTACGCTAAAACCGCTAAAGCCAAGTACAAAGCTGACGATAATTGCCTGGTGCATTAAAGTGGATTCATCCACCTGACTGGCCATCTGGCTGCCAAAGGTGATCTCAAAAAGTCCTGAAATGAGCGGCAGACTAAGTTCAATCGGGAAATGAAGCATGGTCAGAGCCATTTCAATGCCTTTTGCTAAAAAGGCCGTTATGCCAACATGGAAGAGCATTTTATTAATTACCGAGAATAAAATGATGAATCCGCCAATCATTAATAATGTTTGAATAGAAGACATGACTGCGTCACCCAGTAACTTTCCAATAGGGCGATTATCGTTGATTCTTGTTTTATGTAAGGCTGATAAAGCTTTACGAAGCGATGGTGCTTTTTGTCTTTCTTTATGTTTTTTGTCTTCTTTGTGGCCGTGAAACCTCATCAGCAGGCCAACGGTGAAATTGCCTAGATAATGGGCGAGTGCCAATATAACACCAAGCTTGGCGTTTCCAAAAAAGCCGACTGAAACAGCACCAAATATAAACAGAGGGTTAGAACAATTTGTAAAGGAGACGAGCCTTTCCGCTTCTACTCTTGTTAATTGCCCCTCTTGCCGAAGTCTGGCAGATAGTTTGGCTCCAGCGGGAAATCCGGAAGCCATTCCCATTGCCCATGCAAATCCACCTACACCAGGCACCCGAAATAAAGGACGCATAAGCGGTTCAAGCATAACCCCGATAAATTTAACAACTCCGAAGCCAATCAGCATTTCAGAAACAATAAAAAAAGGAAGCAGCGAAGGAAAAACAATTTCCCACCACATATCTAATCCTCTTATGGAAGCATCTACAGACTCCTGCGGAAATGAGATGAGCGAAATGGCCATCATCGTTACAGAAAGTGCAAGAACAATGGTTTTTAATTTTGAACGAAACAATGCAGATCCTCCCTTTGCTTAAGTAAACATACTGTGCAACACATTTCATTTAGTGATAAAATATGTTTTAAATAATGATTGCCTTACTGGCATCGCCTTTCGCCTGGCTTGTCTTATGCTTGGGGCCCACAGGATGTGGGTTGTGCAGACGTTGCCACAGGACGTGGCGAACTTAGTCTGCGTTCATTAAAAGGGCAAGCGCCTTCCGCTTTTTGAATTGTCTAGCTCCGGCGGCTAGCCGCTCGAGGTCATAAGTCAATCTGTCCTAAAGGTTAAAGAACAACCTTTATGCCAGCTTGTCTTAAGCTTGTCGGGTCTGAGCAAGCCACTTCCGCTTTTCTTATTGTCTAGCTCCAGGCGCTAGGGACTCGAGGTCTTAAGCCAATCCATTCAAAAGGTCAAAGAACGACCTTTCGCCTGGCTTGTCTTAAGCTTGTCGTCCCTGAGCAAGCGCCTTCCGCTTTTCTGGGTACCATATTAATCAATATACTCATACATATGGAAAATAGACCATAAGAATATACAAGCATGGTAACTGAAGGAGGGAATCCTTTGAGTCGTCCAAAAGTTGGTCTGGCACTTGGATCTGGGGGAGCGAGAGGCTTTGCCCATTTAGGTGTTTTAAAAGTATTAGAGGATGAGGGCATACAGGTTGATATGATTGCAGGCAGCAGCATGGGCGCGATGGTTGGCTGTTTTTATGCTTCTGGATTAGAGTTATCCAAGCTATATAAATTTTCTAAAGGATTTAAGAGAAAATATTATCTTGATTTTACTGTTCCGAAAATGGGATTTATCTCAGGAAAAAGAGTAAAAGAGCTCATTCGGATTTTTACGCATAATAAACGTTTAGAGGAATTAAATATTCCGATCCGGGTTGTTGCGGCCGATCTTCTTACAGGAGAAAAAGTTGTTTTTCAAGACGGTCCAGTAGCTGATGCGGTTCGGGCAAGCATTTCAATCCCAGGGATTTTTGTGCCTGAAAGAGTCAATGGCCGGCTGCTTGTTGATGGAGGAGTGGTTGATCGTGTACCCGTATCCGTTGTTAAAGAAATGGGTGCCGACATCGTCATTGCTGTGGATGTCTCTCATGTAAAAGTCAATACAGAAATAACTTCGATATATGATGTAATCATGCAAAGCTTAGATATCATGCAAATGGAATTGGTGCTCCATCGTGAAATTGCCTCTGATTTTATGATTAAGCCAAGAGTGGAAATGTTCAGTGCTAAAGCTTTTACCAATATCGAAGAAATCATTAAGATTGGCGAGGAAGAAATGCTCAAGCAAGTTAATGATATAAAAAATTATATTTTAAGCTGGAAGGAGCCTGCACCAGAATGAATAAACGCTTTTACACTCGCTCCTTTATAATCGTTGCGATCATAATTATGCTAAGTTCTTTTTACCATCTTCCTTATTATGTATCCAAACCGGGTATGGCAAAAGAATTAGAACCTATCATAGATGTTGAGAACGGCTATGAAGAAGAAGGAAGCTTTATGCTGACAACAGTCAGAATGGGAAAAGCAAACATTTATGCCTATCTCATCGCGAAAATGAGCAAGTATCAACAGATTCATCCTGTAGAAGATATACGTGCTGAGGATGAGACAGATGAAGAATATAATGTCCGTCAGCTCTATTTAATGGACTCATCGAAACTGTCTGCTATTGAAGTAGCCTATAAAAAAGCGGGCTTGCCTGTTGAGTTTGATTATCGGGGCGTGTACGTATTAAATGTATTGCCTGACATGCCAGCTGACGGCATTTTAGAGCCAGCTGATCGTATTTTTGCAGTTGATGGTACAGAATTTGAATCCTCACAGCAATTTATTGACCTTGTTGCTTCGAAAAAAGATGGGGATGAAATCATGCTTACATATGAGAGAAACGGCAAAACTGAAGAGGCAGCCTTGACAGTTGATATCCTTCCTCAAACTAAAAAACCTGGTGTTGGCATATCACTTGTTGACGACAAGGAGATAAAAGTCGATCCAGAAGTGAAAGTGGATAGTTCAGATATTGGAGGACCATCTGCCGGATTCATGTTTTCTTTGGAAATTTACAATCAATTGGTTGAGGAAGACTTAACAAGAGGCTATGAGATTGCTGGTACTGGAACGATGAGCAGTGATGGAACCATCGGGCGCATCGGCGGAATTGATCAAAAGGTTGTTGCGGCAGATAAGGCAGGGGCCGAAATTTTCTTTGCTCCAAACGAAAACGATGCTGACAATTCCAACTTTAAAGAAGCATCCGCTGCTGCAGCTGATATTAATACCGATATGAAAATTGTGCCTGTAGATAACTTTAATGAAGCAATTGAATATTTAATGGCACTAGAAGAAAAATAAAAATGAAGAAGAGGCTGGGACAAAACGAAAATACTCTTTCTAAAACACGAATGTTCATTTTCAAGGTTTGGGTGTATACACAAGCCCGTTCCACCTGCGCTACGGACCCTCGCTTTCCGTGGGGAGGAAGCTGAGCTCCTCGTCGCTGTCGTTCCTGCGGGGTCTCACCCTTTCCTCTATGGTCCACAGGAGCCGAGGGCCCTCCGCTCCATTTCACTCATGTTTAGAAATATTAAATGTTAAGAACAAATAAAGAACCGGATGATTAGAAAGATTTACTTCCTAATCATTCGGTTTTGTGGTTGTGTAAATACTTATGCCCCAGCCTCTTTATTCTTAGCGCGGCATTTATCCAGAGTGCAAACAGATAAACTGGAGTATACTCCTTATACGATAATCGGAGGCTGTGTAAAATCTTGTGTAATGAATGCTTCTTTATTCCTTAAGCCTGCAGCTAAACCAAATACTCTGGAAGCTTTAATATCAAGAGCAAGACCAGCTCCTTGGCTGGAAGAAACCCTGGAAATGAGCGGAAGACCTAAATCATTTTTATATTTATTTAGATAGGAACGTCCATTAGCTGTCATACCTAAAAGCCGTAAATAATCAGCTTTTTCATGTCCTTTCATTTCCTCCTTAGATGAATTCGTTAAAATATGTACACACGCTCGCTGCAGGCGGGTCCATGTATACCGTTTTGTTTTTACGAGCGTCATAAAATGATGAAATGAATCTGCTTTTAACGCAGCGGCTAAAAAACGGTGTTCAAGTCCCTCTTCCATTTCATATATGGAACTCAGCTCTTCAGCGTTTAGATGCAGAAGCCGGTATTGCAGGAATGGCCAGTAGAGCTCCCAATGATGAAAGGTTCCGAAATCCTGTTGATAATCCAGCATAAGACTGTATGTAGAGTGCGGCACAAATGGTGAAATATCCTTTATGCTTCCTCCATCGGTAAAGAGTGTTTTGCGGATGCTTGTTGCACTGGCTATATCAGCAGAGGTGAATGATTGATCATGATAACCCGCATTTTTTCTTTTAATCGTGAGTGGTGTTATGGATGCATTTTGTTTTATAATAGATTTTACATACTGATAGCCTAAAATATTATTAGGCAGAGTCAGATCGAGGATGTCTTCATCTTTTTGAAGCTTCCGTGCTGCTAATGAGGCTGCTTTTGGATAACTGTTTCCAATTTCTAAAAACTGGCGGATGCTTGCTTGATATTCTTCTTCATGCTGGGAAAAAAACGCAGCTGCTTTCTGAAAATGGGTGATGTCACCGGACTCGCTTCCAAAGCAAAGGAACTTACACTTTGCAGCTTCTAAAATGGATACAGCTCCAGCAGCAAATGTATCTGCCTGCTGGACAGCAAACTGATATGGAAGTTCAAACACAATGTCAGCTCCAGCACGCAAAGCCATTTCAGCTCTTGTCCATTTAGAAGCAAAGGCTGGTTCACCGCGCTGAAGAAAGCTGCCGCTCATGACAGCAATGACGATATTTGCCTCAGAAGCTTCTTTTGCGGCACGCAAATGATAGGCATGTCCATTATGAAAAGGATTATATTCAACAACAACGCCAACAGCTTTCATAGATTGGCCTCCTTCAAAATCATTTAAATGCAGGAAGTTTAAAAAAGAATTTTTAAAATTTTAGTTTCAAATACGCTGATAATGTCTACATTATAGTGTAAAGAAAAAATATTGACAAATAATTATATGACAGCTATAATTACCTTTGTTGCCTTGGGGTGATTCGTATGAAATGGACTTTAAGTCAGTTACAAAAAAATCGTAGCAAGGACTTTTTGATTGATGAAATCGTAAATGTCGATGAAGTCATGAAAATTGATCCGAACATTAGACGTGCTTCGCCGATGCATGTTACAGGCCGTGCTGACATTGACTCAGCAAAAGTGACCTTTCACTTGAAGATTCAAGGGCATTTAATCCTGCCATGCTCCCGGACATTAGTGGATGTCAAACTTCCAATTGATGTTAGTACTGTTGAAACTTTTCTTTTAAAAGATATCGGTTATGATATGGAGGAAGAAGAGGTTTATCAGCTCAAGGGAGATGTGATCGACTTAATGCCGATCATTCATGAAATCTTGATCTTAGAAGTGCCTCTGCAAGTATTTTGCGAAGATAGCGGTGATGAAGGAGCTCCTCAATCCGGAAAAGATTGGGAAGTTATCCACGAGCAGGAAAAGAAGGATAGCATTGATCCTCGTCTTGCCGGCCTTGCTCAATTTTTTAACGAAAACGATTCTTCTTCCGATACATAAAAGGAAGATAGAAAAAATAAGAAGCATTTGAAGAAACCAGCATGATCTGGCCTTCATAACTTTCTTAATTCTCTTTAAGGAGGTGGGAAGAATGGCTGTACCTTTTAGAAGGACTTCTAAAACTGCAAAAAGAAAACGTCGTACCCATTTTAAATTACAGGTTCCTGGTATGGTGGAATGCCCAAACTGTGGTGAAATGAAACTTGCTCACCGCGTGTGCAAAGCTTGCGGAACTTACAAAGGAAAAGAAGTTGTAAACAACTAATTTCTTTTACAATAAAAGCACAAGAACATTATGTTCTTGTGCTTTTGTTATTTTCTATAGTTATTTCCGATTATATTTGAATTTATATTCAATCCTACCCACTCATAGACTAATACTACATCGTGCAAGAGGTTCTGATTTCTAAAAAATTGGAAGTGGACTGCTAGTTTCACTGTGCATAAAGCTGCATGACTCCATCAAGAGTAGCATGGCTGATCAAGCAGGAAGAGTATTCAAGCAGTTCGTCCATTTTATTTTATGAAAGAAATGTTTAGAATCTAACAGGATATCAGTCTATCTTTTCTAGCAGAAGCATAAAATGAAGAAAAAACACTAGGAGGGATTTGCTGATGTCTTCAACACGGCAGGATGCATGGTCACAAGATGAAGATTTGCTATTAGCAGAAGTAGTGCTTCGCCATATTCGTGAAGGGGGAACACAGCTTTTAGCATTTGAAGAAGTGGGGAAGCGTTTATCAAGAACAGCGGCCGCTTGCGGGTTTCGCTGGAATTCGTATGTCCGAAAGCAATATAAATCAGGAATCGAATTAGCAAAAAAACAGCGGAAAGAGCTGAAAAAATATCCGCAGGAGGTTCCATCTCCATATCAAGAACCTGAAACAGCTGCTGGCATTACCTCCGTTCCTGTGGAAGCTAACACCGTAGAGCAAACAGATCTGCTTGATTTCGATGTATTAGTGCAACACCTAAAATCATTATATGAAAAAGCTGAAAAATCAATTAATCAAGAAGACGTTGAAGGGTATAAAGAGCGCATACAAGAGCTTGAAAGACAAACTTATTCCCTAGCTGCAGAAAATGATAAGCTGACAGAGGAATTAACCAATATGGAAAAAGATCATAATGCACTAATTGAAATAATGGAAAGAGCTAGACAAATGGTTGTCACAAAAGAAGACGGCCGGCAGAAAAATGTTAAAGTATAAATCGTAATTTTATCTAACATATACATAAAGGGGTTTGGAATACATGATTCCAAACCCCTTTATCTCTTAGCTGTTCTATTCTGTTGCTCCGCTGGGATACCAGATAATTGGATTTTCACCCAGATCACGTTCCATGTCGTAATGAACAGAGGTAAAACCCATCTTCGCCCAGAACTCTTGGGATTTAACTCGCGGATTGGTTTTAATAGGCAAGCCATAGCTTTTTGCAAAATCAACTAATGCGTGTCCATATCCTTTTCCCTGATAGTCTGGAAGCACTTCCAATTTCCAGAGTTCCAAATAATCCTCTGGCGGATCAAAATAGCGGTCAAATTTTGCATCAACCTTATATAGACTCATGCGTGCAACTAAAAGGCTGCCGAAATAAATGCCATAGAAAGGAGAGGCACTGTCGTTTTCGATAATATTGGCTTCAAGATCTTCAAACATAGACAATTCCTGTAATCCATATTCTTTAAATCTTTTAAATTCTTCTAATGTCTTGTAATTTACTTTTAATTTTTCTACCTTATAAGCCATATAGAATCCCCCCTGCTCGTAAGTGAATAACGATACCTTTTTCATTTTTTGCAAGCCGTTAACAAACCGATGGCTATGCCTAAGATTGGTCTTTCTAACCTTATTATATACTAATAAAACAAAAAATTCTGCCTTTTCAACTTCTAAATATTAAATGCGTCAACTAAACATACAAATGAGTTTGTGAAATGATTTCCACTTCAGGGGACTCGCTTTCCGCGGGGCGGGAGGTAAGCCTCCTCGTCGCAATTCGCTCCTGTGGGGTCTCACCTTCCCACTCGTCCCGCAGGAGTCTCGCCCCCTTCCGTTGCAATCAACCAGCATATTATTGAGAAAAATGATTAAATTCGTAAGCGTTTTCAATTTAAAGGAGGAATAAACAGAAGATTGTAGAAATAAATAATATTGTGACGGTTATGTAGTAGTATGATCAACACTTGAAAGGAGATTAAATGTGCAAAAAATAGTAATTGCGAACAGGGGAGAAATCGCACTCAGAATCATGCGTACTTGTCATAAATTAGGCATTGAAACAATTGCTGTTTATTCGGATGCAGATCAGTATCTGCCTTATGTCCAATATGCAACCAAGGCAGTCCGAATTGGCGAGCCGCCAGTCAGCAAATCATATTTAAATGCAGAAGCAATCATTAACATTGCCAAGACAGAACGTGCAGATGCTATACATCCAGGCTATGGCTTTTTATCGGAGAATGCAGATTTTGCAAGAGCTGTCATCAAGGAAGGCCTGATATTTATTGGCCCAGATCCAGAAACGATTGAGCTGATGGGCGATAAAATTCATTCTCGCTCGGCTATGAAACAGGCAGGTGTACCCGTAGTGCCTGGCAGTGATCAAGTCGCCAGTTTAGAGGATGCCTGTTCAATCGCCGCAGAGATTGGCTATCCTGTCATGTTAAAAGCGAGTGGCGGCGGCGGTGGCATTGGCATGGTGAAATGTGAAAATGAGCAAGCGCTCGTTAAGTCGTTTCAAACCGTCAAAACGCGGGCAAAAGCTTATTTTGGCAGTGAAACCATTTTTCTTGAAAAATTCATTGAAAATGCCAGACATATTGAAATCCAAGTTTTTGGAGATTATGCTGGGAGCCAAGTTCATTTATTTGAGAGAGATTGTTCCATTCAGAGAAGAAATCAAAAGGTTATAGAAGAAGCCCCTGCACCTGCACTCTCATTAGATACAAAAAATAAGATGTATGAAATGGCACTGAAAGCAGCTGCTGCTGTTCACTATAAAAATGCAGGTACCATAGAGTTTATTGTTGATGAAGATGAACATTTTTATTTTTTGGAAATGAACACAAGATTACAGGTAGAGCATCCTGTTACTGAAGGCATTACAGGGCTTGATTTAGTAGAGTGGCAATTGCTTATTGCCAGCGGACAAAACCTGCCCTTGCAGCAACCTGAAATATTTTCTGCCGGGCATAGTATTGAATTTCGGCTATATGCAGAGGATCCCGTCACCTTTTTGCCTTCACCAGGAAAAATTGAAGAGCTGCATTGGCCAGACTTTGAGGGTGTTAGGGTAGATTATGGGTATGCTGCTCAATCAACCGTGACTCCGTTTTATGATCCGATGATCGCAAAATGTATTATTTCAGGTTCTTCACGAGAACAGGTGATTGAAAAAGCCATTCGCTTTTTTAATGAACTGAAAATTTCCGGCATTAAAACAAATGCTCCTCTTTTTACGCGTATTTTACAAGAGGAAGATTACCAGAATGGCAGTTACTCAACTGCATACTTAAACACCATTAAAATGTAAGCACTTACACATTAGGGGGAGATTCAATTGAAAGAAATTAAAGCAGCAATGGCAGGGACCGTTTTAAATGTATTTATTGGAGCAGGCGATGATGTCACGGCCGGGCAGGAAGTTGTAATGCTTGAATCAATGAAAATGGAAATTCCTGTAGAGGCATTAGAAGGTGGCAAAGTTGCAGAAGTAAAAGTGAATATCGGTGATTTTGTCAATGAAGGGGATGTCCTTCTTGTAATGGAATAAATATGCCTTGTTCATTAGTTACCTTAAAGGGAGGAAGAGGATGAGCACTATACAAGCATTCACACAAATTTTAAAAGATAAGATAACGGAGATTGAGGCTGGAGGCAGTGAGAAATACCACCAAAAATTGCAGGAACAAAACAAGCTTTTCGTAAGAAAGCGCTTAGAGCTTTTGTTTGATGATGGGCAGTATGAAGAAGATGGCAAATTCGCAAATTGTAAAGAAGCAGGCTTGCCGGCAGATGGAGTTGTGACAGCAATCGGGAAGATCAACAGTCAAACGGTCTGTGTAATGGCGAATGATTCAACAGTTAAAGCAGGTTCCTGGGGAGCACGCACCGTTGAGAAAATCATCAGAATTCAAGAAACGGCAGAAAAGCTCAAGGTGCCTATTCTTTATCTTGTGGATTCAGCAGGAGCAAGAATAACCGATCAGCTCGACATGTTTCCGAATCGCCGCGGGGCAGGAAGAATTTTTTATAATCAAGTCAAGCTATCAGGCATGATTCCGCAAATTTGTTTATTATTCGGGCCATCAGCTGCAGGTGGCGCATATATTCCTGCTTTTTGTGATATTGTAGTCATGGTTGATAAAAATGCATCTATGTATTTAGGATCTCCTCGGATGGCTGAAAAGGTAATCGGTGAAAAGGTAACGCTGGAGGAAATGGGTGGAGCCCGTATGCATTGCAGTGTTAGCGGCTGTGGAGATGTGCTGGCAGCGAATGAAGAAGAGGCCATTCAATATGCAAAAGAATATTTATCCTATTTTCCTGCAAGCTTTAAAGAAAAAACACCATTAAAAGAGGCGATTGAGCCGAAAATGGGCAGAGATTTAGAGGAGATTATTCCTGCTAATCAAAATGCGCCGTTTGATATGTACGAATGTATTGATGTGTTAATTGATGAAGGCAGTTTTTTTGAAATGAAAAAGCTCTTTGCTCCCGAGCTGATTACTGGGTTTGCCCGCTTGGATGGTAGGACGGTTGGCATCATTGCCAATCAGCCGAAGGTGAAAGGCGGTGTCTTGTTTGTCGATTCAGCCGATAAAGCAGCCAAGTTTATTCAGTTATGTGACGCTTTTCATATTCCGCTTCTTTTCCTTGCGGATGTTCCAGGCTTCATGATCGGCACAAAAGTTGAACGTGCCGGTATCATTCGCCACGGAGCGAAGTTAATTGCAGCAATGAGTTCTGCGACGGTTCCGAAAATATCTGTAGTTGTCCGAAAGGCTTACGGCGCAGGACTTTACGCCATGGCTGGACCTGCATTTGAGCCGGACTGCTGTATAGCATTGCCAACAGCACAAATTGCGGTAATGGGACCTGAAGCGGCTGTGAATGCCGTTTATTCAAATAAAATAAATGAGATTGAAGATCCTGCGGAAAAGGTAAAATTTATTCAAGAGAAACAGCAGGAATATAAGGAGCATATCGACATATACAGCCTTGCTTCGGAACTGATCATTGATGAGATTGTGTCTCCGTATGATTTAAGAGATGTTCTAATCAAGCGATTTGAATTATATGCAACAAAGGAACTTTCATTTAGTGTAAGAAAGCATCCTGTTTACCCTGTATAAATGACTGCCCCTTTCCATGCTCTGGAGAGGGGCAGTTTCATGAAGTTTTCTATTTTTGCTATAACAACTGTTAAATAATTCTGTTAAACTAATACTAAATACACAGAATGGAAGATTGTTATGAAAATCGCTATTATTGGCGGCGGAGCTATTGGGCTGCTTTTCGCTCATTATTTAAGCAAGGAACATGAAGTAACTTTATATGTACACCAACAGGGACAAGCCGACCTTATTGCCAGAGAAGGACTTATCTTGGAGAAGGATAACCAATACACTCAGATCACACAAAAGTCCCAGCTTTTTCACGAGTGGAAAGGTGAAGAGGATTTGACCATAATGGCAGTGAAACAGTATCATTTGCCAGAACTCATGCCGTTATTGTTAAAAGGTCAAAATGACAGTCACTCTTTTTTATTTTTGCAAAATGGGATGGGCCATCTTAAACTGCTTCACCAATTAACTGCAGGTTTGGTATTTGTGGGAACGGTTGAACATGGAAGTTTAAAGAAGGCAGGCAATCATATTGCCCATACAGGAATCGGTATGACAAAAATAGCTGCATTTTCTGGTGAGAAAGTATGTGAACTGGCTCATAATGATATTAGCGATTTTCCTTTTGAATGGCATACAAATTACAAGGCGATGCTTGCTGAAAAGCTGCTTGTTAACGCTGTAATCAATCCGTTAACAGCTGTTTTTCAGGTGAAGAACGGCGAAATCATTCGAAATTCTTATTATCTGCAAATCTTCACGATGCTCTACCAAGAAGTTAGCGCCATTTTACAAGTCGCAGACAAAGAAAAAGGATTTCTTCATGTTCAGAATATATGTAAGAAAACGGCTGCTAATTTTTCTTCCATGTATAAAGATCTTGAACAGGGGAGAAAAACAGAGGTGGATGCTATATTAGGTTATTTGCTTGAAGAAGCAAGAGAGCAGCAATTTGAGGCGCAGTTAACAGCACTTTTTTATTACAGTATAAAAGCGAAAGAACTGGAGCAAATAAATAGAAATGGGCTCTAGTATGTAAGGGGAGCAGGGGGGAATAGAGTGGATGCAGTATTATCGGGTATCTTAGCAACATTTGTGACACTTCCTATACTGGGATATATGATTGTGTTTATCGTTGCAAAGCAATTGACAAAACGTCATAAATTCGCTGTAAAAGCAGCTTTAGACGTTAGTACATTTTTTTTAATTTTATCTGTTCATTTTTTAATCTTGGCAATTTGGGAGCAGTCGTATTTATGGATCATTATCGTCCTTCTCCTGCTGATTGCAGCTTTATTTGCAATTATTCATTGGCGGGTAAAACATGAAATAAATTTTGCCCTTTTTTTTCGAGGGTTTTGGCGCTTTAATTTTCTGCTATTTCTTACAGCGTATATTGTTTTAATGACAATAGGACTGATCAAGCGTGTTTCGTTTTTTGTATCCTAAATATTTTAAAGTGAGTAAGCAAAGTTTTTTTCTTTTATATTCAGACAATGCTATACTCATGAAGATTAAATGAAAACTGGTTTCAGAAAGGAAGTTTCTTAAAATGGAGATGTTAAATCTCTCATTGCCTGCGGCAAACAAGTTTGCAACAGAGTATATCATGCAAACAGATCGTATTAGCCCTTATTTTGATTATCGTTATAATGATTCCAAAAGCTATGAAAAACGGATTCATGAGCTTGAAGGCAGAGCATTTATGAGAAAAGAATTAGCTTCTTATATTAAAAATTTTATGAGGAAGTTTCCTGCTTCTGAACAAGTCAATGCATCTCTAGAAAAATTACAGCAAAACAATAGCACCGTTGTGATTGGCGGTCAGCAGGCAGGCATAATGACCGGACCTCTATATAGTATACATAAAGTAATATCCATTGTGGCTTTTGCAAAAGAGAAGGAAAAAGAACTGCAAGTCCCTGTGATTCCTGTTTTTTGGATTGCTGGCGAAGATCACGATTATCCTGAGGTCAATCATATTTTTACAAAGAATGGCTCTAAAATGAATAAAGTCGTTTATCCTGAAAAGGTACTGGAGAAAAAAATGGTTTCGAACATCACCTTTGATAAGGCTGTTTGCCGAGATTGGGTGAATGGAATTATTGAAGCATATGGAGAAACATCTTTTACAAAGGATTTAATGCTGCTGATGGACGAAGCGATTCAAGAATCTGAGACTTTGGTTGATTTGTTCGCTTATCTCATCATGGCCCTGTTTAAAGATACAGGACTTTTATTAGTTGATTCTGGAGATAACCAATTTCGTCAGCTGCAAAAGGAAATCTTAAAGCAGCAAATTACTTTGAACAAAGAAATCACACAATCCGTGCTCGCTCAGCAAGAAAGCCTAAAGGTTTCTGGAATAACTAACAGTATTGATATTTCAGCAAATGGTGCTAATTTATTCTATTATGATGAAAAGCTGCATGACCGTTTGTTGCTTGAATTCAATCAGGAGCATGGCGTGTTTTCTGATAAGGAACAAACGATTCAATTTACTCTAGAAGACTTACTGGAAATTGCAGAAGAATCACCTGAGAAACTGAGCAATAATGTGGTGACCCGGCCCATTTCACAGGAACTGCTTTTCCCGACGCTCGCCTTTATTGCTGGTCCTGGTGAGATCGCTTATTGGGCAGAGCTTCAGCAAGCTTTCCGGCATTTTTCAATTCAAATGCCGCCACTCGTTCCGCGGATTAATATTACTCTGTTAGAGCGTGATATCGAAACGGATCTCCAAGAGCTCGACCTTCGTTTAGAAGATGTGCTGGCAAATGGAATTGAAGATCAGAAAAATGTTTTTCTTCAATCGATTCAAAGTGATCAGGCAGATTCGTTATTTTCTTCATTACATTCAGATGTCAAAAAGCATTATCGATGTATTGAGGATTATACAAAAAGAGATGCCAAAGGTGTTGTGCAGCTGCTTAAAAAGAACGAACAAAAGGTAATCGAACACATTCAATTTCTGCAGCAGAAGATTCAAGAGGATATTCAATTGCAGCACAGCTATACCATAAACAAATATGACCGGACAGGTGCATCCTTAAAGCCAGACGGTGCCCCGCAGGAAAGAGTTTGGAACGCCCTTTATTATATGAACCGATATGGCCTGGATATCTTCCAGCAAATCCTTAACCATTCGCTGCCTTTTGACGGTAGCCATGTAGTCGTAAAATTGTAAGGCATAGGCGGAAGAATTCCGCTTAAATCGTAAAATTACATCAAATGGGCTTAAATAGACGGAGGAATTCCGACTATTTAACCGAAAAACGTATAATTGGGTGATTTTTTTCAACTTAACCGGAAAATCTCCGCTTATTTCGCCCGGAAATAGCTCGTTTTTGGAAATAAGGGTAAAATTTCCGTTTATTTCTCTGGTTCCTTCATATAAGAAACAAGAGGAAAAGTCAGATCAATATAATCTGGTCGTAATTACTAAGATCTTTCTTACAAAAGAACTTAATAAATAGTACTCCAAAAAAAGACGTGATCCCAATTTTGTTGGGACCGTCTTTTTTTTGCTCATTATGTAAATGTGTTGCAATCATGGAGTATTCCGCAAAGGGTTAAAAGCAATGACTTGTTGCTGCTGCCCAAAAAAGTGTTGATGAATGAAGTTGAAGGTTGCGAGTCTCCTGGAAAATGCTAGCGCATCTTCTTGGTGCTATGTGATCCCGCAGAAGCTTATTCAACCAACCCTCCTGCGGGAAAAGTCAGAGCGGTGAGATCCTGCAGGAGTGAAAGCAGATGAAGCACTCCTACCCGTGGAAAGCGAGTGCTCTGCAGCGAAAATCACTCAGCAGTAACCACTCTATGACAAAAAAACACACCAGTAATCCCAATCAGACAATTTCCCATAAGAAATGCTGAGAAATTGTAAATAAACGACGAACGGAAAATCCCAAAATCAAAATTTTCCAGCAGGAAATCATGCCGGTGGAGAGAATTAATAAAAATATGTGGAGGAAAGTGGGGGATTGTGGTACATTTGTGTTAGAAAGTGGGTGCAGTGGGTATGTTTATGGGTGAGTACCATCATAACGTTGATACAAAAGGCAGAATAATTGTACCTGCTAAGTTTCGTGATCACCTAGGTGAATCCTTCGTTCTTACGCGAGGCTTAGATCAATGTTTATTTGGCTACCCAATGGAAGAGTGGCAGCAGCTTGAAGAAAAACTGAAAGGTTTGCCCCTTACAAAAAAGGATGCCCGTGCGTTTACCCGATTTTTCTTTTCAGGTGCCACAGAGTGTGAAATAGATAAACAAGGAAGAATAAATATCACTTCCCCGCTTCAGCAATATGCAAAATTGGAAAAAGAATGTGTCATATTAGGCGTTTCCAATCGAATTGAGATTTGGAGCAAAAATCTTTGGGAAGAATATTTTACAGACTCAGAGGAATCTTTTGCTGAAATTGCAGAAAATATGATTGGGTTTGATATTTAAAAATTTCAGAGGCTTGCTCTAGATTGAACAGGATTGGAAAGGATGAACAGCTATGTTTGAACATACAACCGTTATGCTGAATGAAACGGTAGATGGGCTTAATATTAACCCAGATGGAATTTATGTTGATTGTACACTTGGAGGGGCCGGACACAGTGAGCTAATATTGTCTAAGCTTTCGGATAAAGGCAAACTCTACGCGTTTGATCAAGATGATACAGCCATCAGGCATGCGAAGGAAAAGCTGAAGCAATATGGAGATCGAATCACGATCATTAAAAGCAATTTTGCGTTTTTACAGGAAGAGTTAGAAAAGCTAGGCGTCATGAAAGTGGACGGGATTCTTTACGATCTCGGAGTGTCATCCCCACAGCTTGATACACCGGAGCGCGGTTTTAGCTACCACCACGATGCTCCACTCGATATGCGTATGGACGAGGAAGCAGATGTATCTGCTTATGATGTAGTAAACCATTGGGATTATAACGAGCTTGTTAAAATCTTCTTTAAGTATGGTGAAGAGAAATTTTCGAAACAAATTGCCCGAAAAATTGAAGCAGCAAGAGAAAAAGCGCCGATTGAAACCACAGCAGAGCTTGTGGAGCTTATAAAAGACGGCATACCTGCTCCTGCTCGCAGAAAAGGCGGTCATCCGGCGAAGCGAATATTCCAGGCTATTAGAATTGCCGTAAACGATGAATTAGGAGTTTTTGAAAAATCATTGCAGCAAGCAATAGAGCTATTGAATCCAGGAGGCAGAATAAGTGTTATTACGTTTCATTCTCTTGAAGACCGCATTTGTAAGGTCACATTGAAAAAAGCGAGCGAGACACCTGACCTGCCGCCAGGGCTGCCGATTATCCCTGATGAATATAAGCCAATAATTAAGTTAATTACACGCAAACCGTTTTTACCGTCTGAAGAGGAGCTTGAACTAAATAATCGAGCACGTTCTGCAAAACTTCGAATCGCTGAGAAACTATAAAAAATACGGGGTATAAGAGAAACAGGAGGGAAACTATGAGTAATCTAGCTAGACAAATTCAACAAGAACAGCAGCAAAGACAGCAGCAGGTACAAAAACCTAAAAAATCTGTTCAGCGCCAAACCTTGTTTTCTCCAGGTGAAAAAATACTTGGTATCCTTTTTGCTGGTGCAGTTTGTATCGGTGCAGTTCAAATGGTGTCAAATCACTCTGCACTTTATGAAGTAAATAAAAATATTCAGCAGACAGAAGCAGCGATTCAAGGACAAACAGAACAAAATAAGGATTTAAGTATGCAGGTGGCGGAATTAAGTACATACGAGAGAATTAAGGCCAAAGCAGAAGAGCTTGGCTTAACATTCAACGAAAAAAATGTTAAGGCTGTGCGTGACTAATGATTAAAAAGCAACGAAATATTAATGCTGGAGCAGTGATATTATTTATAATATTCAGTCTGCTCTTTTTTGTCATATTGTTTCGGTTTATATCTATTCAAGTTACAGGAGAAGCAGGCGGTCAGGCTGTAGCTGCAAAAGCACATTCATTATATGAAAGAGAAAAGACTCTTGAAGCCAGAAGAGGGACGATTTACGACAGAAATGGAGAGGTTATTGCTGAAGATGCAAACTCCTATAAACTTGTAGCGATCCTGGATGAGGAATTAACAACAGACGATAAAAATCCAAGACATGTCGTGGATCCTGAGCAAACTGCTGCAAAGCTTACAGGTTTAATTGATATGGAAGAATCCGAGATTTATAGCAAACTGACAAGTGATCGAAAACAAGTGGAATTCGGTACTGCTGGGCGTGATCTTACTCTGCAAAAAAAGAAAGAGATAGAAGATTTGGAGCTTCCGGGCATTTCGTTCATTCAAGATACAAAGAGATTTTATCCGAATGGCCTATTTGCTTCTCATTTAATTGGCTATGTTGAAAAACAGGAAAAGGAAGATGGCAGCATCGAAACGGTTGGAATGCTTGGATTAGAACAAAGCTTAAATGATTTATTAACAGGTACAAATGGCAGCTTCAGCTATGAAGCAGATCTTTGGGGTTATTTGCTGCCAAATGGTGATGAAGTCATTGAACCGGCCAAAAATGGTCAGGATGTTTACTTAACGTTAGATAAATCCATTCAAATCTTTCTCGAAGACGCGATGAGTAAGGTAGATGAGAAATATAGCCCGAAAAAAATGATTGGAATTGTAGCAGATCCCAAAACGGGAGATATTTTAGCAATGGCACAAAGACCATCATTCCATCCGAAAACAAGAGAAGGAATTGAAGACACATGGCGCAACTTAGCGGTTGAAGATTCATATGAGCCAGGTTCGACCATGAAAGTATTTACACTAGCATCCGCGATAGAAGAGGGTGTCTTTAATAAAAATAATACGTATAAATCTGGTTCCTACAAAGTGACAGAAAGATCACCTGCCATCCCAGACCATAACGGCGGGCGTGGATGGGGCGAGATTACCTATCTGGAAGGAGTTCAGCGCTCCTCTAATGTTGCTTTCGCAAAAATTGTAAATGAACAGCTTGGCTATGAAACTTTTCGCGAGTATTTAACAACGTTTGGCTTTGATCAGCCAACAGGTATAGACTTGCCAAATGAAACGAGCGGGCTTATTAAATATGATTGGCCTTTAGAAAAAGCGTCAATCGGTTTTGGACAAGGATCTGCCTTTACGCCAATTCAGCAGATGCAGGCGGCAACTGCTGTTGCGGGAGATGGTTCAATGAAAAAACCGCATGTGATCAGCAAGGTTGTAGACCCAAATTCAGGAGAAACGGTGCAAAAGACAAGTCCTGAAAAAGCAGGTACCCCTATTTCTGAAGCAACGGCCAAGGAAGTCAGGGATATTTTAGAAACAGTTGTTTCCTCTGAAAATGGAACAGGATACGGCAGGTTTAATATTGATGGTTACGAGGTTGCGGGTAAAACAGGCACAGCGCAAATTCCTAATCCGGAGGGCGGCGGTTACTTAACAGGACACAGCAACTATGTATTCTCATTTTTAGGTATGGCACCAGCTGATGATCCTGAGCTTGTGATGTATGTTGCCGTGCAGCAGCCTGATATTGACGAAAGCACAAATGGAGCAGAGCCGGTTTCTGAAATTTTCAAACCGGTAATGCAAAGCAGCTTACAATATTTAAATATTGAGCCAACTGAGCAGCCTAAAGCAAAAAGCAGTCAGGCGCCTGACTTGATCGGGATGTCTGTAAAGGAAGCTGAAAAGAAACTGACGGAACAAGATTTGGAACCAGTCATAATTGGAGATGGCAAAACAGTGGAAGGACAGTTCCCCGGCCAAACTTCTTCCATGTTAGAAGGTGAAAAAGTTATTCTCAAAACAAATGGAAAAACCGTTGTCCCTGATATGATGGGCTGGTCTTTAAGGGATGTGCTGAAATTTACAAAAGCGGCGAACCTTAAGCTGAATACAGTTGGCAATGGCTATGCCATGAAGCAAAATTTATCCGCAGGTTCTGTTCTTGCTGAAGGAGATTACTTGATCGTTGAATTTGAGACACCTTTGGAGCAATATGAAAGAGAAAAAACAGCAAAGGATCAAGTTGAAGAGGAAGAAGTTGTAACGGATTGATGAACAGAACGCACCAATCATAGGTTGGTGCGTTCTAATTGTTTGTGTACAAGCATATATTTGAACGAGCTTTAAACGGAGGAGGTTCGTTCAAAGATGCGTGTATCAAACGTAACAGTGCGTAAAAGGCTTACAGCTGCTTTGATTGTCGGAATCTTAGTGTTTTTTATCATAGATTTGCGTCTAGGCTATGTGCAAATGATCCTGGGCAATGATCTTACAGACAAAGCGAAAGAGCTGTGGAGCAGGGACATCCCTTTTGAACCTGAACGAGGTGAAATTGTCGATCGAAATGGAGTGGCGCTTGCAACAAATGTAAGTGCACCAACAGTTTATGTAGTACCGCGGCAAATAAAAGATCCAGCTGCAACAGCAGAAAAGCTGGCAGCTGTCTTGAATATGTCAAAGGAAGAAGCTTATAAACAAATAACGCAAAAAGAGTCAAATGTAAGAATTAAAGAAGGAAGAAAGATCACTCATGAAAAAGCAAAAGAAATTCGTGCATTAGAACTAGAAGGCGTTTATATTGGCGAGGACTCAAAACGTCATTACCCGTTTGGTGATTATTTATCACATGTGTTAGGGTTTGCAGGTATTGATAATCAGGGATTAATGGGTCTTGAACTTTATTATGACAAAGAATTACAAGGCGAAAAAGGTTCCGTTAAATTTTATGCTAATGCCAAAGGCGAGCGAATGAATGAAATGGCTGATGACTATCAGGCTCCTGTGGATGGCAATAACCTGATGCTGACCATTGATTCGAAGGTGCAAACCATTATGGAGCGTGAGTTGGATATAGCTGAAGCCACCTATAATCCTGATGGACTGATTGCAGTCGCAATGGATCCGAATACAGGTGAAATTCTTGGCATGTCCAGCCGGCCATCTTTTGATCCGACTAATTTTAGACATGTAGAACCAGATGTGTATAACCGCAATCTGCCTATTTGGAGCACGTATGAACCAGGTTCTACCTTTAAGATTATTACTTTAGCAGCCGCTCTGGAAGAAGGGAAGGTCGATCTGGAGGAAGATCATTTTCATGATCCCGGGTTTGTAGAAGTAGGTGGTGCGAAGCTGCGATGCTGGAAAAAAGGCGGCCACGGAAGTCAATCCTTCTTAGAAGTTGTTCAGAATTCATGTAACCCGGGATTTGTTGAGCTGGGTGAACGTTTAGGAAAAGATACGTTATTCAAGTACATCAAAGATTTTGGTTTTGGTGAAAAAACAGGAATTGATCTGCAGGGCGAAGGAAAAGGAATTCTCTTTAATCTCGATCGTGTCGGACCAGTGGAGCAGGCAACCACTGCTTTTGGGCAGGGTGTATCTGTAACGCCAATTCAGCAGGTAGCAGCTATTTCTGCTGCAATTAATGGCGGTACACTTTACACGCCGTACATTGCAAAGGAACTTATTGATCCGACAACAGGTGAAGCCGTTATGAAAAAATCACCGACGGCAAAACGAAAAGTCATTTCTAAAGAAACTTCTGATGAAATCAGACATGCACTTGAAACGGTTGTTGCTCAAGGATCTGGTAAAAAAGCATTTGTAGATGGATACCGTGTTGGCGGCAAGACAGGAACTGCCCAAAAGGCGCAAGGCGGACGTTATCTTGAAAATAACCATATTGTATCCTTTATTGGCTTTGCTCCAGCTGATGATCCTGAGATTGTTGTCTATGTAGCGGTTGATAATCCAAAAGGAACTGTTCAGTTTGGTGGGGTCGTTGCAGCACCGATTGTCGGCAATATTATTGGAGATAGCTTAAGAGCAATGGGTGTTGAGCCAAGAAAAGAGCAGGTTGAGAAGGAATTAACTTGGCCGGATACACCAATGATTGAAGTACCTGACCTTGTTGGCATTACAAAACGAGAAATTAGTGAACTTTATGTCAATCTGCAAATTGATGCGAGCGGTAATGGTGACAAAGTGGTGAAGCAATCACCTGAACCAGGTGTTAAGCTTAAGGAAGGATCTACGATTAGGCTGTATTTTGATTCATCAGAGTAAAGACATAATGATTCGGGGCGGCGTTCCATTATGGTTGCGCCGCCTTTTTTCCACGTTTCAAAAATATTTTTGGCCATTCATTTTGTGGGACAGTCAGTGTCTTGAAGGGCGTTTAGTCACCATATCTCATAACCATATCCTTTTGCCGCTGGACAAGCACTTCTTTTTGAGCGTGAGGTCAATTATTTCCGGGTAGGCTAATGGTCATGCTCATCAGCTTATTCATCTTTCTTCCACCTGGTCTGAATGTTTTCTTTAAATAACAAATAGCATATTATTGTTTTTTCATGTAAAATATAAATCGCTAATTCTCTTTTTTAGAACAGAGAATGGCCTAATAGTGGAATAAGGTCTATTTATTTTTCGTATGGATTACATATAGAGGCTATTTTACAGAGGTACTACGTGATTGAGAGGGTTGAAAGAATGAAATTACATACTTTGCTGCAAGTGCTGCAGCCTTACCAAACTTATAATGGAGATTCTATTGAAATTTCTTCTATAGAAAATGATCATCGTAAAGTGACACAAGGAAGTTTGTTTGTGTGCATTAAAGGATTTACAGTCGATGGTCATGACCTTGCTGCTGAAGCGGTAAAAGCAGGAGCAGTGGCTGTTATAGCCGAACGCGAACTGCTTTTGGAGGTTCCGGTTATTACGGTTAAAAATACAAAAAGAGCCATGTCGGTTTTAGCAGATGCATTTTATGGGCATCCAACCCATAAATTACAACTGATCGGAATTACAGGGACAAATGGCAAAACAACGACAAGTCATCTAATTGAAAAAATGGCACAGGATTTTGGAAAGACAACTGGATTAATCGGAACCATGTATACAAAGGTTGGCGATGATGTTTTCACGACCAAAAATACCACACCAGAAAGCTTAACCCTCCAAAGAACATTCAAGCAGATGGTGGACGCTGAAGTGTCTACAGCTGTAATGGAGGTTTCTTCTCATGCATTGGATGAAGGAAGAGTGCACGGATGTGATTTTGACATTGCCGTCTTTACGAACTTAACACAAGATCATTTAGATTATCATGGCACAATGGAAGAATACAAAAGAGCAAAGGGATTGCTTTTTGCTCAGCTTGGAAGCCGTTTTCAGCCTGATGCGCCTAAGTATGCCATTTTAAATGCCGATGATGCAGCAACTGAACAATATATAAGATCTACTTCAGCTCATATACTTACATATGGGATTGATCAGGCTGCAGATTTTAAAGCACACAGCATAACGATACAGGCATCAGGAACGAGTTTTACTCTAGACAGTCCGTTGGGCGTTTTTAATGTCAATATGAAATTAATCGGCAAGTTTAGCGTGTATAATGTACTGGCTGCAATCAGCACAGGGGTAGCTGCTGGCATTCCAATCGATCGCATTCTTGCTTCTATCGAAGAAGTCGAGGGTGTTTCAGGCAGGTTTGAAACAGTTGATGCCGGACAGGACTTTTCTGTCATTGTAGACTATTCACACACACCAGATAGTTTGGAAAATGCGCTGCAGACTATACAGGAATTTGCAGACAAACGCATTTTTACAGTTGTTGGCTGCGGTGGGGATCGTGACCGGACAAAACGTCCGATTATGGCCCAAATATCTTGCGCATATAGCAGCAATCCAATCTTTACATCTGATAATCCGCGCAGCGAGGACCCTAACAGCATATTAGCGGACATGGAAGCTGGCGCAACTGGCAATAACTATAAAATCATTTCTGATCGCAGAGAAGCGATCCGCTATGCAATTAGCCAGGCAAGTGCTGGTGATGTCATCTTAATCGCAGGAAAAGGGCATGAAACATATCAGCAAATTGGAGATCAGATATTTGATTTTGATGACCGCATTGAAGCTAAAAAGGCTATTGAGGAGCGATAGGATGTTTTTAACATATCGGGACATTGCAGAGCTTTTTCCAAAACGAAGGGGCATTGCAAATGAGGATTTGTCTTTTTATCATGTGACATGTTCACCTGATTTTCCGCAGCCGAAAGGACTTTATATTTCAACCTCGCTAAGTGCTGAGGGATTGAAAACAGCATTGGAAAATGGTGCAATTGCAGCGGTTTGGGATGAATCAGCTGATGTCCCGAAGTTTACACCAAATCACTTTCCGCTCTTTTTCTCGAATAATGTATTGAAAGGTTTACTGGATATGATGAAACTTTATGAACAAAAAACAAAAAATATGGGAAGCAGTTCAGGTAACTGGACCAACTTTCATGTAAATAGCGCTGTAATACCCGATGAGTTTGAGTATAGAGAAGAGCTCCGTATGCTCTTTGCCAAACTGGATGAAGACGGCCGGCTAGGGGGTAAGGAGTAATATGATGGAGCAAGTCATTTTTTTCACAATATTAATGGGCTTTTTAATAACCGTGTTATTATCGCCTTTATTTATACCATTTTTACGCAGATTGAAGTTTGGTCAAAGCATTCGTGAAGAAGGGCCACAGTCTCACCAAAAGAAAACAGGAACACCGACTATGGGCGGCATCATGATTTTGTTATCCATTACCGTGACGACATTGGTGATGACAGGGAAATTCTCTGAGCCAACCGTTAAAACCTATTTGCTTTTGCTTGTAACGCTAGGCTTTGGTTTACTCGGCTTTTTAGATGATTTTATAAAAGTGGCTCTTAAACGGAACTTAGGCCTGACTTCGAAGCAAAAGTTGCTTGGGCAAATTATCATATCAATTGTTTTCTATCTGGTTTTCCAGCAAAATGATTTCTCGACTGTTGTTCATATTCCCTTAACGGATTATTCGTTTGATATGGGATGGACGTATGTGTTCTTTATTATTTTCTGGCTTGTTGGCTTTTCAAATGCCGTCAATTTAACAGACGGATTGGATGGGCTTGTCTCCGGAACATCGGCAATCGCTTTTGGTGCATTCGCTGTTTTGGCATGGAGTCAGTCGCAGTTTGAGATTTCGATTTTTGCTGTTGCTGTTGTAGGATCTGTTCTGGGGTTTCTGGTTTTTAATGCTCATCCTGCAAAAGTGTTCATGGGTGATACAGGCTCACTTGCATTAGGCGGCGCAATAGCAACAATAGCCATCCTAACGAAGCTTGAATTTATTTTGATTATCATCGGTGGCGTTTTCGTTATTGAAACACTATCCGTTATCTTACAGGTAATATCTTTTAAAACAACAGGAAGACGTATATTCAAGATGAGTCCTCTTCATCACCATTATGAACTGGTAGGATGGTCAGAGTGGCGTGTTGTTGTAACCTTTTGGACCGTTGGGCTTTTGCTTGCAGTCCTTGGAATATATATAGAGGTGTGGATGTAAAGTGAAACAGGTCAATCGCTATCTTCATAAAAAAATATTAGTGCTTGGTTTGGCGAAGAGCGGAGTCAGTGCAGCTTCGCTATTACATAAACTTGGTGCATTTGTGACGGTTAATGACTATAAGCCATTGTCTGAAAATCCAGAGGCGCAAGGTTTGCTGCAGCAGGGCATTACGGTTATTTGCGGTTCACATCCAATTGATTTGCTTGATGAAGGCTTTGAGCTGATCGTGAAAAACCCCGGAATTCCGTATCATAATCCTATGATAGAAGGGGCATTTGCGAGAGGAATTCCTGTCATAACGGAGGTTGAACTAGCCTATCAAATCAGCGAGGCGCCATTTATCGCCATTACAGGGACAAATGGAAAAACAACGACGACGACTCTTATCTATGAAATGCTGCTTGCCGGCGGGAAAAAGCCGCTTATTGCAGGAAACATTGGAACAGTTGCTTCAGAGGTTGCCCAAATTGCAACGAATGATAATACCATCGTGATTGAGTTATCTTCATTCCAGCTGATGGGCATAGATGAATTCAAACCAAAAACGGCTATTCTTACAAATCTGTATGATGCACATCTAGATTATCATGGAACGAAGAATGAGTATGTTAAAGCTAAAGCACTCATTACCAAAAATCAAACAGCAGTTGATTATTTTATTTATAACGGTGATCAAAATGAGGTCGTGGCTGTAAGTGAAGGATCAAATGCTGAACGGATCCCTTTTTCACCTCACAATGAGCTTAATCACGGTGCCTATACAAATGATGGCTGGCTTCTATTCAATGGGGAAAGGATTATGGAGATCAAGGATATTAAACTGCCTGGAGCTCATAATCTCGAAAATATTTTGTCTGCTGTTGCGGCATCAAAGCTGTCGGGTGTCAGCAATGAAGCTATTTTTCAGGTATTGAATACATTCACAGGTGTTAAACACCGTCTGCAATTCGTCGGCGAAGTATCCGGCAGAAGTTTTTATAATGATTCGAAAGCAACCAATATCCTTGCTACACAGAATGCATTAGCGGCCTTTCATGAGCCGATTATTCTGCTTGCTGGCGGGTTAGACCGCGGCAATGAATTTGACGAGCTTGTGCCGTCGCTAAAAGGAGTAAAGGCATTAGTTACTTTTGGAGAAACGGCTGGAAAAATTGAAAAGGCAGCAAGGGAAGCCGGAATAAAAATGATTCAACGTGTCGATAATGTTGAAAAGGCTGTGCCGGCCGCTTTTGATCTGTCTGAAGCTAACGATGTTATTTTGCTCTCACCAGCTTGTGCAAGCTGGGATCAATATAAAACTTTTGAGGTTAGAGGAGACATTTTTATAGATGCGGTGCATAAGCTTAAGTAAAGGGCTTGTCTGCTGAATCTTCAATTTGTTCTTACCCGCAGTTTCGGCAATCATTCCTGCAGCCCTAATACTTCCGTTAGAGGTGTTTGCATTGCCGACAAAAAAAACGACTCCAGACCTAATATTGATCATCATTACTTTATCCTTGCTTGCGGTTGGACTGACAATGGTTTACAGTGCCAGTGCCATTTGGGCGGATTATAAATTTGATGACTCTTTCTTTTTTGCCAAAAGGCAATTGCTATTTGCGGTCGCAGGCGTTGTCGCTATGTTTTTTATCATGAACGTTGATTACTGGACATGGCGAACATGGGCCAAGCTTATTATCATTGTTTGTTTTGTTATGCTAGTGCTTGTCTTGATTCCTGGAGTAGGAAATGTACGAAATGGATCCAGAAGCTGGATTGGTGTCGGTGCATTTTCTGTTCAGCCCTCTGAGTTTATGAAACTGGCTATGATTGTGTTTATGGCAAAGTTTTTATCAGAGAGGCAGAAACTGATCACGTCCTTTAAAAAAGGACTTGCACCTTCGCTTGGACTTGCTTTTCTGGCATTCGCCATGATCATGATGCAGCCTGACTTAGGGACCGGTACAGTGATGATGGGTACATGTGTAGTGATGATTTTTGTTGCTGGTGCCCGGATTAGTCACTTTGTCATGCTGGGTTTAATAGGGGTTGCCGGCTTTGTGGCACTTGTTCTCTCTGCTCCATATCGAATGAAGCGGATCACCTCGTTTTTAGATCCATGGGAAGACCCGCTCGGAAGCGGCTTTCAAATCATTCAATCCTTGTATGCAATTGGGCCGGGAGGATTATTTGGATTAGGACTCGGACAAAGCAGACAGAAGTTCTTCTACCTGCCTGAACCGCAGACCGATTTCATTTTTGCCATCCTTTCTGAGGAGCTTGGATTTATTGGCGGATCGTTTGTTATTTTATTATTTGCCTTGTTATTATGGAGAGGTATTCGCATCGCGTTAGGTGCACCTGATTTATACGGAAGCTTTCTTGCAGTTGGCATCATTGCAATGGTTGCGATTCAGGTAATGATTAATGTTGGCGTTGTTACTGGTTTAATGCCTGTTACCGGAATTACATTGCCATTTTTGAGCTACGGAGGTTCTTCCTTAACATTAATGCTGATGGCGATCGGTGTTTTGCTGAATATAAGCCGATACGCTCGTTATTGATCTGACCCTGTACTTTTGCAGGGTTTTTTTGTGTGAAAAAAGCGGATTAAAACAGAAATCATTTTACAATTACCATGAATCTATGTAAATTGGATTGTAACAGGATCTAAGTATTTAATCTAGATGGAGAAAAAGCGTTTCTGTTTCCAGATTCATTACATTTGCATGACATTATGTTTTCCATTTCTTCATAGTGTTTTAAATATAGTAGAATAGGGTAAAGTGGAGGATATGGTTTTTTCTTTCCTTCAAATTTTATGAACCTACAACAATGTGAGACAACAATTAACTTTGAGGTGAAATTATGAAAATTGCAGTAAGCGGCGGCGGTACAGGAGGGCATATATATCCTGCGCTGGCCTTAATTAGAGAAATTAGAAAAGAGCATAAAGATGCGCAATTTTTATACATAGGGACAGAAAAAGGCTTAGAAAGCAAAATTGTCCCAAGAGAGAATATCCCTTTTAAATCCATCCATATAACTGGCTTTAAACGAAAGCTCTCACTGGATAATGTAAAAACAATTATGCGTTTTTTAAAAGGTGTAAAAGACAGCAAGCAAATGCTGAAGGAATTTAAGCCAGATGTGGTAATTGGCACTGGTGGCTATGTATGCGGGCCGGTTGTTTACGCTGCGGCTAAGCTAGGCATTCCAACGGTTATTCATGAACAAAATAGTGTGCCTGGACTAACAAATAAATTTTTAAGTAAGTATGTCGACCGAGTTGCCGTCTGCTTTGAAGAGGCAAAAGCCTTTTTCCCTGAGAAAAAGGTTATACTCACAGGAAATCCCAGGGCTTCGGAAGTTCTTGGTCAAGATGGAATTCAGGGCAGGCTTTCAGCTGGCTTAAACACCAAAACACCTGCAGTTCTTATTTTTGGCGGAAGCAGAGGGGCTAGACCGATCAATGAAGCAGTAGTGAAATCACTTGCTGAATTTGGTTCGAAGCCATATCAGCTTTTATATGTGACAGGTGATGCTCACTTTGAAGATGTCAAAAAGGAAGTCGAGCTAGTTGGAAACCCTGCTAATGTAATCATTAAGCCTTTTATTCATAACATGCCTGAAGTGCTTGCGGGCATTGATTTAGCGGTAACCCGTGCTGGTGCCACGACATTAGCCGAGCTCACTTCGCTGGGAATTCCGAGCATCTTAATTCCAAGTCCTTATGTAACCAATAATCATCAGGAAAAAAATGCAAGAGCTTTAAGTGATCACGGAGCAGCGGAATTATTGCTGGAGAAGAATTTAACAGGAAAAAAATTGGTTGAGCAGATTGATCATATTTTAATCAATGAAGAAAAAATTGAGCAGATGAAGAAGCAATCGAAAGAGCTGGGGATACCTGATGCGGCACACCAGCTTTATCGTCTGATGAAGGAGCTAAGTGCTGCCAAGCGCAAATAGCCCAATCACTGCATAAACTATAATTGAAAAACAGCAATCGAAAGGCAGGTATGTATGAAAGAGTTTATCGGAGAGCTACAGACATTAAATGCAGGCAAAATCAAAGAAAATGAGCCGCTTGCAAACCATACAACAATGAAAATTGGCGGACCAGCTGATCTTTATATAGAACCATCTTCTGTTGAAGGTTTAAGCCAAATCATGGAGCTTATAAAAAAACATAATTTCAAATGGACGGCAATTGGCAGAGGATCAAACTTGCTTATTTCTGATAAGGGGATCGAAGGAGCTGTTATTAAATTAGGACGCGGTCTCGATCACATGGACTTACAAGGCTCAGAGCTAAAAGTAGGAGCTGGATATTCGATTGTTGCATTGTCTACCCAGATTAGCAGAAAAGGCTATTCAGGACTTGAATTTGCAAGCGGAATACCTGGTTCTGTAGGCGGAGCAGTCTATATGAATGCAGGTGCACATGGTTCGGATATATCTAAGATTTTAAAAAGTGCTCACATTTTATTTGAAGATGGCCAAATGCAGTGGCTTACAAATGAAGAAATGATGTTTTCCTACCGGACATCTGTATTGCAAAAAGAACGTCCTGGCATTGTACTTGAAGCGATTTTTGAAGTTGAAGAAGGCAATAAGGATGAAATTTTTGCTGAAATGCAAAAAAACAAAGATTACCGCAAAGATACTCAGCCATGGAACTATAAATGTGCTGGGAGCATCTTTCGAAATCCGCTGCCTCAATTTGCAGGAAGACTTATTGAAGAGGCAGGTCTAAAAGGCTATACAATTGGCGGTGCGCAAATTTCTGATATGCACGGCAATTTTATTGTCAATACTGGAAATGCTACAGCACAGGATGTATTGGACTTAATTCAATATGCAAAAGACAAAATCCAAAATGAATACAACGTGTCTTTAGAGACAGAAGTAGAAATAATAGGTCGAAAGTAACAGGGGGATATTCCTCCCATATTCCATATATTGTGATATAATAATGTATTGGAATTTTACAGTTATAGCGGCATGTATATGCGTGCCGTTATCCCTCTCTTTGATGATAAAAATTCCAATTTGGAATAAATGACATGCTTTATTTGAGAGGTGAAAAAGAATGAGTAATGGAAAATTAGTATCTCTGGAAGATCGCATACCTAAGTTGAAAGAGCAGAGGAAAAAGAAAGCAAATCGAAGACTTATTTTTCTGCTGATCCTGTTTTTTATTTTGATTGTATTCGTGATCTATTTTCAATCTTCGTTAAGTCATGTGAAAGAAATAGTAGTGAAAGGCAATACTATTTACAGCACTGAAGAGATTATTAAAAACAGTGGTATTTCGCAAACGGCGAATATATGGGAAATAGATGAGCAGGAGATTGAGAAAAAGGTAAAAGAAATGTCTGAGGTGAAGAATGTTCAAGTCACCACCAGGCTGCCTGGAACAGTTAGCATTACGGTCGATGAAATGAAAAGAATTGCATACATAATGAACGGAAAAGAATATAAGCCTGTACTGGAAAACGGTAAAACGATTAAAGGACAAGCTGGTGAAATTCCGGCAAATGCACCGATTCTAATTGGCTTTGATGAAGGCGAACCCCTTGAATTGATGATACAGGAATTAGAAGACCTGCCAGTTGAAATTCAAAATTCAATTTCAGAAGTCCATTATCGCCCAAAGGAAACCGATCGATTTCATGTTCAGTTATTTATGAATGATGGATTTGAAGTAAGTGCTACGCTCAGAAGTTTCTCAGAAAAAATGGCACATTATCCTTCAATCGTAAGTCAGCTTGATGCAAATCAAAAAGGGATTATTGACTTAGAAGTTGGCTCTTATTTTAAAGCTTTTGAAGAAGAAGGGGCTGAGAGTGTTGACGAGGAAACAGAAGGTGAAGGGTAGACAAGTTATTTTTTCGCTTGTATTTCTTGTACTGGGGTTTATCTTAACCTTCTCATTTCGATTAACAAATGGCGAAAATGAAGCAGCTGATATTTCTACCAAGCAATGGGAAAGAGACTTGAATCTCCGTAACCAAATTGTAGAAGTGGAAGAGAAGAACCGGTTATTGCAAAAAGACTTAAATGCAAATCAAGAAACAATCCAAGATATTGAAAAAAGTTTTGCAGAAGAAGAGCAGATTTATTTTAACATGGCAGAAGATGCTGAAAAATATCGGATGTATCTTGGAAAAGTGAAAGTAAAAGGCCAAGGGGTAGAAGTCAGGCTATCTGACGGAAATTATGATCCAAATGAAGAAAACATTAATAATTATATCGTTCATGAACATCATGTTTTTCGCGTGATTAATGAGCTATATATATCAGGAGCGTCAGCGATTTCGATAAATGGACAAAGGCTGAAAGCAAATTCGTATATTTTATGCAATGGTCCTGTTATAGAAGTGGATGGCTACCAGCATCCAGCACCATTTGTCATTTCAGCGATCGGCGATGCGGATGTTATGGCTTCAGCGTTAAATTTAACCGGCGGTGTAAAAGATCGCTTAGTGAATGATAATATATTATTCTCATTAGAAACAAAACAAGAAATTGTGATGGAGCCGATCTACGGAAGTTAAGTTTTCTTGGTGAACGTATTTGCTTTCTCCTAAAAGCGGGACACAAATAAATATGATGCAATATGAAAAATGATTTAGGATTACAGATCGTAAAATAAATGTCCACATAAAATAGGTGTGTGAAAGCAAGGTGGTAAATACCGTGGACAAGAAGTGGATGAGCTTTACCTTTATTACAATTATTGTCGGCTTTATGCTTGCCTTGCAATTCAATACCGTACAAGAACCGATTGTCCGTGATACGAGAGATACTTGGCAGCTAAGGGAGGATCTTGAGAAAGAGAAGGACATACAAGTACAGTTGTTAAGGGAAATACGTTCTCAAGAGGATATTCTTTCTCAATATGAATCAGAAAGGGAGCAGAGCAGGGAGCTGGCACTGCGCGATACACTTGAGGAACTCAAGAAAGAGGCCGGTTTAAGTAAAATCGAAGGCTTCGGCATTATATTGACGATAGAACCAGTTTATGAGGATCTGCTGATGGGAACAGAGGTCACAACTTTATCTCCTGATCTGCTGAAGAGGTTACTAAATGAACTGAATATGTATGATGCACTTCATGTTTCAATAGGGGGTCAGCGTGTTATAAACACAACGGTCATCCGAGACATAAACGGAGAAACAAAAATCAATGGATATTCCCTAAATGATTTTCCGATTGAAATAAAAGTTATAGCAGAAAATAGACAAGCCGCTGAAAAACTATATAATCGTATGCAAGTATCAAAATCGGCTGAAGAATTTTTTATTGATAATTTGCGGGTGAAGATTGCCAAACCGGAATCTGCCATAACCATCCCGGCTTATGAGGATAGTATTCGTATCCGAGACTTGGAACTTGTAGAGCCTGACAAAGGAGGAAAATCGTAATGTGGCTGCCTGTGTTAGGCCTTATAATAGGTGTCTTTTTTGGACTGATGGCTGATATTAGAATTCCGGCCGAGTATTCTAATTATCTATCTATTGCTGTATTAGCAGCTCTTGATACATTAATCGGAGGAATACGCGCACAGCTGCAGAATATTTACGATGAAAAGGTCTTTGTATCAGGCTTTTTCTTTAATATCATCCTTGCAGCAAGTTTAGCTTTCCTAGGTGTACATCTTGGTGTAGACTTGTACTTAGCAGCAGTATTCGCCTTTGGTGTCAGGCTCTTTCAAAACATAGCAGTCATCAGAAGAATCCTGCTAACCAAGTGGTCTATCCCCCGTGAAAAAACTGAAAAAAATTAAGTTTTAAAAAAGGGAATAGTCTAACTTCTGACGAATTAGTAGAGTATTATGCTGTAAATAAATGATTATAAATAAAGAGGCTGGTCTGCTTGATCCCTTATTATTTATAGTATATATAGCAGTAAATGAAAAATTACTTTAGAATAGCTTTTATTATGTTATCATTCGATGCTTATTCGAAGCAGTTGAATTATAGTACACATTAACTTGTGCTGGTCGAAACGGAAGGGTACGAGACTCCTGCGGGAAGAGTGGGAAGTTGAGACCCCGCAGGTGCAAAAGCGCCGAGGAGGCTCACCACCCGCCCCGCGGAAAGCGAGTACCCTGAAGTGAAGAACAGCACTGCAGAAATCAAATTAGAAATACATTTGTTGTTCAATAGAACGAATTGCAGAAGGAGGTGCCAGAGAATGAACAGCAACGAAATATATGTAAGTCTTGACATCGGTACATCCAGTGTAAAAGTTATCATTGGTGAAATGGTCAATGACTCTTTAAATATTATAGGTGTTGGCAATGTAAAGTCTGAAGGGTTAAGAAAAGGCTCCATTGTTGATATAGATGAAACCGTTCATTCCATAAAACGGGCAATTGAACAAGCCGAGCGTATGATTGGCATGGAAATTAGAAGCGTAATTGTGGGGATCACTGGCAACCATGTCATGCTTCAGCCCTCACATGGTGTAGTAGCAGTATCCAGTGAAAACAGGGAAATATCAGATGAAGATGTTGCAAGAGTAATAGATGCAGCACAAGTTGTATCCATTCCTCCAGAACGGGACATTATTGATGTCATTCCGAAACAGTTTATTGTTGACGGTTTGGATGAAATAAGTGACCCGCGCGGCATGATTGGTGTAAGGCTTGAAATGGAAGGAACTATTATCACTGGCTCTAAAACAATTTTACATAATACTTTGCGCTGTGTAGAGCGTGCCGGTCTTGAAATAGTCGATATTAGCCTGCAGCCCTTAGCAGCTGGAGCTTTTGCCCTATCAAAGGATGAAAAAAATCTTGGAGTTGCTCTAGTAGATATTGGCGGCGGCTCAACAACCGTGACTTTGTTTGAACAGGGGATCTTAAAAGGAACCAGTGTACTGCCGGTTGGAGGAGACCATATTACAAAAGACCTTTCAATTGGCTTGCGCACTTCAACAGAAGATGCTGAGAAAATAAAAATTAAATACGGGTATGCATTTTATGATCATGCTTCTGAAGAAGAGGTATTCAGTGTTCCGATTATTGGCAGTGATCAACATCAGCA
The DNA here is from genome assembly GCF_900166665.1 of Cytobacillus gottheilii. Classification (GTDB taxonomy): domain Bacteria; phylum Bacillota; class Bacilli; order Bacillales; family Cytobacillaceae; genus Cytobacillus; species Cytobacillus gottheilii_A. The sequence goes on along the minus strand of NZ_LT800494.1, from coordinate 2,953,472 downwards.
ATTTAATCAACTTGAAATTTCTGATATTATAGAAGCTAGATTGGAAGAAATCTTTGACCTGATTCAACATGAAGTAAAGCGTCTTGGAGCATACGACCTTCCTGGCGGATATGTGCTGACAGGAGGAGTTGCCAATTCACAAGGTATACTCGAATTGGCTCAGGTTATTTTCCAGAACCGCGTTCGAATCGCTATACCTGATTATATTGGTGTACGAGAGCCACAGTATACGACCGCGGTCGGATTGATAAAATTCGCCTATAAAAATGCGAAGGTGCAGGGCAGGAAGATGAACACTCCAGTCGCAAGCACTGAAGCAAAGGAAAGAAGAGTTCAAAAACAACCGCAACCAAAAGCAAAGCCGGAGAAGCAGCCGGAAGAAAAAATTACATCGAGAGTAAAAAAGTTCTTCGGATACTTTTTCGAATAGGCTTTTAGCAAGCGAAATAGTGTTCGCTAGGATATCGATTTAGGAGGATTTGTCATGTTAGAATTTGATACAAATTTAGACTCATTAGCAACGATAAAAGTAATCGGCGTTGGCGGCGGCGGTAACAATGCGGTTAACCGGATGATTGAACATGGTGTTCAAGGTGTTGACTTTATAGCCGTAAATACAGATGCGCAAGCATTAAATCTATCAAAAGCTGAAGTGAAGATGCAGATTGGCGGAAAGCTTACTAGAGGTCTAGGAGCTGGAGCTAACCCTGAAGTAGGTAAAAAAGCTGCGGAAGAAAGCAAAGAACAGCTTGAAGAGGCACTTAGAGGTGCCGACATGGTGTTCGTTACTGCTGGAATGGGCGGCGGAACAGGTACAGGAGCTGCACCAGTTATTGCTCAGATCGCTAGAGATTTAGGAGCTTTAACAGTTGGTGTTGTGACAAGACCTTTCACATTCGAAGGAAGAAAAAGATCAACACAAGCAGCAGGCGGCATCGCTTCTATGAAAGAAGCTGTGGATACATTAATTGTCATTCCAAATGACCGTCTTTTAGAAATTGTGGATAAAAGCACTCCAATGCTTGAAGCTTTCCGTGAAGCAGATAATGTGCTTCGCCAAGGGGTTCAAGGTATTTCTGAACTCATCGCTGTTCCTGGATTAATCAACCTTGACTTTGCTGACGTAAAAACCATTATGTCCAATAAAGGTTCTGCATCAATGGGGATTGGGATTGCATCAGGTGATAACCGTGCAACTGAAGCTGCTAAAAAAGCGATTTCTTCTCCATTACTAGAAACTTCAATTGACGGAGCGCAAGGTGTTCTTATGAATATTACAGGCGGCTCAAACCTTAGTTTATATGAGGTTCAAGAAGCAGCAGATATTGTTGCCTCTGCATCGGATCACGATGTAAACATGATTTTCGGTTCTGTTATTAATGAAAATCTTAAGGACGAAATTGTTGTAACAGTTATTGCTACTGGATTTAATGAAGAGGCTGCTCAGCCTAAACCAAGCAGACCATCATTTGGCCAGCAAAAACCAGCAATGGGCGCAGGAACTGGAGCAGGTGCGGTGAAACGCGAGCAGCCGAAGCGTGAGGAGCCTCAGCAGGAGCCAGTGCGCACGACTTCTACAAATAATGCTGAAGATACACTAGATATACCAACATTCTTACGCAACCGCAATCGCAGAAGATAAACAAAAAGATTGAATACCACCCTCGGGATGAATTGTCCCGAGGTTTTTTTATTGTAAAAGACTCTAACGCCTAAACGAGAACCTCTTAAAGATAAATCTATCTAAGAGGTTCTAGTTTAGGCTGTTTACTTATAAAAGCAACAAAGTTTGCAAGATTAGTCCGGATTAAAATCCAAAGCAAAAACTAGTCGAAAAAGAAATATTGACAAAAAACGAAGATTATAGTGAAAATTTCTCAAGTTTTCACTACAGGAAGTGACATCTTTATCTAAACAGATGCGCTATACTTTTTCGTAACAGATTTAATAGTGGTCAAAGAGTACTTAAACTTCAGGGAATTTTGTTCATTTATTGCAGCTTATATTCTTATTGAGTTGTACTTAGCATCCCAAATGATCCCGCATCAGACTTTTAGGGGGGATATGATTGGCGATTTACCTTGATGTCATTTGGGCTTTAAACTTTTTGTTCGACACACTATTGCTTTACTTAACGGCCATTATTTTAAAGCGTAATGTGAAATGGTGGAGGCTCATAACAGGTGGTTTCATCGGTTCAATCATTATTTTATTATCGATTACCCCGATGCATACCTTTGCCGGACATCCGCTAATGAAATTATTATTCTCAGTGTTTATGGTTTATACGGCATTTGGCTATAAGAGACTAAAGTTTTTCTTTAGCAGTCTGATGACCTTTTATTTAACCACCTTTTTAATTGGCGGCGTTCTAATTGGTGCTCATTATTTTGTTCAATTTGATTTTGAACTGTCGGCTGCAGTCATGATTGGAAGTGTTAAAGGGTTTGGAGATCCGATTAGCTGGCTTTTCGTTATGATTGGTTTTCCGCTGGCCTGGCATTTTTCCAGGAAAAACATCGAGACGTTTGAAATGGTGAAAATTCAATATGACTCATTAATTGATGTGGAAGTAAAGCTGAACGGTAAAATATATGCTTTTAAAGGCCTGATCGATAGCGGAAACCAGCTATACGATCCTATTTCAAAAATGCCTGTCATGTTTATCTCCATAAAAGGAAAAGAGACAGATTTTCCTGATGAAATTCAAGCTATGGCAGAAGATCCAGAAAAGCTCGTCCTTGGACAACATACTGTTTCACCGGATTGGGAACATAAAATTAGAATTATCCCCTATAAGGTAGTTGGACAGGATCATCAGCTCATTATTGCCATTAAACCTGAATGCATCAAATTAATAAAAACAGAGGAAGTGCTGGAAGTAAATCGGGGTTTAATATCGTTTACCATGCAGGAGCTTTCAAGTGACAATGCCTTTCAATGCATTGTTCACCCTAAGATGATGGCCAGTGCTAAACAAGTATCTGCAGAGATACGAGCAGGATAACGCAGGTAAAAGGCTTAATATTACTATACTCAGAAAAACACAATTTAGAAGGAGGACAAATCATGAAAAAATTAAAACTTCGATTATCCTATTACTGGTATAAATTGCTGATTAAGCTGGGCATCAAATCTGATGAAGTATACTACATAGGCGGAAGTGAAGCATTACCGCCCCCGTTAAGTAAAGAGGAAGAGGAACATTTACTCATTAAGCTGCCAAAAGGAGATAAGGCAGCTCGATCCATTTTAATTGAACGGAATTTAAGACTGGTCGTTTATATAGCGAGAAAGTTTGAAAACACAGGAATCAATATTGAAGACTTGATTAGCATTGGGACGATCGGATTGATTAAAGCAGTTAATACCTTTAATCCCGAAAAGAAAATTAAATTAGCTACCTATGCTTCCCGTTGTATTGAAAACGAGATCCTTATGTACTTAAGAAGAAATAATAAGATCCGGTCAGAAGTTTCTTTTGATGAGCCGCTGAATATTGATTGGGACGGTAATGAGTTATTGCTTTCCGATGTTTTAGGCACGGACGACGATATTATTACGAAAGATTTAGAAGCAAACGTTGATAAAAAGCTGCTGCTGAATGCCCTTCATCAGCTGACTGACCGAGAAAAACAAATAATGGAGCTAAGATTTGGCCTTGGACCTGGCGATGAAATGACCCAAAAGGATGTAGCAGACCTTCTAGGCATCTCGCAATCCTATATCTCCAGACTAGAAAAAAGAATCATAAAAAGACTAAAAAAAGAATTTAATAAAATGGTATAGGAAAAGTGGAAGGCGCTCGCCCAGGGACGACAAGCTTAAGACGAGCCATTCAAAAGGTCGTACTTTGACCTTTTGAATGGATTGGCTTAAGACCTCGAGTCCCTAGCGCCTGTAGCTAGACAGCAGGAAAAGTGGAAGGCGCTCGCCCATGTTAAGGAACGCAGTCTAAAACCGCCACGTCCTGTGGCAACGACTGCACAACCCACATCCTGTGGGCCCCAAGCATAAGCCAAGATGGCTAGAAGGTTGCACTTTAACCTTCTTGACAGATTGGCTTAAGACCTCGAGTCCCTAGCGCCTGTAGCTGGACAGCAGGAAAAGCGGAAGGCGCTCGAGCTAGACATTAAATCCAAATTTTTTTTTGTCTAAATCCTACTGCAGCAACCTCTGTCAATTCTGAATTTTTGAGCTCTATTTCATCATGCATATTTTTCCTTCTCAAGGAGATACTGTTTTTTGTACAGCAACTCCTGTGAGGAGGGAAAGAATTGACTCGAAATAAAGTAGAGATTTGCGGTGTAGACACATCAAAACTTCCAGTATTAAAAAACGAAGAAATGAGAGAACTCTTCAAGCAAATGCATGAGGGAGATATAACGGCCCGGGAAAAACTCGTAAATGGCAATTTACGGCTTGTATTAAGTGTCATCCAGCGTTTTAATAACAGAGGGGAATTTGTGGATGATCTGTTCCAGGTTGGATGTATCGGCCTAATGAAATCTATTGATAATTTTGATTTAAGTCAAAACGTAAAGTTTTCCACTTATGCTGTTCCAATGATTATTGGGGAAATTAGAAGGTATCTACGTGATAATAACCCTATTCGCGTTTCCCGTTCATTAAGGGATATTGCTTATAAAGCCTTGCAGGTAAGAGAGCGGCTTATGAGCAAAACATCTAGAGAGCCAACAGCAGAAGAAATTGCAAAGGAACTTGATGTACCGCATGAGGATATCGTATTCGCCCTCGATGCAATTCAAGATCCCGTTTCCTTGTTTGAGCCAATCTATAATGATGGCGGAGACCCTATTTTTGTGATGGACCAGCTCAGTGATGAGCGGAATAAGGACATCCAATGGATTGAGGAAATAGCACTAATGGAAGGCATGCGAAGACTTAATGAAAGAGAAAAACTTATACTTAGAAAAAGATTTTTCCAAGGAAAAACGCAAATGGAAGTTGCTGAAGAAATCGGAATATCTCAAGCTCAAGTATCCCGCTTAGAAAAAGCGGCCATTAAACAAATGAACAAAAATATTCAAAGTTAAGTCTGCCGCATGGCAGACTTTTTTGCACTTTAAGAAATATGATGTGTGAAGAGATTCTCCGCAGTTGCTAATTCGAATTAAGAATCTGTGCAACTAATAATAGTTTTCCCTGCAGGCTTGCCAGTCTGTAAGCTTCTCTACTTGCTTATTTTCCTAACTTCCCCCTCGTTTTCTTTTTTTCCTAACATGAATTTCTATCCATTCATCATATAGTAAAGTAAGAATAAAAGCGGGAGCTGACCTGGATGATTAAAATTTCCGATTTTCAAATGAAAGATGTTGTTAACGTTTCAGATGGGAAAAGACTGGGGAATATTGGCGATATTGATATTAATTTAAACAGCGGTAAAATTGAAGCTGTGATTGTAGGCGGTAGCGGAAGAATGCTTGGTTTTTTTGGAAAAGATGAAGATATTATTATCCCGTGGAAAAATATCATTAAAATTGGAGAAGATGTGATTCTCGTCCGTTATAAATCAGAAGAGTACAGTTTTACAGAAGATGAAGGATAAAGCAACATAAAACTGTAAACAAAGCCATCCTTATGGTAAACTAGAGAAAAAATGAGGATAATTGATGGAACCATTTACTAAGCAAACAAAAGAGTATTTAACAATTAATCATTGGGTGTCCGATTTTCCTCAGCTTGCCGCTGGCTTTTCGACCAAAAATGGCGGCTTCAGCGATGGGGATTTTACAGGATTGAATATGGGGTTTCATGTTTCAGACGACCAGCAGGCTGTGCTGAAAAATCGCGAGCATCTTGCTGGTAAATTGGATTTTTCTCTGTCTGACTGGATTGGAGCCGATCAGACTCATGAGGTAAATGTTGCAAAGGTTACCTCAAAAGATGGGGGCCTTGGAGCCCTGCAATATGAGAGCTCTTTTCCTCAAACAGATGGATTTTATACGAATAATCAAGGAATTCTTTTAACCTTATGTTATGCTGATTGTGTTCCATTATACTTCCTGCATCGTCAAACCAAAACGATTGGTCTGGCTCATGCTGGCTGGAAAGGAACTGTGCATGGCATCGCGGAAAAAATGATTGCCGCTTTTAATAGTGAAGGAATTGCAGCTAGTGAAGTGGAAGCAGTCATTGGACCATCCATTTGTAAGCATTGCTACGTCGTAGATGACAGGGTGGTAAAAGCTGCAGATCGGTGGAAAAATGATGATGTGCCAGCACCGTATAAAGAAATCTCAGAAGGTCAATATCAATTAGACTTAAAACAGTTAAACAGGCAAATTATGATTCAAAGCGGAATTGCAGAAAAGAATTTGGTCATTTCGAATTATTGCACCAGCTGTAATGCTGATTTGTTTTACTCTCACCGCAGAGATGGCGGAAAGACAGGAAGAATGATCAGTTTTATGGGCTGGAAGGAGGAGTAAGAGCAGTACAATGAAGGTAGAAGATAATTTAAAGGAAATTCAGCAAAAGATAGATGCAGCCTGCCAGCGCTCCGGCCGCAATCAGGACGAAGTGAAAATCATTGCTGTGACAAAATATGTTTCTATAGAACGTGCTCAGGAAGCATTTGATGCTGGAATTAAAGATTTAGGCGAAAACCGTGATGATGGCCTCCTTGCAAAATGGGAGGTATTAGAGGACAAGCCTACTTGGCACTTTATAGGTTCACTGCAATCAAAAAAAGTTAAGAATATTATTGATAAAGCAGCATATATTCACTCGCTGGACAGACTGTCGCTGGCAGCTGAAATACAAAAACGAGCAATTGATCCAGTAAACTGTCTTGTTCAAGTGAATGTTTCCGGAGAAGAATCTAAGCATGGCTTGCCAATTGAAGAGGTTAAAAGCTTTATCTCTTCATTAAAGCCATATACAAATATTCGGGTTGCTGGACTCATGACAATGGCGCCATTAACCGACGATGAAAATCTATTGCGCAGCTGCTTCAGAAAACTGAAAGGGCTTCAGCAGGATATTCAGGCAATGGAAGAACCTTTTGCACCATGCACAGAATTGTCGATGGGAATGTCCAATGATTATACGATTGCCATTGAAGAAGGCGCGACAATGATTAGAATTGGAACAGCTCTAGTGGGCCAATAAGGTAAGGAGGTTTAGGAGAATATGAGCATCAAATCTAAATTTAAGACATTTTTCTTTTTAGATGATGAATATGATGATAGAGAAGAGGATATGCTCGAAGAGGAAGCAGCACCGGCTAAACAGCCTTCGCAGCAAAAGCAGCAGTCTGTCCAAAAGCAAAATGTAGTCAGTCTGCAAAGTGTCCAAAAATCATCAAAGGTAGTATTGGTGGAACCCCGCGTTTATGCGGAGGCACAGGACATAGCAGATCAATTAAAAAATAGAAGAGCTGTTGTAGTGAATCTGCAGCGAATTGAAAGAGATCAGGCTAAAAGAATCATTGATTTCCTCAGTGGCACCGTCTATGCAATCGGCGGAGACATTCAAAAAGTAGGAAATGATATTTTTCTGTGTACACCAGACAATGTAGAAGTGTCTGGAACGATTTCGCAACTCATGCAAGAGCAAGAATTCGATAATACGAGGTGGTAGTTGGAATGAGCTTTTTGTTTGGAATTTTACAAAATGTGATTGGTCTTTATTCATGGGCATTAATTATTTATATCTTAATGTCATGGTTTCCGAATGCAAAAGAATCTGCAATTGGACAGTTTTTAGCGAGAATATGTGAACCATATTTAGAGCCGTTCAGAAGATTTATCCCTCCTATTGGCATGCTTGATATTTCACCTCTTGTTGCTATTTTTGTTCTTCGATTTGCAGTAAGCGGATTAGATCAATTATATAGATGGATTGTATTGTAAAATAGGGCTTCTTCAAGTCCTTTTTTACTTTGTATGTCCATTTTTATTTATAAGGCTTTTTTCTGAGCGATTGTTGTTTTAATAATCCCTTTTTAAAGGAGCATTTTAGTAATATGTTTGTTTAATTGAAACAAAAGAGTGCGAGACTACTGTGGAACGAGGAGGCTCAGCACCCGCCCTGCGGAAAGCGAGTACTCTGAAGTGGAAATCGTTGTACATTAATGTAAAAGCAGCAAAGTCTGCGAAAACAGCCTTTTATAATAAGGAGTTTTATCATGAGTATTTATCAACACTTCAGACCAGAAGAGAAAGAATTTATTGATCAGGTGCTGAATTGGAGAGACCAAGTCGAAAGTACATACGCCGGAAAGCTGACAGATTTTCTAGATCCGCGCGAACAGCAAATTGTTAAATCAATCATTGGAGAAACTGGTGAAATTAAATACGCCTTTTTTGGCGGCTATGATGGCGCAGAAAGAAAGCGGGCATTTATATACCCTGATTATTATCAAATTGAAGAAGAGGATTTTCAAATCAGCTTATTTGCGGTAGAATATGCAAAGAAGTTTGTTACAATCGAGCATCCTCAGGTTTTAGGCAGCCTCATGTCACTTGGCCTGAAAAGAAGTAAATTTGGGGATATTCTCATTCAGCAGGAAAGTGTTCAGCTAATTGTGTCGAAAGAAATTGAGCCTTATATCACCCTCCAGCTCGAATCAATTGGACGGGCGAGCATAAACTTAAAACAAATCCCCTTAACAGAGGCTTTAGAATCTGAGGAACAATGGCAAGAATCCCACCTCACATGCAGCTCATTAAGACTAGATGCGGTGCTGGCAGCTATTTTTAATATATCACGCCAAAAATCGCAAACCTATATTCATTCTAAACTAGTAAAAGTTAATTGGGCTGTGGTTGAAAACCCTTCTTTTGAATGCAGAGAAGGCGATATGATATCTGCGAGGGGATTTGGACGTGCTAAAATGATGGAGATTGAAGGGAAAACAAAAAAAGATAAGTGGCGGATTGTAGCAGGTAAGCAAAAATAATTTTAGATCTTGCAGGAATTTGCGAAAGTATGTCGAATAATTGGTTATCGAGTACATAAAAAGAACAATTGATTTGGGAGGTGGCAACAGTGCCATTAACACCGTTAGATATTCATAATAAAGAGTTCAGTAAAGGATTCCGCGGATATGATGAGGATGAAGTGAATGAATTTCTTGACAATGTCATTAAAGATTATGAATTAATTATCCGTGAGAAAAAAGAACTTGAAGAAAAACTAAATGATTTAAATGAGCGAATCGGCCATTTCAACACCATTGAGACGACATTAAACAAATCAATCGTTGTTGCACAGGAAGCTGCTGAGGAAGTTAAGCGAAATGCTCAAAAGGAAGCAAAGCTGATTATTAAGGAAGCTGAAAAAAATGCTGATCGCATTGTCAATGAATCTCTTTCTAAAGCAAGAAAAATAGCTATTGATATAGAGGAATTAAAAAAACAGTCGAAGGTATTCCGCACTCGTTTTAAAATGCTGATTGAAGCACAGCTTGATATGCTTAATAACGATGACTGGGATCATTTGTTAGAATACAAGCTTGATGCGACTGAATTGAAAAATGCTGAAGAAGAAGATTCATACGCTTGACGAAATAAGAAGTTTTCGCATATAATTTTATCACAAAATCATCAATGTTAAATCGTTGAGAGGGACAGTATATTTCTCAAATGTTTATAGAAGCGGACATAAAGGACGCTTGCAGAGAGCCGGGAAGAGGTGGGATCCTGGTATAAGCTGAGACTTAGAAAATCACCCTTGAGTTCCTTGCTGAACGCTTTTAGCTGCTAGGCGGGACGGTTCATTCGCGTTATGAATGCTAATTGAGCGGATAGAGGCTGTTTCTCTGTCTACAAGGGTGGTACCGCGGGAATTAAAACCTTCTCGTCCCTTTATGGGATGAAAAGGTTTTTTTGCGTTTCAGCGGATTTTTACCCGAAAAAAAGGTTATGATGGTCGATAGAGATGACAGGAGGAAACAGGAATGGAATTCAAAGATACACTATTAATGCCACAAACAGAATTTCCGATGCGCGGCAACTTGCCAAAACGCGAACCAGAAGTACAGGATAAATGGTCAGACATGAGCATTTATGAAAAGGTCCAGGAGCGGACAAAAGATCGTCCAATGTTTGTTCTTCACGATGGACCTCCATATGCAAACGGAGATATTCATATTGGTCACGCCTTAAATAAAATCCTAAAAGATTTTATTGTTCGATTTAAATCAATGAACGGGTTTCATGCACCATATGTGCCAGGCTGGGATACACATGGCCTTCCAATTGAACAGGCGCTTACAAACAAAGGTGTAAAACGTAAGGAAATGACGGTTGCTGAATTCCGTAAGCTTTGTGAAGAATATGCGTATGAGCAAATCGACAGCCAGCGTGAGCAATTTAAACGACTGGGTGTTAGAGGTGATTGGGAAAATCCATATATCACACTAAAACCAGCATACGAAGCGCAGCAAATTAAAGTTTTTGGGGATATGGCGAAAAAAGGCTATATTTATAAAGGCAAAAAGCCAGTTTATTGGTCTCCTTCCTCAGAATCTGCACTTGCTGAAGCAGAAATTGAATATAAAGATAAGCGTTCTCCGTCCATTTATGTGGCTTTCCCTGTAAAGGATGGCAAAAATGTTCTTGATGCTGATACGAAAATCATCATCTGGACAACAACGCCATGGACGATTCCAGCAAACTTAGGGATCTCAGTGCATCCAACATTAAATTATATTGTTGTGGAAGCAAATGAAGAGAAGTTTGTTATTGCAGAAGACCTTCTTTCAGCTGTTGCAAGTGAGCTTGAATGGGAACAGCATAAGGTTGTTAAAACATTTAAAGGCGCGGAGATGGAAAACATCTTAGCGGAGCATCCTTTATACGGCCGTGATTCACTCGTAATGCTTGGTGAACACGTTACGACTGATGCTGGAACGGGCTGTGTTCATACAGCACCAGGACATGGGGAAGACGACTTTTATGTCGGCAGCAAGTATGGCCTTGAAGTATTATGTCCAGTTGATGATAAAGGAAATATGACAGATGAAGCACCAGGTTTTGAAGGCTTATTTTATGATCAGGCCAACAAGCCAATTACTGAGAAACTGCAGGAAGCTGGCGCGTTACTGAAGATCTCCTTCATTACTCACTCCTATCCGCATGATTGGAGAACGAAAAAGCCAGTTATTTTCCGTGCAACAGCACAATGGTTTGCATCGATTAAAGATTTTAGAAGTGAATTGCTTCAAGCGATTAATGATACTCAGTTTGTTCCAGCTTGGGGAGAAACTCGTTTGTATAACATGGTCCGCGACCGAGGTGATTGGTGTATTTCCCGTCAGCGTGCATGGGGTGTGCCAATTCCAGTCTTTTATGCGGAAAATGGCGAAGAGATCATTACAGACGAAACCATTGACCATGTATCAGCATTATTTAGAGAGCATGGCTCAAATATTTGGTTCGAGAAAGAAGCAAAAGAACTGCTTCCGGAAGGATTTACACATCCAGGAAGTCCGAATGGGCAATTTACGAAAGAAACAGATATTATGGATGTTTGGTTTGACTCGGGCTCTTCCCATCAGGCGGTTCTGCTTGAAAGAGAAGACCTGCAAAGACCAGCAGACCTTTATTTAGAAGGATCTGACCAATATCGCGGCTGGTTTAACTCTTCATTATCAACGGCTGTTGCTGTAACAGGCAAAGCACCATATAAAGGTGTATTAAGCCATGGGTTTGTACTGGATGGAGAAGGCAGAAAGATGAGTAAGTCTGTAGGAAATGTTGTTGTGCCTGCTAAAGTAATGAATCAGTTAGGTGCTGACATCTTGCGTTTATGGGTAGCATCAGTTGACTATCAGGCAGATGTTCGCGTTTCTGATCCTATTCTTAAGCAAGTGGCAGAAGTATATCGGAAAATCCGTAATACGTTCCGCTTCTTACTTGGAAATCTAGCTGATTTTGATCCGGCAAAAGATAAAGTAGCATATGAAAACCTGCGTGAAGTAGATCAGTTTATGCTTGTGAAGCTGAATAAGCTGATTAAACATTCAGTAGCTGCTTATGATCGCTATGAATTTGCTTCCATCTACCATAGCATCAATAATTTCTGTACGTTAGATCTAAGTGCATTCTATCTTGATTTTGCTAAAGATGTTCTGTACATTGAGGCAAAAGATCATGAGGACCGCCGTGCGATTCAAACGGTACTTTATGAAAGCTTAATTGCTTTAACGAAGCTTACTGCGCCAATTTTATCGCACACAGCTGATGAAGTGTGGGGCTTTATTCCAAATGTTCAGGAAGAAAGTGTGCAGTTAACAGACATGCCAGAATATGTTGATCTTCCAAATGCAGAAGTACTGGAGAAAAAATGGACGTCATTTATGAAGCTGCGCGACGACGTATTAAAAGCGCTAGAAGAAGCTCGTAATGCAAAAGTAATTGGAAAATCATTAACAGCAAAAATTGCGTTATATGTAAATGATGAAGTAAAAGCATTGCTTGATACCATCAGCGAAAATCTGCCGCAGCTATTTATTGTTTCCGGATTTGAAATTGCCGGCACATACGAAGAAGCGCCTGAAAATGCTGTTAAATTTGAGAACACAGCTATCGTGGTCTCAAAAGCAGAAGGTGAAACATGTGAACGCTGCTGGACAGTCACTCCAGAGGTTGGCCAAAGCGAAGAATACCCAACTCTCTGCCCACGCTGTGCAGATGTTGTGAAAAACAACTATAGCCATTTAGCATAAATTTAACTAAACAGGGGCTGGAGCTTAGCCTTGCATTGTATCCGGATGATTAGGAAATAACACTTTCTAATCATTCGGATTTTTTTATTGTTTAAAATATTGGCTGTAAACTTATGTTTTTACTTAGACACTGCGAGTAGTCACTTTCTTGTGAGGCGGGTGCTGAGCAAGAGCGCGAGTCTTAAATCAAGGCATAGTGTAAAATTACCTTTTTCCAGCAACATCGGAATTACACAACCTCATAAATAAACGGAAGAATTCCGCTTAAATCACAAAATCACCGAAAATGTGCTGAAATAGACGGAAAAATTCCGACTAACTACCCGAAAAGCATGAAAATGGGTGATTTTTTTCAATATAGTCGGAAAAACTCCGCTTATTTTGCTCAAAAATAGTTCAATTTTGAAAATAAGGGTAAAATCTCCGCTTATTTCACTGATTCCTCCTATGCAGGGCAGGAAGGGAAATCAGATAAGTCCACAGCTTTTTTTCATTCCTGAGTTGAAAACTACAGAGGTGAAAAACATTATCTTTATTAATTTTATGGACTGAATTTTTTTATAAGAATTTTGTCAACAGCTACACTTGTTGATTGAAACGGAAGGGTGCGAGACTCCTGCGGGAGAAGTGAGAAAGTTGAGACCCCGCAGGTGCTATAGCGCCGAGGAGGCTCAACTCTCACCCGCGGAAAGCGAGCACTCTGAAGTGGAAATCATTTTAACCCTTACTTTAATGAATGTATGCATTCATATTATCTGTTGATTATTACCACCTCCGTCAAATGTTGTTCCTTATGTTAAATGTTTTCCCGTGTCATGCTCGAGCATGCGGAAAATAATATAAGAAACAAAATGAACGGAGGAAAAGATATGGATGCAAACATTAACGATCTTTATTCAGAACTCCGTAACACGAGACAAGAACTTTTAGAAAGGCTAATGAATGGTACCAGTAATCCGCTAATTAAACCTATCCTTCTTGAAGAATTGCACGATGTTGAAAGAACAATTGGAAAACTTGAACAAGGCAATTATGGCATGTGCGAGCTTTCGGGAGAACTTCTGCCAACAGAACTGCTAAAAGAAATTCCAACTCTCAAGTCAAAAGACGATTACACAAGCCTGGGGAAATTTTACCGAAAAGCACTCTTTTAAAGAATGCTTACTGTTGCTTTCAGACTGTTTATGCTAAAATGCTAAGGTAACGATATGAATTGTGGAGGTTGCCTTTGTGTTTTATTACATAATTACAGTATTTGTCATTGCGCTTGATCAGCTGACAAAATGGCTGATTGTCAAAAATTTTGAGCTTGGTGAAAGCGTTGAAATTATTGAAGATTTTCTGTATATAACATCCCATCGCAATCCTGGTGCTGCTTGGGGCATACTGGAAGGGCAAATGTGGTTTTTCTATATCATAACCGTTATTGTCATCATTGGAATTGTTTATTACATGCAAAAAGCGGCAAAAGGAAACCATCTGTTGGGTGTATCTTTAGCATTAATGCTTGGTGGAGCGATAGGAAATTTTATTGATCGGGTTTTACATCAGGAAGTTGTAGACTTTATTAATACGTATATCTTTTCTTATGATTTCCCTATTTTTAATGTAGCTGATGCCGCATTATGTATTGGTGTTGGAATGTTAATGCTGCAAATGATCTTAGAGGAAATAGCAGCTAAGAAGGAGAAAAAAGATGGAAAAAGTGGAACACATCGTTCTTGAGGAACAAGTAGGAGAAAGAATTGATAAGGTTCTTTCAAGTGTAAATGAAGAATGGTCCCGAACACAAGTACAGCAGTGGATTAAAGAGAATTTGGTGCTTGTTAACGGGAAAACCATAAAAACGAACTATAAATGCAGTCTGAACGATCAAATTGAAATTTCTTTACCTGATCCTGAAGAGCTTGATATTGAAGCAGAGCCAATGGATTTGGAAATTTATTTTGAAGATTCGGATGTTCTTGTCGTGAATAAACCAAAAGGGATGGTTGTACATCCGGCAGCGGGACACCAAACGGGAACGCTTGTAAATGGATTAATGGCGCATTGTACAGACCTTTCTGGTATTAATGGTGTAATGCGACCGGGTATTGTCCACCGAATTGATAAAGATACTTCTGGTCTTTTGATGGTTGCTAAAAATGACATGGCTCATGAAAGTCTTGTCAATCAGCTTGTTGAAAAAACGGTTACCCGTAAATACAAAGCGGTTGTGCATGGTTTGATTCCCCATGACTATGGGACAATTGATGCCCCAATTGCACGGGATCCTAAAGATCGTCAAAGTATGGCAGTAGTAGATGAAGGCAAGCATGCTGTCACTCATTTCCGGGTACTCGAACGTTTTGAGAACTTCACACTCGTGGAATGTCAGCTCGAAACAGGAAGAACACATCAAATTCGTGTTCATATGAAATATATTGGCTACCCGCTTGCTGGCGATCCGAAATATGGTCCAAGGAAAACAATTGATTTTAATGGACAAGTTCTGCATGCAGGAGTATTAGGCTTTGATCATCCCCGCACTGGTGAGTATATCGAGTTTGAAGCACCAATTCCAGCTGATTATGCTGAACTGCTTGATTCATTAAGAAATAACCGTTGACAAAATTCGATAACTGCTATATGATAAACACAGTTGAATAAGTCCTTTAAGACAGTCCCGTGAGGCTGAGAAGGAGTCGGATTAGAACCATACATGCTCAGTTTCTGTGTGTGTGAATTCTGCAAATCTACCCTCTCGCCGCATTGTGAGAGGGTTTTTTGTTTGGACAAAGATAAGACAAGACGAGGTGAATAGAATGCCGCAGAAGGCAATTGTCTTAGATGAACAAGCGATCCGCAGAGCATTAACGAGGATTGCTCATGAAATTATTGAGAAAAATAAAGGAATCGAAGGCTGCATATTAATCGGGATTAAAACTCGAGGAATTTACTTAGCTAACCGGCTGGCTAAAAGAATAGAAGAAATCGAAGGCGCAAAAATTACAGTTGGTGAACTAGATATCACGTTATATCGAGATGACTTAACAAAAAAGACACCAAACGAAGAGCCGCTTATAAAAGGCTCAAGTATCCCAATTGATATAAAAGATCAAAAGGTTATTCTTATAGACGATGTTTTATACACAGGCAGAACAGTGAGAGCTGCATTAGATGCACTAATTGACCTAGGCAGACCATCTTCCATTCAGCTGGCAGTGCTAGTTGACCGCGGTCATCGCGAGCTGCCGATCAGAGCTGACTTTGTTGGCAAGAATATCCCGACATCGAGCTTGGAGAAAATTGTCGTCGAACTAAAAGAAGTCGACGAAAGTGATCAAGTCAGCATATACGAAAACAATCATTAAAAATTTCATACCCTTTTTAAAAGCAGTCCCGTGAGGCTGACAAAGGGGAACCGGCAAGAGAATTGTCTTTCTTTTGCTGTGCTCTTATACCCTCTTTGCAGCCTAACGCAAAGAGGGTTTTTTACTTAAATGAATGTAAAGGGAGAGAGCCTTATGAGAAATCCAGTTCTAGATATTAAAGATAAACCATCACCATTTCAATGGCTTACACTTAGCTTACAGCACTTATTCGCCATGTTTGGTGCAACCGTACTTGTACCCATTTTAGTTGACTTAAGCCCAGCAATGGCCCTTATTTCAAGCGGTATAGGGACGCTTGCTTTCCTCTTAATCACTAAGTTTCAAGTACCAGCCTATCTTGGCTCGTCTTTCGCCTTCATCATTCCTTTAACCACGGCTCATGAGATTGGCGGACCTGGCGCAGCGATGATCGGATCCTTCATAGCTGGTCTCGTATACGGCATAGTGGCTTTAATCATTAAAAAAGCAGGCTTCCGCTGGATTATGAATATTTTACCGCCAGTTGTTGTTGGTCCGGTGATTATCGTAATTGGTTTGGCTCTAGCAGGTACAGCAGTTGGCATGGCCATGAATAACCCTGCATCAGGAGAATACAGTCTGCTTCACTTCTCAGCAGCGATTGTAACACTTGCAGCAACAATTTTGTTTTCAATCTTCGGCAAAGGCATGTTTGGAATGGTATCCATCCTTTTAGGAATCATCGTCGGATATCTATACTCAGTGATAATCGGCATTGTTGACTTCACAGGAGTAA
Source organism: Cytobacillus gottheilii (assembly GCF_900166665.1). GTDB lineage: Bacteria > Bacillota > Bacilli > Bacillales > Cytobacillaceae > Cytobacillus > Cytobacillus gottheilii_A. The sequence continues at coordinate 2,936,647 of NZ_LT800494.1, read as the reverse complement.
GAGAAGCAGCATGGATTGAAATGCCAGATTTTATTTTCCCGATTGTGCATTATGATATCAGCATTACTTCGACATTAATATTCCTGATGGCTCCAGTAGCAATTGTGACAATTTCAGAGCATATCGGACATCAGCTTGTCCTTGGTAAGGTTGTAGGCAAGAACTATATTAAAGATCCTGGCTTACACCGCTCCATTTTAGGAGACGGAACAGCTACAATGATTTCCGCTCTAATTGGCGGACCGCCGAAAACGACGTATGGAGAAAACATTGGTGTGCTGGCGATTACAAAGGTTTACAGCGTATATGTTTTGGCTGGAGCAGCGGTATTCGCAATCCTATTCGGCTTCATTGGAAAAATAACTGCATTAATTTCATCCATTCCTTCTCCAGTAATGGGAGGCGTATCGATTCTGCTGTTCGGAATTATCGCTTCATCTGGTTTAAGACTGCTAGTTGACAGCAAAGTTGACTTTGGCAATAACCGCAACCTTGTCATCTCATCTGTCATCTTAGTTATAGGAATTGGCGGAGCACATATCGCCATTGGAAACTTTGAACTTGAAGGAATGGCACTTGCAGCAATCAGCGGTGTGTTATTAAACCTGATCCTTCCAGGCAGAGAGAAAATGGCGGATTTAGATGAAAACGAATCTCACAATGATGATGTGGCATAACGCCTTTTAAGAAAAGTCCAGAGAGGCTTACAAGGGTGTTGAAGCACATTAGGTATATCAGGGGAAGTATACCCGTATGCCTAAAACCTTCAACTCTTCAGCACCCTGACCAAAAATGTCAGGGTGCTTATTTTTATATCAAGAGGAACAGGAAGGGGTTATACCCATGGAAAATCATTTACTGACCATGACGGAACTTTCAAATCATGAGATCGAAATCATTTTAGCTGACGCCCAGCATTTTATTGAAGGGGGAACATGGACACCTGCCAATAAAACCTTTGTGGCAAATTTGTTTTTTGAAAACAGCACAAGAACAAAATGCAGTTTTGAAGTAGCAGAACGCAGGCTAGGCCTTGATATCATACCTTTTGAAGTAAGCACTTCGAGTGTGTCAAAAGGTGAGTCACTATATGACACCGTGAAAACCTTAGAAGCGATCGGCGTCAATGCCGTCGTCATCCGGCATCAGGAAGATCGCTATTTTGATCAATTAACTGGTAAAACGGATGTAGCGATTTTAAATGGCGGTGACGGCTGCGGGCATCATCCTACACAATCATTGCTGGATCTCTTGACGATTAAGCAGGAATTCGGTGGATTTGCTGGTCTAAAGGTAGCAATCATCGGTGATATCCGTCATAGCCGGGTGGCAAGATCAAATGCAGAAAGTTTGACTAGATTAGGTGCAGAAGTGGTTTTTTCCGGACCGGAGTTTTGGTTTGATGAAGAGATGATGAAAGAATGCAGCTACGAAAATATTGATGAGGCAATCACAACGGCAGATGTAGTCATGCTGCTGAGAATTCAGCACGAACGACATGCTGATCAGTCAGGGATGACAGCAGAAGATTATCACCATTCATATGGATTGACGGTTGAGCGCGAGAAGCGCATGAAAAAAGGAAGCATCATTATGCATCCCGCACCAGTCAATCGCGACGTTGAGATTGCAGATTCTTTAGTAGAATGTGAACGCTCAAGAATTTTTAAGCAAATGAAAAATGGTGTATACATCCGAATGGCTGTTTTAAAAAGATCAATTGAAAATGGGAAAGGGAGTGCAAACTATGTCAATTCTAATCAAACATGCACAGTTGCTAACTAAAGAAGGGGAGCTTCAGCAGTCAGATGTGCTGATCAGAGATGGAAAGATTGCCGAAATCGCAAAAGAGATTAAGAGCGAAGCCGAGCAAAATATTGATGCAAGCGGTCTAGTCCTATCCCCAGGTTTTATTGATTTGCATATCCACTTGCGCGAGCCTGGCGGTGAGCATAAAGAAACGATTGAAACAGGAACAAACGCTGCTGCTAGAGGCGGTTTTACAACTGTAGCAGCTATGCCAAATACGCGTCCGGTGCCAGACAGCAAGGAACAAATGGAATGGATGCAGAAAAGAATTGCTGAAAGTGCTGCCGTAAAAGTGCTCCCGTATGCATCTATAACAATAAGAGAAGCCGGAAAGGAATTAACTGATTTCCAAGCATTGAAGGAAGCTGGAGCATTTGCTTTTACAGATGATGGTGTTGGTGTTCAATCTGCCGGAATGATGTTAGAAGCAATGAAAAAGGCAGCTGCAGTCAACATGGCGATTGTGGCTCATTGCGAAGAAAATACCTTAATTAATAAAGGATCTGTCCACGAAGGAACTTTTTCAGAGAAAAATGGATTAAATGGCATTCCTTCTGTGTGTGAATCTGTACATATTGCAAGAGACGTTCTGCTCGCTGAAGCAGCAGACTGTCATTATCATGTTTGTCATATCAGTACAAAAGAGTCTGTCCGAGTAGTCAGAGATGCAAAGCGGGCAGGCATTAAAGTAACAGCGGAGGTAACTCCTCATCATCTTCTTCTGTGTGATGAAGATATTCCTTCACTGGATACAAATTATAAAATGAATCCGCCGCTGAGGGGAACAGAAGACCGTCAGGCACTTATTGAAGGGCTTTTGGACGGCACGATTGATTTTATCGCAACAGACCATGCCCCGCATTCAAGTGAAGAAAAGGCGGAATCCATGCAGCTGGCTCCATTCGGAATTGTTGGCTTAGAAACAGCGTTCCCGCTTCTATATACACACTTAGTTCAAAAAGGAATTCTATCCTTACAGCAGCTGATAGATTTTCTAACGAAAAAACCAGCTGAAACCTTTGGGTTAGCATCAGGAACGATAGAAGTAGGAGCAGCAGCAGATCTAGTATTGCTGGATTTAGAACAAAGAGAAGAGATCGACCTTGAAACCTTTTTATCAAAAGGAAGAAACACACCATTTGCAGGCTGGGAATGCACAGGCTATCCAGCGATGACGATTTCAGAAGGAAAAATTGTATGGGAAAGAGAGCGTGTGACATCATGAAAAGACAACTAATCTTAGAGGATGGAACGATTTTTATCGGAGAAGGCTTTGGCGGAGAACGAATGCTTAGCGGAGAGGTTGTTTTTAATACTGGAATGACAGGCTATCAGGAAATACTCTCGGACCCATCTTACTGTGGCCAGATTGTAACCTTAACATATCCTTTAATCGGAAACTATGGCATTAACCGCGATGATTTTGAAAGCATTAACCCTGCAATCAACGGGTTAATCGTCAAGGAAGCAGCTGACTTCCCATCCAACTGGCGGAATGAACGCTCATTGGACGATTTTCTAAAGCTGCGCAATATCCCTGGCATTTCAGGAATTGATACGAGAAAACTGACAAGAATCATCCGCAAATACGGCACATTAAAAGGAATTATCTGCAGAATAGAAGAAAATCCAGAAGATGTGATCGAAAAGCTCCGCTCCACTTCACTAAGAACAGACCAAGTGAAGCAGGTTTCTACCAAAACAGCTTATCCAAGTCCTGGCCGCGGCAGACGAGTTGTGCTGGTTGATTACGGAATGAAGCACGGCATTTTGCGTGAATTGAACAACAGAGGCTGTGACGTGATTGTTGTTCCGTATCATACTACAGCCGAGGAAATCTTAAATCTTAGCCCTGATGGTGTCATGCTTTCTAACGGACCTGGAGATCCAAAGGATGTTCCGGAAGCAATTAGTATGATCCAGGGTTTGCTTGGCAAGGTTCCATTGTTTGGCATCTGTCTTGGACATCAATTATTTGCCCTTTCCTGTGGAGCGAATACTGAGAAAATGAAGTTCGGACACCGCGGATCCAATCATCCGGTAAAAGATTTAGCGACAGGCAAGGTGGCACTGACTTCGCAAAACCACGGTTATACAGTGAACGAGACCTCTTTAGAGGATACAAGATTAGAAGTTACACATATTGCCTTAAATGACAGTACGATTGAAGGGTTAAAACATAAAGATTATCCGGCATTCACGGTCCAGTACCATCCAGAAGCTTCGCCAGGACCAGAGGATGCAAATGGACTTTTTGAACAATTTCTAGCAATGATTGAATCTGACAAATTGGAAGGTGTAAACAAATGACAAAGCGTACAGATATAAAAAGCATTCTCGTCATCGGATCAGGCCCGATCGTAATCGGCCAGGCTGCAGAATTTGATTATGCAGGAACACAAGCATGTATTGCCTTAAAAGAAGAAGGCTACAAAGTTATTCTAGTAAACTCCAATCCTGCTACAATCATGACAGACACAGAAATAGCAGATGCCGTTTATATCGAACCGCTTACGCTTGAATTTGTAAGCCGAATTATCCGCAAAGAAAGACCAGATGCACTTGTGCCGACTTTAGGCGGACAGACAGGACTCAATTTAGCAGTCGAATTATCGAAATCCGGGGTGCTGGAAGAGTGCGGCGTTGAAATTCTCGGCACAAAGCTTACAGCAATTGAAAAAGCAGAGGACCGTGACCTTTTCAGAAACTTAATGCATGAACTGGGAGAGCCTGTCCCAGAGAGCGACATTATTCACAATCTCGAAGAAGCTTATACATTTGTCGAGCGTGTCGGGTACCCTGTTATTGTCCGCCCAGCCTATACATTAGGCGGCACTGGCGGCGGAATTTGCCAGGATGAAGAAGAACTGATTGAAATTGTTACAAGCGGTTTAAAAAATAGTCCTGTCACACAGTGTTTGCTTGAAAAAAGCATTGCTGGCTACAAGGAAATTGAATATGAAGTAATGCGCGACTCAAATGATAATGCAATTGTCGTATGTAATATGGAAAACATTGATCCAGTCGGTGTTCATACGGGCGACTCAATCGTTGTTGCACCGAGCCAAACTTTAAGTGACAGAGAATATCAGCTCCTGCGCAATACGTCTTTAAAAATCATTCGTGCACTTGAGATTGAAGGAGGCTGTAATGTGCAGCTTGCCCTAGATCCTTACAGCTTCAATTATTACATCATTGAAGTAAATCCAAGGGTAAGCCGTTCATCGGCACTTGCTTCAAAAGCTACAGGCTATCCAATTGCAAAGCTTGCTGCAAAAATTGCTGTTGGACTGACACTGGATGAAATGATGAATCCTGTTACAGGAAAAACATATGCAAGCTTTGAGCCAGCATTGGATTATGTGGTTTCAAAAATTCCGCGCTGGCCATTTGATAAATTTGAATCGGCCAACCGCACACTGGGAACGCAAATGAAGGCAACGGGAGAGGTTATGGCCATCGGGCGCACGTTTGAGGAATCCCTGCTTAAAGCGATTCGCTCATTAGAGGCAAATGTATTCCATCTTGCCTTAAATGATGCAGATAGCATTGATGATGCCCTTTTAGAAAAACGGATTAGAAAAGCTGGTGATGAGCGTTTATTTTATATCGGAGAAGCATTAAAACGCGGAATCACAATTGAAACCATTCATGAGTGGTGTGAAATTGATCTGTTCTTCCTGCATAAATTTTCAAAAATCATTGCTTTTGAACAACAAGTAAAGGATCATCCATTCCAGTATGATACTGCGAAAAAAGCGAAGGAAATGGGCTTTGCCGATTCAGTGATCGCGAAGCTGTGGAATAGCACGGAACTGGATGTTTACGAGTGGAGAAAAGAACAGGATTTAATGCCGGTATACAAAATGGTTGATACATGTGCTGCTGAATTCGAATCAGAAACTCCATATTACTACGGCACATATGAAGAAGAGAACGAATCGATTGTAACAGAGAAAAAGAGTGTCATTGTCTTAGGATCTGGTCCAATCCGCATCGGGCAGGGAATCGAGTTTGATTATTCAACCGTTCATGCTGTATGGGCGATTAAACAAGCTGGCTACGAAGCGATTATCATCAACAACAACCCAGAAACGGTTTCAACTGATTTCAGTATTTCAGATAAGCTATATTTTGAGCCATTGACGATTGAAGATGTCATGCACATTATCGATCTTGAACAGCCTGAAGGTGTAGTTGTTCAATTCGGCGGTCAGACAGCCATTAACCTTGCTGATCAATTAGTGGCAAGAGGCGTGAAAATCTTAGGTACAACTCTTGAAAATATGGATCGTGCAGAGAACCGCGACAAGTTCGAACAAGCCTTAACAGAGCTGCAAATTCCGCAGCCAAAAGGAAAAACAGCAAAGTCGGTTGAGCAAGCGGTTCTGATCGCTTCTGAAATTGGCTATCCAGTGCTTGTAAGACCATCGTATGTACTGGGCGGAAGAGCAATGGAGATCGTTTATAAAGAAGAAGAATTATTGCACTACATGAAAAACGCGGTAAAAGTAAATCCCGAGCATCCTGTGTTAATCGACCGCTACTTAACAGGCAAAGAAATCGAAGTGGATGCGATTTGTGATGGTGAAACAGTAGTAATCCCTGGAATTATGGAGCATATCGAAAGAGCCGGTGTGCACTCAGGCGACTCCATTGCTGTGTACCCGCCGCAAAATATCTCTGCAGCTGTAAAAGAAAAGCTAATCACTTATACAGAAAAGCTTGCAAAGGGATTAGGCATTGTTGGACTGTTAAACATTCAATATGTTGTCGCAAAAGAAGAGGTCTATGTGCTTGAAGTCAATCCGCGTTCAAGCCGCACCGTTCCATTCTTAAGCAAAATAACAAATGTGCCAATGGCCAATCTAGCAACAAAAGTCATTCTGGGAGAATCATTAAAAGAACTAGGCTATTCAACTGGACTTGTACCAGAACGTTCAGGTGTATATGTAAAGGTTCCAGTCTTCTCTTTTGCTAAATTAAGACGTGTAGACATTACACTTGGACCTGAAATGAAATCAACCGGAGAGGTAATGGGTAAGGATACAACACTTGAAAAAGCATTGTATAAAGGCCTTGTTGCTTCCGGTATGAACATTCATAAGTTTGGCACAGTGTTAATGACGGTTGCAGACAAAGATAAGGAAGAGGCACTGCAGCTTGCGAAAAGATTCGTTTCAATCGGGTATAGAATCATGGCGACAAGCGGAACGGCTGAAGTGTTAGAAGCAAACGGCATCCCTGTTGATGTAACAGACAAAATTGGTTCTGAAGGTCCAAACCTGCTCGATGCCATCCGGAATGGCGGAGCACAAATTGTCATTAACACGCTGACAAAAGGAAAGCAGCCACAGCGTGATGGCTTCCGAATCCGCCGCGAGTCAGTTGAAAATGGTGTACCATGCTTAACTTCTCTTGATACAGCTTCAGCGATTTTACAAGTAATTGAATCAATGAACTTTTCTGCAGAAGCAATGAGTCATCCGGAGGCAGGACAGGAGGCAGTGCTCGTATGATCAAGCAGGAGCTATGTAAGGTTGTCAGCCAATCTCAAATAGCAAAGGATATTTATGAGCTCACCCTTAGTGGTGAGCTTGTCCGCGAAATGAACGAACCTGGTCAATTTGTTCATTTGAAAACAGGCGGAGAATTCGGCCCACTGTTAAGAAGACCGATCAGTATTTCAAGCATCAGCAAGGACACCAGTGAATTTACAATGATCTACCGTGCAGAAGGCAAAGGAACAAAGCTTTTATCTGAAAGTAGTGCAGGAGATTTTGTAGATGTACTGGGACCACTAGGCAATGGTTTTCCAGTAGAAGCGAGTGAGCAAGGAGATACTGTTCTGCTGGTTGGCGGCGGTATTGGTGTTCCTCCGCTTTATGAGCTTTCAAAGCGTCTTACAGCTGCCGGCTTCACTGTCACACATATTTTAGGCTTCCAAACTAAAGAAGCAGTTTTTTATGAAGAGTATTTTAAGAGTTTAGGTGAAACCTATATTGCAACGGCAGATGGAAGCTATGGAACAGCCGGATTTGTTACAGATGTTATAGCAAACGAGGATGTACATTTTGATATCCTATACGCTTGCGGACCAACTCCGATGCTAAGAGCTTTGGAAGCTTCTTATGGAAAGAATAAAAAGGTTTACTTATCACTTGAGGAGCGGATGGGCTGCGGCATTGGTGCGTGCTTTGCTTGCGTTTGCCATACAGCAGATGATCCAACTGGCTACACATATAAAAAAGTCTGCAGTGACGGTCCCGTTTTTAAAGCAGGGGAGGTTGTTTTATGAAGTCATTAGAAATCAGCTTGCCAGGTCTTTCCTTGAAAAATCCGATCATGCCTGCATCCGGCTGCTTTGGTTTTGGCAGAGAATACAGCGGGTTATTTGATTTAACTCAGCTTGGTGCGATCATGATCAAAGCAACAACCCTTGAACCGCGTTTTGGCAATCCAACTCCTCGTGTAGCAGAAACAACAGCAGGCATGCTCAACGCGATCGGACTGCAAAATCCGGGATTGGATAAAGTGCTGAATGAAGAACTGACTTGGCTTGAACAGTTTGATGTTCCGATTATTGCTAATGTTGCTGGTTCGCTGGAAGAGGATTATGTAGAAGTTGCAAAAGAAATATCGAAGGCGAAAAATGTGCATGCCCTCGAATTAAATATATCTTGTCCCAATGTGAAAACAGGCGGCATTGCCTTTGGTACGATCCCAGAGGTGGCAAAAAACTTAACAAAAAAGGTGAAGGAAGTTTCGGAAGTCCCTGTTTACGTCAAACTTTCCCCTAATGTGACGAACATTGTGGAGATGGCGAAAGCAGTTGAAAACGGCGGTGCTGACGGATTAACGATGATCAACACCTTATTAGGTATGCGTCTTGATCTGAAAACAGCTCAGCCGATTCTTGCCAATAAATCAGGAGGATTATCCGGTCCAGCTATTAAACCAGTTGCGATTCGAATGATTCATGAAGTAAGCCAGCATGTATCACTGCCAATCATCGGCATGGGTGGAGTACAGAGTGCTGAAGATGTGATTGAGTACTTTTATGCAGGTGCAAGTGCAGTAGCCGTTGGAACAGCCAACTTTGTCGATCCATTTGTATGTCCGAAGATCATTGAAGAACTTCCAGTATTGTTGCAGGAATTAGGATTTGATCATATTTCAGAATGTACAGGAAGGAGCTGGGGCAAACATGAAAAACTCGCTTATCATCGCGCTTGATTTTACAGGAAAAGAAGAAGTGAACAGATTTCTTTCAAAGTTCAACGATGAACAGCTTTTTTTAAAAGTAGGGATGGAGCTTTTTTATCAGGAAGGGCCGAGGATTGTTCAAGAATTAAAAGAAAAAGGTCACCAGGTTTTCCTGGATTTAAAGCTTCATGATATTCCGAACACAGTAGGCAAAGCGATGGAACGCCTTGCTCGTCTGCAGATCGATCTAGTGAATGTTCATGCTGCCGGCGGCAAGGAAATGATGGAGAGAGCACTTGCTGGTTTAGAGGCAGGTACGTTATCTAGCCAAAAACGTCCAAACTTAATTGGAGTTACCCAGCTGACAAGTACATCTGAAGAACAAATGCAAAAAGAGCAGCTTATTTCAGCCACCTTGAAAGAATCTGTCTTACAATATGCGAGCTTAACGAAAGAAGCAGGCTTAGATGGAGTCGTATGCTCGGCATTTGAATCAGAGGAAATTAAAAGGCTGCTCGGAAGTGGATTCTTAACCGTAACTCCTGGTATTCGAACGGCAGCTGATGAACAGGGTGATCAAAAAAGAATCGCTACTCCTGCATTTGCAAAAGAGGCTGGTGCATCAGCGATCGTTGTTGGCAGGTCGATCACGAACGATCCTAATCCGCTTGAAAAATATAAACAAATGAAATCACAATGGGAGGGCGTACTACAATGAAAAAAGAAATTGCGCAAAGCTTACTGGATATTGGGGCTGTTGCTCTAAGTCCAAACGATCCATTTACTTGGTCTTCTGGACTGCGCTCACCGATTTACTGTGATAACCGTTTAACATTGTCTTATCCAGCAGTACGCAAACAAATTGCAGCTGGCTTGAAACAAATCATTGAAGAACAATTCCCAGAAGCGGAATTAATCGCAGGCACAGCAACAGCAGGCATCCCGCACGCTGCCTGGGTAAGTGACCTGATGGATTTGCCAATGTGTTATGTGCGCTCAAAGGCAAAAGGACATGGAAAAGGCAAACAAATTGAAGGCAAAGCGACAGCTGGCCAAAAGGTCGTTGTGGTTGAAGACTTAATTTCAACTGCAGGCAGTGCAATTACGGCTGTCGAAGCACTGCGCGAAGAAGGACTAGAAGTACTTGGTGTTGCTGCAATCTTTACATATGGACTGACAGCTGGTACAGAAAAGCTGGGTGCTGCCGGCGTAACTGCCCATGCATTAAGTGATTTTGAAACACTAGCAGAATTGGCCGAGGCAAAAGGTCATATTGAAGAAAAAGATGTGAAAAGCCTGGCACAATGGAGAAAAGACCCGGAAGCTTGGGGGAAGACTGTTCGGTTATAAGAAAGTAAATGCTTGTTAAGTAGATTCGGTATCGTGGGAAATCTAAAAAGGCTTCATAAATAATATACGGTTTTTGCAGGGCGAATAACAAGGTGAAAACAATACAATTGTATACTAAAAGCTTGAGGGAAACTTAGCAGCCTCAAGCTTTTTCTTCTTTTTTGATAGAATGGTTTTGTTTAACTGAAGTACGCCATAGTTTAAGTACATAATTTCACTAACCTATAAAAACGGGTTTCATTTATTACAGGAATGCTGCCCGGTTAGTTACACTATAGATCTACCTAACAAATTAAATAGAAGGAAGATACTTTTTCAATTCATTCCAGGCTTCCAAATACTTATTTAGATCGTGGGGATGAACCTTAATACATACACCAATTCGTGTGTACAACTGGAAAAGTACTTCATCCAAAATCCTTTCCTCAGTAAAGTCATTACTGTTGTTCCATAAAGGAAATAATGAAAAAAGTGTATCTAAATTCAAACTATCTGGAGATGAACAAAACGCATATGTAAAATCGTAAACTTTAGGTCCGATTAAAGGAGATGGGTCAATTACACCTTTTAACCTATTAGAAAAGAATACAAAATTATGAACACCAGTATCTCCGTGTAGATAATATTTATCTTCTTGCTTATAAGATGTTTTCAATTTATTTAACAACATCATTACTTTATTATGATCGCTCATTGGGAGTATGTTTCCTATGTTGTGTTGGGCAGATTCAAAACTCGCTTGGTTAAAGTCTGACCAAGATTTCCTCGGTATTCCCTGTATTCTCCCCCAAGAAAGATCTTTCTCAACTTGATGGTATTTAATGAATAACTCTTTTATTAACACAGTCATCCATTCTAATTTAGGACCGCGATTATAATGTGTATCTCCAGAAATATAACTATAGACAATAAATTCTTGTTTATCATCGATATAATGAATGGATGGTAACAACTTTACATCTTTATATGTAGTAAGAAAGAGATTGGTAGAACTTATAATCTTAGAATCATCAATTTTCACGACATAAGTTGGAACCTTTTCGATTAGAAGAGTGTATATTGTGCCGTTGGTGGTGCCACTATTTAATCTCTTTAATTCTAAATCTTCTTTGGTTATCAACCCTTCATTTATTAATAAGTCAACAATTCCTTTTATATGCTTCATCCATTTATCCTCATTATTCAATTTATTTAACTGCATATAATAAAAGTTCGATATCTTTATTCAACTATCCTGCCCAATTTATTACATAAGAAAAGCTGCCTTATATGACAGCCGTAGCACATTTCTTCAAAATTCTCATTTAGATGTAATCCTTAAAAAATACCCATCCGGATCGGCAATTTTGAATCCTCTCATTTCCCAAGGATATTTTTCTATCTCAACTTCAATTGGGTAATTGTAATCCATACACCGTTGATAAACTGATTCTAATTCTTCAACAACAATAATGAATTCAAACCCTTTTCCTCTCATATCTCCCTTTACACCTTTATTAAAATAATGATCATCAGCTAAAATGGTTTCAGAAGTAAGTAATAATGAAAAACAATCATAATTGAAGCGTGCAGAACGTTCGCTTCTTCCATAGAGTTCTAATCCAATGATATTTTGATAAAAGCTTATAGATTTTTCAATATCCCTTATATACAATTCAACTCTAAAGAGCACACTCATATTACCATTCCTCTCTTAATTCAATTAATTTAAGATTTTGTACATGTAAGTGAATCAAATAAATAGACACTTTTGCATGGTCTAAGCTGACTTCTAATATCTCATCAAATACTTCAAGTATCAGACTTAACCTTACAAATATTGCATTTATTATAATATACATCTTGAAATAATTGTATAATTATTCCATAATTAGGTGAGGGCATAAGATTCAAAGCATCTAGATTATATCCTCTAATACGTTTAAGGGAGTGATGGTGTTTGGTTAAGAACGAACAAATCGAGAAGCGAGTGAGAGGTTTATATTTCTAGTTAAAAAACCTCTCATAAGCTCATGGGAGGCAAACGGATATGATGTACTCAAAAAACATGATTCAAGGAATTGAACTTACTAGAGAAAACTTTTATAGAGCGGCAAATCTTTTTGAACCTTTGAAACATCATTTATCAATTAAAGGTGTCATTAAAGGTACTGTGCCAGGCAGGGTTTTTCTGTCTAATGACTGTAAAACAGCGTTGTTGTCAAACCCTCAAGGGATTTTTTTAGGGGGGAGTACAGAGAACAATCTATTTTTTGAAGAAACCAATAATTTAGTCAAAGAGGAGCTGTTACCTGGGCTTGTCTCAAAGGGAGAGCTAGACTATGTACTATTTTATCCTACAGATGAAAAATGGAATGGCGTTCTTCAGATCGTTATGAAGGATTTATTGCCTATGAGAAGTGGGAGACTGACATTCACTCACAATTTGAGCAGTATGGACATTCCCGCTGATAATAGCATTTTTCCGATAAATGGAAACTTGTTGCAACGTCAAGACGTAATAGGGCTTAGTGATGTAATAAGTGAAATACTAGAGAACTGGCCTTCAATAGAAACATATGAGAATAAGGGGTTTGGTTGTGTCGCTATACAAGATACGCAGCAGGGGCCGACTATTATTAGCTGGTGCCTAACGGATTGGGTAGTTGATGATGAGTGTGAAATAGGTATTGAAACAGAAGAAAACTATCAGCGTAACGGGTGGGCACGAAAAACAGCATTAGGTACACTCATGCTCGCAAAACAGAGAGGTATCAGAAAAGTTGGTTGGCAGTGCTGGTCAAACAACATAGCTTCTCAGCGAACAGCTCTGTCTGTTGGTTTCAAACTGCTGGCGGATTTCCCTGTTCTATTTGGATGGAATCATCCTTTAAACAACCTCCTTGTCAACGGAAATCATTATATGCGTGGTGATTATAGGTATGACGTGGAGATAGATTATGCCCGTGCGGCTTGGAGTTATGCTCAAGCACTTGATAAAGGCTGGGACTGGAATGGAGATAGGGCATTATATTGGAATGCAGCCTGTATGTTTTATTTGACCGGCGAAAAGGAACAAGCAAAACATTATTATAAAAAGGCTATAGAAATGGGCTGGAAAGATATCCACCAGCCACATTATCATGAATATGTTTATAGAGAAGAGAATAGCGAACAGATCGCACGCATACTTTCAGAGTCACTCAAGAATTAGTATAGCAAATAGCGCCTTATTCACTTAAATACTTTTAGCAGATAATTTTAGTTAATATTAAATATTTTAACAATTAAAATTATAACAGAGGTTGCTTCTGAAATTTGATTTTTAGCGTTTTTCAGAATAACCTCTCTTTTTACTGCTTTAATTAAAATATCCTGTTTTATTACTTTAACAATGATCCGAATTTTGAACACAAGTTAAATTTATATCTTCAACTAACCTGGCCCGATTATTACATAAGTAAAGTCGGCTGGATAGGTAGGCGATCTTAACCATAAGCACCTGTTTGGTTAAGTGCAATACTTCATAACCTTTTATTTTCACATATAATAAAAGCTAATTTATCAGAAGAATTACTTTTCCCAATCCTCTAAAAGTCCCCAAGTAATAGTAGGATTTCCTTTTAGTGACCTCATTGAACCTACATACACATTTTCAGTAGATTTGCCTATTTCCTTGTAGTGTTTAACTATTTCAATAGTAGTGGCTGAGACATTTTTCCTTAAAATATCGTTATAGCCTACCCATGCTAATGAACCTTCATCACTCTCAATTAAGGTATTAATTTTTGATACATTTCCAAAGAAAACATATTGTAATCGAATTTCTTGATTTTCCTTTATTCTATGTACGATATATCTAAGTTTTAGATTTTCTATGAATTCCCTTTTCAATCCAGTTTCTTCCTCAATCTCTCGTAAACAAGCCTCTTGAGGTTCATTTATTTCATGGCCTTCAATATGTCCGCCTATTGGGACTAAGAAACCTGCAAAGAAAGAGTCTTTTGACTTTTTTTGAAGAAACAAAACATCTTGATCTTCACTTAAAAGAAAAACGACAGCCATTTGTCTAAGTCTCAAATATGCAACCTCCTTTAAACTTTAAATACATATTCATATTCTATTATTAAACTTCACAATCTTTCTTCAAGTAAACTGCCCCCTGTAGTTGAAGAGGATTGAGATCTCAATTGATACTAATGTAAGGTATGTTTACTGAAATAAACCAAATATCCAAACTATCAAATACATTGGAACAGCAACAATTATGATTCCTGTAAGTAAATAGCTAATCGACCCTATCATGAATTTAAAAATATCAAATATAGCACCTGCTAAATCATCCATAAATTTCAAATATAAAGCCCTCCCTGAAAGGAATTTTGTTAGTTCAACAATAACATAATTTTCCTTTTTGGGAATAAAATTTATACAGCCTTTTTAATAATCCTGCCACTTTCCTTAAAGAACTGAATCATCTCTATATATAACTAGAAAATTACAACTTTACAATAAATGGATATGTTGCTATTATATCTAAAACTATGGCTTTTTTCTAAAAGTTTGTTGTTTTTGGATAAGTTTTCTATTTGATAACAGACTCGTTGATTGGAGCAGAAGGTGCGAGACTCCTGCGGGAGAAGTGGGATAGGTGAGACACCGCAGGAGCGTAAGTGACGAGGAGGCTCAGCGCCCACCCGCGGAAAGCGAGCGCCTGGAGCGGAAATCAACTTCTACTCATTTATGTTCACACAACAATGTTTACGAAAACAGCCAAAACTAAAGAAGCGTGGTACATCAGTTGTTTGTTTTGTGAGAATATCTAAATTTAATACTTCGATACTCAAACTGAACTTAACGAAGCTAAGGAGTGAAAAAAATTAATTTAGAAAATAGCGGGAGGATTATATGTTCAGGGCCTATTGGAAAAATTTCTTGTATATCCTTGATCACAAATTAAATGTACTAGTGGAGTGCTGGAAGGAAGGTTTGTACATTCAAGGCATTATTCATGATTTATCTAAATTTTCACCTAAAGAATTTTTCCCATATGCAAAAAAATTCTTCTCAGATGGCGAGTTAAATCAGGAAGATGAAATGAAGTGGAAATACGCTTGGCTGCACCATCAGCATAAAAATAAACATCATGCTGAATATTGGGTTGTAGACCCGCAAAATAAAACAGCCTTGCCAATGCCTAAGAAATATCTCATTGAAATGGTCTGTGACTGGCGTTCGTTTTCCAGGAGTTGGGGAAGAAAAGTGAAACCATCAACTGTAGACCCAAGCGCCAGACTTGTGCTGCATCCTGATTCCAGAAAAGAGTTAGAGATAATCTTGGAGAGAAAGAGAAAAGAAGATGCAGAATATCACGATAGGGAGTGAATTATACAGTGAAGAATAAAAGGTTTCCTTTTAGATTAATAGAACAAAAAGGACAAACAAGTAATTTGGTCATTGTTTTGCCAGGAGCAGGCTACACAACGCAAGCTCCGTTACTGCATTTTACTACTGGAATATTTTATTCCAAAGGGTTTGATGTACTTCATATAAACTATGGATTTAGCAGAGAAGAAATGGCAGAACTAAACGCTGACGATTTTACAAGAGATGTGTATCATGCAATTGAAGGTGCCATCAAAGATAAACATTATAATCAGTTTTATATAGTGGCGAAATCGATCGCAACTATTGCATTAAGCGTTCTGCTTCATAACCCGGTATTTCATCATGCAAAAGCAGTCTGGCTGACTCCGTTGCTGCAAAGAGATGATGTCTTTAATAGCATGGTAAATAGTGAACAAGAAGGACTTTGTATTATTGGGGATCGTGATCCTTGTTTTATAGAAGAACGATTTGAACTATTGAGGAAGAATAATAATCTAACATTAAGTTTGATTGGAGATGGAAATCACACTTTAGAGATAGATGGTCAACCCTTGAAATCTATTGATATATTAAAAGATGTGATGGCTGATATTGATGGGTTTTAAGGAGTAGAGGAATTTTGCGATTAAGCAAACTGGTATGTAACGTTCTCTTCAAACACAGTTGCTTTGGTTGGATATTATTTATCTCATAAATAAGCGGAAGAATTCCGCTTAAATCGTAAAATCACTCAAATTTGGCTAAAATAGACGGAGGAATTCCGACTAACTAACATAAAAACGTGAAAAATAGGCGATTTTATTCTAAATAACCGGAATATCTCCGCTTATTTTGTACGAAAATAGCTCGATTTTGGAAATAACGGTAAAATCTCCGCTTATTTTTCACTGGTTTCATCATCTGGAGGGCAAGAAGAGAAAAATTAATGAGGTCTAGCCAAAAAGAAGAGCGTCTCTGCTTAAAATCAGAAACGCTCTTAATTGTTTAATACGGTTCATTGCCTAAAATATCTTCAATTACCTCAGCAAGGATATCAACGGTTCTATATTCCTCTTCTAATGTGTTTCCAACTCCGCCAATTTCAATCAATACGGATTGTTCAATGAGGTCTTGGTTATACGTATTCTGTTTGCTTGTATCGGCTTTTATAAGAACTCCTCTTGACAAAGTGGGATATTTTTCTTCTATTTTACTGTGAAGGAGTTCTGCAAATTCTAAATTATCTTCAAAAAAGTCACTTGATTGAGAAACAACAAATGCAGTCCGAGGATAGTCTTTACCGTTTAATGTGACGGTGGTATCAATTCTTTTGGCTGAATCTCTGTGTATGTCAAATGCCATTTTAATACTCTGGTTTTTTTCAAGAGCAGCATTTAAAGGATCTCTTGAAACGGTATAACTTTGGCTAAACGGCAAGCCTTTTTCGTCTAAAATCCCCATTATATCCGTTTCATCGTGGATTGAGTTAACTCCCTTGTTTAACAATGATTGGCGCAGTCTCTCTCCAACTAATGAAATATTTCTATCTTCATGGAATGCCTGATTGGCGTCATCCGTTTTTGCTTCTGAAAAAAATGACTCTGTATTGTGTGAATGGTAAATGAATACTAGCGGGTCTTGATGGTTAACGATTGACTGAGGTTTTTCTTCTTTTCCTAAAGAGGAGAGGGAACTGGTGAATAGATTTGTTTCTCCATAAAAGAAAAACCACGATAAGGCAAGTGTACAAATAGCAATGCTGGCTGAAGCTATAGGAAATCGTTTGATTTTTTTCTTTCTGTTTAATTTTCGTGCCCTTTGTTTTAATTTATTTGAAGTGGACTCAACAAATTCTTCCCTAGGCTCTAGTGGGTAGGTTTCTTTCATTAGTTTAAAAATGTCCTTATCCCTTTGCATTTTCGATCACCTCCACAGATTTCATGTCTAACTTTTTTCTTAGTTCTTTTATGGCTCTATGATAGTCTACCTTCACCTTTGACTCACTGCATTGAAGGATGAAAGAGGTTTCCTTAATTGAAAATTCATTGATTCCTCTTAAAATGACGACCGCTCTATAATGGGGTTTTAATCTTGAAATGGCAGTGTGTACCAGTTCTTTTAATTCGTTTTGTTCAACTATTTCATTTGGTTCTTTTTCAAGAGATCTAAATTGTTTGAAAAACCCATCAGTGAAAAGGGATGAAAATCTTTTTTTTCGATAGTGGTCAACAGCGACATGTTTGGCAATTGAGAAGATCCATGTTTTCACGTTAATTAAGCTTGGTATAGTAGAAGAATTGTTTAAGACACGCATAAATACTTCTTGAGTTAAGTCCTCTGCATCATTTTGATTGCCAGAAAAACAGATTAGGAATCGATATACTTCCAAATAATGACGATTATAAAGCTGATGAATCATTTTTTCTAAATTTTCCTGATCATGCAAATGATTTCCCCCTTTCTTTTTTTCTTTACACTAATAACTCGTTTGAGCCTATCGAAAAGTTACAAGAATTTTTACTAAGCTTATAGTGAATGATTTATATATATTTTCTTGGCGATTTATCATTTTCCTTTAAAAGGGAAGGGGGAGGTAAAATAAATGGGCAAACACAACTCGTAAAAAGTGGTTGGGACAAAACAAAATTAATATTCTAAAACACGATTATTCAATATCTTAGTTAAGGTATTTAAACAAGTCCGTTCCACCTGCGCTGCGTTCCCTCGCTTTCCGTGGGGAGGAAGTTGAGCCTCCTCGAAGCAAAGCTTCTGCGGGGTCTCAACTTTTCCTCTATTGCCCACAGGAGTCGAGGGTCCTCCGCTCCATTTCACTCATGTTAATAAAATATATTTTTTAATCATAAAAAGACCGAATGGCTAGAAAGATGACTAACCATTCGGTTCTATGGGTGTGTTAAATACTTATGTCACATCCTCTTGTTTATCGTCTCATAAACTTTTATAAATCTGCTTAAATGAAACACAAAAGGTAGGGTTTCGGGAATAGTCTTTTATTCTAATGCCTGATTCATGATGGTGGAGTTCGGAATTCACAAATCACTTCTGATTCCTGAACTCAGCATGGTTTAGCCTTTTCAGGAATTACTCACCCTCAATTTTAATTTATTCACAAGAATTGCCTACCCAAACTCTATTTCACACAACATCTCTAATCACTTTTTCAACCGCAAAACCTCATCCTCGCTAGGTGTCACATACACAGTCTGCTGCTGTTCATAGATCACGTAACCTGGTTTAGCTCCATTTGGTTTTTTTACATGGCGAACACGTGTGTAATCAACTGGAACAGAGCTGGAGCTGCGGGCTTTGCTGAAGTATGCAGCAAGGACAGCCGCTTCAAGGATTGTTTCGTCACTAGGCTCTTTGGTGCGAATGACGACGTGTGAACCAGGAATATCCTTTGTATGAAGCCAGATTTCATCGCGGCCAGCAAGTTTGTTCGTTAAGTAGTCGTTTTGTTTGTTGTTTTTGCCAACCAGAATTTCTGTTCCATCCCCAGCTGTGTATGTATCAAGGGTTGGTTTGACATTTTGCTGTTTCTTGCCGTTTCGTTTTTGCTTTTGCTTGATATAGCCTTCTTCCATCAGCTCTTCCCGTATTTCTTCGATATCCCTTGGGGAGGCTGTTTGGATTTGCTGCAGCAGGCTATCAAAATATGCGGCTTCTTCCTTTGCTTTATCAATTTGCTCATGCACGATAGCAATGGAGTTTTTCGCTTTCGTGTACCTCTTAAAATAGCTTTGCGCATTTTCAGAAGGCGTTTTTTTAGGATCAAGCGGAATCTCAGCGGTTGCGCCGTTTTCGTCATAATAATTGATTACTTCAGTGCTTTTCATGCCTTTTTCGATGCTGTACATGTTTGCTGTAATAAGCTCTCCAAAAAGCTGATGCTGATCTGCGTTTGCAGCTTCTGTTAATGTACGCTCTAACTTCTTGATTTTCTTCTCGTTTTTCTCTTTTTCCGTCTGCATAAAACGTTCCAGATCGCTTGATTGCTGCTTTACCCGGTCGCGCTCTGCTTTGCCAAAATAAAAACGGTCAAGCATCGCGCTTAATGATGGGTATGAATAGGATTGCCCATTGGCATGCTCGAGCGGAAATAAATAGAAGCTTTCTTTATTTTCGTTCACTGTAATGGAAGGGGTATAGGCGTGTTCTTCCACCTTTTTCATAAGTGTCATGAAAGCTTTTGGTATGGTCGTCCGGTTTGCAAGTCCTGCATGAAACAATGCTTCTTTAGCAAGCAAAGGCGACAGGCCGCTGAAGGCTGAAACAAGCTGTTTATCGATTTTTCCGCTGTTAAAATCAATTTTTCTTAAAATATCATCTTCATCTGCAGCAAAGGGATTTGCTTTATGCTGTGCAGGCGGAAGTTTGTATTCCTGTCCAGGCAAAAGGGCACGGTGACTATTGATGGCAAAGGATACATGCTTAATGCTGTCTAAGATCATGTTTCGTTCCTTATCAACAAGCGTAATATTGCTGTGGCGACCCATAATTTCTACAATCAGCTGTTTGCTTGAGACATCGCCGATTTCGTTTCTTCCTTTAACCTCAAATATAATAATCCGGTCCAGTTCAACTTGATGAACATTTTCTAAAATATATCCTTCCAAATGCTTGCGAAGCAGCATGCAAAACATTGGGGGAGTGGCTGGGTTATCATATGCTTCATTTGTTAGCTGAACACGTGAATAGCTTGGGTGTGCTGACAGCAGCAGTTTATGATTTTTCCCGCCCGCTCTGATCATCAAAATAATTTCATTTTTATATGGCTGATGAACCTTGTTGATTCTTCCGCCTGTTAATGACTCTGACAATTCCTTTGTCATCGCCCTCGTAAATAGTCCGTCAAAAGACATGTAAAACATCCTCTACTTTAAATTTCAATCAATATGTATGAATCATATCATTTTTTTGGACGAGTATGAATAAGCTTTGTTGAGAGGCAGAGTTTTAACAATTTATCGCATGTGAGTATGATAAGGGGGAAGTGTGATGTCCGGATGAAGTTCCATGAAATGAATGAGCGCGAGGTTGAGCAGGCTCTAAGCAGCAGTATGAAAGAAGGCTTAACTGAAGATGATGCAAGGAAACGACTCAAACAATACGGATATAATGAATTAGAAGAAGGAGAAAAGCAATCCGCTTTGCTCTTATTTTTTAGTCAATTCAAAGATTTTATGGTTATTGTCCTGCTGGCAGCAACCCTTATTTCTGGATTGCTAGGTGAATATATTGATGCAATCGCTATTATTGCCATTGTCATCGTGAATGGATTTTTAGGCTTTTACCAGGAGCGCAGAGCAGAAAAGTCGCTGGATGCTCTGAAAGAGTTATCAGCACCACAGGTTATGGCCTTAAGGGATGGGGAATGGGTGAAAATTCCTTCAAAAGAAGTGGTGCCAGGTGACATAATGAAATTTACTTCAGGAGACCGAGTGGGTGCTGATGTAAGAATTATCGAGTCAAACAGTTTAGAAATTGAAGAATCAGCATTAACGGGTGAATCTCTTCCTGTTTCTAAATCTGTCGGCAGCATAAAAGCAGCCAACATTGGCATTGGTGATATGGAAAATATGGCGTTCATGGGAACGATGATCACACGCGGCAGCGGATTAGGACTAGTTGTCGGGACAGGAATGAAAACAGCCATGGGGCAAATTGCAGATCTGCTGCAAAGTGCTGAAACGATGATTACCCCATTGCAGAGAAAGCTTGAGCAGCTTGGAAAAATTCTGATTGTGGCAGCCCTGCTTTTAACCGTTTTAGTGGTGGCAGTAGGTGTGCTTCAAGGTCAGGAATTATATACGATGTTCTTAGCAGGAGTCAGCTTGGCGGTAGCAGCTATTCCTGAAGGGCTGCCAGCTATTGTTACAGTCGCACTGTCCTTAGGTGTACAGCGGATGATTAAGAAAAAGGCGATTGTGCGTAAGCTTCCTGCGGTCGAGACGCTTGGCTGTGCATCTGTTATTTGTTCTGATAAAACAGGAACGATGACGCAGAACAAAATGACGGTGACAGATATTTGGTCTGGCGGTAAACAGTGGAAGGTAGATGGAGTCGGCTATGAGCCTCAAGGGCAGTTTTACCGAAATGAATCAAGGATCGATCCAAAAGATGATAAAACCCTGCAGCAAATGCTGATGTTTGGCATGCTGTGTAATCACGCTGAAGTAAAACAGAAAGAAAAAGAATATATTGTTGACGGTGATCCGACTGAAGGCGCGTTATTAGTGGCTGCTATGAAAGCGGGCTATAGCCGCGGCAGTCTTTTAAACCAATACAGTATCATTAACGAATTTCCGTTCGATTCAACAAGAAAGATGATGAGTATTGTTGTGAAAGATCAAAATGGCCGCCAATTCATCGTAACAAAAGGGGCGCCGGATGTGTTAGCGGGCGTCAGCGATTCAATCCTATGGAATGGCAGACGTCAGCTGCTGTCTAAGGATATGGCAGGAAACATTCAAAATGCTATTGAAGAGCTAGCTTCTAATGCACTTAGAACAATTGCAATTGCGTTTAAAGAAATACCTGCTAACACAGTTATTTTAGAAGAAAGTGAAGCAGAGAAGAACTTAACTTTTATCGGTTTGCAGGGAATGATTGATCCGCCGCGTCCTGAGGTGAAGCAAGCTGTTAAGGAATGTAAGGAAGCAGGCATTAAAACCGTCATGATCACTGGAGATCATGTGATTACGGCTACTGCGATTGCGAAGCAGCTTGGTATTTTAACAGGATCTTCAAAGGTGATGGAAGGAAAATCACTTGCAGATATGTCAGTAGAAGAGCTTGAAGATGTGGTTGAAGATGTGACTGTGTTTGCACGTGTTTCTCCAGAACATAAATTGAAGATTGTTAAAGCGCTCCAAAACCGCGGTCATATTGTTGCGATGACAGGGGATGGCATCAATGATGCACCAGCGATTAAGGCTGCAGATATTGGCATTGCAATGGGAATTACAGGTACAGATGTAGCAAAAGAAGCATCCTCACTTGTGCTGCTTGATGATAACTTTGCAACAATCAAGTCAGCAATCAAAGAAGGACGAAATATTTACGAAAACATCCGTAAATTTATTCGCTATTTGCTGGCATCGAATGTAGGGGAGATCCTCGTTATGCTTTTTGCGATGCTGCTTGCGCTGCCGCTGCCGCTTGTACCTATTCAAATTCTATGGGTCAATCTTGTAACAGACGGATTGCCAGCAATGGCGCTTGGACTGGATAAGCCTGAGGACGATGTGATGAAGCGGAAACCGCGTGATCCAAAAGAAGGCGTCTTTTCAAGAGGACTTGGATGGAAGGTTGTTTCAAGAGGTTTCCTCATTGGGATTGTTACGCTGCTTGCCTTTATGTTTGCATATGAAGCACATCCTGATCATCTTGCTTATGCACAAACCGTTGCATTTGCAACATTGGTAATGGCACAGCTTATTCATGTGTTTGATTGCCGCAGTGAAAAATCCGTGCTGTCGCGTAATCCGTTTGGCAATAAATATTTAGTATGGGCCGTCATTTCTTCTGTTCTGCTTATGCTTGCTGTTATCTATTATCCGCCGCTGCAGCCAATTTTCCATACGGTGTCAATTGAAGCGAAGGATTGGTTAATGATCCTAGGATTATCAGCAGTTCCAACATTTTTACTTGCCTTTTCATTTTTGCTAAGTAAAAAGAAATAAAGTATGATATAATCCTTAAGGTAGTAGAGATGCGCTCTATTACCTTCTTTTTTATTTAAACAAGATTTCCGCCAGCACATTGGCAAATAACATACATATGAACAAAGAATGTTGTTTTACAAAGGAAGTGTATATAAATGGTCAGAAGTATGACTGGTTTCGGCCGCAGTAAAAAGGAACATGACCTTTTTACCATCACCATCGAAATCAAAACGGTTAATCATCGATTCGCAGAATATATGATGCGTTTGCCAAAGCAGTATGTACACTTTGAGGAAAAAGTTAAAAAACGGCTTTCAAAATCCATTAAACGTGGTAGAATAGAAATATTTTCAGCAGTGACAAAAGAAGGCGCATCCGCTAAGGAAATGGTGATTGATTGGCCGCTGCTGCATCAGTACTATGAAAACATGAAGAAAATCAGTGAAAAATACGATCTTTCTGGACTTACCGTACAAGATTTAATGCGGGAAGAGTTTTTGTACATAGAAGAAAGCGAGGTTTCAAGCGCTGAATTCGAACCTCTGTTTATAGAGGCCGTTGAGGAAGCGTGCGAACAGCTTGTTGCTATGCGAATGGCAGAAGGAGAAGAATTGAAAAAGGATTTCCTTAACCTGCTTTCACTTCTGAAAAATTGTGTTTCTCAATTAAATGAGTATGCACCTTCTGTCGTACAAAAGTACGAGGAACGCTTAAAAAAGAAAATGCAAGAGTATCTGGCAGGAGAATTGGATGAATCACGAATCGCAGCTGAAGCCGCTATATTTGCGGATAAATCCGATATTAATGAGGAGCTAACCAGATTGCAAAGCCATATTCAGCAATTCAGCCAGACCTTGGATACAGAAGGCTCTATAGGCAGAAAACTCGATTTTCTCCTGCAGGAAATGAATCGGGAAGCCAATACCATCGGGGCAAAAGCAAATGATGCGCATATTGCCTCTGAAGTGGTAGAAATGAAGAGCCTGCTGGAAAAAATGAAGGAACAAGTGCAAAATATTGAATAGAAGTTGTTTATGAACGGCCTTTAACGGCAAAAATAAATAACTGATGATTGGAGGAAGCTATGTCAATCAAATTAATTAATATTGGCTTTGGAAACATTGTTTCTGCCAATAGAATTATATCCATCGTCAGCCCTGAGTCTGCACCTATTAAAAGAATCATTCAAGATGCTCGTGATCGGGGATCTTTAATCGATGCGACATATGGGAGAAGAACAAGAGCTGTCATTGTGATGGACAGTGACCATGTGATTCTATCGGCTGTACAGCCAGAAACGGTTGCGGCTAGATTATATGATCGCGATGAAATTGTAGAGGAAGGATAGAACAGGATGAAAAATGACAAAGGCTTACTAATCGTCCTATCCGGTCCATCAGGTGTCGGCAAAGGAACAGTCAGGAAAGAAATTTTTTCCCAGCCTGACACAGCTTTCGAATATTCCATTTCCATGACAACCAGAAACCCGCGTGAAGGCGAAGTGGATGGCGTGGATTATTTTTTCAAATCAAGAGAAGATTTTGAACAGCTGATTAAAGATGATAAATTGCTGGAATATGCAGAGTTTGTAGGCAATTATTATGGTACACCTGTAGATTATGTGAGAGAAACCATCAATCAGGGGAAGGATGTTTTTCTTGAAATTGAAGTGCAGGGTGCACGCCAAGTACGCGAGAAATTCCCTGACGGATTATTCATCTTTCTCGTTCCTCCAAGCTTGTCTGAATTGAAAAATAGAATTGTGACAAGAGGAACAGAAACCATTGATGTCATCAACAACCGCATGAATGCGGCAAAAGAAGAAATCGAAATGATGAATTTATACGATTATGTGGTTGAAAATGATCAAATTGATCTCGCTTGTGAAAGAATTAAAGCAATTGTTGTGGCAGAACATTGCCGCAGAGAACGAGTAGAGCCAAGATATATTAAAATGCTGGAGGTAGAATAAACATGCTTGATCCATCTATTGATTCCTTAATGACAAAAATTGATTCTAAATATTCCTTAGTATCTGTAGCAGCGAAACGCGCTCGCCAGCTTCAAGTGAATCCAGAGTACCAGCTCAGCAACTATGTTTCTCATAAAAACGTAGGAAAAGCTCTGGAAGAAATTAATGCAGACGAATTGCTTTACCGCCTTAAAGAAGACGTTACAGATTGATTGTAATACCTGTCCTGCTGTTATAAGATACTGTTGATGCTGTAGACTTAAATACGATTCAGCCTACACATACAGCAAAGGAAAAACCTCGAAATAACAACCTCTCATCAAGGTTGTTATTTTTATTGCCTGTTTTTGAAAACAGAGAATATAAAAGGCGTTACTGCCCTTTATAACTTGATATGAAGGAATGTAAAGACTGTCGAATTTTCACAGCAGCATAAAATGAAATAGATGAAATAAATCCATGGTTCGAGGATAATAGAGAAAAGAATGTTGATCTGTTTAAATGGGGGGAACGAACATGCTTAATGGAAAAAAGATTCTGCTGTGTGTAACTGGCGGGATTGCCGTATACAAAGCAGCGGCGCTCACTAGCAAGCTTACACAGGCGGGTGCAGACGTTAAAGTGATCATAAGCGATTCAGCCCAAAACTTTGTTGCACCTCTCACGTTCCAAGCATTGTCGCGAAATGATGTCTATTACGATACATTTGATGAAAAAGATTCAAAAGTGATTGCACATATCGATCTTGCGGATTGGGCTGACCTTATTTTAATCGCCCCTGCAACAGCAAACATGATTGGAAAACTGGCAAACGGCATTGCTGATGATATGATTTCGACTACATTGCTGGCGGCAACAGCGCCGATCTGGATAGCACCTGCCATGAATGTTCATATGTACGCTCATCCAGCAGTTCAAAAAAATATTCAAACATTAGCTGACTTTGGCTATTCCTATATAGAACCTAGTGAAGGCTATCTTGCTTGCGGTTATATTGGGAAAGGCAGACTAGAAGAGCCGGAGAAAATTGTTGAACATATGAAATCATATTTTTCTAATTCCAATAAACCTCTTTCAGGTAAAAAAATTGTGGTTACTGCCGGACCAACCCGGGAGAAAATTGATCCCGTCCGCTATCTGACCAATCATTCGTCAGGAAAAATGGGCTACGCTATTGCAGAAGCTGCTAAACAGCTTGGCGGGAATGTGACCCTTATTTCAGGCCCAGTTTCCATTCAGCCTCCAGCTGGTGTTAGAGTTGTGAGCGTAGAAAGTGCGGAAGAAATGTACCAAGCGGTATTGCAGGAATATGATGATGCGCACATTGTAGTCAAAACCGCAGCAGTGGCCGATTACAGACCCAAAAACGCATCTGATCATAAAATGAAAAAACAGCCTGGCGAAGAAGTACTCCAGCTTGAGCGAACAAAAGATATTTTATTTGAATTGGGGCAAAAGAAGAAGAATCAGCTCTTAATTGGATTTGCTGCTGAAACGGATCATCTTGAGGAATACGCCTCCAAAAAGCTGAAAAAGAAGAATGCTGATATGATCGTTGCGAATAACGTGAAAACAGAAGGTGCAGGATTTGGAACAGATACAAACATTGTCACTCTCTATAAAAAGGACGGAAGTGTAATTGAACTGCCGCTCCTAGATAAAAAAACAGTAGCGATGAAGATACTAGAAGAAGCTATCCAGCTATTGGGAGAACATGAGTAATGAATGTTGCACGTGTCATTGTAGATGTTCCAGCTAAACAAACGGACAAGCCCTTTGATTATCTGATCCCAGATCACCTTATTGATCTCATTAAACCTGGAATGCGGGTAATCGTTCCTTTTGGTCCAAGAAAAATTCAAGGCTTTGTTGTTGATATTAAGGCAGAGTCAGCATTCAACTCCTTAAAGGAACTGATCGAGCCAATGGATCTAAATCCAATTTTAAATAAGGAATTGCTTTCCCTTGGAGATTGGCTTTCGGATCACACCCTCAGCTATAAGATTTCTGCTTATCAAGCAATGCTTCCGGCCGCGTTAAAAGCGAAATATGAAAAAAAGCTGAAACGAATTGATCTAACAGATCATTTAGATCCTTCTATAAAAATGCTTTTCTCACATCATGAGACGATCAGTTGGGATGAAGCAACAAGCCATGCATCATTGCGCACGCTGCAAAAAGCGGTAGCAGACGGAAGCATTGAACTAATATATGAAGTAAAAGAACGCGTGAAAAAGAAGAAATTAAAGGCCATCTATTGTTCAGAGCGTGCTCTGCTCCAAGATTGGATCGATTCGCTGCCAGCAAATGCAGCAAAACAAAAAGAAGTATTATCCTATTTTCTCGAACAGGAAGGACCTGTATTTCAAAAAGAAATCGAAGACGTATTAGAAGTGTCTTCAGCAGTCATCAAAGGACTTGTAAAAAAAGGAATGCTGTCTGAAACCTATTTAGAGGTGTATAGAGATCCTTTTGCGGAGCGCCAGTTTTCTAGTACGGTCCCGCTTTCCTTAACAGAGGAGCAGCATAAAGCGATTATTCCAATCTGGCATTCTGTTGAGCAGCATGAGCATGATGTGTTTCTTCTATATGGTGTGACAGGAAGCGGAAAGACGGAAGTATATTTGCAATCCATTCAGCGTGTGCTCGAACAAGGCAGAGAAGCGATTGTGCTCGTTCCTGAAATTTCTTTAACTCCGCAAATGGTTACTAGATTTAAAGGCAGATTCGGCGACAAAGTGGCTGTTTTGCACAGCGGACTTTCTGCTGGAGAAAAATATGATGAATGGCGGAAGATTCAGCGCAAGGAAGTCAGTGTTGCGGTAGGAGCACGTTCTGCCATTTTTGCTCCTTTTGAGAACCTTGGCATTATTATTATTGATGAAGAACATGAAACAAGCTATAAGCAGGAGGAAAACCCCCGGTACCATGCCAGAGATGTGGCGATTGAAAGGGCGAAAACGTATCGCTGTCCAGTTGTGCTTGGCAGTGCAACTCCTGCTCTTGAAACATTTGCACGAGCCCAAAAAGGTGTGTACAAGCTGCTCAAGCTGCCAAAGAGGATGAACAACCAAGCGCTTCCAGGTGTTAATATTATTGATATGAGAGAGGAGCTGCGCGAAGGGAACCGTTCCATGTTTTCCAGAGTGCTGCTTGAAAAATTAAGAGAGCGAATTGAGAAAAAAGAACAGACTGTCTTATTTTTAAACAAACGGGGTCATTCATCCTTTGTTATGTGCAGAGACTGCGGTTATGTCATCAATTGCCCAAATTGTGATATCTCATTAACGTATCATCAATACAGCAGGCAAATGAAATGCCATTATTGCGGACATGAGGACCATGTTCCTTCCTCTTGCCCAGAATGCGGGAGTGAGCATATCCGTTATTTTGGCACGGGTACACAAAAGGTCGAAGAAGAGCTAGTGAAGGTGCTGCCAGAGGCAAAAGTTATCCGGATGGATGTGGATACGACAAGCAGAAAAGGCGCACATGAAAAGCTGCTGGACCAATTCCAGCAGGGACATGCAGATATTTTGCTTGGCACACAAATGATTGCCAAGGGACTTGATTTTCCGAACATCACGCTTGTAGGCGTTCTTTCAGCAGATACAATGCTGCATTTGCCTGATTTTCGGTCTTCCGAAAAAACCTTTCAGCTCTTAACGCAAGTGAGCGGACGAGCGGGCAGGCATGAACTTGAGGGCGAAGTGATCATTCAAACGTACACACCTGAGCATTATAGTGTAGAATTGGCTGGTACGCAGGATTATGACCGTTTTTATGATAAGGAAATGATGATCCGCAAAATTCATAAATATCCGCCCTTCTATTATATATCCTTAATTACAGTCAGCCATGAACAGCTGATGAAAGCTGTGGCAGTAACAGAAAAAATAACAGGATGGGTACGAACAAAACTATCAGACGAAGCAGTTGTCCTTGGGCCAGTTGCATCGCCAATTCCCCGCATCAACAATAGATATCGATATCAATGTCTGGTAAAATACAAACGGGAACCACAGCTAAATGGCGCTCTAAAAACGGTACTCGACCAATACCAGCAAGAAATAGCCACCGGCGGCCTGCAAATATCCATAGACGTAAACCCGTTTATCTTAATGTAGAAGCCATTTATAAATAACGGTGGTTTTACATTTTTAAAAGTATATTTAGCAGATTAAATGTTGATTGAAACGGAAGGGTACGAGACTCCTGCGGGACGAGTGGGGAGCTGAGACCCCGCAGGAGCATTGCGACGAGGAGACTCAGCACCCGCCCCGCCGGAAAACGAGTGCGCTGAAGTGGAAATCTATGAACATTTAAGTTAAAAACAGTTTATAAAAAGGATGACTGTTAATTGAATCGAGTCGATCAGCAGATTAAATGTTGATTGAAACGGAATGGTGCGAGACTCCTGCGGGACGAGTGGGGAGCTGAGACCCCGCAGGAGCGCAAGCGACGAGGAGGCTCAGCACCCGCCCCGCCGGAAAGCGAGTGCGCTGAAGTGGAAATCTATGAACATTTAAGTTAAAAACAGTTTATAAAAAGGATGACTGTTTTATTAAAATCGAGTCAATTAGCAGACTACATGTTGATTGAAACGGAATGGTGCGAGACTCCAGCGGGACGAGTGGGGAGCTGAGACCCCGCAGGAGCGCAAGCGACGAGGAGGCTCAGCACCCGCCCCGCCGGAAAGCGAGTACCATGAAGTGGAAATCCCTGCTATTTCATAGTGTTTAATCTAATTTCAAAGAAACACTTATGAACTTATAGAAATTTGTGAAAACTACAGAAAAACAGTATGTAATGCACATTAACTGAACAAAGCGCTGTGAAACACGCGTTACGATAGAGTTGGAGGAAATACATTTTGGCAATTAGAAAAATCGTTATGCACCCTGATCCTATTTTAGAGGAACAGTGCGAACCTGTTAAAGTATTTGATAAAAAATTAACAAAACTTCTAAACGATATGTATGATACAATGATTGAATTTGATGGAGTAGGACTCGCTGCCCCGCAAATTGGACTGAATATTCAAGTGGCCATTGTTGACATAGATGATGAAACAGGTACCATTGAAATGATCAATCCTGTTATCGTTGAAACAGCAGGCGAAGATACCGATGTGGAAGGCTGTTTAAGTTTCCCAGGACTATATGGAGAAGTGTCAAGACCAGAAGTAGTTAAGATTAAAGCGCAGGACCGGACTGGGAAATTCTATAAGCTTGAAGCAGAAGGATTTTTAGCAAGAGCGATCCTGCATGAAATTGATCATTTGAATGGCATTCTGTTTACATCCAAGGTTTCAAGATATATAGAAGAACACGAACTTGAAGGGATGGAAGAGGAATGACAAAAATTATTTTCATGGGAACGCCAGACTTTTCAGTCCCTATTCTGCAGCAGCTTATAAATGATGGTTATGATGTAATTGCTGTGGTGACTCAGCCAGACCGTCCTGTTGGCAGGAAAAAAGTGTTGACGCCACCACCGGTGAAAGCTGAAGCTGTAAAAAGAGGCATTCCGGTTTATCAGCCTGAAAAAATCCGCAATCCAGAAGAACTGCAGCCTATTTTAGATTTACAGCCTGATTTGGTCGTTACGGCTGCATTTGGTCAAATTTTACCTAAGGCACTGCTGGATGCGCCTAAGTTTGGCTGTATTAATGTTCATGCATCACTTCTGCCGGAACTGCGCGGCGGAGCGCCGATTCATTATGCAATCATGCAGGGGAAAGAAAAAACAGGCATTACCATTATGTATATGGCTGAAAAATTAGATGCAGGCGATATATTAACACAAGCGGAAGTAACCATTACAGAAGACGATAATGTTGGAACACTTCACGATAAATTAAGTGAGACGGGCTGCAAGCTTCTTTCCGAAACACTGCCAAAGCTCATAAACGGTGAATTGGAACCAATCGTTCAAGACGATAACCAAGCGACTTTTGCTTCCAATATTAAGCGTGAGCAGGAAAAAATTGATTGGACGAAAAATGGTGAAGACATCTACAATCATATTCGCGGTTTAAATCCATGGCCCGTTGCTTATACGACAGTAGAGGGAACGGTATTAAAAGTATGGAAAGCAGAAAAAACAGCAGTAGATCAAGCTTTAGAACCAGGAACGATTTTAGCAGCGGACGACGAAGGACTGACGGTAGCTGCCGGGAATCAAACCGCCATTAAAATTGTTGAACTGCAGCCCTCAGGGAAGAAAAAGATGGATGCTGGACAATATTTAAGAGGTGCTGGCTCTAAGCTTGCAAAAGGCTTTGTCCTAGGGGATCATTCATGAAAAAGACAGCAAAGAAAAATGTGCGGGAAACAGCACTTGAGCTCTTAACTGCTATTGAAAAAAATCAATCATACAGCAATCTTCTTCTCAATAATGCGATTAACAAAAACGAATTAAATGCAAAGGATGCTGCACTCCTAACAGAAATCACATATGGAACACTGCAGCGCCAGATGACACTAGACTACTTCCTGCACCCTTTTATTAAGAACAGCAAAAAGCTGGAAGGCTGGGTGATCCAGCTTCTTCGTTTGACAGTTTATCAGCTTGTCTATTTAGACAAAATTCCTGATCATGCTGCCTTAAATGAAGCGGTTGAATTGGCAAAAAAGCGAGGGCATAAAGGCATTGCGGGCCTTGTTAATGGCGTTTTGCGGAATTTTCAGCGCAGTGGTGTTCCTTCATTGGATGCTATAAAAGATCCGATTGAACGAATCTCAATTGAAACAAGCCATCCAATCTGGCTGGTGAAACGCTGGGCTGAACAACTCGGCTTAGAAAAAACTAGAGAAATGTGTTTACTGAATCTTACCGCGCCATTGCAAACAGCCAGAGTCAATACAGTAAAGGCAACAAGAGAAGAAGTGCTCAAGATGCTCCTTGATGAAGGGTTTGAAGTCGAAGAAAGTCCGGTTCTTCCTGTGGCCATTAAGTGTAAACGCGGAAATTTAGCCCGCTCCAATGCATTTAAAGAAGGTTATCTAACCATACAGGATGAGAGCTCGATGCTTGCAGCTTACGCTCTTGGCGCCAGCCAGAATGAAACCATTCTTGATGCATGTGCCGCTCCTGGTGGAAAATCAACTCATATTGCTGAACGGATGGAAAATAGCGGCACCCTCGTTTCGCTTGACCTTCATGAGCATAAAGTGAAACTTATCAGTGATAATGCAAGCAGATTAGGACTTGCGAATATTAGGCCGAAAGCATTGGATAGCAGAACAGTCCAGGACCATTTTGAAGCAGAAAGCTTTGATCGGATTCTGCTCGATGCTCCTTGCTCAGGGCTAGGTGTCATGAGAAGAAAGCCTGATATGAAATACACAAAAAAAGAAGAAGATCTAACAAATCTTCATAACATCCAACTGAATTTATTAACCGCTGCTGCCCCACTATTAAAAAAAGGTGGTATCCTAGTTTATAGTACTTGTACAATTGACAAGGAAGAAAACGAGAAAACGTTAGAAGCATTTTTACAAAAACATCAAGACTTTGAAGCGGATGCAGCGTTAAAATCCAGAATGCCAGAGGCAATCAAGCCTTTAGTAACAGATTTTGAACTGCAAATACTTCCGCAAGATATAGGATCAGACGGCTTTTATATAGCCTGTCTAAGAAAGAAGGTGCAATAAATGGTACAAGCAACAAAAGACAAAACAGCAACAGAACAGAAGCCTTCCATTTATTCTTTGCAGCTGCACGAGCTGAAAGATTGGTTAAAGGATCACAACGAAAAAGCTTTCAGAGCTGAACAAATCTTTGATTGGCTTTATACAAAAAGAGTAACAGCGTTCGAGGATATGACGAATTTATCCAAGTCACTACGCGAAAATTTGACGGAACAGTTTACAATTACTACATTAAATACGCTAATTCAGCAGCAATCATCTGACGGAACGATCAAGTTCTTATTTGAACTTCACGATGGCTATTCAATTGAGACCGTTTTGATGAGACATGAGTACGGTAACTCAATCTGTGTGACCACTCAAGTTGGCTGCAGAATCGGCTGTACGTTTTGCGCTTCCACACTTGGAGGGTTAAAACGTAATTTAGAAGCAGGAGAAATCGTTGCTCAGGTCGTAAAAGTACAACAGGCATTAGATGAGACGGATGAAAGAGTGAGCTCAGTTGTGATCATGGGTATCGGTGAACCGTTTGACAATTATGATTCCATGATGTCATTCCTAAAAATTATCAATCATGATCAGGGCTTAAATATTGGTGCTCGTCATATTACGGTTTCAACGAGCGGAATCATTCCAAAAATCTATAAATTTGCTGATGAAAATATGCAAATCAATTTTGCCATTTCACTGCATGCTCCAAATACAGAAATTAGAAGCCGTTTGATGCCAATAAATAGAGCATACAAGCTTCCGGATCTGATGGAAGCAATTCGCTACTATATTCAAAAAACAGGCCGCCGTGTCAGCTTTGAATATGGATTATTTGGCGGTGTAAACGATGGAGTGGAGCATGCTGAAGAGCTAGCTCAGCTAATTAAAGACGTAAAGTGCCATGTCAATTTAATTCCGGTTAACTATGTGCCTGAAAGAGATTATGTGAGAACGCCAAGAGAAAAGATCTTCGAATTTGAAAAAACATTGAAGAAACATGGAGTAAATGTAACGATTCGCCGTGAGCAAGGTCATGATATTGACGCAGCATGTGGACAACTTCGTGCGAAGGAGAGAACTGAAGAGACGAGGTGATGATCGTATGAAGGCTGTTTTTAAGACAGATCGAGGTAAAGTAAGGCAGCATAACGAAGATAATGGCGGAATTTTTGAGAATGCCAGCGGACAGCGCCTTGCCATCGTAGCAGATGGCATGGGCGGTCACCGCGCCGGCGATGTCGCAAGCCTTATGGCCATTGAGAATATTGGTGAACGTTTTAAAGAGTCTTCTTCTATTCAAACGGCTGAACAGGCTGAACAGTGGCTGAAAGCAACCATTGAGGATGTTAATACAATCCTATTTGAGCATGCCAGCGCTGAGTCTGAATGTGAAGGAATGGGTACGACAGTTGTTGCTGCCATTTGTACAAATCGTTTTGCGACGATTTTAAATGTAGGTGATAGCCGGGGATATATTCTAAATGAAACCGGCTTTCAGCAGCTGACAGATGACCATTCACTGGTTAATGAATTAGTGCGCCAAGGGGAAATATCAAAGGAAGATGCTGAGCATCATCCAATGAAAAACGTGGTACTCAGAGCCCTTGGGACAGAACCGAGCATTAAAATGGATATCATGACAATTATGTTTGAAGAGGGAGATAAGCTCTTTCTTTGTTCAGATGGACTCTCAAATAAAGTCTCTGAAAACGAAATGAAAGAAATTTTAGTGCAGGATGTCTCATTTGAGGAACAGGCAGCACAGCTTATTGATCTAGCTAATCAATATGGCGGCGAAGATAATATCACTCTAGTCATCATTGAATTTGATGATGTACCTGGAAGAGGGTGATAGGTTGTGATGATTGGAAAAAGAATCAGCGGCCGCTATAAAGTCTTGGATATGATTGGCGGAGGTGGCATGGCAAATGTCTATCTTGCTCATGATATGATCCTGGACCGTGATGTTGCCGTGAAAATGCTTCGTCTTGATTTTGTTGATGACGAAGAGTTTATTCGCCGTTTTCACCGGGAGGCACAGTCTGCTACAAGTCTCGCACATCCTAATATTGTAAGCATTTATGATGTTGGAGAAGAAGATAATATTTATTATATTGTCATGGAATATGTTAAAGGACAAACTTTGAAGCAATACATACAAACAGCAAGCCCTGTTCGCATTGATGATGCATTAGAGATCATGAAGCAGCTGACAAGTGCTATTTCACATGCTCATCAAAACCATATTATCCATCGGGATATAAAGCCCCACAATATCCTAATTGACAATAGCGGAAATATTAAGATTACGGATTTCGGCATTGCGATGGCTTTAAGTGCCACAAGCATTACCCAAACCAATTCCGTTTTGGGCTCTGTTCATTATTTATCTCCCGAGCAAGCACGCGGCGGGATGGCGAATCATAAGTCAGATATCTATTCGCTAGGAATTGTTATGTTTGAATTGCTTACGGGCAGGCTGCCGTTTTCTGGTGAATCTGCCGTTTCGATTGCTTTAAAGCATCTGCAATCAGAAACGCCTTCATTGCGCAGATGGAACCCGGATATTCCGCAGAGCGTGGAAAACATTGTATTGAAATCTACTGCGAAAGATCCTTTCCAGCGTTATCATTCTGTTGAGGAAATGGAAGAGAATCTCGCAACGGCACTGAATCCAGAACGTGCAAACGAACCCAAATTTCATATTGCACAGGATGACGATGCTACAAAAGCGATCCCTGTGATTTCATCTGATAAGATGTATCCTCCGTCAGAAGAAACGCTTATACACGGAAAGGATGCTGCTGTGAAGCAAGCTC
Organism: Cytobacillus gottheilii; assembly: GCF_900166665.1. GTDB lineage: Bacteria > Bacillota > Bacilli > Bacillales > Cytobacillaceae > Cytobacillus > Cytobacillus gottheilii_A. The sequence continues at coordinate 2,900,811 of NZ_LT800494.1, read as the reverse complement.
AGCCTGCTTCAGCGGACGGTCTATCCAAGAAAGAAAAGAAGAAAAAGAAAAGCAAATGGCCAGTCATTTTAATATCAGTGTTCTTCGGTTTAATCATTCTTGGTCTTTTAGCTGTTTTTGTGTTGCCGGATCTGCTTTCTCCCAAAGATATTGAAGTGCCGGATGTTACGGAGGAAAATATTGATGATGCCCTCGATCAGCTAATCGCTGCTGGTTTTACCATTGGAGAAACGATTACGGTTAATGATGAAGAAATTGAAGCAGGATTTGTCATTAAAACGGAACCAAAAGCAGGGAGTATGGCTAAAGAAGGTAAAGAAATTGATATTTATGAAAGCATTGGAAAAGAACAATTTGAACTGCAAGATTATGTAGGACAATCATTTTCGGAAGTTGAACGAAAGCTTCAGAATGAAGAATTCCAAGACATTGTAAAAAATGAAATCAATAGTGATGAAGAAGCTGGCATTATTATTGAACAGAATTTCTCAGAAGGCGACTTGGTTGTACCAGGGGAGACAGAGCTGGAGTTTACCGTAAGTATTGGTCCTAAACCTGTGACATTAAAAGATTTGAGTGGTTATAATAACAAAGGACTTGAAGAGTATGCAGGCTCTACCGGCTTAAAGGTGAACATCGCGAGAGAAGAGTATCATGATAGTGTCCCTGCAGGACTTGTCATTTCACAGGATCCAGCTGCCGGTACCGATTTGGCAAAGGGAAGTACTGTAAATGTTGTCCTTTCTAAAGGTGTAGAAGAACTTCCGCTTAAAGAAGTAATTGAGGAAGTGGATATTCCATATGAGCCTTTAGAGGAGGGTGCTGAGCAGGAAATTACGTTATACATTGAAGATGCGGACCGGAATATGACAGAAGTAGCGGATGTATTTACTATTACGGAGAATAAAAGAATCAGTATACAGCTTAATATTGCTCATGGAACAAATGCAGGATACAAAATCATCCGAGATAATACTGTGCTGGTGGAAAAAACAGTGCCATATCCTGAATAATGAGAAGTAAGGAGTGCTGCTATGCCTGAAGGAAAAATTATTAAGGCGCTGAGCGGATTTTATTATGTACTGGACGACGGAGACATCATTCAATGCAGAGGCAGAGGTGTGTTCCGGAAAAATAAAATAACACCCCTTGTTGGTGATGAGGTTGTCTATCAGGCTGAAAACGATCAAGAGGGATATATTTTAGAAGTGAAAGAGCGGAAAAATGAATTAGTGAGACCTCCAATTGCCAATGTGGACCAAGCTATTCTCGTGTTTTCTGCAGTTGAGCCTGATTTTAGCACGGCTCTGCTGGATCGTTTTCTCGTTCTGGTTGAATTCAATCATATTAGACCGATAATTTGCATTACAAAGATGGATTTAACAACAGGTGAGCAAAAAGAAAAGATCTATTCCTATGCAGAAGATTATCGTAAGGCAGGCTACGAGGTGCTGCTGACGTCTTCTGAAACGGAAGAAGGCATCATGGAGCTTCTCCCTTTATTAGAGGGGGAAATCTCCGTATTTGCAGGACAATCAGGTGTAGGAAAATCTTCATTGCTCAATACATTAAGACCAGATCTTGAGCTAAAAACGGATGATATTTCAACTCATCTCGGCAGGGGAAAGCATACAACCAGACATGTTGAGCTGATTCCTGTTGGTGATGGGCATGTGGCAGATACGCCGGGTTTTAGCTCTTTAGAATTTATGGAAATTGAAGCAGAAGATCTAAACTATTGTTTCCCCGATATTGAAGTGCTCAGTGAGCAATGTAAATTTCGCGGCTGTCTTCATATGAAAGAGCCAAAGTGTGCTGTTAAGGAAGCGGTTGAAACGGGAAGCCTGCCTCAATACAGATATGAGCATTATACAAGCTTTTTAGAAGAAATAAAGGACAGAAAGCCGAGGTATTAATTATGGTGAAAATAGCGCCATCCATTTTATCTGCGGATTTTGCGCGATTAGGTGAGGAGATTAAGGACGTTGAAGCAGGAGGAGCGGATTATATTCATGTCGATGTAATGGACGGACACTATGTTCCGAATATCACAATCGGACCGCTTGTAGTGGAAGCAATACGTCCGATCACCGAGCTTCCCCTGGATGTTCATCTGATGATTGAACAGCCTGATCAATACATTGAAGCATTTGCTGCCGCTGGGGCAAACTACATTACCGTCCATGTAGAAGCATGTATCCATTTACACCGGACCATCCAGCTTATAAAATCATATGGAGTAAAAGCAGGCGTGGTCTTAAATCCGGCAACACCGGCAGAAATGATTAAACCAATCCTTGAAGATGTGGATATGGTCCTTCTAATGACCGTGAACCCGGGCTTCGGCGGCCAAAAGTTCATTTCTTCTGTCCTGCCGAAAATAGCGGCAATCAGACAATGGGCTGATGAATTAAATCTTGATATTGAAATTGAAGTTGATGGCGGTGTCAATGCAGAGACAGCTAAGCTTTGTGTTGAAGCAGGTGCCAATGTACTTGTTGCTGGATCAGCCGTTTTCAATGAAAAAGATCGTGCAAAAGCTATTGCAGCCTTGCGTGTATAAGGTTTTCCAGCATCTCTGAAGTCAGCCGCAGCCAGGCTGGCTTTTTTAATACATAAATGAAAAGTGTAAGAACCTGCTAATCAAAGTATACGTGCAGCACAGCTTAGTCGTATGCCTTACAGGGCTTGCAAATACAAATTTTCTCAACAAAAAAACAAGTTGAATTCTATGCTGAAAAGGGAATACAGATCTAAAAGAAAAATATAACTTCAAAAATAAGTCACTTAGGAGGGCAAAATGAATATTAATATTCTTGCAGGGGGACCGCTTGATACGCTGCCATCATTTGAAAAATACCATTTAGAAGAAGATGTTTGGATTGGTGTGGATAAAGGCGTTTTTACACTGCTCTCACAGAACATACGGCCTTTTCGCGCTTTTGGCGATTTTGACTCAGTTTCGGACGAGGAATGGGCAGTCATAGAGAAAAATGTAAAAAGCATTCACCGTTTTCGACCAGAAAAAGATGAAACAGATATGGAGCATGCGCTGAACTGGGCTCTTTCCGAGAATCCAAAGAGAATCCGATTATTTGGGGCAACAGGTGGAAGAATGGATCATTTCTTCGCTAATGTACAATTGCTATTAAAGCCGTTAAATAAACATGCAGCTCTATCAGTAGAGATTATTGATGTTCAAAATAAAATCTATATGACTAAACCTGATACCCATGTCATTCATAGAGATAGCGAATATAAATACATTTCTTTTATTCCAATCTCTGGTGATGTTAGCGGGCTAACGCTTAAAGGATTTAAATATCCGTTAACCGACTGTCATATTCCTATGAGCTCGACACTATGTATTAGTAATGAACTTGTTAATGATTCTGGTACTTTTTCTTATAAACAAGGCATATTAATGGTGATAAGGAGCAATGATTTATAATTATCATGATCTGTGTTTTAAAGTGAGGCAGCAAGCGGCAATAGCAGAAAGTTGGCAACTATGGGCAAGGCATGACTTGTGAGGAGGGACATAAAGAATGAGATTTTATACAATTAAACTGCCAAAATTTTTGGGCGGGATTGTCCGCGCCATGCTGGGGACATTTAAAAAAGGATAAATAAGGCAGAAGACTCCCACTCTAATAGCACCTTTGCAAGGTGCTGTTATTTTTTATCAAGAAAAATGTGCAGAGATATAAAGCGAAGCTGTTTTTTCGTAAATATGTTCCTATAAAAATGAAAAAAGGACATCCATGAAGATGTCCTTTCGCATATTAATTAAGCCTGATGATCAGCTGTGAAGCGATCATGAATGGCTTTACTATTATACGCGTTCTACTTTACCTGATTTAAGTGCTCTTGCAGAAACCCAAACACGTTTAGGCTTACCGTCTACAAGAATGCGAACCTTTTGAAGGTTTGCGCCCCAAGTACGCTTGTTAGCGTTCATAGCATGTGAGCGAGCATTGCCTGAAGTTGTTTTTTTACCAGTTACAACACATTTGCGTGGCATGTAATTTCCCTCCTTACTAACCAAAGCTGAAAGATCCTTCATGCTTTTATTTGCAATTTGTTAGATCCATCTGTATTAATGAGAAAACAGTAAACTGTTTCCGGCCATTAAAAGATACTTTAATAATTTATCATACATTTACAATCCTTGCAATAGCTGAACTCGTTGCTTTCAAGAAAATTTCCTTGACATACAATGAATTCGGACAAGCTATACTAAGAAGTAGAAAGTATAACTTTTAATAATGGTGCTCATATAGTACAATGTTCTGTATGAATAGTGTGAAGAGCTTAAAAGCGGAAAATCTGTCTCTTGTAACTTTCACTTTTCGAAAAGGTATTTCAAAAAGGGGGAACGAATTATGTCCATCGAATTAAAAACGAATTTTGGGCAAATTGATATCTCAAATGATGTAATCGCTACAATCGCAGGAGGAGCTGCTGTGGATTGTTATGGAATCGTAGGGATGGCATCCAAAAATCAAATAAAAGATGGTTTAACCGATATTTTGCGCAAAGAAAATTTTACACGCGGAGTCGTCGTTCGCCAGGAAAATGATGAAGTACATATTGATATGTATATTATTGTAAGTTATGGAACGAAAATTTCCGAGGTTGCTCACAATGTTCAATCAAAAGTAAAATATACATTGGACAAAACGGTCGGCCTTAGTACAGACTCTGTAAATATTTTCGTTCAGGGAGTTCGTGTAACTAACCCGTAGTGAGGAGGAAAGATTTGTGTCAACTAAAGTTTTAGATGGAAAACAATTTGCGCGAATGATTTTGCAAGGTGCTAACCACCTGTCAGCAAATGCTAAATTGGTGGATGCATTAAATGTTTTCCCTGTTCCGGATGGAGATACTGGAACAAATATGAATTTGTCGATGACTTCCGGTGCAAAGGAAGTTAAAAATAATGTGAATTCCCACATTGGCAAGGTAGGCGCTGCGCTATCAAAAGGCCTATTAATGGGTGCCCGTGGTAATTCAGGTGTTATTCTATCTCAATTATTCCGTGGTTTTTCAAAAGCGATTGAACATAAAGAAACAATTAACGGAAAAGAGTTTGCCGCAGCATTTGATATTGGTGTGGCTACTGCATATAAAGCAGTTATGAAGCCGGTAGAAGGAACCATTCTAACAGTCGCAAAGGATGCTGGAAAAAAAGCGGTTGCAGCTGCTGAAACAGAGGATGATCTCATTCTTATTATGGAAGCGATTGTAAAAGAAGCGAAGGCTTCCTTAAATCGCACTCCTGACTTGCTTCCAGTGCTGAAAGAGGTTGGCGTTGTCGACAGCGGCGGTCAAGGGCTTGTTTTCGTATACGAAGGCTTTTTAGCTGAGCTAAAGGGAGAAGAACTGCCTGAAGCCCCGCAAAATCTGCCGAAAATGGATGAGCTTGTTAGCGCTGAGCATCATAAAAGTGTACAAAGCCATATGAACACAGAAGATATTGTGTATGGATATTGCACTGAGTTTATGGTGAAGTTTGAGGATGAAAAGCTTTCTAAACAACCATTTAAAGAAGAAAAGTTCCGCCAGGATTTAAGTAAATATGGCGATTCCCTGCTGGTCATTGCAGATGATGAGCTTGTTAAGGTCCATATTCACTCTGAACAGCCAGGCGACTGTCTTTCTTATGGCCAGCGCTATGGAAGCTTAATCAACATGAAAATTGAAAATATGCGCCAGCAGCATTCAAATCTTTTGTTCGATGAGCCGGCATCTGCTCCTGAAGCAAAAAAACCGGAAGAACAAAAAGAATACGGAATTGTGACAGTTTCAATGGGCAGCGGAATTGCTGACCTATTCAGAAGTCTTGGCGCTCACGCTGTTATTGAAGGCGGTCAGACGATGAATCCGAGCACGGAAGATATCGTTAAGGCGATCAAAGATGTAAATGCAAAAAAAGTCATCATCCTGCCGAACAATAAAAACATTGTGATGGCCGCTGAACAGGCAGCAGAGGTTTCGGAAGTGGAAGCACTTGTTGTTCCGTCAAAAACAGTGCCGCAGGGGATGTCTGCATTACTTGCTTTTAATCCGAGTGCAGAGCTCTCAGAAAACGATCAAGGAATGAAAAGTGCATTACAGCATGTAAAGACTGGCCAAATCACATTTGCTGTCCGTGATACAAGTATTGACGGTCTTGAAATTGAAAAAGACGACTTCATGGGCATTGAAGAAGGAAAAATTGTTGTCAAAAACAAAGACAAAGTTCAGGCTGCGTCCGACCTTCTTGCTAAAATGATTGACGAAGATGCTGAGATCCTTACGATCCTTAAAGGGGAAGACGCTTCACAGGAAGATGTTGACCGTCTTGTAAGCTTTGTAGAAGAACAATACGGCGATGTCGAAATTGAAGTTCATGATGGCAAACAGCCATTATACGCTTTTATCTTTGCAATTGAATAAGTGAATTCAAACGGCAGCTGACTAGGCTGCCGTTTTTTTGAGTTTCTAATCATTCAACATGAGTGAAATGGAGCGGAGGCCCCTCGACTCCTGCGGGCAATAGAGGAAAGGGTGAGACCCCGCAGAAGCTTTGCTTCGAGGAGGCTCAGCTTGTGATCCCACGAAAAAACAGGGGCCGCAGCGAAATGGAACGGACTTGGTTAAATAGCCAAACGATGTCATTGAATATTCGTGTTTGATAAATAGTATTTTAGTTTCGTTTCAGCCGTGTTTTTGTCACTCTTCAAAAAGAATATCCCTTCATCATGAAAATTCGGAAAGTGTTCAGTAATGAACCTTTTAGAAATGGAACGGCTGTTTGTGTTTATGGTATGCTACAGGAAAGAAAGAAAATAATAGATTACATTAAGGTTGGGGAGGTTCAGCGGCTGCACGGCAGGATCCTATCTGCACAAAAGTGACCGCACGTGACATGGTAAATGATGAAATATTGAAACAGCCAGTGACAGTCGTTAAAGGAATTGGCGGTGAAACGGCTGAAGCACTTGCCGATATGAATATTCATACGGTATCTGATTTACTGGAGTATTTTCCATTTAGATATGAAGACTATCGTTTAAAGGATTTAGAAAATATTAAACATGAAGAGCGCATTACGGTTGAAGGAATCGTTCATAGTGAACCGAGCTTGATGTACTATGGCAGAAAACGTTCGAGATTGACGCTGAGAGTACTTGTTGGCAGAGTGCTTGTTCAAGCTGTCGTCTTTAATCAGCCTTATTTAAAAAATAAAATTGCCTTAAACAGCAGCGTCACATTAACTGGAAAATGGGATCAGCATCGTCAAATGATCACAGTTAATGAACTTCACGCTGGTCCGTACTCGAGTGACAAGGACTTTGAACCGGTGTATGCAGTGAAAGGAAAGGTCACCGTAAAAGGATTGCGAAGATTTATTAACCTTGCATTCTCTCAATTCGGGGAGTATATATCAGAGATGCTGCCAGAGCGCTTTCTATCCTCTTATAAGCTTCTGGACCGTAAAACAGCCTTGCAGATCATGCATTTTCCCTCAGGAGGCAATGACTTAAAACAGGCACGCAGGCGTTTTGTTTATGAGGAGTTCTTTTATTTTCAGCTGAAAATGCAGGCACTAAGGAAAATAGAGAGAGAGCATTCAAATGGTGTTTCTCAACAATATAATTTACAAGAGCTTAATCTCTATATCGATTCGATGCCTTTTTCACTGACAAATGCACAGAAGAGGGTTGTAAATGAAATTTTAACAGACATGAAATCGCCATTCCGGATGAATCGTCTGCTGCAGGGAGACGTAGGTTCCGGGAAAACGGCTGTGGCTTCAATTGCATTATACGCAAGTAAAACTGCTGGTTTTCAAGGGGCACTCATGGTTCCAACAGAAATTCTGGCTGATCAGCATGCCACATCCTTAACAGAAATGCTCTCTCCATTAGGCGTGACATGCGAATTGCTCACAAGCTCTGTAAAAGGAAAAAAACGCAGAGAAATACTGGAGAAGTTAAAAGAGGGCGAAATTGATATTTTAATTGGCACTCATGCACTTATTCAGGAAGAAGTGGTGTTTAAGAGGCTTGGGGTTGTTATTACAGATGAACAGCATCGTTTTGGTGTCAACCAGCGCCGGATTTTACGGGAAAAAGGGGAAAGTCCTGATGTATTATTTATGACAGCTACACCCATTCCCCGCACATTAGCTATTACGGCTTTTGGCGAGATGGATGTCTCGATTATTGATGAAATGCCAGCAGGACGTAAGGCCATTGAGACCTATTGGGCCAAACCTGACATGCTTGACCGTGTTCTGCGGTTTATGGAAAAGGAACTAGATAAGAATAGACAGGTATACGTTATTTGTCCGCTCATTGAAGAATCTGATAAACTGGATGTCCAAAATGCAATTGATGTGCATGCGACGATGATGCAATACTTTCACAGCCGCTATCACGCAGGGTTAATGCATGGAAGACTGCATCCTGATGAAAAAGATGCGATTATGCAGGCGTTTAGCCGAAATGAAGTGCAGATCCTTGTCTCGACAACGGTTGTAGAGGTAGGGGTTAATGTTCCGAATGCAACCATGATGGTCATTTATGATGCGGAAAGATTCGGTCTTTCTCAGCTCCACCAGCTGCGCGGACGAGTGGGAAGGGGAGACCAGCAATCTTATTGTATTTTGCTGGCCGATCCTAAATCAGAGGTTGGCAAGGAACGGATGAAAATAATGACTGAGACAAATGATGGTTTTGTTTTAAGTGAAAAGGATTTGGAGCTGCGCGGACCTGGTGATTTCTTTGGCAGAAAACAAAGCGGTTTGCCGGAATTCAAGGTTGCCGATATGGTTCACGATTATCGTGCGTTAGAAACTGCCAGAAATGATGCCACGCATTTAATCCAGTCAGACACGTTTTGGCATGATGAAGAATTTGCAGAGCTTAGACAATATTTGAAGAATAGCGGTGTGCTGGAAGGAGAAAAATTAGACTAACCACGGCAAGGGAAATAGGGCGGAAGTGCTTATTTTTCCTTGCAAAAAGGAATGATCAATTATATACTACTATTAGTACCTAGTCTTAATATCTCGAACGGTGTGATGATATGAGGAGAAATAAAAAAGAAAGACAGCTTCTATTAGCTGAGACTATAAAAGAAAATCCTTTTATAACGGATGAGGAGCTGGCAGAGAAGTTTACAGTGAGTGTACAGACCATCCGATTGGACAGGCTGGAACTATCGATTCCTGAATTAAGGGAACGAATTAAACATGTGGCTGAAAATCGCTTCGATGATGAAGTACGGTCCTTGCCGATTGAGGAAGTCATTGGTGAGATTATTGATATTGAGCTGGATAAAACAGCTATTTCGTTATTTGATGTAAAACGGGAACATGTTTTTCAAAGAAATAACATAGCGCGGGGCCACCATCTTTTTGCTCAAGCCAACTCGCTTGCTGTTGCCGTTATTGATGATGAACTTGCATTAACAGCCAAAGCAAATATTCAATTTACCAGAGCTGTGAAAGAAGGCGAACGGGTGGTTGCGAAAGCAAAAGTTGTTCACATTGATCATGATACAGGGCGTACAGCAGTAGAAGTGAACTGTTATGTGAACACTGAACATGTATTTAAAGGTGAGTTTGATATGTTCAGATCAAAAAATAATGCTAAAGGATGAATGAACATGAAAATAGCCATTGATGCAATGGGGGGCGATCATGCGCCAAAGGAAATCGTCCTGGGTGCATTAAAAGCCATTGAAACATACTCTGATTTGCAGATTAATCTTGTTGGGGATGAAAAGCAGATCAAACCGTTATTAACAACGAATGAGAGAATATCCATTATACATACTGATGATGTTATTTTAGCTACAGACGAGCCTGTTCGGGCAGTGAGACGGAAAAAGACCGCTTCAATGGTCATGGCAGCACAGCAGGTAGCAGATGGAGAAGCAGATGCGTGTATTTCAGCCGGAAACACTGGTGCTTTAATGGCAGCAGGATTGTTTATTGTCGGAAGAATTGAAGGCATTGAGCGGCCAGCTCTTTCTCCAACATTGCCGACCATCGGCGGAGAAGGCTTTGTATTGCTGGATGTCGGGGCAAATGTTGATGCTAAAGCAGAGCATTTGGTTCAATATGCGGTGATGGGTTCAGTTTACGCAGAAAAAGTCAGAGGTGTTCAGAAACCTCGGGTAGGACTTTTAAATATTGGCACAGAAGAAAAAAAGGGCAATGAACTGGCGAAAGCTACATACGACCTATTACAAAACCAAAGTGATCTTCATTTTATCGGAAATGTTGAAGCGCGTGACTTGCTTGATGGTGCAGCAGATGTAGTTGTCACAGACGGATTTACAGGCAATATGGTGTTAAAAACCATTGAAGGCACTGCTCTCTCGGTCTTTAAAATGTTAAAAACGACTTTGTCGAGCAGCTTCAAAAGTAAAATGGCTGCCGCACTAATTATGCCTGATTTGCGTGAACTTAAATCAAAGATGGATTATGCCGAATATGGCGGTGCAGCGCTGTTTGGGCTGAAGGCTCCTGTCATTAAGGCGCATGGCTCATCAAATGCAGATGCCTTATTCAGTGCAGTCAGACAGACAAGAGACATGGTGCAAAACAATGTGGCGGCAACCATTAAAGAAGTATTAGAACAGAACAATTGATATACATATAGTTGGATTATAGGAGGATTACTATGGGGAAAATCGCCTTTGTATTTCCTGGACAAGGATCTCAGACAGTCGGAATGGGGCATGAATTAGCGCAAACAAACGAAGGGGCAAAAGCTTTCTTTGATGCAGCGGATAAAGCATTACAATTTTCGCTTTCATCCATTATTTTTGAAGGGCCGCAAGCTGAACTGACATTAACAGCAAATACACAGCCTGCCTTATTAACAACAAGCATGGCAATTCTAAGCTTCTTTCAAAATAAGGGCATCACAGCAGATTATGTTGCTGGCCATAGCTTAGGAGAATATTCTGCCTTAGTCGCAGCTGGAGCAATATCATTTGAAGATGCAGTGATCGCGGTTCGAAAACGCGGTGAACTAATGGAAGAAGCAGTTCCAAATGGTGAAGGTGCCATGGCAGCTGTTTTAGGACTTGATCGTGATAAGCTTGCAGAGGTAACAGCGAAAATAACAGCAGAAGGCAATGCTGTCCAGCTCGCGAACTTAAATTGTCCTGGCCAAATTGTCATTTCAGGCTCAAAAAAAGGCATCGAACTGGCGTCTGCTCAAGCAAAAGAAGCTGGAGCAAAGCGTGTGCTGCCGCTTGAAGTGAGTGGACCGTTTCATTCATCATTAATGAAACCGGCCGCAGAGAAGTTTCAATCGGTTGTTGAGGGGATGGATGTAAAAGAAGCAACCATTCCTGTAGTGGCAAATGTGAATGCAAAAACAATGACTTCACCCGAAGATATTAAAACCAATCTAGTGGAGCAGCTGTATTCACCTGTTCTTTGGGAAGATTCAGTTCGGGAGATGATTGCATTAGGTGTGGATACATTTATTGAAATGGGTCCTGGAAAAGTTCTTTCCGGTCTAGTGAAGAAAATCGATCGATCAATCAAAACGTATGCTGTGTCCGATGAAGCATCATGTTTAGCAGCATTGGAAGCATTAAAGGAGGAAACACGATGAAACTGCAGGGAAAAGCGGCAATCGTAACAGGGGCATCTCGCGGAATTGGGAAAGAGATTGCTTTGGAGCTAGCACGCCAGGGTGCCAATGTCGTCGTTAACTATGCTGGAAGTGAACAGCGCGCTAATGAAGTAGTTGATGAAATTAAAGCATTGGGCACTGACGCCTTTGCTATTCAATGTGATGTAGCAAGCAGTGAATCAGTAACAGATATGGTCAAAGCCGCAATTGAGAAATTTGGCACGGTTGACATTTTAGTTAATAATGCCGGAATCACAAGAGACAATCTATTGATGCGCATGAAAGAAGATGAATGGGATGATGTCATCAATACGAATTTAAAGGGTGTTTTCCTATGCACAAAAGCTGTGACAAGACAAATGATGAAGCAGCGCAGCGGCAGAATTATTAATATTTCTTCAATTGTAGGAGTAAGCGGGAATCCAGGCCAAGCGAACTACGTTGCTGCGAAATCAGGTGTGATTGGATTAACGAAAACAACTGCTAAAGAGCTTGCGACTAGAGGAATTACTGTAAACGCGGTTGCACCTGGATTTATTACAACAGATATGACCGATCAGCTTGCTGAAGATGTGAAAGAGATGATGCTGAAGCAAATCCCGCTTGCCCGCTTTGGGGAGCCATCAGATATTGCAAATGTCGTTACTTTCTTAGCATCAGAAGACAGCCGCTATATGACAGGACAAACCCTTCATATTGACGGCGGTATGGTGATGTAATTTGTCTTCCGGCGATGGTTGTTCTTAGATAATCATTTAAAAGAGAAAAGATGTGTACTTATTTTGCCTTGTTCTTCATGGTCTTCATATTAAGGAATCATTGAATCTCTCAATCTTCGTATGAAGGAACTAGAATAAGCGGAGATACTTCCCTTATTTCTAGAATTAAGTGATTTTACGAATTAAGCGGAATTCTTCCGCCTAATTAGAGATTTGTAATACAGGAGTATAAGGCAAAACTGTTGAATGTACCGAAAAGTGCTCGTTTCCTGATCTGCACCTGCCAGCAGGAAAACGAGTACTCTGAAGCAGAAATCTTTGTATATTAAAGTAATGACCACAAAGATTGCAATAACAGCTTTGAAAAAATGAAGATAGACGTTTATTAATTGATTAAAATACTCTATAATGTCTTGAGGGGAGGTGAACAAGCATGGCAGAAGTATTAGAACGTGTAACAAAGATTATCGTTGACCGTCTTGGTGTAGAGGAATCCGAAGTGAAATTGGAAGCTTCTTTCAAGGATGATCTTGGCGCTGATTCCCTTGACGTAGTTGAACTAGTAATGGAATTAGAAGATGAGTTCGATATGGAGATCTCTGATGACGACGCTGAAAAGATTGCTACAGTGGGTGACGCTGTTAACTACATACAAGCACAGCAGTAATCGTCTTTCTAAAATGGCAAGAGGGAGATTAACTCCCTCTTCCTTTTAAATCGTGTTTATTGTCCGCTATTACTTCTACTTTTCAGAAAAGGAAGCGTCATATGAGAACTTATAATATGATGCTACATCTGATTAGGGCTATAGCGGCTAACAGGTAATATCGGACAGTAAATACGTTTCTGCAGTGATATTACCATAACTTGGGAGCTGATAAGCTTTCCAAGTTTCTTTGTGTTTTTATTCATTTTCGCTTAAAATCAAACTATCACTGACAGGCTGTTTCCTGGAAAATATAAATTATGGAACAAGGTGGATGCAGACATGCGCTATTACAATAAAGAGAAAGATAAAAAATCATCATCCCGCGCACATGATAAAAGGTTTAAAGAGTTTCAAGAAAAAAAAGGGATTATTTTTCGCAATGAAAAACTGTTAAAACAAGCATTTACACATTCGTCGTATGTGAATGAGCATCGCAGAAAGCCTTATGAAGATAATGAACGGCTGGAATTTTTAGGAGATGCTGTTTTGGAACTGACTGTTTCTAAATTCCTTTATATAAAATACCCGATGATGAGCGAAGGAGAGCTGACAAAGCTGAGAGCTGCTGTCGTATGTGAACCTTCCCTTGTTGCATTTGCAAATGAACTTTCCTTTGGAGAACTGATCCTGTTGGGAAAAGGCGAGGAAATGACTGGAGGAAGATCCAGACCAGCCCTTTTGGCGGATGTTTTTGAAGCGTTTATCGGTGCTTTATATTTAGATCAGGGAATTGATACTGTAGTAGACTTTCTTGAAAAAGTTGTCTTTCCTAAAATAGATGCTGGCGCTTTTTCACATGTGATGGATTTCAAGAGTCAGCTTCAGGAGCTGATTCAGCGTGACGGCGCAGGAGCGATCGAATATAAAATTTTAATGGAAAAAGGTCCTGCCCATAACCGGGAATTTGTTTCAACCGTTTCTTTAAACGGTGCAGAGCTTGGCACAGGCACAGGCCGATCAAAAAAAGAAGCAGAACAGCATGCTGCCCAAATGGCTTTGCAGGTCCTAAAGAACCATATCAACTAACAGACTTTTTCAGCATGAATGATGGAGAGGCTAGGGGGAGCAAACTTGTTATTAAAACGGCTTGATATAGTGGGATTTAAATCATTCGCCGAGCGAATTGCGATTGATTTTGTCCCTGGAGTAACAGCAGTCGTCGGTCCAAACGGCAGCGGAAAAAGCAATGTGACCGATGCGATCCGCTGGGTTTTAGGGGAACAGTCGGCCAAGTCTCTGCGCGGAGCAAAAATGGAGGATATCATCTTTTCGGGCAGCGACTCCAGAAGACCGCTCAATTTCGCAGAGGTTAGCTTAACATTAGAAAATGAAGATCATTTTCTGCCAATTGAATACAATGAAGTCACTGTTACACGGCGGGTATACCGTTCTGGAGACAGTGAATTTCTAATTAATAAACAGCCATGCCGTTTAAAAGATATCGTTGATCTGTTTATGGATTCCGGATTAGGAAAAGAAGCATTCTCCATTATCAGCCAGGGGCGCGTGGAAGAAATTTTAAACAGCAAACCTGAAGAGCGGAGAACCATTTTTGAAGAAGCTGCCGGTGTTTTGAAGTATAAAACAAGAAAGAAAAAAGCAGAAGGCAAGCTCTTTGAATCTCAGGAAAATTTAAACAGGGTTAATGATATATTACACGAGCTCGAAGGACAGGTTGAACCGCTGAAAATTCAAGCATCTATTGCGAAAGATTACTTGCAGCAAAAGGAAGAGCTTGAGCAGATCGAAGTGGCACTGACTGTGTATGAAATAGAAGATTTACATGAAAAATGGCAGAGGCTCTCTGTTCAGCTTGAAAAACAGCAGCAGGATGAATTGCAGCTGACAAGCGCCATTCAGGCAAAAGAAGCCAAAATTGAACAGATGCGTGATCATGCGAGTGCCTTAGATGAGTCTGTCAACGATCTGCAGAATATACTTCTTCATGCAAGTGAGGAGCTCGAGAAGCTTGAAGGAAGAAAAGAAGTATTAAAAGAACGGAAAAAAAATGCCTCGCAAAATAAAGAACAGCTGGCAAAATCCATTGAAGAACTAACAGAAAAGATCACTCAGCTGCAGGTTCAAAAAGATGAACTGCAGGAATCCAAGGATCAATTGCAAACAGAAGCAAATCTTCTTAAGAAGGAATTGGCAGAAAAACAAGAGCAGCTAAAGCTTTTTGCAGAAGATAACGAACAAGCGATCGAATCATTAAAAAGTGAGTATATTGAGATTCTCAATAAACAAGCTGCTTCCAAAAATGAAATGCAAATGACATCCCGTCAATTAAGCCAGCAGGATGCGAGAAATGAAAAGCTCGAACATGATAATGAGAAATTCATCGAAGAACGCTCGTTAATTGCTGTGCGCAAGCAGAAGGCGGAAAGCGGACTAAATGAAATCCACACGGCATTAGAAGAACAAATTCATTTGTTCCGTGAAGGGCAGAAAAAGCTTGAAACAGTAAAAAACAATTACGAAAAGCAAGAGAAAACCCTTTACCAGGCGTATCAATATTTACAGCAGGGCAAATCAAGACAGGAAATGCTAGAAGAGCTTGAAGATGATTATTCTGGATTCTTTCAAGGTGTCAAAGAAGTTCTAAAGGCAAGAGGAAACAAGCTACACGGGATTGAAGGTGCTGTTGCGGAGCTCATCACTGTTCCAAAGCAATATGAAACAGCGATTGAAATAGCCTTGGGTGGAGCGATGCAGCATGTTATTGTTCAAACTGAACAAGATGGCCGCAGTGCCATTCAATACTTAAAAGGAAATGGATTTGGACGCGCTACTTTTCTGCCTTTGAATGTTATGAAGGCAAAGTTTTTGCAGGCACATCAGCAGCAGGCTCTATCCCAACATGATGCTTATGTTGGACAGGCATCAAGCTTAATTGAGTATAACAGCAAATATGCTGAAGCCATTGAAAGTTTGCTTGGCAATGTTGTTATAGCCAAAGATCTAAAGGGTGCCAATGATTTGGCAAAGCTTCTATCCTACCGGGTCCGAATCGTCACACTTGATGGAGATGTTGTAAATCCGGGCGGCTCTATGACCGGAGGAGCGATTAAGCAAAAAAACTCTTCCATTTTAAGCAGAAAAAGTGAATTAGAAGAGCTTAAAGCAAGAATCACTGACATGGAAGAAAAAACGGCCACGCTTGAAACCACAGTGAAAAAGCTGAAGAATGATCTGCAGAAGCAGGCCGATCAATTGGAGATCTTAAAAGAAAAAGGGGAGCAGTTGCGTTCCCAGGAGCAGAAATGGAAAGAAGATCTTCGTGAGGTGGAATACGAGGAAAAAAGGATCAATGAACGCTTGTCTATCTATGATATGGATAAGGCACAATATAGTGAAGATAAAGACAAACTCGTTTCCAGGCAAAAGGTGCTTGAACAAGAGCTTCAGCAATATGATTCACAGACAGCACAGCTTGATGAGCAGATTCGTCTTTTAACAGAAAGAAAATATACAGATCAAACTACAAAAGAAGCGCTGCTTGCTCAAATAAGTGATTTAAAGATCAGCACGGCTGCAAAAAGTGAACAGCTGAATAGTCTGGCAGAAAGATTAAGTCACACAACAAACGAGTTGTCTTCGTCTTCAGAAAAGCTAGCGCTCATCCAGGATGATCTTAAGCTTTTATCTTCCGAAATGACCAGCAGTTCTTCAGGGGAAATGCAGCTTGAAGAAGCGGCTACCCGAAAGCTGCAGGATAAAAATGAAACGGTCAGCATGATTGCAGGCAGAAGAGCAGAAAGATTAAAGCTGCAGACAGAGCTGGAGGACCAAGAGCTTGAAGCGAAAGAATTAAAACGTACGCATAAAGGATTAAGTATTGCGCTTAAAGATGATGAGGTAAAACTCAATCGAATTGATGTGGAGCTTGAAACACGCCTTGCTCATCTGCGCGAGGAGTATTTATTATCCTTTGATGCTGCGAAAGAAGATTACCCGCTGACGATTGATGCTGAAGAAGCACGAAAAAAGGTCCGGCTCATTAAAATGTCCATCGAAGAACTGGGCACCGTCAACCTTGGTGCGATCGAGGAATATGAGCGTGTTTCTGAGCGCTATGAGTTCCTTCTTGAGCAAAAGAACGATTTGCAGGAAGCAAAAGATACGTTATACCAGGTTATCGATGAAATGGACATTGAAATGAAAAGACGGTTTGAGCAAACCTTTAACGGCATCCGTTTCCACTTTGAATCTGTGTTTCAGTCTCTGTTTGGCGGGGGACGTGCTGATTTGCGCTTAACCGATCCAGACGACCTTCTGAATACAGGTGTTGAAATTGTGGCTCAGCCGCCAGGGAAGAAGCTGCAAAACCTCGGCCTGCTATCAGGCGGTGAACGAGCTTTGACAGCGATTGGATTATTATTTTCCATTTTAAAAGTCAGACCTGTGCCGTTTTGTATTCTGGATGAAGTAGAAGCTGCCCTTGATGAAGCGAATGTCCACCGGTATGCACAATATTTAAAACGATATAGCGGTGAAACACAATTTATTGTCATCACCCACCGTAAAGGGACTATGGAGCTTGCGGACGTTCTATATGGCATTACGATGCAGGAATCTGGTGTTTCTAAGCTTGTTTCAGTAAGACTTGATGAATCACGGGAAATGGTTCCGCTATAAGAATCAGCCGGGGGATATCCCCTGGCATACATATACAAAACCAATCATAAAGGATGTGACCATATGAGCTTTTTCAAAAAGTTAAAAGAAAAGATTACGAAGCAAACAGATAGTGTAACCGAAAAATTTAAAGAAGGCTTAACGAAAACGCGTGATAATTTTTCCGGCAAGGTAAATGATCTTGTGGCTCGTTACCGGAAAGTAGATGAAGATTTTTTTGAAGAGCTTGAAGAAATCTTAATTCAGGCAGATGTAGGCTTTGATACCGTTATGAAGCTAGTGGATGAACTGAAGCAAGAAGTAAAGCGGAAAAACATCCAAGACCCTGCAGAAGTACAAGATGTTATCTCTGAAAAGCTGGTTGAGATCTATGAGCAAGGCGGCAACTCATCGTCTGCTTTAAATATTCAAGAAGGCGATTTAACGGTCATCCTATTTGTTGGTGTTAACGGGGTTGGGAAAACAACAACCATTGGAAAATTAGCACATAAATTTAAAAACGAAGGCAAAAAAGTAGTGCTGGCAGCCGGAGATACCTTCCGTGCAGGTGCTATTGAACAGCTCGAAGTCTGGGGAGAGCGTGTCGGAGTTGAAGTCATTAAGCAGGGAGCTGGTTCTGACCCAGCTGCGGTTATGTATGATGCTGTGCAGGCAGCTAAATCACGCCAGGCAGATATCCTTATTTGCGATACAGCAGGCCGCCTGCAAAACAAAGTCAATTTAATGAAAGAGCTGGAAAAGGTTAAACGAGTCATCGAACGTGAAATTCCTGGTGCTCCGCATGAAGTATTGCTTGCCCTTGATGCCACGACAGGCCAAAATGCGATGCTTCAGGCAAAAACCTTTAAAGAAGCAACAAATGTAACAGGTATTGTGCTAACAAAGCTAGATGGCACTGCAAAAGGCGGAATCGTCCTTGCCATCCGCAACGAACTGGACATTCCCGTCAAATTCGTCGGCCTAGGCGAAAAAATGGACGACCTCCAGGAATTCAACGCCGAACAATACGTCTATGGACTATTCGCAGACATAGTTGAAAAAGAAGAAGAATAAACATACTTCAATATTAATAGCTGTGCATTTTATTCAGCCAATAAATACCCGAACTATTCGCAGGTTTTTTCAATGATCTGTAAAATGGTTCGGGTCTTTTTGTTGTTATGGGATGTAAATTATAAAACCTTTAAGATGTGAATGGGGGGACATTCCTCTTAAAAGCTTTTGTTTTTAAAAGGGTATTTTCGCAATCTGTCTTTGATTGGAACGGAATCGTGCGAGACTCCTGCGGGACGAGTGGGGAGCTGAGACCCCACAGGAGCGAAGGCGACGAGGAGGCTCAGCACCCGCCCCGCCGGAAAGCGAGTACGATGGAGTGGAAATCTTAATGCCACTATACAAGCAACAAAGTATACCATTACAGCTTAATAAAAAAACATCCCAGCAAGTGAAGGGGTTTATCCCTTCCCTTTCGTCTATTAAGTAGATGAAAAAATTGTAAAAATTTGAACACAAATTGCAATTTCATACGTCTATATAATTGAAGATTGCTATGGAGGGGTACGCAGATGAAAAAAACAAAAATTTTGATTTTGCTATTATGTACGTTATTTCTTTTTCCTTTTCTATTTCCGCAGCAAGTCACTGCAGCAGAAGAATCCGGCTTAACCATTACGGTTGACGAAGGTTTTGATGGAAAAGTTAAAAGGGGAGAAGGTTTCCCGGTTGAACTAAATATCGAAAATGCAGGAGAGGATTTTAGCGGAAGCCTATTAGTCAGCTTTTATCCCTCCTACAACTCTGGAGGCTCTATTCCAGTGAAAATTGAAGTGCCGGCGGGAGAAACAAGATCCTTTCAGCTGTCACTGCCTGCAATGACAGAGGATCATCAATCCTATTATCAAAATGAACCTTCCATTCATTTATTTAAAGGAGATTGGAAGGATGGAAAACAGCTTACATATAAAGGGGATAAGGCTGTAAAGCCAAAATTTATTGATGATGCCACCTCATTTATTGGTGTGTTAAGTGAAAATTACGATCGTCTTAAGGAGCTGCGAACGACAGCATCTGCAACAATGGCTGAATTACAGCCAGAACAAATTCCAGTACAGGCGATGGGGCTTGAAACGTTAGATGCAATAATCGTTGACGAATTTTCTTTAGCACAGCTTACGGATGCTCAGCAAACCGCATTAAAAGAATGGATCAAAGTCGGCGGCACGCTCATTGCCGGGGCGGCACCAGATGCACAAGCAACATATGGCCAATTATATGATTTACTGCCAATGAAACCTGATACAGAAGCAGGTGCTTCCTCACAATTCTTAAAACTTGGATCATCAATTGAAGAACTGCCTTTTAATGAGCTGCCATTTTTTACAGGTGAGGTGGCTGAAGAGGCAGAGGTATTAGTTCAAAATGGCGAGCTGCCTGCTGTTGTACGTTCCCTTTACGGAAGCGGAATGATACTGCAAAGCAGCTTTTCGCTTGGGGATGAGCCTTTATCATCCTGGACGGACTATGATGCATGGTTTGTCAACCTATTAAAGTTTACTGATGCTGGTCAAAGCTCAAATGCGAATATGCATGGAGGCTTTTATGATTCGCTATATTGGGAGTTTGCGGAAGCGAATGAATTTTTCCCGGCATCAAATGTTTCGATTGAACAGCTTATTACGCTATTGGCGATTTATATTGTGATTGTCGTTCCTGTACTGTATTTCATCTTAAGGAAAATAGATAAACGGGAGCATTCCTGGTGGGTAATTCCTGCACTTTCAATTGTAATGGCGGCTATTATTTTTACAATAGGTGCTAAAGATCGGATTTCGCAGGCACAATTAAATCAAATGGGTGTGTTTTATGAGGAGAACAATCAATTAGCTGGTTTGCAGGCGGCAACCCTGCTCTCAAATACAGGCGGTGAATATAGCATAGAATATCCTAGCGGAACATTCCGTCCTGTAAGCGGAGGCGGAGGCAATTCCACCTATGATCCGATGAGGGGAGCAATATTCGCTGATCAGGTGAAAACCGATTCGGTTATTTTTCCAAAGGTAGATTATTGGTCCACCAAAACGATATATGGAAAAGCGAATCAGCCTACTGAAGGCGGATTTACTTCAGATTTAACACTTTCAGACAAAATACTAACAGGAACCATTACCAATCATTATGACTATGACTTTTCAGAGGTCTTTATTTGGTCTGGTTCTCAGAAGGTCAAACTTGGCGCATTAAAAAGCGGAGAGACCTTGGAGGTTAACAAGCAGTTAAAACAATCCATTCTAATGAAGCCTACTTCTAATGGATACGGCGGAATCAATTATGGCCAGACAGATATCAACATGGTGAAGTGTGAACAGCTTGAGTATTCTGCTGTTACGTATGTGCTAAATGAACATATGAAAACGGCCAAGCCGGTTATTGCAGGTCTGACCACACAGCCTGTCATCGATATAACAGTAGCCGATAAAAATGAAAAGCAAAATAATATGAATTTGATTCTGTCTTCAGCAGATGTACAGCAAAATATTACCGGCAGCTTTACCTTAAAGCAGGATGCCTTAACAACAGATCTTGAAGTAATATCAGGACAAATTTATGAAGAAATGATACACGGATCAAATTACGAAGTGAATCTTGATAATGGCGAGTATGAATATACATTCGAATTGCCAGAGCAGCTGAAAGGTAAAGAAATTACACTCACTGAGCTAAAGCTCGCGTTTCGAAATCCAACGATCGACTATTCACTCTTAAATGCCAAAACAGGTGAATGGCTGACGCTTGAATCAGACAAGACAGCGACATTAAAGGAAAGTGAAAGTGTGAATGACTATATATCTGCAGAAGGCGCTTTTGTACTGAAATTAGTGAAAAACACTGGCGGAGATCCATATGTGCAAATGCCGAATATCAGTATCAAAGGAGAAGTTGCCCCATGATCGAAATTATGAATTTGACAAAGGAATATGGAAAGTTTACAGCACTTGATTCTTTAAATTTAAAGATCGAAAAGGGGACGGTTTTTGGGTTTGTCGGCCAAAATGGCGCAGGGAAGTCCACAACCTTTTCCATTCTGGCGACACTCTTAGCTCCTTCCTCTGGGACAGCATATGTGAACGGCTATAATGTGCAGAAAGAGCCTCGTGAGGTGAGAAAGCAAATTGGGTATATGCCTGACTTCTTTGGTGTCTATGACCAATTAAAAGCAGATGAATATTTGCATTTTTACGGAGCGAGCTATGGAATTCCTTATCAGGAAAGAGAAAAGCTGATTCCGCAGCTGCTTGAGCTTGTTAATTTATCGCATAAAAGAGATTCATATGTTGACTTGCTATCACGGGGGATGAAGCAGCGACTATGCCTGGCACGCTGTCTCATTCATGATCCTGAAGTGCTAATTTTAGACGAACCAGCATCAGGTTTAGACCCTCGTGCCCGCATCGAAATGAGGGAGATTTTAAAAGAATTAAAGACGATGGGCAAAACCATTCTAATATCTTCACATATTTTGCCTGAGCTTGCTGAAATGTGTGATCAAATCGGTGTGATCGATCAAGGGAAGCTAGTAGCAGAAGGATCGGTCGCTGATATTCAAGATAAATTAAGAGGAGAAAAAATTATTTTTGTTAAAGTGCAATCCAGCAGGCGTGAAACGATGTCCTATTTTGAAGATGATCCGTTTATCTCTAATGTCCAATTAATGGATGATGACCACACGATCCGCTTTATTTACAAGGGGAGTGCAGAGGAACAGACGAATCTGCTGAAGAACGCAATGCTAAAAGATTTGCCGATTACTAGCTTTGCAGAAGAAGAGGCTGATCTGGAGGATATCTTTATGGAAATTACAAAGGGGGTTGAGCTGTCTTGAAAAACTTCGTCATAAATCCAGTCTTGAATAAAGAATTCAAGCTGCGCTTCCGCTCATTCAAAAGCTATTTAGGAGTATTGTTTTACTTGTTGGCACTAGGAATCATCATTATTGGCTTTGTTTTTATTCAATCGCTGTCAAATAGCTTTGGCTTATTTAAACCGGAAGAAAGCAAAATGATGTTCATGCTTTTAAGCATGCTGCAGCTTGCTTTGATCTTATTTATTACACCTGGTTTGACAGCAGGAGTGATCAGCAGTGAACGTGAAAGACAAACCTTAAATATGATGCTGACCACGACTCAAAGCTCAACTAGCATCATTTTAAGCAAGCTTGTTTCTGCTATTTCGTATTTACTGCTGCTGATTGTGGCAAGCTTGCCATTATATAGCTTTGTCTTTTTATACGGAGGAATTTCTCCAGGACAGATGCTGATGACAATCGCTTTTTATATGTTTACGATTATGGCTTTTGGCAGTCTTGGCGTGTTATTTTCGACGCTTATCCGCAAAACGATTGTGTCAATGGTAACGGCTTATGGTTTAACGATGTTTTTGGCTGGGGGAACTGCGTTTTTGACTTTGCTGCTGATGCAGCTTGGCTACAATTACACTGGAAATCCTTCTAACGTACAGCATGTGCCTTTTGCTTATTTTACAGCGATGCTTAATCCGGCTATTGCCCTTTTTGGCACCTTTGAACCGGAAATCGTTGAAGAAATTACAAGTGTGACGGGCATTGAGTTTCCATTATGGGCAGCCTATCTTATTTCCTACACAGTCATAACAGCAGGAGCGATTTTCCTTAGTATTAAGAACCTTCGTCCAAATATGAAAAAAGGCTAATGGAAAAGAAATGAAAAGGAATGATTGCTATGGATCATCGCCAGCAATTTGCTAAACTGCTGAAACCAGTAAAAACCCAGCTATTTCTATTGCTTACCCTAAAAGAACTGCAGTGGCTGTCTATATTTGCGGCAGGTGCTGTTCTGCTGCTTTTCATAGCTGCACGATTTGTGACGCTGCCTTTCTTACGATATTACCTTTATGGTTTAGCTTTTCTGTTTATACTCGCCCTGTTGGTCCGCGTGATTTTAAAACGTCCGGATGACCAGCAGGCGGCACTTGTATTCAATCAATATGTCCCAGATGACCGAGTCATTTCGGCGTATTCTTTCCGAAATGATGCTGGAGAGCTGGCACAGCTTCAGCTTGCTGATGCAGTAGGAAACATGAAGCAAGCAGAAGCCTTCGTTTTAAAAAGGAAGAAAATGTTATTTTATCCAAAGTGGCTCACGCTAGCTGCGCTTATGTTCGCTTGTGCAGCCATTTTATACATCTTCCCGAACGACAAAATGAATGCTGCTGAAGAACGGGAAGAAGAGATCAAACTTGCTTCCGAAATGAACAAGGAACTTGAGGAAAAAATTGAATCAGAAAAAAATAAAGAAGTGAAGAAATCGCTTGAAAAGGTAAAAGAAAAACTGGCTGAAACAAAATCAGCTGAAAAAGCAATGGAGGAAATGCAAAAACAGCTGAAAAATATGGA
Source organism: Cytobacillus gottheilii (assembly GCF_900166665.1). Classification (GTDB taxonomy): domain Bacteria; phylum Bacillota; class Bacilli; order Bacillales; family Cytobacillaceae; genus Cytobacillus; species Cytobacillus gottheilii_A. The sequence continues at coordinate 2,876,667 of NZ_LT800494.1, read as the reverse complement.
ATTACAAGCGTTGAAGGCAAAGGAGAAACAAACTGCACTGCAAAATTTCCAAAAAGATGCGAAACAAAATGATTTGGCGGGCCTCGGTGAAAAGCTGGCACAGAAGGATATAGAAGAAATCAAAAAAGAGATGAAAAATTTAAATGATAATTATGACAAGCTATCAGATAAACAAAAGCAGGCTTTGGAAAGCATCACCGATCAGGTTGGCCAGCTTTCTGATGAGGAGCTGGCTAAGGCGGCTGAACAATTAGAACAGCTGCTTCAATCAGAAGAGTTCTTAGAACAGCTCGCTGCTGCGCAAGAGTCTCTGTTAAATGCTGGCACATCCCTTCAGGAGCAGCTGGCAGCCAGCGGTCTTTCTTCGTCACAGCTTGCTTTATCCTCAAATGCAAGCAGCGGAGAAGGTTCGGCTTCAAGCTCTCAAGGTGGAGAAGAAACAAATGGTGAGGGTGAAGGTGATGGTGAAGGTGAAGCAAACGGCTCAGGATCTGGTTCCGGTTCAGGTTCAGGTTCCGGCTCTGGCTCGGGATCTGGTTCAGGCTCTGGCTCGGGTTCAGGCTCCGGCTCTGGTTCAGGTTCAGGTTCAGGCTCCGGCTCGGGAACTGGCAATGGTGCCGGACTTGGCCAGGGATCACGCGAATTGCTTACCGTACCGGAATATATCGATGGAAAGGTCAATACAGAAACAGATAATGGTAAGCTTGGGCAGGGTGCACCATCACAGCAATTTGAAGCAGACGGTCCTGTTTTAAAGGGGAATATTCGTCCTTACAGTGAAGTGTATGGAGAATATGAGCGGGCATACCGGGAAAGTACGGATCGCTATAAGCTCCCGGCAGATTTAGAGGATATCGTCAAGAATTATTTTACAAATATTGATCCGAGTTAGGAGTGGAAACGACATGTCAGCAATTGAAGAAAAAGCACAGAGCTTTGCAGAAGCAAGTGAAATGTATATTAAAGTGAAAGAAGAGATTCAATCTTTTATCGTTGGACAGGATGAAGTCATTGATCATGTCATATGGAGCATTTTTGCAGGCGGGCATGTGCTGTTAGAGGGTTTGCCTGGTTTAGGAAAGACGATGCTGATCAAAACAATATCAGAATGCTTGGACCTGTCTTTCTCCCGTATCCAATTTACACCGGACATTATGCCGTCTGATATTACAGGTACGATGCTGCTTCAGCCAGATGCGGAAGGAAAGCAGCAGTTTTCATTTCATAAAGGACCCCTTTTTGCCAATATCGTGTTAGCAGATGAAATTAACCGGGCGACACCAAAGACCCAAAGTGCTCTTTTAGAAGCAATGGGGGAAAAAACTGTAACGATTATGGGGGAAACAAAACGAATGGAAAAACCATTCTTTGTTTTAGCCACACAAAACCCAATTGATATGGAAGGAACGTATCCGCTCCCAGAGGCACAAACTGACCGCTTTATGTGTAAGGTAAATGTTTCTTACCCAACTAAGCAGGAATTGCTGGAAATTGTGAAAAGAACAACTGGCGCCGAAACGAAAAAGCTTCAAGTCGTTGCCGCAAAAGAAGAAGTGATCAAGCTTCAGCAGCTAGCGAAAGAAATCCTCGTATCGGATGAGATGATTGAATACGCTGTTAGAATCATTTCAGCAACACATCCGCATGAAGAGGATGCCAGTGAAAGCGTTAAGAAATATGTGCAGTATGGAAGTGGTCCGCGTGGTATCCAAAGTTTAATTTCAATGGCAAAAGCACGCGCGTTGTGTCTTGGACGCTACCATATATCCATTGGGGATTTGAAACAAGCTGCATTTCCAGTTCTGCGCCATCGTCTGATTCTTAATTTTGAAGGAGAAGCAAATGGGGTGGCACCTGATCAAATTATTGAAGAAATTCTGGCGGCAGCTGGAGAGATTCAGTAATGAGCAGATCATACAGCTATCTTGGAAAGCTTCAGAAAAAGAAGCTGCTTGTCAAAACGAAGAAAAGGGGATTGCATGCAGGCACCAGGCAGTCAGCACGTTTTGGCTCTTCCCTCGAGTTTTCAGATTTTAGAGCCTATCAGCTTGGTGATGATGTCAGGCAAATTGATTGGAATGTGTATGGAAGAACACAGAAGCATTATATTAAACGGTTTCTGGATGAACAGGAATTGTCAATCAGCATCTATTTAGACGGAACAGCCTCCATGCAGCAGATCGTAAAGAAGTGGGATATGGCGCGTGAATTAGCTGCCGCCCTATCATACACCGTTCTCTCAAGTGATGACCGGCTGCATTTTGCTGTAATATCTGGCGATTATATTCATCCTGTGAAAAAAAGAGGAGCGATATACAGCAGAAAAGTGTTTTTAGATATATTACATGTGCAGGCAGCCGAAATTGCCGGAGGATTTTGGTCAGCATTGCCTCAAGTGATCAGCCGGAAGGAGCAGCTTTCCATACTGATCTCAGATGGGCTTGAACCTCTTCATGTTATGGAGGAGGTTTTTCAAAAGTTAGCTGCCCTAAAGCAAGAATTCTGGCTGCTGCAGGTTTTGAGCATCGAAGAATTGGTCCCTGATTATGCCGGGGACTTAAAGCTTTTGGATGCTGAAAATGATTCTGCTGTCAATGTGAGTATGAATTCTGCCATTTTAACAGAATACAAGAATAGAGTTCGCGCTCATAATACAGAGTTGGAGCTATTATGCAGAAAGTACGGAGGTCATTACATATTGGCAGCAGACGACCGGGATTTGCAGTCAGTGCTGTTTACAGATCTCCCGGCAAAAGGGCTTATGAGATGAGGTGTCAGATATGCAGTTTATAAGTCCGCTTTATTTTTCATTCACATTGTTTTTAGGTGCCGTCATTTTATTTTATTTTTTCCGCAAGCAATATACCGAAAAATCGGTTTCATCAAATATGCTCTGGCAGCAGACGCTGAATGAATGGCAGGCTTCGCCATTTCTGAAAAAAATGCAGCATAATCTATTGTTTTGGCTGCAGATTCTAGCTCTCTTCTTGCTGATGCTTGCTTTAACAGGACCGATTTTTAAGCAGAATATGATTGTTGGAGAAGAGCTGATCTTTGTCGTTGACTCATCTGCGTCAATGTCAGCAGATTTTCAGGAGAGCGATCGCTTTTCAGCAGCGAAAAATGAAATGCTTGAAATGACCGATATGCTGAAGGGGCAGGATGTTACGATTATTCAGGCAGGTCAGCAGCCTGAAATCCTGTTAAATAAAGAAGGCAATAAAGATAAGGCAAACGAGGTCATAAGTTCTCTGGAATTAACCTATGACCATGAATCAATGGATGAGGCCTTGCGCTTAGCAAATTCATTGGCAGGAGAGGGATCGGCCATTCATGTTTTTTCGGACACTGTTGAAGAAGAAATGACCGCCGATGAGCTTTCTGACCGCTATGTACAGGTTCATAATATAGGAGAATCTGCTGTGAATCTGTCGCTGATTTCATTTGGTGTAACCCAAACGGACGGCAGCATTAACGGTGTCGCTGTGATTGAAAATCAAAGTGATGAAAAACAAAAGGCGGGATTCACTGTTTTAGGAGAAGGGCAGCAATTGTTTGAACAGACGGTAGACATTGAAGCTGGTGAACGAGAAATCATCCAAATTGGTGAATTGAAAGAGCTGCCGCTTTATGAAGGACTCATTTCAACTGAAGATGTTTACAGTGCAGATAACCAGCTGTCAGCTGTCTTATCGAATCAAACGCCACAGGTTTATAGTTTGGGAGATATCAATTCTTTTGCTGTACGAGGGTTTGAAACCATTGGAGCCGAGGTGATTCAAACAGCAGATGGTGAATGGCAGCCTGGAAATAGGCAGGGAATTATTGTCGCAGAAGGTGATTCATTAGATGAACTGCCAAATATGCCAGCGATCTTTTTTCATTCTTCTTCTAATAAACAAGAGCTGAGCGAAGGGATTACTGTACAAGAGGATCAGTTGCTTCAATATGTTGATCATGATTCTCTGTATATTATGCAGGCTTCAGAAGCGATTGAAGGAAATTGGGAGAGTATTATGCAAAGCGGAACCATTCCGCTGATCCAAAAAGGAAGTCATAATGGACAGCCTATAATCATAGTCAACTTTTCTTTAGCAGATTCGGATTGGCCGCTGCATCCAGGTTTTCCAATCTTTTTATATAATGCATACGAAATGCTTTCACAGGAAACCAATTTTCTTGGCTATTATCAGCCTGGTGAAGAAAAATGGCTTAATGTCAGCGATGTTATGCAAACTGTTGATATTTTTAATCAGGAAGATGAAAACTTGTATAGTTTAGATTTAGAAAATGAGAGCTTTCGAGCTCCAGTTCAGCCTGGTTCCTATCAGGCAGTATCTCAAGATCAAATTTATCATTTTGCGGTTGCACTTGATGAAAGAGAAAAACAAATTTCAGCTGCTCAATCATTTACGTTAAACGAAAAGAACCTTGAGGCAAAGGAAGCATCCAATGTGAACGAGTCCTTATGGTTCTGGCTAACGCTGATTGCCCTTGTCTTCATAGCAGCCGAGTGGGAGGTGTACAGGCGTGGGCATCGAGTTTAAGTATCCATATCTCTTAGTATTACTGATTCCTGCAGCACTTTTCATCTATTTATATGTAAGACAAACGGCGAAAACCAATAGGCAAGGTGCATATGTAATTGCCATGATCAGAACTTTGGTGTTTGTGCTGCTGATTAGCGCCTTAGCCACCCCTCAGCTGCTGCTTCCTTTAAAAGGGGAAAATGTTGTATTTGTGACAGATCGTTCTGCCAGTGTAAAGGATGCCGACTCCGTATCTTTAGGCTGGATTGAAGAGGCCGTCACAAAGAAAGGGGCGGAGGATACCCATGCCATTGCTGCATTTGGCGGAGATATCGCCCTGGAACAAAATCGCAGTGCTGATTCATCCAGTATATCGCAATATAATGGAAAGCTTAATATGGCAGAAACGAATCTGGAAGGCGCACTTACGTTTGCTTCTTCCATGATTCCGAATAAGTCAGGCGGGCGGATCGTTGTTTTTTCGGATGGAAATGAAACGATTGGTCAGAGTAACGATGTGATCCGATTATTGAACAATCGCGGCATCGAAATTGATTACATGCCTTTGCCAAGTGTGACGGGAGAAGACCTTGCCTTATCGGATGTAAGTCTGTCACCGTCCATTTATTTAGGTGAAGAGGTTCCGATTACGGTAACCATTGACAGCAATTCAGAAAAACAAGCGGATATTCGTCTTTCTGTCAATAATCAGGAAGTCATTCAAGAGACTGTGGATGTCAAAGAAGGCACAAATATGTATAGCTTTCGATATCAAGCCGCTGAAGGCGGAATGAATGTGTTTAAGGCGGAAGTATCAGCAGCCGGAGATACCTTTACTGAAAATAATGTCATGCATGCCATCTCAACGGTTCAATCTGCTCCTAAGCTGCTGATTGTCCAAAATGAAGAATCCTCACAGCTGCCGTCTGTGTTTGAAGATTCTGGTCTTGAAACGGATGTATTGACACCTGAAAAGCTTCCTACGACGTTATCGGGATACTTATCTTATCAATCGATCCTGTTCAATAATGTGGCAGCTACGTCGATTACCGAGCAGCAAATGACGCTAATCGAGCAGGCAGTCAGAGAATTTGGTGTCGGATTTGTTATGGCTGGCGGAGATGAAAGCTTTGGGCTTGGCGGCTATTTTAAAACACCGATTGAAAAGCTGCTGCCTGTTGATATGGATATTAAAGGGAAAAAAGAAATGCCTTCGCTTGGTTTAATCATCGTGCTCGACCGCTCCGGCAGCATGAGCGGCAATAAACTCGAACTTGCCAAGGAAGCGGCAGCAAGATCGGTTGAGCTTCTTCGTGAGGAAGATACACTTGGTTTTATTGCCTTTGATGACAGACCATGGGAAATTGTTGAAACGGCTCCGTTAAAAGATAAAGAAGAAGCAGTTGAGAAGATTCGCTCTGTCACACCTGGAGGCGGTACAGAAATTTATAGTTCATTAGAAATGGCCTATGAAGAACTCGAAGACTTAAAGCTGCAGCGCAAACATATTATTCTGCTGACAGATGGCCAATCTGCGACAAACAATGATTATGATAGCTTAATAGAAGAAGGAAAAGAAGGCAACATTACTCTTTCTACTGTTGCTCTTGGAGGAGATGCGGACAGAGCACTGCTGGAGGAATTGGCTTCATCAGGAAGCGGACGGTTTTACGATGTTACAGATTCGTCTGTTATTCCAAGTATTTTGTCCCGTGAGACGGTAATGGCAACAAGAACTTATATTGAAGATCAGCCGTTTTATCCACTGCTGCAGCCTTATCCTGAGTGGCAGGGACTGCTGGCTGATGGTGTGCCGCAAATGAATGCTTACATTGCTACAACACCTAAAGACCGGGCGCAGGTTCCGCTCTTAAGTGAAAAAGAGGATCCTGTTTTGGCTCAGTGGAGATATGGCATGGGCCAGTCGATCGCATTTACCTCTGATCTTAGCGGCAAGTGGTCTGGCGATTGGGCGAGATGGGAAAAATGGCCACAGTTTTTAAATGAAATGGTGACAAAAACGCTGCCTCAATTCGATTCTGAACCTTTTAGTATCAGAGTTGATAAAACAGCTGAAAATACCGTATTAACAGTTGAATCCCACTCCAGCCAAACACTGCCTATTGAAGCGGCGATTATCTCAGAAGACGGAGAAGAAGTTGATGCCAGTACAAATATTGTTGCACCAGGAGAGTATGAAATCATTGTTCCTGAATCTTCAGGCATGTACTTTTTATCAATTGCACAAACAGATGAAAATGGACAGCTGCATGCGTACCAAACAGGCTTTACGATACCTTACTCTGATGAATACTTAATTCAAGGAACAAATGAAGAGACGTTAGAAAAGCTAGCTGAAGGAACGGGCGGCAGGAAGCTGGAACAGCCAGAGGAAGCCTTTCGACCGCTCGCAGAAACCTCATATGATATACAGCCTTTCAGCAAAATGCTTATTCTTGCTGCCTTCCTGCTCTTCTTTTGCGAAATTGCGATCAGGAGGTTTGGATGGCATTCTCTTCTTTTGAAAAAATGGGCCAATAGAGCCAAGAAGAGAGACCATGTACAAACGGCTTCACTTCCGCCAAGAGGTGTACCACCTAAAAAGGCAGAGAATAAGAAAGAAGAAAAATCTGCAAAAGCAGAGGTGAACGCACAGCCTCAATCAGCGAAAACGAGTAAAACAAAGAAGCCGAAGTCAAAGCCGCTGACACCCGAAGAACGTGCGGAAAAAATGAACCGCCTGCTGGATGCGAAAAATAGGAAGAATAAATAGATACCCTGGAGCCTGGGACATAGCTTCTAACCTATCAGCAAGCCCGAATGATTATGGAAAGTCATTTATAATCATTTGGGTTTTTTATTGCAGCTTTCCAATTAAATGATGAACCAAGATTGATGTGAGGCGGAGAACTTCGTGTTTCTGCGGAAAGGATGATACCGGAAGGATCCGCAGCGAAGAGGAGTTCGAGCTTATCATCGCCTTGCAAAAACTGAATTCCAAGCAAGGGTGAAAAGCTTGGTTTAGAAGCTTAAACAACATGTTAATTATTCTTGTTTTCAAATGAATTTTCGTTTTACTTATCTAACCTGCAGTTCCTTGGCTTTTTCTTGACACACTTACTCCAACTATGTAAACTGAACATGTAAAGGCTTTTCACTTAACAAGGGGGTATGCTTATGTTAGAAAAGACGACGAGAATGAATTATTTATATGATTTTTATCAGTCGCTGCTAACTCCAAAGCAAAGAAGCTACATGTCCTTGTATTATTTGGATGATTATTCTCTCGGTGAAATTGCTGAAGAGTACGAGGTTAGCCGCCAGGCGGTTTATGATAACATTAAGCGTACAGAAGCAATGCTTGAAGAATATGAAGAAAAGCTGCTATTGCTGCAAAAATTTCAAGAGCGCAATAAACTGATTGCACAAATCAAGGAACTTTTAGCTGAAGATCATCCTTCAAAGCAAGCAATCGGTGAAGCGATTGCAGAGCTTGAGAAATTAGATTAGGAGGCGGCATATATGGCATTTGAAGGTTTAGCCGACCGACTGCAGAATACGATTCAGAAAATCCGCGGCAAAGGGAAAATTGGGGAAGCTGACGTCAAAGAAATGATGCGTGATGTACGGCTTGCGCTGCTTGAAGCCGACGTTAACTTTAAAGTAGTAAAGGAATTTGTTAAAAAGGTTAGCGAACGTGCTGTAGGGCAAGAGGTAATGAAAAGTTTAACACCGGGACAGCAGGTCATTAAAGTGGTTAAAGAGGAACTGACAGAGCTAATGGGCGGTGAGCAAAGCAAAATTGCTGTTGCCAACCGGCCGCCAACCGTCATTATGATGGTAGGTCTGCAGGGTGCTGGTAAAACAACCACTACCGGAAAATTGGCCAACCTGTTGCGCAAAAAGTATAACAGAAATCCAATGCTTGTTGCGGCAGATATTTACCGTCCAGCAGCGATCAAGCAGCTTGAAACGCTAGGCAAACAGTTGAGCATGCCTGTTTTCTCATTGGGAGATCAAGTGAGCCCTGTTGAAATTGCTAAACAGGCTATTGCTAAGGCGAAGGAAGACCATAACGACTATGTACTCATTGATACAGCAGGCCGTCTGCATGTCGATGAAGCATTAATGGATGAGCTTACCCAAATCAAAGAGCTGACCAAACCGGATGAAATTTTCCTTGTCGTTGACGCAATGACAGGGCAGGATGCGGTAAATGTTGCATCAAGCTTTAATGATCTGCTTGGCTTAACAGGTGTCGTGTTAACAAAGCTGGATGGAGACACACGAGGCGGCGCAGCGCTTTCCATTCGATCTGTAACCAATACACCGATTAAGTTTGTTGGTTTAGGTGAAAAGCTGGATGCTTTGGAGGCTTTCCATCCTGAACGTATGGCGTCCCGTATTTTAGGCATGGGCGATGTACTTACTTTGATTGAAAAGGCGCAGGCCAATGTGGATGAAGAAAAAGCAAAAGAGCTTGAAAAGAAAATGCGCAGTGCATCATTTACACTCGATGATTTTCTTGAACAGCTTGGACAGGTCCGCAATATGGGACCGCTCGATGATCTTCTGAAAATGATGCCTGGTGCCGGCAAAATCAAGGGATTAGACAAAATGAAAATCGATGAGAAGCAAATCACGCATGTTGAGGCGATCATTCAATCGATGACAAAAGCGGAGAAAGAACACCCTGAAACAATCAACGCGAGCAGACGCAAGCGGATTGCGAAGGGAAGCGGCAGAACTGTACCAGAAGTGAATCGTTTATTGAAACAGTTTGATGAAATGAAAAAAATGATGAAACAGATGACAGGAATGCAGCAAAAAGGCAAGAAAAAAGGCGGCTTCAAGCTTCCATTTAAGCCTTTTTAATGTAAAAAAAACAGCTTTTTAAGCTATGTAAAGAAAAAACACTTTACAAACCAATTAGAACTTGATAATATACTATCTTGTGTGAAACTATTCGGAGGTGCATTTTAAAATGGCAGTAAAAATTCGTTTAAAACGTATGGGAGCAAAAAAGTCTCCTTTTTATCGTATTGTAGTAGCAGATTCTCGTTCTCCTCGTGATGGACGTTTTATTGAAACAGTAGGAACTTACAATCCAGTTGCAGAGCCTGCAATCGTTGATATCAACGAAGAGCTTGCACTTAAATGGCTTCAAACTGGTGCTAAGCCATCTGACACAGTACGTAACTTATTCTCTAAAGAAGGCATTATGGAGAAATTCCATAACGCTAAGCACGGCAAGTAATTTCTTGAATGATGAAAGAGCTGATCGAAACAATTGTTAAGCCCCTTGTTGATTTTCCGGATGAAGTTCAAGTAGATGTTCTTGAAGAAGACAACAGAATAACCTACCAGCTTTCTGTCAATAAAAATGACATGGGCAAAGTCATCGGAAAGCAAGGGCGGGTTGCAAAAGCAATCCGAACTGTTGTATACGCAGCAGGCTCATCACAACAAAAGAAAATCTACTTAGAAATAAGAGAATAATAATAGAAAAGCTGAAGTGGCTCGCCACTGCAGCTAGATGAAAAAAGGAGGGGAAACCCTCCTTTTTCTTATAGAAACAATAAAATTTTCAGCTCTGTTTTCAAAAAAATAGCGGTTAAGAATATTCAGGTGCAGTGTTATTTATGACGTATGTATTTGTGCAGCCAGGTCACTGTCTTGGCCTATCCAATCGACAAGTTCTCTTTAAATTCAGTTATAATATGAATAGCTAGTTTGAATAGGAGGCGATATCACATTGAAGCTTATACAGACGGTGACCATAAAACAAGTCCTGACGGAGACGACAAAAAATCAGCTGGAAACAGAATATGAGACAGAACGGCAGCAGCTGTTAAAAGAAATCGATCAGCTGCATTTCGAGTTGAAAAAGCTTGAAAAAACAAAAAAATATCAAGTCAGCAGTTTGCGCAATCAGTTTGAGAAAGAAATTCAGAAACGGGCTGAAAAGGAAAAACTGCTTGATTTTCAAATACAGCAATTACATATGCTACCTTTAGGCAGTGAAATAAAATCAGATGAAGTACAAGCACTCTTGGAGATAAAAGAAGGAGATTCCTGGGATAAGTTCCAGGAAAGGAAATCCATTATCATTAAGGACGGAATTGTAGATGAAATTCGCTAGAGGTGATCAAGATGCAAAAATATTATAATGTCGGAAAAATTGTTAATACTCATGGAATTAAAGGGGAAGTAAGGGTAATATCGAAAACGGACTTTGCAGATGAACGCTACAAGCCAGGCAATAATCTTACCCTATTTATGCCTGAAGCCAAGGAACCGATTGAGCTTACTATAAAATCACATCGAAAACACAAAAATTTTGACCTTTTAACATTTGACGGGTATGAAAATATTAATGAGATAGAAAAAATGAAAGGCGGCATTCTGAAGGTTTCTGAAGATCAGCTTGGTGCCTTAGAGGATAACGAATTCTATTACCATGAAATTATTGGCTGTGAAGTGACAACAACAAGCGGTGAAGAGATTGGCAAAATTAAAGAGATCCTTTCTCCCGGTGCAAATGATGTGTGGGTCATTAAAGGAAAAGGCGGTAAAGAACTTTTAATCCCTTATATCGAGGATGTTGTGAAAAGTGTAGATGTAAAAACGAAGCAGATCGTTATAGAGCCGATGGAAGGGCTGCTTTCATAATGAAGATTGATGTTTTAACGCTTTTCCCAGAAATGTTTGAAGGTGTTTTTGGCCATTCGATTTTAAAAAAAGCAGCGGAACAGAAAGCTGCACAATACAACGTAGTCAACTTTAGAGAATATGCTGATAATAAACATAAAACAGTGGACGATTATCCGTACGGCGGGGGAGCGGGCATGGTTTTAAAGCCGCAGCCGATTTTTGACGCGGTGGAGGATGTGAAATCTTCCAGTGAAGCCAAGCCTAGAGTGGTCCTTTTATGTCCGCAGGGTGAACGCTACAATCAAAAGAAAGCGGAAGAATTGGCGGCTGAAGAGCATTTGATTTTTATCTGTGGTCATTATGAGGGCTATGATGAGCGGATCCGTGAGCATATTGTAACAGACGAAATTTCAATCGGTGATTTTGTTTTAACAGGCGGCGAGCTTGGTGCGATGGTGATCATCGATAGTGTTGTCCGGCTTCTTCCAGGCGTATTAGGCAATGAAGAGTCTCACCAGAAGGATTCCTTCAGCACAGGGATGCTTGAGCATCCACACTATACAAGACCGGCAGATTTTAGAGGCTTGAAAGTACCAGACGTTTTAGTATCAGGCAATCACGCTCATATCGAGGAATGGAGAGTAAAGCAGTCTCTGAAAAGAACATATACAAGAAGACCTGATTTGCTTGAAGACCTTGAATTATCAGATACACATAAAAAATGGCTGAATGAAATAAAAAAAGAGGATAAATAGCATTGAAGTTACGTTGTAAATATGCTATGATATTTTTTGTGACTTAGGCTGAACAAGTTTCAGCAGAGGTCTTATAACGATGTTCCGCTGCAAATAGAAATGTTGTGCATGAGCGTCTGTTCGAGAGGAGTTGAAAACGATGCAAAAATTAATCGAAGAAATCACAAAAGAACAACTTCGTTCTGACCTTCCTGCGTTCCGTCCTGGTGATACTGTACGTGTACACGTAAGTATTGTTGAGGGTACTCGTGAGCGTGTTCAGGTATACGAAGGTGTTGTGATTAAGCGTCGTGGTGGCGGAATCAGTGAAACTTTCACAGTTCGTAAGATCTCTTATGGTGTAGGCGTTGAGCGTACATTCCCTGTTCATACACCAAAGATCGCGAAGCTTGAAGTGATCCGTCGCGGTAAAGTTCGCCGTGCTAAGCTTTACTACTTGCGTAACCTTCGCGGTAAAAAAGCTCGTATTAAAGAAATTCGATAATGTTAAAACGCTAAAGGAGCTTGTTCATCAAGCTCCTTTTTCAATAGAAAAACTTAATCGTTTGACTGAGCAAACGCCTTCCGCTTTTCTATGATCCAGCTGCAGTGGCTAGCCCCTCGAGGTCTTAAGCCAATCCGTCTAAGAGGTTAAAGAACAACCTCTCAGCAGGCTCGTCTTAAGCTTGTCGGGGCTGGGCAAGCCACTTCCGCTTTTCTATGATCCAGCTGCAGGCGTTAGGGACTCGAGGTCTTAAGTCAATCTGTCCTAAAGGTTAAAGAACAACCTTTACGCCATCTTGCCTTAAGCTTGTCGTCCCTGAGCAAACGCCCTCCGCTTTTCTTTGATCCAGCTGCAGTGGCTAGCCCCTCGAGGTCTTAAGTCAATCTGTCTAAGAGGTTAAAGAACAACCTCTCAGCCAGCTCGTCTTAAGCTTGTCGGGGCTGAGCAAGCCACTTCCGCTTTTCTTGATATTATTACATAAATGTTAAATAATAAAAAATAGAGCTTCCCATCGTGTGTATGTGGAGAAACAGTTGTACAATAAGTTTGAGGAAGTTTGTTGAACTTATTTTTAGCAGAATTTTTTTGAAAGCTGGTGGGAGTATGGCGAAAAAGAAAAATGAATTATGGGAATGGACGAAGGCTTTATTAATTGCGGTTGTTTTAGCGGCGGTAATCCGCTATTTTTTATTTGCCCCCATCGTAGTGGATGGTTTATCTATGAGGCCGACTTTGCAGGATCAGGATCGGATGATCGTCAATAAACTCAGCTATACAGTTGGTGAACCTGATCGCTTTGATATTATTGTTTTTCATGCACCGGAAAATAAAGACTATATTAAACGCGTGATTGGTCTGCCAGGCGACACGGTAGAGTATAGGGATGATATCCTATATGTGAACGGCAAAGCCTATGAGGAGCCGTATTTGGACGAATTCAAGTCACAGGTTATCGATGGTCCTTTAACAGAGCCGTTTACCCTTGAAGATAAAATCGGTGAGACCACCGTACCGGAAGGGCATTTATTTGTTATGGGTGATAACCGCAGATTCAGCAAAGACAGCAGACATATTGGTGCAGTGCCAATGGAAGAAGTACTTGGAAAAGCAAGTGTCATTTATTGGCCGATTGAAGATGTACGTTTAGTGAATTAACACCTAGAGGAAGGTAGCTTATAAGAAAGAGGTGAACACATTGACGATTCAATGGTTTCCCGGCCATATGGCAAAAGCGCGCAGACAAGTAACAGAAAAGCTGAAATTAGTGGATATTATTTTTGAACTTGTTGATGCCCGTATCCCGTATTCATCACGTAATCCGATGATCGACGAAATTATCCAGCATAAACCGCGGCTTGTTCTCTTAAACAAAGCGGATATGGCGGACCCTCATGCAACAAAGCAGTGGATTGAATATTTTAAAGGGAAAGGCATCAAAGCCATCGCGATCAATTCCCAAGCTGGGCAAGGGATGAAGGATATTACAGCAGCAGCACAAGAAATTCTGCAGGAAAAATTTGACCGTTTAAAAGCAAAAGGGGTTAAACCTAGGGCAATCAGAGCGATGATCGTTGGAATTCCAAACGCCGGAAAATCGACGCTCATTAACCGGCTTGCAAAAAAAAATATTGCAAAGACAGGGAATATGCCTGGAGTCACAAAGGCACAGCAATGGATTAAGGTAGGAAAAGAGCTGGAATTGCTCGATACACCAGGGATTCTATGGCCAAAATTTGAAGATCAACATGTAGGCTTAAAGCTGGCTCTGACAGGAGCAATCAAAGACACCATTTTAAACCTTCAGGATATAACGGTTTATGCACTGCGCTTCTTTTCTGAAAAATATCCAGCAAAGCTGAAAGAGCGTTTTAGCCTTGAACAGATTCCGGAAGACATTGTTGAACTTTTCGATGAAATTGGAAGGCGCAGAGGCTGTCTGATGGGCGGCGGCGCTGTTGACTATGACAAAGTGACCGAACTTGTCATTCGAGAATTTCGTTCCGAGAAATTCGGTAAGATTTCATTAGAGTGGCCATCTGAATTAAATCAAGAATCAGAATAAAGCAAATTGGGTCTTCTGACAAAGAAGGCCTTTATTTTTTGCTGTATAAACCGATAAAAAATGAAAGAGCTTTAAAAGGAGCAGCAATATGAAGCAGAGTATAGCGGAAATCAAAAATAAATTAATAACCGTTCAGGATGAGAACGACCCATATGTAAAGCAGTTATCAGCTGATGAGCGCAAAGGGGTACAGTCCTTACTTGCAGCATGGCATAAAAAAAGAGCGCAGGAAAAGAAAGAGCAATCTAAATTTAAAGAAATGACCCATTTTGAAGAAAAGTACCATAATCAGGGCTATGAGCTCATCGCTGGTGTTGATGAGGTGGGAAGAGGCCCTCTAGCTGGTCCTGTAGTAGCTGCAGCTGTCATTTTACCTGCAGATTTCTATCTCCCAGGTATCGATGATTCAAAAAAGCTTAATGAGCAAAAAAGATTGTGCTTCTTTCATACGATCATGGAACAAGCTGCAGCAGTCAGTATTGGCGTTATAGAGGTAGAAGAAATAGATATGATTAATATATACGAAGCGTCAAAAAAAGCGATGATAACCGCTGTAGCCACTTTAAAGACACAGCCGGATTTTCTGTTGATTGATGCCGTAAAATTGGATGTTCCTTATCCTTATGAGGCTATAATTAAGGGTGATGGCAGATCAATCTCGATTGCGGCTGCATCCATTGTGGCAAAAGTAACAAGAGACAACATGATGCAGGCTTTAGATGAACAATATCCAGGCTACGGATTTGCAAGCAATATGGGATATGGAACAAAGGAACATCTACAAGGAATTGAAACGCACGGCGTATTACATATTCATCGGAAAAGTTTTGCTCCGATAAAGGAATATATAGCAAAAAGCAGATAAGAGGGTGAACATAATGGGGCAGATGGGGATTGCAGGCCTTTTTATGAAGAACGATCAAACGATCACAAATAAAGCAGCGCAATTTAGACCAGGTCAGATTGTAAGTGGAAAAATCATTAAACATTATCCAAATCAGACAGCAGAAGTGCAAATCGGCGGCCAAAAAGTGATCGCCCAGCTGGAAACACCGCTTGCAGCCAATGAACGCTATTGGTTTCAAGTGCAGAATGGAGAAGGAACCGTTCATTTAAAAGTCCTTGAAGGTACAGGTGCAAATGGGAGAATGCTCACAGCTACTCCGGAAAGTCTCTTACAGCAATTTCAGCTGCCTGTTTCTAAAGAGCATCTTTCTCTGCTTCAATTTTTTACGAAAGAACAGCTCCCCCTGACTGCAGAAACCTTTAAGCAGGCTTCAGAATGGCTGAAAAACAGTCATTCTGAAGCCGACGGGTTCCAAGCACTAAGAGAAATGTTTACTCGGCAACTGCCATTTACAAAGCAAGTGTTTACCTCATTACAAGCTGCTTTCGATCAAGACTCAATAACAGCACTGCTTCAAAATTTGCAAAAAGAGCTATCACAGACGGGGTCCGTAAGGGGAATGTCACAGCTGACAGCTGCAATAAGTACGTTAACAGAATCCTTTCAGGAAAAAGCGGGGAAGGAGCTGTTATCTCAGCTGATGAAACAATGGCTAACCTCAGCTGATTTTAATAAATCCTCTGCAGCCTATAAACAGCTTCAGACCTTGGGATTTCTGCCGGCAGACACCATTGAGGGAAATGCCTTAACAAGCGTCATTCGAACGATCTCAGAGCAGCTACCTGCAGGTAAAGCCGAGATTGCATCGGCCTTAAGTGATGTACTAAGAAGTAATCAGCCTTCAGAACGTCCTAATTTCATAATGAACTTAACCAAGCTGCAGGACTTAATGACAGAGCATGGACCTCAGCAGGAGCTTACAAACCTGCTTAACAGCGTGAGAACCAATGCCATTCAGCTTCCTATAGCTGCAAACTCATTGCAAAAACTAATTCAGCCGGTTTTACAGCAGATTGCAGCTGATGTTAAAGATTTTGGTGCATTATTACCTCATAACCAGCAGCTGAATAATAGCACCATTCGAATTGGTCAGCAGCTGCTTGATGGCGAATTGCCGCTGTTAGCGAACAATGTTCAAGATTCCTCTCTCTCTGTAGAAGAATCAGCTCTTTTTAGGGAACAAATGAAGAGCATAATTAAGCTTTTAGGATTATCACATGAACATGATGCCATGCAGGTTCTAAAGCAGCCTAATGAAGATGGTGTGAAAAACTTAGATTCTATTAAATCCCTGCTGCTGAGTCAACTGCATGACGATCTGTCTCCTGCGCTGAGAGATGCAGCAGATAAGGTGGTTAATAGAATTACTGGCTTTCAGCTCCTTTCACAGGAGATTGGACCTATTCAACAATATGTATACCAGATTCCTTTTTCTTTTTTAGGGAAAGTCAATGACGTGACGATGCAGTGGAGCGGCCGCAAAACGGCAGAAGGGAAAATCGACCCAGATCATTGCCGCATTTTATTTTACCTCAATTTAGATTCATTACATGAGACGGTTGTAGATCTGCGCGTGCAGGCAAGAGTGATTAACATGGCTGTTATTAATGATACTCCAGGTTTACAAACGGTAGTTCAGCCTTTTATACCGATTCTAAAAGAGCGGTTAATGGAGCATGACTATAAGCTTTCCGCTCTGGAATTTAAGACCAGCGCAGACAAGACACAGAAGCCTGTGCAAACATCGTTTTTATCACAGAATCAGCCTAAATTCAGCGGATTGGATATAAGAATATGAAAAATGAACATCTACGCAAATCAGCAGTTGCATTGTCATATGACCAAAATAATGAAGGTGCGCCAAAGATCACGGCAAAAGGAAGCGGCTATATTGCCGAGAATATTTTAGAAAAAGCACGAGAACATGAGATTCCCGTTCAGGAGGACGCCTCATTGGTAGAATTGCTCGGTAAGCTAAATATCAATGAAAATATCCCAGAGGATCTGTATCAGGCTGTAGCTGAGGTGTTTGCATTTATCTATCGTGCCGACAAGGCAGCTGGAAAAAAGAGTCTGAGACAATAGTCTGCTAGTAATGAACCCGAACAAAAAGCGAATTTATTTCTGACTTAACGTTCGGGTCTTTTTACTGAGAGGTGAGAACACTTTCAAAAATAAAAAAGACAGAATAATCTTATTCTACTAAAATATTGCGAAATTATTTATAGGACATAAACAATGATTTTTCAAGGGAAAACCCCTTTTGTGCATTAAAATTGTAAAGAATTTAAATATTTCATCTATAATGCTAGACAACCCCAGTGTCATTTTATAAAATGAAAGCGCAGTCTAATTTTGAAGAGCTTGATAGGAGGATGGGAAATGAATATACATGAGTATCAAGGTAAAGAAGTCCTCAGACAATACGGGGTAGCAGTTCCAAATGGAAAGGTTGCTTTTACAGTTGAGGAAGCTGTTGAAGCGGCGAAAGAACTTGGCACAGACGTTTGTGTGGTAAAAGCACAAATCCATGCTGGCGGAAGGGGTAAAGCTGGCGGTGTTAAGGTTGCGAAAAACCTTGAGGAAGTCCGTACATATGCATCCGAGATCTTAGGGAAAACACTTGTTACACATCAAACAGGTCCTGAGGGGAAAGAAGTAAAACGCTTACTA
This sequence comes from Cytobacillus gottheilii, assembly GCF_900166665.1. Classification (GTDB taxonomy): domain Bacteria; phylum Bacillota; class Bacilli; order Bacillales; family Cytobacillaceae; genus Cytobacillus; species Cytobacillus gottheilii_A. The sequence continues at coordinate 2,858,603 of NZ_LT800494.1, read as the reverse complement.
ATTGAAGAAGGCTGCGATATTCAAAAAGAATATTATATCGGTCTTGTATTAGACCGCGCTACTTCTCGTGTAACATTAATGGCATCAGAAGAAGGCGGTACTGAGATTGAAGAAGTAGCAGAAGAAACTCCTGAGAAAATTTTCAAAGAAGAAATTGATCCAGTTGTAGGGTTAACGGCTTATCAGGCGCGCAGAATTGCATTCAATATTAATATTCCTGCTAAACTAGTTAACCAGGCTGTTAAATTTATGATGGGCTTATACAGTGCCTATGTTGATAAAGATTGTTCGATCGCAGAAATCAACCCGCTTGTTGTCACTGGCGACGGAAAAGTTATGGCTCTAGATGCAAAGCTGAATTTTGATTCAAATGCATTATATCGCCAGAAGGCTGTAGTGGATTTCAGAGATTTAGAAGAAGAAGATGCGAAAGAAATCGAAGCATCAAAATACGATCTAAGCTACATCTCTTTAGATGGAAATATTGGCTGTATGGTTAATGGAGCCGGCCTTGCAATGGCAACAATGGATATCGTTAAACATTATGGCGGCGATCCGGCTAACTTCCTTGATGTTGGGGGCGGCGCTACAGCAGAAAAAGTAACAGAAGCATTCAAAATCATCCTTTCTGATCAAAATGTTAAAGGTATCTTTGTCAACATTTTCGGCGGAATCATGAAATGTGACATTATCGCAACAGGTGTTGTGGAAGCTGCAAAACAAGTTGGTCTAGCTGTACCTCTAGTGGTTCGTCTAGAAGGAACAAACGTAGAACTTGGCAAGAAAATTCTTGCAGAATCAGATATTGATATTATCGCAGCTGACTCCATGGCTGACGGAGCACAAAAAATCGTATCCCTAGTCGGATAAACTGCTGAGGCTGTCTTTCTTTTAATGCTGTCTTAATGATTATTTTTTATGGTTAAAATATGCTGAGTGATTGGAACGGAAGGGTGCGAGACTCCTGCGGGAGAAGTGGAAAGGTTGAGACCCCGCAGACGCGTAAGCGTCGAGGAGGCACAACTTCCACCCGCGGAAAGCGAGCACCCTGGAGTGGAAATAACTACTTCTCGTTTCATTTTAAATGAAATAGAATTAGGAATACAGCCTAGCCAACAACACTTATACACTATTAAAATGTGATAAAAGATAACCCGGAAAACAGGAAGGAGAATTAACGTGAGCGTTTTTATCAATAAAGATACAAAAGTAATCGTTCAAGGAATCACAGGCTCAACAGCCCTTTTCCATACAAAACAAATGCTTGAATATGGTACAAAAATTGTCGGCGGTGTAACTCCTGGTAAAGGTGGCACTGAAGTAGAAGGTGTACCTGTTTTCAACACAGTTAGTGAAGCAGTTAAAGCAACAGGCGCAAATGCATCTGTTATCTATGTGCCAGCTCCTTTCGCTGCAGATGCTATTTTAGAAGCGGTAGATGCTGAACTGGACCTTGCTATCTGTATTACAGAACATATTCCTGTATTGGATATGGTCAAGGTTGAACGTTATATGGAAGGTAAGAAAACACGTCTAGTTGGACCAAACTGCCCAGGTGTTATCACTCCGGACGAATGTAAAATCGGTATCATGCCTGGTTATATCCATACAAAAGGCCATGTAGGTGTTGTTTCCCGTTCTGGAACGTTAACATATGAAGCGGTACATCAGCTGACTCAAGCTGGTCTTGGCCAATCAACAGCTGTTGGAATCGGCGGAGACCCTGTTAATGGAACAAACTTTATTGACGTATTAGAAGCGTTCAATGAAGATCCTGAAACAAAAGCGGTAATTATGATTGGTGAAATCGGCGGTACTGCTGAAGAAGAAGCTGCTGAATGGGTGAAAGCTAATATGACTAAACCTGTTGTCGGCTTTATTGGCGGCCGCACTGCACCTCCAGGAAAACGCATGGGCCATGCTGGTGCGATTATTTCTGGCGGAAAAGGAACAGCAGATGAGAAGATTCGTGTTATGAATGAGTGTGGAATTGAAGTAGCGGATACTCCTTCCGTTATGGGTGAGACCTTAATCAAAGTACTAAAAGAAAAAGGTCTTTACGAACAATGTAAGACACATTAATAACATGTAAATAAGAAATAGTCCTCCAAATAATGGGGGACTATTTCTGCATGATTAAAACATAATCGGAGGTTCAAAATGGACGAATTTACAAGAAGATTAACTCATCTTCAGCAATGCAGAGGCATCGGCTGGAAGACCATCTATCATATCCTTAAATTAAATCCCACTCTATCACAAATTTATGACCACAATTTTTTACACCAATTCTCTACTCTTTTTAAATCCCCCGCATTTTTAAACAGCGCCAATTATGATCTTCAGGCAGACACTATTCCCAAAAAAATCATGCATTATGAAAAAAATTACATCAAAATTATCACAGTTGCAGATGAATGCTATCCTCAAAGGTTACAAGAAACATTTCAGCCTCCCTGGATTCTGTATGCCAAAGGAAATTTAGCTTTGTTAAAGAGCAAGCATTGCCTTGCAGTGGTTGGCTCGAGGCAGGCAACTTCCTATGGTCATAAAGTGATCCACAATCTTTTTCCAAAATTAATTATGAATCAAGTTGTGATTGTCAGTGGCTTAGCAGCTGGAATTGATACCATTGCGCATGAAACGGCTATAAAAGAAGGCGGGCGTACAATTGGAGTTATCGCGGGCGGTTTTTCACATATTTATCCAAAAGAAAATACTGCACTTGCACACTATATGATGAGAAACCATCTTTTGCTTTCTGAATATGCCCCAGATTCAAAGCCTGAGAAATGGCAGTTTCCGCAAAGGAATCGCATTATAAGCGGAATATCTTCAGCCACACTCGTTGTACAAGCCAAGAAGCGAAGCGGCTCTCTCATTACAGCCAGTACCGCACTGAATGAAGGCAGAGACGTGTTTGCAATTCCAGGTAATGTAGCTGATCCGCAATCCGAGGGAACAAACGAGCTAATCCAAAAAGGAGCAAAGTTAATTATGAAGGCAGAAGACATTCTGGAAGAGCTTAATTACAAGTGAAAATCTTTGAGAGCAAATAGTCTTTTTTAGCTAAAATAGAACTTTTTATAAATAATTACAGTCAAAAATAAAGGAATTTGTGTAAAAAGCTTGAATTTCTATAAAAACTGTTATACATTTTGCAACAGATGTTTGTCACCGATTTCATTTTCTTAAAGACTGTAATATGATGCTTAATTAGATGAATGTAGAGTGAATATTCAATGAAATGATTATTCAGTTTTAAGGTTAAATTTGACAAAGCTGAATAACATGATGAATAATAATGAGTATTTCATGGACTTCTGAATAAATGTAAATCAAAATATAGTTAAAAAAGGCTCTTTTCTAAAAGTTTGTTGTTTTTGGATAAGTTTTCTATTGGATAAAAGACTCGTTGATTGGAGCAGAAGGTGCGAGACTCCTGCGGGAGAAGTGGGATAGGTGAGACCCCGCAGGAGCGTAAGTGACGAGGAGGCTCAGCGCCCACCCGCGGAAAGCGAGCGCCTGGAGCGGAAATCAACTTCTGCTCATTTA
>NZ_LT800494.1:2625941-2852305 GCF_900166665.1 Cytobacillus gottheilii | reverse complement strand
CCGCACTGAATGAAGGCAGAGACGTGTTTGCAATTCCAGGTAATGTAGCTGATCCGCAATCCGAGGGAACAAACGAGCTAATCCAAAAAGGAGCAAAGTTAATTATGAAGGCAGAAGACATTCTGGAAGAGCTTAATTACAAGTGAAAATCTTTGAGAGCAAATAGTCTTTTTTAGCTAAAATAGAACTTTTTATAAATAATTACAGTCAAAAATAAAGGAATTTGTGTAAAAAGCTTGAATTTCTATAAAAACTGTTATACATTTTGCAACAGATGTTTGTCACCGATTTCATTTTCTTAAAGACTGTAATATGATGCTTAATTAGATGAATGTAGAGTGAATATTCAATGAAATGATTATTCAGTTTTAAGGTTAAATTTGACAAAGCTGAATAACATGATGAATAATAATGAGTATTTCATGGACTTCTGAATAAATGTAAATCAAAATATAGTTAAAAAAGGCTCTTTTCTAAAAGTTTGTTGTTTTTGGATAAGTTTTCTATTGGATAAAAGACTCGTTGATTGGAGCAGAAGGTGCGAGACTCCTGCGGGAGAAGTGGGATAGGTGAGACCCCGCAGGAGCGTAAGTGACGAGGAGGCTCAGCGCCCACCCGCGGAAAGCGAGCGCCTGGAGCGGAAATCAACTTCTGCTCATTTAAGTTCACAGCAACCATGTTTACGAAAACAGCTTAAAAAAATCGATAAATAAGGGAATCATGATCATAATGAAAAAATTAACCCCTCTTAAGGAGGACAATAGATGTCTGAGTTTTTAGTAATAGTAGAATCACCAGCAAAAGCAAAAACGATCGAGCGTTATCTCGGCAAAAAATATAAAGTGAAAGCATCGATGGGACATGTCCGAGACCTGCCCAAAAGCCAAATGGGTGTAGATGTTGAAAATAATTTCGAACCTAAATATATTACTATTCGCGGCAAAGGCCCTGTTCTAAAAGAATTAAAAACAGCTGCCAAAAAAGCAAAAAAAATCTACCTCGCGGCTGACCCGGATCGTGAAGGGGAAGCAATTGCCTGGCATTTAGCACATAGTCTGGATATCGATATTGCTTCTGATTGCCGAGTTGTATTTAATGAAATTACAAAAGATGCAATAAAAGAGTCCTTCAAGCATCCGCGTGCCATTAATATGGACCTCGTTGATGCTCAGCAGGCCAGAAGAATGTTAGATAGACTGGTAGGCTACAATATTAGTCCGCTATTATGGAAAAAGGTAAAGAAGGGCTTAAGCGCAGGAAGAGTTCAGTCTGTTGCAGTAAGATTAATTATTGACCGTGAAAATGAAATTAAGCAATTTACTCCAGAAGAGTATTGGTCAATAGATGGTGAATTCCTTAAAGGGAAAACGGCTTTTGAAGCTTCTTTTTATGGAATAGATGGGAAAAAAGTTGAATTAGGTTCAGAGGCTGAGGTAAAAGATGTATTGAAGAAAATGAAAGGAAACAGCTTTACAGTTTCTTCCGTAACGAAAAAAGAAAGAAAACGAAATGCCGCTGTTCCTTTTACAACTTCTTCCCTTCAGCAGGAGGCTGCGCGTAAGCTCAACTTCCGTGCCAAAAAGACAATGATGCTTGCTCAGCAGCTGTATGAGGGAATTGACTTAGGCAAAGAAGGCACAGTAGGTCTCATCACGTATATGAGAACAGACTCGACAAGAATATCCGAAGTGGCTCAAACAGAAGCTGCTAATTATATCGAACAGACCTTTGGGAAGGAATTCCTTTCAGCAGATAAAAAGAAAGAAAAGAAGAATGCCAATACTCAAGACGCCCATGAAGCGATTAGACCGACAAGCACGTTAAAAGAGCCATCCGGATTGAAGGAGTATTTATCTCGAGATCAGCTTCGGTTATACAGACTGATCTGGGAGCGGTTCGTTGCCAGTCAAATGGCTCCAGCGATTATGGATACGATGAGTGTTGATTTAAAAAATGGCCCGGTTATTTTTAGAGCAACAGGCTCAAAAGTGAAATTCCAGGGTTTCATGAAAGTTTATGTGGAAGGTTCGGATGACCAATCAGAAGAGAAAAATAATATGCTGCCAAACCTTCAGGAAGGAGACGAGGTTCTTAAAAAAGATATTGAACCGAAGCAGCATTTTACACAGCCTCCGCCAAGATATACAGAGGCAAGGCTTGTAAGAACAATGGAAGAACTGGGAATTGGCCGCCCATCCACATTTGCTCCGACCTTGGATACCATTCAAAAGCGAGGCTATGTTTCACTCGATAATAAGCGCTTTATTCCGACTGAGCTCGGCGAAATCGTTTTAGAGCTTATATTGGAATTTTTCCCTGACATCCTTGATGTTGAGTTTACTGCCAAGATGGAGCAGGATCTTGATTACATTGAAGAAGGCAAAATAAACTGGGTGAAAATAATAGACGATTTCTATGGGGACTTTGAAAAACATTTAGAAGTAGCAGAAAAGGAAATGCAATCTGTCGAGATTAAAGATGAACCTGCCGGTGAAGACTGTGAAATGTGCGGCAGCCCAATGGTCTTTAAAATGGGACGATACGGAAAGTTTATGGCTTGCAGCAATTTTCCAGATTGCCGGAACACAAAACCAATTGTAAAAGAAATCGGTGTGAAGTGTCCGAAGTGTAAGGAAGGCAATATAATAGAAAGAAAAAGTAAAAAGAAACGTATTTTCTATGGCTGTGATCGTTTTCCGGAGTGTGACTTTATTTCCTGGGATAAGCCGCTTGCCCGCAGCTGTCCAAAATGTGAAAACACACTAGTGGAGAAAAAGCTTAAAAAAGGCGTCCAAGTACAATGTGTTGAATGTGACTATAAAGAAGAACCTCAAAAGTAAGAGCAGGCAAACGCCTGCTCTTTTCAATTATTTAGGAGGATAAAACCTGTATTTATGGGGCTGTTGAGGAGAATTTCAGAGAAAAGAGAGCTCTTGCTTTCCTTTTTCCGAATCGTGTTGTACAATGCAGATTGGATATTTAACATATTCCTGTTGAAAAAGGAATAGTAAATGCTTTTAAAACCGAAAATGAGCGTATTAAAACAAAATGAAACGAATCGTCGATCTAAAACGTATATAAGACATTGGATCGTAATTTATATCCAATCAAAGGTTTACATAGATGATCTTCTGTATAAAGCATTTTGCAAAAGTTTTCTTTGAGTATATCACACGCTTTATCGCTTTAAAGTATAGTTGGGATGATTATGCATGCTATAGATTGTCTTCGTCAGCATGATTGTTCGATATTGGAGGTATTTAAATTGGAAAATAAAGTCGTAAATGTAGTTGGAGCCGGTTTAGCTGGAAGTGAAGCAGCATGGCAGATTGCAAACCGCGGAATCCAGGTTCGCTTATATGAGATGAGACCAGTTAAACAGACGCCTGCTCACCATACTGATAAATTTGCTGAACTGGTCTGCAGCAACTCTCTGCGTGCGAACAATTTAACCAATGCAGTAGGTGTCCTAAAAGAAGAAATGAGAAATCTGAACTCGGTGATTATTAACTCTGCCGACCAAAGTGCTGTTCCTGCTGGTGGAGCGCTTGCGGTTGACCGTCATGACTTTGCGGGCCGTGTTACTGAGCAAGTGAAAAATCATCCGAATGTAACTGTTATTCAAGAAGAAGTAACCGAAATTCCTGAAGGCCCAACCGTAATTGCAACCGGTCCGCTGACAAGTCCTGCTTTATCCGAAAAACTAAAGCAGCTGTCAGGTGAAGAGTATTTATACTTTTATGATGCAGCCGCACCAATTATTGAAAAAGATTCCATTAATATGGACAAAGTATACTTAAAATCCCGTTATGACAAAGGGGAAGCAGCATACTTGAACTGCCCAATGACTGAAGAGGAATTTGAAACCTTTTATCAGGCGTTAGTATCAGCGGAGACGGTTCCTTTAAAAGAATTTGAAAAAGAGATCTTTTTTGAAGGCTGCATGCCGATTGAAGTAATGGCGGGCCGCGGGAAAAAGACAATGCTTTTTGGTCCCATGAAGCCAGTTGGTTTAGAGGATCCTAAAACAGGGAAACGTCCATTTGCAGTTGTACAGCTGCGCCAGGATGATGCAGCAGGAACTCTTTATAATATTGTAGGCTTCCAAACGCATTTAAAATGGGGACCTCAGAAAGAAGTTATTCGCTTAATACCAGGGCTGGAGAATGCTGAAATTGTCCGTTACGGTGTAATGCACAGAAACACATTTATTAATTCGCCTAAAGTTCTGCGTGCCACATATCAATTCCAGAATCGTTCGGATCTGTTCTTTGCAGGCCAAATGACTGGAGTAGAAGGCTATGTTGAATCGGCAGCGAGCGGATTAGTTGCTGGGATTAATGCAGCAAGACTCGTCGAAGGCAAGGATCCTGTTGAATTCCCGCATGAGACAGCGATTGGCAGCATGGCTCGTTATATTACAACAGCCAACTCGAAAAACTTCCAGCCTATGAACGCTAACTTTGGTTTATTCCCTGATTTACCTGTGAAAATAAAAGGGAAAAGTGAAAGAAATGAACAGCATGCAAATAGAGCATTACAAACAATTCAGAACTTTGTGAAAAATTTGTAAAGTTCCTTGCAAGAGCTGCTGATGTGTGATAATATTTAGTAGCTCTTGCGAGGTGATTCCATTGAATGTAAACGTTTCTTTAAATCTATTTATTGAATATTTACAAATCGAAAAGAATTATTCACAATACACTATTGAACATTATCACTATGATATTCGTGAATTTTTCTTGTTCATGTCTGAACAAGGGATTGAAACAATCAATCAGGTTCAATATAGTGACGTGAGAATTTTTTTAACAGATCTTTATAATAAGAAGCTGAAAAGAAAATCGGTAGCCCGAAAAATTTCTTGTCTCCGCAGCTTTTTTAAATTCCTTGTAAGGGAAAAGATCATTGAAGAGAATCCATTTTCACTTGTGTCTATTCCAAAAAGCGAGAAAAGACTGCCGCAGTTTTTTTACGAAGAAGAGCTTCGGGTCTTGTTTGAAGCCTGTGAAACGGACACAGCCCTAGGACAGCGTAATAAAGCGCTGCTGGAGCTGCTTTATGCAACAGGCATGCGTGTAGGTGAATGTACGAAGATCCGCTTGAAAGACTTGGATTTTCACATTTCTACTGTGCTTGTCCATGGGAAAGGAAGCAAGGATCGTTATATTCCCTTTGGCAGTTTTGCTCATGAAGCACTGCAGACTTATATACATAATGGCAGAGAAGAATTGCTTAAAGGCGGAGAAAATGATTATTTGTTTTTAAATTACCGCGGGAATGCTATCAGCGAACGAGGCATCCGCAATGTCCTTGATAAATTGATTGAAAAATCATCTCTAACAGGGAAAATTCATCCCCATATGCTGCGTCATACCTTTGCTACTCATCTACTGGCAAATGGAGCAGATATGCGGACCGTACAAGAGCTATTAGGGCATGCTTTCTTATCTTCTACTCAAGTTTATACACATGTAACGAATGAATACTTGCGAAATACATACATGACACATCATCCTAGAGCTTAAAATTTGTCATAACTGTTTTGTTTTTTGGTTATTAATGAATATAGATCTTTTAATGGGCGTTTTACCCTATTAAATAAATGACTCTCCAGAAGGAGGAATTAGGATGTCTCAATTTCATGCAACAACAATCTTTGCTGTACAGCATAATGGTGAATGCGCAATGGCTGGTGATGGACAGGTTACATTCGGTAATGCGGTTGTGATGAAGCACACGGCCAAAAAGGTTAGAAAGCTTTTTAATGGGAAAGTGGTTGCCGGATTTGCTGGATCTGTTGCTGATGCCTTTACATTATTTGAAAAGTTTGAAGGGAAACTTGAAGAATATAATGGGAATTTGCAAAGAGCGGCTGTAGAGCTTGCAAAAGAGTGGAGAAGTGACAGAGTGCTTCGAAAACTGGAAGCAATGCTGATCGTCATGAATGCTGAAAGCCTCTTACTTATTTCAGGCACAGGGGAAGTTATAGAACCGGATGATGGTATTTTAGCTATTGGTTCAGGCGGTAACTATGCTCTATCTGCCGGCAGATCTTTAAAGAGGTATGCAGGAGAACATTTAACTGCTAAAGAAATTGCCAAAGCTTCGCTCGAAATGGCTGCAGAAATTTGTGTATATACAAACCATAATATCGTTGTAGAAGAATTATAGAGGGGAGTGCTCAAAATGGCAAAAGGAACAAATTTAACACCAAGGCAAATTGTGGATCGTTTAGATCAGTATATTATTGGGCAGAAGGATGCAAAGAAAGCAGTCGCTGTTGCTTTGCGCAATCGCTATCGCAGAGCACTATTAGATGAAGAGCTTCGCGATGAAATCAGTCCAAAAAATATTTTGATGATTGGGCCTACTGGTGTCGGGAAAACTGAAATTGCAAGAAGAATGGCTAAATTAGTTGGTGCACCATTTGTTAAAGTCGAAGCAACTAAGTTTACGGAAGTAGGCTATGTTGGCCGAGATGTTGAATCAATGGTAAGAGATCTGGTCGAAACGTCTGTACGGCTTGTAAAAGAAGAGAAGATGGCCAGTGTAAAAGAGCGTGCAGAAGAAAATGCAAACCGCAGGCTCGTTTCTCTGCTGGTGCCAAGCAGTAAGAAAAATACTGCTTATAAAAATCCGCTGGAGATGCTATTTGGAGGCGGAAATGACCAAACTGAACAAGAACAGTCAAATAATGAAGACATTTCTTTACAGGAAAAACGCAAAGTCATCAAAATGAAGCTAGAGCTTGGCGAACTTGAAAATGAAATGATCACTGTTGAGGTTGAAGAACAGCAGCCATCAATGTTTGATATGCTCCAGGGTTCAGGTATGGAACAAATGGGCATGAATATGCAGGACGCACTTAGCGGCTTTATGCCAAAGAAGAAAAAGAAGCGCAAGCTGACGGTACGAGAAGCAAGAAAGGTTCTAACAAATGAAGAGGCACAAAAGCTGATTGACATGGATGAGGTTGGCCAGGAAGCTGTTTTTAGAGCGGAACAGTCTGGAATTATTTTTATTGATGAAATTGATAAAATTGCCAGTAAAAATAGCGGCGGATCTTCTGCAGATGTATCAAGAGAAGGTGTGCAAAGAGACATTCTTCCAGTTGTGGAAGGGTCAACGGTTGTAACCAAATATGGTTCTGTTAAAACAGATCATGTCCTATTTATGGCGGCTGGAGCGTTTCATATTGCAAAGCCTTCTGATTTAATACCGGAATTGCAGGGTCGTTTTCCAATCCGTGTGGAGCTTACAAAGCTTACGGTTGATGATTTCTTTAAAATCCTCGTTGAACCGGATAATGCCCTTATTAAGCAATATCAGGCTTTATTAGAAACAGAGGGTATACAAATTGAATTTTCTGACGATGCTATTCGTAGGATTGCTCAATTTGCATTTGATGTGAACCAAAATACGGATAATATCGGTGCTAGACGACTTCATACGATTTTGGAGAAGCTGCTTGAAGACTTATCTTTTGAAGCGCCAGACGTGACTATGGAAAAAATCACAATCACTCCGCAATATGTGGAGGAAAAACTGGGTGCCATTTCTAGAAACAAGGACTTAAGCCAGTTCATTCTATAAGTCGTTTTAAAGTGATTAGTAAGGGTATTATGAAAACACTCCTGCATTGAATAAACGTTTAGCGCAGAGTTTTTACTACGGCTATTTTCATCGATCCCTTTTGACCAAAATCTAAAGGGACCGATAACCATATACACGAAAACAGCCTCAAAATATGATAATTGTTAATTGTGTTAGCAAATAGGAGGAAGTAAGAATGGATTTATTATCAAAAACAAGAAAGATTAATGCAATGCTTCAAAAAGCTGCTGGAAAACCGGTTAATTTCAAAGAGATGTCTGAAACGTTAAGTGAAGTCATTGAAGCGAACATTTTCGTTGTTAGCCGCCGCGGTAAGCTGCTAGGTTATGCTGCCAATCAGCAAATTGAAAATGAGCGTATGAAAAAAATGCTTGAAGAACGTCAATTTCCTGAAGAGTATACTAAAAACTTATTCAGCATCCAAGAAACTTCTTCTAACTTGGACATTAACAGCGAGTACACAGCGTTCCCAGTAGAAAATAAAGATCTTTTTCGTGAAGGCTTAACGACAATTGTACCAATTATTGGCGGTGGAGAACGTCTTGGCACATTGATCTTGGCTCGTGTTGAAGAACAGTTCCATGATGACGATTTAATTTTAGCAGAATATGGAGCTACTGTAGTTGGTATGGAAATTCTGCGTGAAAAAGCAGAAGAAATCGAAGAAGAAGCTAGAAGCAAAGCAGTTGTTCAAATGGCAATTAGCTCTCTATCTTATAGTGAATTAGAAGCGATCGAGCATATTTTTGAAGAATTAAATGGTAATGAAGGATTGCTTGTTGCTTCTAAAATTGCGGACCGTGTCGGCATCACAAGATCTGTCATTGTTAATGCTTTGAGAAAGCTTGAAAGTGCTGGTGTCATTGAATCCCGTTCATTAGGAATGAAGGGAACTTACATTAAAGTTCTCAATGATAAATTCTTATTCGAGCTTGAAAAATTGAAGTCAAACTAAAAAATTTCAAAAAGTATCCAGTTGAACTGGATGCTTTTTTTTTATACTATCGAGATTGTAGATCACGAACTTAAATACATTTAAATAAAATGTTCTTTCTTCTGTAGATACAGTGATTTTCCAATACAAGCCCGTTCCATTGCGCTGCGGACACTCCCTTTCCGCGGGGAGGAAGCTGAGCCTCCTCGTCGCTGACGCTCCTGCGGGGTCTCACCCTTTCCTCTACTTCCCGCAGGAGTTGAGTGTCCTCCGCTTCATTTCACTCAAGTTTAAAAAGTAAACTTAATATAAATAACGACTGTTAGAAGGTAGTTTGGTTAGACACTTAAGTGTTAACCTCTATTTTCATTAGAAGCTTTTAAAAAGATTGTAATAAATTTTCTTACAAGCCAACTGGCTGATATATTTCAATTATTACGAAATGCTAATGAGAGCATAAAATTCTTAAAAATAGTATTTTAGTCTTATTTCAAGGTGAATTATTATCCAATTGAGTAAAAACTCCTATATTGTGTTTCTGTGTATAACAGCATATAATCTCAGTAAGGATATTATTCGACAAAAAACGAGTTTGTTGATTTCTGGCAGCAGAGAGAAAAGTCATATGTGAAAATGAAGGAAAATAGTCCGAATGAATCACTAAAATTAACAGAAAGCACATAGACTTATTATTTCAAATTCATTACAATTAGATTTAAGTTGAAAATTGTCGTATTTCGTCGGAGAGTAGGAAAAATGAGGAAAATTAATGATTAGGAATACGAGGTGGCAAAGATGAAACTATTTTCAGGAACAATCTCGACGCTTGAAGGTGCATTAAATTACTCTTCATTAAAACAAAAAGTGATTTCACAAAATATAGCAAATGTAGACACACCTGGATATAAGGCGAAAGATGTCAGCTTTAAGGAAACATTAAATGAAGCTGTGGCAGGTTCTCAAAAGGCATATCGGACAGATGTTAGACATTACGATTTTAAAACGAATTCCACGCCGAACGGAATAGTCTCACAACGTAATGTATCTTATAACCACTCCGGAAACAGTGTAGATATTGACAAAGAAATGTCTGATTTAGCGACAAATCAGATCTATTATAATGCTTTGGTTGATCGCATGAGCGGGAAATTATCAAGTTTGCAAAACGTTCTTAAGGGAGGCAGATAAACATGACAATCTTTCATAGCATGAATACGACATCTTCTGCCTTAACTGCTCAAAGGCTCCGTATGGATGTTATCTCATCTAATATGGCAAATGTTGATTCAACAAGAGGTGTGAATGGCGGCGAAACATATCGCAGAAAATCAGTTGTCATGCAGCCAAAAGAAGGCCAATTTTCTTCCTTTCTGAATAAAGCAATGGGACGATCCAGTCAAACAGGGATCGGAAATGGAGTAAAAGTAACTGAAGTAGTTGAAGATGAAACTCCATTTAAGATGGTTTATGATCCAACACACCCAGATGCAAATGAGGATGGGTATGTGGAAATGCCAAATGTAGACCCGCTTAGAGAAATGGTGGACCTAATTAGTGCAACCAGATCGTATGAAGCGAACGTAACGGTGTTTAATGCATCGAAAAATATGATGATGAAGTCATTAGAGATCGGGAAATAAGGGAGGAACTAGAACATGAATAATGTAACATTTTCACCTGTGTCGCAATCTGTTCAGACTTTAAACAATACAACAGTAAATCGTACTACACCATTCGAAGCGCAGAAGGATTTTGCGTCCGTCCTAAAGGATTCTATTAATAAAGTAAATGAGACACAAATTCAATCGGACAAGCTAACTGAGAAATTAGCTCGTGGAGAGAATGTTGATTTGCACCAGGTAATGATTGCATCGCAAAAAGCGAGTGTAACCATGACAGCTACTCTTGAAATACGCAACAAAGTGATTGAAGCATATCAAGAGATGATGAGAATGCAAGTTTAATAGATAAATATATTAATTGGACTATGCGCCCACAATGCATAAACAGCCATAGCACCTGAGAAGACATGAATTTAACTAGTTGAGGATAGGTAAATAAATTTTTTCTGAGAGGCTATGGCAGACCATCGGGGGGTAATGATGAAAGAATCGTTTCAAAATTTTATAACGAAGATAAAAGAGTTTTGGAGATCGCGTTCAAATAAGCAAAAAACTTTGTATATCGGTTCTTCTGTTCTTTTAATCATAGTAATTATTGTGGCTTCAATATGGGCATCTTCTACAAGTTTTGTGCCTTTATATAGCAATTTGTCTCCTTCAGAGACTGGCGCCATTAAAGAGAACTTAACAGCAAGGGGCATTCAATCTGAGATAGCCAATGATGGGACAACCATCCTTGTTCCAGAGGAGATGGCTGATACTTTGCTTGTTGAGCTTGCTGCTGAAGGTCTGCCGAAATCAGGCGGGATTGATTATTCCTTCTTTAGCCAGAATGCTGGGATTGGGATGACTGAAAATGAATTTAATGTATTGAAGCTGGATGCTATGCAGACGGAGCTTGCAACGCTGATTAAAGGCGTTGAAGGGGTTAGTGATGCAAAGGTGATGATTAACCTGCCGGAGAAAGGCATCTTTGTTAATGACTCTGCAGAAGCCGCTTCTGCTTCTATAGTGCTTGATACAAAACCTGGTTATCAGTTTGAGGACTCACAAATCCAGGCTTTGTATCATCTTGTTTCAAAAAGTGTTCCAAACTTGCCTACAGATAATATCGTCATCATGAACCAATATTTTGAGTACTTTGATCAAAAAAATAATGAAAATTCTCCAGGCACTACATTTGCAGCACAGCATGAGATTAAAAAAGAAATTGAACGTGATGTGCAAAGACAAGTTCAAAGTATGCTGGGAACATTGATGGGCCAGGAAAAGGTTGTTGTTTCTGTTACTGCTGATATAGACTTTACCCAAGAAAACAGAGAAGAAAACCTAGTTCAGCCTGTTGATGAAGAAAATATGGAAGGCATCGCAATTAGTGCACAGAGAGTGACAGAGACGTTCACAGGAAATGCAGACCAGGCTGGGGGAATCCCTCAAGGAGAAGATCCAGCTGATGCACTGGGGACAACGTATGTCGAAGGTGCTGAAGGAAATGGCGATTACGAACGAATTGAAGAGACAATTAACAATGAAGTAAATAAAATTCGCAGAGAAATTGTTGAAAGCCCATATAAAATTAGAGATTTAGGCATCCAGGTTATGGTGGAGCCACCTACAGCAGATGATCCTAACTCACTTCCGCAAGAACGTATAAATGACATTACACAAATGTTAGGAACGATTGTAAGAACAACGATTAACAAAGATTCAGTAGATGGTGAAATTACGGATGAAGCATTACAGGATAAGATCGTTGTATCTGTCCAGCCATTTAACGGCAAGGTAGAGTTTCCTGATGAAGTGGCAGCTGGTCTTCCTTGGTGGATCTTCGTGGTTGGCGGACTATTGCTTCTGATTATCCTTGTCCTAATCTTCCTATTTATCAGAGCAAGAAAGAAAGCAAATGATATTGCTGAAGAAGAAGAAGTGCTGGCAGAACAAAAATTATTTAATGTTCCGGATGTAAACCAAGAGACTGAAACAGAAGGTACTTTACGACGTAAGCAATTAGAAAAAATGGCAAAAGATAAGCCAGAAGATTTTGCTAAATTATTAAGAACATGGATCGCAGAAGACTAAGGGGGGCTTATACGTGGCAAGAAATGATCAAAAAGAATTAACAGGCAAACAAAAAGCAGCTATTCTGCTAATCTCCCTTGGGCCTGATGTTGCTTCATCGGTATACAAGCATTTGAGTGAGGAAGAGATTGAGAAACTCACTTTGGAAATTTCAGGGGTTAAGAAAGTAGAATCAGAGGCAAAAGAGGAAATCCTTGAAGAGTTTCACCAAATAGCACTTGCTCAAGATTATATTTCACAAGGCGGAATTGGCTACGCAAAAACCGTCTTGGAAAAAGCACTTGGAGAAGATCAGGCATCTGTCATCATTAACAGATTAACTTCTTCCCTTCAAGTCCGTCCTTTTGATTTTGCACGCAAGGCTGATCCTGGACAAATTTTCAACTTTATTCAGAATGAGCATCCCCAGACCATTGCCCTTATTCTTTCTTATTTAGATTCAGCACAAGCTGGGCAAATTCTTTCTGAGCTGCCTCAGGAAATGCAGGCGGATATTGCAAGAAGAATTGCAGTAATGGATAGCACATCACCAGAGATCATTAATGAAGTGGAACAAATACTTGAAAGAAAGCTTTCTGCTACTGTCACGCAAGATTATACACAAACAGGCGGAGTGGAAGCAGTTGTTGATGTACTAAATGGTGTTGACCGTGCGACAGAAAGAACCATCCTGGATGCACTTGAAATTCAAGATCCTGAATTAGCAGAAGAAATTAAGAAAAGAATGTTCGTATTTGAAGATATTGTTACACTTGATAATCGAGCAATTCAGAGAATTATCCGTGATTGTGAAACAGAAGATCTTATGCTTTCACTGAAAGTGTCCAGTGACGAAGTGAAAGAAATTGTCTTTAGCAACATGTCATCGCGAATGGTCGAAACATTTAAAGACGAAATGGAATATATGGGTCCTGTAAGACTGCGTGAAGTAGAAGAAGCACAGTCAAGAATTGTTGGTATTATTCGCAGACTGGAAGAGTCCGGCGAAATTATTGTAGCTCGCGGCGGAGGAGATGACATTATTGTCTAGATTATATAAGGCTATAAATGACATCCCTGAAAAAGACCAGAAGATTATCAGGATTAAAACGTTTGATCATGGAGAAACCGGTCCTGAGCTTAGAAAAACACCCGCTCACACTGAGGAGCAAATTCAGCAGCTTTTAATGAATGCACAAAATGAGGCTGAGCAAATGATCCATTCAGCCAGACAAGAAGTCAGTATGTTAGAAAAGCATATGAACCAGGAGCGAGAGTCTCTTCAGCAGGAAAAACATGCTCTGTTTGAACAGGCTCAGTCTGAAGGCTTTGCTGCCGGCTACGAAGAAGGCAGGCAGCAGGGCTATAATGATTATGCTGAATACATTGCGCTAGCAAAACAGACAGTTGATATAAGTAAAAAGGATTACGAAACAACTGTTGATCAAGCTGACCGGACCATTCTGCAAATTGGCATGAAGGTTGCCGGGAAAATTATCAATGAAGAGCTAACAGCAAATGAAGAGCATTATTTAACTTATGTAATACGTGCTCTTAAAGAGGCTAGAGAACAAAGTGACGTTCAGCTGCATGTTCACCCAACTCAATATGAGCTGCTTGTAGAACATAAAGATGAATTAATGGCTGTCTTTCCTAAAGAAACGAAATTATATATTTTTCCTAACGATGAACTAGCAGAAACAAGCTGTGTAATTGAATCTGACAGCGGCCGTATTGATGCAGCTGTTGACAGCCAGCTTAATGAAATAAAGGTCAAGCTATTTGAGAAATTGGAGAGTGACCATTAATGCAGTTGGATATTGCACTAGATTATCTGGATGAGATCGATAGCTTTAAGCGCTATGGAAGAGTAAAACGGGTTGTGGGGCTTATGATCGAGTCACAAGGTCCAGAGAGTTCAATCGGTGATGTCTGTTATATTCATATTGGAAAAAAAAGAAAAACAAAAATATTAGCTGAAGTCGTCGGCTTTAAGGACGAGAATGTTATTCTCATGCCTTATACAGAATTGAATGAAATTGCACCTGGCAGTTTAGTGGAAGCAACAGGCAATCCATTGGAAATAAAAGTTGGTGCAGCATTAATCGGCAAGGCGATTGATTCATTAGGCAGACCGCTTGATGAAAGCAGTTTGCCGAGAGGGTTAACAAGTGTTCCAACAGATCAAAATCCGCCGAATCCTCTAAAACGACCGCCTATACATGAGCCTATTGAAGTCGGAGTTCGTATGGTTGATAGCTTGTTAACCGTTGGAAAAGGGCAGCGTGTCGGGATTTTCGCAGGAAGTGGTGTGGGAAAAAGCACATTGCTCGGAATGATTGCCCGAAATACAACGGCCGATCTAAATGTAATAGCTCTTATAGGAGAACGTGGCCGTGAAGTTCGCGAGTTTATTGAGAAAGATCTAGGTCCAGAGGGACTGAAAAGGTCAATTGTTGTTGTAGCCACCTCGGATCAGCCCGCTTTAATGAGGATTAAAGGTGCCTATACAGCCACAGCAATAGCCGAATATTTTCGGGATAAAGGCTTAAATGTCATGCTTATGATGGACTCCGTTACTCGTGTAGCAATGGCACAGCGTGAGGTTGGACTGGCAGTCGGCGAACCGCCAACCACAAAAGGATATACACCTTCTGTATTTGCTATTTTGCCTAAGCTTCTTGAACGGACAGGCACAAATGAAGCCGGCACTATTACGGCATTTTACACGGTGCTCGTTGATGGTGACGATATGAATGAACCGATCGCTGACACAGTCCGTGGAATCTTAGATGGACATTTTGTGTTAGATCGTGCATTAGCCAATAAGGGCCAATATCCTGCTGTTAATGTTCTAAAGAGTGTGAGCAGGGTTATGAATCAGATTTCAGCACCGGCCCATGTGCAGGCAGCTGAGAGGCTGAGGCAATTTTTAAGTATTTATATCAATTCAGAAGACTTAATAAACATTGGTGCTTATAAAAAAGGATCCTCAGCAGAAATTGATGAAGCCATTAGACTTTACCCGCTGATTACAGCCTTTTTGAAACAAAGAACACATGAAAAAATATCGATTGACGAAAGCATTCAGCAACTTTATCGCATTACCGGCAAAGGAGACTGACCCAAATGCAGTTTCAATTTAAATTCAATAAAGTATTATCAATTCGTGAACGGGAAAAAGACGAAGCCCTTGATCTGTATAACCAATCTGTTAAACGATTTGAAGATGCAGCTGAAAAGCTATATGAATTGCTTAAGAAAAAAGAGGATCTAGAATCCTTTCAATCAGAGCGCCTGCTGAACGGATTGCCTGTTCAAGAGATTAGGCATCACCAGCAATTTGTTGGCAATCTTGAAAAAACGATTCATCATTTTCAAAAAATGGTGATGAACACTAGAAGTCAAATGAACTATTTTCAAGAACGCTTAATGGAAAAAAATATCGAAGTAAAAAAATATGAAAAAATGAAAGAAAAAAGCAAAGAACTTTTTTATGAAGAATTAAAACAGCTAGAGGGCAGACAAATGGATGATATTTCGATACAGCATTTCGTCAATCGAGGAAATTAGGTGGTCGAATGGGGAAAAATAAAGAAGAACTTGAAGGAAATCACAATAAGACGGGCAAATTTCAAAAGTTTCTATACTGGTTTCTGATTCCGCTGCTTTTTGCTCTTGCCGTTATGCTTCTTGTCTTAACACTGCTTGGCCACAACGTTTTCCAAGTCACAAAAGAATATGGCCAAAAAATACCATTTCTGTCTTCGCTCTTTAGTGAAGAGGAAATCTCCAGTATGGAAGAATTTGAAAACAAAGTGATTGAGCTTGAAGCCGATATAAAAGACAGGGAAGCTAGAATTACTCAGCTGGAAGGTCAGCTGGAGACAAAGGACTTAGACATTGAGCGGGCGCAGCTGGAGAAAGAAAGGCTTCAGCAGGAAGTAGATGAACTTAGAGCGATTCGTGATGAAAATAAACGAGCCTTTAAAGATATCATTAAAACCTATGAAACAATTTCTGCTAAAAAAGCTGCACCGATCCTGACAGAAATGGATGATGCTGAAGCAGTGCGCATCTTGGCAAATGTTAAGCCAGATACACTAGCAGCCATTATGGAAAATTTGGATCCGGCAAATGCTGCTCGTATGACAGGTTTGCTGACAGCTGCTAAGGAGAATGAAGAAGCTGACGAGTAATCCTTGCTTTCCGATCGATAGAAGGGGGGTGAAATGATGCAAATCGCAGGTTTAGGATTTATAAACAGCATAAAATCTGCTGATGCAAAAGCGGCAGAAGCAGGAAAAGGCGGTTTTACGTCGATGCTGTCCGGGTTAATGGGAAGCGATCAGCCAGTACAGCATAACGATCAGGCAGGTGCTGGAATAGATGAGTTAACAGAAGAAGAATTAGCTGATTTTCTTGCATTTATGAATGCAGATCAGCTGCTGGATTTAGAAAATGGCCTTGAGTTATATTCGAAAATGATGCTTGAGTCCGATCAATCTTCTCTTGAAACTCTATCAGAAGAGCTTGGGATTTCTTTAGAAGAACTCGGAGAATTGCTTTCCAAGCTATTGGCTTCATTTAATCAGCAAGGAAACGGCCATATATCTGCCGATGCAGAAGCTGAACTTGTTCCAGTATTGAATGGCGAAAAAGATAGTGAGGAACTGCAAAATCAGGAGTTGGCGATCATGCAGCTGCTTGAATCTCTTGCTGCAGTGAATACCGATGCATTTTCTGGAAATTTGAATCGTGACTTTGCAATGGGCATGAAGGCGGTAAAGCTTTTTGAACTTTTAACAGCGCAGCAGGATCTGGCTGGCAAAGATGTAAATTTGAAAGATTTCTTGAAAAGCTTTCATAATCAGCTGCAAGAATTAGCGAATCTTAAATCAACAAACAATCGTGAGATGGCTTTTAAACTATTTTCTACTGTTTCAGAGGAATTATCAGATCAGAATGGTTCTAGTTCTGGAACAGGATTAGAAAACTTTAAAGCAAAAACAGAAGGACTGTCTGCAGGCTTTCTGACGTTTCAGCAAATGGCAAAAGCAGAGCAGCTGACCATAATGATGGGGCAAAACGGAAAGCCGGTATCCTCCCAGCAGCTTATGCAGCAGTTTGAGTCAATTCTGGCCAAAAGCCATTTAATGAAAAATGGTGACACGCAAAGACTATTTATTAAATTAAACCCTGAGCATTTAGGTGCTTTAAGAATTGAATTAATTCAAAGAGATTCAACCATGATTGCAAGAATTTTAACTTCGACAGCTGCCGCTAAAGAAGCGCTGGATTCAAATCTGAATGGGCTGAAGCATGCCTTTTCTTCTCAAAATATTCAAGTAGAGAAGGTAGAAATCACACAGCAGATGAATCAGCAGGAAAGGTTCTTAAACAGAGACCAGCAGTCTGAGCAAGAGAAACAGCAATCCCATCAGCCAGAAAAACAGCAGCAGGAGACTGAAAGTAGCTTTGGAGATTCATTCGAGCAAGCTCTGCTGAATACGGAAGTGTAGGTGAAAATATGACAAATTCAATTGATTCTGCTTTATTGCTGTCAAACTATCAAAATAAAACGAGAAAAACAGGCAGTGATGTATTAGGAAAAGATGATTTCATGAAAATATTAATGGCGCAGCTTCAAAATCAGGATCCTTCAAGTCCTATGGAGGATAAAGACTTTATTGCGCAAATGGCTACTTTTTCATCATTAGAGCAGATGACAAACATGAACTCAACGCTCGAGGGCTTTATAAAGATGCAAGAGCAAAGTCAGATGATTTCTTACAACGCCTTTATTGGTAAAAATGTAAGCTGGCATAAGGTAAGCGAGGCAGGAAATGAAAACACAGCACCCGTTATTGAAGAAGGAACTGGCAGAGTGTCTTCCATTCAGTTTAAGGATAATAATGTCACTTTCATACTTGAAGACGGTACAAAGCTTTCACCAGCCAATATTTCGCAAGTAAATGAAGTATCACAGGAAAATGCCATGCTTCAAGCGAGCAACATGATTGGAAAAACAGTAACCTATCTGGATGCTGACAAAAAAGAGCAAACAGCTGCCATTCACTCTGTCTCTTTTAAAAATGGCAAAACGTTATTCCAGCTTGATGATGAAGCTAAAACAGCGATTTCATCTTCACAAATAGTAAAAATTGAAGCATAAAAGGAAGCGATTGGATGAGCAATTATATGTTTCGTCCGATTCATACTCAGCCGGTTATAAAACCGCAGCCACAACAGAAACTACAGCAAAAGACTGCTGAAAAGCCATTTACTGAGCATTTAAAAACGGCCTTAGGCGTCAATGAGAAGTTAATTATTAGCAAACATGCTAAAGAACGACTGCAGCAGCGTGGCATCACGATAAGCGATGAAAAGTGGTCAAGCATTGAAAGTAAAGTGTCGGAAGCCAAAAGAATGGGTGTAAAAGAAGCACTTATATTGCTGAAAGATGCAGCACTTATCGTTAGTGCGAAAAATCAAACCGTTATTACCGCAATGGATCGGGCAGAAGCCGAATCACAAATTTTTACAAACATCAATGGCACAATTGTAATGGACTAACGAATGGCTGGACCTAAAAAAGGAAGCCATACACCTGCTGACTGACAGACGCAGGTAATATGAGAGGAGAAAAAAACAAATGTTACGTTCAATGTATTCAGGAATAAGCGGAATGAAAAACTTTCAAACAAAGCTAGATGTAATTGGTAATAATATTGCAAACGTAAGTACGTACGGCTTTAAAAAAGGACGCGTTACATTTAAGGACACAATGAACCAAACGGTTGCAGGCGCAAGTGCTGCTCAGGAAAACCGCGGCGGTAAAAATGCTATGCAGGTTGGACTTGGTTCTACACTCGCTACAATTGACACAATTCATACTGGTTCAAGTTTGCAAACAACAGGACGTTCATTGGACCTAGGAATTGATGGCGATGGCTATTTTGTTGTAAGTCAAGGCCAGTCACAGTACTACACAAGAGCAGGAAACTTTTATTTAGATGATAATGGTACACTTGTCAATGCGGACGGATTAAAGGTTCAATCATACGAGAATGGCGTTCTTAGTGACATCACAGTGAATGTAAATGCGATGCTGCCCGCAGTGGTAACAGATGAAATCACGCTTGAAGGGAACTTGCCATCTGATGCAAGTGGTGCCAATGAATTAACACAGCAGATTAAAGTTGTGGATGCAAATGGTGATGCACAGGTTCTTGACGTGGAATTTAAAGGAACTGGAAACAACTGGACTGTACAATTATGGAACAGAAATGTAGACCCAGCTGTACCGAGCCCAGCTACTCCACAAGCCATTACATTTCCTGATCAGGCGAACACAACAATTTCGATTGATGGACTCAATCCTGCACAAGATGTAACGCTTAATTTTGGCGGCTTAACAAATACACCTGGCTCTCTAACAGCAATGGCTAATCCAAACGGAAACACTGCCGGAATGCTGGAAAGCTTTAATATCGGTTCTTTGGGTGAAATTAATGGTGTATATTCGAATGGTGAAATTGGCACACTAGGCCAACTTGCCATTGCTAAGTTTAGCAATGGTTCAGGTCTACTAAAAGCAGGAAACAGCTTATTCCAGGAGACAGTAAACTCAGGTGTTGCGAACATCAACGTTGCCGGTGAAGGCCGTGGGGTTGTTGCAGCTGGTTCTCTCGAAATGTCAAACGTTGACCTTTCAGAGGAATTCACAGAAATGATTACAGCACAGCGTGGATTCCAATCCAATACGCGTATCATTACAACATCAGATGAAATACTGCAGGAACTTGTCAACCTAAAACGATAGATTAAGGGAGGGACAGGGTTAGAGGCACCGTGCTTTTAACCCTGAAAATCACAGTGATAAAAGTATCTCGTTTAAATGGAAAAACATTTATACTTAATGCCCTGTTAATTGAGACGATTGAATCATTTCCGGATACAACGATCATGCTGACGAATGGACGTAAGTATGTGGTGAAAGAATCGGAAGAGCAAGTATATGACATGATTACATCACTTTATAAAGGAATTGGCCTTGCAGGAATGCAGCATGCGGGAGGCAATGATGAAGAATAATAAACTGTTAATGATTATGATTTTTATACTAATTGCCATAGCACTTGTTGGGGCAATTGTATATTTTACGATTACAAAACTTAATTCGGATCCAGCTGAAGAGAAGGAGCCTTCCATTGATGAGGTTATTGAAGCATCAGTTGAGATTCCTGAGATTACGACCAACTTAGCAAGCGGAGAGTATTTGAAAATCTCATTTACCATGCAGACAGACGATAAAAAAGCAAAAGAAGAGTTGGAAAAACGCAATTTTCAAGTGAAGAATATCATTATTCAAGAACTTGCGGATATGGATGCAGCAGAAGTTCAAGGGAAAGAGGGCCAGCTTGCTCTGCAGGAAGGCTTGAAAGCAAAAGTAAATGAATTAATGCAAGAGGGACAAATCGTGAAAGTGTATATTACAGAATCCCTCCTCCAATAAATAATTGAAATCATCTACTAACATTCTAAATGGAGGTGGGAAAATGAGTAGTGAAGTTCTGTCGCAAAATGAAATTGATGCATTGCTGTCAGCTTTGTCGACAGGTGAGATGGACGCAGATGAGCTGAAAAAAGAGCAGAGTGAAAAGAAGGTCAAGGTTTACGACTTTAAAAGAGCCCTCCGCTTTTCGAAAGATCAAATCAGAAGTTTAACTAGAATACATGAAAACTTCGCAAGATTATTAACAACCTTTTTTTCTGCTCAGCTTAGAACTTATGTGCAAATCTCAGTTGCATCAGCCGATCAAATTCCCTATGAAGAATTTATTCGCTCAATCCCGAAAATGACGATATTGAATGTATTTGAAGTACCGCCGCTTGAGGGAAGAGTTTTAATAGAGGTCAACCCCAACATCGCTTATGCCATGATGGACCGAATGATGGGCGGGCGTGGAGCAAGTTTAAACAAAGTAGACAATTTAACTGAAATTGAAACGAAGATTATGTCTAATACATTTGAAAAAGCTTTTGAAAACCTGCAGGAAGCATGGAGTACAGTCGCAGATATTGACCCGATTTTGTCGGATTTTGAAGTAAATCCGCAATTTTTGCAAATGGTGTCTCCCAATGAGACCGTAGTTGTTATATCATTGAATACGACGATAGGAGATGCAAGCGGAATGATCAATATATGTATTCCGCATGTTGTTCTAGAACCCATTATTCCGAGGTTATCTGTTCACTATTGGATGCAGACTGAGAAAAAGGATCGTATACCAGGAGAACTAGAGCGTCTGGAAAAGAATATTGAGCGAGCAGAGGTCCCTGTAATAAGTGAACTCGGAAGTTCAGATATTTCTATCCAGGATTTCCTCATGCTGGATGTCGGTGATGTCATTGAATTGGACAGAACCATTGACCAGCCGCTAGTAATCAAAATTGGTGACGTACCTAAATTTACAGCTCAGCCTGGAAAGTTAAACAAAAAGCTTGCTGTGCAAATTTTGGACATTGTGAAAGGGGGAGAAGAGAATGATGAGTGATGGCATGCTTTCACAAGATGAGATTGATGCACTCTTAAGAGGAACAGATAGTGATGAGCCAGCAGGAAAAGATGCTGAAGAGTTAAATATGGACGATTTCCTCTCACCAATGGAGCAGGACGCATTAGGAGAGATCGGAAACATCTCTTTTGGCAGCTCAGCTACGGCTTTGTCGGCTTTGTTAAATCAAAAGGTCGATATTACAACACCAACTGTCTCTGTCATTCTTAAAAAAAGGCTAGTTGAGGAATTTCCTCATCCATATGTGGCCATTCAAGTTAGCTATACGGAAGGATTCTTAGGAAGTAACCTATTGGTCATTAACCAAGATGATGCAGCAGTCATAGCTGATTTAATGCTTGGCGGTGATGGGAAAAACCCATCTGAGTTATTGGATGAAATACGATTAAGTGCTGTGCAGGAAGCCATGAATCAAATGATGGGCTCTGCTGCGACATCTATGTCGACGATTTTTGGGAAAAAGGTTGATATTTCACCTCCATCAATTGATTTATTAAATTTACCAGATGGTGAGGGAATGGAAACCATTCCGCCTGATGATAAATTAATTAAAATCTCATTCCGATTAAAGATTGGGGATCTGATTGACTCAAATATTATGCAGCTTCTTCCATTAAGCTTTGGAACTAAACTGGTTCATGAACTAATGAATCCTGGTTCTGCACCAGAGCCAACAAGCAGTCCTGAACAGCCTGCTCCTGCTGCTGTTGATATGAACAAGCAGCCAGAACAGATGCAACAGACAAATCAGCATGCGCCATATACAATGCCGCCAGAGCAGCAGCCCCTGCCGCAAACACAGCAAATGCCGAACCATCAAAGTATGCCGCAAGCTCAACAGGCACCGCAGCATACGTATCAAGCAGAGCCTCAGCATATCGGGACAAGTTTTCAAGGAGGAAGTCAGCCAAGTGTTCAGCCAGCAGTTTTCTCCGATTTTGAGCCTTATCAAAATCAGCCGGCTGAAACAAAAAACTTGAATATGCTGCTTGATATCCCACTGCAGGTAACGGTGGAGCTTGGTAGAACGAAGCGATCTGTAAAGGAAATACTTGAGCTTTCTGCAGGCTCGATTGTCGAGTTGGACAAACTTGCTGGAGAGCCGGTTGATATACTAGTCAACAATCGCTTAATTGCCCAAGGGGAAGTTGTCGTGATCGATGAAAACTTTGGAGTACGGGTGACAGATATTATCAGCCAGACAGATCGGATTAAAAAACTGAAATAAACAATTAGAATAATGGGGGTAATGTTGGAAATGTCGCACAAAATATTAATAGTAGACGATGCAGCATTCATGAGAATGATGATTAAGGATATCTTAACAAAAAATGGTTTCGAAGTAGTTGGAGAAGCTGCAGACGGTGCGCAGGCTGTTGAGAAATATAAAGAAACAGCTCCAGATTTAGTGACAATGGATATCACAATGCCGGAAATGGATGGAATTGCAGCTTTAAAAGCGATTAAGCAAATTAATCCGAATGCAAAAATTATCATGTGCTCTGCAATGGGTCAGCAAGCGATGGTTATTGATGCGATTCAAGCTGGTGCTAAAGATTTTATTGTTAAGCCATTCCAGGCAGATCGTGTCATTGAAGCTATTTCTAAAGCATTAGGGTAAAGACTAGAACATTTAGAGGGTGCAAAGCGGTGTTTAATAAAGGACAGCAAATAGTCATGCTCGTTCTTTTCATCTTTGCTGCGCTGGGGCTGCCATTAACAGCCTCAGCCGAGCAAATTGAAAGTGTGAAGGACTATTTGGAACAAAAAGGTGATAAGGGTACGACCGAAACGACAGAAGAGCAAGAGGAAGCAAATACGGGGACAGAAGCCGAAGGTCCTGATGAAGTGCTGGAATCAGACAATATTGGCATCAACTTTTGGGATGTTTTTAAAATGATTGCTGCTACCATCTTTGTGATCGGTCTCTTATATGCCCTTTTAAAAGTTATTAATAAGAGAAATAGAACCTTTCAATCAACGCAATTAGTAGAAAACCTTGGGGGAGCCTCTTTGGGCAATAATCGTTCTATTCAAGTGATTAAAACTGGAGAATCATTGCTCATTGTTGGAGTTGGTGAAAATATTCAGGTTCTGAAGGAAATTAATGACCCTGAAGAATACAGCAAAATGCTAGCTGTTTATAATGACAAGATCGACCAGCTTGTTCAGCCAAGCGATATTGTGACAAAGGTAATGAACCGGATGAGAAATACTCAACCGGAAAAGGGGAAAGGGAACAGCTTTCAATCAATCCTGAAAAAACAAATGGATGATATGGCGCAAAGCAGAAAAAAGATCCTCGATGAAATGAAAAAGAAAGGATCAGACGAACAATGAATGAGTTTATGGAAATTTTCAATGGAAGTTCGCCTGAGAATGTGTCAACATCTGTAAGACTTGTCTTATTGCTGACCGTCCTGTCTTTAGCGCCAAGCATTCTTATTTTAATGACCTGTTTTACAAGAATTGTTATTGTTCTCTCCTTTGTCAGAACGGCGCTTGCTACACAGCAAATGCCACCAAACCAAGTCATCATCGGGTTATCTTTGTTTTTAACCTTTTTTATCATGGCACCTACATTTTATGAGGTAAATGAACAGGCGCTAACTCCATTATTTAATGAAGAAATTAACTTAGAAGAAGCCTACGAACTTGCTGCTGTCCCCTTTAAAGAATTTATGAGTGCTCATACGAGACAAAAAGATCTTGCATTATTTTTAGATTACTCTGGAGCAGATACACCGGAAAGCATCCAGGATATTCCTCTGACTGCACTTGTGCCTGCTTTTGCCATTAGTGAAATCAAAACAGCCTTTCAAATTGGTTTTATGATTTTCATTCCATTCCTGGTGATTGATATGGTGGTAGCGAGTGTGCTTATGTCGATGGGGATGATGATGCTGCCTCCTGTAATGATTTCTCTGCCGTTTAAGATTCTTTTATTTATTCTCGTGGATGGCTGGTATCTCGTTGTAAAATCGCTTCTACAAAGTTTTTAAGCAGGTGAAGAAAATGACGCCAGAAGCAGTAATTTCAATTGCCGAACGCGGTGTAATGACAGTTTTATTAATATGCGGGCCATTGCTAATCTTAGCGCTGGTTGTCGGGCTGGTTGTCAGTATTTTTCAAGCAACCACGCAAATCCAAGAACAGACATTAGCTTTTATCCCGAAAATTGTGGCCGTATTTGTTGGCTTAATCTTTTTCGCTCCATGGATGCTAAGTCACTTAATATCCTATGCAAATGAAATATTTACAAATCTAACAAGGTACGTTGGCTAACATGTTAGAGAATTTGCCTTCTTTTCCTGCATTTTTACTTGTACTTGTAAGGGTAACATCATTTTTCTTAATGATGCCCCTTTTTTCATATCGTTCCATTCCAAATTCCCACAAAATTGGTTTAGGTTTTTTTATGGCATGGATTATGTTTTACACAATGGACGTTCCAGAATTAGAGATTGATGCCAATTATTTCATGCTGATTATAAAAGAAGCATTAGTTGGCTTAATGGTTGGTTTTAGTGCTTATCTAATGATGGCTGCGATCCAAATTGCCGGCGGATTTATCGACTTTCAGATGGGGTTTGCGATTGCAAATGTCATTGATCCGCAAACAGGTGCACAAAGTCCGCTGACTGGACAATACTTGTACACGGTTGCGCTTCTTTTCTTATTGTCGGTCAATGGTCATCATTTGCTGCTGGATGGAATTTTCTACAGCTATCAGTTTATCCCGATTGATCAGCTGACAATCCCATTTGGAAATGCCAATATGGCTGAATTTGTGATAAGAGCGTTTAACTCGATGTTTATTATTGCTTTTCAAATGTCGATTCCTGTAGTAGGCAGTCTGTTTCTTGTCGATGTGGCGTTAGGTATTGTGGCAAGAACAGTGCCGCAGTTGAATGTATTTGTTGTAGGACTGCCTTTAAAAATTGGTGTTAGCTTTATTGTTTTGGTTGTTGTCATGAGCGTAATGATGGTTGTTGTTTCTCAGGCTTTTGAAGCAACATTATCTACGATGCGCGGATTGATGGAATTGATAGGAGGTTCATGATATGAAGCTTTTATCCTTGGACCTGCAGCTTTTTGCTGGTGAAAAAACGGAGAAAGCGACTCCGAAAAAGAAACAAGAGTCACGTAAAAAGGGACAGGTAGCAAAAAGTCAGGATATTAATACTGCGCTTGTCCTGTTAGCTGTTTTTTTATTCTTATTCTTTGCCGGCTCTTATTTAATTAATATTTTAATTTATATTATGAGGCACTCTTTTCAGGAATATATGATGCTTGATTTAACAGAAGAGTCAATCGTGGTTATTTTCCTGGATGTAATAAAAGAGCTTGTCATCTTTCTTGGACCGATTATGGCGGTTGCGATGGTGGGGGGGATCATCGCCAACTATGCTCAAGTAGGGGTTTTATTCTCTACAGAGGCGATTCAGCCAAAGCTTGAAAAATTAGATCCTATTAAAGGTTTTAAGCGAATCTTTGCGGTACGAGCACTTGTAGAATTGCTCAAATCCATGCTGAAAATTGGCTTTGTTGGAGCGGTTGCCTTCGCGGTCTTATGGCTGCGGATTGACGAGATTCTATACTTATCTCAGAAATCAATTGGAGCCGCGATGGCTACCATTGGCAGTTTGACTGTACAAATGGGCCTATTTGCTGTCATCGCACTGCTATTTCTTGCTGTTCTTGATTACTTTTATCAAAAATACGATTTTGAAAAAAATATCCGCATGTCTAAACAGGATATTAAAGATGAGCATAAGAACTCGGAAGGGGACCCGCTCATTAAATCAAAAATCAAGCAAAAGCAAAGAGAAATGGCGATGCGGAGAATGATGCAGGAGGTGCCCAATGCGGATGTCGTTATTACCAATCCTACCCATTATGCCATTGTATTAAAGTATGACGAAGCAAAATCCGATGCACCGATTGTTGTAGCAAAAGGGGTCGACTTTGTCGCTCAAAAAATCAAACTTATCGCAAAAGAGCATGATATTGCAGCTGTAGAAAACCGTCCCCTTGCCCGGGCATTATATAGTCAGGCAGAAATTGGCGAGGCAATTCCTGAAGAATTTTTTAAAGCAGTAGCTGAAATACTTGCTTATGTTTATCGAATTAAGCACAAAATTTAATAGAAGCTTCTATAGCCCTATTGAAATGGCTTCGTGTTTGTAATGTTAGGAGAGAGAAAAAATGGCAATAAGAGACTTAACAGTGCTGCTGAGTGTCATAATGATCGTCGCGATGCTCATTATCCCGCTTCCGCATTGGTTATTAAGTATATTAATCATTGTGAATATGGCCTTAGCGCTCATGGTATTATTGACGGCAATGAACATGAAGGAAGCACTTGAATTTTCGATTTTCCCTTCATTAATTTTGCTGATGACGCTTTTCAGACTTGGATTAAACGTTTCAACAACTCGCTCCATTCTTTCTGAAGGTGATGCAGGAAAGGTTGTTGAAACATTTGGCTCCTTTGTGACGGGCGGCAATATATTAGTCGGAATGGTTGTCTTCTTAATCCTTGTCATTATCCAATTTGTCGTCATTACAAAGGGTTCTGAAAGGGTATCTGAAGTAGCGGCAAGATTTACGCTCGATGCAATGCCAGGAAAGCAAATGAGTATTGACGCCGATTTAAATGCCGGCATGATTTCCGAAACAGAAGCAAAAGAAAGACGGGAAAAAGTTAGCCGTGAATCCGATTTTTACGGAGCAATGGACGGTGCGAGTAAGTTTGTTAAAGGAGACGCCATTGCTGGAATTATTATTACCATCATAAACTTAATCTTCGGAATCATTATTGGAGCGGTTCAACTAGGCCTTCCAATTGGTGAAGCAGCAACAACGTATTCAATGTTAACGGTCGGGGACGGATTAGTAAGCCAAATACCTGCCTTATTGATTTCCACAGCTACAGGTATTGTGGTGACAAGAGCTGCTTCTGATGGGAATATCGGCAAAGATATTACATCACAGCTGTTTGCTTACCCAAAAATGTTATATGTAACAGGCGGAACGATTCTTTTACTGGGCATTTTTACGCCAATTGGCATTTTGCTTACACTGCCAATCAGCGGCTTGCTTATTTTTGCGGGATATATGATCTCCCGTGTGCCTGAAACGGACAAAGAACAGCTTCAGGAAATGGAAGAAGAGATTGAAAGCAGTGAAATGAAAAGCCCTGAGAGTGTTGTGAATCTGTTAAATGTCGATCCTATCGAGTTTGAATTTGGCTATGGGCTGATTCCGTTGGCAGATGCCAACCAGGGCGGTGATTTGCTCGACCGGATTGTTATGATCAGAAGGCAGCTTGCAATTGAATTAGGGCTTGTCATTCCTGTTGTGCGCATACGCGACAATATTCAGCTGCAGCCAAACGAATATCGCTTAAAGATCAAAGGGAATGAAATGGCACGCGGCGAATTGCTGCTCGATCATTATCTGGCTATGAGCCCTGGTATTGAGGATGACTCGATTGAGGGAATTGATACGGTTGAACCTTCTTTTGGGCTTCCGGCTAAATGGATTACAGAGCAAATGAAGGAGCAGGCAGAGATTTTTGGCTATACGGTAGTTGATCCGCCTTCAGTTGTTTCAACACATATTACAGAAATGATAAAAAATAATGCGCATGAACTTTTAGGCAGACAAGAAACAAAGCAATTAATTGACCATCTAAAAGAAAGCTATCCAATTCTTGTTGAAGAAGTATCACCTAGTCCTTTATCTGTCGGAGAGGTTCAAAAGGTATTGGCGAAGTTATTAAAAGAGAATATCTCAATTCGTAATTTGCCGATTATATTTGAAACTCTTGCAGATTATGCGAAGTCTACAAGTGATACAGATATACTCGCAGAATATGTGCGTCAGGCGCTGGCTCGCCAAATTACAAGCCAATACTATCAGCCTGGAGAATCTTTAAAGGTTGTCACTCTGTCAGGCAGGGTTGAAAAGCTGATTGCAGAAGCTGTTCAGCAAACAGAACATGGTTCATTCTTATCGCTTGACCCAGGAATTTCGCAATCAATTCTAGAATCAATTGCCTCACAAGTGGAACAATTATCTTTAATGGAACAGACGCCAATCGTTCTTTGTTCTCCTGCGGTGAGAATGTACGTTCGGCAGCTGACGGAAAGATACTTTCCGCAAATTCCAATCCTTTCTTATAATGAACTTGAAGCAAATGCGGAAGTGCAAAGTGTAGGGGTGGTGAATGCTGAATGAAGGTGAAAAAATACGTTGCCGTGTCCATGCCGGAAGCAATGAAAAAAATCAGAGCCGAGCTGGGCAATGATGCGGTCATTTTAAATTCTAGAGTCATTCATACAGGTGGATTTTTAGGTTTTTTTAAAAAAAGGAATATTGAAGTTTTGGCAGCTGCTGATCCAAAGCCTGAACGAGAACAGACACCAATGATTAAAAATAAACGTCCGGATCAGATTGACCTTGCAGGTACTGCAAAAATAGCAGAAAAAACCCGTGAACCTGAAAATAACAACGAACAAATTATAAAAGAATTAAATGAATTAAAAAAGCTTGTTGGTACCATGGGCGGTGAAGCTAATCGCAATATTGGCCATCTCCCTCCTCCTTTGCTCCAAATACATAATAAGTTAAGTGAGCAGGAATTAGATCAGCAAGTACTTTTTTCAATTGAACAAAATTTGCTTGAAAAATGGTATGCAGCTGGTGATCATGCTCCTGCATCTGTACAAAGCTGGCTTGAAACCGAACTGAAGGAAAAGTTAGCAAATATTCCATTCGGAGGCATTTCTTTTCAGAAAAAATATGTGAATGTAATTGGTCCAACGGGTGTAGGCAAAACGACAACACTTGCAAAGATGGCAGCGGAATGCGTAATGACACATCAAAAAAAGATTGCTTTTATCACCGCTGACACCTATCGAATTGGGGCAATCGAGCAGCTGAAAACGTATGCGAAAATTTTAAATGTACCCCTTGAAGTGTGCTATTCCCTGGAAGAATTTAATATAGCCGCTGAGAAATTCTCAGATTATGATGTTGTCTTTATTGATACAGCGGGAAGAAATTTCAGAAATAAAAAATATGTTGAAGATCTGAAGCGGACGATTGATTTTGAAAATGACATGGAAACCTTTCTTGTTCTTTCGCTGACATCGAAGCAGCGTGATATGGAGGATATTTACAGGCAATTTTCTCTCATACAGATTGATAAGCTTATTTTTACAAAAGCGGATGAGACTTCGAGCTTTGGAGCTATGTTTAATATCATTTATAAGCATCAAAAGGGAGCCGCTTATATTACAAATGGTCAAGATGTTCCAGATGATTTGATCTATGCAACACCAGAAGTGATAACAAAAACAATAATCGGGGTCGATTCAAATGAATGATCAAGCTGCCAAGCTTCGTTCCAGACTTGAAAACAAAGGCTTAGAGAGGAAGACTCGAACCATTGCAGTTATGAGCGGCAAAGGCGGAGTTGGAAAATCAAACATCTCTTTAAATATGGCACTTACCTTAAGTGGGAGCGGTCATAAAGTCTTGCTGATTGATATGGATATCGGCATGGGGAACATTGATATTCTAATGGGAACTTCTCCGCCTTTTACCATTGCAGACTTCTTTCAAAACAATGTAGGCTTAGAAAGAATTATTGTTACAGGACCTAGGTCATTGGATTACATCGCTGGCGGCACTGGATTATCCCATTTTATTGATTTTGATCCTGAGCATATGAATCGGTTTATGGATGAATTCCAGCAATTGCTGTATCAATATGATTTTGTTTTTTTTGATATGGGTGCCGGTATTTCCGAGCATTCATCGAAATTTATTTTGTCTGCAGAAGATGTCATAGTTGTTACAACAACAGAGCCGCCTTCCATAACAGATGCATACGCAGCTGTTAAGCATGTGAAGCTGCTGAATGATCAGATCCCATTTCATTTGATTATTAATAGAGTTCAAAGTGAAAAAGAAGGTAAGGAAACGTTTCAGCGCATCAATGATGCTTTAAAAAAATTTCTTGGTATTGATACAACTTTTCTTGGTGCAATTCCAGATGATAAAAACATTTCATTGGCGGTCAAGAGACAGATACCACTTGTGCTTTATAACGAAAGATCACCAGCGGCAAAGGGAATTAAGGAGCTGACTGGTCTTTTACTAAGACAAACTAACGGCGTGCAGTCTGTGGAAAAACGGTTCAATTTTGTTGCCAACCTAAAGCGGCTTCTCTTTGAAAGGTAGTGTTATAAATGAAGAGAATTAACGTGCTTATCGTTGATGATTCAGCGTTTATGAGAAAATTGATAGCTGATTTTCTCACTGAAGATCCTCGTATTTCTATAATCGGTACTGCCCGAAATGGAGAAGAAGGACTTAAAAAAACAATTGAGCTTAAACCGGACGTTGTAACGATGGATGTGGAAATGCCTATATTAAACGGCCTGGATGCTCTAAAGCTAATTATGGAAAGAAATCCTGTTCCTGTCGTAATGCTCTCGAGCACGACGAAAGAAGGTGCAGAAAATACCATGCAGGCGATTGCCTATGGAGCGGTTGATTTTATTGCCAAACCATCAGGAGCTATTTCTTTAGATCTTCACAAAATAAAGAAAGAGCTAATCGATAAAGTTATTTCCGTTAGCGGTGCAAATATAAGGCATCTGGTGAAATTTCCACTGGAAAAGAAAATACCTACTAATTCACCACAAAGTTATAGTAAAATAGAATCACCGAAAGATTTAGGTCAAAAGGATGGTTTTCTCCCGTTATGGAAACAATCGGATAGTAAAATTGTCTGTATTGGAACTTCAACTGGAGGACCTCGTGCACTGCAGGCTGTCCTTACCCGATTACCTGCCTTGATTAATGCACCAATAGTGATCGTCCAGCATATGCCTGCAGGGTTTACACATTCTCTTGCCAATCGATTAAATCAGCTTTCACAGATTAATGTGAAGGAAGCAGAAGATGGAGAAACCTTACAAAATGGAACAGCCTATATAGCACCAGGAGGCTATCACCTGCGAATTGTAAAGAAAGGATCTTCTTTACAGGCAAAGCTGGATCAAACAGCAGCAAGAAGTGGCCATAGACCATCGGTAGATGTAATGTTTGAATCTCTAAGCACGATTGAAGGCTTTGCAAAGGTAGCTGTCATTATGACAGGAATGGGATCTGATGGTTCAAAGGGTTTAATGGCGCTAAAGGAAAAAGGAAATGTTAAAGCAATTGCAGAGTCTGAGGAATCATCAATCGTCTTTGGAATGCCGAAGTCTGCCATTGCAACAAGTTTAGTTGATGAAGTAACAAAAGTAGATCATATAGCTGAAGCTATAATCAAATATGTATGATGCCAAGGGGTGCATTCGCATGGAAATGAGCCAATACTTAGAAGTATTTATTGAAGAAAGCAAAGAACATTTACAAGCATGCAATGAACAATTGCTTGAATTAGAAAAAAGTCCTGATGACTTAAAGATTGTTAATGATATTTTCCGTTCTGCTCATACACTTAAGGGAATGTCTGCAACAATGGGCTATGAGGATCTGGCAAGTTTGACACATCAAATGGAAAATGTCCTTGATGCCATTCGCAATCAAAAAATAAAAGTGACTTCAGAAATTCTCGATGTTGTCTTTTTATCAGTCGATGATCTTGAAGCAATGGTAGAGTCTATTGCTGGCGGCGGAGATGGAAAACGGGATGTTTCCTCTGTGGTCGAGAAGCTGAAGTTAATTGAGCAAGGAAAAAGTCCTGCCGGAGCTCAAGCGGCTGCTGAAGCAGCAGCTGCAGTAGCAGAGCCTCCACAGTTCAGCGCTCCTAAAAGCAATTACGACGAATTTGAATTAACCGTTATACAGCAATCAAATGAACAAGGCTTCAACGCTTATGAAATTACGGTTCAATTGCGTGAAGATTGCCTCTTGAAGGCCGCTCGAATTTTCATGGTATTTGAAGTTCTGGAAACAGCTGGAGAAGTGATTAAATCAAGTCCGGCTGCAGATCAGCTTGAAGAAGAACAATTTGATCATGAATTCACTGTAACGATTGTGACCAAAGAATCAGTTGAAGACATTCAGAAAAAAGTTATGAAAGTGTCAGAGGTGGAAAGAGCAGATGTTCATGCAATTTCGGTTGAAGATCTAAAGAAGCAGGCAGCTGACGAAGATGATACAGCGCAAGCTGCACTGGCACCTGTGGAAGAAGCACCAGTGATTGCAGCTGATGCAGAAGTAACAGCTATTACTGATAACAAAAAAGATGAGAAAAAACCATCTGCAAAGCAAGCCAGCAATAAAACGATTCGTGTAAATATTGAAAGATTAGATATTTTAATGAATCTGTTTGAAGAACTTGTAATTGATCGCGGAAGATTAGAGCAAATTTCCCGTGATTTAAATAATCAGGAGCTTCAAGAAACCGTTGAACATATGTCCCGCATTTCGGGTGATCTGCAGAATATCATTCTCAATATGCGCATGGTTCCTGTTGAAACGGTATTCAACCGTTTTCCGCGCATGGTGCGTCAGCTTGCGCGTGATTTAAACAAAAAGATCAACCTTGAAATTATCGGAGCGGAAACCGAATTAGATCGTACGGTTATCGATGAAATTGGCGATCCGCTTGTTCATCTAATCAGAAACGCTCTTGATCATGGTGTTGAAACTCCAGAGGAAAGAAAAGCAAAAGGAAAAAATGAAGAAGGCAATGTAGTCTTAAAGGCATTCCATAGCGGAAATCATGTCTTCATTGAAATAGACGATGATGGAGCAGGCATCAGCAGAGATAAAGTACTGGCAAAAGCATTGAAAAATGGAATCATCACTGAGCAAGCTGGAGCTGCGATGACGGATAAGCAGGTTTTTGAGCTTATTTTTGCATCAGGTTTCTCGACAGCAGATAAAATTTCAGATGTGTCGGGTCGCGGTGTAGGTCTGGATGTTGTAAAAAATACCATTGAATCTTTAGGCGGTTCTGTCACAATAGATTCAAAACTAGGACAAGGATCCACTTTTTCTATCCAGCTTCCACTAACACTGTCCATTATTTCGGTCATGCTTGTTGAAATTCAAAAAGAAAAATTTGCTGTTCCGCTTTCATCGATTATTGAGACAGCCATTGTAAAAGAGTCAGATATTTTAAATGCACACAATCAAAAGGTAATTGATTTCAGAGGAAAAGTTGTTCCGCTTTTATTCTTGAAGGATATTTTCGAAGTGCCTGTTAATGACCAAGGAGACGAGTTTTACTCGGTTGTTATTGTTCGCAAAGGAGATAAAATGGCAGGTCTTGTTGTCGATTCATTTATCGGCCAGCAGGAAGTGGTTCTAAAATCGCTTGGCAGCTATCTATCAAATGTATTTGCCATTTCCGGAGCAACGATCCTTGGAGATGGACAAGTAGCATTAATCGTAGATTGCAATGCGCTGATTAAATAAGCAGGCAGCTACAGCAAGTATCCTATAAAGAAGTACTCGTATGTTAAAAGAACAGAAATCATTTATAGGAAATATAAATTGTTTTACACTTGGAAAGTATCTAGCCCCGGCACGCAAGCTCATTGAGTACTTAAGGTAATCTGTCCAGAAGGTTAAAGAACAGCATCTGGCCATCTTGCTTTAAGCATGTCAGAGCTGAGCAAGGCGCTTTCTTTTTCATTAAAGTTGCTTTCCTATTATGAATATAAGCTGATGATAAGGGGTTAATAAGAGGAGTGGACATGCATGGTTGAAGAGATGACAGCTGATTTAAAATTGATCGTTTTTCAGCTAAAAGAGAAGGAATATGCGATTCCAGTAAGTCAAGTGCTTTCGATTGAAAAAGTAGAACATATTACAAGAGTTCCAGGTACAGCTAACTATGTAAAAGGTGTTATTAATCTGCGAGGCATTGTAACACCAATTATCAATCTTCGAAGCCGGTTTGATTTAGAGGAAGAAACGTACAATGATCATACACGTGTCATTATAGTGGCATTACACGACATGGAAGTAGGACTTATTGTTGATTCTGCAAATGATGTCATTGATATATCTGAGGATTCGATTGAGCCATCACCAGAAATCGTTGGAAACGTGGAAGCCGATTATGTTTTAGGGGTGACAAAGATCGAAAAAAGATTGCTGATTCTTATCGATCTAGAAAAGGTCTTACATGTAGATGAGGTCTCTGGATTAAGCGGAAGCATGGAAGAATGATGAATTACATGAATAACATTTCGTCTGTTCATCTTGACATCTTAAAAGAAATTGGCAATATCGGTGCAGGGAATGCAGCGACAGCTCTTTCCACCCTATTAAATAAAAAAATTGATATGACTGTACCTGATGTCAGGATTGTAACGTTTGATGAGATGATGGACATGGCTGGCGGCCCTGAGAATATTGTTGCTGGTGTTTTTCTAAGAATAGAGGGAGAGGCACCTGGAAGCATGTTTTTCTTACTTCCGATCGAACAGGCATCTGCTTTTATTCAGGCAATGCTGGACGATGAGGACTTCGATCAGCAAACATGGCAATCAAGCGAACTAGCATTATCAGCCTTGCAGGAGCTAGGGAATATTCTTTCCGGCTCCTATCTTTCCAGTTTATCTGATTTTACAAAACTTTCCCTCTATCCATCAGTGCCTGCACTAACCATTGACATGGTGGGGGCCATTGTAAGCTTTGGGCTTGTAGAGCTATCTCATGTGAGTGATTATGCGATTGTCATTGATACTGCTTTAAATGAAGAGCAAAATGTGGTGAACCAGGAGGTAAGAGGGCATTTCTTTCTCCTGCCAGACCCCGATTCCTTTTCCATTATTTTTCAAGCATTAGGAGTATCGGCACATGACTAGTACTATGGAAGTGATTAAAGTAGGAATAGCTGACATGAACACGGTTAAAGCTCCCCAACTGATACGAACTTCAGGGCTTGGCTCTTGTGTAGGTGTAGTTATTTATGATGATCTAAAAAAAATCGCGGGTTTGGCACATGTCATGCTCCCCGAATCTTCATTAGCAAGAGAACAGAAGTTGAATAAAGCGAAATATGCAGATACGGCTATTACAGAACTCATTGATATGTTATTGAAAATGGGAGCAAATAAATCGCACTTCCGAGCAAAATTAGCAGGCGGTGCCCAAATGTTTACCTTTTCCGGAAGCAGCGACTTAATGAGGATTGGACCGCGTAATGTAGAGGCAGTAAAAAAAGAATTAGCAAGATTCAATATTAGAATTATCTCTGAAGATACTGGAGGGAGCAGCGGCAGGACAATAGAATTTAATCCTGAAACTGCACTTCTAAACATACGAACTGTTCATAAAGGAACAGCAGAAATTTAATGGCTGAGCAATTACGGTGCCGGTCACTTTGTAATCATGTCCATGGAAATAGAACAGAAGCGTCCCGAGGAGGGTTTTGTTTTGCATCAAACGACTGAGGAGCAAATGTCTTGGCAAAATTGGGTAAATGTACGGGATCCAGAAGCTGGCGACTATCTTGTAAAGAAATATATGCCGCTAGTCAGTTATCATGTACAGCGCATATCTGCCACACTGCCTAAAAATGTCTCAAGAGATGATATTAAAAGCCTTGGATTAATGGGTCTTTATGATGCCCTGCAGAAATTTGATCCTGCACGGGACTTGAAATTTGATACGTATGCTTCTTTTCGAATTAGAGGAGCCATTATAGATGGATTAAGGAAAGAAGACTGGCTTCCTCGAAGTACAAGAGAAAAAGCGAAGAAAATAGAAGCAGCCTCTGAAAAGCTTGAACAGCAGCTCATGCGCAATGCAAGCATTGAGGAAGTCGCAAGAGAATTGGATATGCCCGTTGAAGATGTGTATTCATCTGTCAATGAACAATTCTTTTCCAATCTATTATCTATTGATGAACAGCCAAGTGATGATGATCATGAAGGCTTTTCACATATGATTAAAGATGAAAAGGCATTAATACCTGAGCAAAAGGTTTTAAAAGATGAAGCATTAAATGAAATGACTCAATTAATTACAAATCTGAATGACAAAGAACAGCTTGTTCTGAGTCTCTTTTATAAAGAGGAATTGACCTTAACAGAAATTGGTGAAGTGATGAACTTATCAACCTCCAGAATCTCTCAAATCCATTCTAAAGCCATTTTCAAGTTAAGAAAAAGCCTCGATAAAGTAATATAACTGATTTATAGCCTGTATATTCAGCAGAAAATGGTATAATATCCCCATTAAAAGTGGATTGAGACAAATGCGCTTTTAAAAGCATCATTTGCTTGAAATCCACTTTTTTATTTTACATAAGAAAAACCTTCATATGCAAAGTGTATACTGAATTTGTGGAATAACTTTATCATTTCACTAGAGGAAGTGAGAGTGTTGAGTCTTAAGGCAATTGAAATGCAGGTAGCTCTTCCTAGAACACAGGATGCGGGCAAGCTGCAGGAACAGCTGCAGCAAAGAGGTCAGGTGATGAATGATATCGCCTCTCAAGCCTCCTTGAAGGAAGAAGAGCGGAAAAGAAGATCAGTGATTGAAAATGGAGAGACAACCTTCGTATCATTATCTGACAAGGAGCAAAATGAACAGCAGCAGCCGCAATCTAATCACAAGAAGAAGCATAAATTAGAAAAAGAATCTCATCCTTATAAAGGACAGCTAATTGATTATAGCGGATAGAGGGTATTAAAAATGACAGTAATGCTATTAGTTTTAAGCCTTTTCTTAAACATATTGGCCTTTGTGGCGATTATAACTTTGTATTTGAGACAGTCGCGTCTGATTGAAAGTGAAAAAAAACAGGCAAAAGCTACAGAGGAAATGGAAGACATTATTTCCACCTATTTAACGCAAATGAAGGAAGAAAACGATGAGTTTTTACAAAAGCTTTCTGATCTGAGCAATTCTAATCACGTCCGCACAACCTCTCTAGAAAAAAATACAGCAGTGAAACCCGACACTAGAACATCGAAAAATGAACGGAAGACAGAGCCAAAAGCCAAATCAAGCACCAAACCTAAAACAGATCAGAAGACAGAAGCGGGAACGAAAGCTGAAAAAGTTCAGAAGACAGCACAGGGTGCCAAATCTGAAATTAAACCAGCAACAGAACCAAAACCTGATCCGAAATCAGAATCCAAAACAGAGCTCGAGGACCCGGCTGCTTTTCAAACAAGAATCGGCAAGGTCGCTGCATATCAAGCGGCGAAAGTTTATCAGCAATCGAAAGAAGCCATAGACACTAAGAAGACAGTAAATCACGAACAAAAAGAACCATTCATCCAAGCGGAATCTGATAAGGCTGACCTGCCAATTGCCAAAGGTCAGCAAGAAATGCCTAAATCCCAGCAGCCAACCCTACTAAGCCAGGTGCTGGTCTTAAAGAATCTTGGACTTTCGAATGAAGAGATCGCCAAAAAGCTCAGCAAAGGAAAAACAGAAATACAGCTATTGTTGAAATTTCACGAAAAACAACAAGAATAACTTGAATATGCAGGATGATTATGCTATATTAACAAATGGTGTTATTACACACGCTTATTGATTTAGTCGAATGGTGCTGTATAACAGTTGGCGGCTAAAGATGATATAAGCGGAGGAAATCAAAACCATTAGGAGGAAACACACATGTCAGTAATTTCAATGAAGCAATTACTTGAGGCTGGTGTACATTTCGGTCACCAAACTCGCCGCTGGAACCCTAAGATGAAAAGATATATTTTCACTGAGCGTAACGGCATCTACATCATCGACCTTCAAAAGACTGTTAAGAAGGTTGAAGAAGCGTACAACTTCGTTAAGGAGCTTGCTGGAAACGGCGGAACAATCCTTTTCGTAGGTACAAAGAAACAAGCTCAAGATTCTGTTAAAGAAGAAGC
Source organism: Cytobacillus gottheilii (assembly GCF_900166665.1). Classification (GTDB taxonomy): domain Bacteria; phylum Bacillota; class Bacilli; order Bacillales; family Cytobacillaceae; genus Cytobacillus; species Cytobacillus gottheilii_A. The sequence goes on along the minus strand of NZ_LT800494.1, from coordinate 2,813,619 downwards.
AATCCGTTCTGGTATGTACTATGTAAACCAGCGCTGGCTTGGTGGTACTTTAACAAACTTTGAAACAATCCAAAAACGTATTGCACGTTTAAAAGATATCGAGAGAATGTCTGAAGATGGAACTTTCGAAGTGCTTCCTAAGAAAGAAGTTGTTCAGCTTAACAAAGAGCATGAGCGCTTAGAAAAATTCTTAGGCGGAATCAAAGATATGAAAGGTCTTCCTGATGCATTGTTCATCATTGACCCTCGTAAAGAGCGCATCGCAGTTGCTGAAGCACACAAATTAAACATCCCTATCGTTGGGATCGTTGATACAAACTGTGATCCGGATGAAATCGATGTAGTTATTCCTGCAAACGATGACGCAATCCGTGCTGTTAAACTATTAACAGGCAAAATGGCAGATGCTATTCTTGAAGCTAAACAAGGCGAAGAAGTAACAACTGCTTAATTAAACACTCTAAACGGCTTGTTCGGCTTGATGCGGAGAAGGTCAGCAGGACAAAGATTTGTCCTGCCTCCTTTTCCCGCAGGTTAAGCCGTATCAAGTGAACATGATGAAAAAGTGGATCACTCCACTGGATTACATTTAAAAAGGTGATAACAGGGAGCACCCTTTTATCACCTTTTTTTCAAGAGATTCAGCCATCTTTTCTTGCGAAAAATTCTAAATTCGTTTCACAGCAAGAATAAATGGAAATGATAAAATTACATACTTCAATTTTTAAGGAGGATTTCATAATGGCGATTACTGCACAAATGGTAAAAGAACTGCGTGAAAAAACAGGCGCAGGTATGATGGATTGTAAAAAGGCTCTACAAGAAACTGATGGTGATATGGAAAAAGCGGTTGACTTCCTTCGTGAAAAAGGGATTGCAAAAGCTGCTAAAAAAGGCGATCGTATCGCTGCTGAAGGTTTAACAGCAATTAAAGTTGAAGGCAACGAAGCTGTTCTTCTTGAAGTAAACTCTGAAACTGATTTCGTTGCAAAAAACGAAGGTTTCCAAACATTAGTTCAAGAGCTTGCTGATCACCTTCTTTCAAGCAAACCTGCTACAGCTGAAGAGGCAGTAACTCAAACAATGGCAAACGGTGCAACTGTTGAATCACACATCAACTCTGCAATCGCTAAGATTGGTGAGAAGTTATCTCTTCGCCGTTTCTCTGTATTAACAAAAACAGATAACGATGCATTCGGTGCATACCTTCACATGGGCGGACGCATTGGTGTGTTAACGGTTCTTGAAGGAACTACTGATGAAGATGCTGCGAAAGACGTTTCTATGCACATTGCTGCATTAAACCCTAAATATGTATCTCGTGATGAAGTATCTGCTGAAGAAGTTGAGCGTGAGCGTCAAGTTCTTACTCAACAAGCATTAAATGAAGGCAAGCCAGAAAACATCGTTGCTAAAATGGTTGAAGGCCGTTTAAGCAAGTATTTCGAAGATGTTTGTGTAAACGATCAAGCGTTTGTTAAAAACCCTGATCAAAAAGTTGGCAAGTTTGTTGAATCTAAAGGCGGTAAAATCCGTGAATTCGTTCGTTTCGAAGTTGGAGAAGGAATCGAAAAACGTGAAGATAACTTCGCTGAAGAAGTTATGAGCCAAGTGAAAAAATAATTTGCATTGATGCAAATCTTGAAAACTCAGGGAACACGTTGTGTTCCCTGTTTTTCAAGACTTTTTTCTAAAATAGCATGTATTTCTTAGTGGAAAAAGAATGTGGAGGTTTTTATGAGCGCGCCTAAATATGAACGTGTTGTATTGAAATTAAGTGGTGAAGCTTTAGCAGGTGAGCAAGGCTTCGGGATAAATCCATCCGTTATTAAATCGGTTGCAGTTCAGGTAAAGGATTTGGCTGAGCTTGGTGTTGAAGTCGCTGTAGTTGTGGGCGGCGGAAATATCTGGCGCGGTAAGATCGGTGAAGAGATGGGCATGGACAGAGCCAATGCTGACTATATGGGCATGCTGGCTACGGTCATGAACTCACTTGCACTTCAAGATAGCCTTGAGCAGCTGGGAATTGAGACGCGTGTACAAACATCCATTGAAATGAGACAAGTTGCAGAACCATACATACGCAGAAGAGCGATTCGTCACCTGGAAAAGAAACGTGTTGTGATCTTTGCAGCTGGTACAGGCAATCCTTATTTCTCCACTGACACAACGGCTGCCTTGCGTGCTGCTGAGATTGAAGCAGAGGTTATCCTTATGGCTAAAAACAATGTGGATGGTGTATACTCAGCAGATCCGCGCGTTGATAAAAATGCAAAAAAATATGATGAGCTTTCATATCTGGATGTCTTAAAAGAAGGTCTGGCTGTAATGGATTCTACAGCATCTTCTTTATGCATGGACAATAATATACCACTAATTGTGTTTTCAATCATGGAAGAGGGCAATATTAACCGCGCTGTGATGGGTGAACCAATTGGAACAATTGTAAGGGGGAAATGATAATGACAAAGCAAACCATTGATAATGCAAAAGAGCGTATGACAAAAGCAATTGGAGCTTACACACGTGAATTGGCGTCCATTCGTGCCGGAAAAGCCAATGCATCCTTGCTTGATCGAGTAACGGTCGATTATTATGGAGCACCAACTCCAATCAATCAGCTGGCTGGTGTATCTGTTCCTGAAGCTCGTCTTCTTGTTATTCAGCCATATGATAAATCTGTTCTAGGTGAGATTGAGAAGGCGATTCTAAAATCTGACCTTGGCTTAACACCTTCAAACGATGGCAGCATTATTCGATTAGCCATTCCACAGCTAACCGAAGAGCGTCGTAAAGAACTAGTGAAACTTGTTAAAAAAGAAGCTGAGGAAGCAAAGATCGCGATTCGTAATATCCGCCGCGACAGCAATGATGATCTGAAAAAGAACGAAAAGAGCGGTGAGATTACTGAGGATGATCTTCGCGGTTACTCAGATGATATTCAAAAATTAACAGATGAATACATCAGTAAAGTTGACAATATCACAAAAGATAAAGAAAAAGAGATTATGGAAGTTTAATCACTTCGCAAATAGTGTTAAAGAGGCTGAGTCAAAGTATTCAGTCTAGTGATACATCCGAATGATTAGAAAACAACACTTTCTAATCATTCGGTTTTTTTATTATTGCTTTTAAAATGAAATTTGCCATTCCTGAGTAAGATGGAGTATACCTCTCAACTTCTGCGCTTCATAGAGGAAGCGATGAGGCACGCTAGTGAAACTGCGACGAGAAGGCCAGAGCACTGTGATACCGTGAGAAAACAGTCTCAGCAGCGGAACGGGCTCCTTTATCAACTTAACGGATAGTATGGTTATTTGTATTAGGCGATGGACATTTTAGTCTTGTCCCACCTTTTTTTTACACGATGTGATATAAACCGCAAATAGAAACAGCTGTTTTTTATCCAATTCATGAAATTTTTTTAGCATAGATGAATAGAAAACATCCTTTACGCGTAATTTTTAAAGATAAAACCATAAAAATTTGGTATGATAAAAAAAGCTTTTAAAAGCTGAACAATTGAAACATAATGGTGATACCGCATTTTTATATATTATTTTATTTGCGATTGAATTTAGCCTATAATAAATAGGATTATTCCTTTCAGCATTTTGATCATCATCAATCCTTTTAGGAAACATGAATATGACGTAAGTTTACTGAAGGCAAGTACCCTATTTTAAAGGAGTATATATATGTTCGATAAGATGAAGTTTTGGAAGAATAACATCAGCTCTTCCAGTTTGAGAGAACGAGCAGATAAAATACAGGAAGGTGCAGTTCCTTCACATGTTGCCATCATCATGGATGGAAATGGAAGATGGGCTAAAAAAAGAGCGCTGCCAAGAGTAGCAGGGCATCATGAAGGAATGAAAGTTGTTCGGAAAATTACTCGTTTTGCGAATCTACTAGGGATCAATACACTGACCCTTTATGCTTTCTCAACTGAAAATTGGAAGCGTCCTAAATTGGAAGTTGAATATTTAATGAAGCTCCCAGAAGAATTTCTAGGTACCTTCTTGCCGGAGTTAATTGAAGAAAATGTGCAGGTTCGTATGATTGGAGATAAAAATCTATTGCCCAAGCATACTTTAAACGCAATAGAAAAGGCTATGAATGAAACAAAAGATAATGATGGCCTCATTTTAAATTTTGCTATGAATTATGGAAGCAGAGCTGAAATCATCAATGCAGTTCAGAATGTCTTAAAAGATTGTAAAAGTGGTATAATAGATGAAACTCAGCTTGATGATGAACTGTTCTCAAAATATTTAATGACAAGTGAATTATCGGATCCGGATTTGTTAATTAGGACTAGCGGTGAAATTCGTCTGAGCAATTTTATGCTATGGCAGCTTGCTTATTCTGAATTTTGGTTTACGGATGTTTTATGGCCGGATTTTACAGAAGAGCATCTGACTGATGCAATTGAAGCATTCCAAAGTCGTCAAAGGCGTTTTGGAGGAGTATAATAAAGGATGTTGAATAAACAATGAAGCAAAGAAGTATTTCAGCAGTGGTTTTTGTCGCAATTTTATTGCCTATCGTCATCTTTGGAGGACTTCCTCTTACCGTTTTTACGTATATAATCGCAACAGTTGGCCTCTATGAACTCTTAAAAATGCGCCATTTACATATTTGGTCTGTACCTGGAGTCCTATCGACGTTATTATTATGGACCATCTTATTGCCGGCTGAGTATCAATATATTTTAACCAATTGGAATAGCTCACGCTTTGATATAATTATATTGTTTCTTTTCTTATTTCTTACCTATACTGTTGTATCTAAGAACAAGTTTCATTTTGATGATGCGGGTTTTGTCATTTTGTCCGTTTTATACATAGGGGTAGGATTTCATTTCTTTATTGAAACAAGATTTGCTGATAATGGTCTTATTTTTATTTTTTATTCCTTGTTTCTTATGTGGGCAACAGACTCTGGAGCCTATCTGATTGGAAAAGCGATTGGGAAAAGAAAGCTGTGGCCGGAAATTAGCCCAAACAAAACCATAGAAGGATCACTCGGCGGGGTGGTTTGTGCATTAATTGTCGCCATTTTATTTATGGTCTTTACTGATTTAAATATTTCAGCAGTCCAACTGATTGTTATGACCGTTGTATTGTCTGTTTTTGGACAAGTGGGCGATTTAGCAGAGTCTGCATTTAAACGTCATTATAGAGTGAAGGACTCTGGCAAAATCATGCCTGGACATGGCGGTGTACTGGACCGCTTCGACAGCTTGCTGTTTGTTTGGCCATTAATACATTTACTGCATTTCATTTAAAGTGCTAGCATGGATTGATAGGAGAGGTAGAGTTGAAGCATATTAGTTTAATGGGAGCTACCGGTTCAATCGGTACTCAAACATTGGATGTGTTAAAAGAGCATCCTGAGGAATTTAGATTATCGGCATTTTCTGTCGGCAAAAATATAGATCTGGCTAGAAAAATCATTGTTGATTTTCAGCCGGAACTTGTATCAGTAGCAGAAAAAAATGATGCAGAAGTTCTGAAAAGTGAATTTCCCGGCATATCTTTTACATATGGACAACAAGGGTTAACAGAAGTGGCCGTTTATCATAAAGCGGATGTGTTAGTAAATGCGGTCCTGGGAAGTGTGGGCTTAGAGCCGACATTGCAAGCGATCGAGGAAAAGAAAACCATTGCAATTGCTAATAAGGAAACACTTGTAACGGCAGGACATCTTGTCATGGATGCTGCGAAGAAGCATGGTGTGTCCTTACTTCCAGTGGATAGTGAGCATTCTGCTATTTTCCAAGCATTACAAGGTGAAAAAGAGAAAAATATAGAAAAACTGATTTTGACAGCATCAGGCGGCAGCTTTCGTGATAAATCCCGGGAAGAACTTAAGCATGTGACAGTCGAACAAGCTTTAAACCATCCCAACTGGTCGATGGGCGCAAAAATTACGATTGACTCTGCATCGATGATGAACAAAGGACTCGAAGTCATTGAGGCCCACTGGCTGTTTTCAATGCCATATGAAAAAATTGAAGTATTGCTACATAAAGAGAGCATCATTCATTCTATGATTGAATTTCATGACAGCAGTGTTATGGCACAGCTTGGAACACCGGACATGAGAGTGCCCATCCAATATGCGCTGACGTATCCGGATCGTCTGCCTCTAGCTTCAGCAAATCGCTTGAATTTAGCTGAAATTGGCCAGCTCCACTTTACAGCGATGGATTTCAGCCGGTTCCGCTGTTTGCAGCTGGCATATGATGCAGGCAAAGCTGGGGGAAGCATGCCAACAGTTTTAAATGCTGCAAATGAAGCAGCAGTAGCCGCCTTTTTAGAAGGGAAAATATCATTTCTGCAAATTGAGGAGTATATTGATCGGGCATTACAAGCCCATCAGCATATTGCCAATCCAAATTTGGCTGAGATTAAGTCAGCTGATGCTGAGGCAAGAAAATATGTGGCTTCTCTCATTTAAAAATACGTCACCTGGATTCAATTGAGGGCGTTATAGAAAAGGTGGTTAAATCTTGAGTACAGTTATTGCCTTTATCGTTATTTTTGGAGCATTGGTTTTTTTCCATGAATTAGGTCATTTGATTTTTGCGAAGAGAGCAGGAATTCTGTGCCGTGAATTCGCAATTGGATTTGGTCCTAAAGTGTTCACGCATAAGAAAAATGATACCGTGTATACCATTCGTCTTTTGCCAATCGGAGGTTTCGTCCGAATGGCTGGAGAAGATCCAGAAATGGTGGAAATTAAACCAGGCTATCGGGTTGGACTTTTATTTAACGATAAAAATGAAGTAGAAAAATTGATTCTCAACAGAAAAGATAAATATCCGGATGCACGCATTATTGAAGTTGAAGAGGCTGATCTTGAGCATAAACTTTTTATTAAAGGCTATGTGGAAGGTGAAGACGAAGAATTACTGCAAACCTTCCAAATAAACCGAAAAGCAATGATCGTCGAAGATGCGGTTGAAACGCTCATCGCTCCATACGATCGTCAATTTGCCTCAAAGACACTTCCGCAGCGAACAATGGCCATTTTTGCAGGGCCGATGATGAACTTTGTCCTAGCTTTTGTCGTGTTTGTCATTATTGCTTTATTGCAGGGCATGCCAACAAGCGACCCGGTTTTAGGAAAGTTAACAGCTGATGGTGCAGCGCAACAGGCCGGCTTAATGCAAGGGGACGTTGTTCATAGTGTGGATGGAGCGGAGGTATCAACATGGGAAGATATTGTTGAAATTATTCGTGTAAGTCCGAATGAAGAAATTGATTTTCATATCGACCGGAATGGCGAGGAGCTAACGGTTCCAGTTACACCAGCTCTTCAAGAGGATGAGACAGGTTCACGCGGTGTCATAGGCGTTTATCAGCCTATGGAAAAATCACCGTTAAAATCAATTGTTTATGGTGCACAGGAAACATATAATTGGACAAAACAAATTTTTGTCATCCTTGGAACAATCCTGACAGGCCAATTCTCGATTGATGATTTATCGGGTCCGGTTGGCATCTATGTATCAGTTGATACAGTTGCTCAAACAGGGATCTATAATCTAATGAAGTGGGCCGGCATTCTAAGTATCAACTTAGGTATTATGAATCTCCTGCCAATTCCTGCGTTAGACGGAGGAAGATTATTATTCTTCGCAATTGAAGCAGTCAGAGGAAAACCTTTGGACCGCACGAAAGAAGGAATGGTCCATTTTGTCGGCTTTGCCTTATTGATGCTGCTGATGATTGTGGTTACATGGAACGATATTCAAAGATTCTTTTTATAAAGCTCTTTTCTCTAAAAGTTTGTTGTTTTTGAATAAGTTTCTATTGATAACAGACTAGTTGATTGGAGCAGAAGGTGANTGTATTGTCTGTTTTTGGACAAGTGGGCGATTTAGCAGAGTCTGCATTTAAACGTCATTATAGAGTGAAGGACTCTGGCAAAATCATGCCTGGACATGGCGGTGTACTGGACCGCTTCGACAGCTTGCTGTTTGTTTGGCCATTAATACATTTACTGCATTTCATTTAAAGTGCTAGCATGGATTGATAGGAGAGGTAGAGTTGAAGCATATTAGTTTAATGGGAGCTACCGGTTCAATCGGTACTCAAACATTGGATGTGTTAAAAGAGCATCCTGAGGAATTTAGATTATCGGCATTTTCTGTCGGCAAAAATATAGATCTGGCTAGAAAAATCATTGTTGATTTTCAGCCGGAACTTGTATCAGTAGCAGAAAAAAATGATGCAGAAGTTCTGAAAAGTGAATTTCCCGGCATATCTTTTACATATGGACAACAAGGGTTAACAGAAGTGGCCGTTTATCATAAAGCGGATGTGTTAGTAAATGCGGTCCTGGGAAGTGTGGGCTTAGAGCCGACATTGCAAGCGATCGAGGAAAAGAAAACCATTGCAATTGCTAATAAGGAAACACTTGTAACGGCAGGACATCTTGTCATGGATGCTGCGAAGAAGCATGGTGTGTCCTTACTTCCAGTGGATAGTGAGCATTCTGCTATTTTCCAAGCATTACAAGGTGAAAAAGAGAAAAATATAGAAAAACTGATTTTGACAGCATCAGGCGGCAGCTTTCGTGATAAATCCCGGGAAGAACTTAAGCATGTGACAGTCGAACAAGCTTTAAACCATCCCAACTGGTCGATGGGCGCAAAAATTACGATTGACTCTGCATCGATGATGAACAAAGGACTCGAAGTCATTGAGGCCCACTGGCTGTTTTCAATGCCATATGAAAAAATTGAAGTATTGCTACATAAAGAGAGCATCATTCATTCTATGATTGAATTTCATGACAGCAGTGTTATGGCACAGCTTGGAACACCGGACATGAGAGTGCCCATCCAATATGCGCTGACGTATCCGGATCGTCTGCCTCTAGCTTCAGCAAATCGCTTGAATTTAGCTGAAATTGGCCAGCTCCACTTTACAGCGATGGATTTCAGCCGGTTCCGCTGTTTGCAGCTGGCATATGATGCAGGCAAAGCTGGGGGAAGCATGCCAACAGTTTTAAATGCTGCAAATGAAGCAGCAGTAGCCGCCTTTTTAGAAGGGAAAATATCATTTCTGCAAATTGAGGAGTATATTGATCGGGCATTACAAGCCCATCAGCATATTGCCAATCCAAATTTGGCTGAGATTAAGTCAGCTGATGCTGAGGCAAGAAAATATGTGGCTTCTCTCATTTAAAAATACGTCACCTGGATTCAATTGAGGGCGTTATAGAAAAGGTGGTTAAATCTTGAGTACAGTTATTGCCTTTATCGTTATTTTTGGAGCATTGGTTTTTTTCCATGAATTAGGTCATTTGATTTTTGCGAAGAGAGCAGGAATTCTGTGCCGTGAATTCGCAATTGGATTTGGTCCTAAAGTGTTCACGCATAAGAAAAATGATACCGTGTATACCATTCGTCTTTTGCCAATCGGAGGTTTCGTCCGAATGGCTGGAGAAGATCCAGAAATGGTGGAAATTAAACCAGGCTATCGGGTTGGACTTTTATTTAACGATAAAAATGAAGTAGAAAAATTGATTCTCAACAGAAAAGATAAATATCCGGATGCACGCATTATTGAAGTTGAAGAGGCTGATCTTGAGCATAAACTTTTTATTAAAGGCTATGTGGAAGGTGAAGACGAAGAATTACTGCAAACCTTCCAAATAAACCGAAAAGCAATGATCGTCGAAGATGCGGTTGAAACGCTCATCGCTCCATACGATCGTCAATTTGCCTCAAAGACACTTCCGCAGCGAACAATGGCCATTTTTGCAGGGCCGATGATGAACTTTGTCCTAGCTTTTGTCGTGTTTGTCATTATTGCTTTATTGCAGGGCATGCCAACAAGCGACCCGGTTTTAGGAAAGTTAACAGCTGATGGTGCAGCGCAACAGGCCGGCTTAATGCAAGGGGACGTTGTTCATAGTGTGGATGGAGCGGAGGTATCAACATGGGAAGATATTGTTGAAATTATTCGTGTAAGTCCGAATGAAGAAATTGATTTTCATATCGACCGGAATGGCGAGGAGCTAACGGTTCCAGTTACACCAGCTCTTCAAGAGGATGAGACAGGTTCACGCGGTGTCATAGGCGTTTATCAGCCTATGGAAAAATCACCGTTAAAATCAATTGTTTATGGTGCACAGGAAACATATAATTGGACAAAACAAATTTTTGTCATCCTTGGAACAATCCTGACAGGCCAATTCTCGATTGATGATTTATCGGGTCCGGTTGGCATCTATGTATCAGTTGATACAGTTGCTCAAACAGGGATCTATAATCTAATGAAGTGGGCCGGCATTCTAAGTATCAACTTAGGTATTATGAATCTCCTGCCAATTCCTGCGTTAGACGGAGGAAGATTATTATTCTTCGCAATTGAAGCAGTCAGAGGAAAACCTTTGGACCGCACGAAAGAAGGAATGGTCCATTTTGTCGGCTTTGCCTTATTGATGCTGCTGATGATTGTGGTTACATGGAACGATATTCAAAGATTCTTTTTATAAAGCTCTTTTCTCTAAAAGTTTGTTGTTTTTGAATAAGTTTCTATTGATAACAGACTAGTTGATTGGAGCAGAAGGTGAGAGACTCCTGCGGGAGAAGTGGGATAGGTGAGACCCCGCAGGAGCGTAAGTGACGAGGAGGCTCAGCGCCCACCCGCGGAAAGCGAGCGCCTGGAGCGGAAATCAACTTCTGCTCATTTAAGTTCACAGCAACAATGTTTACGAAAACAGCCTTTTATAAAAACGGGGGCATATGGCCTTCGAGCAATATAAAAATTAAGACTGAGTTGGGTTAAATTCCTCGCCTTTTTAAGCGTTCAGTTAAGCTTTGGGGAAGGAATTTAACCCTTCTTTATGATAATAAAAGAGGTGCTATTGAGATGAAACAGAGTATGACACTAATTCCTACTTTAAGAGAAATTCCAGGAGATGCAGAAATTAAAAGCCACCAGCTTCTTTTAAGAGCAGGGTATATTCGCCAGAATGCAAGCGGCATATACAGCTACTTGCCATTAGCACGTAAAATGCTGCAGAAGATTGAACAGATTGTCCGCGAAGAGATGGACAATGCAGGAGCTGTTGAATTATTGATGCCAGCCATGCAGCAGGCAGAGCTTTGGCAGGAATCAGGACGCTGGTATACATATGGACCAGAATTAATGCGGATGAAGGACCGCCATGAGCGCGACTTTGCATTAGGAGCAACACATGAAGAAGTGATCACAAGCCTGGTTAGAGACGAAGTAAAATCGTATAAGAGATTGCCGCTTGCTCTTTATCAAATTCAAACGAAATTCCGTGATGAAAAACGTCCACGCTTTGGAGTACTGCGCGGCCGTGAGTTTATAATGAAGGATGCATACTCTTTCCATGCATCAAAAGAAAGTCTGGATCAAATGTATGACCAGCTTTTTGAAGCGTATAATCGCATTTTTACACGCCTGCAATTAAACTTTAGAGCGGTTATTGCCGATTCTGGGGCAATGGGCGGCAAGGATACACATGAATTTATGGTTTTATCTGAAATCGGCGAAGATACAATTGCCTATTCGAACGAATCAGATTTTGCAGCGAATATCGAGATGGCACCAGTTGCTGTTCATTATAAAAAGAGTGATGAAGCATTACAGCCGCTGGAAAAGGTAAAAACAGAAAACCAAAAAACGATTGAAGAAGTTTCTTCCTTCTTATCGGTTTCACCTGAACAATGCATTAAAACGCTTTTATTCAAAGCTGATGAAAAGTTTGTGGCAGTCCTTGTGCGCGGCGACCATGAAGTGAATGATATTAAACTGAAAAATGTACTGAATGTTAGCGATGTCGAATTAGCAACAGCTGAAGAATCTATGGCAGTTTTTAATGCGCCAGTTGGCTCTGTTGGTCCGATGGGTCTGAAAGATGTGGAAATTATTGCAGACCAAGCGGTTGAATTGCTTGTAAATGCTGTTTGCGGCGCAAACGAACAAGATTACCACTACAAAAATGTGAATCCTGGCAGAGACTTTGAAGTAACTTCTTATGAAGACATTCGCTTCATCCAAGAGGGAGATCCTTCTCCAGACGGAAAAGGCATTATTCAATTTGCTAAAGGAATTGAAGTAGGGCATGTGTTTAAGCTTGGAACAAGATACAGCGAAGCTATGGATGCGATGTATTTAGATGAAAACGGCAGAAACCAGCCAATGATTATGGGCTGCTATGGCATTGGTGTTTCACGCTTAGTCGCTGCTGTTGCTGAACAGTATAATGATGAAAAAGGATTCGTCTGGCCGGTGGAGGTTGCTCCATACGATTTGCATGTTATCGCAGTAAACACGAAGGATGCTGAACAGGTGTCCCTGGCGGAAGAACTTTACGGACAGCTAAAAGAAGCACGCTATGAAGTTCTATTCGACGATCGTGCTGAGCGTGCAGGTGTCAAATTTGCAGACTCTGATTTAATCGGCTTGCCAATTCGAATCACAGTCGGCAAAAAAGCTTCTGAAGGCATCGTAGAAATCAAAGTAAGAAGCAATGGAGACATGTACGAAGTGCACCAATCAGAACTGCTGGCAAAAATCGAAGAAATTACAAAAGAGCTGAAAAAATAAGCATTTTTTATTTGCAGTCAAAGAGGCTGGGACATATGTATCAACACTCTCATAGAATCGAATGGTTAGGAAGTCATCTTTCTAATCATTCGGTTTTTTTATAATTTTATACCATGAGTGAAATGGAGGGGAGGACCGTCGACTCCAGTGGCAATAAAGGAAAAGGTGAGACCCGGCAGGACTTTGCTCCGAGGAGGCTCAGTTTGTGATCGCACGAAAAAACAGGGTCCGCAGCGCAGGTGGAACATATCTAAATCAAAATATTGAATATTCGTGTTTTAGATATATTAATCTCTTTTCTTTAGGCTATTTTCTAAAGTTTGTTGTTTTTGGATAAGTTTTCTATTTGAATTGGAGCAGAAGGTGCGAGACTCCTGCGGGAGAAGTGGGACAGGTGAGACCCCGCAGGAGCGTAAGTGACGAGGAGGCTCAGCGCCCACCCGCGGAAAGCGAGCATCTGGAGCGGAAATCAACTTCTACTCATTTAAGTTCACAGCAACAAGGTTTACGAAAACAGCCTTTCTTTAAGTAAAGTGAAAAAGGCTATGACATAGTTCTTTTACTTCACAGTCAATGAAATCATTTTACCAGTATAAAAAATACATTCAGAATATAGGACATGTGATATAATGAAGACCGTCGAAAAATGTCCGAAGCTAACAGAGACAATCTATTTAGAGAGGAGTGTGAACTGTTGGGAGAGCAAAAATCTACAAAAGAGCAGTTTTTGCTGTTAATGCAGCAGCTGGAGTTAACTGAAGATGCTCTTTTGCCCTATTTTCAAAATGCTGAAATAGAAAAGGTAATTCTCGAGAAAAAAGCACGCAAATGGCACTTTCAATTTGTATTTGAAAACATTCTGCCATGTACGGTCTATAGCAGATTATCCGCTCAGCTTGCGAAGCATTTTTCTTATATTGCTCATACATCCTTTTCCATAAAGGTACTCAATCAGCAATATACCGAACAATTGGTTCTCGATTATTGGAATCATTGTGTACAAGAGCTGGAAGGAATCTCTCCGCCGCTATTAAAGCTATTAAATGAACAAACTCCCGCTGTTCATGGTACCAAAGTAACCATTTCTGTCCGTAATGAAATGGAAGGAATGTCAATTAAAAGCAAGTATGCCGCACTGCTTTCAACTATTTTTCAATCCTTTGGTTTTCCTTTACTGACAATTGATACAGCAGTTCAAGAATCCGCTTCGAATGATGAATATGAAAAATTCCTGGAAGCGAAGCAAAAAGAAGATCAAGAGAGAGGCCTGCAGGCTGCTCTTGAAATGCAGAAGAAGGAGCAGGAAGCTGAAAACTCGGATACCCCTGTACTTTCAGGTCCTCTCACAATCGGCTTAACGATTAAAGATGATGCAGATTACCGCAAGCTCATCGATATTATCGATGAGGAAAGAAGAGTAGCGGTTGAAGGGTATGTTTTTGCAGCTGAAACGAAGGAATTACGGAGCGGCCGAACACTTCTAACGTTTAAAATAACGGATTATACTAGCTCCATTATGGTTAAAATGTTTTCGCGCGATAAAGAAGATGCAGCATTATTCCAGCTGGTGCAAAAAGGAATGTGGCTAAAGGTTCGAGGCAGCATTCAAAACGATACCTTTGTTCGTGACCTGGTAATGATTGGGAATGATATTAATGAAATCAAACCAGTTCAGCGCCAAGATACGGCACCGGAAGATGGAAAACGCGTTGAACTCCATCTGCATTCACCAATGAGTCAGATGGACGCCGTAACATCAGTAAGCACACTTGTTGCCCAAGCGAAAAAATGGGGTCATAAAGCAATCGCGATTACCGATCATGCGGTTGTACAATCCTTTCCGGAAGCCTTTGGTGCCGGTAAGAAAAACGATATTAAAATATTATACGGCGTAGAGGTTAATCTGGTGGATGATGGTGTGCCAATTGCCTATAATGATGCACATCGTCTGATTGCAGAAGATACGTTTGTTGTTTTTGACGTTGAAACAACCGGTCTTTCTGCCGTGTACGATACCATTATTGAGCTGGCAGCCGTGAAGATCCGTGATGGAGAAATCATTGATCGCTTTGAATCATTTGCAAACCCTCATCATAAATTATCGGCCACAACCATTAATTTAACAGGTATTACCGATGACTTAGTAGAAAACGCGCCAGAAGTGGAAGATGTCCTTAAAAAGTTTTATGACTGGACACAGGATGCAGTGCTTGTTGCTCATAACGCATCCTTTGATATGGGCTTTCTTAATGTCGGCTACAAAAAAATAGGTCTCGGAAAGTCACCAAATCCTGTTGTTGATACACTCGAGCTGGCAAGATTTTTGTATCCAGACATGAAAAATCACCGTTTAAATACACTAGCGAAAAAATTCGATGTTGAGTTAACACAGCATCACCGGGCGATTTACGATGCGGAAGCGACAGGATACTTGCTTTTAAAAATGTTAAAAGACGCCGCAAAACAAGGCATCGAATACCATGACCAGTTCAATGATAATATGGGGAAAGGAAACGCCTTCCAAAGAGCGCGCCCTTATCATTGCACATTGCTTGCTCAAAATGAAACAGGCTTAAAAAACTTATTTAAACTTGTATCGATTTCTCATATTGATTATTTTTATCGTGTGCCTAGAATGCCGCGGTCCCTGCTGCAGAAGTATAGGGAAGGACTATTAGTCGGATCTGGCTGTGATAAAGGTGAAGTGTTTGAAGGCATGATGCAGAAGTCTCCAGATGAAGTGGAAGATACTGCGCAATTTTACGATTATATAGAGGTTCATCCGAAAGAAGTGTATTCACACCTAATTGAGCTTGAGCTTGTACGCGATGAAAAAGCATTGAAGGAAATCATCGGCAAGGTAGTAGAACTGGGTGAAAAGCTGAATATTCCAGTAGCAGCTACTGGTAATGTTCACTACTTAAATCCAAATGATAAAATTTACCGCAAAATTCTCGTGAACTCACAGGGTGGTGCCAATCCGCTCAATCGTCATAATCTGCCGGATGTACATTTCAGGACAACAAATGAGATGCTTGACTCTTTCTCCTTCCTGGGAGAAGAAAAGGCGAAAAAAATTGTCGTTGAAAACACAAATGCGATCGCGGATATGATCGATGTAATCAAACCGATTAAAGACGATCTGTATACACCAAAGATCGAAGGCGCCGACGAAGAAATGCGGACCATGAGTTACGATATGGCGAAAAGCATTTACGGAGACGAGCTTCCTGAAATTGTTGAGGCAAGACTTGAAAAAGAACTGAAAAGTATCATTGGACATGGATTTGCCGTTATTTATCTGATCTCTCATAAGCTTGTTAAAAAGTCGCTTAATGACGGATACCTGGTAGGTTCAAGGGGATCTGTCGGATCTTCGTTTGTTGCAACCATGACCGAAATTACAGAGGTGAATCCGCTGCCGCCTCATTATGTTTGTCCGAACTGCAAAACATCAGAGTTCTTTGATGATGGATCTGTCGGATCAGGCTTTGACTTGCCTGATAAAGATTGCCCGAATTGCGGCGGCGTCTTTAAAAAAGATGGACATGATATACCGTTTGAAACCTTCCTTGGCTTTAAAGGGGATAAGGTACCCGATATTGATTTGAATTTTTCCGGAGAATATCAGCCTAAAGCACATAACTATACAAAGGTGCTGTTTGGTGATGAATATGTTTACCGTGCAGGTACAATTGGTACGGTTGCGGATAAGACTGCTTTTGGATACGTGAAGGCCTATCAATCTGATAATAATTTAACACTAAGAGGTGCGGAGATTGACCGATTGGCTTCAGGGTGTACAGGGGTAAAACGGACATCTGGTCAGCACCCGGGCGGTATTATCGTTGTTCCAGATTATATGGATATTTATGATTTTACACCAATTCAATTTCCTGCTGATGACCGCAACTCCGAATGGAAAACAACCCATTTTGACTTCCATTCTATCCATGACAACTTGCTTAAGCTTGATATACTAGGACACGATGATCCAACTGTTATTCGTATGCTTCAGGATTTAAGCGGAATCGATCCAAAGACCATTCCTACAGATGATCCTGAGGTCATGAAAATATTCAGCGGCACTGAATCTCTTGGTGTAACAGAAGAGCAGATTATGTGTAAAACCGGAACATTGGGTATACCTGAGTTTGGTACAAGATTCGTACGTCAAATGCTTGAAGATACAAAGCCAACTACCTTCTCAGAATTAGTACAGATTTCCGGGCTTTCGCATGGTACCGACGTTTGGCTCGGCAATGCGCAAGAGCTTATTCACAATAACATCTGTACACTGAGTGAAGTAATCGGCTGTCGTGATGATATTATGGTTTACTTGATCTATCAAGGTCTTGAGCCTGCTTTCGCTTTCAAAATCATGGAATCCGTCCGTAAAGGAAAAGGGCTTAGTGATGAAATGGAAGAAGAAATGCGCAAAAACACAGTGCCGGAATGGTATATAGATTCTTGTAAAAAGATCAAATATATGTTCCCGAAGGCGCATGCTGCCGCATATGTTCTAATGGCAGTTAGGATTGCTTATTTCAAGGTCCATCATCCGCTTTTATATTATGCAGCATATTTTTCTGTGCGTGCCGAAGATTTTGATATCGATGCGATGGTTAAAGGTTCACAGGCAATTCGAGCTAAAATTGATGAAATCAATGCCAAAGGGTTAGATGCATCAACGAAAGAGAAAAACTTGCTGACTGTTTTAGAGCTGGCTCTTGAAATGAACGAAAGAGGATTTCATTTTAAGAAAGTAGATTTATACAATTCCAGTGCAAACGAGTTTCTGATCGATGGAAATGCTTTGATTCCGCCGTTTAACTCGATCCCAGGACTTGGAACGAACGCTGCCTTTAATATTGTAAATGCCCGTGAGCATGGAGAATTCCTTTCTAAGGAAGACTTGCAGCAGCGTGGTAAAGTTTCAAAAACAATCATTGAATATCTAGATAATCATGGCTGCCTGGAAGCTTTGCCGGATCAGAATCAGTTGAGCTTATTTTAAGATGGAATTTTGAAAAAAGGACCGCACATTCGGCGGTCCTTTTTTGTATATAGGTAAAAATTACGGTTTAACTGTAAAAGTTATTAGTTTCTGTAACTATCACAAAAATATCTGTAAACACTCAATTACCTAATTGTTTTGCTGGCATATGAAACCAAGTCAATACCTTAAACGTACACTTGATAAAGAAGCAAAACACTACACGGGAAGGGGGATATTGTTTTGATTTCAGATCTATATAAACGCCGGGAAAAGCTAGGATATGTTATTTTGTTTCTTCTATTAGCCATTTTTATCGGCTGGCTTATTTTCCAGACACCAGAAACACAGCGTGAATGGCTGGAGTTGTCCTTTTTTCTTCTGCCGCTCGGATTCGTTGTTTCTATTATAATGATTAGCCGTTATCATTATAATAAGGTTAAAGATGTAAACATCCCAAATTCTGACGCTGTAATAATAGAATTAAATCATGTGGTGATCAAAAAGGATGCAGCCATTATCCCAAGATTACTGCTATTTGAGAAGAATGGTGAGTTTATTGGAGTCTTAAAGCCTATAAAGACACCATGGTGGCTTTATTCTCTATATATCATCAGTGAGGAAACAGCATCAATGTTCCCGCAATCTTATGGATTTATATCTCATGATGGAAAGAACTTATTTAAGTTTCATAAAAAAGGATGGCTGAAGCAAGTTACACTTACTATTTTTGATGGGCATAACAAGAAAATTGGTTCATACATACAAGAAGAATTAAAAGCATTAATTCATATTAAAGGAAAGCTTTTGAATGAAAAAGATGAGCAAATCCTCTCAATAAATGCATCAGGGTTTTCAGGAGATTTTAAATGGCTTGATGAGAATGGCGAACAGTGGGCCAGATTTATAAAGGGGCTGTTCCCACACGAATATACGAACATCTTTCGCGATTCACATAATGATATTGTTGAGTTGTCCAATCAGCTGTCAGAAGAAAACAAAATACGGCTGATGTCGGCCATTGGGTATTTATTTATAGCTAGGATGAAACAATAGGTTTAACGACATTTGTCTATCGGCGTTTCCGGGGAATTCAGAGATAATGGAACATGGAGACACATAAGCAGAGTTTGGCTGAGTTAGTCTGTTTTCATTTGTGGGCAAGCCGCCTGCGCTTTTCCAAGATCCAGCTCCGGGGGCTAGGGGCTCGAGGTCTTAAGTCAATCCGTCTAGAAGGTTAAAGAACAACCTTCCAGCCGGCTCGCCTTAAGCTTGTCGCCCCTGAGCGAGCCCCCTGCGCTTTTCCCGAGATCCAGCTCCGGCGGGTAGCCCCTCGAGGTCATAAGCCAATCTGTCCTAAAGGTCAAAGAACGACCTTTATGCCAGCTCGTCTTATGCTTGTCGGGGCTGAGCGACCCGCCTGCGCTTTTCCAAGATCCAGCTCCGGGGGCTAGGGGCTCGAGGTCTTAAGTCAATCCGTCTAGAAGGTTAAAGAACAACCTTCCAGCCGGCTCGCCTTAAGCTTGTCGCCCCTGAGCAAGCCCCCTCCGCTTTTCCAGTCATTTGCATTAATTTTCTGGTTATGGTATAGTTTTATTGGAAATACTACGGATAACTTCGCAAAGGAGAGTGGGGAAACCCACTCTTTCGTGTTGTGTACGCTTTTTTTGGGTAGTATAGATATAATTTCGATTGGCAATGTGACCAATTTGAGATGTAAGTGTTAAAGGAGGGACAGTGAGTGAGCAAAGTTGCCCAGCAGGTAGAGCAGCTAGTTAATCCTATTTTGGATGAACTTCAATTAGAATTAGTTGATATTGAGTATGTGAAAGAGGGAAAAGATTGGTTTCTCCGTGTTTTCATTGATAAAGAAACAGGTGTAGATATCGAAGAGTGCGGAATGGTCAGTGAGCGACTAAGCGAAAAGCTGGACGAAACAGATCCGATTCCATACAACTATTTTCTTGAAGTTTCTTCACCTGGAGCTGAGCGCCCTCTTAAGAAAGACAAAGATTTTGAAAGAGCGGTCGGCAAAAATGTGTACATAAAGACATATGAGCCGATTGACGGTGAAAAAGTTTTTGAAGGCGTTTTAACTCATTTTGATGGAAATATGGTTGAAGTAGAAGTGAAAATCAAGACGAGAAAGAAAACAGTGCAAATTCCTTATAACAAGGTAGCAAGTGCACGGTTAGCCGTCGTTTTTTCATAAGAAAAACATATGAACCAAGTAGAAAGTTAGACTGTCATTATATTAAAGGGGGATATAAATCAGATGAGCAGTGAATTACTAGATGCTCTAACATTGCTGGAAAGAGAGAAGGGTATTTCTCGCGATGTGATTATTGAAGCAATAGAAGCAGCACTTGTGTCTGCATACCGCAGAAACTTTAATCAGGCACAAAACGTTCGGATCGACTTGAATTTGGGTGTTGGCACCATGCGTGTATTTGCCCGAAAAGAAGTTGTGGATGAAGTGTTTGATCCTAGACTTGAAATTTCTGTTGAGGATGCGCAGAAAATCAACCCGAATTATCAGGTTGAAGATATTGTGGAAATGGAAGTTACACCAAAAGACTTCGGCCGAATCGCTGCGCAAACTGCGAAACAAGTAGTAACACAGCGTGTACGTGAAGCTGAGAGAGGTATTATTTACTCTGAATACATTGATCGTGAAGAAGATATCATGACAGGTATTGTCCAGCGTCAAGACCCTAAATTTATCTATGTAAGCTTAGGGAAAATTGAAGCAATCCTCCCGGCGAATGAGCAAATGCCAAATGAACATTATAAAGCACATGACAGAATTAAAGTTTTTCTGACAAAGGTGGAAAAAACGACAAAAGGCCCGCAAATCTTTGTTTCAAGAACACATCCTGGTCTTTTAAAGCGATTATTTGAAATTGAAGTGCCTGAAATTTATGATGGAACAGTTGAACTGAAATCTGTTGCACGTGAAGCTGGAGACCGTTCAAAAATTTCTGTTCATTCCGATAATCCTGAAGTCGATCCTGTTGGTTCATGTGTAGGCCCTAAAGGAACACGTGTACAGGCTGTTGTGAATGAATTAAAGGGCGAGAAAATTGATATCGTTAAATGGTCAGCAGATCCGGTCGTTTTTGTTGCGAATGCATTAAGCCCTTCTAAAGTGCTGGATGTTATTGTGAATGAGGATGAAAAAGCAACAACGGTTGTGGTTCCAGATTATCAGTTATCCCTTGCAATCGGAAAACGCGGACAAAATGCAAGGTTAGCTGCAAAGCTGACAGGCTGGAAAATAGACATCAAGTCTGAAACAGATGCTAGAGAAGCGGGGATCTTTCCGCGTGAAGATACTTTACTGAGCTATGATCATGATGAATTCGAAGATGATAATAACTTCAGCTTTGATGAAGATCAAGATTAATAGAGGTGAATGACCTTTGAACAATCGTAAAAAAGTTCCAATGCGAAAATGTATTGCAACGGGTGAAATGAGACCGAAGAAAGAGCTCGTTCGCATCGTTCGCACAAAGGAAGGCGAGGTTTCCATTGATCTGACCGGAAAGAAATCCGGCCGTGGTGCCTACCTATCCAAAAATGAAGAAGCTGTGAAGCTTGCTAAAAAGAAAAACACTTTAGCAAATCACTTAGAAGTTACAATTGATGAGTCGCTCTATGATGAGTTATTTGACATCATTGAGAAAGAGAATAGGCAATCCTGATGAGAGAAAATCAGTGGATGTCATTGCTTGGCTTGGCCAATCGGGCACGTAAAATCACATCAGGTGAAGAGCTTACCATTAAGGAAATCCGAAATGGCAAAGCAAAGCTTGTATTGCTTTCGGCAGATGCCTCTAGCAACACAGCAAAAAAAATAACAGACAAATGCAAGACCTATCATGTTCCTGTGCGAATAGTAGAAAACAGGGAGATACTCGGGCAAGCAATTGGCAAGGAAGCAAGAGTCGTTGTTGCTGTGCTTGAAGCTGGATTTGCGAAAAAACTGTTAACGTTGCTCGATTAATTCTAGCGGGGGTGAAAACATGAGTAAAATGCGTGTTTATGAATATGCAAAACAACATAATCTATCTAGTAAAGATGTAATTACGAAATTAAAAGATATGAACATCGAGGTTTCTAACCATATGACAACAATTGAAGACGATGCAGTAAAAAAACTTGACGGTATTTTTAATAACAAGGAAGAAAAGCAAGCGAAACCTAGCCAGCCGAAAAGCAATCAGTCTGCAGGCAGTGCTGAAAAAGGCGGCAAACCAGCGGCGAAACCGAATCATGACAATCAAAACCGCGGACCGAAAACGGGCGGACAGAATAAACCGTTCAATAAAAATAATAATAACAACAATAAGAACAACAGCAAAAATAATAAAAACAAGAACCAAAATAAAGGCAAACAGCAGCAGACCCCAGTCGCTCCTGCTCCTAAAAAAGTAAAAGAACTCCCAACGAAAATCACTTACACAGATTCCTTAACAGTAGGAGAGCTTGCGAAAAAACTTCACCGGGAACCTTCTGAAATCATTAAAAAGTTATTCATGCTTGGAGTAATGGCAACGATTAACCAGGATCTTGATAAAGATTCAATCGAATTGATCGCTGGTGAATTCGGAGTAGAAGTAGAAGAAGAAATCAAAATTGATACAACAGATCTGGAAGTGTATTTCGGAGATGACGAAGAAGCTGAATTAATCGAGCGTCCATCAGTTGTAACAATTATGGGTCACGTTGACCATGGTAAAACAACTTTGCTTGATTCCATCCGAAACACAAAAGTAACTGCTGGTGAAGCAGGCGGAATCACTCAGCATATCGGTGCTTATCAAGTTGAAGAAAACGGCAAGAAAATTACATTCCTTGATACACCTGGGCATGCTGCGTTTACAACAATGCGTGCACGTGGTGCGAAAATCACGGACATAACAATCCTAGTTGTTGCAGCAGATGATGGAGTTATGCCTCAAACGGTTGAAGCTATTAACCATGCAAAAGCAGCTGAAGTGCCAATTATTGTAGCTGTTAACAAAATGGATAAAGAAGCAGCAAACCCTGATCGTGTTATGCAAGAATTAACGGAGCATGGTCTTGTGGCTGAAGCATGGGGCGGAGATACGATCTTTGTACCGATTTCAGCAATCAAGGGTGAAGGAATTGATTCCTTGCTTGAAATGATTTTACTTGTAAGTGAAGTGGAAGAATACAAAGCAAACCCTAACCGCAATGCAGTTGGAACCGTTATTGAAGCTCAATTAGATAAAGGCCGCGGTTCAGTTGCAACATTACTTGTTCAAAATGGAACCCTTAAGGTTGGAGATCCAATCGTTGTAGGAAACACATTTGGACGTGTGCGTGCAATGGTGAATGATCTTGGCCGCCGTGTAAAAACCGCTGGTCCATCTACACCAGTTGAAATTACAGGCTTAAACGATGTGCCTCAAGCTGGAGATCGCTTCGTTGTATTTGATGATGAAAAAACAGCGCGCAGTGTAGGAGAAGCTCGTGCAACACAGGCACTGCAAGCACAGCGTAACGAGAAAACACGCGTAAGTCTTGATAACTTGTTTGAACATATGAAACAAGGGGAAATGAAAGACCTAAACATCGTTGTAAAAGCTGATGTTCAAGGTTCTGCTGAAGCTTTAGTGGCTGCTCTGCAAAAGATTGATGTTGAAGGGGTTAATGTCCGTATCCTTCATACAGGTGCTGGTGCAATTAACGAATCAGATATCACGCTTGCGGCAGCATTCAATGCGATTGTAATTGGATTTAACGTACGCCCAGATAATAACGCAAAACGTGCTGCAGATGCTGAAAATGTAGATATTCGCTTACACCGCATTATCTATAAAGTAATCGAAGAAATCGAATTGGCGATGAAAGGACTTCTTGATCCTGAATTTGAAGAGAAAATCATTGGTCAAGCAGAGATTCGCCAGACATTTAAAGTATCAAAAGTGGGAACAATTGCTGGTTCTTATGTAACCGACGGAAAAATCACTCGTGATTCTGGCATCCGCCTAATTCGCGATGGTGTTGTTATTTTTGAAGGTGAAATTGATGCTCTTAAACGTTTCAAGGATGACGCGAAGGAAGTAGCACAAGGCTACGAGTGCGGAATCACGATTAAGAACTTCAATGATGTAAAAGATGGCGATGTAATCGAAGCATTCGTAATGGAAGAAATTGAGCGTAAATGATCATTGGCTTAGCAGCCTGTGAATGCATTATTTATGATGCTCATTCTTTAAAAGAGAAAAGAGCCGTTCTGCAAAGGATTATTACCAGATTAAAGCAGAAGTACAATATATCCGTTTCGGAAGTCGATCATCATGATGTATGGCAGCGGACAAAGATAGCGATTGTAGCAGTATCATCTGCAAAGAAATATACTGAACTAGAGCTTGATAACGCCCTGAAATTGATTGATTCTTTTCCTGAGATCGAACGGACGATAACGGATATAGAATGGCTCTGAAAATACACTTGCACAATGATGAATTTTTTCTGCAGAGTGTTAAATGCTAAAGACAGACAGCATGATCAACACAAGGAACTTGATATGCTGCAGGATAAAGAGGTGAAAATACGATGAGCCTTAGATCAAACAGAGTTGGGGAACAGATGAAAAAAGAGCTTGGCGAAATCATCGGCCGAAAAATCAAAGATCCGCGCGTTGGATTTGTGACGGTAACAGATGTTCAGGTAACAGGTGATCTTCAGCAAGCCACTGTTTATATTTCTGTTCTTGGCGATGAGGAGCAAAGAGAAAACACATTACGTGGGCTAGCGAAGGCTAAAGGATTTATCCGCTCAGAAATCGGGCAGAGAATTCGTCTTCGTAAAACGCCGGAAATTCTCTTTGAATTCGATGAGTCCATTGACTATGGTAATCGCATCGAATCACTGCTTCATCAAATTCAGGATGAACAGCGTTCGGATGATAAGGAATAACAGAAATGATAAATGGATAGACACTAATGTCTATCCATTTTTTACACTTTCAGAAAGTAAATGAGCGGCATGGTCGTTTAATATGTGCAATGGCTGATTCGGAGGAAAGCTGAAGCCCAGCGAAGACAAGAAGTTTGCCTATTAAGTTTGACAGTCGACAACTTTTCTTTATGAAATTTTTAGGAGGAATCATAATGGAAGGCATCATTCCTTTATGGAAGCCAAAAGGGATGACATCCCATGATTGTGTATTTAAATTAAGAAAAATTTTAAAAATGAAGCGTATTGGACATACCGGAACACTTGACCCGGATGTTACCGGCGTCCTTCCGATTTGCTTAGGGAGAGCGACGAAGGTAGCAGAATACATAACAGATGCAGGAAAAGCCTATGAAGGGGAAGTAACACTAGGCTATTCAACAACGACTGAGGATCGTTCTGGAGAAATTGTGGAGCAGAAGCCTGTTACAGAGACGTTTACTCGCGCGCAGGTCTTAGCCGTATTAGAAGAATTAACCGGTACGATTACACAAACGCCTCCGATGTATTCAGCCGTGAAAGTGAATGGGAAACGTTTATATGAGTATGCGCGCCAAGGAATTGAAGTGGATCGTCCGACGAGAAACGTCCAAATATATTCCATTGAACTATTAGATGAGCGTGAGTTTTTCAGCGGTCATGAAATCTCTTTTCGTTTCCGGGTCTCTTGCGGAAAAGGAACGTATATCCGGACACTTGCCGTTACAATGGGAGAAAAGCTCGGATATCCTGCCCATATGTCAGACTTATCAAGAATTCAATCGGCATCCTTTACGCTTGATGACTGTTTAACACTTGCCGAGGTGGAAGAAAAAACAGCAGATGGGACCATTGAAGAGGCGATCTTCCCCCTTGAAACCGGTCTTTCTGATTTGCCCAAATATGAAATAAATGATACATTAGCAATGAAAGTGAAAAATGGCGCTGTCTTACAGACACCAGAACAGTTTCTAACCTATTCTGGCCCCATTCTTATGACAGACGAAGATAGCCGTGCAATAGCGGTATATATAAATCATCCCGAAAAGCACGGACGGATGAAACCTGCAAAAGTTTTGCGCAATGATTAATCATTTTGGCGCTGGAATAGAAAAGGTGAGATTTTGTGAAAGTTATATACATTCATCATCCCCATGAATTAAAGCAGAGTGATTTTCCCGAGCTTTCCATTGCATTAGGCTTTTTTGATGGCGTTCATCTTGGCCATCAAAAAGTTATTCTTGAGGCAAAAAAGACAGCAGAAGAAAAAGGCGTGAAAAGTGCCGTGATGACATTTGATCCTCACCCGTCTGTTGTCTTGGGGAAAAGTGTTCAGCATGTTGAATATATCACGCCATTAGATGCGAAAATCTCTTTGATTGAGGACCTGGGAATACAATATTTATTTGTTGTCCATTTTACAAAGGAATTTGCAAGTCTCCTGCCGCAGGAATTTGCCGATTCCTATTTAATTGGTTTAAACGTCAAATACGTTACGGCTGGATTTGATTACTCCTATGGGAAAATGGGCAGAGGTACAATGGAAACCTTGCCGTTTCATTCCCGTAGCCAATTCCAATCTGCAATAGTTCCGAAGCTTGAGTGGAATGAGGGGAAAATCAGCTCTACAAAAATTAGAAGCATGATTGCTGAGGGAGAGACAGCTGAGCTGCCTGCTTTGCTTGGCAGACACTATATGACCTCTGGAGTCGTGATTCACGGTGATAAGCGCGGACGGACGATCGGTTTTCCAACTGCTAATGTTGAGCATGCTGACGAGTATTTAATACCGCCAACTGGTGTGTATGCAGTTAATATCCAAGTAGAAGGCAAATGGCATGAAGGTGTGTGCAATATTGGCTATAAGCCAACCTTTCATAACGAAAAAATGAAAAAGCCTTCGGTTGAAGTTCATATATTTGAGTTTAACGAAGATATTTATGGGAAGACTGTTACCATTGAATGGCATAAACATCTGCGCAGCGAAAGGAAATTCGCTGGAATTGATGAACTTGTTAACCAAATTAATCAGGATAAAGCGGAAGCTGCCCAGTATTTAAAGGAAGTAAAAGAAAAGCAGCTGCTTGGAACGGATTAAGAGCATTCTTTTGTTTTTTTTGTATAGCTATGCAGGTGATCGGGACGGAAGGGTGTGATACACCTGCTGGACGAGAGGGTAGCTCGAGTACCGCTGGAGCGACAGCGACAAGGAGACTCAAGTGCGCCCTGCAGACAGCGAGCATCCTGAAGTGGAGATACTTTACGTTGAAAAATAGACCAAAAAGGGATTGAATCGATCGGGATACTTTAAGCGTAAACTCTTTTCATGACAAAAAACGTCGATTATCCTTGCATTTTAAAAGGAAAAGATGTATTCTTAATAACGTATTAATAAAGAACCTTTGCTTGGCAAGTCGAGTCACCGACGCTTGCTCAGTAACAGGGGATATCTATTAGGAGGTGAACCGGATGGCAATCACAAAAGAACGTAAAAATGAACTAATCGCTGAGTACAAAACTCATGATAGTGATACTGGATCTCCAGAAGTTCAAATCGCTGTCCTTACAGAAGAAATTAACAGCTTGAACGAACATTTACGTACGCACAAGAAAGACCACCACTCTCGTCGCGGTCTTCTTAAAATGGTAGGTAAGCGCCGTAACTTATTAACTTACCTTCGTAACAAAGACGTTCAGCGTTACCGTGTGTTAATCAACAAACTTGGTTTACGCCGATAATAAGAATGCTTATAAAGCAGGCTTATGTCCGGCTTTATATTCTAATGTCTTATTTCAGAGAAGCGGGATTTTTCCCGCTTTTTTATTAGCAAAAAAAAGCTGCTTTTTTTATACTTAATACATAGCGGATTACATTTTACAGATTACAAAAAGTGTGCATACTAAGTGATGTATATTAGTTGTTATAAACTTGTTTTTTCTTTAGTTTAAAACTTGAGTAATGTCTAGCTCTAGCGCCTAGCCTCTCTTTGGTCTAAGCCAATCCAGCCAAAAGATCAAAGAACGATCTTCTGTCTGGCTCATCTTATTCTTGTCGGGGCTGAGCGAGGCGCTTCCGCTTTTCTAATATGTTAAGCATATTGCTTTTCGATAAATTATAGGTGGAGGATTTCCGCCTTTTGTAAGTGAAATGGCAGAGAGGGGTACAAATATGGGACAAGATAAACATGTCTACAGCCTTGAATGGGCTGGTCGTAAGCTGACTGTTGAAGTTGGCCAGCTTGCAAAGCAAGCAAATGGTGCTGTATTAGTCCGTTATGGCGATACAGCTGTATTAAGCACAGCAACTGCATCAAAGGAACCAAAAAACTTAGATTTCTTTCCGTTAACGGTTAATTATGAAGAACGGTTATATGCGGTAGGTAAAATTCCGGGAGGCTTTATCAAGAGGGAAGGACGTCCGAGTGAAAGAGCGATTTTGGCTAGCCGCCTAATCGACCGCCCAATCCGTCCTCTTTTTGCTGATGGCTTCCGTAATGATGTACAAGTTGTCAGCATGGTGATGAGTGTGGATCAGGACTGCTCTTCTGAAATGGCTGCAATGTTCGGTTCATCATTAGCATTAAGTGTATCTGACATTCCTTTTGGCGGACCAATTGCTGGCGTAACAGTTGGAAGAATTGATGGTAAATTCATCATCAATCCATCTGTTGCACAAACAGAGCAAAGTGATATTCATTTAGTCGTTGCCGGTACAAAAGACGCGATTAACATGGTTGAAGCGGGTGCGGATGAGGTACCTGAAGAAACAATGCTTGAAGCGATTATGTATGGTCATGAAGAAATCAAACGACTGATCTCTTTCCAAGAGAAAATCGCTGAAGAAATCGGCAAAGACAAAATGGAAATTGTTCTTTATCAAGTAGACCAAGAGCTTGAAGCTGAAGTTCGCGGCATTTGTGAAGAAAAAATGATTCAAGCCATCCAAGTACAAGAGAAGCATGCTCGTGAGGCTGCTATTAAAGAAGTAAAAGTTGAAGTTGTTTCTCAATACGAGGAAAAAGAAGCAGACGATGATCAGCTTAAACAAGTGAAACAAATCCTTGATAAGATTGTTAAGGGTGAAGTAAGACGATTAATTACGGAAGATAAAGTACGTCCAGATGGACGTGGGTTAGAAGTAATCCGTCCGCTTTCATCTGAAGTAGGTTTGCTTCCGCGTACTCATGGATCAGGATTATTTACACGCGGACAAACACAAGCACTTAGCATTTGTACACTTGGAGCGCTTGGTGATGTGCAAATTTTAGATGGTTTAGGCATTGAAGAAGAAAAACGCTTCATGCACCACTATAATTTCCCTAATTTCAGTGTGGGTGAAACTGGACCAATTCGCGGACCAGGCCGCCGTGAAATTGGACACGGAGCACTTGGTGAGAGAGCATTAGAACCAATTATTCCATCTGAAAAAGATTTCCCATATACTATTCGTCTCGTTTCTGAAGTATTAGAATCCAATGGTTCTACTTCTCAAGCAAGTATTTGTGCAAGCACACTTGCAATGATGGATGCAGGGGTTCCAATTAAAGCTCCAGTAGCTGGGATTGCAATGGGTCTGATTAAATCAGGTGACCATTATTCCATCTTAACGGATATTCAAGGAATGGAAGATCACCTTGGAGATATGGACTTTAAAGTAGCAGGTACATCCAAAGGTGTAACAGCATTGCAAATGGATATTAAAATTGAAGGACTCTCACGTGAAATATTAGAAGAGGCTCTTCAGCAAGCAAAAACTGGACGTATGCAAATTTTAGACTCTATGCTAAGCACGATTGCTGAGCCAAACCAAGAGCTATCTCAGTATGCGCCGAAGATCCTTATGCTTAGCATCAATCCGGATAAAATCCGTGATGTGATTGGACCAAGCGGGAAACAAATCAATAAAATCATTGAAGAAACTGGCGTGAAAATTGATATCGAACAGGATGGAACTGTCTTTATTTCTTCTATTAATGAAGAAATGAACCAAAAAGCAAAATCCATCATTGAAGATATTGTACGTGAAGTTGAAGTTGGACAAATGTATTTAGGTAAAGTAAAACGAGTTGAAAAATTCGGTGCATTTGTTGAAATCTTCAATGGCAAGGATGGTTTGGTTCATATTTCTGAATTGGCAGAAGAGCGTGTAGGCAAAACAGAGGACGTCGTTTCCATTGGTGACGAACTTCTTGTTAAGGTTACAGAAATTGATAAACAAGGCCGTGTGAACTTGTCTAGAAAAGCTGTCCTGCGTGAACAGCGTGAACAGCAAGAAAAAGCACAGCAATAATATATGTAATTGAACATCCATATAGTTCATGAAAGTCAGGGTACTTCCCTGGCTTTTTCCTGCATATACACTGATTTTATAATCGTTGGATTGATCGTATTAACAATTCTTAAGCTTGTATTCTTCGTTCTACCTTGTCCCCTCAAAACATAATGTGTACTGAGGAGGCGTGTGGAATGAAAAAATTAAGTGTGTTAATCATCATGACTTTGATTTCTTTTCTAATCGTTAATAATCCAATGACGACTACATATGTTGCAAGTTTAAAAACAGAAAGCATTGCTGTAACAGGTCAAACCAAACCGCTGCTGGATGAAATTAAGGAAAAAGCTGAATCTTACTATATTGCACCAGCAGACGCGAAAATTGACCGTGTGTGGAAGGCTTTGCCTGGTTTAAATGGGGTAAAAGTAAATATAGAAGAATCCTATAAAAAAATGAAGAAGGATAACGTATTTGATGAAGATAAACTTGTCTTTGATCAAATACCGCCAAAGGTTCACTTAAGTGATCTTTCTCCTTCACCTGTCTATAAAGGGCACCCTGACAAACCAATGGTTAGCTTTATTATCAACGTAGCATGGGGAAACGAATATTTGCCTGACATGCTTGCAACACTTAAAAAACATCATGTTTCAGCGAGTTTCTTTTTAGAAGGGCGCTGGGCCCAAAACAACCCTGATCTGGCCAAAATGATTGCGGCAGCAGGACATGAACTGGGCAATCACTCGTATACTCACCCGGATATGAAAAATGTATCGGCTGCAAAAGCACGTGAAGAAATTAAAAAGACAAATGAAGTAATTGAGGCTATAACTGATAATGATGCTAAAGTGCGCTGGTTTGCTCCTCCAAGCGGAAGCTATCGAGATGAAATAGTGTCCATAGCTGCTGAAGAAGAATTAGGAACTGTTATGTGGACGGTTGATACCATTGATTGGCAAAAACCAACACCTGATGTATTGATCCAAAGAGTTATGGGTAAGGTGCATAGTGGGGCGATGATTTTAATGCATCCGACAAAATCAACTGCGGAATCGCTTGACCGTCTCATTAAAGGACTAAAAAGCAAAAACCTGGAAATTGGCACAGTGTCACAGCTTCTGAATGAGGACAGAATTTTTGCAGAAGATAAAAAATAATAATCAGCGATTTGGAAAAAGTAACTATAATGAGATAAACTAGTACCATATGCACTGTAAATGGTTTGAGGGGGTCAAACCTGTGCGGCAGCAAAATCTCCAGTTATAAAAGGATTGAATGCTGGGGACTATTCAGCAAGCAAAGAACAGGAGGATATATTTTGATAAAAAAATATACATGTCAAAATGGGGTAAGAGTTGTACTAGAAAATATTCCGACTGTCAGATCCGTCGCAATCGGCGTGTGGATTGAAACAGGTTCACGAAATGAGAATGCGGAGAACAACGGCATCTCTCACTTTTTAGAGCATATGTTTTTCAAAGGTACAAAAACAAGATCGGCCCGGGAAATTGCCGAATCCTTTGACAGCATTGGCGGTCAAGTAAATGCCTTTACGTCAAAAGAGTATACTTGCTATTATGCGAAAGTATTAGACACACACGCTAATTTTGCTTTAGATGTACTGTCAGATATGTTCTTTAACTCTACATTTGTTGATGAAGAGTTAAACAAAGAAAAAAATGTAGTTTATGAAGAAATTAAGATGTATGAGGACACGCCAGACGACATCGTTCATGATATTTTGAGCCAGGCTATATATGAGAATCATCCGCTCGGTTATCCGATCTTAGGGACAGAAAGCACATTGGCAACCTTTACTGGTGATACGCTTAAAGAATATATGTACGAAAATTATACCCCTGAAAATGTTGTTATTTCCGTTGCAGGGAATATAAACGAAAGCTTTATTAAAGATGTAGAGAACTTCTTTGGTTCCTATGAAGCTTCAAAAAAAGCAAGAACAACAGAAAAGCCAGCTTTTCATCCGCATCGCCTTGCACGTAAAAAAGAAACCGAACAGGCCCATTTATGTTTAGGTTTTGAAGGCTTGCAAGTTGGCCATGATGATATGTACAGCTTAATCGTCTTAAATAATATTTTAGGCGGCAGCATGAGCAGCAGGCTTTTCCAGGATGTCAGAGAGCAAAAAGGACTAGCATACTCTGTGTTCTCCTATCATTCTGCATTCCAGGACAGCGGTATTGTTACATTGTACGGAGGTACAGGGGCAAATCAGCTTGATGTTCTCTATGATACAATGCAAGAAACGCTGGAGAAGTTAAAAGCAGAAGGCATTACGGACAAGGAATTAAGAAATAGCAAGGAACAAATGAAGGGCAGCTTAATGCTGAGCCTTGAAAGTACAAATAGCCGCATGAGCCGCAACGGGAAAAATGAACTCATCTTAGGGCGTCATCGCACACTTGACGAAATCGTAGAAGAAATTGATGCTGTGACAAAGTCTTCTGTGGATGAAATGGCTCAAAGAATATTTAACGATCAATTCTCAGTTGCACTCATCAGTCCCGCTGGGGAACTGCCAAGAAATTTATAAACCTATGAAACAGACTGCTCCGTTCTGATGTGACGAATGTTCGATTACAGGGATGTTAAATAGTGTTTAAAAGAGGCTGAGACATAAGTATTTAACACACTCATAGAACCGAATGGATAGGAAGTTATCTTTCTAATCATTCGGTTTTTTTATTTATGATTATAAAATATATTTTATTAACAGGGGTAAAATGGAGCGGAGGATCCTCAACTCCTGTGGGCAATAGAGGAAAAGGCGAGACCCCGCAGAACTTTGCTTCGAGGAGGCTCAGCTTCCTCCCCACGGAAAGCGAGGGTATGGAGCGCAGGTGGAACGAACTTGTTTAAACACCCAAACCAAGATAGTGAATTTATTCGTGTATTAGAAATGTTAATTTCGTTTAGTCCCAGCCTTATTTTTTCACAAAAAATCCTGACAGATGCTAAGAGGGAAAAAGTGAGTGTGAAAATAGACGGAGAAATTACGCTTATTTATAAAAAACCGCTAAAAATAGCTAAAATAGACGGAGCAATTCCGGCTATTTTCTTAAAATAAGGCAAAATCGAGCTATTTTTTATGCATAGTCGGAAAAACTCCCCTTATTTTCCCCGAAAATAGCTCCATTTTAGATTTAAGCGGAAATTCTCCGCTTAATTTACTCACCATTTTAATAGTTAAGGCTTCAAATCCAAATACAAGCATACTCCCTGTGCGTTTTCATATGCGATTCACCACAAGCTTCGTTTTCTGTATTTGGGTGTGCAAATCACTTCTAAATAGAGCACTTGGTCAATAAAATAAAACAAGTATATCAACCAAACGAACGGAGGTTTGCATATGAGGCTAAGTGAACTCAGCGGCAAAGAAATTGTTGATGTGAAAAAAGCAGAGCGGCTCGGCGTGCTTGGACAAACAGACTTAGAAATTAACGAAAAAACCGGGCAAATACAGGCACTGCTCATTCCGAATGTGAAATGGTTTGGGTTTAAACGGCAAGGCACGGAGGTACGTGTGCCATGGAGCCATATTCAAAAAATAGGCAATGATATGATGATCATTGATATCCCCGATGGAAATGAATAAAAACATAAAAAGAGCGAATGACTGCAAAACATGCGGTTATTCGCTCTTTTTATGTTGGAAAACTCACCGAATCTTTCCCCTGAACATAAGATGTTGAAGTAGTTCAGTAAAAGAGTCTATTGATTCTTTAAAAGAAGGTGAGTGTTGCATGCTGACAGGATTACAAATCGCAGTTATCGGCGGAGATGCAAGGCAACTGGAAATTATTCGCAAATTAACCGAGCTTGATGCAAAGCTATCTTTAATAGGATTCGAACAATTGGATCATGCTTTTACCGGTGCGGCGAAGGAAAAACTTGATGAAGTTGATTTCTCGAATATAGATCACATTATTTTGCCTGTTGCAGGAACAAGTTTGGAAGGAAAGGTAGAAACGATCTTTTCGAATGAAAAGGTGTATTTAAATCAAGAAATATTAGACCAGACTCCTTCCCACTGTACTGTTTACTCTGGTATTTCGAATGATTACCTGACTGGCATAACAGAAAAGGCCAATCGAAAACTTGTTAAGCTCTTTGAGCGAGATGATGTAGCCATCTATAATTCAATTCCAACTGTTGAAGGAACCATCATGATGGCGATTCAACATACTGACTTTACGATTCATGGCTCTGAAATTACCGTATTAGGCCTCGGCCGTACAGGAATGAGTACCGCGAGAACATTTCAAGCCCTAGGTGCAAAGGTGAAGGTTGGAGCAAGAAATAGTGCACATATTGCCAGAATTACTGAAATGGGAATGACTCCATTTCATATGGATGACATTGACAAAGCTGTTGCAAATACGGACATTTGCATTAACACGATCCCGCATCTTGTCTTAACTGCTTCTGTTATTTCAAAACTGCCTGTTCATACATTAATCATTGATTTGGCTTCAAAACCGGGCGGTACCGATTTCAGATATGCTGAAAAACGCGGAGTCAAGGCATTGCTTGCTCCAGGCTTACCAGGGATTGTAGCGCCAAAAACGGCGGGGCAAATTCTGGCTAATGTGTTAACACAGTTAATCGGAGAAGAATTACAGACAAGAAGGGAGCAGCAATCATGAGCTTAAAAGGAAAACGCATCGGCTTTGGATTAACAGGCTCGCATTGTACGTATGATGCAGTCTTTCCTGAGATTGAAAAGCTTGTTAATGCCGGAGCAGAAGTAATACCAGTTGTTACTTTCACAGTAAAAAATACTACAACAAGATTTGGAAAAGGGGAAGACTGGGTACAGCGCATCGAAGATTTAACAGGAAACAAGGCAATTGATTCAATTGTTGCTGCTGAACCACTTGGTCCAAAGCTTCCGCTTGATTGTATGGTAGTAGCACCATTGACAGGAAATTCAATGAGTAAGTTTGCCAACGCAATGACAGATTCTCCTGTCTTAATGGCTGCGAAGGCGACATTGAGAAATGGAAGCCCCGTCGTATTAGGCATTTCCACAAATGATGCTTTAGGCTTAAACGGGGTTAATTTAATGCGACTAATGGCAACAAAAAACATTTATTTTATTCCTTATGGCCAAGATGATCCAGTCAAAAAACCAAATTCCATGGTAGCAAGAATGACTCTGATCTCAGAAACAATTGAAGCAGCCATTGAAGGAAAACAGCTTCAGCCCGTGATCATTGAACGCTATAAAGACTAATTGTAAAAGACACCAGATGGGGAGCAGGCCAGCTGTTAAAAGCGCTTGCTCCACATCTTTGAATACAGCGAGAACCTCTAATAAAGCAATACCCGCAGAAACTTCTCTCCTAAGAACTTAACATATCGGACAAATAGTTGATGTGGTAACGAACCGTGTGATCCACCAGGCTGCTTCAGTTCCAATAGTAACAGGCAGGACTGAATCCTGACTGAATAATAAAACCTTATTCTTTAATGAGTGAATATGATAAAATGAAGTGGAACTTGATCTTTTTGTGAAATAAAAACCACACAGCTTCTGAAGTAGGATCATGCTGTGCTGGATTTTCGCGGTTTTTACCCACGATTGTTAATGAAGATGAAATATATGGAGACGGAAGGGGAAACACAAAGTGAGCGAGAAAAAAGGATTTCATGTAGCAGTTGTAGGTGCAACTGGTGCTGTTGGACAGCAAATGCTGCAAACATTAGAAAATAGAGATTTTCCAATCAGTAAACTAACACTGTTATCATCTGCTCGTTCAGCAGGGAAGACAGTTTCATTTAAAGGGGAAGAATATACTCTGCAAGAGGCAAAGCCGGATAGCTTCCAAGGCGTTGACATTGCCTTATTTAGTGCTGGAGGCGGTGTTTCAAAAGAACTTGCTCCTGCAGCGGTTGAGCATGGTGCGATTGTAGTTGATAACACGAGTGCTTTTCGCATGGATGAAAACGTTCCATTGGTTGTGCCTGAAGTAAATGAACAAGATCTATTGAATCATAAAGGCATTATCGCCAACCCAAACTGTTCGACCATTCAAATGGTTGTAGCTCTGCAGCCACTAAAAGAGAAATATGGTCTGAAAAAAGTCATCGTTTCAACATACCAGGCTGTCTCTGGATCCGGCGCTGCAGCTGTTGAGGAATTAACACAGCAAACGCAAGCGATCTTAAACAATGAACCTTTTACACCTGAAATATTGCCTGTAAAAGGGGATGAAAAGCATTACCAAATTGCTTTTAATGCGATTCCGCAAATCGATAAATTCACAGAAAACGGTTTTACGTTTGAAGAAATGAAAATGATTAATGAAACGAAAAAAATCATGCATAACGAAGACTTAAAAGTAGCGGCAACCTGTGTGCGTTTACCTGTAGCTACAGGACATTCTGAATCCGTTTATGTTGAACTTGACAGTGAGAGTGCAACGGTTGCTGACATTCAGGCACTTTTAGACAAGGCGCCGGGAGTTGTTCTTCAGGATCAGCCGCAAGAACAGATTTATCCAATGCCTGCAGATTGTGTCGGCAGCAATGATGTATTTGTCGGCCGTATTCGCCAGGATTTAGATGTACCAGCAGGTTTCCATATGTGGGTTGTATCTGATAATCTATTGAAGGGTGCTGCTTGGAACTCCGTCCAAATAGCCGAAAGCCTAATTAAATTAGGATTAGTAAAATAAAAAACTTCAAAAGCTAAGAGAGCATTAGAGGTGTTTAGATGAAAATCGTCGTGCAAAAATTCGGCGGAACATCTGTTAAAGATGAAGAAAGCCGCAGGCATGCCTTAAGGCATATAAAAAATGCGATTGCAGAAGGCTACAAAGCGGTAGTAGTTGTATCAGCAATGGGCCGCAAAGGAGACCCATATGCAACAGATACGCTGCTATCTCTTGTACAGTCAAATGAAGCATTAATTAATAAAAGAGAAACCGATTTGTTATTATCATGCGGTGAAATCATATCAAGTGTTGTATTTACGAATATGCTTCGTCAGGAAGGAATTTCAGCTACCTCTCTTACAGGTGCCCAAGCTGGTTTCCGTACAAACAATGATCATACAAATGCAAAAATCATTGATATGAAATGTGAACGTTTATTAAGTGAGCTTGAGCATTTTGACGTGATTGTTGTTGCAGGCTTCCAGGGAGCTGCTAAAAATGGGGATGTGACAACGATTGGCAGAGGCGGCAGTGACACATCAGCCGCTGCACTTGGCGCAGCATTAAATTCAGAGTGGATCGATATCTTCACTGATGTGGAAGGGATTATGACAGCAGATCCGCGAATTGCCGAAAAAGCAAGACCATTGTCTGTTGTAACGTATACAGAGGTCTGTAACATGGCTTATCAAGGTGCAAAGGTCATTCATCCTCGTGCAGTGGAAATTGCAATGCAATCGAAGATTCCGATTCGGATTCGTTCGACCTATAGCGATAGCCCTGGAACTCTTGTCACAACGATTAACCGCAACAGCAGAGGAACCGATATTAAAGAGCGTCCGGTAACAGGAATTGCGCATGTTCCAAACGTAACACAAATTAAAGTAGTTGCTAAAAAGGATCAATACAATCTGCAATCCGAAGTGTTTAAAGCAATGGCGAATGAAGGCATAAGTGTTGATTTTATTAACATCTATCCTAACGGAGTTACGTACACAGTCACGGAGGAAATGACCGATCGTGCAATAACGGTTCTAAAAGCGCTAGGTCATGAACCGTATTTTGAAGAGGCTTGTGCGAAGGTATCCGTTGTGGGTGCAGGGATGCAGGGTGTCCCGGGAGTAGCTTCACGAATTGTGACTGCATTATCAGAGCAAGGCATAAGAATCCTTCAATCAGCAGATAGTCATACAACCATTTGGGTGCTCGTAAAGCAAGCAGATCTGGCAAAGTCAGTGAACGCACTTCATAATGCTTTTCACCTTGAAAAAGACACAGCAGAATTCGAAAAAAGATAAATAAGCAACTGTATGAAGGAGTGGAACAATGATTCAATTTGGGAGAGTTTCTACAGCGATGGTTACGCCATTCGATAACAAAGGCCATGTTGATTTTCTAAAAACAACACAGTTAGTCAATCATCTAATTGATCATGGCACTGATTCTCTTGTGATTGCAGGAACAACAGGAGAATCTCCTACCTTAACCAAGGAAGAAAAGCTGGCTTTATTCCAGCATGTAGTTAAGGTAGTTGACAAGCGTGTACCTGTTATTGCAGGAACAGGCAGCAACAACACCTACGATTCAATTGATTTAACAAAAAAGGCTGAAAAAATCGGCGTAGATGCGGTTATGATTGTTGCGCCATATTATAATAAACCAAACCAGGAAGGGCTTTATCAGCATTTTAAAGCGGTTGCCGAAAGCACGGCACTGCCGGTTATGGTTTACAATATTCCAGGCAGATCGGTTGTCAATATGACACCTGAAACGATTATCCGCCTTTCTAAAATCCCGAATATCACAGCGGTTAAAGAAGCAAGCGGAAACTTAAATGCAATGACAGAAATCATTGGCGGAACTTCTGAGGACTTTTCCTTGTACAGCGGGGATGACGGCATTACACTTCCAGTCCTTGCAATCGGAGGAGCTGGAGTTGTTTCTGTAGCATCGCATATTATTGGGGATGAAATGCAAGAAATGGTTCATGCCTTCTTAAACAATGAAAACGAAAAAGCAGCGAAAATTCATCAAAAGCTGCTTCCAATCATGGAAGGCCTTTTTGCAGCTCCAAGTCCAGCACCAGTCAAAACAGCTTTACAAATGCGCGGACTTGATGTTGGCTCAGTTCGCCTGCCAATGGTTCCATTAACACAAGAAGAAAGAGCAACACTAGCAGAATTAATCTAAACAGAAAAAAGCAAAGATGTAAGTCCTAAAACCAACATTCTGAGGCTGAGACATAAGTATTTAAAACAACCACAGAACCGAATGAATAGGAAGTGAACCTTTCTAATCATTCGGTTCTTTTTTTATTTGTTTAACATTTAATTTCTAAACATGAGTGAAATGGAGCGGAGGACCCTCGACTCCTGCGGGCTGAAGAGCAAAGGGTGAGACCCCGCAGGAACGGAGTGACGAGGAGGCTCAGCTTGCTCCCCGCGGAAAGCGAGGGTCTGGAGCGCAATGGAACGGGCTTGTTTAAATACCCAAACCAGGATCATAAATATTCATGTTTTAGAAATATCAAATTCGTTTTGTCCCAGCCTCTTTTATTTTTCTCACATTTATTAGAGAATGGAGCACGTTGCGACGAGGCTTAAGCTCCCGCCCGCCGGAAAGCGAGTACCCTGAGTGGAAATCTTTTTTAAACACAAAGACTGCGAAAACATCATGAATATGTCTAATCATTCTATTACCTATAAAAGTGCATAGTGACAAGTACTAGCAAAGGGAAAATCCATTTATTTTCATAAAATTCAGAACCATATTCCTAACTATTTGCATAAATCTGGTTGTCATCATTTTCAATATTCAAGTATAATATGGATAACTGATTACGGTCGGCTAAAGAAATATAGGAGGAAACATACATTGAACAGACAGAATGAAAGCATCAAGATTACACCACTCGGGGGAGTCGGAGAATTAGGCAAAAACATGTATTTAGTTGAAGTGGACGAGGATATTTACGTGCTCGATGCGGGTCTCATGTATCCTGAAAATGAAATGCTCGGAATTGATATTGTCATACCGGATATTTCCTATTTAGAGCAGAATAAGGATCGAGTAGTTGGAATTTTTCTGACTCACGGACATGAAGATCATATCGGGGCATTAGCCTACATTTTAAGAGTATTGCCTGTGCCTGTCTACGGAACAAAATTAACACTCGCACTGGCAAAATCTAAACTAAAAGAAAACGAATTTAAAGGCAAAGCACAGCTGATCGAAATTCAGCCTGAAACACAATTGGAATTTGAAACTGCACAAGTCTCTTTCTTTCGGACAACCCATAGCATACCCGACAGTGTCGGCATAAGCATACATACATCAGAAGGAGCTATCGTGTATACTGGAGACTTTAAATTTGATCAAGCGGCATCAAGTTTATATAAGGCTGACATAGGAAAGATGGCCAGAATTGGGGAAGAGGGCGTATTATGCCTGCTTTCTGATAGTACCGAAGCAGAAAAGCCAGGCTATACAAAATCAGAAGCTATTGTTCTAAAGGAATTAATCAGTGTCTTTGAACAAGCGGAAGGCAGAATTGTCGCAGCTGCATTTGCTTCTGATCTCATTCGCATTCAGCATATTTTTGATGCTGCTGCCCAAACGGGAAGAAAAGTAGCGGTTGTCGGCAAAAGCTTGAAAAAAGTGTATAACATCGCTCTGACTCTGAATTATCTGCAAGTCGATGAGGATCTGATTATTCCGCTAGCGGAAATCTCGAATTTTGATAACCATGAGGTAGTTGTAATGACTACAGGCTCTCAAGGTGAACCAATGGAAGTTCTGCAGAAAATGGCCAAGCAATCCCATCGTCATATCAATATAAAAAAGGGAGATACAGTTTTAATCGCTGCATCCGTGGTTCCAGGAACAGAGCTCTTTATTTCTAAAACAGTTGATATGATTTATAGAGCGGGTGCCCATGTTATCTCTGGAAAAGGAACGTTTAATACATCAAGTCATGGCAGCCAGGAAGAATTGAAGTTTATGATGAATCTGATGAATCCGAAATTCTTTATGCCTGTACATGGTGAATATAGAATGATGAAAGCTCATGCGAAAGTCGCAGCAGAATGCGGCGTAGAAGCAGATCATATCTTTATCCCTGACAAAGGGGAAGTTGTTGAATATAAAAATGGCATGTTCCGTCCGGCTGGGAAAATTTCAGCAGGTAATGTTTTAATTGATGGAAGCGGTGTTGGCGATGTAGGAAATATCGTTTTAAGAGACCGTAAGCTTTTATCTCAGGATGGAATTCTGCTTGTGGTCGTAACCTTAAACAAAAAGGAAAAAAAGATTGCAGCTGGACCAGAAATCATCACAAGAGGTTTTGTGTATGTGCGGGAATCCGAGCAGCTGCTGGTTGATGCATCACAGCTTGTGAAAGAGGTTGTCGAAAAGAAATTGGCAGAATCGTCATTTGACTGGTCATCTATTAAACAGGATATGCGTGATTCCCTATACCAATTCTTATTCGAGCAAACAAAACGCAGACCAATGATATTGCCGATTTTAATGGAAGCATAA
Organism: Cytobacillus gottheilii; assembly: GCF_900166665.1. GTDB lineage: Bacteria > Bacillota > Bacilli > Bacillales > Cytobacillaceae > Cytobacillus > Cytobacillus gottheilii_A. The sequence continues at coordinate 2,772,555 of NZ_LT800494.1, read as the reverse complement.
AAGGAGGAGGCTGGGACATCCGTATACAGCCTACTGATACTTCCGAATGATTAGAAAACAACTCTTTCTAATCATTCGGTTTTTTTTATTTGTATTTATCATATATCTTGTCAAAACAGTACGGAGGATTTCGACTCCTGTCTGCAATAGAGAAAAAGGTGAGACCATGCAGAAGCTTTGCTATAAGGAAGCACTGCTTGTGATCCATGCATCGCTGGTGAAACGAACTTTTATAAATAACCCAACCATGACATGAAACAATGGTGTTTTAGAAATTGATTTTCTTTTTGTCTCAGCCACTTTGATGGATTTAGAAAATGAGCAGCATAATTTTACTTTTTTGCTTAAAAAATTTATAGAAAAGTATTCTCCCGTCGAAAACGAATCCAATAATATCAGAATGAAATTCCCATAACCGCTCATACTATCCATATATTGCTTGAAGGGAGAAATATGGATGGATCACCAAATGCAAAACAATGAAGGTCAAGAGCAGCCAAAAGAGGACAGACCATCACCATTAATGGAAAAAATTCAGCAGCTTGGGCAGACCAATGTTCCGCAGCTGTCACAGGACTCAAAAATTCACTGTTTAACAATTGTCGGGCAAATTGAAGGGCATCTTCAGCTGCCTCCACAAAATAAAACAACCAAATATGAGCATCTCATCCCGCAAATCGTAGCTATTGAGCAAAACCCAAAGATCGAGGGATTACTCGTAATCTTAAATACGGTCGGTGGTGATGTCGAGGCAGGACTTGCCATTTCTGAGATGCTGGCTTCCTTGTCCAAACCAACAGTATCCATTGTTTTAGGAGGAGGACACTCGATCGGTGTACCTATTGCGGTTTCATGTGATCATTCTTTTATTGCAGAAACAGCAACAATGACGATTCATCCTATTCGCCTGACAGGTTTAGTCATTGGAGTACCGCAAACGTTTGAATATCTCGATAAAATGCAGGATCGGGTTATTAACTTTGTGACAAAACACTCGAACATTGAAGAGCAGCAATTTAAAGATCTTATGTTTGCAAAAGGCAATCTGACTAGAGATATTGGAACAAATGTGGTTGGTTCAGATGCAGTAGAATATGGGTTAATTGATAGTGTTGGCGGAGTTGGCCCGGCATTGCAAAAGCTGAATGAATTAATCGATCTGAACAAGGATGAAAGTGAGGGGCTTGTTCAATGATCCTGTATACCATGATGCCGGAGGAGCTTATTTTCCCGCTCGAATCCAGCACATATAACTCGCAGAAGGTTATTACGTATAATGGGATACCATTGCTGGTGGAGAAGCTTGAAGGTCCGCAATGCAGAGTGCTGCGTGTAATGAGCAGCGATCCGAATCATTATATGAATGATGCGTTTATGCCTGGAACAAAAATTACGCTAACATAACCTAGCAATTCTTAAATATGCTATAATAGATACGAAAACTGAGAGCAGCCAATATGGCTGCTCTCTCGTTTCATACATCGTTTTTATGCTAGAAACGCGCCAATGAAAAAAATACAGCGTATAAGCCTAAAAATGAACAAAATGGTTTATCATGGTAATAACAATAAAAATAAGGTGATATGATGGCAAAAAAGAAGAGAAGACGTTCAAAAACAACAGATAGTGTTAAGCGAACGATTAAATTTGAACTGATTGCCCTTGCATTGCTAACCCTTGCTGTCATTTCTATAGCAGGTTTAGGTGCAGTCGGCAAAACCACCGTTCTTTTTTTCCGCTTTTTTACGGGAGAATGGTATATGATTTGCCTATTAGGCATGGCTGTGTATGCTGCCTATTTAATGTGGAAAAGAGAGACACCCCATTTGCTGAACAGAAGATTGGTAGGAATCTATTTTATAGCGGGATCCCTCTTGCTTTTAAGTCATGTAAAATTATTTCAGCTTCTATCAAACGGGGGGCAATTCGATAATCCAAGTGTGATTACAAACACATGGCAGTTGTTCTGGATGGAAAGTGCAGGTGAAACAAGTACAGATGAACTGGGCGGCGGAATGATCGGTGCCATACTCTTTGCACTATTTTATTTCTTGTTTGATGAAGCCGGCTCCAAAATCATAGCCTTTTTACTGATTATCATCGGGTTTATTTTACTGACAGGCAAAACGTTTGGTGAAACGGCAGGTAAAATCATGACATCAGTATTTTCCTTTGCCCAAAAACAGTGGCTGGCTTTTATAGATGATGTAAAAGAGTGGATTGGCGGACAAAAGGATAAAAGATCAGAAAGAAAAAATCAAAGACAGGCCGAAAAAAATGAACAGCAGCAGGAAGACGATCCTGTTATCACCATCAATTCCATGAACGAGCCTGTACAAGAGGATATGAATCCAGAGCCTATGATTTCTAGTTTTGCAGAAAGAGCATACATACAGGAAGAAGATACCGTGGTACCTGCAGCAGAAGAAACAGCTGATGCAAGTGAGGCAGAAGATCCGCTTCCTCCTCAGATTACGTTTACGGAAATGGAGAACAAGGATTATCAGCTGCCGCCTATGCGTCTATTAAAATTACCGAATCAGACAGACCAAAGCGGTGAATATGAACTAATCCATGCAAATGCCGCTAAGCTTGAACGCACCTTCCAGAGTTTCGGTGTAAAAGCAAGAGTTACTCAAGTTCATTTAGGACCTGCAGTAACAAAATATGAAGTACATCCTGATGTGGGAGTAAAAGTCAGCAAAATTGTCAGCTTAAATGATGATCTGGCGCTTGCATTGGCTGCAAAGGATATTCGAATTGAGGCCCCAATTCCAGGAAAATCGGCAATTGGGATAGAAGTGCCAAATTCAGAGGTTGCTATGGTTTCCTTGCGAGAAGTTATTGAAACAAAAGGGAAGGATAAACCAGATGCGAAGCTGTTAATCGGCTTAGGCAGAGACATAACAGGCGAAGCTGTGATGGCTGAATTAAATAAGATGCCCCATTTGCTCGTGGCTGGTGCGACAGGAAGCGGGAAAAGTGTATGTATCAATGGAATTATCACAAGTATTTTAATGCGCGCAAAGCCTCATGAAGTGAAGCTGATGATGATTGATCCAAAAATGGTAGAATTAAATGTTTATAATGGAGTGCCTCATTTGCTTGCCCCTGTTGTAACAGATGCCAAAAAAGCGTCACAGGCACTTAAAAAAGTAGTAAGTGAAATGGAAAGGCGCTATGAGTTGTTCTCTCATTCCGGCACTCGTAACATTGAAGGATATAACGATTATGTTAAACGGCATAACGCAGAGGAAGATGGACAGCAGCCGCTGCTTCCCTATATCGTAGTGATTGTGGACGAGCTTGCCGATTTAATGATGGTCGCTTCTTCCGATGTGGAAGATGCCATTACAAGATTGGCCCAGATGGCCAGAGCGGCAGGAATCCATTTAATTATTGCTACACAAAGACCATCTGTTGATGTCATCACAGGTGTTATTAAGGCCAATATTCCATCGCGAATCGCTTTTGCCGTTTCGTCTATGACTGATTCACGCACAATTCTCGACATGGGCGGCGCCGAAAAGCTTCTCGGCCGAGGGGATATGCTATTCTTGCCTGTAGGTGCTTCAAAGCCTGTTCGTGTTCAAGGTGCCTTTCTATCAGATGAAGAGGTAGAAGAAATTGTTGACTTTGTCATCGGACAGCAAAAAGCTCAATATCAGCAGGAAATGATCCCTGAGGATGTGCCCGAAAAAACAGAAAAAGTAGACGATGAATTATATGATGAAGCAGTAGAGCTTGTTCTGGAAATGCAGACAGCGTCCGTATCCATGCTGCAGCGCAGATTCCGTGTCGGTTATACAAGAGCCGCCCGCCTGATCGATGAGATGGAGGCAAGAGGCATTGTCGGTCCTTACGAAGGAAGCAAGCCAAGATCGGTCCTTCTCGGCAAACCGGGAGAAGAAGCAAGCTTATAGAATGCAAGAAGATTGTAGGACAAAAGAACTTAACACCATCATAGAACCGAATGGTTAGGAAGAGAATCTTTCTAATCATTCGGTTTTTTATTTGTTTTTTTTAAACATGAGTCGAATGGATCCGAGGATACTGATTTCTAGTGGAAGAAAGCATGCTGTGAGAAGGCTCAGCTTCCTCCTATAAAAAGCGAGACACGGCAGCACAAGTGGTCTGAATTGGTTAAATACCAATACCATGTTTGATTATACGTTTCAAGCGATTCGTTTGGTTTTGTCTTAGAAACTAGTTTATTTCCCGATTATTAAAAGCTTTTCTTCTATTAAACGGCCTTGAAACAGCTATTTTGCGTTATATCTGGCAAATGGAATGGAAGGTACAGTAACCCTCGGTGCTGCCCCATCTTTGATCCGTACTCGGCAGCAGTAAAAATGTTCTGCGAAGCACGTTCGGAGCGTATCACCAGCATTCGACAAACGATCTTTACAGTCCGTTTACCGGGTTTTAATGTGACATACTATTGGAAACACTTACATTTACATTTGTTGCTCAATTCGGAATACATCAGCAAAATTTCGCTTTCATAAAATATGAAAGCGATATCAAAATGCCAAATATACCACTATTTCCCTTTGTAAATGTTAGGCAATTATAACAATTGAAATCTATCTATCTTTTTTCGACATTTTCATGAAATACTATTCCTTTATTGGGTAAAAAGTGTTATAGTATTTTCGATTAGTAGGAATGATTGAACATCAGAGGTCTGATGTCTTGAGAAAATGGGTTGGAGGAACACTGCATGTCTATTAAGTCAGATAACCGGCATTTATATTTGCAAGTCATCGATCGTTTAAAGCAGGACATTGAAGTTGGGCTATATAAAGAAAGAGAAAAACTCCCATCTGAATTTGATCTTGCCAAACAGCTCGGTGTCAGCAGAGCGACACTGCGTGAGGCGTTAAGGATTCTTGAAGAAGAGAATATCATTATCCGCCGCCATGGTGTAGGTACTTTTGTGAATGCAAAGCCGCTTTTTACCTCTGGCATAGAACAGCTGAACAGTGTGACAAACATGATTTTGCAGGCTGGAATGAAGCCTGGAACCATTTTTTTAAGCTCAGTCACCCAAGGGCCAACTGAAGAGGATATACGCCGTTTTTCATGTTCTATTGAGGAAGACATTGCTGTGATTGAAAGGGTAAGAACCGCTAATGGAGAGCCGGTTGTCTATTGTATTGACAAGGTGCCTGAAAAAATCCTGCCAGAGACCTTCTCGCATGAGAAAGAATCATTTTTAGATCTGCTGGGAACAGACGCTGGCCGGAAGATTACATATGCCATAGCACAGATAGAACCGATTGGATATCACGACAAAGTTTCCCCGATATTAGAATGTGACCCTGAGACTGCACTGCTTGTTTTAAAGCAAATGCATTATGATGAAATGGACGAGCCTATCCTTTACAGTGTTAATTATTTCAGAGCAGACAAGTTTAGCTTTCATGTTTTAAGAAAGCGCATCTGAGTTTGGCTTGATTTATGCAATCATTCATGAATTTTGGGTATTACTACTAATGTAAAAACAATTTCTTTAGGGGGTACACACGTTGAAAAAGCGCAAATTTGGTTTAGCAATGTCGTTAGTCCTAGCAGCAGGTACATTTTTAAGTGCTTGTGGCGGCGGTGAAAGTAACGAAGGATCCGACACAGATAACGGTGGTGCTGGAGAAAGCACTGAAAACAACTTTACAGTTGCAATGGTTACAGATGTTGGTGGAGTTGATGATAAATCATTCAACCAATCAGCTTGGGAAGGTATTCAAGCTTTTGGTAAGGAAAACGGTCTTGATAAAGGAACAGACGGTTACAACTACTTGCAATCACAATCTGATGCAGACTATTCTACAAACTTAAACAACCTTGTTCGCCAAGATTTTGACTTAGTATTCGGTATTGGTTTCATGATGGAAGGTGCGGTGAATGAAATCGCTCAGCAGCAAACAGATGCTCACTTCTCGATCATTGATGCTGTAGTTGATCAGCCAAACGTAGCAAGTGTTCTTTTCAAAGAGCAAGAAGCTTCTTTCCTTGCTGGTGTAGCTGCTGCTCTTGCAACTGAAACAAACAAAATCGGTTTCATCGGCGGAATGGAATCTGAAGTTATCGAGCGTTTCGAAGCTGGTTTCCGTGCTGGTGTACAAGCAGTAGATCCTGCAATCACTGTAGATGTTCAATATGCTGGTGCATTCGATAAAGCTGAACTTGGTCAAACTATTGCTTCAACAATGTATTCTTCTGATATCGATGTAATTTTCCACGCAGCTGGCGGAACTGGTAACGGTCTATTTAAAGAAGCGCGTGACTTAAAAGCAAATGACCCTGAAAGATCAATCTGGGCAATCGGTGTTGACTCAGACCAAACAGCTGAAGGTGTTGTAGAAGCTGGCGGAGAAGAGCACAATATCGTATTAACTTCTGCAATGAAGCGTGTTGACGTTGCAGTACAAGACGTTTCAAAACATGCTATGGAAGGAAACTTCCCTGGCGGAGAAACAACTACTTATGGTTTAGCTGAAGATGGCGTTGGTCTTGCTCCTCTTAACGAAGAAGTAGCAAACAAAGCGGACATCGAAACAGCAGTAAATGAGTGGATTGAAAAAATCAAAGCTGGTGATTTAACGATCCCTGGCACAATTGCTGAATTAGAAACTTTCTCAGCAGAGTAATGTTGCAACAAAGGAATAAGCGGTAGCCTGTTTTCACCGCTTATTCCTTTTTTAAAGAAAAAAAACGAGTTTTTATGTTTAAGAGTAAAACGTTAATTGAAGGTCAGAATTCGATCTTTCATCTGCCTTTCACTTAGCTGTTTACAACTAAATGAAATAAGGAAGTAAACTTGGCGCTGGCCAGGTTTTTATATGAGGTTGCAAGGTCTGACCTCTAACTACTAGATGTCCCCTTTAATAAAGCGAGGAGTGAAAAGAATGGAATACGTGATCGAGATGCTTAACATCCGAAAAGAATTTCCAGGCATTGTTGCAAATGATAACATTACGCTGCAGCTGAAGCAAGGAGAAATACATGCATTGTTAGGTGAAAATGGTGCAGGTAAATCAACGTTAATGAACGTGCTTTTCGGTCTCTACCAGCCAGAAAAAGGCGAAATCAAAGTGAATGGAAAGGCAGTGCAAATCACCAATCCGAACATTGCGAATGAGTTGGGCATTGGAATGGTGCATCAGCATTTCATGCTTGTTGATAAATTCACTGTGACTGAAAACATTATCTTAGGGAAAGAAACGACATCACGTGGACGCATTGATATCAAAAAAGCAGAACAGGATGTACGTGAAATCTCTGAAAAATATGGTCTTGCTGTGGATCCGCAAGCTTATATTTCCGATATATCTGTAGGCATGCAGCAAAGGGTTGAAATATTAAAAACGCTCTACCGTGGTGCTGAGATTTTAATCTTTGATGAGCCGACAGCTGTATTGACTCCTCAGGAAATTAAAGAACTAATTCAAATTATGAAAACCTTAATTAAAGAAGGAAAGTCTATTATCTTAATCACACACAAACTGAAAGAAATCATGGAAGTTTGTGATCGTGTAACCGTTATCCGCAAAGGTGTGGGGATTGGCACAGTCAATGTAAGTGAGACCAATCCGAACGATCTGGCTAGCTTAATGGTTGGCCGTGAAGTAACGTTTAAAACAGAAAAAACAGAAGCAAAACCTGAACATGGTGTGCTTGAGATTAATGGTCTGAACGTAAAAGATTCCCGTGGATTGCCAGCTGTTAATAATCTTAACTTAGAAGTGAAGGCTGGAGAAATTGTGGGGATTGCCGGAGTAGATGGCAATGGGCAGTCAGAATTAATCGAAGCGATCACAGGACTGAGAAAGTCTGAAAGCGGTTCAATTAAGCTGAATGGCAAAGAAATTATCAATATGCCTCCAAGAAAAGTAACAGAGGCAGGAACTGGCCATATCCCACAGGACCGTCACAAACATGGTCTCGTTTTAGACTATCCGATTGGTGCGAATATCGCACTTCAAACCTACTATAAGCGTCCGTTTTCAAAAGGCGGAGTACTGAATTACAAAGAAATTTATAAAAAAGCGAAAAGCTTAATTAAAGAGTACGATGTGCGTACACCAAGTGAGTTTACGTTAGCACGTGCATTATCAGGCGGAAATCAGCAGAAAGCGATCATTGGACGTGAGATCGATCGTAATCCTGATTTGCTGATCGCTGCTCAGCCTACACGCGGTCTTGATGTAGGAGCAATTGAATTTATTCATAAGCGTCTGATTGAACAGCGTGACAATGGAAAAGCCGTTCTGTTAATCTCCTTTGAACTTGATGAAATTATCAATGTCAGTGACAAGATCGCTGTAATTTATGAAGGAGAAATTGTCGCTATCGTTGATCCAAAATCAACTACAGAACAAGAATTGGGATTATTGATGGCTGGTTCGAAACAGAAGAAAGAAGGTGTGGATCATGCAGATGTCTAATCGCACGAAAAATATTATTGTTCCCATTATCGCCGTTTTACTGGGGATGCTCGTAGGAACAATCATCATGCTTATTACTGGCTATGATCCAGTTGCGGCATTTGGTGCTTTGTGGAATGGTGCTTTCGGTGATTCTTACTTTACTGGAGAGACCATCAGACAAATCACACCATATATTTTAGCCGGTTTAGCTGTTGCGTTTGCTTTTAGAACAGGCTTATTTAACATCGGAGTTGAAGGACAGCTGATTGTTGGCTGGCTTGCAGCTGTCTGGGTAGGGGTTGCATTCGAACTTCCGAAGGTCATTCACTTGCCGCTCGCTGTTTTAGCAGGTGCTGCAGCAGGAGCGTTATGGGCATTTATTCCAGGTCTTTTAAAAGCAAGATTTAGAGTTCATGAAGTTATTGTAACCATTATGATGAACTATGTTGCTTTACATGTTACAAACTATATCATTCGTTCTGTGCTATCTGAATCAAGTGACCGAACAGAATTGGTACATCAAAGTGCATCTCTTCGTTCACCATTTTTTGAAAGTCTAACTGACTATTCCCGTTTGCACTGGGGAATTTTTATCGCACTTATTTGCGTATTTATCATGTGGTTCATTCTTGAAAAAACGTCAAGAGGTTATGAGTTAAAAGCAGTTGGATTTAACCAAAATGCTTCTGAATATGCGGGGATGAATGTTAAATCAAATATCATAATGTCTATGGTCATTTCTGGTGCGTTTGCAGGTCTTGCAGGTGCAATGGAAGGTCTGGGGACATTTGGCTATGCAGCCACAAAGGGCGGTTTTACAGGAGTTGGATTTGACGGAATTGCTGTTGCCCTTCTAGGTGCAAATGGACCAATCGGAATTATTTTAGCGGCTATTTTATTCGGAAGCTTAAAAGTTGGCGCATTGAACATGCCGCTTGAAGCTGGTGTACCGAATGAACTCGTTGACATCATTATCGCGTTAATTGTGTTCTTCGTCGCAGCAAGCTACATGATTCGTATGTTTATTGATCGTATTAGTAAAAAGGGGGTGAAGTAAGTGAGCTTCATGGATGTATTAGTTATCATTATTCCGTCCACATTATTATGGGCTGCTCCACTTATTTTCACTGCATTAGGCGGAACCTTTTCAGAGCGTTCCGGTGTTGTAAACATTGGGTTAGAAGGTTTAATGGTCATCGGTGCATTTTCAGCGATTGTTTTTAACTTAACTTTTGTTGATGCACTTGGCGCTTGGACTCCTTGGGTATCCCTTTTGGCTGCAATGGCAGTTGGAGCATTATTTTCTCTTATTCATGCTGTTGCTTCCATTACATTCCGTGCCGACCAGACTGTATCTGGTGTTGCGATCAACTTGTTGGCAGTCGGGGTTTCCTTATTCCTTGTTAAATACTTTTATGATAAAGGTCAAACCGACATTATTCAAAAAGGGTTTAGTAAAATTGATATCCCAGTGCTGAGCGATATCCCAGTCATTGGTGAATTGTTTTTCTCAAACACTTATTATACTTCGTTCGTGGCGATCTTCGTTGCGGTGATTGCATGGTATATCATTTATAAAACTCCATTTGGTTTACGCCTTCGTGCAGTTGGTGAGCATCCGATGGCAGCAGACACTATGGGGATCAATGTAACAAAAATCCGCTATATTGCGGTTGTTCTCTCTGGTGCACTTGGAGGAATTGGCGGCGGTGTATACGCTCAATCCATTTCATCCGATTTTGGACATGCTACCATCAGCGGACAAGGGTTCATGGCTCTTGCAGCAATGATCTTCGGTAAATGGCATCCGCTTGGTGCGATGGGTGCAGCTTTATTCTTTGGATTTGCCCAAAGCTTAAGCATCATCGGAAATAGCTTGCCATTCTTGGAAAACATTCCAAATGTGTATCTGTTAATTGCGCCGTATGTCTTAACAATCCTTGCTCTAACAGGATTTATCGGCCGTGCTGATGCACCAAAAGCTTCTGGTGTGCCTTATATTAAAGGAAGCAGATAATAAATAAACATAAGTCGAATGATTAGAGATATATCTTTAATCATTCGGCTTTTTTTGGGTAATTGCTTTACGAACGAATGAAAAAATAAGCGGAGAATTTCCGGTTATTTTCAGAATTAAGCTATTTTCGGGCGAAATAAGCGGAGATTTTCCGGTTAAATGGGAAAAAAATCGCTCATTTGCACGTTTTTTGGTTAATTAGACGGAATTTCTCCGTCTATTTAAGCCATTTTTCAGTGATTTTACGAAATAAGCGGAATTCTTCCGCTTAATTATAAGATTTGTCAATCTGGTGTTTTTAGAAAAATAGGCCAGAACTCGCAGACATTTCACCACGGAAAGCGAGAGTGCGTAACAGAAGTGTTTCTGATGACCCGCGTTCTTAGATAATGATTCCTTCCTTTATATCCCACTTTTTATAATCTGTTCCAACTTCTCCTAAACATCACAAAATAACCGCCGAAACCCTATTCCTTGTACAGTGGAAATGTTTAGCATATGATAATAAGACAATGCTGAGGTGAGCAGAAAATATCTCTTCACTTTTGTACATATAATAAGAAAAGATGTGTTCAAAACCTGTGCTTGGTAAACACTGTGTTATGTAACAAATGCAATTTATTATCTTTAAGATGATAAAATTCAACTTAATATGGAGAAACTGAGCCTATATAAAGGAGGAAGATACATGAGCGTTATTGAAGAAAATGTACAGCAGCTAAAAGGTTTTAAGCTCCATACAGTAAAGACCTCTAAGTTTAAAACCAATACGATTGTCTGGAAAATGAAATCCCCATTAAAGAAAGAAACGGTGACAGCCAGATCGCTACTGCCTCATGTCCTGCAAAGCAATAGTGAGCAATATCCAACAACCGCCAAGTTACGATCATACTTAGATGAACTGTACGGTGCATCCCTTTTTACAGATCTTTCGAAAAAGGGCGAATACCATGTGATGAGCTTTTCTCTTGAAATCGCCAATGAAAAGTTTTTATCCGATCAAACCCCTCTGTTAAAGCAGGCATTTGATTTTTTAGCCAATATACTTACACGTCCAAACGCAAGCGGAAGCGCTTTTGATGCAAGTACCGTGGAAAATGAGAAGAGATCATTAAAGCAAAGAATTCAAGCAGTGTACGATGACAAAATGCGTTATGCGAACTATCGCCTTGTTCAGGAAATGTGCAAAGAGGAGCCTTACGCTCTTCATGTGCATGGACAAATTGATGATGTTGATGCGATTACACCTGAAAGTTTATATGCCTATTATGAAAATGCTCTAAAAGAAGATGAGCTGGACTTATATGTGATTGGCGATATTGATGAAAATGAAGTGGCTGGATATGCCAATGAACTTTTCCAATTTTCTGATCGTACACCAGAAGTCATTGATGCCCGCCAAACCTCAATCAAAAAAACCGATACGAATACGGTGAAGGAAGAGCAGGATGTAAAGCAAGGAAAGCTGAATATTGGCTATCGCACAAATGTTCTTTATGGGGAAAAAGAGTACTATGCACTGCAAATCTTCAATGGCATATTTGGCGGATTTTCACATTCGAAGCTGTTTTTAAATGTGCGTGAAAAAGCAAGCTTGGCTTATTATGTAGCGAGCAGACTGGAAAGTCATAAAGGCTTGATGATGGTGATGTCGGGAATTGATAACAGTAAATATGATCAAGCGGTAGGCATCATAGAAGAACAAATGAAAGCAATGAAAAATGGAGAATTCACGGAAGCTGAAATGGATCAAACGAAAGCAGTCATTAAAAATCAATTGCTTGAAACCGTTGATACTGCTAGGGGAGCGATTGAAGTATTATATCATAATGTCGTTTCTGAACAGTCAGTTTCCCTGGATGAATGGCTCGAAGGCATGGACGCTGTTACAAAAGATGATATTGTAGCAGCAGCAAAAAAATGTGAACTGGATACCGTGTATTTCCTATACGGAAAGGGGGAAGCGAACTGATGGAAAAACTAACGTTTAATCAGCTGCAGGAAGATCTCTATTATGAAAAGCAAAGCAATGGCTTGGATGTGTATATACTTCCAAAAAAGGGCTTTAATAAAACATTTGCAACATTTACAACCAAATACGGCTCAATCGACAATCATTTTCTGCCGCTTGGAAAAGATGAATATGTAAAAGTTCCAGATGGAATTGCTCATTTTCTGGAACATAAGCTTTTTGAAAAAGAAGATGGCGATGTTTTTCAGCAGTTTAGCCGCCAAGGAGCTTCTGCAAATGCTTTTACATCATTTACACGAACGGCATACCTTTTCTCTAGCACATCTAATGTTGAAAAAAACTTAGAGACCTTAATTGATTTTGTGCAGGAGCCTTATTTTACAGAAACCACGGTTGAAAAGGAAAAAGGGATTATCGGTCAGGAAATTACAATGTATGATGACAATCCAGACTGGCGACTTTACTTTGGCCTTATTGAAAACATGTTCAGCAATCATCCGGTGAAGATTGATATTGCAGGCACGGTTGAATCGATTTCACATATTACAAAAGATATGTTATATGAGTGCTACAATACGTTCTATCATCCAAGCAATATGCTTCTATTTATTGTTGGTCCTGTTGAGCCGGAAGACATCATGAACCTCGTGCGCAGCAATCAGAATGCAAAGGATTATAAAGAGCAGCCAGCGATTCAGCGCAAATTTGATGAAGAACCTGTCGCTAGTGACACGAAGAAAAGAGTCATGAAGATGAATGTACAGACATCTAAATGCTTAGTCGGAATAAAAAGTCATGAGACGGCCCAAACAGGTGAGCAAATGCTAAAGCATGAGCTGAGCTTAAATATTCTGCTTGATATCATCTTTGGCAAAAGCTCGGAAAACTACAATGAGCTCTATAGTGCAGGGCTGATCGATGACACGTTTTCATTTGATTATACGCAAGAGCAGGGTTTTGGATTTGCCATGGTCGGCGGTGACACGCCGGATGCTGACCGTTTAGCCGAAACACTTGAAACCATGCTCTTAAAAGCAAAAGAACAGGGACAAATAACGGAAGAAAGTTTGCAGCGCACGAAAAAGAAAAAGATTGGTGCGTTCCTAAGAGCCATTAACTCGCCTGAATACATCGCCAATCAATTCACGCGGTATGCATTTAATGATATGAAGCTGTTTGAAGTAGTGCCAATGCTTGAAAGCATTACGTTAGAGGATGTAGAGCAGGCCGCTTCCAGATTTATTGAAGAAGATCGCTTTACTGTTTTTCAAGTATTGCCAAAAGCATAAGAACTGTTCTAAAAAGGGGGGGAAACTCCCTTTTTTGTTGTGCAGACTTCTACCATACTGACGCTCTGCAAACCGTTCTCTTATGGTAGAATACCTATGATGAAGTTTTTTGGAGTGAATACATATGAAGAAATTTGCTTTAGTAACAGGTGCGAGCGGAGGGATTGGTCAAGCAGTTTGCCGAAAATTGGCTCAAAATGGTTATTCCTTGTATTTGCATTACAATCAGAACGCCGCACCAATTGACAGCTTGCTGCAAGAGTTTGCAGAATATGGAGGAGAATATATCCCTATCCAAGCGGACCTCTCTGTACATGGAGGCTATAAAAAAATCGCTGCAAACATCTTTTCACTAGATGAAATTGTTATAACAAGCGGAATTGCACATTATGGGTTGTTCACAGATATGACGGATCGTGATGCGGAAGATATGCTGTATGTGCATGCAACAGCACCGATTTTATTGACAAAAGAGCTTTTGCCGAAGCTGATAAAAAAAGGAACAGGAAGCATTGTCTTTATTTCATCGATCTGGGGTCAGACCGGCTCTGCTTGTGAGGTGCTTTATTCTGCTGCAAAAGGTGCGCAAATCTCTTTCGTTAAAGCGTTAAGCAAGGAGCTGGCTTTAAGCGGCGTGCGTGTAAATACGGTTGCGCCTGGGGCTATTTCAACGAATATGATGTCTGGGTTCTCTGAGGAAGAAATTTTAGGCATACAAGAAGACGTTCCGATGGGGAAAATGGGTACTGCCCAAAATGTGGCAGATGCCGTGCAATTTTTAATTTCTGATCAGGCCTCCTATATAACCGGACAGGTGCTCGCTGTAAATGGCGGCTGGTACACTTAAGTTATATATGTGCAATTCGTCAAAAAGTTGTCATTTTATACACTAGAGTATGTTGTACTCGATGAATATTTTCTCTCCTCTAAATGCAAAATAATATCGTATTACCATTAAGGAGGGATTTGTACATGTCAGTACTTGATAATTGGCAACAATGGAAGGATTTCCTTGCTGATCGTCTTCACCAAGGTGAGAACCAAGGGATGGGCAAAGATACAGTTAACAACGTTGCTTTCGAAATCGGTGACTATCTGGCAAAGCAAGTTGAACCGAAAAACGATCAGGAGCGCATTCTTGCGGATCTTTGGTCTGTTGCGAATGAACAGGAACAACATGCGATTGCCAATATGATGGTTAAGCTTGTTGAAAACAACGGTACAAAGTAATACATCACTGAAAAAGAGAGGGCATCCTCTCTTTTTTCTATTATGAAACGGCCAGCAGATTCTCTCCTGCTAGTAATAATCCTTTCACCAATAGCGTTTTTCCTTTCATCTTTATTGGAAATCATATATTATAGAAGCTAGATGAAATAGAGGAATGAAATTGGCTCTATTAAAAATAAATTAATTTAATTGCTTGGCTAGTTTTAGGAGGTTTTTTCTGTGGAAAAGAAAGAATGGTACCTCGAATATGAAATTGTGATAAACAGGCCTGGTCTGCTGGGGGATATTTCTTCCCTTCTCGGGATGCTATCAATAAATATTGTAACAATTAATGGGGTAGATGAAGGTCGAAGAGGATTGTTAATTTTAGCAGAAGACGACGAACAAATCGTTAGACTTGAGTCAATTTTACATACAATGGATACAATAAAAGTAATCAAAATTCGGGAGCCGAAGCTGCGTGACCGATTAGCAGTCCGTCATGGCCGATACATACAAAGAGATGCGGATGATAAAAAAACATTCCGATTTGAAAGAAAGGAACTTGGTCTTTTAGTTGATTTTATGGCAGAATTGTTTAAACAGGATGGCCATAAGCTGATAGGCATTCGAGGTATGCCCCGTGTCGGAAAGACAGAGTCGATCGTTGCTTCCAGTGTGTGTGCGAATAAACGCTGGCTATTTGTTTCTTCGACGCTTTTAAAGCAGACGATTCGGAATCAGCTGATTGATGACGAGTATAATGCAGATAATTTATTTATTATAGATGGAATTGTCTCAACAAGGCGGGCAAATGAGCGTCATTGGCAGTTAGTGAGAGAAATCATGAGGCTTCCATCGGTTAAAGTGATTGAGCATCCGGATATTTTTGTGCAAAATACAGAATATACACTTAATGACTTTGATTATATTATCGAATTGCGTCATGAGCCAGATGAAGAAATTAAGTATGATGTAGTAGACAAAAACAATATGTTCTCTGAATCTGCTTTTGGAGACTTTGATTTTTAGTACGTTGGAAGGTGTTATAATGACAGAACTAGGAAATCGATTGAAAGAAGCCCGGATCGCAAAGGGCATGAGTCTTGATGATCTGCAGACAGCAACCAAGATTCAAAAAAGATATTTAGTGGGCATTGAAGAAGGCAATTATAGTGTCATGCCGGGGAAATTCTATGTTAGAGCATTTATTAAGCAATATGCAGAGGTTGTTGGCCTGCATCCTGAAGAACTTTTTGAGGAATTTAAGAGTGAAATCCCAACTGGTATGAATGAAGATATTCCAGAAAAGCTCTCAAGAGTTCAGACACGAAAAGATATTTCTGGCGGGACATCAAAATTCTTTGAAATCCTGCCGAAAGTTCTAATCGCTGTATTTGTGGTCGGAGTATTTGCTGTTGTTTATTATTTCTATGTACAATTTTCCGGCAATAATGCAACCGATCCTGCTGAACCGGAGAATACTCCTGGTGTAAATGTCGAGAATAACCTGCCTGAGGATACCGATGAAAATAACGGTTCAGGCGAGAATGAAGCAGATGAAGGCACTGGCGAGGATACAGAGCAAGAAGAACCTGTTGAAGAACCTGTCGAGGAACCAGAACCTCCTGCTCAAGAAGTAACAACTGCTGAGACGAATGGCCAATATACAACATATGAGCTGAAAAATACGGACAAGTTTGAACTGAAGCTTGTTTCAACAGGCGAAACATGGGTGAATATTAAAAATGGCAAAGGCTATTCTTTCTTTCAAGGGATGCTCGTTGCTGGAGATGAAGCCAATTCAACTCAAGTTGTTGACCTGACAAAAGAAGAAGAAGCGGTGCTTGTTATTGGAAACTCTTCTAACACAGAAATATACATTAATGATGAAAAAATTGAGTATGCTGTCTCACCAAGTGATTTCGTACGGCAGGATATTACCATCCGCTACGTCGCGGATACTGAATAGTCATCAATCTGATGGCTATTTTCTCATGCGTTAAAATCGGTAAAGCAATTATTACTGGAGGTCTATAATGAATCTGCCTAATAAAATTACAATATCTAGAATTATGTTAATCCCATTGTTTATGATTATCATGCTTGATCCTTTTTCATGGGGTGACATTTCCCTGCTTGGAGTTGATGAACTGCCTGTTGCCCACTTAGCAGGTGCACTGCTGTTTATCATTGCGTCAACAACAGACTGGATCGATGGCTACATTGCCAGAAAATATAATCTGGTTACAAATCTCGGGAAGTTTTTAGATCCGCTTGCAGATAAATTGCTTGTTTCGGCAGCATTAATCGTACTTGTTGAGCTGCATCTTGCTCCTTCCTGGATCGTTATTATTATCATTAGCCGTGAATTTGCGGTTACTGGTCTCCGCCTTATTTTGGCTGGCGGCGGTGAGGTAGTCGCTGCAAATATGCTAGGCAAAATTAAGACTTGGGCCCAAATTATTGCCGTTTCAGCTTTGCTGCTGCATAATATTCTATTTGAAATGATCTCTATCCCGTTTGATATGATTGCCCTTTGGGTCGCGCTGATCTTCACAGTTTGGTCGGGATGGGATTATTTTGCAAAAAATAAACAAGCTTTTGTTAATTCTAAATAAGCAATCGGAGGGGAAAGCATGAATGCAGAAATCATTGCGGTTGGTTCAGAGCTTTTGCTTGGCCAGATCGTAAACACAAACGCTCGCTTTATTTCCAGGCAGCTGGCCGATATCGGCATTAATGTATACTATCAAACCGCTGTAGGAGATAATCCCTCCCGCCTGAAGTCAGCAATTGAAATTGCTGAAAACAGGGCCGATTTGATTATTTTTACAGGAGGCCTTGGTCCAACGAAGGATGACCTCACAAAGGAAACCATTGCCAGCCATTTGAATACAGAGCTGCAAATGGATGAACATGCGCTGCTTTCCATTGAGGCGTACTTTACAAGAACTGGACGGCCAATGACAGAGAATAACAAAAAACAAGCGCTCATTTTACGTGGATCAGAGGTTCTTCCAAACGAGCATGGGATGGCACCTGGAATGATCTTCAAAAAAGATGAGCGCATCTATATGCTGCTGCCGGGACCGCCAAAAGAAATGGAACCAATGTTTCTTAAATTTGCATACCCGGCATTGCGCTCGAAACTGGGTTCCACTGAAGTGATTGCCTCTCGAGTTTTGCGTTTTTTTGGCATTGGCGAAGCCATGCTGGAAACAGAAATTGAGGATTTAATTGATGGTCAAAGCAACCCAACGATTGCCCCGCTTGCAGGCGATGGGGAGGTTACACTGAGAATTACTGCGAAGCATGGTGATCTTCAGGTGGCTCATCAGCTGATTGATGAAACAGAAGAGAAGATCAGAACACGAGTCGGCCAATATATATACGGATATGACGACACGTCTCTTATGGAAGAGCTGATCAAGCTGCTGAAAGAAAAGGACTTGACGATTGCTGCAGCAGAAAGCTTGACAGGGGGCATGTTCCAGCAGGAGTTTACGTCTATTCCTGGTGCAGGCAGCCTTCTAAAAGGCGGAATTGTATGCTATACAAACGAAGTAAAAGCAAATCTCCTGCAGGTAAAAGAAGAAACCATTCAATCGTTTGGGGTTGTCAGCGGTGAATGTGCAATAGAACTGGCAGAAAATGCGGCCAAGCTGATGAATGCCGATGTCGGCATCAGTTTTACTGGCGTTGCCGGACCGGATGAATTAGAAGGCCACCCTGTTGGCACAGTCTATATCGGACTCTTCCAAAAAGGGAAAGAAACAGCAGTTGAAAAACTAAATCTGGGCGGCTCAAGAGCAGCGAATCGGATGCGAAGCATAAAATATGGATGTCACTTTTTGTTGAGCTATATACAGGAAGCGTAAAAGCAGGAGGGATGCAGGATGTGCATTCCTTTTGTTTTTGATAAATAACGATTATGATAGAAATTTTCATAGGCAGCCTCACATAAATTCAGATAGTGGCAGCTTTTTGCATTTCTCGAACATATTTAATGAGATTAACGAGCTTTTGCCAGCAGAAAATCCAATTTTGGCAAGTGTCACTGGAAATAAAAAAAACGAATGAATGTTCGACTTTTTGCTGTACAAACAGAAAAAAAACGTTTATAGTAGAGATAGATTCGAGATGAGATAAATGAACAGTTTCGTTCATTCATATAAAAGGAGGAATTTTGAGTGAGTGATCGTCAGGCAGCACTTGAAATGGCATTAAAGCAAATAGAAAAGCAATTTGGTAAAGGTTCAATTATGAAACTGGGCGAGCAGGCAGAGCAAAAAGTATCTGCGGTTCCAAGTGGTTCTCTAGCACTTGATGCAGCTCTTGGGATAGGCGGATATCCGCGCGGAAGAATTATTGAAACATATGGACCTGAAAGTTCAGGTAAAACAACTGTAGCACTTCATGCTATCGCAGAGGTTCAAGCACAAGGCGGACAGGCTGCATTTATTGATGCTGAGCATGCGCTTGATCCGGTTTATGCTCAAAAGCTGGGTGTAAACATTGATGAACTGCTATTATCTCAGCCTGATACAGGTGAACAGGCACTTGAGATTGCTGAAGCTCTTGTACGAAGCGGTGCAGTAGATATTCTAGTAATTGACTCAGTTGCGGCTCTTGTTCCGAAAGCGGAGATTGAAGGGGAAATGGGTGACTCCCACGTTGGTTTACAGGCTCGCTTAATGTCCCAGGCACTTCGTAAGCTTTCTGGTGCTATTAATAAATCCAAAACGATTGCCATCTTTATTAACCAGATCCGTGAAAAAGTTGGTGTTATGTTCGGTAACCCTGAAACAACTCCAGGTGGACGTGCCTTAAAGTTCTATTCTACTATTCGTCTGGAAGTGCGCCGTGCTGAAACATTAAAACAAGGCAATGAAATGGTCGGTAACAAGACTAAAATTAAAGTAGTTAAGAATAAAGTTGCTCCTCCATTCCGTGTAGCTGAAGTGGATATCATGTACGGTGAGGGGATTTCTAAAGAAGGAGAAATCATTGATCTTGGCTCTGAAGTTGATATTGTTCAAAAGAGCGGATCATGGTATTCCTACAACGAGGAACGTTTAGGCCAAGGCCGTGAGAACGCGAAGCAGTTCTTAAAAGAAAACTCTGAAATTCGCAAGCAAATTCAGCAGCAAATTCGCGAACACTACGGTCTGGATGCTCAATACACAGTCACAGAGGAAAAAGAGCAGGAAGAGTTCGACTTAATTTAAGGCGCTAAGAAGTGGACAAGGGTCGATTTAGACTTTGTCCGCTTTTTTGATTTACATACAATCTTTCATATCTATCTTTAAAGAATCGGCAACAATTGTTTTGGATGGCTTGGATGATCCTGAAATTGTGCTGAGAAGCCTATTTTTCACAGTAAAAAGGACAAAGTTTTCAAAAACTGCGAAAATACTTAAATTATCATTCTGTCAAGGACCTGGAGCACTTGACAATAAATTTTCACAGCTTTACAATTAAAATTGTATATTTTACATTTTTTATAAAGTATGAAAAGCGTTTAGAAGCCGCAGTGCTGTACATTGAACGATGATCATGTACAAGCATCACTTTTAGAAACGTAACAAAAAGTTCATAGCAAGAGGAGGTGAAATGATGGAACCAGTAACAATCATCTCCATTTTGCTTGGCCTAATACTCGGTGCTTTTGTTGGCTATTTTGTTCGTAAATCTATTTCTGAAGCAAAGATCGCAGGTGCTAAAGACGCAGCTGAGCAAATTTTAGAAGACGCTAAGCGTGAAGCGGAAGCGACCAAAAAGGAAGCCCTGCTTGAAGCCAAGGATGAGATTCACAAGCTTCGCACAGAAGCTGAACGTGAAGTTCGTGATCGCAGAAATGAACTGCAAAAACAAGAAAATCGTTTACTGCAAAAAGAAGAGAATCTTGACCGTAAGGATGAAACGTTAGATAAACGTGAAGTACAATTAGAAAAGAGGGACGATTCTCTTAGCAAAAGACAACAGCATATAGAAGAGATGGAAAGCAAAGTGGACAAGATGGTACAAGCGCAGCAAACAGAGCTAGAACGCATCTCTGGTTTAACTCGCGAAGAAGCGAAGTCCATCATTTTAGAGCGCACAGAGCAAGAAGTGTCTCATGAAGTCGCTATAATGGTAAAAGAGAGCGAGATTAGAGCAAAAGAGGACGCTGACAAGAAAGCGAAAGAAATTTTGTCACTAGCTATCCAAAGATGTGCAGCTGACCATGTTGCTGAAACAACTGTATCAGTTGTAAATCTGCCAAACGATGAAATGAAGGGTCGTATCATCGGACGTGAAGGACGAAATATCCGTACACTTGAAACATTAACTGGAATCGATTTAATTATCGATGATACTCCAGAAGCGGTTATTCTTTCCGGATTTGATCCGATTCGCCGTGAAACTGCACGACTTGCATTAGACAAGCTCGTTCAGGATGGCCGTATTCACCCTGCACGCATTGAAGAAATGGTAGATAAAGCACGTCGCGAAGTAGATGAACATATCCGTGAGATTGGTGAACAAACTACGTTTGAAGTCGGTGTACACGGGTTGCATCCAGATTTAATTAAAATTCTTGGACGCCTAAAATTCCGGACGAGCTATGGTCAAAATGTGTTAAAACACTCAATGGAAGTTGCGCAGCTTTCAGGAATGTTAGCAGCAGAACTTGGACAGGATGAGACACTGGCACGCCGCGCAGGTTTACTGCATGACATCGGGAAGGCAATTGACCACGAAGTCGAAGGAAGCCACGTTGAAATTGGTGTGGAGCTTGCTACAAAATACAAAGAGCATCCAGTTGTCATCAATAGTATCGCGTCTCACCATGGTGATTCAGAGCCTACGTCCATCATTGCTGTTCTTGTGGCAGCTGCAGATGCCTTATCGGCTGCACGCCCGGGAGCAAGACGTGAAACACTTGAAAACTATATTCGTCGTCTTGAAAAGCTTGAGGAAATTTCAGAGTCTTATGATGGAGTTGAGAAATCATTTGCAATTCAGGCTGGCCGCGAAATACGCATTATGGTAAAACCTGAGCAAATTGACGATCTTGAATCACATCGACTGGCACGAGATATCCGCAAGAAAATTGAAGAAGAACTGGATTACCCAGGACATATTAAAGTAACAGTGATCCGTGAAACGAGAGCTGTTGAATATGCAAAATAAGCGATGCGTCAGCATCGCTTTTTTGTGCTTTTAAAAGGAAAGCCTGAACATCACCATGAATAATTTAGCAACATCTGCAGCTTGAACGAAAAAGTGTTTGTTTTTCTGAGCGTAATAGGATGAATTGTACGATGAATTGCATAAAAGCATACAGAAATGTGCTAAACTGAAAGAGCAAGTACATATTAAGAAGGTGTAAAAATGAGGATTTTGTTTGTAGGAGATGTGGTCGGCTCGTTAGGAAGAGATATGATCAGCGAGTATGTGCCTAAATTAAAAGAAAAATACCGTCCGCAGCTGACCATCATCAATGGTGAAAATGCAGCAAGCGGCAGAGGCATCACAGAAAAAATTTATCGGAGCTTTTTAGAAACTGGCGCACAAGCCGTTACACTTGGAAATCATACATGGGATAATAAAGAAATATTCGAATTTGTTGATAAAGCAAAATATTTAGTGCGGCCAGCCAATTTTCCGGATAACAACCCTGGGCAGGGAATGGTCTTCTTAAAATACAATACCGAGGAAATCGCTGTTATTAGTCTTCAAGGCAGAACCTTCATGCAGGCGAATAATTGTCCGTTTGAGAAAGCGGATGAACTCATAGCAATCGCAAAAGAAAGAACGTCCATCATTTTTGTCGATTTTCACGCAGAAGCAACAAGTGAAAAACAGGCAATGGGCTGGTATTTGGATGGAAGAGTATCGGCAGTCGTAGGAACCCATACACATGTGCAAACAGCCGATTGCCGCATCCTTCCAGATGGAACGGCCTTTATGGCAGATGTAGGCATGACAGGGCCATATGACGCTGTATTGGGAATGGAGAAAGAAGCTGTTCTTAAGCGCTTCCTTACCGGTCTGCCAGTACGATTTGAAGTGCCGAAAACAGGACGCTCGCAGCTAAGTGCAGTATTAATCGACCTAGATCAGAAAACAGGCAAAGCGAAGAAAATACAGCCGATTCTCATTAATGATGATCATCCCTTTTATTCATAAGTAAAGAGGCTAAGACAAAAGTATTAACGCGACCTAGAACCAAATGGTTGGGAAGAAGATCTTTCTAATCATTTGGTTTTTTATTTGTTTAACATTTAATATTTCTAAACATGAATGAAATGGAGCGGAGGACCCCCGACTCCTATGGGCAATAGAGATTCTAGCTTTCTCCCCATGGAAAGCGAGGGTCTGGAGCGCAGATGAAACGAGCTTGTTTAACTACCCAAACCACTACTATGAATAATCGTGTTTAAGAAATAATATATTCGTTCAGATCCAGCACTTTTTATAGACTGGGACATAATACTTTGCTCCTCAGGTCCTTAAATCTTCTGCAATCCTTCTATAAACCAATACTTTTTTTCAATTTTTGGTCCAAGCCGGAATATGTGTTTTCAAAAATGAATATAGTAGCAATGGAATGGTTTATATACCTGATGTGTCTTTAAGGGGGCATACAGAGGGGAAAAAATGAGGAGGAGCTAGGAATGGAAATATTAAAAGTTTCAGCAAAATCTAATCCCAATTCTGTAGCTGGTGCGCTTGCTGGAGTGCTGCGTGAAAGAGGAGCAGCAGAAATTCAGGCAATTGGTGCGGGTGCATTGAATCAAGCGGTTAAAGCAGTAGCGATTGCACGCGGATTTGTAGCACCTAGCGGAGTGGATTTAATTTGCATCCCTGCATTTACAGATATTCTCATTGAAGGAGAAGAAAGAACAGCGATCAAATTGATCGTTGAACCGAGATAAACAACAACCACATATCGTTTTCGGCCTGTTTGCTTAACGCAAGCAGGCTTTTTTCACAGTACGAAGAATAATAAAAGAAACCTAGCTGCGTTTGCTGAGCTATAACACTAAAATGATTCCGCATTTCTATGCGATTAATAAGATCAATAGAGAAAGGACTTTGTATATGTCTATCTTTGATGCTCACTGTGATGTTCTGTGTAAAATGCTTATGGATTCAAATATTCAATTTCAAAATGATCACAATCTGCAAGTAAATATGAATGAGCTTATAAACTCAGCCATTAAGGTACAATGCTTTGCGATTTATGTCCCGGAAGCTGTGCATCCTGATTTAAAGTTTCATGCTGCATTAAGAATGATTGATCTATTTTATGAACGAATCATTAAGCCCAATCCACGCCTTAAACTAGTCAAAAGCAAAGAGGATATTAAAAATCTGAAACTGAACGAAGTGGGGGCACTTCTTACGCTTGAAGGCTGTGATGCCATCTGTAAGGATATCGTGAAACTGCAGACATTGCTTCGGCTGGGGGTAGCAAGTGTAGGTTTAACCTGGAATTATCGAAACTGCGTTGCTGATGGTGTATTAGAGGAGAGTGCAGGAGGGCTTTCGCAGTTTGGCAAACAAGTACTTGGTGTGCTGAATGAAAGGAATATTTGGTGTGATGTCTCGCATTTAGCGGAAAAGGGATTTTGGGATGTCATGGAATATGGGCAGTTTCCGATTGCTTCTCACTCGAATTGTTATTCAGTATGCAAGCATCCTAGAAATTTAAAAGATGAGCAAATCAAGGCACTTATTGATCGAAACAGTGTCATCGGAATAACCTTTGTTGCTGATTTTTTGTCCGGATCATCAACAGCTACAATAGATGACATTTTACGCCATCTTGATTATATTTGTTCGCTTGGCGGAGAATTTCATGTCGGATTTGGTTCAGACTTTGACGGAACTGACCATATCGTAACCGGTATTGAAAAGGCCTCTAAATATGAAAATCTTATTCATGCATTAAGCAGCTACTATTCACAAACACAACTTGATCGGTTTATGTTTCAAAATTTTGCGAGTCGTCTCCCAATATAAGTTAAATTCTGTGCAAATGATAGAAACCAGCTCAAAAAATCAATTTTGTTTTATTCGCAGAAAATACAGAAAATATACTATTTTATATTAAAATAATTCACAGAATTATAACTTTTAGTTGTATGTAAAGGCTTGCTTTTTAAAAAGGTAAGGACTAAAATTGTAAGCGTTTAGTACGTCTGTGCCGCTTTTATATAAGGCAAATGCCTGTAATAGACGGGCGCGATCTTCTATTTTAGTTTGAATAAATATACATACCTATTAATATTTTTAAAAGGGGTGCAGAACATGATCAATCAGCTTTCGTGGAAAGTTGGGGGACAGCAAGGGGAAGGCATTGAAAGCACAGGGGAAATCTTTTCGATTGCTTTGAATCGCTTAGGCTACTACTTATACGGATACCGTCATTTTTCCTCCCGAATTAAGGGTGGCCATACAAATAATAAGATTCGTGTAAGTACGAGTCAGGTTCGTGCCATATCAGACGATTTGGATATCCTGGTTGCTTTTGATCAAGAAACAATAGATTTAAACTACCAGGAATTGCATGATGACGGAATTATTATTGCAGATGCTAAATTCGGTCCGCAAAAGCCAGAAGATACAAATGCAGCTTTATATTCGATTCCTTTTACAAGTCTTGCAACAGAACTGGGTACTTCATTAATGAAAAATATGATTGCGATTGGATCAACTTGTGCAGTTCTAAACATAGAGTCAGAGCTTTTCAGAGAAGTAGTTCAGGAGATTTTCGGCAGAAAAGGGCAAAATGTCGTTGACAGCAATATGGATGCCATTAAAGCTGGCTTTGATGCGATGAAGGAAGCACTTTCCGAGGGAACAGGCATGATGGAGCTGGCTAAGGCAGATGGCGAGAAGAGATTATTTATGATCGGAAATGATGCCATCGCATTAGGCGCGCTTAGTGCAGGTGTTCGCTTTATGGCTGCTTACCCGATTACGCCCGCTTCCGAAATAATGGAGTATTTAATTAAGAAGCTGCCTGCAGTAGGCGGTTCTGTCATTCAAACAGAGGACGAAATCGCGGCTGTTACGATGTGTATTGGAGCTAATTATGCTGGTGCACGTGCACTGACGGCTTCAGCAGGTCCTGGTCTATCGCTAAAAATGGAAGCTATCGGTTTATCAGGGATAACTGAAACGCCGCTCGTAATTATCGATACACAGCGCGGCGGTCCATCCACTGGTCTGCCGACAAAGCAGGAGCAATCAGACTTAATGGCAATGATTTATGGCACACACGGAGAGATTCCTAAAATTATTCTGGCTCCAAGCACGGTGCAGGAAGCATTTTATGATACAGCTGAAGCGTTTAATCTGGCAGAGGAATACCAATGTCCAGTTATTATGTTAACAGATCTGCAGCTTTCTTTAGGAAAACAGACGGTTGAGCCGATTGATCTGAGCCAGGTAGAAATCCGCCGCGGCAAGCTGCTTACGGGTGATCTACCTGAAATTGAAAATAAAGCGTATTTTAAGAGATACGAAGTAACAGAGGATGGTGTTTCACCAAGAGTAATTCCTGGCATGAAGCATGGCATCCACCATGTGACAGGTGTTGAGCATGAGGAAACTGGAAAACCATCTGAATCACCAGCCAACCGGAAAGCGCAGATGGATAAAAGGTTCCGCAAGCTGGAAAATATTCGCTTCGATACACCGATTTATAAAAATACGCCGCATGAGAATGCAGATCTATTGTTAGTAGGATTCAATTCCACAAGAGGAGCCATTGAAGAAGCTCAGGAACGATTAGAAGCAGATGGTTTAAAAGTGAATCATGCACATATTCGCCTTATTCATCCGTTCCCTTCAGAAGAACTTTTGCCTCTTGTTCAATCTGCAAAAAAAGTGGTCGTTGTTGAAAACAATGCCACAGGCCAATTGGCAAATATCATGAAAATGAATGTTGGCTATGCGCAAAAAATTCATAATCATTTAAAATATGACGGAAATCCATTTTTGCCGCATGAAATTCATTCTGCATGTAAGGAGCTGATCTAAATGGCGACGTTTAAAGATTTTCGCAATAATGTAAAACCAAACTGGTGTCCTGGCTGTGGTGATTTTTCCGTTCAGGCTGCTATTCAGCGTGCAGCTGCAAACGTTGGCCTGGAACCGGAAAATCTGGCTGTCATATCAGGTATAGGCTGTTCTGGACGGATTTCCGGCTATATTAACTCCTATGGATTTCATGGGATTCACGGTCGTTGCCTTCCTATAGCCCAAGGTGTAAAAATGGCAAACAGAGACCTGACCGTTATTGCTTCAGGCGGTGATGGAGATGGATTTGCTATTGGGATGGGGCATACGATCCATGCGATCCGCCGCAATGTCAATCTGACGTATATTGTCATGGATAACCAAATTTATGGTTTGACGAAGGGGCAGACTTCACCACGCTCTGCTTCCGGCTTTAAAACGAAATCTACGCCTGCAGGCTCCATTGAATCTGCCATTTCGCCAATGGAAATGGCTTTAACAGCAGGGGCGACCTTTGTGGCGCAAAGCTTTTCGACAGATTTAAAGGACTTAACGGCCTTGATTGAAGCTGGGATCCAGCATGACGGATTTTCTTTAATCAATGTATATAGCCCTTGTGTAACTTATAATAAAATCAATACGTATGAATGGTTCAAAGAGAATCTGACAAAATTGGCAACAATAGAAGAATATGATCCTTCTAATCGAGAGCTTGCGATGCAGACCCTCATGAAACATGATGGACTTGTAACTGGGCTGATCTATCAAAATACAGAACAAAAATCCTATCAGGAACATTTGAATGGGTATGCTGAAACTCCGCTCGCACACGCAGATTTACAGCTTGATCAAGAGCATTTTGACAAGCTTGCTGCGGAGTTTATGTAACCCATTTTAGAACCGCCTTTAAATCAGGCGGTTTTTTTACATTTTCAAAACAAGAAACAAATTGCAGCAGAAGAAAACAAGCAGCACTGTCATAACGAACGTAAACGATAAGTGTGCTGCAATCACTGGAGCTAAACTTGCCCCCATTAAGAGGGAAAAAGAATAGAACGAAGTCGCTAATCCTCTTTGTGCTTTAGCAGCACTGCCAATATACGAGATGACAGAAGGAATCAGCATGGCGATCGATGACACAAATGGGATGGATAAAAAGGTAATCATAACCGGCTGTTCACGAAACACAATAAACAGCACTAAGCTGCCCAAACATAAAAGAATTCCAATAATCATCGTCTTTTTCAAATGGAGCTTCTCAATGATCCGCCCTGTAAAAACAGCCAGAATGGTACCAGCTAATCCAATGGTGCGAATAAGAATGAGCGCCTCGTCTGAAAACCCATCTGTACTCAGCATTCTTCCTAGACTGTCATAGAAAGCAATAAATGAAAGCAGCAGAGTAAACGTGATTAAGTAGCTATTGAAAAGTTGTTTGCTTGAAAATGGAACCGCAAGGACTTTAAAGATATGAAAGCCTTGAGCAGGGGAAATGGCTGTCTTTATATGAATCTTGTGGCTGAACGTAAATAAAGTGACGTAGATAACTGCAAAAACAAAAAAAACGATTTCCCATCCATAGAAGAGTGTGAGTGCAGTACTTACAATCTGACCAAGAATGCCTGCAACTAAAAACCCGCAATTAATGAGGGTAAGAATTAACGTTCGCTGTTTTTCTTTTTCATAAAGCTCAAAGATATAGGCAAAGGCAACTGGTGCAAAGCTGCCGAGAAAGAATCCCTGAACCCCGCGAAAGACAATTAAGCTTTCAAGATTAAAAGACAATCCCACAAGCATTGTGGAAAGGCCGGACATCAAAAGACCTAAGACAATCACTTTTTTACGGCCATATTGCTCGGACAGCGGGCCAAAGAGAAGCAGCCCAATTGCATAACACACTGTGAAAACACTGCTGCCCCATATAATTTGTTCTTCAGATGACTTTACTCCAATAGCGATCTCCGAGTAAATCGGAATCAAAGTATAAATATTACTGGCGACAAAAACACCGGTTACAATTAAAAGAAGTCCGACTGCATGTAAACGTCCCATCTTCTCACCACCTATAGCATCCTATGTACTTTAGGGAAGAAATTTATTTTGTCTATCTAAATTCTTTGTCATCAAATACATTTTAGGTGTTTGGGCAGATGGACAGCAGCATACTTATTTGGAAAAGGAGCAGACTTCTGCAGAAATTCTAAACAGGGCGATGATAATGGATCAAATAAAAAATGAAAGCGTTGTAAGCTTTGTCACAATATAAACATTCTGTTCCCTTTATAATATAAAGTCATAAACTCCATTCTATTGTGTAAACGCCTTATAGGCTTTATACTATAATAATGTGCATAGGGGTTTAAAAAGCACAATGAACATATGAGCGAATGGATTATTGGACAAGTTTTGAGATAGATGAAAGGAGTTCCATAATGAACGAAAAACAACGGCTAGAAGGACAGCAAATTGCAGCAGCTAATCCAGCGGACAAAAAATCCGAAAAGGATTACAGTAAATATTTTGAAACAGTATATACACCACCGTCCTTAAAGGATGCAAAAAAACGCGGAAAAGAAGAAGTGAAATATCATAAAGACTTTGATATTCCGGAAGAATTTTATCAGATGGGCAAAGGCCGCAAATTCTATATCCGCACATTTGGATGTCAAATGAACGAGCATGACACAGAAGTGATGGCAGGGATCTTTGAGTCTCTTGGCTATGAGGCAACAGATACTGTGGAAGATGCAAATGTCATTTTACTGAACACGTGCGCGATCCGTGAAAATGCTGAAAATAAAGTGTTTGGAGAGCTAGGTCACTTAAAGCACTTAAAGAAAAACAATCCAGATCTTTTACTGGGCGTCTGCGGCTGTATGTCACAGGAAGAATCTGTCGTAAACAAGATTCTAAAAACGTACACACAAGTTGACATGATTTTTGGTACACATAATATTCACCGTTTGCCAAACATACTTAAAGAAGCTTATCTTTCAAAAGAATTGGTTGTCGAGGTATGGTCTAAAGAAGGAGATGTAATTGAAAACCTTCCAAAGGTCCGCCGCGGCAATATTAAAGCATGGGTTAATATTATGTACGGCTGTGATAAATTCTGTACGTATTGTATCGTTCCTTATACTCGAGGCAAAGAGCGGAGCCGCCGTCCGGAAGATATTATTCAAGAGGTGCGCCAGCTTGCAGCACAAGGCTATCAGGAGATCACGTTGCTTGGTCAGAATGTAAATGCATATGGTAAAGATTTTGATGATATTCAATATGGTCTTGGCGAATTAATGGATGAAATCCGCAAAATTGATATCCCGCGCATTCGTTTTACAACAAGCCATCCGCGTGATTTTGATGATCGTTTAATTGAAGTGCTTGCTAAAGGCGGCAACCTCGTTGAACATATTCATTTGCCGGTACAATCTGGCTCAACGGATGTCTTAAAAATCATGGCTCGCAAATATACAAGAGAACAATTTTTAGAGCTTGTAGGTAAAATTAAAGCGGCGATTCCAAACGCAACGTTTACAACGGACATCATCGTTGGCTACCCGAATGAAACAGAAGAGCAGTTCCAAGAAACGCTTTCTTTATATCGTGAAGTAGGCTTCGAGGCTGCGTATACATTTATTTATTCACCACGAGAAGGTACACCTGCAGCGAAAATGGTAGACAATGTGCCGATGGAAGTCAAAAAAGAGCGTCTGCAGCGTTTAAATGCGCTTGTAAATGAATTTTCTGCTGCTTCCATGAAGAAATACCAGGATGAAATTGTAGAAGTGCTGGTTGAAGGGGAAAGCAAGAACAACCCGGATATTTTAGCAGGTTATACAAGAAAGAATAAATTAGTAAACTTTAGAGGACCGAAAACAGCGATCGGCAAGATTGTAAAAGTAAAAATAACCGATGCAAAGACTTGGTCTTTAAATGGGGATATGATTCAAGAACATGAAACGGTAGAGGTGAACTAAGGTGGCTAAATACACAAAAGATGACATTATTAAACGTGCTGAAGAGCTGGCACAAATGATTGCTGATACAGAAGAAGTAGAATTCTTCAAACGTGCTGAAGCACAAATTCATGGTAATGAAAAAGTAAAAACCTTAATGACATCCATCAAAGGACTTCAAAAGCAAGCAGTGAACCTGCAGCACTTTGGCAAAGAAGAAGCACACAAAAAAACAGAAGCCAAAATTGCATCCATCGAGGAACAGCTTGACAGTATTCCAGTCGTACAGGAATTCAAACAATCACAATTGGAAGTCAATAACCTTCTGCAGACAGTGGCATCAGCCATCTCAAACAAAGTCACAGATGAAGTCATCCTATCCACTGGAGGCAACCTTCTAAGCGGAGAAACGGGTGCCCAAATCAAAAACACAAGCTGCAGCCATTAACGGAAATGCGAAAGCGCCTTGCTCAGCCCCGACCCCTCGAGGGGCTAGGCGCTGTAGCTGGACAAAACGAAATGTGAAAGCGCCTTGCTCAGCCCCGACAAGCTTAAGACAGGTTGGCATGAAGGTTGAACTTTACCTTCAGGACAACATGGCTTAAGACCTCGAGGGGCTAGGCGCTGTAGCTGGACAACCGAAAAGCGTAAGCGCAAAAAACCTGGTTCCCAAAAGGAAACCAGGTTTTTATCTATTAAAAGGGGAAGCAAATATGATTCGCGGGTTGTGGCGGGATCATGTTTGGCTTTTCTTCTATTAGCTTGGGCACCTAAGCGCCTTCCGCTTTTCTTATTGTCGAAGCAATTCAACGGCGTTGAGGAATTCTTTGCGATATTCCTGCTGTTCGATCAGGGCGCTATTCAAAGTGGCGAGAAGCGATTGATTTAGTATTTTTGTTCCATCATCATTTTCACGACTATCCAAAAAATTCAGGAGAAAGGTGTAAACAAGAAGCAGTGTTGAATAATTATCAACATACGTCAGGCTGATAGCACGTCCGCCTTTTCCGCCCGCTGCATGATTATTAATGGACGGAATTCCAGCTTCTGCTGCGACATCCAGCAGCTCCTGCGGTATGCCCAGCTCCTTGAGTACATCGGAATTAATTTCTACAGATTTTGATTGTCCCATAGCATTTGAATTTGAACTAGCATTTAACAATTGTACTCCCCCCCTTCATTTTTGGATAATCTATATCTTTAAGCTTATTAAGCTTCGTTACCTTGCGTTTGGTTGTTTACTTTTACAGCAACTGCTCTGGAATCACCAGCGTTAGCAATATTGAATTGAGCAGATAGAATTGGCACGTTGATTAATGAAGCGTTGATTGCAAAACCGCCAACTGAAACTGGTACCTGCGGATTTACATCAGCTTGAACGTTCGCTTGTGCTGCAAACGTAAATGCTTCAAACTCATCTCCAGTGCTTACTGCATTGTTCTCGTTCGCTGGGCTTACTGCAGGACGATTGTCATCATCATTGTTAATTCTGCATCTGTTTAATCCTCTTGTTAACATATATCATTCACCTCCTTAAATGGTTATGAATTATTGGAATTGTTACTTCCTGTGTTTTGTAGATTTGTAAGGTCTAAGTCAAATAGAGTGTTTCCGTTCCAAGTCATCTTAATCTGATTATTATCATCAGATGTTTCAATAACTGGCAGCATGTTGTTTAAGTTTAACCCTGACAAACCTGAGAAGTTGATCGGATTTGCTGTATTATTTTCTGCTTGATCGTCATTAAGGATATTGTCTAAAGCAGACAAAGGATTTGTTGAATTTGTTGTGTTTGTTGAATTGGCTGATCCTGTTCCTTGCCCGCCGGCAATGTTGCCGAACAGACCCGAGAAAAAGCTGCCAAATGTTCCCGCTAAATTCGTTGCTAAGTTTTGTGCAAACTCCTGAGCATCTGTTCCTGACATTTCCTCACCATTTACTGAAACTCTGAAATTAGATCTTTCTTGATCTGGCATTTCTGCTCACCCCCTTTTCTTTAATATATACTATTGGAGAATAAGCCAAGCTGTCTGTGCATTTTGATCAAGGAAAACGCACATTTTGTGATGAATGCTATATGATTTTAAAAAAGATGCCTGCAGAAAAGACTCGACCCGGCACATTCGCCCGCTTTCGGCATAGGATAAATCATGCCAATACTTTTACCTAACATTCCTCAATAATTGTCGCACACTAGTCTAATATCCCGCATAGGATGAATTGAAAATGAATGAGGAGGGTTCGCTCGCAATGGGAGACTACAGAGAGATAATTACAAAGGCAGTCGTTGCCAAAGGACGTAAATTCACACAGTCCAATCACACAATCTGCCCTAAACACCAACCGTCAAGCATACTTGGCTGCTGGATTATAAACCATAAGTATGAAGCAGAAAAGGTTGGAAAAACAGTCGAGATCTGCGGCAGCTATGACATCAACGTTTGGTATTCCTATAATGATAATACACAGACAGAAGTAGTAACTGAACGTGTCGAGTATAAAGATGTCATTAAAGTAAAATACCGCGATCCTGATTGCCTGGATGATTTAGAAGTAATCGCAAAAGTACTTCAACAGCCAAACTGCTGTGAAGCAGCTATTTCCCCAAATGGAAATAAAATTATCGTACATGTCGAAAGAGAATTTCTTGTGGAAGTGATCGGCGAAACAACTGTATGTGTAGCTGTACACGCTGACGCTTGCGACTGTGATGATGATGAATGGGGCTTTGATGTAGACGACGAAGAATTTGAAGATTTAAATCCTGATTTCTTAGTAGGAACAGAAGAAGAATAGAAGGTAACTAGGAGGTTTTGCTTCCTAGTTTTTTCTTTTTTCATGAAGCCAGGTTCCCTTCAGGAGTTGCAGCATTCCCACCTTCCAATCTATATTGAAACAGTTGACGGAGGGAACCCTAATTTTTCTTACCTCCTTACAGTCAGGAGCTTTAGCCCACAATGAGGCAAAGGTACTGTTATCTCTTCCTGAAAAATATGGTAAAATATTTCTATCAAACTTAGAAAGGTTGATATCATGTTTAAAAAAGTAGCTTCAGATGTTTTAGGATTAAGTGATATTGGTTCTGTAATCGGTCCTGCAGACTATGATAAGGTGGATGCAGACGATTATATTTTGCACGAGGATAATGAGAAAATTTACTTTCTCATCAAATCCAAAACAGATGAGTATTGCTTTACAAATCGTGCGCTGATCCATTTGGATGGCACAAGTGCAATCAGCAAAAAAAGATCGCTGAAGCGCTACAGCTATAGAGAGAATACGATTTCAAATGTAATGCTTGAAACCGCAGGCACTGTCGATTTAGACGTTGAAATTAAATTTGTCATGGCCGGCATCAGCTTCTCAATTGATGTACATAAAAAACATATTGAAGAATTAAAGGATCTATATAAAGCATTAATTCGTATTTCTGAAATCTGCACTGAAAATGAAGTTTCCATGGGGTACGCTGAAAAGAGCTTAAATCTTGCTTCCACAACGATCAGCCGCTATGCTTCCAGTGACCAAAGCAATATCAACGACAACTTCAAGGTCTTAAACGAAACAGCCTTCAATTGGCTTATGAACAGCCGTAAGAAATACAATGTAAAAGATTTTGGGTATGTGTTTGAGAAGTATATTAACAACTAAAACGCTGTAACAAGAGCTATGCAAACGGAAAGCAGTCCAGTTTGCAGTGTAACTGAGTACGAACCTTGCTTCATTATTGTTATAAAAAAACACTTGGTGCCCCAAGTGTTTTTTCAAACCTAATGTAATCTTTTTAGAAAATAAGCATAGAAATTCCGTCTATTTTGGGAAATGCCTCCATTTCCCGTAAAATAGACGGAGTATTTCCGCTTATATGAACAAAATTCATGAAATTTAACTCCATATATAGAACTTAACCTGAATTTCTCCGTTTATATTTGCTTTTTTAGCCCTTTTTTTCAAAATAACCGGAATTTCTCCGTCTAAAAACAGCTATACTCCGCGAATAATTCAACCTTGAATGCTTTTCTCTAAAACAATACCTCTTTATCCTGCCATGCCTAATGAACGAACAAGCAGCACCCGCGAAAACTCCAAGCTGCTCATTTAGAATGTGTATATTTACAGCCTTTCTGGTTTGCCAGCGGGTTGTTTTTTTCAAGTACCAGTAATTTGATAGGCGTGGTTTGTGGACTTTTTCAAAAGAACGAAAAAAATATGTTATAATACTAAGGACAAAATGTTGAAACAAAGCATGGTACACATATGCTTGTTCATACTAAAATCTAGCAATCTAACAGACCGTGGAGGATATTATGGCTTTAACGTATACGCCAATGATACAGCAATATTTAAGAGTAAAGGCAGATTATCAGGATGCCTTTTTATTTTTTCGTTTAGGCGATTTTTATGAGATGTTTTTTGACGATGCCATTCGAGCATCACAGGAGCTTGAAATTACCTTAACAAGCCGTGAAGGCGGAACAGAAGAGCGAATTCCAATGTGTGGAGTGCCGTATCATTCTGCTCCTGGTTATATTGAACAGCTTGTGGAAAAAGGCTATAAGGTGGCGATTTGCGAGCAGACCGAGGATCCTAAGCAAGCTAAAGGCGTTGTGAAAAGAGAAGTCGTTCAGCTGATTACACCAGGAACCATGATGGAAGGCAAAGGGCTGACAGACAAAGAAAACAATTACATCGCGAGCATCACCGCTTTTGATCACCAAACATTTGCGTTTGTATGCAATGATCTGTCAACCGGTGAAACGAAAGCAGCTTTCTTAAGCGGCGGTTTTGAAACCGTCTTAAATGAACTGTTTCTTTCTGGAGCAAGAGAAGTCGTTGTTGGAAGTGATTTTACAGAAGAATGGCAAGCAAAAATCAAAGAACGCAGCCAGATTACGTTTTCAATAGAAAACGATGATCAGCAGCAGGATCATTATGTCTCTCTTTTAGAAAAATTGGAGCAAAATGAACTTCGTTTAGCTTCCTCCAGACTGTTGAATTATTTGCATAGAACGCAAAAAAGAAGTCTTGATCATCTTCAAGTCGTCGAAGTTTACCATATCGACGAGTATGTGAAAATTGATTATTATTCAAAACGCAATCTAGAATTGACCGAAACCATTCGCTCGAAAGGGAAAAAAGGGTCACTTCTATGGCTGCTGGACGAAACCAAAACAGCAATGGGAGGGAGATTGCTGAAGCAGTGGATCGACCGCCCATTAATGAATAAACAAGAAATCACGCGCAGACATGATTTGGTTGATACATTAATTACTGCTTATTTTGAACGAGAAGAGCTGCGTGAAAAGCTGAAAGAGGTCTATGATCTTGAGAGGCTTGCAGGACGTGTGGCGTTTGGGAATGTGAATGCCCGTGATTTGATTCAGCTGAAAAAATCATTGCAGCAGATTCCGCATTTAAGACAAATGGTTCACGAACTTTCAACAGAAGAGGCGGAGAAATTAGCAGAACGTCTTGATGCGTGTGAAGAAGCAACAGATCTGCTTGAACAAGCGATTGTTGATCACCCGCCATTATCCGTTAAAGAGGGCAATATTATTCGTGATGGCTATCATGAAGAATTGGACACATACCGAGATGCGAGCAGAAACGGAAAAAGCTGGATCGCGCAGCTTGAGCGCCAGGAACGCGAAAAAACGGGCATCAAATCGTTGAAAATCGGCTATAATCGCGTGTTTGGCTATTATATAGAAGTAACGCGAGCAAACCTTCCACATTTGCCAGAAGGTTTATATGAACGAAAACAAACGTTAACAAATGCAGAGCGGTTTGTAACCCCAGAGCTGAAAGAAAAAGAAGCATTGATTCTTCAAGCTGAAGAAAAATCAGTGGAGCTGGAATATGAGCTGTTTGCCATAGTAAGAGAGCAAATCAAAAGCTATATCCCTAGACTGCAGGCTTTAGCAAAAACAGTGAGCGAATTGGATGTGCTTCAATGTTTTGCAGCCATTAGTGAGCAGCGACATTACGTTCGTCCGCAATTCTCTGCAGAACGGAGAGTTTACATTAAGGAAGGCAGACATCCAGTCGTAGAAAAAGTGATGAAGGCGCAGGAGTATGTGCCAAATAACTGCCTGATGGATCCGGAAAGAGAAATTTTACTGATCACCGGTCCGAACATGTCCGGGAAAAGCACTTATATGCGCCAGATTGCTTTAACGGCGATCCTCGCGCAAATTGGGTGCTTTGTACCTGCAGAAAGTGCTGAGCTGCCGATTTTTGATCAGGTATTCACCCGGATTGGAGCGGCAGATGATTTGATTTCAGGTCAAAGTACCTTCATGGTCGAAATGCTTGAAGCAAAAAATGCCATTGTCAATGCCACACAAAATAGTTTAATCTTATTTGATGAAATCGGAAGAGGCACATCCACCTATGATGGCATGGCTCTTGCACAAGCGATGATTGAATACATTCATGAGCATATTGGTGCCAAAACCTTATTTTCTACTCATTATCATGAATTAACGGTTCTGCAGGACGAGCTGCAGCAATTAAAGAATGTCCATGTGAGCGCAGCTGAGCAAAATGGCAAGGTTGTTTTCCTTCACAAAATTAAGGAAGGTCCTGCAGATAAAAGCTACGGAATTCATGTCGCCCAGCTTGCTGAGCTTCCAGACGAACTGATTGCCAGAGCCAATACGATTTTGGCTGGATTTGAAAAGCAGCATCAGGAGCAGCAGAAGCAGCCTAAGCGTGAAACGAAACAAGAGCCTGCTATAAAGGTACAAGAGCCGTTAGCACAGCTGTCCTTTTTTGATGAAAAAGAGCCAGAACCCAAACAGGCGCCGGTGTCTTCAAAAGAAAAGAAAATTCTGCAGCACTTAAAATCAATTGAAATTCTTGAAATGACGCCAATGCAGGCATTTAATGAGCTATATGAGCTTCATAAAAAAATAAAAGGCTGAGGAGGTGAATGAAATGGGAAAAATCATACAGCTGGACGATTCCCTTTCAAATAAAATCGCAGCCGGCGAGGTTGTCGAACGGCCAGCCTCTGTTGTAAAAGAACTGCTGGAGAATGCCATCGATGCAGGAAGCACCATCATTGAAATTGAACTAGAAGAGGCTGGACTTGCCAAAATCAGATTAATAGATAATGGCGAAGGAATTGCAGAGGAAGATGTTTTAAATGCATTTCATCGCCATGCGACGAGTAAAATTAAAGATGAAAATGACCTGTTCCGCATTAAAACACTTGGATTCAGAGGCGAGGCTTTGCCAAGTATCGCTTCTGTTTCCAATGTTGAGCTGAAAACAAGCACAGGCGATGCTGGCACCCGTCTTGTTTTATCAGGCGGAAAGGTTGAAGTGATGGAAAAGGCTTCTGCCCGAAAAGGAACGGATATTAGCATAACAGACCTATTTTTCAATACACCTGCCCGCTTAAAATATGTGAAAACGATTCATACAGAGCTTGGCAATATTACTGATGTCGTTAACCGGATTGCTCTTTCACATCCTGAGGTTTCGATTAAACTCATTCATAATGAACGCAAACTGCTTCATACGAACGGTAAAGGCGATGTAAGGCAGGTTTTAGCAAGTATTTATGGAATGAATATTGTCAAAAAAATGGTCCCAGTAACAGCTCAATCATTGGACTTCACCATCAGTGGCTATGCTGCATTGCCAGAGGTGACTCGTGCTTCCCGAAACTATATATCGACCATGATTAATGGCCGGTTTATAAAGAACTATTCGCTGGCAAAAGCCATTCAGGAGGGATATCATACATTGCTTCCGATTGGCCGTTATCCGATCGTTCTGCTGAATATCATCATGGATCCGCAGCTTGTGGATGTCAATGTTCATCCTTCGAAAATGGAAGTGCGCCTCAGTAAGGAAAATGAATTAACAGAGCTGATTAAAACATCTCTTCAGAATGTCTTTAAAAAGCAAGAGCTTATTCCGGCAGGTTATTCCAGACCCATTGCTGCTCCAAAGCCAAAAGACGAGCAGACCTTTTTAGAGCTTGATCATTTGCCGGAAAAGGCGTCAGCTTCATTGGTCAAAGAGACGGAGCCGGAAGTATTTGTGTCTCAATCAGAGTATGAGGATGTACCGGACATGCTTGAGCAGAGTTTACCTGCTGAGGATAGACCTATAGAAAGAGAAGCGGCAGCACTTGAAGAATTTATTCCTGCAGAAGCTCCAGAAGTAGCATGGGTTTCAACTGATGTCGTCCAGCATACTGGTGTATCATCCACTACTGAGCATGCAGCACCACGTGTGCCGCCTCTGTATCCGATCGGGCAAATGCACGGAACAT
Organism: Cytobacillus gottheilii; assembly: GCF_900166665.1. Lineage (GTDB taxonomy): Bacteria > Bacillota > Bacilli > Bacillales > Cytobacillaceae > Cytobacillus > Cytobacillus gottheilii_A. Next base: position 2,733,372 of record NZ_LT800494.1, on the reverse strand, counting down.
ATATCTTTGCGCAAAATGAAAAAGGCTTATATATTATCGATCAGCATGCCGCTCAAGAACGGATAAAATATGAATTTTTTAAAGAAAAAGTCGGACAGGTCGCTCAAGAACTGCAGGAGCTGCTGATCCCCATTACACTTGAGTATTCAACAGACGAGATGCTTAAGATAAATGAGTATCAGCATGAGTTGGAAAAAGTCGGCGTGTTTCTTGAGACATTCGGACCAACCAGCTATATCGTTCGTGCTCATCCGCAATGGTTTCCGCCAGGTGATGAACAGGATATCATTGAAGATATGATTGAACAGCTGCTTTCCATGAGAAAAGTAGATGTCAAAAAGCTGCGTGAAGAGGCGGCGATTATGATGAGCTGCAAAGGCTCCATCAAAGCTAACCACCATCTGCGCAATGACGAAATCCAAGCCTTACTGGATGAACTTCGCCAGACAAACGATCCTTTTACATGCCCGCATGGAAGACCGATCATTATAAATTACTCGGTTTATGAGCTCGAAAAAATGTTTAAGCGTGTGATGTAACCGATAGAGCAAAGAAACGCTTGGAGATTCCCAAGCGTTTTCTTTTATCTAGAAAGTCTTCTATCTTACCTTTCTTTTTTTCTTTTCATATAGATCGCAATTCCACGTAAGAGCTGAACAGTTACAAAGGAGAGAATAAGAGACAGAAGCTGGCCGCCCCCAAAAAAAATAGGCATATAAATCGTATTTGTTTCATGACCTCTAATTCCATTCAAATCCATATACCATTCTGCACTAAAAAGGATTAAAGCAAAATAGCCAATAAACAACAAAATCAAACCTAAGCAACTGGCAAGACCAAAATTCCTCAACACGACATTTCCTCCTAAACTTCCTGTTACCGCTAGTTAGTAAATTTTAACATAATAAGGGTATAATTTTATATGATTCGGACCACTTGCATACTTTAACTTCTTAATTTCGGTAGTTTGATAGGAAAACCTGTGAATTTGATAGGAAAACGGAAGAATTTGATAGGATAACCAAAAAATTTGATAGGATATCCGCCGAATTTGATAGGAAAGCCAAAAAGTTTAATAGGAAAACCACAATATCTAATAAAAAGCCCTGTGAATTGATAATGAACCCCAAAAAATTAGCTGGAAAAATCCACAAATACTTCAAATTAACTCCAAAACTTAATAGAAAGCCTCAAATATGTAGATAGAACCCAAATTTTTAATTAAAAAGTGCATAAATTCATTAAGGAATCTTTTATTCTAATAAAAAAACTGCATTATTATCATATGTAAACTCACAAAAAAACAAAAAATGCCCGGATTACCGCTAAGTAATCTCCGGACATTTTTTCTGACCAATGAATCCTTTACTTTACTGCAGTCTGCAGTTTATCAATAAACTTTAATGCTCTGCCTGTGCCTATTGCCACGGATTCAAGCGGACTTGGCGCCAAATGGACAGGAACAAAGATCTCTTTGGAAATCCATTCTTGAATTCCATTTAGAAGAGCACCACCTCCCGTTAGTATCACACCCCGATCGACTATATCGCCGCTCAGTTCCGCCGGGCTGCTTTCTAAAGTGGCTCGAATCGCTTCTAAAATATGAAGCATTGATTCTTTCATTGCATCCCGAATTTCATAGGAAGTTAATGTGATCGTTTTAGGCAGCCCTGTCACAAGATCCCGTCCGCGGATATCCATCTTCAATTCCTCATGATCAATTAAGGCATGTCCGATTTCAATCTTTATCTGTTCTGCAGTTCTTTCGCCGATCAGTACATTGAATTCCTTGCGGACATGCTGAATGATATCCTCATCAAGGCGATCGCCTCCAATGCGAATGGAGTGACATGCCACGACACCGCCAAATGAAATGATGGCAACTTCTGTAGAACCTCCGCCAATATCGACAATGACATTGGCAACAGGCTCGTCCACCGGCAAATCTGCTCCGATTGCTGCAGCAACAGGCTCTTCAATCAAATGCACCTTTTTAGCTCCAGCATTTTTGACTGCATCATGAATCGCTCTTCGTTCAACACTTGTTGAACCTGACGGAGTGCAGACAACAACATTTGGCTTGCGGATCGCAAAGCCGAGCTTTTTAGATGCTTTGTTCATGACATGACGGATCATTTCAGTTGTCGTATCATAATCGGCAATTACGCCTTCTTTTAAAGGACGAATGGCAATAATGCGGCCAGGCGTTTTCCCGATCATTTCTTTCGCTTCATGCCCAACAGCCAAGACTTTATTAGTTGATGTGTCAATTGCCACAACAGATGGCTCATTTAAAGCAATTCCTTTATTTTTACTGTATACAAGTATATTAGCAGTTCCTAAATCAATTCCAATTTCACTCGAAGATAGCATATTTGTTCACCCAATTCTGTTTTCTTTTGAAGGTCTATGTAGCCTTCACCTAAAATAACACGGAAAGATGTCGAAACCTGTGTTTGTTATTGAAACGTTAATGAATTGTAATCTCCTGTGAAAATTATTCCTGAAATGTAATGAAACGCTGCATAAACAAATGATAAACTGTTTATAATGGTTAGATGTTCAAGGCTCAATTAACAAAAGCAGGACATTCCCCTCTAAAAAACCATCGACTGATATGGTACGATAAGGTAAGACCTAGAAAATCGGTCATTCGTTTGAAAAGGCAGTGTGAACAATATGAATGAAAAACAAAAACTCCTCGCAGTCATTGGGCCAACAGCAGTAGGGAAAACGAACTTGAGCATACAGCTTGCTAAAAAGTATAATGGTGAGATTATTAGCGGCGATTCAATGCAAATCTATAAAACCATGGATATTGGGACGGCCAAAATCAGTCCTGCTGAAATGGAAGGAATTCCACATTATCTAATCGATATTAAAGAGCCGGATGAAGCGTTCTCAGCTGCAGAATTTCAGCAGCTTGTCCGCCGTCAGATCGAAGACATTTCTTCCCGCGGAAAGCTTCCAATCATTGTTGGCGGAACAGGTTTATACATACAGTCGGTCATTTATGATTATCAATTTTCAGATGCACCATCTGATGAGGAATTTCGAAAAAAACTCGAAAAAAGAGCAGAGATTGAAGGATCGGAAGTCTTATTTGCAGAGCTTGAAAAAATGGATCCTACAAGTGCAGAAAATATTCACCCCAACAATGTCAGGCGTGTGATAAGAGCATTGGAGGTATACCACTGCACAGGAATTCCCGTTTCACAATGGCAGGAGAAGCAGCAGCCGGAATTATTATATAATACCTCTATCATTGGTCTTACAATGGATCGCGATTTGCTGTACCAGCGCATTAATGAACGAGTAGATCTCATGATGAGAGCTGGGTTGCTGAAGGAAGTAGAAAGCCTCTACGAAAAAGGAATCCGCAATTGTCCATCTATACAGGCAATAGGATATAAAGAAATTTATGATTATATTGAAGGCAGAGCAACACTTGAAACTGCCATAGAAAATTTGAAACAAAACTCAAGAAGATATGCCAAAAGGCAGCTGACTTGGTTTAGAAACAAAATGGATGTGGAATGGTTTGATATGACCAAAGCGCTGGAGGAAGAACAGCGTCAAAAAAAATTCGCTGAAATTTGTTTCCATATTGAAGGAAAGCTCAGAGTTAAATCGAATACATATTACTAGAGATAAAAGAGGAGGATACACGATGAAAACATCCATTAATATTCAAGATCAATTTTTAAACCAGCTCCGCAAAGACAATGCAAATGTAACCGTTTTTCTTTTAAATGGTTTTCAAATCCGGGGGCAAGTAAAGGGCTTCGATAATTTTACTGTATTATTTGAATCAGAAGGTAAGCAGCAGCTCGTATATAAGCATGCTATTTCCACTTTCGCTCCACAGCGAAATGTTCAGCTTGATATGGAAGGCCAGAAATAAAATTTTGAAGACTGAGGCTGGGACATAAGTATTTAACACAACCACATACCGAATGATTAGAGAGTAAATCTTTCCAATCATTCGGTTTTTTATTTGTTTAACATTTAATATTTCTAAATATGAGTGAAATGGAGCGGAGGACCCTCGACTCCTATGGGCAATAGAGGAAAAGCTGAGACCCCGCAGGAGCTTTGCTCCGAGGAGGCTCAGCTTCCTCCCCATGGAAAGCGAGGGTCTGGAGCGCAGGTGGAACGGGCTTGTGTAAACACGTAAACCTTTAAAGTGAACATTCGTGTTTTATAAATACTAATTTCGTTTTGGCCCAGCCTCAGTTTTTTATTTTTTTTATAAATTACAACAACCGTTTTTTCCAGTACCGATCCTGTCACTCTTCCCACCTAACCTCTTCATTCACAATTCCATCGAACAAATATATTAGGCCGAGTTTCAATTTGTACTAATGATTTTCCGTTTATCCGAATATATATTAATAAAGTTTTATTTTAACAAGATCAAACATCACACCAAAATCGATTCGTACGGAGGGAACTGTACCAGTTACAGATAAAGCTTGGGCTTCCTCTAATTCAGGCAATTGACCCTACACACATCATTTACAACTGTGCCTAAGAATGAGAGGTGAAGGCATTTGGATCAGCCGATTCGCTTAAAAAATAATGGGCAAATCAGCATTGTTCTAAATTCGCAAAAAAAGAAAACATATACAAAGGAACTGCCGGATGCTCCAGCAGCACCAAAGCAGCTCCCAGCAGAGCATGCCGCCTTAAAGGAAATTGAAGCAGAGCTTGGCGCGCTGGTTGGCATGGAAGAGATGAAAAGATTAATAAAAGAAATCTATGCTTGGATATACATTAATAAGAAAAGAGAAGAAGCTGGCCTGCGAGCTGGAAAACAAGCGCTTCACATGATGTTCAAAGGAAATCCAGGCACTGGGAAAACCACTGTCGCAAGACTGATAGGCAAATTGTTTCATAAGATGAATGTGCTATCAAAAGGGCATTTGATTGAGGCGGAAAGAGCGGATCTTGTGGGAGAATATATTGGCCATACTGCTCAGAAAACAAGAGACCTTGTTAAAAAAGCGCTCGGCGGGATCCTATTTATTGATGAAGCCTATTCACTTGGACGCGGCGGAGAAAAGGATTTTGGAAAAGAAGCCATTGATACGCTTGTCAAACATATGGAAGACAAACAGCATGAATTTATCTTAATTTTAGCAGGCTATTCAAGAGAAATGGATTTCTTCCTAACCCTAAACCCTGGTCTGCATTCCCGTTTCCCGCTTGTTGTAGACTTTCCCGATTACAATATTGATCAGCTAATGGAAATTGCTGAACTGATGTTGAAGGAGAAAGAATACACATTAAGTCATGAAGCAGAAAAGAAATTAAGAGAGCATTTGTATGATGTGAAAAACGGATATAGTTCTAATAGTTTTTCGAATGGACGCTATGTCCGCAATGTGATTGAAAAATCCATCCGCACCCAAGCTATGCGTTTATTAATGCAAAATATATATGACCGCCATGAACTGATGACGATTAGGAGTAATGACCTTCTCCTTGAGGAAACATGACTACACAACAGGTTGCATAAGAAAAGAAAAAGAGACATGAGTAGAAGAAAATTCACTCATGTCTCTTTTTTTATAAGGTAAGAAATAATTTATTTTATAGCTATGGGAAGTATCTTGAACCGGCCCTGTAATTTTTCGGGGCTGAGCAAGGCGCTTCCGCTTTTCTAAGTTCCCAAGCGTTTTGTCGGGAGTTTCCATTTATACGTATATGAAAGTACGCGCAGTGCGGTAATAATTGCAAATAATGCATACAGTTCAAAAGAATTGACTGCTATTTTCATGCCAATTGCCAATCCGCACAAGATTGCCCACACGGCATAAATCTCTGATCGAAGGACAAGAGGTTTTCTTCTGGCCAGCACGTCGCGGATCATGCCGCCGCCGCTTCCTGTTAAAACAGCCGCAACCAATACAGCGCTGAGCGGATGATTCATCTCTGTCGCATAAAGCGCTCCTTGAATGGCAAATGCCGATAAGCCAATCGCGTCAGTAAAATTGCCCCATCGCTGCCAATGCTTTAATAACCGATTCGGGAAAAGCATCACAGCTGTGATGGAAAGCAGGGCAATTTGAAAAAACATTCCTTGCTCCCATAAGGCCGAGACGGGTACCCCAATCAGCAAATTCCGAATCGCCCCGCCGCCAAATGCCGTCACAATCCCTAATATATAAATGCCTAAAATATCATATTCTTCCTCCATCGCTACAATGGCACCGCTTACTGCAAATGCAATTGTACCAATCATGCTTAAAACATCCCAAGCCATATTTGTTCTCCTCTATGCTGTAATATCTATGTGTGCAAACATATAAATTTTACCACGTATATTATGTTTTACAACTGATTTTTACAGAAAAAATAAATTTTTCATCTTAAAAAAAATCACTTTCCAAAATGATTGCATGTTTGCCTTTGCTAAGGGGAATGTAAAGATAAATTACATTCCAGATTAGTGAATAGAACAAGAATCTGATATGATAATCACAGAAACGAAAGGAAAGAAGGAGACAGATGGAACAAAAGCATGAGCTTGAAAAAGTAATCCTCGTTGGCTGCCAGACAGAAGAGGACGATCTGCATTTTACATATTCAATGGAAGAACTAGCTTCTTTGACATCAACAGCCAAAGGTACTGTGCTTGCTGAATTAACGCAGAAAAGAGAACGGGTTCACCCTTCTACTTATATCGGCAAAGGCAAAGTTGAAGAACTTTCCGCTCTGCAAGAAGAACTGGAAGCCGATCTGATTATTTTTAATGATGAGCTTTCCCCAAGCCAGGTCCGGAATTTATCTGCCAATGTGTCAGCACGAATTATTGATCGCTCACAGCTTATTTTAGACATTTTTGCAACGCGCGCCCGCTCGCGTGAAGGAAAGCTGCAGGTCGAGCTAGCTCAGCTGCAATATATACTTCCACGCCTTGCTGGACAAGGGACACAGCTTTCAAGACTTGGGGGCGGAATTGGAACTAGAGGACCTGGTGAGACAAAACTGGAATCAGATCGCCGTCATATTCGCCGCAGGCTCGATGATATTAAAGAGCAATTAGATTCGATCGTAAAACATCGTGAGCGATACAGAGAGCGCAGAAAGAAAAACAAAGTCTTTCAAATTGCGCTGGCTGGCTATACAAATGCCGGTAAATCAACATTATTTAACCGGCTATCCGAAGCCGACTCTTTTGAAGAAAATCAGCTTTTCGCTACATTAGATCCAATGACAAGAAAAATTGTGCTGCCAAGCGGTTTTGTTGCACTGCTGACTGATACGGTTGGCTTCATTCAGGACTTGCCGACTGCTTTAATCGCTGCTTTCCGATCAACGCTTGAAGAAGTAAAGGAAGCTGATCTGCTGCTTCATGTTGTTGATATGTCAAATCCCGATTACTTTCAGCATGAACAAACAGTACAAAAGCTGATTGAAGAACTTGAGGATGAAAAAATTCCGCAAATCACGGTTTACAACAAAAGAGATGCGATCCATCCGGATTTTGTGCCGACTTCAGGCAGAGATATGATTCAAATCAGCGCTTTAGACGGGGAAGACCGACTGCTTTTAAAGCAAAAAATCGAACAGCATATGCTGCAGATGATGGAAGAATACCATGTATCTGTTCCATCAAGTGAAGGAAAGCTTCTTTCACAGCTGAAAAACGATACCGTCTTGCGCGAGCTTGTTTTTAATGAAGAAACACAAGAATATATGTGTAAAGGGTTTTACATGGCTGACCATCAAATAGCGGGCAGCTTAAAACAATATAAAATCTAGAGGAGAACACCATGTTTCAACATTTATCATTTCAAGAAAAAATTCAGCCGATTGTAAAGGAAGCTGAAGAACAAATTGCACCTATACTAAAGAAAATTGACGAGCGGATCGACGAAAACCAATATCGCGTCTTAAAAAGCTTCCAGGATCATCAAGTCAGTGATTCGCACTTTATCCCTTCAACGGGGTATGGATATGACGATCATGGCAGAGATACACTTGAAGCCATTTATGCGCAAACGTTTGGCGGGGAAGCAGGACTTGTCCGTCCGCAGATCATTTCAGGAACACACGCCATTTCAATCGCGTTATTTGGCGTACTGCGCCCTGGCGATGAACTTTTATATATAACAGGAAAACCATATGACACATTAGAGGAAATCGTCGGAATCCGAGGCGATGGGGTCGGCTCATTAAAGGACTTTGGCATTTCATATAATAGTGTTCCACTTACGAATGAAGGAAACATTGACTATCAGGCTGTAGAAACAGCGATTAAGCCTAATACGAAAATGATCGGCATTCAGCGCTCGAAAGGCTACGCAACCAGACCATCCTATACAATTCAGCAAATCAAAGAAATGATCACTTTTGTAAAAGAGATCAAACCGGATGTTGTCGTTTTTGTTGATAACTGCTATGGAGAATTTGTAGAAGAGCAGGAGCCATGCCATGTTGGAGCCGATTTAATGGCAGGATCATTGATTAAAAATCCGGGCGGCGGTTTGGCAAAAACCGGCGGCTATATTGTCGGCAAGAAAAACTGGGTCGAGGCTTGTTCCTACAGAATGACTTCTCCAGGAATTGGTGCGGAAGCAGGAGCTTCCTTATACAGCCTTCAAGAAATGTATCAAGGCTTCTTTCTTGCTCCGCATGTTGTCGGGCAGGCGCTAAAGGGTGCGGTTTTCACCTCGGCTGTTTTGGAAAAGTTCGGCATGAATGCCACACCAAAATGGGATGAACCAAGAACAGACTTAATTCAGGCCGTCCAATTCGATGATCCTGACAAAATGATTGCCTTTTGCCAGGCCATTCAATTTGCATCACCAATCAATTCGCATGTAACCCCATACGCAAGCTACATGCCCGGGTATGAAAATGATGTTATCATGGCAGCGGGCACCTTTATTCAAGGAGCCAGCATTGAATTAACAGCGGACGGTCCAATCAGACCGCCATATGCTGCTTATGTCCAGGGCGGACTGACCTATTCCCATGTAAAAATGGCCGTCTGCATCGCATTGAATCGATTACTGGAAAAGGGTTTAATTTCACTCTAATAGGGAATGTTTGAAAGGCAGCTGAGTTTAGCTGTCTTTTTTTCATACATAATGTGGGGATTTTTAAACGGTGAGATTAGAAAGGATGGATGAAAGTGCCTTTCTGCAGGGAAAATGGAGTTTGGCGAGAAGGAAGGTCTCGCGAAAGTGCCCGTCAGCGGGGGAAATGGAGTTTGGAGGGAACTAAGGCCGCGCGAAAGTGCCCGCCAGCATGAAAAATGGAGGCTGAAGGGAACTAAGCCCGCGCGGGAGTGCCGTCAGCATAAAAAACAGAGCCTAAAGGGAACTGAGTCGCCCCCAAAAGTGCCCGCCATCAAAAAACAGAGCCTGTCGATAAAAAAACAGATCCCTCCACACACCACCCAAAAGAATAAAAATCAAAGCATAACGAGCCTTGCAGGAAATCATAATAGATAAAGAGAATGTGTTAAAATCATGTGTAATAATTTTTATGTCATAAAACATAACATTGGGTTGACAGGAAATCTAACATTACATATAATAAACACATGAAATCAAATAAAGGAGGAGAGACGATTGACTGGAAGTGAAATCCGTCGCTCCATGCCGCTTTTTCCAATTGGAATCGTCATGCAGCTGACTGAGCTTACAGCGCGTCAGATCCGCTATTATGAGGAACATCAGTTGATTTCTCCGGCAAGAACTGACACAAACAGAAGGCTGTATTCTTTAAACGACATTGACAAACTATTAGAAATTAAAGATTTAATTGATCAAGGCATTAATATGGCTGGCATTAAGCAGCTGTTTTTAGTGAAAGAAGATCAAACCGTTTCTGCAGAACTAAATAAGCAAGAAGAAAAAGTGAGGCAGGAGTTAACGGATACTGAATTGAGAAAGCTGCTGAGAAAAGAACTCATGCAAGCTGGCCGTTTCAACCGTACCTCTACCCGCCAAGGCGATATGTCCCGCTTTTTCCATTAAAATATTAAACTTGTAATTCATTAAGGGAGGAAAAACCAGTGGCAAAGTTTACAAAAGAAGACATTACACGTATTGCAGAAGAGGAAAACGTAAAATTTATCCGCCTGCAGTTCACTGACATTCTAGGAACAATTAAAAACGTTGAGATTCCAATTAGCCAGCTTGAAAAGGCATTGGATAACAAAATGATGTTTGACGGATCTTCAATTGAAGGATTCGTGCGTATTGAAGAATCTGATATGTATCTATATCCTGACCTTGACACATGGGTTGTTTTCCCTTGGACAGCTGAAAAAGGAAAAGTTGCTCGTCTAATCTGTGATATCTATAGCCCAGATGGAACTCCTTTTGATGGAGACCCTCGTAATAACCTAAGAAGAATTCTAGGTGAAATGGAAGAGCTTGGATTCACTGATTTCAATCTTGGACCTGAGCCGGAATTTTTCTTATTCAAATTAGATCAAGCTGGTGAGCCAACACTTGAGCTAAACGATAACGGAGGCTATTTTGACCTTGCACCAACAGATTTAGGTGAAAACTGCCGCCGCGATATCGTGCTTGAGCTTGAAGAAATGGGCTTTGAAATTGAAGCATCTCACCATGAGGTTGCACCTGGACAGCATGAAATTGATTTCAAATATGCTGATGCACTTACAGCTTGTGACCAAATTCAAACATTCAAGCTAGTTGTTAAAACAATCGCTCGTAAGCACGGATTGCATGCTACATTCATGCCAAAACCATTATTTGGTGTAAACGGTTCTGGTATGCACTGTAACGTTTCTTTATTCAAAGATGGTAAAAACTCTTTCTACGATGAAAATGGCGAATTGCAATTAAGCGAAACAGCTCGCAACTTCATCGCTGGAATTATTAAACACGCACCAAGCTTCACAGCTGTTACAAACCCAACAGTTAACTCTTACAAGCGTCTAGTGCCTGGTTATGAAGCTCCATGTTATGTTGCATGGTCTGCTAGAAACCGTTCACCGCTAATCCGTATCCCGGCTTCACGCGGCGTAAGTACTCGTGTTGAAGTCCGCAGCGTAGATCCAGCTGCTAACCCGTACCTAGCAATGGCTGTTCTATTAAAAGCTGGCTTAGACGGTGTGAAAAATAAATTAACTCCTCCAGCTCCAGTAGACCGCAACATCTACGTTATGAGCAAAGAAGAGCGTGAAGCAGAAGGAATCGTTGATCTTCCATCAACACTTGCAAGTGCACTTGATAACCTTAAAAAGGATGAAATCATGGTTGATGCTCTTGGTGAGCATATCCTTGAACACTTCCTTGAAGCAAAAGAAATTGAGTGGGATATGTTCCGTACTCAAGTTCACCCATGGGAGCGCGAGCAGTATCTGCAAATGTATTAATAGCCAAAACCCCTTGATGCCATTGGCATCAAGGGGTTTTTTATAGAAAACAATAGCAAATTACTCATTTTATTTTTGAGCAAAAATAAAAGGGGACAAGCACAGTCGAAAAACTTTAAAAATAATAGTATAAAACATATTTAAAAAAAGGAAGGTGATATGTATTGAAGATTGAAAACTATATGAAAAAAAGGGGACTCTGGAAGCAAAGTAAACAACCCCTTGCAGGGAATGGAAATAATGCTCCATTTCCTCCAACTTGGAGAAATCCTATGGTGTTTCCAACGACAGACCTAGAGCCTGAGTCAGAACAAGCTTTTGAACTAGAGCCTGAATCAGAGCAGGAAATGGAAGTAGAGGTGGAGTCAGAGCAAATGATAGACCCAGAGCTGAATCCACTAACATGCATGACTACTGCTCAAATCCGCAGGTTTCTTGCTAATACACCTGCAGGAAGTCTTGTTGAAGTAACTTATATGGGCTGTAATGGAACTGCTATGCAAACGGCAAATGGATTTATTAGTCAGTTTAACGGTTCTGAATTAGTTCTTATTCCCGCAAGAACCGGTTTGCCGATCCTGCGTTTACAAGCTAACATGATTTGCGGTTTAAATTAATTAAACACCCAAGGTGACTCCAAATTTGCACAGACTTTGAAACTGCCCCGTAAATATTATTTACGGGGTGTTTTTGCTGAAATTAGCGGTGTTACTATGGAATGGTTCTACCTGGTGCTTGTACGAGCTCCCCCATTGTTAAAAACCTGCTTCACAACGAATGTTAGAAAGCTTAAATGCTTAATATCCCATGAAATAACTGCACTTCATTTCCCATTATATAACCCTAAAAATGGGGAAGTATTTTTATAGAAAGTTGTATTTAAAATCTCCTTTTCCAAGAAGACCATTTAACAATGTCAGTTAGTTGGACCAAGTAGAGTGAAACGCCAGAGAGAGTGGGAAGCTATGATTAGCACAGCTTTCAGTGTATTGGGTGAGGAGGGACGATCTCCCTCTAAAAAAACGACTACACTGCAGTGAAAATCTTTGTCCCTATATGTAAAAAAACCGAGCCAGCATCCCCGACTCGGTTTTCTCTATTAATGATTCGTTCTATAAGAACGGTCTGTTTCTTCTACAGTAACTGGCTTAAATAATAGCCCGATGGATACTAAACCAGCGATTCCGACTAAACCGTATACGATTCTTGAAGCAATCTCTTCTTGTCCGCCAAAGATTGTGGCAACAAGGTCAAATTGGAAGAAACCAACTAGGCCCCAATTGACAGCACCTATAATGACTAGTACTAAAGCAATTTTTTGTAAGACTGACATGATTATGCCTCCTTTTATCGTGTAGTGTATGTGCTTATTCTTTATATACACGAATAAAAGAAAGATAAACATATTTAGTCATTCTGTAAGACTTGCAGTGCACTTTTAATATCTTTATAGACATTAACTTTCCTTAGCTGTTCACTATAATTTTGAGTGGAGACGGCCATGTTAGGCGAGAAGCCAGTAAGAACGAGCTCTATACCAAGCAGGTTCAGCATTTTATGTATATTTCCAATATTAATTCCGAATTGATCATCAAAGAAGGCAAGGCCTGATAAATCAATAATAACATAGTGATTATGTCTAATGATTTCTGAAGCTGAAATCTCTTTATATAAGACTTCAACTCTCTCAAATGTGAGGGAACCGATTAGAGGGATAACCGAAATGGAGTTTGTAATTGGTACGATGGGGGTGGAGAGTCTTTGAACTTCTTTTAAAGTATCTTCCAGCTCCATTTTTGTTTCATATTGTTCGGTCACATCTTTTTGCACTCCGATAAAAAAGGTGCGATTTGTTTCTTCAATATAAATCGGATCAATGATCAATTCATTTCGAAATGATGTACCATCTTTCCGGTAATTGATTAACTCGACATGAATGGATTTTTTTTCTTTAATGCCTTGAGCAATGGCTTGAACAACATGGCGTTCTGTATCTGCTCCTTGGAGAAAGCGGCAATTTTTCCCGATCACATCGGCTTCTTCATATCCGGTAAGGTTAGTGAACCCTTTATTTATATACACGATTGGATTATCATCTTTCTGAGGATCTGTAATTACAACCCCGACATTCGTTGCATCTAAAGCTTGTTTAAGAAATGGTGTAAAAATGTCATTCATTGGATCCATAATCACTAAAAATTTCTCTCCCTTCCTCATTTTGTATACTTCTATTAAAACATATTTTGACGTTAAAATATAGCAAAGGCATCTGCAGACCTTCTTCAATATATTTAGAAAATGCACATAAAATAACGAACAAAATATGCTAAAATGATATGAAGATTTACCTGATTACACACGAATCAGCTCACAATAAAGGTCATGTACATAAAGATAAAATAATGGGGAGATGAATTTTTGACAGTACTTTGTATGGTTAGACACGGTCAAACCGATTGGAATGCAGAGGGAAAACTGCAGGGAAGCACAGACATACCGTTAAACTCGAATGGCATTAAACAGGCTGAGCTTTGTGCAGCTTATTTAAAACAAGAAGAATGGGATATTATTATAAGCAGTCCGCTTTCACGAGCAAAAAGAACAGCTGAAATCATTCAAAATCAAGTTGAAGTACCTTTGATCGTGATGGAGGATTTTATCGAAAGGCACTTTGGGAAAGCAGAAGGCATGACACCAGCTGAACGAAAAGAGCATTTTCCTGATCAGCAGTACACTAACATGGAAACAGTGGAGGAATTAACAACCCGATTGCAGCATGGTCTTATGAAAATCAATAGGAAATATTCAAATCAAAAAGTATTGCTTGTTGCTCACGGGGCGGTCATTCATGCCATTTTGGCAGCGAATGCTTTAGATGCTGAGCCGCTTAATCACATTCGGTTAGAGAATGCCTGTCTGAACAATATGGTTTTTCATGAAGATAAGTGGTCCATAAAAGAATATAATATTATCGATCATTTACATGAGAGTGAGGAAGTAAAGTGAAAATCTCAACCATTTTAAAGTGGATAACGGGCGGCTTTGAGGCAGCTCTGGGTATTCCTTTATTGGGCGGCTTATTCATTTTAAGCACTGCTTGGACACCATTATTTGTCATGCTTGTATTACACATCGTCACACTTGTGTTTAGCGCGAATGAAGGCGAGAAGAAACATGGCAGCATTTTAGGCATTGTTACATCTGTTGTTGGGCTTATTCCTATTGTTGGAATGATGATGCATATCATCACGGCCATTTTACTGATGGTTGATGCCGCTAAATCAAACAAAAAGGCCCATATGGAAGAATATTAAGAACTCCTTCCCGGTGAAAAAGAGAACGAGCCACTATGATCAGCGGCTCGTTTTTTATTATTGTGTAAGGTTATTTAAGTCATTGATGCAATCCTGCACTAAAGTAACCGCCTGACTCATGGCAGCACCGCCGCCAAATGCCGCTGTAACACCGATGGCTTCGAAGATTTCCTGTTCACTGCAGCCTTGGTCAAGGCAGCCCTTCGTATGATAAATAATGCAATATTCATCCTGTGAGTAGAGACTGATCCCAAGTGCGATCAATTGCTTGTCCTTTTGGGACAACGTACCTTCGCGAAAACATTCTTCTGTAAAAGCATTAAAGTGAGAAGCAAGCTCAGGCATCTTTTTCGTAAATGTTCCAAGTCCTTCTTTATAATGCAGCAAAGATGCTTCAGTAGGGTTCGACGCATGTAAATCCATGTCATTCATCTCCATTCCAATTTATTTAGCATCGTTAGTATGAACCATTGCCATCATCCTTACCCGAAACCTTCTTAGTAACTATTTCCACTATATAGAAATCATAATTTGTTCCAATGATCGGCAAAATGAATGTATACAATTCGAAAGTGGTGATCAATATGGAAATCAATCAAAATAGTTATGATTATCAGGCAGGAGATATCGTCTATATCTTCTATCGAAACCCGCATACACAGGATGTCGCAAATATACAGGAAGCTGCTGTTGTTAATAACCCGGAAGATCCACAATCTTTAGCGGTATTTGTCTATGAAACCTATTATCCGCTGACAAATGAAATGGCGGTTTATTCGACACCTCAGGAAGCAGAAGCCGCTTACCAAGAATACTTCGGCAATATATATGGAGGAAACGGATTATATGATGAGACCTTTTAAGCCGCAGCTTGTTTATTTTGAGCCAAATGCACTTGATTATCCTCTCGGTGAAACATTATACGATCGATTTAAGGAAATGGGACTGGATATTCGATACACAACATCTCATAATCAGATCCGCAACTTGCCTGGAGAAAATGATTTTCAAAAATATAGAGTAGCAAAATCTACTTTAGTAGTAGGGATTAGAAAGACATTGAAGTTTGATACCTCTAAACCTTCTGCGGAATATGCCATTCCTTTTGCGACTGGCTGTATGGGCCATTGCCATTATTGCTATCTGCAGACGACAATGGGAAGCAAACCGTATATTCGTACGTACGTAAATGTGGATGAAATTTTAGATGCCGCAGATAAATACATGGAAGAAAGATCACCAGAGATCACACGATTTGAAGCATCCTGTACGTCAGATATCGTTGGTATTGATCATCTGACACATAGTTTAAAAAGAGCAATCGAACATTTCGGCAAGTCCGAACACGGAAAACTTCGCTTTGTTACAAAGTTTCATCATGTTGATCATCTGCTGGATGCAGAACATAATGGAAAAACTCGTTTTCGCTTTAGTGTAAACGCTGATTATGTCATTAAAAATTTTGAACCTGGCACATCACCGCTGGCAAAAAGAATTGAAGCAGCAGGGAAGGTAGCTAGAGCAGGCTATCCGCTTGGATTTATCGTTGCGCCAATTTATTTGCACGAAGGCTGGCAGGATGGCTATTATCATATGTTCGAGCGTCTTCATGATGAGCTTCCTGAAGATGCAAAAAAAGATATAACATTTGAATTTATCCAGCACCGATTTACCAAGCCTGCAAAGAAAGTTATTCAGAAAAACTACCCAATGACAAAGCTTGAATTAGATGAGGAGAAACGCCGCTACAAATGGGGCAAATACGGAATAGGGAAGTATATATATCAAAAAGATGAACAAGAGGAAATTCAAAAAAGCTTATATGCTTATATGGAAAAATTCTTCCCTAATGCAAAATTGGAGTATTTTACATGAGTGGTAAAGCTGAAGAAAGCTGATACTATCTGTGGGTGAAAGAATTTTCACCTACTAACATCGATGTGGAGGGAAATACATGAACATTCGTGAAGGTATGATTCCGACTGCACTAGGTACGGCTGTAACAGCTACTGGATATGCACTTAAACAAAAGCGTGGCAGCAACAAAATGATGGCAAATACATTATTTGGCTTTGGATTAGCACACGTCGTTTTAGGTGTCATTGACCTTGTAGAGCATCGACGTTAGAAAGGATAAGGCGTGCAAAAGGTTGCACGCCTATTCTTTTTTCTCTCGTATCTTTAATAAATCCAAACCTTTAAGGATGGCCTCTCCTCCAAGTCCAGCGATCATGGCCGTAACAATAACAGCTATGACAGAATCAGGATTTGCAGATAAAACCACAAGTACTGCCGCTAATGACCCCATAACAACATCTTCAAAGAATCCCAGGTAGATAAAACGTTTAGTTTTGCGTGGTTTGATCAGTTTGCCGTTTTTTTGAATATGCGCTGCTACACCGACAAATGCACCGATACAGAAAGACAGTAACATGTTCATCAACATCGTCCTTCACACTCCTAAAGTCGAGATTTTTTGAAGCGACCTTAGGTATAATCATGGTGTATTACCAGTATATAGGAATTTGCCAAAAATAGCATGGTTAATTATAACGAATTTTCAGATAATAAACTAGGTGTTGCGGCATATGTTTTTTATTGCTGCTAGAACAAAAGTTCGGTTCGTTATTTTTCTGTAGAAGCCGTTGATTGAGCGGAAGAGTTTTCGGTTAAAAGCATTGTTCACATAAAAAGCTTGCCTGCTTTTTTAGCACTTCAATTCTTTTCAACATGATATTTACTTAGCCGCTTTGAAATATCTATGATCTGTCTCATCATATCTCTAAAAAGCTATGTTCAATAAAAAAGATGCAGCCCAATTCCCAGCAGGATTGGACTGCATCTTTTTTGCTGATTAAGCATTATGGCGCTAACGCTTTTGAAAAGTTAGTGCATTTGTCGATAAACACCAGTAACTTTCCCCAGAATCGAAACATGACGGAGAATAATAGGCTCCATTGTTGAATTCTCGGGCTGCAGGCGGAAATAATCTTTTTCTTTGAAAAACCGTTTAACTGTAGCTTCGTCATCTTCTGTCATCGCGACTACAATATCACCATTATTCGCTGTGCTCTGCTGCTTAACAACGACATAATCACCGTCTAAAATACCGGCTTCTATCATACTATCACCCATGATTTCGAGCATGAAAACATGTTCATCTGCAGGAGCAAGCCGTTCCGGCAGCGGAAAATACTCTTCAACATTTTCAATTGCTGTAATAGGCTGTCCAGCTGTAACTTTACCGACAATTGGTACGTTTATCGTAGTGACTTTAGGAATTTGAGCTTCTTCAAGATCCAGGATTTCGATCGCTCTTGGTTTTGTAGGATCTCTTCTGATTAACCCTTTACTTTCAAGCCTGGCCAAATGCCCATGCACGGTAGAGCTGGAGGCAAGTCCAACTGCTTCCCCAATCTCTCTCACGGAAGGGGGATAGCCCTTTTGCCGTACCTCATCTTTGATAAATTCAAGAATATCCTGCTGTCTTTTTGATAGTTTCAAATTGGATCACGCACCCTTTATTAATATCTTGTCCTTATTATACCATTCTTTTAAAACACATACAAACATAAGTTCGAATTTTCTGTTGACCAAAACAAATGTTCGTATTATAATAAAAACATCAAATGCGAACATACATTCTTTTAGAGGTGATTATCATGAAAAAATTGTGGAATTCATATTGCTATGCTATTATTCTAGTATTTTTAAGTATCGTCGGCTCTCTTATTCTCTCTATCCATTTGGATGATCAGGACAGCAATCAGTATTTGGTTGTAACAGTTAATGAAAATGATTCTTTATGGGGAATTGCAGAGAGGTTTGCAGATGAGCATAAATACTCAACTGCTGAATTTGTTCAGTGGATGGAAAATCAAAACGGTATTATTAATGGAGAGATTCATCCTGGTGATATCGTTTCTATTCCAGTAAAGGCCGATGAAGCTGCGCATATTACAGAACTTGCAAGCAGGGAATAGAACAGAGTCTATTTGAAAAAGGAGTAAAACATGAACGCAATTATATACTGCCGAGTCAGTACAAATAAAGATACACAGGAGACGTCCCTTCAGCGGCAGGAAGAGGAATTGCTTCAGCTTGCGAATAAGAATGGATTTCTTCCCAGCAGAATTATAAAGGAAAAGGCGAGCGGTTATGACCTTGAGAGAGATGGAATTCTTGAGCTGCTGTCTCTTATAAAGGAAGAAAATATACAAGCCGTCTTAATTCAGGATGAAACAAGGCTCGGCAGGGGAAATGCCAAAATAGCGATTCTGCATTGTATTCTGAAAGAGAATATTAAGTTATTCAGCGTCTCACATAATGGAGAGCTCCAGCTTTCTGAGTCAGATTCTATGGTATTAAAAATAGTAGGCATGGTAGAAGAATATCAGCGTAAGCTTCATAATGTGAAAATTAAACGCGGAATGCAAAGAGCGATTGAAAAAGGGTATAAGCCTGAGAAAAACTTAGCTAACCGTGGAGAGCATGCAGGCAGAGAGAGAATAGAAGTACCGATAACTGAAATCATTCGTTTACGCAAGAATGAGTTAACTTTTTCTGAGATTGCCGCTACGTTAAGAGGATTTGGATACAATATATCAAAAGCGACCGTACATAGACGTTATCAGGAACATTTAGACAAACTAAGTGAAGAAACATAAAGTACCCCGGTTGTTGGCTAAGCAACTGGAAAAGCAACCCTGCTCAGTTGTTATATAAATAAAGGTAAGGATAGCTGCTCTAAATATTAGGACAACATATCAATATGCCTGTGAATATGAACCTGAACGGGTTGTGCAACTCCTGCACTGCAACTCGTCAGCTTAAATCCCAGTAGAAGCTAAGATCAAGAAGTTCAGTTTACCTTTCGCCGGAAAGTGCCAGCTGAAGTTGTAATTTTACTTCCTTTTAAAAGAGCAACAAAAATTCAAAATACATAAAAAAATATGTATTTCTCCTTATCCCCCTCAAACCAAAACCTTGTTTCGGTGTTATTAAGTCTTCAGCCTTGTCAATTCAACTATTTTCTACTAAAATGACATCTATGCTAATGAAATAGAAAAGGAGCTGTCCATATGCTGCCAAAGGACAAACTCGCCCGCATAAATGTTTTAGCAAATAAGGCGAAAACAACTGGTTTAACGGAAGCTGAGGCAAAGGAACAATCAGCACTGCGCAAAGAATATTTACAGACTTTCCGTTCTTCTATGTTTAATACTCTTAAGACAGTAACAATCATAGATCCTGAAGGAAATGATGTTACACCTGAAAAATTAAAGCAGGTAAAAAACGACAAAAACCTGCATTAATCAGGTGTTTCGTATAATCTTATGATTTTTCAAATAAGATATAGCAAGGAATACACCGATCACGGCTTGTGTTCCTTGTTTTCATTCTTATAAATTGATGACGTTACCATTCTTGTTTTCAAAGGAAATGACGAACCTTTGTCTTTCCTGCTACATAATGAATGTTCTAATGTGACAAAATAGGAAATATCGTGTGTTTTTTGTTGCTATTAGTTGTCTTACCTCTTGATTGTCTATATATTAAAAGAGAAGATATTTCTCTCGAAAGGATGTAATTTATGTTTAATCAAACAGATGCTTTATCAATTAGTTCTATTCGAACTTTATCCATTGATGCGATTGAGAAAGCAAACTCCGGTCACCCTGGAATGCCGATGGGTGCTGCACCAATGGCTTATACATTATGGACTCGTTTCATGAATCATAATCCTAAAAATCCAAAATGGTTTGATCGTGACCGGTTTGTATTATCTGCTGGACATGGATCCATGCTGCTTTACAGTCTTTTGCATTTATCTGGCTATGATGTCTCAATGGAAGACATTAAACAATTCAGACAGTGGGGAAGCAAAACGCCAGGTCACCCGGAATTTGGTCATACACCAGGAGTAGATGCAACAACAGGTCCGCTTGGACAAGGTGTAGCTATGGCAGTGGGAATGGCAATGGCAGAACGCCATATGGCTGCTGTTTATAACAAAGAAGGTTTTAACGTAGTAGATCACCATACATATAGCATTTGCGGCGATGGAGATTTAATGGAGGGTGTCTCAGCTGAAGCTGCCTCACTTGCAGGTCACCTGAAATTAGGCAAACTCGTTGTCCTTTATGATTCAAATGATATTTCA
Organism: Cytobacillus gottheilii; assembly: GCF_900166665.1. Lineage (GTDB taxonomy): Bacteria > Bacillota > Bacilli > Bacillales > Cytobacillaceae > Cytobacillus > Cytobacillus gottheilii_A. The sequence continues at coordinate 2,712,527 of NZ_LT800494.1, read as the reverse complement.
TTGGATGGAGACTTGGATCGTTCATTCTCTGAAAGTGTAGAGCAGCGCTTCAAATCGTACGGCTGGCAATACATTCGTGTAAATGATGGCAATGACCTTCATGAAATCGCTAAGGCACTTGAAGAAGCGATAAGTGATGAAAACCGTCCAACAATGATCGAAGTGAAAACGGTTATTGGATTTGGTTCGCCGAATAAATCAGGTAAGTCAGATGTGCACGGTGCACCTCTTGGAGCAGACGAACTTAAATTAACAAAAGAAGCTTATAAATGGACATTCGAACAAGATTTCCACGTTCCTGAGGAAGTGTATGAGCATTTTAAAGCAGCAGTAGCAGAACACGGCCAGAAAAAAGAGCAGGAATGGAATGATTTATTTGCTGCTTATAAAGAGAAGTATCCAGAGCTAGGAAGCCAGCTTCAATTGGCGATCAATAATGAACTTCCTGAAGGCTGGGATCAAGATGTACCAGTTTATGAAGAGGGCAAAAGCCTTGCAAGCCGTGCTTCATCTGGTGAGGTACTAAATGCAATTGCACAGAAACTTCCAAGCTTCTTCGGCGGTTCCGCTGACTTAGCTGGATCGAATAAGACGATGATTAAAGGAACAGGGGATTTTACTCCAGAATCCTTTGAAGGTCGTAACATATGGTTTGGTGTGCGTGAGTTTGCAATGGGTGCTGCCTTAAATGGAATGGCGCTTCACGGGGGAGTTAAAGTTTTTGGAGGCACATTCTTTGTTTTCTCTGATTACTTAAGACCAGCTATTCGTCTTGCTGCCCTTATGAATTTGCCTGTCACTTATGTATTTACACATGACAGTATCGCGGTTGGAGAAGACGGACCTACACATGAACCTGTAGAGCAGCTAGCAGCACTGCGTGCAATGCCGAATCTTTCTGTCATTCGCCCAGCCGATGGCAATGAAACAGCAGCAGCATGGAAGCTTGCCATCCAATCAACTAACAAGCCAACTGCTCTAGTGCTGACACGTCAAAATTTACCGACAATTGCAGGCACAGATCAAAACGCTTATGAGGGTGTCTCAAAAGGCGGCTATGTTATCTCTAAAGCGAATCATGATAAGGCAGACGTTCTATTATTGGCTGCCGGTTCAGAAGTAGGATTAGCTGTGGAAGCTCAAAAGGCTTTAGAAAACGAAGGCATTTTTGCTTCTGTTGTCAGCTTGCCTGCATGGGATCGATTTGAAGCACAAACGAAAGAATACAAAGAAAGCGTCATCCCTAAGACAGTGAAAAAGCGTTTAGCTATTGAAATGGGATCTTCACTAGGCTGGCATCGCTATACTGGCGATGAGGGTGATGTTCTTGCCATTGATCAATTTGGTGCATCTGCTCCAGGTGAAAAAATTATGGAAGAATACGGCTTTACCGTTTCAAATGTAGTAGCTCGAGTAAAAGCACTGCTGCAAAACTAATAAATAACAGACAACTAAGAAAGAGCACTTAAATGAAGAGTGCTCTTTCTTTTGATCGTACCTTTTTAATAATCATGCTTCGACAAAAATAGTGGAATTTTGCGACGTTTTCAGACAGGATATTTATTGACAAACAGATATAATAGCTCAAAAAGGGTTGTCCCATAAGGAGGGCCTTATGAGAGATTATCAAATATATCTAATAGAAGACGAATTTGCTACACACTATTTTGGTCGTGAAAGAATGTTCTATGAATTATTTGAGGAATACGAAACCTCTGAAGGGTTGTTAAACAAGATCATTGCCAAACAAATTCAGTTCATTACAAAACCAATTCCTGGCCTGCGTTTGCATCAGAATATTCATTCTGAAATGCAGCAAAAATTAAATTTTAAAATGGACAAATCTGGGGATTATATCATTAATGGGAAAAAAAGCAGTGCAGTCTTGCAAATTCATGATCGTTATATCTCAATAAAAGCCAAGGGAAACTATGATTCTGAGACGATGTTTTTTGAAATCCTGCGGAAATACGAGGGCTCTTTTCTTGCCATAGATATGGAACACATTCGCTATGGATGGCTCAAGCCGATAAAAGAAAGAAAATTCGTCTAAATAAGAGAAAAATAAGAGCAAATATTGTATAATAACCTTTGGTCTAGTACACTGTATGATAGACAACACGAAGGAGGAAGAAAGATGGGTATGTATATTCTAGTTGGCGTACTTGCATTGCTTGCAGGTGTGGCACTAGGGTTTTTCATAGCTCGCCGCTATATGATGAGCTATCTAAAGAAAAATCCACCAATTAACGAACAAATGCTTAAAATGATGATGATGCAAATGGGTATGAAACCATCACAAAAGAAAATCAATCAAATGATGAATGCGATGAACAAACAACAAGGGAAATAACACTACCTTGCTTAAGCATATGATCTTTTAAATGAAATGATGGCAAATAAGAGTTTTGCTAAAGATGTATGATCGTTCTTTATCGTTATTCTTTCATCACCTGCTAAATTTTCATATTTCGCGCTTAAAGGCTACTACTTCTGCTGGAACATTGGCAGGGGAAGTGGTCTTTTATGCGTTTATTAGGAAATAGCAGTGGCGGGCTGTTTGCACCAGGCTTCGAAACACTCGCAACCAAGTTCCGAATAAGAGGGCCCGAACCGTCCAAACCAAATTCGGAAGCAAAAGTTCAGAAAGCTTGCAGCTTATTTGTGAAATCAAGGGTTCGAAGTGCTCGCAGCCAAGTTCCGTAATAAAGGGGTTCCGAAGCTGTCAAAACCAAATACAAAAGTAAATGTTCAGAGACATCGAAGGTAAGCTGTGATATCGAAGGTTTCGAAACACTCGCAACCAAGTTCCGAATAAGAGGGTCCGAGCAGTCAAAACCAAATTCGGAAGCAAAGGTCAGAGACCTTACAGCTGCATTGTGATATTGAAGGTTTCGAAATCCTCACAACCAAGTTCCGTAATAATGGAGGACGAAATGATCCTAACCCAGTTTGGAAGTAAATATCCTGAACCATTCGCCGTTCAGTTGAGAAATAAAGGATTCCGAAACGCTCACAACCATGCTCTGAAAAAGCGTTCCGAGTTGCTTTTGTTGCGAAGGTGTCAGAACTAAGTTCCGAAATATGTCAGGTAAGAAGCTGAGACGTCAGCGGGTCAGTAGATGGAGGGAAGATACATAACTCAAACCAGTTAGCTAACTAGGTAAATCTTTTAAAACACAAATGAAAGTCGAAAAATATAAAAAGACGAACAGTTCAATGTCTGTTCGTCTTTCTCGTATGATCTTCTTAAGATTATAGGATTTATTTAACATTCTCAAAAGGTGATTGAAGTATAAACCTAATTCAACGATTCCCTTTTCGATCCCCAATATATTTCCATAAATGGTATGTTCCCCAAAAAAGGGTTGCACTTACAAGCAGAAAGACTGGTGCCATTAATGGCCGTCCTACGAAATAACTTGAACCAAATATAATGATTCCTATTATAACAAGTAAATACGGAACCAAAAGAATCCAATAACGTTTATCTTTAAAAGTATGAAAACTAAACATAAAGCCCCCTATAAACTGGAGTGATTTTTCTTATAGTCCTAAATTTTCAATCCTGTTAAAAAGTTCGTTCGCTTCTTGAATGGTAGTGAAGAGCTCAGAGTTTTCAATATTGTTCATTACAAGATGACCATTTTCCAGAAGGTTATTAATTTCTGTTAATAACGCTTCGTTCTGTTGAACAAATTCTGCGTGAAGATCTTCTGCTAGGGAAGGAATATCTGTAAGCTGAATAAATTCTTCGATTTCTGTTTTTACATGCAGCAGCTGTTCTTCAAGTTCTGCGTGAACAGCTGGATCTGTTACGGCCTCTTGAATAAGTTCAGGTGCTTCCTCTGCAAACTTGTTTAGTGTCTCTACATGAGCAGTTGTTTCATTTATATAGTCTAATGAATTATTCACTTCTCCTAAAAAAGAACATCCGCTTATAACCGCAGCTAACATACTAATGAATAGTAGTTGTAGTAGTCGTTTCAATTTTCCCGCATCCTTTCTTAAATCACTTCATGTCATATCATACGGGTGAATACGAAAAAGGTTTCATTCTGTTCTTATATGCTAAAATTAAATCTTCCTTATTTTTTAAATATTTGATAAACTGAATTGGTTATTATGGAAGAACGTGGAGGACAACATATGAGGGTATTTGCGGATTTAATGTGGTTTTTTAAACAAGAAAAGAAGGCATATATAACAGGGATTTTCCTGCTTTTGTTTGTGGCGGTTCTTCAGCTGATTCCGCCTCGAATTGTTGGTATTTTTGTTGATCATATTATTGATAACACGCTGACAGCGCAAACGATCTTTTTTTGGATTGGGGTTTTGGTGTCATGTGCCATTGCCATGTATGTGCTTCGTTATTTTTGGCGGATTATGATTTTTGGCTCTTCCGTTAAGCTGGCGAGGTTGCTTCGGAACAATCTTTATCACCATTTCACCAAGATGTCGCAAGCATTTTATCAAAAAAAACGTGTCGGTGATTTAATGGCGCATGCTACCAATGATTTATCAGCTATTCAGCAAACTGCAGGTGCAGGAGTATTAACATTAGTTGATTCTTTGGCAACTGGGGGAGCCGTGATTATCGCTATGGCGGCAACGATCAGCTGGAAGCTCACGCTAATTGCTCTCATTCCGATGCCGCTGATGGCCATTCTTACGAGCTGGTATGGGACATTGCTTCATAAACGTTTCCATAAAGCACAGGAGGCATTTTCAGATTTAAATGATAAAACCCAGGAGAGCATTTCTGGAATCAAGGTCATTAAGACGTTTGGCCAGGAAAAGGAAGATATTGAAGATTTCCGAAAACAGTCTGAAGATGTTGTGAACAAGAATGTTTCAGTAGCAAAAGTGGATGCCTTATTCGATCCGACAATCAGCATAATTGTTGGTGTGTCTTTTTTTCTATCCATTGCTTTTGGAGCACGGTTTGTTCTTGCAGGCGAAATTACAATTGGTGAGCTTGTTTCTTTTACAACGTATTTGAGTCTTTTGGTATGGCCCATGCTCGCGTTCGGCTGGCTGTTTAATATTGTCGAGAGGGGAAGAGCCTCATATGATCGGGTCAGGTTGTTACTAGCAGAGAAAGTGGATATTCAAGAAGATTCATATGCCAGCACCGACGTTCCTAGCGGAGACCTAATGTACCAGATTGATTCATATACATATCCCGGAGCAAATGCTCCTGTCTTAACAGATATCCGCTTTGAATTGAAAAAAGGGCAAACTCTCGGGATTGTCGGAAAAACGGGTGCAGGGAAAACAACGCTATTAAAGCTATTAACACGTGAGTTTGAAGGAGAAAAAAGCGATATTCTCTTTAACGGCCTATCGATTAAAAAATACAAACTAGACAGCCTGCGGGCAGCCATTGGCTATGTTCCGCAAGAACACTTTCTATTCTCCAGTACGGTTGCCCAAAATATTGCGTTTACAAGTCCCCAAATAGATACTGAGCGAATCTATGATGCTGCAAGGCTATCACATATTCATGAAGATATCCTCCAATTTACAGACGGATATGAAACGGTCGTTGGGGAACGGGGCGTTTCACTCTCTGGAGGACAAAAGCAGCGAATTTCGATCGCAAGGGCACTCCTGATGAATCATGAAGTCCTTGTATTAGATGATAGCTTATCAGCGGTGGATGCTAAGACGGAAGAAGCGATATTGAGCTCCTTAAAGGAAGAAAGAGAGAATAAAACCACGATCATTACAGCGCATCGGTTAAGTGCTATTCAGCATGCCGATCTTATTATCGTATTGGACGGCGGAACGATCATACAGCGTGGAACACATGAAGAGCTAATGGCAACAGAAGGCTGGTATAAATCCATGTTTTTACGTCAGCAATTAGAAGAACTTGTGGAGTACGGAGGGTAGCGAAATGGAAAAAACACCAGTTATAACGGGTAAAGAGCAGAGAACGATCTTATTTCGTCTATTATCCTATACAAAACCGCATAAAAAAACGATCTTACTTGCCTTCAGCCTCCTTTTGATTACAACAATAGGAGATATACTAGGACCGATCCTTGTCAGTATTTTCATTGATGACTATTTACGGCCGGAGAATCTGATTGCAGGACCGTTGATCATGCTTGGTGCAGCCTATATAGGGATTCAAGTTACGAACTTGATCGTTTCCTATTTTCAGCTGTTAAAATTCCAGGAAATCGCATTAAAAATTATTCAGCAGCTGAGAATTGATGTCTTTACAAAGGTACAGGCGCTCGGTTTAAAATATTTTGATAAAACACCTGCCGGCAGCATTGTCTCCCGAGTTACCAATGATACGGAAGCAATCAAAGAGATGTTTGTCAGTGTCCTGGTTACTTTTATCCAAGGCGGTTTTTTATTAATCGGTATTTTTACCGCAATGTTTATCCTGAATGTGAAGCTTGCCTTATTCTGCTTAGTTATTTTGCCGCTCATTTTTATTATTATGGCCGCTTACAGAAAATACAGCTCGGTGTTTTACCAGGATCTGCGTGAACGCTTGAGCCAGCTGAATGCAAAGCTAAGTGAATCACTGCAGGGAATGGCGATTATTCAAGTGTTTCGCCAAGAAAATAGAATGCGAGATGAATTTGACGAAATAAATGAAGCGCACTATAAAGCAGGGATACGCAACATTAAAATGGACGGATTGCTGCTGCGGCCGGCCATTGATCTTGTCTATGTGCTCGCTTTAATAATTGTTTTAAGCTTTTTCGGCTTTGATTCCTTAAATAGTCCTGTCGAAATAGGGATCATTTATGCATTTGTCAGTTACCTGGATCGCTTTTTTGAGCCGGTAAATAATATTATGCAGCGATTATCAATGTATCAGCAGGCAATTATTGCAGCCTCACGCGCTTTTAAGCTACTTGATGAATCTGAATTGGCTCCAAATCAGCCTGAAAATAATGGGCTGCAAATAGCAGAGGGAGAAATTGAATTCCGCAATGTTTCATTTTCATATGATGGAAAAAGGGATGTCTTAAAAAATATCAGCTTCAAAGCTAAACCAGGAGAAACGGTGGCTCTCGTCGGACATACTGGAAGCGGAAAGAGTTCCATCATTAATATGATGATGAGATTTTATGAATATGAGCGCGGCGATATTTTAATTGATGGACAATCGATTAAACAGTATGGCAAAGAAGAGCTCCGCAAAAAGCTGGGACTCGTTCTGCAGGACCCGTTTCTTTTCTATGGAACGATTAAGGATAATATTAGGCTTTATAACGAGGATCTTTCAGATGAAGAAATGAAACAATCAGCAGAATTTGTTCAGGCTCATCATTTCATTCAGCAGTTGGAAGACCAATATGAACATAAAGTCGTGGAAAGAGGTTCAACCTTTTCTAGCGGACAGCGCCAGTTAATAGCTTTTGCCAGAACCATTGCTTCAAATCCAAAAGTTTTGGTTCTCGATGAGGCGACGGCTAATATTGATACTGAGACAGAAGAGGCGATCCAGTTTGCATTAAATAAGATGCGAAAAGGCAGAACGACGATTGCGATTGCTCATCGGTTATCAACGATTCAAGATGCTGAGCAAATACTGGTTCTTCATCAGGGGGAAATTGTCGAAAGAGGGAGCCATCAGGAATTGCTGGCTCAAAAAGGGCTGTATCATAAGATGTATTTATTGCAGAATGGTTCTGTGGAAGTCGTTGAGGATGCGGTAGGAACTTAAATGGCAGAAAATAAAAAGAATGCAGGGTGCCTTGAAAGGTGTCCTGCATTCTACGCTTTTTTTAGAAAGGTGCGGTTGTATTCGTTTAATAAGGTATCCAGCTCTTGACTGTACTTGATTGCATCAGTAGAGTTTAATCCGCTTGACATAGCTACTTGTATTAATTCTGTTCGTTTTTTTTCAATTAATGCAAGCAATTCTTTTTTATTCACGGCTGGAAATCCCTTCATATCAATTTCACCTTCAACAAATAATACAGACATATAAACCACCCATGTAAATCTCAAGAAATTGTCACAAAAAATGTTAGCTCCTATCTAGTATAACGAATGTTGGTAATTAATTCAAAAGAAACTTTTGTAAAACTTTAGGATGTCTAAAGAAAGTAACATTTGCTGAGTTTTTGTAACATAGAAATATAGTGGACATCTATTTAGATAATAGGTTAGAATTACGGGTAGCTTACATATTGAACAATGATTCTAATTTTTTCTATATGACATAAATTGTTCACATTTAAACCTGTCTTTTTTCTTGTTTGTTTTGCTAGAATAAACATGGTCACTATATGATCGGGAGTTGTTACTATGACAGATATTAATTTATTTCTTGCCCTCGGTGCTGGGTTTTTAAGTTTTATTTCTCCGTGCTGCTTACCTTTATATCCTGCTTTTTTATCCTACATAACCGGTATGTCTGTTGGGGAATTAAAGAATGACAATGCGATGCTGCAGAAGAGAAGCTTATTGCATACAGCAGCATTTTTAGTTGGCTTTTCTATTATTTTTATCGCACTTGGTTTTAGTTCTTCCTTTATCGGGGAATTTTTCAGAGAGTACAATAATCTTATAAGGCAAATTGGCGCGATATTCATTGTGATCTTTGGTTTAATGATTGTGGGACTTATCACTCCAGAATTTTTAATGAAGGAAAGACGCTTTGAATTTAAGAACAGACCTGCGGGATATTTCGGCTCTGTCTTAATTGGTCTTGCTTTTGCAGCAGGATGGACACCTTGCATGGGGCCGATTCTTGTTTCTGTCATTGCATTGGCGGCTGCTAACCCAAGTTCAGGTATTTTCTATATGATTGCTTATACTTTAGGCTTTGCCGTTCCATTTTTTGCTCTATCATTTTTTATTGGCAAGCTGCAATGGATTAAAAAACATAATGTGAAATTTATGAAAATCGGCGGATATATCATGATTGTAATGGGAGTCATCTTATTTTTTGATTGGATGACCATGATTATTTCCTATTTCACCGCTTTAACGGGCGGATTTAAAGGATTTTAATTTTCTTAAAAGCAAGGAAGAATGCCTGACAATACAAGCAATTTCTATTGCTCTTAAGTTTTTCGCAAAATTTGTCGGTCGCTTTGAATTGAAATTATGAAATAAATTAGGTATATTGGATTATGTAATTCTTAAGTAGACAGCTGTATTTTACATATAAAAACCGAATTTACCGTCGCCGTATCGAGGGGGAAACATCAATGGCAAAAATTTTAATCGTGGATGATGCGAAATTTATGAGACTAACGCTTTCAAACATATTAAAAAAGGCGCAGTATGAGATTGTAGGCGAAGCGGAAACGGGATTAGAAGCAATTCAACTTTACCGTGAACTGCAGCCGGATCTTGTAACTTTGGACATTACCATGCCTGAAATGAGCGGTCTTGAAGCAATGAGAGAGATTAGGAAGGAATTCCCTTCTGCTAAAATCATAATGTGCTCAGCAATGGGGCAGCAGAAAATGATCGTCGAAGCAATTGAATCAGGCGCAAAGGATTTTATCGTTAAGCCATTTGACGAGTCACGCGTTTTAGATGCGGTAGAAAGAGTTTTGAACTAAGTTGAGCTGAAAAATTGCATTTGGTGAAGAAGGAGTTTGGTTATGAATGAATTGTGTTCAACTAACCTTGCTCTTCAAACGGTAATTCACACTGAATTTAATAAGCGACAATGCTTGGAACCTTATGTTTCCAAGCATTTTTTTTGGACTGGTTTTGCTGCGATTTGAGGAGAAATTCTACTTATTTTAGAAAACAGCCGCATTTCGGGTGGAGGAAATAAGCTGATGTTTTACACTTATTTTCGTAAATGAGTTCTTTGCATTCAAATAAGCGGAGATTTTGCACTTATTTTCATAAATGAGTTCTTTGCGATTCAAATAAGCGGAGATATTACGCTTATTTTCAGTATTTAGCTTTTTTCGGGCAAAATAAGCGGAGATTTTACGCTTATATTGAAAAAACCCTTCCAAATTCATGTTTTTCGTATAGATAGTCGGAATTTCTCCGTCTATTTAAGCACATTTGAAGTGATTTTACGATTTAAACGGAATTCTTCCGCCTATTTATGAGATTTGGAATTCTGGTATTTTAAAAAAACCAAAAGGAATATCTCTGCAATTGCCATCCATGCCACATGAACCGCAATTCCTCCATCTATATATCCACATCCCCGCTATAATAGAGACCGATTAACTATGAAAACCAAACAATATCCTCATAAAAGGTGACTCCCTCCATGAGTTGCGATATAATAGGGAAGTCAAAATCATAAAAAAAGGATGTCTTTGTATGAACATGGTAGTTGCTTCTTCAATAGGTGCAGTGCTCATGGCCATTTTTGCTATGTTTATCCGAATGAAGTCTGCTGAAAAACCAGCAACCGCTAAAAAAATTATTTTACCGCCGATGTTTATGAGCACAGGGGCTCTTATGTTTATTTTTCCTGACTTTCGAGTAACGCCCATTGAAATGCTGGAGGCCATCCTCGTAGGCATGCTGTTCTCTATATTGCTGATTAAAACATCTAAATTTGAAATTAAGGAAAATGATATATATTTAATTCGCTCTAAAGCATTTATCTTTATCCTGATCGGACTGCTAGTTATCCGAATCGTGGCCAAGTCTATTCTCAGTACGACGATTGATGTCGGTCAGCTTGGAGGCATGTTCTGGATTCTAGCTTTTGCAATGATCGTGCCGTGGCGAATTGCTATGTATATTAATTTTAAAAAGCTCCAGAACACCATCCTATTAAGTAAAAATGCAATCTGATGAGTAAACGTTCAAGATCTAAAAAATGCCCCAGCATCTGCTGGAGCATTTTTTTATGAAAATATAGCAGAGCAAACTTTTCGTAAAGCAATACGGTGCTCACCTCGTACGCGGAACTTATTCCGTACTTTTCTTTCAATCTGCTAAAACAAATGTTCATAAGGAACGGTACTGATTCGACTTTCATCAAGCTTCTTGCGGAGAAATTTGTGATCTCTTTTTGGTGTGGCTAAAATATAGCCTCGAATCACTAAATCCTGATTAACAGCTTTTGCTTTCTCTCTCACAGCAAGCTCGCCAATCTTTCCCGCAATTTTCTGCCGTGCTACATCCCTGAATAATTCTGGAACAGGGCTGACTAGATCCTCGAGCAGTTCTTTTTCCTCTTGCTTCCATAAATGCTTTGTTTCTTTTACAAAATGCTCTTCCCAATCCATATCAGACTTGCCATCTTCCTTCGGCAAACGCTTTAAAAATTTGCGGAACATAAAAAAACCGCCAATGGCAAAGGAACCGAGCAACACTACAATCCAAAATAAAATAAACCATAAAAACCAGCCGTCAAGCATTATATTCACCTACACCCAAATATTCTGATCCTATTATAAACCTTGTTTCTCTATCAGACAAGAATCCATTCAGACGCGTTCAAAGTATTCTGCCATTTGAGCGTTCATCATAATGTAACATTTATATAGAATCAGCAAGGAGTTAGCTATTGAAAGATTACGTAAAAAATAGTACCATATTACAGTGTAACAATAAATGATTATTCAAAAATCATACATATTGTCAGCTTTAGAAATGGGGCCGAATGGGGTACTGGTGTCCTCCGTAGTCTTCAAAACTATTTGTGACCGCCGTGAGCGGTCAGCTGGGTTCGATTCCCAGACGGTCCCGCCACCAATGCTACTAATACTTATATCATTTGCTTAACTGCTGAATAGGCAGTTTTTTTTATACAATCAGAATTTATAAATGGCAGCACATAGAGCTATGTGCGCCTTTCAAGCCTGCCACTCGGCAAGTTTTATTTTATAAAGAAAGAATCCGAAATGAAAGCAATTGAATGCCAAATAGAAAATAGGAGGTTCACTCTTGAAACTAGATATAAGCACAGAAGCAAAAGAATTTATACAGCTCTGTTATCAAGAGCTCGGCAAAAGCATTGAAGAGATTGAGGCGCGGATTCGGGAAATTGATAGGATTATTGAAGCAACTGGAACATATGAACATACCTTTGAAGAGCTGGCTTATGGAGCAAAGCTGGCATGGCGTAACAGTAACCGCTGTATTGGGAGATTGTTCTGGGAGCAGTTAACCGTTTTGGACAAAAGACAAACAAAGAACGAAGAGGAAATGTTTGCAGCCTTGAACGATCATATTCAATTTGCAACGAATGAGGGGAGAATTCGACCGGCAATCACGATTTTCCCTCAGAAAAAGGACAATCAGACCTTTCGAATCTGGAATCACCAGCTGATCCGTTATGCTGGCTATGAAACAGAGGAAGGAGTCATTGGGGATCCTCATTCAGCTGCGTTTACAAAGGAATGCATGGACCTTGGCTGGAAGCCTCAATACGGGATGTTCGATCTTTTGCCAGTTGTGGTGCAAATCAATGATCAGCCTCCTCAGTGGAAGGAACTGCCGCTTGAAATCATTAAAGAAGTAGAGATCGAACACCCAGATTATCCGGATTTCCGGGATTTAGGCTTAAAATGGTATGCCGTTCCCGTCATTTCTGAAATGAAATTGGAGATTGGCGGAATTGAGTATAGTGCAGCTCCATTTAATGGATGGTATATGGGCACAGAAATTGGAGCGAGAAACTTTGCTGATGAGGAACGGTACAATCTTTTGCCTAAGGTAGCTGCTTTACTTGGATTGGATACAGCATTAAACGCAACGTTATGGAAGGATCGCGCCCTTGTTGAATTAAATGCGGCTGTCCTTTATTCATACAAGAAAAATGGTGTCAGCATAGTAGACCATCATACGGCTGCAAAGCAGTTCAAACGATTTGAACAAATAGAAGCAGATCAGAACAGAGAGGTAACGGGAGACTGGACATGGCTCATTCCGCCAATTTCACCAGCAGCTACACATATTTTTCATTCCTCCTATGAAAATAAAATCAAAAAACCGAATTATTTCTATCAGAGTGCACCGTATACAGAATGATTAGCATTGAAATAGACAGTCGAAAAAAAAGCTGGGACATAAGTATTTAACACACTAAGAGAACCGAATGGTTAGGAAGTTATTTTTCTAATCATTCGGTTTTTTTATGATTAGAAAATATATTTTATTAATATGAGAGTAATGGAGCGGAGGACTCTCGACTCCGGAGGGAAATAGAGGAAAAGGTAAGACCCCGCAGCGCAGGTGGAACGGACTTGTTTAAATACCCAAACTAAGATGTTTTATATTTGTGTTTTAGAAAGATTAATTTCGTTTTGTCCCAGCCTTTTTCTTTTTCGTTCTTTTCTAAATCATTGCTGTTTAAATCATCACTTTTTAAAGGAGCATTTAGTCATATCTTGCAAAAACAGCCTTTTTTTTACTTTTTTAAGATCAATTTAAAAGGAAAAGGGGAAGGATAATTCCTATAAAGTTCAGAAAAAATAAATTTAGGAAATCGAAGAAGTTTTGATTGCATAAAGTGATGGGGTGTTATATGATATTGCCTATGACATAGAACAAAGGTACAAATTAATGTACCAACAGTACAATAAGAGGTGAAAACAATGGAAGAAAAACAAAATTCGACTACACGGCCTCCGTACGGCATTATTGCAGTTTTAATGATTGGTGCATTTATTGCTTTTTTAAATAATACACTGCTTAATATCGCCTTGCCGTCTATAATGGATGATCTAAAAATTGAACCAACCACAGTGCAGTGGCTAACGACAGGCTTTATGCTTGTTAACGGAGTCTTGATTCCCATGACTGCGTTCTTAATTCAAAAATATTCAGTGCGTCGCTTATTCCTTGTGGCAATGACTTTGTTTACAATTGGAACACTTATTTGCGGAATTGCACATGAATTTCCAATTCTGCTTTCAGGAAGAATGCTGCAGGCATCTGGTTCGGCTATTATGATGCCATTATTGATGAATGTTATGCTTGTTAGCTTTCCAATTGAAAAAAGGGGAGCAGCGATGGGGATTTTTGGTTTAATCCTTATGGCAGCCCCAGCGATCGGGCCAACATTATCCGGCTGGATTGTTGAGAATTATGACTGGAGAATGCTTTTCCACTTTGTCACTCCAATAGCCATCATTGTTTTGTTGATCGGTTTCTTCTTACTAAAAGATAAGAAAGAAAAAGTAAGTATTCGTCTGGATCTGATCTCTGTTGTGTTATCCAGTGCCGGCTTTGGCGGTATTTTATATGGATTCAGTTCTGCAGGGACTAAAGGATGGGATAGCCTGCACGTGATCATACCGCTTGCTGTAGGTCTTGTGTCACTTGTAACCTTTATTCTGCGTCAGAGATCACAAGCTATGCCAATGCTGAATTTTGGTGTCTTTAAGTTCCCAATGTTCGCTTTGTCTTCTGTTATTACCATGACAATGAATATGGCGATGTTCTCTGGTATGCTGTTAATTCCTATTTATGTACAAACGATTCGCGGCATTTCACCATTAGATGCAGGCTTAATGATGCTGCCGGGTGCATTGGTGATGGCCTTTATGTCACCAATTACAGGAAGATTATTCGACAAAATCGGCGGACGTATTCTGGCCGTTATCGGATTAACAATTACGGTAATCACAACATATTTCTTTAGTAATTTAACAATGGATATCACGTATACACAGCTGGTTATTTTAAACTCTGTGCGCATGCTTGGGATGTCGATGGTGATGATGCCAGTATCAACCAATGGCCTTAATCAGCTTCCAACGAAATTTTACCCGCATGGTACTGCGATGAATAACACATTAAACCAAGTTTCAGGTGCGATTGGTACAGCATTGCTTGTCACGATCATGACAACGCAAAGTGAGCACTATGCAAAAGATCTTGCGGCAGATGCATTACAGCAAAGCGGCGGTGTACAGCCAACCGGGGAGGCTGCAGCTCAATTGCAGCAGCAGATTATGATGCAATCCACCCTAGATGGAATTAATGATGCATTCTTAGTAGCAACTGGAATTGCCGCGGTAGCATTAATCCTGGCCTTCTTTATTAAACGTTCTAAACAGGCAGAAGAACCAGCTGAAGAACCGCAAAAATTTTCACCGAAATTAGCTAAAAACTAAGAACAAAAGTATACTGCTCGGTAAGAGAGAGGGGCAGAATGATGCTTCTCAGTGACACATGAGGCTGGGACATAGTATTTAACACACCCAAAGAACCGAATGGTTAGGAAGTCATCTTTCTTCATTCGGTTTTTTTATGATTATAAAAATATTTTATTAACATGAGTGAAATGGAGCGGAGGACTCTCGATTCCTGTGGGCAATAGAGGAAAAGGTGAGACCCCGCAGCGCAGGTGGAACGGACTTGTTTAAATATAATACACAAACCAAGATATAGAGGGTTAGATCAGCCGCCGATTTTGTCGAATGGAAATCATTGGACATTATTGAAGGCTTGTTTTATACTAAATATCGCCAGTTCACTCTGCGCAGTATCATACAAGCAAACAAATGGGCACAATACAATTATAGAAAAGGGTCTTCATTCTATAAGCATTCATTTGCAATATAATTAATAAATTTCTGTCAAATTGCGGATACTTGACTTAATGAAAAATCGGAGTATAGTTATATAACTGTGATCATAATTTTTGACACACAGGCTAAAATAACCATTTATTGGTTAGGGAAGTTTATCATATATAAAATAGAATGCTAATATGCTATAATAGTGTGCTAGAAGGTAGGTGCAAGAAATGAACAACTTATTGAGTAAAGGTCAAAGTATTTTCAGTAAATATATTGGCTTTTTCTTTTTAGCTGTGTTCTTCCTTTGGATGAAAACGTACATTGTACAATTAACACAATTTGAACTCGGAATTGAAAATACACTGCAAAAAACATTGTTATTCTTAAATCCACTCGGATCAGCAATCCTGTTCCTGGGTGTTGCGTCATTTTTTAAAGGCCGCAGAAAGTATATTGCCTTAATGGTTCTTTACTTTTTCATGTCGTTTTTACTTTATGCTAACACCGTCTACTACAGATTTTTTAATGACTTTATTACACTGCCGACGTTGACACAAACGCAAAACTTCGGTGATGTCAGCAGCAGTGTGCTATCCCTTTTACGACCATATGACCTTTTATTCTTTGCTGATTTTGCATTTTTACTCATGCTGCTTGTGTTTAAATTTGCAAAGATTGAAATGAAGGATATGAGCCGCCGAAAAGCTGCTGCGGTCTTTTCACTCGCATTAGCGATTTCAAGTGCAAATCTTGGTTTAGCGGAAACAGACCGTCCTCAGTTATTAACTAGAGGATTTGACCGCAACTATATCGTGAAATATTTAGGTATGTACAACTATACTATTTACGATGCTGTTCAGAGTACAAAAGCGTCGGCACAGCGTGTTATGGCTGATAGCAATGACACAACTGAAGTGGTAAACTTTACTTCTTCTAATTATGCTGAGCCAAACCAAAAATACTTCGGCATCGCTGAAGGAAAAAATGTGATTTATATTCATCTTGAGTCCATTCAAACATTCCTGATGGATTATAAATTGCATGGCGAAGAGGTTACACCTTTCTTAAATTCAATGACAAGAGATGAAAATACACTTTATTTTGATAATTTCTTCCATCAGACAGCACAGGGGAAAACAGCTGATGCAGAATTTATCCTTGAGAACTCTTTATACGGACTTCCGCAAGGCTCTGCATTTACAACAAAGGGAATGAATACGTATCAGTCTGCTCCTGCAATCCTGGGGCAAAAAGGATATTCATCTGCTGTATTCCACGGTAATTCGGGCACGTTCTGGAATCGGAATGAAATTTACAAATCCTTTGGTTACAATCACTTCTTTGACAGTAATTACTATGAGTTAAATGAAGAAGATATGGCAGATTATGGACTTATGGACAAGCCGTTTTTTGAGCAGTCTCAAAGCCTGCTTGAATCATTGCCGCAGCCATTCTATACAAAGTTTATTACGGTATCGCATCATTACCCATATCCATTAGCAGAAGATAAAGCAACAATTGCAGCTCACACTACTGGAGATAAATCAGTCGATAATTATTTCCGTACAGCAAGATATGCAGATGAAGCGTTAGAGGAGTTTTTCAATTATCTGAAGGAATCTGGTCTATATGACAATTCTGTAATTGTGATGTATGGTGATCACTATGGAATCTCAAGCAACCATACAAAAGCTATGGAACAAGTTTTAGGCCATGAAGTTGGTGCATTTGAACAAACAGGTCTGCAGCGTGTACCGTTATTTATTCGCGTACCAGGAATGGAAGGCGGAATAGATCATGAATATGGCGGACAAATTGACTTAATGCCAACTTTAATGCATTTGCTTGGTATTGATACAAAGGATTACTTGCAATTCGGAACGGATCTATTGTCAGAACAACATGATGACGTTACACCTTTCCGAAATGGTGACTTTGTCAGCTCGACGATTACGTCTATTTCAGGTAAATTTTACGATTCCATTACAGGTGAGCTGATTGAAGATGAAGCTCGCTTGAAAGAAGCAGAAGAAATGCAGGCAGTGGTTGAGAACAAACTTGCATTATCAGATAAAGTCGTTAATGGTGACTTGCTTCGTTTTTATGAACCTGAAGGCTTTGAACCTGTAGATCGTTCACAGTACAATTACACGGCTCCTCAGGATGAAGAAACTGCTGAAGATCAAGAAGATCAGACAGAAGAATCATCCACAGAGCAACAAAATACTAGAACTGAAGATACAGAATAAGAAGACCATACATCCGGATGATTAGAGATCATATCTCTAATCATTCGGATTTTTTATTATTGCTTAATGGCACTTTTAGTTTTGAACGTGCCTTTTCCATATAATAAAGAGAGGTGATTCCATACATGTTAACCGAAGGACAATACGATCAACAGTTAAATATTTCGACATTAGACCAAGAGCTTAGTGTTATTGCTTCCTATCATTATCATCGTTATGAGCCGACTCCCTATCAGGCCCTTGATGAATTGTTTAAACAGTATGAGCTATCTGCAGATGACCATATTGTTGATTATGGCTGTGGAAAGGGAAGATTAAATTTTTATAGCCATCATTATTTTCAAAATGCAGCGACAGGGATTGAAATGAATAAACAATTTTATCATCAGGCACTTAAAAATAAAGAAACCTATAAGAACAGATCGAGGGCTTCTGCTGAGAAAATTCAATTTGAATGTATTTTGGCAGAGGAATATAAAATAAAGGCATCACAAAATCGATTTTATTTCTTTAATCCTTTCACTGTTCAGATTTTTATAAAGGTGATCAATAATATCCTTATGTCAGCAGAAGAATACTGGAGAGATATCGAGCTGATTTTTTATTATATTGACAATGATTATGTTGATTTTTTAGAAAAGAATCCATGTTTTGAACTAAAAAAGGAAATTGATTTATCATCTATGTATAAAAAAAATCAATATGAACGTTTTCTTATATATAAACTCGTCTATTAGCTAATTTCTTTGGTTAGCAATATTTCCTTACATATCCTTCCTTTTCTGACCATACATATAATTGAATCCAAATTTTATGTATATGTAGGGGGAAGCATGAGAAAAAGAGTTCGCTTAATCAGCGTTTGGACCATTTTAGGCATTGGCCTTCTCAGTGGTTGTTCTGGACAAGAAACGGTTGAAGAAGAATTAAAAAAGGAAATTGTTCAGCTTGAAAAGAAAATTGTAGAGCTAGAACGATTATCGCAGGAAACGGAAGAAAAAAAGAAGAACGTGGAAACCGAAACAAAAACGGAAGCGGAAGAACCTCTGTCTGTTTCAATCGTTGATCCCGAAACAAAAGAGGTCATTCGAACAATTGATCCGGTGGAGTTAGGCTACAGCGAAAATCTGGATGCGTATAAACAAGAGCTGGCAAAATGGGCGAGAGAGCTTGCTCGAGGCACAGAGGATCAGACTGGCTACGACAAGCGTATGTATCCTGACAAAATAAGTGCTGATGGCAGTGTTGTTAAAGGGACACCAAGAGTTATCCTGGAAGAAAAAGAGCTGGTAGATAACATTTTGGCTCTTTCGGATAAAGGCGGTGAGGTAGAATTGCCTTTATACACGACGGCGAGCGGCTATGCTCCTGAAGATGCGAGCGTATTAAATGAAGTGGTTATTGCCTCCTATACAACTCATTATAATGCTCAAGTTGCTGGCAGAACAAAAAATATCGAGCTGTCGACAGAAGCAATCCACCAGGTGATTGTTGGAAAGGATGATATTTTTTCATTTAATACGACAGTAGGACCAAGTGACGAAGCACATGGCTATCAGCCTGCTGAAGAGGCGGTTAATGGCAAACTGGTCATGGGCATTGGCGGAGGGATCTGTCAAACGTCTTCAACGCTATTTAATGCGGTTGATCAATTGGCTGTTGAGTATGTTGAAAAGCATAACCATTCTGTAACCGTAGGATATGTGCCAGTCGGAAGAGATGCAACTGTTTCCTATGGAGGGCTTGATTTTCGTTTTCAAAACACTGCAGGTGCTCCCTTTTTGATTCATACAGTCATGAAGGATGGACAATTAACTGTAGAAATTCGTACAGCAAAAGAATATGAAAGCATCTTGAAGAAACGAGTGTAAGTCCAATTCAAGAAATGTTAAAAATGATGATAATACCTAGGGATGTTTGTCCAAGCCAGCAAACGGACAATGCATACAATAACATTGTAAGATCTCCTCCCTAATAGATCTTTGGTCTGCATTGTGGCCGCTAAACTCCAAGAGTTTGGCGGCATTTTTTTATGCTGAAAACAAGCGGAAGGTGAATGGTCACTTAAGCACACTCATATATTAACCCTTACTCTATGTACAGCTGTCATTAAAATACAGCTCCACTAAGCGAAATAGGATAAAAGTTGCTGACGTTTGGACCTAATCTATGGTACCTTATAAGTATAAAATCCTATTTACACCTACTATTCGACACGAGAGGAAGAGGATGATGAAAAAAAGCAAGAAAATGAAGATGACGGTAGCTAAAAAGCTGCTGTTTGGATTTTTCATTGTGTTTTTGCTGTTTGGCATTGTAGCTGGACTATCAAATTATGAGCTTGAAAATGTAAACAATCAATATGAAGAAATTATTGACGATCGCGTTCCTGTTGCGCTGACGGTAAAGGATTTAAAAATAGATTTATATAATCAGGCGAATGGTATAAATGGCTATTTGCTGACGGGTGATTCAACCTATTTGGAGGATTTTGAAAGCGCTCGTAAAAGGCTGATTCACTACATAGAAGCTTTAAAAGGAAGTGCAAACCATTCTGAATCTCAACAGCTGATCGAAGAGATTGATGCTTTGCATACTCAATTTTATGAAATTTCCGAAGAGCAAATCACATTAAAAATTCAGCAAAATGAAGCTGCTTATATGGAACTTGCGGAGACGGATGCAAAAGCTGTAGGGGAAGAATTTATTGCTGCAGCTGATCGTCTAGTAAAAGTTGAAGAAGATTTGTTATCACAGCAGACAGAGCAAACGGCTGCAGAAGTTAGCATGATACAAACGATTGTGCTGCTGAGCAGTATTTCTGCTATTATTTTAGGAATAGTTGTGGCGTATTTTATTGGCAGATCGATTTCAAATCCGATCAAGCTGGCTGCGAAAACGATTGACCGTGTGGCAGAAGGAGACTTAAGTCAAGGTAAAATAAAGGTGAAAAACCGTGATGAGATCGGAAGCTTTATTACATCCTTGAATAAAATGGTGACGGAATTAAGACTTTTAGTCGGACAAGTACGAGATACTTCCAGTCAAGTGGCCACCAGCAGTGAAGAAATGGCTGCAAGCTCTGAACAAAGTACACTTGCTTCTGAGCAGGTTGCTCATATTTCGCAATCGAATGTGGCTGAAACAGAATTGCAGTTAAACCAGTTTCAGGAGATTTCATTATCTGTTGATGAAATGTCATCAGGTATAAAGCAAATTTCCAAAAGCAGTGAAAAAATGCTGAATGCGACAGAAAAAGCAACTGAATTAACAGATAAAGGAACACATGCAGTTGAAAATGTCGTACAGCAAATGAAGGAGATCAATACATCTGTTGAAAACGCCACTGGGTACATTACGGCACTGAAAACACGCTCTGAAGAAATCAGCAATTTTGTCGGCATGATCACTTCCATTGCCGATCAAACGAATTTATTGGCATTAAATGCAGCGATTGAAGCTGCAAGAGCCGGTGAACATGGAAAAGGTTTTGCGGTGGTAGCGGATGAAGTGAGAAAGCTGGCAGAGGAATCAAAGAAATCCGCCGATCAAATTCAGCATATGGTTGACCTCATTCAAGGAGAAACAGAGCAAGCGGTTATTGCCATGGAAGAAGGCAATGCTCAAGTACACGAGGGACTGACAGATACAGAAAACGCCAATGCTGCTTTTATGGAGATCTTCACATCAATTGGAGATGTAATTGAAAGAGTGGCCGAGGTAAATGTCTCAATTGAATGTTTATCAAGTATTAGTGATAAAATTAACGAGCAAATTACGACGATTAAAGATATTTCTGAGCGCAATGTATCCTCCGCTCAAGAAACTTCTGCGGCTACGGAAGAACAGCTGGCAACAATGGAAGAGGTCGCTACTTCAGCAGAATCCTTAGCAAAACTGTCAGAAGACCTGCAGACAGTGGTTTCAAGATTTAAACTTTAATTGGACATAGATGTTATTAAATTCAAGATATAAAAAAGAGGCTGGGACATAAGTATTTAACACAACCACAGAACCGAATGGTTAGGAGGTCATCTTTCTAATCATTCGGTTTTTTATTTATGAATATATAATATATTTTATTAACAGAGTGAAATGGAGCGGAGGATCCTCGACTCCAGTGGGCAATAGAGGAAAGGGTGAGACCCCGCAGCAGCTTTGCTGCGAGGAGGCTCAGCTTCCTCCCCACGGAAAGCGAGGGTCCGCAGCGCAATGGAACGGACTTGTTTAATTACCCAATCAAATTATTGAATATTCGTGTTTTAGAAAGATTAATTTCGTTTTGTCCCAGCCTCTTATTTAAAAAGTTTTTTCCTCCTATCTACAGTGGTTATTTTGTTTTCCTTAAGCCTATCAAACACTGTATAAAAATGCAGACGTCTCGTCCATATGTAGCCAATTTGCCAGCAAGGCTGGCAAGTACAATTGGCAATTCACTTCCTAAAGAACTTACCGATCTAAGCCTGTGCTATTTTTTTTGTCTTTTTATCAATCCACCTTCCATTGTCTGCTTCAACATTTGATGCCCAAAAACAGCTACGCCGGCAGCTATGATCCCGTTTACAACCGATTCAAAAGTAAAGCCGTGAGCTAGACTTCCAATCATGATTGAACAAAGAAATAAAATCCAGATAATTGTCCAATCTGGAATAATCGGGGTATTTTTTAAAGCGGCTCCAATAACCCATAGAGCCGGTATTAGCATGACGTATTTTTGGTTCAGGAAAGTTAATAAATCCATCAAACCACCTCCTTTTTCCGGCTTCTCTATATCTTATGAAGCTGTACTAGAATTGCTTGTTTCATTAACCTGAGGGAATTCAACTAAATATAATTTAGATTGACCTGTCCTTTCCTTCGCTTTTTTTGTATATAAAAGCCGAAAGGAGGTGATCAGCCATGGCAGAAGCATTATTAATTGATTCCAAGTTGAAGCTTGCCTTTGAAACGGGATTAAACGAAAAGGGAGAGCCGATTTTAAAGTCAAAAACCTTTTCAAACATCAAAAGAGATGCATCAGCAGATGGGTTACTTTCCGCAGCACAAGCTGTCGGCAGTCTAACTGATACTCCACTCGTTTCTATTACAAGAAACGACAGCTACACGATTGCAGAATAATGAATTGGATCATAAGAAAGAAGGGAGGTGTAACTCATGGAAAAAACGCTGGAACTTACGTTTCTTACAAACCTGGATAAACAGGCGCGAATCTCAATTGATCAGCCAAAAGAGCCGATTGATCCTGATGCGGTGAAAGCAGCAATGGAGCAGATGATTGCCTCTGGTGTATTCCAAGGCAGCAATGGCAGTTATGCAGCCGCAAAAGAAGCAAGATTAGTAGAACGGACTGTTACATCCTATGAATTTGTTTAATTTTTTAGAGACCGGTAACTTCGTGTGCCGGTCTTGTTTTAACCTTCAGAACGCATCATGTGGCAGCAGCATGCTCCTGTAAAAATGAAAGGAGGGAAAATAGGATGGACGAGATTGTCCAAATGATAGGTGAAGTGGGCTTTCCGATTGTAGTAACCTTATTTCTACTTAGCCGGATCGAAGCAAAGCTTGATGTTGTAGTCTCCTCAATCCAAAGTTTACCTGAAAAGATGAAGCAATAGAGAGGGATAATAGGAACGGAAATTGTTGACAGTTTTAAAATATAATGCTAAGTTAAAGATAGCCGTTCTGCATCGCGTTATACTTTTTGAGCCACTTTTCCGTCTTTTCTATTAAGGTTAGGAACAGTAACTATCGGTAAAGCATAATCGTTGTAAATGGTGATTAAAGATGGCTAATGAACTAGTCAATAGGAGGATTTTTTCATGAAAAACGGTAAAGTAAAATGGTTTAATGCTGAAAAAGGATTCGGCTTCATCGAAGGCGAAGACGGAAACGATGTATTCGTACACTTCTCTGCAATCCAAACTGAAGGCTTCAAGTCTTTAGACGAAGGTCAAGAAGTATCTTTCGAAGTTGTTGAAGGTGCTCGTGGACCTCAAGCTTCAAACGTAAACAAACTATAATTGCTAACATACAAAGCAGCCTAGGCAAACGCCAGGGCTGCTTTTTCTATCTTCAGATTCTACTCCTTATATCATCAGTCCTCTTTTTGCATAATTCACCTAAAAAATCCAAACAATAGAATAACGATCTCACGTCTACCTTGCTGTTAATAACAGGAATGTAAACCGCCGCAACAGGCAACTGCTGCTTAAAGCATATTGATCGGCACAATTTTTTTAGAAGAAAGGTGAATAATTATGAACTTTGCTCTTGCAGCCCTCATAATGGTTTTTGCTGGTGTACTTCTTTTAAGACTGGCTGGCAGAAAATCGATTTCGCAGATGACCCTTGCAGAAACGGTTGTCATGATCTCCATCGGATCGATCATTGTTAAACCTATTGTAGAACAAAGCGTCTGGAAAACAGTCGTTGCCGCAGGGATTTTTGTGGCAGCCCTTGTCTTCATGGAAATTGTACAGTTAAAATTTAATGCAGTTGAAAAATTTATTACAGGCAAGTCAAAAGTTATCATTCAAGATGGCATCATTGATATTCATCAGCTAAAAAAACTGCGTATCTCTGTTGATGAACTCGAAATGCGCATTCGAATATCGGGTATTAGTAAGCTAGAGAATATTAAAACAGCAACACTGGAACCTAATGGACAAATTGGCTATGAATTAACGGATGAAGCAAAACCGCTTACTGTTGGGGAATTCAAAAGGTTAATGGGGCTTACCACACAGAACCCTATTACGGATCAAACACCTCCAGGGGAATTATTTTCAGAATTAGTAAATGGGGTACATAAAAAACATCATCCTTCAAAATTAAAATAATTAAAATAGAACAAATATTCCTATGCCCATTTCTGATTTGTTATAATAGATTCAAATAATAGGGAATGGGGAGGAATGGCAAATGAAGTTTATACATACGGCTGATTGGCATCTAGGGAAGCTCGTTCATGGTGTATATATGACAGAGGATCAGCGCTACTTTCTAGAGAGATTTGTTGAAGTTGTCGAAGAAGAAAAGCCGGATGCAGTTGTGATTGCAGGTGATTTATATGACCGTTCAGTTCCTCCAACTGAAGCGGTTGAACTGCTGAATGAAGTATTATTTAAAATAAATGTAGAGTTAAAGACACCAATTGTTGCGATAGGCGGCAACCACGATAGTGCTGAGCGCCTTTCTTTTGGAAGCTCATGGTATAAACAAAGCCAATTTTTTCTGGAGGGAAAGCTGCATTCTGCTTTTCAGCCAGTAACCGTTAATGGCGTAAACTTCTATTTAGTGCCTTATGCAGAACCTGGCATGGTGCGCCATTTGTTTGATGATGCAAGCATACAAAGCCATGACGATGCAATGAAACGAGTCGTTGGCGAGATCGAAAAAATTATCAATCCTGATGAACCGAATGTCCTGATTGGACATGCCTTTGTGCTAGGCGGAAAAACGAGTGATTCTGAGCGAACATTATCTGTTGGCGGTTCAGGCTGTGTTCACGCTGATGTTTTTTCACCTTTCAGCTATACCGCTTTAGGGCATTTGCATAGTCCGGATGCCATTAAACATGATACAGTCCGCTATTCTGGCTCTCTCTTAAAATATTCTTTTTCAGAAGCAAAGCAAAATAAATCTATATCCATCATCGATATGAAAGAAAATGGAGAGTTCGAACTTCGCACACGTACAATTCAGCCTAAAAAAGATATGAGGGAAATAGAAGGACACTTAGAGGAATTATTAGATCCTTCTTTCTATGAAAAACAAAATATAGAAGATTATTATAAAATTAATTTATTAGATGAAGGAGCTTTAATTGACCCGATTAACAAGCTCCGTCAAGTGTTTCCCAATGTGCTTCATTTAGAGCGGAAAATTTCGATAACGGATATGAAAAAGAAATCATCCTTCACCTCTATTAAGGATGGGAAAAAATCTGAGCTGGATCTTTTTCAGCAATTTTATGAGGAAATGACCACCTCTGCTTTTACCGACGAAAGAAAAGCGGCGATTGCGGATGTTATTGAAAAGGTACGGAAGGAGGAAGCATTGAAATGAGACCGTTAAAATTGACTATGCAAGCTTTTGGCCCATATGCAGGCAAAGAAGAGATCGACTTTACACAACTCGGGATGAGAACGATGTTTGTCATTTCAGGTAAAACAGGTGCAGGCAAAACGACGATTTTTGATGGAATCAGCTTTGCAATCTATGGAAAAGCAAGCGGAGAAGACCGGAATGGCAGTGATCTTCGCAGCCAATTTGCAAGTGAGAGTATGGCCACAGAAATCTCCTTAGAATTCTCGCTCAGAAATAAAACCTATTTTATCTCAAGATCTCCGCAGCAAATCAAGAAAAAAGAACGCGGAGACGGCACAACAACCGTTGGAGCCAAAGCAGAACTTTATGTGTACGATGAAGATGGCAAATTACAGCTTCTCGCCTCCAATGTACGCGATGTAGATGAAAAAATAAAAGAAATCATGATTATCGACAGCAATCAATTTCGGCAAATTTTAATGATTCCTCAAGGCGAATTCCGCAAATTGCTTACATCTGACAGCAAAGATAAAGAATTAATACTGCAGCGCCTATTCCATACAGAGCTTTATAAGAGAATCGAAGAGGTTTTAAAAGAAGAAGCATCACAATTGAAAAAAGCAGTGGAAAAAAGGCTAGAGGAACGATCTCAGGCGATTCAGCAAATTCATGCGTCTTTTTCTGATGAACTGAAAGCCTATATAGAGGCGGGAAGCACGAATGATGTAGTTATTCTTCCCCTTCTTCAAGAAGAGCTTTCCTTTATGGATGCTGCCCTTCAGCAGCTCATCAAGGCAGGCAAGACCGAGCAGGAGAAACGAAACAAACTCCAGCAAAAGCTCTATGAAGCTGAAAATATTGTTAAGCAGCTGGAAACAAAAGAAAGCCTGCAGCAACGTAAGATTGAATTGGATGGTTTAAAAACCACTGTGGAGCAAAAGGAAGCCGAGATTGCTCTTGCACACAAAGCGGCCATTCTGGAACAGCAGGAAGAAATATGCCACATGTTGAAGCGTGATTTAGATGAAGCCGAGCAGGAGCATCATCAAGCCGATACAAGATTGAAAGATTTAACCCAATTGCTTCAGCAGCATGAAGCGCGCTGGACGGCAGAACAGAATAAGGGAGAGGCACGAACCTCTGCTCAGGAAAACGTCCATCGTTTAAAAAACATTCAAGAGGATATTTATTCATTTGCGGCTGTCGAGACTGAAGCAATGGAAGCGAACAAAGATCTCCAGCAGTTAAAAGAGAAGCGTTCCGGGCTTGAGGGACAACAAATACAAATGGAAGCCAAGCTTGAAGAGTTAGCTGCAGAGAAAGGTAAATTAGAACAAAATCAGCTTCAATTTATGCAAAATGAGCATGTCATTGAAAAGCTTAACAATGAACTGCAAAAGCTGCAGCAGCTTAAAAATCAATATGATCGCTTCAATGAAGCAGATCACGTTCACAAAGAAAAAGAACAATACTATACAGCAACAAAACATCAGTTAGATGATGCAAAAGCAACTCAAGAAGCATTAGAGAACAAATGGCTGAAAGGCCAGGCTGCTGTGCTGGCTGGCAAATTGGCTGATGGAGAGGCTTGTTCTGTTTGTGGCTCGGAGCATCATCCCTTGCCTGCACATGCAAGCGGCGAAGTTCCAACCGATGAAGATTTAAAGGCTGCCAAGGAAAAGCTGGTCAAGGTGGAACAGCAAAAAGCCCAGGCAGAGTCCGCATTTTATCAGGCACAATCAACAAAACAAGCAATATTTGATACTTTGCATGATTTGGAAGAGGATATACGAAAAAACTCACCTGATTACCAAAAGGAGCAGCTGCCTTCTCTTTTTCATACAGCGAAAGAAAAGCTTCAGGAATTAACACTTACGCAAAAAGAGTACAGCAAAGAGAAAGAAAGACTATCTCAATGTGAACATCAATTGAAAACTGGTGAAGAAGCAAAGAAAAAGCTTCAAAACGAATTGCAAATCACCAGAGAAAAAGTGAATGATGCGACAATACGATATACCGAAAAACAAACAGAGCTGACACGAATGACAGCAAAAATACCTGCTGAGCTGCGATCTGTACAGCTTTATCAAAAGCAATTACAACAGGCAGAAAATGAATTGCAGGATTTGCACAATAAACTTGAAGCAGCACAAAAGATGTATCAGGATACACAATCGAAGCACGCTGCTGAAAAGGCCAGATTAGAGCTGCTGGAGAAAAATGCTGGTCACATCCGCGAAAAGCTTAAAGTGGAGCGCGAATTATTTGTAGATAACATGCAAAAGCAAGGCTTTACGGTATATGGAGAATATAAACAGGCTAAGCGTACGGAACAGCAGCTGCAGAACCTTGACAGCTACATCCGCAACTATAGAGAAGAGCTTCGTTCGGTAACAGACCGGATTTCTGAGCTGTCGGAGCTTCTCCGCCATGTAGAAAAGCCTGATTTGGAGGCAATGAGAAATCAGCTGAACGAATTGGACGAGCAAATCTCAATCCTGCAAGAGCAATACACATCATTAACGATCAAAAAAAGAGAAAATGAAGCAACAAAACAAAAAATTGATGACATAAATGACTCTATGAAGCAGCTGGAAGAGCGCTATCAGCTTATTGGCCATTTGGCTGATATATCAAAAGGACAGAATACGTACAGAATCACATTTGAACGTTTCGTTCTTGCCGCCTTTTTAGATGATATTTTACGAGAAGCAAACAGCCGTCTGACTAAAATGACGAGCGGACGCTATGAATTGCTCCGCAAAACAGACCGTTCTAAGGGAAATGTTCAAAGCGGACTTGAACTGCTGATTTTTGATCAATATACTGGACAGGAAAGACATGTGAAAACATTGTCAGGCGGTGAAAGCTTTAAAGCGTCACTTGCATTGGCGCTTGGCCTTGCAGATGTAGTTCAAAACTATGCCGGGGGAGTTTCACTTGAAACCATGTTTATTGATGAAGGCTTCGGTACCCTCGATCCTGAATCCTTAGATCAGGCAATCGAATCATTAATTGATATTCAAAGCAGCGGCCGACTCGTTGGCCTCATTTCACACGTTCCGGAGCTGAAGGAAAGAATAGATGCCAGATTAGAGGTAACAGCAACCCAAACAGGCAGCAAAACACAATTTCTACTGATGAATCATTAAGTTCTAATCGAAAGGAGTGGCACGGAAATGGCTTCGGCATTAAAAGACATTTACAATGAACTTTTCATTCAAAAATTGATTGCTTCCATTAAAAATGAATATCCTCCCTTTCAGGGGGAGGAATTCTTTTCTGCTATTTTCGATGAACAATGGGAGCAAAGAACATTAAAGGAACGGATGCGCCATATTACCTTAAAATTGAATGAAGGATTGCCTGAAGATTATGAAGAGAGCCTAGACATTCTCATGAAAGTCGCACCCCATTTTAAACATGAAGATCTGGCAGCCATTATTTTTCCAGACTATGTAGAGGTCTTTGGTTTAGAACACTGGGAGCCATCACTTGCAGCCTTGGAACATTTCACAATGTATTCAACATCTGAATTTGCCGTCCGACCATTCATTATCAAGGACTTAGGAAAGATGGCGAAACAAATGGAGCACTGGGCTATTTCCTCTCATGCAAGCGTACGGCGTCTGGCAAGTGAAGGGATGCGCCCCCGTCTTCCATGGGGAGTAGCTCTCCAGTCATTAAAAAAAGACCCATCTCCAATCATGCCTATCTTAGAGCTTTTGAAAAAAGATGAATCTTTATATGTCCGTAAAAGCGTCGCCAATAATTTAAATGATATCTCAAAGGATCATCCACAACTTGTCCTCGCACTAGCAGAGAAGTGGCTTGGAACACATCCTAATACGGATTGGATTATCAAACACGCTTGCCGGACACTTTTAAAAAAGGGCGATCCAGCAGCTCTATCCTTATTTGGATATTCTGGTGCAGAAGGAATATCTGTTCAAAACTTCAGGATTGAAAATGAAACGATCCATATAGGGGGAGAACTTCTTTTTTCTTTTGCCATCACATCAGAACGAACCGAACCAACCCCGATCCGGTTGGAATACCGAATTCACTATGCAAAAGCACTAGGCAAACAATCCGCTAAAATATTTAAAATAACGGAAAATACCATCTCGAAGGATAAACCGCTTCTGTATAAAAAGAAACAATCCTTTAAAGATATGACCACAAGAAAACACTATCCTGGTGATCACACGATATCTATTCTTATAAATGGGGAAGAAAAAGCTAAGCTTTCATTTATTGTTAGGTGAGGGGGAAGGGACTGGGATACCGATATTAGGCGTATTACTGAGAGAAACGAGATATGAAATGCTGAAAATTGGTAACTGTAGTCGTGTTGTTGTTAGAACTGTGAGCCAACCCACTTATGACCTAAATCAAAGTCCGCTGCCAGCGGACTTTTTTATACTCCTGAAAGGTATGGCAGCATAGTAGTACATATGGTGCTGAGCTAAAATGACAACTGAACTATCACATTTAAAAATTTGCTGTATAAAAATGTATTTTACGTCTGATAAATTATGGAACTTTCTATTTATTTCTTCGTATAAAAAGGAGACAGAAAAAGGAGGAGTTAGATTGGAACTACAAACAAAAGCAGCTGCTGAAATAAACATACATACTAAGAAAAACATAACAATAAAAAAGGCTCTTCAAATATACGGCATTTTTGCAGTGATAGGTATGTTTTTATCAAACATAACCATACCTGTTTCCTTAAATGAAGAGATGCAATTTTTCATAAACGAAGACTTACAATTATCCTCGTCTGAATTGAAGAGTTTTTCTATTTTTATTGTTGGAAGTGCGAGTATTTTCTTTGGGATCATTCATACGGTTTATAAAGAAAGATCTTAAACTGTACATTGAGATGAATGAAAGGACAGAGTGAATTGGAGGAAACAGTGAAAATCAGACCTATAACAATGAATGATTACAAATATGTGCTCAATTGGAGTACGGATGAGGTGTTTTGTCATGCAAACGGCTGGCAGATGGATCGAAAGCCAGAAGAATTATATGACTGGTGGCTCAATCAAGTGTACACTTCCTCTATTGAATTTGTCAGATTAGGGATTGAGCACGAGGGAAGATTAATTGGATATGGAGACTTGGCAGATATGAAGAACCATACTGCCGAATTGGGAATAGCGATCGGAGACAGTACCCTTTGGGGGCAGGGAATTGGCACAAAAGCTGCGGCAGAATTAATGGAATATGGTTTAAAGAAATTTGGAATTACCACATACATGGCTGAAACGCATGAAAACAACAAGCGTTCACGGAAAATGCTTGAAAAAGTAGGGTTCCAAGAAACAAGCAGAAACGGAAAAGAAGAATACTTAGGAGAAGATGTGCGATTAATTCAATACAGACTGAAGAAGTGCAACGGTTTATTATAATTGATGAAGCCTACTGCGTTTCCAGGATATAAAGAACATAAAATTGACAAATGAAAGATTTATAATAAACTAAAAATAGTAATCTCCACAGATCCCTTTAACTATCCACAATGAGTTTTGCTTCCGTTTTACTATCTTCTTTTACACTGTAAATCCTAACAATTCTTCCGAAGATTAATCAAAATAATACACATTAACAGCTTATTTAGAAATGCAGGACAACCTGATAGAACACTTTTTGAATTTTAAAAAATACTCTTAGGTATGGCTTTAGGCTTGATAAAAAAAGAACCTATACTGAGAGAGGAGGCATTCTATGGGTTACGAAGAAGAATATCGGGCTTTTTTCAGTGCTCACATGCAGGCAAGAACTGGTGAGCGGCTGCGGCGCTTGGAAGAAGGTCATAATCAGGCTGAAATGCTATTTTTAAAGCAAGTGTGGTGGCCAATATTTTATCAGTTCAAGTACCTTCATCCAGAATTTGAAGTGGAGGATTTCAAGGATGGCAAGAGGTACTTAGATTTTGCTTATATTCGCCCTGGTGTTCGGATATGTTTTGAAATTGATGGGTATGGACCTCACCTGAAAAACATAAGCAGGTGGCAATTTGCCGACAACCTTGAACGTCAAAACCAGTTAGTGATTGATGGATGGACTGTGATTCGCTTTTCTTATGACCAATTAAAAGACAAACCGCGTCGCTGCCAACAGGTCGTTCAGCAAGTGATTGGCCAATGGCTGGGAGATGAACTGGATGAAACAACACTATCCTTTTCTGAAAAGGAAGTTCTCCGGCTGGCTGTTCGAAAAGGAGAACCCATTTCCCCTAAAGAAGTGTTACAGTATTTGAAGTTAAGTGATAAAACGGTCAAAAAAGTACTCTCTAACCTAGTGGATAAAAAGCTTCTAATTCCTGCATCAGGTAGCATGAGGGTACGCACTTATCGACTGGGGGATAAAGTGAAGACTCCCATCTAATGATTTTCCTACAAAGTGAAGAGATCAATCGGGAAAATATGTATATTCGTTATTATGGATTGACGTCGCATTCATGCTGTTGAAATAGACGGAAGAATTCCGCTTAAATCGCTCAATTACGGAAAATGTGGTGAAATAGACGGAAAAAATCCGACTAAATCGCTGAATTACGGAAAATGTGGTGAAATAGACGGAAAAGTTCCGACTAAATCGCTGAATTACGGAAAATGTGGTGAAATAGACGGAAAAAATCCGACTAAATCGCTGAATTACGGAAAATGTGGTGAAATAGACGGAAAAAATCCGACTAAATCGCTGAATTACGGAAAATGTGGTGAAATAGACGGAAAAATTCCGACTAAATCGCAAAATCACGGAAAATGAGCTAAAATAGATGGAAGAATTCCGACTAACTACCCGAAAAACATAAAAAAAGGCCATTTTTCTCGAAATAGTCGGAAAAACTCCGCTTATTTTCCCAAAAAATAGCTCAATTCAGCAAATAGTCGGAAAAACTCCGCTTATTTTATGGATGCCAGCAAGGATTCTGCGTCCCGCATCCGCACAAATCGACTGGGAATAAAGGATCGCTTCAATGTTGCTGAAATAGACGGAAAAATTCCGACTAAATCATAAAATCACGGAAAATGTGGTGAAATAGACGGAAAAAATCCGACTAACTACCCGAAAAACATAAAAAAGGGCCATTTTTCTCGAAATAGTCGGAAAAACTCCTCTTATTTTCCCAAAAAATAGCTCAATTCAGCAAATAGTCGGAAAACGTCCGCTTATTTTATGGAGGCCAGCAAGGATTCTGCGTCGCGCATCTGCACAAATCGACTGGGAATAAAGGATCGCTCCAATGTTGCTGAAATAGACGGAAAAATTCCGACTAAATCATAAAATCACGGAAAATGAGCTAAAATAGACGGAAGAATTCCGACTAACTAGCCGAAAACCATAAAAAAAGGCCATTTTTCTCGAAATAGTCGGAAAAACTCCGCTTATTTTCCGAAAAAATAGCTCAATTCAGCAAATAGTCGGAAAACGTCCGCTTATTTTATGGTGTCCAGCAAGGATTCTGCGTCCCGCATCCGCACAAATCGACTGGGAATAAAGGATCGCTCCAATGTTGCTGAAATAGACGGAAAAATTCCGACTAAATCATAAAATCACGGAAAATGAGCTAAAATAGACGGAAGAATTCCGACTAACTACCCGAAAAACATAAAAAAAGGCCATTTTTCTCGAAATAGTCGGAAAAACTCCGCTTATTTTCCCACAAAATAGCTCAATTCAGCAAATAGTCGGAAAAACTCCGCTTATTTCCTCCTAAAATAGCTTAACTCAGCAAATAACCGGAAAATCGCCGCTTATTTTATGAAGGCCAGCAAGGTTTCTACTTCCCACAACTTCACAAATCGACTGGAATAATGACTCGCGCTCCAATGCCGCACAAATACACGGAAAAATTCCGCATATTTCATTTTCCTCTACATTAATAACTCACAAAATTCATCGATTGCTGTTCCCCCAATCAGGGCATATTAAAGAAAAAACAGGAGCGATTCATAATGCCAAGAAAAGCTGAGAAACCTGATGAAACAGAGGCTGAAACTCTTCAAACGAAAGAACATCAACACAACAGCGATCAAGATGATATCGAGCAATTAAACCGAATGCTTGGGGAAGTGTTAACATACTTGTCTGATGATGAGGTTGAGGAAATTGATATTGAATACTTGCTCAAAAATACAGAAGGACTCCGCGAATGGTGGGATGGGTTCCGGGAACGAAACCGCAAATCCATTGAAAAAGAAATCATGAAATCACTGGGCTCGCTGCCAATCAAGGAATTAGAAAGCATTCGGGAGCAAATCAAAGCGAAAACATAAGCAGAGTGAAAAGCTGCTGATTCATGAAGAAGCACAAAACATCCACCTTCCAATCATACTCTCTTTCCTGTAATTCTTCCGATTTATGCTTATTTTTGGTTATTGAAAACAAGTGAATAAGTACTCGAAAAGATTTCATAATAACAAGGTAACATCGAGATTAAAAAGGGAGGTAATGACATGGAAAACCAACAACAAGGCCAAATGCACCAAAATATGCACACAGGTACTGTACCACCGCAAATGAATCATGGTGGTCATGAGGTTTTTGACTTAAACGAAGTACTAACTGCAGGGGTTGGCACGATTAATCAATTTGTCTTGCTAAAAGAGCATGCACAAGATCCTGAACTGATTAATATCATGAATCGCCAGCATGCTTTCCTTGTTCAAGAGTATAATACAACTCTTGAGTGCTTCAAAACAGGTCAAGATCCTCAGGTGCCGACACAAACGTATAATATGACGCAAAATAATGATTTTATTTATGGTTTAACACCAAGAGCGCCTAAAAAGCCATTCCAGTCTGCAACTGAAATAAACGATGAATATATTTCAGGATGCCTGCTGCATGCACATAAGTCAGCAGCGTCACTAAAAACAATGTCTGCACTTGAAGTAACAAACCCAGTTGTACGCCGAGTGCTGGCTGATTCAGTGCCAAACTGCATTGAAATGGCTTATGAGTTATCGATTTATCAAAACAAACATCACTACTACCAAGTTCCACAACTGGCAGCACAGGATATGCAGGCTTTAACAAATGCATACGCGCCAGCTGCAGCACCAGGACAAGGGCAAATGCCTATGAACAACCAAATGAAGCATTAATCAACGTGCCCCTGCTCCTGTGCAGGGGTATTCTATTTTTAAGTAATTAAACTTTGCTTATCACTTCATTGATCCTTTATGCTAGAGGTTGGGGTGAATAAAATGGTAACGATTATGATTGTTGAAGACGACAAAACGATTGCCGCAGGACTTGAATATACATTACAACAAGATGGGTTTGTATCTATTCTTTGTTATAATTCTGCTTCAGCACTGGATATTTTATCAAGAGAGATAGACCGTATTGATCTCTGCTTGTTTGATGTGGGACTTCCAGATGGGAGCGGCTATGATTTGTGCTCATACGTGAAAGAGCGCAAGGATCTGCCGGTCATTTTTTTAACAGCGTTCGACGATGAAGTGAATGTAGTGATGGGCCTCGATATGGGCGGAGATGATTATATTACGAAGCCTTTTCGGATTCGGGAGCTGCTCTCGAGAATTAAATCAGTGCTGCGCAGATACTCGAAACAGCCACTGAATAAAAAAAATATCGAAATTCAACATATAGTCATAAACACGCTGGAAGGGAAAGTGTTCAAAAGGGATGAAGAAGTATTTCTAACTGCACTTGAATATCGTTTGCTGCTCATTTTCAGCAATCATATTGGACAAGTGCTGTCAAGAGCACAGCTGCTTGAACAGTTATGGGATGTAGCGGGTGATTTTGTGAACGATAACACCCTAACCGTTTATATAAAAAGATTGCGTGAAAAGCTTGAGGACCATCCGCAAACACCAGAAATCATTAAAACCGTCCGCGGTATTGGCTATAAAGTAGGTGAGTAGCATGTGGCGGAACAGAGAATGGCAATTATTTTTGATTGTATTGATGACAATAAGTGTACTTATATTGGGAGCAGCCACATTTTTTTTAACAACCGAGGCTCTTATTTACATTCTGGCAGCAGAAGTTTTACTGATTACCGCTTTTTTACTATTTACACGGTGGCGCTATCGGGAAATTGAAAAACTTACACATTATATGCGAAAAATCAGCAGTGAAAGCATAGCATATGACATTCGTGATAATTACGAAGGTGAATTAAGCATTCTAAAAAATGAAATCTATAAAGTAACGAGGAAGCTTTCTGATCAAAGTGCTTATCTTCAAAAGAATAAGCAGGAATTGACTGATGCTATATCTGATATTTCACACCAATTAAAAACTCCCTTAACGTCCATGATGGTGATGTCTGATCTCCTGAACGACAGCAACTTAGATGATAAAAAGCGTTCAGAATTCACTCGCAGCATGACCGTGCAGCTTGAACGAATTGAGTGGCTGGTGTCCTCATTATTAAAACTATCGAAAATTGATGCTGGGACCATTCATTTTAAAAAGGAAACAGTGAATGCAGAAGATGTTATAAGGCAGGCGACACAGCCGCTATTGATTCCAATGGATGTAAAAAATCAAACATTCGAACTCACAGGTGAGGACAAAGCAAATTTTATCGGAGATGCCAAGTGGACAGCAGAAGCACTGGTGAACATTCTGAAGAATTGTGTGGAGCATACGGCGGAAGGCGGACACATCAAGGCATCCTGCTCTGAAAATGCACTTTTTACCGAAATCGTCATTAATGATAATGGAAGAGGTATTCCGAAAGAAGATCTACCATACATATTTAAGCGATTTTACAAAGGAAAAAATGCTGGCGATGACAGCATTGGAATAGGACTGGCCATGGCATATAGCATTATAAAAAGGCAGAATGGCTCTATTACGGTCACAAGTGAACTGAACCAAGGAACCACATTCCACATCAAATTATATAAACAAATCCTGTAAGAGCTTAAGTGACTAAATTGTCATTTTACAGTCACGGCAGAGTCATTTTAGGCAGATATACTTTATGTATATTGAATGTTGGAGGTATATGATATGGATATTTTAAAAATAGAGAATCTGTCTAAAGTGTACGGAACAGGAGATACAGCCGTTAAAGCCCTTGATCATGTTTCTTTTTCAGTCAAAAAGGGTGAGTTCGTGGCGATTATTGGGCCATCCGGCTCTGGCAAATCAACTTTGCTGCATATGCTTGGCGGTGTCGACATTCCAACGGGCGGCAAGGTGCTGGTCGACAATACCGATATTTATGGATTAAACGAATCACAGCTTGCGATTTTCAGACGCAGGCAAATTGGATTGATCTATCAATTTTATAATTTAATTCCTGTATTAACAGTAGAAGAAAATATCACACTGCCTGTACTGCTTGACGGACATAAAGTCGACAATCAGCATTTAACTGATATTGTGAATACACTAGGCCTAGAACACCGGCTGTCACATTTGCCCAATCAGCTATCAGGCGGACAGCAGCAGCGTGTTTCCATTGGAAGAGCGCTCATCAGCCAGCCTGCCATTATGCTTGCAGATGAACCGACAGGCAATCTGGACAGCAAAAACAGCGAGGAAATTATGGACCTGCTGAAAATGTTTAATAAAACGTATAAGCAAACACTCATTGTGATTACCCACGACGAGCGAGTGGCACTCGAAGCAGATCGCGTTATTTCAATTGAAGATGGCAGGATAGCAAAGGATGAGGTGCTTCATCCATGAATATTGTGAACAAGCTGACCATTCAGCATTTGAAACAGAATAAAAGGAGAACGCTCGTTACGATCTTTGGTGTGATTATATCTGTTGCGATGATTGTTGCCGTAACGACTTTAGGAGTCTCTTTTCTAGATTTATTTAAAAAACAATCCATTGCCAATCATGGTGAATGGCATGTGTCATACGAAAATGTAAGTAAAGAACAAATACAGGCGATTCAAGATGACGAACAAACACAATCATCCTTCCTATCGAGAAATGATGGCTATGCCTATTTAACTGGCTCTGAAAATGATAACAAACCATATGTCTTTATTAAATCCTTTGATACAGCTGGCTTAAAGAATTACCCGGTTCATATAAAAGAGGGCCGATTGCCCGAAGCAAGTAATGAAGTAGTTCTGTCAGAGCATATTGAAACAAATGGAGGAGTTTCTTATCAGGTTGGCGATGAATTGACACTTCAGGTGGGAGAGAGAGTGAATACTCTGCCTGACGCTGATCCTGAAAGAGAATTAAAACAAACCGACTCCCTTATTCAGCTGGACGGCGAAACCGCTGAAACGATTGCAGAAACTGATGAACAGACATTTAAAATTGTTGGCATGATTGAAAGACCAGAATGGGAGCCAACATGGTCGCCTGGATATACGGTTATTTCTTTTGTTGATGGTGAAGAAGCGGGGCTTTTAGCTGATGTATCTGTGATCGTCAAAGACATTAATAAGGATATATTTGACCATGCGGAAGCTTTAGCAAAAAGCATTGGATTGGAGAAAACATCCTTAAGTTTTAATGATAGTCTGCTCCGCTATTACGGTGTCACAGATAATGCAAACCTGCAAACTACATTGTATAGGCTGCTGGGGATTATAGTCGCTGTTATCATGATCGGGTCTATTGCATTGATTTATAATGCGTTTGCGATAAGTGTTTCTGAAAGATCCCGTCATTTAGGAATGCTGTCAAGTGTGGGGGCAACCAAACGCCAAAAAAGGAATTCCGTCTTTTTTGAAGGTTTTGTGATCGCTCTTATCAGTATTCCGCTGGGGATCATTGCCGGTTTAACAGGTATATGGATAACCTTCCTATTAATCAATGACATGATTGAAGGAGCTTTAGGCATTTCAGAAAAATTAACGGTGGTCATTACCCCAATGTCCATCGTGACAGCATGCCTTTTGTCGTTAGCAACCATCTTTATATCAACCTATTTACCGGCTGTTAAGGCTTCAAAAATATCTGCAATTGACGCGATTCGCCAATCACAGGATGTAAAACTCACAGGCAAAAAGATTAAAACACCGAAACTTGTGAGAAAGCTATTTGGCATTGAAGGAGAAATAGGGCTTAAAAATTTAAAACGAAACAAACGCCGTTATAATGTGACCGTTTTTTCCCTTGTCATCAGCATTCTCTTATTTTTATCGGTCTCCTTTTTTACCGATAGCTTAAAAAAATCATTAGAATTATCTCAAGAAGGGATTAATTTTGACATTAGAGTTTCGCTAAATAGCAATGATGAAGAGAAAACCGAACAGCTGTCAAGTGTAACAGAGTACGACTTGGTTGAGAGCTCTGTGCTGCATAAATATATTGATTTAAATTTTTATGTAAAAGAAGAGGAAGCTGCTTTGCCGCTCCAAGAAGACATACAAAGCGGACTATTGGAGTCGGACGAAAAAGGGTTTCTTTACAATGCGACGGTCTCCAGTTTAGATGAACAAAGCTTTGAAGAATATGCGGAACAAATAGGTGCATATTCTTTTTCGGATAAAACTTCAGGGGATTTTCCGGTCATTATGGTCAACACAGCACAATACCAAGATTCCGAAAGTGGAAGATTTGTCGAGACAGAAGCCATTATTAAGGAGATTGGTGATACTTTATCGTTGTACTATCATGATTACGGACAATCAATAGACAAGAGCGTTACAGATATCACAATCGCAGCTGAAACAAATGAGGTTCCAATGGGGATCCATTACGCCGGGCCAGGCAGTGTTCATTTTATTACGACCGAAGCGGTCTATAATGAGTTAGTGACAGCTGACATTCAGGACTTGGCCAATTCAAGTGTATATCTCCGAAGTTCGGACCCGCTAAAACTGCAGGAAATGATTGAAGACGCCGACGCTGATCTTCATGTTTATAATCTATACAGAGAAAGACAGGAGCAGGAACAGCTAATTTTGATTCTCTCTGTCTTCACCTATGGCTTTATT
Organism: Cytobacillus gottheilii; assembly: GCF_900166665.1. Classification (GTDB taxonomy): domain Bacteria; phylum Bacillota; class Bacilli; order Bacillales; family Cytobacillaceae; genus Cytobacillus; species Cytobacillus gottheilii_A. The sequence continues at coordinate 2,672,861 of NZ_LT800494.1, read as the reverse complement.
GCGCTGATCACCTTGATTTCAGTTGCGAATATTTTTAACACAATATCTACTAGTGTTTCCCTTAGAAAAAGAGAGTTTGCTATGCTCAAGTCAGTAGGGATGACACCGATGGGCTTTAATAAAATGATCAGCTATGAGAGTCTCTTCTACGGTCTCAAATCCATACTGTACGGCCTGCCGCTCAGCCTTATTGTCATGTATCTGATCTATTATGCTACAACCTCATCATTTGACTATAAATTTGAAGTGCCGTGGATGAATATATTCTATTGCATTATCAGCATTTTCCTGATTGTAGGAACATCCATGCTGTATTCAATTCGAAAAGTCAATCAGGATAATATTATTGAGAGTATTAAACAAGAGAATATATAGAGTACAGCTGAAAAAATGAGGTTCTTTTCTGACCTCAAAAACGAAGCGTCATTTCTAATTGGAAATGGCGCTTTTTAACATGAGTGAATATGGTAAAATTTATAGAAAAGGAGTGGTTCGAAGTGAAAAGCAAAGTCAGATTTCCGTTCGTGTATTTTTATCTGGAGCCTAAAAGGGTCTATATGTACAAAATGGACTCTACGGAGTATTTAACCGTTTCGAATTGGACTCAAAATGGCGAGTGGAGATCATTTGAAATAGCTGACGAGGAAGCGTTTGAAACGTTTAAACATGAAGAGACAAACCCGCCTGAAGGATTCAGTATATTCGTCAACCAGGATGTGTTGAACGATATGGTTGAAGAAATCAACAACAGCATCCAGCAATACCGCTCATTGCTGGCTTGTAAACCGTTCAGCAGAGATCCATTCAAAGAAGTGGATAGCGTACATATTGTATCTTCCGAATCCGCAGCAGGCACGGTCAGAATAGGAGTGCAGCATCCAAAGGCTGTTATAGGCTTTACTGAATTTCTTGCAATCGGTCCCATCTGGAAGCTGCATGAGAAAGAAGGACAAAAGTATCGCAATGAATGGCTGTTTGACCATATTAATAGTGAGCAGGAAGAATTTGAGGGTGAAAATAAATTTAGGAATATGCTTCGGGAGATCGAAGACATTCCAGAAACTCTTCCGATTTATATCTGGTATGGAAACGATGCATCTGAACAAACATTCCTGCGGTTTATTTTATACATACTGCGGCATAAAACAAATGTGATTTATCTAATGAATTTTGTTGAACTCTATGAAAAATACATAACAACAAAGGATGCACAACAAGAATTCTTATATACAAGTTATCTTGCCTCTCAAGATGTTAGGGTTCTTTTTGAAAAAAGAGGAGAAGTTAAGGCATTAAATGAAGCAGAGCTGTATCAATATCATAAAGAATGGAATACACTCTCACAGGCTAAGGGAGTTTTGCGGATTTACCGTGACAATGCAATTATGGAAATGAAACAGAATCACTATGATTCACTGATTTTAAATACGATCAAAAAATTGCATGAGGCACAGGAACAAAAAGACTTTATTAAAACAGGCAGTGTTATTGGTGAGGTTTTGGAAAACCGTAAAGAATTCAAACATGCGGACTATTTGGAATATCGGATAAGGGACTTAATCTATACAGGGTTTCTTGAGTTAAAAGGAGTACCAAAATCGATGGGACATTATCGTGTGAAGCTGCGTTCGTAATGTTTTACAATGATAAATGCAAATTATAGATGCATTAAGATGACGGGGAGATCTCAATGACCAAAAAAATAAGCGACCCTGCTCAATGGCGTGGGAGCTATTATGAACTGGAAATGCAGTATGATGGAAGCCACGAAGACGTTATAAATGCAGCGCTCAAAACCATAGCAAAGCACATGGATTTAGCTTATAAGGATAACTATGTAGAAAAACGCCAGCCTGTCCAGCTTCCAATACAGTTAAATAAAGAGCAAACATATTCGTTTATTGGAAAATTTACTTATTCAGAAACCATTACCCTTAACAGCCTTGTTGAAGTCATTGTTCTTGATGATGAAACAGCTTCTATTATTGTTTCAATTCCCCAATCAGAATTAGAAGAGAGCTTTTCAATTGACTATCCTTTAACCATCAAGCAAAATCAATGTTTAAAATGAATTCATGAGATGTTCATTGAACTACTTATCAACATTTATGGACAATCCAAGTTTCAGCTTGCTATGATAGGCGATGAGGTTTCCGGTTATACAAGAATAAATGAGATTAAAGTCAGTGACCTGTGCAATGAAGAGATCATCTTTATTCTCCCGGTTGATCTGCAGCGAAAACTTAATGTAGAACACATAGGAGTAGAATACCCTCATCAATTAAGAAAGTACGAAGATATAATGGAGTGAAAGAAATGAGTAATAAAGTGAGCGGCAACGTAGAGAAACAGCTTTTAAATGCACTCTCCAATATGAAAGAAACGGTTATATTGGAAAAAGAAAAGAGAGATAAAAAGCTTTATGCAACAGTGGACTACCCTATTAGTCTAGAAGATACCCTGAGCACGAAGACGAAAGCGGAATTAGATTTCATTCGAAAATTTTACGAGCTGCAGGGACTCAGTGCATTAAAAAAAGCACAATTAATAGAAGTGCTAAATGTAAGCATCCCAAATCATTTGGAATCTTTTTTGGCAAGGATTGATGCAGAAAGGATGCAGGTAATCAAAAAGATTCTCCAAAATGGAGGGTATTATGCTTTTACTGATTTATCTCATCAAAAGATAGCCTATTTTCGTGAAAGCGGCATAGTAGCAACAGGATCGATTAACGGAGAAAAAGTCCTTTATATTCCAGCAGATCTTGTAGAGCAGCTAAAGGCGCTTTGTGATAGCACTGACATAAAGCAAGCAGTCAAACGGAACACGGAGCTATTAAAAATTACAAAAGGAATACTTTTTTATTATGGTGCAGTCTCGTACAATGAGTTATTATCGATGATTGAAAAGCTGCTGAAAAAGCCAGTAAGCCTACTAAAGTATTTAGAGCTTTTACTTGATAGCAGAGTATATGGCTCAGAAATTATTTTTAAAGACGGCTATGTTCAGCATGATGAACTGGAAGATTTAGATAAGCTCAAAAATGAACATAATATGCGTCCGCATATTGGGTTTTATCCCTTTACAAAGGAACAGCTCTTACAAGCAAGTGAACCTGGCTACATTGATCAAACCGCCAGCTATCAGCAGCTTGTGCAATACATGGTGACTCACTATCCCATGAAAAAGTCCGAAGCAGAAAACATTGTAGGAGAAATTGTATTTCTCATAAAGAAAGGCAAGCAATTGGGTGAAATTCTGCTTTATCTACAGGAATACATAGATTTTCAGGATGTTGATGAGGTAAATGATTTTATGAATCCTGTTACGACATTAGTCAATCATACAAAACAATGGCACCTAAAAGGCTACGCACCAAAAGAAATCCGCAAACCAAATACAAAGCCAACCGCTGTGTTAGCAACACCTGCCAGCAGCAACATGATTGATATAAAATCAAGGCAAAAAGTGGGCAGAAACGAATCATGCCCCTGCGGCAGCGGGAAGAAGTATAAGAAGTGCTGCGGGAAATAAAAGAAACTGCTCCTAACCAATCGGTTGAGGAGCAGTTTTTTTATGCTAATAGCTAAAGTTCGGTTTGCTTTTTACCAGACAGCCTGATAAAAAGCTGCTTTAAACCTTAGCATAGATACAGAAAATCTATATAAAACAAAGAATGTCCTCATATGAAATAAATTTTAAAAAAAGTTTTGGAACTATGAAAACTTTGTGAACTAGAGAAAACTAGATTCTATATAGCTAAAGAGAAGCAAAAAGAAAGGAATTTATTCATGAAAATGATAGAAACATAGTGATTTTTTCTCTGTATGAAGAGAAATATTCTATTATACGAAAATCTGATGAACTGTCAAGAGTGAAGCAAACACAAGTAATACGCAATTTCGTCTTTATGTTTTATATAAGAGGCTGTGCACTGGATTTAGTCATTTACAGAACATTTCCTATTTTGCATAATACCTAATAGGAGGTTGGTACTGCATGGCAAATTCATATTTACTTGAAGGACAAAGCTTACATCAATTTGGAAAAGAAGTGCTGATATCTCAGCTTAGATTTTCATCCTTAGAGTCGATCTTTAAAGTCGACCCTGAAGTACAGCGGGAACTGGATCCAAAAAAGCGGCTCGAAATTAGAGAGTTTATTCTGAATGCCCTCGATACTAAAGAATTCTATTTTTCCCCATTTATTTTTTCAGCGAGAAGAGCAATTAAGCTGGAAGAGCAAAAATGGAAGCTGGAGCCTGGCAGCAAGCTGTTTATACTAGACGGCCAACACCGAACAAGCGCTCTATCTAGTGCGATGAATTATCTGAAAACAAAATTAGAAATGGTTGAGATGCAAGGGAACGAAGAAGAAGGAAGCCTACTCAAAAGAAAAATTGAACAATTAGAAGAATATCCTATTTCGATGTATATCTATTTAGATTTAGCGACAAATGAGGAGCAGCAGCTGTTCTCGGATATTAATACTAGAAGAAGAGAAGCACATGTTGGTTTAGTCATGCAATATGATCAGCGAGACAAGTATACTGAACTGGCTAGAAAAGTGGCTGAGAAAGTAAATGAATATTACGAGATTGAACAAAAGTTATCACGGATTACCATGCAAAGCACTGCCGTGACATCACTCGCTGTTATGAGGCGTTGTCTTTTAGCTATGTTTGAAGGGATTTTAAGCGTTAAAAAAGGAGAACCATTCTTTCAGAAATATCATGATGGAGAGGTTGAGGAAATTAGTCTTGCCTTTTTCACTGCATGGAAACAGCTATTTCCTCGGCAAATAGCAAATCGAAGAAAGTATGTATCAGGATATACCGGTATCCAGATTGCACTTGGTTATACCGTTTATACACTTACAAAAAACCACCAATTAACTCATCAGGAAGCCATAGCATCCTTGCACATTTTAAGTAAACGCTGTAACTGGAAGCATCATGACCCGCTATTCTATCATTTATACGACCCCGACAAAAAGCGAATCATAAACCACTCTGCTACTACAACAATCAGAAAAACAGCTAATCTATTTACAACTATAATTGAAGAGGAAAAGGGGCTCATTCATGGGCATTAATCTTGTATTTTCTAAAAAACAAACCTTTCTGATTTACTCCTTTGCTGAGTTGATTCAGCTCCTTAAGGCAAATGCAATACAATTAAGAGATGTAAATCAGTCACAGGTTAGAATTATAAAGAAATATATCATTGATAACGCTGCTACAGGACATATTTACTTGCCCCCATTTGTAGCAAACATAGAAGAACCATTAACAGAGCATCATCAACCAAATCAGTTTGCAATTGTTGATGGTACCCAGAGAATGATTGCATTGCAGCAATTAGAAGAAATGATCATGAAATCAAAGCATAGCGAAGACCCGAAGGAAATAAAAAAAGGCTACAGCCTGCAATATTTGCTGCAGCAAACTAGCTTTGCCATTCAAATGTTTGAGAGGCTGACAAAGGAAGAGGCAGATCAGCTTTATATTGATTTAAATACAAAAGGAAAAACAGTTGCGTTATCTAAAATAATTGCCTATGATTCGCGTAATCAAGTGAACCAAATCACAAATAAAATATTACAATCGAACACCGACCTTCAAATTGCAGGAGTTGAAATAGAAAAAAGGGCCGTTATCAGACCAACAAATAAAAAGTTTGTTTCCCTTTCACAGCTTAGACAGATTGTTCAAGTTTTTTTGAATGGGCAGCCCCTTCCTAGACGAGAAGAATCAAAAATACCGCTGCCGCTAAGTCAGGAAGACTATATAAATTTGGTTAACACATTTTTAGCTGAGCTTTTTAAGATCTATTCTCCAACACAAATAGGAGATTATCGTCAATGTATGCTTGCTAGCTTTCCTGTCCTTTTAAGTATTGCCAAGTATGTAAATGAGGGCCAAATAGAAGAAAACGTTGAACAGCGCAAATTGATGATAAAAGAACGGATACAGAGCCTAGAACAGGTCGATTGGAAACCTTCGAATTTGGAGTGGAAGCAGTTTGAGGGAAAAAACCTTGGCCGGGAACAATTATTTTATATCGCTAACAATAAAGTCAATCTGGATAAACTTATACACTGGCTTAAGGAGGTGAGAACCATGTAATGTATAGGAAAGATCCAATATGAATACAAAGGGAGTGATGTTCATTCAAACAGCAGACCAACGCAAAGAAAATCCCTAGACAAAGTGTCGTAGAAGGACATGTCTAGGGATTCCTAAGAGTTGCCTACCAACTCTACTTGTGAGTATACCCTTTTTTTGAAAATAATAAAATAGTACATGAGTTTAAGGAGGCTTTTATTTGAAGTATTTCAATGAATACAATATAAATAAACGAACCAAAGTCATTAACCCTTATTATGATGAGTTCGGAAACCTATACTCAACAGTACTTCTAGAAGGAGACATACTTCAAGTAAGGAAATCACCAAGAAAAATACTAAATGAGACATTAGAAAATAACAAATCAAGCTTCCAGGCAGCTATGCAATTTTCAAAAATACACTTCAGAAATCATAACATGCTGCCAATTGTCATTTGCGAATTCAACAATATAGTGATGTTCCCAGTGACATCACCATATAAAGAGACCTGCCAATGGCTTAATCCTGAACATATAAAAGATTATCCAAGTGTAGATGGCAGGCACACGAAAGTCATTTTTAATGATGACACAACTTTAGTCGTCAATCTAAGCCGAACGTGCTTTGAAGCAAAATATCATCGCGCTCTATTGTTGAGAAACATTGTTAGAGAGAGAAGACTGAAGCTCATCTATATCGATAACTATGAAAACTTTAGTTTAGCGATGGAGAGAAAGATGCAATATAACAAAGATTAGAATCATAAATAAAGGATATGCGGCGGGGAACTGAAGTTGGTTCCTCGCTTTCTTTCAAAATGCTGTATTCATAAAAGCCAAAGAAGTTCTACCTTTCTTCTGAATGAAAATCCAATCAAATTTAATCCCATACTTAAAGACTTGATTAAAGATTTTTGGAATATTTCTTACCTCCAGGATGAATTGAATTTTATTTATGAAGTGGTATATTTAGCATTTAAATAATACTAAAAATGGCATAGTGCAGAAAACTTGCATATTTTAGGCTCTTTCATTATTTTTTTTAAGTGTTAAAGTACTATTTAAGTATATTTGTTCTCATATTTAGTTTTATTTCTGAAAAATACTTTAATTTAAATCCTTTACTTCAATTTGATTTAGTTTATATAGTAAAACCATCAATTCCATAATTTTTTTATCTGCGAAATCATCATTAAATCTATTCGGCAGTTTATTTGCACCCAATATATATAAATAGGGATGTTTAGAAAACTCTCCTAAGATTCCAAGATCAATAGCTGCGTTAGATAAACCACCAGTCATATGAGTCAGGTGGTGAGACGCTATTCCCTTAATGACCCCACGCTGCCTGACTAAACCATTGACAATAGGAGCCCAGATCTTAGAGTTATGTTTATAGCCTTGGTATATTATCTGCATTAGGCCCATTAACTCGCTCAATTTTCCAACGTTTTGTATATCTCTGGGGTCTTCTGTGAAATTCATATGAATAAAACTAGATTGTATTTTTTGATTAATCTTTTCCCAACCTCCACAATAATGAACAACACGATTCGCAATTAAGCTATCGTGACAAGCAATCATAACTTCAACTGCCTCCTGTAATAAAAGAGAGTCTCTTGACTGGAGGTGTGGGTATATTTCTTTGCTATCCTCTTTTGGATTAAAAATTATTTGGTCAATCTGGTCAGTCCATTTAAATTCGTCTTCTTCTATAAACTTAGCGATACAATAACCAATTCCCACCTTAGCAGCAGACGCAAGAGGAACTAATAAATCCTCGTTAGATGAGAAAATAATTTCCTCTTTTGAATTTGAAAAGACAATAATTCCAACTTCACCATTTATTTCATTTAATTTTTCTTGGATATATTTCATTTTTTACCTCTTTTTTACATTATAAGTATATTAACTATATATCAAATTAGCTATCCAAGTTCAAAAATCCTTCTTTAAAACTGGAATTCCTCGTTATTAGACCATTAAAAAATACTGCACCAGTCAGCAACATTTTGTAGAATTTATATAATGCATCTCTTAGCACTAAAAAATAGTATCACTCTCGTCCAATCGCTTAGTGCACTAAGCAGCAATTCATAAAGAATGAATAAATTTTAATACTTATTCAGGTTTCCCCTTAAGTAATGGTTCATAAAGAGTAATAAACAGACTGCCAAACATATATCAGTTAAATGCAGAAACAAGTGTTTGCTGATGGTTTCCAATATCACCGATAAATATTGCTTTTTCATTAAAATAAAGCATTATATTCACAGCAATTTAGAAGAGCCACCACCACGCCTCCTGTACTCCTTTTACACTTTTACCGAATTGGACAATCGATGGTTCTGCTTGCTATCATGAGTAAAGATTATATTTATATGGACATCGGTTATATTAATCGCTGGTTAAATTAGTAAAATGAATATACAGCTTAGCAAAAGGGACGAAACTTCTGGGTGGAGTGGGTAGTTGAGACTCCATATGAGGTATGCGATAAGGAGGCTCAAGCTTACCACATCTCGGAAAGCGAGCATCTCGGAGCGGAAATCACCCTCTACTCATTTAGATTTATAGCAGCAATGTTTTCGAAAACAGCCAAATATAATTAAGAAAGTGTGCATTCAATGAACCTACTCTCATTAGAAAACGTCATGAAACAAGAAGATCATCGTATCATTCTAAAAAATATTAATTTAGCTCTTAGAAGGAACGATCAAATCGGAATAAAAATGTCCAGCGAAGAAAGTGTCATGCTATTTGATTTGATTTCCGGGAGTGTTCCGCCGACAAGTGGTCAAATACAAATTGAAACGGACAATATTTTATCTCAGCATAAAGATGATGGCTTATATGATACGTTAACCGTACAAAGTTACATGAAATTTTTTAAGCAAATTGCAAACTTCGCTTACGATTTGGAGGATTACATACCTGCTTTCTCTCTTTTGGATGTTTGGGGAACGAAAATTAAAAAGCTGACAGAGGATCAGCGAAAAAGGGTCAGTTTATTTCGCATGTTTTTGTACACTCCGGATGTGATTTTAATCGAAAATCCCTTACATAATCAAACAGCTGATGGAATTGAGCTATATTTAAAGGCATTAGAGCCGTTTCGGTCAAAAGAGATTGCTACGTTATTTACATCCAATTCCATCGAGGAATTATTGTTATTAAGCAATGAGGTTTATCGATATCATACATCGACAGGACTCGAAAAAACGGATCTTGCCCTTGATGAAGATGATGCCTCTCATGAGAAGCAAGAGGATGAAAATAGCTTTAAACCGACGAATGTGTTTAAAGTGAGCTGTAAAATGGCTGATAAAACGATTTTCTTTAGTCCGGATGAAATTGATTACATTGAAAGTATTAATAGTGTCAGCAATATACGGATAGATGAAGAGTATTTTCCAACTGATCTAACAATGAATGTCTTAGAAGAAAAATTAAGTAAATTTGGTTTTTTCAGATGTCATCGTTCCTATTTAGTGAACTTGCAGCGTGTGTCAGAATTAATTAGTTATTCGAAAAATAGCTATACATTAATTTTGAAAGGAAATCCTCACGTGAAATTGCCTCTATCCCGGAATCGTTTAGAGGAAATGAAACAATATATTGATTTTTAGGTACAACTGAGGGTGAAATGAGTACATTTCAGCCTTTTTTTGATGCATTTGGGCTTTTTTTGGTACGATTCAGCGGACTTTTACGACTTTTTCAATGCATTTCCCTAAACTAAAGTCAGAGGGGCGGCTTAAAAGAACATGTCCAGATAAGGACCGTTTTTTAGGAAGCCAGGCTAAATATCTTTATGATAAGGGAGAGAAACGCAATTGAATAAGTCGACAGTGATTCACGTTGAGCACTTATCGAAAACATTCAAAGATCAATCTGCTTTAAAAGATCTTCAATTTTCGGTGAAATCAGGAGAGATTTTTGGTTTTCTTGGACCATCCGGTTCAGGTAAAACCACAACAATCAAAATATTAACAGGTCAATTAACACAAACTTCAGGTACAGCGTCCGTTTTAGGAAAGCCGGTAGAACAGATAAATGAAACGATTTATGAACAGGTAGGCATTGTGACAGATAATAGCGGATTATATGAAAGGATGTCCGTATACAATAACCTGAAGCTGTTTGCAAAATTATTAGATGTTGATCTAGAAAGGATTGATTTCCTTTTAAAACGAGTTGGCTTGCTGCAGGATAAACATAAAATTGCGAGTAAATTATCGAAGGGCATGGCTCAGCGGTTAATTCTTGCAAGAGCTTTATTGCATCAGCCGAAGGTGCTGTTTTTAGATGAACCAACAAGTGGTCTTGATCCCAGTACAGCCGAAGCCATTCATGAACTCTTGTTAGAATTAAAAGAAAATGGGACAGCGATCTTCCTGACCACACATAATATGGACGAAGCAACAAAGCTTTGCGATCATGTTGCTCTTCTGAATGATGGCATTATAGTCGAATATGGATCCCCCAAGGCATTATGCCTAAAATATAATCGCAACAAAAGCTATAGAGTCTTGCTAAAGGATCAACGAGAGCTGACATTACCCCATTCAGACGAAACAGGGCAAAAAATTGGCCAGTGGATGGCAAATGATGAGCTTATGACCATTCATTCATGTGAACCGACATTAGAAAAAGTATTTTTAGAATTAACCGGGAGGGAATTAGTGTGAGCGTTTCGGCGAGAAAAGTAAAAGCGATTATAGGGATGAAGTTTCAAACATTAATCAACAACCTCGGTGTCATTTTAGGACCTGTTTTTGCAATAGGGTTCGCAATCGTCATGAAAAATATCATGCCGGATTTAAATGTAAATGAAGAGGGATTGAGTTTCTCCACCAGTGCTTTTGTGCTAAGCTTTGGGGTTGTTTTTAACATTGCCATTGCGGGTATTTCAATGAGCAGCAGTCCATTAGCAGAAGAAAAGGAAAAGAACACATTGCGAGTTCTCATGACATCGTCAGTGAACGGGTTAGAATATCTAATCGGAACATTAATTCCGCCACTTGTGATTCTAGTTTTAGCGAATTTGATTATGATTCCTGTTAGCGGTATTTCTTTTACAGAACTCCCTTTTGCCAGTTATTTTATCATTACAACAGTGGCCAGCTTTATCAGCTTGTTAATTGGCTATATTGTAGGCATATTTTCCAAAAACCAAGCACAAACCTCTTTAATCAGTTTACCGATCACACTAATCTTAACGTCAGTACCCGTGCTAAAAGTTCTGCAGCAAGACCTTGCAGAAGTTTTAAACTACACGTATACAGGTGTATTAACAAACTATGTCAACAGCTTGTTTTCAGAAGGTGGATACCAATGGAATACAACGGACATAGGTGTACTCTTCGGCTGGCTGATTGTATCTCTAGGCATCTTTATTTACGCTTACAAGAAAAATGGATTAGATCGCTAGCGGTGAGGAAAATAAACAGGGAACCTTCTAAAAAACATTACGAAGAAGCGAAAAGGCTATTAAAAAATTAAATTAGGAGTGAGAAAGCATGTTTCGAGACAAAAACAAAGAAGAAAAACGATTTGATGAAAAACTAGTCCAAAATTATCAGCACGGACTGATCTACATTTTAGTGGATCGGAAAACAGGTGTTAATTATATGCATGTTTGGAATACACAAGGCAGCGGATTAACCCCATTATTAGATGAAAACGGAAAAGTCATTGTGGATCCGATTGACGGTTCAGAATAATAAAGTAGTAAAAACCCTTTCAGGTGTGGAAGGGTTTTTGTTTTGAAAGTGACCTTGAATATTTGCATCTATGTTATACTTTTAGAAAAATAACAATTATTAGAAAATAGAAAGGAGACCGATTTTATGTTTAAAAAAGTCATTGCCGTTATTCCATTTTTCTTATTGATCATAAATATGGTCTATTCAAGGTTTGCCTATCTATTTTCAGAAAGCATAAATAGCACTCATCTGTTCGATATTGCATTGAATATATTGCCTTTGAGTTTATTTGTCATGATTGATGTGTGCATGAGAAAAAAAATATCTATTTTCAAACTGATTGTCCTAGCAAGCTTCTATGTATATATAGCTTGTGTGTACTACTTGACTCTATTCCCGCTAACATTAGAAAACTTCTTAACCAATTCTTCCCTGAGCAGAAACGTCAATTTAGTCCCATTTAATATTTTTACTGACTATCATATATTTGATGAACAAATTATTGGGAACTTTATTATGCTATTCCCATTCGGTATTTATTTGCACGTCTTATATAAGAGATTTACAACAAATTTTAAATCATTATGCCTTATCTTCTTAACTTCCATATTAATCGAAGGAATTCAGCTGATCTTTTCAGCAGGAACTCCAGATATTGATGACATTATTTTAAATACATTAGGCGGATCTTTGGGGTATTGGTGTTTTAGTCTAGGCAAATTAATAGCTGGTAAGAAGATTAGGAGTAAATCAGAATTGTTTAATATATATTCGAAATCATAATCTTTATTTCACTTAGGATGATTGTTCAGATATTTTTCCAGGGAGTGAGAAGTATGAAATTGTATGGTGATTTTACTAAACGTGATTGGCTGAATGCTCTTTGTGCAAATGAATTACAGATTCCTGCATCCCTGATCATTCATGGGGAGTGGAATCATGAAGAAAATCTGCATTATTGGAAAGATACTTTAAAAGAGGACTTGTGGCTGCCAAAGTGGAACACTGTAATCGGTAAATATAAACGAAAGACTATTGGCTTTGCCAATGTTTATGGAAGCTCTATGGCAACTATGATGACACACCAATTTGCTATGGCAGGAACCAATCAGTTTATTCAAACTGGATACTTTGGAGGTATATCTTTTGATGTGAATTATGGTGATATTCTTATTGTTTCAGAAGCAGAAATGAAAGATGGAACATCACATTGGTATCTTCCCAATCACATGACTGTTAAGGCAGATGAGCAGCTTCTTAATGCAGCAGTGGAATATTGTGAAAAAAAGGGTTATTCATATGTTGTCGGCAGTGTCTTATCAACAAGTGCAATGCTTCTGGAAACGCAAGAGATGATTCAAGAATGGGTTTTAAACGGTCATAAGGGAGTGGATATGGAAACAGCAGCAACATTGGCAGCAGCCAGAAAGTTTGGTAAAAGCGCGGTTGGTTTGTTAAATCTATCTGACCAGTTGATAGCAGGAGATACACTTTATTCCTATACACTAGAGCGTGAAAAAATTGAAGCTGAGACTGATGAAAAGATCAGAGACGTTGCGCTTTACTTAACTGCAAACTGCGATTAGTGATAGCACTGATTACAGCATGGCAATAGGAGCAACGATGTAATTGGATAAAGGGATGGCTTTAACTTTAAGTTATTCTTACATTAAATTGATCGATATAATGAGGTGTCAAAATGGAGGTTCGATGGAAAACGGAAGAGTTTATCTTTGATAGTCTAAGAGAAGCTGAAGTTTGGGCGGATTCAATTGCCAATGAAATCTACGGAAGACTATTTGATGGATACATAACCCCGGATTGCAAGATTGCCTTTGCACTCTCTTTTTTGCTGGCATCAATTCCTGAATTTAAAGTGCAGTCACATTATGATGGCCAGGTTTATAAAGTTTGGGTTGCTTTAGTAATGGATTAGCTTAAACACTGACAAGCTGTATTTGAATAAGGAGCTAGAATTATAAAGATTTACAAAGTTCAAATTATCAGTTGGTGCAAAACTTTAAAATTTCAGGAGGGAAAATGTCAACATTCAAAATACAACCGATAGAGAACCTTTCCGGTGTAGATATAGATCCGTTGCTTGAAGAAAGCAAAGAAGAAGGGTTTCATTTCTTAGAAAGATTAAAGCTGGATTATATACAAGGGACTAATACATTTAATAAACCTGGTGAATGGTTATATGGTGTTTTTAATGAGAAGGAGGAGCTAATAGCAATAGCTGGACTGAATATAGACCCCTTCACCAATGATAAAACAATCGGAAGGCTAAGAAGATTTTATGTTTCCAGAGATGTTAGAAGAAAAGGTGTTGGCGGTTTTATGTTGAAGGAAATAATCACTGCTGCTAAAAGTTATTACAGTATCCTTGTTCTTTATACAGATACAACACAGGCAGGAGCATTTTATCTTAAATTTGGTTTTATATGTGAAAATAAATATCCTAATTCAACACATTTTTTAAAGCTGTAAAAATTATTTTTTTATAACTTCCCAGCGGCAGAGGAAATGCCGCCAGCATTTAAGTTTAAGAGGTGAAGTATGATTAATCTAGCGAATAATCTAGGATATTATCTCGGGCAGTACATTATTGTGAAAACAACAAGTGAAGATGTTTTAATGTTAAAGATTTTGCGTAAGAGAAAAAAACTAAATGGGTACGATGTAAGGATTTTAACGAAAAACGAAAAAAAAGCGGATATTGATTCATTTATCTACAAGGATGAAATTAAAATGATTTGTGTCATACCTAGTGAAGTTCAGCAGGGCCTTGATCTACACTATAAACCGCTGCTTATAGAGACTATCAAAGATAAGAATTTACCCTCAGAAGTTCATTTTGGCAAAAAATCGGATGATGAATGAGATCATGATTAACAAAAATGGTGTTCGTGTTATAACGTGGTTTACAGTTTACTCGTTCATTTTTTTGCTGAGAAATGTTATGTTTTCAGATAAAGTAAACTTCATTAAATAGTCAGCTACAAAAAATGAGCTGTTCTGCAACAGCTCAAACAGTCCTTATTCATGATGATGATGACTGTATTTAACTGCTTTAACGGACACTTCATCAAGGTTCTTTCTCTTACCTTCAATTGAGCCGAAGTACGTTTTAGGATCAATCTTTACGGTCACCGTGTCCAAATTCATAGCTTCATTCTTTAGGTTAGAACTAAATGTACGAATCATCAATTCAAGTTCGTACCAACTTTTTGACTCTGATCCCGTATGATCGACAATCAATTCTAATTTGTTGACTCTCTCAAATGTCCAATTCACTCCTTCTCCACATTCTTTATAAACAACTTCTGTGATATAAGGATTAATCATATCAACCAAAAGCTCTTCTGGAGAAGCGTAAATTTCTTTGTTGATCTTGCTGCTAGGATCTTTCTCTGCATGTGCTAGAGAAATAGGGACTGAAAAACTCATTAAAATTAAAAAAGTTAACATTACTAATCTTTTCATATTATTCACCTCAAAGATAGTATTCCACTTGGAGCAATTTAACGCATACCAATTATTAGGTGATAATATAAATAAACCAATCTTTTGTGACCGCTTGAAAAGACGACACAGTTTTTGCTTGATAAACTGAGAAACTTTCTTCCAGTTAATGACTCTTTTTTTACTGAGAGCGTATTTGATGGTCTTAACGATTAAGCACCGCTGTTTGTCTTTGTGTATTTTCGATAATCATTAAAAATCTATATATACTAATATTTATGCATATCAACAAAATTGTGCTTGTTATACAAACGGGGTAGTTTTGTTGAATAAGAAATCACAAAAGTAATAAGCATTTTACTTTAAAATAAGATTAAATGGGGGTTTATATGCGAAAAATTTATCTAGATAGAACAGCATTCTCTGGTGCTATAGTTATTAATTTAGAAGATACTGAGATTATAACAGCAGGAACAACCATTTATTCAATGGGTGTTCATGATAGAAATGAGGAGTATCAAAGATACGCTAACGATAATGATATTCAATTTATCTTTGACGATGATATTCCGCATTTAGAGTTTTTTACGGTTCCACATGTAGATATTATGGCAAAAGATAGTAAAGGAGGATTTTTCGGAACTGTTTATCAACAGTGTGATTCGGAAAATGACGCACCAATTTGTTATATCAATAGGGATTTAGAGTGCTTTATAATTTCCGAAAACGCAGAAAATTTTCTAAGTAATATAGAAACATGGCAAGACAACATGAAACCCTATGATAAAATTACCGTTTATCGTTCGAAAGCAGAAGCAGAAGCTGAACTAGAATTTATCGATTTGTCTGATATTCTTCCATTATTATAAATTCTACTTGAACTAACGGGTCTATCGTTCAATTTCGGCGACCTAGACTAGGCGGCTGTTCTAATTCCATAAACGGGGCAGTTTAATGGAATAAGACGGCAAATCAATGTAAAGGGTGTTTATAATGAGTGAGCAAAGGTTTTTCCCTGAATTAGAAACTAATAGATTAAAATTAAGAAATGTCAACGATGCTGATACCGAGTTTATCTTTAAACTCTTCAGTAATGAAAAAATATGTGAATTTCTATATGATGAAGAGATATTTACGAAAAAAGAGGATGCAATCGAATTTATTAAGTGGAATGAAAATCCAGAAGAAAAAGGATACAATAGATGGATTATAGAGAAAAAAGACAGCAATGAAAAGATTGGCACCTGTGGATTTCATTTATGGGACAGAACCAATAATATAGCTGAATTAGGCTATGATTTGTGGTATGAATTTTGGGGATACGGATATATGAAAGAGGCATTGATTGCAGCAATAGAGAGTGGCTTTAGTAATATGAAACTAAATAGGATAAATGCATATGTAGCTTTGGAAAACAAAAAGTCATCAAATACATTAGAGAGCTTAGGTTTCAAAAATGAAGGGATTTATCGAGACAAACATTTGTTTAGAGGCAAATACTATGACCATTTTTCTTATTCACTACTAAAGAAAGATTGGAATTAACAAAAGTTCTTAACTATCGGGTGCTTATGCTCCAGATCAGCTACCAAATGAGGCAGCCTTTCTTATTTTATAAAAGGGGAGGATTATTGAAGAAGGATTTACTATTTTTATTCAAGTGTGGTGATAAAGAGTGGAAAAAAGTAATACAAAAGAATTTTCAAAGGTAGCTATTATCACATTTATTACAAGTATTTTATTTCTTTTTTCCTTGCTAACATTACAAATCAATGGAGTATTTGTTCAGATAGGGACACCACCAAACGGTATTAGTCATCAGGCATTATCTAATTTGCTTATAATGCTGGCAATAGTATCGCTAATCTATTTGTTCAATGATAGAGGTATAAAAGGAATAATAATTGCGGTAGGGGTATTTTTCATAATCGTACCGTCCCTTCCAAATCTACTAATAGAGGCTGAATACACGAGGTTTTCTTCTCCAGACAATAAAGAAGAATTTATAGTGATTGAAAGAGGTTATGGTCGCCTATACCAATTATCAAATTCAAGATTATATATGACTTATTTAACCAGTATTAATACAGATGATGGCTATAAGGCATTTTCGGACAGTGCATATAAATTAGAATGGGAAGAACCGAATCAATTGATTATTCATTATAAGTTTGATTCTACGTTAGATTCCTTGAGTGAGAAAGTTTCAACCAGATATAAAAGGTGATGTCATTTGGGTACTATGTTTAAAGTTATTAAGCTAATGGGTGCTTATATTCCAGGACAGTTTCCAAACCAGGCAGCTATTCTTATATGACTAACGGGGCAGGTACATTTAACAAAGAATTTTTTGACAAGATTTATGATAAAGGATATAATTTTTAGAAAATTTCATAATAAATAGCGTTGATGAGAAGAGTAGTTAAGAAGTGGATATTTACAGAGAGCTCCTGTTTGCTGAAAAGGAGTAGTATTCGTCTTAATGAATAAAGCCTCGGAGCTTCTTACCAATCTAATGAAAATTAGGGATAGTGAGACGGATTCTTCCGATAGAAAGATAGGGTATGAATGTACCTGAAGAGGTTGATATGGTGACATATCAACAAACTGAGGTGGTACCACGAAGTTATAACTCTCGTCCTCAAGAATTTTTTCTTGGAGGTGAGAGTTTTTTTATTGTATTACTTTTACATTTTTAATATTAAAATTCAGAGAGGGGAAATCAAATGAATCCTTTGTTGTTAGATGTTCCTATACAATTAGAAACAGAGAGACTAATACTTCGAGCACCACTTCAAACAGGAGACGGTAAAATTGTAAACCAAGCAATTAGTGAATCCTTTTATGAATTAAAAGCGTGGTTGCCATTTGCTCAAGAACTTCCTACTGTTGAAGAAACAGAGATAAATTTAAGAAATGCTCACATAAATTTTTTAAAGAGAGAAAGTTTTCGCTTTCTTATATTTGAAAAAGAAAGCAATGACTTTATTGGAACAACAAGCCTTCAGGGAATTGACTGGGACATTCCTAAATGTGAAATTGGGTACTGGATAAATACAAAGTTTAGCGGTATTGGATATATGACAGAAGCAGTAGAGAAATTAGCAAACTTTGGGTTGAATTATATCAAATTTAAAAGAATTGAAATAAGGTGTGAATCAACAAACCTTAAAAGTCGTGCTATCCCAGAAAAACTTGGGTTTGTATTAGAAGGCACTTTAAGAAATGATGATTTATCCGCAGATGGTAGCAAGCTGACTGACACTTGTTTTTATTCCATAATAAAGTAACATTGTGAACATTTACAGTTAAACAAACGGGTGCATTAGCTCAATAACTCCAACATCTCAAAAGAGCCAGATAAACATTATTCATTAAAGTGTATATGTTGGCTCTTACTCATTAACCTCCATCTTAAAAAATTTGGACAGTCTTATCAGAATGTCTTGTTATGATAAACTTTATGAGTGGACCTCTTTAGCTAACAAAGCTAATAGAATGCTTTCAACACATTTAGTAATTAGTCATAAAAATTTAGATCCGAAAAATGTTATATGTAATTTAGACGATCCTATGTTAATTGTTTGGGAGTCAGCTGGTTATATAAATACAATGCATGATTTAATAGAAATTGCACTTTATTGCTCTAAAGATGAAACAGGTAATATAGATAAAGAAAGATTTTTTTCTTTTATTGCTGGTTATAAAAAGAGAACGGGGGAATTTCAAACAGATTGGGCTCCTGTATTTGAAAATGGATTTTTAGGTAAGTTAGATTGGTTAGAATACAATCTTAAGCTCTCCTTATGGATTGAGTGTTCAGATGAAGAAGAACAAAAGATGGGTACATATCATGTAATTGAAACGATAAAAGAAATCCGTTCTTATGCAAAGACAATTCCACTTATAGTTAATTGGTTTGATACTGAAGAATAATCATTTTTTCTTCTATGACGGATCATTGAAAATTCAGCTATTGCTAAGACATCTTCCTTTAATTACTATAGGTAGAAGGCTTATGAGAAAACAATGTGAATAAATACACTTAAACTGTAAGAGTAGCTGCCAATTGAGGCGGCTTTTATTATGTCACAATAGGGGCATCATTCCTGTAATAAGTGAAATCAGTTTTTAAAGGTATGCACTAAACCTATAGGATGCATATCTTCAGTACCAAACAGGGACAGTTTAGTTGAAGGAGGTTTTCGTTTAGCTTTGTAGAATTAGATAAAAAAGTATTATTTTATAGGTGGGAACAACATGACAAAACCAATTGTTAATCTTAGTGATTATAACCTTAATTGGGAAAAACAATTTGAATATGAGAAGAAAAGAATTGTTGATGCTTTAGGTGATAAAGTTGTTGGGATTGAACATATTGGAAGCACTTCAATAAAGGGATTAGAAGCTAAACCAATAATTGATATTATTGTAGGAGTCCAGTGTTTAGATGAAGTATCCAACTTTGTTATTCCTCTAAGTGGAATTGAATATGAATATGTTTATAAACCTGAGTTTAAAGAAAGAAGGTTTTTTAGGAAGGGAGTAATGGGACAGGGCACTTGTCATTTGCATATATGTGAAATCAACAGCAGTGAGTGGATTGAAAAATTATTGTTTCGAGATTATCTTAGGTTACACCCCCATGTAGCTAAAGAGTATGCTTCATTAAAAAAAGAACTTGCTTCTAAATATAAGTTCGATAGACCAACATATACAAAGAAAAAAGAACCGTTTATTAAAACTATTATCGAAAAAGCTATAATGGAAATGTATAGTAAATAGTGATCACTTTTTAAAGTAACTAGTGCTTAAATCCAAGAGCAGCTGCTAATTCAGGCGGCTTTTCTTATGAAATAAACGGGCAGGTGAGTTAAATAAATAATGTTAAGATTACTTATAAGATTATTTTGAGGAGATGAGTCGATTTGCAATTTGTTTTTGTGCTATTTCTTTTAGCCGTTGGTGTCTTCATAATGTACTATTTACCAATAATATCAAAGGATCTACATAAAACCACTAAACAGAATAAAGTAATTATTAAACTTTTAGAAAAAGGTCTTAATAAAGACGCTGAAAAATAAAGTTTCATATTGAATTAAGGAGAAGTGACCTTTTTCTTTGAAGTTATTGCACTAAAGGGGCAGTTTTATTTAGGAAGGATATTTTCACCAATATTTAGAGTATAAAAGATATCTATATTAAAGGAGTTTTACATATGATTAAAGGTATTTATGAAGCACATTTACCAGTGCGTAATATATCCAAATCAACTGAGTTTTATAGTAATTTAGGATTAGAGTTAGCTCATCATGGAGAAGCAGTAACATTTTTTTGGATTGAAAAAGGAAAGAGTTGGCTTGGTTTATGGGAAACAGATAAGGTAGAGACCCCTTATCACCCTTCACTTAGACACATTGCATTCCATGTAGAATTAGATGATTTACTAAATGCTAAAGAATGGTTGGAAGAAAGAGGTGTAAGTGTTCGGAAAGCCTTTGGTTTTGAACCAGAACAACAACCAATTGTTCTGCCGAATAACCCACAATCCCACGCTGCTTTATATTTTAAAGACCCAGATGGAAATTCTTTAGAGTTTATTACCCCACTGAAAATAGATGAGGAAATTGACTTCAAAATGATGGAGTTTAGAGATTGGAATAATAAAAATTAGAAATAATGTGCTTTCTCATTATTAAAATAACGGGTGCATTAATTTGAAACGGTATATGAAAAAACCTAAAATCGCTCTAATTCTAGTAGGCGTATGTTTATGTTTAAAATCCAGCTGCCAAACCAGGCAGCTTTTCTTATGTGACTAACAGTGAAGTTAGTGCAATAAGAAGGAATACTGTAAACTGTAATTAAAGGTGAATTTATTCAGGAGAAAAATAGGTGATAATCCGATGGGTAAGACAGTTACTTTTTCATTCAGCAGTACAAAATATGATGGTACTGAGGCTACAGAAACATTTACTCTTAAAGAATTAGGTATTGATGGGGATTTGAATGATGAAGCACTAAAAATAGAAATTGATAGGGTTTTTCAGGCTTGGGTTTGGGATAAACTTAATATTTCATATAGTATTGTAATAGGACAAGGGGAACGCACATAGAACAGATGATGTAGTAACATTTGACTTTGACTAACTGGTCCCCAACGTTCAACAGCAAAAGACCTCCTTTTATAAAGGATGTATGCACTTAGTTACTTCGTTCTGATTTATCCTTATGCTTTTAATATCCATCTTCCGCCATCCCATACTATATTTATTACTAAAAGTGATAGTAACTAAATCATATGGGAAATCGTGAGCACCTTCAAATGTGGTTAACTGCACAGTGACATTAAAGTAACGGTAGGTTTCGTATGGTTCCACCATTTTGATTTGGAGAATCCGTTGACAATAAAACTGTTTCCGTTTGCCAAAATGTTTTTCGAGTGCTTTGTCGATGGGTAGAAATAACAAACTGAGGATGATATCATCACGCAACTGTATCTCATTTTTAGTTGCGGTTTCGGCTTGGATAGGAGAATATGAGAAAAGAGTCAGGAAGGCGATTAATATTACAAGGTTTTTTTTCATATGAAACCTCCATTCAATGTTGTTCTTATTTTGAACATTTAGAGAAAGTCTTATCATACTAATGGGTGCTTTCCTTAAATAAAGGGAAGCCGTTTTCTTATGATGCTATAAGGGCAGTTTAGATAAAGAATGGATTTTTAACACAAGTTGAACTATTATTTAGAAAATATCCTAAAAGGAGTAGATATATAATGGAAAAGGTCATACCATTTTTAATGTTTCAAGATGGCAAAGCAGAAGAAGCCATGAATTTTTACACATCTTTGATTGAGGATTCAGCAATTACAAATATTGTTCGATATGGTGCAAATGAAAGTGGGGATGAAGGAACTGTCATGCAGGCTACTTTCACTTTAAAAGGTCAAGAATTTATGTGCATTGACAGTAATGTAAAACATCAGTTTTCCTTCACACCTTCGTTCTCAATATTTGTTACTTGTAATACCGAAGAAGAACTTGACAATGTTTATGAGAAGCTGAACGAAGGTGGACAAGCACTTATGCCACTAGGAGATTATGGATTCAGTAAGAAATTTGGCTGGCTAAATGACCGTTTTGGAGTTTCGTGGCAACTAAATCTACCTAAATAATATGAAAAACTTAATATCCTGTTCATACCAACAATAAAAAGCATAACGGGTGCTTATGTTTCAGATCAGCTGCCAAATAAGGCGGCTTTTCTTATGGAACAAACGGGACAGGTTTGTTGAATAAATAATGTTAAGATTACTTATAAGATTATTTTGAGGAGATGAGTCGATTTGCAATTAGTTTTTGTTCTATTTTTTTTTAGCCGTTGGTGTCTTCATAATGTACTATTTACCAATAATATCAAAGGATTTACATAAAACCACTAAACAGAATGAAGTAATTATTAAACTTTTAGAAAAAGGTCTTAATAAAGACACTAAAAAATAAGTTTCGTATTGAATTAAGGAGAAGTGACCTTTTGCGTTGAAGTTATTTCACTATAGGGGTAGCATTCCTGTAATAAGTGAAACTGTGCTTATGGTAGGAACGGGGCGGCAGTTTAATTTAAGTACACTTATTCACAAAGATTTTGATAGCTTTAAGATTTATACTTGAAACCTGCAGTAGTTTGCAGGTTTTTTGTGTTTATGTCGATGGATAATAAATAAATTTATTATTGTCATAAGCACTAAATTGCATTAACATTTAACTATTCAATAAAACTCTTGAATAGTTAAATGGAAAGGAGAATAAATATGTACAATGAGAGAAATCTAAAGGATTTGTTGTATCAAGAGTTCGCAAGAATCGGGAAAAGCATTTCTAGTCCAAAACGAATTGAACTGTTAGATCTTTTATCTCAAGGTCCTAAGACTGTTGAAGCATTAACGAAAGCTACAACTATGAGTGTGGCAAATGTTTCACAACATTTACAAACATTATCTAATTCAAAGTTAGTGAAGTCTAAGAAGAAAGGGAATTACGTTATTTATGAACTGGTTGATGTAGGTGTAACAGAATTTTTAAATTCATTACGTACACTTTCTGAAAATCAGTTAGTAGAGGTACAAAAAATAAAGCAAGAATTCATGAATAGTAACTTGGATGTTAATGGCGTTTCATTAGAAGAACTTAAAGAAAAGATGGAAAGCGGGGAAGCAATCCTTATTGATGTAAGACCAAAAGAAGAATTTAATGAATCTCATATTCCCGGAGCAGTTTCTATCCCTATTGAAGAATTAAATGAAAAACTGGCATCATTACCAAAAAACTGTGAGGTAGTTGCTTATTGCCGTGGTTGCTATTGCCTTATGGCTGTGGAAGCAGTACAGCTATTAAATTCTCATGGATACAATGCTTTTCGATTAGATAAAGATGTAAATGAATGGAATCAGTTTGCTGAAACTAAATAATATGGAATGAAGGTGCAATAATGTCTGATGAGACATATCAGCTAAAAACTGATATAAATTCACAGGAAACGAGAAAAAGATTATATAAGCGTACATTATTAATTGTTAGTATCTCACAAATTTTTGGAGGAGCAGGATTAGCTGCAGGTATAACGGTTGGTGCTCTGATCGCACAACAAATGCTTGGTACCGATGCCTTTTCTGGACTTCCTTCTGCTTTATTTACTCTTGGTTCTGCAGGAGCTGCTTTATTGGTAGAAAGACTTTCTCAAAGGCATGGAAGACGAATCGGCCTTACTGCTGGTTTTACGATTGGTGGAATTGGAGCAATCGGTGTAATAATAGCATCATCATTAAATAGTATAATCTTATTATTTGCTTCCTTACTAATCTACGGTGCTGGCACAGCAACTAACTTACAAGCACGATATGCAGGTACAGACTTAGCTAACACGAAACAACGAGCAACGGCCGTTAGTTTTTCTATGGTCTTCACAACATTTGGAGCGGTGGCTGGACCTAACTTAGTTAATATAATGGGTGATTTTGCAGTTTCTATCTCACTTCCCTCTCTATCAGGTCCTTTTATATTATCTGCTGCGGCTTATATACTGGCAGGTCTTGTATTTTTCATTTTACTTCGGCCAGATCCATTAATTATAGCAAAATCAATAACTGTTAACTTGGAACAGGGTAAGCAAACTGACAATATAGTTGAGGAACAAGCAGAAAATAGGAAAGGTATTATGGTTGGTGCAACTATTATGGTTCTTACACAGATTGTAATGGTTGCCATCATGACAATGACACCTATACATATGGGGCATCATGGCCATGATCTTGGACAAATTGGCCTTGTGATAGGCTTTCATATAGGGTTTATGTATTTTCCTTCATTATTTACAGGCATTCTAGTGGATAAAATTGGCCGCATTCCAATGGCAATAGCTTCAGGAGTAACGTTACTCCTTGCAGGCTTAATAGGGGCACTAGCTCCAGGTGAATCGATGTTTCTTTTAACAGTTGCTCTTTCCTTACTAGGATTAGGATGGAACTTTGGCTTAATCAGTGGTACTGCATTAATTGTAGATTCCACAGAAACCTCAACTAGAGCTAAAACTCAAGGTACAGTAGATGTTTTAATTGCCCTAGCAGGTGCTTCTGGAGGAGCTCTTTCAGGTATGGTCGTTGCTGGTTCGAGTTATACAACATTATCTTTTATTGGTGGAGTATTATCTTTAATATTGATACCGGTAGTAGTATGGTCAAAGAAGAAAATAGTTGATTAAAATTAAGGGAGATTATAGTTTTTTAAAGTAAGTATAGTAATAACTTAATATTGCACTATGATTAATGGCTGGTGATATATGAAGGGATTGTAGATTTAGTCAAACTTAAAGGAGCGTTACTTCATAA
Source organism: Cytobacillus gottheilii (assembly GCF_900166665.1). Taxonomy (GTDB): domain Bacteria; phylum Bacillota; class Bacilli; order Bacillales; family Cytobacillaceae; genus Cytobacillus; species Cytobacillus gottheilii_A. The sequence goes on along the minus strand of NZ_LT800494.1, from coordinate 2,647,695 downwards.
AGAAGTAACGTTATTTTTTATTTGAATATAGGTTGTTACATAAATTATTAAAAAAGCAGATATATTTGTGAACAAATACACTTAAACTATAGGGTGCATTAGCTCAATAACTCCAACATCTCAAAAGAGCCAGATAAACATTATTCATTAAAGTGTATATGTTGGCTCTTTCATAATCACCTCCACCTTAAAAAATCAGAACAGTCTTATCAGAATGTCTTATCATCTGAGTCTATTAATTACTATAAAAAGGGAATGATACTTTCCAGTAAAGTGTCCCAGTTATTTTAGCAGAAACTGTTTCATTTTTAATGACAGTCACACCTTTCATTTTACCCTAACATAGAAGGTATCAGTTCCGTTTGTATCGTTCCCTTTCGTAGTCATTGACCGCAGCACCCAATAATGTAAGAACCGAATACTTGCTAAGCCAATGTTGTATTTCATTTAATCTTCATTACCACCAATTTGTATGGTTCGAATTAGGTGGGTTGTGCTTTTGTGCTTCATCCTTCATTAATTCTTGGCCTTCTTTAGCATTCTTATCACTGATTCGTTTATAACGGTTGGTTTTTTTATCTAAGAGATATCCAAATAAGAGTAGTGCAACAACAAACATTCCTACAAAACTCCATACCAAAACCATTATTAATTCCTCCTTTGTCTATTGTTAACTATATTCAACTTCTTGTCTGTCATTCCCTTGTTCCAAAAAACTATCCTTATAGTCTAAAAGAGAAAAACTACTCGATTAACAGAGCTGATCTTGAATATTTTAGGAAGGTTATTCCATATTCTCAGCAATCTTTTTCAATGCCTTTGCACGAGAAGCTATGAATGCCGTCATATATTTCTCCAAAAATAACTTGTCGGCTACAACACCAATTGGACCGAATGGTGATTTATATTGAAATTTATCAATCATCATGGTTCCGCCAGCTTCTTCAATAAACTGATGGGTATGAACGAAGGAATGGAAAGCTCCCGTCACCATAACATCAACAAATTTATGTGGTTTCTCCATTACTGTCACTTTGGCTGTCAATCTTTGTTTAATCCCAAAATGAGTGGCTTCCCAGGTAACCGTATCGCCTTGTTCTAAAAATCCTTCTGTCACTCCACTAACAGCTCTTTCCCTAGTTTTAGAAGTCGTTTGAGTATGAATATCTACATTTCTTGCAAGGTCGAAACAAACTTCAACTGGTGCTTTAATAAATTGCTGATGCTCAATTACAGGCATTTTATTTTCTCCTTTTAATTAAAAACCTTCAATATCAAAGTTCATTCTGCCGTCACGGTAAATCTGAAATGGGTCATCTCCGCCAATCAATAATCTCCCATTATAAATTGATGCTGTTTCATTCCATTCAAATTCCTGGCCATTATGCTCTGTTTGAAGCTTTATATGATGCCAGAATGAATGGCCATCTTCATATTCGACTTCACCAATCTCAAAGTTTGTTAATGTATAACCTTTTTCTTGCGAGATCTCTACTTTCTTTAAATAGAACTCTTTTGCTTCTTCAGCAGAAGATGTGATACCGTCATCTAATTTATAATCATTCGTTTTTACATCATATTGGAACAAGTGTAATTGCTCGAAAGCCTTCTCATAATTGCCATCTATCATTGACTGATAATAATCCTTGATTAAACCTTCTGCTTTTTTTTCTTCAGTTGACTTACACCCTGTAAGCATAAGAATTAATGATAAAATAAACACAACTGGAATTAATTTGTTCATATGTTATCACTCTCCTAGATTCCGCGGTTTGTCCTTTTACTTTAGCATAAAAATCTGTGAAGGTATTATTAATTCAAGAATGATCCAGCATTTTAATAATCCTAATTGGCTATAAAAGTAAAGTGACGAGAAAATTTAGATGACAGGAGCCAGCTCTAAACTGGATAATGGATTTAACTATGTACTGACACATCACGGAAAGGAAAGAGGGAGTCATAAAATGAAGTCTAAACTCTATAACAAGAGGTGAGAATTTTGCAGAGAGAAAATCTCAATATAATAACACAAATTTCATTCTATATAGCATTAGCTGCGATTGTTTTTATCCCAGTTTCCCTATTTTCTTCACTCATCCCCTTAAATGATGGCATTAAATCGATCATAAAAATAATTGGAGTACTCATCTTTCTTTTTTCAGTATTTGGTATCCCTTTAAGTATCGTTTCCATGTTCAGCAAAGAAAACTTAGCAAAAAGAATCGTCTCTTTACTTGTAAATGTGACACCGCTCAGCATTGTGATCTATGCTTTGATAATGGAATACTTAGACAAGTTTTAAAGTTTTTTAAATGAACCTATAAAACGAATGGGTGTTTTATTAGTTCTAACTGGAATGAGGTAGATTACATTAGTTTATTTGTAACAAACAGAGTGGAATAAAGAATTGTGCGAAGAACACTAATTCAAAAAGGAGAGATCTTATGGAAAGCTATCTTTTTATGTTTATTGCAGGGCTAGGTACTGTGGTGATAATGTTTTTACCGGTGATTTACAAATTAAATAAACGAATTTCGAACTTAGAAGACAAGATCCAGCAACAAAATAAAGACATCCATTCTTAAACTAAATCTCTTTGTTCGAAATCTGCTAGGTTTTCCTTATGAACCTGAAAAAAATTATATGTATGAAGGAAGTGATCATTTGAATAAGAGGAAACGTTATTGGATTTTAATGCCGCCATTTTTTATAGCGATGCTAATAGTTTTTTATATTTTACCGAACCCTTATAAAGGATATCAATAATAGTTGTTCTTATTTTTTGGACAGTGTTATGGATATGGAACATCTTTGGTGACAAAAAACAGAAGCACCTTGATCGATGAATTTCTTTGACGTGTGTTGGTTCCTATGACAGTGCTCAAGGAGAAGCTCCCTGGATTTCAATAACAGGGGATTTTCGTGGTGGAATACTTTTTAATTCTTTCATACAATTAATCTGGCAAAGATTTACTAGCTTTTCTAAATTCTTTTGTTATTAAATATATTAAACTATTTTATCAACGGTGATTTTTGTTAAAACTAATAAAATAATAATAAGTGCAATCGATAAAATAATGTTAACAATCATAGTAGGTGCGATTAAATAGCTTAAAATTGTTCTTGAAATGATAAAATATAATACAAAAACAGCAGTAAATATGAACATATACTTTATATTCAAACCTTTTTCCTCCTTTTATAGTCAGAATATTATATTATTTTACCATCATATATTTTTGAAGGTAAAGTACATTTTAGGATCTCATTGTTAATATGAAGAAGTTCTTAAAATCACTGCGAAGGACCTATGAGCTGCATTTATTTTACATGCACAAAAGCGCAAACTGCAATCCTTTGACTTCTTAAAGTTATATACAAAAGAGATACTACCTAGTACTTTTAAATTTCCGAACAATATAAACTAGTAAAACCATTGTGATGATGCAAATAACAACACCTGCGATACTAATGCTAAATTCATCTTTTCGGATGGTCATAACTTTTAAAATATCGATATTAAACAAGTGTCCTATGAAAGAATATAATAAGATTATTGTCGACCCTATTAAATATCCGTTTAAACTTGAATCTATTTTCATTCAATGTCCGCTTCCTAATATTTTCCTATGTATTTAGTCAAAAACAACAAACTTTACGATCACATTCCAGGGCTTTATATTTTTCCTTCCTTAATCCAAGACCAAATTCGATAGCTTCCATATATAGAGACGAAAAAGAGCAGTAACAGCATAATCACCCAGATAGATAGTCTGCCAAGCTCCTCTAATCCTTTTGCATTCCTAAAAACAAAGAAGGAGAAGCCAATCACCATGAGGTAACAAAACACATTTGGAATGATATAGATGATTCTTAATTTATAATTATTCAACTAAACACCGCCTTATCTTCTTACATGTAAAAACATGCGCAATATTCTAAAAAAATATCCTTCTTATTCCAAAAGTACCATAGGATATGCTATTTAGACAACTGCTGCCCATAATAACAGATGCTAAATTAAGGTGAATATTAATGAAAAATTTTGAAACCTTTTTTAACTTTATTCGTATGTGCCGTGTAAGGAGGGATTTAAATGGAATTTACAATCATTCTCTATATCCTTTTTGGCATCGGATTTCTTTTCTTTTTTAACTGGTTAATGGGTTACAAAAAAGGCAATATAACAATTGATTTTGATGAACGTTATTTCAATAAAAAAGAATATGTAGAAGCCATTAAAAACAAACTTGAAAGTGAAGGGAAAGAAGTCGCTTACAAAGGAAATGGCCGCTTCAATATAGACGGGAAAAATTATCTGCTCATTGAGAGAAATGTAAGTATGGGTGGAGTTCCATTACAGAGAACCATTTTAAAGATTGAAAAATAAGTCATTATGCCAGGGAACCTTGCCATAAATAGGTTCCTAATTTTTGGTCAAAATTCCAATGGTTTTACCCTTTACAAGCCGGTTGCTTATTTTTAAAAAGTGGGTGGTATTATGTGTCAAACTGTAGAAAATTGGTTAAAAACCAACGATTTATCAAATGCTGAAATTGACTTTATAGAAACAGTGTTAACATTTACATCTGCAGTTAAAGTAATCAGCAGTAGGAAGGATGAAATCAATAAATCCTTTCAGATCAACTTTCCTAATAAAAAAGCAATAATAGAACCGGATTTAACATATAAGAAATTGGAAGAAACGCTTAAAGAAAACGGAATAAATATCGATCTCAGTGAGATGTTGACTAGATTTCGTAAACAGGGTATTTGTTCTAAACTTTGCAAAGAGTTGTTAGATAGTAGAGTAAGTGGATAATCGTTTATGAGTTAATTAAAGTATCTAACCAAATATGAACAAAATTATGATGGCATAACAGAGGAGGGTGAAAGGTGAAACAGTATGAATACAGAGTAGAAAATATTCAAATTCAATTAAGAAACGGTACTAACTTTGAAGATATCATAACGGAGAAGCTTAATACTCTGGGCAGAGAAGGATGGGAACTTGCTGGTGTGAATGGGACTGTTTATTACTTTAAAAGAGAAATGTAGAGATAGGATAGCGTTCTTTTTTAGCTTATACTTCGACGAAACATATTCTAAAAGATTCATGATTGCTGCAGCTGCCGTTATTTCTTTGGCAGCTCTTTTTATGCAAATTATGGTTATTTCTTATGGATATTTTTGTTATAATCAAGATAATTGAATATTTAGCAAATATAGGGTGTGAGCGGATATTTATTGATTTGTTTAAGGAAGTATGTTGTCTCCAGATGATTCATAATATGAATGATTGAGTTGATTGCTATTGAATGGGCTTTATTAGTTAGAAAGTGGTGATGGTATGTTGATAGCTTTTTTGCCATGATAGGTATTTTTTTATCGATCACTTTACTAAAGCTGAAAACGATAAAAATAGAAATGAAAAATAATCCTAGTAAGCTTCTATTTGAACTTTTGATTATTTTTTGCTTGATCGCTTTTTGGGTAGGTGTCTCTGTAGATTACTATTTATTTTCCATTATAAGTGCCATCGTTATATTCTTACTTTTAGTAAAGAGAATTATTAGGCTTTGGTCTACAGATATGAAGGGCGCTTTAATTATGATCATCCTATTTATTGTTGTCTTCTTATCGCTCTATCACTTAGTTCATCTCCAGTCTGAGCAAGTTAGAATCCTTCAAACGAGGTAATGAAACAGGAAATTAGATGAAACAACTGATTTTTAGACAATGAATGGTGAGGTGTGTCGAGATGAAAGACCAAGAAGAAACGGTGGAACAAAAAAGAGAGCGGTTAAGACAGCAGGAAATGAAACGCAATCCAACTGGGATCATGAACGATTCTATAAACAGTGCATACAGTGGGAATCTCCATGAATTAGTTAGAGACTTAGGGTGGAAGGGTGCAGGAATTCTGATTCTTGTTGTTGTCATGGCTTTTATCTTTATTTCTATCTTTTTCTAAAAGTCTTAAATTTGGCGGGGCAATTTACCTGTAAATATGATAACGACTGAGAGGTCTTTGGTTAAATGGGGGAAGAATATATGGGTTCGAGAATCATGCACGTCATTATTGCGAATCGAATTGCGGATGAATTAGCTATAAGTGATAAAACCTCATTTCTGATAGGAGGCATTGCAGCTGATGCAGTAGCTCCCAAAGATATGTCTCACTTTTTTAGAGGCAAGGTTGATGATTATTCGCGTTATATTGACTATAACGGTTTTATACATAAATACCATTCTTATAAAGACACAAACTTCATTCAAGGCTACTATACTCACTTGATCGCTGATGATCTTTGGCTTAAAGGCTTTTACCTGCCATGGCTAAAGAATAGAATGGAAGCAGATGAAAACATATTTAAGCAATATCATCATGATTTTCGTTTACTGAACGGGAAATTAATTGATTATTACGGACTTAAAGAACATCTAAGTGAGGCGTTAAGTAAGAGGGGAACCATCATTGAAATTGAGGAGGTAAGAGTTAACGACATTGAGAAATTTATCCCTTATGTTATTGGAGACATGGATTATAACAAAGACGAACTTGATATGCCTCTAACCGTATTCACACTTGAACAGATAATTGGTTATATTGAGACGTCTGTTGATAAGAGCTTGATTTGGCTAAGGTCCATAATAAATAAGTAATTAAGGAAAAATGTAAAATCAACCTAGGAAATAACACTGTACCACACCTTATAAATTTGACCATCATAATCAGTATGAACAATATTTTCAGGAACACTAGCAAGATAAAATGCTAACGCAAAAGCAATTTTTTCGTCAGGTGTTTGATACCCATTTATTCCCTCAATCATTAAGTCATTTGATAACGAATGCGCCCAAACTTCAGCTTCTCTTAGACTATCAAAAATAAAATCTTCCACTTTCCATCTAATTTCCATGATTTGGCCTCTTTCATTTGCAAATTTTTTTATCGATGGAGTGATTACCAAAACGATCAACGAACATTTTTTAACAATATTTTCACTTGAATATATAGATATCGTATTACATTCATTTAAGGAATCAATACTTTCTGTGCTGTTTAAAACCACTTTTATATTTAGGTAGAAAAGAAGGTGAGAAGAATGAGAGTATTTTTTTCTGTCATACTTATTTTATTTGGCAGTTTCTTATTTGCTCTAACCGTAGATCAATATGGCAAGGCAGGTAATTTTATTATGAATGGTATTGGGCTTATTTGTGTAGCTGGCCCAGTATATTATATTAAGGCGAGAAGGAAAAAGAAATGAAATTTAGCATGTTCTAGATTCAAAAGGTAAGGAGGTATTTCTATGCAGCATGCTAATGGGATAAGTGGAGGTTATAAAGAAGATCATATGATTTTTGATTCTGAGTATGAAGTCGAGGAATGGGTCGAGTCTTTGTATTCTGATGTGGTACCTTACTTGGCGAATAACATGAATGTTGGCTGCGTGACACCGGAAAAGAAGCTGGTAAAATCTTTAGAAAATTATTTACCTTCTTGGGCCGATTTTAATGAAGTGAACATTCAAATACATAGTGAACAAGGAAAAGAAGACGGGAAGGTTATTTATAAAATATGGACACAGCAGCTCTCATCATTAATTGCAAAGCAATGTAAATTATTAATCTACTGGAGGTACGATATAAATGAAACAAATCATCGCCCTTGGAGGCGGCGGGTTCTCTATGGAACCGAATCATCCACTCTTAGATTCTTACATATTGAATCAATCAAATAAATCGAAACCTAAAATTTGTTTTGTACCGACAGCCAGTGGTGACTCTGACAGTTATACTTCAAGATTTTATCAGTTTTTTGAACAAATGAATTGTGAACCCTCTCATCTTTCCTTATTTAAACCGCCCACTAGGGATTTAGCAGGTTTTTTACTGGAAAAAGATATTATTTATGTTGGCGGCGGGAATACCAAAAACTTATTGGCCTTATGGAAAGAATGGGGATTAGATCTTGTGATGAAAGAAGCTTGGGAACAAGGAATCATCTTAGCTGGAATTAGTGCAGGCTCCATCTGATGGTTTGAAGAAGGTGTTACGGACTCCTATGGAGACGGACTCGAACCATTAACATGTCTCGGTTTTTTACAGGGAAGCAATTGTCCGCATTATGATGGAGAAGCAGAAAGAAGACCGTCTTATCATCAGCTTATTTCAGCTGCCAAAATTAAACCGGGAGTTGCTGCTGATGATGGCGTAGCACTTCATTATATAGGACAGGACCTTAGGAAGATTGTGAGTTCTAGAGTAGGTGCAAAGGCTTATACAGTAGAATTTCCATTAATAGAAACTGAATTGCAGACAAAATTTCTTGGTGCAACTTAAGGGGTTTTGGAAACAGTTTGTATTCTGAAATAATAGGTTGATTCAGAAAATCAACAAACTTTTCTAACAAGCTGTATGTTCTTCAATAGCAGGAGTTTATTCCCAAGTTATAGAAATAGTATTGTGTTGTTGGAAAAGGGGAGAACGCGTGAATAAATGGCTAATGATCACTGGCGCAATAGGAATCATTTTACTCATAGTTGCTTTAAATAGTAAATTCTATTATCCTTCACTGCCCATTGATGCGATGAGCAAGAAAGAAATCTTAAATTCTTTACAGACTAAAGATATGATTAAAATTGGCACTGATCAGGACTATGATTGGTTTATAGCAAAAATGGAGCAAGGAAAAGCCTATAAAGAAGTTAAGGATATGATTCAGAAGGAAGGATGGAAATTTCAGGTGCAGGAGGGCAGTGGGTTTTTCTTTGAAAAGGAGAATGAAAGCCTAATTGCTTCTACTAGAATGTGGACAGGGGATTATGTACTTGTAAATGTTCCTCTAGGCTGGAAACAGTAATCAGCTTTGTTGTTAATTAAAATAGAGTGGTGTGGTACATATGGCATTTGAAAGCGCAGTTTACCCAGCATTTATTAAGAAAAATAAAGAAGGTTTTGGCGTCCATTTTCCAACATTGTATCCTGAAACCGGATGGCAGCATTATAAAAGCCTTGGCAAGACAAAAAAGGAAGCGATCCAAAACGCTAAGAAGGACTTAGCTTATTTTCTTGCGGGTATCGTTTATGACTATGAAGAGTTGCCGAGTAATGCTCCTATTCCTGCCAACCTCGTAACACAGGAAATGGAGCTTGTATGGATCACTGCTGTATATCGTGATTATGCGAAAGAGATAGAAGAACATCTGATTGGGCGTCATTGGCATATTGATTTCAATCGAGATATGAATAGTGAATATAAAGCGGTTGCCTATAAGAACGAGCAAGGGGTTTGGGAGGTAAGAATTGACTGTCATTTACCGGTTGAGGAAAAGCATTTGCAGAAAATATGTCCAAACTATCCTCTCATTTGTTTGGCAACACGGAGAGCTGAGGCAGAAGAGAAGTTTGATCGTTTTGTGTTAAAAGTGGAAGAGATTCTTAAAAAATAAAGTATAAAAAAGACGAGAGGAGACTTTATGATGAAGCTAGGAGCATTTTCGGTAAGTTTGAATGTTAAAGATATACATGTATCAAAGGAGTTTTATGAAACGCTGGGGTTTAAAACTTTAGGAGGGGACATCACTCAAAATTGGCTGATCTTGAAAAATGAACATACTGTGATAGGGCTTTTCCAAGGAATGTTTGAGAAAAACCTTCTGACTTTTAATCCTGGCTGGGACGACAACGCTAAAAATCTCGAGCATTTTACAGATGTGCGTGAACTCCAAAAAGAATTGAAAGAAAAGGGAATAAAGATCATAAAAGAAGCTGAAGAATCAACAGAAGGTCCAGCTTTCATTACATTGGAAGACCCAGATGGGAATCCTATTTTAATTGACCAGCATCGGTAAATTTAACGATGAATAATCATCAGGGGCAGTCGGAGAAGTAATACGCTGGCAGCTGATGAACAATCAATGAATAACTACCGTCTAAGCAGGCTTGAGATCGGCAGCGGTATAAGGATTTAATCCTATTTTACCGGTGAGGATTATCGGAAGATCAACTGAAACAGAACCATGGAGGCATAATAATGTGGGTAATATTAGGACTGATCGCCATCACAGCAACTTTCATAAATCTATATATGTATAAAAAGGGAAAAGACTATAAACTAGCAATGGCAATGGGACTATCATTTACAGCACTGACACTCTGTGCAGAATATAGCCTCATATCAAATTGGGTATTCGCTGAAGATTGGGCAGCTTTAATGGATGTTGTCCCTGGTATGGAAAAGGCATTATGGTTTTTGACAATTGCTTCTATCCTATTAAATATAACACCTATACTTTTAGAAATGAGAAAGAAAAAATAATGTTTGATTGGTGCGCAGACGAAAGCTGAGGAACAGGATGAAAAAAGGACAAATCCGGGCAATTTCTATTTGTGTTTTCAGAACGGCACATTCAATATTAGTGGCTGAAGGTTTTGACGAGTTCAAGGGTGAAAACTATTATCGGCCGATTGGCGGCGGAATTGAGTACGGAGAAACCAGTGCGGAAGCTGTAATAAGAGAGGTAAATGAAGAAATTGGTGCTGAGATTACGAACATCCAATTTTTAGGCACGCTTGAAAATATATTTAGGTATAACGGCGAACTGGGACATGAAATTGTCTTTGTTTATGAAGCTGAATTTACGGATCCTTCGTTTTATAAAAAATCTTCTTTTATGGGAGTTGAAGATAATGGGGCACCCTTTAAACTAGTGTGGAAGCCTATTAGTGATTTCGCTCAACATTCAACGTTAGTACCAGGGCAATTGTACGAATTGCTGGGCTACTAGATTAGATAGAAGGTTTTTTTTTAGAAGAATGGAACATCTTCTGATATCTTGGAAATATGATGGTTACCGTCATTTAGGTTAGCTGTTCTTTTAATGGTATATTTGGTAAAGATGGTCTTAATCTATTCTGCTGTTGATGATTACATATAGATTTTTCAATGGGTTATGTTAGAAATAGCACGTAATCGGGAATAGATGATTGATAGAGGAGGTTTATTACATGGTACTTAAAAAAGTAAAAAAGCTGCTCGATGATCCTAAAGTGAAAAAAGCCATTAAAGAACAAGTGGTTCCTGCTATAAAGAAAGAATTAAGAAAGCGAAAATCGAAATAAGATAACTGCAAAAAAGCTGAAGCCGCAGTGGTTTTAGCTTTTTTACTTGAGATAACGATGTTGTTGAAGATAAAAATCTGAAACGATCGCTCATCTATTTCGTAAGTATAAAGAACAACAAGTTACCGGCTAGAATAAGGGAGGATACGAATGAATTTGTTTGTTGCCTATTTGGTTATTTTTTTACTAGGAGCAACGCCTTTTATGGAAGTTGTTGGTGTTATTCCGCTGGGCATTGCGGTTGGCTTGCCGGCAATACCAGTCACCATATTTGCATTCGCTGGGAATATTCTTACGATTTGGCTCTTGATTCTGCTGATTGATCATGTGAAGGTGTGGCTGCAGCGGCACAAGGAGAAGAAAGGGAAAGAGGGGTCAGATAAGAAAGGGAAGCGTGCGGCACGCATCTGGAAAAAGTATGGCTTGCCTGGCTTAACGATTGTTTCCCCTATTTTAATTGGGACACATCTTGGTGTGATCCTGGCCATGAGTTATGGCGGGACCCGTAAACAAATCACACTCTGGATGACGGGCAGTATTATTGTCTGGACGATTGTGATGAGTATTGCCTCTCATTACGGAATTGATTATTTTTATGAGAAAACAGGGAATGAAGGGTTTCTGAAGAATTTCTTAGAAAATACAGAATAAAAAGATTAAAAGTTTGTAAATGTTAAAAAACAACTTGCCAAACGTTTTTTTCTATTTTATAATCATCAGTAATATTTAGAATAATTAAATGATTTCCACAAACGATGAAGAGAAAAAGTAAGATTACGCAGTTTACACAGAGAGCTTCGGTAGCTGAAAAGAAGCAAAAGTGCTGATCTGAACAATGGCCTCTGAGTTCCGTGCTGAAAGTGCATTCGCATGTTTAGGTTCCGGCGAGATTTGGTGCTCGTTACAAACACCACAGTATAACGACATTTGTCATGTACGTGAATGAGGCTGCATATACGCAGTAAAGTAAGGTGGTACCACGTGATCTAGAACCACGTCCTTATCCTATTTTGGGATAATGACGTGGTTTTTTATTTTATAAAACAATTGGAGGAAGAAAACATGAATAATTATTTAGTCATTCAAACCGATTTTGGCATTAGCGATGGGGCGGTAAGTGCGATGTATGGTGTTGCTTTATCTGTTGATCCAAAGGTGCGCATTTTTGATCTGACTCATGATATACCTCAATACAATATTTGGGATGGTGCCTATCGTTTGTACCAAACGATCTCTTATTGGCCAGAGGGCACCGTATTTGTATCGGTTGTCGACCCTGGTGTCGGAACAGATCGCCGTTCAATTGTAGCGAAGACAGAGTTAAATCATTATATTGTTACACCAGATAACGGCACACTCACTCAGATTAAGAAACATATTGGCATAAAAGAAGCAAGATTGATTGATGAAAAGGTAAACAGACTGCCGCGTTCAGGGGAATCTTATACATTCCACGGCCGAGATGTGTATGCCTTCACAGGAGCAAGACTGGCAACTGGCGTTATAACATACGAACAGGTTGGACCTGAATTAGACCCAGCAAGTGTTATTGAATTACCTGCAGAAGAAGCAGTAATCTCAAATGGCTCTGTGAGCGGAAATATTGATATTCTTGATATTCGCTTCGGAAATCTTTGGTCTAATATCGATCGCGTGCTGTTTAAAGAATTAGGCATCGAATATGGCGACTCTTTTGAAGTTGTGATTGAAAATGGCACAAGACAAGTGTATAAAAACATCATGACATTTGGACGGTCCTTTGCGGATAGTCATTTAGGGGAACCGCTTCTTTATGTGAATTCGCTTGATAAAATTGGTGTTGCCTTGAATCAGGGCTCATTTGCAAAAGCCTATCATGTACAATCAGGTCCAAATTGGAAAATTTCTATACGAAAAGTTCAGAAACTTGTATATAATTAAATCCTATAAAAAGAAAATAGTAAAAGGGAGTTGGAGTTTTTGAAATTATCTATTAAAACGATTGTAGCGATCGGAATTGGAGCGGCTGTTTTTATCATTCTAGCTAAATTTGCGGCCATTCCATCCCCGGTGCCTAACACGACGATTCAAACGTCATATGCCTTTTTAGCACTAATGGCCATTGTATTTGGACCGATTGCTGGTGCGTTAATTGGCTTGATCGGGCATGCATTGAATGACGCCATTTCATATGGATCTATTTGGTGGAGCTGGGTAGTTGTTTCAGCGCTTGTTGGCCTTTTGATTGGTCTGGCATCTAAAAAGATTCAAATAGAATCCGGTAAGGTTGGAACAAAAGAAATTGTTACATTTAACATCGTTCAGGTGATTGCTCAAGGAATTGGCTGGTTCTTAGCTGCTCCTTTACTCGATATCCTTATTTATGCTGAGCCGGCTAATAAAGTATTCCTTCAAGGCTTATTTGCTGGTATATCCAATATGATTACAGTTGGAATTATTGGTACAATCTTATTAGTAGCTTATGGAAAAACACGCAGCCAAAGCAATAGCTTACATAAAGAAATGTAATCTTTATGGCTGGCTGCCCACAAGAAATAGGGAATACTTGCAGAGTGTCAGCGTTGCCACCATTTTGGTGGCGGCGTTTGTCTGCGTTTACGGCATACAATTGCTCTTATGACTTCAAATAGAGAAAGCATGAAGAGTGTTTAATTGCTTCATAGACTGCTGCCTGCACTTTTCTTACAAGCAAGGAGAAAAAAATGAAAAAAACAGTTATTGAGTTCAAAGACTATTCTTTTAAATATCATAGTCAAGTGGAACCGACATTACAGAATATCAATCTATCCATTCACGAGGGTGAAAAGGTTTTAATTGTGGGAAGAAGCGGGTCTGGCAAAAGCACGATAGGCCATTGTGTGAACGGACTTATTCCTTTTTCGCATAAAGGAGATACAGCAGGAACACTAACGATATTGGGACAAGATGCAAACACACTGGATCTTTTTTCGCGCTCGAAAATGGTCGGAACCGTTCTGCAGGACCCAGATGGTCAATTTATTGGCCTTACCGTTGGAGAGGATATCGCTTTTTCACTGGAAAATAGCCTGACAAAGCAACATGAAATGCATTCTATTGTCAGAGATACAGCAAAAATGGTTGAAATGGAGGAGCATTTATCCTCTTCTATTCATCATTTATCTGGCGGCCAAAAACAAAGGGTTTCGTTGGCTGGTGTCATGGTGGATGATGTTGATATTCTCCTATTTGATGAACCGCTCGCAAATTTGGATCCTGCAACAGGAAAAAGTGCCATTGAACTGATTGACCGCATTCATAAAGAAATGAATAAAACGATCGTGATCATAGAGCATCGCTTAGAGGATGTACTGCATCGCGATGTGGATCGGATTATTGTGATGGAGGATGGGCGCATTGTCGCGGACATGGACCCTGATACTTTATTGGCAAGCCATATTTTAGAAGATATCAGTATCCGTGAACCTCTCTATGTCAAAGCGGCCAAATATGCAGGCTGTAACCTGACGGCAAACATGAAACCTGCACATATCAGCACATTTGATGTGAACAGCTGCCGAAATCAGATGTTGAACTGGTATGATCAATTTGAAGCAGCCTCTTTTACAAGTAAATCGGAAACGATTCTTGAGCTGGAGAACATTTCTTTTGCTTATAGTACAGGCAGGAAAACCATTGAAAATGTCTCTCTTTCGATTGAAAAGGGAGAAATGGTCAGTATTGTTGGCCGTAATGGTGCTGGAAAATCAACTTTGTCCAAGTTGATCTGCGGTTTTATAAAACCAAATGAAGGCAAAATACGGTTGAATGGCTTAGATATTACAAATGATAGCATCAAGCAGCGATCGGAAAGAATTGGCCTTGTGATGCAGAATCCGAACCATATGATTTCCAAGCATATGATTTATGATGAAGTGGCACTTGGTCTCGTGATCCGTGGAGTTGCAGAAGCTGAAATAAAAGAAAGAGTCGAAAAAACATTAAAGGTTTGCGGACTCTACCCGTTCCGAAACTGGCCCATTTCCGCATTAAGCTTTGGTCAGCGGAAACGAGTAACGATTGCTTCCATTTTAGTGCTGAACCCGGAAATCATTATTTTAGATGAACCAACAGCTGGACAGGATCTTCGCCATTATACGGAGATCATGGAATTTTTATCAGAGTTGAATCAGCATGGTGTGACAATCATTATGATTACACATGATATGCATTTAATGCTTGAATACACACCAAGAGCGATTGTAATCAATGACGGAAAAAAGATTGGCGATACATCTGCTGTTGAAGTATTGACAGATTCTGCCCTAATTCAGGATGCGAACTTAAAGGAAACGTCCTTATTTGAACTCGCAAACCGTCTTGGCGTGAAAAATCCATTAGATTTTATCAGCAGGTTTATTTCTTTTGATCGGGAGGCGAAACAGCAATGGCAGTAGAAATGCTTTCCTATATTGAAAGAAATACACCGATTCACCGATTAACGGGGGTCACGAAGCTGATCTGCTTTATCCTTTGGTCTTTTGCGGCAATGCTAACCTATGACACACGCATTCTACTCTTTTTATTCGTTTTAGGAATTGCTATTTTCGTAGTTTCTAAAATTAAATTAAGAGAAATATCCTTTATTTTACTGTTTATTTTAGCCTTTTTACTGCTTAATAATGTCGCCATTTATTTGTTCTCGCCGCAGGAGGGTGTCAAAATCTATGTCACCAGTACGGTGATTGCAGACTTTTTTGGCCGGTATAATCTCACATTGGAGCAGATCTTTTATCAATTTAATATCACATTAAAATATTTCACCGTGATCCCTGTTGCCTTGCTGTTTATCGTCACGACAAATCCAAGCGAATTTGCGGCGTCCTTAAACAAAATCGGGATCAGCTACCGCATTTCCTATGCTGTCGCCCTGGCACTTCGCTACATCCCGGATGTACAGCGCGATTATCAGAGCATTGCGCTCTCACAGCAGGCCCGCGGTATTGATATGTCTAAAAATGAGAAGCTGTTCAAGCGCCTAAAAAACGCTGCATCGATTATCATCCCGCTCATCCTCTCGAGTCTGGATAAAATCGAAACCATCAGCAACGCGATGGAGCTGCGCGGCTTCGGAAAAAACAACAAACGAACATGGTACAGTGCCCGTGCTTTTCAGACTGGAGATTACCTCACACTTATTGTGTTCACCCTGATTCTGATTGTCAGCCTGGTTGTGACCTTTTATGATGGCAGCCGGTTTTATAATCCGTTTGTGTAACTTATTTACTTCCTGAGTTTAGTTTTTGGCTTGGGGAGTTTTTTTATATTTTTGAATGACTCAACTAAATAAAAAAAGGAGTGCAGCTTGTAGTGATCATAACGAAGAAAGATCTAACCTTTAAGATTAGATTAGCTGTTCACAGTGATGCTAAGAATTTATCCTTGTTACGACTAAAAATTGACGGAGAAACCGAAAACATGGACAGAGAAGAGGGAGAAGATTTTATTGACCAAACAGGTTTTGAAAAAATCATAGAATCAGATACAAATCATCCCAGAAGTTTATTCCTAGTTGCTGAAACGGATGGCAATTTAATTGCTTATTCAAGATGTGCCGGCAATGATTTAAAAAGATTTATCCATAAAGCTGAATTTGGGTTAGGTGTTTTAAAGGATTACTGGGGATATGGTGTAGGAAGAAATCTGCTGGAACAAACAATAGCTTGGGCCGATCACAACGATATAGCTAAACTGGAATTATACGGTGTTCTTGAAACGAATACGAGAGGCATAGACCTATACAAAAGCCTCGGCTTTGAATTCGAAGGCTTAATAAAAAAGGACAGACTGCTATCAGATGGGAAGTACTATAATTCCTATGTAATGGCAAGATTTCGTGAAGATGGAGGTTCATAATGAAAATTTATAGTTTTCGAAAAGAAGTGGGGAAGCAAATAACGAAATACGACTCAAATTTTATCATGTCACGAATCATTCAATCTGAAAAGCCTGTTCATGTGGGCTGTATGCATCTGGAGAAGAACGGTGTTATTGGCTATCATCAGGCAGTTGTCTCTCAGCTTCTTTTAATTATGAAAGGAGAAGGTTTCGTAAGAGGGGAGAAAGAAGAATACATAAAAGTTCAAGCAGGCGACGCCGTTTTTTGGGAAAAAGATGAATGGCATGAAACGAAAACAGATTTAGGCGTAACCGCTATTGTACTAGAAAGTGAAGAATTGCATCCAGACTCTTTTATGGCATTAAGGGTTCATTAGGGGACAACATCATGGTAATGATCATGAAAGATATTAAAGGCAAATCATATAAGCAATTAATAGATATTCTATTTAAACACTCAGATAGGTTTGCGTTTGTTGAAAGTACGCAATGGATGGAGTTTGAATCAGAGCATCTGGCTTATGTGGATCAATTGATCTCAGATATTAAAGTGCATTTAATAGAAAGAAAAGTGCAAACCAAATGGGAAACAACAAGACTTACTGACGGTAACAAGGCATATGTATATTATTTTCGGAACAACAGTGCGACAAAACTCTTCTTAAAAGAATACAGCCAATCTCTCTTTGGCTGGATCGGCCCGGATATGCCAGAGGATTTAATGTTTTATCAGAAGGATCAGTGTATATTGGCTGCGTGTTCACATGAAGGGTATTTTGGGGTTGAGGACGAAGTTTGGAAAGAATTTTTATCCAAATAATAGGTTGAAATGATAACGATCTGTTTGGTCGAAACATAGAGATTGGTTAGAGCACAATCGTACACATTGTGTATTGCTCGGGAAGGATATTTGGAAGAGATGCATGGCATATATTCTACCGAGTCAGATACTAGAAATTGAATAACCTAAAGATGCTAGGACATAAGTATTTAACAACGCCTATAGAACCGAATGGTTAGGAAGTCAACTTTCTAATCACTCGGTTTTTTTTATTTATGATTATAAAATATATTTATGAACATGAGTGAAATGGAGCGGAGGACCCTCGACTCCTCCGGGCTGAAGAGCAAAGGGTGAGACCCCGCAGGAACGGAGTGGCGAGGAGGCACAGCTTGCTCCCCGCAGGTGGAACGGGCTTGTTTAAATACCCAAAGCAAATTATTGAATATTCGTGTTTTAGAAATACCAATTTCGTTTTACCCCAGCCTCATTTTTTTGCTAAAATGAACATCTTATTGCCTTTTATTATCATTACTGATAATATTATATATAATGATAATAAAGGAGCTGAACATAATTGAACAAGATTGATGCTATCCTTCATCCGGTTCGGTTTAAAATTGTACAAAAGTTTCTTGATGGGCACGGTAAAACAGTTAAGAAATTGACGAAGGAATTAGAAGATATCCCACAGGCAACTTTATACAGACAGCTGGATGCACTGGTTAAATCAGAGGTTTTAATGGTTACAGAGGAAAATCAAATTCGAGGGACCATTGAAAAAGTTTATTCTCTAAATATTGCAAATGCCAATATAACAAATGATGATGTAAAAGAACTGACAATAGAAGACCACCTTCAATATTTTATGATTTTTCAAGCACAGCTTACTCATAATTTTGAAGAATACCTGCAGAAGGATGATCTCGATTTTCAGAGAGATGGTGTAGGATACAGGCAAGTTGCTATGCATCTTTCAGATGAGGAGTTTGCAGATTTTACAAGAGATTTGAGGGAAGTGTATCAAACGTATTTGCAAAAATCTCCTTCACCTGAAAGAACAAAAAGATTGGTATCCAATATTTTTATTCCTGAAAACAAAAGGAGAATGGAAGATGACAAATAGCAGCGAGGTTACGATTCAAGGAGCTTACCCAATAAGCGGCACCTTAAAAATCCCAAGCAAAGCAGATAATCAATTCCCAGCCGTCTTAATCATTCAGGGAACGGGGAAGGCTGATCGCGACGGGAATATTAAGAATTTTAAGATGAATATTTATAGTGATTTAGCCGATTTTATTCATTCAAAAGGCTTTGTCACACTTCATTATGATAAAAGAGGAACGTATAAGAGTGGTGGAGACTATCTTGAGGCTGGCGTTTACGACTTAATTGATGATGCAGCAGCATGTGTAGACTTTCTGAAAAATCATCCACAGGTTGATAAAGAAAAAATAGTTATATTTGGGCATAGCGAAGGAGCATTAATTGCCCCGGCTGTAAATAAGAAGTCGCCGGTGTCTGGTCTTATTTTACTGGCTGGAGCTGCGGAACCATCTAAAGACTTACTTCCAAGACAAAGTGAAATGGCTTATAAAGAAATGAATCACTCAAAAGGCTTTAAAGGTCTGCTATTCAGACTACTTCGTGCCGAACAAAAGGCAAGAAAGCAAAATGAGAAAATCATCAATAAAATCCTTATGTCTGACAAGGCAGTCATGCGGGTTCAAGGAGTAAGAACGAATGCAAAATGGCTAAGAGAGACTTTTTCTTATAACGTTTGTGATTATTTAAAAGAAGTCACATGCCCTGTTTTGGCCATTACCGGTGATAAGGATATCCAAGTTCCGCCAGAGCATGCAGAAGTGATTGCCAATATGGTAAAAGGAGATTCTGAGTGGTATATTATTCCTAATATGAATCATATTTTGCGAAAGTTTGAAGGCACCCACACCATACTAGGTGCAATGAAAGAATATAAAAGTCAGCTGCATCAGCCTATTGATCAGGAGCTGTTTAATAGGCTGGAAGATTGGCTGAGCAGATACCAGCATGTGTGTAATATTTTTAAGGAAGAAAAGCTCAACGGATAGGAAGATCATGATGAAAAAATGGTTTAAGGGTCTGCTTGTATTTAGTATCCTGCTTATTCTCTTTGTTTATCTTAACAATAGCTCTCTATTTGCAGAAGAGAGAAAGGGAGATCCCCTCCTTTTAGCTCACCGTGGTTTAGCACAGACTTTTCCAATGGATGAAATTACAGGAGAAATATGTACCGCAGAAATCATCTACAGCCCGGAGCATCCGTACTTGGAAAATACCATTCCTTCAATGGAGGCTGCCTTTAAAGCAGAAGCTGATGTAGTTGAATTGGATATTCAGCTTACAAAAGATGGCGAGTTTGCTGTATTTCATGATTGGACACTGGAGTGCAGAACAGATGGCAGCGGGAAAATCAGAGAGCATACAATGGAAGAACTGAGACAGCTTGACATCGGCTATGGCTATACAGCCGACAATGGAAAATCATATCCTTTTCGAGGCAAGGAGTTAGGTCCAATGCCCACACTGCAAGAGGTACTGACACATTTTCCAGATAAGGAATTTTTAATTCATATTAAAAGCAACGATCCAATTGAAGGAGAGAAATTAGCAGAATACCTGACAACTAGGTATACAGCTGATCGGCTGCAACAATTAACCATATATGGAGGCAATGAACCTGTTGAGGCTTTAAAGGAAACCCTCCCAGAAATGCGTGCCATGTCAAAAGAGACATTGAAAAGCTGTTTACTATCATACGAAGCGCTAGGCTGGTCAGGTTATGTTCCTAAAGCATGCAAGAACACACAAATTCATATCCCTGAAAAATTTGCTTCATACCTGTGGGGATTTCCTCAAACTTTTATCAATCGGATGGAGGATGCCAACACGAGAGTTATTTTAGTAGCGGGTAATGGAGATTGGTCAGAAGGATTTGATCAAAAGGCTGATTTAGAAAGAGTGCCAGAGGATTACCGGGGCGGAATTTGGACGAATCGAATTGATGTGATTGCCCCCATAGTACATGAGACGAAATCGAACAAGTAAAAGGAGATTGAACATGAAAAAGCTGTTAAATGAACAACGAGAAGAACTACTGCAAACATTGAAAGCGCGGTTTGAGAACAATATGCATCGTCACCAAGATCTTAAATGGGAGGATGTCCTAGCGAGACTGGAAGCACAGCCTGAGAAACTCTGGTCACTGAACGAAATGGAAAGAACAGGCGGCGAACCAGATGTGGTTGAATATGACGAGCAAGGAGGCGAGTTTATTTTCTATGACTGCTCAGAAGAAAGCCCTAAAGGCCGCAGAAGCTATTGTTATGATCGTGAAGCACTAGAGTCAAGAAAAGCGAATAAGCCAGAAAACAATGCCATTGATGTGGCAGCTGAGATGGGAATTGAATTGTTATCAGAGGAAGAGTATCGCGCACTGCAGAAACTTGGAGAGTTCGACAAGAAAACATCAAGCTGGGTGCAGACACCAGAAGAGGTTCGTTCACTTGGCGGAGCCTTATTTTGTGACTACCGCTTTGGACAAGTGTTTTTGTATCACAACGGGGCATCCTCCTACTATGCAGCGCGGGGATTTCGCGGGTTGTTGAGAGTGTAATAGATGGCGTGATTTTGTGCCTGTCAGCTTGGAAAAAGTGTGGTGGCGGGAACAAAAGAGCGTCCTAAGTGCCCGTGGGCTCGAAAAAAGTGTGGTGGCGGGAACAAAGGAGCGGTCAAAGTGCTCGTGAGCCCGGAAAAAGAGAGATGGCGGGAACATACGAGAGCCCAAAGTGCCCGTCAGCTCGGAAAAAGCGAGATGGCGGGAACATACGAGCGCCCAAAGTGCCCGTCAGCCCGAAAAAAGCGAGATGGCGGGAACATATGAGCATCCCAAGTGCCCGTCAGCCGGGAAAAAGCGAGATGCCGGGAACATACGAGCGCCCAAAG
>NZ_LT800494.1:2621601-2625421 GCF_900166665.1 Cytobacillus gottheilii | reverse complement strand
AAAAAGCTGTTAAATGAACAACGAGAAGAACTACTGCAAACATTGAAAGCGCGGTTTGAGAACAATATGCATCGTCACCAAGATCTTAAATGGGAGGATGTCCTAGCGAGACTGGAAGCACAGCCTGAGAAACTCTGGTCACTGAACGAAATGGAAAGAACAGGCGGCGAACCAGATGTGGTTGAATATGACGAGCAAGGAGGCGAGTTTATTTTCTATGACTGCTCAGAAGAAAGCCCTAAAGGCCGCAGAAGCTATTGTTATGATCGTGAAGCACTAGAGTCAAGAAAAGCGAATAAGCCAGAAAACAATGCCATTGATGTGGCAGCTGAGATGGGAATTGAATTGTTATCAGAGGAAG
The DNA here is from genome assembly GCF_900166665.1 of Cytobacillus gottheilii. Taxonomy (GTDB): domain Bacteria; phylum Bacillota; class Bacilli; order Bacillales; family Cytobacillaceae; genus Cytobacillus; species Cytobacillus gottheilii_A. The sequence continues at coordinate 2,625,060 of NZ_LT800494.1, read as the reverse complement.
AGTATCGCGCACTGCAGAAACTTGGAGAGTTCGACAAGAAAACATCAAGCTGGGTGCAGACACCAGAAGAGGTTCGTTCACTTGGCGGAGCCTTATTTTGTGACTACCGCTTTGGACAAGTGTTTTTGTATCACAACGGGGCATCCTCCTACTATGCAGCGCGGGGATTTCGCGGGTTGTTGAGAGTGTAATAGATGGCGTGATTTTGTGCCTGTCAGCTTGGAAAAAGTGTGGTGGCGGGAACAAAAGAGCGTCCTAAGTGCCCGTGGGCTCGAAAAAAGTGTGGTGGCGGGAACAAAGGAGCGGTCAAAGTGCTCGTGAGCCCGGAAAAAGAGAGATGGCGGGAACATACGAGAGCCCAAAGTGCCCGTCAGCTCGGAAAAAGCGAGATGGCGGGAACATACGAGCGCCCAAAGTGCCCGTCAGCCCGAAAAAAGCGAGATGGCGGGAACATATGAGCATCCCAAGTGCCCGTCAGCCGGGAAAAAGCGAGATGCCGGGAACATACGAGCGCCCAAAGTGCCCGGCTCCAAAAAAGCGAGCTGAAGGGAACATACGAGCGCCCAAAGTGCCCGTCAGCCGGGAAAAAGCGAGATGGCGGGAACAAAAGAGCATCCAAAGTGCCCGTCAGCCCGGAAAAAGCGAGATGGCGGGAATATACGAGCGCCCAAAGTGCCCCACAGCTTGGAAAAAGCGAGCTGAAGGGAACAAAGGAGCGGTCAAAGTGCCCGTCGGCTCGGATTAAGTGAGTTGGCGGGAACATACAAGCGTCCAAAGTGCCCGTCAGCTTGAAAAAAGCGAGATGGCGGGAACATATGAGCATCGAAAGTGCCCGTCAGCCGGGAAAAAGCGAGATGGCGGGAACATACGAGCGCCCAAAGTGCCCGTCAGCCGGGAAAAAGCGATTAAGTCCATATAATTGTGTAAAAAAAAAAGAGTCATTTTATTCCTATTTGTCCACAATGTTAACGACCAAGAAAACATTGGAAAGAGGGATAAAAATGACTCAGTTACAGTTTAACCTAGATATGGACGTTTTAAAAGAATCGATTATGAATTCTAATCTTGAGCTTATTGTGAAATCTACCTTAGTATTAGTCTTGAACGAATACATGGAAAAAGAACGAGATGACTATTTAAATGCAGCTGCCTATGAACGTTCTTTAGACCGTCGTGATTATCGAAATGGATATTATGAACGTGAACTCATCATGAGTATCGGAAAGTTAAGAATAAAAGTTCCCCGAACAAGAGGAGGTGAATTTTCGCCTTCTATCTTTGAGAAATTTTCGCGTGTTGATCAGACACTTATATTATCTATGTTAGAAATGGTCATCAATGGAGTTTCAACTAGAAAAGTAAAGAATATCGTAAAACAATTATGTGGCCAGAGTGTTTCAAAATCTTTTGTTTCTTCGCTCACAGAGAAACTGGATCCTATAGTAAAAGCCTGGGCTAATCGGCCACTTAATGTCGAATATTATCCGTATCTCTACGCTGATGCCACCTATATAAAAGTTCGAGAGAATAACAAGGTCATTTCAAAAGCAGCTTATTTAATTACTGGTATGGGTGAGGACAAAAAGCGTAAAGTACTTGGCTTTAAAATAGATCACGTCGAGAGCTTTCAAGCATGGCAAGAGTTCTTTCAAGATTTAAAATCTCGAGGGTTACAATCACCAAAATTAATGATTTCAGATGCCCATGCTGGATTAAAGAAAGCGATAGAAAGAGAATTTATAGGTACGGCATGGCAAAGGTGCACCGTTCATTTCAAACGAAATATTGTTAACGCACTTCCAAAAACAGGATCACGACAAATCATTTCTGATCTGAGAAAAATATACCAAGTAGTATCAGTTGAAGAGTCAAGAAAATATAGGGACAAATTTATTGAACTATATGCAGAAAATAAGAAAGTAAGAAAGGCAATCGAAATTCTCGAAGAGGGTTTCGAAGACACGATCCAATTTCTAAATGAACCAGAAAAGTATCAAAAACACATTTTAAGCAATAACTCATTGGAAAGGCTCAACCAAGAAATTAGAAAACGAGTGAGTGTGATCCGTATCTTTCCTAATAATCAGTCTGCATTTCGATTAATTGGTGCATTGTTAATGGAGAATGAAAATTTAGAATTAAATAAGAAAGTATACCTTACCGCGGAGCGAAATTTTGCTTAGGAGAAGGGGGTACCCCCTTCTCCTAAGCAAAATCAACTAACAGCTATTAATAGGTGGTAACATTGTGAAAAGGAATTTACACAATAATAAGGACTTGACTAAAAATCAAGAGCTGAAGGGAACTAAAGAGCTATCAAAGTGCCCGTCAACTAAAAAATCAAGAGGCGCCGGGAACTAAAGTGCACACAAAGTGCCCGTCAGTCGAAAAACCAAAACCTGCCGGGAACAAAGCAATGAAATTACATATAAAAATACTGAGGTGACCAAAATGGGCAAGGAATTTGTAAAAGAAATAACAGCCATGGATGAAGATTTTGCACAATGGTATACAGATGTGGTGAAAAAAGCAGATTTAGTCGATTACTCAAGTGTAAGAGGATCCATGATCATCCGGCCATATGGCTATGCTTTATGGGAAAATATTAAAGATGAGCTCGATCGGCGTATTAAAGAAACGGGCCATGAAAATGTATATATGCCTCTTTTCATACCAGAAAGTCTTCTGCAAAAGGAGAAAGATCATATTGAAGGGTTTGCACCGGAAGTGGCTTGGGTTACACACGGGGGAGAGGAAGAGCTTCAAGAACGTCTATGTGTCCGCCCAACATCTGAAGTTTTATTTGGCGAGCATTATAAAAATATCATTCATTCTTATCGGGACTTGCCAAAGCTCTACAATCAGTGGGCAAATGTGGTTCGCTGGGAAAAAACAACAAGACCATTTCTGCGTACATTAGAATTTTTATGGCAGGAGGGTCATACTTGCCATGCGACTGATGAAGAGGCACTTGAAGAGACGGTTAAAATGCTCAATGTGTACGCAGAGCTTTGTGAGAATATCCTCGCCATTCCAGTTATTAAAGGACAAAAAACAGAAAAAGAAAAGTTTGCTGGTGCTAAGTTCACTTATACCATTGAGAGTCTTATGCATGATGGAAAAGCACTGCAATCAGGCACATCACACCACCTGGGCGATGGCTTTGCCAAAGCTTTTGGCATTCAGTTTACGGATCAGGAAGGGAAGCTGCAATACGTACAGCAAACATCCTGGGGATTCACGACAAGAATCATTGGAGCAATGATTATGGTGCACGGAGATGACCGCGGCTTAGTCATACCGCCTAAAGCAGCACCAACTCAAGTGATGATCGTGCCAATTGCGCAGCACAAGGAGGGTGTGCTGGACTATGCCTATGATCTAAAGGAAAAACTCTCGAAAATGGCTCGGGTCGGCATTGATGCAAGTGATAAGAAACCAGGCTGGAAATTCAATGAA
>NZ_LT800494.1:2583248-2618955 GCF_900166665.1 Cytobacillus gottheilii | reverse complement strand
CAAAGTGCTCGTGAGCCCGGAAAAAGAGAGATGGCGGGAACATACGAGAGCCCAAAGTGCCCGTCAGCTCGGAAAAAGCGAGATGGCGGGAACATACGAGCGCCCAAAGTGCCCGTCAGCCCGAAAAAAGCGAGATGGCGGGAACATATGAGCATCCCAAGTGCCCGTCAGCCGGGAAAAAGCGAGATGCCGGGAACATACGAGCGCCCAAAGTGCCCGGCTCCAAAAAAGCGAGCTGAAGGGAACATACGAGCGCCCAAAGTGCCCGTCAGCCGGGAAAAAGCGAGATGGCGGGAACAAAAGAGCATCCAAAGTGCCCGTCAGCCCGGAAAAAGCGAGATGGCGGGAATATACGAGCGCCCAAAGTGCCCCACAGCTTGGAAAAAGCGAGCTGAAGGGAACAAAGGAGCGGTCAAAGTGCCCGTCGGCTCGGATTAAGTGAGTTGGCGGGAACATACAAGCGTCCAAAGTGCCCGTCAGCTTGAAAAAAGCGAGATGGCGGGAACATATGAGCATCGAAAGTGCCCGTCAGCCGGGAAAAAGCGAGATGGCGGGAACATACGAGCGCCCAAAGTGCCCGTCAGCCGGGAAAAAGCGATTAAGTCCATATAATTGTGTAAAAAAAAAAGAGTCATTTTATTCCTATTTGTCCACAATGTTAACGACCAAGAAAACATTGGAAAGAGGGATAAAAATGACTCAGTTACAGTTTAACCTAGATATGGACGTTTTAAAAGAATCGATTATGAATTCTAATCTTGAGCTTATTGTGAAATCTACCTTAGTATTAGTCTTGAACGAATACATGGAAAAAGAACGAGATGACTATTTAAATGCAGCTGCCTATGAACGTTCTTTAGACCGTCGTGATTATCGAAATGGATATTATGAACGTGAACTCATCATGAGTATCGGAAAGTTAAGAATAAAAGTTCCCCGAACAAGAGGAGGTGAATTTTCGCCTTCTATCTTTGAGAAATTTTCGCGTGTTGATCAGACACTTATATTATCTATGTTAGAAATGGTCATCAATGGAGTTTCCACTAGAAAAGTAAAGAATATCGTAAAACAATTATGTGGCCAGAGTGTATCAAAATCTTTTGTTTCCTCCCTAACAGAGAAACTGGATCCTGTAGTAAAAGCCTGGGCTAATCGCCCACTTAATGTCGAATATTATCCGTATCTCTACGCTGATGCCACCTATATAAAAGTTCGAGAGAATAACAAGGTCATTTCAAAAGCAGCTTATTTGATTACTGGTATGGGTGAGGACAAAAAGCGTAAAGTACTTGGCTTTAAAATAGATCACGTCGAGAGCTTTCAAGCATGGCAAGAGTTCTTTCAAGATTTAAAATCTCGAGGGTTACAATCACCAAAATTAGTGATTTCAGATGCACATGCTGGATTAAAGAAAGCAATAGAAAGAGTATTTATAGGTACGGCATGGCAAAGGTGCACTGTTCATTTCAAACGAAATATTGTTAACGCACTTCCAAAAACAGGATCACGACAAATCATTTCTGATCTGAGAAGAATATACCAAGTAGTATCAGTTGAAGAGTCAAGAAAATATAGGGACAAATTTATTGAACTATATGCAGAAAATAAGAAAGTAAGAAAGGCAATCGAAATTCTCGAAGAAGGTTACGAAGACACGATCCAATTTCTAAATGAACCAGAAAAGTATCAAATACACATTTTAAGCAATAACTCATTGGAAAGGCTCAACCAAGAAATTAGAAAACGAGTGAGTGTGATCCGTATCTTTCCTAATAATCAGTCTGCATTTCGATTAATTGGTGCATTGTTAATGGAGAATGAAAATTTAGAATTAAATAAGAAAGTTTACCTTACCGCGGAGCGAAATTTTGCTTAGGAGAAGGGGGTACCCCCTTCTCCTAAGCAAAATCAACTAACAGCTATTAATAGGTGGTAACATTGTGAAAAGGAATTTACACAATAATAAGGACTTGACTGAAAAAGCGAGATGGCGGGAACATAAGAGCATCCAAAGTGCCCGTCAGCCGGGAAAAAGCGAGATGGCGGGAACATACGAGCGCCCAAAGTGCCCGTCAGCCGGGAAAAAGCGAGATGGCGGGAACATAAGAGCATCCAAAGTGCCCGTCAGCCCGAAAAAAGCGAGATGGCAGGAACATACGCGCACCCAAAATGCCCCTCACCCCGGAAAAAGCGTATTGACGGGAACAAAAGCTCCCCCAAAGTGCCCGTCAGCTCCCTCTAGCATCACAATCCATCCATCCACCCAATATAAAAAGCCAACTCCGTATTCGATTCTGCAGGGAAGCCCATCTCATAGAGCTCCTCAAAATATTGCTGCTCCCATTTTTTGATCAAGATTCCATAATAATAAGCGATTGGTTTCGAAATGTTGCCCATTTTCAGTTTGCGTATCATTTGTTTAAAGGCTAGAATGGCCATTTCCAGGACAACTTCCTTCTCGTTCTCCCGGTTATTGCGATAAGCAGCGATTAATGTCATCCGCCAAAACTCTTCAATACTCTTTGCATCGGAAAAGTAAATTTTTACGAGTTCAACAAATGGTTTTGGCACCTTGTCACTTGTATAGGTATGGTCAAGCAGCGGTTCGTTACATTTTTTATATTTAGTAGTTGTTTTAGGAAGATTGCTAGTTTGAGGGTGGTTCACTTTTTCCCTTTTGGGTGGTTCAAGGCTGGCAAAACGCTGAAAGATGTATAAGTTACTTGATTGTGAGCCATTTTTCCGTTCTGTTTCATTGACGGTAAGGATGCCGATTTCCATTGCTTTTTGGATCATTCTTTTAAACGTGGAGCGAGATATGCCATTACCCTCGTATTCTTCATGAATTGCTTTTAACATGGTCGCGATCTTAGCGTTTGCGATTCCAGGCACCTTTGCAGCAAATCGTGTAAGGCGCTTCAATCCAACAAGCTCGCTTCTCGTAAACTTCTCTTTCGCCACCGCTAGCCACATTTCTAAATGAACATTATATTCATGTATATCTTTAAATTGAGAAAACCGCTTAAATTGCTCAATACTGCCAGATTTTAAACTCATCCCTTTACACACCCTTTCACAATCTATTTACAGAAACAGAGTGAAAAGAGACAGGGGAATAATTTAAAAAACGCTTTCGGTTTTAGGCCGAAAACGCTTCTTCTATTAGGCTATTTTGGGAAAACTTTTGTAAAACTCTCACAAACTACTATCATATTTGGTGCAAATTCGAGATTATATGGCTTTAATTCATTTTTAAAAAAGTTCTCATGCGCTTCCCACCAAAATGCATAATCACCTTCCCCTTCAGCTAAGGCAAATTCTTCTGACACTTCGTCCATTGGCAGAACCTCAACAGAATCTATTTTAATAATCGCGACAGGCTCGTCGCAGCTATTTAAAACAATTGAGTATTCGCCTGCTTGTGGCAGGGGCTCGTTTTCAAGTTCATAAAAAACATGACCTGAGGTGGTAGCTGTCTTCTTGCCCTCCACAACTAAATCTGCCAGCCAATCGGGCTCTGCACCAAATTGAAAAGCATCTTTATAAGTGACATTCTCAAGCTGATGCAAGCTGCAGTATTCATTCCAAAATACATCTGTTTTTTTCATATTCAATCCTCCCATGATTTCTTAATTATGGAGGAAAAATAGGAAAAAAGGCAATCTTTTCTGATAAATTTCAATCTATATTTCAATGTTTCTGGTAAACTATTAATAAAAAAGTAGAGGTGGGAACATGGAAAATCAATACTTTTACAGCAAATATACAGAGGTGCTTATTATCGGCATTCTTACTGGCATAGCTGGGATCATAACATTATTGATTCTTACAGCAGCTGGAGATCAAATGTCCACATTTTCTCGTACACTGACCATTATTTTATGTGTTTTCTTTTTGGCAACCTCTTTATTATTGCTTTTAACGAGAAAATCCAGACAAAAAAAGCCGGCCATCACCTTAAATGACCAAGGAATAACGATTCATATTAATCCAGGCTACGGGTTTATTGGCTTTGAAAATATAGATGGTGTGATGCTTTATAAAAGACAGTGGAATAAGATGATTGGCATTGTTCTACATAAGGAAGAAAAGTTTATTGAAAGCTATGCTGGAATGAGAAAAATGAACTTAATCAATAATCGCAAACAAGGGTACCCGGCTGTTGAATTGATGCGGTATACGATTGCTGACAGTCAAGCATTCATTGACGCCTTGAAGCTAAAAGGCTGTAAAGTTTATCAGCATTCCAAAGGTGGAAATGGGTAAAAATCCACAAATAAGAGAAGAGGGAAGATATTTTGAAAAAAATAGCGATTGTCACCGGCGCCAATTCTGGCATGGGTTTAGCAACAACGATTTCACTCGCCAAGCAGAATATCCATGTCATTATGGTATGCAGAAATCCAGAAAAGGGAAAACAGGCACTTTATGAGGCCAAAAAAGCTAGCGGCTCTGGGGATATCGAGTTAATGCTATGCGATCTAAGCTCTTTATCACATATTCGCCAATTTTGCGATGAGTTTAAAAGCAAATACCCCAAATTGGATATTTTAATAAATAACGCTGGAGTGGTGTCTTTAAAACGGCAGGAAACAGTGGATGGTTTTGAAGCGATGCTTGGCGTCAATCATCTTGGCCATTTCCTGTTAACGAATTTGCTGCTTGATCACTTGAAGGCAGCGCCACAAGGCAGAATCGTCGTTGTTTCTTCGGGCGCACATAAATGGGGCAAGATGGACTTTGAAGATCCGTATTTTAAAAAGGGCTACAATGTCGTTGTAGGATATGGGCGTTCAAAGCTTGCGAATGTGTTGTTTACACGCGGACTGGCTCAGCGTCTTGAAGGTACAAACGTAACAGTCAACAGCCTGCACCCTGGTGCCGTTGCAACAAATCTTGGTGTGGATCGCACAACCGGATTTGGAAAAGACTTCATTAAACTGCTTGTTCCGTTTTTCAGGACAGCTGAGGAAGGTGCGAAAACGGCCATTTTTCTTGCCACCAGCCCGGCTGTTGAGAAAACAAACGGTCACTATTTTTACAATGAAAAAGAAGCTCCGATGGCTAAAACAGCAAAAGACGATGAATTGGTAGAGCAATTTTGGAGGTGGAGTGAGGGCGAGGTTGGGTTGAGTAGTCCAAATAGGTAAAGAGCAAAACCAGCTATGTAGATGCAGCTGGTTTTATTTGTTGCCTTGCCCTCACCCCCATACTGACTTCTCCCTCCATATCTAGTAAAATAGATGCAAAAGCTGTTGTAATAGAGGTGTTTGAAAATGAAAGAATGGATCACGAAGGAGCTGCTGTCTTATTCCAAGAAGACGATTGTTGTCGAGGAGTTGGAAAGATGGGTTCCAAGTGGATTGACATATGAACAGTTTGCTGAGCAGGTTCTATTACTAGAGAACGAAGGAATACTGGAAATGGTGAAGGCGAAAGGGAGAAATAGCAGGACGCCTTCCTTAGCATACTCCTACCGAATACATACCATTCACTTAAAAAAGGATTATCATGAGCAGCTGAAAACGTATCGGCTAAAGCTGCATCCTTCCATTTCATTAGATTCATATTATCGTCTGCAGCCTGCACAATGGAATATGGATCTGCCCTATCTACTATCCATTCATCAATATCTAGAATCTTTTGGTCTGCCAGTCTATGAGGTGCCAGCTCCTGAACGCAGCGTGGAGTTGGTTGGAGACGAAAAATGGATCACAGATAAACAGGGAAAAGAACTGCTGGAAAGAGTGGGATTATGGAATTCTATGAAAATAATCCCCGTTTCAGATCCGCTTATGTTTGCTCTGAATCCAAAGATGTTTATGCAAAAAGAACATAAGCATTTAATTGTGGAGAATAAAACGACCTATCAAGGGCTTTTGGACGCGTTGCCACATACCTCTTTTACCACTTTAATTTACGGGTGCGGCAATAAGATCCTGAATAGCATGGACCAATTTGAGCGGCAGCTGCCATTAGAAGGGGCTAAGCATCGCTTTTATTATTTTGGGGACCTTGACCGCTCAGGAATTTTTATTTGGCATCGCCTGCGGTCAAAAGTCGATGCGGAACCCGCCATGCCATTTTACGAAGCATGTCTGGCAAAGGAGCATCTCCAAGGCAAAACGAATCAGCGTTTGGACGAGGATGCAGTCGCAGCCTTTTCTGCCTTTTTAAAAAAAGAACAGAGAGAGCAGCTGCATTCTCTTTTGGATTCAGGCTGTTATTTTCCGCAAGAAGTGCTGAAGACTGAAGAGCTGCAAACCATTTGGAGGCAAACAAGATGGAGTTAAACTCGTTTACAGACATTACGAGCGGATATAAGGAGCGGATGCGGAGATTGGCTCTTTTCGACCCGTTATACGAGCTGGACCGCAAGAAAACCAAAGACAAAAAAGGGGATCCTATTGATTTAAAAGGCTTTGGTTTGCTGTCGCTTTTATTCTTTTTTGAGCAAAAGATCATTCGCAATCACAAGAGTGGAAAGCGGGAATTAGCTGTTTTTTTACAAAAAATGTCGAGCGGGCTATATGTGTTAGAGCAAAATTCATATGAAGACATCGCCAGTTTAATCATTGAAACGTTCCGGCCGGCCCACGGAAAAAAGAGAGCCTATTCTTTTTATAACTGGGAGAGCTTTGCAGAAGAAGAGCTGTCTTATTCGTTATTAAAAGCCAATACCTTTGATTCAAAAACAAACACCCAATATTACACCTTGGACGACGATGGACTGGAATTGATTTTTGCCACTAAGGAATTTTACAGTGAATTTCAATTATCCATCAATCAGCTCATGCTTCGCAAACAGCTGGAAAAAGGGGAATTTAAAGGAGCACTGCGGCAAATCAACGAAATGCGCATTGATGTGGAAACCTTAAACGAGCGGATGATCAAGCTGCGCCATGAAATTCAGCGCAGCATTGTTTCAGAAGAAACGTTTGAACGTTATAAACAGCTGCTCGAGGATATTCATGCCAGATTGGCACGCGAAAATGAGGAATTTAGAGAGCTTCGGGAATTTGTAAAGGAAACAAAAGAGCGTTTGTTTGAGCAGGATTTTCACCAAAAAGAACAAAAAACATATGGCTATGTCATTCAGCTGACCAATCAGCTGGAGGAGGTTCATTATGAGCATTCCAAGCTTTTGGATCAGAGCATTGAATTAAAAAATCATACGCTAAAGGCTGCTCAGGAATCTCTTTACTATACCGGAATTGATGCGTTTAACTTCGAGCAGGATATCAACGCTCGCGTCTTTGGAACACCTCTGCCACTGGAAGCCATGAAGGGGCTTCTTCATCCCTTTTTGCCATTAGATCAGCATCAAGCATGGTCACCGCTTACGATCTTTGCTCAGCAAAATATCCGGGAAGATCGCGAAGAAAGACCTGATTATAGCTTTATGGAATTGGGTGCAGAACAAGAGAAACACGACCAAATCATTCTCAAACAAAATTATGCTTATTGCATGAAGCAATTCTTATTGGCAGCGGAGGAAGGCTGCAGTAGTCTCGAGGAAATCATTCAATATATCCGCAAAATAGATGAAAACCTGGTCTCCCAGCGTTTCTTTTATGATTTCTGGGTCGTTCTCCATCAGCGTTCTCCAATCATTCCTGGAATCACAAAAACAGAAGAAGAAGAGCAGACACATACATTTGATGAAGCGATCGCACTGTTAGGCCATCGATCCCTGACCGTAAAAGAGCGCGGAGACATTTTGCACGTAACAGAACGATTTTCCATTCAAAACATGGATATTCACATAGAGGAGGAACCTGAAGATGACTTATAGTGAAGGCAAAGTCATGCTGGCTTTTGAAATCTATTCGCTGCTTTCGCGCGACGGGCGTGCAGGTGCAGAGCAAATGGCCTTGTATAAAGCCGATGATAACGTGCGCGGACTGATTGATCGCTTTGCACATCATGTGGATTGTGTCATTATTTTGGCGGGAGATCAAATGTATATGATTCCCGAGACGAAATTATCTCCTTTTCATGTCAACAATGATTTTCTCAAAAGAACCTATTTAAAATCCGGCGCAACAAATGCAGACATTTATTTGCTGTATTTTACTGTCATTGTGTTATTCGGTGCTTTTTATGATAGCTATCAAACACTTGAGCCTACAAGAGAATTTATCCGGCTTGACGATTGGACTTTGCTTGTGAATGATCGCATTTTAATGTTAATGGAACATGATGAAGAAAAGCTGCTGCAGCACGAAAAAGAGTTTTCCTACAACTGGAAACAAATCATTGATAAATGGGACGATATGAACGACATTAAAGAATCAGCGAAAAAGCAAAGCGGCAATACGATCAGCCGCCTAAGTTTTATGGATACAGCCAAAAGATTTGTCATCGATCAGGAGCTGCTGGAGGAGATCGGCAACAACGAACTGATTTTAACGGAAAAAGCGAAAACGATTGTGCAGCGCTTCTTCATGGAGGTCGAATACAACAAAGGGATCTTGGAATTTATTTATCAATGGGAGGAGGATCACGATGCCGTCCATCAGTAAAATCCGGTTTACAAACGTGGTCTATGAAGATGGGCTAAAACGCTATAATGATGAAATTTTCCGTTTTGACGGCTACAATGGTGCGATTTTGCTGGAAAACGGCGGCGGTAAGACCGTTTTTATTCAGACCGCCCTGCAGGCCATCATTCCGCATACCAATTTATCTGACCGGAAAATCAAACAAACGCTGCAGCTTGATAACTATCCGGCACATATCGCCATTGAATGGATTCTATCGGAAAACCCCCGGAGATATCTGCTTACGTGTGTCAGTTTATTTTTAACAAAAGACGGCCTAAGCTCTTATCGCTATGTGTATCCCTATATGACAGGTGATCAAAACAGCATTGAAGGCGTGCCCTTTGTCAAAAAAAATTCAAACCGTCCAAGTGACCGCGGCGAAATCGCTGATTATTATCAGTATATGACACAGCAATACATGAACGCCCGGACCTTTTCAACCATTAAAGCCTACCAGGAGCATCTGGAAGAGCAGTATCATATCATCGCAAACGAATGGGAAAGCATTGTCAAAATCAATAGTACAGAGGGCGGTGTCGAAGCCTTTTTTGACGATTGCCGCCAAACGAATCAGCTGTTCGACCGGCTTCTGGTGCCAACGGTTGAGAGTGCGATTGCCGGCCACGAAGAAAACAGCTTTGCCGATACATTTGAAAAACAGCGGACAAGCTTTAAGCTCTATAAAGAATTGAAGCAGCAAATCGAAGAAAACAAAGCAATCGAAGCTCAGTTGAACGATTATGTCAGCCGTTTTTCCCGTGTTGATGCCGAATGGAAAGCCTATGAGCAAAAGAAGCAGCACGCCAAAGCCGTGTTACACCTCATTTTAGAAAAAGAAACACAATATGAGCAGTCGCTGAATGATGTGAAGAGAAAAAAGGAAAATTGGCGAGAAGAAGAAAGGCTTTATTTGCAAAAAGATCGCTCCTTGCACATTGAAAAAGCTGGTAGGATTCTGGCAGGTTTACAGGATCAGTTGCACCATTTAAACCAGGAGCTGAATGAAGAAAAAGATCAATATGAACAAGCAAGCAATCAATACATCGCGTTGAAGTTTGCCGAGTTAAAATTGGCTTGTAAACAAGAAGAAGATCAAATCCAATCTTTGCGGGAACAGCTGGACAGCTTAAATGAAGCGGAGGAAGTACAAGAGTTAGAAGAGCGCATCCTTCAAAATCAGCGAGAGCTGCTCGGGCTATTTTTAAATGAAATGGAAGAAAGCGATCGCCGAATAGCAGAAATTCAGTACGAAAAACGGCCCATTGAAGAGAAAATGGCTAAATTTGCTCAGGAGCTAAAAGCAGAACGGGAAAGGCTGAATGCTCTTAACGACCGTTTTCATACTCAAAAAGGCAAATGGGAAGCTCTTCAGGAAAGCATGAGAAAACTGCTGAAAAAGCTGCTGGCTCATCCTGAACAGGAAAATATTAAAGAGAACATTTCTGCTTGGGAAAAACGTCTCGTCTCGCTTGATGAAGAAATTGTTCAGCTGAAAAACGATCACAAACAGCTCGCAGTAGCTTATACAGAACTAGAAAATCAACTGGAAGAAAGCAGACAAGAAAAAGCAAAACAGGAAAAGCTTCAGACACAATTACAAACTGAAATCGTTTATATGGATGAAGAACACAACAAAGTTAAAGCCGTGCTAGGCGGGCTTCAAGTACCTTGGGCGACGATTGATTCCGTTTATTTAAAGCAAGATTCAATTACACAAAAACTGCATGATTACTTGCACAATATCAATGGCGAGGTGGATCAATGCTTATATAAAGAGCGTTTAGCCTTAAGGCTGATGGATGATTACGGAGAACAAGACCTCTTTTTCGCAGATCCCTATTTGGAAAAACAGCTGCAGGGATGGAAAAATCAATTTCATCTGCTTGAAACCGGGATCATGTATATTCAAAATTTAGAATCCGTAAATAAGGAATATGCAAAGAAATACCCGCTTTGGCCAAACACATTGATTACAACAGAAAGTGAGACAGCTGCATTGCGGCAAAAAGTCGCTCACATTCGGAGCAAGCTGCAATTTCCTATTGAGGTTCTTTCCTTTGAGCAAGCGCGGGCGATTGTACTTGGCGAAACCATCTATACGGAGGCTATTGTCCCGGCGCACTGGACGGAAAATGAAGAAATCGCTCATTTTCAGGACTGGAAGCAGTCAATGAAAGAAAATGCTGACGTGGCCACGGTAGCTCGCAAAGAGGCCGAAGCAAAACGATCATTATGGAGTCAGGCAGCCGAGAAATTATCAGCCTTTTTACAAGCATATCCATATCCCTTTTATCAAGAAAAGAAAGAACAGCTTTCGAAATCAACAGAAGCCATTCAAGCATTAAAAGCTCTGCAGAGGGATCTTCACACACAAATGGCTGATAACAAAGATAAAATGGATGCTATCCAATCGAAGGCCGGCAACCTTGAGGGAGAGTATAACGGACTGCAAAAGAGGCTGAGCGACGGACATGAATATCTTCGTTTAGAAAAGGACAGCCATGACATCAGCAAGACACAAAAGGAATACGAGCGGCAGATCAATGAACGGCAGCAAGAAATTCAAAGCAAGGAAAAAACGCAGGAACGCTGGAAAGATCAGCTGCAAGAGCTGGAGGAAAAAAGAATCGCTGAGCATTACCACTACCTGTCGATTCTGGATGATGAAATATATAAAGAAGTAAAAGGACTTCAAGCTTCATACACGAGTAAAATAAAAGCTGTCCTCCTGAACGAGAGGCAGGAACTGATTTTTGCGAGCCGAAAATTATCGAGTTCCCAGCAAGAGCTCCGTTTAAAACTGGATTTTGCTCAGAAAGAAAAAGACCGTTTTTCTGAAGAAATAGCAGAACTTCTGCAAGAACATGGTCCAGTTCAGGAAGAGGTTTCCTTTGTGCCAAACGGAAAAGAGCGAATGAAGCATTATCGAAAAGTAATGAAAGATAGAGATCAGGCTGTCAAAGCTGCTGAGGAACGAGCTGCTGCCTGCCGCGAAGGCTTTGTGAAACAGGAAAAAGCCGTTGACATCGCGAAGGAGCAATTTTTGAATGACTTTCCTGGAGAAGAATGGATGGAGTTTGAAGGAGAAGTGACTGAAATTGAAGCTCTTTTAGTCGCAGAAAATAGACAATTGTATGATAAGCAGCGATACCTTGATCAAGAAGAGCAACGATTTGCGAACGACTATGAGGCTGTTAAAAATGCGTTTCATGAGCTTGATCGTTTTGAAGAGGCTCATCATTTTAAAGGGCCATCGATTCAAGCAGCTGTGTTAACACAGGAAGAAATCAGAGATTTTGCCTACGAACACAAGGCAATCGTGAAAAAAGCAACGAAGCAGCTGCAGGATGGGAAAAACAAAGTAACAAAAGAAAGAGCAAAGCTGGATCAAGCAAAAGAGCTCTTTAAAGCATTTTGCAAAGATCAAATTACCGATGTCAAAATGCGTGAAATGGCCCGGCAAGGAGTCGACAATAAAAAGACCTTTAAAGAAATCGTTGAATTCCAAACGAACATGCAAAAACGGATTCAGACAGCGATTCACTATAATGAAACAACGATTATGGGCTATGACCGAGACTTAGAACAATTCGTGACCCGAATTAGCAATCACCTGCACACGGTGGCCGGTGAACTTAGACTAATCCCGAATAAAACAAAAGTAAAGGTCGCCGACAAATGGAAGGAAATTTATAAATTTGTCATTCCAGATTGGTCCGAGGAAGACGGAAAATCGCGGATCCGCAGCCATATTGAATGGATTGTATCACAGCTCGACTCGGATCGCTTTAGAACTTCTGATGGTAACGAAGATCACGGCAAGGTCCGCAAAGAAATAGAAACCTGGCTGCAGTCCAAACAGCTGCTGCGAGTGGTTATGAACAATGAAATGATGAAAGTCTCCTGCCGTAAAGTTACCAACGACAGCGAAGTCACCACCAGATCCTACTCATGGGAACAAACCAATGTATGGTCGGGCGGAGAAAAATGGAGCAAGAACATGACACTCTTTTTAGGCTTGCTCAATTACGTAGCCGAAAAGCAGAAACACTTGGACCCAAATATGAAAAGAAATCGTGTTGTCATTTTAGACAACCCCTTCGGTAAAGCATCAAGCGACCATGTTCTGAACCCGGTCTTTTTCATCGCAGAGCAGCTCGGCTTTCAAATGATTGCCTTAACCGCGCATGCGGAAGGCAAGTTTTTGCGGAATTACTTCCCTGTTATCTACAGCTGCCGCCTGCGCAAAGCTGCTGATACCAACAAACAAATCATGACAGCAGTGAAACAGCTTCATCATGCCTACTTTCAAGACCATGAACCACAAGCTTTGGAAAGGCTTGGTGAGGTGGAGCAATTGGAACTGTTTTGAGTGGAATGTGGAAGCCGAACCACTTGATTTGGTGGTTCGGTTTTTTATTATTTTGATGCAACTATGTGCTTTTTTGGGGTAAAGGAAAGGTGTGGTTATGCATTGTTTATGTGGAGGCAATCTGTTTTGGTAAGTGTGCTTTGATGCCTGATTGACAGTTGGTGTGGCTAAGTATTGTTTTGATGGTGGCAAGGTGTTTTGGCAAGGTGTGCTTTGTCTGATTGATGCTTGGTGTGGATAGGCATTGTTTTAATGGTGGCAATCTGTTCTATCGAAGTGAGGCTGTGTTGATTTGTTCTCATTTGGTGAATGGAGCTCCAGGTATCAATGCGAAAATCGATGGTCATACTAAGGAAACAAAACAAACATTATAGTTGGAGGTACGAGGATGGAAGAGCAGAAAAGCAGTATAAAGACAGCGAATATTGGTGACTGGGTGGAGGTAAAAAAAGGCGAAGCCAAAGGACAAAAAGGGAAAGTCGTCGTGCTTCGGGAAAACTCGGTGATCATTGAATACGGTTTGAATGAAAAGAAAGACGAACCACTGATGACTGTGGTGAATCATCGGAATTATAAGTTGGTTTGATTATTTTATTTATTGATTTAGTTGCGAATTGAAATTTACTCCATTGGATGAGAAATTGATGCTGTTGTGAAGAGGAAATATATTAGAGTGCCCGTCATGGATTGTTATGACGGGCTAAAATTTGTGGAAAGTTGCAGTAAGGATAGGGGATTTGTGTTGGCGGGCACTATAGGTGTGTGAAAGTGCCCGCCAGAAGAGAAAACTTTTGTTGGGGGGGCACTAAAGATGGGGGAAAGTGCCCGCCGGAAGAGAAAATTAAAGCTGGCGGGCACTAAGGGTGTGTGAAAGTGCTCACCAGAAGAGAAAATTAAAGCTGGGGGGCACTAAGGGTACGGGAAAGTGCCCGTCAGAAGAGAAACCCAAGGATGGGGGGCACTAAAGATGCGGGAAAGTGCTAGCCAGAAGAGAAAATCAAAGCTGACGGGCACTAAGGGTACGGGAAAGTGCCCGCCAGAAGAGAAAATCAAAGCTGACGGGCACTAAGGGTGCGGGAAAGTGCCCGCCAGAAGAAAAACCCAAGTCTGGGGGGCACTAAAGGTGCGGGAAAGTGCCCGCCAGAAGAGAAAATCAAAGCTGCCGGGCACCAAAGGTACGGGAAAGTGCCCGTCAGAAGAGAAACCCAAGGCTGACGGGCACTAAAGGTACGGGAAAGTGCCCGCCAGAAGAAAAACCCAAGTCTGGGGGGCACTAAAGGTGCGGGAAAGTGCCCGCCAGAAGAAAAACCCAAGTCTGGGGGGCACTAAGGGTACGGGAAAGTGCCCGCCGGAAGAGAAAATTAAAGCTGACGGGCACTAAGGGTGTGTGAAAGTGCTCACCAGAAGAGAAAATTAAAGCTGGGGGGCACTAAGGGTACGGGAAAGTGCCCGTCAGAAGAGAAACCCAAGGATGGGGGGCACTAAAGATGCGGGAAAGTGCTAGCCAGAAGAGAAAATCAAAGCTGACGGGCACTAAGGGTACGGGAAAGTGCCCGCCAGAAGAGAAAATCAAAGCTGACGGGCACTAAGGGTGCGGGAAAGTGCCCGCCAGAAGAAAAACCCAAGTCTGGGGGGCACTAAAGGTGCGGGAAAGTGCCCGCCAGAAGAGAAAATCAAAGCTGCCGGGCACCAAAGGTACGGGAAAGTGCCCGTCAGAAGAGAAACCCAAGGCTGACGGGCACTAAAGGTACGGGAAAGTGCCCGCCAGAAGAAAAACCCAAGTCTGGGGGGCACTAAAGGTGCGGGAAAGTGCCCGCCAGAAGAAAAACCCAAGTCTGGGGGGCACTAAGGGTACGGGAAAGTGCCCGCCGGAAGAGAAAATTAAAGCTGACGGGCACTAAGGGTGTGTGAAAGTGCTCACCAGAAGAGAAAATCAGATTAAGTCCATATAATTGTGTAAAAAGAAAGAGTCATTTTATTCCTATTTGTCCACAATGTTAACGACCAAGAAAACATTGGAAAGAGGGATAAAAATGACTCAGTTACAGTTTAACCTAGATATGGACGTTTTAAAAGAATCGATTATGAATTCTAATCTTGAGCTTATTGTGAAATCTACCTTAGTATTAGTCTTGAACGAATACATGGAAAAAGAACGAGATGACTATTTAAATGCAGCTGCCTATGAACGTTCTTTAGACCGTCGTGATTATCGAAATGGATATTATGAACGTGAACTCATCATGAGTATCGGAAAGTTAAGAATAAAAGTTCCCCGAACAAGAGGAGGTGAATTTTCGCCTTCTATCTTTGAGAAATTTTCGCGTGTTGATCAGACACTTATATTATCTATGTTAGAAATGGTCATCAATGGAGTTTCCACTAGAAAAGTAAAGAATATCGTAAAACAATTATGTGGCCAGAGTGTATCAAAATCTTTTGTTTCCTCCCTAACAGAGAAACTGGATCCTGTAGTAAAAGCCTGGGCTAATCGCCCACTTAATGTCGAATATTATCCGTATCTCTACGCTGATGCCACCTATATAAAAGTTCGAGAGAATAACAAGGTCATTTCAAAAGCAGCTTATTTGATTACTGGTATGGGTGAGGACAAAAAGCGTAAAGTACTTGGCTTTAAAATAGATCACGTCGAGAGCTTTCAAGCATGGCAAGAGTTCTTTCAAGATTTAAAATCTCGAGGGTTACAATCACCAAAATTAGTGATTTCAGATGCACATGCTGGATTAAAGAAAGCAATAGAAAGAGTATTTATAGGTACGGCATGGCAAAGGTGCACTGTTCATTTCAAACGAAATATTGTTAACGCACTTCCAAAAACAGGATCACGACAAATCATTTCTGATCTGAGAAGAATATACCAAGTAGTATCAGTTGAAGAGTCAAGAAAATATAGGGACAAATTTATTGAACTATATGCAGAAAATAAGAAAGTAAGAAAGGCAATCGAAATTCTCGAAGAAGGTTACGAAGACACGATCCAATTTCTAAATGAACCAGAAAAGTATCAAATACACATTTTAAGCAATAACTCATTGGAAAGGCTCAACCAAGAAATTAGAAAACGAGTGAGTGTGATCCGTATCTTTCCTAATAATCAGTCTGCATTTCGATTAATTGGTGCATTGTTAATGGAGAATGAAAATTTAGAATTAAATAAGAAAGTATACCTTACCGCGGAGCGAAATTTTGCTTAGGAGAAGGGGGTACCCCCTTCTCCTAAGCAAAATCAACTAACAGCTATTAATAGGTGGTAACATTGTGAAAAGGAATTTACACAATAATAAGGACTTGACTGAAAATCAAAGCTGGGGGGCACTAAGGGTACGGGAAAGTGCCGTCAGAAGAGAAACCCAAAGCTGACGGGCACTAAAGGTACGGGAAAGTGCCCGCCAGAAGAAAAACCCAAGTCTGGGGGGCACTAAGGGTACGGGAAAGTGCCCGTCAGAAGAGAAACCCAAAGCTGAAGGGCACTAAAGGTACGGGAAAGTGCCCGTCAGAAGAGAAACCCAAGTCTGACGGGCACTCAAGGTGCGGGAAAGTGCCCGTCAGAAGAGAATCCCAAGTCTGACGGGCACTAAAGGTGCGTGTAAGTGCCCGCCAGAAGAAAAACCCAAGTCTGGGGGGCACTAAGGGTACGGGAAAGTGCCCGCCAGAAGAGAAAATCAAAGCTGACGGGCACTAAGGGTGCGGGAAAGTGCCCGCCAGAAGAGAAATCCAGAGCTGACGGGCACTAAAGGTACGGGAAAGTGCCCGCCAGAAGAGAAACCCAAGTCTGGGGGGCACTAAGGGTACGGGAAAGTGCCCGTCAGAAGAGAAACCCAAGGCTGACGGGCACTAAAGGTGCGGGAAAGTCCCCGTCAGAAGAGAAACCCAAGGCTGACGGGCACTAAAGGTACGGGAAAGTGCCCACCAGAAGAGAAATCCAAGGCTGCCGGGCACTAAAGGTACGGGAAAGTGCCCGCCAGAAGAAAACCCCAAAGCTGACGGGCACAAAAGCTACGCCAAAGTCCCCGCCAGAAGAGAAATCCAAAGCTGCCGGGCACAAAAGCTACGCCAAAGTGCCCCTCAGAAGAGAAACCCAGCGCTGCCGGGCACTAAAACTACGACAAAGCTCCCCAAGAAGAGAAACCCAAAGCCGACGGTCACTAAAGCTGTGACAAACTGCCCGCCAGATTACAATAGCACAAAAAAATGCCATTAGATTCGTATTCCACCCTGTTTTAAATCAGCATCTAGGGGAAGACAAAGCCTGAACTTTATTGAGGTGCAAAAAATTGAAGTTACCCCTTTTTATAGGTAGTAGGCTTCCCAGATCTAACTACAGTAAAATACTTATTCAATACTCTTCTAATAGCTTTTATTGAAAAGATTGAGCACCAATCTAATATTGTAGAAGTTGTTACCAATTCATTCGGGAACAGGAGCAAATACTCATCAATACTCCGCAATATAGCTTCATCATGGGCTTCAGTCTTCCCACATTTAAGACATTTCACTTGATTTCTATGGTTAATCTCAGTTTCTAACGACCCACACCCCAAACAAACAACCCCCTTCCCTAGTTTACCATAATCATATTCTGGTAACTTCCTATATGGCGACTCTTCAATATGCCTTTCAACGAGTTTCGCAGCGAGTTTTTCCTGTCTGGTTGAAACTTGTGCCGGCTGCGACTTCAATTTCGCGATAAACCGATTCATTTGTGTCGAAAAAATAGCCTTTAAACTAGGCGGGGCCTGATATAGAGTGAATTCGGAGTTAACAAACACGATGTAATAATGGAGTTTCACAGCGGAAACACCCATTTCTGAAAGCAGGCGCCGCATTAAGGATTCAGACCTTTTCACCTGTAAAATGGGATTCTTCACTTCGTTCCCCGATAATGTTCGCAGGATCTCCCCATCCATATAAAAGTCGCCACAATAGTTTTTCACTTCAAACAAATAGATCTCATTGTTCAACAAAAGGGTTGCATCAATCTGAAAGAGCGTTTGATTTTGCTCCAGTAACAAGTCAAAAAGAAGAGTGCCATTTTCACCAAGCGGCTCTAATAAACTTGAAAAAACAATCTCCCCATCATAACCTTTTTCCAAATTTCGATAATGCTGAATCTCTTTTTCATTAAGCTCCATACGGCTATTCAGATGCCGGTACATTCTCAGTTCTTTTGGTTCATTTAATGGTTTCACATTCATTTAAAACATCCTATCTATAAATTTTTTTCTTCCTCCCCACATATACATCTATAAAAGAGATGAGGGGCGAGACAGATGGACATTCAGATGCAAAAAGCGAATATGCTGGCAGATCAGGTTCGGGATTTTATTTTGCTGGTACAGGAGAAACAGAAAGAAGATGAAGGGATTTTTCATATAAAGCTGCTGATTGAGGATTTCAAGCTGAGGGTTCTTACTGATGAGCTTAAAAGAATCAATCGATACGAGTGGGATGGGAAGTATTCGTATTATTTGGTCAAAAGGTTAAAAAAGGGATTTCAGGTAATTGAGGAATATATTCAAGGGCGTGAGGAGCTTTACCTGATTCATGGAAGGGTGTACACGATTAACAAGGGGTTTATGCTTTTAAATAACGGGGAGCCTTCAGAGTGAGGTTCTCTTTTTTGTTCATTCATTGGGACTTGAGCACTAGCCTTGCTATTACGCATACAGATATGCTGTAATTTGATTATACCTTAAACTAGCAGAAAGGTGTGTCCCAGATGGCGAATCAGCAAGTGTTTGAAAGAGATATTAAAGATCATTGGTCTGTAAAATATGAAGAAGCACAGTTTCCATCGGTTCAAAAAGGCTGGATTTTACCTGTTGACCGCTGGAAGGATTTTGATCCATTTATTTTGATGGCGGAGGATTGGTTCAAGCGCGGAACGTTTTCGGATCATCCGCACCGGGGATTTCAGACGGTTACCTATGTGGTGGATGGCAGGCTTGAGCATATTGACAATGCTGGGGGCAGAGATATTTTGGAGCCTGGTGATGTGCAGTATATGAACGCTGGCTGGGCTGCCCGCCATGCGGAAGAAGCGGTTGGAGAAGACATTGCCCATACGCTGCAGCTTTGGCTGAACTTGCCGAAGGATCAAAGGAAAACGCCAACCACCTATCAAAATATTTATACTGAAGACGCACCAACAGCATCATTTGAAGGCGGCTATGTGAAAGTGTTTTCCGGTAATATTGCCGGTGTGCAAGGGCCGCTAGACAGCGTTGTGCCCATCACATTGTCGGAAATCAACTTAGAAAATGGGGCAACCTACACGCATCTTCTGCCTGAAACACATAATGCCTTTGTCTATGTTTTGTCAGGAGATTTAACGATTGGATCGTCCAATGTAAACTTGAAAAAGCATGGAGTCGCAACGTTAACGTTCAATGAGGCAGGAAATGATGAAAATAAAAGTGAAATAAAAATCAAGGCAAACAGCAGGAGAACAAGGCTTCTTGTTTACTCCGGAAAGCCTATAAAAGAAGAAATTGTTCCTTATGGTCCGTTTGTGATGAATTCAATGGATGAGATTAAGCAGGCATATCGCGATTATCATAATGGATTATTTGGACCGCCAGCAAAGTGAAATCATAGGAGGAAATGATGGAAATTGGAATCAGTACGTTCGTAGAGACAACGCCAGACCCACATACAGGGGAGACGATTAGCCATGCCCAGCGAATTCAAGAGGTAGTGGAAGAAATCGTCTTAGCCGATGAGGTTGGCTTAGATGTATTTGGAGTCGGTGAGCATCATCGTGAAGATTATGCTGCTTCATCTCCTGCCATTATTTTAGCCGCAGCTGCTGCAAGAACGAAACACATTCGCTTAACAAGCGCTGTAACTGTGCTTTCGTCTGCAGATCCTGTACGTGTTTTTCAGGATTTTGCAACAGTTGACGCCATTTCAAATGGCCGAGCAGAAATCATGGCCGGTCGCGGGTCATTTATTGAATCTTTCCCGTTGTTTGGTTATGATCTGCAGGATTATGATGAGTTATTTGATCAAAAGCTAGAATTGCTGTTAAAAATTCGTGCGTCTGAGAAAGTGACATGGCAAGGAGGACATCGCCCTGCCATCAACAACCGGGGTGTATACCCTCGTCCGGTGCAGGATCCGCTTCCTGTCTGGATCGGCAGCGGAGGCAACTCTGAGTCTGTTGTTCGTGCCGGTCTGCTCGGTCTGCCGCTTGTGCTCGCTATTATCGGTGGACAGCCCGTGCAGTTTGCTCCGCTTGTTGAGCTGTATAAAAAAGCAGCAGCACACGCTGGCCACGATGGCTCGAAGTTAACAGTTGCTTCCCATTCACATGGATTTATTGCTGACACAACAGAGCTGGCTGCAGAGCAATTTTTCCCATCCACACAGCAGGCGATGAGCAAACTGGGCCGTGAACGCGGTTGGGCACCATATACAAAAGCTACTTTCGATAACGCGAGAACCTTTGAAGGTGCATTATATGTGGGTGATGCCGAAACAGTTGCGAAAAAAATCATCCATCTCCGCAAAAAGGTAGGCATTACCCGTTTTATGCTTCATGTCCCAGTTGGAACCATGCCGCATGACCAAGTGATGCGGGCAATCGAGCTTTTAGGAAAAGAAGTCGCTCCAATTGTTAAGAGTGAAGTAGAGAAGTGGGAGCAGCAACAGTAAATGTGTAAGATAGCACTCATTCTTTGATTGAGTGCTTTTTTACACGTTTTCTTAATTTACAAAATTATCGTATAATTAAATAAAACTGGAGGTGTCTTGAATGACGAAGATAGCTGTACAAGATGTATATTCAGATGATTATTCCTGGTGCTATGGATGTGGGAAGTTAAATGAAAAGGGTCACCAGTTGAAAACAAGATGGGACGGNTTTCACAGCGGAAACACCCATTTCTGAAAGCAGGCGCCGCATTAAGGATTCAGACCTTTTCACCTGTAAAATGGGATTCTTCACTTCGTTCCCCGATAATGTTCGCAGGATCTCCCCATCCATATAAAAGTCGCCACAATAGTTTTTCACTTCAAACAAATAGATCTCATTGTTCAACAAAAGGGTTGCATCAATCTGAAAGAGCGTTTGATTTTGCTCCAGTAACAAGTCAAAAAGAAGAGTGCCATTTTCACCAAGCGGCTCTAATAAACTTGAAAAAACAATCTCCCCATCATAACCTTTTTCCAAATTTCGATAATGCTGAATCTCTTTTTCATTAAGCTCCATACGGCTATTCAGATGCCGGTACATTCTCAGTTCTTTTGGTTCATTTAATGGTTTCACATTCATTTAAAACATCCTATCTATAAATTTTTTTCTTCCTCCCCACATATACATCTATAAAAGAGATGAGGGGCGAGACAGATGGACATTCAGATGCAAAAAGCGAATATGCTGGCAGATCAGGTTCGGGATTTTATTTTGCTGGTACAGGAGAAACAGAAAGAAGATGAAGGGATTTTTCATATAAAGCTGCTGATTGAGGATTTCAAGCTGAGGGTTCTTACTGATGAGCTTAAAAGAATCAATCGATACGAGTGGGATGGGAAGTATTCGTATTATTTGGTCAAAAGGTTAAAAAAGGGATTTCAGGTAATTGAGGAATATATTCAAGGGCGTGAGGAGCTTTACCTGATTCATGGAAGGGTGTACACGATTAACAAGGGGTTTATGCTTTTAAATAACGGGGAGCCTTCAGAGTGAGGTTCTCTTTTTTGTTCATTCATTGGGACTTGAGCACTAGCCTTGCTATTACGCATACAGATATGCTGTAATTTGATTATACCTTAAACTAGCAGAAAGGTGTGTCCCAGATGGCGAATCAGCAAGTGTTTGAAAGAGATATTAAAGATCATTGGTCTGTAAAATATGAAGAAGCACAGTTTCCATCGGTTCAAAAAGGCTGGATTTTACCTGTTGACCGCTGGAAGGATTTTGATCCATTTATTTTGATGGCGGAGGATTGGTTCAAGCGCGGAACGTTTTCGGATCATCCGCACCGGGGATTTCAGACGGTTACCTATGTGGTGGATGGCAGGCTTGAGCATATTGACAATGCTGGGGGCAGAGATATTTTGGAGCCTGGTGATGTGCAGTATATGAACGCTGGCTGGGCTGCCCGCCATGCGGAAGAAGCGGTTGGAGAAGACATTGCCCATACGCTGCAGCTTTGGCTGAACTTGCCGAAGGATCAAAGGAAAACGCCAACCACCTATCAAAATATTTATACTGAAGACGCACCAACAGCATCATTTGAAGGCGGCTATGTGAAAGTGTTTTCCGGTAATATTGCCGGTGTGCAAGGGCCGCTAGACAGCGTTGTGCCCATCACATTGTCGGAAATCAACTTAGAAAATGGGGCAACCTACACGCATCTTCTGCCTGAAACACATAATGCCTTTGTCTATGTTTTGTCAGGAGATTTAACGATTGGATCGTCCAATGTAAACTTGAAAAAGCATGGAGTCGCAACGTTAACGTTCAATGAGGCAGGAAATGATGAAAATAAAAGTGAAATAAAAATCAAGGCAAACAGCAGGAGAACAAGGCTTCTTGTTTACTCCGGAAAGCCTATAAAAGAAGAAATTGTTCCTTATGGTCCGTTTGTGATGAATTCAATGGATGAGATTAAGCAGGCATATCGCGATTATCATAATGGATTATTTGGACCGCCAGCAAAGTGAAATCATAGGAGGAAATGATGGAAATTGGAATCAGTACGTTCGTAGAGACAACGCCAGACCCACATACAGGGGAGACGATTAGCCATGCCCAGCGAATTCAAGAGGTAGTGGAAGAAATCGTCTTAGCCGATGAGGTTGGCTTAGATGTATTTGGAGTCGGTGAGCATCATCGTGAAGATTATGCTGCTTCATCTCCTGCCATTATTTTAGCCGCAGCTGCTGCAAGAACGAAACACATTCGCTTAACA
Organism: Cytobacillus gottheilii; assembly: GCF_900166665.1. Lineage (GTDB taxonomy): Bacteria > Bacillota > Bacilli > Bacillales > Cytobacillaceae > Cytobacillus > Cytobacillus gottheilii_A. The sequence continues at coordinate 2,596,099 of NZ_LT800494.1, read as the reverse complement.
AGCGCTGTAACTGTGCTTTCGTCTGCAGATCCTGTACGTGTTTTTCAGGATTTTGCAACAGTTGACGCCATTTCAAATGGCCGAGCAGAAATCATGGCCGGTCGCGGGTCATTTATTGAATCTTTCCCGTTGTTTGGTTATGATCTGCAGGATTATGATGAGTTATTTGATCAAAAGCTAGAATTGCTGTTAAAAATTCGTGCGTCTGAGAAAGTGACATGGCAAGGAGGACATCGCCCTGCCATCAACAACCGGGGTGTATACCCTCGTCCGGTGCAGGATCCGCTTCCTGTCTGGATCGGCAGCGGAGGCAACTCTGAGTCTGTTGTTCGTGCCGGTCTGCTCGGTCTGCCGCTTGTGCTCGCTATTATCGGTGGACAGCCCGTGCAGTTTGCTCCGCTTGTTGAGCTGTATAAAAAAGCAGCAGCACACGCTGGCCACGATGGCTCGAAGTTAACAGTTGCTTCCCATTCACATGGATTTATTGCTGACACAACAGAGCTGGCTGCAGAGCAATTTTTCCCATCCACACAGCAGGCGATGAGCAAACTGGGCCGTGAACGCGGTTGGGCACCATATACAAAAGCTACTTTCGATAACGCGAGAACCTTTGAAGGTGCATTATATGTGGGTGATGCCGAAACAGTTGCGAAAAAAATCATCCATCTCCGCAAAAAGGTAGGCATTACCCGTTTTATGCTTCATGTCCCAGTTGGAACCATGCCGCATGACCAAGTGATGCGGGCAATCGAGCTTTTAGGAAAAGAAGTCGCTCCAATTGTTAAGAGTGAAGTAGAGAAGTGGGAGCAGCAACAGTAAATGTGTAAGATAGCACTCATTCTTTGATTGAGTGCTTTTTTACACGTTTTCTTAATTTACAAAATTATCGTATAATTAAATAAAACTGGAGGTGTCTTGAATGACGAAGATAGCTGTACAAGATGTATATTCAGATGATTATTCCTGGTGCTATGGATGTGGGAAGTTAAATGAAAAGGGTCACCAGTTGAAAACAAGATGGGACGGGGAACAGACAGTCACTATTTTTCAGCCGAAAAGTGAGCATATGGCGGTTCCAGGTTTTGTTTATGGCGGGGCGATTGCATCATTGATTGATTGTCATGGCACTGGCTCTGCGGCATTGGCTCTTCATCGTAAAAATGGTCATGAACCTGGTGACGGAATAGAACCGCCTCGTTTTGTAACCGCTTCCCTTCGTGTCGACTTTATGAAACCAACTCCACAACATGTGGAATTAAAAGCGGTAGGTGAAGTAGAAGCCATTCATCCTAAAAAGTGGAGAGTGACTGTTGAAGTGTTCGCAGACGCTGTTTTATGTGCCAAAGGGGAAGTCATTGCAGTGGTGATGCCAGATACGTTTTTGCAGAAATAGCGTTCAATTCATACCTGATATAATATTGTGTTGCTCTCTTATCCTAATAGATAAGGATTATACCAAGCCAGAAGCAATCGTACATTTCTATATAATAAAAGGATTTTCTACGCAAAAATAGAATTAAATAGGGAAAAAGGAGGGAACCCAACATGCAAGCATTATTAGTCATAGATGTTCAAAACGCGATTGTTGAAGCAGGGGAGTTTTCAAGTGAGCTTGCCCGCATGGAAAAGGTGATTCAGGATTTTAAAGCGAGCGGGCAGCCGGTCATTTTTATCCGGCATTTGGATCAAGTGGAGGATAGCCCTTTGTATAAGGATTCAGAGGGATCTCACCTGCATCCATCCTTGAAGGATTATGCAGAACATGTGGTAGAGAAGACAACGCAGAGTTCATTTTTTAAAACGAATCTTCCACAGCTTTTAGAAGATTTAGGGGTGGACCATGTCTTTATCGTTGGTTTTAATACGGAGTTTTGCTGTATGTTCACAGCAATTTCAGCGTTTGACCGCGGGTATAAGGTGACGTTTATCGAGGATGCGACCGGGACGACGAACAATGAAGATACATATGAGATGAAGGGTCTGGATATCCGTGACTTTGTCGGAACAGTGCTTCATTGGTCTGAAGTAATTGAAGTGCTTGATTTTGAAGAGTATGTGGAAGAGTACGATTCACTGCAAAAAACGCTTAATTAGGTATTAGGAGGAGAAAGGGCTATCAATCATTTCGAAGAATACGATGATCCTATTTTGTATGATCAGGAGAATGAAGCTCACCTTCCAGAGCTTCCTTTTCTGTTAAAATGGGCAGAAAAAAACAAGGGAATCATCATAGATTTAGCTTGCGGCACTGGCCGAGTCACCATTCCATTCGCAAAAAGAGGATATCATTTAGTTGGTGTGGATATCCATAATGGCATGCTGAATCAAGCAAAGCAGAAGTCAGAACAGCATGGAGTGGATATTGACTGGAAAGAGCAGGATTGCACAGTATTAGATTTACAGATTAAGAGCGGATTTATCTTTTGTGCAGGCAATTCTTTTCAGCATTTCCATTCTAACGAGGAACAGGATCGGTTTCTTGCTTCTGTGCATAAGCATTTACATGATGATGGAATTTTTATTTTTGGCACTCGTTTTCCTAGCCGGGAAGAGCTGCTGCAGCCAAATAGTGAAGAATATTGGAGATCGTATAAAGATAATAAGCAGGTGACAGTCGACGTCTATACTGTCAGCCAATATGACTCCTTAAATCAAATCCAGCATTATACAACAATCAGAAAATATAAAAATCAAGACGGCACGATCATAAATGAAAAAACAACTAGAATTCAATTAAGATATGTATTTCCAAAAGAAATGGAGAGACTTCTCCGTTCAAATGGATTTGAAATACTCCATCATTACAGCGATTGGAAGGAATCTAAAATAACGAATGATAGCTATGAAAGCATTTATGTCTGCCGGAAAATAACTTCATAGATGGTTAACCAAACACTTGTCCTCCTTTTATGCTACAATAAATAGATCTAAAGAACAGCGGAAGGGGGGCAATGTGGATGGAGAAGATGATCACACATAAAATGGTCAAGGAACGATGCGGAACCATCTCCTATAAAAGAGGGGATGCTTTTTTTCGTGCCAATAAGGTGAGTTTTGAAAGCTATGATCAGGGGCAATGTGAAGCAATTGTGAACGGAGCAGAGCCATTTTACGTCAAATTGAGAAGTGATGAGAGCGGAGAACTGCAGGCAGAATGTACATGTCCAAAGCTTGCCTCCTATACAAAGGACTGTCAGCATGTGGCAGCTGTGATGCTTGCCATCCATGAAAACCAGCGGCAAGGAAGATCGCCAATAACCTCCAATGGTGATAAACATGATTTAACAGAAGGTCTGCTCAGTCTTTTTCAGAAAAAGTCTTTGCCAGCAAGCAGTCGGCAGCGCCATTTTGAAAATCGGACGGTGCTAAATGCAGCATTTTTATGCGAGATAAAAGAAATCAGCAGCCATGATCATTTGCTGTCACTTTCAATCAGCATACAATCCATTAAAATCCAACATATTCGAGCGTTTATTCAAGCGGTAAAAATGCGGCAAACATGTGTGCTTTCTTTGCAATTCACGTATGATCCGAGCGAGCACTGCTTTCATCCGGAAGTGGATCGCTTTTTTGAACTGCTCTATCAAATGATGATTGATGAGAGCATGTTTCAAGATGAGGACAGTGGGGAGATAAACATTTCCGCTTCTTTATGGTCACATATAAAGGAATTTACAGAGAACATTCCGTTAAAGCTTTCCCAGTACCCATTTCAGGTTTCTGAGCAAACGCCGCCGCTTCATTTTACACTAAAAGATGGAGCGCAAGCAGACCAATATGTTATGCACGTTAAAGGGCTAGAAAACGGTCTTCTTTTTCACCGATATTCTGCGATTCTCATTGACAGCACCATGTTTATGCTGCCAAAAGATCAATTCCAGCAGCTTTCTGAGCTGGATAAAATGCTAAAGCAATCCTCTGCAAATGAAATCCCGATCACAAAAGAGCAGCTCGATTTTTTTATCAAGCAGGTGGTTCCAGGTCTTCGGAAGATTGGGATTGTTCATATACCGGCTGATATTATGCGGACGCCGCTGCAGGCGAAACTGTATTTGGATCGGCTTAACAACCGCTTACTGGCGGGTCTGGAGTTTCATTACGAGCATATCATTATTCAGCCGCTTGAAAATCGTGAGCCTCCTGCCGGGGTCAGGATTGTACGAGATGTGCAAAAGGAAGATCAGATTCTCGAGCTGATGGAAGAAGGTCAATTCGCGAAAAGTGATGGCGGCTATATGCTGCAAAATGAGGGGCTTGAGTATCAATTTTTGTATCATCTGCTGCCTAAGCTGCAAAAGCTTGTACATGTGTATGCTACAACGGCTGTGCGCAATCGGATTTTCAGAGAAAATCCTAAACCGCGTTTCCGGGTTGCTTTTAAAAGAGAGCGGACGAATTGGCTTGAGTTTAAGTTTGAGCTTGATGGGATTTCAGATCACCATATACGCAAGCTGCTTCAGGCTTTAGAGGAAAAGCGCAAATATTATCGCCTTCAAAATGGATCGCTGCTTTCGCTGGAATCAAAAGAGTTTGAGGAAATTCAGCGGTTTCTGCAAATGGTTCCGAGTCAGGTCAATGAAGAAGAAAGTCTCTACCAAATGTCTGTCTCTAAAGGGCTGCAGTTCTTAGAAACAGATGAGGATGGCGGGCTCTTTGCGATGGAAGAGTCCTTAAGGAACTTTTTTGAGCAGCTGAAACATCCGAATCAGGCAGCTTTTCCTGTTCCGGAAAGCCTGCATTCTGTTTTAAGAGACTATCAAAAAACCGGATTTTATTGGATGAAAACGCTAGCGTCCTACGGTTTTGGCGGGATACTGGCCGATGATATGGGGCTTGGCAAAACGCTGCAAAGTATTGCCTATATCCTGTCTGAGTTAAAGGACGTGCGGAAACAGAAGCAGCCGATTTTGATCGTTTGTCCTGCAGCTGTTACGTATAATTGGCTGCAGGAATTAATCAAGTTTGCTCCAGAAATAGAGGCTGCCGTCGTCGATGGGGAACAAAAGGAGCGGGAGATGCTTCTGCAGCGTTCGTCCGATTTGGATGTGCTGATCACGTCTTATCCGCTTCTGCTTAAAGATCGTAATTTGTATGAGCAGGTAACGTTTCAAACCGTGTTTTTTGATGAAGCACAAGCCTTTAAAAATCCAACAACACAGACGGCAAAGGCTGTTAAAAAAATCAATGCCAAGCAGCGGTTTGCTTTAACAGGCACACCAGTCGAAAATGCACTAGAAGAGCTTTGGTCGATTTTTCATGTGGTGTTTCCGGAATTATTCGGAAGCATCAAAGAGTATAGCCATTTAACCAGAGAGAAAATTTCCAAGAGAATTCGTCCATTTCTGCTGCGCAGGCTGAAGAAAGATGTGCTTTTGGAGCTGCCGGAAAAAACAGAAATGATCGACTCGTCCGAGCTGTTACCTGAGCAGAAAAAGCTATATGCTGCCTACTTGGCAAAGCTTCGCCATGATACGCTCAAACATCTTGATAAGCAGACATTGAGGAAAAATCGCATTAAAATTCTGGCTGGCATCACTCGGCTGCGGCAGATTTGCTGTCATCCCGGCTTGTTTGTAGACGGATACAAAGGTGGCTCCGCTAAACTGGAGCAATTAATCCAAATTCTGCAGGAAGCACAGCTTGCCGGCAGAAGGGTGCTGATTTTTTCTCAATTTACGAAAATGCTGCGGATCATTGGACAAGAAGCATCGAAGCTGGGACTGGACTTTTTCTACTTAGATGGACAAACACCTTCTGCAGAACGAGTAGACCTATGTACGCGCTTTAATGAAGGAGAGCGTGATCTCTTTCTGATCTCATTAAAAGCAGGCGGAACAGGCCTCAACTTAACCGGTGCTGACACCGTCATTTTATATGACTTATGGTGGAATCCAGCTGTTGAAGAACAGGCAGCAGACCGAGCCCATCGAATGGGACAAAAACAGCATGTGCAAGTGATTAAATTAGTTTCAAGAGGAACCGTAGAAGAGAAAATCAACAGTCTGCAAGAGAAGAAACGTGATTTAATTGATGAAGTATTAACCTTTGAAAAGAGCTTAACGGAGGAAGACATTGTAGAGCTTTTACGATAGAGGAAATGCTGCCTGGGTATGTTGATTTTTCATTAAAGTTTTTTATAGCCTAGGCAAGCCATTTTCTTCCACTATATTGATAATAATCATTTTCAAATATCACTTCCAAACAAAAAAAGGAGGAGACTATATGACGGCAACAGAAGGTATGATTAACGTTACAGGCGGTAAAGTATGGTATCAGAAGCATGAGGGAGAGGGGACTGGAACACCGGTGATTATTCTGCATGGCGGACCGGGCTCGTCTCATTACTCTATGCAGGATTTAAAAATTCTTGCGAAGGACCGTCCCGTGATTTTTTATGATCAGCTGGGCTGCGGAAAATCCGAGCGGCCAAACGACACAGCTCTTTGGCATATCGATCGTTTTGTGGAGGAGCTTGGGCAAGTCCGTGAAGCCTTAAATTTAGATGAAGTACATATTCTTGGCCACTCATGGGGAACAACGCTTGCGGCAGCTTACTTGTTAACGAAGCCAGCTGGGGTTAAAAGTGTGATTTTTTCAAGTCCATGCTTAAGTGCACCCTTATGGGCAGAGGATCAGGAACGAAACCGCAAGCTTTTGCCGGAAGATGTCCAAGCTGTTTTAAAAGAATGCGAGGAAAACGGCACAACCGATTCGGAAGCATATAAAAAGGCAACCGCAGAATTTAATAAAATGTTTGTCTGCAGACTGGATCCAATGCCGGCGTTTTTAAAGGAAGGTGCTAAATACAGAAGTCCTGAAGTCTACAATATCATGTGGGGGCCTTCTGAGTTTCATGTGACTGGGAATTTAAAGAGCTTTGACTGCACACAGCAGCTTAAAGAAATTGAAATTCCATCATTATATACATGCGGCCGCTATGACGAGGCAACACCTGAGTCCACACAATCCTTTAGTGAGCTAACGCCCCATTCGGCTTTTCATGTTTTTGAGGAAAGCGCTCATATGCCGTATATTGAAGAGCCTGAACAATATGTAAATGTTATATCTGAGTTTCTTCGTCACAACGATTGAGTCACATATCGATGAGAAATAATGTATAGCGAGTGTCGCTATTTTTAATGAACAAGAAGAAGTTCTAATTATAAAAGAAGAAAAGAAGGGCTGGAATTTTCCATCCGGACGTATAGAAACTGGGGAAGATATTGTTGCAGCAGCCATTCGCGAAGTGAGAGAAGAAACCGGATTGCAAGTATCGATTACAGGTACTACAGGTGTATATCAATTCATAAGTGATTCAAACGATCCTGTTATTCTTTTTCAATTTATTGCTTCACATAGCGGAGAGTCACTAAGAATGACAGAGGAAGATATAGTAGAAGCAAAGTGGATACGTCTCTCAGATCTTATCCAAACAGAAGAAAGAATGCTACGAAACGCTGCAAATATGAAGAGTATTGCGAAAAATTTGCTTGAAAATCCGATATTTAATCTCTCTTTTTTTCATGAAGATTAAAAAGCAAAAGGGACTGAATCCATAAGAGGATACAGTCCCTATAAAAAAGGAGGAAAAGGGTATTGCTTGTCCTAGCTACATGTATAGAATAAACGATAAATATGACGAGAGTATGAACAAAGCGTGTCAAACATCATAAATTGCTTAAACGATTTTATGACATTCCACCTTGCCAATTGAGAAATAAAACGGGGAAGGAAAAGGCGGCTTTTTACCCTTTTTTAATCTTGAAACGGTGATATCAAGCCAATTTCGATGCTCGTTAACGCCTGTAAAAAACAAATACAACGTATTCCGATCCTCTTCATTTTCGCCATAATAGCCGCATGGTGCGGCAGTTCCGTGTTTATACCATTCTGCTCCAGAATCACAATCAATCAGCTGATAAGGATCAGTTGACCAATTGTTTCGATCTCCATTTGGCTTTTTACCTTCAAGCAGCCATAACCCTTGCTGAGGAAATGGCGTTCTTCCATATAAATTGGTGCTGCGGCAGACTGTCATTTCAAAACCAGAGGACGGTGTCTGATGTACAGAGGCATCATAAAAGTTTTCATCCTCGTTAAATAGAGAGATCGGCTCAGACCAATCGTTTATGCCGTTTTGACTCTCAATATATTGAATCGTATAGCGGGGTTCTCCGGTTTTTCCCGTTTCCTGAACCGTTGTTACATACCACATTCTCCATAACCCATCGAAATAACGGACTTTTGGTTCAAGCACATTTGGACTTGCTGTAGTACCAGTTATAATTGGCTCTTGATAACGGACCCATTGATCATCTCTTTTTTCAATAACACCAATGGAATAAGGAGCTTCATTATCAAGCACTTTTTTGGATGCCCGTCCCGTATAATAAACTCTCTCAACAGCATCACCCCGTTCGCTGAATCCGCTTACAAAACAAGGTGTATGATAGCCGTAGTAATCCCAGCTTCCCTTTGTAGAATTAGCGATTAGAGGCTTTGCCTTCTTTGGATGATTTTCATAGGTCATGATTTTCCAATCGTTACAATCGAGTCCTTTGCCAGCAGGTAGATAGGCAGAAAAAATATTATTTTTAAAATTAGATTGGAAACCTCCAAAGAACATCCACCATTGATTTTCTATTTTTACGACATGCGGGTCGCCGATTCCAAAAATATTTTTGATGGGACCGTAGCGTTCTGTCTGATCAAACAGCTTCACAGGCGTTGTAAGGGTGAAATTCATGGCTGGGAGTGTACATCTCCTTTTTCAACAAGCTTCTGGAAGCCGTAATTGATAAAAGAATAGGCATATGCCGTATAAAAAAGATGCTTGGGTTTAAACTTCTTTAATTTATAGGCCCCTATGTTTTCGAAGAAGATATTTAAACCAAAGGCAAAAATCAAGTCCATTACTAAGTTTATTAGTGTATAGAGAAGAAATCTTCCGTTGGTAAAATGAAATACCCACATATTAATCGCAAAGAAGGGGCCAAAAATAAAGGAAAGTGCATCATAAACCGTATATTTTACCCCGCCTTTAGTCTTCCACCATTTAAAAGAAATAGCCATCATCGTTTGTGCTAATAAAACACAAGCCGAAAATAATGTAACCGTTAAGAATCTGCGAAATGAGGATTTTGGGAGAAATATAATGCTGAACCAAGAAATAAGCACGATTGAAATCCTAAAAACAAGTATCAATGGAACATCACCTCATAATTAAGCATTTTGGAAAATGCACAGTTTAGTATTAGCTTCTTTCTAGGATGGTTTATAGCTAGAAAATTATTCGGTAAATGTAAATTTATAGATAAAAAAACCATCAGCATAAATGACACAGGCTGATGGCATGATGTTATTGCTGTTCTTTTAAGAATAAATCACATAAAACACCTTCTCGAATCGATTGATCGATCGGAATAAAGCAAGGAGCTTGAATTTCCTCCATTAGTGTAAGGATGATCATGATGCCGGGAATGATGATATCTTTTCTTTTTTTAGAAAGCCCTTTTATTTTCCCGCGATCATCGAACGGAACCGAAGCAATATCCATTAAAACGCGATGAACATCTGCATAGCTCATAACAGGCTGCTGAATTTTTTTCGTTGCTTGATGAACTCGTCCTACATTTCTCGCGGTTCCGCCAATCCCAATGATCGGGACATTCTGATTGGTCAGCCAAGGATGCTGCTTAAACGCTTCAATTAAGAAAGAGTGAATCTTCTCTAAATGAGCAACAGTCAATTCTTGCTCACCTGGAAAACGCCGATCCAACGAAACAGCACCAAATGGAAAACTGACATATTCGATTAATTTCTGATCCTTGAATAAGGTGATCTCTGTGCTGCCTCCGCCAATATCAATCGTAAAACCGTTGTCTATATCAATGGCGTTTATGACACTGACATAGCCATAATAGGCTTCTTCATATTCACTTAAGAGCCTAAAAGGGCAATCTATATGTAATTTCATAGCATTTAAAATGGCTTCTTTATTGGAAGCCTGCCTAATGACGGCAGTAGCAAATCCCATGACCTCTATTTCAGGATAAGAGGATAAGATTTGGTTAAATTGATCGAGGGTGGAAAGTAAGATTTGTACGCCTTCTTCTTTTAGCTTCCCATCTTCCTGAATGTAATTGATGAGCCTTGCCGATACTTTTTCATTTTTCAATTCTGTGTAGTTGCTGGTATTGTCAATCTGATAAATGACCAGCCGAACCGAGTTGGAGCCAATATCAATAATACCGATCAGTCTTTCCTTCAATTCCGTACACTTCCTTTGCTGGTTGTAGATCATGTTAAAGAAGAAATCAGATAAAATTAATAGTAATCTATCGTAAAAAAAATGTAAATGCTATAATGAATTTGCTGATGTAATAGTAAAAATATTTACGAAAATTTAACAATTCCTCTTGTTATGATTTACAAAACTTTGGTAAAGTGTAAAGGATTCAAATGATTGAAGGAGATGGAATGTAGTGGATTCAACAAAGAATGCAGCAGTGAACTTGGATGATCCTTCACTTTATAATAACAGAGAGCTAAGCTGGTTGGATTTCAATTACCGTGTTCTGGAGGAATCACTGGATCCCCGCAACGCCTTGCTTGATCGTTACAAGTTTTTAGCTATTTTCAGTTCAAATCTGGACGAATTTTTCATGGTGCGGGTTGCAGGCTTGCTGGATCAGGTGAAAGCAGGCTTCAATAAACCGGAGAATAAAGCAGGACTTACGCCCAAAGAGCAGCTGAGAGCGATACATAAACGTACGCATGATCTTGTCAGAAAACAGGACTATGCTTTTTTACATGAATTATCCCCTTTACTTGAAAAAGAGAATGTGAAGTTTTTATCAATGGAAGACGCTTCCAAAGAATTTTATCCTTTTTTAGAAACCTTCTTTGATGAAGAGGTATTTCCCGTTTTAACTCCTATGGCAATAGATGCATACCGGCCGTTTCCCATGCTTTTAAATAAATCATTAAACCTGGCTGTTGTGGTAGAAGATAAATCTGAGGAAAGCAAGAAGCTTTTTCCGTTTGACGGCAATCTTGTGCTTGTACAAGTACCGGCTGTGATTAACCGATTTATTGAACTTCCTAAAAAGAATAATGTGAGACAGTTTATTCTATTAGAAGATGTGATCACATTATTTACTCATAAACTATTTGCAGGCTATCAGGTAAAGTCAGTCACTCCTTTCCGTATTACCCGGAATGCGGACTTAAATATCCACGAAGATGAAGCTGAAGATCTGCTTCTGGAAATTGAAGAGGAATTAAAAAACCGCAAATGGGGAGCAGCTGTACGATTGGAAATTAAGAAAGGCTGCTTTGATCAGCAGGTAATGGACTATTTACTATCTGAGCTGGAAATTCACCCTGATGATATTTATACACTTGAAGCACCTCTTGATATGACGTTTCTATTCGGTTTTTACCGGACAATCGAAGCAACACATGAACATTTGCGTTCCCAATCCTTTATACCGCAGCCGCCGATCGACCTTGAGGGCGACGGGGACATTTTTACAAAAATACGGCAAAATGATGTGCTTCTACACCATCCGTACGAATCGTTTGAGCCAGTCATTGATTTCGTTTCACAGTCAGCAGATGACAAGTCTGTGCTCGCCATTAAGCAGACATTGTATCGTGTCAGCGGCGACTCTCCGATTATTAACAGCTTAAAGCGTGCAGCTGCAAACGGAAAACAAGTAACCGTTCTTGTTGAGTTAAAGGCGAGATTTGATGAAGAGAATAACGTTCAGTGGGCAAAAGAATTGGAAAGAGCCGGCTGTCATGTTATTTATGGACTGAACCATCTGAAAACACATAGTAAAATAACGCTCGTTGTCAGACGTGAAAAAGGCAGAATTCAACGCTATGTTCACTTGGGAACAGGCAACTACAACGATTCCACTGCCAAGCTTTATACAGATATGGGCCTCTTAACATATAACGAAAAAATTGGCATAGATGCAACCAACTTTTTTAACTATTTGAGCGGTTATATGGACAAGCCTGAATATTATTACTTATCTGTTGCGCCTTTTGCGATCCGTGATTCATTTATTGAGCTGATTGATCAGGAAATTGCCTTTCATAAAGAGCATGGTAACGGAAAAATTGCACTCAAGATGAATTCATTAACAGATAAGATCATTATTAAGAAGCTATACGAAGCTTCAATGGCCGGTGTGAAAATTGATCTGATTATTCGAGGCATTTGCTGTTTACGTCCTGGAATTAAAGGGGTCAGTGAACAGATCACGGTGCGCAGTATTGTCGGCACCTTTTTGGAGCATACAAGAATCTATTGCTTCCATCATAATGGGGAAAACAAAGTATTCCTGTCATCGGCAGACTTAATGACAAGAAATATGGAAAACCGCGTAGAAATCCTATTCCCCATTTTAAATATCGAATTGAAAAAGCGAATCGATGAAACGATGACCATTATGCTGAGTGACAACTGCAAAGCACGTGAGCAGGCACCAGATGGTTCCTATCATTATGTCAAAAAACAGTCTGGCGAAACAGAAATCAACAGCCAGCTCTTATTATGCGAAAAAGCAGCAACCAAAGTCATTCGCGAAAAAAAATACGAAGACCCGGTTGCACAGTTTAAACTATTATTCTCAAGAAGAAAGAATTAAAAGAAGAGGCTGGGACATAAGTATTTAACACAACCACAGAACCGAATGATTAGGGAGTGAATATTTCTAATCATTCGGTTTTTTATTTGTTTAACATTTAATATTTCTAAACATGAGTGAAATGGAGCGGAGGACCCTCGACTCCTATGGGCAATAGAGGAAAGGGTGAGACCCCGCAGGAGCTTTGCT
>NZ_LT800494.1:2567294-2580497 GCF_900166665.1 Cytobacillus gottheilii | reverse complement strand
ATGAGTGAAATGGAGCGGAGGACCCTCGACTCCTATGGGCAATAGAGGAAAGGGTGAGACCCCGCAGGAGCTTTGCTCCGAGGAGGCTCAGCTTCCTCCCCATGGAAAGCGAGGGTCTGGAGCGCAGGTGGAACGGGCTTGTGTAAACACGTAAACCTTAAAAATGAACATTCGTGTTTTACACATAGGAATTTTGTTTTGTCCCAACCTCTTTTTGTTGTAAATTAATTTAGAAAATTTTAACTATTGGCGTGATTTCTATATTATAATCTTAGCAATATATGAAAGGGGGAGTATCCTGTGAGTGCCTGTTTTATTTGCAATAAATATGCTGGTGACTTGCCTGCTTCAAATCTGCTCATCTATGAAGATGAGTATGTGTATGCTGGTCATATTGATCGAGATGGTCAGCCAAACTACCTTGGTCACATGATGATTGATTTAAAAAGACATGCGCCATCGCTTGCTGATATGACGATGGAAGAAGCAAGATCTTTTGGGATGATGATGACTAAATTGAGTAGGGCACTAAAAGAAAGTGAGCAGGCTGAACATATTTATGCCTATGTGATGGGTGATGCAGTCCCGCATTTGCATATGCACCTTGTCCCAAGATATCCTGGTACACCCAAGGAACATTGGGGTCCAAACGCCGTTTATCATTGGGATGAGGCTCCAATGGGAAATGAAGTTGAAGTTCAAAGTCTTTGCTACCGTATAAGAAAACATCTGGAAAATGTAAATGAATAAATATGATGATTTTAAATGGATCGGCAGTCAGGAGACCTTTATAGATACGCCCAATCTAGTAAGAATTCATTCTCTCTCCTTGGGAAGGTTTGGCGGTCATTCAAGTGCAGGTCAGGCAAAAAATGAAGATGGTTGTTTAATCTGGTGTGATGAAAAAGAAGATTGGGAGTTTGTCATTCTGCTTGATGCCCATCATTCTGCAGAAAGTGCTCAGTTGATTTTAGATGAATTTGAAAAGGAAAAAAGTACGATAAAGAACGTGCTATCAGAGCCTATTCGAGGTGCTTTTAAAAAGCTTGAACAAACAGTACTCCAATTGTTTCATTCGGAAGAGTTTATAGCATCTTGCCAACAGGTTACAGGAGAAACAGCTTGTTTGATCGTATTCCGTAAAGATCAATATGTCTGGTGGTTTTCTGTCGGTGACTGTGTATTTTATCTGTTTCATAAAGAATTGGCCGCCTTAGGTCAGTTTGCAGTTAATCAAAGACAATTTTATGAATGGATCGGCAGGGTCAATACTTTTGAACAGGAAGTTCCTTGTTATAGTGTTGGAATTCGGGAATTAAGAACGGGAGAAAATCGTCTGTTTTTAACAACAGATGGTTTGCTTGAATGTCCAAATGAACCATACGCTCACCCAATACATATATATAATTCTTTCGTAAATTCAAAAAACGATACAACCGCCATGTTGTCTATGTTAAAGGTGATTCAGCATAATCATGTCAAAGATAGTACGACCATGGTTACATGGAAAATTAATAACAATAAGGAAGCTGCTCAGCCAAGCTTATAGGAATAAAGAGCAGGTATCCAAAATAAAACTCTATAACAAACTCAACAAGGCTACTTTTATGTACCCTTGTTTTTTTTATTTTCGGCAGTGAGCAATTTCGAGACGTTTCAAGTTTTTTCGGGTCGTCACTATAACGTAAAAAAATTGTACTACGAAATGCTCATGACTCATATCATAATTACTAGAAATGAGTCTGGGACATATGTATTTAGCCTAGTGGTACTTCCGAATGATTAGACGAAAAAACTTCTAATCATTCGGTTTTTGTTTGTGATTTTTGAGTGAATTGGTGCGGAGGAGCCTCGACTCCTTTGGGCAATAGAGGAAATGGTGAGGTCCAGCAGGAGTAGATTTGACGTGGAGTATCAGCTTCTGAGTCTACGAAAAAAGTGTTCCGCAGTGCAATTGGAACAGACTTATTTAGATACCCAATCCATGAAATTAAACATTCGTGTTTTAGAAATTTTATTATTTCGTTAATCAATACTTGTAAAAAGAACATACAGGCCTTTTAAATGCCTTCTCGAAAATGCCTGAAATTCCAAAATAATCTCAAAAATGAAATAAACGGAAGATAATTGAAGGATATCGTTAAAAAGGGTCGTAAATTGGCGAATATTTCTTTTTGTGTTCTTTTTATAATAGTTATATATTCTATATAACGAACAAAAAAGGATGATGAGTGATCGTGACTATGTATGGATTGACGTTCAAATACGCAGTATTAACTTTATTATTTCTATTGTTATCATTTGCCGATGAGATTAGTGTTCACGCTGATCTGCCTGACTCGGCTCCGCGTGTTGTGATTGTTTACTCATCCGAAACAGGAGAAGTAACCGAAAATGTTAAGCTGCTTGATATGCTGATTGGCCATTTTACAGCCGATATGACGTTTATTCATACTAGTAAATTAGAAGAAAGTGATATACGAAATGCCGATGTCCTATTTTACTATGGAGAAGTGGTAGAAGTGCTGCCGGCTAAAATGGAGAGGATATTTGAATCTTTTTCAAAAACAAAGGTGGCATTAGGATACAATGTCGAGTATTTAGGAGAAGACTACGATTTTATTCAAATAGGCGACAATGTACTGATCAATGAGCTGCTGCTGGTAGAAGGGAATAAAAAGAACGAGCTTGGAGATCGGCTTATTTTTCAAATGAAAGAGGAAGAGGAAACCGAGGTTCTGGTAAAAGGGGTTGGAAATGGAGTTGAGTATCCTCTTTTTGTGAAAAAGAACGAGCTTTACTATCATGCTTCTCATCAAATCGATTCTTTATTTTCCATCTATTTAGGCGAGGTATTTCATGAAGTTTTTCAAGCTGATCACCCAGAAGGTCATCCTGCCTATCTTCGGCTGGAAGACATCCATCCATTAACCGATCACACGATTTTGAAGGAAATTGCTGATATTTTTATAGAAAAAGAGATCCCTTATATTATTTCTGTTATTCCGATTTATCGTAATCCAGAGACAGGTGATGAGTATCATTTCGGGGACTTTCCGAAACTATTAGAAGTACTGAAATATATGCAGGAAAACGGAGGACGGGTTATCCTGCATGGATACACACATCAATATAAAGCAGATGAAACAGGAGAAGGCTTCGAGTTCTGGGATGTGGATGCCAATATGCCAATAACCGTACCTCCTGATCAGACGCCTGAAAAAAAGCAAAGAAGTGATTTCCAGACGGAGGAGGAGTATTTAGCGTTTTTAGCGAAACAAAAGGCTTTTGAAGTTGACTATATAAAAACAAAGGTGACGAAAGGAATACAGGATTTGGTGAGTTATGGTCTCATTCCTTATGCCTTTGAAGCCCCGCATTATACGATGAGTCAAAGCGGATATGAAATTTTGTCAGAGCATTTTTCAACCTATATCGGTCAGCTGCAGCTGGGGGATCGTGATTGGCAGATAATGGCCCCGGCTCCGTATGCAACGAACCCGACATTTCTGCATGGAATGAAGCTCCTGCCTGAAACAATCGGCTATGTTGAACCGGATAATCCTCATGCCATCGATGAAATGATGAAGAGGGCAGAGGAGATGACGGTGGTTCGAGATGGATATATTGCTGGTTTTTATCATCCGTATTTAGGTGTAGAAAAATTTAAAGAGTTAATTGGCAGAATGGAGCAGATTCCAAATCTGCAATGGATTGATCTGCAGCATACAAGCAATGTGGTTAAGGTGGATAACATTTCTGTAGCGGCGGATGAAGAAGAGGAATTGAGTGTGAATGTAGAATATTTCGGGTTATTAAAAAGCGCTCCTGAATTTTATCAGCCTAAAGTGAAATCGACCGCTACTAACACTATGTGGGTATTCGCATTCAGTGCTGGCGGAATGGTGTTGCTGTTTGTTCTGTATGCTGTTGTTATTGTCATTCGGCGCAAACGGACAGAAAAGGGGAAATTTTATGGTTAATTTTCTTTTTTATCTTAGCTTATTTCTGATCTGGTTTATGCTTATTTATCATATGTTTCTGATGCAAGGCGGCTATTTGCATTTTTTAAAGTTTCGGAAAAAAGCAGATTTATGGGAAAAGAGAATGGCATATTACCCGACTGTCAGCATTATCGTACCCGCACATAATGAGGAAGTGGTCATTAAGGACACTATTGAGGCGATGATTCGGCTTAAATATCCGCGCAAGAGGCTCGAGCTTATTATTGTCAACGATAACTCTACAGACAAAACCGGTGCCATTATCAATTCATACGCTAAAGCTTACTCGTTTATAAAGGCGGTTCATACAAAACCGCCTTATGCTGGAAGAGGAAAATCTGGAGCCCTAAATCAAGGGCTGGCGATAGCCTCCGGCGAATATATCATCGTCTATGATGCAGACAATCAGCCGGAAGAAGATGCCGTTTATTATCTTGCTCAGGCTCTGCAGAATGATCCGCGAGCTGGAGCAGTTGTAGGAAAGTTTCGCGTCATGAATGCGACGAAAAACCTGCTGACGTCATTTATTAATATCGAGACGATTACATTTCAGTGGCTGGCACAGGCAGGGAGATGGTTTTGGTTTAAGCTGGCTACCATTCCAGGCACGAATTTTGCGATCCGCAGGTCGATTTTAGAAGAGTTAGGCGGATGGGATGAGCGAGCACTATCCGAAGATACGGAACTGAGTATACGTGTTTACAATCTCGGCTATCATATTCGATTTTTTCCTGCAGCGATTACATGGGAACAAGAACCTGAAACGTTTCGAGTATGGTGGAAGCAGAGAACAAGATGGGCGCGAGGCAATCAGTATGTCATTTTGAAATTTTTCATTCAATTTTTCCAGTTGAAAAACAAGAAAGTCTATCTCGATTTATTTTATTTTCTGTTTACGTATATGTTATTTCTAGCTGGCGTGCTAGTTTCAAATCTATTATTTGTTCTAAATCTATTTTTGGATTTAGACATATCAGCAGGCGGAGTTTCACTCGTTTTGCTCGTTTTGGCGTTTCTGTTGTATGTAACAGAAATTATGCTTGCACTGAGTATTGAAAAAGAACAGGCAACATTAAAAAATATGCTTGCCGTCATCCTCATGTATTTCACCTATTCGCAAATCTGGCTGGTGCTCGTGATGTATTCGCTCTACTTAGAAGCCAAAAGAATATTATTAAAACAAGATGTGATCTGGTATAAAACGCAGCGATATAAACAGACATCATAAGCCTTTGTCAGCATGACCTGTGTGGCCATTATTTCTCGGGAAAGCGCAGGATTAGACGTTTTTCTCCTTTGTTTGTTGAAAAAGATCGAACGAAATGAGGCTGGGAGATAAGTTTTAACACAACCACAGAACCGAATGATTAGGGGTTGAATCTTTCTAATCATTCGGTTTTTTGTTTTTTTAACATTTAATATTTCTAAACATGAGTGAAATGGAGCGGAGGACCCTCGACTCCTATGGGCAATAGAGGAAAAGGTGAGACCCCGCAGGAGCTTTGCTCCGAGGAGTCTCAGCTTCCCTCCCCATGGAAAGCGAGGGTCTGGAGCGCAGGTGGAACGGGCTTGTGTAAACACGTAAACCTTGAAAATGAACATTCGTGTTTTACAAATAGTAGTTTCGTTTTGTGCCAGCCTCATTTTTCAATTTTACTTCAAAGAACAGTGCACGAAACAAGATCTTCCTATGACCCTATGACATATACAAAACCAGCAGTAAGCTAATTCCGCCCATAATCGCTGAAGAAACCAGTCCAACGAGGAGTGGCCGCAGTCCGGCAGCTTTGATTTTTTTGAAGTCCGTGCCGAGTCCGACGCTGGCCATGACCATTGTAATGATGAATTTAGCGAGGCTGCTTGTTTGCTCTGTCCAGCTTTCAGGGAGGGACACGAATGTATTCAGGGCAGCTGCGCCGGCAAAAAACAAGATAAAGACGGGAAATGATTTCTTGACTGCACTCCATTTAGTTTCCGTTCCATTAGAACCTTTAGACTTCATGGAAAATAGAAATGATAAAGCGACAGCTACTGGCACGAGCAGCAATGTCCGAATCAGCTTTACCACGACCGATGTATCACCAGCTTCATTGCTGAAGCTATATCCAGCAGCAACCACCGAAGAAGTATCATGAATAGCCGCACCTGCCCATACCCCAAAATCATGATCTGACAATGCCAGCATATTTCCAATCAATGGATAAATAACGACAGCCAATACATTGAAAGCGAATATCGTATTAACCGCGTATAGCGTTTCTTCTTCTTTTGCTTTGATGATCGAGCCTGACGTCACAATGGCTGTTGCACCGCAAATGCCTGTTCCAAGCCCAATTAACAAGGGAATATTGCCGTGTAATCCTGCCAGACGGCTAATGAAAAAGGTAAGAAATACACCTGTAATCACAGCGATAGTCACAATGATCAGGGCATCAAGACCAACCTGGAAAATTTGAGTGAAACTAAAGCCAAAACCGAGCAGTATAATCGCCAGCTTCAGCAGTTTTTTTAATGTATAGCTCACTCCAGGTCCTGCAATATCCGGAACGCTAAAGAACTGTCTAATCAAGAATCCGATTAAAAGACTGAAAACGGCTCCTCCGATGACAGGAAACAAGCTGCCTGCATAATTTGCCAGAAGAGCAATCAAAAATACAAATAGAATTCCAGGAAAATAAGTTTTTATCCATTTCGTTACTTCATTTATCATGTTTTGACCTCCAAATCTACATAACAGTTTATCTTTTATTTAAGAAAAAAACAGCTATTTTTTCTTTGTATACAATGAATTTCCTTTATGAAGATTGAATTATCTATATAACACAGATACAATGATATTGGGAAACTATGGGTACGGATCGAAAAGTAGAAATAGAATGATATGGTGAGGAGTGAGTCCGATGGAACAGCAAACAGACATCTACCGCGCAGCAAAAGAAGGAACGTTAGAGCGCGCTTTTTCAGATATGATCGCCGTTTTGCCAGGTGTGATTAGCCTAGAGCAAATGAAAGAGAGAATATTTGCTTTAAACAGTGAAGAAGTAAAATGCAGCTTGGTTCATGAAGATGAAGCAGGAATCATGATCGAATTACAATACGGAGACATCCTTCTTCCCTTTGAGATTGAAGTGAACCCGGCGCCAGAAGGCATCGAATATCAAGAATTCTTTCGTCAAGGAACACTCTTGGAGGAATCTGTTTTTGAAGAAGCGAATAATGGGACTGAGTTTTTTGTTCGTACTCTTTTTCAAGGAGATGCACTTGTAGGCTTTTATAACCAGCTTGAATTTATATGGCGGATTGCTCCTGACTTATTGTTTGTATTGGATCACAGTGCGGCCATGAAGGTGATTTCAAGAGATTATATTTCCTATTATGTAGGCAACGATATGCTGCCGGATATACAAGATTTATATACCATTCATTCCATCTATGAAGATGGCGAGCAAGAGGGGGAGTCACAATATTGGTTCCATACACATGGGCTGCTTCGGACTGGACTGACGGAAGTGGAACTGATTATTCCGAGCAGGCTTTCTTCTTACTACGGAATACCTGATCTCTTTAGTACGTTTGTTCATAATTGCTTCGAGCATGGGTATGTGCCATTGAATGAACCAGCCATCATCGCCCATGGAGCAGAAGGTGATATACGGGTCATTGCTGTTCCATGGGAAGAAGCTCTTTCCTATGTCGGCAAAAAAACAAAGGTAACGAATTTGAAAGCGATTGAACATGAAGAAGTTCGTGTGCAGCCAATTGATGCGTCCTTTGAGTTTCTTGGCAATATGGATGATCGAGATGATTATCACCAGCAGCCTGCGTGTCTATTATTCGAATTCAATCAAAATGAAAATACGATACAATGCTTTGACGTTCAGTTTACGCAAAATGAAGGCTTGATGTTTTTCAAAACAACAAGCGAAACCGAAAGAATGGCATATAATGCGAAGCAAAGCTTTGGCTATTTTGCTAATATCCTTGAAACTTATGGAGATGACGAGGCGTTTCAATTTTTAGTCAAAATTGGTATTCCTTATGCTGAAGAAGAGCATGAGCATATGTGGTTTGAGGTAACAAAGATCATGGATCAGGAAGTGGCAGGCATCCTGCTAAATGAACCCTATTTTTTGCCTGATATGAAAAAAGATCATGAATATACTCTGAATTTAGAGCAATTAACCGATTGGGTCATTTACAGAGAAGACGATCTGATTAATCCGATTAATTTATATCAATTTCTAAAATAAAAAACACGATATGAAAGGTGGCGTTTCCAATGACAGGACAAAACAGCGAGGTTCTAACGGTATAAAAAGCGGGAAATGCTCGCATTTCTCGCTGTCACAAAAGTGAGGAGAAATGCAGATGTTAACACTAAAAGGAAAATACAATGAAGCGATTTGCTATACGAATATGATAGATGATGCCACGATCGGGCAGATCATTACTTTATGTAATCAAGAATTTGCCAAAGGCAGCACCATTCGCATAATGCCAGATACTCATTCTGGTAAAGGTAGTGTGATCGGCACGACCATGACGGTGACGGACAAAGTCGTACCCAGCCTAGTAGGCGTTGATATTGGCTGCGGATTATACGTGGTAAAAATCAAAAAAGGCCGTATTAAAATGAATTTTGAAAAACTGGACCAATTGATTCGTTCCAGAATTCCAAGCGGCCATCAAACCTTTGAACAGGCAGAAGCAGCCTTTGATTTAAGTGGTGTATATGCGCCTATTCAGCAGGGCAAGGCTCAGAGAAGCCTAGGTACGCTTGGGAGCGGCAACCATTTTATTGAAGTGAATGAAGGGAAAAATGCCATCTATCTTGTTATTCATAGCGGCAGCAGAATCTTAGGAAAAGAAATTGCGGAATATCATCAAGAGGCGGCATACCAAAAGCTATCCGAGGATCGTAATAGTCGAAAGCATCATATGAAAGATTTGCAGGACCAAGGAGATGCAGAGGGCGCAGAGGCAACCGAAGAACTCCGCAATGAACATAGTGTTCCTCTTGAGCTATCGTATGTGCAAGGCGAGGACCTTCAGCGTTATTTACACGATATGAAAATTGCCCAAAGCTATGCTGCTGCGAACCGTGCGCAGATGGCGAGTACCATATTAAAAGGAATGAAATGGCATAAGGACGTGATCGAAACCTTCGATTGCCCTCATAATTATATTGATTTAGATGAGATGATTCTGCGTAAAGGCGCCGCTTCTGCAAAGAACGCACAGCAACTCATTATCCCGCTCAACATGAGAGACGGCAGCATTTTAGCAGTCGGCAAGGGCAATGCAGACTGGAATTTCTCTGCTCCTCATGGTGCGGGCAGAAGCTTGAGCCGTTCAAAAGCAAAAGCGCAAATTAGTTTAGAAAGCTATCAGAAAGCAATGAAAAAAGTGTGGACCACATCTGTTTCTAAAAAGACACTCGATGAGGCACCGCAAGCCTATAAACCAGCAAAAGAGATCGAAAAAAGCATTCAAGATACAGTGGACATCATTGAGGTGATTAAACCTTTGTATAATTTTAAAGGGTAACTCAATAAGGTTCATGTCGAAAGCTAAAGAAAAAGTGGTTGGGATGTAAGTATCAGGTTCAGTTAAATACCGAATGATTGGATAAATTTCTCCAACCATTCGGATTTTTTTATGTTTTAAACATGAGTGAAATGGAGCGGAGGACAATCGACTCCTGCGGGCAGTAGAGGAAAGGGTGAGACCCCGCAGGAGCGCCAGCGACGAGGAGGCTCAGCTTCCTCCCCGCGGAAAGCGATTGTCCGCAGCGCAATGGAACGGACATGGTTAAAGATCCAAACGATGACCATTGAATATCCACTACTTATTTCAGTCAATTTTATATTGTTTGTTTTCAGAGTTAGATTTTGCAATTCCAGTGGAGCTTCTCTCAATCAGGACAGGGTTATAAATAATAGAATCCTGTCTTAATTCTGGTGAATTTTTGTTCTCTACAGCGGAAACAATCCATTTAGCTGCATCCAATCCCATTTTCGTTTTTGGGTGCGTAACGGAAGTAAGCTTGATTTCAGACGCTTCTGCCAAATAGGAGTCATCGTACCCGACAATGGAAATATCCTCAGGAACCGTTATTCCTAAAGCTCTAAGTAAATCCAAGATTTTTAAGGCAAGGGTGTCGTTATAACAGATGATTCCTGTAGGTGCCGTATCAGACGGTATTAATCTATTTTTCATTTTGTTTAAAAGCTCTTCATTGCTATCTTCTGTTGTATAAGTGATAATCATCTCTGGAAATAATGAAATATTATTTTCTCTGAATGCCCTAATAAAGCCCTGCATCCGATTAATCCCCTGAAGATCGTCCGTCTTAAAAAAACCCACGATATTAACGTGTCCTTGTTTGATCAGATGCTCCGTAGCAAGGAATCCGCCTTTCTCATCATCAAGGATGAGATGTGGTGGATTTAATTGTGAGTAAAATTGGTTAATCATTAAATAGGGAATTTGGTTTTGTTCAAGCTGTAAATAATAGCTGATATTTGGGTTAAAGCTGCTGCTTTTTGTAGGTTCAATAATAAGTCCATCAATATTCCTGTTTAGCATCATTTCAAGACATTGTTTTTCTTTCTCTAAGTCATTATCCGTACAAGCAAGGATTAATGAAAAATCATGTTTGGTTAAATAAGATTCAATCCCTTTAATGATCGAAGGAAAAATATAATCTGATATATAAGTTGTAATTACACCGATACTTTTCCCGGGTGATTTGGAAGTACTGTTATGGTTTTCGAAGATACGATTGGAACAAAACGTTCCTGCTCCTTGTTCGCTATACAGCCAGCCCTCATGAATTAAGTCTCCTATTGCTTTACGAATTGTATGTCTGCTGACCTCAAATCTCTTTATTAATTCATTTTCGGATTGTATTTTTTCTCCTGGTTTTACATTTCCCTTAATGATCGATTCCTTAATTCTTTCTTTCACTATCATGTATTTTTTTGATTGTGCCATATCATCACCGCTTCCAAGCTGCTACGCTTACTTATACGTATATATTATGATTTAATTTTAAACAAAAGAGCGTCTTAAGTCAAAAAAAGTTCATCTTTTATGAAAAATCAAAATATTTATCTTTTCATTTATGGTAATAGATGTTAATATAACGGTAAAGTTGTACGTATAAGTTAAGAAGTATTGTTAATCTCATAAACTTGTACGAATAAAAATGACTTAATGAGGTGAATTTATTGACTAAATTTGCAATAGGCATTGATTTTGGCACTCAATCAGGAAGAGCCGTTCTTGTTGAGGTTTCTTCTGGAAAAGAAGTAGCTTCCTCGGTTAAAGAATATACCCATGGAGTTATGGATGAATGGCTTCCGGATGGAATCACAAGATTAGAAGATGATTGGGCCCTGCAGCATCCTGCAGATTATTTAGAAGTTTTACAGGTGACGATACCGGAAGTTTTACAGAAAGCAGAAGTATCAGCAGACGATGTGATTGGTTTAGGCATTGATTTTACCGCATGTACCATTCTTCCAATCGACAAAAATGGGCAACCGCTTTGTATGTTAGATGAATATGCCAGCCATCCGCATAGCTATGTAAAACTATGGAAGCACCATGCGGCCCAGGAAGAGGCCAATATTCTAAATGAAATTGCAGAAAAACGCGGAGAGAGCTTTTTAAATCGATACGGAGGGAAAATTTCATCAGAATGGATGATTCCAAAGGTATGGCAAATTCTTAACGAGGCACCAGACATTTATGAGCTTGCAGATCAAATCGTTGAAGCATCTGACTGGGTCATCTATCAGCTTACCGGTGAGTTAAAACGAAATAGCTGCACAGCTGGTTACAAAGCCATTTGGAATAAAAAGCTAGGCTATCCTTCTAAAGATTTTTTCAAATCATTGGACCCGCGGCTTGAAAATGTCGTAGAAGAAAAATTATCAGATAAAGTTTATTCGATCGGAACAAAAGCTGGTGAAATTACTTTAAAGATGGCAAACCGGATAGGATTGAATCCCGGTACGGCTGTTGCCATCGCAAATGTAGATGCCCATGTCTCAGTTCCAGCGGTGGGAATTACGGAGCCGGGAAAATTATTAATGATAATGGGTACATCCACTTGTCATATTTTGTTAGGTGAAGAAGAAAGAGTAGTACCAGGTATTTGTGGTGTCGTTGAAGATGGGGTGCTTCCAGGATTAATGGGCTATGAAGCGGGTCAGTCATGTGTAGGGGACCATTTTGAATGGTTTACTGAAAACTGTGTCCCGGCAAGCTACCATTTAGAGGCAGAGGAAAAAGGAATCGATATCCATCAGTTGTTAACAGAAAAAGCAAGTTCTTTGGCGGTTGGTGAAAGCGGTATCATTGCGCTGGATTGGTGGAATGGAAATCGATCTACACTTGTTGATGCTGATTTAACTGGATTATTGATCGGGGCAACTTTATTAACAAAACCTGAAGAAATCTATCGGGCATTAATTGAAGCAACCGCTTATGGTACTCGCATGATTGTTGAAACATTTCGCACGCACGGTGTTCCGGTCCATGATATTTACGCATGCGGGGGAATTGCCGAGAAAAATGCAATGATGATGCAGATCTACGCAGATGTTTTAAAGATGGAAATTCGCATCTCATCATCGTCCCAGACTCCAGCTCTTGGCTCAGCTATGTTTGGCGCTGTGGCTGCTGGTAAGGAACAGGGAGGATATGAAACGATTTTTGATGCAGCAGCGGTCATGGGGGGAGTTAAAGATGAAACCTATGTTCCAAATAAAAAAAATGCTGATGTATATGATCAGCTTTTTGAAGAATATCAGAAATTATACGATTACTTTGGCAGAGGGCAGAACAATATCATGAAAAGGCTAAAGAAGATTAAGAAAGATAGTCTTCAGGTGAAAGATGGGGGAGTAGTATGCTAGAAAAACTGAAGCAGGAAGTACTCGAGGCTAATCTGCAGCTTCCAAAACATCATTTAGTAACCTTTACATGGGGAAATGTAAGCGGTATCGAACGAGACCTAGGCTTAGTGGTTATTAAACCAAGTGGTGTGCCTTACGAAAATTTAAAGCTTGAGGATCTAGTTGTGGTTGACCTGGAAGGTAATGTTGTAGAAGGAAGCCTGCGTCCTTCTTCAGACACACCGACACATTTGGAGCTATATAAGGAATTTACGCAAATCGGCGGGATTGTT
>NZ_LT800494.1:2480008-2565767 GCF_900166665.1 Cytobacillus gottheilii | reverse complement strand
CCTGGGCACAAGCCTGCAGGTCCATACCGCCACTCGGGACGACACATGCAGATTACTTTTATGGTGAAATCCCTTGTACCCGTAAGTTAACGGAAGAAGAAATCAGCCGAGCGTATGAGGCGGAAACAGGCAAAGTGATCATTGAAAAGTTTCATAATGATGGCCTTGATCCAGCTGCAATGCCAGGTGTGCTTGTTTCTAACCACGCACCATTTTGCTGGGGAAAGGATCCTCAACAGGCAGTGCACAATGCGGTTGTTCTAGAAGAAGTGGCCAAAATGGCGCTTCAAACCTATCAGCTTAATGTGCAGCAGCAGCCAATTGATCAATACCTGCTTGATAAGCATTACCTCCGTAAGCATGGAGTTCATGCCTATTATGGTCAAAAATAGGCTTAAGCTTCTATCAAACTATCGAAATAACGATCTTGAAAACTTTGTAAAGAGTAAAGGAGCGTTCATAATGTTAAAGACAAGAGAATACGAATTCTGGTTTGTAACTGGAAGTCAAATGTTATATGGAGAAGAAGTCATTCAACAGGTTGAGAAACATTCGATTGAAATAGCCAAAGCATTAGACATGCATCCATCAATCCCCTATAAAATCGTTTTTAAGTCAATTGTTAAGGATGCAGACTCCATACGCAGGCTAGTTCTTGAAGCAAATGCTGATGAGAATTGTGCAGGGATTTTGACATGGATGCATACATTCTCACCTGCTAAAATGTGGATTTCAGGTCTTTCATTGCTTCAAAAGCCGATGTTACATTTTCATACACAATATAACCGCGATATTCCATGGAACGACATAGATATGGATTTCATGAATTTAAACCAGTCCGCCCATGGTGATCGTGAATATGGATTTATTAGCAGCAGATTAAATGTAAAACGCAAGGTAGTTGCAGGGCACTGGGAAAATAATCATGTCCGTGAACGAATCGCCAGCTGGATGAAAACGGCGGTAGCCTTCAATGAAGGCCGCACTTTAAAAGTCGCTAGATTTGGTGATAATATGCGCCAAGTGGCTGTTACGGAAGGTGACAAGATCGAAGCACAAATGAAGTTTGGCTGGACTGTGAATGGCTATGGAATTGGCGACCTTGTGCAAAGAATGAATGATATACCTGAAACAGAGGTAAGCCAGTTGCTGGATGAATATTCAGAACTTTATGATATCTCATCGGAAGCATTAAAAGAAGGAGAGCTCAGGGAGTCAATTCGTGAACAAGCCAGAATTGAACTAGGATTAAAAGCATTCCTTCAAGATGGAAATTATTCTGCATTTACGACTACATTTGAAGACCTTCACGGTATGAAGCAGCTCCCTGGTCTTGCTGTTCAGCGTCTAATGGCAGAAGGCTATGGTTTTGCAGGGGAAGGTGATTGGAAAACGGCTGCCCTTGTTCGCATGATGAAAATCATTGCAGAAGGAAAAGGGACCTCTTTTATGGAAGATTACACGTATCACTTTGAACCTGGCAATGAACTTGTTCTGGGATCTCATATGCTTGAAGTATGTCCGAGTATCGCTGCAACCAAACCAAAAATAGAGGTTCATCCACTGGGTATTGGCGGAAAAAACCCACCTGCTCGAATGATATTTGATGGAGCCAGCGGTCAAGCTGTAAACGCAACCATTGTTGATATGGGAAATCGCTTTAGAATGATTATTAATGAGGTAGACGCAATCAAACCAGCAAATGAATTGCCGAATTTACCGGTGGCCAGAGTATTGTGGAAGCCGCAGCCATCTTTAAGTGAATCGGCCGAAAATTGGATTTTGGCTGGAGGATCTCATCACACCTGCCTTTCTTTTAATGTAACAACGGAGCAATTGCAGGATTGGGCTGAGTTGACTGGGATTGAATGCCTGTTGATTAATAAAGATACAAATTCGTATCATTTAAAAAATGAATTACGCTGGAATGAAGCCATCTATCGATAAACTATGAAGTTCTCTTTTCTAGGAGAGGCCAATATAAATTCTGTCTGTATTCATGCATTTCACAGAAAGTTCTTTCCCTGGCTCTAAAAATGATTCAAGCTAAATGAGGTATGAGCCTCCTACAATATCAACTCATTTAAGACTTTAGCTGCACTCTTTGTGAAATAAGCCTATTACAATGTCGGGTTAGTTATATAAGTTAAAAATTTTAAAAATTTCGTAAATTGTATTGTGTTTCAAAATATAGTTATTTATAATCAACTTATACGTACAAATTAGAGTCATCTTGAGTTCATGAATCTCTGGATGTATAATTTTTATAAATACATAGAGAGATTCTTTGAAGATGACGTGCAAATATTCTGTAAAGACCCATTATAACCCTGTAATGGCAATGAAAATATAATTTTTCAAGTTTCTAAGGATCGTATTTTATTAACTTATACGTACAAATGAAAGTGGTTATTTTATCGTTTGCTATAATGACGATCAAATCATTTTTATTGATTAAAATGAAAACGGATACAGATAGAGGGAGTAGATTCAAAAGAACTCAGCTATTCATGAATTGTTTAACATATCTAACTAGATTAAAAGGATAGGGGTGTATACATGTCTAGTCAATTGAAGGCAAAAGTAGTGCTGGATCGGAATTATAAAATTGCACCTGTGGATAAAAGAATTTATGGCTCGTTTATTGAGCACCTTGGTCGAGCGGTTTACGGAGGAATTTACGACCCTCATCATGAGCAAGCAGATGAACAGGGCTTTAGAAAAGATGTGATCCATCTAGTAAAAGAGCTCCAAGTGCCCATCATCCGTTATCCTGGCGGAAATTTTGTATCCGGTTACAACTGGGAGGATGGAGTCGGACCAGTGGTTGATCGGCCAAGACGGTTAGAGCTGGCCTGGCGCACGATAGAGACAAATGAAATAGGAACAAATGAATTTGCTGATTGGGCAAATAAGGTAAATGCAGATGTAATGATGGCGGTTAACTTGGGTACAAGAGGCATTGATGCAGCCAGAAATCTGCTTGAATACACCAATCATCCTGGCGGAACATACTGGAGTGATCTTAGAAAATCGCATGGCTATGAAAAGCCGCATCAATTTAAAACTTGGTGTCTGGGAAATGAGATGGACGGACCGTGGCAAATTGGATACAAAACGGCACAGGAGTATGGGCGAATAGCCAAGGAAACAGCAAAAGCGATGAAACTCGTCGACCCTGACATAGAACTTGTAGCATGCGGCAGCTCCAATACCGGAATGGCGACATTCCCCGAATGGGAAGCGATCACATTAGATCATACGTATGAAGAAGTGGATTATATATCCCTTCATCAATATTACGGTAATCATGAAAATGATCCAGCAAACTATTTAGCGAAAAATGTGGATATGGATCATTTTATCAAAACAGTCACATCAACCTGCGATTATATTAAAGCCAAACACAGAAGCAAAAAAACAATGTATCTTAGCTTTGATGAATGGAATGTATGGTATCACTCGAGGGAAGCTGACAAAAAGATTGAACCTTGGACCATTTCGCCGCCGCAGCTGGAAGATCATTATAATTTTGAAGATGCATTGCTCGTTGGCAGCATGTTAATCACATTTTTACTGCATGCTGATCGCGTGAAAATGGCGTGTCTAGCTCAATTAGTGAATGTAATTGCACCAATCATGACAGAGAATAATGGCCGTGCTTGGAAACAAACGATCTTTTATCCTTATATGCACACATCTTTATATGGCAGAGGAGTCTCAATAAAACCGATCTTATCATCTCCAAAATATGACAGCAAAGACTTTACAGATGTACCGTATATAGACTGTGCCGCTGTATGTAATGAAGAGAATGAAGAAGTAACCATATTTTTAGTCAATAAGCACTTGTCAGAAACCATTCATCTGACTGCTGATATTAGAAGTTTTGAAGATTATCAGGTAGTTGAGCACTTAGTGTTAGAGAATGATCATTTGAAAGCCGCAAACACCGCAGAATCTCAAAACGTAGTTCCGCATGCTAATGGTAAATCGACCAATGAAGGCGGACAATTACAGATTATTGTACCGAAAACATCGTGGAATGTGATCCGATTAAAAAAATTCATGATGTGAAACTGGGTATATCCTAGTTTTATATAAAGTATTTCTTGTATGTTCAAAAAGGGGAGGAAAGAAGATGAAAAAACTTTGGGTTGTAGGTATTAGTCTATTTATTTTACTGGTGCTGGCTGCGTGCTCTGGAAATAAAGAAGCTGGAGGAGATAACGGCAACGAAAATGCTCCAGATGAAAATGCAACTGCTACAGTAGGCGATGATTTAGAAAATGCAACAGAGTTAACTTTCTGGACTTTCAATGAATTGCATATGCAAATTTACGAAGATGCTACTGAAAGATGGAATGAAGAGTTTCCTGACCGTCCGATTAAATTAGTTGCTGAGACGTATCCGTATGATCAAATGCATAACAACCTGCTGATGGCGTTTCAATCAGGATCAGGTGCGCCAGATCTTGTTGATATCGAAGTGGGACGGTTTTCAAGCTTTTTACAAGGTGAGATTCAGCTTGAGCCAATGAATGAATATACCGAGCCGTTAAAGGATGTCATTATCGATACACGCTTTGATTTGTATGGAAAAGATGGTAATCATTATGCTATTCCAACACATCTGGGTGCAACGGTTGTGTACTATAATCAAGAAATAATGGATGAAGCTGGTGTGGATATTGATGCAATTGAAACATGGGAAGATTATGTAGAAGCAGGGAAGACCGTTTTAGAAGTAACAGGGAAACCGATGACAACTGTTGAAACGGATGAGCATTGGAGCTTCTGGCCGCTCGTCAGTCAAAGCGGCTCAAGTTTCTTTGATGAAAACGAGGAACTTACGTTAGACAATGAAAAAAATATTGAAGCTCTCCAATTCCTGCGTGATATGGTTCATGAACATAAAATTGCTGTTCCAACGCCAGGCGGTTTCCATCACTCAGAAGAGTATTATGGATTTATGAACGATGGCGGTGCAGCTTCTTTAACAATGCCACTGTGGTATATGGGAAGATTCATCGATTATATGCCAGATCTAAAAGGGAAGATGGTAATGAAACCGATGCCATTATGGCCGGGGTCTGATGCTAGAACGACTGGAATGGGTGGTACTGGTACATCCGTTACTTCTCAATCAGAAAACGTGGATCTAGCGAAAGAATTCTTAGCTTACGCGAAACTTTCTGAAGAAGGAAGTATCCAATTGTGGAAACTTTTAGGATTTGATCCTGTGCGTACAGATGTTTGGGATTCACCAGAATTACAGGAAGATAATCCATATTTCGATTATTTCGGTGATTACATCTGGGATATGTTAGGTGAAATAAAAGATCAAGTAAATGGTGTGGAATTAACAGAGTTTACGACAGAGGTTATTACCGAATTGCAGACAAACGTCATGCACAGTGTGATCAGAGAAGATTCTCAGACACCTGAAGAGGC
The DNA here is from genome assembly GCF_900166665.1 of Cytobacillus gottheilii. Classification (GTDB taxonomy): domain Bacteria; phylum Bacillota; class Bacilli; order Bacillales; family Cytobacillaceae; genus Cytobacillus; species Cytobacillus gottheilii_A. The sequence continues at coordinate 2,560,313 of NZ_LT800494.1, read as the reverse complement.
GCTTAAACAAGCAGCTGACACGATTCGAGCAAAAATGGAATCTACGAAATAAAAGAACTGCAAGGGCAGGGAAAACTACTGTCCTTGTAGTATTAAAATTACATGCAGGGAGGGTAACCTATGCTGGAAACACCTATGGATGCCAAAAAGGAAATAAAAACTCCTAAAACACCTAAACAACAGAACAAGTTTATGAAATTTTTGAATTCGAAAAAAGTAGCGCCATTTGTTTTTGTGTCTCCTTTCATCATCTCCTTCTTACTATTAACTTTATATCCAGCTATTCAAGCAGTCATCATGAGCTTTCAAAGAGTGCTGCCAGGTGAAAGACAGTTCATTGGCTGGAGCAATTATGAACGAATTTTTAATCCGACATTTTATCGTGCTTTAGAAAATACGACTATTTATGTCATATTAACTGTTCTGGTCCTTACTGTTCTTCCCATTATTTTTGCTGTATTACTAGATTCAAAAATGGTCAGGTTCAAAACCTTATTTAGAGCTTCATTATTTATTCCGTCTTTAACCTCCGTCATCGTTGCAGGTACGATCTTTCGAATGATGTTTGGAGAATCAGATGCAGCTGTTGCCAACCAAGTCCTAGGTTTTTTGGGATTAGAGGCGGTTGAGTGGAGATATAACTCATGGTCTGCGATGTTCCTGATGGTGATTTTATGTTCTTGGCGCTGGATGGGTGTGAATATTCTATATTTCTTAGCTGCACTTCAGAATGTACCAAAGGAGCTATATGAAGCAGCAGAAATTGATGGTGCTAATGTATTTCAGAAATTCTATTATGTAACACTGCCATTCTTGAAACCTATTACTATTTTTGTCGTCACAATCAGTATTATTAATGGATTCCGGATGTTTGAGGAAAGCTTTGTATTCTGGGAAACGAGTTCACCAGGCAATATTGGAACAACAGTTGTCGGCTATATTTATCAGCAGGGCATCCAAATGAATGATATGGGGTTTGGCGCTGCCATTGGCGTTGTTTTAATGCTCATTATTTTTGTTGTGAGTTTTGTTCAGCTGCTGATCACAGGAGCATTTAAAAGAGGTGACGAGTAATGATAAAAAATCACAAAACAGCAACAGTGATCGGAACCATTTTTTTCGCGATTATATCTTTTATAGCCCTATTTCCCATTTTAGGGTTAATCATCTCATCCTTCAGGCCTTCATCTGACTTAATGAGAAATGGGATGAGCTTAACGTTTAATTTGGGCGAATTGAATATTGATAACTATGTCTATATTTTTACTGAAGCGGGAGAGTATTGGCAATGGTATGGGAATAGTTTAATCATTTCATCATTAACCATATTTTTGTCTTTGTTTTTTTCGTCAATGGTTGGATATGCATTAGCCATGTATGATTTTAAGGGGCGAAATTTTATTTTTATACTTGTACTATTTATCATCATGGTGCCGTTTGAAATATTAATGCTGCCGCTTTACGACCTTATGATTGACCTGAATTTAATTGACAGCTACTTCTCCGTGATGATGCCGTTAATTGTAGCACCCATTGCTGTATTTTTCTTTAGACAATATGCATTAGGACTGCCAAAAGCACTAATGGATGCGGCAAGAATTGATGGTGCAACCGAGTATGGAATTTACTATAGAATTATGATGCCATTAATGCTTCCTTCTTTTGCCGCAATGGCCATTTTACAAGGATTAAACAGCTGGAACAACTTCTTATGGCCTTTATTAGTTTTAAGATCAAATGATATGTTTACGCTGCCAATTGGGTTAGCTACGCTATTAACGCCATATGGAAACAATTATGACGTGTTAATTGCCGGATCCGTTATGACAATCATTCCGATTGTTATATTGTTTCTATTTTTCCAGCGCTATTTTGTATCGGGTCTGACAGTAGGCGGTGTCAAAGGATAATTTAGCAGTAAAGAATCCTTCAAAAGGAGGTAACAAACCATGAATGGCAAAGAAATCGTTTCGTCACTCGACAAGTTGTTTGGCTGGATTACTCGGGCAGTTGTCCTAAATCTATTATGGATCCTTTACACATTAAAAGGACTGCTGATTGGCGGAATGTTTCCGGCAACCGCTGCTGCATTAGGTGTGACTCGGAAATGGGTCATGGGTGATGTGGATATTTCCATTAGAAAAACGTTTAAGGACAAATATAAACAGGAGTTTGTAAATGCTAATATAATGGGCTGGGTGCTTACTTTCATTGGCGGGATTCTTTATTCTAATTATCAATTATTATTGAATACAAAAGAAGAGGTGTGGATCATTGTGCCTTTTTCTTTTTATATAGTTGTGTTTTTTTTCGCCATAATCGTTGTTTGGAGTTTTCCTTTACTGAGTCATTTTCATAATAACTGGTTTGAATATATGAAAATTGCGTTTATTATCGGCCTGACAAAGCTTCATTATACGTTAGCGATTGGTCTAACCGTATTTGCTTCCGTTTATCTATCTTTAAGCTTCCCGGGGGTAATACCGTTTTTTTCCATAAGTGTGCCTTCGCTAATCTCCATTTGGCTGGCACTGCAGGTTTTTAAGAAAATGTCTGATGAACCATTTCATGATGAAACAGAACAAGTTAATTAAATAGAGAGAAGAGGAGATGATCACTTGCTTAAGCTAGGTAAGGTAGAAACTGTCGAACTTCAAACAGCTGTCGGACAGCCGCCAGAGCTCCCCGGAAAAATAGAAGTGGAATTGAACAACGGGAACCATGTGCTAGTAGATGTGATTTGGGAGGAAACGGCTGAAGGTGCAATCAATCAAGCGGGATCGTTTGAAATCAAAGGAAAAATTGAATTTAAACATTATCCAAATCCATTAATTGAACAAAGAGCAGATCCGTATATTGTTCGGCATACAGATGGCTATTATTATTTTACCGGTTCATATCCGTTATACGACAGAATTGTTTTACGGAGAGCGAAAACAATTGAAGGTTTACAAGCGGCTGAAGAAGTTGTGGTTTGGGAAGCACATGAAACGGGCATCATGTCTGAGCATATTTGGGCACCTGAAATACACTACATAGACGGAAAATGGTATATCCATTTTGCAGCAGGAGAAAAGGAAGATGTCTGGGGAATTCGCCCATATGTGATCGAAACTGCGGAAAACAATCCATTAGAAGGAACATGGACCGAAAAAGGGCAAGTGAACACGAATTTTCAAAGCTTTTCTTTAGATGCAACGACTTTTGAACACAGAGGCAAGAGGTTTTTGGTTTGGGCTCAAAAGGTTGAGAATGATACTATTTCTAATCTTTATATCGCAGAAATGGAAAATCCATGGAGAATTAAGGGAGAACAAGTACTGTTATCAACACCTGAATTGGAATGGGAGCAGATTGGGTTTCACGTAAACGAAGGGGCGGCAATGATTAAACGGAATGGAAAAGTGTTTATTGCTTATTCTGCCAGTGAAACGAATCATCATTATGCAATGGGGCTGCTTTCAGCAGATGAAGACAGCGATTTATTAGACCCAAAATCCTGGACGAAAACGGGTGAACCTGTATTTTCCTCGAATGAGACTACAAGTGAATACGGTCCAGGGCATAATAGTTTTACGGTTGCTGAAGATGGAAAGACAGATTTGCTCGTCTATCATGCTCGTCCCTATAAAGAAATCACAGGAAATCCTCTCTATGACCATAACCGTCACGCCAGAGTACAGCAATTGTTATGGAAGACCGATGGAACTCCTTATTTTGGGATTCCCGGCCAGACATTCGATGAACGAACAATAGAAGTAACGGCGAGGATTACCGTCAAGGATAACAGCTGAAGATGTTGAATTCGTTATTTAAGTTCACAGGACGAAAAAAGCCTTTATTTCAAATGAAGAAACGATTGAAAGGAGCATTGTAATGGAAGACTTATATCAATTGGCAGACGAAGTCAGTTCTAATAGGATCAGTCTGCCTCATATTGAACTAAGTAATCATGCTTTGCATTTAGTGCCTTCGTTTTTAACAGCAAAAAAATGGAGATATATCACCTTAGTATGTGATGATCAGACATGGAAGGCAGCTGGAAATCAGTTAGCTGATCTTTTGTCTTCCGAGGGTTTTGAAATAAATATAGTGAAACTAAAACCTAACAAACACAATCAAGTGATTGCAGATGAAGGCGCTATAGTTCAACTGCTTCTGCAATCATCTGAAAAAACGGACATCATGTTAGCTGTCGGAGCTGGAACCATTCATGATATTGTTCGCTTTGTCAGCTGTAAAATGCAAAAATCGTTTATATCTGTGCCAACCGCTGCTTCTGTGGATGGCTTTACTTCAAAAGGAGCACCGCTCATTATAGATGGATTTAAGCAAACCATACAATCAATATCTCCCATTGCTGTTTTTGCGGATATAGAGATTATTAAAAGAGCGCCACGTGAATTGACTGCTGCAGGACTTGGCGATATGTTAGGAAAATATACTTCTTTACTGGATTGGCAAATTTCCAATCTAATAGGGAATGAGCCTTATCAGCCATTGGCAGCAAAAATAGTGCGTAACGCATTAGAGCGGTGTATTGACAATGTAGCTGGTATCGCTCATCACGATGATGAGGCTATAAAAGGTTTAATGACAGCTTTAATTGATTCAGGAATCGTCATGTTCATACTGGATCACTCAAGACCGGCATCAGGCGGTGAGCATCATTTATCTCATTATTGGGAGATGGAGCTTTTAAAAGAGGATAAGAAGCAAATCCTGCATGGAGCAAAAGTGGGTGTTGCCACAGCCGTTCTGATTGAATTATACAAGGAATGCGCTGCGAATTTGAATATTGATCACATTCCAGGCAGCGATGACGAAAAGCAAGCATTAAAGAAGTATTGGGAAGGCATAAAAGATGCAATCTATTACCTTCCTAATCCAGAATATGTGAAAGATCTGCTGGAAGCAGCTGGCGGTCCTGCTGTTCCGTTAGATCTTGGAATTTCTAATGAATTAGTAGAAAGAAGTTTGAATGAGGCATACCAATTAAGAGATCGATGTACATTTTTAAAGCTGATCAATAGACAAACAAACTCACATATAAAATACCCGATAAAATTGAATGTAATGTAAGATTCGCTGCATCTATATGCTTGTATAATTTAAGCTTAAATAGGAATAACTAAGTTAGGCTCTAACACGATTGTGTTAGGGTCTTTTTACACTTTCAAAAAGGATGAGAGCAACGAAACCACTGTCTGCACTTATCAGGCTTGTCCGTTGATATGTTTTCTTTAAAGCTTTTTTTGATAAGTGTCTTTACACCTGTCTATTCTGATGTATAATGTAATAGGATTGATTGATAAAAATCGGGGTGATGAAATGAAATCAAGAGAATTAAAGTGGGCTTTAGCGATCCTTGTCATTGTTTTATTAGGCTATTTCCTTCCTTATACAGTACTGACAAATGTGCAAGCATGGTATGGAAGTTTCTTGTTATGGACGGTTTTGGCCGTGATCATTATTGTGATCAATTACTTTTTATCAAAGAATTGGGGTGAATAGATATGAGTACGAATTTAGTTTGGTGGACGATTGGCATTTATATTATTATTTCTCTTATTATTGCGTATTTATCACGAAGCGGAAAACAAGTCAATATGACCAGTTATTTTTTAGGAGACCGCAAGCTAAACGGCTTTGTTTCAGCGTTAAGCTATAGTGCGACAACCTATAGTGCTTTTATGCTTGTTGGTTTGGCAGGTCTTACATATACAGGCGGTGTAGGTGCTTATGGGTTTGAAATCATTTATTTTATGGGTGTTTCGCTTGTCGCCTTTTTTGGGCCGAGATTTTGGCTTGTCGGGAAAAAATATGGCTATGTGACGCCATCCGAAATGCTCGGGGATCGTTACAACAGTAAAAAAGTCGCTTTTGTCGTCTCATTGTTCAGCTGTTTATTTTTAATTCCTTATAGTGCCGTCCAGCTGGCCGGAGTAGGGTATTTATTGCAGGGAATGACCAATAATGCCATTCCTTTTACAACAGGTGTGATCATCGCAACCGTGCTGGCAGTGGTATTCTCCTATATTGCAGGTATTCGTTCAGTTGCATGGACAGATTCTTTGCAGGCGCTAATGATGATTATTACATCAACGATTGTCGTGCTGCTCATTATTCGCGGATTAGGTGGAGTGGGAGAATTCTTTGATACGTTAAAAACGAATGAACCGCAGGCATTATCGGTTCCAGGTAATGGCTACTTCAGCTTTTTAACGTTTCTGGGATTGACGGTGCCATGGTTTTTCTTCAGTCTTTCCAACCCGCAGGTCAGCCAAAGATTATTTATGCCTGCTTCGTTAAAGAGCTTACGCACGATGCTAATGGGATTTTTAATCTTTGGATTTATTTACACAATCGTTTCGGTTGTATGGGGATTTTCAGCATCTGTCATGTTTCCGGATTTGGAAAATGCCGATCTTGCCACACCAAGAATATTGTCATCTGAATTAGTTCCGCCTATTTTAGGTGCAATTGTTATGGTTGGTATTATGGCCGCGGCGATCTCAACCATTGATTCCATATTATTGACTTTATCTTCGTTGTTTGCCAGAGATGTTTATGGAAATATTAAGAAAGACAGTGATGATCGCAAGCAGCTTTTAGTAGGAAAAATCGTCATACCTGTGATTGCGATCTTGGCCTATTTGTTCGCACAATCCAATGTCAGTTTGATTGCAGTCTTATCTGTCGCATCGTCTGCTGGGCTGCTTGTTGCGGTACCAGGGATCATCGGTGCATTCTTCTGGAAAAGAGGAACAGCTGCCGGTGTCATTACGAGTGTCACCGTAAGTGGTGTAGTCGTCATTATGCTTGAACTCTTGAAATTCAAGCCATTCGGCCTTGCCTCCGGTTTATGGGGAATCACACTTTCTACGATCCTTTATATCGTGGTTAGCTTAATGACCAAAGCACCAGTAGAAAAAGCGAACGAGTTTCTAACTTACTTAAAAACCGAATTGAAACGCAATAAAATTGTGTAGAATGTTCTGTTGAATAACAGCTAAGCCGCTTATGCAAAATGGGCGGCTTTTTTTAGTGAATACATTTCTGTTTTGATCATTAATTTAAAAACAACCTTCCATTTTGCTCATTTTCCAAAAACTTGCTATTATTATCAAAAAAGTATAAAAATTTGCGAATCAGGTAAAATTAGCTCGGCTCTGGACATATACCGAAAATAAGAGCGATGTATGAAGTGAAGAGGAGAAGTGTTCATATGAAAAACAAAAAAACTTTTCTTATAGTGGCAATGATTCTACTATTTTCTGCTGTTTTCACCAGTCTGCTTAAGAAAGAGGAATGGGAAGTTAATGCTGAATTATTGAAAGAAGAAATACGATCCATTGAACCATCAGCTGAAATAGTCAATCTAACCGACCTAACTCCGTTCCAGTGGGATACAGCCTATTCATTTGCCCCCTATACGTCAAAAGAAATCATATATGAAACAATTGGATATAAATGGGATGGTATTCGTGAAACCGTCAATGAAGGAATGAACCAGCTTGTGTTTATGAATGCCGAAAAAGTAGTTTGCTATTTGTATGGATACCCTGAAAACATTGGGTACGGCATCTCTTTTACAGGTGAAAGAGGAGCAGGAGATCCATCTGTTTCTATGCTTCATGCAAGCTACGATCAACCGTTTCAAATAGAAAAGAAGAATCATGTTATCTACTTAAAGAACCATTAACAACTTCTTAATTTTCACAAAAATCTTGGAAAGATAGATAAATAAAGGTAAAATTTAACCTATAAAAAGGGTTCGAAAGGAGGAGGTATGATGAATGCCTTAAGCAAAAAGCTGGTTGTGATTTCGTTTGATTGCCTCGCTGCTGAAGATTTCAGTCAATTTTCAGCTCTGCCTCATTTTCAGCGGATTTTAAAGCGTGCTTCTTATGCTGAGCATGTAGAATCGATTTATCCGTCGGTCACCTATCCTTGTCATACATCGATTGTCACTGGAAATTATCCAAATCGGCACGGCATTATGAATAATACGCTGCTGCAGCCTGGCTGGATTTCACCTGATTGGCATTGGTATCGTAAAGATATCAAAGGTACAACACTTTATGATGAAGCGTACAAAGCAGGTTTAAGGACTGCGGCGCTATTATGGCCGGTGACGGGCAGAGCAAAGCATATTCAGTACAATTTACCGGAGATTTTTCCGAACCGACCGTGGCAAAATCAAGTGCTTGTCTCGCTCTTTAGCGGCAGTCCCATGTATCAGCTGGAATTAAATAAACGATTTGGATCTATTCGAAATGGATTAAATCAGCCGCAATTAGATGATTTTGTCCTTGAATCAGCCGTTTTTACGTTAAAAGAAAAGCAGCCCGATATCATGCTCGTTCATTTTACCGATTTAGATACGCAGCGGCATGTTCATGGCGTACACTCGGAGGACGCAGCCTCTGCCATTGAACGTCACGACCGCAGACTTGGCGCTTTATTGGATGCCATCAACGAGTGTGGAACAGAAGAGGAAACGACTGTTGTAGTGCTCGGAGACCATAGTGCAATCGATGTCAATAGAAAAATACATCTAAATGTGCTTCTTCGTGAACATAATTTAATAGAAGTTGACAGCAAAGGGAAAGTAGTCAATTGGAAAGCCTATTGTCACAGCTGTGATGGGTCAGCGTATATTTATTTAAAGGATGGTCATGATCATGAAACAGCACGAATAGTGAAAAAGATCGTAGATGAACAGCAGCTGGAAGGCATTGAGTTTATTTTAACGGGAGCGGAGGCTGGAGAAAGAGGAGCAGACCCTCGCTGCGCCTTTATGCTGGAAGCGAAAAAGGGATATTATTTTGCTGAGAGCATTCATGGCCGTTACATAGAAGAGGTCACGACAGAGAATCTCAATGATCATCCAAAGAATATGCTGGCATGCCATGGTTTTTCACCGACTAAACCAAACTACACCACCTTTTTTCTTGCAGCAGGAAAGGGAATATCACCCAATCAGAAAATTCCCTATATGCGTCTTGTAGACATTGGCCCCACACTGGCACGCTTGCTTGGACTGGATTTAGGTGAAACAGATGGCGTTGTATTGGAGGATTTTTTAGAGATTTAGAAAATAATTTTGGCAGAAAAATAGAATTCAAGAAACCTTTTCAGCAGATGACCGTATATAAATAAGAAGAAATATAGAAAAGGTGAGTATATTGTCAAACGAAATACATAATCCAACTACCGCACTTCCAGCCAACGCTAAGAAGGTGTGGAGAATTACTGGTCTGATTGAAGATGTGATTGGACTGGTGGTTATTGCTGTTTTACTATTTTTAGATCATTATTTTCAGTGGGTGGAATGGCTCGGCTGGATCTTTATTGGATTAGCTGTCCTTTCAATTCCATCCATCATCTGGACATTTGTGCGCCCGCATCTGTTATATAAATCTTGGCGTTATAATGCGGACGAAGAGTTTCTTCATTTAAAATTTGGCACCATTACCGAAAAGCATGAGCTGATTCCGATGACGAAGATTCAGGCTGTAACAACCAATAAGGGACCTATCCTGAAAAAATACGGACTGATGAGCATCTCAGTTGAAACGATGGGCTCTTCTCATACTATTCCATGCTTGCAGGAAGATGTGGCATTAGCATTAAGAGATGAAATTGCGCAGTTCGCGAAGCTAAAGGAAGTGGAATAATGTCTGCGAAAAGATATCATCCACTGATCATGGTTTTGGAGGTTTTTGGTCTTGTAAAGAGCTTTGGCTTTATCGCTCTTTATTTATTTGTTATCCAATTTGGCTCAGATTCTAGCTTTGTTTTTTATGGAAGAATTGTTTTTCTATGCGTTTTGGCATTTAGTATTGTGACGATCTTTTTAAAATGGCAGACAGATCGGTATGAAGTTGAGGATGAGACTTTTCATCTCTATTCAGGTATTTTCACAAAATCGAAACAAACGATTCCTTTTTCACGCATACAAAACGTTAATCGCCGCACGACCTTTATTCATAAGCTTTTTAAAATGACTTCTCTGCAGTTTGAAACAAGCATGTCAGGGGATGACGCATCGATTGAGTTTAAAATGATCACCAAGTCAGCTGCTGAACTGCTTGAAGATATGGTGAAAAAACGGCCAGCTGTTTCGAACGAAGTCGAGGAAACAGAAGGTTTGGAAGAAGTGCCTGAAGCCAAAGCCATGGACAATCGAATTATTCACTTTACACCAACTAGAAAAGATCTGATCCGTGCATCGTTTACGTCTTTAAGCTTTCTTTTACTCATCCCGGTGGTAGGTTCATTGTTCTCTAACTTTAATGAGGTGTTTTCGATTGAAGAGGAAGCACAAGGACTGCTTTCTGCTCTGCCGCAAACATGGTGGTTCTATGCCTTAGCAGCTGCCATCATTATCATTGCATCCGTTCTCTTTGGCGTTGTCAGGACATTTTTAAAATACGGGAATTATGTTATTGCTTCTGATGAAGAGAGGATCTATATTACAAAGGGAGTCCTGGATGAAACGGCTTTTTCAATATCCAAAAGCCGGGTGCAGGCAATTGAAATGATCCAAACACCATTAAAAAGAATACTAGGCTTGGCAGAAGTAAAGCTAACGAGTGCGGGTGGTGTGGGAATCGGTGAGGAGAATTTAGAAATAAACTCTTTATACCCATTTCTACCTGTTCAGCGTGCCAATGAGATTATTGAAGAATTACTGCCAGCCTACAGTGTGACAAAAAATATGAAGAAGCTTCCAAGAAAATCATTTTGGATTCGACTTCTGCGGCCAAGCTGGATATGGATCATTGCCACAATCGCACTTTTTATATTCAAACCAGAGCCATTCGACATGGACTTTGCGTGGTGGCTGATATCCATCCTATTATTAGTGATCATTGCAGGATTACGAGTCTTGGACTATTTAAATAGTCAATATGTGATTAATGATCATTTTATTCAAATGAAATCAGGGAGTTTGAGTACGACCTTATTTGTGACAAAGCGTGATAAAATCATTGAGATTAATGTAACACGAGGATTTTTGCAAAAGAAATTTGGTCTGGCTACGATCGGCACCGTCAATCGCTCAAAGCCGGTACATCATTCTGGAATTGACGACATTCCAGATGAATTAGCCGCGCTGTTTATGAATTGGTATCGAGAAAGAAGACAAGAGATTACGATTAAATAAATGGAAGTGGTTGGGACATAAGTATTTTGTTCAGTTTTATAACCGAATGATTGGGTTTTAACATCCTCAATCATTCGGTTTTTTTATGTGAAAAAATTAAACCTAGTGAAATGGAGCGGAGGACCCTCGACTCCGGTGGGCTGTAGAGGAAAGGGTGAGACCCCGCAGGAGCGGCAGCGACGAGGAGGCTCAGCTTCCTCCCCACGGAAAGCGAGGGTCTGCAGCGCAATGGAACGGACTTGTTTAGTTCCCAAACATTGAATATTCGTGTTTTAGAAATATTATTTTCTTTTTGTACCAGTCATTTGTTCCTCTAACAGTTGCCGTTGCCTTCTTTCCAGCCTTTCTTTTGCATAATCATCGCTGCAATGGCGATGAGTAAGACAAACAGGAGGCTTACATACAGTCCAGGCCTTATGCTTTTTTCCAGCAATGTTCCGCTCACCGCTAATAAAATCAGCAGAATCCCCATCCACGATAACAGCTTACCCCAAATTTTCAGCTCTAAATTTTTAAACGCTGAAATGATAATAAACGCCCAGTTAAAGAGAATTAAAATACCTGCTGCGGTTGTAATGTATTCATATATTTTTCCAGGAAGCAGGAGAGCCGTAATTATGGAAGCTGTTAAACCAATGGTAGCCAATCCAAGCGAAGGAAGCGGAAGATCCTTCATTTTCTTAATCTTCTTCGAAAAGAAAGCTGGCGCATCTCCGCCTTGTGCCATGGTAACAAGCAGAGAGGTGACACCAAATAAAGAGGCAGTCATCGTTGAAAAGCCTGCAATAATAATAGCAGCGTTAAAAACATGAGGGAAAAAGGCCAAATCGTACTCTTTTAACGCTGTAACAAATGGACTTTCCTTTTCATGAAAATCGCCATGTGCCGCCATATACACAGCAAGTCCTAATGAAATAACATAAATGATGACAAGCAATAAAAGCATAATAATGCCGGCTTTTGGGGCATCCTCTTTTTTCTTTAATCTCATAGCCATTAAGCCGATGACTTCAATCCCGCCATAGGCATAAAATGCGTAAATCAACGAAGTCCAAAAGCCTTTATAGCCTTCAGGAAACAGTTCACCCATACCATTTGGGAAACCAGGGTGTTTCACATCTCCGCCAATCCAGCCAAAAAGCGCTGCAAAGGCGATAATGATAAACATGATGATGGCGGCTGTTTTAATGATCGCAAAGAGATTTTCAGCTTTATCAAAACCTTTGTTTCCTGTTAGTACAACAATAATAGATAAACATGCATAACCAATGGCGAAAAGCCAAAGCGGCACATTTGGAAACCAAAAGCGCGAAAGGATGGATAATGCGGTTAACTGGCTTCCCATAATTAAAATATTTGAACTCCAGTAGTTCCAGCCGCAGCTAAATCCAGCCCAGCGGCCATATGCTTGATCGGCATAATAACAAAAAGAGCCGTCATGCGGATCCTTTGCCGTCATTTTTGCTAATAAGTTATATACGATATATGTACCAAAAGCCGCTAATATAAATGAAAAAACAATAGAAGGGCCGGTAATCTTAATACCAATGGCTGAACCGAGAAAAAATCCAGTGCCAATCGTACATCCTACTCCAATGAGAGAAAGCTGCCACCAGCTCAAATCACCTTTTTCACTGCTTTTTCCACTGCTGCCGCTGCCCGGAACAAAAAAATCCATAGGTATCACTCCTCATCTCACCGTTATCATGCGGAGGAGAAGTGAATCTTATACGATTATAAAAAGGTAAAGATTGGCTAACCCATTCTTACGTAAAGAATAGCAGCAGAATTGCCTGGTAGCCAAAGTAAAGACCAAAGCCAATCAGAGAAATGCCAGAGAAAATCGAAATTAGTGCTAATGTTTTACCAGATAACGTTTTTCTAAAGCCGCTGGCAATGACCAATATAAATAAATCCCATATAATCAGGCCGATAAATATGGCAATGCTGTATAAAGCTAAGTGAATATGATCAAATTCTGTAACAGTCTTAGCCAGAACTGAACCATAGATACCTAGCCAGAACAGAATCGTCAGAGGATTGGAAATGGAAATGAAAAAGCCGGAAAGGAAAGATTTGATCTTGGTATCATCATTGGTTCTTTTCGGAGAAATAATCTTGCCTGCTCCCATAATCGTTTCAATCCCTGTATAAACCAAAACAAAAAAGCCAAACGACCATAGAAAAGCTTTCACAAAAGGAAATTCTAAAAAATGAACAAGCCCCATAAAAACAGCAAACATATATACTACATCCGCAGTCATGGCACCGAGACCAACTAGCCAGCCATGAAAAAAGCCCTTTTTGATTCCTTTATCCAACACAGCAGCATTCACAGGGCCGATCGGTGCAGCCAGCGAGAGCCCCAATAGGATATAGCTAAAAAAAACAATCATGAAAAGATCATCTCCCTAAAAAGTAAATGAAAGAATAAAGACGTTAGAAAGGAACATACTAAGGCTTACAAATTATGTATAGAGGTGAGCAATATGTCTGTTTATGTGTATCAAACCTTTGAGATCAAGCAAGGCAAATTTAAAGAAGCAATTGAAAATTTACAGGAAATGAAAAAGTTCCGTTCTGAAAATTATGAGCATAAAGTAGAAATCCTCACACCAATTACCGGCAAGGATCATACATATTCACTGTTAACCATTTATGATGGACTGGCCGAATTGGAGCTGCAAAATAAGAAGATGTTCGCAGATGAAGAATATCAAAAGCTCGTTGAAGCCTTTTTTCTCGAAAACATTGAGCAGGGCAGTATGCAAACGACGATGTATCGTTCCGTAAGTGAGTGATATTAGAAGAATAAAGCCACAATCCCTTGATAGCCGAAATAAAGTCCGAATCCTATAAGGGATAATCCGGAAGAAATCCCGATAAAACGCAGGCTGTTTTTCGTTAAGAATCGTCTTAAACCAGTTGTTAAGCCAGCAACAAGCACATCCCATAGCATTAGTCCAAGGAAAATCATTGAGCTGTATACGATTAAAGAACCGGTACCGTTCATTTGCACTGTTTTGGCGAGGACAGAGCCGTAAATACCCAGCCAGAATAAAATCGTTAAGGGACTGGTGATGGACATGATAAAGCCTGTTAGAAAACACTTGAATAAGGATTCTTTTCCTCGTGTTTCTGTTAAGGTAATTTTACTCGAGCTAAGCATTCCTTCAACACCTGAGTAGATTAAAATAAACCCGCCAAACAACCATAGAAAAACTTGGACCAATGGAATTTGGAGAAATTGCACCATTCCCAGATATACAATGAGCATGTAGACACCGTCAGCGATCATGGAACCGGCGCCAACCGCCCAGGCATGCCAGAAGCCGTTTTTAATGCCTTTGTCTAATCGAGCAGAATTCACTGGCCCAATTGGAGCAGCCAATGTAAAGCCCAGTATGATATAGCTGCATAAGATCGTTAAGCTCATGAGATCACCACCTATTTGCCTTGCTTTCTTAGCACCATTTATTTCTAAAAAAGTACTAGCCTTAAATGATATGTAAGCAAACAGGCCAGTATGTGTTCTTGTCCATAAAAAAACAGTGAGCATACTGCTGCTCACTGTTTTTATTATGTTTTACCTAATTGGAAGCCGCACCTCAATTGTGGTGCCTTCATGTAGCTGACTATGTATCTGCAGGCTTCCATAATGATCTTCAATAATTTTTTTGCTGACCATCAGTCCTAAGCCAGTTCCGTTTTCTTTCGTAGTAAAGAAGGGCTGGCCCAGTTTTTTTAGAATGGATTCAGGGATTCCTTTTCCTTCGTCTATAAATGATAGAAGTATTTCATTAATGGTTTGTTCAATTTTAACGGTTAGTATTCCACCAGAATCCATCGCTTCAATGCCGTTTTTAATGAAATTGATGCAAATTTGTTTGATTTGGTTAACATCGCACTTAACATGAATTTCCTCGTTGGTGCAAATTGTCTTAATCTGCACACTATTCATATTGGCTTGTGCATCAAGCAATGTAATGACATCCTTAATGAGCACAACTAAGTTATTTGATTTAAAATCGGTTGACTGCGGCTTTGCCAAAACAAGCAGCTCGCTTAAGATTAGCTCAATCCGTTCAATTTCGGATGCCATCACAGAATAATAGGTTCGCACATTTTTTCCATCTGCATTTAAAAGCTGAAGGAAGCCTTTAATCGCGGTAACCGGATTGCGAATTTCATGAGCAATTCCTGCAGCAAGCTCGCCGGCAATTGACAGCTTGTCTGATTGAAGAAGAAGATCCTGAGCTTGATACCGTTCGGTTTGATCTCTAAGAATCACGACCCAGGCAAATATCTGATCATCTTCATCTCGAAAGGGAAAACAGGTTTGCAGAACCTTTATATGTTTTCCATCCTTGGTTTGCCGCGTACACTCCATTTTATATATAGAATCAGATTCTTTAATCGTCTGTTCTCTATGATCAATTTTCTCTTTACTAACAGAGGCAGCAACTGGAAGCTCGTATACATTTAAACCTAAGATTTCATCCGCACTCCAGCCAAAGGTTTCTTCAAAAATATGATTAATATAAAGGACTGTTTCATTTTGGCCAACGATCATGACAGAATCAAGGTTTTGTTTCATAAAAGCCTGCATCTGATCATTTTTGGCGGACAGTTGTTTTTCTACCTTTTTGTCCCTGAGGACCTGATCAGACAATGATGGAAAGATTGCATCATTACCTCTGTAAAGATAGGAACGGACTAGGGCATCATCTGTCATAAAATATTCGTGCCATTCCATGATCTTATTTTGTAAAGAAGCAGAAATCCGTTTTCCATCATAAGCACAAACCGATATTATTCCATGCTGATTGATTTCATGATCAGCGCATTGTTCAAAGTCAATCAACGTTTGATCTATATTTGCTTCCTCTGGCCACTCGACATGTGCCCAAGTCCGTACAGAAATATTTTGAGTCATTAATGGATCGAGAACTTCCCCAAAGCACTGGACAATTCGATCAATATGAAAATGATTATTAGCTAAGTAAAAATCATAATTGCTAGTAAAATGCACTTTTTTCAGATCTTCTTCCGCTAATACAGCTTTTAATTTTCTCTGTATTTTTTTGGAGAAATATTCGTTTTCAATAAGAATCACATGATGATCGTTTGCGATCCCGGTCATAATATAACTGACCGCGTTATTTACGTAATTTTCTTCAGAATGATATGTATAGAGTATATGCGCTTTATTCTTAATTTCAATTTCTTCTGTTAAGAATGCTGTCTTTCTGTCCACTGAACTACACCTCTCCATAATAATCCAACCATTTATACTAGTATTATACAATATTATCAACGATTTGAATGAATCTCTTATCTTTTCGTCAAACAAAAGTCCTGTTTGCTTGACTTGATAAAGGATGAGGAGTACATTAGTCTCATACATTTTAGAACTGTTCGTAAACGAACTGTTCTGGAGGGCGGTAAAAATGGAGGATCAATCTAGTCAAAGGGTTACGGATATTTTAAAATCGGTTGAGCGCGTCAACCGGGGATTAAGAAAATTGTTTCAAAAAACAGCGGCGGACTTGGATCTCACGGCTCCGCAATTGATGTTATTAAGTATCATTGCTTCAAAAAAAGAAGTAACACAAAAACAGCTTGGGATCGAAATTCAAATTCCTAAAAGCACTCTTAGCCAGACCATTGATGCGCTTGTACAAAGAGAGCTGCTTGAACGATATCCAGTTGAGGGAAACCGGCGGGAAATGCAGCTAGTCCTCAGTAAGCAAGGAAAAACTTTAATCGATTCAATTCATGAGCAAAAGGGAAGCTACTATACGGTTTTAAAGGAAGCAGTTGACGGTTTATCAGAACAAAAGGCAAATCTGCTGCTGAGTTCTCTTTCTCAAATCGCCTTATTTTTAGAAGAAGAAATGAAGGAATAAAGGAGTTAATAGCGTATGTTAAAGCTAACCAAGCAATTAACAGCATATAAATGGATGATTTTATCTGTTTTTGCTCTTATTTTCATACAAGTTTTATCTGATTTATATTTACCCACACTAATGGCCGATATTATTGATAATGGTGTTGTTGTTGGCGATACGGGTGTCATTTGGCGGGTCGGCGGGATCATGCTCGCCGTTTCAGCGCTTGGTGCAATAGCATCCGTTGGGGCAAGCTATTATGCTTCTAAATCTGCGATGGGCTTTGGGCGTGATCTGCGCCGTAAAGTTTTCAAGCATGTAGACGAATTTTCGATGCAGGATTTTGATTCGGTCGGCACCGCTTCTTTAATTACGCGTACGACCAATGATATCACCCAGATCCAGCAGGTAGTAATTATGATGCTGCGTATGGTCGTCAGTGCACCGATTATGTTTGTCGGCGGTTTAATCATGGCTGTTTCAAAGGATGCGAAACTTTCACTGATTATTCTTGTAACCATGCCTATTCTTGCCGTCTCCATCTATTTTATTATGAAAAAAGCATTGCCTTTATTTAAGCTTGTTCAGGATAAATTAGATCGATTAAACCTCGTCATGCGTGAAAATCTGACTGGAATCCGCGTAATTCGCGCTTTTAACCGTGAAAACCAGGAAAAGGATCGCCTGCAAAAGGCGAATAGAGATCTAACAGATGTTTCCATCAAAGTAAACCGGATCATGGCGTTTTTAATGCCGGTTTTAATGCTGATTATGAATTTAACGGTGGTTGCTGTCATTTGGTTTGGCGGCATTCGCATTGATAATGGCGGCATGCAGGTCGGCGACTTAATGGCGTTTATTCAATATATCACGCAAATGATGTTTGCTCTGATCATGGCCTCGATGATGTTTATTATGATTCCAAGAGCATCTGTATCGGCAGAGCGGATTAATGAAGTTCTGGAGCTTAAGCCAACGTTTGTGGATCAAGGATCTGCAGAAGCGGATCAAGAAAAAGGAACATTATCATTTGAAGATGTGACCTTTCACTATCCAGGGGCAGAGGAACCGGCTCTCTCGCATATCAGCTTTAAAGCGAATCCTAGTGAAGTGACAGCCATCATCGGAGGCACCGGCGCAGGGAAATCAACACTGGTCAATTTAATACCGAGGTTTTATGACATTACTTCAGGTGTAATCCGAATTAACGGCGTTGATGTGCGTCATGCATCACAGGAAAGTGTCCGTACTAAAATTGGACTAGTTCCGCAAAAGGCATTGTTGTTTACAGGCAGTATTACTGAGAACATTAAATACGGCAAAGAAGATGCCACAGAAGACGAAGTGAAGCATGCCGCTATCGTTGCACAGGCGCATGAATTCATCAGCAAAATGGAACAAGGCTACGACACCATGCTGGCTCAGGGCGGTTCAAATCTCTCAGGCGGTCAAAAGCAGCGCCTTTCCATTGCCAGGGCATTAGTCAGAAAACCGGATGTGTATATATTTGATGATAGCTTCTCTGCATTGGATTATAAAACAGATAAAAATCTTCGTGCAGCTTTAAAGGAAGAAACGAAAGATGCGACAGTTATTCTGGTTGCCCAAAGAATCAGTACTGTGGTGGATGCAGACCGGATCATTGTTTTAGACAAAGGAAAAATGGCCGGTATCGGAACTCATAAAGAGTTAATGGAAGAAAATGAAGTGTATCGTGAAATTGTGAAGTCACAATCCTCAGAGGAGGAAACAGCATGAGTTCAGAAAATACCACTCAGCGAGGTTCTGGAAGAAAACATCCAAACCCAAACATGATACCTGGCGGCCAAAAAGTAAAAGACTTTAAAGGTACCTTGTTCAGACTGTTATCCTATTTAAAACCACAGCGAAAACAGCTTCTGATTGTTTTTATAGCAGCGATTTTGAGTACCGTCTTTATGATTGTCGGACCGAAAATCATGGGAAATGCGATTACGGAGCTCTTTGAAGGGATTTATGGCAAATTATCCGGCGTTCCTGGTGCAGCTGTTGATTTTGGCGCAATCGGTCAAATGCTCCTGCTCCTTGCCGGTCTTTATGTGATTAGCTCGTTATTTACATTTGTTCAGCAGTACGTCATGTCCAGTGTTGCGCAATTAACGGTATACCGTTTGCGCGAGGACATAAATGAAAAGCTTGAAAAACTTCCTCTGCAGTATTTTGACGGCAGACCAAAGGGAGAAATATTGAGCAGAGTGACCAATGATATTGATACGATTGGGAGCACGCTTCAGCAAAGTGTAACGCAATTTATAACATCGATTGTTACGATTGTTGGAATCATTATCATGATGCTCACCATCAGTCCTTTATTAACGTTAATTTCGATTGTTAGCTTGCCATTATCCATGTTTGTGATTACGCCGTTTTTGAAAAAGTCACAAGCCCACTTTGCAGCACAGCAGCGCACACTTGGCGAGTTAAATGGCCATATTGAAGAAACCTATACAGGACATCAAATCGTCAAAGCATTTGGCCGTGAAGAAAAAGCGCTGAATCATTTTGATGAAGTCAACGAATCACTCTATAAAGCGGGCTATAAGGCACAATTTATTTCCGGCATTATGATGCCGATGATGATGTTTATCGGAAATTTAAGTTATGTCGTCATCAGTGTGGTCGGGGGCATATTAGTTATCAATCGCTCGATTTCAATCGGTGATATTCAAGCTTTCATCACTTATTCAAAGCAATTTACACAGCCTGTCACGCAAACAGCTAATATTGCCAATATCGTTCAGGCAACTGTTGCAGCAGTTGAGCGTGTGTTTGAAGTGCTGGATGAAGAAGAAGAAAATGTTACAGAGCATAATATGGACAAAATCCAGGAAGGTGCTGTTTCATTTGAACATGTAGACTTTGGCTACGGAGAAGAATTGCTGATTAAAGATATGAATATTGAGGTTGCACCAGGTCAGACTGTCGCCATTGTTGGACCTACAGGTGCCGGGAAAACCACCTTAATCAATTTGCTTATGCGTTTTTACGAGTTAAAAGGCGGAAAGATTATGATTGATCATCAAGATATTTCAAAAGTGAACAGAGGAAATCTTCGTCAGAATTTCGGCATGGTTCTTCAGGATACATGGCTATTTAATGGAACGATACGTGATAATATAGCTTACGGAAAAAACGGCGATGTAACGGAAGAAGAAATTGTAAAAGCGGCGGTCGCAGCAAGAGCAGATCACTTTATCCGCACACTGCCAGATGGATATGATACTGTGTTGAATGAAGAGGTTTCGAATATCTCACAAGGACAAAAGCAGCTATTAACGATTGCTAGGGCCATTCTTGCTGACCCAGCCATTATGATTTTAGACGAAGCCACTTCAAGTGTAGATACACGTACAGAGCGTCTGATTCAACAGGCAATGAACACCTTGATGGAAGGACGAACAAGCTTTGTCATCGCCCACCGTTTATCTACGATTCAGGATGCAGACCTTATTCTCGTCATGAAAGATGGTCAAGTGATTGAGCAGGGAAATCATCATGAACTGTTAGAACAAAATGGATTTTATGCTGACCTTTACTATAGTCAGTTTTCAAGTGCAGAAGCAGGATGAGCAGGGGAGATGCTCTCCTGCTTTTTTATCTTTAGCTCTTTTCTAAAAGTTTGTTGTTTTTTGATAAGTTTTCTATTTGATAACAGACTAGTTGATTGGAGCAGAAGGTGCGAGACTCCTGCGGGAGAAGTGGGATAGGTGAGACCCCGCAGGAGCGCAAGTGACGAGGGAGGCTCAGCGCCCACCCGCGGAAAGCGAGCGCCTGGAGCGGAAATCAACTTCTACTCATTTAAGTTCACAGCAACAATGTTTACGAAAACAGCCTAATTTTTAGAAAGGGAATGTGCAACTTTAGTTAAGCGTTAGACTTTATAAATTCTGTTAATAACGTTATGTTTGTTTATAATGAAAAAAGAAAAATGAATGTAAAAGGGGTACTAGAATGAACGCTTTAATTTTAGTAAGAGATGCATTTGTTGCAGCCTATCCGGAATTAATTGAAGAAACAGAAAAGTTGTGCACCAATGTAACGGTGATGAAAACCGACGATGGAGTGAGAAAGGAAGACTTGCTTAAAGAAGCAGCAGCGGCTGATATTATTGTAGTGGCTGTTGTGAAAATTGATCGTGAGGTAATTGATGCAGCCCAAAATTTAAAATATATCATTAAGTTCGGAGCTGGCTATGACAATATTGACGTAGCTTATGCAGAAGAAAAAGGGATTATTGTAAGCAATGCACCTGGTCAAAATGCAGAGTCTGCTGCAGATCTTGCTTTTGGTTTGATGCTTGCCAGCTCTAGAAGCATTCCGCAAAAGGATGCAGAAGTGAAATCGAGAGTTTGGAACAACTCGCTTGGAAATGAAGTACATAACAAAAAACTGGGAATTGTCGGCTTTGGATCCATTGGGCAGGCGATTGCCAAGCGTGCGAATGGGTTTTCAATGGATGTGATGGCTTACGGGAATTATCAGAATGAAGAAGCCGCTGCCCAATTGAATGTCCGTTTTACTGATTTGGATACTTTATTAACTGAATCTGATTATGTAATCTTATCAACCTCATTAACGAGTAAAAATAAGCATTTTATCAATCGAGATACTTTAGGGAAAATGAAATCCAGTGCCTTTTTAATCAACATCTCGCGCGGCGGTCTGATTCATGAAGGAGATTTAGTAGAAGCGCTTAAAAATGGCGGAATTCGAGGTGCAGCTCTTGATGTATTTGAAGTAGAGCCACCGCGTAATGAGCTATCCCTGCTGCCAAACGTTATCGCAACTCCACATATTGGCGGTGCAACCTACGAAGCAATCGTTAACATCAGCACAATTACGATTGATAATATTCAGCGGTTTATTGCAGAGGAAGAACTGCTGTTTGTCGTTCATTAAGCTATTCGTTTTCTGGAGGTCGATGTTATTGTGAAATTCGGGATGCTGATTACTGTTCTCCTATTTACAGCTGGAGGATTTATCTTTTCAAATTTGATGACACCAGCTCCAGGTAGCAGTTCTGGCAATGGAAATCCTGCTATTCTCTTTGTTCTATTGCTGCCGTTTATCTTATTCTATCTGATTATGTTTTGGAGAGGGATCTTTCACGGGCTTTCTAAAAAGAAGAAGTGGATAATTGCTGTCGCTGGTAGCGCCTATTGCGCAAGTGCCGTTATGTATCAGCGCTGGTCTTTTGTGCGGTACGTTGATGAGATGAGACAGGGATATAGGGAGCAATTTGGCTATGCTGATGAAGAGTACATCCAGGATATCGCAGTGTTTTTATCTATTCATGTGAATAACCAGTATTTTACTATTAATACCTTTATTGCATTTGTGGTTTTAACGATTGTGATAGGGGTGTTGGTTCCTTTAAGCGGAAAAAGGAAGGGGTATCGAGGTAATGGGGTAATTTGAATCTAGTGATTTTGTTTGGGATGGGGCGGGGGAATGTGTGAATTTATACGTTAAATACAGGGGCAAGATTGCCCCTGTATTAGTTTTTACTACCTAACTTAGAGTAATTTAGGTATTTCGGTCGTTAACCCAGAGTTTTAACAACCCAACTAAGCTCAATCGAAGCACTTGGGTCGTTAATTCAGTGTTTTAACGACCCACCTTGGTGTGATTCGTGCACTTGGGTCGTTAATTCAGTGTTTTAACAACCCAACTCAGGTCGATCGAAGCACTTCGGTCGTTAATCCAGAGTTTTAACGACCCAACTCAGGTCGGTCGAAGCACTTGGGTCGTTAACCCAGGGTTTTAACGACCCACCTTGGTGCGATTCGTGCACTTGAGTCGTTAATCCAGAGTTTTAACGACCCAACTTGGTGCGATTCGTGCACTTGGGTAGTTAACCCAGGGTTTTAACGACCCAACTCAGACCAATCGAAGCACTTGGGTAGTTAACCCAGGGTTTTAACGACCCAACTCAGACCAATCCAAGCACTTCGGTCGTTAATCCAGTACTTTAACGACGCAACACAGGTCGATCGAAGCACTTGGGTAGTTAACCCAGAGTTTTAACGACCCAATACAGGTCGATCGAAGCACTTGGGTCGTTAACCCAAGGTTTTAACAACCCAACTCAGGCTAATTCAAGCACTTCGGTCGTTAACGCAAGGTTTTAACGACCCACCTCATACAAATTCGTACACTTCAGTCGTTAATCCGCGATTATTGCATCTACCCAAACTCCCCAATCAAGCAGAATAAAACTCCAACTCCATCGCATATTCAATTGCAGCCATTGCATGCAGATATGTGGTATCCAATAGAGGAAGGCTGCTATGTTTCTGCTGAATGAGCAGCGGAATTTCAGTGCAGCCCAAGATAACGCCTTCTGCGCCTTCAGCTTCCAATTTTGAAATTAATTCTTGGTATTTCACCCGGGATTCTTCTAAAAATCTGCCCTGACAAAGCTCATCGAAAATCACACTGTGTACCATTTGGCGATCAGCCTCATTTGGAATGATCGTTTCAATTTCGTGTTTAGAGAGGATGTCTTTGTAAAATGGTTGTTCCATTGTAAATGCCGTTCCAAGCAGAGCTACCTTTTTTAAATTTTGCTGTTTAATGGCTGATGCTGTTGATTCTGCTATATGAATGAGGGGAACAGAAACAGCCTCTTGAACTTCCTTCGCCATTTTATGCATGGTATTCGTACAAATCACGATGACTTCTGCACCAGCTTGTTCTAGCTTGACTGCCGCTTCCACCATACTTTCCGTTGCTTCCTTCCATTTCCCGGTTCTTTGCATATCCGCTATCTCTTCAAAATTGAAGGAGTGTATCAAGCATTTTGCTGAATGCAAGCCGCCGAACTTATTTTTCACCGCTGTATTGATAATCCGGTAATATTCACTTGTTGATTCCCAGCTTAAGCCGCCAATTAATCCGATTGTTTTCATATTTAAACGCTCCTCTATTTTTTTCATCATCGTATCATGTTAATCTGGTATTATAATAGATCCAGAAAACGGTTAATTTTATAGTACCAGTTTAAAGGAGCATCAGTATGATACTAAAAGACTTGAATCGGCAAAGCAGCGTCACCTTAACACAGCAGTTATATGAGCAAATTAGATCCCTTATTTTAAATGATGAGCTCCACGAGGGAGAGCGCATTTTTTCAACTCGAGAGGTTGCAGGCAGTTTGCATATTTCACGTAATATTGTTATTGAAGCATATGATCGCTTACTATCAGAAGGCTATCTGGAAGTAATTCCGAAAAGCGGTACCTTTGTTGCTAAAGGGGCATCCATTAAAGCTGCGAAAAAAGGGGGAAGCATAACGCCGCAAGGGATTATGTTTGAAAAACAGCCAACTTTTATTGATTTTAAAGGAGGAAATCCTGCAATTGACCATTTTCCTAGAAAAAAATGGGCTCAATTAACAAAAGATGTTTGTCTGGATGCTCCATCCTCCATATTTGGCTATGGAGATCCTTGTGGTGTTTTGTCCTTAAGAAAGGTGTTAGTCAATTATTTAAGAAGAGCCCGCGGTGTAATCTGTGATCACTCTCAAATCGTTATCACATCTGGTGCAACTCAGGCATTAAAACTCATCACAGAGCTGCTAGTGAAAAAGGATGACTTTATTGCGGTGGAGGACCCGGTGACAGATGAAATGAGAAATATTTTTACAAATGCAGACGCCTCCATTTATCCTGTAGCAGCCGATCATGAAGGCATTCAGCCGGCATTATTGCCTGAAAAGCGGCCAAGTTTTACATTTGTCATTCCCTCACACCAGTTTCCGCTCGGCGGGACATTAACGATTCAAAGAAGAGTTCAGCTGCTAGAATATGCCCGGAAAATGGACAGCTATATAGTAGAAGATGATTATGATAGTGAATTCACCTATGAAGGAGGTTCTGTTCCATCCATACAGGGACTTGATCCTGACTCGGTCATTTATGTAGGAACCTTTAGTAAAATTTTATCTCCTGCATTACGGATCGGATATGTGGTTCTACCGAAACCTCTAATTGAACCTTTTTACAGTTTAAAGTGGTATTCAGATCGGCATACGTCATCCATTGAGCAATATGCACTCGCACGCTTTATTGATGAAGGGCATCTTGACAAACATGTACGGAAAATGAAAAAAATCTATATAGAACGAAGAAAGGTTCTGACAGATGCGCTGCATCAAGCTTTTCCATCTGTCCATGTCATTGGAAAAGCAGCAGGAATGCATATCGTCGCCCAATTTCCAGGCATCACTTTTACAAAAGAATTATGCGAAAAGCTGATGCAGGAAGGGATTAAAATTTACCCTGTCGAAAATTTTGCGCTGAACAAAGGAAGTCATGGAGATAAAATTGTCTTAGGCTATGGAGGAATAACAGTGGAAGAGCTGAAAAAAGGCGTAGAAATTTTAAAAAGGAATATTTAGGAATAGTAAGAAAAATTGCACAAAACATCATCAATAAAAAGGTACAATGGAAGGAGAGTTATAAGAGGAGGAGAAGACCGATGGCCAGACCGCAAAATAAAGAAGACCTAATCCAGGCGAGCAATGATCATTTCGCTGAACTATTTCAACGTATTCAGTCAATCCCAGAACCACTAAGAACAAACGAATTCGAATTTCCAGGTTTAAATCGTTCGATTCGTGATCTGATCTGCCATCTGCATGAATGGCATTTGTTCTTAGAAAATTGGTATACGACCGGAATGAATGGGGAAAAACCCGCTATGCCCGCAGTAGGGTATACATGGAGAACAACACCCGATTTGAACCGATCCATTCAGGAGAAATATTCGAGAACCGAATTATCTGTCGGGATTGACTTAGTAAAAGAAAGTCATGAACGAATGATGGAACTCATTGAATCTCATACAAATGAAGAGCTTTTTACAAAGAAGTATTACAAATGGACAGGCACAAGCTCACTCGGAGCCTATTTTGTTGCGAACACCTCCAGCCACTATGTTTGGGCCAATAAAATCATTAAAAAATATGAAAATCATTTGAAAAGGAATAAAGTTGGTCAAAAGAATTAAACGATCTTCCTGTTAATTAAAAAAATGAAGAAGATTGTAAGATAGAAAGGTAGAGAGTACTTCCCGAAATGCCCGTCATTAATAGAATTGGGGAAGGAGAACGGCGAAGTAATTCCCAAAATACCAACCATCATGAGAGCTGGGGAATGAGAAACACAGAAACACACTATTTCCTAGTAAAGCACTTCATATGAAAATATGTGAATAATACAAGATCCATCCGACATAGGCATGAAATAAAGACACCGTTTTCCCTT
Source organism: Cytobacillus gottheilii (assembly GCF_900166665.1). Taxonomy (GTDB): domain Bacteria; phylum Bacillota; class Bacilli; order Bacillales; family Cytobacillaceae; genus Cytobacillus; species Cytobacillus gottheilii_A. The sequence goes on along the minus strand of NZ_LT800494.1, from coordinate 2,533,938 downwards.
TAATGCAGGTTGCCTGCACTTTTCTGTATGAAAGGAGCTGGAGTGTTGAGGCGAAGGATGGATCATCGTATTCTTGTGGCTGTCTGCTGTGTCATTTTTGTCCTTTTAATCGTAAACGTAATCATGAACACAAAGGTGTATTTTGTATATAGTACGGGATTGGGAACAATTCTGCTGATGGGCACTTTGATTGCCGGTGTGATATTATTAATTGTTCGAAGTATAAGATAATAATATTATGTAAACCCAAAAGCAAAGAGCGCAAAAAATCGAAAAGCTTCCAAATTCACTTTACGCTTCATAGCTCTTTGCTTTAACTACTCATTGTTCCAATGAAACCCCACTCAATACATAATCCCATATCCCTTGATTTGTCGGCTCATTTGGCACCTCAACCACACATACATGCTGAAGTCCCCAATCGACTTCTCTTATTTCAGGTAATCCATCTACTGGGTAGAGAAGTAGGATTCTGAAATCACCTGTTACAAAATCTTTTAATACCTTTTCAAGCTGTGCTGCTCCTTCATAATCCCCAAACCAGCGCACAAGCAGAACCCGATTTCCAGTATGAATTTTATGAAGATAGCGTTCTACCCGTCTTTCTTTTTTTTCATTAAAAGAATTATAGCCTAGTGTCCAATCGTTTTGGTCGTTGACAGGAAAATCATGAACAGAGAGGACGTCATAAATTTCATCTTTTAGAAAATAAGACTTTCTGAATTGATCTACGCCATCTTCCATGTACCCGCCAACCTCATCCATTAACTTCATGTTGCTATGCTCCATAAATCCCCGGAAACGATGCTCAAATAACTTGCTTACATTTAAAAGCGAACTGGAAACACTCCAATCTAAAGGCCCGGAAAATGATCTTAAGCCTAGCCGCTTTAATTCCATAGCTGGATTACAAGCATTCCCAATACTCACAATAACATCGTAAGCACCTTTTATATCCTGTAACTTCATCCATCTCATCCTTTGACGTCATTAATACTATAGTAAACGCTCAAAATCACTGGATGGTTTGGACAAACTGGTAAAAATCATTATTGATTAATCGCAATTTTTATTCGCGGGCGAGCTGATTTAAACCATTGCATACAAAGGATAAAGATGATCATAACATCAATGATGTCGCCGCCATAATACATCACCATGCCGCCAAGTTCTGCCTGATCAGCAGGCACTCCATTCGGCGGATTTCCATAAATGAACTTAGATAAAATACCATGGCCAGCTAACGCAACAATAAATACAACTAAACGGTATCTAAATGAAGTTCGATGGAAAATCGGATCGATATAAATCATTGAGATGGTAAATAGATATCCAGCCGCAAATACGTGAAAATGAATGAGTAGATGCAAAAGAATATATTGGTGCATTAGGGAGTATAGATCGGTTGTGTACAGGATCCATAGCCCTCCAATATTAAGAAGGGAGGCCATAACGGGATTCGTCAGCATTCGTGATGGCCAGCTTTTTAGCAGCTTTGAAAATCTTCTTGCCAGCGGTACGTTTACTGTGCGAAACATCAGTGTCATCGGCGCAGCCAACGCCATGAGCAAAGGTGCTAACATCCCCAATAATAAATGGCCAAACATGTGAGCGGTAAAATCGGTATGTGCACGAATGGCTAAAGGTCCTGCTACTGAAATGACAGCGAAAAAAACGCCTAAAATCCAGCAAACAGTCCGATAAATGGGCCATGTTTTGTGCTTTTTGTTTGAAAACACAACAGCAAGGATATACAGCACCAAACCCAGCACAAACGGCAAGACTAAGAGGAGCTGAGGCAGTATGCCAACTGTATGTTCAATATGAGCACCATCAGAATGATGGATGTGATTAAGAATGTTCATGTGAAACATCCTTACCATATCGTTGTCTGTTTCTCGTTCGAACAGCAAGAATTATCCCTAACAGGATCATTACAAGTGCTAGTATGTTCCAAATCAGATCGTAAATAATGACATTTTCTACATAACGAATCTGGTGCAATCGCATTAATTTATGCTGGATGATTCCATCATACAACTGGAAGCCACCGGCACCGATCAATACTCCTGCCCACCACCTCATCATCCATAAGCCGTTCCGCCGGCGAAGTTCAGCGAACATAAACAAGCTCCCAATGGTCGCAAACCAGCTAAATGCATGAAAAAAACCGTCTGAAATCAGGCCAATATCGGTTGTAGATTTGTCATAAAAATGATGCCAGCGCAGCAGCTGATGAAAAACGGTCTCATCAATAAAAGCGGCTAGACCAATTCCAAATAGAATGCCAGACCAAAGATTTCGTTTTGCATAAGCAAATCGTTCTTTATTTTCGTTTAGAACCATCTTCTTCTCCTTAGAAATGTTTTCTTTAAATAAATTAAGTGTTGCCTTCATTTAGAACAGATAAACAACTGTTTATTTAAGTGTGAAAAAAGAAGGGAGAGGATCGGAAAAGTGTAAGGTTCTGTGAAATATCTTCCTGTTTTTCCCTTAATTTAAGAAGGATGTGTTATCCTTGATGAGAAGCTTTATTTTCCTGCATACAGCCAAGAGTCTAGAACGAAATTATTTGAATATTCCGATATGAAGTGATTAGGAGGCAAACAATGGAGAGATTTGATTTCAGTTTCAAAAATAAATATGTAAGATGGTGGTTTATTATCGTGCTGCCACTTATCATTTTATCCGCCATTTTAAACTATATTTTACCAAATGAGCATAATTGGATGACTTCATTTCTTACACCAATTGGCGTCATTCTCTTTTTTATATGGGTATGGTTTGATAAAAGGAAAAATAATAAAAGTCAATCACACTAAGGAACGTGTGAGGCAGGGACCCTTTTAGTCTACTTTTCTGGATGATCAATTTCCAAATGAGCACAGTTGAGTCATGCTGGATTGTTCGTAAACTTGAAAGAATGATATTTTTCTATATTAAATCTGTAGGTGGGCTGAAGAATGTTTTCAGATAATCAATTACGGGACCTGATAGCAGGTAAAATAATCGGAGACATATTTCCTTACGATACAAAAGATGAGAAGGAAATTAAGGAACATATAAGAAGATTATATTATCGAATCAAACGAATTCATCATGTAGAATGTGAAGCTGAGTGGGATCATTTTGGCAGCGGGTATGCATCGTTTGTTGAGTTTTTCTGTTACAGCAAAGATGAAGTTAAAACTATTCATGAAAGCAATGGTGTTCGCGAGGAAGAAGTTAAGGGAATTATTATTGATATCAGCACCCTGGCATCAGTCGCCATTATGGGGGAAGATGTTCGATATAGAAACATCAGTACCGAGACAAATGAAAGGGTTGGCTGGAGCTGTGTAACTCTCCTTGATGGTCTTAATTCCTTGTCAGTGAACGAAGAATATCAATCGGTCGGCGCCCAATTAAAACAGGCACTAATAGAGTATGAGTATGAGATTTTACAGGCCAGAGAGATGAAAAGATTCCTTCCTTTTCAAGCGAAAATTCCTACCATTTATCGTAATCGCGGGAATTATTTCGTCATGGATGCTATTTTTTATTGGGAGGATTAAGCTGTCATTTTTATACAATCAGTTGACATACAACCTTTAACAAAGTATTCTTACTATATAAATTGCAGCCCTTTTAAAGGAGATTATTTTATGAGTGTGAATGTTCTTAACTAACCGTTAACTGGATACGGCCTTGAATGCGTAAAAAAACAGGAGAATGCCTGTTTATTCAGTATGCGCTTTTCAAGGAAGTTAAGAACACACTTCATAGCATAGAGAACGGGTAACGAAGCTATGGCGTGTTTGCTGTAGTTTTTTTGTGTGCATTTTTTGGAGGAATGTAGCATTTCTATCTCTTTCTGATGCATAAGATTACCGCAAACATTGCCAGATAAATTACCCTACATCATGCCGTCATGAACTTGTTGTTCATGGCGGCTTTTTTTATTTTTTGGGCTGCAATCAACACTTAAGGAGGAACAAAAATTGAATCAGCAAACATTTGATGTATTAGGATATTACGACATTCTTGAAGAGATCGCTTCATATGCGAAAACCACTCTTGGCAAAAATACAGTTCGTGCTACTGTGCCCATGCACCATAAACGCCAAATTGAACAGCAGCTTCGTGAGGTGGAAGAAGGGGTCAGGATTTTGAATATTTCCAGCTCTGTTCCGATTCATACACTAGATGAAATGCAGCTTTATTTGGAGCAGGCAAAGAAAGGTTTGTATATACGTGCCGATCAGTTTACGTTTATTCTTTCGTTTTTACAGCATTGCACGAAGCTTAAACAGTTTATGAAGGATAAAGAATATGCCGCTCCTCATGTGAGTTTGTATGCGATGACAATTCCAGAAGTGAAAGAATTGGAAGACGAAATACAGAGAGTGATCCGCCACTCACAGGTGGATGATTATGCTTCAAGCGATTTGGCCTATTTGCGGAGGCAGCTAGCAATTCTAAAGGATAAAATTAAAGATAAAGCACACCAGCTTGTCAAATCGAAGCGATTTGCGAACATGCTGCAGGATACCTTGATTGCAGAAAGAAATGGGAGGCTCGCGCTTTCGGTTAAAAGAGAATATCGCTCCAAAGTTCAAGGGCAGGTGCTGGATACATCAGCTTCAGGTGCTACTTTATTTATTGAGCCAGCTGAACTGGGCAGTATTCAATCAGAAATTGAACTTTTAGCCATTGCTGAAGAGCAGGAAACAGAACGAATTCTATATGAGCTGACCGAAAAATTGCTTTCCTATGAGCAGACAATACGAATTGCGATTGAAACGATGCATCATTATGATGTGTTATTTGCTAAAGCACAATATAGCCGCAAAATGAAATGTGCAGCACCGATTTTAACAGAAGACTTCACCATTGATCTTAAAGAAGCACGTCATCCCATGCTTGGTGAAAAAGCCGTGCCCTTGTCGCTAATCTTTGGTGAATCACATCATGCATTAGTCATTACAGGGCCAAATACTGGCGGTAAGACGGTTACATTGAAAACAATCGGTCTCCTAACTCTGATGGCACAAAGCGGCCTGCCAATTCCAGCAAAAGAAGGTAGCCGGATCAGCCTGTTTCAGCATATTTTCGTCGATATCGGTGACGGGCAGAGCATTGAGCAGAATCTAAGTACATTTAGTTCTCGGTTGGTCAACATTATTGAGATTTTACAAAATACAAATGATCGTTCACTTGTACTCCTTGACGAATTAGGTTCTGGTACAGATCCAGGTGAAGGCATGGCTCTGGCGATCGTGATTCTAGAGCAGCTCTACAAAAAAGGAGCAACCTTACTTGCAACGACACATTATAGTGAGATGAAGGAGTTTGCGGATGCTTCTGAAGGTTTTATAAATGCCACGATGGAGTTTGATCTTGAAACATTGCAGCCGACGTATCGCCTTTTATTGGGACAGAGCGGAAGAAGTCAGGCATTTCAGATCGCCAACAAGCTTGGACTCCATCCGCAGCTGATTGAAAAAGCACACCTTTTAACATACAAACAATCTCACAGTTATACCAATGAACAAAACTTAACAGAAGCTCAATATGAAAAACAGATTGTCATCAATAAATATGCGCGGCAAACGTCTGAGTCACCGAAGCCACAAAAAGTACAATTGCCAGCTTTTAAAATGGGTGACAATGTGAAACTAACAGAAACCGATGAACTCGGCATCATCTATAAGGGGCCAGATGCTGGGGGGCAGTATATTGTTCAGGTGCAAAAAGAAAAGCGTTCCATTAACCAGAAAAGACTAAAGCTATATATAAGAGCTGAGGAGCTGTATCCTGAAGATTACGATTTTGATATTATTTTCAAATCAAAGGAGTACCGCAAAGTCAGCCATCAGCAGAAGAAAAAGCATGTGGAGGATGTGTGGCTGGAGGGGGAGGAATAGTAGCAAAAAAAGTCTTGAAGTGCAGTCTGCTATTAGCGGCTGTTGACCTTTCGTGACGGCATCGGAAAATTTAAGCGGAAGAATTCCGGTTAATGTCCATTTAGAGGAAAAAATAGCAAAAATAAGCGGAGAATTTCCGGTTATCAGCTGAATTTATAGCAAAATCTTAAGATTTTCCACTAATAGTCGGAAAAAATCCTCTTATTTTGCAGGAAATAGTGTAATTTCCCAGAATAAAAGGAATTTTTCCGTTTATTTTTAGAATTTAGGAAGATCCACTTGCGCAATTGCATACTCACTTTATTCTAACACCTTATAATTGACCCATTAAGAACGCACAGGTATGAAAACAATATTCTAAATGTTAGAATAAAAGCAAATAAGGAGGGAGAAGCGTTGACCCATAAAAAACGAAATCTTCTGATCGCCATCATCGGCAGTATCACCATTTTTACAGTAGCTGGAATCCTGTTTACTAAAATTTATCAAAACCATGTAACAAATCAAGCCATTATTGAAGATTGTTTTGATAACTTTGATGAGGTAGGAGAGGTTGTCTTAGAAAAAGATGGTTTCTTGTCTCAGGTTACATGTGAAAATGGTGAAGATTGAAGACCTCTGCGAGAAGGTCTTTTTTTTTGTTCATAATTCTATTACTCTATTCATTCGATGCATAAACAAGCTAGGTTTAATATTGCTAAAAAGTTCACAATATTTGAAATCTCATCTACAAAAAAGTAGTATGATGAATGTAGGGAGATTGTCCCTATTAACTTCGAAGAATTTTTACATCATGATTAAGCTAAAACCTTGAGGAGGCTTAACAATGAGTAAGAGACTAGAAGGAAAAGTAACAGTAATCACTGGCGCTGCGTCTGGATTCGGGAAAGCAATGGCTGAAGAGTTCAGCAAGGAAGGTGCAAGAATTCTTGCCGTTGACGTGAGTGATAAGGTTGAAGAGTTAAAAAGTACCGTCAGCGGAGAGCTTCATACGTTTAAAGCAGATGTCAGTGATCCAGAACAAGTGGCTGCTATTTTTGAAGAATGCAAGAGAGTGTTTGGCCGCTTGGATGTCCTTTGCAATAACGCAGGAATCACGGGACAGACCGAAACACCGCTCCATGAATATCCGCTTGATCAGTGGGACAAGGTGTTTGGTGTAAATGTAAGAGGTGCGTTTTTGGTCATGCAGGAAGGGATCAAAATGATGCTTGATAATGGAGGCGGCTCAATCGTCAATACAGGATCCATCGGCGGTTATCGTGTGACAAAAGGCTCTGGTGCCTATATCGTCTCTAAAGGTGCGATGGTCATGCTGACAAAGCAGGCTGCAATCGAGTATGTAGATAAAGGGATTCGCGTTAACTCTGTAAATCCAGGAATCTTTAATACTCCATTGTTAGATGGCTTATCTGAAGATATCATTGATTTCCTAAGCAACCAGGTGCCAATTGGCAGGCTGGGAGAACCGGAAGAGATGGCGAAGCTTGCGCTGTTCCTTGCATCTGATGAATCTTCTTATATTACAGGTCAAGACCATATTATTGATGGCGGCCGCTGGGCACTATAAAACCGAAATAACAAGGATGTTCCTCATACAGGAGCATCCTTTTCTTGTATACACGATTAACGGGATCCGGCAGTTATTTATGATTTAATAGAATCCTCTGTAATACTGCGGATAATAGTGCTGCTGATATGGCTGCTGGTGCATTTGTGCATGTGAGGTATGAGCAGGCTGCTGCACTGTTTCACGCTGGTTACAATGCTTAGGAGGACCAATAATGGTTGATTCCTTAATGGGGGCGACTGTGTTTTTCCATTGATTTTCATCCAGGCAATACGTATGTGCCATAATATGAGCTGGTGTCAGTCTTAATAAATCGGATCCTAACACAAATTCTGGTGTTGGCGCATCAAAGATGGCCAAGAGATGAGTATGATCCACTTCTGCAACTTCATAATGCCACCAGCCTTGCGGGACATTGGCGACTTTTCCAGGGGTAATTCTATAATTCTGAATTTGTTTCGTAAAAGGATTCAGCATCGAAACGATCGCAGAGCCAGAAATACAATAAACGAGTTCGGCAGCGTTTTGATGAATATGAGGCTCTATGACATTGGTTTGGCTTAAGAAAATATCAAGTAAAGACATATTCTCCAATGTATTAAGCTGCGCCGTACCTAACACATTAATGTAATTGTTCTGATCCTTTGTAAACAGCCGGCTTTTATTCATGTCAAAACTGAATTTTGTTTGAGGAGAGGTATAATCCATATAAGAAACCATTAATTGCACCTATCTTTCTATCCCTATTTTTCGTGTTTAATGTATGAGTAAAGACGACTTTCTGTGCAAGTACCCAATTTTACGGTAAAATAAATGTAAAAATATTTTGTCAATAGGAGGATGTATGATGCATTCATTAACGAGAGAAAATCACTTAATCTATGAGTTTAATAAACAAAATTCACCTGTATTAACGGTAAAATCAGGAGAAACTGTAACGATTGAAACATATGATTGTTTTGAGGATCAAATTACCTCAGAGGATACACCCATCTCTGAACTGGATTGGGACCGCATCAATCCGGCGACAGGTCCAATTTTTGTTGAAGGAGCACAGCCGGGAGATATGCTGAAGGTGAAGATCGACAAATTAGAAATCAGCAGTCAGGGAGTTATGCTGACGGGTCCCGATTTAGGTGTGCTTGGACATCGCTTAGAAAAGATGGAGGCGAAAATCCTTCCCATTAAGGATGATCATGTGCAATTTGATGAGATTCAAATTCCTTTAAATAAGATGATTGGCGTAATCGGCGTGGCTCCTGCAGAAGGTGGAGTAAACTGCGGAACACCTGGTGCTCATGGCGGCAATATGGATAATAAAATGATCACTGAGGGAGCGACTCTTTATTTTCCCGTGTTTGCAGAAGGAGCATTATTCGCACTTGGAGATTTTCATGCAGCAATGGGGGATGGAGAGGTAAGTGTATCCGGAATTGAAGTAGCGGGTAAAGCAACGGTTACGTTAGAAGTCGTCAATAATGCCAAATTCTCATTTCCTCTTCTAGAAAATGAAGATGTTTTTTCATTAATTGTATCTGCTAACACGCTGGATGAAGCTGCAAAGCTTGGAACCGAAATGATGGCGGATGTCATTTCTGCACAATCCGGCAAGAGCATGAGCGAAACCGTCATGCTGTTGAGTGCCGCAGCCCAAGTCGAGGTTTGCCAAATCGTAGATCCATTAATGACTGTTCGTATAAATGTGCCAAAATGGCTCCTTGAACAATTAAAAATTAGCTTAGTTTGATCATAATATTATTATGTAAACAAGATTTGCGGCTCTGATTGTGTCATTATTAGGTAAGACCGCAGCATACTTGAATAAATCTGTGAACGTGTTATGACTGTTTCGTGACAGATTCTAAACAGTCAAAAAACAATGTGCAGATGATGCAGGAAATGAAGGAGATGTATCCAATATACTATACAAAAGCTAATAGATTAAGGGGTCATTAGAATGGACGGTATATTTGGGAATCAGTATGATACATATCCTTTTATAGCCTATTCGGCTTCGCATATCATGATGGTGTTATTCTTAATAGCAGGCATAATAGGACTATATTTTTTTCGTACAACACTCAGAAAATATGATATAGGAATCAGGCTTTCTTTCTTTTTTATATTATTTACACTTGAAGCCGGCTATCATTATTGGCTGTATTCAACAAATCAGTGGGAGAGCTCAATCGCTCTTCCGCTTCAGCTGTGTTCGATCAGCCTGATACTATGTTTAATTTTACACCTTACAAAAATAAAGGTGATCTTTCAATATGTCTATTTTCTTGGTGTAGCGGGTGCCTTAATGGCTGTGTTAACACCTGAGCTGTTTTTAGGCTATCCGCACTTTCGCTATTTTCAATTTTTTATCACCCATATTTTTATTATCTTAACAAGCTTTTACTTTATCTTTGTTTTAAAATATAAGCCAACTAAGAAAGGCTTGTTTCAATCGTTTATCTTTTTAAATATTTGTGCAGCATTCGCCTACTATGCGAACAAACTGACAGGCGGGAATTATATGTTTTTATCCTATAAGCCATCGAACGGATCATTGCTCGATTATTTTGGTCCCTATCCGTGGTATATTCTTGTTTTGGAGGCAGCAGCTTTGATTTTCTTCACTGCCATTTTGCTTCCTTTTTATGTATTACAACAGAAGGCGAGGGATCATTCGTGAATAAGATGGGGATCGATGCCGGTGCAACTTTTATCAAATTGGCCTATGAAGAGAAAGGAAACCTTCACTATAAAAGATATCCTATTCAAGAAGCAGCTTCTCTTTTTAACTGGATGAAGATGATTTCTCCTCATGCTGAAGTGGTTTTGACAGGAGGGGGAGCCGGTGTGCTGAAGAACAAATATTTCCCTCAGGCTGCCGTACTAGATGAATTTACTGCTGCAGCTTCCGGCGCAAAAATACTGCATACATTACATGAACCATTTCTTTTGATCAATATCGGAACAGGAACTTCAATCCTGCGAGTGGAAAAAGGGAAAGCAGTCCGAGTTTCAGGTACGGCAATGGGGGGCGGCACCTTTCTTGGTTTAGGTCGGCTATTAACTGGAAAAGCTTCATATGAACAGCTGATTGAGCTTGCTCTAGAAGGCGATCGAACAGAAGCGGATCTGTTAGTCAAGGATGTTTATGGTCAAGATGAAGCCCCGCTTTTAGGTGAATTATCAGCAAGTAATTTTGCTAAAGCAGCCTTTACAGATACGATTAGTGATGAAGTGAAAATGGCTGCACTTGTCAATATGATCGCTGAGACGATTTATTTGCTGGTGATGGCTGGTTCATCACAGCAGAAGCTTCCGATGGCGTTTATAGGTGCTGGTGCTTTGAATCGTGCATTGCAAAAACAGCTAAAAATGTATGCAAAAATGTTTGATTTTGATTGTACATTCATTGAAAATGGGGAATACAGCGGTGCGATTGGTGCATTGTATTCTTAAACTCTACATATTGGTAAGCAGGTGGCAGCATTGAAGAGGTTTTTTACAATTGGAATGGCAGGACATATTGATCATGGAAAAACAACGTTAACGAAGGCATTAACAAATGTGGATACAGACCGGCTAAAAGAGGAAAAAGAAAGACAGATTTCAATTGAGCTTGGCTTTGCTCCTTTATATGAGGACGATGAACTACAAATTTCTGTTATTGATGTTCCAGGTCATGAGCGTTTTATCCGGCAAATGATCGCTGGTGTAGCGGGCATTGATCTTGTTGTGCTCGTTGTCGCCGCAGATGAAGGTGTAATGCCGCAGACAAAAGAGCATCTTGAAATATTAGGTTTTCTTGGCATTAAACAAGGCATTGTTGCGATCACAAAAAGTGATCGGGTTGAGGAAGAATTTATACAGCTTGTACAAGAAGATATTAAAGAAGAGCTAGTCGGTACTGTCTTTGAAGATGCTCCTTTCATGCTGACGGATAGCTTATCTTTAAGGGGCATTACAGAGTTGAAAGAAGAGATTATCAGCAAGCTGAAGGAGCAGGACACTCGAGATGTAAAAGGTGAATTTCGTCTGCCGATTGATCAGGTGTTTTCTGTGAAGGGACAAGGAACTGTTGTCCGGGGAACGGTTTATGAAGGAGCAATAGAAGAAGGACAAGCCCTAACCATTTTGCCAAGGGGATTAGAGGTTCGTGCCCGGCAGCTGCAGGTCCATCATAAGCAAGCATCTCTAGCATTTGCAGGTCAAAGGGTGGCAATTAATCTGGCAGGAGCTTCAAAAGATGAAATGAAGCGGGGAGATGTTCTTGTATCATCTGAGCATTTCGCCGTCACGCGCACGATTGATGTAAGCATAAAAGTTGTGGACGATTTAGAGTATATGGTGAAACAGCGGATGCCGATTAAATGTCATATTGGCACCTCAGAAGTAATGGGCAGGATTGTCTTTTTTGATCGAAATGATCTGACAGAAGATCATGAGGAAATTCTTTGTCAGCTTCGACTGGATGAAGAGATTGTGGCCAAAAGAGGAGACCGCTTTATTCTGAGAAGGCCAAGTCCGCAAGAAACGATTGGAGGCGGTTGGGTCATTGATCCGAATGGCCGTAAATATCGTTTTGGATTAAACACCATTGAAGAACTGGATAAGAAAAAAATGGGCACTCCGGAAGAACGGGTCATTGATCTATTAACAGAAGAGAAAAGTTTGTCTGTAGGCGAGCTCGTTCTGAAAACTTCTTTAGATGAGGGAACGATAAAAGAGATCCTTCAAAACGAGCCTTTTGTTCAGGTGAATAAGAGTGATTTCACCTTAAAAAAACTACAGCTGCTTATTGAGGAAGAAGTCTACGATCAGCTGAATGATTATCATCAGTTACATCCATTAAAACAAGGATTGAAAAAGGCAGAACTGCTGCAGTCTCTGCAAAATCAATATCCGAAAGCATTACTTGAATTTGTCATAAACAAAGGAGAAGAAATAGGGCTTTTTATCCGCAATGGCCAATTTATTCGCCATCAGCATTTTACGCCTCATGTGCCATCGAACTGGCAAAAGCGGACAGAAAATATGCTGCTGGCATTGCAAAAGGATGGAATGCAGGTTTCGTATTTTAATGACTATTATACTGATGCAGGATTGCCGGAGAATTTACAGGGAGACGTAAAGAAGTTTCTGCAGGATACAGGGGAAGTGGTCGCATTGGATGATGTTTTCTACTGGCATGGAAACCATTTCAGAGCTGCTGTTGAAAAGCTTAAACAACAAACAGCTAATGTTTTTGATGTGGGAGAAGCGAAAGAAATTCTTGGTCTTTCCCGAAAATATATGATTCCATTTCTGGAGCGACTTGATGCATTGGGAATGACTTATCGGGAAGAAAATAAACGAGTCTGGAAAAGGGAATAGCACCTGAGCTGGGGAATATGTCTCCAGCTTTTTCATTGTGCTTCAACTAATATCTTTCATCTGTTTTTTTCGCTGCGGCTCTCTTTTTATATAGTACATACACAACGTTAATCATCACCAGCAGCAGTGAACCTGATAAGGCTCCCAATACATAGGTTAGGCTAGGACTAACAAGTGAACTTCCAATGATACTGCCGATCAATACCATTAGCGCTGCTTGACTCAATCTCCATTGGGACGTTTTCTTCTTCATTTTAAGTACACCCTTCCTAATATACTTTCAACATTTGTTAATCTTGCTGATCTGTAAATATCTTTAATGCTCCTAACAGGATGACAACTGGAAATATGACGTAAACGAATCTTAAAACGGGTATCTCTAAAATAGCACTAATGATTAAGAAAGGAAGCCCAATCATTGTGGTCACTGATAAAAACTTCGTATAGCGAATCGCTGAATCTGATACTTCAGGTTCTTCTTGATACATCCACCGTTTCCCAGCTAACATGCTTTCTTCAGGTTCCAAATACATCCAAATAAGCAAACCGTATACTGGAATCGATATGACAACGGTGAAAAAAATGGTTGTAAACATAATATCCTCCTTTGATTAGAACTGTACAATATTCTTACCTTACTTTACGGTTTACGAACTAAAAAGGTTTCTGATTATCTGAAAATGTTATTTCCGTTTTTAAAAGAAGTCCGTTTCATTTCACTCATGTGTGAAAAAGATATATTAAATATAACAAATGAAAAACCGAATGATTAGAAAGATGAACTGCTAACCATTCGGTTCTATGGTCGTGTTAACTACTCATGTCCTAGCTTCTTTTCTGTATTCCTATTTCACAGACAATATATTTTACAACTAATATTGTTTATTAGATGATAAAAGAAACACAAAAACAACTACGCACCAGATTAAAAGTAATCTTATTTGTGGAAAACTAGTACTTCAGCACATTGTAACCATAATTGAAAATTTATATATAAGAAGGTCTTTTTAACAAGCAATCTTCTTTTACATTTTTTAGGCTCTTTTCTTAGTGACTGTTGTTTAATAAACACTCTGTAAAGGGGCATTTAGTATTATGTCTGTTTGATTGAAACGAAAGAGTGCGAGACTCCTGCGGGACGAGTGGGGAGCTGAGACCCCACAGGAGCGTAGCGACGAGGAGGCTCAGCACCTGCCCCGCCGGAAAGCGAGTACTCTGAAGTGGAAATCTTTGTACATTAATGTAAAAGCAACAAAGTTTGCGAAAACAGCCTTCTTTTAAGAAAAGAGGAGTGGCATGAAGTTAAGTGTTTTGGATCAATCAGTCATAAGCAGCGGCAGTACACCACAAGAAGCACTGCAAAATACAACAGCATTGGCACAGTTAACAGAAAAACTAGGTTATGTGCGATTTTGGGTAGCGGAGCATCATAATTCAGACGGGATTGCAGGTACTTCGCCTGAAATCCTGATTGCGCACTTAGCTGCACATACAAAAAAGATCAAAATTGGTTCTGGAGGGGTTTTGCTTCCGCAATATAGTCCTTTCAAAGTGGCAGAAAATTTTAAGATACTAGAGTCCTTATATCCGGGACGCATTGATCTGGGGATCGGCCGTTCTCCAGGAGGAAACGCAGAAACGAGGCTGGCGTTAACGGACGGTATACGAAAAAGCCTGAATGAATTTCCACGTCAACTAAGAGATCTGCAGCATTACTTGCAGATGCAGGAAAAGGGAAATAACGAAGAAGTAGTAGCATATCCGCTTAGCAAAACTGTGCCTGATCTGTGGCTGCTTGGTATTACTCATCGAGGAGCAAGGCTCGCAGCAGAATATGGAACAGCCTTTACATTTGGTCATTTTATTTCGCCAGTAAATGGGAAAAGAGCCACAGAGTATTATTACAAACATTTTCAGCCATCACCGCGTCTGAAAAAACCTCAGGCTAATATATGTATTTTTGTTATTTGTGCAAATACACAAGAGGAAGCTGAAGAAATGGCATTAAGCCAAGACATGTGGTTATTATCGATCGCAAAAGGTGAAAGTACGCAAATTTTAAGCCCAGAAGAAGCAAGGAAAAAAGTGCTTACACCTGAAGATTATTCGATTATAAAGGAAAACAGAAAACGAATGATGATCGGAACAAAAGACAAAGTTCGAGAACAACTCTTAGACTTAAGCGAACTGTATCAAACAGAAGAATTTATGATTATTTGCAATGTTTATTCCTTCGAAGAAAAATTGAAGAGCTACGAACTAGTAGCAGAGCTGTTTTGATGAGTCTGTTATTTGAGACACGTGTTTATGTGTTTCAAGAAAAGGTATTCGAAGTATTTCATATTTTGTCTATGGACTTGTTTTAGGTTTTTTCAATGTCTTTACATACTTCTTAAAACGCGTGAAATGGAGCGGAGGACACTCGACTCCTGAGGGAAATAGAGGAAAAGGTGAGACCCCGCAGGCGTGCCGAGGAGGCTCAGCTTCCTCCCATCGGAAAGCGAGAGTCCGCAGCGCAATGGAACAACTCGTTTATACTGCATATGAGAAAAACAGCAGATTAAAAGCTTACTTCTTTAATGATGAAATTTTTTTAAGTCTTTATCTCTCTTTTACCCCATTTACCAGAAATTCCAAGCAGTAAATAATTCATAAATAACCCTCCATTTGTCATTTGATTTCATGCTCTATTTTTGTTTTATAGGTCTATATTCTCATATGTTGTGGTATTTAGTAGCATGAATAGATATTTTTAGACTTTCATATGATTTTTACCATTAAAACCACATTTTTCTCATAGAGTTCAAGCTTGATTTTGAAATAACATTAAGCTATCAAAAAGGACTTTAGGAGGAAACATGATGAAGAAGCAGCTTTTAACCATTGCAGCTACAGCTGGTTTTGTATTTGCGGGATTTGGCGGACAAGCCAGTGCAAGTGAAAAAAACTATAAAGTTTCAGCAGGGGATACACTTTGGAAAATCTCTGTTTCACAGCAAGTCTCTGTTCAAAACTTAATATCTTGGAATCAGTTATCCAATGCTACTATATATCCAGGACAAACGTTATCACTGGTGGACCCAGACAGCCAAGAGAGCAGCGGTACTGTCTATACTGTTAAATCTGGTGATAGCCTTTGGTCGATTGCAGCAAAAAATGGTCTTACTCTTCAGCAATTAATGAATGATAACCAATTAACTTCTACTACCATTTATGTTGGCCAAACATTAAAGCTGACTGGCGCAGCTTCAAGCCCAAGTGTAAACACAGGTGCAGTAACATATACGGTGAAATCAGGGGATACTCTGTGGAATATTGCAACTCTTCATGGGTTAACTGTAGGAAGTCTTAAAGCAATGAACAATATGACTGCTGATACGATCTACGTTGGTCAAGTTCTGAACATTAAGTCTTCTCAGCAAAATGGAGAGGTTTCGAAAGTTTCACAAATCATTGCCGAAGCGAAAAAGCATATTGGTGTGCCATATGTATGGGGAGGAACATCTCCAGCTGGATTTGATTGCAGCGGATTTATTCATTATTCTTTCTTAAAAGCTGGCGTTACGATTCCAAGAACTGTTGAAACCATTTGGGCGGGAACGAAGACTGTTTCTTCACCAAAGGTTGGGGACTTAGTTTTCTTTGAAACGTATAAATCAGGTCCCTCACATGCTGGCATCTATCTGGGCAACAATGAATTTATTCATGCTGGTTCATCAACAGGTGTGACGATTGCAAGTCTTCAATCTTCTTATTGGAAATCCCGTTATCTCGGTGCAAAAACACCATTTTAATACACAGAAAACTGGGCTTAAATATTCAGCCTAGTGATACATCCGAATGGTTAGTAAGCAACACTTTCTAATCATTCGGTTTTTTATTTGTTAATATATGTTTTTAAACAATAGGTGAAATCCATTCTTACAGATTATATTTAATCATCCTCCTTCAAAAAATAGGGGATTCCTTATGTCTTTATACCTATATTTTTATCATTATAAAAAGTGTCATCCTGGCTGTGTAAATGATAAAATATGGATATAACAAACATGGGATGGATTTTTCATGATGGATCAAAATGTAATACATACACGCAATATTTTCGCTTTTCTGTTTATTATTCTATTTTATTTTATCCAGGCAGGAATAAATATGTACATAGAGGGAGTTCAAAGTATCTTCCCGCCAGCATTCCTTTTTATAGTATTTGCTAGTATTCTTGCATTTTTTATTTGGAAAAACCTCTTGGTGAAACCAGTAATCACAATGTATGTCATTATTTTCTTGGCTTATGGCTATTTTATTTTTCTGCTCGAGGATTCTCCTTATCTCGTTAATTTCTTTTTTATGTGGCTCTGCATTCCATTAAGTGCGATTTATCAGAGAATGGATGCTGTTTTAACAGCAGGATCGCTTTCTCTAATTGTGACTTTTTATAGTGTGATCCGTTTTAGAGACACTATTTTTGCCGGTGTGGACCTGATCGATTTTCCTTACTTTTTTCTTTTTGGTGTAATTTTAACAGCCTGCTTGGCTGCGTTTATCTTATCCAATCGAAAGCTCTTGGGACAAGTGAAGGAAAAGGAAGAGCAGCTTACTTATCTCTTACATCAAACCAAGGTATCTACATGGTCCTGTAATGCAAATAATGGCGTCATTCTGGCAACGAGCCGGGAAACAGGTGCTGTCAATACGTATGATTTGTTTAATGAGGATTTATTTAAAAGGGTTTATGAAAAAGATCGGTTCTTTGTTCAAAAAAAACTGGACGATTTAAAGAATAATTCCCTGGAGGATTTCGATTTTCGGATCGTAGACGAATTTAATGAATTGACCTGGCTTCAATGCCGTGTGAATCACTCATCTAAAAATGGGGTATGGGATGGAATTCTGATCAATATCACAAAGGAGAAGACACTAGAAGACCAGATGAGAAAGCTCGCTTATTATGATCCTTTAACAGGGGCCGCGAACCGCTATTTGCTAAAACAGTTTTTTGATCGAAATAGGACAGATCTTTCAGGCGGACTTGCCTTGCTTTTTTTAGATATGGACGGTTTTAAACAAATTAATGATACATATGGACATGAAGCAGGAGATCAGTTATTAAAACATATCACGAAAAAAATCCAAGCTCAGCTCAAAATTACCGATTTATTATGCAGACTGGGAGGAGATGAGTTTGTCATATTAATGACGGAGATTGAAGAAAAGGAAGCTTTGGAAAGAAAGAACATCATTCAAATGGTTTTAAATGATAGAGGTGGGTTTTCAGCTGATATTCACGCATCAGCCAGTATAGGCTTTGCATATGAAAACTCCATTAAAAACGCTGATTTAAATACACTGTTAAACAAGGCGGATGCAGAGATGTATTCTTATAAAGGTGCTGCAATTCGCTAGATTACCGAAAAAGGATCGATTCCTTTCATTAGGCTGCTTACATCAGTCCTTTTTCGGTTTAGGTACAACAGCAGGATAGCACCGAGGTAGGCAAGAGTTTATTTCCTCCATCTGCTTTTCCAGCAAACGGCTTCCAAAATAAATTGTTTATCCTGATCACTTAATAGTCTCCAGCTTCCAGCTCTAATTTTCATGAATATCATCCTTTCAGGAGTAATGAATGGCTTGTACTATCATAATACCTCCATCCTGAAGGACTGAAACAACAAAAAAATCTGCATTTTCTGACTATTTTCTCGTCAGATTTGTCGATATGTGGGGATGCAGAGAGTACAACAAACGCAGGGGAGACAAAAAGTAACGTTTGGCAATACCGTGGTTCAGTTTAGGCATTGAAACAGGTCTGTTTCACCTGCACTGTGGACCTTTATTCGTGAGATCACGCTGCTGACCATCATCTATGAACATATGAGAAGAGAATCCTTCGTTTATTTTACTTTATATAAAAAAAACGAATAAAAAAGAGGCTGATATAAGTATTTAACACACTCAAAGAACCGAATGGTTAGGAAGTCACCTTTCTAATCATTCGGTATTTTTAAAAATATATTTTATTAACATGAGTGAAATGGAGCGGAGGACCCTCGACTCCTGCGGGCTGTAGAGCAAAGGGTGAGACCCCGCAGGAACGGAGTGACGAGGAGGCTCAGCTTGCTCCCCGCGGAAAGCGAGGGTCCGCAGCGCAATGGAACGGACTTGCTTAAATACCCAAACCAAGATATTTTGTATTCGTTTTTTAAAAGATTAATTTCATTTTGTCCCAGCCTCATGAACCCTGTAGTGAAGGTTTTTGGCCAGCATCCGATTATTTTTTATCCTTAAAAGCTTCCTTCGCGTCGCCCCATGTTTCTTGAAGCTTTCCTTTGGCTTTGTCCATGTTTCCTTCTGCCTCTTTTTTCTCATTGTCGGTTGCTTTTCCGTATACGCGTTTTAGTTCGCCTTTTAGTTGATCTTTATTGCCTTCATGTTGATGTTTATTCATGTCGAATTCCTCCTCTTCATTTGTATACTATTCTATTCCCATCTGTTTTTTCTTTTAAACGGAACCTTTCTCTATTTTTGCACGTCTATTGTTTGGTACAATTTAATACAGCGATGACGAGCTAGGAGGAATCACGACTTTTGAAGATAGCAAAAATGTTCAGGTTTTTAGTAGTTATGCTTATTCTATTTACGGTTGGCTTATTAATCTATCAATATAGCAGCGTGCCTAAAGAGGATGTGCCGCTTCCCGACGGATTGCATCCAGCAGTCGCTTTAAAAAGAGATGAATTGATGAGTTTAGCAGCCGAGCAAGGCATTCAAATTGTAATTACAGCCGATTTCCGCAGTTTTGAAGAGCAAAATCAGCTTTATGAGCAAGGTCGTTCAACAGAAGGAAATATTGTTACAAACGCAAGAGGCGGTGAATCGTATCATAATTATGGGTTAGCGATTGATTTCGCTCTTATGACAATAGATGGTCAAGTGGTTTGGGATATGGAATATGACGGAAATGGCAATGGTGTGCCAGATTGGGATGAGGTTGTTAGCATTGCGAAGGATTTAGGTTTTGCTTGGGGTGGAGATTGGCGGAATTTTAAAGACTATCCTCATTTCCAGATGACCTTTGGCTTGTCTATTTCTGAATTGCAGCGAGGCAAACGGCCGCCTGAATAATCCAAGAGGAAGGAGCGTCAGCATGATTGTTACTGCTTATTTATTATTAATTGCTGCCATTCTGGCAGAGGTATTTGGTTCAACGATGCTAAAGTTATCACAGGGCTTTAAACGTATTGGTCCTGTAATTGGACTCATTCTAGGATATGGAGCAGCCTTTTATTTCTTATCTCTTACATTGCAGTCACTGCCGTTAGGACTGGTTTATGCCATGTGGAGCGGACTTGGAACGATTTTAACGGTTTATATTGGTGTTCTTTTCTTTAAAGATCGTTTAAACAAAAAAGCAGTAATGGGGATTGCACTTCTTGTTGTAGGACTCGTGCTTATGAATGTATCAAAATAGGAGGTGGAAGGTATGAAGGGAATGTATTATTTGGCAGGCTCCATTATTTTTGAAGCTTTTGCGACAACGATGCTGAAGCTGTCTGATGGTTTCACCAACCTCCTGCCAACAATCGGTGTGGCAGCTGGATTTCTTTTAGCGTTCCTGCTTCTAAGCTTCGCACTAAAAACAATGAGTTTATCCGTTGCCTATGCGACTTGGTCTGGAGTAGGCACAGCCTTAACGGTCGTCATTGGCATTTTACTGTTTGATGAGGGCATTAGTGTGCTAAAGGCAGCCGGTGTTTGTCTGGTGATCGGCGGCATCGCTCTTTTAAATACAGGAACATCACAGGCCCAGACAGCAGCAAAAGAAGTGGAATAAGACAACCGCAACAGCTCATATGGTAGAGAAAAATGGCAAAGGATGCTGCTGAAAACATGTCAAAAAATAGCGATGTACTATTTGTGGTCATTCCTTTTTCTGATGTTAAACACTTTTTAATCTTGGAAATGGGCGTGGGCACGGCTGTTTATTATGCCTTTGAAGCTGTTTTTTCAAGCATTCTTGTGAGTATGACAGGAACCATGATGTTTACAGAAGGGCTGAAAAGGGGAATTCCATTTTTGAAAAAACAGCGTAATCACCTTAAATACAGGAAATTCTCACATCAATGGGGGAATGTTTTTGAAATCCATTAGTTTGTGTATGATTGTGAAAAACGAAGAAGCTGTCATTGAACGCTGTTTGCAATCTGTAAGTGACCTTGTGGATGAGATTATCATTGTTGACACTGGATCAACTGATCAGACAAAAGAAATTTGTTCAAAATATACAAAACAAGTATTTGATTTTGAATGGATTGATGATTTTGCGGCTGCAAGGAATTATTCATTTGCACAGGCGAGCGCTGATTATATTTTATGGCTTGATGCAGATGATGTCATCAAAGAGGCTGATCAGGGACAGTTTCAAAAGCTTTGTCAAACATTGAATTCAGAAATTGATGCGGTTTCTATGCTGTATCACCTTGCATTTGATTCAGAAAATCATCCAACCTCCAGTTTAAGACGGTATCGGCTAGTAAAGAGTGAAAAAGGCTTTAAGTGGGTTGGGGCGGTTCATGAATATTTAGCCGTAAACGGAAATTTATATGAAAGTGAAATAGCTATTTGTCATTTGCCGCTATCACATGATGCAGATCGTAATATAAGAATTTATGAAAGAATGCTGGATGAAAAGATTGATTTTACACCAAGAGATTTATTTTATTATGCAAATGAACTTGTTGACCATGGTCAGGCTGAAAAGGCGATTGAGTATTATCAGCAGTTCTTATCAACGAAAAAGGGCTGGCTGGAGGATAATCTCCGTGCCTGTTATAAGCTATCAGACTGTTTTTATCAGCTTGGAAAAACGGAGGAAGCGATAGGAGCTGTTTTACATACGCTCATCCTTACATCCCCGCGTGCAGAGGCATGCTGCAGACTTGGTTTTTCATTTATGGAAAAAGAAGATTTTCAATCCGCAGCCTATTGGTATGAGCAGGCTTTAGCAAATAAAGATGGTTCTAGTGCACCTTTTTACAATCCTTCCTTTTCAACATGGCTGCCGCATCTGCAGCTGGCCGTCTGCTATGACAAGCTTGGTGATACTGAAAAAGCAAATGAACATAACCAACATGGTCTAGCCTGCCAGCCAAATGATGAAAGGCTGCTTGCCAATCAGCGTTATTTTAAGGATAAGCTCCAGATGAAAAATAAACATACGTAACATGGCGAGAATGGGAACATCCATCTCGCTTTTTGCATTATATTCCTTTCTTTTTTTATTCGATTTGTTTGAAACCCTTTCCAATGTGATTCGTATACGTAGTTACATAATTTTACATAAGTAATTTTGAATGGAGGGTAACGTTCATGCCTTATGAAGCGGTATTAACGTTCTTATTAGGGGTTTTTATCATGATTATCGGTTTGCTGGTGTTTAAGAAAAAAGCATTATTTCTGATCAATCTTGTTTTATGGAATGGTGTTACAGGGGATGAAACTCTTTTATCGAGAATATTTGGAACGATATTCATAATGGCAGGATTAATCGTCGTTATTCTGCCATTTGTGCTTTAAACGTCCTATTCCAATCTTTCGGTTCAGCAAGTGCTCAAACCCGAAGAAAAGACAGATGATATTTCTGTCTATTTCTTCGGGTTTTTTGTTTTGGCTCTATTCTGAGGCAAAGCGGATTTTAGTATTATGCCTGCTGATTGAAATGAAATCAGTCGCTATGCCTATAGCAAATCAAGAAAACAAACATATTTTAATAATTAAGCGGACAAGAGTAGAGAACACATAAGAAAACACACGGTGCAAGGAGTGAAAAGAATTGAAAATCATGACCATTTTAGGGACGAGACCTGAGATCATTCGATTAAGTCTCATCATTAAAAAGCTTGATATGCTAGCGGATCAGCATGTTCTTGTCCATACAGGTCAGAACTTTACAGAAAACTTGAGTGATGTCTTTTTTAGAGAATTGGGAATCCGTAAGCCTGATTATATTTTCTTGAAGAATCAGCATTCTTTAGGCAATCAATTGGCCGTCATTTATGAAAAGTTAGAAGAAGTACTCATTGCTGAAAAGCCGGATAAAGTTTTGGTGCTAGGTGATACGAATAGCGGTCTTAGTGCGATATTGGCAGAAAGAATGGGGATTCCAGTCTACCATATGGAAGCTGGAAATCGCTGCTTTGATCTGGAAGTGCCAGAAGAGAAAAACCGCAGAGTGATTGATGCGATTTCTTCTATTAATCTGCCATATACACCGCAAAGCAAGGAAAACTTAGTTCGGGAAGGTTTTCCGCGCCAGAAAATATATGTAACAGGCAACCCCATATTTGAAGTGCTGACATCCTATGAAAAAGTAATTGATTCCAGTGAAATATTAAAGGACTTGGGACTTCATGAGCAAGATTATTTCCTTGTCACAACACACAGAGCCGAAAATGTGGATGATAAAGAACGGCTATTTGAAATTATAAAAGGCTTAAACATGATCGCTGAAGCCTATCAAAAAAGAATCATTTGCAGCATTCACCCACGGACGAAATCAAAACTGGAGGCGCAAGATGACTTAAAGCTTCATCATTTTGTGGAATTCCATGAGCCATTTGGGTTTTTCGACTTCGTACAGCTTGAAAAGAATGCTTATTGTGTCTTAACGGATAGCGGCACAGTTCAAGAAGAGTGCTGCTTATTTCATGTGCCGGCAGTTACGGTGCGCAAGACAACAGAAAGGCCAGAAACGATCGCATGCGGCAGCAATATGCTTTCAGGTCTGGAAGCCAATCAAATTTTCAATTGTGTGAAAGTCATGACAAGTACAAGTAAAAACTGGAGTTTTCCAGAAGGATATTGCGATCTCAATGTATCAGATAAAGTGATTAAAATATTGCTAGGAGGATTTGAGCGTGTACAAAAATAAAACGATTTTAGTTACTGGAGGTACAGGCTCATGGGGCTATGAGCTTGTTTCCCAGCTTTTAACCTATGAACCAAAAGAAATTAGAATACTATCCAGAAATGAATCCAATCAATTTACAATGAAGCAGGAGTTTAATCATCATCCAAAGCTACATTTTATTATAGGAGATATAAAAGAAAAGGATTCCCTTATTCAGGCTTGCCAGGGTGTAGAATATGTGTTTCATTTAGCGGCCTTAAAGCATGTGCCTGTTTGTGAGGATCAGCCAATGGAAGCATTGAAAACAAATGTAATTGGCACGCAAAATATCATTGATGCAGCTATAGCCTGTCATGTGAAAAATGTCGTATATATTTCAACAGACAAAGCATCGAACCCTTCAAACTTTTATGGTTTATCAAAAGCGATGGGTGAAAAGCTGATCATTCATGCGAATACGTTGAATACGGAAACAAAGTTTGTTTGTATCCGCGGCGGAAATGTTTTGGGGACAAATGGAAGTGTAATTCATGTGTTTAAAAGACAAATACAAGAGCAGAAAAAGATAGGAATAACTGATATGAAAATGACCCGTTTCTTCTTAACGGTTCAAGAAGCGATTCAGCTTGTGTTTAAAGCTGTGTCAGAAAGTGTTGGCGGCGAAATTTTTGTTATGAAAATGCCAGCCTGCAAAATTATTGATCTTGCGGAAATTTTAATTGAAAAAAGCGGGGAGGACGTTGATATTGAAATCTTAGGGGTCCGTCCCGGTGAGAAAATTCATGAGCTGCTTCTATCAGAATATGAAAGTACGATGACTGTTGTTTATGATGAGGAATATTTTGTCATCCTGCCTTCTATTTATATTGAAGGAGTAAAAGAACGATACAAAACCTTTAATATGGTTAATATCGATGAATACAATTCTGGCACAACCTTAATGACGAAAGCTGAAATTAAGCAGATGCTTGAGGAAGGCGGGTTTATTGAATGAAGCTGTTAGTTTTCGGCGGAACAGGCATGGCCGGTCATATGATCATCCGCTACTTCAAGCAGCGACCGGAATATGAAGTATATTACACGACAAGAGATCAATCAGATTCTGAAGGCATTTTTGTCGATGTCACAGACTCAACCAGTGTAGAGAAAGTAATTGAAACGGTGAAACCTGATATTAGCATAAATTGCATCGGAATCTTAAATGCACATGCAGAACGGGAAACAAAGCTTGCTTTCCAGGTAAACAGCCTTTTGCCGCACCAGCTTGCCAAACTTATGGAAAGAAGTGGTGGCAGACTGATTCATATCAGTACAGATTGTGTTTTTTCCGGCAGTAAAGGCGATTATACGGAAACAGATCTGACAGATGGAACATCCATTTACGCTCAGTCTAAACAGCTTGGAGAAGTGGTCAGTGATAAGCATTTAACGATCCGCACGTCGATCATCGGCCCAGAACTAAAAGAGAATGGCATTGGCTTATTTCTCTGGTTTATGAAGCAGGAGGGAACTATCAAAGGCTTCGAGAAGGTCATGTGGAATGGAGTGACCACTCTTGAACTGGCAAAAGCCATTCACTATATGATTGAAAACAAGGTGTCCGGACTCTATCATTTAGGTTCCCCACATAAACTCTCTAAACATGAACTACTGACGATGATTCAGGAAATCTACCAAAAAACAGACGTAACGATTATCCCCGATCAAAAAATGATTCAAGACCGATCCATTCAGAATACTAGAACAGACGTTGGTTATCAGATACAGGGGTACCGTGAGATGCTGGAAGAGATGAGAGATTGGAGCTAGGTAGGGGTTGGGACTGGTTTCTTATCCTATATACTTTGACATATTGAGTCAGTTCGTCTATATTTTCGAATGATTAGGATATAATCTATTCCTATCATTCGTTTTTTTTGTTTTTAAACATGATTGTGAGTACCCGTGTCTCCTTCGAGTAATTGAGGAAAGTGAATAAGCGAGTAATATCTTACTGAGACAAATTCTTTATTATAAACATGAAAAACGTGAAAAATTGATAGGGGTTTAACTATGTCTATCCATTTTTCTTTGAAGGCTTTGAAACTTTAATTAACCAATGCACAAACTCATATAAGACAACAAATAGCAGGACTGAAATAAAATTAGCCGAGAATTGAGGACCTGAACCTTTTAAAAGATCGATGATAACAAATGCAGGCAGCATTAAAACAAACAGGAGAATAGGGCGTTTCCACATGTTCAAACTCCTTTCACGAGTAAAGACAATTCTGACAAATAATATTATCATAATTAGATAGAAAATAAAATAATGAACAAGGAAATTGAGGAGTGAAATGTGTGGATCGTACGAAGATAATGGTTTATTTCAAATTATATGCAGATGTTTTTCCAATAGAAACAGTCACTGAAAGGTTAGGAATATCTCCAACAAGAAGCTTTAAAAAAGGTGACATTATAAAAAGAGTCAGCAAAGATCTAGACCACAAAAGAGATTATTCAGCTTGGATCGTGAGCACAGGATATCAGGAGTCACTTGATGTTGGGGAGGTATTAGAACAAATCATGCTGCAGCTGCAGCATCAAACAGAAACGATTAATGAGTTGAAAAGGGAATTTGAATTAGAATGCAGATTTGCCATCGTGATCGAAATGAATGATGGCTATACACCTGGTTTCCATTTGAATCTTCCAGTTATTGAATTTGCCAATAGCATTGGGGCGGATTTTGACATTGATTTATACGCCAATCCTTACCTGGGTGAGTGTGGGGATTAGATTTATAAATGAGCTTACTGTTGATTTCTTTTCCTTTGTTGCAAATACGAAGCCAAAAATAATGAAATTCCAAGGCAAACAAAGGAGAATGATAGGAATTGTTCCTTTAATACAAATATTTCATTAAGATTCTGAACAAACAAGAATATCCCAGATATGGAGAATAATACTCCCAATCCTAAGTATACTTTTCCGATTAGAGTAAGGTTTTTCATACATTCCATCTCCTTTCTGTATTTAGAGTCTATAACTTTATACAATTCATCACAAAATATTTCCATTATTTATACGACTCTAATAACTGACAAGTTTCACTGGTATCAATTTTTTTGTTTATTATATTATAACATCAAGCCATCTTTATTAAAAACAACAAACTTTCCGAAAACAGCCTAAGATAATGTATAAAATAAGTTCACAAGACAAGGCACGAGCTGTTAAATCAACGTTCGTGCTTTTTTAAAATGTCCCCCAAGTTGCGTTTGGGAACGTTTATTGAATTTATAAGGTATATAGTATTTATTGTTCAAAAATAGATATTATTACAGTAATCCTATAAATAAATACTACAAAACTACTTGTTTTTTAAGTACATTTGATGCCACTAGTTATCCGAAGTATTTATCAAAACAACTACCAACAAGATACATACTCACCATCCCCCAAGCAGTGGCACCAGATATCCACCAAATTACAGCTTTAGCTTTTGATGAATTTCCCTCGTCATCCGTATTTGCTTTTATAAAAGCGACCTTTCTCTCCATACTTTTTTTCATAGAGATGATCACAACAAATCCAATTATTATGAAACCGATCGTTATCCAAAGTAATAGGTCCACTTTTCTCCCCCTTTGTATCATTGAATTTTACAGCAATTTATTATAGTAATTATATTCGACAAAGATAAAAACAAACCTGGTGTTAATTCAGATTCGTTTTAAGATATAAAACATCCTGTGAAAATAATAATTAATACGTATTAAATGCTGAAAATTAACATTCCCAAAACGAGATTTGGGAACTTTATTATTTTAATGTTTTATTAAAATGCTTTAAATCGATAGAACTCTATTTTCATTTTTTAACATTAATCTTTAACAGAGCAATATTTTAAAAAGATAAAAACCGCCCTGAACCGGACGGTTACTTTTGTTTGAGGAAGTGAGCATTGTTTAAAAAGAATTTATAAATGTAACTACCCCAAAGAAACCCCATCAAACAGCTCTGCCCAATGTGCATCATTTCCATCCCAAATCTCGTCATTAGGCATTTCGGCCACTGTGACATTGGGGATATTCCAAAACTGTTCGCTCATCGTTTGCACTGGTTTATGATTGACAACAAGCAATTCAAAATCTCCGCTGCATTTCTGCGCAAGGATTTGCTGAAGTGCTTCAATTTCCTCTATATTTCCTTCTGTTCGAATAAATAAGATTCGCTTGCTCGTTTTCAGCTTGTTGTTGAAACGCGCGATGCGGCGATCGTATTTTTCTTTCACTAGATCGTACCCGCCCAGCTGTTGCAGGGAGTTTAGATCAGTTTTAAAATCATGGTTAAAACCGATATCATAGTAGGAATCCCAAACATATAAGTCAGTGGGGGATAAATATTTTACTGGCTGCAGATGCTGGAAATTCAAAAAATCCTGAAAATCATGGGAAATTAATTGATTGATGTTTCCTAAATTTGGGGAACCAACCCAATCAAGCACCCCTGAAAATGGCCGCAGCTTAAACTTCTGCAGCTGCATACTGGCAAGACAGAGGTGACCTAAACTAAATGTTGCATCATATTCACCTTTTATTTGTTGAAAACGCATATGCAATCACCTACTTTCATGTGAGGAATAAATTAAAATGATTCATTTTGCATGGATCTGTATGCTGCTTTTAATCCTGCTTTCATATTCATTTCTGGTTGCCATCCTAATACTCGAATGGTCTGCTCATTGTTTAAGCAGCTATGTTCAATATCGCCTGGCCGGCTATTTGTATAGATCAATTCTGCCTCTTCAGGATGCAGCTCTGCTAAAATGCCCGCAACCTCTTGAATGGATGTTGGTTTACCGGTGCTGACGTGAAGGGTTTGTCCATTTCCGTTCCTAACAGCCGCCAAATTGGCGCTAACTACATCCCTTACATAAATGAAATCTCTTGTTTGCTTTCCATTGCCATGAAGTGTTAAAGGTTGTCTATTTTTTAACTTATTTAAAAAAACAGCCACAACTCCGCCTTCTCCTTTTGGCGTTTGGCGCGGGCCGTAAACATTGCCGTAACGCAGAATCGTAGTGGGCAGCTGATAGAGTTCATGATAAATACGAATATAGTTTTCAGCAGCAAGCTTTGAGAGCCCATAATAAGAAATAGGCAAGGCAGGATCTTCAATTGAAATCCTATTCTTGTCCAAATTGCCATAAACAGCAGATGTTGAGGAAAAGATCAATTTACATCCGCCAGCTTCACGGCAGGCTTCAAGCATATTGATGGTACCAATAATGTTAACTTCAGCATCATGCTGCGGATTCTTTATTGAACGAGACACATCTGCTTGAGCTGCAAGATGGAACAGAACGTCTGGTTTTTCTTTTATAATGATGTCCTTGGCAGACGCACTGCAAATATCCAGATGATGAAATAGTGCACCGTCTGGAATGTATTTTCGATATCCTGAAGATAAATTATCGATAATATGAACCTCATAGTCTTCTTTTAACAGTTCTTCTGCCAGCTGAGATCCAATAAACCCGGCACCGCCTGTTACAAAAGCTTTCTTCAAATCAATCAGTCTCCCTCTTTTTTTCCAGTATATGTTTGCTTTTCTATACTGGAGTGGGAGAGAGACCTATCGGTAAGGAAAACAGGCTGCCTAAAAAATGAACATTTAGATGGAATTAGCTCTAATCGCTTCTGAATAAAGGCCCAGCAAATCCTCTGCTTCTGCTTCTGGATCCCAATGCTGATAGGCCCATTCCTGCGCACGGAACCCAACATTGTTACGGTAATCATCATGCTCTAATAAATAAGCGATATGTTCGCATAGAATGTCTGCATTTGCAGGAGGAACGAGCACACCCGTCATGCCATGTTCCATCATTTCCGGCACCCCGCCAACCTCGCTTGCAATGACCGCTGTCCCGCTAATTTGTGCTTCAATGATGGAAAGCGGCTGGTTATCAAGGAGGGTTGGATGAATTAATAAATCCGCCTGTGCTAAAAGTGCCGGAATATCCGATCGATTTCCAATAAACTGAATGACATTACCTATGTTGAAGGTTGAAACTAGCTGCTTGTATTCATCACTTTGAGGTCCATCACCGGCAATCCAGCAAACCCAATCATCTCTCAGCGTATTCAATTTATTCAGTGCTTGGATTAAGTACGGCACACCTTTAAAATCATTTAACCTGCCGCTGTATAGAATTAACTTTTTATTGGCTGGTTTTCCTAATGGTGAGGGGATTGCCTGCATTTCAATAAATTTTTCAATATCATAGCCATAATGCCGTTTCGTTACTTGATTGACATCCACTCCGTATTCATTACAAAGCTTTGAAATCATCCATTGATTAGCAAGAATCGTTTTATGGGCAGCTGATGCCCCATTATGTTCTAATTGATCTAGATATTGACTGGCCAGAATAGAGACCTGATCGTGCTTGCCCTGATAAAAAGTTTTCTTGATTTCATCTGCAACACAGCCATGCAAAGTAGCAATATGAGCTGTATGGACAGGCTTGATTTGTCCAAATACATAAGAGGAAAGAACGTCCTGTGTGTGAATTAAATCATATTGTTCCAAATTCATTTGACTCATGGCCTGTTTATAAAATTCAATTTGGTTTTCATAGAAGGCAACCGTTGCATCAATAAACTGGTGCACCGGTTTAGGGATGAACCCCATCTGCGCTTTTGTCAGCATTTTTCCACTGGAAATAAAACAAACATGCTTGGCCTTAACCCCGTATCCGGCTATTTCAACTTCATGCCCTCTATTCTCAAGCTTCTTTTTTAATTGATTCATATAATTCCAGACCCCGCCAAGATGAGGGATCTCCCAAAAAGTAGCTAATAATATCTTCAAAATAAGCACTCCTTTTCTCAATTCTTCATTATGATATGTTTTCTCCCGGCAGGAATGTCGGCTATGTAATCTATAGAAAGGGAAGGAGTAAGCATTTTACTGCTTACTCCCCCTGATCTTTAGTTTGAATATGCTGCAGCACTAAATGATTCAGGTCCTACTCTTGTTGGTGCGATTGTTACACCGCCAGGGATGCTAATATAAGCCTGGTAAACGAGGAAATTATCTGGAGCAGGCGGGTTAAAGTCAGCTCCACTTAACGAGATCACCGTTCTGGAAGCAACTCCTAAACCAGCCACAGCCAGCGTTGGTGCAGCAGAGTATACAAGCGTACTAACACCGCCTGATACACGATAAATCTGAATAGTAATTGGCTGCAATAAAGAAAGCAAGGATGTTACTGCCGCGGTGAAAGCAAATTCAACTCGAATGGGCCCTGTTGCTCCTGCTGTATTTAATCCAAGTGAACCAAAGAGTGTTGGTGTTGTCGTAACTGGAATGGAAATGGAGCTATTAAAGCTTGCATTTTGGGATGTTTGCGCATCTAAAAAAGTTCCCATTTCTATTCACCTCCTTTTGTACTTGCTATATCTTATGTCACCAGGAGCAAAAGGTTTGGACAAGTATAATACCTTCAATCACTTTCTAAATTGCTTGCCATTCAGCCCTCAACAATCGGGAGGGTTCACATATTCTAGTAAAAAATGTGATGAAAGGATATGTAGAATGGATAAGGAGCAGGGAATGACGAAGAGGGGAATGGAAACCATTCTCATTACAGGGGGTAATGGTTTTACTGGCAGACATGCCTGTCGTTACTTTGCCAGCCAAGGGTATCATGTAGTCAGCGTTGTGAGACGTATTGGTGAAGAGGATCATGGTGTTCAATTAGAACGCTGTGAATTAACGAATGCAATAGAGACGAGCAATCTGATTCAGCGTTTAAAGCCATCATATGTATTGCATCTTGCTGGTCAGAGCAATGCGGATGAATCGTGGATTCATCCTGTTCGTTACATGGAATCGAATGTCATGGCAACCGTATTTTTACTAGAGGCAATCCGGAAACATGCACCAAGTTGTAAGGTGGTAGTGACAGGGACGATCCTGCAATATCCAGTGAAAGAGAACAGCCTCCCGCCGCATCCATATAGTTTAAGCAAGACGCTGCAGATTTTCGCTTCAAAATCGTGGGCAAGCTATTATGATTTGGATCTTGTCATTGCAAAGCCGACAAATTTAATCGGACCGGGCCCATCGACTGGCGTTTGTTCCATTCTTGCCAAACGTGTAGCTGAATTTGAAAAGACAGGTGTTAATGACATATTGACTCATATGGATCTTGAGGCAGAGCGGGTATTTTTAGACGTACGAGATGCTGTTTCCGCCTATCATGAGTTATTTTTTATGGGAGAAAAAGGCCGTGAGTATGATGTTTCATTTGGAACAACAGCCTCAATAGGAGACGTTGCCACTATTTTATCCTCCATGGCTGCCCTTCCGTTTGATGTTCCAGAAGAAAAGAGAAAAGGGATACCTTTGCAGCCTGCTAATGGAAGTCAAGAGCTAAAAAGTACTTGTACGTTTACATTAGAAGAATCACTTCGGGATACGTTACAATATTTCAGGAATTTATAAAGAAGCTACACGGAAGTTCTTATCAAAAAGACTTGCTTATTTAGGAACTAGCAAAGAGAAAGGGGGGAAACAGATGGAAGCTAAGGTTTCGATCATTATTCCATTTTACAATTGTGCCTATATTGATCAGGCGATTGAAAGTGCCTTAAATCAAACGTATCAAAATATTGAAGTCGTTGTCGTTGATGATGGATCAGTCAGGCATGTGGAAAAGATCATTCCGTATCTTGATCATATTAAATATTTTAGAAAAGAGAACGGCGGTACGGCAACCGCTTTAAATCAGGGAATTGCTGCGGCGAGCGGAAGCTATGTCGCTTGGCTGAGCTCTGATGATTATTTTGTGCCTGAAAAAATTGAAAAGCAATTAGCCTTTATGCTGGAAAGAAATGCGAAAGCGAGTTTTACCAATTATGATTGTGTCAATGAACATAACCAGGTTTTAACACAGTTTACGGGAATGAGATTTCAAAATACAAAACAAGTGGCTGAATCCTATCTCAAGTACAATACCATTAATGGTTGTACGGTTCTCGTTGACCGGAATGAGCTCATTACTTTCGGCTGTTTTAATCCAGCTTTCCGGTACACCCATGATTATGAAATGTGGATTAAAATGCTTTCATACGGAGTCGAATTCCATTATTTAGATGAAAACCTAACCAAATACAGACAGCATCAAGATTCAGGAACAATGAAGCATCAGGATCAAATGCTCGCAGAAATGAAAGTCATTGAACAAACATATCTGCCAATCCTATTAAAGAGTATAGAAGAGTTATAGAAAAGGGTTCATTAAAAAACCTAAATAAGTACGCACTAGCAGTCCAGCTCATTCATGTTTTGGACTGCGTTTTTTTTCAGGATTACCATAAATGTATCGAATATAATAGGAACAAGATGGAGCTATTGCAGAGTGAAAGTACTAAAATGGTATTTTGCTTGTAGAAGCTTTTGTTTAGCATCACGAGGCAGGGATCTAACGTGCTGAGCAGGCGGCTGCACGTTTTTGGAGAGAGGAGAGGAATAAATAAGGGGAGAAATTCCTCTTATTCTCTAAAATATGGCTAAATAAGCAAAAATAATGGGAGAAATTCCGGTTAACACCTCTAAAAATGGCAAAATGGAAGCTATTTTTTAAAATAAGCGTAAAATCTCCACTTATTTTAAAAGAAATGTAAGGATTTTCCGAAATAACCGGAATTGCTCCGTCTATTTTCAAACAGTGCACTTCGACGCAGCATTCTACATGCCTTTTCTATACATGTAAGTGTACAAGCCTGCCTTGGAACCCAATCATTCACTGAAAACACCAATATAAAAAGCAGACTTAATTAGGTCTGCTTCAATCATCCATGATGATAAATACTGTTCTATCAAACTTTAAGTCCAAGTGATGAGAGCATTTGACAGAAGTGTTCTGCATAAATCTTTCGGTTGAAATGTTCTTTTACATATTCAAATCCATTCATGCGAATTTGATCTCGGAGAACGGTGTTGCTCATTAAATCTTTTGCTTCTTTGACAGCTTCAGCAATATTTCCGATTGTATAGTATTTACCTGTAACGTTATGAAAAATCGATGTTCTCACACCATCAGAGTCTGTTGTAAGCACAGGGCAGCAGCAGCTCAAGGCTTCAAGCGGAGAAAATGGCGCACCTTCCACTTTAGATGTCATACAATAAAATCCTCCAGAATCGCCAATTCTCGAAAAATGCTCTTTCATTTCTTGATTTGGTACATTTTCATAGATATGGAGTACGTCTTCTAGATGAAGACGCTTGACCATTTTTTCAAAAGCTTTGCGCTCATCCGGTGTACTTAGGGATGGATCTTCATACATACTCACCTGCAGACTTCTTCCAATCAAGCGATGAAGCTGGGAGGCAATTAATAAGAATTCCCGCCAATTTTTGTTGTCTTCGATCCTGCCAATCCAGGCGATGATTGGACCAGTACTCACTTGCCCGGGAACATATGAAAAATGCTCCGTATCAAAGCAATTATTAAAGCTGAATTGTGGAATTTCCGGGAATATTTCATTCATCAAATCAACAATATGCGGTGTTTTTGGATTTAATAGTCCATCGCAATACTGCCGAACATCGTCCTGATAGCGCAAAAAGAATTCCCTTGCTCTTGTCTTTGGCCCATAGCCTTGAATTTCAATGATTTTTTTTCCTTGAAATCCGAGTGCATCTAAACGCTGCAACGCAGTGAAATCAGATACAATCACCGCTGCATCATAGTTGCCATTATCTAAGATTTCTTTGATTTCGTTGTCGTCGTCTGTGATATATACAGGTGCACCGTGGTCGTTTAAGTAGTGTCTTTTGTTTGTATAATATAAAAATTCGGCTTGTATTCCTTTTTCCTGTAACGCAACACTTCTTTGTCTATTTAAAGTATCAATGCCTCCGCTTGGTACATAAAACATAAACAATATCTTCACAATAACCCTCCTGCTCATTCTCTTCTCCTTTATACGTATGCAAAACGCTCAATTTTGTTTGGACAAATATACTCACTTTTGCAACAAGCCATCATATGATAAAGCACGAACAACTAAAAAGGGAGAAGGAAAGATGCCGGAAATTTCAGTGATTGTCCCATTTTACAATTGTGTTTATATCCAATATGCACTAGACTCACTCATCCGTCAGACTGAACGCGATTTTGAAATTATTCTCGTTGATGACGGATCTACCGCTTATCAGGAGCTGCTGGATCCTTATGAAAAACATATACGCTATTTTAGAAAGGAGAATGGGGGAACAGCTACCGCATTAAATGCCGGAATTCAGCATGCAACCGGAAAATACTTTACATGGCTGAGCTCAGATGATTTATACAGTCCAACAAAGCTTTCCAAACAAAAAGAATTCATGGAACATAAACAGGCTCCGATTTCTTACACGTCAGCAGGTTTGATTGGCGAAGCACATACCTTGCAAAAAGATCTGTTTCAAAAACAATTTAATAATGAAATGCAGTTTCTAAAAGAATTGAACCAGCGCTGCATTATTCATGGAAATGCAGTGATGATGGATATGGATGTCTTTTCAAAGATTGGGGTATTTAACGAGCAGTTCCGCTATACACATGACTATGAAATGTGGCTTAGAGCTGCGCTTCACTATCCTTTTGCTTTTCTAAACGAAACCCTCGTATATTACCGGATACATGAAAAAATGGGCACAAATCAGCATAAAGAAGAGATTATTCAGGAGTTAAAAAAGCTTCGTTGGGAGTATAAGGAGAAGTATCGCATGAAATTAAGCAGCCTATCAAAAGCATGTGATACGAAAAGACCGCTTTGAACCCTAATCCTTGTTCAAAACGGTCATTTTTTTCTTACAGAATCATTTCAGATTGCACATAATGATATAACAGTTTCGCTGTATTTTCGATTGACTTTTCATGGGTACGCTCGAAGGCATGTGAAGAATCAATTCCAGGACCAATCAGGCCGTGTACGATATCGTGGCCTGATCGGATAGCAGCTGATGCGTCTGATCCGTAAAAAGGATAAATATCTAGCTTGTAGCCAATGTTATTTTCCTGTGCAAGCTTAACCAGGTTTTTGCGAAGCTCATAATGATATGGACCGCTTGCATCTTTCACACAGATGGAGACCGTGTATTCATCTGTTGATTGGCCATCACCCATCGCGCCCATATCCACAGCAAGATATTCAGCTGTTTCAGGGGTAATGTTTGAATTGCCGCCATAGCCGATTTCTTCATTATTGGAAATGAGAAAATGAGTTGTGTATGGGAGATCCATTTTTTCAGTTTGAATATGTTTTATAAGCTGAAGCAAAATGGCCACACTTGCCTTATCATCAAGGTGTCTAGATTTAATATAGCCTGAATCAGTCGTTTGCACGCGCGGATCAAAGGAAACAAAATCCCCAACTTCAATGCCTAATGCACGGACCTGCTCTGCAGTATGTACTTCCTCGTCAATACGGACTTCCATATTATCCTGATTTCTTTCTGCTTTCCCCGCATCTTTATATACATGCACAGATGTTTGGTGCATCAGGATTGTTCCGGTATATTTTTTGCCTGAAGAGGTTTCTATTTCGCAATATTCACCTTCAATGGAGTTGTAGCGAAACCCGCCGATCAGATCCAGCTTCAAACGGCCGCTTGGCTTAATTTCCTTCACAATTGCACCAAGTGTATCAACATGTGCTGTCAGCATGCGGTGATTTTGATCGTCCTTGCCAGGGAGCGTTGCAATTAAACCGCCTTTGCGATTCCTTTTTGTTTCAACCTTCAGCTCTTGTAAAAATTTTTCAACAAACCCAATAACCTCATTTGTATTGCCTGATGGACTTGGGATGGATACTAAGTCTACTAAAGTAGAAATCGTATCTTTTACATTTGGATATGTCATAACAAATCTCCTCTCAAAAACATTCTACACTTCATTATAAAGGAGAAAAGTGAAACTTGAAATGGTTAGGGACTCAAAGTATTTTTGATTAAGGCTCTTTTCTGAGCATTGTTGTTTTAATAATTTTTTATAGAGGCGTTATAGTCATATATCTGTTGATTGGAACGGAAGAGTGCGAGACTCCTGCGGGACGAGTGGGAAGGTGAGACCCCGCAGGAGCTTGCGACGAGGAGGCTCACCACCCGCCCCGCCGGAAAGCGAGTACTCTGAAGTGGAAATCCCTTGTATATTTGTTTAAAGCAACAAAGATATTTCATTCCCAGCAAATCAAGAACAGAAAAAAAGAGCCAGTTGCCCAGCTCTTCTGTCTATAGCTATTTGTTGATGAGTGCTTTTACAGCAAGGTAGAGCAATGCGATGGAGAATACGATAATCGCAATCCCGCCAACAATTCCAAAAAATTGTGCAATACCTGCAGTGATGACTGCTGAAGTTGGAAGATTGGTTAATGCAAAGCCAGCTAAAATCGCCGCCAAATACAAAAGGGCCAATTGATACATGTAATCGCCTCCTTCCCCTACAACATGTATATGTCAAGAAGAGAGAAGGCGATTGGACAGGAGCCCTTATATGTGCAGGTTATCTGGCGGCTTTAAACATTATCTTTTTACACCTTGCCACTTTTGCAGCAGATGTTCAAATTTTGGATAAAAGAATTGCACAACAAAGCCTAATGTTAAGGTAACGACAATGGTACCGATCCCAATTGCGCCTCTAAAAAGAATTGCTAAAAGTAGAGCAAAGCTTTCGCTTAATATTCTGGAATTGCGAAGATTAAAACCAAATCTCGTTTGAATGGCTACCATTAAAGTATCCATTGGACTTGCTGGGAACTTCGCCTGCAAATAGATCGAAACGCCAATTCCTGTCACAGCAATTCCAGCAAGGAGGACGACCCATTTCAAAAGGGTGGTTGCTGGAAGCAGCTGTTCAAAAGCAATCAGAAGCCAAAAGTCAATCATTATTCCAATGACTAAAATGGATAAGGCTGCAAGCACCTCAGGTTTTTTCTTCATTAAAAAGGCATTCAGAAAAATGAGGACAATTCCATTTATAAAAACACAAGTCCCTACAGTGATCTCAAAAAGATTTGACTGTCCCACAGCAAGAGCGTCCCATGCAGAAGCACCAAGCTGGGATTTAATGATGAGCGAAACGCCCATTGTTAATAGGATCAGACCGATTACATAAAAAATAAAGCGAACTTTCATTGAAGCTTAATCCCCTTGTCAGTGTTTTATAGTGTAAGCGTTAATATTACCATCATTACAGGTTGTCTGCGATTTTTTTTAATAGTAAAGAATATCTGACAAATCAAGATGGCTTCTTCTATCTATAAGCCTCCATATGCAGCTGTGCGGCATGACGAAGAGAATAGTCTCTGATGACGGCTTCTCTTAGCAGCTGGCCTTCCATTAGATTTGTTTTTCGAAGGTCTAATAAGCTTTGGATGATTTTGTCCTTGCTGGTTGGCTGCACAGCAAAGTGATCGCCAAAATGAGCATATTTTGCTTCTTCCCAATTCTCAGCAGTAACTGTGCCAAAATAGCCTTTATTGCCTGCTGCAATCACTCTTTTTTCACACAGCATTGCCTCCAATGCTGTTCGCCCAGTACCGATTATACAATCGCTTATGCCATAGTATGCCCGTAAGTCTGTTTGACTTCCTATGGTTGTGATAAAAGTTTCTTTTCTATTGAGATTATAAAATCGCGCCGTATCGGCTATTTGCGTGCTCCTTTTTCCTTCACCAGCGATCACTAAATGAAGATCGGGCATGGTTGTATTTTTCAGCTGATTGACAGCTTGTATGAGCTGCATGCAAATGTCAGCCTTTATCCACTCTAGGCGACTAGCATAAAAAACGACAAAATGATCTACCGAAATAGAATGCAGTGCCTTAATTAAATCTGAATCATCGTGATAAAATTCTGTTTCATCAACGCCATTAAGGATTAGGAGTAGTTTTTCGGGATATTGAATTTTTAGCTGGGCATACACGTACGGACTTACCGCGATTAGTTTTTCCGCATATTGTGCAATACGATTTAATTCGTGATTGTGAGAATAAAGTCCATGTACAGTGTAAATAAAGCGAAGACCGAGCGCAGCTGAAATTCTGGCTGCCATCATACCAGAGTATACTTGATGAGCATGAATCATCGTAATGCCTTCTGCCAGAATAATATCTTTTAGTTTCTTTTCTATTTTGTGTTTTTGACCTGGAGTTGGAGTAAATGTAGCCGGAAAGTCTGTTGGATAAAATGGAATACCATGCTCAATGAGAGCTGTCTGTTTCGTTCCTTCTCTGCCAGCTACTACAATATGAAATCCTCTGTCCTTTAATGCTTTAGAAAGACTGATGACATGAGTGACGGTCCCATTCGCTCCAAGATGGTCGACTACCATTAATATCTTATTCATCTTAAAATCACCTCTTACAACAGTAATATTCATAAATAGTGATGTAGTAGACGTGTTATTTTGTCTTGTAGTGAAATTGTGTAAAAAAGGCGATTTACATAGGAGACTCGTCCATTCTTTTTTTACAATCCTTCATACACTGATATAGACAAAAGAAGAAGGGAGTGCATTATATAATGCGTATTGATTTAAGAGATATCACTGCGATTCCTGGCCGCTTTGGATTGGGGTTCGTAACTGATTTATTAAATTCTTTGTTGGGAGTGTCTTCATCTCCTGGCAGAAGACCTCACCATCATTGGCATGAAAGCAGTGATGAAGCACCAAGCTATGATAGAGGGCCAGGACGACCACCAGCAGGACCTCCATCAGGATTCCCAGGGTTCCCTGGATCCCCAGGATTCCCAGGGTTTCCTCCAGAAAGCCCATCAGACCCAATAGATCCGCCTACAGATAACCCTGGCATTGATGATGAGCTAGAGGGATTAGTTGGCAGACAGGTGCTAGTAAACACAATGGGCGGGCAAGTTTCCGGAGTGCTAGCAGTTGCTCGACCAGACTATCTCGTTTTAAACAATGGCACAGATTTTCTTTTAGTACCGACTGCTAGAATGCAAGGCATAGTAACAGTTGATTAAGGAGGGAGAATAATGTTTAGTACAAGTTTCATTGAACAGTTGTCACGTTATGCAGGAAGAGAAGTAGAAATTGTGACAGGAGAATACGGCTACTATGTAGGTGTTCTAATCGAAGTGGTGTCTGACGAATTTGTTAGAATTACTGAAGTAATTCCTGGGTACGAAACTGCGGCTGCTACGCGCCAATCGCTAGTTCCTGTTGATGCAATTGCGTTTGTACGCGTATCTTCCCTATCTGCATAAGCATGTAAGTTTCATTCGTATAATCAGTTTGATGTTAAAACCCTCGTTTCGATAAACGGGGGTTTTAACATTTATTTTCATATAAATATCATCATATTCTCGTTGATTGTGATTTGATCATGATGAGCAGAGGGAGTTCCTCAGAAGGTTCAGCGACCTTTTTCCACGAAAGCGAGTACCATGGATTAACACACATTAATCTGTTAAAAGTAATTGTAAATGAGCACTGATACATCACTCTTAATAATTCTCTTTTTTTATTGTTTGTGCTATATTAAATTCATATTTCTTTCGAGCAGGGAATTAAATGCAGAAAGAATCTGTTGTTCATTAAGCTTGCCCAGACGGCAAGTTTTCTTTATGACTTTCTTTAGTAAGCAGCATATGAATACTTCTAAAATGAAGTAATAGGTAAAAATGTCTCGTAAGTCTTGAGGTGAAATTCATGAAAACATATTTTAAACAAGGCAGCTTATCTTTTTTCTTTTGTGTGGCTATTTTATTATGGCTAAAAACGTATGCGGCCTATTTAATCGAATTCCGGCTTGGCATTGAAAATGGGTTACAGCAATTTTTGCTCTTTTTAAATCCTTTAAGCTCAAGTTTATTTTTCTTAGGAATAGCACTGTTCTTTAAAGGGAAAATTCAAAAAATGCTTCTATTGGTTACGCAGCTGCTGATGTCCATTCTGCTGTATGCCAATGTGGTATATTACCGCTTTTTTGATGATTTTATCACCATACCTGTGATCATGCAGACAAAAACGAATGCCGGACAACTAGGCAATAGTGCGTTTTCATTAATGACTCCGTATGATATTTTCTATTTTGCAGATAGTATCTTTTTAATTCTGTTTTTAGTAAAAAAGTGGTACAAACCATCTCAGATTTCCAACAGAAAACCTGCCCTAATCATCATGTCAGCAGCCATTGCTTTATTTATGCTGAATTTAGGACTAGCTGAAAAAGACCGGCCTGAGCTTTTATCAAGATCCTTTGACCGCAATTATTTAGTGAAATATTTAGGCACTTATAATTTCTCTATTTACGATGTTGTTCAAAATGTAAAATCAGCTGGGCAGCGCGCCATGGCGGATACAAACGATATTACTGAAGTTGAAAACTATATTAAAGCCAATAAAGCTGCACCTAATCCAGACTATTTCGGTGCTGCTGAAGGAAAAAATGTGATTTATGTATCGATGGAATCACTGCAGACCTTCCTTATTGATTATGAGTTAAATGGGGAAGAAGTGACTCCATTTCTAAATTCTCTTGTTGATACTGGGGAAGCTTTTTATTTTGATCATATCTACAACCAGACAGGTCAAGGGAAAACATCTGATGCTGAGTTTATAATGGATAATGCTCTTTACCCAATGGCTCAGGGAGCTGTTTATGTAAATAAAGCTCAAAATACGTTTCAGTCGGCACCAGCGATTTTGAAAGCAAACGGATATACGTCTGCTGTCTTTCATGGAAATTATAAAACGTTTTGGAACCGTAATGAAATGTATAAAAGTATGGGCATCGATCGCTTTTATGATGCTGAATACTATAGTATGAATGAAGAAGATACGAAAAATTATGGACTGAAGGATAAACCATTCTTTAAAGAGTCAATGCCAATGCTTGAAGAACTTCCGCAGCCGTTTTATACAAGATTTATTACACTATCCAATCATTTTCCATTTGAAATGGATGAAGGGGACACCGATTTTCCCGCAGCAGAAACAGATGATAAGATTGTCAATCAGTATTTTCAATCTGCTCACTATATGGATGCGGCATTAGAACAGTTTTTTCAAGACTTAAAAACGTCTGGTTTATATGACGATACAGTCGTAGTCTTATATGGCGATCATTATGGCATTTCCGAAAACCACAATGAAGCAATGACAGAAATCATTGGAAAAGAAGTGACTCCATTTGAGTATGCGCAGCTGCAGAGAGTACCGGTGTTCATTCATGTTCCTGGTGTGGAGGGTGGCCTGATTCAATCGTATGGCGGACAGCTGGATATTCGTGCAACGGTTCTGCACCTTTTAGGCATCAGCACGAAGGAATATTTAGACTTTGGATCTGATTTGTTATCGGAGGAGCATAATGAAATCATTCCATTGCGAAACGGAGATTTTGTCTCACCAGACGTCACGATGATTGGCGAAAAAATGTATGATAGCCAGTCAGGTGAATTAGTGGAGGAAGCAGGCTTATATGCACATTTAGCAGAAAAAGCGCGCAAGGAGCTAGAAATGTCGGATCAGCTGCTATACAAAGATCTGCTGCGTTTTTATAAACCAGCAGGCTTTAAGCCCATTAACAGGGAAGACTATCAGTATGTAAAGGAAGAGGATTAGAAAAGCTAAGAACAGGGTATGAATCGAAGAAGAAAGAGATTGTCCGAATGAACAAGGAGGAAGCGAAATGAGTGAATGCAATATAGATCATAATGTTGAAGATGTAAAAGGAAAACTGCATCAGCAAAAACATCATCTTCCAGAAGGCATGCCGGAAAGACTTCTGCAATTCTTGGAACAAGATCATACACAGGAAATCTTAAATGAAATTTTTCACCTCTTGAAAAAATACGATCTCGCTGATGAAGAAGAAAAAACAGCGAGAAACAAACGTTTTCAGATATTATTAGCGAATTTGTAGGAACTGGGATAAAACGAAATTAATCTTTTAATACACGAATATTCAATATCTTGATTTGGTTATTTAAACAAGTCCGTTCCATTGCGCTGCAGACCCTCGCTTTCCGTGGGGAGGAAGCTGAGCCTCCTCGTCACTGTCGCTCCTGCGGGGTCTCACCCTTTCCTCTATTGCCCACAGGAGTCGAGGGTCCTCCGCTCCATTTCACTATGGTAATAAAATTATTTTATAATCATATAAAGGCTGTTTTCGCATTGACTGTTGCTTTCTTGACCAATTAATAAAAGGTTGATATAAGACGGTCTCAGGAGACATACAAATATGTGGATAGACATCTAATGATATGACTAACACACCGTTTTTCAGGTTCTCGTTATCCTGAGAAGTGGGTAAAATACATCAAATGATGGTCGAAGGATATACACCTCCAAAAATCGCTGAACGATTAAAGATTCACCTGTCCACTGCATTTTATTGAAGACATAAAATCTTGAATGCGTTAGGAAGCAACGGGCTTAATCAATTGCAAGGCATCGTTGAAAGTGACGAGACATTCTTTCGTGAGTCAATGAAAGGTCGGGAAATTACTCATAGGAAGGCAAAGAAATGTGGAGAAAAAGATGAAAAAAGAATAATTTCTAATCTCAAAATCGCTGTTGTTGTAGCTCAAGACCGAAACGGTAGTGTTATTGCCCGTAAAGTTGGAACAGGACATGTGAAAGGAAATTGATGTTGTGATTGGTGAATATATTCACCCGTCTGCTTTGCTATGCACTGATATAGCTTCAAATTACATGAAGTTTGCAAAAAACAAGAAATTGCAACACGAAACAGTGAATGAACGCCAAAAACAACGTGTAAAGAAAGGGATTTTTCATATCCAACACGTTAACAACTTTCACCATCGTTTAAAAGATTGGATGGAACGGTTCCAGGGTGTGGCTACTATTACTTGGATAACTACATCTACTGGTTTCGTTGGCTTCAAATAGGGAAGAACTTAGCATTTGAAAATCAAGTGGACCAAATGCTTATTTCAGCGTGTCGAAATTCTGTTATTACAACTGTTGAAATGATAAGGAGAGCATAATTAAAGACTTCTATTTGAGGTCTTGTTCAGATATTTTTTCGCCTGTAAGTATCTCAAAAAGTTCTGCTGACTTATTGTTGTCTAACTGAACATATTTACTTTCAGCATCAATAACGAGTTCTACTTTATCTTTATTTGGACTAATCCAAAGTTTATATAGCACCGCTTTTGCTTCTATATCAGGATTTTTAAATTGAAAAGCAAATCTGTAATCAGCAGGACGTGCCATTTCTACCTTTGCTGTCTCCCAATCAATATTATTGATTATCTCCCTGACCTTTTGAACTTGTTGATTCTTAGTAATTATTTTGAAGTCTTCATAATTATTTTCATCACCAATACGCTTATG
Source organism: Cytobacillus gottheilii (assembly GCF_900166665.1). Lineage (GTDB taxonomy): Bacteria > Bacillota > Bacilli > Bacillales > Cytobacillaceae > Cytobacillus > Cytobacillus gottheilii_A. Next base: position 2,489,824 of record NZ_LT800494.1, on the reverse strand, counting down.
AACTTCAATGTTTTGTTCTTGGTTTGAACATCCAGCTATAAAAAGCGAAATTATTCCTATAAAGGCTATTAAATACTTAAATTTTTTCAAGGCATTTCCCCCTTTTAAATTATAAGACGAAAAGTGCTGGGAAAAGTTTTAAATTTCTCTCTTTAATCTCTAAAAACAACAATCTTTACGAAAACAACCTATATAAAAAACCGGATGATTAGAAAGATGACTTCCTAACCATTCGGTTCTATGGGTGTCTTAAATACTTATGTCCCATCCCTGTTTATAGCAAGCCAAAGAAATCAGTTAAATATAAGCTTACACACAACAAGACAATAAGGGATAGTTGGCTGATTGTAGCTAGGTATTGCTTTGGATGAGGTGCATGTTTCTTCTCCATTATGGCTCTTGCTATTTCAGCGGATATAACTAATAAGAATAAGATCGTCCATGGTTCTAAGTACCAAATTCGATCATCAAAGCTTCTTACACTATGTATGATAAAGCCTAATATGATACCCGCAATGCCCACGCCGCGAATGGTCCAGTCTATTTTTCTGTGAGTCTCATTGACATAAGCAGATCTCCAAAACAAGTTTCGTTTCTCAATTTTAAACGATTTCCTCATGATCATTTCTAATACCATCATGAATGCAATAAAGGCTACAAGAAAAAGTGCTATTTTTAGAAGAAAAACGCCATCTAGTCCGTACATAAAAGACCTCCACTCGTACATTTTTTATGTTTTAACAGGTATTAAACAGTTCTTCCTAATTATACCATGGTAAAATGAAGTTAAGTGACCTAAATAGTAAAATTTCCATCACACAAATGGTGCTTTCGATTAAAAATATATGAAGATGATTCTTTTTATGTTAAGATGGTTGAGGTGTGATCTAACAATAAAGAAAACGTTTTCAAAGAAACTGAGATTTATTCATTCACAATACTATATATCTATATAATCATACATCCAGATTTAATTAATTGCCATGCACAATAACTGTTGAACATAAATCTTCACAGGATAATATATGATGATAAGCGTGTACAAAAAAGTGCGGTACAGTTGAGGAGGGTATTAACATGAAATACAGATCAGCGTTTGATATAATCGGTCCGGTCATGATCGGTCCTTCCAGTTCCCATACAGCCGGAGCAGCAAGAATTGGCCGGGTGGCGCGAACTTTATTTGCTAGACAGCCAAAAAAAGCAGAGATTCTGCTTTATGGCTCTTTTGCGAAAACCTATAAGGGACATGGAACGGATGTAGCGATTGTAGGCGGAATTTTAGACTTTGATACATTTGATGAACGAATTCCCACATCGCTTCAACTAGCAGAGGAAGCAGGGATGGAGGTCACTTTTTCCGTTGAAGAAGCGGTTCCAGAGCACCCCAATACTGTACGGATTAAATTGTCTGACGATGAAAAGGATTTAGAGCTGGTTGGGATTTCAATCGGCGGAGGTACTATTGAAATAACAGAGCTGAACAGCTTCAAGCTTAAGCTATCTGGTGAACATCCGGCGATCCTGGTTGTGCATAACGACCAGTTTGGTGTTATTTCTGCGGTAACCCATATTTTAGCACAGCATGAAATTAATATTGGTCATATGGAAGTTTCCCGCAAAGAAAAAGGGAAAATGGCTTTAATGGTTATTGAGGTTGATCAAAAAATCGCTCAGGATCTAATTGAGGATATTGAAAAGCTGCACAATGTGACACAGGTTATTCGGATGGTTGAATAGATACACAAGGCGATCATGAAGGAGGAATTACATCATGTTATTTAAAAACGTAGCCGAGCTGGTTGAACTTGCAGAAAAAGAAGGAGTTAAAACAGCTGAAATTATGATCCGGCAGGAGATTGAAGTAACGGGGCTAACTCGTGAAGAGATTATCGCTAAAATGGATCGAAACTTAACGGTGATGGAGCAAGCGGTTGAGAGAGGGTTAAACGGTGTTACGTCAGTTTCCGGTTTAACGGGAGGAGATGCTGTGCTCCTCCAAAAATATCTCAAGTCAGGCAAAGCATTATCTGGGCATACCCTTTTAGATGCGGTCAGCAAGGCGGTTGCAACGAACGAAGTAAATGCAGCCATGGGCACAATCTGTGCTACGCCGACTGCAGGTTCAGCCGGCGTTGTGCCAGGTACTCTTTTTGCTGTAAAAGAAGTGTTAAATCCTACAAGATTGGAAATGATTGAATACTTATTTACATCAGCTGCGTTCGGATTTGTTGTAGCGAATAACGCATCGATCTCTGGTGCTGCTGGAGGATGTCAGGCTGAAGTTGGCTCAGCGAGCGGCATGGCGGCAGCATCGATCGTTGAAATGGCTGGCGGTTCGCCTAAGCAAGCGGCTGAAGCAATGGCCATCACATTAAAAAATATGCTCGGTCTTGTATGTGATCCTGTTGCAGGATTAGTTGAAGTTCCATGTGTCAAACGTAATGCGATGGGAGCGTCCAATGCCATGACAGCTGCTGATATGGCGTTAGCTGGCATCACGAGCCGGATTCCATGTGATGAAGTAATCGGTGCCATGTTCCTAATCGGCCAATCCATGCCATCTGCCCTAAGAGAAACAGCAGAAGGCGGGCTGGCAGCGACACCAACAGGCAAAAGACTAGAAGCAGAAATCTTTGGAAAGAAACAATAGTTTTACTTTAGAGGCTGGGATATAAGTATTTAACACACTCATAGAATCGAATGGTAAGGAAGTTATCTTTCTAATCATTCGGTTTTTTTATTTGTTTAACATTTAATATTTCTAAACATGTGTGAAATGGAGCGCAGGTGGAACGGGCTTGTGTAAACACGTAAACCTTGAAAATGAACATTCGTGTTTTATAAATATTAATTTCGTTTTGTCCAGCCTCTTTTTTATAGTCATTTTTTAACAAAATGATGTGAAAATTATGATAATAATGTTATATTATTCAAATAAGATTGAAAAGACAAGTGAGGAAGATAAAATGATCACTTATCCAGAGTTCCATAAAAATGGGCGAATTTGCATCACAGCACCGTCCTCCGGCGTGCCGGAATCGATGCATCAGCTGCTGCGCCAAGCAATTCAAAAAATGCAGAATAAAGGTTATGCTATTCAAGCTGGCGAAACGAGCTGGACGCAAAAAAAAGCCAAATCAGCAGAAGCAAAAAAGCGGGCCCATGAGCTAAACACCATGCTGAACGATCCATCTATTCAGCTTATTTTTCCTCCATGGGGCGGTGAGCTGCTGTTAGAAATAATTGATCTGATCGATTATGAAAGCATCAAGCCCAAATGGATCCTAGGCTATTCTGATATAAGCTTGCTTCTATTTGTTATAACGCTAAAAACAGGAATGGCCACAGCTCATGGCACAAATTTAATTGATCTGCGCGGTACACTGACAGATGATGTGACAGCAAAGTGGGAAGAAGTTCTGTTAACCAAAAGAGGAGAAAGGATTGACCAAGTCTCTTCTCAGCACTATCAGAAAAGCTGGCAGCATGAGAATCCTAGTCCAGCTGTCTTTCACTTAACAGAAAAGACAGAATGGAAAACGCTAGAAGAGCATGAAGAGCTCACACTAAAAGGGCGATTGCTTGGAGGCTGTATTGACGTGATTAGACATGTTATTGGTACTCCATACGGAGATATTCGCTCATTTCAGAATAACGATTTAAAGAACGAAAGAATACTTTGGTACTTTGAAAATTGTGAAATGACTACAACTGACTTACGAAGAACCTTTATTCAAATGAAGCTTGCCGGCTGGTTTGAACATGCTGCAGGCATAGTTTTTGGCAGGAGCAGTGCCAATGAGACTGTTGATGGGTACAGGATTGAAGATTTTTATAAAGATCTGAAAGAGGATGTTTCCTTGCCCATTTTCTATGATGTTGACTGTGGACATGTTCCGCCTCAAATGACCTTTGTGAATGGAGCAAAAGCGGAGATTACGATTAAAAATGGAAAAGGAAAGCTGTCTCAATCATTTGTTTAATACCTGATTAACCATTACACGAAGAGCAGCGTAAATGAGTTTAGAATAAAAGGGGGGGGACTCCGTTTCTTGGAAAAATGCTAGTTTATTGTTGAGTGGAATAGGCATCTCTTACTTAGGAAATTGGATTTATTTGATTGCTTTAAATATAGCCATCATTGATTTAACAGGCTCTCCAGCAGCTGTTGCAGGAATTTATATGATACGTCCAATTGCCATCCTCTTGACAAATACTTGGGCAGGCAGTGTCATTGACCGAGTCAACAAACGGAGATTAATGGCTGCAGTCGATTTTATTCGCGGTGCCTTTGTATTCCTTCTGCCATTTATGCAAGATTTATGGGCCATTTATGCCGTATTGCTTCTTATACATATCGCCGGCTCTTTTTTTGGACCTAGTTCAACTGTGTACATAACGAAACTGATTCCGTCCCAACAGAGAAAGCGCTTCAATTCCTTGCTGAGTATGATGAACTCAGGAGCATTTATTCTCGGGCCAGCATTAGGCGGTCTGCTGATCTGGCAATTTGGCACAGATGTTTGTATGTATCTGAATGCTGCCACATTTGTCATCTGCGGACTATTCATCATGCTGCTTCCTGACTTGGACGAGCAAAAGAGTTCACATAAAGGAAGCTTTAAATGGAAAACACTTAAGCGTGACTGGGGAATGGTAAGCCGCTTTGTGAAGGGCGCAGCATTTTTTGTCATTGTGTATGTTTTATATCAATCAGCTACATTAATTGGCTACGCATTAGATGCGCAGGAATCCATTTTTATTATCGAAATCTTAGATTTATCTGTTCAGGAATATGGCTGGATTGTAAGTGTGACTGGCATTGGATCGATAATCGGAGCCATTTTGGCAGCCTTTCTGGCACATCTATTAAGCTTAAAGTTTTATCTAGGTGCCGGAGTTCTGCTTTCTTCCATCTGCTATTTATTGTTTTATTCATCCAATGGTTTCACAACAGCTCTGCTTGCATTTGTCTTTTTAGGCTTTTTTATGGCCTTTGCTCATGCAGGATATGCCACTTTCTTTCAGAATAGCGTGCCGGTTAGAATCATGGGAAGAGTTTCGAGTATGGCTGAATTCGTTCAAGGCTTGCTGCAGATCATACTGACACTCATACTGGGGTTAGGGGCTGGCTGGTTTTCCCTGCAAACTGCCTGTCTCGTCTTTAGTGTTATCGCCGTAACCTTGTCAGTGATTTTGTTTATGTTCGTTGTGCTTCCATCTAAGAAACACTATTTTCTTGAAGGGCAAGTAAAGGCAACAGATCTCTGAACAAGAAGGAGCTATGGATTACATTTTCTTTTCATTATTATCGTTTGTATCTGTTTTAAAACAATAATAAAAAAGGACACACCAGCCAAGGAATAGGATCCCAACAACGCTCACGATGAAATAAATGGTATTAATGATATGTTCATAAATCCAGGACCACATAATTTACACTCCGCTCATTGAAGAAGTTATTGGTATTTTCTCCAATGAGCGGTATTTTATCCTGCGTTTTTACAAGCTATTATCTTTGTTCGTTTTTTAAATAAATCGTTTTTTTCTATTTTCCGCGAAACAATCATCCTATTTGCTTCGTCCGTTTTTATATAGGATTTTTTTAATAAAGGGCTGTTTTTGCCATTATTGTGGCTATGAACTGAAAGAGTAGAAGGTTAGAATAGAGCCTAAATAAAAGAAGGTGTAATTATGAAGATTAGAGAACTGTCCAAAAAAGAAAATGCTCCACTGGATTTGCTTCTGCTCGCAGATCCATCTGAAGAAATGGTTTTAACCTATTTACATAGAGGATCTTGCTTTCTAGCGGAAATAGATGATGAGATAATGGGGGAATATGTGCTCCTTGAAACAGGTCCGCAAACAGCTGAAATTGTCAATATCGCCGTTGCAGCAGAACAGCAAGGCAAGGGGATCGGAAAAAAATTAGTAACCCATGCTATTTCGAAGGCAAAAGAACTAGGCTATCATCATTTAGAAATCGGTACAGGCAATTCCAGTATTCATCAGCTTTTACTCTACCAAAAGTGCGGTTTCAGAATAAATAGAATTGAACATAACTACTTTATAAATCATTACAAAGAAGAAATTATTGAGAATGGCATTCGCTGCAGTGATAAAATTGTGCTGGCAATGGAACTTAAGGAGCTGTTATGACATTTTTTATTAAGTTGAACACAGTTAGTTTTTTCTATGGTTTTATTTTTTTTCTTACAACAGAACTCTTTATTAATGTCTATCGTGTAGGAAGAATCACAGGAATTGATTTAGATACTGTGCAATTATTCATCGTGATTATCAATGTGCTTCTCTTTTGCTTAGTGGGTTTTGGTGCTTACATTTTTCATCGCAGCTATTGGAAAGGCTCCAGCAAGCATAAAAAATGGAGCATGTTTCTTTGGTTTCCGTATTACTTCATCATGTCCTATAGCTTTCGCAGTTTGTTTCCATTAGGTCCGGGGGAAACAATGTTTCCTATATTCGGATTAGTGATCATAGCGGGGATGCTATTTTATCCTTTTTTTATCCGTCTAATCCAGGTAAGTGCAGAAAGTAGAACGTCAGTTTAGGATCATCAGCAATCAAAATAAATTTATCTTTAATTCGAGATAAATTTATTGCCAACTTGCTCGTTTTTAGGTAGGATAAATATAGTGCATTTTACCTAAATTCGGAGGGACCTTATGACTATATTTGATTATAAAGTAAAAACAGCAAGCGGTTTAACAACTAGCTTGGAAAAATATAAAGGCAAAGTTTTATTAATCGTAAATACAGCCACAAAATGCTCTTTTACACCTCAATTAACGGACCTGCAAAAGCTGCAGGAAAAATACGGGGAACAAGGATTGCAAATCCTCGCTTTTCCTTCCAATCAATTTGCGGATCAAGAGCCTTTAAAGGATGGAGAAATTGCTGAGTTTTGTGCATTAAAACATGGAGTTAACTTTCCCATTTTCAAAAAGATTGACGTCCGAGACGAGGATGCTCATCCATTATTTGTCTATCTTTCTGAACAAAAGCCATTTGATGGGTTTAATTTGAATCACCCAGTTTCTAAATTGCTGATGTCCATTTTAAATGGCCGCTATCCTCATTATTTACATGGAGATTCTATCAAATGGAATTTTACAAAATTCCTAATTGATCGAGAGGGCAATGTGATCGAAAGGTTTGAATCCACTGCTGAACCGTACGAAATGGAACCTGTGATCGAAGCTTTATTAGAAGAAGGAATATAAGATATGGAAAAAGAGCGGTTAGATGCCGTTCTTTTTTTATGGGAAGAAATATCCAGTAAAAGATGCGAAATTAGTCTCTATATTGCCATAATTTAAATGTTATAGACACTTACTTTTCTATAATGATAAACTGAATAAGTATTTTTAATGATCATGTTTTAGCAGAGGAGATAAGAACTTGAAGATTACATCATCGATCAAAGCAAGATTATTAACTACTATTTTGATGGTTGCCATTATTCCTATCATTCTTATAAGTGGTTTTTTAGTATGGAAAACAAATCAAGGTTTTAACACGGTCCTTGAAAACAATCAGACTGCAATGAAAGAAACGATTACAGCCCAGTTTGATCAAGCTGCTGATGAATTGCTGCAACTGACAGAATTATATGCTGAAAACAATGAAATAAAAGAAGCCTTCCTGAGCGGAGATTCTGAAATGGTGAAAGAGACCGTTGCTCCCATTTTCAGCAGATTGCGTTCTGAGCATGGCTTAGATGTTTTTGAATTAGGAGATGCTTCCGGAATTGTTCAGCATCGTGGACATAATCCAGAAAAATCCGGTGATGACAAAAGTGATTTGCTTGCCATTCAGCATGCACTAAATAAAGACCATTCAGCTGGCTTTGAATTTGGAAGCAGCGGCTTGGCTGTTCGTGCGTTTGTTCCTATTGTTGATGGTGGAAAAGTTGTGGGAACGCTGCAAACTGGAATTAGCGGCAAAGCGATCGAACATATTACTAATTCTATGAAAGGTATTACTTTAAATTTATTGGACCAAGACGGAAACATTGCTGCCAGTTCAATGGAAAACCATACTGAAGCAAGCAGTTCTATAAATGATGAGATCCTGGCTAAGGTATTGGCACAGCAGGAAGTAGTCTACGAAAATGAAAAAAATCTAGAATTATTTGTGCCCATTCTTGACCCTACAGGCACTACTGTCATAGGTGCAATGGAAGTGATTCAGGACATACAGGCAGTTAAACAGATCAATAATGAAATTCTGTTCTTTTTACTGCTCATTGGTGTTAGCTCTGTTATTGTTGTGATCATTGTTTCCATGCTTCTCAGCAGCAGTTTCTCCAAGCCTATTCAGCAGATCAAAGAAATGATGCAGCAATTGGCAAACGGAAACTTAATGAATACGTATCAAGGAAAAGCAAGAAAAGACGAATTTGGTTTGTTAATACAGGATATTTTAGAAACACAAACCAAAATGAAGGAAATGATTCAGGGTATCCAAGATCTCTCCTCTGTTGTCAAACGAGAGTCTATCGAAATGAAACATGCTTGCGCTGAGATGATGGAAGGCACAGAGGCCGTAGCTGTGACCATGCAGCATCTATCTTCTGGATCAGAACAGCAGGCCGATCGGACTGTATCCATTTCTGAACAGATGGCTGTGTTTGATGAGAGCATCACAGCGACGGATCATGAAGGAAAGGTCATTCTTACATCTGCTGCAGAAGTGAATGGGATTACGAAAAATGGAAAAAAATTAATGACTCAATCGATCGAACAGATGTCAGCGATTCATTCAATGATGGAGAGTGCAGTTGAAAAAGTGCAAGGATTGGATCAGCAATCAAAAGAGATCAATATGCTCGTAGAAGTGATTCGCGGTATTGCAGATCAAACGAACCTACTGGCACTGAATGCAGCAATTGAAGCTGCACGAGCGGGGGAACATGGGAAAGGTTTTGCAGTGGTGGCAGATGAAGTACGAAAGCTGGCAGAACAAGTTTCATCATCTATTACAGAAATTACAAACATTGTCGATCGCATTCAACTGGAATCTCAAGCCGTTTCTAGGTCACTATCAGAAGGCTTTGAACAGGTAGAAAAAGGCTCAAATGATTTATCGAAAACAGATCAGGCATTTGAAACAATCTATCAATCTATGCTGAATATGGTCAATCGAACAGAAACCATTTCAAACCATTTAACACATATTTCTTCTAATAGTACAGCTATGAAGCAATCACTTGAACAGGTAGCTTCCATCTCAGAAGAATCTGCTGCAGGAATCGAGGAGACATCTGCGTCTGTTCAGCAGACAAGTGCGTCAATACAGCAGATAACAACTAAAGCGCATGATCTTGAACGGAAAGCAGCGGAATTAGAAACACTCGGAAAAGCATTTAAATTTTAGGTTTTTTTCGGAGTGAATGTTATTTTGATCATCACTTTTTAGTGGGCATGTATGTTGAGATGAGATGAAAGAGTGCGTGGGGCTAAGTATCTGTCCCTCTGGAAAGTGAGTAACCTGAATAGCGAGTTTTTGTATATGTAAGTGCAGCAAAAAGCTTGTTAAAACAAAACGAAATTCCTATTTGTAAAACACGAATGTTCATTTTCAAGGTTTACGCGTTTACACAAGTCTGTTCCACCTGCACTCCAGACCCTCGCTTTCCATGGGGAGGAAGCTGAGCCTCCTCGGAGCAAAGCTCCTGCGGGGTCTCACCCTTTCCTCTATTGCCCATAGGAGTCGAGGGTCCTCCGCTCCATTTCACTCATGTTTAGAAATATTAAATGTTAAACAAATAAAAAACCGAATGATTAGAAA
>NZ_LT800494.1:2361589-2477924 GCF_900166665.1 Cytobacillus gottheilii | reverse complement strand
AAGGAGATTTCAAAAGGCGCGCTCTATACAGTGAAAAGTTTATCCGATTCAATTTATAAATCAAATGAAAATACGAAGGCAGAAATTAATCTCCTTTCTGATCATATCCAACAATCCTCGGAACAAACCTCCGAAGTAGTCGGAACGTTGTCAAAAAGGGTTTCGAGAGCTTCAAAACGCCATTCCGATCATTATCATGCCTTGACCAAAAGAATATCTGAATCATCTGATGCTTCTTCAGAGGAATTTAAAACGATGATTCATTACATTTCAAGTTCAGCTGAAGTGACAAGCGGAGAAATTAGTACATTAATTGAGACATTAAATTCAGATCGTGAAATCTATATAGAATCGATTCAAAAGGAACGTGAAATTTATTGGCAGCAGGTACGTGAGCGGGAGGATCGTTTTCAAAATTTCATTGAAACTTTTCGTAACACAGCCGCAGCTGAAGAAAGTCCTCAAAAAAACTGGTGGCAATTTTGGAAATAACCATAAGCTCTTACATGTTTTATTGAAAAAAGGGTAATTGCTAATAATATACAGCTCTTTTTGTAGTAGATAATATAAAACGGTTACGCTGCTGTTTATGATTTTTTTACCAAATTCACAAAAAAATCTAATTGAGAAGGTGATCGCATATGTCCACACAAAAAAACTCAGTTGACAAACATTCTTCTAAGCAAAAAGATCGCTTTCAACTGGAAGAACTGCAAAAGAAAATGGACGCGGTTAAAACGAAGCTTGAGCAGCTTGAATATAAAATTAACGAATTAATGTCGAGTGATTTCAAATAATGCTGAATCCATCAAAAAGAGGTTGGGACAAAACAAAATTACTATTTGTAAAACACGAATGTTCATTTTTAAGGTTTACGTGTTTACACAAGCCCGTTCCACCTGCGCTCCAGACCCTCGCTTTCCATGGGGAGGAAGCTGAGCCTCCTCGGAGCAAAGCTCCTGCGGGGTCTCACCCTTTCCTCTATTGCCCATAGGAGTCGAGGGTCCTCCGCTCCATTTCACTCATGTTTAGAAATATTAAATGTTAAACAAATAAAAAACCGAATGATTAGAAATATTAACTTCTAATCATTCGGTTCTGTGGTTGTGTTAAATACTTATGTCCCAGCCTCTTTGTTCTTATCTCAGGAAATATGAATTCAGCACAAGATTCAGTTCAAAGGCATCTGGTATGTTGGAAGAGTGGTTAGATGCAACTCAGATCTTGTCTCGTATTCTTTCATTTTCAACAGATAGAAACTAGGGCTTTTCCGGCTTAAACTTGCCCCTTGATAGATAATACCTGGATTATGAGTGTCGTTTCTGGTTTAAACACACCTCTGATAACCAGTGTTTGGATTTCAGAGTCATGATTCTTTATTAAACATACCCCTAATAACCAGTATTTGGATTTTAGAGTCGTGATTCTGGATTAAACACACCCCTAATACCCAGTATCTGGACTTTAGAGTCATGCTTTTGGTTTAAACACACGCCTAATAACCAGTATCTGGATTTTAGAGTCGTGATTCCGGTTTAAACACACCCCTAATACCCAGTATCTGGACGTTAGAGTCATGCTTTTGGTTTAAACACACGCCTAATAACCAGTATCTGGATTTTAGAGTCGTGATTCCGGCTTAAACACCCCTCTAATAACCAGTATCTGGATTTCAGAGTCCCGTTTCCTCCCTTAATTATGTTTTCCTATAGAAACCAATGCAGAAGCTTTAGCCTCTAATCAAAAAACAAAATCTATTTTCGTTTTATTCTGAATAGATTAAAATAGTCATAGAAAAGAAAAAAAGAGGAGGGCAGATAATGAAGTTCAAGCTAAGTGAAGCGATTGAGATTTTGGAAAGAACACCAAATATGTTAGATGTTTTTTTAACCGGATTAAGTGGTCAATGGACAAATGGCCGTGAAGGGGAAGGAACATGGAATGCAAAGGAAGTCGTCTTACATTTAATTGAAGGAGAGCGATCCAATTGGATTCCGCGCCTGCAATTTATTTTAATAGAAGGAGATAAAGAAGCATTCCCAGCTTTTGATCGTTTTGCACATCTGCAAAACAATGAAGTGCCCCTAGAACAGGCATTACTTACTTTTAAACAGCTGAGAGCAGAAAATATAGAAACCTTAAAACATCTGATCTCCTCAGAAGATTTACTTGAACAAACAGGCTACCACCCAGCTTTTGGAACCGTGAAAGTCCGCGAACTCATATCCACTTGGGCAGTTCATGATCTAACACATATATCACAGATCGTTAGAATTATGGCTGAATCCTATCGTGCAGATGTGGGACCGTGGGTCGAATATTTAGGGATATTAAAAAAGGATCAATAAAGGAGAATATAATGAAAATTAGAAAAGCGGTCATAGAAGATGCCCCAAAGATAGCCCAAATTCATGTTGATAGCTGGCGTGAAACATACAAGGGAATTGTGGCTGATTCCTATTTAGAGGACTTATCGTATGAAAATAGAGAAAAAATGTGGAATAGTATTATTCCACATGCGACGGTCTATGTTGCTGAAAATGAACTTCAGGAAGTCGTTGGGTTCGCAAATTGCGGCAAGGAAAGATCTGGGGATTATCAAGGATACACAGGAGAAATTTATACTCTATATTTATTAAAGAAAGAACATGGAAAAGGCTTGGGAAAAGCGCTTTTTCAGCATTGTAGAGAAGAAATGATAGACAAAGGCATGAACTCGTTTATGCTGTTTGTTTTAGCTGATAATCCGACACGGACCTTTTATGAGAAGCTTGGAGGGAAGGAATTAGAGCGTTTGAATATAGAGATGGGCGGAGAGCAATTAGAAGAAATAGCATATGGTTTTTCAACAATATAATGCATAAGACACCGGAAGCTGTATCCCGGTGTCTTATTTTCCTTCACTTCTTTTCTTTGCTTTTTCAATGACCCAATCAAAATGGTGGTGTATTTCATCTATGTCTTCTTTCGAAAGGTGCTTCCACATTTTTGCGCTGAAGAAAGCGGATGAATCAATTCCTGCTTCCTTAACAACATGGGAAATTTCTGCGATTTCCTCATACTCTCTATTTTGAACGGTTTGAGTTATAAAATTTGTTTTGCCTAACAAGTAATCAGTGGAACAGGCTAAAATTTTTGATATATGAAGCAGCATTTCAAAATCAGGCTCATTTCTGCCTGTTTCGTAATGACCATAACCTTGGCGGGTGATGCCTAACATTCTCGCCATATCCTCTTGGTTATACTTCAATTCCTTTCTTCGTTCCTTTAGTCGAATATGAAGCATCTTTTTCTCTCCCTTACATAATAGAGCTTTACATATCGGTACTTATTAAAGACATTATAAAGCAACAAACTGTTGCGTGTTATGGAAGCTACGAAAAATATCAATACTCTATCGACAGCTACAAAATGTTTCATAATAATGGGAATTAATAGGATCAGAATGAGGGGTTGCAAATAATGAGAAGACTATGGCTTGAAACCTACCGAATCCAAAAGAAGTGCACCCAGCAGCAAGTAGCAGACTCAGTGGATATTACGAGGCAATATTATGGGATGATTGAAAATGGGGAAAGAACCCCTAGTGTCTCTATTGCAAAAAAGATTGCAGTGGAGCTTGGTTTTCAGTGGACAGTATTTTTTGAAGAAGAAGAAGAAAATAATTAAAATGCAAACGATCATTATAATGAAGGTTCGTCCCAATACGGCAAATTTTCTTCGTAATGTTAGAGAAAAACTCAGCACTCTATTTTTATTGTTCAGAATTCTTAGATTAGTAGTATAATACTCTTATAGAACTTATGAATGAGGTGCAGCATGATAAAAATAGGGATTATTGGAGTAGGAGCAATTGGAGAAAGACTTTTGAATACCTTTCTGCAGCATAAAGAAGTGGAAATTGCTGCTCTTTGTGATCAAAATCACGAAAGGTTAAACAGCTTCAAGGGACAGCTTCCAGATGTTTCTCTTTATACAGATTATACACAATTACTGGAGGATGAACAGATTCAGCTCGTTTATTTGGCTGTTCCGCCGAAGTTTCATCATAAGATTGCGCTTGACATTATCAAGAGAGGAAAACACTTATTATGTGAAAAGCCTCTTGCGAATTCTCTAGCTGAAGCAGAAGAGATGGCGAGGGCAGCTGAAGATGCTGGGATTGTGCATGCCATTAACTTTCCGATGGTTTATAGCAATGTTTTTCATCTATTTAAAGAAAAAATCAGAAGCGGGTCATTAGGTGAACTGAAGAAAGCAGAAGTAAACTTTCATTTCACTGAATGGCCGCGTCAATGGCAGCAGAACGATTGGATTGCAGGCAGAGAACAGGGTGGCTTTATTCGCGAAGTAGCACCACATTACATACAAATGCTTCAGCATATTCTTGGTAACCTGCAGGTGACAGCTAGTTTTGTAGATTATCCAGAAGACCTGTCCAAATGTGAAACAGGCTTCATCAGCAGGCTTGAAACAGAAAACAATATTCCCATTCTATTTAATGGTGTAAGCGGGATAGGGCAAAAAGAACATTTGTCCTGCAAGGTATATGGAGAAAAAGGGGCAATTGATTTAACGAATTGGAGCGTTCTTTCAGTGAGCACATCAGAAACAAGTGGAGAAGTTTTAGAAATCAAGAGAGAAAATCAGCACGACTTGGTACTTGAGCTAACAAAAGCGATCAGAGGAGAAGCCGCACAGCTCGTTGATTTCCACGAAGGTGTTAAGGTTCAGAAGATACTTGAAGATTTAATTATGTAACCAACATGCACTTTGCCTTAGGGTGAAGTGTTTTTTTGTTGAAAAGTATTCAACATAAATGTATAATTTCAATCATAACTATCTCGTGATGGTTTCAGTTTTTTGTAAGTTTAATACATAACTAATACGATAACATGAGAGAACTATAACGTTATAGAAAAGCATTATTTTAGCTTTGAAGGAGGTGTGTGAATTGGGAAGTCATTATTTCGTATCGGTCAAGTAGCAAAGTTAAGTGGTTTAACTCCCAGAACAATTGATTATTATACACAGCATAACTTATTGCGTGTTCAGCGTTCAAGCTCGAACTATCGCTTATATTCAGAAGAGGCACTTCTGACGCTTGAAAAAATAAAAAAGTTGAAAAATAAAGGAATGTCTCTAAAGGAAATTAAAAAGGATTTGCATTCCGAAGAGGCTTCGGTAGTTGCCATAAGAGAGATTGAAGACCGTATTACAGATATTCATGAAAGAATTGAATCTCTCAATGAGCTGCCTGAGGCTGAAAAACAGCGAGTGTGCAATATGCTCGAAACGAAACTAACAAAAACGTTAACAAAATTATCTGAGCTATAACAATTTCACGGAGGTGAATCCCTCAACCCGAGGGAAATCATTGGACATCATTACGATTACAAATTTAATTTTACTGGTTATTTTAATTGCACTGACAGCTTTTTTCGTAGCATCTGAATTTGCTGTCGTTAAAATTCGTATGTCAAGAATTGATCAGTTAATTGCAGAAGGCAGTAAAAAGGCGTTCATGGCCAAAAAAGTGGCAAGTGATCTGGATTATTATCTGTCAGCCTGTCAATTAGGCATCACGGTTACGGCATTAGGATTAGGTGCACTAGGAAAACCAGCTGTAGAAAGTTTACTATATCCTGTATTTAATATACTGAATCTATCAGATCAGGTTTCTTCAATTGCCTCCTATGCAATTGCCTTTTTACTTGTTACCTTTTTGCATGTTGTGGTAGGGGAGATGGCACCAAAGACACTGGCCATTCAATTTGCAGAAAAAATGACGATGCTTTTGGCAGCACCATTATATTGGTTTGGAAAAATCATGTATCCGCTCATTTGGCTATTAAACGGGACTTCGCGTTTATTGCTTCGTGGTTTTGGCGTGCAGCCTGCAGGTCATGACCAAGCATATTCTGAAGAAGAATTAAAAATTATAATGGCACAAAGCTTCCAGGGCGGAGAAATTGATGGGACAGAATTAGCGTATATGGAAAATGTATTTTCCTTTGACGAGCGCAGTGCCAGAGATATTATGGTTCCGCGGATTGATCTTGTCACGCTCGATATTGAAATGAGCCAGGAAGAAATGGTTGCTGTAATTGATGAACATAATTTCACCAGATACCCTGTCATTAAAGAGGGTGATAAGGACCGAATCATCGGAGTCGTCAATGTGAAGAAAATGTTAACCTATATAGCGGCTGGAAAAGCGATCGAACTAAATGATTTTATGCGCGATCTGCCATTTATACCAGAAGCAGCCAGAATTCAGGATGCCTTGTTAAAGATGCAGCAGGAACAGGTTCATATGGCTATCGTCATTGATGAATACGGCGGCACATCAGGCGTGCTCACAATGGAAGATGTTTTAGAAGAAATTGTGGGAGAAATAAGGGATGAATTTGATGAAGATGAAAACGAGGATATCGTTCATAGCGCTGAAAATCAATATATGATTTATGGTCGCGTTCTTTTAGACGACCTAGTGGATCAATTCGGTATCGTATTCGAAGATCGGGAGGATATCGCAACGATTGGCGGCTGGCTGCAGCATCAAAAGGTAGACTTAATTGAATCCGGAGATACTTTTACACACGGTGATCATATATGGACGGTCATTGAAATGGATCATTTTCAAGTGAAGGTCGTCATGCTTGAACTTTCTGCACAGTAAAGCAGGTATTTTAAACAACTCGGAGGTGAATCCCTCTTTTGAGGGACATAATTGGACGGATTAATAGGATTGAATTTATTTTTGGTGGCCGTATTTATTGGCCTGACAGCCTTTTTTGTAGGAGCTGAATTTGCCATTCTGAAGGTGAGAATGTCTCGAATCGATCAGCTTATCGCAGAAGGAAATAAAAAAGCCGTTTTGGCTAAAAAAGTGGCACATGAGCTCGATTATTATTTATCTGCCTGTCAGCTGGGCATCACGATCACAGCTCTTGTTCTTGGAGCACTTGGGGAACCTACAGTGGAAAGAATCCTGCATCCGGTATTTGAACGGTTTGACGTTCCTCAAAGCTTAGCGACATTTCTTTCTTACGCAATTGCATTGGCGATTGTTACCTTTTTACACGTTGTTCTAGGTGAACTTGCGCCTAAAACACTTGCCATCCAATATGCTGAAAGAATGACATTGCTGCTTGCCCCTGGTTTGTATTGGTTCGGTAAAATAACCAATCCGTTTATTAAAGCATTAAACGGTTCAGCAACATGGCTGCTTCGTATGTTTGGTGTAAAGCCTGCTGGGCACGAAACCATCCATTCAGAAGAAGAGCTAAAATTAATTGTAAACCAAAGCTACGAAAGCGGAGAGATCAATCATACAGAACTTGCATACTTGAAGAATATCTTCGCATTTGATCAGCGTTCTCTTAAAGATATCATGATACCTAAAGAGCAAGTGGTTATGCTGCAAAAGGATATGGAATTTGCGGAGATCATCAAGGTTTTAGAATTACATGATTATACCCGATATCCTGTCCAAGCAAATGAGAAAGTCATTGGCTTTGTCAATACAAAGGAAATGATGACCAGCATTGCAGCCGGAAGAGAAGGGAAAATTAAAGATTTGATCCATGACATCCCCCGTTTCCCTGAAACGAGCTCATTAAAAGAAGTCCTTCTTAAAATGCAGCAAAATCATGTTCATATGGCCCTTGTCATTTCTGGTAAAGGTGAAACAACAGGTCTTGTAACGATGGAAGATATCTTAGAAGAAATTGTTGGTGAAATTAAAGACGAATATAATGGAGCTTAAAGAAAAAGGTCATTCTTAGGGATGACCTTTTTTTCATGTTTATGTTAAAGTTAGGGGATAGGGGGTATAGGGAATGCACCTGAAGTTATACTTGGTAACACTATTTGAAATCCTTATTTTCATACTCATTGGTTTTACTGGTGCCCATTATGGACTTAGGCTGCTTGATGAGTATTATGGCATAGAATCAGCTGCCGATGCTGGAATGATCTCCTTTGCGTTAGCTTTTTTCCTGTTTTGCTTCGTGACCATTGTCCGCGTGTTTATTTTTCAAAAAAAGACAACGCTCTTGAAAGAAAGAGTGACATCTTTTACGTTTTGGTTCGTTTTTCTGCTATCAACTTTGGCGCTTGTGATACATTTTATTTCTTTGTTTAAATAGGAAGTGATGATCATCCAACAAATAATCAAAACCATCATACTCATAATCGCATCTATTGCCATGCTGATATTGCCTCTTCTTATGCAAATCTACTATTTGCCATTCTATTATCTTATAGCCGTGATCCTAATTCCTTTAAGCTTTTATCGCCTCATTCGACATGAACATTTTGAACAAAAATTTGCACGAAGATGGAAAAAAACAAGAGAGAAAGGCTATTGGAGAAATGTATTGATACAGGGTGTAAGATCAATAGTCCTAATATTAATAATCTCTTCTTTGACCCCTTTATTCGCTTATGGAATGACACCTATTGCGCTTTACAGGCAATCCTTTAATGAAGTGAATGTACCTTTTTTAATATTTTTTATGATCTTTATACTTATATTTTACGTTGTCACCGGCATCTTGCAATATTACGAAAATGAAAAAAGATATAATAGGGTAAAAGAATAAGACGGAAGAACATGTACCGATTCATAGATGCAAACTTTCCAAAGAGCCAATCAGGTGAGTTCAGATTTTCTGGTACAGCAAAAAACACTCTTCAATAGTTCACGTTTTTACCTTAAACAACCGAAAGAATGTTAAAGGTTCGAAATGATGACATTTGCCTTTTTAGCAGGATTTATATTATGAATGTAATAATCCTCAGCTTTCCAATATCTTTCTTTGAACTTTTCAATATCCTTTTTCGTTTCATCATTTTCTCTATTAAATCGAGCAGATCGTGTTGATTCTATATAAACGACAAAATCAAACGAATCTCTCCATTGGGGACGCTGTAAAAAGACACCTTCAATCATAATGATATCTGCATGTCTAATACTCACATTTTTTTGTATACGTCTATCTAAAGTGCTAATGTAGTATGGTAATTGCAGAACACTAGCTGATTTTATTTTATTAAATAATTTATTCTTAAGTTCAATTGAGTTCCATTGTAAATAATAATATTCATACCATTCTTCAAATTTTGTATGATATCGATCTGATCGGCATGTAATAAAATCATCTATATGTAAAACAACTACTGAATAAGATAAGGCTGATAATTCTTTTTCAAGCTGTTTTGCATAAGTGGTTTTTCCAGAACGACTTAAACCATCAATACCAATGATAAGTCTACCATCATTATCATTCTTTTGGATAAACTCTATTATATTCACTGTTTCAGCTCCCTTCATGAAACAGACGTTCCGAGCCCAAATAAAGTTACTTAAAACATATTTACTTCCATAAATATAAAGAATCATAAGGAGGACATCATAATGACCATTATTGATATCACGAGAAGCCTAAAAAACGGTATGCCCGTTTGGCCTGGAGATACACCATTTTCATATAAAATTAGCTCAGCGCTGGCTGAAAATGGATCAGCGAATGTTGGAATGGTGACGATGAGTACACATACAGGCACCCATGTTGACGCTCCGTTTCATTTCGATGATACAGGAAAAAGAATAGAGGAATTGGATTTATCGTTATATATTGGACCTGCTCTTGTGATCGAGATCAGGAATAAGGCATATATAACAGTGGAGGATTTGCAAAAGCATGACATTCAAGGCATGAAGAGGCTGTTGATTAAAACAGGCTCATGGCCAGATGCAGCTGTATTTCCTGAATCCTATACATATATAGACCCAGAGGCAGCGAGCTTTCTTGCCTCAGCAGGTGTACGGCTTCTTGGAGTAGAGGCTCCATCGGTTGACCCGCTTAACAGCAAAGAGATGCTTGCTCATCATGCATTAAATAATGAAGGCATTTATATCCTGGAATCAATTGACCTGCATGCAGTGGAAACCGGTGAGTATGAGTTAATTGCAATGCCGCTCAAAATAGAGAAAGCGGATGGAAGTCCAGTACGAGCCATTCTTAGGAAATAAAAAAAAGCGTCTGTTCAAATGAACAGACGCTTTTCAATATGTAATGTTGAAGACGACTCAACAATATGGTATGATAATAATCGGACTAACTAAAAAGTGGTTTCATTCATAAATATCTAATTATACTTTACTACAAAAATAAATGAATGTCAACCATCTTGCTTTAAAATTTTCGTATAGGAGCGGTTACATGAGCGAAGAATTGAATAAAAAGCAGGAAGAACAGCAGAGAGTCAATCTCGTAGTGAAGGAAATTAAAGAGAAAATTAAACAGCATTCCGGTTTAACAGATGTGATCGGCTCTGAAGCACAGCATCTTAAACAAACCTTTTGGGAAGATGTGACAGTCAATCTCGATGAACCGGATGATGTTATTGAAACCTTTACAAGTATGAAACAGCAGGCTGAGCTTTTGGCCGAACGTGAGCGAAGCAAAGATATCATTGATCAGCAATTAAGAACATTAGTGCGCTTAGAGGATTCTCCCTATTTTGCACGCATTGACTTTCATGAAGATGGAGAGAAGGAAGCGGAGCCCATTTACATTGGCATTGCTTCTTTGATGGATCAAAACAATGAAGAGTTTTTAATTTATGATTGGCGTGCCCCTATTTCGAGTCTTTATTACGACTTTTCACCTGGTGAAGCAGAATATAAGACTCCATCTGGGCTCATTCATGGTGAGATGACATTGAAAAGGCAATTTATGATTAAAAGCGGAGAGATTACCGCGATGTTTGATACCGGTCTTACCATTGGCGATCAAATGCTGCAGGAAGTACTTGGCGGGCAGAACAATGCCAAAATGAAGAGCATTGTTGCGACCATTCAAAAAGAACAAAATGCCTTAATCCGCAATGAAAAAAGTCAAATTCTGGTCGTACAAGGAGCAGCAGGAAGCGGAAAAACATCCGCGGCTCTGCAGCGTGCTGCCTTTTTACTTTATCGTCATCGTGATACATTGCAGGCGAGCAATATTTTGTTTTTATCACCAAATCCTTTATTTAACAGCTATGTGTCCAGTGTTTTACCAGAACTTGGGGAAGAAAATACAGAGCAAATGACCTATCAAGAATATGTAAAGAGGCGTTTATCAGGCAGCTTTGACATAGAGGATCCATTTGATCAGCTGGAGGAGCTGCTGATTTCTTCAAATTCAGAACATCTAACTATACGACTTGAAGAAATCCAATATAAATCGCAAACTGCGTTCAAGACTTTTATTGATGAGTATATCTCATCATTATCGAACAAAGGGCTTCTATTTAAGGACATCGTGTTTAAAGGACGAAGGCTCATAACAGCCCAGGATCTCTATCAGCAATTTTATCAATATGATCAAGCTTTGCCGATTCCTAATCGGATCCAGCTTTTACAGGAATGGCTATTGAAGGAGATCCGTCAGTTAGAGAAAAAAGAACGAAAAGCTTCATGGGTACAAGAAGAGATTGAGCTTTTGGACAGAGAAGACTATTTAGAGGCATTTCAGCATATGCAAAAAAAAGAAGATGATTTTGCTGATTTAGACCAAGAAGAAAAATATTTAATCAACAAAGTTGTCAGCCAGACGTTTAAACCGTTAAAAAATTATGTGAAAAAGCTTAAATACATTGATTTTAAAAAGCTGTATCGAGAACTATTTACAAGAGATAACACGGCGTCTTATTGGGAACATATGAAAGAAAAAACAATCAATGAAATCGATAAAAATTGCTTATCTTATGAGGATGCTACCGCTTTCTTGTATTTGAAAGACCATATTGAAGGCCGCAAAACAAATGGATCTATCAAGCACATCTTTATAGACGAAGCACAGGATTATTCGCCGTTTCAGTTTGCCTATCTGCGCTTTTTATTTCCGTACAGCAAGCTGACATTGCTCGGGGATATCAACCAGGCCATTTACTGGCATTCCTTAGACCGGGAGACCATTTTTCCAGGCGAAGAAGCAGAATTCTTAACACTAACAAAAAGCTACCGATCCACCAAGCAGATCGGCCAGTTCACATCAAGCTTTATTGCAAATGGTCACCTTATTGAACCGTTTGACCGGGAAGGTGAAATGCCTCTTGCCATCACTGCAACAGAAGATATGTTATATCCTTCCTTAATTGAAAATATAGAGGCTCTGCAGCAAAAAGGCTTTAACAATATTGCGGTCATTACGAAAACGGCGAAGAAAAGCGCTGAGATTTATCAGAGCATTAGGGAGCAGCTGACTGTTCATCTTATTGAAAAAACCACAACTGACTATGTTGAAGGTGTTCAGATAATCCCCGCCTATCTGGCCAAAGGAATTGAATTTGATGCCGTGATCGTGATCGATGCAGACGACTATACAGAAGAACGAGAACGGAAATTGTTCTACACGGCCTGTACAAGAGCGATGCATGAATTATGCCTGTTCCAAACAAAAGAAACAAACATCTTCTTAAAAGAAGCAGACCAATCGAGTTATCGAAAAGTAGTATTTTAAATCAGCTTTACAAACAAGAATGCCGAACCAAATGGCATTCTTGTTTTTTATCCAGCAACAAAATGAATAGGTAAAAGATAGATCTTTATACCCATAAAATCAGTATCTGGTAATATTTACATGCATTACCTTTCTATTTATAATGACATTAAAAATATGCGTGTTACTATTATCCTAGTGCATTTTGAATGGGGGATTCCTTTGATATTTAAAAGAAAAAATGATACAGCAAAGCAAGTTAATCATAATGCTAATGTAACGATCAGTGTAAATAAAGGATGTAATAAACAAATTGAGATGATCGGGCTCACAGCTGGTGATTTACAGCAGCTTGTTTCGCTGCAGCCTTTAGTGAAAGAGCAAATCACGAAAATAGTGGATGAATTTTATGAGAAGGTAGAAACAGAGCCTTTATTAGTGGAGATTATTCAACAGCATAGTTCAATTGAACGTTTAAAAGTAACTCTAAAGCGGCATATAGCCGAAATGTTCAACGGAATTGTCGATGAGAATTATATAAATATGCGGAAACGAATTGCTAATATTCACGTCAGAATTAAACTGCCGACCAAATGGTATTTAGGCGCCTTTCAGAATTTGCTGATTTCTATCATAGATGTAATTGAAGAAAATATCGATGAGAAGGAAGAAGTCTTGCTGAAAATGAAGGCCGTTACGAAGATCTTTAATCTTGAGCAGCAGATTGTTCTCGAAGCCTATGATGATGAAATTAGGGAAATTCAAGCTGAAGCAGCCAAGGAGAAAATGGTGATTGTTGAAAATATGACAAGCTCCTCTCAGCATCTTGCCGCCATTTCACAAGAGACAAAGGTTTCTTTTCATCTGCTTCACCAGCAATCAGATAAGATCGTGGAAGTAGCGAAAAAAGGAAGTGATCTATCAGCTGCTGCCGAAAATAGAGCAGAGCTAGGCACAAATCAGCTCGAGCAGCAGTATGAGAGCATGCAAAAAATCGAAAACTCTGTAGCTGCTATTTCTAAAGATATTAATATTTTACTGGGGATTTCACAGCAAATGCAGGGAATCGTCAGCATGGTAACAGGCATTGCTGATCAGACCAATTTATTATCTCTTAATGCAGCGATTGAGGCTGCCCGCGCCGGACAGCATGGTCTTGGTTTTTCAGTTGTGGCAGGAGAAGTGAGAAAGCTATCAGATGAGACCAAAAAATCTGTCCTTGAGGTGTCGAGCCTGATCACAAATATTCATACACAGATGAATCTATTAAATCACTCACTGACAGATATTCGTTCATCTGTTGAAGCTGGAAATAAAGGGATGGAGCAAACAAAAAGCCATTTCACGGAGATCGTTTCAACAATGAATGAAACCATGCTGCAAAATAAAATGATTGAAAATGAAATTACGCAATTTACAAGTGTTATAGCCAAACTTGGCAATGCATTTGATGAAGTAGCAGCATCTGCAGATAAACTTTCTAGCATTGCGGCAGACGTGCATTAAAATGCTGATACAACATTTAACAAGCCGAATGATTAGAGTCTATTTAATCATTTGGCTATTTTTGTTCTTCAGGACTATTATTTTGCAAATTCTCACCAGTGTACTTGAAGTTTATTGCCATTTGGGTCATAGAAGTGGAAAAAGGCATGACCATTATCTTCTTTAATATCCTCAACCTTAACACGATGATCCTTTAAATGTTGATGAAATTTAGATAGTTCTGGACTCGTAAAGCCAATGCTAAATTCTTGTTCATTATTAACTGTAAAATGGGCAAATGTATCATCTTTAGTAGGAACTAAGATCAGTAAGAAAGGTCCATCGTTTACTTTTAAAATGGCAAGCTCCTCAGTAGTGTTTAGTAATTGGATCCCTAATATATCTCTATACCAATGTGCAGACATTTCTAAATCTTTTACGGGAATTCTAATATAATGGACTTGTTCAATAAATGATGTACTCATGACCTTCTCTCCCTTTATACGTTCAATGGTATTGATTGCCGATTTAAATGAAGTTTACCGAATCGAATGATTGCAGTTGTAACCTTCTTTGCATTTATGTTTGTATTTCTTCTTAAATTCAAGTTTTCAGTGGTTCCCCTTAATTAATTCATAAATTCCCCTTTGCTGATCTATACGGCTAAGATTGTGTTAATAAACTCATTCGCTATCGGTAATTTTGTCACTTATTATAGAACAAATGTTCAGAAAAAACAAATAACAGTATTCTATAATTACTCCTTATAATAAATTTTAGTTGAAACCAAGAGTGGAATAGAGTAAAAGAAGGGGAGATCGCAGGCTGGAAGATAAGGTTCCCCTTACTTCCTCAGTATTCGAGTGTCCGCAGCTCTACGATGACAGCTAAACGAAGACACTGATTAAACGATGTCCTTTCTCCTATTTGTGAAAGCTTTCATCTAGGTTATTTGCTTATTTTTACAATAGTAGTAAGAATGTTTTCTATTTCCGCATATGGTTGAATGTCATTCGATCTTGAGAGGAGATGGAAAATGAGAAAGCCATTGCTTGTTCCAATTCTTTTTGCTTTGCTTCTGCTTGTTGTGAGCCCAGCGCTTTTCTCAGCACAAACGATCCAGCCAATGGGGAAATTAAAGCCGCCAGATGAAAGCTTTACGCCAGGCGAATGGTTTCTTGGCAGCATACCCTCTAATGTGAATCACAATAAGCCTCCAATTGTTTTTGTACAAGGAAGGAACGGAAGTGCAAAAAGCTGGTATGAAGACACGGAGCATCATGGAATTAATGATATGTATACAAAGGCTTATGAAGCAGGCTACCAAACCGTTTTTGTGCAGCTGCACGATGCGGCTGGGGATGGATCGGCAACACAATATGACAATGGAGAATTGCTTGCGGGGATGTTAGCAGAAATTCATGATCATTTTGGCGGAAAGAAAGTAAATATTGTTGCACACAGCAAGGGTGGTCCGGATACACAGGCAGCGCTTGTTCATTATGGTGCCCACCCATATGTCGGAAAGGTCATTACGCTTGGCTCGCCACACCACGGCACTCACCTCGCTGATTTATCCAATAGCTGGTATGCTGGATGGCTTGGCTCTTTATTAGGACAAAACGATGAGGGAACATTCTCCCTGCAAACAGGCGAAATGGCTCAATTCCGTGCAGAAACAGATGCACATGCAAATATACTGAAAAATGCTTATTATACGGTTGCGGGAACGCACCGTGGTCCAGCATTTTCTGCACTATGGATGGGCGGACAGTATTTATCATCACATGGTGCAAATGATGGCCTCGTAAATGAATGGAGTACCAAACTGCCATATGCTGCCCATCTATTTACAGATGCAAGCTTAGATCATGATCATATCCGTGTCGGCGGGAAGGTATTTTCGAGAATTGAACCGTATTTGCGCAATTCAGCTGTTTCCCAAACCCGTGTATCAACGCTAGAGAAACCAGCGCCTATAACTGCGAATTCATCTGAATTTATTCATGGAGGCCCACTTGATAAGCAGAAAAAAGTCAAGATTCCTTTTTATATGGATGGAAGATCACAGCCAGCTTTTCAATTATATACAGCCAGTAAAGATATTGAAGCAAGTCTTGTTTCTCCGTCAGGGAAAGTGTATCAGAACATCGGTATAGCGAAACAGGAAGGTTTTTCGGTGTTTCATGGTGCCGAGCAATCCGCTTTCGAAAGAATTAAAGTGGAAGAAGGAGTATGGTCATTCCAGATTACTTCTTATGCAGAAAAAGATGCTTACTTTTTTATGGCTGACTTGAATGAAACGCTGCAGTATTCTTTAAGTCTTCCAGGTAAAGTGAAGCAAGGTGACAAACAAATGGAGCTGCATTCTCCCTCTAGCTTAAAAAACACGAAATACCATATCAAAGTAATAGACAGAAACGGAAATATGGTTACTGAGAATACGACCGCAGACGACCAGCAGCTGATACCAAAAGTCAAGGATTCGGGAGTCTATAACCTCACGATCGAAGTGACAGGAACCAACACTGCAGGTAAAAAGGTAACAAGAACAATCGTAAGATCTGTTTATATTGAAAAAGAGTAAACATCTAAAGAATCTAGTTTTATTTAATCATGATCGGGAAAAGAAGGGATGAAGGGAGAGAGTGAGAAGATGAAAACTTTTAAACTCATTTACACGTTTGAAAAAGATCTAGCCATAACAGAAGAGGTGAAAGCAGAAAACAAATCTGAAGTCATCGGAAAAACAAAGGATTTAGATGGTTTTATAGAGGTATATTGCGTAGAAAACCATTTTCATCGCTTTAATATAGATGATGTAAAACTGATCACCATTCAGGAATAAAGACCGCATGTCAAAACTCGTCAAAAAAGGCGAGTTTTTTTCTATTGAAAAATAACTCCTTTAGGTGTAATATTACACTAATTAAACCAAGGGAGCAATTATATGAGAAGGAGAATAACCAATATTGAGCAGCAAATTTTTCACAACGAGTTAAAACGGCTGAAAGAGCATGAATATATAACGGTGGAAAGCTATGATGTGGTAACGGCGGCGTATTCTAAATTTTATTCAGATCTACAAAGAAAACAAAGTGGTCGTCCTGTTCAACAAACTGGAGAAATGAACGAACAAGTGATAAATGTGCATGAGCCAAAAGCAAAAACCGTTAAACCTGCCGTTAAAAAGATTCCACCAGTACGTTCTCCAGAAGAGATCAGGGAAAGAAATATATCCTGGCTTTTACATATCGGTGTTTTTCTCCTTTTAATTGGCGGATTATTTGTAGCCACGAGCAGGTGGGACTATATGTCAGGTGTGATGCGCACCAGTTCAATTGGAGCTGTTTCTTTGCTGTTTTTTTCATTGAGCTTTGTGGCTCAGAAGTTCTTAAAAATCAGCAAGTCTGCATTTGCTTTTCATGTACTCGGCAGCCTTTTTCTTCCGATCATTCTTTTGTCTGCAAGCTGGTTTGAACTGTTTGGAACATATTTTTCAGTTTTTGGGGAAGGCCGCTTATGGTTTGGCAGCGGAGGCGCATTCCTGTTGATTCCCATCTATCTGTATTTTGCTAAAACGCTTCAATCTCGCTTATATGTTTGGTTTTCTTATATAGCACTATCCTTGTTGGTTAGCTTCTTCATAGCAGCTTTTAGGCTGTCACCTGATGCCTTTTTCTTTGGAATGCTTCTCTTTCAGGTCCTGTTGATTGTTGGCTATCATTATGTGAAGAAGCAGGAGAAATATACATGGTTTAACCGTGAGCTTGCATCCTACGTGCAAATTCAATTCATTCTTACTTCTTTATTCATGGCCTTTTTATATGAAAGTCATTTCTTTGCTGGCATAAACGCACTAATTGCTGCAGGGATCTATTTGGCTCTTATTTATGTATCAGGTCGGAGGGAATATCACTTTATTTTTACACTATTTATTCTATATGGATTATTTCAAGTGATTGAATTTTCCTTTCTTGCTGATTGGAGCCCTTTCTTAACTGTGCTGGCTGCATCTTGCTTTCTATTCATTCCGAAATTATTGCCAGGAGATTATTCTTGGGATGTTATTTTTAGGAAAACGGCCAGTTTTGTGTCGTTCGTTGCCTTTTTCTATAGTGTGGCAGAATTGGTTCTAGCAGGTGAAGGTCAGCCTTCGATTATGTTGTTCTTGTCATTTGTAATTCTCTTTGGGTTACATGTCTATTTGGCAAATGCGTTTAAGCGAACTCTTTACACTTATATACCGCCATTTTTCGCGATGGCTGCTTTGTATGAAATAGCCCGGATAGCAGGGGCGGTTCAAGATTTGCTGAGCATCTTTTTAATCGGTGCTGGCGTTTGCCTGATTTTTGGCTTTCTCATCAAACACGCTTTTTTCAACGTGATTCTTTATAGCTCGCGTGATGCCGGTTTTATTGTTATGTTTTATACGGTGATGATAGGGTTCACTTTCACTGAGTATAATAAAACGGCATTTATGCTGCTTGTCTTAACCGTTATTCTCGGCGTCAGCTATCGGTATGATGACCGCCAGTTCTATAAGCAGCTGACGCCTTGGAGCATTCCGATTTTATTTGGAGTATCAATCATTGCAGCAGGAGAGGCAATGAGTTCAGCGAGCGAGTACTATCACAATCATTTTGGTCTGACAGCCACTTTTGCCTTAAGCGGCGCATTACTGCTGATTCTAAGTACGTTTGCTGTAAGATATCGTGTCAAAGACATAGCCAAAAATGCAAACGAAGCTTCACTTGCTGTATATACTGCTGCTATTCTTTTAACCTATATTGATTTTACTTACAATCAGTTTTTGCAGCCATTTATTCTCGTATCAGGGGCCGTGCTGTATTGGCGCTACTATCAGCAGAATTCATTTAAGTGGATTACGTATATGATTCCAATTCTCATGCAATTAAGTTATATTGCACTGCTGAATCCCTTTATGGAAGGAATGCCCGTTAGCATTGAACTGTACCAGTTGACGATGGGCCCTTGTATATTGCTAATCGTTTCAACTTTATTATTGAAAAAAGATTCATCCTTAGCAGCAGGTTTTGCATGGATCGGACACCTGATTCTGCCCATTGTATTGGCTATTACGTACTTAAATGAAGGGGTGCTATCAGTAAGTAGCTTCGTGCTAGCAGCTGCTATCTATTTCATCAGCAGCAACCTAACAAAAACAGGCTGGAAGATAAAAGTATATTTATATAGCTGTTTTTTAAGTTCATATGCTGTCTTGCTTCTTGGTTTGGACTTATACCATAATGGGCAGCTTCAAGAGTTTGCACCATTGGTCATCAGTATAGCTGTTTATTGTCTATGGAAATTTGGAAGAGTATCAAATCA
The DNA here is from genome assembly GCF_900166665.1 of Cytobacillus gottheilii. Lineage (GTDB taxonomy): Bacteria > Bacillota > Bacilli > Bacillales > Cytobacillaceae > Cytobacillus > Cytobacillus gottheilii_A. Next base: position 2,458,590 of record NZ_LT800494.1, on the reverse strand, counting down.
AAAACATATTAACTGGTTTTTAATCCCGTGGTCTTCGTTTGGGATACTTGTGCTTCTTTTCGTATATCCTTTTGGCATCATGCACTATGCTGCACTGCTTTTATATATAGCGGCTTTCATTTTTTATTTGTTTAAAAGTCGCTTTTATTACGTAGCCAGCATTCCGCTTGTTTTCTTATTGGCAGGAACCCTGCAGTTTCTCATGCTGCATGTGGCGGGCTCCGTTTTAAAACAGGGAATCCTTGCATTGTTTGCTGTTGTGCTTGCCTTAATCGGCATGGGAGTGTATAAAAAATATAAACAAAAAGCCGCTGTTTTTTCATACGGAGATCCATTTCTGATCCTTGCATTCCTGTTTGTAGTTAGTTTGTATTTCTTCCAGGATCAGACACTGCTTTCCCAATTGGCACCAGGGTTGCTGATCAGTTTATTATTTGTGTTTCTTCGCAGCCGATTTGCCAGTGAACAGAAGTGGATTCCTGCTGTCATGGCGCTAGTATGGCTGCTGCAGCCGTATTATTCTTTCATAGGATTCATTCAGATCCCAGCTGTATTTTTGAGAGAGGTTCAAGTACTTCCGTTCGTTCTGCTCGTCATTCTCGGCAAATGGACCTTAAAGGGAAGATACCAATCTCATACAAACAAACTGCAATGGTTTATACTGATTGCTGTTTCATTTTTGCTTATAGAAGATGGATTGCAAAGCTCAACCGTCATGGATGCCATTATTCTTGGGTCACTTTCATTGATTTCCATTCTGGCCGGCTTTTATTTTAAAATGAAAGCTTACTTCTTTATCGGATCTGGCGTTCTACTGCTTAACGTACTTCTTCAGACACGACCCTACTGGGGAAATATGCCATGGTGGGCGTACTTGCTGCTCGCCGGAACAGCTTTGATCAGTGTTGCCAGCTATCATGAATGGCAAAAACAGCAGAAGTCAAAAGGAAAAGAGTCCATTTTGATTGCGTTTAAAAACAAGTTAATTCGGAAATTAAAAGAGTGGGATTAGGAGGGATTTAAATATGTTTCGCAACAAAACAGTCGTCATTACTGGTGCAGCCAATGGAATTGGCCACACACTGGCTAAAGCTTATTGCCAAAAAGGAGCCAATGTCATTGCCGCCGATCTTGATGAAGAATCAGGAAGAAAGTTAACGGATACGGTTAACGGCAGCATTCATTTTGTAAAAACCGATGTAAGGAAAGAAGATGAGATAATCAAGCTTATGAAAACAGCTGACGAAGTGTTTGGCGGAATTGATATTCTTATCAATAATGCAGGTGTTTCAAGATGGAAATCACCGTATGATTTGAGTGCTGATGAATGGGATGACATCATCGGGACCAATTTGAGAAGCGTTTTCCTAGGATCTAGAGAAGCAGCAAAATATATGAGGAAAAATGAGAACGGCGGCTCTATCATTAATCTTGCCTCGACAAGAGCAACGATGTCTGAACCAAATTCAGAGGCATATGCAGCTTCAAAAGGCGGAATCGTTGCACTGACACATGCACTATCGGTATCTCTTTCAAAAGACCGAATCACTGTCAATGCCATCTCTCCAGGATGGATCGAAACAGGGAATTATGAAGAGCTCCGGGAAATAGATCATTTGCAGCATCCATCTAAAAGAGTCGGCAAACCCGATGATATCGCAAGAGCCTGTTTCTATTTATCTTCCTCGGAAAATGACTTTGTTACAGGCATTAACTTAGTTGTCGATGGCGGCATGACGCGAAAAATGATATACGAAGAATAGCATGAATGTCCTCCTTATTGGAAAACACTATGATTAGTGATACCGATTGGAGGATTTTTATTATGACAGAAAAACGACCAGATTTTATGAATAGTTCCTATTTTGTTGACGAACCGGGCAACTGGCATATGAAGCAAGGAGCTCCAAAAAAACTGCAGGAGGAATTCGAATTGTATCTGCAATCACTAGAAGAGCCAAACAATGAACCGGGCACGATTTATGGGGTACATATTGATTATCCGTATTGAGGGATCGGGTGTTAGGGGGAGATCCGATTTTTTTGCGATACTGGAACTTATATACTGGGTAATGGAGGGGTGTTTGTGGTCTTTTCGCGACTTCAGAACCCAAATACTGGGTAATGGAGGGGGTTTTGGGTCTTTTTGCGACTCTAAAATCCAAATACTGGGTAATCGAGGGGTGTTTGTGCTTTTTTCGCGATTTCTGGAATCCAACGAATCCAACACTGGACGCAAAAACCGGGCTAAAGGGAAATTCCACACCTACTAAGTGCCCTTCACAACCCAAAATCCAATCTGAAGAGAACTTCCACACCCGCTAAGTGCCCGTCACAACTCAAAATCCGGTCTGAAGGNGCAACCTAACAAAAACAGGCTGGAAGATAAAAGTATATTTATATAGCTGTTTTTTAAGTTCATATGCTGTCTTGCTTCTTGGTTTGGACTTATACCATAATGGGCAGCTTCAAGAGTTTGCACCATTGGTCATCAGTATAGCTGTTTATTGTCTATGGAAATTTGGAAGAGTATCAAATCAAAAACATATTAACTGGTTTTTAATCCCGTGGTCTTCGTTTGGGATACTTGTGCTTCTTTTCGTATATCCTTTTGGCATCATGCACTATGCTGCACTGCTTTTATATATAGCGGCTTTCATTTTTTATTTGTTTAAAAGTCGCTTTTATTACGTAGCCAGCATTCCGCTTGTTTTCTTATTGGCAGGAACCCTGCAGTTTCTCATGCTGCATGTGGCGGGCTCCGTTTTAAAACAGGGAATCCTTGCATTGTTTGCTGTTGTGCTTGCCTTAATCGGCATGGGAGTGTATAAAAAATATAAACAAAAAGCCGCTGTTTTTTCATACGGAGATCCATTTCTGATCCTTGCATTCCTGTTTGTAGTTAGTTTGTATTTCTTCCAGGATCAGACACTGCTTTCCCAATTGGCACCAGGGTTGCTGATCAGTTTATTATTTGTGTTTCTTCGCAGCCGATTTGCCAGTGAACAGAAGTGGATTCCTGCTGTCATGGCGCTAGTATGGCTGCTGCAGCCGTATTATTCTTTCATAGGATTCATTCAGATCCCAGCTGTATTTTTGAGAGAGGTTCAAGTACTTCCGTTCGTTCTGCTCGTCATTCTCGGCAAATGGACCTTAAAGGGAAGATACCAATCTCATACAAACAAACTGCAATGGTTTATACTGATTGCTGTTTCATTTTTGCTTATAGAAGATGGATTGCAAAGCTCAACCGTCATGGATGCCATTATTCTTGGGTCACTTTCATTGATTTCCATTCTGGCCGGCTTTTATTTTAAAATGAAAGCTTACTTCTTTATCGGATCTGGCGTTCTACTGCTTAACGTACTTCTTCAGACACGACCCTACTGGGGAAATATGCCATGGTGGGCGTACTTGCTGCTCGCCGGAACAGCTTTGATCAGTGTTGCCAGCTATCATGAATGGCAAAAACAGCAGAAGTCAAAAGGAAAAGAGTCCATTTTGATTGCGTTTAAAAACAAGTTAATTCGGAAATTAAAAGAGTGGGATTAGGAGGGATTTAAATATGTTTCGCAACAAAACAGTCGTCATTACTGGTGCAGCCAATGGAATTGGCCACACACTGGCTAAAGCTTATTGCCAAAAAGGAGCCAATGTCATTGCCGCCGATCTTGATGAAGAATCAGGAAGAAAGTTAACGGATACGGTTAACGGCAGCATTCATTTTGTAAAAACCGATGTAAGGAAAGAAGATGAGATAATCAAGCTTATGAAAACAGCTGACGAAGTGTTTGGCGGAATTGATATTCTTATCAATAATGCAGGTGTTTCAAGATGGAAATCACCGTATGATTTGAGTGCTGATGAATGGGATGACATCATCGGGACCAATTTGAGAAGCGTTTTCCTAGGATCTAGAGAAGCAGCAAAATATATGAGGAAAAATGAGAACGGCGGCTCTATCATTAATCTTGCCTCGACAAGAGCAACGATGTCTGAACCAAATTCAGAGGCATATGCAGCTTCAAAAGGCGGAATCGTTGCACTGACACATGCACTATCGGTATCTCTTTCAAAAGACCGAATCACTGTCAATGCCATCTCTCCAGGATGGATCGAAACAGGGAATTATGAAGAGCTCCGGGAAATAGATCATTTGCAGCATCCATCTAAAAGAGTCGGCAAACCCGATGATATCGCAAGAGCCTGTTTCTATTTATCTTCCTCGGAAAATGACTTTGTTACAGGCATTAACTTAGTTGTCGATGGCGGCATGACGCGAAAAATGATATACGAAGAATAGCATGAATGTCCTCCTTATTGGAAAACACTATGATTAGTGATACCGATTGGAGGATTTTTATTATGACAGAAAAACGACCAGATTTTATGAATAGTTCCTATTTTGTTGACGAACCGGGCAACTGGCATATGAAGCAAGGAGCTCCAAAAAAACTGCAGGAGGAATTCGAATTGTATCTGCAATCACTAGAAGAGCCAAACAATGAACCGGGCACGATTTATGGGGTACATATTGATTATCCGTATTGAGGGATCGGGTGTTAGGGGGAGATCCGATTTTTTTGCGATACTGGAACTTATATACTGGGTAATGGAGGGGTGTTTGTGGTCTTTTCGCGACTTCAGAACCCAAATACTGGGTAATGGAGGGGGTTTTGGGTCTTTTTGCGACTCTAAAATCCAAATACTGGGTAATCGAGGGGTGTTTGTGCTTTTTTCGCGATTTCTGGAATCCAACGAATCCAACACTGGACGCAAAAACCGGGCTAAAGGGAAATTCCACACCTACTAAGTGCCCTTCACAACCCAAAATCCAATCTGAAGAGAACTTCCACACCCGCTAAGTGCCCGTCACAACTCAAAATCCGGTCTGAAGGGAACTAACACCCCTGCTAAGTGCCCGTCACAACTCAAAATCCGGTCTGAAGGGAACTACCACCCCCGCTAAGTGCCCCTCACAACCCAAAGTCCGGTCTGAAGGGAACTAGCACCCCTCCTAAGTGCCCGTCACAACCCAAAATCCGGTCTGAAGGGAACTTCCACCCCCGCTAAGTGCCCGTCACAACCCAAAATTCGGTCTGAAGGGAACTTCCACCCCTCCTAAGTGCCCGTCACAACTCAAAATCCGGTCTGAAGGGAACTACCACCCCCGCTAAGTGCCCGTCACAACTCAAAAGCGATCTGAAGGGAACTAACCCTCCTGCTAAGTGCACCTACAATCACAAAAAAACCCTCCGGCTCAGCGGAGGATTTTTCAATTTAATTCAACTGATTAGACCATTCTTCAACATCCCAAGTCTTGGTAATCCAGCCTTCATAAAAATCAGGTTCGTGGCAGACAAGAACAACAGTGCCTTTGTATGCTTTCAGCGCACGCTGTAATTCAGCTTTAGCAGTCACATCAAGGTGGTTGGTTGGCTCATCAAACAGAAGCCAGTTGCTTTCGTGCATCATTAGTTTACATAAGCGTACTTTCGCTTGCTCGCCACCACTTAATTGATTAAGCGGACGGGAGATGTGTTCATTTTTCAATCCGCAGCGGGCAAGGGCAGCACGCACCTGATGCTGATCCATACCAGGGAACTCATTCCACACGTCATCGATTGGTGTAATGTTATCTGCCTTTACTTCCTGTTCAAAATAAGAAGGGAAGAGGAAGTCACCGTGATGGATTTTTCCGCTGATCGGTTTAATTTTTCCAAGCATCGTTTTTAATAGTGTTGATTTACCGACACCGTTGCAGCCAACGATGGCAATTTTTTCACCGCGTTCAATGGTCATAGTCATTTTCGGCAGAAGTGCGTGTGTATAGCCGATTTCAAAATCTTCCCCTTCAAACACATAGCGGCTGCTTCCGCGAGATTCTTTAAATTCAAAAGTAGGTTTTGCAGCCGTTTCCGGTCTGTCAATACGCTCCATTCGATCCAGCTGCTTTTGACGGCTTTTCGCACGGCCGGTTGTAGAGTAACGCGCCTTATTTTTCGAAATGAAATCTTCTTGTTTCTTAATAAATTCCTGCTGTTTTTCATAGGCGTTGATATGCTGATTTTTATTAATCTCAGCAAGCTCCAGGAATTTATCGTAGCTCGCTGTATAACGGCTCAGCTTTGAAAATTCTAAATGGAAGATCGTGTTCGATACAGCGTTCATGAACTCTGTATCATGCGAAATCAGCAAAAAAGCATGCGGATACTCTTTTAAATAGTTTGTAAGCCACTTAATGTGCTCAACATCCAAATAGTTGGTTGGCTCATCCAGCAGTAAAACCTTAGGTTGTTCTAACAATAGTTTCGCTAGCAGAACTTTCGTACGCTGCCCTCCGCTCAGTGCTGCCACATCACGGTCAATCCCGATCGCATCAAGGCCAAGTCCTCTTGCTGCATCTTCGACTTTTAAATCTAACGTATAAAAGCCGCCTGCATCTAAATGATCCTGAATTTCGCCCATTTGCTCCAGCAGCTCTTCCAGTTCTTCAGGAGTGGCATCTCCCATTTTAGCTGTGATTTCATTTAACTCTTTTTCTTTTTCAAACAAAGGAAGAAACGCTTCATTTAATACATCACGAATGGTCTTTCCTGCTGTAAGTGCTGTGTGCTGATCTAAATAGCCATAATGAACAGTTGGCGTCCACTCAACCTTCCCGGAATCATGGATCAGCTGTTTCGTAATGATATTCATCAATGTCGATTTTCCAACGCCATTCGCGCCGACAAGTCCGACATGATCCTCTGCTAATAAACGAAATGAAACATCTTTAAATAATGTACGGTCACCAAATGTGTGACTCAAATTTTCTACTGTTAATAAACTCATTTTTTGTTCCCCACTTTATTTGTCATCATCTCTACATCATACTAAAAAAAAGCGATAAAAACTAGACCCTTTACTTGTAAATGAATTATACTAAATGGAAAATAATGTGGTCTATAGAAAAGCGGAAGCGCCTTGCTCAGCCCCGACAAGCTTAAGACGAGCTGGCTGGAAGGTTGTTCTTTAACCTTCTGGACAGATTGGCTTAAGACCTCGAGGGGCTAGGCGCTGCAGCTAGACACCAAGAAAAGCGGAAGCGCCTTGCTCAGCCCCGACAAGCTTAAGAGACAAGCTGGCTGGAAGGTTGTTCTTTAACCTTCTGGACAGATTGGCTTAAGACCTCGAGGGGCTAGGCGCTGCAGCTAGACACCAGGAAAAGCGGAAGCGCCTTGCTCAGCCCCGACAAGCTTAAGACGAGCCAGGCGGAAGGGCGTTCTTTAACCTTTTGACTGGATTGGCTTATGAACTCGAGTTCTGAAACCCTGAAGCTAGACAAATTTCTTAATAGATCATTTTATACTAAAGGAAGTGAAACCAATGCAATTAACCCTCAACGCAAAAGGACAAAATGCCAGTGTGATGTCTTATTTACTGGCTAAAAATCCGAATAATATATATGAACGAAAACAAAAGGGGCATTCTGTTCGCCTTTTTTACAGCAAGTTTTCAGAAGAAGAGACAGAGGTCACCATTTTTGTGACACCTGATCCGATTGAGCTGACGAAAAATTCATCTAGTACATACGATATTACTCATTATATTAATGACCGCGAATTTGCCGTCAGCAGTATTTTTTGTTCGTTTATTCGGTCTGCACTTGGAACGGCTTTAAACGGCCAGCCTGCTGATGAATATAAAAAGTGGGTAGATGAACCGTTCGATTTTCAAGTTGATTTTGGACCAATTTCCTCCAGCTTATCAGATGAAAAGCTGAACGAGTTATTCTCTCCTCTAAACTATGAAGTTTTATTAGAAGAAGGAGAGACGAATTATCAGTTTGAGCTCAAGTCACGCAGCACAGCGCGTTTTGTCACTTTAACTGGAAAAACAACTTTGCAGAAGGTTTTAAGACAGCTGTTTGTGCTCATTCCTGTAATCGATGATTATAAGCACTATTATATTGATGAAAAAGAGATTGAGAAGCTGGAGCGCTATGGAGAGGGCTGGCTAGATGATCATCCATTAAAAGAGATGATCTTAAAGCAGTCACTGCGTTTTGAGGAAGTGTACAAGCTAATTGATCAGCCTGCAAAAGAAAAATTTAAAGCGGAAGAACCGCCTAAAAAGCGATTAAATGACATGCGCTATGAAAAAATTATTGAAACCATTGAAAAACTTGCGAAAAAAGAAACCATTGTTGATTTTGGAAGCGGGGAAGGGAAATTATCGGTTCGCTTAGGTTTCATTAGAGGTGTGAAAGAAATTCTAGCGGCGGAACCTTCCCAAATCGCCACAAAAAAAGCATTGGAGCGCTTTGAGAAAGTTGCTAAGAAAGAAAGTTTCCTTATGCCAGAACGAATTTGGAGCTCTTTGTTTTACTATGATGAAAGACTGGCGGGGAAAGATGTCATGATACTATGTGAAGTTATTGAGCATATCGATTATGAACGTTTGCCGAAAATAATCGATACGATCTTTTCAGAATATAAGCCAAAGAGCTTAATCATCACAACACCTAATGCAGAATATAACCAAGTTTACGAATTAGGAGATTCCTTCCGCCATACGGATCATCGCTTTGAGTTAGATCGGAAGCAATTTCAACAGTGGTGTGCTGAAAGAAGCCAGGATTACCCATATTCACTCACCTTTGAGGGCATTGGGGAAACGCACGAAACTTTAGGATCTCCCACTCAGCTTTGTTTATTTACAAGAAAGGAGGAATCTGCATGAATATTTCCTTTCCAGTTGGATGTATCGCTCTCTTAATCGGTCCTTCAGGCAGCGGTAAAACTACCCTGCTCTCAAATTGGATTGAAAAGGGATATATAAAAGCTTCCGAAAAAGTGAGTTCAGATGACTTTCGTGTTTTAGTAGGAGATACAGAATATATCGATTACAGCAATCGCCCAAAAGTAGAAAGTGATGGCTTATTGAACGAATATCAAAAGATCTCCGGAGCTGCCTTTAAGCTCCTGGATCAGACGGTTGAAGCCCGCGCACGTTTAAATAAAGTCACCATAGTGGATGCCACCAATCTTTATAGTGATGACCGCAAAAGATATATTGAAATGGCGAGCCGGCAGCATGTTCCAATCATCGCTATTGTTCTGGATATAAAGGAAGACACACTGATTTCCAGGGATTCAGTAAGAAAAGATCCTCGCGGAAAAAAGCGGATTAAGCAGCAATACAGTACTTTTAAACGTGAGAAACGATTTCTTAAAAACGAAGGCTATACACGCGTCTATTATTTGAAGGAAGAAGATCAGCAAAACAGCACGATAACCAGGGAGCAAAATAAACTAACGCTTGATGTCGCTTCAGGCTTGGATATTATCGGCGATATTCACGGCTGTTATGATGAAATGATTCAGCTCTTGGAAAAACTGAATTACAAGCAAAATGAAGAAGGCTATTATGTTCATGAAGAGGGAAGAAAGCTTCTTTCCATAGGTGACGTAATGAGCAGAGGGCCAAAATCGCTTGTGACGATGGAATTTTGGCTGAGACATATACAAGCAGGATATGCCTATATGATTGACAGCAACCATGGCTGGAAAATCGCGCGCTGGCTCGATGGACGCAAGGTTACGTTAAGTCATGGAGATGAAAAGGTAGAGGAAGAATTTAATGCCTATGCTGAGGAAAAGGGTACAGAAGAAGCTGAAAAATTGAAAGCAGCATTAAAAACTCTTTTTCTGCAAGCACCTTCACATTATGTGCTACAGCAAAATGGAGTAAATGTAGCGGTGTGCACACATGCGGGCATTAAAGATCATTATATCGGCAAAAGCTCGAAGCGAATTAGTGATTTCTGCCGATATGGAGATACAGACGGAGTAGATGAGAAGGGCAAGCCGATCCGCAAAGACTGGTTTATCCATCATCACTCGAGTGAATTCATTATCTGGGGTCATGATCCAAAGCCAAAACCGCTGAAGGTCGGCAATACCATTAATATTGATCAGGGAGCGGTGTTTGGCGGCGAGCTGACCGCTCTGCGTTTTCCTGAACGGGAAATCCAATCTGTTCAAGCTCAGCAAGACTATTCAGAAACAGATCAAAATCCATTAATAGAATGGAAAAAGAAACGGTTTGCACCGCCAAATATCGGTAAATTCATTAATGGGTATTCTGTTTCTCCTGAACATATGAAAGAGATTATGGTAGGTGCTGAATATGTCAAACCGGCGATCGATGATGTATCACATTATACCATTCCAATCGAACAGCTAATTTATATCCCGCCTACGATGACACCGCCGCCAGCTGCATCGTCTTTGGAAAATTACTTAGAGCACCCTCGAGAAGCCTTCCAATTTTATCGCAAACAGGGTGTTCAAAGAATGATTGCTGAGAAAAAACATATGGGTTCACGTGCCATCCTGCATATTTTCAAGAACGCAGAAGCGGGTAAACTGTCTTTTGGATATCCGAGCTTAGGGGTTATTTACTCGAGAGCTGGAAGACGTTTTTTCAATAAAGAAGCTGAAATTAAGATACTAACTCAACTATCAGAAGAGCTGCAGCCTTACTTTGAAAAATATCAAACCGATTTTGTCCTGTTAGATGCAGAAATCATGCCCTGGAATTTAAAGGCAAAAGAATTGATCAGCAAGCAATATGCCCATGTGGCTGAGCATGCGATATTAGACAGAAAGAGGCTTTTGTCAAAACTCAAAAAAGCGGAGCATCCTGAAACGAAGATTTGGCTGGAGCAATACGAGCAAAAGCTCGAAAATGCGCAAACCTTTCAGACTGTTTTCCAAAAGTATTGCTGGGATCTCCATGACCTTGCTGAAATCAGCATTGCGCCTTTTCATGTCCTTGCTCACAGCAATGGTGAATTTTTCGGTCAAACACATGAATGGCATATGAAGCAGAATCAGGAGCTTGCACAGTTATCAAAGCTATTTACCGTGACTGAATACAAAATCATTGACGATGAACAAAGTGAAGAGGAAGTCATCAGCTGGTGGGAAAGCATGACAGAGGATGGTCATGAAGGCATTGTCATTAAGCCAGAGGTTTTTATAATGAAAGAAAAAGGGAAGCTGCTTCAGCCAGCGATTAAGGTAAGAGGGCAGAAGTATTTGCATATTATTTATGGCATTGACTACTTAGAGCCTGCCAATTTAAAAAGGCTGAAGGAAAGAAATACAAACAAAAAGCAGCGGAATGCATTGAAGGAGTTTGCACTTAGCATGGAAAGTGTTAAGCGGTTTATAGCAGGGGAGTCTGTTGAACGTGTGCATGAATGTGTGTTAGCCTCATTAGCATTAGAATCGGAACAAATAGATCCTCGCCTATAGGCCAAAAAAGAAGTCATCTTCGGGTGGCTTTTTTTGTTGTAAAAAAGTATAAAGAGAGAAGGAATTCCTTATTAAGCGATTCCTTCTCTCATGTGATATATACCGAAATTTCCATATTAGGATATCGCTTTTTTCGTTTTAATTTTAATCCCGCATGCACATAAATTGCTATGCTTCAGCTGTTTAATGGGTTTGCGGCAAACAGGGCAAACATTTCGATTGTTTTTCATTCAAATCACCTTTCTACGATGGTAGACATTTCGTACATTGTCCATATACTTCCATTTTATGTGTGTGAATTTTAAAGCCTGTTACACTGGAAGCGAATGCTTCTACGACTTTTAAATCTGGAAAGTTTAAGTCAGCAATCTTTCCGCAGTTTTCACAAATAACATGGTAATGAGGTGCTTTATACAATTCAAAGCGGCTCACACCATTCCCATAAGGAAGTTCTTCAACAATGCCAAGCTTGACGAATAATTTTAAATTATTGTATATGGTAGCAAGACTGATGATGGGAATCTTACTCTGAATGTCTTCAGCGGTTGGGTGGCCATCAGTTTCCATCATTGCACTTAAGATCTGAATACGCTGCGGTGTGATTCTCAGCCCCTTTTCTTTTAAAAAGGGAACGAGTTCTGTTATTCGTTCATCTTCCATCACTAATCAGCCTCTTTATATAAAAATGGGAGGAGTCTGTTTCATTTATAACAGCTCCTCCAAAAAGAATTTTGTCTTTAAATGAGAATCGAGAAGATAAAATGAGAATTTAAAACTAAGAATTTTGCTTTAGTTATTTTACTTCTTCGCCAATTGATAAACCTAATCCTTCTGCAATTTTTGTTCCATATTCAGCATCTGCTTTATAGAAGTGCTGAATTTGGCGCTTTTTGATTTCTTCAAGTTTTACCTCTTTCATAGATGCCACAATGTTTGCAACAAGTCGTTCACGCTCATCAGCGTCCATTAAGCGATACAGGTCACCTGCCTGTGTGTAATGGTCGTTATGATCATATGAAACACTTTCTGCCACACCATTTACAGCAAATCCTGAAGTTTGGTTTTCAGGTGTTTCTGCAGGACCGTTAAAGCTGTTTGGCTCGTAATAAACAGAGCCGCCGCCATTGTTGTCAAAACGCATCTGTCCATCGCGCTGGTAGTTAGCCTGCTCGTTTTTTGGACGGTTAATTGGCAGCATGTTGTGGTTAGCTCCCACACGGTAACGGTGAGCATCAGAGTATGCAAATAAACGTCCTTGAAGCATTTTATCAGGAGAAGGCTCAATGCCTGGCACCATATTGCCTGGTGAAAGCGTAACCTGCTCCACTTCAGCAAAATAGTTTTCTGGGTTTCGATCTAACACCATTTTCCCAACTTCAATTAATGGATAATCTTTGTGTGACCATACCTTTGTGACATCGAATGGATCGAAGCGATACGTATCTGCATCTTCAACAGGCATGATTTGAACCTTTAATGTCCAAGAAGGGAAGTCGCCGTTTTCAATCGCATTAAATAAATCTTCTGTATGATAATCAGGGTGCTCACCAGCAATTTTAGCGGCTAATTGCGGATCCATGTTTTTAACGCCTTGGTCTGCAATAAAGTGATATTTCACCCAAACAGCATCGCCTTCACTGTTAACCCATTTGAATGTATGACTGCCATAGCCATTCATTGTACGGAGACTTGCTGGGATTCCGCGATCTCCCATTAAGTATGTCACCTGGTGCAATGATTCTGGTGAATGTGACCAGAAATCCCAAACCGCTGTAGGATTCTTAAGATGTGTTTTCGGATCTCTTTTTTGTGTATGAATGAAATCAGGGAATTTAATCGCATCCCGAATGAAGAAGATAGGTGTGTTATTTCCAACTAAATCATAGTTTCCATCTTCCGTGTAAAACTTAACGGCAAATCCGCGCGGGTCGCGAACCGTGTCAGCGGAGCCAAGCTCACCGGCAACAGTAGAGAAGCGGATAAACATTGGTGTGCGTTTGCCAACCTCTGATAGAAAATCTGCTTTTGTGTATTTTGATAGATCGTTTGTTACTTCAAAGTACCCGTGTGCGCCGGCACCTTTCGCATGAACAACACGCTCTGGAACTCGTTCTCTATTAAAATGTGCTAGTTTCTCCAGCAGGTGTACATCTTGAAGTAAAGTGGGACCGCGTCCGCCTGCTGTCATTGAATTTTGATTATCACCTACAGGAGAGCCCCAGCTTGTTGTTAATCGATTATTAGTTGTCATAAAAAATCACCTCAAATAGTAGTTTCGATTGCTTATGAACTAATGATAACACTTATCACTCAAAAATCAATACTTTTTTATAATAATTATAAATAAAAACTTTTTATAATGTAGAAGTATTTATAATTATGATAAGAAGAGCAAAAGTCTATCAGTCCTTTAAGCATATATTCTATTTATATTTTTAGAATTATAGGATAGAACGATCTTTTTAGAAGATTTGGAAAGGAGAGGGGTTCATACAGCACTTTGTTCATTCTAATATAGTCTTTAAGAGGACTGATTTAGATCCATGTTGGTAACTCTTAAACCTGCTGGTTAGAAGAAACGTTTCATATGGTTTGCTTAAAATGAATAATAGTTGGTTTTTGTTAATAAAAGAAAATACAATTTCCCCTATAAGTATTTGTAAAATTTAGAAATTGTGTTACGGTTTTATAAAGGAGGATGAGGGGATGTTGCGTTTTCAAATGTGAAGAGGCTAACTAAATGTACTTTTTAGTTCCCTGTTATTAGAGGAGAAGAGTTAAAAAGACATTTAGGAGGAATAAATTATGAACAATCGCGATCTATTAGAAAAAATCAATCAAACGGCCGAAAAAATTCAATTTTCAGGAACGTTTTATGTAAAATCGAAAACTGTTAGCTTAACAGAAAGTTATGGTTATGCGAATCGTTCCGAAAAGATTAAAAATCAATCCAAAACTCGATATGGAATAGCTTCTGGCTGTAAAATCTTCACAGCTATCGCCATTTGTCAGCTTGTTGAAGAGGGGAAGGTTTCATTTAATACAAAATTGAATGAGTGCCTTGATATTGATTTTCCTTATTTTGATCCAAATGTGACCATACACCACTTGCTCTCTCATACATCTGGGATCCCAGACTATTTTGATGAAGAAGAAATGGATGATTACGAAGAGCTATGGATCACAACACCGATGTATCATATTCGGAAACTGCAGGATTTTTTGCCATTATTCCAAAACCGAAAGATGAAGAATGCTGCTGGCACAGCTTTTCATTATAATAATGCCGGCTATATTGTCTTAGGTCTGATTGTTGAAAAGGTAAGCGGAATGATCTTTAGTGATTATATTGAAAAATTTATTTTTCAGAAGGCTGGAATGACAGAATCCGGTTATTTTGAAATAGATGAATTGCCCGAGAGAACGGCTTTAGGGTATGTTAAGAAGCCTGATGGAGGCTGGAAAACAAATATTTATTCACTCCCAGCCAAATCTGCATCTGATGGCGGGGCATATGTTACAGCAGAGGATATGATTCATTTTTGGGAAGCATTAATGAACGACCAGCTGTTAAAGCCAGAAACGACACAGACATTACTGAAAGCGATGGCAGAGATCGATGAAGATCTGTTTTACGGTTATGGAGTATATATGCTGAGGGAAGAAGAAGCCATCGAAAAGTACATCTTAATGGGATATGACCCTGGTGTAAACTTTCGTTGTGTATATTATCCAGATACAAAGCTAAACATTGTGGTATGCTCAAATGAATCTGAAGGTGCTTATGAAATTCTGAAAGAAATTGAGTACGCAATTTTATAAACGCTGACATATTAAAGTAGTAGAATTACTGTTCTGTCTATAATTCACAGAGGCTGGGACACAAATATTTAATATGAAAATAGAACCGAATGGTTAGGAAGTTTATCTAATCATTCGGTTTTTTATGTGGTTGAAGGAACCGATTAAAATGCTTTAGCCCAATCTGGCATACTCATGGAACATAATAGCTCAAGTTCTGTTTTTCGTTTCTCAACATATGAGCTTACACTGCGGAGATCATGGTCAATAATAGCAGGGTGGGTCATCACTTCAATAGATTCATATGGCAAATCTTTAAGTTTATGAAAAAGCTGACCATCAACACCGTCCCCATAAAAGTCCAACCAAAGTGCCTGGGTTAAGAGAATATCAGATTCATCTTTAATTGAATCAGCAAAACGAACGGGGACCTTGTATTTTTTTGCAAGCCGGACGATGACCTCTTTCAAAGCTGGCCAGCTGTGGACATGGTGATGACTGTCGATATGGTGAAGGGGGAGACCTGTATTAAGAAAAGCTTCTATTTGAGCTTCCCATTCTTTTTCGACCAGTTGAGGATCCAAGTCAATATTGGATTTCTCGGAATTGCTGAATTTAAAAAGCCCTTTTTCATTCGTTAATGAAGCAGCATCTCTACCAACCGGCTTTCCCCATGTCAGTACAAGATGAATGCCAACCTGTAAACTGGGATGCTTGTGTGCTTGTTCAACTGCATATGAAACAGCAAGTCCATTCATCATCAGTGTTGCTGACTGAACTATTCCATTAACATGTGATTGAATAATGCCATCAGTAACACCTTTCGTAAGTCCGTAATCATCTGCATTCAGAAGTATCTTCATATTAACCCTCCGATTTCTATTGTTCTTCCGGGTAATTCCTCTCAATGATAAAATTCGTTTTATCTCCTCTAAAATAAGAGCGGGAAAATTCAACATGTCGTCCTGTAGTATCAACTGCCACTGTTTCAAGGTAGAAGCAGGGGATGTCCCGTTTGCATTTTAAGTAATTGCTCGTGCGTTCATCTGCAAGTGTAATTTCAACATTTTCCGTTGTTTTCGCGATATGGACGGAAAACTGCTGTTTTAAAGAGGTATATAGAGATGATTCAGCATGTTCTTTTGTGATCCCGGGTGCGACTTCCCATGGAATATATGAAATTTGATATTGTGTCGGCTCTCCGTTGGCACCACGTGTGCGCTCAATTCGCTGAATAGGTGCATTTATAGCAACCTTTAATGCATTTTGCAGAAATTCATTAGCAGGGACGACTTGGATGCTGATGAGCTGTGTGCTTGCTTGTTTTCCTTGCATAGCCACTTGGTCACTATATTTTTTAACTGTTTGGGTGAGCGTTTGACTTACTTTAGGATCAGCTACAAATGTTCCCTTTCCTTGATGACGAACAAGGTATCCTTCTTGTGTGAGCTGATGCAGAGCGGCGCGAACCGTTGTTCTGCTGACGTCAAATTCTTTGCAAAGTTTATATTCAGTAGGGAACTGTTCTCCGTGCTTGTATTTGTTTGATTTAATTTGATTCATCAGTTCTTCTTTCACATAAGCATGCAGTGATTGATTTTTTTCCATTATGAACTCCTATCGATGCAGCATGAAATAAAAAAAAGAAATAGAAAGCGTTAACATTTTTGTTTATAAAAATAACTTACAAGATTATACATTATAAAACAATTATACATAAATGTTATGACAAATCCTATATGATTAAGAACAATTTTTTGGTTAGGAACAAATAGATCGATTCCAGGGAGCAAGGTTATATTTGAAACTTGGAGATTGCACACTGTTTTTTCGGGGGAAAAATTCACAAAACTACCCGGAGGATTAGGCAGTAGTTTAACATGTCTAATCCTTCGGGCAGATACTGGCTATTTTAAATTGGGTTCATTTTGACTGAAAAGAAGCGGAACGTCTATCCCTGCACGCACGTCACTATAAATTCTCCCTAACAAGCGGCATGCTCATGCAGCGTGGACCGCCACGTCCTCTGGATAATTCTGAGCTTTCAATTTCGATGACTTCAATTCCATGCTCACGGAGAACATTGTTTGTAACCGTATTGCGGTCGTAGGTAACTACAACACCTGGTGCAATGGAGAGTGTATTAGAGCCATCATTCCATTGCTCACGGGCAGCTGCGATCGGACATCCGCCTCCACAGGGAATTAACGTAATTTCTTTAAGATTTAACACTTCCTTTAAAGCACTGGTTAGATCAGATTTTCTGGAAATTTCAAATTCACCTTCTTCAGATGTTTTTTCTAGAATATAGATATTAAGTCCGCCTTCTTCACTTTCAATCCCTGGATGATAGGTGAATTTGTCGTAATCAACCATCGTAAACACAGTATCTAAATGCATATAGGCTCTTTTTTTCGGAATCTCAACTGCCAGAACTTTCTTAAATGTATTGTTCTGTTTAAACACTTCTGACGCTAATTTCTCAATTCCTTGTGCAGTTGTCCTTGCGCTTACACCAATCGCCAAAACTTCACTGCTTAAAACAAGCTGATCGCCGCCCTCCATTGAATAAACATCATTCCTAGAGAAGTACGTTTGTTTTTGAGCGTCTCGAAAGCGGGGGTGAAACTTCATAATCGTATCAACAAAGATGGACTCACGCCTTCTCGCAGGCTCGTACATCCGATTAATGGAAATGCCATTTCCGATCACCGCTGCTGGATCTCTTGTAAAATAAAGATTCGGCATCGGATCTAAATAAAAGGGATAATGCTCATTTGTTATCTCATGCAAATGAACTTGTTTGCTTTTTGGTATTTTGGATTTAGGCACCCCAGACATGACAATGCTGACGAGCTCGTCTCCTCCTAATGATTGAAAATACTCTTTTACACTGTCATATGATCCGTCTAAGTTTTCCAGGCCATCTTTTAAGATCTCATCCATAAAATATTGCCTGGCATCCTGATTCTGTACAGCCTCTTTCATTAATACGTCGAGATAGAGAACTTCGATGTCTCTATTCGTTAATTGTTGCGCAAAATAATCATGTTCTTTTTGGATGATGGGAAGGTGAGGAGTATCATCGAATAATAGTCTTTCTAAGTATTGTGGCATTAAATGCTCGATTTCCAATCCTGGTCTATGTAGCATAACTGTTTTAAGTCTACCGATTTCTGAAGTTACATTTAATTGCTGCTGCATTCTATTTTTCCTCCTAATTTCTTTCTATTTGAGCCGTTCCCTTCAAATTGGTAGAGTAAACAGATCATTTGTTTGTATAAATATTCATGCTTTCAAAAAGAGGATAAAAGCGAATATTTTCACCAATAGTATGGGATAGGAGCGTAAAATCATGCATAAGTCTCAGAACTTTATGTCCGCTATATATGTACAAAACAAAAATATATGATAAAGTTATTAGTGGAAACGCTCAACAAAACAAGGTTTTTATTGTCCTTGCAGAGTGGACAAATGTATTAATTGAGGAAAAGAAAAGAATGGAGGCTAAAATTATGACAAGCAAAATATTAGATTCATTCCTTGATGAAAATTTAAATGATTTAAAAGGCAGAGGTTTATATAATGTAATTGATCCACTGGAAAGTCCAAATGGCCCAAAGATCAAAATAAACGGTAAAGAATTAATTAATTTATCATCTAACAACTACTTGGGGCTAGCTACAGACGATCGTCTTAAAAAAGCTGCTAATGAAGCACTTGAAAAATATGGTGTTGGTGCTGGTGCAGTCCGAACAATAAATGGAACGCTTGATATTCATATCGAGCTTGAAGAGATACTTGCACGCTTTAAGCATACAGAAGCAGCGATTGCATACCAATCAGGATTTAATTGTAATATGGCAGCTATTTCGGCTGTGATGGATAAAAATGACGCGATCCTGTCTGATGAATTAAATCATGCATCTATTATCGACGGCTGCCGTCTTTCAAGAGCGAAAATCATCCGCTTTAATCACTCAGATATGGATGATTTACGTGCAAAAGCAAAGGAAGCAACAGAATCAGGTTTATATAATAAAGTCATGGTCATTACAGATGGCGTTTTTTCAATGGATGGAGATATTGCAAAATTGCCTGAGATCGTTGAGATTGCTGAAGAATTTGACTTAATTACATATGTAGATGATGCCCATGGTTCCGGCGTTTTGGGCAAAGGTGCGGGTACTGTTAAGCATTTTGGTTTGTCAGATAAAATTGACTTCCAAATCGGAACTCTCTCCAAAGCAATCGGCGTTGTCGGCGGTTATGTGGCAGGAAAGCAATCCCTTATTGACTGGTTAAAGGTGCGCAGCAGACCTTTCCTTTTCTCGACATCCTTAACACCTGCTGATATTGCTGCATGCATTAAATCCATTGAGCTATTAATGGAGAGCACAGAGTTAAATGAAAAGCTATGGGACAATGCCAATTACTTAAAAGATGGCCTAAAAAAGCTTGGCTTTGATATTGGGGAAAGCGAAACACCGATCACACCATGCATTATTGGAGATGAAGTAAAAACACAGGAATTCAGCAAACGTCTGAATGAAGAAGGTGTTTATGCCAAATCGATCGTGTTCCCAACTGTACCAAGAGGAACAGGACGTGTAAGAAATATGCCTTCTGCAGCTCATACAACTGACATGCTGGATGAAGCACTGGCCATTTATGAAAAAGTCGGCAAGGAAATGGGATTGATTTAAAGTAAAAATAGTGAAGGGGGGAAGGAATGAGCAAATCCTTCCCTTCTAAATACTGAAAAAAGGCGACAGGCTCGTTATTCCTCCTAAAACAGATATAAGAGGATCAACTCCTAGGAGCGCAATTCAAATAAATGTTTTTATAAGTGAAAGAGCGATAGAGCTTTGTCTTTACATGAGAAAGGGCTGGGGATGAGTATGAAACGAATAATGATTACTGGGGCGTTAGGGCAAATTGGGTCAGAGCTTACAGTGAAATTGAGAGAAATTTACGGAGCAGATCATGTGGTTGCAACCGATATTCGAAAAAATGAAACAGAAGCGGCTTTGTCTGGTCCATTCGAAATCGTAGATGTGACAGATGCCCGCACGATGTTAGAAGTTGCTAAGAAATATGAAGTTGATAGTGTCATTCATATGGCTGCTTTATTGTCTGCAACAGCAGAAGCCAATCCTGTTTTTGCATGGAATTTAAACATGGGCGGTTTAATGAACGCTCTTGAAACAGCACGAGAGCTGAATGCTCAATTCTTTACTCCAAGCTCAATTGGTGCTTTTGGTCCGTCAACACCAAAGGATCGTACCCCTCAAGATACGATTCATCGCCCAACTACCATGTATGGGGTGAACAAAGTGGCTGGAGAATTGCTGTCAGACTATTATTTTCATAAGTTTGGAGTAGACACAAGAGGATTGCGTTTTCCTGGATTGATCTCCTATGTCACACCTCCAGGCGGCGGTACAACTGACTATGCAGTAGAAATCTACTATGAAGCTGTTAAAAATGGAAAATACACTTCATATATTGATAAAGGAACGTATATGGATATGATGTACATGCCAGATGCTTTGGATGCAATTGTTCAATTAATGGAAGCTGATCCAAGCAAGCTGCAGCACCGCAATTCCTTTAACGTTACTGCTATGAGCTTTGAGCCTGAACAAATTGCTGCTGAAATCCGCAAACATATTCCTGGCTTCGAGATTTCGTATCAGGTTGATCCAGTTCGTCAAAACATTGCTGACAGCTGGCCGAACTCAATCGATGAGTCTGCTGCTGTTGAAGAATGGGGATTTAAAGCTAATTATGATTTAGCGAAAATGACAGTGGATATGCTGGAAAAACTGAAACAGAAATAAGATCCTCTTATTTTAAAGGGTAAAGATATTTCCAGATGAGTTTACCGATACAACTAAATAAAAAATATCTAAAATACGAGACTTGGACATAAGTATTTAACACACCCATAGAACCGAATGATTAGGAAGTAAATCTTTCTAATCATTCGGTTTTTTTATTTGTTAAACATTTAATATTTCAAAACATGAGTGAAATGAAGCGGAGGACCCTCGACTCCTATGGGCAATAGAGGAAAAGGTGAGACCCCGCAGGAGCTTTGTTCCGAGGAGGCTCAGCTTCCTCCCCATGGAAAGCGAGGGTCTGGAGCGCAATGGAACAGACTTGTATAAACATAAACCTTGAAAATGAACATTCGTGTTGTACAAATACTAATTTCGTTTGGTTCCAGCCTCTTTTTTATTTATGCTTATAAAATAAATTTTATAAACATGAGTGAAATGGAGCGAAGGACCCTCGACTCCTATGGGCAATAGAGGAAAAGCTGAGACCCCGCAGGAGCTTTGCTCCGAGGAGGCTCAGCTTCCTTCCCATGGAAAGCGAGGGTCTGGAGTGCAATGGAACGGGCTTGTATAAAAACATAAACATTGAAAATGAACATTCGTGTTTTACAAATACTAATTTCGTTTGGTCCCACTCTTTTTTATTTATGCTTATAAAATAAATTTTATAAACATGAGTGAAATGGAGCGGAGGACCCTCGACTCCTATGGGCAATAGAGGAAAAGCTGAGACCCCGCAGGAGCTTTGCTCCGAGGAGGCTCAGCTTCCTCCCCATGGAAAGCGAGGGTCTGGAGCGCAATGGAACGGACTTGTTTAAATACCCAAACGATATTGCTAATCATGAATGAATACAAAGGAATTAGAAAATATTAAGAATCTACAGCCGGCAATTATCTAACGAACCTGAGATCATTTAATAGTAAAAAGGATGATATGCATGACTTATCAGGAAGGTTTAAAGCAAATTGATCAAGCATCGCAAAAAATTGTTGAAGCAAATCAGTTAACAATGGAAGCAGTAAACCATGCGTTCCTGTTTACCTGGCAATGGTGGATCGCGTTGGCAATGATTATCATTCCCTGGGTTATTTGGTTTGTCTTTCGAGACCGTAAGAGTTCAGCCCGCATTTTTGCAGCTGGATTATTATTAATGGTTCTATCAGAAGTCCTTGATATTGTTGGAGTTGGTTTAGGCAAATGGGCGTACCCTGTAAAAGTAATTCCCATTGCAACAGTCAGCTTTTCATTTAGGTTATCGATGCTTCCTGTATTTGCCATGCTATTAATGCAAATTAAACCGAAATTAAACCCTTTTATAAAGGCTATAATTTTTGGAGTTTTTGGGGCATATATTGGTTTGCCATTGTTAGGTGTCATTGATTTATATAAAAAGATTGATTGGTCTCTGCATTATTCATTTATCCTCCTAACCATTATGTATTTGCTTTCTCATTGGTTTAGCAGACGAAAATCCTTTCATGCAATAGAGTGATCTGTGAACGAACTAAACCAAAAATCTCAGAGCAAAAAAGCTCTGAGATACTTAAATGTGTTCCGGCAATATTGATTATTCGCCAACGATAATAAGTTTTTCTTTTGGTTCTGTTACTCTCCCAATGATAGAGGAATGGGATAAACCTGCTTGATGCAGTTTCTCAACGTATTTCTGTGCTTCTTCTTCCGGCATTGCAACAAGCAACCCGCCGGATGTAATGGCATCGCATAGCAAAAGCTGAATGTCTTCACCTATTGAACCATAATCGACATCATGTAACAGCCACTTATGATTCGCTTTAGAACCGCCTGGCACCACACCTTCATTTGCCAGTTCTTTTGCACCTTCTAACACCGGTACAAGATCTACATGAATCTCCAAGCTAACATGGCTTCCTTTGGCCATCTCGCTTCCATGACCGAGAAGTCCAAAGCCAGTCACATCTGTCACTGCATGTGGTGCAAACTCCATGAGAATTTCCGCCGCAGTCTTATTTAATTCGGCCATCACTTCAGTAACAGCCTGTTCTTGCTCACTTGTAACCGCATTTCTCTTAATTCCTGTTGTTAATATCCCCACACCGATTGGCTTCGTTAGAACCAAAACATCACCAGGCAATGCGCCAACATTTTTCCAAATCTTATCCGGATGAACAATCCCTGTAACCGACAGACCAAATTTAGGCTCCTGGTCATCAATGGAATGGCCGCCAACTGTCACGGCACCAGACTCTTTCACCTTATCGGCAGCTCCTCTTAAAATATCTGAGAGCATATCAGCTCCTAGTTTTTTGACTGGATAGCCTACTATATTTAAGACCGTTTTCGGCTGGCCGCCCATTGCATATACGTCACTCAAGGCGTTCGCAGCTGCAATTTGGCCGAACATATACGGATCATCAACGATCGGAGTAAAGTAGTCGATTGTTTGAATGAGGGCAATTGTATCTGTTATCTGATAGACGCCTGCATCGTCTGATGTTTCATGGCCAACCAGCAGTTCAGGCACACTCTCTTGCTTTGGCAATAGACGCAAAACTTGCGCCAAGTCCTCAGGACCAATTTTGCAGCCTCAGCCGGCTTTGGTTGACAGTGAAGTCAGGCGAATTTTTTCATGTTCACTCAAAATTATCACCTCCACTAACAGTATACCTTGATTTCTTCAAAAAATTAAAGCTAAAAACTAGCTGAAAATGGACGGCTCGTGATGTTCTTTACGTCAATTTTACATTTATTAACTAGTAAAAAAGTCTTAGTTGTGATAGTTTAATCTAGTTATTAAACAAACATAATAGCTTTTACATAATAGGGTTTAATACATATCAAAGTACGTGGAGGATACATTGTATGAAAAGCATCAAGACCAAGTTGCTAGGCAGCTTTGCCATTATTGTTTTGCTCATGACTTGTATTGCTGTTTTTAGCTTTGTCACCATTTTCACCATATCAAATAGCTTGAAAAATATAACGGAAAACGATATGAAGATGGTTGAAGCTGTTAATGAAATGTCATTTAGTGTAGCAAACCGGGCAAAGATTGCTAGAGATTATATTCTTTTTGGCGAGGAACAGTTCAAGGAGAATTTCCTTACCGAAACAGAAAAGGCCCGTGAATTAGAGCAGCAGCTGGCATCAGCCTTAGGCAGCAATCATTCAACTGCTGAACTATCAGCGGCATTTACGGACGCATTCGAAAAAACAAAAAAATGGGAAGATTTAGTCATGAATGAAATAATCCCTCTCTTTGATCGCGGAGATCTTGAAGGGGCGATTCGCTTAATGGAAGAGCTTTGTTTACCCTACAGCCAGGATGCAATTGATTCTTGGGTATATGTAGTTGATATACAAAATGCCTCAACCCAAACAGAAGCAGCAGAAGTTAATGAATTAGCATTTAACAACCAAATGTTAATCATGGTTCTTTCCATCATAGCTGTCATCGGATCCATTTTCATTGCTGTAACAAACTCAGTAAAATTAACAAGACCGATTATTTCGGTTGTGAACAGATTAGAAGAGATTGCGGACGGTGATTTGACAGGTAACCCTTTGGTGACAAAATCCAAGGATGAGATTGGCCGTCTGTTTTTGGCGATTAATAAAATGTCTGAAAGTTTAAAAGGACTGCTTGAAAAAGTTTCTGCTACCACCAAACAGGTTGCAGCCTCATCTCAGCATTTCAATTCATCCGCTGAAGAGACCGTACAGAGTGCAGAGCTCGCTGCATCGTCCTTACAGAATATTGCTGCTGGAGCGGATAGTTCGGCAGCAAGCGCAGGACAATCAGTAAAAGCAATGACCCAATTATCTTCAGGTGTACAACTGGTAGCAGAAACGTCCGCTGACGTTTCAAGAGAATCCCAAAAGGCTGCCAACCATGTACAGACTGGAAATACGTTAGTTGAAAACGCCATATTGCAAATGAGATCGATTGAAACAGCAGTAGCTGCCGGAACCACTCAAGTGGAATTGCTCGGACAGCGCTCAACTGAAATCGGGCAAATTATCAGTGTCATGAGAGAAATATCAGAACAAACGAATCTTCTTGCTTTGAATGCAGCAATCGAGGCTGCCAGAGCAGGAGAAAACGGAAAAGGATTTGCTGTGGTAGCGGATGAGGTGCGAAAATTAGCTGAGCAATCCAATCGATCAGCTAACCAAATCTCAGAGCTGATTAGACAAATACAAGAAGATACCACAGAAGCGGTCCAATCGATGTCTCAAGGAAAAGTAGAAGTAGAAATCGGCACAAAGATTATAAATGAAACGGGATCATCGTTTACGGAAATCTTTAAATCAATCGACATGGTTTCAAAAAGAATGGCAGAAGTAACATCATCAGCAGAAGAAATGGCTGCTTCAGCAGAAGAAGTGAACGCAACCATTGAATCTCTCGCCGTTTTGGCAGAACAGACATCAAATCATACCGGCAACGTTGCTGCATCATCGGAGCAGCAGCTCGCAACCATGCAGGAAATCAGTGCATCTGCAGCATCTCTAAATAAGCTGGCGGAAGAACTCAAGGACGAATTGAATCACTTTAAACTGTGAAAAAACTGACTTTTTGTTAATGAGCTTTTCTACATTTCAAACAGCATCGCTTAAACTATTATTGGTCCTGACATATAGGAAGTGGGATAAAATGCTTGGAACACTATCTCCAAGCATTTTCCTGTTGATTGAAACGAAAGACTGCGAGGCTCCTGCTCAGTACCACCCCTCCGGAAAGCAAATGCTGAAATGGAAAGCTTTGTACATTTAAGTAAAAACAAGATTTGCGAAAACAGCCTTTTAGAAGCGAGCTGAATTCCAAAGCCTAAAATGACGAGCCTTATGTATATACGTCAAAGCATGCATTTACCCAGAGTATTCCCAGCCGTTTTTACCTATGTTTTTCATATTTATCGAGGATAATGATTACAACTTCGTAAATACTAACAATAAGGATGGTGAAGAATGTATGAAACAACCATTAATGGCTTCTGAAATTGGAATTCTCTGGACTTCCTTTCAAAACGACAGTATGTCCGCCTGCATTCTTTCACATATGCTGAAATATGCAGATGATAAAGAAATAAAAGAAGCTATAGAATTTGCGTTAAATATTGCAACTGTACATATTGAAAAGCTGACAGCTCTTTTTGAAAAAGAAGGATATGCAAAGCCAACAGGTTTTACAGAAAAAGACGTAAATTTAAACGCACCCCGTCTTTTTTCAGATGCCTTTGCTGTTACGTATATTAATCATATGGCTAAAGCAGGAATGTTAGGCTATAGCGGGATGCTCGCCATGAGTGGCAGAGAGGACATCGTAGATTACTATTCAAAGGCATTATTAGAGACAAGAAACTTATATGAAAAAACATTAAAAGTTATGATTAGAAACGGGCTCTATGTTAGGGCACCTTATATTCCATTGCCGTCTGAAACCGACTATGTTGATTCGAGCAAATATTTAAGCGGACTTAATCCTTTTTCAAAAAAGCGACCATTAAATTCGATTGAAATTTCCCATTTGTTTCTCAACATTCAAACCAATTCAATTGGCATTAAATTATGCTTAGCGTTTGGCCAAACCTCTCCGCGTGAAGAAGTGCAGGAATATCTGCTTCGCGGAAAACAAATCTCTGAAAAACAAATTACGGTATTTACGAAAACGTTATTAGACAGCAATATTACAGCACCAACTTCTCCGGATGAATGTGTAACCTCATCAACCACACAAGTTTTTTCAGACCAGTTAGTCATGTTTCACATGTCTTTACTTAGTGCTGCAGGGACCGGTAATTATGCAACTGCTGCAGCAGCTAGTCAGCGCAGTGATCTGGCCATCAATTATGAACGTTTATCATTTGAAATTGCCCGATTTGCGAAGCAAGGTGCCGATATCATGATTAAAAACAACTGGCTCGAACAGCCGCCAGGCACAATTGATCGTGAAATGCTTGTCAGGAAAAAAGGGGAATCCTAGAAGATGTCTAACTTCATTCAGAAGGAAACACATTGCGAATCCAAACAAGTTATACTACAATCGTAAATGTGAACATTTAGTGAATTTTCAAAGTATTGAGGGGGATTAATTATGAAGTATACTGTAAAAATTGAATTTTGCATGATGTGAAACTACGCACCAAAAGCCGCGGGTCTCGCGGAAGATCTTTTTAACCATTTTCGAGGAAACATTACCAGCCTTGAGCTTATTCCAAGCTCTGGAGGCGTTTTTGAAGTGACTGTGAATAATGAGAACTTCTATTCAAAAAAGGAAACAGGTGTTTTTCCTAAATCACAGCAGATCATTGATCAAATGGAAGCATAACCGCTAGATGTAACCTTTCTCTATGAAAGCTCTGTGCTTGAATATAGAAAGGTTTTTTCATATCTATAGAAGGATCAATCAGCGGAACAGGAGAAATTTCTGAATGCTGTATGTTATATACAATAATTTATTATGATAACTAAATCACAAAAAAAAAGACTTACTCATTGATAATAATATATCTCTTTTTCCCATTACCGCTGCGATTTTTATCAATCCACACTTCAAGAATGCCATTGGCAAACACAGCATGAACTCTTTTATCAACCAAAGGAAAAGGCATTTCAACTTTACGGCTGCATGATTCTGTATTTTTCTTAATGACAGAAATCGTCATAACGCAAGCATCTATCATAATACTGATATGTTTCAAATCCACATCTGGCAATAAAGCTTCTACAATGATATGTGTATTGGTTTCATATAAATCGATACGAAAAGTCAATTGATCCATAAATGAGGTTTGCGGATCGAGGAAAAACTGTTCCATCCACTTTTCCACCTGCGATAAATCATCCTTTTTGTGTTTATTATGATCATTCATCATGAAACCTCCTCAGCCATACTATATTCAGCTCATGCCTATATGTGAAAGATGATATACTGTAGTTGCCAAGATTGGAGGGAATCACTAGTGAAAGAGGTTCTAAAGAAAATTCCGCCTATACATGAATTATTAAAAAATGACCGCTTTAGTGAGATTACTGAAAAATATAGTGTTGATACAGTATATGCATCAACTCAACTGAAATCCGTTATATCTGAAATCCGCCAGTGCTTGCTTCAGGATGAGTGGGAGGGTGCTGCACCTGGTGATGATATGTTTGTACAAGACATTTTTCAGCTTGTAGAAAAAGCATTCCAAGAGGATTTTCAATATACATTAAAAAAAGCCATCAATGCGACAGGGACCATTCTGCATACAAATTTGGGAAGAGCAAGAATGAGTGAGGAGAGCATAAAACATGTCATTGAAACAGCTCAGTCTTATTCAAATTTAGAATACGATCTATTAAAAGGTGAGCGAGGCTCACGCCATATTCATGCCGAAACGCTAATTAAACATATAACTGGTGCTGAAGCCGCCATGGTTGTTAATAATAATGCAGCCGCTGTTTATTTCATTCTTAAAGCATTTGCCGAAAATAGGGAAGTGATTGTTTCCAGAGGGCAGCTAGTTGAAATTGGCGGTTCATTTCGAGTATCCTCCATTATGGAAGAGAGCGGTGCCAGACTCGTTGAAGTAGGGACAACGAATAAAACGCATATAGCTGATTATGAAAATGCTATCCATTCAGAAACTGCGATGATCATGAAAGTACATACAAGTAACTTTAGAGTCATTGGCTTCACGAAAACAGTTGAAACGGGGGAGCTTGCTCAATTAGCCTCTCAAAATAATGTTCTCTTTTATGAAGACTTAGGAAGTGGTGCACTATATGACTTCCGCAGCAAAGGAATCGGAGACGAGCCAACTGTTAAGGAAGTGTTAGCAGAAGGTGTTCACCTTGTCTCATTTAGCGGAGACAAGCTTTTAGGCGGTCCTCAGGCTGGGATTATTGCCGGGAAAAAAGAACTCATTCAAAAGCTGAAAAAACACCAGCTTGCCCGTGTGCTGCGAGTAGATAAAATGACACTAGCCGCACTTGAAGGCACATTAATGCACTATGTAAAAGGAAGCGAAGAAATAAAAAAAATCCCTGTTATAAAAGATATGCTTGTTCCGCTTCATGTTCAGCATGATCGTGCCCTTCATTTTGCCGAAAAGCTTGCACGTTTAACAACTGCATATACTGCCGAAATCTCTGAGAGCATTGCATTTGTTGGCGGGGGAACGATGCCGGATGTTGAATTGCCATCCTATACGATTGCCATTCGCCATCAAAGCAAATCTGCTGAGCAGCTGGCAAAATCTCTTCGAACCGAAAAAACAGCCATTGTGGCTCGAATTAAGCATGAAGAACTTCATTTGGATCTTCGAACGGTTACCCGTGAAGAAGAACAGACGATTCTTGAAGCGCTGCAAGCACTTCAGTAATATGGAAAAGCGATGCCTTAAAGGGCATCGCTTTTTTTATAGAGTTTACATATCATGATGGGAATTATGTTTTTGTCTTGAGTGATTGCGGTTCTTCACTTTTTTAGAACCTCTTAAAGGTTCAGGCTGTCCAGGCTGATCGCCTTTTGGCGCATTTTTTCTCATATCCTTGCCGTCATTCTTATTCATATTCATCCCTCCTACTTATAGGATGGAAAACAGCAAAAAAATTATGCGGAATATTTTTGAGGAGGACTGCGCAATTTAAAGTTACAAATCAAATAAGGGGGGAAAAACATGCCGTATCATAAAGATAAACAGCAAGCGTTCCAGGCTGCACAGCAAGGGCTGGAGGACGCTCAAGAGCTATATTATGAAATCGTACGCGATTCATCTGCATATGGACACCAGCTCAAGCATCTCAAACAGGAAGTAAATGAAGCATACGAACAAATTCAAAATGCACTTGAAGTTGCTTCAGAAGGACAGCGCGAGCAGCTGGAAAGATTTCAGCAGGATTTAACATCCATGGTATCTGAAGTAAATGAATTTGAATAATAACAGGGAAGAGACGGCGAGAAATGGGGCTGTCTCTTTTTTACTGCCGCTAAAAAACAAAAAGGACAGCCAGTGAAGTGTCCTTTTTGTTCTGGTGTTATTGATTTTTCTTTCGCTTCTTGTTGTTCTGCTTCTGCTTTTCTGTCAATGGTTCATTGGCAAATTCTTCGTTATAGCCAGCTCCCATGCCTTGACCTTTCGCAGCATTCATTCCCGGGATCAGATGATTCGATTTTCTTTTCGCCACTCTTCATCACCTCCAAGTTCATTATTTGTCATTTTTGTCGTTTTATGTTGTGAAAATAACACCAGCTAAAATTGATATGTCAAAATAATAACGATCGAAAATCAATTCTTAACCTCTAATTGAAAAAGACTATCAATTAGCGATTTGAATTGAATTCTGAATTGATAATCCTTTTTAACATAAGTAAAACTTATCAAAAACAATAACTTTCTTGTTATTTACTTATATATAAGGTTGTATTAATATAAGAATTGTGAGAAAAGTAGGGATGGGTAAAAATTCAAACTTTTCGACAATTACCTAATGATTGTTATATGATGAATACGAGTTCGAATTGAGGGGGAAATCGTATGGCTAAGAACGATGTTTTTAAAGCCCGCAAATCTTTTGACATTGACGGGAAGCGTTACCATTATTATCATTTGGGCGCACTTGAAGAGGCTGGCATAGGCAAGGTATCAAAATTGCCTTATTCTGTTAAGGTTTTATTAGAGTCTGTGCTTCGCCAATATGACGGACGTGTAATTACAAAAGAGCATGTTGAAAACTTAGCAAAATGGGGAACTGCAGAAGTACGTGAAGTAGATGTGCCATTCAAGCCATCTCGTGTTATTCTGCAGGATTTCACAGGTGTTCCAGCTGTTGTTGATTTAGCTTCATTGAGAAAAGCGATGGCAGATATGGGTGGAGATCCGGACAAAATCAATCCTGAAAAGCCGGTTGATCTTGTTATTGACCACTCTGTTCAAGTTGATAAATACGGCACACCAGATTCACTTGAAGCAAACATGGTGCTTGAATTTGAACGAAATGCAGAGCGTTACCAGTTCTTAAGCTGGGCACAAAAAGCATTCGATAACTACCGTGCAGTACCGCCTGCAACTGGAATTGTTCACCAAGTAAACTTGGAATTTTTAGCGAATGTTGTTCATGCACTTGAAACAACAGAAGGCGATTTTGAAACATTCCCGGATACATTAGTTGGTACTGACTCACATACAACAATGATCAATGGAATTGGTGTATTAGGCTGGGGTGTTGGCGGAATCGAAGCAGAAGCAGGTATGCTTGGACAGCCTTCATACTTCCCTGTACCTGAAGTAGTTGGTGTGAAATTAACAGGCGAACTTCCAAATGGCGCAACAGCAACTGACCTTGCTTTAAAAGTAACACAAGTGCTGCGCAGCTTTGGCGTTGTCGGCAAGTTTGTAGAGTTCTTTGGACCTGGAGTTCCGGCACTGCCGCTTGCAGACCGTGCAACAATCGCCAATATGGCACCTGAATATGGCGCAACTTGCGGATTCTTCCCAATCGATGCAGAATCACTCGATTATATGCGTTTAACAGGCCGTTCAGAAGATCAAATTAAAATCGTTGAAAAGTACTGCAAAGAAAACGGTTTATTCTTCGACCCAGCATTAGAGCCTGTTTATACAGATGTCGTAGAAATTGATTTAACTGCAATCGAAGCAAACCTGTCTGGTCCTAAGCGTCCGCAGGATTTAATTCCGCTTTCAGTTATGAAAGAAGAATTCAACAAAGCAATCACAGCTCCACAAGGGAACCAAGGCTTTGGTTTAGATAAAAAAGAAATTAATAAAGAAGTAACTGTTGAATTTAATAACGGTGATTCAACTGTAATGAAAACAGGTGCAGTGGCAATCGCAGCGATTACAAGCTGTACAAATACATCAAACCCTTACGTACTAGTTGGCGCAGGTTTAGTTGCGAAAAAAGCAGTTGAACTTGGATTAGAAGTACCAAAATACGTAAAAACATCATTAGCACCTGGTTCAAAGGTTGTTACAGGATATCTTCATGATTCAGGCTTGCTTCCATATTTAGAGCAGCTTGGCTTTAACCTTGTAGGATATGGCTGTACAACATGTATCGGTAACTCTGGTCCTTTACGTGAAGAAATTGAGAAATCAATTGCGGATAATGATATGCTTGTTACTTCCGTATTATCTGGAAACCGTAACTTTGAAGGACGTATTCACCCGCTTGTCAAAGCAAACTACTTAGCTTCACCGCCATTAGTTGTTGCTTATGCACTTGCTGGTTCTGTGGATATCGATCTTCAAAACGATTCTTTAGGAAAAGGCAAAGACGGAAAAGATATCTTCTTCAAAGATATTTGGCCAACAACTGAAGAAATTAATGAAGTTGTTAAGCGTACCGTTACACCTGAATTGTTCCGCAAAGAATATGAGCATGTATTTGACGATAATGCTCGTTGGAACGAAATTAAAACGAGCAATGAGCCATTATACAGCTTTGATGAAACATCAACTTATATCCAAAATCCTCCATTCTTTGAAGGATTAACACCTAATGCGGATGAAGTAAAACCATTAGCAGGTTTACGCGTTGTTGGTAAATTTGGCGACTCAGTGACAACTGACCACATTTCACCGGCAGGGGCAATCGGCAAAGATACACCAGCCGGCAAATATTTGCGTGAAAATGGTGTTGAACCTCGTGACTTTAACTCTTATGGTTCTCGTCGTGGAAACCATGAAGTCATGATGCGCGGTACGTTTGCAAATATCCGTATCCGCAACCAAATTGCACCAGGCACAGAAGGCGGATTCACTACTTACTGGCCAACTGGTGAAGTAACTTCAATTTATGATGCTTGTATGAAATACAAAGAAGATGGAACGGGCCTTGTTGTTTTAGCTGGTAAAGATTACGGAATGGGATCTTCCCGTGACTGGGCAGCAAAAGGTACAAACCTTCTTGGCATCAAGACGGTAATTGCTGAAAGCTACGAGCGTATCCACCGTTCTAACCTAGTGCTGATGGGTGTACTTCCGCTTCAATTCAAAGCTGGAGATAGCGCTGAATCACTTGGATTAACAGGTAAAGAGGAGATTTCAGTTCAAATCGACGAAAGCGTTCGTCCTCGTGATTTCGTTCAAGTCACTGCAACGGACGAAGATGGCAACAAATTAACATTTGAAGCACTTGTTCGCTTTGATTCAGAAGTTGAAATTGACTATTACCGTCACGGTGGAATCCTGCAAATGGTTCTTCGTGAAAAGCTTGCAAACTAATAGGATTATGCTAAACACCATGTGAAAAATCACATGGTGTTTTTCTCTTTTTTTTGGAAAGAATAGGTGCAAAGCACAAATAAATTCTAGAAAGAAGGGACATCAACATGCTGAAAAAAACACTATTATTGCTTTTTGGTTTCTTCATTATCATATCCGGTCAAGCCTTTGCACAAAATGAAGCTCCTCCAGAAGATCGGCTGCCTGGCCTCAAAATTGGCACAGCTGCACCAGATTTTTCTCTAAAAGATTTAAATGGAAATATGGTAAAGCTATCAGATTATAAAGGAAAAAAGGTCATGCTCAACTTTTGGGCAACATGGTGTCCGCCATGTAAAGCAGAAATGCCTGCAATGGAAAAGTTTCATGGCGAAGTAGGAGATGATGTCGTCATCCTAGCTGTTAACATCGACACTCGCTATGATGTTCAATCGTACGTTGATAAAATGGGCGTTTCGTTTCCCATTCTTCTTGACGAAAAAGACCAGGTCAACAATGATTACCAGATACTCACCATCCCAACAACCTTTTTCATCGATAAAAAAGGGATTGTACGCCATAAATACTTAAGTGCCATGCCGATTGAAATCATGCGGGAATATACCAGAGACCTGTAAGGTAATATGCGGGTACTACGAAGGGAAACACCAAAACGGTTGTTTCCCCTTTTTAACGAAAGGTGCATTTCTACTTGTTCCCCTGCAATTATAGGATGCGGTGAAAAATAAGCGGAGAAATTCCGCTTATTTACAAAATTGAGCTATATTTGGGCGAAATAAGCGGAGATTTTCCGGCTAAATCGAATAAATTAGTCCATTTCTACGTTTTTCGGTTAAATAGTCGGAATATCTCCCTCTATTTAGGCCCTTTTTAAGAGTTTTAACGATTTAACCGGATTTCTTCCGTCTATTTTTTAGAGCTCATGCATGAATAAGACAAAGACCTTTAAGCTCCTATGATCCAGTCAAAATAAGCGGAGAAATTCCCCTTATTTACAAAATCAAGCTATCTTAGAGAGAAATAAGCGGAGATTTTCCGGTTAAATCGAATAAATTAGTCCATTTCTACGTTTTTCGGTTAAATAGTCGGAATATCTCCCTCTATTTAGGCCCTTTTTAAGAGTTTTAACGATTTAACCGGATTTCTTCCGTCTATTTTTAAGATTGTAATTTTGCTGTTTTTTAAAAGTTAATTTGAGCAGAAGGTGTGAGACTCCTGGTAGAAAAGTGGGATAGGTGAAACCCCCAGGAACGTAAGGAACCAGGAGACTTAGGGCCCACCCCGCACAAAGCGAGCATCATGAACGCAAATCCACTTCCCCTTATTTAAAGTCATTTTAAAAATAGCCTCAAGAAACAACATCAAAATCTGCGCAAAGACACTAGCTAAAAAGCAAGTTAAATATTATGTTTTTTTGTAAATATTTCGTTTCTCTTTTAAATTTTCGAAAAGTTGTAATAATTAAAGCGGTTTCAGGACATAATAACTGTTACAATATGTTTAAAGGAAGGTGAACCTTATGCGAAAACCACGTAAGCGCTCTTTTTCAGAATTGGTTTCTGAAAACAAACGTCAATTACTTAAAGATCAAGCCGCAATGGAAAAAATAGAAGCAAAACTCGAACAAAAACGTTTAAATAAAGCTGAATAAGCAGGAATTGCCTTACATACTTCCTTCTCTGATGTCCATACTGTAAAGGAGGGGGGATAAATGATGGGCAATCCAAAAAAGCATTCTCAAGGTTTTAGACCAAGCCATATTGGTACACAAAGCCATTCAGCTGGAGGCAACAAAGGGAAGCAGATGCAGGATCAATCGGGTCAGCATCCTCAAGTCATCCAGACAAAAGGTGAATAAATAATTTTGCAAAGCCGGCCATCTATTCGTAAGTGGCTGGCTTTTTATTTTTAGTAAACAAAAAATAAATGTCAAAAAACATTGTTTTTTCCATCCACTCATTTCCTTCATTAATTTCTGCTAATCCATCACAGACTACCTATTGAAAGTACTTCTAATTTCAAGGAGGTTATACGAATGGCCTTTAATCGTAAATCGAACCCAGATGATCGCAGTGATAATGTTGAAAAGCTTCAATCCATGATTGTTCACACGATTGAAAACATGGAAGAAGCTGAACATGCAATGGAGTTTGCAAGCGAAGACGAGCGTGCAAACATTGCTGCCAAAAATGAGCGCCGCCGCAATAGCCTCGAAGCATTCCGTGCAGAAGTAAAAGATGAAGCAAAACATAACAAGTAACGGTGGGGAAAAGCCTGATCATACCGATCAGGCTTCCTTTTTACATAAATGAGATCATGCTCTTTTCTTAACGAAATAAGAGCAATTATGATATGATGAACATTGGAATCTAAAAAAAGAAGTGATCATATATGGAAAATAAACAATGGCAATTATGGGATGAGGAGTTGCAGGATAAAGGGTTTATACAAGACGAATTAGCTCTCTTACGGGAAATTTCGCTTCTCGATGAATACCAGGATGCAAAACAAATTTCTATTCTTTTAACCATGGCTGCTTTATCAAGAGCACATAAAGACAAACAAAGCACATTGGTGCATGCATGGATGCATAAAGCGCTGAGCCTCGATAGCACAAATAGTAAGGCAGCTCAATATTTAGCTCAGTATGAATGGGAAAGCAAAAAAGATTTTCTAAACCTTTTAAAATATCCGCCGTTAAGAGAAACGGATAATCGTGCTGCCAAAAAGAAAACAGCAGAGCAATTTATTGAAATATCGCGCAGTTTTTTGCATGCCGCTGAAGAAGAAATGGAACAGATGCAAAAAAATAAATTAGCGGCAGACAAATTCCAAGAAACTAATCAGCCTGGAATTTATGAGCAGCTTATTTCCATTTTAGAGGAAACACTGATTGAGACCGCCGGACTGCTGAAAGCTTCTGAAGAATATGAGCAGTCGATTTCAGGTGTGTTTCACACTGCAACCTATTATGCAGATATGAAAGTACACTTAGAGAGATTAGAGAAGCTAAAGCGCGACTGGAGCCAGCTTTTTAGCTCTTATAAAGCTCCTGTTCCTGAAAAAGTACCGCTTGATGAGCTTCACAACATGATTGGCATGGAATCTGTTAAGAAGCGGATTAATGATTATTACCGTTTCTTAAAATACCAAAACGAACGAAAAAAACTCGGACTTCAAACAAAGGATGAGCTTAGTTTAAATATGGTATTGACGGGAAATCCGGGAACTGGGAAAACAACGCTAGCTCGTTTGCTTGCCAGAATTTATTATGATCTTGGCGTATTGCCGCGAAAAGAAGTTGTAGAAGCCGACCGGACATCACTCGTTGGTTCCTATGTTGGTCAGACAGAGGAAAATGTAAGGGCAATGGTAGAAAAAGCGTTAGGCGGAGTACTGTTTATTGATGAAGCCTATAGCCTGAAACGCGAGGGGCAAACAGGCAATGATTACGGACAAACAGCCATTGATACGTTAGTTTCTTTAATGACAGGATCTGAATATGGAGGCCGATTTGCCGTTATTTTGGCAGGCTATCCGGAGGAAATGAGGCAATTTATTGATTCAAATCCAGGACTGCGCAGCCGCTTTCCGCAGTCCAACCATATTCCTTTGCCCGATTATTCAAATGAAGAATTACTTCAAATCGCCGAGAAAATGGCCGCAGAAAATGATTATATACTGACTGAACAAGCAAAAGCTGAACTGCTGAAAAGAATTGATAATGAACGCGTCGATGACACATTTGGAAACGCCAGAACGGTCTATAATATTGTTCTTGATGCCATTTTTAAAAAAGGAGCACAGGACGAGAACCAAAATCATGTGCTATCGTTTTCATTGCTGGAAAAAGAAGATTTTCAAGTAGATGAAAGCAGCAAACGCGAAAAACCGCTCTCACAATTACAGCAGCTCATCGGACTTGAGCAGGTAAAAGATGAAGTCACAAAACTGATTTCTTATGTAAAAATGCAGCAAAAACGCCGGGAAAATGGCATGCCATCTTTGCCGATTCAGCTTCATTCCGTCTTTACAGGAAATCCTGGAACCGGGAAAACAACCGTGGCGAAGCTATATTCTGAACTTCTTAAAGAATGCGGCATCCTAAAGAGAGGTCATCTTATCGTTGCCAGCAGAGCTGATTTTGTTGCCGGCTATGTGGGACAAACGGCTATTAAAACAAAGAAGTTAATTAGACAAGCTCTGGGGGGCGTCCTTTTTATTGATGAAGCCTACTCGCTGTTATCTGGAACATCTGGGGATTTCGGCAAAGAAGTGATTGACACGCTTGTCGATGAAATGACCAAGCACAATGAAAATTTAGTCGTGATTTTAGCAGGTTATCCGAAAGAAATGGACAACCTATTAAACAGCAATCCTGGCCTTATGTCCCGTTTTAAGAAATTTTATCATTTTCAGGATTATACTCCTGAACAACTAATTAATATCCTTCGTTTTTATATACAGAAATATGAATACCAGCTAACAGAAGATGCACAGCAGTTCTTGTCACAGTCACTGCCTGGTATGGATATGAGCGGCAACGGAAGATTTGCATCTAATCTGGCAGATGAGGCCATTCAAGCCCAAGCCTTAAGACTTATTAATGAACAAGATGAATTAATGGACATATCTCCATATTTATCAAAATCAGATTTCGAAAACGCGCTGCAGAGCTTTGAAAGAGGGAATTAACATGTTACTATCTACAAAAGAAATTGAGGTTCGTTATGCTGAAACGGACCAAATGGGAGTCGTTTATCATGCAAACTATCTTGTTTGGATGGAAGTAGCCAGAACACAAATCGTTAAAGATTTAGGTTTTAACTACGCTCAAATGGAAGAAGAAGGCGTGCTCTCTCCGGTGACAGATGTGCAAATCAGTTATAAAAAACCGCTTCGCTATGGACAAACAGCAACCGTGAAAACATGGATTGATGCATATGATGGTCTTCGAACAACCTATGGATATGAAATATATACAGAAGAAGAGGAACTGGCGATCACTGCTTATTCAAAGCATGTATGTGTACAGAAGGATAATTTTCGGCCGATCTCTATCAGAAGGAAATTCCCGGACTGGCATGCTGCTTATGAAAGAGCAAAAAAACCGGTTTCCTCTGAAGACTAGGCGGCGACTGTCATGGCTTTTGGCATAAAACGCAAAGACCTGCAAAAGTGGAAGGAAAGGATTAATCAAGGTGACATTGCTTTTTTAACGCATTATTGGATTGATGATCGCTTTCCAGGCTGCACCACGGTCACAAAGGTAGGCTGCGGGGATATGAACAAGCTTATTTCATGGGGAGAAAAACACGGTCTAAAAGCCGAATGGATCCATAACCGGAAAGATGGTTATCCTCACTTTGATTTACTGGGAAACAAACAAAGAGAGATTCTTGAAAAAGAAGGATTGCACGAACATATATGGAATGAAAAAAAAGAGGCTGGGACATCTTCATCCCAGTAATACAAAAGGGTGGAACATAAGTGTTCCACCCTTGAGATTCATCCGAATGATTAGACATTATCATTCGGTTTTTTATTTATTTTTAACATTTACTATTTCTAAACATGAGTGAAATGGAACGGGCTTGTGTAAACACGCAAACCATGAAAATGAACATTCGTGTTTTAGAAAGAGTATTTTCGTTATGTCCCAGCCTCTTCGTTTTTTTCATTAATTTAGCTAGAATTGTTATTTTTACGCAGAGTAATGATAGATGGGTTCATCTGCACCTTCATCATAATCAACTTTCAGATCATGCTGGTCAAAATACCAAAGATCTTTTTCTTCGATATAATAAGTGATTCCATCTTTTTCGATGGAAGCTCCTGTATGCAACGGCTCTTCATTTGAAATTCCAAGCGAAAAACCCTGCTGTACAGTACTGCAGCCTCCATAACGGGCAAAGAAACGCAAATAATCCCCATGTGATAGGTCCATTTCCTTCTTATACCATTCAGCCGCCCGATCACTAACTTGAATATTCATAAGAATTCCTCCTTTTTACTTTTTACAATATCAACTGATTCCAGAATGACAAAGCATGTAATTACGTTCACAGTTTCATCATACACCATGTTCTGCATAAAATTCATCTATGGCGCGCAGCCAGTTTTGTCTCGCTATTGAGCCTGCCATTTTGACATCCTTGCTTTCGATGGCATGAATAATGTCTTCATGTTCCTGAACCGATTGAGCTGTCATGATAATCGACTGATGAAAGTAAAGACGAAAGACATGGCCTTGAAGATTTGAGATGCTATTTGTCAAATAAGGATTTTCTGCACTATGAATAATCAGATGATGAAATTGTTCATCTGTTTTTAGCGCGTTATAGAAATCTCCCTTTTTAATATATTGTGAGAATTGCTGATTTAATTCTTTTAGCTCTGATAATGTGGCACTTGTCATTTCCTGAACAGCATACTCGGCTGCTAATGCTTGCAGCGAGGCGAGAGGTGGCAATATTTTTGTAATATCACTTTTCTTAACAGGTGTAACTTGAGTTCCAACACCTGGATACATTTGAACAAAACCCTGAACGTTCAAAAGCTGCAATGCTTCTCTCACTGGAGTTCTGCTGACACCAAGCGCTTGTGCTAACTCTGCATCATTTAATTTCTCCTGAGGCTGTAAGGTACCATCAATAATCCATTCTTGAAGCTGTAAAAAAGCACGATTTTTAGCTGTGATCCTTATGGGCGACGAAAAATTTACGGGTACAGGCATTTCAACAAACCACCTTTATTATCCAAAATGTAAAAGAATATTAATTTATATACACTATGAATATAGAAATATACTGAGATTATAAGATATTAACAGGAAGAATTCAATATATTGCATACATAAGATACTTTTTTAAAATAGTATATTGCGAAAGGAAAGCGAGTATGTTATCGTATGTTATGCAATATATTACATACTTCAACGCGGTAAAGTGGTTTATCGTTTGAGTGTATGGTTAATAAACTGAAAATTTAAAACTATAAAAACAAAACATTCTTCCAGGAGGAGCAAACATGAATCAAAAGCTATCATTCTCTTTTATTATTGCAGTTGGGTTTATGCTTTTCGCACTGTTTTTTGGTGCTGGAAACTTAATTTTCCCTGCTATGCTTGGCCAATCAGCAGGATCAAATATTTGGTGGGCTAATGCCGGCTTTGTTGTAACCGGCGTAGGATTACCCTTGCTTGGGGTGATTGCCTTAGGTATTTCCGGTAAGGATGATCTTCAATCCCTGGCAAGCAGAGTTCATCCTGTATTTGGATTGGTTTTTACAGTGGCCTTATACTTATCAATCGGTCCATTGTTTGCCATTCCGCGGACAGGCACTGTTTCTTATGAGATAGGCATCAAGCCTTTTATTGGTGAAGATTTTCAAACATTAGCACTTGTGATCTTTACAATTATCTTTTTTGCTGTAACAGCCTTTTTCTCAATGAAATCATCGAAAATCGTTGATATAGTTGGGAAGTTTCTTACACCAATGCTATTAGTGTTCATTGCCATTTTGATCATAACTGCACTGATTAACCCATTGGGGGCATTTCAAGCACCAACGGAAAACTATTTAAGTGATTCGTTCTTTAAAGGATTTCAGGAAGGGTATTTAACAATGGATGCTCTTGCTTCATTTGTATTTGGCATCATTGTTATTGAAGCGATCCGCTCAAAAGGCGTCACTGCTAAAAAGGATATTACAAAAGCGATCTTAAAAGCTGGACTTATTGCTGCTGGACTTCTAGCTCTTATTTACACTTCGCTTGGATTAATCGGTGCATCGAGTGTAGAGCCATTTGGGCTATTAGAAAATGGCGGATCTGTATTAACAAGCACCTCCAATCATTATTTTGGTTCATTTGGCGGTGTCTTGCTTAGTCTTATTGTATTAGGTGCATGTCTTACAACAAGCATCGGATTAATCACATCTTGTGCAGCCTATTTCAGCAAACTGCTGCCGGCTCTTTCTTATAATGCATTTGTGATTATATTTTCTGCTTTTAGCACAATCCTTGCCAATTTCGGGTTAAATGAACTGATTGCATTTTCTGTCCCTGTATTAGTTGCGATTTACCCATTGGCGATCTGTTTAATGATTTTAACGTTTACACACAAGCTATTCAAAGGCAGAACAGAAGTTTATCAATTCAGTATGCTGTTCACTTTTATTGTGAGTTTATTCGACGGTTTAGCTGCTGCAGACATTAAAGTAAACTTTATTGAAAATCTATTCACTGAATATTTGCCGCTTTATGGTGTCGGACTCGGCTGGGTGATCCCTGCAATCATCGGAGCACTTCTTGGTTTTGTCGTCTCAATGATAAAAAATGGGGGAGCTTCAGATATAAACATAAAGAAAAGCGCATAGAACTGATTAAAAAAGACCAAATCTGCACAGGATTTGGTCTTTTATTTACTCATTGAAGGGAAGATGTCATATGCTCCATAATTTCGCTGTAAACTTCTTCAGATTGCTCTAATCCAAAATTGTCTGCTGCCAGAAGCGGGACAACATGATACATACGAGAAGGTTGGCTGGTTACATATGTTGGGTGAAATTGCGGATTGGAGAGCGAGATGTGTCTCTTTCCATCTTCAATGGTCATACTAATATCGACCGCCGCCATACCACCCAAATCTTTGTAATCATGTATTTGTCCGCTCAAAAAGTTGCCTAACGAATAAACAATCAATCCTTTGCGGCCATCAGCCGTTGTATGCCATTCCATTGGCTGCAGGACATGGGGGTGGTGTCCAAAAATCAGATCTGCACCTTCATCTATCAAGAATGCTCCCAATTCCTTCTGCTCAGCAGTTGGATAGCGCTCATATTCATTTCCCCAGTGCACGCTCATGATAACAACATCCGCTTGTTGTTTGGCTTTATGAATATCTGCCTTCATTACATCACGATCTATAAGATTAACCAAATAGTCTTTTCCTTCAGGAACAGGAATTCCGTTTGTTCCATAGGTGTAAGATAAAAAGGCAAAGGAAATGCCGTTTGATTCGATGATCGTCAATTGATCTCGTTCTTCTTTGCTGCGATAGGTTCCAGTGTGAGGAAGACTGATTTCCTCCAGATAAGAGAGAGAAGCGAGTTGTCCTTTTTCAAGTTTATCTAAACTATGATTATTAGCTGTTGATACAATATCTACACCAGCTTTTACTAGAGCATCTCCGACTTCTTGCGGGCTGTTAAAAGAAGGATAGCTTGATATTCCGATCTGTTCGCCGCCTAGGATTGTTTCCTGATTAGCAATAAGAAGATCTGGTGTTTTTAGCATGCTTTCAACTTCTTGAAGCAATGGTGAAAAATTATAACCATCAGCTGTTTCCGCAACATTGTATACTCGATCATGGATTAGAATATCTCCAATGCCAGCAATGGTCGTTTGCGTTTCGAGGCGCTTTAAGTTTAAAGTCATTTCTTTTTCAACATTAAGGAAAGAAATCAAGTGAGAATCATTATTTTTTGCTTCTTGAGCTCCATACATGTTATAAAAGATGATAGCAGACAAAAGGCTGAGAAGGATGGCAACAAGTGTTATTCCTTTATACATAAACTACTCCTAAATACGTATGACTTTCTACCCTTACTATAATATAAAATTGGTTTTTGCGCGTAAAAATGGCGCAAAAAAACGACAAAAAAGGAGAAAAAATATGATAAAAATAACAGAACCTGCATTACACATTCTGCAATCGGTTATTAGAGCTGAGATGGAAAAAGAACCTGCCGACAAACTTTATGTCCGTCTATCAATGGGGATTGGCTGAGGAGGCCCTGAGCTTAAGCTGTCTCTGGAGGAGCAGCCATTATCAAAGGATATCAGTATAGTGA
Organism: Cytobacillus gottheilii; assembly: GCF_900166665.1. Lineage (GTDB taxonomy): Bacteria > Bacillota > Bacilli > Bacillales > Cytobacillaceae > Cytobacillus > Cytobacillus gottheilii_A. The sequence continues at coordinate 2,415,572 of NZ_LT800494.1, read as the reverse complement.
CAGAGGGGATACATCTTTTAATTCATGAAGATGATGCTGTTTATTTTCAGGATACAAAGCTGGATTATATAACAGATCCTTTTGGAAAAAAGTCTTTTAAAATTCTTCGTGTATAGCGTATCTTAATGAAAAGCCAAGAGTGCCTTATTAAGCATTCTTGGCTTATTTGCAAACCTTTTTAAGTAATATTCAAAAGTCTTTTTTTATGAATGATCCACATTTTCAAAGAAGTAAATGAGATCGTCAAAGCTATTAATCTTAAAGGCGTGCGCAGATGCCGTCAAGTCATCAGAATATAATGCAATATCAATCGCAAACTCATCTGGTGGCGTTTGTTCATCAACTTCTGCTGAGAACAGATAATTATTTATAATATTACGTTCACTTTTCATCAAATCACCATCTCGTTTCTTTTACTTATTATTATAAGGATGATCTGCTTTTGTGAAGGTTTCAGATGTGTCAATTTGCCGAACCTTTATCTAGAAGCGGCAGTTCAATGGTAACCGTTGTTCCTTCGCCTTCAGTTGAAGAGATACGTAAATCCCCGTTATGAAGTTCAATGATTCTCTTTGAGATCGATAGTCCAAGACCAGTACCCGTGGCCTTAGTAGAATAATACAGCGAAAACAATCGCTTGACCGTTTCCGGAGACATCCCCATGCCATTATCTTTAATCACCAATCTTGCATTTTTCTCATCTGCTCCAAGCCATATGGAAATGACGCCTTTTTGTTTATCCATCGCCTCAAGGGCATTGTTGCATATATTAAGCAGGACCTGTTTGAGCTGCTGTTCATTTCCATACACGACAACATCTTTCCCAAAATCAGATAATTGAGTACTTACTTGCTGAAGCAGTGCTTTGCTTTCAAAAAGCATAAAGACATCTTCTGCAATCTCATTCAAAACTATCGCTTTCTTATCATGAATATAGGGTTTTCCTGTATGTAAAAACTCAGCAATAAGATCATTCGCCCGGTTGATTTCCAGGATCGCCACATCTGCATATGTTGCTTTCCCGGATTCTACTAAATTCGGACGAACGAGCTGCAGAAACCCTTTTACCGTTGTTAGTGGATTCCTGATTTCATGAGCCATGACAGCAGCAATTGTATGATTCTGTACTTCTTGCTGTTTGATTGGATAGCAAAATAGATGAAGCCGATTTTCATCATCTCGGACAATATACACATCATAGGAAGTAATGCAATCGTGTATGTTCAGCTCCAGATTCATGATTTCTTTCTCTTCAAGTAGCTGCGGAAAGGTAAGTTTTAATGGGGGAACGAGCAAATCATGAAAAGGGATATTTTCGTATGATAAAGACGATGAGGTAATGATGAAATCCTCATTGATTTCAAAATAGGGAAATGGCAACTTTTTATAGATACTATTATTCATAACAAACCATCCTAACATGCTTATTTGCAACATTACTAGAATCTATGAAAAACATCAGCGGAATATGTTATCAATTGTAGAAAAAAAATGAAAAGAAGGATGATATGCACCTTTTTGACTATAATATAGCAAGTTGCGGTCTGTTATCAATAGAGAACATTTTATTCTATTTTTAAGAACATCTCAAAATCTATTTATTATTTGAAAAAAGAGATTGGGTGAAGACTTAAATAATATTTCTAAAACCCAAATGTTTTATTGTCATGGCTAGCTATTTAAACAAGTCCGTTCCAACCACACTAAGGCCCATGTTTATTCGCGGGATCATAAGATTGCGGATCATTGTCTCTGCTGCTCTTTAGGCGGTGTCACCCTTACCTCTATAGCACACAGACGTCAAGGGTCCTCCGCTGTCATTCACTCACGTTTAATAAATGAGTTTTAGAAGGAACAATAAAAAAACCGAATGATTAGGAAATATTAATACCTAATCATTCGGTCGTATAGGTGGATTGGGTCATTATGTCCCACTATCTTACCGTATGGTTCATCATAATGCTCGAATTTTTTTAAAGAAACTTATATCCATTTTACTTTTGGCTCTGTTTTATCCTTAATTCGCTTGATGTTAGCACGATGTCTATAGATGACGAAAAAGGCTAGGATTGAGACAACGATAATCAGCGGAATATCACCTGAAACAATCGCATAAATGAAGGCTGCCACAGCCGCGAACATGGATGATAACGAAACGTATTTTGATATGTATAGGCTGATAAAGAACACGAGCAGGATGACAAGAAACATCGGCCAAACATATGCCAATAGCACACCTCCAGAGGTAGCCACCGCCTTTCCTCCTTTAAAGCCTGCAAAGATTGGAAACATATGACCAATAACAGCGATAACACCAGGAATCAGCGGATGAAGATCAGCTCCTGCCATAATAGGCAGCAAGGCAGCAAGCGTGCCTTTTAAGATATCAGCCAGCGTCACTGTCAGTCCAGCTTTTACCCCTAATGTCCGGAAGGTGTTTGTCCCACCTAGATTCCCGCTTCCATGTTCTCGAATATCAATTCCATAAAAGGTTTTGCCGACGATTAAACCAGACGGAATGGATCCAATTAAATACGCCAAAATAATAATAATTGCACTAACTGCCATGATAACTCTCCTTCTCACTTGATCTGCAGTTCTTTTATTGTACCATGTCTGCTATCAAACAGCCTAACGCTTCTTTTTAGCCTATCCATTATTTTTTTGTTCTTTACAAAGTGTTTCATTAAATCCAGGCATCTTTTCATAGCAAAGATGAAAGAAAACGAGGAATAACCGGGCTTGTACGTTAGATTTATATGATTTTCACCCACGAAATATGAGTCATTTTGGAATGGAGGGCTGCCAGGAGCCCTTCTGTGTTCTGGATGCATCTTCATTTTTCACTTAGCTATATATCGTTTCATGTTTTCAAATTCGAATACGATCCGCTTGCTATAGGACTCTTTTATTAGGGAGTAGAGTCTTTTATTAAAAGTTTGAACAGGATGACATCGGGTATACAACTATTGTCAACAACAAACAACAAGGAGGGCTTTAACATGAATCATGATTACAACACTAATGGACAAGCTGAAAAAGTGAATGACAAGCTGCAAGACCTTACATCTGAACAAACAGCTGAGATTCTTGAAAACTTTGATGAATTTAAAAGTTATTTAGGTAAAAAAGTAGCAAAAGGCGAGAAATTAGGTTTAAATGAGGAACAGCTGGCGAATGCGGCAAAAGTCGCGGCCGAGTATCTGGCTAAAAACGAAAGTCCTCGCAATCGTGAAGAAAAATTGCTGCAAGAATTATGGAAAACAGGTACAGAAGAAGAAAAGCATATGCTAGCTCATATGCTAGTAAAATTAGTAAAGTAAGCAACAAATAAGCGCTATTCCCAATAAATATGACTGCGCTCAACTGGGAAAATAGATTAAAACATGCAGGGGAATCTTCTCCTGCATGTTTTCTGTATAAGTTGGAGGAAATGCTATGAAGCTGCTGAAAAGCCTTACACTATGGCTGATCCTTGCCCTGATTGGATTGTTTTTGGCAGGAATCATCTATGTTCACAATACAAAATCGCTGCCTCCTGGAACTTCGTATGAAGGAGAACTTTCTCTGGCTGATGAAGCTGATTTTATATATGATTTAACCTATCAAAATGAGAATGGGGAAACACAGCACGAATTACATATTATGAATAGAATAGAAGAAGCTATTTTGGAAGCAGAGGATTTAATTGTCCTTGATATGTTTCTATTTAATAGCTTTACTGATGAAGGACAGACATTTCCTGATATCAGCGGGAAATTAACAGATGCATTAATTGCTGCTAAGAAAAACCATCCTGACATCCAAATTGCTGTCATTACAGATAAAATCAATACAACTTATGGTTCACATAAGGTGCCGGAGTTTACGTCGTTAGAACAAAATGGAATAGACGTAATTATGACTAATTTAACAGAGCTAAGAGATCCAAATCCATTATATTCTTCTATTTGGCGAACCTCGCTTCGCTGGCTGGGAAATGATCCTGAGAGCGGAGTGCTGCCTAACCCTCTTGCTAATTCTGCTCCTGATGTTACGTTACGCTCTTATTTTACGCTATTAAATATAAAGGCTAATCATCGAAAGGTGCTGGCAACAGAAAAAACAGCGATCATCACATCCGCAAATCCCCATAATGCCAGTGCACATCATTCAAATATTGCAGTAGAAGTAAAAGGGGAAATCATTGAAGAAGTCATCCAATCTGAGCAGGCGGTCATTGATTATAGCGGGTACGATTTACAGCTAAAAGATATTCAATACAATGCTGCTGATTCATCTCAATCCTCTTCACAGGTTCAGCTGCTTACAGAAGGTAAAATCAACAAGCATGTATTAACCAGCATCCGTCATACGAAGAAAGATGAAACAATCTGGCTTGGAATGTTTTATTTATCCGATCGCCAGGTGATTGATGAATTAATAGCTGCTGCCGAACGCGGTGTCGCGATTAAGATGATCTTGGATCCGAATGAAAATGCCTTTGGTTCTGAGAAAGCAGGCTTGCCGAATATTCCTGTTGCAGCAGAGCTGAAAAAGCTGGGCAATGAGCAAATCGATATACGCTGGTATAACACAGGACAAGAACAATATCACAGTAAAATGCTTTTCATTGAAGGAAATAGCGATAGCATGCTGATCGCCGGCTCAACCAATTTTACTTCTAGGAACTTAGATGATTACAACTTGGAGACCAACTTAAAAATATTAGCTCCATCACAGGAGAAAATCATGAAGGATGTTTCCCGTTATTTTAATCGATTATGGAATAATGAAGATGGTGAGTATACGGTTGCTTATGAAGAAAAAGAAGAGCTCCCGGTTTTCAAATATATTCTCTATCGAATTCAAAAGTTATTCCGTTTTACAACTTATTAGCCTTGTGAAACTTTTTCTCTTATTCTCTCGTTTCTATCATAGGGGGGAAGGATTTGGATGATAAAATCCCTTTCCCTTCTGTTTAGGATTAGGTACGATAGGGAGTGGGGAGGAATACACATGAGCCAAATTGAACTTTCAAAAACAACGAAAACTCCTGCAAAAAAGTGGATTTTGACGGGACTATTTGCAGCGTTTTTCATCATTATTTCAAGTATAATTTTATTATTATATCCATTTGCTTCCAAAGAAAAAACGGACTATTTTACAGGTGAGCACCCTGTTGTCTTTCAAGGCAGCCAGGTGGCGAATGCTGTCATGGATGGAGACAGCGTTTATGTACCGTTTGCTTTTTTACAAGAGCATATGGATAATAGTCTGATATATGACGAGGCATCAGATTCAATGATCATTACAACGAAAAGTAAAGTAGTGCAAATGCCCTCTGAATCGTTATCATACTATGTAAATGAAGAAGCCGTAGAACTTCAGTTTACACCGATTCGGACAGATAATGGAGAAATGTATGTAGCGATCGACCCGCTAATGTCTTTTTATTCTTTTGACTATGAGGTATTACCTGAAACGGGAGCAATCTGGATTCAGCAGAACGGAGATTCAATCACACATGGAACCGTTATCGATGGACATAAAGAAAAACTGCGCTTGCGCTCCTCAGGCACGCTGCAATCAGCTTATGTAGCTGAGGTATCAGCAGATGAAGAGGTATTCATTGAACAGGAACAAGAAGATTACTATTTTGTGAGAAAAGCTGACGGACAAGCGGGTTATATGGAGAAGTCGCTCGTGCAAAAAGGCGAAACAGAAGAAATAGTTATGGCAGAAGAGCCTGTGAAGCATGAGATTCCGGAAATTGAAGGTCCCATTCATTTAACATGGGAAGCTGTCTATACGCAAAATCCTGACACGGCAAACATGCCGGCTATGCCTGGCGTGAATGTGATTTCACCAACTTGGTTTGAACTGGCTTCGCCTGATGGAGCCATCAAGAATTTAGCTTCTGTATCCTTTTCTGAATGGGCACAGCAGCAAGGCTACCAAGTATGGGGACTGTTTTCAAATGCATTTGATCCTGAATTAACGCATCAGGCCTTCACTTCATTTGAAACAAGACAAAAGATCATCCGCCAGCTGCTGCATTATAGCCAAATCTATAAGCTGGATGGCATTAATATTGATATTGAAAATGTAAATCCAGAAGATGGTCCGCTTGTTACGCAATTCATGCGTGAAGCTACTCCATATTTTCATGAAGCGGGTTTAACGGTTTCCATGGATATTACCTTTATCGCAAGCGGAAATTGGTCTGCTTTTTATGAAAGAGAGAAGCTTTCTGACATCGTCGATTACTTAGTTGTCATGGCCTATGACGAGCATTGGGGAACATCTCCCGTAGCTGGCAGTGTTGCCTCATTTCCATGGGTGGAAAGTAATTTAGAAAAGCTTCTGGAGATCGTTCCGAATGATCGTCTCATTCTAGGAGTGCCTTTATATGCCAGACTTTGGGCAGAAACAGAAAATGGTGAAGTCTCATCTCAGGCTCTTTCAATGGCCCAGGTGCAGGAATGGCTAAATGAACATGGTGTGACTCCGGAGTATGATCCGATCAGCGGTCAAAACTATGCCCAATACTATGATGAAGCAGAGAAAACCACCTATAAGATCTGGCTCGAGGATTCATTATCCTTAAAAAAACGGGCAGACTTAGCTGTAGAATATGATTTGGCAGGGGTTGCCAGCTGGTCCCGCTACTTTGCAGATGAAAGCGCATGGAGTGCATTAGCAATTGAAGAAGAGAATGAAGAAAAACAGTAAGAACTTGCATTCAATTGCTAAATAAGGGTAAGGTTATAATAATTCAAGGACATACAAATAGGAGGTCTTTATCATGACAATTGAGATACCAAGCCGTGAAGAAATAGGGAAAATCTTAAAGAAAGCAAAACGAATTGCTGTTGTAGGTTTAAGTGCTGATCCAGACCGCACTTCATATATGGTTTCAAAAGCGATGCAGGATGCTGGTTATGAAATCATCCCTGTTAATCCGAACGTCGATGAAGTACTTGGGGAAAAAGCAGTTGCTTCCTTAAAAGACGTTGAAGGGCATGTGGATATTGTTGATATTTTCAGAAGATCCGAATATTTGCCTGAAATAGCTAAAGAATTTGATCAAATAGATGCTGATGTATTCTGGGCGCAGCTTGGCGTAGCTAATGAGGAAGCGTACGAATTTTTGAAAGAAAAAGGCTACACAGTGATCATGGACAGATGCATTAAAGTTGAACACGCAATGACAAAATAATGAGAAATATGTTAGGATGCATGAGACTATTACGGTCTCATGTTTTCTTTTTCTCTTATACTAAAACACCATGACTGACACGACTTTCAATTAGTTGATCTTCATGTTTTTTCTATGAATTATGCATAAGCCATTTGCCAAAACGAAATAAATAGATAAAATAAAGCATAGACGTTCCATGTCAATATGGTAAAATACCAACATCGAACGTTTGTTCCTAACTGTGGAAATTTCATCTATTTTAAAGGAAAATGCTTTTCTAAAAACGAATACGATACGAATGCTCTAGTAAAAAAATAGACCAAGAGCAGGCACAGAAAGAAATGATCCTCCTCTGCTAAAGAGAATGCGCGGGAATTTCTTTCTTTTGGAAGTATGAAAGGGGTATGATTGTGGCAAGAAATCAAGATGCTTTTGATTATAATGATGATGCCATACAAGTGCTGGAGGGACTGGAGGCTGTCAGAAAACGGCCTGGAATGTATATCGGCAGTACAGATAACCGAGGGCTTCATCATTTAGTATATGAAATTGTCGATAATTCAGTTGACGAAGCACTTGCTGGCTTTGGAGACCATATTATTGTCAAAATACATAAAGACAACTCCATAAGCGTTCAGGATAAAGGACGCGGAATGCCTACTGGTATGCATAAGATGGGAAAACCGACACCAGAAATCATTTTAACCGTGCTTCATGCAGGCGGTAAATTTGGCCAAGGCGGATATAAGACGAGCGGCGGTCTCCATGGTGTTGGTGCATCTGTCGTAAATGCTCTATCAGAATGGCTTGTTGTAAAAATCCGCCGTGATGGCTTTGTGTATGAGCAGCGGTTTGAAAATGGCGGTAAGCCGGTTACAACGCTTGAAAAGGTTGGGAAAACCAATCAATCTGGAACCATTATTCATTTTAAACCAGATCCAACCATCTTCTCAGCAACCACCTATAACTATGAAACGTTATGCGAACGGTTAAGAGAATCGGCGTTTTTGTTAAAAGGAATGAAAATCGAAATTATTGATGAACGCAATGCTGTACAGGAGCTTTTCCATTATGAAAACGGGATTGAAGCGTTTGTTCAATATTTAAATGAAGAAAAAGATGTGCTGCATCCGGTTGTCAGCTTTGCAGGGCAGCACGGCGGCATTGAAGTTGATTTTGCTTTCCAATTTAATGACGGCTATTCAGAAAATGTTTTATCATTTGTCAATAATGTCCGTACAAAAGACGGCGGGACACATGAAGCGGGAGCTAAGACGGCAATGACAAGAATCATTAACGAATATTCCCGTAAAGTAAACCTGCTGAAGGAGAAGGATAAAAATCTGGACGGCGCCGATATTCGTGAAGGTTTTACAGCGATTATCTCTGTACGTGTTCCTGAAGAACTTCTGCAGTTTGAAGGCCAGACAAAAGGAAAGCTCGGAACAAGTGAAGCCCGCTCTGCGGTAGACTCTGTTGTGTCAGAGCATTTGTCTTATTTTCTAGAGGAAAATCCGGAAACAAGCTCGCTGCTGATCAAAAAAGCTATTAAAGCGTACCAAGCCCGGGAAGCGGCTAGAAAAGCGCGTGAAGATGCCAGAAGCGGTAAAAAACGCAAAAAAGGCGAAGCGGTACTTTCAGGCAAATTAACACCTGCTCAGTCACGTAATCCCCAAAAGAATGAATTATATCTGGTAGAGGGTGATTCTGCCGGAGGTTCTGCCAAACAAGGGCGTGACCGCCGTTTCCAAGCAGTGCTCCCATTGCGAGGCAAGGTTATAAATACGGAAAAAGCCAAACTCGCAGATATATTCAAAAATGAAGAAATCAACACGATTATTCATGCGGTTGGTGCTGGTGTTGGTGCTGATTTTACCCTTGAAGATGTCAATTACGATAAAATCGTCATCATGACAGATGCTGATACAGATGGAGCGCATATTCAAGTGCTGCTTTTAACTTTCTTTTACCGCTATATGAAGCCATTAATTGAAGCAGGCAAAGTGTTTATCGCACTGCCTCCTCTTTATAAAGTCAGCAAAGGCTCCGGCAAAAAAGAGCAGATTGAATATTCATGGAGTGACGATGATCTTCAGGATGCAATCAAAAAGATTGGCAAAGGCTATATGATTCAGCGCTATAAAGGACTCGGTGAAATGAATGCCGATCAGCTCTGGGAAACGACAATGGATCCGGAAACAAGAACATTGATCCGCGTAAAAATTGATGATGCTGCCCGTGCTGAACGCCGTGTTACGACCCTGATGGGAGATAAAGTCGAGCCGCGCAGAAAGTGGATTGAAACAAATGTTGCTTTTGGTCTTGAAGAAGATGGAAGCATCCTTGAAAATGAAAATATTTCTGTTGCAGAGGAGGGTGTTGAAAGTTGAATCCTGCAGAAAAGTTTCGTGACCTTCCGCTTGAGGATGTCCTCGGTGACAGATTTGGGCGTTATAGTAAATACATTATCCAGGAGCGTGCTCTGCCGGATGCACGTGACGGGTTAAAGCCGGTGCAGCGGAGAATTCTTTACGCTATGCATGTCGACGGCAATACACATGATAAAGGCTTCCGTAAGTCGGCGAAAACCGTCGGAAATGTAATCGGTAACTATCACCCGCATGGTGATTCTTCTGTTTACGATGCGATGGTGCGGATGAGTCAGGACTGGAAGCTTCGTAAGCTGTTAATTGAAATGCACGGAAACAACGGAAGCATTGATGGTGATCCGCCAGCAGCAATGCGTTATACAGAAGCTAGGTTATCGCCTATCTCTGCTGAGCTGATCAAAGATATCGAAAAAAGAACAGTTGATTTTATCCCAAACTTTGATGATACGTCAGAAGAGCCAACTGTGCTGCCTGCCATGTACCCAAATTTGCTGGTGAACGGTTCAACAGGTATTTCTGCTGGTTATGCAACTGAGATCCCTCCTCATCATTTGAATGAGGTCATTGATGCAGCGATTCACCGCATGGACAATCCAAGTTGCTCTGTTGATGATTTAATGGAATACATTAAAGGACCAGATTTTCCAACTGGAGGCATTATCCAAGGTGTTGAAGGCATCCGGAAAGCATATGAAACAGGCAAAGGGAAAATCATCATTCGCGGAAAAGCGGATATTGAAGATTTACGCGGCGGAAAAAAGCAAATTGTCATTACAGAAATCCCATATGAAGTCAATAAAGCCAACCTAGTAAAGAAAATGGATGAATTGCGCCTTGACCGAAAAGTTGAGGGGATTGCTGAAGTGCGTGATGAAACAGACCGCACCGGGCTGCGAGTTGTGATCGAACTGAAAAAGGATGCAGATCCAGAAGGTGTTCTGCACTATTTGTATAAAAATACCGACCTGCAGATCCCATACAATTTTAATATGGTTGCCATTCATAATCGTCATCCAAAGCTGATGGGGCTCCGTCAGCTGCTTGATGCATATATTGGCCACCGCAAAGAGGTTGTTACACGCAGAACTGAATTTGAACTGCAAAAAGCAAGAGCCAGACAGCATATTGTAGAAGGATTAATGAAGGCTTTATCAATTTTAGACGAAGTCATCACTGCCATCCGCGCTTCAAAAGATAAACGTGATGCGAAGGATAACCTAATCAGCAAATTTGCTTTCACAGAACCACAGGCGGAAGCGATTGTCTCATTACAGCTTTATCGATTAACGAATACAGATATCACTGCACTGCAGGCTGAGGCAGAAGAGCTTGCTGCCCAAATTGAAGAATGGTCCTCCATTCTTGAAAGTGAAAAGAAATTACTGCAAGTGATTAAAAAAGAACTGAAAGACGTTAAAAAACGATTTACAGATGCGCGCAGAACAAGAATTGAAGCGGAAATTGAAGAAATTAAAATCAATCTGGAAGTACTGATCGCAAGCGAAGATGTGATCGTAACTGTCACAAAAGAAGGATACGTTAAACGTACAAGTCAGCGCTCGTTTGCTGCTTCAAATGGACAGGATTTCGGCATGAAGGATTCAGATCGCATCATTTCTCAGCTTGAAATGAATACAACGGATGTTGTTCTACTATTTACGAACAAAGGAAATTATTTATACTGTCCAGTTCACCAGCTGCCGGATATTCGCTGGAAAGAGATTGGCCAGCATATTGCTAATATCATTCCGATTGATCGTAATGAATCGATTATTAAGGCAGTTCCTATGAAGGATTTTAATACGAATGAATTCCTTGTATTTGTTACGAAAAACGGGATGGTCAAGAAATCTGAAATCAGCGCCTACCAGGCTCAGCGTATTTCAAAACCGCTTGTTGCCATTAATGTAAAAGGCACTGATGAGGTCGTAGATGTTCATAAGACAGATGGAAATACACAGCTCTTTCTTGTTACACACCATGGTTACGCTCTATGGTTCCACGAAGAGGAAATCAACATTGTTGGTGCAAGAGCGGCAGGTGTTAAAGGAATTAATCTAAAAGACGGCGATTTCGTTACAGGCGGAAAGCTGATTGAAAATGAAAGAGAGCAGTCTGTTGTGATCGTGACACAGCGCGGTTCGATCAAGCGAATGAAGCTGACCGAGTTTGAAAAAACTTCACGTGCTAAACGCGGCGTCGTGGTTCTAAGAGAGCTGAAATCAAATCCGCATCGCATTATTGGATTTGTGGTCGCCAAAGCGACGGATGAAATCTCCATTGAATCTGAAAAAGGGCATGTGGAAGCTGTGCAAGCTGCAGATATTCGTTTTAATGACCGTTATTCTAACGGATCTTTTATCATCGATGAAACAGACAGCGGCAAAGCAAATAAAGTATGGATCAGCAGGCAGGCAGATCAGTAAAAACCAATAGACTGGGACATAAGTATTTAACACGACCATAGGACTGAATGATTAGGAAGTTGATCCTTCTAATCATTCAGTTTTTTTTAGTTTAAAATATAACTTTTAATTCTTAAATCATGACATCACAAACTATTTGTAAAACACTCGGTTCCAAATCAAATGTAGGTGCTTTTTTACATGGATTACAGTCGTATAACATTCTTTTAAAATGTCTGACTGTTATATAATTCCTTGTGCTAAGCGGTTTCATCTGATAAATTTAAATAGTATTGTTATATGAGTATAAGAAACATTTAAAACAACAAGCTATTTTCGGAGGAATTGTATGGAATGGATTGAGTTAGCAGTCGGAGAACTAAATGATGTAATGTGGACGTATATTTTAATTGCCGCCTTACTTGCAAGCGGATTATTCTTCAGCATTAAGAGTAAATTAGTTCAGTTTAGACTAATTCCTGAAATGTTCCGCATTTTAGGAGACAAAGCGATGATCTCTTCTGAAGGAAAAAGAGGCATTTCGTCGTTTCAGGCTTTTTGTATTAGTGCAGCTTCTCGTGTAGGGACAGGAAATATTGCAGGAGTAGCAACTGCTATTGCAGCCGGTGGACCAGGTGCTGTCTTTTGGATGTGGCTTATTGCCTTTCTTGGCGGTGCTTCGAGTTTTGTAGAAAGTACATTAGCGCAGATTTATAAGGTGAAAGACCAAGACGGCTTCCGGGGCGGTCCTGCCTATTATATGGAAAAAGGACTCAATAAGCGCTGGATGGGGATTTTGTTTGCTGTTATTATTACTTTCTGCTTTGGATTTGTTTTTAACTCCGTGCAGTCCAATACGATCGCTTTAGCATTTGAGGATGCATTTGGCACAAACCAGACCGTGGTGGGCATTGTTTTAGCCGTCTTAACAGCTGCTGTTATCTTTGGCGGTGTTCACAGAATTGCTAAAGTATCTCAAATTGTCGTACCTATTATGGCCGTAATTTATATTATATTGGCTCTAGTGATTATGATCATGAATGTTACTGAAATCCCAGCTGTGTTTTCTCTGATCATAAAGAGTGCATTTGGATTAGAAGAAGCGCTTGGCGGTACTATGGGTGCGGCTGTCATGATGGGCATTAAGCGCGGTCTCTTTTCAAATGAAGCCGGAATGGGAAGTGCGCCTAACGCAGCGGCAGCGGCAGCAGTCAGCCATCCTGTTAAGCAAGGATTAATTCAGACACTTGGTGTTTTTGTTGATACCATTATTATTTGTTCAGCAACAGCGTTTATCATTATTTTATCTGGCGATTACATGAACTCAGATCTGTCAGGTGTACAATTAACTCAATCTGCTCTGTCTGTTCAGGTTGGTTCATGGGCTTCGGTCTTTGTCGCAGTAGCTATTTTCTTATTTGCCTTTACCTCGGTTATTGGAAACTATTATTATGGTGAAACCAATATTGAATTTATTAAGAAAAGCCGCATAGCTGTGTTTGTTTATAGATTAGGTGTTATCGTAATGGTTCTATTCGGTGCAGTGGCATCGCTCGACTTAGTATGGAGCCTTGCTGACCTCTTTATGGGTGTAATGGCCCTCATAAACTTAACAGCCATTGTTCTTCTCAGCAGAATAGCCTGGGCTGCCTTAAAAGACTACCTGGAGCAGCGTAAAGATGGCAAAGATCCAGCCTTTTATCGTGATTCAATCCCTGGATTAAAAGGAATTGAAAGCTGGGAAGTAAAAAGTCAAAAAGAGAAAGAATAAAATTTTGACAAGAGGCTGGGACATAAGTATTTAACACACCCATAGAACCGAATGGTTAGGAAGTCATCTTTCTAATCATTCGGTTTATTTTTTATGAATATAAAATATATCTTATTAACTTGAGTGAAATGGAGCGGAGGACACTCGACTCCTGTGGGCAATAGAGGAAAGGGTGAGACCTCGCAGAAGCTTTGCTTCGAGGAGGCTCAGCTTGTGATCCCACGAAAAAAACAGGGTCTGCAGCGCAATGGAACGGGCTTGTTTAAATAACCAAATTAAGATATTGAATATACGTGTTTTAAAAGATTAATTTCATTTTTGTCCCAGCCTCTTTTTCGTTTGGTAAAAGTTGGTGCCATCATACATGTTTTTTCCATAAATGGTTATCATAATGAGGAATAAGCATGAAGGAGGCAAACAAATGCGTAAAGAAGTTATGATTCCGCTTGCTGCAGTGTTTTTCTTTTCCCTGTCAGCGATCACGGCGGCTTTTGCCAATGAAAATGATAAAATGAATACGGTTTTTGAAGCAGAACAAGATGTTTCAGGAGATGGGAAACCCGACTACATTTATATAAACGGACTGCCGTATGATGAAGGAGCAGGCTTTCTAAAGGAAACGAAACTTGAAATACAGGCCAGCAACGGCAAAACATATACAAAAGAACTAGCAGCCGGATATGAACCAAGCATTGTTTTCGAAGACTTAAATCATGATGATGTAAAAGATATGCTGATTATGATTCCAACCGGAGGCAGTGGAGGTTTATCACATTATTTTTTATACACTTTAAAGGATTTTGATTTAAAGGATTTAGGTATTCCTGAAGGGTTAATTGCAAGCAGTCAGTTTTTAGATGATTACAAAGCAAAACTTGAAATACAAGACACAGGACAAACCTTTGAATTTGACTTGAAAGAAAGGAAAAAAGAATATGACCGCCTTGGCTTGTATCAAAACGGAAAGATAAATGAACCATTAGAATTAATGATTGACGCTTATGGATCCTTGAAACCCATCCTCTTAGAAAACGGGCAATATGGTTTAAGAGCCGTGCAGGGCATTAGTGGTGCTTATCATGCAGATGGCATTGGCTATATAGAATCCACTTGGCTGTATGAGGAAGGCAAATGGGTGCTTCAAGATGTAAAAGTGATGAAGAACCTAAAATAAGCGTTGTGCAACACACGAAGCGGCATGGTGTAAAATGTCACACATTTTAGGCGAATATCATAAAATAGGGCAACGGTAGTAAATACGTTTATAAAGGAGCCGTTGCCCATGGAAATGTTTAACCCATCTCAGCTGCATGTTACTTATTTACCGCCAGCAACCGCATTTCGTCCAGTGGAACGCAGAAAATATACACTTACACATAGTGACGAAACTGGAGAGTTATTTTTATCAATTGGCCATGAATACGACGTCAGTTCATTGAATCTGAATGTGAGGGACGAATTAGCTGCAGAATGGCTTCCGCAGCTTGGTCAATATGTGCTTGCAGGCAAATTCCATATAAGTAATGGGGACTTTGATCAGCAATACGCTCATGCACGTTATCTAATTTTCCAGCGGGAAGCTGATCGCGCTTTATCCGCGCTTATTTACGGAGATCGAGAGTTTTTCTCCCATTATCCTTGGCTATTAGACTCGCCCATTTATATCTATTTCGAATCTGTTTATCCAGAATTTCATAAAATGATTTATTATGGCACACCAAGGCAGTATTTACAAAAGGCTGCGGATGTAGTAACAGCCAGCACATGAATAAGAGCACTTATAACGGATAAGATAAAGAAAAAGGAGGCCGTTTATAGTGCCAAAAGAAAAAAATTTAAAAACACCTAATAAGCTAAGTTATGAATCAGACGGACAAATGGGGAAAGAAAAGCAGCAGAAACATGATAAAACGACTGAAGATAATTTGTTTTTTAATAGTACACAAGATAGTGAATAAGATTTAGTAAGCAGGCACAGATTGTGTCTGTTTTTTTTTGAAATATGAGAGTTGATAATAATTTTATTATGTTAATTAAGGATACGATTAGAGAGATAGAAAATTTTATCCTTTAAAGTAATAAACAAATATTGCTGAAATTATTGAAATTGTTAGAAAAAAGATTTATATTGTAAAGAAACTATTTTAAGATTATGCGAATATAGCATAATAGGAGGTTTCTAAACATGAGTGATTCTCAAATGAGAAGTGATATGATTAAAAAAGGTGTAGACCGCGCACCGCATCGGAGCTTACTGCGGGCAGCAGGTGTAAAGGAAGAGGACTTTGGCAAACCGTTTATCGCTGTATGCAATTCTTACATAGATATTGTTCCAGGACATGTTCATCTGCAGGAATTCGGAAAAATAGTGAAAGAAGCCATTCGTGAAGCAGGCGGTGTTCCTTTTGAATTCAATACAATCGGCGTAGATGATGGAATAGCAATGGGCCATATCGGCATGCGATATTCCTTGCCAAGCCGTGAAATCATTGCCGATTCCCTTGAAACAGTTGTTTCTGCGCACTGGTTTGACGGGATGGTTTGTATTCCGAACTGTGACAAAATTACACCAGGTATGATGATGGGTGCGCTCAGGGTAAACATTCCAACGATGTTCGTCAGCGGCGGACCGATGAAAGCAGGAGTAGATTCGAGTGGAAAACCGTTATCCTTAAGCTCTGTGTTTGAAGGTGTCGGTGCCTATGAATCTGGTAAAATCAATGAAGCACAGCTGCAGGAAATCGAACAGGTTGCTTGTCCGACATGCGGATCGTGTTCAGGCATGTTTACAGCAAATTCAATGAACTGTCTTGCAGAAGGACTTGGATTAGCGCTGCCTGGGAACGGAACGATTCTGGCTGTATCTGAAGAACGGAAAAAATTTGTCAAACGTTCTGCAGTGCAATTAATGGATTTGATTAAAAAGAACATTAAACCACGGGATATCGTGACAATTGACGCGATTGATAACGCATTTGCATTAGATATGGCAATGGGCGGATCTACGAACACGGTTCTTCACACATTAGCACTTGCACATGAAGCAGAAATTGAATATCCAATCGAACGAATCAATGAAATTGCCAATAGAGTTCCGCATCTCGCTAAGATTGCACCAGCATCAGATTACCATATCGAAGACGTTCACAATGCAGGTGGCGTAAGCGCGGTAATCCACGAATTGCTGAAAAAACCAGATGCACTTAATGGTGATTGCCTCACCGTCTCAGGAAAAACACTTAGAGAGAATGTAGAAGGCTGTGAAATTCTGGATCATAATGTAATTCGTCCGATGGAGAATCCTCATAGCGAACGCGGAGGTCTTGCCGTCTTATTCGGAAATCTAGCTCCAGAAGGTTCCATTATTAAAGTAGGAGCAGTAGATGAATCTGTAGGCGGCTACCATAGAGGGCCAGCCATTTGCTTTGATTCTCAAGAAGATGCTTTATCAGGCATTATTACTGGTAAAGTTCAAGAAGGAAACGTCGTTGTTATTCGCTATGAAGGGCCGAAGGGGGGACCAGGCATGCCTGAGATGCTTGCACCAACCTCACAGATCGTCGGCAGGGGTCTTGGAGCAAAAGTAGGTCTCATAACAGATGGACGCTTTTCTGGAGCCTCACGCGGCATCAGCATCGGTCATATTTCACCTGAAGCAGCAGAAGGCGGACCAATTGCATTTGTTGAAAATGGGGATATGATTGAACTGGATCTGAACAATCGTACCATTAACCTGGAAATTGCTGACGAAGAATTCGAAAAACGAAAAGCAAACTGGAGAGGCTTTGAGCCAAAAGTGAAAAAAGGCTATCTGGCACGATATTCAAAACTTGTTACAAATGCTAGTACAGGTGGCGTAATGAAAATCTAATAATGACAAAAACTCGATTTCATAATGGAAGTTTAGCACCATTTGGAAATCGAGTTTTTGCTTAGAAAAAATTGTGAATATGGTTATGAGAAATAGTTTAAAATCTGGCAACTAACAATAATTGACTTTCGGAGCGAAAAAAATAATAAAGTTTAATACATAAATCTCTGTGAAGTATTTTATAAGGATTAATTGTAAAATTTCTTTTCTGTCTCACTAACTTGAGTATACTTAGGTGTTGAGACAGGAAATCCAGTTTAATTAATTGGTTCCGATAATATATATTATGTAAACTAGAATTAAAACATAATGATTAGCCCTTATATACTTCTTCTTTATTCATTAGCAACAGCAAAAAATTTACGATGATGTGATTCCATTATAAATTGTTTTCAGTTCTGAACCTTAGTGTTTAAAATTAAACAATTTTTATATTCTTAAGCTCAATCCGCTTTTCTGTTTTCTTTTTCTTCCATTTCAAACCATTCTTCATGAGTAATGCCAAATGGGATTCCGCCCTCAGTATAACCCGCATTAAAAGCAAAATTTCCATCGGATTCAATAAAAATGTCACGATTCGTTATATTCCGGTCAAATTTTTGGCATTGCCTGCATTGATGATTACGATAACATTTTTTTGTTAAGAAAGCGGTCACATTCACAGCAATAATGACGGCTTTTTCTCTTCGCCCCAAAAAAAATCTCTCTGTTTAAAAACGTTTCACTAGATGCATTTAAAAATATCCATATAATAATGTTTACCAATCCCAATTCGGACTTGTTAAGTATTCAATTAGCGTCAATTTCTGAGCTGCTGTCAGCTCGTCCGAACAAGCTGAATTTGAGTTATAGCCTTTTTCTTTTACCTCTTTATATGTCGTTTCTTGAAGGTAGTTCGTCGCGCCTGACTCTTCAAAACATGGCGGTGCGATATATGTACTTGTATTATGATCAATAATCATTCTTGTATCACCTGGTGGATTAAAAGTAAATGGAACATAAAACAATATAATTATAGATAATACTAATATGATACTGACAATTCTTATCATTTTCATCTTTTAATTCCTCTTATCTCTATATGAATTTAATGTTTAACGTGTTTGAAAAACCCTATTGCTTTCAGCTTAGATTTTATCATAATTTAAAAAACCTTGCCGCATAACATCCAGCAAGGCTTACTGAGTTATAGTGGAATCGGTAAACTTTAAAAGAAACGTCATTTAGCCTTAATCCTTAGTAACATTTTCTTCAATTAAAAATCAACTATCCTGCATTCAACGTATAAATTATCATTGTCGTCTTCTCTGATTTCAATCAAATAGCTACCATAGTAGTCTTTACCGACTTCCTGCTGAATTTCTAATGTTTCTTGCCATTCGTTCATGCTCATAGATAATGCATAATGGTCCTCTAAAAGGTTAAAACCTTGTGGAATGATGGCAATGATTTTTCTGTCTGCAGGTTTAATCCTTTTGATGCTTGCTGACCTCGGAGCACTTTTACCATTTACATAAAAGGTAAGGTTGCTCAATGTTTTTGACGTCTCATTATCTATAATTAACTTTAACCCCGTAGCCGATCCAAAGAACATGAGGTTCATCTCCAATCTAAAAGATCATTTATGTACCTTATATACGTGTAAATGGCGAAAGGGGTTTCATTAAAGGGTGATTTATCAAAAATTGGCTTGGATTATTAGATCTAAGAAACCTCACTACTTCTCTACTGTCTTCGCAATGATTGCTCCCACAATTAATCCCCAAACAGGAGCACTTATATGAAAAAAAGATACGTTTGATAGAGCGATCGCAAAAGCAAATACGGCACTTAGCTGATATTTCCTTTCTGAAAAGCCCAGCTGCAGGCTAGACAGTAAAACACCTATTAATGAGAAGCCTGCAAGCATCGCTACAAACGATTGCGGAAGAGACTGAATGAACGGTACAATCTTCCACGCAAAGATCCCAAAAAGAATGGTTAATAGGCCTGATACCATGGACGCTATATATCGTTTCGGTTTTTCTCCAGCTGCTTCATTTGAGCAAATCGCTGTCATCATGCCGCCAATATTTGCACTTTGTCCTCCAAAAAAACTTGCAATGACGGAAAATATTCCACTAAATGAAACAACTTTTTGAATGGGCGGGTCGTATTCTGAGCTTTCCAAAGCTCCGATGCCAGCAGCTACATCATTGCTCAAGATCAGCAATGCTAAAGGCAGAGCGATGGTTAAGATGCTGGTCCATGAGAAGTCTGGCATCTGTATAGATGGAATGGTAAAAGGAAGGTCATTTAAAGCAATATGCAAATCCTCTGTTAAAAATAAGCTTATAAATGCTACTATAACTGTTATTAACACAGCTGGGATACGCTTAGAGAATCTGGTGCTTATAAAGAAAGTAACCAATGCTGCACTGCCTACGATCGGCAATAGTTTAATATTATGGACAATCTGCAGAACATAATTGGCCACTAAGCCTGCAAGCATCGCGGCAATGACTTCTTTCGGAACCCATTTCATAATTTTTGTAAAAACACCTGAAAACCCAACCATTGCAATGAGCAAGCCGGAGATCACATAGCCGCCGATTAACTGCTCGTATGTCACATATGGAGTCACAGTCACTAGGAAAGCAACACCTGAAATAGAATGAGCTCCAGTGATTGGAATACGAAAAATGAATGGCAATAAAATCCCAAATAAGCCTCCAAAAAAATAGACAGAAAAAATCCAGTTGATCGTCTGCTGATTTGTGAATTGCCCCGCTTCAGCCGCTTGCAAAATCATTAATGCAGGACCGGTCATAATTAATGTGAATGATATTAAACCTGATGAAACATTTTTGCTACTTATATCTTGAATAAATGGTTTTCTAGTACCACGCTTAAATGAATTATTTTGCTGCTCTCCCTCTAAATTCTGAGAATGCTGACTCATTTCCTACCCACCCTGCAGTAATTTCCTTTTTATTTTTTATCGCTCTATTTGTGAATAAATTAACAAATAAAGATAATTAGATGCTATTTCTGTTCTCTTACCTGTAGTATAAAATAGGGTGAATTATAGTCAATATGTACAAAAAAAATAATTAAATTGTAGCGTTTTCAATTTGAAAAAGGGGCAATTTGTTCATGAATTTGTCATAAGAGCTTACGAAAAATGATTCTCGTAAATTTCACCACTAAGAAATTAAAACACCATTCACCTGGAGTTTAACTTCGGTAAATGATGTTTTTAAGTTGTATCTTATTCATAAAAAATTCTCTTAATAAAACCTAATATATACGCCCAAGGCAATCAATGAAACGACTATTACAATTGCATAAATAATCGTCAGATTGGCTGTATTCCGTTTAGTGGATTGACGATAATTCTCATCACTTTTTCTTGTTAAAATTAAGGTTCCAATTAATGAAAGAACTAATATTAAAATAACAATTGCTATTAAAAATTCCATATCCCACCTCTTTATATTTACTATACCATTTACTCTGGACAATTTGTATTCCCTTTCATGGAATTTCAGGAGGTGGATGCTGAAAATCTCATTGGCTTTTTGCTTATCTGGCGTAAGCAGCCTGCAGAAATATTTAATGTGTTTGTTGAAGAATCTTATCATTTCAAAAGGAATTTCAAGCAGAAATGTTAGAGTTAAAGTTTGATAGTAAAATAAAAAAGCCTAATTTTCAGCTTAGGCTTTTACAACTTTTTATCTTAGATATTCATGTTCCATATATTATAAAAGGCTAACCATTGTCGCTTGTCGTTGGTTAGCCAATGATTGTTTAGTTTGTTTCTGCCTGAAGTTTATTTATTAAGCGACAGATGTTTTCTACTGTAAAAGTCAGATTTTTTTCTCCTTCTTTTAAAGCTTCTTCTAATTGAACCGCACCTTTTAATATACCAAAAATGGAAGTAAATCCCGTGTCGTAAAGAGGTTCCACGCCTTCACCAATTTTACCGGCTACAGCAAAAACAGGTATATCGTATTTTTTTGCAATGGTTGCGACTCCATATGGTGTTTTCCCAAAAATGGTTTGAGAATCAATGCTTCCTTCACCAGTAAAGACATAGTCTGCGTCTTTTACATGTTCCTCTAACCCAGTATATTCAATGACAAGTTCAATGCCCTTTTTTAGTCGGGCATTCAAAAAGGCCAATAATCCAGCACCTAGACCACCTGCTGCACCTGCTCCTTCCATGTGAGCAATATCCAGATTAAGTTCCCTTTTCACTAGCTCTGCAAAATGAGCAAGGTTTCGGTCGAGTATTTCAACTGTTTCTGGTGTTGCTCCTTTTTGTGGACCGAAAATAGCAGATGCCCCATTAGAACCAACTAACGGATTGCTTACATCACAAGCCACATCAATTTGAACATCTTTTATTCTGCTGTCTAATCCACTGATATCAATTTCAGCTAATAGGTCAAGTGCACCGCCGCCATATGCTAGTTCTTCGCCATTTTGATCTTTAAAAGAAACCCCTAATGCCTGCAGCATGCCTGCGCCAGCATCGTTTGTGGCACTGCCGCCAATTCCTATTAAAATTCTTTTTACTCCTGAGTCAAGGGCATGCTTGATCAGCTGTCCTGTTCCATATGTTGTTGTAATTAAAGGATCTCGCTCTTGTGATGAAATTAATTCTATTCCGCTCGCACTTGCCATCTCGATCACGGCGATTTCACCATGGTCAATGATTCCATATTCGGCTGTTACTGTTTCACCTAATGGACCTACCACTTCAACTTTTACGATATCTCCATCTGACATCGATGTTAGTGACTCAACCGTCCCTTCTCCTCCATCAGCCATAGGAACAATTGTACATTCTGCATCAGGAAAAACTGCGTGTATTCCTGATTCAATCGCAGTAGCAGCTTTTTTCGCCGTCATACTTTCTTTGAATGAGTCAGGTGCTATTACAAACTTCATAATCATCGTTCCTTTACATAGAAATCGTTCCTGTTTTCATCATTTTTTCATTTGCTTAAATGGAAGAAGGATGACCTAAGCCATCCATCTTCATATATTAGCGCACAAGGCATGGGCGCTTATTGTCAAATTTCCAATTTGGGATGTAGAATTGCATTCCGACTGAATCGTCACGTGAATTTAATCCCATGTTATGGTAGAGTTCATTAGCTTTTTGGATTTGTTCCATGTCTACCTCAACACCAAGACCTGGTTTGTCTGGAATCGTCAAATAGCCATCTTTGATTTGGTATGGATCTTTTGTTAAACGCTCAATTCCTTCCTGCCAAATCCAGTGAGTATCAATAGCCGTTATGTCGCCAGGAGCAGCTGCTGCCGCTTGTGTAAACATTGCTAAGGAGATATCAAAGTGATTGTTTGAGTGTGAACCCCATGTTAATCCCCACTCATGACACATTTGCGCTACACGTACAGAACCCTGCATGGTCCAGAAATGCGGATCTGCAAGTGGAATATCAACTGACTGAAGGGAAATCGTATGACCCATTTGTCTCCAGTCTGTTGCGATCATGTTCGTTGCTGTTGGAAGACCTGTTTGTCTTTTGAATTCAGCCATAACTTCTCTTCCGGAATAACCATTTTCAGCACCACATGGATCTTCAGCATATGCTAGAATTCCGTGCATATCTTTACATAATGAAACTGCTTCTTTTAATGACCATGCGCCATTTGGATCCAGTGTAATTCTTGCATCAGGGAAGCGCTCTTTTAATGCTTTGATTGCTTTAATTTCTTCTTTTCCCTCAAGTACTCCGCCTTTAAGCTTGAAGTCTTTGAAGCCATATAATTCTTGAGATGCTTCAGCAAGTTTTACAATTGCTTCTGGTGTTAATGCTTCTTCATGACGAATGCGGTACCATTCGTTTTCAGCATTTTCATTGCTGTAATAAGGTAAATCGGTTCTATTACGGTCTCCAATATAGAATAGATATCCTAATGTTTTTACTTTATCACGCTGCTGGCCTTCACCTAAAAGTGCTGCAGCAGGTACATTTAAATGTTTTCCTAAAAGATCTAATAAAGCTGCTTCAATAGCTGTAACAGCGTGAATGGTGATCCGCAAGTCAAACGTTTGCAAGCCGCGTCCGCCTGAATCACGATTTGCGAATTCTTTTCTGACATCATTTAAAATTTTATTATAGTTTCCGATAGAAGCTCCGATCACAAATTTCTTGGCGTCTTCTAATGTTGTTGTGATGCTTTCGCCTCCAGGTACTTCTCCTACACCGGTATTTCCATTGCTATCCTTTAATATTACTATATTTCTCGTAAAATAGGCACCGTGTGCACCGCTTAGGTTGAACAGCATACTATCTCGGCCAGCTACAGGATACACTTCCATTTCTGTTACGACAGGTGTTAATACGGTTTCTTTTAATGTATTCATGTTCACCGCTCCAATTTATTTTATTAGGTGGCAGGGAAACTGATCTCCCTGCCCATATTTAGGTGTATTATTTGCTTACTTCAGTGTTAGCCAATTTCTCATAGTATTTCAATAGACTGCTATGATCTTCCATTTCGAATCCGTCTTGTTTTAATGTATACATCATTTCGAGTACTGCTGCTGTTAATGGCGCTGGAGAACCATATTCATGGCTTGTTTCCATTGCATTTGTTAAGTCTTTGATATGCAGGTTGATGCGGAATCCCGGGTTAAAGTTGCGGTCAAGCATCATTGGCGCTTTTGCATCCAATACTGTGCTGCCTGCTAATCCGCCGCGGATCGCCTGATACACAGCTTCAGGATTTACACCAGCTTTTTGAGCTAAAACAAATGCTTCTGATACAGCTGCAATATTTAACGCAACAATCACTTGGTTTGCAAGCTTTGTCACATTACCTGCTCCAATTTCACCAACATGTACAACAGATCCAGCCATTGCTTCTAAAATTTCTTTCACATCTTCAAATACTTCTTTATTACCGCCAACCATAACGGAAATCGTTCCATCAATTGCTTTTGGCTCTCCGCCGCTTACTGGTGCGTCCAGCATTTGCACCCCTTTTTCAACTAGTTCTTTATTAATTTCCTGAGAAGCTTTTGGAGCAATTGAGCTCATATCGATAAAGATCAGACCATCACGAGCGCCTTCAATTAAGCCGTTTTCTCCTAAAGCAACTTGTTTTACGTTTGGAGAATTTGGAAGCATCGTAATGACTACATCTACTTTTTCAGCAATTTCTTTCGGAGTGGACGCTGATTCAGCACCTAGTGATTCTAATTCTTTTACTGCATCTTTATTAAAGTCACTTACAACTAGCTGATAACCAGCTTTAATTAAGTTTTTACTCATAGGTTTTCCCATAATTCCTAGTCCGATGAATCCTACTTTTTTCATTGTTCAATCACTCCTACTATTTTTTTAAAGATTTATATTTAAAGAGTTATTTCTAACTCCTTAAAACGATTTAATGTTATCCAACAAATACATTTAAGATTAGTACGCCAATTAAACCTAAGATGGCAAGTGCTGTAGTATAGGTTGTTCTTGATTTCAAGGCGTCTACTAATGATAGGTTTAGGTACTCCTTATACATCCAGAAGCCTGGATCATTTACGTGTGAGAAGGCTACGCTTCCGCTTGTTACTGCTAGAACCATGAGTTCCATGCTGATGCCGGACGCCTGAGCGATTGGCAGCACGATACCAGATGCTGTCATAACAGCTACAGTTGCTGACCCTAATGCAATCCGTAAGATGACTGCGATTAGCCAAGCAAGGATAATCGGTGATATATCCCAGCCGCTGGTGATCTGCTGGATATAATCAGATACACCGCTTTCTACTAATATTTCTTTAAATGCTCCGCCGGCACCGATTACAAGGATGATCATCCCCATCGGTTTAATAGCATTGGAACATGAATTCATAACATCTTTTAAGCTTCTTCCGATTTTAGGTCCTAATAGATAGAATGATAGAAGCAATGCCAGCAATAATGCGATTGGTGCTGAACCAAAGAATTCCATATAGTGTCTAAAAGTGTTTCCTTCCGGTAAGAAGATTTCAGCAATAGCCAATATTGCCATCAAGAATACAGGGATTAAAGTCGCTGAAACACTTGCAAAAAATCCTGGCATTTCTTCTTCTGTAAACATCTTTGTTGTAACTAATCCTTCTGGGATGCTCGGATTTAAACTTCTAACGAAAGGAAGTCTTGGCCATAACAGGGCGATAGCTGTTCCGACTGGGATGGCAATCATTAATCCATAAAGCAGTGTTACACCTTGACTGGCTCCAAAAACGCCTGCTACAGCTGCTGGGCCTGGATGTGGCGGCAGGAAGCTGTGTGTTGTTGACAATCCTACAACCGTTGGCAGTGCAACCCAGAGCAAGTTTAGTTTCGTTTGCCTTGCAATTGTGAAGACCAAAGGAATCAGCAGTACAAAGGCTACTTCGAAGAACATGGTGATTCCTAATATATAAGCTGCAATGAGCATAGCGATTTGCACTCGTTTAACGCCCATCTTATCGATCAGTGTATTGGCAATCTTCTGAGCCGCTCCGGCATCCGCCATAACGTTACCAAGCATAGCTCCAAAACCTAGGATTAGAATTAATTCATCAATCTGACCGCCGATTCCATGTGTCATTGATTCTAGTATGTGATTTAAATCCATTCCCTGCAGTAAACCCACTAATATAGCCGCTAACAGTAAAGCGATAAATCCATTCATTTTTAAAGGAATCATTAAAATAAGGATTAAAACAACACCAAGTGCCGCATAGAGTAATGGCATGGCTAATTCCCTACCTTTCTAGGTTTGTTTATTAGTTAAAAGAGTTATAGAGCTCTAAATCTTTTAAAACGTTTTCTAGTATCAGCCTGCTCTCCGGACTCATTTCTGCTGATGGTGCAAAGGCATAGCCTACATCGATGCCAACCATTCTTAATCCTTCTTTTAAAACAACCGGGAATGTAGCTTTATCTACTGCTAAGCGCAATGGAGAAAGTTTAAATTGTAATTCCAATGACTTCTTATAATCCTTTTCAACAAATGCATTGTAAATGTCCGCAACCAATCTTGGAGCAATATTCGCTGTACTTGCAATCGCACCAGTTGCGCCATGACATAATCCTGCGTAGATCAGAGTGTCACGTCCAGCTAAGACTGAGAAAGTATCTCGATCCGTTACTCTTAAATACTCGATCATTTTTGTCATATCTCCGCTGCTGTCCTTTATTCCGACGATATTGTCAATCTTGCTCAGTTCTGCACAAGTGTTTACGTCAATCTTCACTTGTGTGCGACCTTCATTCCCATATAGGATTACCGGCAAGTCAGTTGATTTCGCAATTTCAGCAAAGTGAGTAGTTAGTTCCTGCTGATTTGGTGTCATAAAGAATGGAGTTAAAACGGATAATGCTGCTACCCCTCCGACATCCTTAGCCATTTGAGCCGTTTCAATGCAATCCCTTGTCGTGATTTCGCTTGCTCCGCAATAAATAGGTACTCTGCCTGCTGTATGTTCAACAGTTACTTCTAATACCCGGCGTTTTTGTTCCTTTGTCAGGCCATAAATCTCACCGCTGCTGCCAAGAACAAATAATCCGTGGACACCTTCCTGAATCGTATAATCGATTACCTTCTTTAAAGAATCCTCCATTACATTTCCGCTTTTATCTAACGGTGTAACAAGTGCTGGCAGTACTCCTTTTGCTTCGAACATGTTAGTTCCCCCTTTTGGAATTGGATAGATCTAATGTTTGTTGAATTTTTGAGATTTGCAGATGGCTGCTTCTCCTGTTCCTCAGCTTTTCTTACATTATCTAGATATTGTTCAAGTTCCTAACAACCTTTGAGAAATATTTCACAAGTTCATTGTAAACGATTACTACGTAAACTTCTTTAGGTAATCGTCTGAATTTTTTCAGTGTTTTTTATGCATTTGCCTAAAAATTACATATATTCTTGCAACCTTGTATTTTGTCAACTTCAAACAGGTGAACATATTATTACGAATTAACGAACTTATTGATTTAAAGCCATTCGGAAGGCAGCCGCTTACAAAATTTGCATTATACTAAAGATATAAAGTTCCACCTTCTATTCCTAACTGCAAAGGGTATTTAGGCAAATTCACATATATTTGTAGAAGGAGATGTTCGTATGCGAATTGATAATGTGCTAGCTCAAAAAATATCAGATAAAGTAATGACGGTTATTCCATATAATGTGAACATAATGAATGAAGAAGGATTAATAATCGGAAGCGGTGAAAAGGAGAGAATAAATACCTATCATGAAGGAGCCATTAATTCTATAGAACAAAGCAGGATGATTACAATATATAAAACAGATCACTCCAGTAAACCTGGTGTGAATATCCCGATATATTTTAGAAATAGGATCATTGGGGTCATCGGTATAAGCGGAGACCCTAAAATCGTTGGTTCTTTTGCTGAACTTGTTCGAGTTACTGCTGAGCTGCTGATCAATCAGGAGTTTTTATTTTATGAAAGAAGAGTTAAAGAACAGATGAAAGAGGAATTTTTATATCAATGGGTCTTTCGTCAGGATGAATATGATGAATCATTTACCAGTAATGCGGAAACCTTTGGCATTGTTCTTAATATCCCAAGAAAAGCGATTATTGTTAAAGGAAAACAAGTAAGAGAAATGACTTTAACAGAACAAGAGTATTCTCTTAGATATAATCAGCATATGGTTTTATACATTGTGCCGGAAAATAGTGATTTTATCAGAAGGTTAGAAGCGAGCAATTTAGCTAAAGGAACATTAGTTGGGATAGGAGGTTCATATACTCATTTAGCGAAATCAATTCAAGAGGCTCAGCGTGCGATTGAAATTGCAGATAAAATGGGATTATCGATCATTTACTGCTTTTATGACGAGGTTCAATTTATTGATTACCTCACAAATCGAGATGGTGACCTCCATCATATCGTTACGCTTATTGAGAAAATGGATAATAGCACAAAAGGCAAAGAACTAATTGAAACCTTGCTGAGTTATGTTAAGCATAACGGTGACATGAATGAAATTGCAGCAGACCTTCATATCCACAGAAATAGTCTTGCCTATCGCCTGCAGAAGATTGAAACCCTGACCGAGAAGAATCCAAAACATTTTATCGATTTATTTGAGCTTTTTACTGGTTATATCTTATATAAATTTCTTTTTGATACGGATACAACCAGCGATTAGATACCTTTTTACACTTCTATCTCCAATACAAACAGCTGAAATAGAAAGCGGATTGTTATATACGCTTCAAGAGGTACATTCTTTTTAAAGAAACATTATTTCAAGAATCATTCATATAAAAATACTTCCTGAGGCGTTTCTATTTCATTGATCGATGATATACTGATCACCGGCATTATATTTCCATTCATACTTCCCTTCTGAATGGTTCCTTTAACATCATACCACTTCCCTGTCGGCAACTTCTGCACGTCCCCTTCCAGCATATAGCCATATACACTGGAATCAGCCACACAGCATGTCATAGACTGTCTCGCAATGACCGCTTCATAATCGTTAAAATCACTTTCACGATAAATAAATCCTTGAATCAGAATGCTCACTCCTTCTAGTTGATCCAATTCTGAGTTCATTGCTTGCATCACTTTAAAGTAATTATCATCATTAACAGTAATTTGGTTCGTCTGTTCATTATAAATTTCACCCAGCAAAACATCATCATATAAGTTCGGTGAAACAGTACTGATGATTCCTCTATTTGCTAGCGAGGCAGCATTCAATTGATAATCTTCCGTTACAAAAGAAAGACTGATGGATGCTAAAAACACACCATAAACCGGATACTCCTTCCATAAATTTTTATGAGAGTTAACGGACAAACAATTACACTCTGCCATTCCTTCTTGATTTGAACGAAACAGCCTGTACATTCCTAATAACAGTAAGACAATAAAGGCAAAAAGGACAAACGGCATCATCTTTGGTGCCATAATATAAGCCATATTCCCAGTTACATACAGCTTGAAAATCACCAGGCTTATGGATATTAAAATGATGCCCTGTAATTGCTGCTGAAAAGAAACATGCAAACGCTCTTCAGAATTCAAACCAAACCCTCCTTTAAAAATACACCTGTCAGCATACACAATAAAAAGACAACCACAGTCACAATGAAAATAAAGAAAAGTACAAATTTCGTCTTAAAACTAGCAAGCATGACAAGTGTGTTTTTCAAATCAAGCATCGGTCCGAATACAAGGAAAGCAAGAATGGAATGCTGTGGCACTACATGCTGAAACGCTGCCGCCACAAAAGCATCCGCTTCAGAACATAGAGATAATAAGTAGGCTAGTCCCATCATAAGAGCGGTGCCAATGACTGGATCTGAGCTTGTCTCTATTAAAGAACTGCGGTCGAGGTACACTTGTGCGGCACTGGCCAAAAGCCCGCCAATAATGAAGTATTTACACACTAAGAAAAACTCATCAATACTATGATTCATAATATGATTAAATCTTGAATGATTATGATGATGATGGTCAGATGCTGAAAAATCGTTTTTAAGCTTACGCAGAATGCTGCCGCCTTGGAAAAATACATATATGATTAGAGACACCGTTAATGATGCAGCGATGCATAGAACCATTCTGCCCAAATACATGCCGGGTTCGCTTTGAAAGGCATAAAACGTGGAACCAAATACAACGAAGTTGAGGATCGGTGCTGCTGTTAAAATAGCTATTCCAGCATGAATCGGAACTCCTTTTTGAATCAGCCTGCGGACAACTGGAATGATGGCACATTCACATACTGGCGTAATAGCAGCAATCAAAATAGCAGCAACTACAGCCAATACAGGTTGCTTAGGTATCCATCTTTTTATGTAGTCTTCAGTAATAAACTCGTGAATAATGGAAGAAAAAATGACGCCGATCAATAGAAATGGAATGGCCTCCATGAAGATCCCAATAAAAATGATAAAAATTGCCTTTAACTCTCCTTGAAGAAGATTCTCAAGAAAGGAGAAGCCTTCATGATCTCCAAATAGGAATAGAGACATCATTAGAAATAATAGAATTGTAAATAATAAATTCCGTACGTTAGAGATTACACTCATATCAATCTCCCCTAAATCGTAATAACTTCGAATCACTTATTACTACTCTATGTCCTCTATTTCTGATTCATTCACCAAATGATAGATTTCCTGAATTGATTCTGCCATTTTTAGGTTTATTTACTTGTCTAACATTGAAAAAGCATTATTTGGTGTAAAAAGGAATTTTCCTTAGTAATTATTTGAAGATGGCTTCTACCCGTATTTTTTCTGTCAGGAATGTGGTATGTTACTCTAGGTGATACCTATGATGATAATTAAAGAATTTATAGCCAATTTAGCGTTACTCGGTACTTTGCTTTTTCTATATTCTCAAGTAATCATGAAAAAGCCGCTTCATTTACATTCAGCAGTAAAAATGAAAATCATTGCCGGTCTCTCTGGCGGAGTGATCAGTATTGTATTAATGTTATTCAGCATTAACATTGGTGATCTGCTTGTTGATTTGCGTTTTATACCGACACTTTTGCTTGCTTTTTATGGAGGAGCAATTCCAGCCCTGATCTCAATGACTATGACCATTATATGCCGATTTATTATATCGACTGATGTCATTTCGGTATATGCTTTGATCATTAGTGTGACTGGGACCTTGTTTGGCATCTTTTTTTCTAGAGTAAAGATATCCGCTGTGTTGAGAATTTTATCCATCTACACATTTAACAATATGATCTTTTCAATCTTTTTTATTTATCTAAGTGAGGACACAGCCATTATAAAGGAAGTTCTCATTTTTTATTGGCTCATTTCTTATATCTCTACATTTTTAACGTTTTATTTGATACGATATATCCGTGAAAGCCAAGCTTTGTTTGCAAAATATAAGAATGATTCATTAACAGACAGCCTTACAGGTTTAAACAATGTGCGTAAATTTGATGAGGAATTTAACCGGTTTGTGCAGGATGTTAAGGATAGTGATCAGCAGCTATCCCTGCTTTATATTGATATCGATTATTTCAAGAAAATTAACGACACATACGGCCATAAAGAAGGCGACATCGTTTTGATTGAATTAGGGGCAAGATTGCAGAAGGCTACCAGAAGTTTCGATATTGTAAGCAGAAATGGCGGAGAGGAATTTACTGTCTTGCTATTGGATTGCCCCTCTGCCCGAGCTGTTGAAATTGCAGAACGAATTCGAGTCAGTGTTGAAAAAGATGCCTTCCTATTAAGTACAGGCAAACCTATTTATATTACCGTTTCAATTGGTGTAGCAAGCTATAGAGAAACAACTGATAATCCATCAATGTTAATCGATTATGCCGACACTGCCCTGTACCAAGCCAAACACGTAGGCCGAAATAGAGTCTGTGTGGCATCATAAAACTATTAAACCAGATCATATCAAGAGGCTGGGACATAAGTATTTAACACTCTCATAGAACCGAATGATTAGGAAGTCATCTTTCTAATCATTCGGTTTTTTTACGATTATAAAATGTGTTTTATTAGCATGAGTGAAATGGAGCGGAGGACCCTCGACTCCTGTGGGCAATAGAGGAAAAGGTGAGACCCCACAGGAGCTTGCTCCGAGGAGGCTCAGCTTCCTCCCCACGGAAAGCGAGGGTCCGCAGCGCAATGGAACGGACTTGTTTAAATACCCAAATCAAGATATTGAAAGTTCGTGTTTTAGAAAGATTTATTTCGCTTTGTCCCAGCCTCTTTTCCTACGATTAGTCAAGTGTTATTAATAAACTGTTTCTTTTTATTTTTTTATTTTGCGCACAAGAAATAAACCCCGGTCATTCATTTTTTTAAAATTGGGGGGATTTATAGTATAATATTTCTTATTGGTCCATAGAGACCGCGTACGAGTACTCGTACTTTATATTATTCCTGACCATGGAATAGATACATTTCAATAGCTTGTTCATGCAAGCTACAGTGGCAACCTTGTCCTTTTTGGAATTAGGTTGCTTTTTTAATTTATAATAATAATCTACGATATGATTGGGAGCTGCTTTCTGTTGACGAATCATGTTCCTAACAATTAAATATAAGACTTTTCTTCCCTTTGGATTCCCACGTTTATTGATATGATCCTGACCTGCATATTTACCAGATTGATATCTTCTGATATCAATCCCGATAAAGGCATTCACTTTTTTATGATTTGAAAAACGCGACAGATCGCCAATCTCTCCAATAAAGAGCGCTGCACTAATTTCACCAATACCTGGAAAGCTAATAAGTAATTCAAACTCTGAAAGCTGTCTCGCTTTCGCAATTAACTGTTCTGAAACTTTTTCCTTCTCTCTTAATAGATGAAGGAGTTGTCTGGCGTAATATTGAACTTTTTGAGTTTGAACACTGTTTGAGGAGACAGCCGGATACGAGTCGTGTGCATAGTCTGTAATTTGCCGGGCTTTTTCTTTGGCGCGGTTTTCTGATATCTTTTTGGTTGTACTTTTCATCAATAAATTCTTGATTTTCGTTATACTTGTCTGTAGTACTAAATCAGGATGTGGGAATAGTTCAATAAGTGTTAAGGCATATGGCGTAACTCTGCTTGAAAAAAATTGCTCAAGCTCTGGAAAACTTAGCTGAATCGCGTGATGCAAGTACATACGTGTACGTTTTATTTCAGCTTCAATTTCTTGATAAAAACGTGAAAGATCACGAAGATCATCGTATATTTCTGGTTGGTGTATTTTTCTAGGTCGACTAAACAATTGATGAACCTTTGCCAATTTATGAGCATCATGTTTGTCTGTTTTCCAACTTCTAAGAGTTCCTTGTTCTAATTGCTTTTTTGATTCAAGAGGGTTTAGTAAGCAATAGTTTAAATTATTTTTTTGACAAAAGGTTTCAATTGGTTTTGAATAAATCCCAGTTGATTCGAAAACGAGAATAGGTTGGTCGGGAAGGCTCCAAATTTCCTCAATTAATGTTTGAAAACCAATCTTATTATGAAGAATTTCTCCTTCTGAGAGGCATGTTTGACCGTCATATAAGACTTTATAACTTTTTCCCATTGAAATATCTAATGCCATTATCAATTCCAATATCTTATTCTCCCTTCTTATTATTTGTAAGATCTTCACTTATTCATTTCGATTCCAATTTCCTATACACGAGCTCATTGGCCCCAACATACTTAAATCTGATTCAAAAATGAAAGTGAAGAAGCTCAGTTTATGTTTCGGATTCGAGATCCCTGAGGCTGGTAGAGCTTTCTTACACTTCTCACTATATCTCAAAAAAGAAAAATAGTGGGTAAAGCCATCCGTCAATGGCCTTACCCACTAATCTTAGTATGTTTATGTTTTTTTTTCGAAGCAACGTTTCCTTCCAATATAGTAATTGTCACAAAATGTTCTAACCTCTGCCGATTCACCACTAGAATTTAACGGTATATTACTATATATAGATCCAAATAAACATAAACAAAGCATATATAGTATTGGAGGAGAAACAAAATTGAAGCAAGCGATTATGACGAACCGCACCCCATTTGAACAATACGAGCAATTAGCTCTTTCCTTTGAAGATATTGTCACAACCAAAAAACAAGATGTCATTCAGGAAAATGCCAATATGGATGGCCGCAGTCCGTGTGGAATGATGAACAAATTTGCCAGTGAAGCCTCAAAGTTTTATACAAAAACAGAACTGTTAAGTGACGAAGCTAAAGAAGCGATGAAGAATAATTTCATTTATCCACATGACCTCGATTATTATGCGACAGGTACAACAACCTGTGCACAAATTCCGCTTGGAAAGCTTTTGCAAAACGGCTTTCATACTGGCCATGGATCTATGAGAACACCTAGTGACATTACAAGTGCAATGGCATTAGCCACTATTGTTTTTCAGTCTAACCAGAATATGCAGCATGGCGGTCAGTCTATCCCTGCCTTTGATTACGACTTAGCTCCTTTTGTGAAAAGAACCTATTTAAAGATATTAAATCGCTTAAGCAGCTATCCCCTGCATTGGACGAATGAAGAAAAGAGCAAACAGGCATGGGCTGAAACTGAGCGGGCTACCTATCAGGCGTGTGAAGCTTTTATACATAATTTAAACAGCATGCATAGCAGAGGAGGCGGACAAACTCCTTTTACTTCTATTAACTATGGAACAGACACTTCAAAAGAAGGACGTCTGTTAATTAAAAATCTGCTTCTTGCCACGCAGGCAGGTTTGGGAAAAGGCGAGACTCCGATCTTCCCCATTCAAGTGTTTAAGCTAAAAAAAGGTGTTAACTTCTTTTCTAATGATCCAAACTACGATTTGTATGAATTAGCATTAGAAACGACAGCAAAACGGTTATTTCCAAATTTTTCATTCATTGATTCTCCCTTTAATCTTGCACATTATGATGGCACTCCCGAATCAGAGGTTTCCTATATGGGCTGCCGGACAAGAGTGATGAGCAACCGTCACGGCGCGGAAAATAGCGTTGGCAGAGGGAACTTGTCTTTTACAAGTCTCAATCTAGTGAAACTCGCTCTCGTTTCTACACATATGGCTGAATTTTATCACCTATTAAATGAATATAGTGAAATTGTCATTCGTCAGCTCTATGATCGCTATTTATTTCAAGCAAAAAAACAGG
Source organism: Cytobacillus gottheilii (assembly GCF_900166665.1). Classification (GTDB taxonomy): domain Bacteria; phylum Bacillota; class Bacilli; order Bacillales; family Cytobacillaceae; genus Cytobacillus; species Cytobacillus gottheilii_A. The sequence continues at coordinate 2,380,325 of NZ_LT800494.1, read as the reverse complement.
CGAGAGATTTTACCTTTCTTTATTCTCAGGGCGTTTGGCTAGGCGGTGAACAATTAAAGCCGGATGATACCTTGCAGGATATTCTAAAACAAGGCACTTTATCGCTTGGATTTATCGGCTTAGCTGAGTGTTTAAAAGCTTTAACTGGAAAACATCATGGTGAAGATGAGAACTCCTGGAAGCTCGGTTATGAAATCATCCAATTTTTGCGGAATAAGATGGATGATGCGGCTGAGAGATATGACATGAATTATAGTTTAATCGCAACTCCTGCTGAAGGATTAAGCGGCAAATTTGTACAGCAGGACCAGCTCCATTTTGGGGCTATAAAAGGTATAACAGACCGGGCTTATTATACAAATTCCTTTCATATTCCTGTTCACTATCCCATTAAGGCTATTGATAAAATTAGATTAGAAGGACCTTTCCATGAACTGTGCAATGCAGGCCATATATCTTATATTGAGCTTGATGGGGATGTAAGACGCAATCTAACTGCTTTAGATAGGCTAGTGAAAGCAATGGCAGCCCATCATGTTGGCTATGGCAGTATAAATCACCCTGTAGATCATTGCAAAGCTTGCGGATATAACGGTTTGATTAATGAAGAATGCCCAAGCTGTAAAAGCAGGGATGAAGAGGACTTTCATCGTATTCGCAGAATAACAGGTTATTTAGTTGGTGATATGAGCAAGTGGAATACGGCAAAAATGGAAGAGGAACGTAATCGCGTAAAGCACGGGGACAACAAATGAAGGTCATGAATATTTTGCATGATTCAGTAGTGGACGGCGAAGGATTACGCACGGTCATCTTTTTTGCCGGCTGCCCCCATCAATGCCCTGGATGTCATAATCCCGCCAGCTGGCATATGCAGAATGGAACCGACATGAGTGTTGAAGAAGTTGTCCAGGAAGCATTGAATCCTTTAACTGACATTACGTTAAGCGGCGGTGAACCATTTCTTCAGGCAAAAGAAGTAAAGCTTGTTGCGAAGAGACTTAAAAGTCTTGGTAAGCATATATGGGCATATACCGGGTATACACTTGCTGAGCTTCAGGAAAACGGCAGCAGCGACCAGCAGGAACTATTGTCCTATTGTGATGTATTGGTAGATGGCCGCTTTATGATCGAGCAAAAAGATATGACTCTCCCATTTAGAGGCAGTTCAAACCAATCTATTCATTACTTAACTTAATGGAAAGAGCCAGGGACATAAGTGTTTAACACAACCACAAAACTGAATGATTAGGAAGTGAATCTTTCTAATCATTCGGTTCTTTATTTGTTTAATATTTAATATTTCTAAACATGAGTGAAATGGAGCGGAGGACCCTCGACTCCTGCGGGCTGAAGAGCAAAGGGTAAGACCCCGCAGGAACGGAGTGACGAGGAGGCTCAGCTTGCTCCCCGCGGAAAGCGAGGGTCCGCAGCGCAGGTGGAACGGGCTTGTTTAAATACCCAAACCAGGATCATAAATATTCGTATTTTAGAAATATTAATTTCATTTTGTCCCAGCCTCTTATTGTTTTTTTATAGAGTAAAGAATCGATTAACAAATTCCTCTGAAACATCTTCCAGCTTCGTATACTGGTATTGAGGATTACGATCCTTATCGATCAATACCGAACGAATGCCTTCATAAAAATCACGATGCTTTAAAAAGTTTAAGGCCAATACATAATCTGTTTCAAAACATTCGCGGACTGTTTTTGCTTTTCCGTCTCTTAACTGTTTTAAGCTCACCTTCAACGATACAGGTGACTTCGACAATAGGATCTTTAACGTCTCTGCCGCAAATTCGCTAGAAGCATTTTCTAATGAAGACACAATCTCTTCAACAGTGTCATAGCGGAAATGACTATTAATCTCTTCTTCCCTTTCCTTTAAGAGACTTTTTTCTGTTGGTGTCTTGCTGTATTTCTTGATCATCTCTCCAACTTGAGATGCTTCCTTCCATTCAAATGCTTCGATTTCCTGTAAAAAGAGCGGGATATCTTCACTGCTCATAAAGGCATCTCCTGCATGAATATATAAAACATCTGCGGCATGAATACTTGAGCCTGTTAATGCAAGGTATGCTCCGATCTGACCTGGAGCTTTGTTAAGAAAATAGGCGGCAGCTACGTCAGGGAAAAAGCCGATATTCATCTCCGGCATTGCCCATTTTGTCCTCTCCGTCACAATTCGATGTGAGGCTCCATTCGAAAGCCCAACACCGCCGCCCATCACAATGCCGTCTAATATCGCTATAATCGGCTTTTGATATTGATAGATAAAGAGATCAAGCATATATTCCAATTCAAAGAAATGGCATGCACGTTCAAATGCAATTTCACTTGATTGTGCTTCATATAATGTTTTAATATCTCCGCCAGCACAAAAGCCTTTCGTTCCTTCCCCTTTCATGACAATTACTTTAACTGCATCATCTGATTGCCACTTGGTTAATTTTTCACTAATAATCGAAATCATTTCATAGGAAAGCGAATTAATCGCCTTAGGACGATTGAGTGTTAATGTTGCTACACCATTTCCCTTCACTTCCGCAATAACAACGTCTGACATTGGAATCCTCCTCGTATAAACATGATCCATGCTGCTTTTCTCATTTCTTTGTTCTATGGATGTAAAACCTGGTTTCATCTTAACATGGTTTATAACCGGTGACTCTCCTTAAAACCATATGTTCATATTTTAGTAACAATAGGTCTTAGCAATAAATTCCCCTGAAAGAAGTCCAGGGGAATTCATGATAATGTAAAGTTTCAATTAGACTGCTCTTAAAACCAACGTTCCGTAACCACTTTTTTCCTCGTATAAAATTGTACTCCATCCTTGCCATTTGTACCTAGATCTCCGTAAAATGATGCCTTGTTGCCCGCAAACGAGAAAAAGGCCATGGGTGCTGGTACATTGACATTAACACCGATCATGCCGGCATCAATAGAGTTGCGGAAGATTTGTGCACTTTTTCCGCTAGATGTATATATCACTGCACCGTTTGCAAACTTTGATTGGTTTGTCAGCTCTATTCCTTCTTGTAAATCTTTTATTCTGACAATGCTTAACACAGGCGCAAAAATTTCATCCTGCCATATTTTCATGTCTGTTGTGACATGATCAAAAAGGGTTGCTCCAACATAATAGCCTTCCGCTTTTTTGCTGTCTTCCCTGCCATCAACAAGAAGCTTAGCTCCTTCCGATATGCCGCTATAAATATAGCTTAACACACGTTCCTTATGCGATTCGCGAATAAGCGGTCCAACAAAATGCTCCTCATTTGTCCCTTCTCCTGCTGTTAATTTCCGTGTTTCCTCTGTTAGTAGAGCAACAAATTCATCCGCAATATCCTCGGTTACCGCGACAACAGAACAAGCCATACAGCGTTCGCCGCTGCTGCCGAATGCTGCACCAATCACACCTTGAACGGTTTTTTCCAGGTTACAGTCACCTAGAACAACGCCATGGTTTTTAGCTCCCGCCAAAGCCTGCACTCTTTTTCCATTGGCAGACCCTTTTTCATACACATATTTCGCAACAGGCTCAGAGCCCACAAATGAAACCGCCGCAATTTGCGGATTGTCCAGTATGCCGTTGACAACATCCTTACCGCCATGAACTAAATTTAATACGCCCTTTGGGAAGCCGGATGCATAAAATAAATCTACTAATCTTTCAGCAAGAACAGGCGTACGTTCTGATACTTTTAAGACAAATGTGTTTCCGCATGCAATCGCGAGCGGGTACATCCATAATGGCACCATCATCGGGAAATTAAAAGGAGTAATACCTGCGACGACACCGAGCGGGTAGCGCCAAATTGACCCATCAATTCCTTCTGCAATATTCGGAAGTGCATCTCCCATCATCAGATTAGGCGCTGACACAGCAAGCTCCACCACTTCAATGCCGCGCTGAACTTCTCCGCGTGCATCTTTTAGAGTTTTCCCGTTTTCAGCTGTGATGATCTGTGCCAGCTCCTCTTTATGCGATTGCAGCAGCTCTAAATATTTATATAAATAGCGAGCTCGATTCGGCACGGGCACCTTTGACCAGGAGGTATAGGCAGTTTGCGCTGCTTGCACAGCCCGGTTTACATCCTCCTCTGTTGAAAGAGGCACATAAGCAATGATTTTACCAGTTGCAGGGTTTGGAACAGATTCTGTTGCTTCACCTAAAGATTCTACCCATTCTCCGTTAATATGATTTTTCATTTTTTTAACATCTGTATGAATCATACGAGCCGTTCCTCCTCTTTGTTTGAGCTGTTGCGATCCTGAATCATTTTATAAACGATGGACATATCCAGATCTCCATAACCCTCAGTATCAGCTTCTTGATATTTGGCCAAAAGCTCTTTTGAAAGGGGCAGTTCTACTTGCTGCTGTTCAGACAGCTCCATCGCAAATTGTAAATCCTTAATCAGCAGTTTCAGAGTAAAACCTGGATTATAATCATCTTTAGCAATGAAAGATTCGTAATTTCGTTCGTATATGCGGCTCTGGCCATAGCTTACATTTAATACTTCAAAAAGCTGCTTTAAATCCAGTCCGCTCTTCTCAGCAAGCGTTAACGCCTCTGCCACACCCCAAGTGTAATAGCCAATCAACAGATTGTTCATCAGCTTTGTGATCGTTCCGCTATCCACTTGTTCACTAATATGAAAAATGTTTTCTCCCATTGCTTTCATCACGGGAGATGCCTGTTCGAAGACGGATTTTGAGCCGCCTGCCATAAAAGTCAGTGTTTTATTGACTGCCCCGACAACTCCTCCGCTTACTGGCGCAGCTAAAAAATGACCATTTTTCTCCTTTATGGCTTTTTCTATTTTTTGATGAAGCTCTGGTGAAATCGTACTTGTATCGACAAAAATACATTCCTTTGTGCTGTTTTCGATCAGACCATGGTCAGCAAAATAAACCGCTTCTGCTGCCTTATTTGAGGGCAGACTGGTGAAAATCACTTCGCAAATTCCTGATAATTCTTCAACGGGAACTCCAATCTTGCCGCCAAGCTTTTGAAAAGCCTCTTCAGCTTTTTCGTTAATATCAGATCCATAAACATCATAACCTGCTTTTACTAAATTGCTGCTCATGGGCATCCCCATATTACCCAGTCCAATAAATCCTATTTTTTTCATAACCAGACCTCCATCCTTTAAAAAAGCTATACATACACGCTAATCATTCAATAAACGGGTTAATATTGACCTTTTTGCAGGAGAACTTGTGCGATTTTTCTTTTTTGGATAATAGAATGGCTTCGTGTTGGGACACGAATGGCTGAGAGCTCATTCAATTTTTCTTCTCTCTCCATCTCGTTTTCATATGAACAAGCGATCATCACAGCTGCCTCAGAAGCTATTTTATAAAAGCCTTCTTCACAAATCGTTTCTGATAATAGCTGTATAAACTCATGATCTTGATATTTAAGACTTCGTCTATAGGAAGAATCCATTACATATAGTTCAGTTGTCATGTCAGCAAGCATTCTCATTACCTCTTGCTCAACCTGTTTTGGCTGCATTTTATTGGTAAGCGCTTTCAAAACTTTGTCGAATAATGTGACCGCTCCGACTATATAGCCCTCTTGTCTAGTCAATTTCTCTTTCTTTTTCAAATCGGTCATAGACTGAGGCAAGGAAGTTCTTTTTAATGCATTTTTCGCAATGGTTAGCCTGTTGATTTCATTCGTACCTTCAAAAATCCGGCTGATTCTAGCATCACGATAAAGTGCTTCCACTGTATAGTCTTTCATATAGCCATTGCCGCCATGAATTTGGACAGCTTCATCGACGTTTCTGGCCAATGCTTCAGAAGCATACACTTTACAAATGGAAGCCTCAAGTGCAAAACCTGAAACAAGTGAATTAAAGTCTGCAGCTGAATCTTTACTACTTAACACCTCATCAATATAGCCTGCGGTCCGATATGAAACACTTTCTGCTCCAAAAATAGCAAGCGCCATATTGGCCAGCTTCTCTTGAATCATATGAAACTCGCTAATGCTTTTTCCAAATTGCTGCCGTTCTCCCGCATATTGAATCGCCAGCTGCAGTGCTTGCTTTGCTGTCCCAACATTTGCAAAAGACAGCTTTAAACGCGCTAAGTTTAGAATGTTTAATGCTACAAGATGGCCTTTTCCAATTTCACTCAGTACATTTTCGGAAGGAACATGGCAATCCTCTAGTATTAGGGTTGCTGTAGAAGATCCTTTAATGCCCATCTTTTCTTCTTCTGCACCAATCGACACGCCTGTAAAATCTCGATCAACGATAAACGCGGTCATCCCACGGTCCGTTTTCGCAAATACGAGAAAAACATCCGCGACATTCGCATTTGTAATCCATTGTTTCTCCCCATTGATGACCCAGCTGCCGTCATCCAATTGTTTCGCTGTTGTTTTAGCGTTTAAAGCATCAGATCCTGCATTTGATTCGGTCAGTGCATATGCGCCAATCCATTCACCCGAACCTAGTTTAGGCAAATACTTTTGCTTTTGCTCTTCTGTTCCATAGTATATATACGGAAGTGTGCCCACACCGGCATGAATGTTAAATGAAACACTGAATGAACCCGCCCAGCCCAGCTTTTCTGCGACAACGCCGGAAATACTTTTATCTAATTGAAAGCCTCCATAGTCTTCAGGTATTTCGATGCTCAATAAGCCAAGCTCACCTGCTTTACGGAATAAATCTACTACTTCAGCATGCTGCTGTTTTTCAATATCATCCATTTTAGGTTTCACTTCATTTTTCACAAAAAGTTCTGCTGTTTTTGCAATAAGAGCATCATCATCTGTAAAGTCTTCTGGGGTAAAAGGAGCATGAATGCTATCGTAAAATAGAAAAGGAGTGTGTGACACCATATTTGCTTTATCCATTCTCAAGAACCTCCAATCAGGAAAGAGAGATGAGAAATACCGTTAAAATGGTATTCTCATATCTCCTCTCAATCATTTCGAGATTATATTACTGTCCTTTATTTAGCACCGTTTTGGCCAGTTCTTTGTCCATCTCTTCAAATTTATAATAAGAGATGGTTTCATACAATTCGCTTCGAGTTTGCATGTTTTCAAGAGCTTCTTTCTGGCTTCCGGTATCTTTTATAAGCGAAAAGACGTTTTCATATGCTTTAGCTGCGACCCGCAAAGAGGTAACAGGGTAAATGACCATCTTATAGCCCATTTGTGCAAAGTCTTCTGCTGAATAATATGGTGTTTTTCCAAATTCGGTCATATTGGCAAGCAGCGGAACCGACAGCTGTGCCGCAAACTGTCTAAACTCTTCTTCTGATTGCAAAGCTTCTGGAAAAATAGCATCTGCTCCTGCCTCGGCATATGCTTTAGCCCGCTCTAACGCGGCATCCATTCCTTCAACACCGCGTGCATCTGTTCTGGCAACCACATAAAGAGTCGGTGCAGTTTCCTTAATCACTTTGATCTTTTGCACCATTTCCTCTGTTGTGGTCAATTGTTTCCCATTAAGGTGTCCGCACTTTTTTGGAAGCTGCTGGTCTTCAATTTGCACAGCCGCGACATGAGCTTCTGCCATCTCCCTTGCTGTTCTAGCTGTATTCAAAACTCCGCCAAAGCCGGTGTCAATATCTACAAGCAATGGCAGATTTGTTGCCCGTATAATATCTCTTGCTCTGTCCGCTACTTCTGTTGAAGTGACAATCCCTAAATCAGGAAGTCCTTTACTCGCGGTATAGGCTGCTCCCGATAAGTAAAGAGCATTAAATCCAGTATTCTTTGCAATTAACGCAGCCATTGCATCATGTGCACCGGGAATTTGCACGATATTTGCGTTGTCAACAAGCTTGCGAAAAGCATCCGCCAGCTCTGCTTGTGTTAAAGGCTGATCTACAATCCATGCCATGTTCTGTCCTCCTTTTACACTATTTTTCTTTCAATCTCTAATCAATTTATTTTATCGGACAAATAGCTCAACAAATTCATTGACGTTCATTTTTGCAAGAGATGACTTGTCAAAACAAGCCTTTTCAATCTTTTCCTGCTGCTCTTCACTGTAATAAGACTTTAAATTGTCAGTGAACTTTTGAATGACCTTTGGAAGTGCTTCCTCTCTGCGGAAACGATGTCCTAATGGATATTCACTTGTCAGTTTTTCAGTCGCAGTACCATCTTTAAAATGAACCTGAACCGAATTAGCGATTGAGCGCTTGTTCGGATCTAAGTAATCAACACTGAATTGCTTATCCTCAGTGACAACCATTTTGTCTCGAAGCTGATCAACCTCAGGCTCTGCTGCTGTCGCATCCTCATAGTGTTCTGCGGTAATATGCCCTTTTAACAGGCCGATTGCCGTAATATATTGCAGACAGTGATCACGGTCAGCAGGATTATGAAGCGGTCCTTTTTTATCAATAATGCGGATCGCTGATTCATGTGTAATAATATCGATTTTATCAATTTCATCTAAACGATCCTTAACAATCGGATGCAGCTTCACTGCACATTCTGCAGCTGTTTGCGCATGGAATTCTGCCGGGAATGAAACCTTAAACAATACATGCTCCATGACATAAGACTCCAGCTCACGGGCAAGTGTTAATTCTTTTGTGTTAAAAAGAACATCCTGGAAGCCCCAGCCTGGTGCGGATAATGCCGATGGATAGCCCATTTCACCTTTTTTTGCCATTAGAGCGAAATGAACGCCGCGGCTTGTTGCATCTCCTGCAGCCCATGATTTTCTTGATCCGGTATTTGGTGCATGACGATAGGTTCTAAGAGCAGCGTTATCAATCCATGCATTTGATAATGCATTGATAATCTCCTGTCTTGTACAGCCAATCATTTTCGCCGCAACAGCCGTTGTAGCAATTTTTACAAACATTACATGGTCAAGACCGACGCGATTTAAGCTGTTTTCCAATGCAAGCACACCTTGAATTTCATGTGCCTTGATCATCATTTCTAATACATCCTGAACGGTAAATGGATCTTTACCTTCTTCAATATTGACTCTGCTCAAATAGTCGGCAACAGCAAGAATGCCTCCCAGGTTATCGGATGGATGTCCCCACTCTGCTGCAAGCCATGTATCGTTGTAATCCAGCCATCTGATCATACAGCCAATATTAAACGCACCACTAACGGGATCTAATACATAGGAAGTTCCCGGTACTCTTGTGCCATTCGGAACAACCGTTCCCGGCACGACTGGTCCCAGAAGTTTCGTGCATTCCTGATAGTTGAGAGCAAGAATTCCACAGCCCAATGTATCAAGCAATACATAATGTGCAGTCTGGTAAGCCTCTTCACTTGTAATCTCCTTGTCAATCACATAATCAGCAATTTGCTCCAGCAAACGATCTGTTTTCGTTTCATTTGTCACTTTTAGCAATGGTCATCTTTCCTTTCTTATTCATTTCAGCTATAGTTAAAAGGTGTGTTTGGCAGAACACGCACTTTTTCGGCGGACGGCGTTTAAACAACTCCCCAGTTGTACTATTGATTTAACAGATGCCGTTCGCCTACATAATGAACTCTTGGTCTGAATAATTTATTGTTTTCATGCTGCTCAATCACATGTGCACATAACCCTACAGTTCTTGAGCTAAAAAAGATCGGTGTATATAGTGGAATTGGAATCCCAAGCATCCAATATACCGGTGCCGCATAGTAATCAAGATTTGGGAAAATTCCTTTTTCCCGCTCCATTACTTTTTCCCCGGCCTCACACATTTGATAAAGGGTGTCATCGCCTTGTTCATCACAAAGCTCCTTTAACGCTTTTTTCATAAGCAATGCCCGCGGATCCATCTTTTTCATATACACTCGGTGGCCAAAGCCCATAATTTTCTCTTTCTTTTCCAATTTCGACTGAAGAAGTGCTTCAAATTCTGCTGGTGTTTTAGCGTCTAGCAGCATATACATGACTGCTTCATTGGCGCCGCCATGCAAGTTTCCTTTCAGTGAAGACACCGCGCCGGTTAGGGCACCATATAAATCTGATTTAGTGGAAGCAATGACTCTGGCAGTAAATGTGGAGTTTGGCATTTCATGCTCACTATAGAGGACAAGTGATTGATCAAAAATGCGTTCTTCTAAGGATGTAGGTACTTTTCCTGTCAGCATATAATAAAAGTTTGCGCTATACGACAATTCTTCAAGCGGTGCAACTGGTTCCTTATTCTGAAGAATATGATAGCTGTTCGCCACAATGTTTGGCATATGGCCAAGCAGTTTGTAGGCTTTTCTTTTATTGGCTTCTGCTGATGAATCGTCAATATCACGATCAAAGCCAGCCAGTGCAGAAATTCCCGTTCGAAGCCCATCCATCGGGTGAGTTTCTTTAGGCAGCAGTTTAAATATGTCGTTGATTGCTGAGGGGATTTGATATTCATCCTGCAGCTGTTTGGCTAGCTTACCTTTTTCCGCAGGAGTTGGCAGTGCATCTTCCAATAACAAATGTACGATATCCAGGTATTCTTTCGACTCTGAAAGCTGAATTAAATCATAGCCTTTAATGACAATCTCGCCTAACTTCGTATCAAGTAGAGAAATACGTGTTTCTGCTGCTGCGACACCATCTAAACCTGGAGAGTAAATTACTTCATTGCTCATATTTCATCCTCCATTCCCTATATCGTTTTAGTGAAAGCCCTTACAAAATTATTTAAAAAAATAGCTTTTTCTACAATATTTTCAGTTTTCACTTTGATGCTTTCACCTATGATAACTGGTGGAAAACATACTTAAACAAGGTAATAAAGTGTTTAAATGACTAGTGCACATCCCTCCTAGCTTATGTATAAAGTGATCATAAAGCTTGAGTATACAGAATAATAAGGATGATCTTACCTATTATTCAATTTTCCATTTTAAAGATAACAAATAATTTAAAAATTTACAATTGTTTTTGTTGGGGAAAAATTCTATTTACTCTGTTCTAGACGAAGAATTGAAACAGAAAAAATACAAAGCAAGTCATTTATAAAGATTATTCTAAAATTAAGACTGATATAAATTAAAATGCGATCTAAAACGCGCGTATTCAATTTCATAGGGTGATAATTAAACAAGCCCGCTTCATTTCACTCAATTAAAAAATATTTTAAGATAACTTATAAAAACCGAATGATGTTGAGATAAAACAAAATTTATTGTTTATAAAACACGAATATTCAATATCTCGATTTGGGTATTCAAACAAGTCCGTTCCATTTCGCTGCGGACCCTCGCTTTCCGTGGGGAGGAAGCTGAGCCTCCTCGAAGCAAAGCTTCTGCGGGGTCTCACCTTTTCCTCTATTGCCCACTGGAGTCGAGGGTCCTCCGCTCCATTTCACTCATGTTAAAAAATATTTTAAGATAGCAGATAAAAAACCGAATAGTTAGGAAGATAAAATTCCTAACTATTCGGTTCTATGGTCGTGTTAAATACTTATGTCGGATCCTTCTTCTATCTATCTTATGTTTCATAGCTCTGTGGTTTTCAATTTAGTTTCCTATAGTAGAAGATATTAAGTTACTCCAGAATAGACCTCTATCTTCTGCATGTTTATATTCATCGCTGAATATGTCCACACCTTGCTTTTCACTTAGAAGAGTAACTCTATTAAATGGAATTTGTTGCGAATTGTAAGATATAATCAATTCAACTCTATTAATCATTTTCGCACCATTTTTTTCCCTGTTACACCACCTATAACCGCTCCAACACCGCCTGCTAAGACACCACCTACAACCGCTCTTCCAACAGCACTGCTTAAAGATGATTGGTAAGCTACAGTGTCATCTATAACAAGTTCCACTTTTGTTATTTCATGGTAGTACCTACCGTTGTACCCATCTCCGTATACGCAAAACATTCCGTTAGACCTGTCATGAATAATAAAGTGATTACCTGCCGAATAGTATTCTCCGTAGTAATCTACGATGGAGTGTTCCTTCAGAAACACGTTCAAACCATCCTTGACTTTCTTTCTTTCAGTTGCTGATATAATTGCACCAATAATTGAACCGATTATTGATAGAATAAACATGATAACTACTACAACAACGATTCCAGCTACTAGTGTGATCTTCCTCCTAGCCGCAAGAATTCGTCAATTATTCCATTTATTATATCAACTTGCGGCTTACTTAATCGTTTAATTTTTTCTATCATTAATTCATCGTCGACCTTATTCCCTGCAACTTGTCTCTCTAGTAGTTCTATATATGACATATCGAAAACCTCTGCAAGCTTATGAAGTGTTTCATCACTCGCCTCATGTTCACCTCTCTCTATCTTTGCAATAGTTGAGTTAGATGTCCCTATCTTATTTGCTAATATTCTTTGACTAGAAAAACCTTTAGACTCCCTTAGTTCCTTAAGGTACTTTCCAAATTCTAAACGATGATGACTCATTTTAGCACTTTCCCTTCCCCTTGATTTTATACGTATGATTTTATAGTTAAATTGCATTGCACTTGGGTTAAATAAATATAACATGGATAAAAAAATTTTCCTTTGAATCATTTTGCTATTTATTATATTAGTGCACAACTACAATATAATCAGCGTCATTTAAATTTATATAATCTTCAAATTGGTACTCTCTTTTCTAATGATTAAAATAATCCGCTTTCCTTTTTGATATAAAGAATTAAACTTAATACCCATAATAAAGACATAATGGCTGTAGTGTAAAGCTAATTCTCTGATATTCACTATTAAAAACATGCATCTTATACTTCATATACTGATACAAATTCACTTCAAAATTACTCAATAAAAAACTCAGTCCCCGAATCGAGAACTGAGTTCCATTTACATTTTAGAAAGCCGCCTTTGCCGTAATAAAGTATAAGAAAGTTTTAAACCACCACTTCTCAAAGTGGGTGTTCGCAAAAACGATCCTGCGTGTCCTCCTTGTCGTATAGACAGAGGCTTGTCATTCCTGTTTTGATTTTAAACTCCCTATTACAGCTTAAAGGTTAAAACTTAATTATGATTACGTACAATGCAGCTTAGTTCTTATAATAAAGCATGCAAAGAGAAATATCAATGGAAAAATTAGTATTTAGGTAGTTTTTGTTATTTAGATATAACGATTTCTTGTAAGGCTCTTATTATCTTACCTCTGTGTTCTGATTCCCAAATCCTGCGGTCGACTGGTTTCGGGAATTAAAATGTTATTCTGATTCCTGAAATCCTTGCATGGAATTGGATTCGGGATTTACAAGTTATTCTGATTCCTGAAATCCTTGCGGGGAACTGGTTTCGGGATTTACAATGTTATTCTGATTCCTGAAATCCTTGCGGGGAACTGGTTTCGGGAATACCAGAGTTCCAACAAAAATCCTCCGATCTCCTATCTTAAAACTTTCTTTTTTTCGCCAGTGGTTCCACAAATCGGTCCATCACCCATTTCACAAGCAGCCATGACCATTTTCGGCTAAAGGACAAATGTTTCTGATAAATGACATTATATTCGATATACTGTTTTGCACCGCGTTTTCTTTTAAATATACTTGCACCGGCACTTCTGTGTCCGATATATCCGTGATCGAGGATCTCTTTGGTGATCAAATATGAAAGCATTCGATATAAGCCTAGTTGTTTCCCTATTTTAGTGTTGTATCCCAAAATAGGTGTTGTCAATACATAACTAACGGTAAAATAGCCAATGACACCAACAACTTCCTCATTTTTAATCCATTTAAAATGCATCAAGTTTTTCTTCATAATTTCGTTAAAGTATCTCACATTAAATTGCGGATTATGCTGGGAGTATTTCTGAATATAAAGCTGACGATAAAGTTCACAAGCGCAAGGTGCGTACCCCTCTATATTCGTTGGTGTCTCTCCCACCTGCAGCATATACTTTGCAAACAAAGAGGCATCTTGCCGCAGCAATTTCTTCTCTTTTCCTGACAAGATGCTTCCAGCGTCTTCATTCATCAAATAAATCGAACGGGACATGATTTTTTCATAACCCGCTTCACGAAAATTTCTCATCATGGAAGCATGCAGCCTGTTATTAAGAGAGCGAAACATGATGGTATGCTTTGGAAAAGCCTCTGTTAAACACGCCGTTAGCTCATTCATTTGCTGTGATGTAAGCTGTGCAGAATATAAATTAGTCGATAAGAGCCAATTGTTCACAATCACCACTTTATTAAACGAGCTTTTTCTTAGGAATAATCCTAATATGTTGATGATCTTTTCAAAAATATACTCTAAGGGCTTATTGCCTAGCTCCCAAAGCTCTTCTTTTGCATAAGAAATATAATGAGTATAGGGAGAACAAATATACGAATTTTCATATTGGCTATCATTTTTGGTGATCGGCAAAAGCAGATGATCTATTCTAATAAAATATAAATTTGTTTTCACATTTTCAATATAATGTTGCACTCCATCTCTTACAAGATGTTCAAAATATGCCTGTATGTAGGCTCCATTTTTAATGTCACTCCAAGGGATCTGGTCAAACGTATGTTGATCATATAGTCTTACGATCATGATTTTTCTTGTAGTCTGCTTTCAATTCGTTTGCGTTTAATATGAGAAGGAGTTTCAGCATATATTTGGAAAATCAGCTGGGGACGATGAAGCTGCAATGTATCATATAACGCCAATAAATTTTTCTTCACTTCTTGTTCCATTCCCGCTTGATCACCTTTACCCTTAATCAAGATGATGATTTTATCCAAGTGAAACTGCACCATTTTATATTCAGTGATCTGCTCGTGTGCTGTCATGACGGCTCTTCTTAAAAAGTCTGGAAAGATCGGCAGCTTCTCTCCGCTGTCTGTTTGAATTCCATAAAAAAGATCATCGCTGCGACCATCTATTCGCTCAACGGCCATAAATGGAGATCCGCACGAACAGGCTGTTTTCTTTTCTACTAATAAATCATCAAGCTGATAGCGAATAATCGGCTGAGATGTTCGTGTGAAATCAGTAATGACTGGCATGAACATGCCTTTTTCTTTATCTACATACTGTTTATGGATACAAACAATATCTTCATTGAAATGAATGGTTCCATGACTGCATGTGGCTGCCAAAAAGCCTTCTGTACATTGATAAACATTATGAAGCTTTTGCTGAAATACTTTTTCAATATAACGCTGATCGATCTCTTCCAGTACTTCTGCAACAGATATCATTTTTTGAGGAGCCAATTCAATGTCACTTTGCTTCTGCCAGTCAGCGATCATTCTTAGCATGGATGGCGGTCCAACAACTATAGAAGGTTTTAAATCATTTAATCTCTTTTTATGAGATTCTAAGGAATCCAGAAGATCAAAAAAATGAAAAGAAATTCGTCCTTCTCCTGCTGCTTCATATAAATTATTGTTTGCTCTCAGGAAAAAAGCAATTGAATGCTTTCTGAAAATGGAGGAAGGCAGCAATTTTGCGAGGATGGTCCCACTCCATATGGCTCTTTCCTGATCAGATATTAAAAATAATCCCCTGTTTCCGCTTGTACCAGAGGATAACCCGATGGAAACATCTCTGATTTTTGGTGAAAAGTTTCTCGTCTCTTCTGCCTCCATTGCAACATTAAACGCTTCGTTGGCATTAATATTGACCGTGTTAAATGTATCAAAATGTTCCATCATGATTGTTTTATCTATAATCGGCAGTTCATCCCACCGATTTTCATTTATTTCTTTTTGGTACGGCTTCAGTAAGTCAGCGTAAAACGGTGATTTTTGCTGGACGAACTGCAGCTGAGCTTTAATCTTTCTATTTTGGTATGCCAATAAATCTGCTCTTGAACGAAAGGTTCTTCTTTTTGTTTTCATATATTGCTTTAAAATCGGCCATTTATTCATAAATTTCACCTTTTTGAATTTTGTTCCATGTCACCTGACAATGAGTGGGCAGGATATCGATGTCAGGATGTGTGTGCATTAAAGAATGCAGCCGCTGGATATGATGGACATAGGCTCTTTTATCAGCAATCAAAAGATTCGCCATAATATGCGGGTAAACCAGTTTTTCATAAGCCCTGCTGCTCCAGACTGCATCTGCGCATAAAAACAAGACTTTTCCGCTTTTTAACCTAATAAATATGCCAAACTGTCCGATGGCATGTCCTGTTAAATCAACAGCAACAATTGAAACGTCATCATCAATAACAGTGAATCCTTCATGAAAATCGCCTAGGTTCGATAATGCAACTGGCTGTTGATCATCTATAAAACGGACGCGGCTTTTGAAATCGGCCGGAAGCAAATCGAGCAGACACCCTTTAGTTAATGCCCGAAGCTTACTGTTGTTTTCAATATCTTCATACCCTTTACGAAAAGTAATAATTTCCGCTTGCGGAAAATCCTTTAACCCGGCTGTATGATCCCCATGAAAATGTGAAAGGATGATGGTTGTGATCTCATCTGGAGTAATGCCGTCCGCTGCAAGCTGATTTACAATTGCCTGTTCCTCTGAAAAAAAGACAGGTGTCAGCTTTCTGTAGAGAGAATAAGGAAACTTTTCAGTTGCAGATAAAAACCGTTGTGCATAGCCTGTATCAAATAAAATATATCCTTTTGTTTCATGTTTAATAAGTGCAACTGTTGCTGGAAATTTAACAGGTTTGAGACCCGCCTTGGGATGGACGATTTTTTCAGGATGTGTGCAATAGCCGCATTCATATAATTTAACCCATTCAATTGCCATTGTTTTCTTTCCACCATTCTGCAAAATGTAGCATGCCTTCTTCAATGCTGACTCTCGGCTTATACCCTAACTCTTCCTTCGCTCTTTCAATATTCAAAGTCTGGCTTTTTGAAAGCACACTGACTGTATACCTTGTTAAAATAGGTTCACGCCCGCGCAAAAGGTGTTTTGAGATAAACTCGAGCCATTTCGCTAACGAAAAGGCTGTCTTTTCTGATATCTTTTTATAGCGAACTGGTTTTCCAAGCTGCTCCATTACCTTTTCAATCATTTCATATAAATCAACATTAACACCATTCGTAATATTATATTTTTGGCCAAGTGTGTGTTCACCAGATTTCAAGCACAAAAGAAGAGCATCGACGACATTTTCAACATATGTGATGTCTACCTCCACTTTTTCATTTCCTATTATTGGAAGTGCTCCCTTTTCGCAAACTCTTATAAGCCGCGGCAGAATTGCTTGATCTCCAGGTCCAAAGATCGCTCTTGGTCGAATCGTAATCACAGGTAACCCATTACGGAATGCCTGATCAATCTCTTCCTCTGCTAAAAACTTTGTTTGTGCGTATTCATTCACAAATGCTGCTGGGAGAACATCGTCTTCTTTTACATTTTTTCTTTCATCATAATAAAAATAAATACTTGGGGTAGAGACATAAACCAGGCGTTTCACTCTATGTGTTTGACAGGCTTCGATGATATGCCTTGTTCCCATGACATTCGCTTGATAAAAATCTTCATATTTTCCCCAAGGTGAAGAAAGAGCTCCACAATGGAAAACGTAATCTGCATGCTGGCAGGCATCGAGCACCTCTTCGCGATTCGAAAGTTCCACGTGTTTAAACAATACACCGCTCTTCTGCAAGGCTGCTCCAGCTTGTTTATTCCGGCCCAGACCAATTACTTCATATCCCATCTGTACTAATCTCACAACAAGCTTTTGACCAAGAAAACCCGTCGCTCCAGTTACGAGCATCTTCAAAAATCTTCACCATCCCAGCATATATCGTAGGTTGATTGTGTTAATACACTCACAGAATTTTTCCTGCTATCTCTCCATATATGTAATAAACTGATATATTGATAGAAAAACGGCTTGATATCCTTCATAAGAAAAACGGTATCGGGTGAGGTAAAAAATGCTTTCAACCATTTTTTACAATCTCTTGTTTTTTTTATATTTGTATATCCGTATAAAAGCATGGCAGCACTGATTGCAAATTTTGTCTCTTTCTTCGGGTAAAGAACTTTATTTTGTTTGGCCAGCAGATAGTCTACAAGCTCTTTTCCAAAAAGATGAATGCCGCTTGTCGTGCGCGGATTGCATTCAATCGGAATGGCTTGATTGCTCTCATTTACAATAAAATCAAAGGAAATTTGGCCTGTATAATGCAATTTATCCACAATGAATTGAACAAAGTTCTCTATATCCGCTCTTGATTCATGCTGAAAATGGATCGACGCACCCTCACCGGCCGTATATTCAGCTTTATAAACAGAATGCAAAACAACTTTTCCTTCTTTTGCAATGGAGTATGAACAATACTGAATTCCTGTCAGCTTTTCTTGGATGATCCATGCATGAGCATCTTCAAACAAAGTATGTGGAATGTCTTCAGTACTTTTTCCAAAGATCACATGATCCGAAAAACGTGAGAATTTACGCTTCACAACAAAACCGTTTACCAATTGACTATATTGTTCGGCTGCTTTATTTGTTAATTCACAAGTCTGCGGAGCTGGCAGCCCGCAGTTGTTCGCAAGCTGAATAAACGAATTTTTATTATGCAGAACCTCCAAATGCTGAAAACCTCCTGCAAAAACTGGGCACTTTAGTTCCTTTTCTTTTTTAGATAAGTAGAACGTTTCCTCACATGTAGGGATTATACAGTCAATTTTATAGGTTAATATGATCTCATTTAGTTTGCTGATATAAGTATTCGTTTCGAACTTCGCTGAAGGCAGAAGAATAAATTTCTTTAATGAGTTCGAGGCTTTTGTAAGTGAATAAGGATCACTATCTGCTCCATACACATTCAGTCCAGCGTCATTTAACAATCTGCATAGGTGCAGAGCGGCGGGTGATCT
>NZ_LT800494.1:2330637-2361397 GCF_900166665.1 Cytobacillus gottheilii | reverse complement strand
CATTCAATCGGAATGGCTTGATTGCTCTCATTTACAATAAAATCAAAGGAAATTTGGCCTGTATAATGCAATTTATCCACAATGAATTGAACAAAGTTCTCTATATCCGCTCTTGATTCATGCTGAAAATGGATCGACGCACCCTCACCGGCCGTATATTCAGCTTTATAAACAGAATGCAAAACAACTTTTCCTTCTTTTGCAATGGAGTATGAACAATACTGAATTCCTGTCAGCTTTTCTTGGATGATCCATGCATGAGCATCTTCAAACAAAGTATGTGGAATGTCTTCAGTACTTTTTCCAAAGATCACATGATCCGAAAAACGTGAGAATTTACGCTTCACAACAAAACCGTTTACCAATTGACTATATTGTTCGGCTGCTTTATTTGTTAATTCACAAGTCTGCGGAGCTGGCAGCCCGCAGTTGTTCGCAAGCTGAATAAACGAATTTTTATTATGCAGAACCTCCAAATGCTGAAAACCTCCTGCAAAAACTGGGCACTTTAGTTCCTTTTCTTTTTTAGATAAGTAGAACGTTTCCTCACATGTAGGGATTATACAGTCAATTTTATAGGTTAATATGATCTCATTTAGTTTGCTGATATAAGTATTCGTTTCGAACTTCGCTGAAGGCAGAAGAATAAATTTCTTTAATGAGTTCGAGGCTTTTGTAAGTGAATAAGGATCACTATCTGCTCCATACACATTCAGTCCAGCGTCATTTAACAATCTGCATAGGTGCAGAGCGGCGGGTGATCTGGCTCCGGTAACGAGCACAGCCTCAATATTCAAGGACCATCCCCCCGATGCTTAAACCAGCTGAGGTTCCAAGCAGCAAAATTGTATCGCCCCTTTGGATCCTTTTTTGCTCGATGGCTTTATACAAGGCAAGCGGTATGGACGCAGATATCATATTTCCATAGTTTTCGATAATACTCATAAATCGCTCTTCTTCCACATTCAGTTTTTTGCGGATAATCTTCATCGCTGCCCAGCTTGCCTGGTGAGGGATAACCATATTGATATCGCTCATCCTTAATCCTGTTCCGCTAAAAAGCTGCTCTATAAACGGATTCATTAGTTTTGAAGACATTTTGAAAATGGCTTTGCCATTCATATCAAATAAAAAATCATCTTTCGTCTCTTCACGATAGTGACGCGGATGTACCTTTGTGCCTCCTCCGCGAATCTCTGAGAAAGCCGCACCTGCACTATATGTTTCCATTCTTGAGCTGATCATTCCCGACCTGTCTTCACTCTTGCTGATAATCGCCGCAGTTGCTCCGTCACCGAATAGCACACTGCTTTCATCCTGCCGCCAGTTCAAGCCAACAGAGGAAATTTCGGAATTTATGATCAGAACATGCTTATATTTTCCCGCATCAATCATATAACTGACGACATCAAGGGCAGCAACAAACCCTAAACAGGTTGAATTAATGTCAAACGCCGGAATACCTGAGTTTTCTAAGCCAAGCTCTTTTTGAATCAGAGCAGCGTTGCATGGAATAGCTTGCTCCATCGTGCCGCTTCCGCTAATAATACAATCAATATCATGTAAACCCATTCCTGCATTTTTTAATGCCATTTCTGCTGCTTTTGCTCCCATATAGGAAGCTGTTTCATCTATAATAAAATATCGCTGTTTAACTCGGGATTTTGCTTCACTCCAGCCAGGTGCTGCTCCAATCAGCTGATCTATTTCTGCAGCTGTTACCATCCGCTTAGGTAAATAAATGCCCATTCCTGTTATTCTCACTTTTCTGACCATTGGAATTACACCTCAACCATATAATTACTTAAAAAGTAACATATTACAATCTATTATACTACCAAATTTTGATGCTAATAGGTTATAGAATACAGTAAAATTAAAAAAACTGCAGTGCATTCAGCATGCACTGCAGAAGCTCAGCTTGCCTGAAGCTGAACAATTGGTTTTGGAGCAGGTTTTGAAAAATAATAGCCTTGAAATAAATCAAAGCCAAGCTCTTGCAGGTATAGGAAATCCTCTTCCTCTTCTACCCCTTCAGCGAGAGCAATTCCGCCCAGCTCATGTGTAATCTCTAATACAGATTTCGCCATTTTTTGTTTCTCTGGATCTCTGCTTACTCCGTTTGAATATTCGAGCGCCAGTTTGACATAGTCAGGCTTAAGCTCCCTTATTTTATTAATGCCATTATAGCCAACACCTACATCGTCCAACGCATATTGAAACCCATGCTTTCTATAAAACTCTAAAATTCGCTTTAAATGAGCAATATTTTTCACTTCATCGGTTTCTACTACTTCGAACACAATTTGGGAAGGTTTAATGTTTTTCTTTTCAATCAGCTCAAGCGTGCTTTTCAAGCAATGCTCTGGAGAATAAATGGCTGTCGGCAAAAAATTGATAAAGATCAGCTGATCCTTCTCTACCTCTCCAGCATGACTGACCGAATTGATTCTGCATGCATGATCTAATGCAAAAAGGCGATTACGCACTCGAGCTGCTTCGAACATATGAAAAGGAGAGATCAGCTCACCTTCTTCTGACAGTCCTCTTGAAAGCAGTTCTTGTCCTACAATTTTCACCAGGCCATTCTCAACCGTCACAATTGGCTGATAATGTGTAGTTAAGTTTTTCTTAATAATGATTTCATCCACCCAGCTAGCTTCTCTCAAAGGCTGAAACTCTCGCGCATTTTTGAGAGATTGAAGCTCTTTTAGCGGATCTAAGCGATCAGATTGGACTGCAAAAATATGATCCATATTTAAATGTACCTCTGCATAATCCAAAAAATCAAAGAAAACGGGTTCCAGCACCCAAACCATTCTCTCGTTAATCATATACCCGATCTGCTTATTTTCTTCTGATACGTATTGAATCAATTTGTCTGCTTGATTATTTTCTGAAAAATATACTGTGTAACCAAATGCTTTTGGATGACATATATCACAGCTCATGATCCACACCCCACATTGCTATAGTTCTTTTAGTATATATGATCTAATTCAATTTTACTATTTATAAACCCGAAATAAATGATTAAATATACATAGCAGTTTATTCCATATAAAATAAATCCCCTTTTCAATGCTACCTTAAAAGGAGAACACAATGTAAAAAAAGAATTTAATATAGGCATTTTAATCATTTGAAGAAAGAAGATTCACGATTGAAGGATAAGAGAATAATGGAGAATCAGTAAGAAGATTTATAGAGAAAAAGAGGATGAAACGCAGGTTTCGCTATATTTCCATAATCCTGCGTTTCTTTTTTAAATGAGGTCTCCGTTTTATTGATCTATAAAACGAAATCGAACTTTTCCGCCAATTGGCAGCTGGGCAAGCTTCCATAGGTCTTCCTCTGCAGCCTTGCCAATGGTCGTATAACCGCCAATCGTTTGAGCATCTGCCATTAGAATAATAGGCTGGCCGCTTTTTGGTACTTGAATGCTACCGAATTGAACAGCCTCTGAAAGAATATCATGTCCCTCTTCTGCTTGTAAGAGTGGACCACTTAGGAAAAATCCCATTCGATCACCCGTTTTCAACACATACTCCGAGCTTTCAAATGCATTTATAGCATTTTGGGTAAATAAATGCTGATGAGCACTTTTCCACACATTTACGGTCACTTCGGATTGATACAATGGAATTTCATCTGCTATAAGTCCCCGTTCTCCGCCTGTACTTGCTGGTCCGGCTGCATAAAGAATCATATCTTTAGAGAGTAATTTGCCGAGCTTTCCTTTTGGAAATACGGAGGAACTATTAAGAAATTGCGGTGCATGAAAGCCTGTTTCAGGAATAAGGTAACTTATTTTTGATTCTTGATTTCCACCTATTTTTAAAATCTGCCCTTTCTGAACGGTGAATGTTTTCCACATGGGAAGGGGCTTACTATCTAAGGTTGCATTAATTTCTCTTCCGGTAAAAAGCAAGCGATGCTGTGACAGCACTTCTAACTCAAGCCCCTGTAATAAGATTTCAAGCGCAGCTGCATTCTGGTCATTTCTCATAATATAGTTGCCTAATGAAAAAGCTTTGCGATCAAGAGCCCCGGAAATAGGGATGCCGTATTTCTGATATCCTCTGCGGCCAAGGTCTTGAAAAGAACTATAGATGCCAGGTTTTCTGACTTTAAGGATCGGAATCATGTCATATCGCCTACTGATTGAAATGTTACTCCATCTTTTTCTAGCTCTGTTCTGATAAGATGTGTAATGGCAGCCGCATTTTGTCCATCTCCATGGAAACAGATTGTTTTGGCATCCAAGGAAATCCAGCTTCCAGTAACGGTGCGAACTTTTTTGTGCAGGACAATCTGTTTAACTTGCTCTAAAATGACGTCACGGTCACTTAAGACAGAGTGCGGATGACTGCGATTCGTCAAATAGCCTTCTTCTGTATAAGTTCGATCAGCAAATGCTTCTGCTGCTGTTTTTAACCCTATTTTGTACCCCTGTTTAAGCAGCTCGCTGCCAGCTAATCCGTATAAAAAGGCCTGGGGAGCAACATCATATACAGCTTCGGCAATGGCTGCTGCAACCTTTACATCGCTTGTGCCCTTATTATAAAGGGCTCCATGCGGCTTAACATGCTGAAGGGAAATTCCATTCACATCACAAAAAGCTTTTAAGGCTCCAATTTGATAAACAAGACAGTTATAAATTTCCCTGACACTCATATCAAGGACTCTTCTTCCAAAGCCATGAAGATCCGGATATCCAGGGTGTGCACCGACCGCTATGCCTCTTTCAGCCGCCAGCGCTACAGAAGTTTGCATCACATTATAGTCGCCAGCATGAAAGCCGCAGGCAATATTGGCAGAAGTAATATTCTGAAATAAGTGCTGATCTTCTCCTATTTTAAAGACACCATAGCTTTCACCGACATCTGCATTTATATCTATTTTCATCATTCACCTCTTTTGTTTCCTGTGCTAATTCTTTGCTTTCTTAAGTGATCCACTGCTGAATATCATCCGGATGGTGCAGCAGCTGTTCTTTGATCTCTGTGTATTTTTCGATCGAAATAGACTTAAAGTTTACAATATCACCTGCACTGCAGAGAAATGGAATTGTCCGATTAGGGTCATAAAGAGAAAGCGGGGTACGTCCAATAATATTCCAGCCCCCAGGTGAACCGACAGGATAAACACCAGTTTGAGCTCCGCCAATGCCGACAGTTCCTTCTTCGACTCTTTCCCTTGGCACCTTTAATCTAGGTGTTGCCAATTCCGGCTGCAAACCGCCAAGGTAAGGAAACCCCGGCAAAAATCCAATTGCATATACAGCATAAGAGGCTGCTGTATGAGATTGAATAATCTCTTTCTCCGTTAAATTCGTATGATCCACCACTCTTTGAAGATCAAGAGCAAAGGCGGGATCATAACAAACTGGAATCTCAATTCTTTTAAAAGCGTTTGTGAGCTTCATTTGTTTGAAATCCAATCTATTCCACAATTCGAATAGTTCATAACCCCAATTTAAAGGAAGTGGATTTGCAGAAGCCAGATAAACATGCACGGTTGTGTAGCTTGGCACCACATCTTCCACATCAAAGGCTTTGTTATTTTCAATTAAATCGCAAAACCACCGTATCTGCCGGAAAACTCCATCAGAGATTTCGTCTCCAAAAGAGAACCTGATGCTGCGCTCTCCTGTTTGCATGACAGTTGGCAGGATTTTATGATCTTTCATCAGCTGAAAGCACCTCAATACAAAGCTTGATCCCCTTAAGTAAATCTTCATGTGACCAGCTTGGGATTTTCCCATGCTGTACAGCCAATTCATGTGAAGCTGGTATATGAATAAACCCTGCTTTCATTTTGCTCTGCTCTTTTTGAGCATAATGCAGGGCTTGGTACATAACATGATTGCAAAGATATGTTCCAGCAGAATTGGAAATCTCAGCAGGCAGTTGATGATCCAGCAGAGAATGAACCATCTTTCTTATTGGCAGTGTTGAAAAATACCCGACTGCACCAGTTTCAATAATGGGTTCGTCCTCAAGCTTATTTCCGCTATTATCCGGTTCGCCGTCATTGATATTGATGGCGATTCGTTCTGGCGTTATTTTATATCGGCCGCCAGCTAGCCCTAACGAAATGACTGCATCTGGTTTATATTTTTCTATGTATGTAAGCAGTTGTTGTCCAGCGATGCGAAAATCAACTGGCAAAATTTTTGACTGAATTTGATATTCACCGATTGTTTGTTCATGTAATTCAGATGCTATTTTCATAGTAGGGTTAATGGTAAATTGTAAAAATGGTTCAAAACCTGTCAGTAGTAAAGTTTTCATGAGAAAAGTCCTTCCATTCCATAATTTAAGAATATCCTTTATTATTTGCATACCCGATTATTCTATCGTTATCCTTCATCATAGCATATTTAATAGAATGAAAACTTCCTAAATTCAAAACTGACTGATAAATTATCTGTTTTTGTTTTCTGTTATAGCTTGTTATACTATCTCTATGAGTCTAATATCTCGAATGGGGGCAAAAACATGAATGAAAAACAAATTGAAGCAGTAATCGCAGAATTAAAAATGGAGTATATACGGCTGCAGGACGATGTTGAAAAACTTGAATCGTTTGGTCGTTCAACAGCTGCCCAGGAAGAGCGCATGAAGAGTATTGAAGAGGAACTGCAGTCATATCATCGGATGAAGACGGAGTAAAAAAATAACCAAAGTTTCAAACAGTTTAAGATCCTGTAGGTGGTAATAGCGGCAGCATACACTAATACTTAATCCATCACTCATCACCAGCGAAATCCTTCAAATCATTAAATGATCAAAAGACGCCATTTCGGCGTCTTATTTGTTTTGTGCTGCTATTTTATATAAATCCTTTGATGAATAAGTTACTGTTCCTGTTTTTTCCTGCTGTGCAATTTGATACATGGCCTCTGCTACCACGTCTGCTGCAATGCCAATTGAGCTAAGTTTTGAAGGGGAAAACAGCTTTGATAAAATATTATAGAACGTAATAGCGGCTCCTTCCCCCAATCTAAATTCATCCCGATTGCCAACAAGCAGGGCAGGGTGAATAATACTAAACGCCGGCAGATTCAAAGCCTTTATTTTTTGCTCAAGCTCCCCCTTCATTCTTGAATAAAAAATTTTTGAATTTGGGTTGGCGTTCATTGAGCTGATTAATAGAAAATGCTTGGCTTTTTTCTTCTTTGCAAGCTTTGCCATCGCAACAGGATAATCAACATCAATCTTGTACATGGCTGCTTGCGTTTTGGCTTTTTTAATGGTTGTGCCTAAACAGCAAAAGATATCATCTGCTTTAAACACTTCTTCATACGTTTCCAGCTGGTCAAAGTCACAAATCATTTCTGTTAATTTTTCATGTTTTATATGCAGTGGTCTGCGTACGAGTGCAATCACCTTATCATATGCATATCCGTTCAACAGCAAAGTGAGAAGCTCTTTCCCTACTAATCCGGTCGCACCGGCAATAACAGCGGTTTTGGGCATGTGTGTGTCTCCGTTCCTTCTATAATATACAGCTATTATAAAGGGAATAAGGAAACCAGTCTAATTCTTAGATTAGGAAAAGTAGAAAACAAATTTTAAAGGCGATCCTTATGGAAGAAACGAGCAACTAAGTGTCTGTTTTCACCATAAGCCAAGTACCTTCCACCATAAACCTCCAATTCCAATCCATACGATGATATGAAACACCGAAATGATGAATCCTAGTGACCACCATTTGTTTTGAGTCACATAGCCAGCTCCAAAAAATACTGGGGCAGGACCAGAGCTATAATGGGTCAAACAGCCAAATAGGTTACTGAAAAAAGCTAATAACAAGGCAGAAACAAGAGGCGGCGCCCCTGATGCAACCAGAACAGCTAAAAAGGCAGCATACATCGCACTTACATGGGCAGTGTTACTTGCAAAAAAGTAATGTGAATAGAAGTAAACAACAGATAGAATAATCAAAGTTAAGATCCATGACATTCCGCTTACAGCACCCTGCATTGTTTCTGTAAACCAAGGAATCATCCCAAGTTCATTTAGAAAACCGGCCATCATAACTAAAACCGCGAACCATACTAACGTATCCCATGCACCTTCTTCTTTTTTAATATCTCCCCAAGTAAGAACCTGAGTGACAAGAAGAGCTATTAGCCCAATAAATGCTGTAGTCGTTGCATTGATATTAATATTTGATCCGAAGATCCAGAGTCCTAAAATTAATAGAAATACACCAATCATATAAAACTCTTGCTTCTTTAGCGGACCCATTTCTGTTAATTTTTGATTTGCCATTTCGGATGCTGCTGGCGTTTCTTTAATTTCTGGAGGATATAATTTTAAGATTATAATAGGAATCAAAATCAAACTTAAAACTCCAGGCACAAGAGCAGCAGCTGCCCAACCAATCCAAGAAATTTGTTCACCAGAAATATCACTGGCTATTTGAGCTGCGAGAGGATTTGCGGCCATTGCTGTTAAAAACATTGCAGATGTTATCATATCTCCTTGAAAAGACACCTTTGTTAAAAACCCGCCAATTTTCCTCTCTGTTCCATCACCAACACGGGAACCATAGGTTTCAGAAAGCGACTTGATAATCGGCAGCAGGATCCCGCCCGCTCTAGCCGTATTGGATGGCATCGCAGGTGATAAAAGCAAATCACTTGCTATAAGGGAGTAAGATAAACCTAGGGTCTTCTTTCCGAATTTCTTAACAAAAATATAGGCAACCCTTGTTCCTAACCCCGTCTTTATAAACCCTCTTGAAATAAAAAATGCAATGACAATAAGCCATATGGTTGAATTCTGAAAGCCGCTTAGCGACTGTTCTAAAGTCAGTGTCTGCGTAACAACGGTAGAAGTTAGTGCTAAGATTGCCACACTTCCCATCGGCATAGGTTTCAAAATGAGACCTATGATGGTTGCAACAAATATCGCGAATAAATGCCACGCTTGTTCTGTCAGATCACCAGGCGGCTGAATGAACCATAAAGCTGTTCCTATAAGGATCGTCAGTAATAATGTTTTGTAATTTACTTCAGAAGTTTTCTTACCTGCAGGCTTTAAAACTTCAGACGACTTTTTATTTTTCAAAATACAGACCCCCATCTTACCATCTTTTTGAAAGCAATAATTGTGAGTAGTTTCACAATTATATTTAAGTAAACTCCTGCTTTCAAATATTTTTTCACATGCTGAACTTGTTTCTTAATGATCCGTTCTCCTGTCACTCACTCATATTTTTAGTATCTCCTGTTACACTTTTAGAATACTGAAAATTTTCCAATCCATATAGGTAAAGAAAATAAAGAAATAATTTAGTAATTAAAGTAAGTAAATATAGAAACCTTTTCCAAACAGAAAACTTGTTTAGTAACAACAATCTTTTTAGATAAGAGCCTATTAAAAAAACAGTCTGAGTGCTAGTGAGTAAGCACTCAGACTGCTTTCTACATAACAAAACCGCCATCCACGGTTATTGTCTGTCCTGTAATGAATTCGCTCCAATCAGATGCTAAAAATAATACAGGTCCAGCCAGATCAGCCGGTCTTGCCAATCTCCGCAATGGGGTTTGCGAGATAATCATATTTTTCACATCTTCTTTTGTATGTTTCGTTGTATCTGTTGGATAGACTAAACCCGGTGCCACACAATTCACACGAATGCCAAAACGACCTAAATCAGCAGCAAGATTCTTTGAAAAGCCGGTTAAAGCTGCTTTGGCGGTTGTGTAATCATGATAAGGAACAATTGGTCTGTCTACTAGATTAGTAGTCATATTAATGATGCTGCCTTTGCACTGTTTTTTCATATGAGGAATAACTGCCTGACTCATCAAATACGCAGAGCGTAAACTTCCATCTATCTGTTGCAGATAATGTTCCCATGAAAGCTCACCTGCTGGTCTTCTGTTCTCCACATCAAAAATATAAGATTTAAAGGCATTATGAACTAATACATCAATGGTTCCTGCCTCTAAGATGACTTGCTGAACCATTTTGGCCACCTGCTCCTCATCTGTCACATCTGCTTGTATTGCCCAGCCTTCACCGCCAAGTTCCGTGCATTCCTTCGCCACACTTTCTGCCGCAGCATGGTTCTGCAGATAGTTGATGATCACTAAAGCTCCTTCTCTTGCAAATGCGGTCGCAATGCTGGCGCCAATGCCTCGTGAGGCACCGGTCACAAGCACGACTTTTCCCTCCATATTCATTCTCATTCACTCTCCTCGGACAATAGGTCAGAAACAACTTGACCCAGCTGCAGCTCCTGCTGAATTAATCCAAGCTCAAAGTACGTATCAGCCGCTGCCTGCAAGACCTCTATATCCACTTCTCCTAAACGGCGGTCGTCTTCTTTATATATACTTGCTGTGTTCCGAAGTTTAATAATTTCCAGATTCATAGCCGTATCCTGGCCATCTATAGCATAATCAGCGGCTAATTCTGCTGCTTCCTCTGGATGCTCAATCATCCATTCAGCACTTTCTTTGTAAGATTGCAGGAACTTGCTCAGCAGTTCTTTATTTTCGTTATAATATTTTTCTGTCACAACAAACAGATCACTTGGCATATTGAGATAGTCCTTCACTTCGATAATATCTACCTCTCCAAGCCCCTTCTGCTGTCCAGTATAGAGACCTGTATCAGTAGCAGCTGTTGCATCCACCTGCCCCTGCATGAGCGGAGCAAAATTCAATAATCCTGTTTCAACGATTTTTACATCGTTTTCTGTCAGTCCTGCATGGTGAAGTGCAATCAGCAAATTTTGCCGTGTGCCGCTGGACAAACTATACACACCAACCGTTTTTCCTTTTAAATCTTCTGGTTTGCTTACGTTGTTTTCTTTTAAACTCACAATATTAAACACATTCTGCGGATATATATTATAGATGACCTTCAATTTTTCACCTTGATCTAATGCATAAAATAATGATCCTGGATCTGTAAAGGCGATGTCTGCTTTTCCGGAAAGGATGTTTTTAATCGCATCTCCTCCCCCATTACCTGGAACGATCTCCACATCTAGGCCATTCTTCGAAAAGAACTGTTTTTCCTCATCAACCAGCAAGTTGGTCTGCTCTGTGATCAGCTTGCTCCAATTGGCGATGGTCAGTTGTTGGGTTTCTTCATCCTTTCCAGCATTCTGAGTGGCGGTGCTGCAGCCGCAAAGCAAAAAGAATGTGCATAATATTAAAATCGCTGTTTTTTTCATTTATTTGGTCTCCTTGTATATTTCGCAAAATATTTATGTTCAATCAGATTGACACTTTGATAAACAATCATACCGAGCAATGTGAGGAGAATAAGGCTAGAAAACATAAGAGGCGTATCCATCATGCCCTGCGAAGCAATGATGACAGCTCCAAGTCCGTCACTGCCGCCAATAAATTCACCTACTACCGCTCCAACTAATGCTAAAACTGCCCCTACACGCAAGCCGGCAATAATGGCAGGAATGCCAGCGGGGATTTTTAAATGAATGAGGGTTTGCCACCTGCTGGCACCCAGCATTCTAAACAATTCTAATTGCTGGTTATTGCTATACTTCATCGCACTCATCGTGTTTTCTAGAATCGGGAAAAAACAAACTAAAGCTGTGATCACAACCTTAGATGTCATGCCAAAGCCAAACCACAAGATGAATAGTGGAGCTAATGCAAGCTTAGGCACTGCCTGACTGGCAATCAGATAGGGCGTCAGTACTTTGCGGAAAAAGACTGATTCTCCCATGACAATGCCAGCTGTAAATCCAAATAATCCTCCAAGCAAAAGACCTAACAGCACTTCCGAAATCGTTCTCCAAATATGAGGAAGAAAGTAACCGCTGCTGATATGTGTCCATAACGTTTGAACAATAACAATCGGTGAAGGCAAAATCAGTTGTGAAAGCTGCTGTGAGGCAAACTCCCAGATCATGACCAAGATGAGAAACAGTCCAATGGATACCACTGCATATTTGTTCATGATCCTGTACTCCCCATAACCTCTCGGATTCTTCTGCTGTATGTGTTAAATTTCTCACTATAACGTGTATGTTCCAGCCGTGGTTTTTCCAAGTTAATCTTTGTTTCAAAAATGATCCTGCCTTTGTCCATCACCGCGATCCTATCTGCTAAAAATACGGCTTCTGTAATATCATGGGTAATAAACAGAACGGTTGTTTGCTGCTCCTTGCACAATTGAAGCAGGTCATGCTGCAGTTCTTCCCGCGTAATGGCATCTAAAGCAGCGAATGGTTCATCTAAAAAGAGAATGCTTGGTTTCTGAATAAGTGCTCTTGCAATCGCGACCCGGCTTTGCTGACCTCCAGAAAGTTCAGATGGATAGTGATGAATATAATCTGATAATCCAACTTGTGCTAACAATGAAGTGGCTTCCTCCTGATCCTGATTTCTCATTTTTCTCTTCAATGTGATCGGCAGAAGGACATTTTCAAGCGCGGTTTTCCACTCAAGCAAAGTGGGCGATTGAAAAACAAAGCCATAGTCGTTCGAAGGCTTCGTAACCTTCTTCTGATTGATCACGATCTGCCCTTCTTCAGCACGCAGTAAACCAGCAGCAAGTTTAATCAAGGTTGTTTTCCCGCAGCCGCTTTTGCCAAGCAGACAGTGGAATTCTCCCTTTTCAATTTGCCAGGTAACGTGATCGATGATGTTTCGTAGATTACCGTATGAAAAACAAACATCTTGAATGTGTAAAAAGCTCAACAAGTCCACTCTCCTTTAATTAGAATAAGCAGAAAGCGGCTCAGCCCATTCTATTGTGCTTGCTTCAATATCGGTCATTTTTATTAAATCAAGTAAACTAAAACCGCCATCCTGGTGCCAGCCTGCTTCTGGAGACGTCATTTTGCCCACTGCACTGATTCTTGTAACACCATATTGAACAAGCTGCTCGCTCCACTGAAACACTTGTTCTGGATATGTACTCATTCCGACAGATTGCAGCCATTTTTTATAAGGTCGGATAGCCTCGAGCACTTCTTCTATTCGTTCAAAAGCGATAATACTTATAGACCTGTTTAAAACCGTCGGCTGAAAAGCAGCTCCCTCCCCTTCATAAATGACTGTCCATTTGCCTTCATGACTTGAGAGCACTTCTTTATCGGAGTCATTGAGCAATGCCATTTCGTTTTTATGCTGCCATTCTAAGAACACAGCAGCTTCTTCAATGGACAACGTTTTTCGTGGGAATCGCACTTCTAAGGCAGACAGTTCGTGTGCCAAATATTTCGCAAATTCATTTGGTTCAATAGCGCCGCCCTTTTGAACAAAGATACATTGAGGAGAATAACAGCCCTGCTGATCATAACGAGCGATATCCAATGAAGCTAAATGGCTTGTTTCCAACGCTTTTTGCATATGCAGGCTTTCTTTCCCCACAATGGAAAAACTAATTTTATGTCCATGTGCTATCCATTTTGTTGATACAGGAACCCTTTTTTTTATTGAAAATAAACTTTCATTATTCCCATAGGCGATAATCGTCTCACAGCCTTCTAAAAAAGGAGTCTCTCTTTCCTCATCGCCGCCCTTCCAAGCTACAATGGCAAAACAGTTTTTTAACCTCGGTTCTATTTGAGCAATGATGCCGGCAAATAATCCAGCAAAAAACGGTTCATCCGTTGCAGTTTTTCCAACACTTCCTGACTTGACGAGCAGTGAGGAAATAAAGCTCCACAAGGGAAGACCCGGCACGTTTCCAGCCCAGATATGCCCGATTACACTTGGTCCAACTGCTTTTGCATAACCGCCCTTAACAACAGGCTGAAAATCGTCCAACAGCAGGGGATTTCCAAGGTCTGCTGCTAAAAAACGCTGCAGCTCATGTTTTCGAAAACCCTGCAAATAAGATGTTAAGCTCGTACGGATGATTTCACGATCATATCCTGTTATGATCGGAAGCCATGTTTCAGCTAAAAGCCGTTCTTTAGAACGGCGATCCAGCAATACATGTATCGCCTTATCAATGACAGATACCAGTTCTGATACAGTGAAGCTCTTTAGAATTGAAGCATGATCCTTTACCATCTTGATCACTTTACCGAGCTGCTCGGCGGATAGATGCGGTACTTGCACTAGTGCTGTCTTGCCATTGACCTTATAGGTAAACTGTTTATACTGTATCTTCTCATTTTCCATTTCAGGCAAATAGCCTGCTGTGATCTCCATTATGAATTCTCCTTTGCAAAGCGGAGAAATTCGTCCACTGCAAGAGAACAGCCTTTTTGTTCAGAGCCTTTCACTCTTCCTAATAAAAGGAAGCCGCGGTCCGTCTCTTTCCCTAAATCTTCAGTCAGAATAGCAACTGCTGAATTAAAATTTGCTAAATCATAATGAACGAGCACACCACTTTCACCTTTTGGCACATCTAATCCTGTCAATGGATTCACAACTCTTGTCTTGATCCAGTGCGGCCCGGATTTAACAGATGGATCTGAATCATTTCCATCATCATAAAATTGCGTGCTAAGCTCCGTCATTCCGTACATGTTTATACAATCTTTTTTCTCCACACCTAAATGTGTATTCAAGGCGTTATAAAATTCAGCAGCTTCCACATGTCTGGATTGGTTTTTATAACCGCCAGTATCCAGGAATTTGCTTCCCTCAGGCAATTTGAACGATAACTGCTTTTCCTGAAGATAATCGAGCAAATGAACAAAGCTATAACTTGCTCCGAGAAGAGCATATGGCTCACCTGTTTGCTCTGCTCTAGTAAGCTCAGAAACTAGCAATTCAGTATGAATTCCATCCTTTGTCAGCAAATAATGACTTTCCTTCGTACCGTATGTCTTTTTGGCAAGATACAAATAACGGGCCAAAGATGAATTCGGCATTTGGAGTTCATCCGGAAATAAGATGCCCATCTTAATGAATGGCTGCTTCTGCATAAACCTCTTTTGAAAATTGACGGTCATTGAAGCATCAAAAATGTCTAATGTAGGATGATAATGCTTGCCTTTAATTTGTTTTGTCGTGCCGCTAGTCATAAAAATGGCTTCAGCGTCGTTTTTGTCTATGCATGACAGTGTTACATCTTTAAATGCTTGAATCGGCACTGGCGGAATATCGTACCAGTGTTTAACGGTACGCGGTGTTTTTCTTTTTTGTATGCAGAAACTTTGGTATGGCGAGTTATTTTCGTATTGAAATCTGAAAACCATTAGCGCAAGCTCATTAAAGTCATGAGAATTTTCGTTTTGGATGTATTGATGGATGGCAGTAATGATCTCTTTTTGGGTCATTCACGATCCCAGCCTTTCTGTTTAAAAGTGGATTGAAAATTGGAATGCCAGCAGCAGAAAATAGGAAGAAGTTTGCAAAAAGAAGAGGTGTACATATGTCTTTAAATAGACTTTATACTCTCAAAAAGTATAAAAAAATACACTTCGCGCCCAGCAAAGTGCATAGTTGTATCCTAAGTCACACATTCCCTACGCTGGCATGATCCAACAGGTTCATACGGTCTATGACAGTTAGTCATACTCTCAGCCTGATTCCACAGACTCCCGTTTCATATTCAATTCTTAATTCGTTATTAGTTTAGCAAGTATGAGTACAGATGTAAACGCTTTTCGATTTTTTATTTGATGGCGCTTCCCACATGATAATCCTCTAAATTCAGATCAATTTCTTCACGAAGAGCTAAAGAAGAGAGCAATTTCCCCACATACGGTCCTGCTGTTAATCCTGAGGAACCTAAGCCATTGGCCGTTAAGATCCCTTCAAACCCAGGGATTCTGCCAAACACAGGTAAAAAACCTGGGGTATGTGGGCGGAATCCTACCTTCACCTCCGTGAGCTCGGCATCTTCAAGACCTGGTGCTGTTTTTAACGCTTTGCCCAGTATATCATATACACCGCCAGCGGTTACCCGCATATCTAGAGTCTCAATATCTTCATGTGTTGCACCAACAACAATTTTTCCTTCTTCAAAAGCAAGCATATATTGGTTGTTTGGCGGCATAATGACAGGCCATTCATCTGTGTTTTTATCCTGGAGTCTTAAATGAATAATTTGTGCTTTTTGAGCAAACACCTGAAACTCAATGTTCAAGGGAGATAATAATTCTTTTGCCCACACACCAGGTACAGCAATGACTTCATCAGCCAAAATTTGTTCGCCGTTTACCACTGCACCGATAACTTTCTGTTCTTCAATCAGCAAGTGTGCGGAACCTGTTATAGTTCTTGCACCATTCTTGATCGCAGCATTTACGAGTGATCCTCGCAGATTTCTGCCGTTAACGCGTGCACCGCCACTAACATAAACAGCTTCATGTTCATTATTTAAAGGAGGAAATAATTCCCTTTGCTGAGCAGCTGGGATATCCTTGATTTCTCCTATTTCAGGTGCATCCTCTCTTTTTAAAATAGCTCTTTCTTTTAATTTTAACAGCTTAGCTGTATCCAATTGAAGAGCAAGCGCTCCTACCTTCTTGTATCCGGTATTCTCTTCACCATCTTCACGCAGCATATCAATCAGCTCACCATAATATTTCGCCCCATTTTTCACAAGAGCATACCAAGGTTTATTTCGGCGCTGTGAAAGCCATGGACATACGATTCCTGCAGCGGCATCTGTGGCTTGTCCTTCATCATCACGATCAATTAAAATGACCTCTGCCCCTTTACGGGCGAGATGATATGATGCTGAAGCACCTAGTATCCCTGCACCAATTACGATGATTTTTTTCATAGCACTACACACCTTTTTTCAAAGCATTCTTATGTAAATTTGCTTAGGTTTTTACCTCATCTTACAGAAATTCTCCTCTGCGGGCAATGCAGAAGTCTTTCAAATGACTTAAGGTTTGCCTATTTGATCCTCTGAAAAATGCACATAAAATGATGGCATCAAAACCATTCTATAGTTATAGAGAGGTGATCATCTTGAAGCATAAACTCGATAAATCAGTTGAAATATCAGCTTGGATTGTGATGTCGTTATTATTGATAAAATACGTTCCTAAAAACAGGATGCGTGAAGCACATGTAGCCTTTTTATTTAAACAATTCATCACTTGGCTCTTTGGCTTACTTGTTGTCGAAAAAGGATTGATTTCCTATCCTCAGCGTATGTTTTTCAAGAAAGCAAATAAATCTAGTTTTACATTTGAATATTTTGTTTATCCAGCTTTATGCTCTTTATTTAATTTGCATTATCCTGAAAAGAAAAATATGCTCTATAAAATTTGTTATTATGTTTTTTATTCGGCTTCTATTACAGTCTTTGAAAGTATAGCTATTAAATACACGAATTTAATCAAGTACAAAAAGTGGACTTGGGATTGGAGTTTAATAACGATGTGGTTTACATATTACCTCTCGCGGCAATATCAAAAGTGGTTTTTTAATCAAAATACAAAGGAATAAATCTACAGGATTCAGAGGATTCCCGATACGAATGTGAATCTTTTTAAATGAGGAAAGCAGTATAGAAAAGAGTCTGGAGCAAAATAGAAATACTATTTGTAAATATTTATTAGCTGTTTTGGGTATTTAAACAAGCCCGTTCCACCTGCGCTGCGGACCCTCGCTTTCCGAGGGGAGGAAGCTGAGCCTCCTCGGCACGCCTGCGGGGTCTCACCTTTTCCTCTATTTCCCTCCGGAGTCGAGGGTCCTCCGCTCCATTTCACTCATATTAGGAATATTAAATGTTATCAAATAAAAAATCGAATGATTAGAAAGATTCACTTCCTAATCATTCGATTTTTTTGCTGTGTTAACTACTTATGTCACAGTCTCTTTTCTAATTAAGCTTATTCATAAAACTCGGCAGGAATTTTACCAAACTTGCGATTATGATAAAGCAGCGGCTCTTTTTTTCGGCTGACAATGTCGGTAACTTCCCCGATTAAGATCGTATGATCTCCCGCTTCAACGCTTTTAAATGTTTTACATTGCATAACGCCTAACGCACCTTCAATAATCGGCAATCCTTGCTCTGAAAGTTTCCATTCGCAATTGGCAAATCGATCAATCCCTTTGCTAGCAAATAATGCACAAAGCTCGCTTTGATCTTCTGCTAACACATGAACGGCAAATTTACCTGAATCTTTAAATACATCATGTGAAGATACCTTGTGATCAATAGACCAAAGGATCAGCAGCGGATCCAACGATACGGATGCAAATGAATTCACCGTTAATCCTAGTGGTGTGCCGCTTTCGTCAACCGTAGTTATGACAGTAACACCAGTCGGATAGTTGCCCATTACTTCTTTAAATTTTGCTGTATCTGCACTCATCTTGTTCCGCCTTTCCAAACATATTCACCTATAGTATACCCGAATATATTCTCCAAAGTATTCGAAATTCCTTCTTTTCTAGTATAGAATATACTATATAGATGAAGATGGAATGAAAGCGAGGATACTTGAGAATATGAGTGATCAAAAAGCAATTGTCCCTCCAAAAGGGGATTACATACAACTTGATAATCCAGAAGAATATGCAGAAAAGCTAAAGGAATGGGGCTTGCCTGCTTCTAAAAGCGAATATTGGTATAAAGATCGAAAGCAGCAGTATGCTGTTCAAATTAAAGGATATGAGGTATACGGAGAGGATCATTCCGGGAACACGATTGTCATTGAATTTGAAGATGGAAGCTTAGGCTGCATTCACCCTGCTTTTTTAAAGGAAATGCAGGCAGGAAGCTTTGGAAAAATCTATCTTTCTGATGCAGGAGAAGCTGTACCTGTTAAACAAGAGAAAACAGAGCCAAAATCGGCTCCAGCAAAAAAAACGGCTCCTAAAAAAGAAAGCAAAAAGGAACAAAAAGAAAGTCCCAAAAAAGTGGTTCTTCCTGACGATAAGGTTCACTTTACTGCAAAGGTTAAGCAATTTGCGTTAAGCTGGAATCATTTTAATGAAGAGAATGATGAGGTTGTCGTCCTTGAAAATGTTACGATTCAACAAGATGAAAACATTGAAATCGGTCTTGCTTGGTGTTCTCATTCCAAAACATTAAAAAAATGGGAGCTCACTCCAGGTGATCAGCTCGAATTTGACGGAAAAATCGTCAAGAAAAAGCTGCCTCAAGGCAAGGATGCTGAAGAGGAATTTTTAATGGAAGAAGCAGTCCCTTACAAAATCAATAATCCATCCAAAATACAAAAAAGCTAAAGATGGGGAGTGGAGAAATTGAAAAAGGTAGTCATAGCAGGAGGAACAGGTTTCGTCGGCACGTATTTTCAGAAAAGATTTCTAGAACTTGGTTATGAAGTAAAAATCATTGCCCGCACTTCTCCTTCTATTGCTTGGGAAAATGAAAAAGAGATTGTTTCTGCATTAGAAGGAGCAGAAATGCTCATTAATTTAGCTGGAAAATCGGTGAATTGCCGCTATAATGAAAAAAATAAAAAAGAGATTCTGACATCTAGAACTGAGACAACGAAAATACTGGGAAAAGCGCTGAAAGCTTGTGTTAATCCCCCTGAATTATGGATCAATTCCAGCACCGCTACTATTTATCGCCATGCTGATGACAGGCCAATGACGGAAGCGGAAGGTGAAATCGGCTCCGGCTTTTCTGTAGATGTAGCCACCTCCTGGGAAGATGCCTTTTTCTCTTTTCAGCTGCCCAAAACAAGACAAGCTGCCTTAAGAATTGCCATTGTACTTGGACCAGATGGTGGTGTCATGACTCCTTACGTAAACCTTGTGAAATACGGTCTTGGCGGTAAACAAGGCACAGGCTTGCAAATGTTCAGCTGGATTCACATTGAAGACTTATTTCAAATTACGCTTTTCTTAAGAGACAACAAACATCTTGAAGGAGTGTTTAACTGTTCTGCTCCTCAGCCTGTTAAGAATAGTGAACAAATGCGATTAATTCGAACGCATATGAACAGGAGCTTTGGTCTTCCTGCTCCTAAGTGGATGCTCGAGCTCGGAGCGGTTTTTATTGGAACAGAAACGGAGCTCGTCTTAAAAAGCCGCTGGGTTGTGCCTGAAAGACTAGTGCAATCAGGATTTGACTTTCAATATAAAAGCTTAGATGAAGCTTTAAGTGCCATTATTTGAAAATAATTAATGTAAAAATAAGGCGAGCTCCCAGATTTAGAGAGCTCGCCTTGTTATATTTCGACAAAACCCGCGCTTTTTCGGAGCGTCATTGTGACGCAATTAGAGTTGCTGGCACCCCGCCATTTAATGCTTCCAATAGAGATTTTGCGGCTAAAAGGCCCATAGCAAGGCGGGTTTCCGCTGTAGCTGATCCGATATGAGGCAGTGTGACTAAATTAGGAAGTGTCAGCAGCGAATGTTCGGGAGGGAGCGGTTCAACCTGATAAACATCTAAACCAGCTGCTAAAATACGTTTTTCGCTGAGAGCCTTATAAAGAGCATCTTCATCAATGACTGGGCCTCGTGATCCATTTATAAAAATGGACGAGCTCTTCATTAATGAAAATTCTCTTTCTCCAATCAATTTTTCCGTTTGCGGTGTAAGAGGTGCCATGTTACATACAAAATCGGATTCTTGCAGAAGTTCCTCCAGTGAACGGTATTCTGCATGATAATATTCTTCTGCTTCCTTATTGCGTGAGCGGTTGTGATAAATCACTTTCATATCAAAACCATAATAAGCCCTCTTTGCAATGGCAGAACCAATCCCGCCCATTCCAATGATGCCTATGGTTTTATGATGAACGTCAACACCAAAAAGCTCTTCCTGGATTGCTGCTTTCCATTCTCCCTTTTTGACAAATTGATCTAATTCCGTGATCCTTCGCGCCGCTGTAAGCATTAAACCGAACATTGCATCGGCAACGGTATCATCCAGCGCTCCCTTTGTATTGGTCGCTTTGATGTTTCTCTTCTTCAGTTCTGCTAGATTTAAATTATCATACCCAACAGAAACATTACTGACCACTTGTAAATTTGGGGCATGATCTAATAATTCCTTATCCACTTTCATGCCTGCTCCAAATAAGGCATGCGCGTCCTTTAAATGAAAATAGAATTCTTCCTGATTTGATGAATCAATACGTTCAAAATAAATGACGTCACACTGTTCGCGAAGCAAATCTAATACTTGTTCATATGTTTTCCGATAGACAATGACTTTTGATTTCATCGCAGTCCCTTCTTTCTAAAATCTTCCTTTATCGTACTAAACATGGACGTTTATGATCAAATCTCCAGTCTTGAATCAAATATTGCATGGCAATCGAATCATCCCTCGCCCCTAATCCTTTCTGTTTATATAGTTCATGGGCCTGCTCGATTTTATCCATATCAATTTCAATGCCTAAACCTGGTTTTTCTGGAAGCGTAATTTTGCCGTCAGCGATTTGGAACGGTTCTTTTGTCAGCTGCTGACCGTCTTGCCAGATCCAATGTGTATCAATCGCCGTAATATTTCCTGGTGCTGCTGCAGCAACATGTGTAAACATCGCCAAAGAAATATCAAAGTGATTATTCGAATGTGATCCCCATGTTAATCCCCAGTCTGCACACATTTGTGCAACTCGCACTGAGCCTTGCATTGTCCAGAAATGAGGATCTGCTAATGGAATATCTACTGCATGCAGTTGAATGGTATGGCCCATTTGCCGCCAATCGGTAGCGATCATATTGGTTGCGGTTGGCAGACCTGTTGCCTTCCTAAACTCAGCCATCACCTCGCGCGCTGAATAACCATTTTCTGCACCGCAAGGATCTTCTGCATACGCTAGAACATCCTGTTTGCCCTTACAAAGCCTAATGGCCTCTTCTAATGACCAAGCTCCGTTCGGATCGAGCGTGATGCGCGCTTCAGGAAAGCGTTCAGAAAGTGCTGTCACTGCCGCAATTTCCTCATCCCCACTTAAAACGCCACCCTTTAACTTAAAATCTCTAAATCCATATTTCTCATATGCTGCTTCTGCCAGCCTGACAATCGCCTCAGGTGTTAGAGCTTCTTCATGCCGCAAGCGGAACCAGTCATCATCTGCATCCGATTCACTCAAATAAGGTAAATCCGTTTTTCTCCGATCGCCAATATAAAATAAGTAACCCAGCACATCAACTTCGGTCCGCTGCTGTCCTTCACCTAATAATGCAGCAGCAGGAACGCCTAAATACTGACCTAATAAATCCAGCAGTGCAGCCTCTAAAGCAGTTACTGCGTGGATGGTAATTCTAAGGTCAAACGTTTGCAGTCCCCGTCCGCCAGCATCCCGTTCTCCAAATATGCTTCTTACTTTGTTTAAGATC
This sequence comes from Cytobacillus gottheilii, assembly GCF_900166665.1. Taxonomy (GTDB): domain Bacteria; phylum Bacillota; class Bacilli; order Bacillales; family Cytobacillaceae; genus Cytobacillus; species Cytobacillus gottheilii_A. Next base: position 2,339,199 of record NZ_LT800494.1, on the reverse strand, counting down.
TTGTTATAATTTCCGATAGATGCACCCATTAATAATGGTTTAGAATCTTCCAGCGTTTTTCTGATCGCTTCTCCGCCAGGAACTTCACCAACTCCTGTGTTTCCGCTGCTATCTTTTATCACCACAATATTTCTTGTGAAATAAGGTCCATGTGCACCACTTAAATTTAAAAGCATACTATCATGACCTGCTATAGGAATGACCGACATCTCAACGATGACCGGCGTATTATATTTTGTTTTCAAAGCAGTACCCATTTGAACACTCTCCTATTCTATTAAACTCAGTTTGAAAACGTAACAGAATCATCCGCATCTGTTCGTTTCGATTTACGATAATCCAGGTATGCATAGATAAGAGAACCAAAGATTAAAACCCATATGACAAGTGCAATCGGTCCTTTTGTAAAGAAAATCGTAAGGTCTCCGCCGCTTGATTTTAAGCTATCAATAAAATATTTTTCCAGGTCTTTTCCTAAGATAAATCCTATTAGAAAAGGAATCACCTGAATTCCGATCTTCACGAACACAAATCCTGCCAGCCCAAACAGCAGCAGCGTCCAGACATCAAATAAAACGCCGTTATTGATGGCATAAGAGCCAACTACGCACATGACAATAATGATTGGGTAGATAACCGATTTAGGAATATAAACAATTTTTGAAAAATATTTAATGCTGAAAAACATAAGAAGAAACATAAACACATTTGCCATGAGCAAACCATAGATAATTCCATTCCATAGATCTGGATTTGAACTAATAAACAATGGTCCTACTTGAATGCCTTGTAATAAGAATGCTCCGACCAAAACTGCGGTCGTACTGTCTCCAGGAATCCCCATTGATAATAACGGAATCAACGCTCCGCCCGTTAAACCATTATTGGATGCTTCACTGGCGATCAGACCCTCTGGTTCTCCGCTTCCTAGCTTCTTCGGGTTCTTCGAGAAATTCTTGGCTTGTGAATAGGCAGTGATTGACGCAGCACTTCCGCCAACTCCTGGTAGAATTCCTATAAAGGTACCAATGATAGAGGAGCGAACCAAGTTGACTTTTTGATTATTAAAAACTTTAAAAGAAAACTTCTTCTTTTTATCTTTTTGAAACTTAAATGTTTGATGAGCGGAAACCTTCATGCCGTCTTCCGCCTCTTCTAATATTTGCGTAATCGCAAATAATCCAATTAAAGCCGGCAGCAGAGAAAAACCATACAGTAAGGCATCTTCAAACCCTGGCGGAACTAATCTCATCTCATAATTATCAGCGAATGTTCCTATTAAACTAATATAAACGCCCAGGAAACCGCTGAAGATCCCCCCAATTAAACTGCCTTTGGAGATCGATGCGATCACCGTTAATGCAAAGACAATGATTAGAAATTTTTCAACTGACGAAAACTTAATCGCGACTGAAGCCAACACAGGTGTGAAGAGATACAAAATAAGCAAACTGATGATCCCGCCAACTAATGAAGCCGTAATGCCGACTTTTAAAGCTTTCTCTCCTTCCCCTTTCTGTGTCATCGGGTAACCGTCAAAGGTGGTACAAAGGGAAGAAGGAGTACCTGGAATATTTAATAGAATCGCCGGTACTAAGCCGCCGCTAATTCCGCCAACATATAAACCAAGCAACAAAGCAATTGAATCAATCATATCTAGCGTATACGTAATCGGCAAAAAGATCGCGATTGCCATTGTAGCTGTCATCCCGGGAATAGCACCAAAAATAATGCCAACCACTACACCTGCAAAACAGAGAAGAATGGTCATAGGAGTAAAAAATTCTAATAAATCCATTAAAAATTCACCACCCTTTACGGTAAAGTAATATTAAACACTGTCCCAAACAAATACCAAATCGCAAAGGAGGTTACAACAGAGTTTAAGACAGAATAGATAATTGACTTTCTTTTTATATTTCCAATAAATAAAAGCATGATGAAAAACATAAACAAGATACTAGACGCTAAAAAGCCTATGATCTCAAGTAAAAACACATAGCCAACAAGTAAGATAATAGTGCCAAAAAACTTACGTTTATCAAAGTTTTCCTTAAAGAATTTTGGTTTAAATGTAAAATTTCTTTCTTTTATCCTCTTTCCCAGATGAATCACAAGCAGCAGGATTAAGAGAACCACCAAAATTCCCAGCACTAATCTTGGAAAGATCAGATGATATTCGCTAAAGGTCATTTCGATCGTCAGCAGGTCTTTCAATTCTGTCACCTTCCTTCTTAAGTGGATATTAGAATAGTAAGGCTGTCTTTAGACAGCCTCACATTCACTCCTCATTACTTCGCTATATCATCCAGGCTTGGTGCATTACTGATGATATATCGCAATGTTTCTCTCTTTTCGAGCAGATAATCTGCTGATTCATCTGCAGGAACGTAATTGGCTACATATGCATTTTTCAATAGATCGTTTTGATAGTCTTCATTTTCAACCGCTTCTGCTACAGCTTGATCCAATGCATCTACAAAATTGTCATCAATGTCCTTTGGCAGAATAAAGAAGAATTCTTTATCAAATACAAACTCTTTGCCATTGACTGTGATTCCTTGTTCAGCAAAAGTTGGAATATCGTAGCCTTCGACTCTTTCACCAGCTGTTAGTCCAAGGAACTTCATTTTAATCTTGTCTTCTACTCCATCCTTCGTATATTCATTGTTAGCGCCAATTGAGCCGTGAATGATATCCACATTGCCATCCCATAAAGCCTGATCCTTATCTTTCTGTGAGCCAGTTACATAAACCTTAATCCGATCAGCTACATCCTGACCAAACTCTTCCTTCGCCCATAAATAAAACGCGTCAAAACCAATTTGAGATACGCCTCCTGCTTCAATCGCAACAGTTACCATTTCATCGGGATGATCCTGCAGCCATTGAGCTGCTTCTGCCAATGTATCGTATGGAGCGTCGGCTTTTGCTAAAAATGCATTCCCAGGGTTTGTTGCAACTACAGGTCCAATTTTCCAGTTCTCTAGCTCATGCTCATCGCCAAAACTGCCATATTCTACACCTAAATACGCCATATCATGGAAGAACATAATTTCGCTTCCATCCGTCTTCGCCTTCGTTAATTCGTTAAAAGCTCTTTCACTTCCTACTGCATCTACTTTAATATTTGTATCTAGAGGCTTTTCAACATTTCTGCTGATTAAGTCAGCAATCTGATACGTATCTCCTCCAGTAGAAGTAGAACCAATCAGCACCCTCACTCTAGACAAATCAACTGTTCCAGTACCTGCTTCTGCATCCGTTCCACCCGTTTGATTTCCGCACGCCGCGGCTGTTAATACAAGCAACCCTGCAACCAAGACAAATAATAATTTTTTCATAAACACACCCCTAAACTATATTTTTGTCTGCATTAACCTTTTTCTTCCTATAAAGCGCTTTCAAATATACTGTAATGATAAGGGGGCAAAAGCACCCCCTATCACCTGATTACTTAATAAATACGGTTTTTATTGAAGTGAAGAACTCAATGGCGGCCTGACCTTGTTCGCGGGAATGAGAGCTCGATTGTTTCATGCCTCCAAATGGTGCCTGCAGCTCCACGCCTGCACTTTCTGCGTTAATTCTGACTAGTCCAGCATCCATTTCTTCAATAAAAGTGAGCATTTTTTGGATATTAGTCGTAAAAATGGACGCACTTAGTCCATACTGCACATCATTTGCCAGCTGCAGGGCTTCTTCAAGAGAATCAACCCTCATTAAAGCCAATACAGGTCCGAAAATTTCTTCTTGAGCAATGGTCATATTGGTCGTCACTTCATCAAAAACCGTTGGCTCTACAAAATATCCGTTATCATATTTCGGACCGGTCAGTCTTTCACCTCCACACAGTAAGGCAGCTCCTTCTTCTTTCCCTTTTTGAATATAAGAGAGAACCGTTTGCAGCTGTCCTTCACTTGCACTTGGTCCCATCCAGGTACCATTTTCCTGTCCGTCACCGACTGTAATTTCTCTTACTTTTGCAACCAGCTTTTGCTTGAACGTCTCATATATTTCGCTTTCGACTATGACTCGGCTTGTCGCTGTACATTTTTGCCCTGTGGAACGCAATCCGCCGCTTATTGTTGCTTCAACTGCCAGATCAAGATCGGCGTCAGCTGCAACGATGACAGGATTTTTCCCGCCCATCTCCAGCTGATATTTTCCTCCGCGTGCTAAAACCGCCTGACCAATTTTCTTTCCAACACCATTTGAGCCCGTAAAAGTGACACCGTTTACATCAGGATGGTCCGCTAATCCTTGCCCGATAACGGAACCGGAACCCGTTACCAAGTTGACGACACCTTCTGGAAAACCTGCTTCTGCAAAGCATTCAATCACTTTTGCGCAGGTAACTGCTGTTTCAGTTGCAGGCTTTATGACAACAGAGTTCCCATAAATTAATGCAGGTGCCATTTTCCATATCGGAATGGCTACAGGGAAATTCCATGGTGTAATTACACCAACAACGCCTAAAGGAACTCTTGTTGTAAACATAAGTGCACTGCTGTCTGTTGAAGGGATTACATCTCCAACCTTCCTCATTCCTTCTCCTGCATAATAACGCAGAATCGCAACACCTCTGGCTGTTTCCCCTTTCGCTTCAGGCAAGGTTTTCCCCATTTCTCTTGTCATACTTTCTGCTACTTCATCCAATCTGGATTCAAGTATATCAGCAGCTTTGTACAGATACTTGCCTCTTTGATCTCCAGAGAGTTTCTTCCATTTCCTTTGTGCTAATTTGGCGGCTTCCACTGCTTTATTCAAATCTTCTGCTGTGGAATTTTGCACATACCCGACAACTTCATCTACATTTGCAGGGTTGCTGATGCTAATAACTTCATTTGTACTTGAAGATTGCCATTTTCCATCGATGTAATTTAAATAATGCTGTTGTTCTGTTTGAACTGTCACTACATATCCCTCCTATATTTCATCCCAAATGGGTCAAAACCAAGTCCAAATTACGCTATTGTCTTTGTGCTTTTTGGATATTTATCAAAAGCAGTTTTGATAATTTTCTCTAATTGCTGAAAATGCTCTTTTTCTACTTGGGTTACAGGCGGTCTGACTGATTTTGTAACAGGCAATCCGACAATTTCCATGCCTGCTTTGATCAATGCAATTGCATAGCCTTTTCTTTGCTTGCGAATCTGATTGATTGGCAGAATTACATCTTGATAGAGATCCTGAACAAGCTGCTGCTCATTGTTATGAAGTGCATCGTAAAACATTCTCGAAATATGCGGGATATAGTTTGAGATGGCAGAAGAATATGAATCAAATCCTAATGGCAAATAAGCAGGGTGACATACTTCTGCCATTGGCATCCCATTTAACCACCCGATTTTGTTTCCAATTCCTTGTGTTAGTTCAACATTCAAATCCATATTGCCAACCCCATCTTTTACACCAATTACTTGAGGAATTTCAACAAGCTTTTGTAAATTTTCCAGCTGCAGAACAGCATTGGCTCTCTGGTAGACAATTGCTCCTAAATCTGTGCTGTGCACAATGGTTTTATAGTATTCATAGATTCCATCCTGCTCGCCTTCGATCAGATATGGAGGTAAAATGAGGTATCCATCCGCATTATGCTTCGCTGATATTTCAGCCTTTTCTAATGATTCTGATAAATTACCGCCTATTCCGGTATAAACCGGAACCTTTCCATTGACTTCAGAAACAGCCAGTTCGACAGTGGCTTCAAATTCTTTATAGCTAAGAGAGTTATATTCTCCAGCTCCGCAAGAAACAAAAATGGCTTCTAACCCTTCCTCAAGCAAAAAATGTATATTGCGAGCTAACCCCTGTTCATCAATGTTTCCGCTTTCATTAAATGGCGTAACAGGAAATCCTAAAATTCCTGTTGGAGCTTTTCTCGTCTTTTCCATTCAATCTCTCCCTCTCTGATCTTCTATATTTTTTAAAGTTTTTTTCCTTACATAATCCAGGTGTGTATACATGCTTATATAGGATTGTATCGGATCTCTTTTTTCTAAAGCAGCATAAATATCTTTGTGCTGCTGAAGGGTGACTTCTTTGTTGCGGTATTCATACGATATATTTTCCAAAATGGTATCGTACATGTTCAGCAAAGGATCAATTAACCCTTCCATCATGTAATTGCTCGCACTGCAAGCTATGATCCGGTGAAATTCTCGGTCTGCTGCTGAGTAATCACCGTCTGATGTTTCCATTATGTGAATGGTCTCTTTTAATTTCTTTAGCTCCAGCTCAGAAATTTTTTCTGCAGCCAACGAGACTAATCCTAACTCTTGTGTGAATCGCGTTTCTAAGATCGCATTAATATCACCCGCTGCAAGCGCTAACATAATTCGATATGGCTGACTGCCAATTTTATCTGACAGAAATGTGCCTTCTCTTGTTTTCCGATGGATGATGCCAATCGTTTCAAGCGAACTAAGTGCTTCTCTTAAAACAGGTCTGCTGACAAACAGCATTTCCATTAATTCCATTTCTGTAGGAAGCTTATCCCCAGGATGAAGCTTTCCAGTCAATAGCAGATCTATGATTTGATCAATCACCTGATCAGATAAGGTTTTTCTTTTTACAGATTGCATTTTTAATTTACTTGCTTTCTCATCCAAACCTACCCCTCCTTTCACAAATTTGTCACTTTTTCAAATTGTAAGACAAATAAAAAAGACTGTCAATATAATTAACAGAATTTTCTTAAAATTATTTAAATATAGTATTTTGCTATAAAAAGTGACCGAAGAAAATTATTATTTTATGTCATGTGATTATGGGTATTTAAACAAGCCCGTTCCACCTGCGCTCCAGACCCTCGCTTTCCATGGGGAGGAAGCTGAGCCTCCTCGGAGCAAAGCTGAGGGCACTGAAAAAGTCCATTTAAGTCAGTGAAACATTTACTGTTTCACTGGCTTTTTGTTTTATAATAGAGGTATTAACTTATCGCAGGTGGTATATAAAATGATCTCCAACCAACAATCCCTTAGTTTCAGCCCCTATTTACAGATATACGATCTTGTTGTTCCACAAGATAATATGCTTCGTCAAATCAATGATCTTGTGGACTTCAGCTTTATTCTAGAAGAGTTAGAATCAAAGTACTGTCTAGATAACGGTCGTAATGCCGTTCACCCGATCCGTATGTTCAAATATCTCTTGCTTAAATCCATTTTTAATTTATCAGATGTAGATGTGGTCGAACGATCAAAGTATGATATGTCCTTTAAATACTTCCTTGAAATGGCGCCAGAAGATCCTGTTATTGACCCCAGTTCCCTAACGAAGTTTCGTAGGCTTCGTCTAAAAGATGTGGATTTATTAGATATGCTTATAAATAAAAGTGTTGAAATCGCATTAGAGAAAGACATCATTAAAAGTAAAACGATTATTGTTGACTCAACTCACACAAAATCCCGTTATAATCAAAAGTCCGTTAAAGAATTTTTACAGGAAAAATCAAAGAATGTACGTCGGTCTGTCTACCAAATCGATGAATCGATGAAAGAGAATTTACCGGCCAAAACAACAACGAATAGTGTTGAAGATGAATTACAGTACTGCGAAGATCTTATTACCGCCATCGAATCAGAGCCAAGAATTTCAGAATTACCTGCGGTGAAAGAAAAGTTAAATGTATTAAAAGAAGTCGTTGAGGATTGTACAGAACAGTTGAGTTTTTCCATGGATCCAGATGCCAAAGTAGGACATAAATCGGCAGACTCCTCTTTTTTTGGATACAAAACACATTTGGCAATGGCTAACGAACGGATTATTACGGCAGCGGTGATCACAACTGGAGAGAAAAGTGATGGAAAATATCTTCAAGAATTAGTTGAAAAAAGCATCAAAACAGGAATGGAAATTAAAACGGTTATTGGAGATACGGCCTATTCTGAGAAAGAAAATATTCGTTATATAAAAGAAGAAAATTTGGAACTTGTTTCAAAATTGCATCCACATGTAACGCATGGTACGCGAAAAAAAGAGGACGAATTCACGTTTAATAAAGATGCAGGAATATATGTGTGTAAGGCTGGCCATTTGGCGATCCAAAAGAAATTTGAAGAAAGAAAAGGTCAAGATCGAAATCCAAGAATTAAATATTTATTTGATACGAATAAATGCAACACTTGTCCCTTACAAGAGGGCTGTTATAAAAAAGGAGCGAAAACAAAATCCTATTCTGTCACAATAAAATCGACAGAGCATAAAGATCAGGAAGCATTTCAAAAGACGGTTAAATTTAAAGAGCTATCTCGAAATCGATATAAGATTGAGGCTAAGAATAGCGAATTAAAACATGCACACGAGTATGAAACAGCGAAATCCTCGGGTTTATTTGGCATGCAAATTCAAGGGGCAACCACCATATTTGCGGTAAATATAAAACGAATTCTAAAGTTAATAAAGTAAGAAAATGGACAACATAGTCCAAAATTAAGGGATTCAGACAAAAATAAAGCCAATTTCTTTCTAATAATAGACAGAAATTGGCTTTTTTATCTTTATAAGATTTTACCAGGTTAAAGAAAAACGAAAAACCTTAAGAAAATCAGTGCCCTC